>NZ_JABEZU010000002.1 GCF_013149785.1 Isoptericola halotolerans
TCCCATACCGAACCCGGAAGCTCAGCCCTTCAGCGCCGATGGTACTGCCCTGGAGACGGGGTGGGAGAGTAGGACGCCGCCGGACACCCATTCACAGCCAGGCCCCCCACACCACACGGTGCGGGGGGCCTGACTGCTTTGGTGGAGGTCTTCGCTCGGACGCGATGGCCGGACGCGACGACTAGGATGCTTCGGACCGGGCGACCTGCCCGATCGTGGAGGACGGCGAGGAGACGGGGCAGCAGCGGTGAGGATCTCGGCCAAGGCTGACTATGCGGTGCGGGCGTCGGTCGAGCTCGCCGCGGCGACGGACAGCTCGCCGGTCTCGGCGGAGGCGCTGGCTTCTGCCCAGGACGTCCCCCATCGCTTCCTCGAGGCCATCCTGCGTGACCTGCGGCGAGAGGGCATCGTCGCCAGCCGCCGCGGGGCCGGCGGTGGGTACGTCCTCGCCCGAGCGGCGGACGCCGTGACGGTGGCCGACGTCGTGCGGGCGGTGGACGGTCCGCTCGTCTACGTCCGGGATCAGCGCCCGTCCGATCTCGACTACTCGGGCTCGGCTGCGTCCCTCCTGCACGTGTGGGTGGCCCTGCGAGCGAACGTCCGCGCGGTGCTGGAGCAGGTCACTCTCGCGGACCTGGCCGGCGGCAGCGTGCCGGACGAGGTCCGAGCGTTGGTCTCCGACGACGAGGCGTGGGAGAACCCCTGAGGTGACGGATGCCTGAGACCGGTCGACGAGAAGGCTAGTATCCGACTAAAACGATAGGGTATGTTGGCCACCTCGACCAACACCGGAGGTTCTCGTGAAGACGCTCGTTCTGCTCGCCCTCGTCGGGCTGGGTGCCCAGCTCGTCGACGGCAGTCTCGGCATGGCCTACGGGGTGACGTCCACGACGCTCCTGCTGATGATCGGCACCAACCCGGCCGCGGCGTCGGCCACGGTGCACCTCGCCGAGATCGGGACGACCCTGGCGTCCGGCGCCGCGCACTGGCGTTTCGGGAACGTCGACTGGCGGGTGGTCGCAAGGATCGGTGTGCCCGGTGCCGTCGGTGCGTTCGCTGGTGCGACATTCCTCTCCTGGCTCTCGACCGAGGTCGCGGGGCCGCTGATGTCCGTGCTGCTGCTCGGCCTGGGACTGTACGTCCTGGTGCGGTTCACCTTCCGCGGGCTGCGGACCGACCGGCTCGGCCAGCCGCTGCGCAAGCGGTTCCTGACCCCGCTCGGCCTCGTCGCAGGCTTCATGGACGCCACGGGGGGCGGGGGCTGGGGCCCGGTCGGGACGCCGGCGATCCTGGCGAGCGGTCGACTCGAGCCGCGCAAGGTGATCGGGTCGATCGACACCAGCGAGTTCTTCGTCGCGGTCGCGGCGAGCCTCGGATTTCTTGTCGGGCTGGGCTCCGCCGGCGTCAACCTGGCATGGGCCGGCGCGCTGCTCGTCGGCGGCCTGATCGCGGCGCCGATCGCCGCCTGGATCGTCCGGCTCGTGCCTCCGCGCGTGCTCGGCTCCGCGGTCGGTGGGTTCATCGTCCTGATCAACACGCGCACCCTGCTCGGCACCGACCTGGTCTCGCTCGGCGCGACCGGCAGCGCGGTCGTCTACGCCCTGCTGGTCACGGTGTGGCTCGCGGCCATCGCCTACTCGGTGCGCGCGCTGCGCCGGGAGCGGGCCGCCGTCGCCGCGGCGGACGGCCCGACGGCCGTGAACGCTCCCGTCGCCTGACCGGGTTCCGGTGGCAGTTCGGGCAGGCGGGAGTACGGTGGGCCGCACACCAGTCCTGCCGGGCGTCGCCCGGGAACCGGGGGAGTCGTCATGAGCGGGTCGTCGTCGCGCCGCACCACCGGGGGCATCGGTCTGTCCGGCGCGGCGGAGGCCCTCGCTGCCGGCGTCCAGCTCGTCGTGGGCAGCTACCGGGTCGAGATCGCCTCGGGTCGCACCTGGTGGTCGGACGAGGTGTATCGCATGCACGGCCGGGAGCCGGGTGAGATCGAGCCGACCGTGGACGTCGTGCGGTCGCAGACCCACCCGGACGACCGGGCGCGCCTGTCCCGGACGGCCGTCGTCGCGCTGCGAGCAGGGCGCCCGTTCAGCAGCGCGCACCGCATCGTCGACCCGCACGGGAAGGCGCGCACCGTCGTGGTGACAGGGCAGGCACGGCACGACGACGACGGCGCGGTGACCCACGTCGTGGGCTACGTGCTCGACGTCAGCCCTGTCACCCGCGAAGCGCTGGACCGCGAGTCCCACCGTGCCGTCGGCCGGGCCATGGTGTCCGCCGCGGCCGTCGAGCAGGCCAAGGGTGCGTTCATGGCGGTGCACGGCCTGCCCGAGGACGAGGCAGGCGACCAGCTCGGTGAGGTCGCCGCACGGGCCGGCATCCCCGTCCAGGCGGCGGCCGCACAGATCGTGGCCGCGATGAAGGCGTCAGACGTCGAGCCGCACGAACGCCTCGCGACCGCGCTGGGCGCCGTGCACCCCGTCGACCGTCCTCACGGGCACGAGGCGCAGCTTGCCCGACGGCGCCAGCGCGGTCGGGGCTGAACGCCTGCCGAGGAGCAGCGCCGTCGTCCCTAGGTGACCGAGATGCTCCTGGCGCGGCGGTCCACGGCCTTCGTGACCCCCTGGCGGGCCAGACGGCGCGCGAGCACGGCGACCCCCCCGGTGACCGCGGCGAACGTGATCGCCTGCACGATCGGGATGTCGTCCGCGTCCAGGTCGATGGGGGCGTCGTGGCCGGTGGCCTTCTCCCACACGATCTTGATGAGCTTCTGTGCGACCCACCCCGCCGCGAACGTCGCGGCGACGGTGCCGATCTTGACGCCCAGCGAGGGCTCGGACAGCTCGGACAGCTCGGACTCCACAGATCCTCCAGTACTGGCGGCGGCGTCGGGACGTCCGCCCGACGGACTGCACCACCGTAGCGTGCGCGGGGTGTGTAGGCTCGGGGGGAACGACAGGGGAGCGCCAGCGAGCGCTGAGAGTGCGGATTCCCGCAGACCCTCGAACCTGATCCGGCTAGCACCGGTGGAGGAAGTCGGGCTTCTCGATCCCGTCGACCGTGGCAGCGGACGACGGACCCCCTTCAGATCCGTCTGAGGAGGACGCATGACCATCCGTACCCGCCGCACCCTGGCGACCCTCGCCGTCGTCGGGCTCGTCCCCGCTCTCGCCGCCTGCACGGGGAGCGAGGCACCCGGCGAGGAGGGGAACACGCCGGTGCCGCCGGGGTCGGCCGAGCTGTCCGGGACGGTCACGCTGGTCACCCACGACTCCTTCGCGCTGAGCGACGGCCTGCTCGAGTCCTTCGAGGCCGACACCGGCCTGGAGGTGCAGCACGTGGCCGCCGGCGACGCGGGCACGCTGGTCAACCAGCTGGTCCTCACGCAGGACAGCCCGCTGGGCGATGTCGTCTACGGGGTGGACAACACGTTCGCCTCCCGGGCCGCGCAGGCCGGGGTGTTCGAGCCCTACGCACCGGGCGACCTCGACCCGTCCGTGGCGGACCAGGTCGAGCCGGGTCTGGAGGGCCTCACCCCGATCGACCGGGGTGACGTCTGCCTCAACGTCGACACGGCGTGGTTCGAGGACGCCGACCTCGAGCCGCCGGCCGGCCTCGAGGACCTCATCGACCCGGCCTACGCGGACCTGACGGTGGTGACGAACCCGGCGACGTCGTCGCCCGGTTTCGCGTTCCTCCTGGCCACGATCAGCGCCTTCGGCGAGGACGGTTGGCAGGACTGGTGGGCCGAGCTCGCCGACAACGGCCTGCGGGTCACCGACGGCTGGTCGGACGCGTACTACGTGGACTTCTCCGGCGCCGGAGAGGGCGGTGAGCGACCCGTCGTGCTGTCGTACGCCACGTCACCGGCCTTCACGGTCACCGAGGACGGCAGCGAGTCGACGACGGCGGCGCTGCTGGACACCTGCTTCCGCCAGGTCGAGTACGCCGGTGTCCTCGCCGGCACCGACAACCCAGACGGGGCTCGGGCGCTGGTGGACTTCCTCGCCTCGGCCGAGGTCCAGGCCGACATCCCGGAGAACATGTACATGTACCCGGCGGACGAGTCCGTCGAGCTGCCGGCCGAGTGGGAGCAGTTCGCCCCGCTGGCCGACGAGCCGTACGACGTCCCGGCGCCGGAGATCGCCGAGCACCGTGACGAGTGGATCGAGCAGTGGACGGCCACGGTCATCGGGTGAGCCGGAGGCGACGCGAGGGTGAGGGGCGCAGCGGAGCGAGCCACTCGCCCGCAGCGGAGCCGCAGGGTCACCCGACACCAGCCTCGGTGAGCCGGAGGCGACGCGAGGGTGAGGGGCGCAGCGGAGCGAGCCACTCGCCCGCAGCGGAGCCGCAGGGTCACCTGACGCCAGCCTCGGTGAGCCGGAGGCGACGCGAGGGTGAGGGGCGCAGCGGAGCGAGCCACTCGCCCGCAGCGGAGCCGCAGGGTCACCTGACGCCAGCCTCGGTGAGCCGGGGCCCCCGGCCGCGGTGGGGAGGGCCTGCCTGGGGTGCCGCCGTCGCGGTGCCGCTGGTCTTCCTCGCCGTCTTCTTCGCCTGGCCGGTGGTGGCCCTGGTGGTCCAGGGCTTCTTCGCCGACGACGGCGCGGGCGGGCGCGCGCTCGACCTCTCCGGTTTCGCGGAGGTCCTGGGCCAGCCCCGCACGTGGCGGGTGGTCGGCCAGACGCTCGCCCAGGCGAGCGTGGGCACGGTCCTCAGCGTGCTGCTCGGCCTGCCGGGTGCCTACCTGCTGTACAGATGTCGGTTCCCTGGTCGTACCTTGGCGCGCGGGCTGGTGACGGTGCCGTTCGTGCTGCCCACCGTCGTCGTCGGTGTCGCGTTCCGCAACCTGTTCACCCCGTCCGGTCCGCTCGGCTGGCTCGGGTGGGAGGAGAGCTTCGCGGGCGTCGTGGTCGCGTTGGTCTTCTTCAACTATGCGGTGGTGGTGCGCACGGTGGGCGGGCTGTGGGAGCGGCTCGACCCACGGGCCGAGCAGGCGGCGCGGGCGCTGGGGGCGACGCCGTGGCGGGCCTTCCGCACGGTGACGCTGCCCGCGCTGGGACCGGCGATCGCCTCCGCGGCGTCCGTGGTGTTCCTGTTCTGCTCGACGGCCTTCGGCGTCGTCCTCGTGCTCGGCGGGATGCGGTACGGCACCATCGAGACGGAGATCTGGATCCGCACCACGCAGTTCCTCGACCTGCGCGCCGCCGCGGTGCTCAGCGTGCTGCAGCTCGTCGTGGTGGTCGCGGCGCTGCTGGTCAGCGCCCGCCTGCGCACCCGGCGGGAACGTGCGCTGCACCTGACCTCCGAGCGTTCCGGTGCGCACCTGCTGGACCTGCGGACCGCCCGCGACGCGGTGCCCGCCGCGGTGACCGTCGCCGTCGTCGTCGGGTTGGTGGTCTTCCCGCTCGCCGGGCTCGTGGCCCGGTCGTTCCGGGGGCCCGACGGTGGCTGGTCGTTCGCGAACTACGCCGCGCTCGGGACCACGGGCGGGCGCAACGCCCTCAGCGTGACGGTGTGGGAGGCGACCGCGAACTCCCTGCGGATCGCTGCGACCGCGACGCTGATCGCCGTGGTGGTCGGAGGGCTCGTGGTGCTGGTGGTCTCGCGGCGGCCGCGTGCGCCGGGCCTGCGGCGGGCCGTCGCCGGGCTGGACGCGGTGTTCATGCTGCCGCTCGGGGTGTCCGCCGTGACCGTCGGATTCGGGTTCCTCATCACGCTCGACCGCCCGCTGGGCTTCGACGTCGACCTGCGCACCTCCGGCCTGCTGGTGCCGATCGCCCAGGCGGTGGTGGCGATCCCGCTGGTGGTCCGCACCATGCTGCCCGTGCTCCGTGCGATCGACCCCCGGCTGCGGGAGGCGGCGGCCGTGCTCGGCGCGTCGCCCGGACGTGTCCTGGCGAGCGTGGACCTGTCGTTGGCCGCACGGTCGCTGGGGCTGGCCGTCGGGTTCGCGTTCGCGGTGTCGCTCGGGGAGTTCGGCGCGACGTCGTTCCTCGCACGGCCCGACGCGGCGACGCTGCCGGTGGTCATCTTCCGGCTCATCGGGCAGCCGGGGGCGGAGAACTACGGGATGGCGCTCGCGGCGTCCGTGGTGCTGGCCGTGCTCACCGCGACGGTCATGATGGTGGCGGAACGGATGCGCGGAGACGTCGGAGGGGAGTTCTGATGGGCGGGCCACGGGGCCTCGAGGTGCGCGACGTCGTCGTGCGCTACGGGCAGCGGCGCGGACGGACCGGCACGACGGCGGTCGACGGCGTCTCGCTCGACGTCGCCGCCGGGGAGGTGCTCGCCCTCCTGGGCCCGAGCGGGTGCGGGAAGTCCTCGCTGCTGCGGGCCGTGGCGGGCCTGGAACCCGTGGCGGGCGGCGCCGTCACCTTCGACGGGTCCGACCTGGACGGCGTCCCCGTGCACCGGCGCGGCTTCGGGCTGCTCTTCCAGGACGGGCAGCTGTTCCCGCACCGGGACGTCGCCGGGAACGTGGGCTACGGGCTGGCCGACCGCCCGCGGGCCGAGCGCACCGAGCGGGTGACCGAGCTCCTGTCGCTCGTCGGGCTGGACGGGTTCGGTGCGCGCCCGGTGGCCGAGCTGTCCGGCGGGGAGAAGCAGCGGGTGGCGCTGGCCCGGTCCCTGGCACCGCGGCCCCGGCTGCTGCTCCTCGACGAGCCGCTCTCCGCCCTGGACCGGGGGCTGCGCGAACGGCTCGCCGTCGAGATCCGCGCCGTGCTGCACGCCACGGGGACCACTGCGGTGTTCGTCACTCACGACCACGACGAGGCCTTCACCGTGGCCGACCGGGTCGCCGTGATGTCCGCGGGCCGGCTGCTGCAGGTTGCGCCGCCGGAGGAGCTGTGGCGTGCACCGGCCTCGCGCACGGTCGCCGAGTTCCTCGGGTACCAGGCGTTCGTCCCTGCCCCTGACGGGCTGCTCGCCGTCGGGCCGGCCGGTCTGCGGGTGGAGCCGGGCGCGGCGATCGACGACGGTGGCGAACAGAGATGGCCCGCCGTCGTCGTCGCCACCACGTTCCGACGCGGTCGCAGCGAGGTGACGGTGGACGTCGACCTCGGTGCGGGCGAGCAGCGACTCGTGGCGCTCGCTGACGGCTCGGTGCCGGCGGTGGACGACAAGGTCGCCGTGGTGCTGGACCGGCGCGGCTGTGCCGTCGTCCCGGCCTGAGGGGCGTGGCCGGGAGGTCGAGGAGTCAGGCACCCTCGGAGCGGTCGCGGGATGCGAGCAGACCCAGGTGCTCGGCGCGCGCGATCGCGTCGGCCCGGCTCGAGGCACCGAGCTTGGCGTACAGGCTGCTGCTCTGGCTGCGCACCGTGTGGACCGAGACGCCCAGTCGGTCGGCGACGGCGGACAGCGTGCCGCCGTCGACGAGCTCGTGCAGGACGACGGTCTCGCGTCGCGTGAGACGGACCAGCGGCAGCGGACGGTGGTTGCCGTCGAGGTCGGGCAGGGTGTCCTCGGGCGCGAGCGCGCCGAGGTCGGCCAGGGCGACGCGGTCCTCCAGCGGCACCGAGACCAGCGTGCTCCGCATCGAGGTGCCGAGGCGGCGTGCGGCGGCACCCGACTCCCGGGCGGCGTCGGCGTCCCCGAGCCGGTGCTGCGCGGCGGCGAGCACGAGCCGGAGCCCGACGGCGTCGCGCGGTGAGGTCGCCGGGTCGCGGATCGCGCGGGCGGCGATGCGGCCGGCCTCGCGCGCGTCGTCGGCGCGCAGGTAGACCTGCGCCACCGGCAGGGACAGGTCGGCGGGCACCGCCTGGGCGAGGTGCAGCACCTGCGAGCCCTCGCCGGCCTGGGTGAGGAGGTCCGCCCGGGCCCGGACGACGACGTGCCCGCCCGGCGCGTAGCGGTCTGCCCGGGCCCCGTGGGCGAAGCACGCCTCGTCGAGCTGGAGCAGCCCCTTGAGCGGGTCGCCGAAGAGCCGGGCGTGCTCGGCACGGACCGCCGCGAGGAACGGCCACAGCTCCCCGGCGTCCGCCGTGTCGCCGGCCTCGGTCAGCCATCGTTCGGCGCCGACCCGGTCCAGGGCGTCGAGCGCCGTGCGTGCCCGGGCGACTCGCGCCGGCAGGGTGAGCGCGGGCCGCAGGGCACCGGGCACCTCGCCGAGCTCTTCGTGGCGCCGCAACCACGTCTGCGCCAGGTCGGGATGGCCGCGGAATGTCGCGAGCATCGCCAGCACGGCGGCTGCCTCGGCACCTGCGAAGTGCTGGAACGGGCCAGGGCCGGACTCAGCGTACGAGCGACTCAGGTGGTTGACGGCGATCTCCGGCGTCCCCGCCAGGACGGCGGTCACGCCCTGCTGGAGCTCGAGCAGTCCTGGACGCGTGGAGGTCCTGGACGCGTTCCACGGCCCCGGGGCCGGAGCGTCGGTCTCGAGGTGCCGCGCCACCTTCTCCGCGAGGCGCTGGGCCTCGGCGTGGGCACCGTGCATGCGGGCGGACACCACCGCGCAGACGCCCGCCGCGAGCACGTCGGCCCGCTCCCGGAAGCTCCGCGCCGTGCGTGCGTACCGCCTGCCGTGCGTGACGACGGCCTGCTTGACCACGGGCAGAGCGGCGGTGTGCTCCCCGTGCTCCACCTGATGGGCGACCAGACCGGCGAGCAGGAGCCGTGGGCGAGCCTCGACCACGGTGTCGGGCAGGTCGGCCAGCAGACCGAGCAGCTCGGGTGCGTAGGCAGCGGGCAGGTGGTGCCACAGCCGGTCGGACAGGGTCGCGAGCGTGTCCAGGTCCCGGCCTGCGATCGCGGTGCGGACCTGCTCGTCGCACTCGGGGTCGATCGGGGAACGGGCGTCCAGGTCCATGGGAACAAGTCAAGCCGGGCGCGGGCGGCGTCGAGCCGCCGCCGAGGATGAGACACGGTATGAAATCGGTCCACGCCCTTCGGCGCTGTGACCTGCGGAGGTGCCCGCCCGTC
This sequence comes from Isoptericola halotolerans, assembly GCF_013149785.1. Lineage (GTDB taxonomy): Bacteria > Actinomycetota > Actinomycetes > Actinomycetales > Cellulomonadaceae > Isoptericola > Isoptericola halotolerans. The sequence continues at coordinate 8,914 of NZ_JABEZU010000002.1, forward strand.
GATAACATCATCGGGTGCATCGGGGGCGGAGCGCGCAGGGGCAGACACGTGCGGGCGCACGGACAAGTCGTGCAGAGCGGGATCGTCCACCGCTGCGCCTCGTGCCGGACGACGACGATCGGCCACCGCGACCCCTGCCGTGGCACCTGCCACGGCCGGAGCTGGAGCGACGCCTGCTGGCGTCCGACCCCCTCGTCGTGGTGCGTGCACCGGCCGGCACGGGCAAGTCTCTGCTGGCCGCGAACGCCCTGCGTGCGCATGCGGCGTCGGGCGGACGCGCCACCTGGGTCGGCGTGCGGCGCCACACGGGGCGCGACGAGATCGTGGGAACGGTGCACGACGCTGGGGCCGCGGGCCGCTCCCTCCTCGTCCTCGACTCCTACGACCTTCGTGAGGACCCCGGCACCGACGAGGACGTCCTGGACGTGCTCGAGCACGCGCCGGACCTGCAGGTCGTGGCGACGTGCCGCGCCGTGACCGCCCTCGAGTCGCCCACGGCGGAGGTCCGGCTCGGCGTGCAGGTGCTCGAGGGGGACGCGCTGGCGCTCGACGGGGAGGCGGTCCGCGCGATGGCAGCACTCGCCGGCGTCGCGCTCGACGACCGTGCGACCGCACGGGTGCTCCGTGTGACCGGCGGGACGGCGGCCACCGTCCGGGCGCTCCTGGTCGCCGAGACGCGCGGGATCGTCCGTCTGAACGCCGCGGTGGACCGGACGATGCTCGAGATCGCGGCCAGGGTGGCCTCCGACCTTGCCGATCCCGCCGCGCTGGCCGACGGTCCACAGGTCCTTCGTTCCTGGGAGGCGCTGGCCGTGCCCGACACGGTGCCACGCGAGCTCCTGCCACAGCTGGTCGGCGCCGACGCCCTGGCGGCGACGGACTCCGCGCAGCAGGTGGGTATCGGCACCTGGTCGGTGGCGCGTGACGTCTTCGTCCTGACTCCTGTCACACGGCACGTGCTGCGCGAGCGGTTGCACCGCGACGATCCACTCCGGGAGGCCGAGCTTCTCGAGAAGGTCGTCGACTGGGCACTGCAGCGGGGTGACTACTTCGAGGGGTTGCGGGCCGCGGTCCACCGCCGCGACTTCGATGCCGCGAGCCGGATCGTCCTCGTGCACTGGTCGCAGATGGCGCGGCTGGACCCGGAGCGGACCTTGCAGGCCCTCGCCGACGTGCCACGCGGTGAGCTCCTGCGTCATCCCTACCTCGCGCTGGCCGCCGCGATCTGCTCCAACGCGCTGCCGGGGCGGCGGGCACGCACCGCCGAGTACCTCGCCCTGCTGATCGCCTCGATCGCGAGGCGCCTGCCCAGGGCGGAGACCGGTGAACGTGCCGTGCTGCTGGCGATCGAGTCGGTCGGGCTACGGCTGCTCGGCCAGACCGGTCGGTCGGCGGCCGTCGCGCGTCGCGCGGTCACCGCTCTCGAGGCGGCCGAGCGCGGTGCGGAGCCGGACGTCGACCTCGTCCGGCCCGTCGTCTCGATCCAGCTCGCCTCGTCGTTGTTCGCGGACGGCGACGTGGTGGCAGCCCTGGACCTCGCCCGCGCGACCGACGTCGACGATCACGACCCCACCGACGTGTCGGCCCTGCGCAGGACCCGCGTGGCGCTTTTCGCGGCGGTCGCTGGTCGTGTCGCCGACGCGGCGGCCGAGCTGTCCGAGCTGCCGTCCGACGACGAAGTGGAGCACTCCCTGGGGCCCTACCGTGCGTCGACGGCCCGGCTGGCCCGTGCCGTCGTCGCCCTGGAGGACCAGCAGCCCGACCACGCGGACGAGCTGCTGCGCAGCCTCGACACCGAGATGGAGACCAACGAGTTCTGGCCGGTGCACGTCCTCGTCGACGCGACGGTCGACCTCGTGCGCGGCAACGCCACCGGGGCCCTGGTGACCCTGGCGCGCGCGCACGACCGCCGAGGGAAGGGACCGGCGTCGTACTGGCCGCAGACGCTCGGCGCGCTCGAGGCCACCGCCCTCCTCGCGACCGACCAGCCGGACGCAGCGATGCTGCGACTGAGACGGCTGGACGCGGACCACCCGGCGGTACGAGCCGCCACCGCCAGGGCGCGCCTCGCTGCGGGCGACGTCGCTACGGCTCTGGAGAGGGCTGGTGTGCCGACGGCGATGCCAGCGGGGTGCTTCGTCGAGACGGACCTGCGGCTCGTGCTCGCGTCGGCGGCGGCACGACGGGGGCACGACGACGTCGCTCGGCGCGCGCTGGCGGGCGCGTTCCGGCCCGGGACGACGAGGCTGCCGTGGTTGTTCGTCCCCGCCGAGGATCGTGCGCGCCTCGTGTCCCTCGCCGCTCACGACCCAGACCTGAGCCAGGAGATCGCGGCCCTGCCCGACCTGCCTGCGATCGTGCCCGCGCGCACAGCCGTGGTTCAGCTCACCGAGCGTGAGCAGGTCGTCCTGCAGGGGCTCGCGGAAGGACTCGGTGGCCCCCAGCTCGCGGCACGGCTGCACGTCACGTTGCACACGATCAAGTCGCAGACCCGCACCCTGTACCGCAAGCTCGGCGTCAGGTCGCGGGCGGACGCGCTCGTCGTCGCACGGCGCCGCGGACTGCTGTGACCGCTCCGTCTGCCCCGGCATCGGTGCGCCGCACCCTCGGCTGGATCTTCGCCGGCCAGCTCTCGGTGTACGTGGCGCTCGCGGCGGTGGTCGCCGTGCTGCTGCCCCTCCAGCTCGCCGACCTCGCCCCCGACGGCAAGGAGCGGGCGCTCGCCGTGGTCTCCTTCGCCTCCTCGGCCCTGACGGCGCTCACCCTGCCGGTGGTCGGTGCGTTGTCCGACCGCACCCGCAGCCGCTGGGGCCGGCGCGCCCCCTGGGCCGCGGCGGGCGGCACTCTCGGGGGGATCGCGGTGGCGCTGATGCCGAGCGCGACGACGGTCCTCGCCCTCGGCCTCCTGTGGGTGGTCGGGCAGGTGACGCTCAACATGGTCGACGCCGCGATGGCCGCCGCGGTCGCCGACGACGTCCCGCGGCACCGTCGCGGCACCGGGTCCGCCGCGCTCGCTCTGGGGACCGGGCTGGGCAGCGCCGTCGGCGCGGTGCTCGCCGGGCGACTGGTCGGCGACCCCACGGCTGCGGCGGTGGTGGCCGGTGCTGTCGCCGCGGGCGGCGCCTGGGCCTTCCTCGCCGCGGCGCGGCGTGCGCGCCCGGCCACCTGGACCCAGCCGCCCGATCGGCTGCCGGACGCCCCCCGGTGGTCCGCGCTGCGCCGGGCACTCGCTCGGCCCACCCTCCGCAGCGCCCTGCTGTCGCGGTGCCTCCTGGTCGGCGGCACCCAGATGGTCGTCGCCTACCAGCTCTACGTGCTGGTCGACCGGACCGGTCTGACCATGCCGGAGGCGGCGAGGCTCTCCGGCCTCCTCGTGGTGATCCACCTCGTGGCCGCGACGACGGGTGCGGTGGTCGCGGGCCGGTGGTCCGACGCCGTCGGGTCACGCCGCCCCTTCCTCGTTGCCGGATGCCTGCTGCTGTGCGTCGCCGCCCTGCTCCCGGCGCTGTCGACCGATACGGGCGCCGTCGTCGCCTACGCGGCGCTCGCGGGGATCGCTACCGGGACCTTCTTCACCGTGCAGCTCGCGGACCTCGTCGACCGCATGCCGTCGCTGCGGGACGCCGGGCACGACCTGGGGCTCCTGGGCGCGGCCACGACGCTGCCGCAGGCGTTCGCACCGTTGCTCGGGTACGCCGTCTTCCGGCTCACCGGTGGCTACGGCGGGCTCTTCGCCACCGTCGCGGTCCTGGCGGCCGCGGCGGCGGTCGTGACGCTCCGTCCGCGGGCCGGGACGCGCGACGTCGTCGAGCGCCCATAGCAGAGCGAGCGGGTGAAAAGTCACTCGCAGTGCATGAAGTGGTGCACCAAATTCTCGGGTTCGCCGCGCACGGTCCGAGCCGCCCCGGTCTCATGACTGGTGATGCACGCGACGGGCGTGCGGCCGTAGCCAGAGGGGGAACCATGAGGATGGACCGACCAGGTGGTGACAGCGCAGGACGTCACGAGGGCTCCGCGCCGCCGAGTGCTCGACACCGTCCGGCCCTGCGCCCCTCGGTCTGGCGCCGGGCCGCGGGCGCGGGAACGGCGCTCGTCATGGTTGGCGCTGGTCTCGTGGGCCTCGCGGCACCGGTCGCGGCAGATCCCGTGTACGAGATCACCGCACGCTGGGCCGACGACACGCCGGACACCGTGGCTTCGGGCGACGTGGTCAACGCGGAGTGGCGGGTGAACGTCAACGACGACGCTCCTGCCCCGTCGAACGACCCGGTCGACGACGTGAACTTCACGCTGACGCTCGACAACGGGTTCTTCAGCGAGCTGCCCGACGCCTGTCTCACGGAGGGGGTCGACCCGGTCTCGGAGATCTCCGAGGACGGGCGGACCCTGGTGTGCAACATCGGCACCCAGGACCAGGGCACGGCGTACGTGCTGCAGACCGCGATCGTCGCGGACGGCGAGACGGGCAGCCAGCTCGAGGCCTCGGGGGAGATCGACGGGCAGGCGGTGGAGCTTCCTCCGATCACGATCGAGAACCCGTTCCTGATGGACATCGCCTGGCAGTCCTCGGTCACCGGTGTGACCAGGGAAGCGTCGAGTGTCGACGTCGCCTTCCAGTGGACGCTCTTCCTCGGTGCGGGCAGCGACCCCGGCCCGGACACGGTGTCGTACACGCTCGACGTGGCTGCGGGCTCGGGCGCCGCGGTGGCGGTCGCGCCGGACGCCTGCTCGGCGTTCACGGAGGGTCGCGCGTCCGGGCACCCGTGGTCCGGTGGGGACCACCCCGACGAGCAGCTGACCTCCTTCGTCGACTCGTGCACCCTCACTGAGACAGGAACGCCGGGCAGCTTCCTGCTGACACTCTCCGGGATCGACTACTCGCGCCTGCAGGTCCCGTCGCTCGACTCGGTCGGGCTGGCGCTGCCCACGGATCGGGACGCGATCGCCAGCGGCAGCGTGACCTTCCGTGTCGACGGCACGCAGAACGACACGTTGGCACTGTCGTCGACTGCGCCGACGTACACGTCGCCGGGCGGAGCGGAGAGCACGGACGACCCGGCCAACAACACGTCGTCGAAGACATGGACGACCGGCGCCTGGAGCAGCGCCTGGCAGCCCGAATCGACCGGATACCCGGTACCCAGCTGGTGGAGCGACCAGTTCCGCGTCGCTCCGGGGGCAGAGGTCCAGTCCGTGACGAACGTCTCCTATGGGCAAGGTTCCTACCCCGCGACGGACACGTTCTCCCAGTGCGCAGTGCTCGACACCCGCTACGTGAGCTACGAGTTCGCCGAGCACCGGTACGGGTGGGCCGGTGATCCGGTCGACTCGACCATGGAGTGGTACGTCGGCGGAGCAGCCACGCTTGATCCGGACAGCGCGTCGTACGACCCGAACGCCTTCCGGTGCGCGAACGATCCCGGTGGCTGGACCACTGTCGAGCCGGCCGACCCGTCCGCGGTCAAGGCGGTGCGCGTGACCTACCCGTTCTCCGCGATCCAGGGGGCACAGAACGCCCCCCTGACCGTCCGCCAGACGGTCAACGACGACGTCGCCGTCGGCCAGGACATCTGGATGTTCGGCGAGGTCGCCCGCAACGGGACGTGGGTGAACGTGAACCGGGGCACGACCCCGGACGATGCCGGCGGCTCGCTCCTCACCCCGGACGCCCGCTACCCCTTCACGGCCAACGGCCGCGACATCGTACGCATCGTCGGGATCACCCCGGCGGTGAGCAAGACCGTCGACCGGGCTGTCGTCCAGCCGGGCGAGCCCGCGAGCTTCACCCTGACCTACTCGGCGAACGGTACCGGGCCGGTGGAGGAGACCGTCGACGGCTTCGAGCTCGTCGACACCTTGCCGGCGGGGATGACCTACGTTCCCGGGTCGGCATCGCCGGCGCCGGTGGTGTCCACCGACGACGAAGGGCATGAGGTCCTGACGTGGGTCCTCGACGGAGTACTCACGAACACCCAGGTCCCGCTCACCTACCAGGCCGTCGCCGACTCCTCGGTCGACCCCGGGCAGACGCTGACGAACAGTGTCACGGCTTCCGCCGAAGGAGCCACGTCGCTGGCTGCCACGGCACAGGTGACGGTGTCGACCGCCGGGTACACGACGATCGGGAAGTCGGCGGACACGCCGTTCATCCCGAACCCCGACGGCGACGGTGTGGGTGAGGGCTCGTGGACGGTGACGCTGCGGTCCTTCGACCCGCTGGCGCAGGACTACACCGACACGATCGACATCCTGCCGTTCAACGGTGACGAGCGCGGCACCGACTTCGCGGGCTCCTACGCGCTGACGGGAGTGGACGCCGTGGGCGGCGCCACCGTCTACTACACGACGGCCGACCCGGCGACGCTCAGCGACGACCCGGCGGACGCCTCCAACGGTGCCGCGGGCGACGTGGCGGGCAACACGGTCGGGTGGTCGACGACGTTCACCACCGACGCGACCGCGGTGCGCGTCATCGGGCCGGAGCTCGCTCCGGGCGCGACGCAGCAGTTCACGCTGAACGTGGCCACGGACGGTGTGGAGGGCGGGGACGTGCTGGTCAACCGCGCTCAGGCGCGGGACGGCCACACCGAGCTGGTGATGCGCACGTCCGCGCCGATCACGGTGGCGAACTACTACTCGGCGTCGCTGAAGAAGTACGTGCAGGACCTCGACGGGGAGTGGCGTGACGCGAACACCGTCGAGGACTACCCGTCGTTCAAGGTCGGCGACACGATCCGGTACCGGATCGTGGTGGAGAACACCGGTCAGGGGACGCTGACGGGTATCGAGGTCTCGGACGACCTGCAGCCCGAGCTGGGGTCGTTCACGATCGACGAGCTGGCCCCGGGCGAGGAGGAGGTCCACGAGTTCGAGATCGTGGCGGACGAGTCCGTGGGCGACGGCGTGGTGAACACGGCGTGCGCGGCGGCGGACGTCCCCGAGGACTCGCAGGTCCCGCCGTCGATCAACTGCGACCCGGCCGGGTTCGAGGTGGACGGCGACCCGACCCACGCCAAGGAGCTGGTCTCGGCCACGCCGATCGGTGACGGGCAGTGGGAGGTCGTCTACGGCATCGAGGTGTCCAACACCTCGACGGCGTCGACGTCGTACTCGCTGGACGACACGCTGCGGTTCACCGACCAGGCCACGATCGTCTCGGCCGAGGTGACCGGTTCTCCGGACGGCGTGACGTTGGCCGACCCGGCCTGGGACGGTCAGGACGACGTGCTGATCGCGTCGGACGTGCCGCTGGCCGGCAACGACGACGACGGGTACGCCCCGCACGAGTACGTGCTGACCGTGATCGCGGACGTGCCGCTGCAGCTCGAGGGCGCGGGTGCGGACCCGGACTCGACGGACTGCCCGGCCGAGGGCGACGCCGAGCAGGGGTTCAACAACACCTCGGAGCTGACCAAGAGCAACGGCGAGGTGGAACCCGACCAGGCGTGCGCACGGGTCCCGTCGATCGACGTCGACAAGACCGTGTCCGCGGGCCCGACCCCGAACGGTGACGCGACCTGGACGGTGACCTACGACGTCGTCGCCACCAACGGGGGCGCCGTCGACGGCACCTACGAGGTGACGGACCGCATGACCGCCGACGGTGACCTCGAGGTCGTCTCGGGCGCGGTGGTCTCGGCGCCGGACGGTGTGACGCCGAACGCATCGTGGACGGGTCTGGGTGCCGAGGGTGACGCGCAGAACGTCATCGCCTCGGACGTCAGCCTGCCTGCGGGCGAGAGCCACACGTACCAGGTGGAGGTCGTGGTCGGTCTGGTCGAGGGTACCGAGGGGCAACCGGTGATCACGCCGTGCTCCGCTCTCGGCGAGGGCGGTCCGGGTGGCCTGTCGAACACCGCGGAGATCGAGCACAACGACCTGACCGACGACGCTAGCGCCTGCGTCGGCGTGGGCGTGGTGCTCGTGGACAAGACGGTCGGTGCCGGCCCGACGCCGAACGGCGACGGGACCTGGACGGTGGTCTACGACATCGTCGCCGAGCACGTGGGTGGCGACCCGGCGGACTACGACGTGACCGACCGGCTGCACTTCGGTGAGGGCATCGAGATCGTCGAGGCCGGGGTGATCACGGCGCCGGACGGGGTCGAGACCAACCCGGGGTGGACGGGTCTGGGGGCCGAGGAATCCGACCCGGAGAACCTGGTCGCCGCCGAGGTGACCATGCCGGTGGGTGGGACCCACACCTACCAGGTCGAGGTCACTGTCCAGATGGACGAGGCCACGATCGACCCGTCCGTGCTGGAGTGCCCGCCGCCGGGCAGTGGTGAGGCCGGTGGTCTGGCGAACTCGACCAGCCTGACCAGCAACGGCATCGTCGCGCTCGACGACGTGTGCCCGAGCGTGCCGCTGATCATCATGGACAAGGAGCTGTCCGAGGACAGCCCGGTGGCCAACGGCGACGGTACCTGGACGATCACGTACGACGTGACCGCGTCGAACGTGGGTCAGGCTGCGGGTGACTACGACCTGTCCGACGAGCTGCGGTACGGCGAGGGCATCGACGTGGTCGAGTCCGCTATCGTCTCGGCACCCGCAGGGGTGACGCCGAACACCGGATGGACCGGGCAGGGCACCACCGGCTCGGCGGAGAACGTGATCGTCACTGGTCAGATGCTCGATGCTGGTGCGTCGCACACGTTCCAGGTCGAGGTCGTGGCCTCGTTGGACCTCGAGGTGGTCACACCGGAGACGCTGGAGTGCCCTGAGCCGGGGTCGGGGGAGCCGGGTGGCTTCGCCAACACTGCGGCGCTGGTCCACAACGGCGAGCCGCAGACTGACGACGCGTGCACCGAACCGCCGCTTGTCGACGTCACCAAGTCGATCTCGGGTGCGGTGAGCCCGGTCGACGGCGTCGACGGTCAGTACGACGTGACGTACGAGCTCGTCGTGACCAACCGTGGTCCGGGTGCCGGTGACTACGACCTGACCGACAGCCTCGCGTGGGGCACGGGCATCTCCGTCGTCGGCATCCAGGACGTGACCACCGACGTCGAGGACTCGGTCGGGATCAACGGCGGGTTCGACGGGATCGAGGACACGCTGATCGTGACCGATCAGCCGATCGCGGGCGCGACCGGTGCGTCGGTGGTGCACACCTACACGGTGACGGTGCGGTATGCGGCGGACCTGTCCGACGTCGTCCTGCCGGACACCGACGAGTGCACCAGTGGCGGCGACGCCGTCGACGGGGCGCTGGTCAACGTCGCGGACGTCACCTGGAACGGCATCGAAGGCTCCGACGCCGAGTGCGTGCGTTCGGGCAAGCCGACGCTGGACAAGGCGTTGGTCTCTGCGGAGCCTGTGGGTGACGGGCAGTGGGAGGTCGTCTACGACCTGACGGTGGGCAACGTCGGTCGTGAGGCCACGACGTACGACCTGGACGACGAGCTCCTCTTCGCTCCGGTGATCACGGTGGACTCCGTCTCGGTGACCGGCCCCGAGGGTGTGACCCTCGACGGCGGGTTCGACGGCGCCGGCCAGCAGCGCATCGCCACGGACGTGTCGATCGCCGGGCTGGACGACGACGGGTACGCCCCGCACGTCTACACGGTCACGGTGGTCGCGGACGTGCCGCTGACGTTCGACAGCTCGGACGTGGGTGCGGACGGGACCGGTTCGCCGGCCTGCACCGAACCCACCGGGTCGAACCTGGTCTCCCAGGGGCTCAACAACGCGGCGACCCTGACCGACGAGAACGGCAACCAGGTCACTGACACCGACTGCGCGGAGCTGCCCTCGATCGACATCACCAAGTCGGTCGTCGGTGAGCCGGGCGTGGACGACGGGGTGTGGACCATCACCTACGACATCGTCGCGATCAACGACGGTGCCGCCCGGGGGGTCTACACCTTGACCGACCGGCTGCGGTTCGGTGCCGGGATCGAGGTGACCTCGGCGACGGTGACGGACGCTCCGGACGCTGCTGAGGTCTCACCGTCGTGGACGGGTCTGGGGGCCGAGGGTTCCGAGTCGACCGTGATCTCCACCGACGTGCCCCTGCGGGCCGGTGGTGGTCACACCTACCGGGTGCAGGTCACCGCGACGCTGGACGAGTCCGCGGCGGACGCCTCGACCTTCACCTGCCCCGAGCCGGGGTCCGGTGAGCCGGGCGGCTTCGTCAACGTCGCGGGGATCGGTCACAACGACCTGACCGGCACCGCCGAGGCATGCGCCACCCCGCCCGGGGACAACCCACCGGGGTCGACCCCGCCGGGTGAGACGGGCAAGGAGGGACCGGACACGATCAACACCCCGATCGGGTCGCTGCCCCGCACCGGCGCCACGATCGCCGGCATCCTCGCCCTGGCCGTGCTCCTGACCCTCGCAGGGGCCTACGGGGTGCGCGCGGCCCGCCGGAACGCGGCGGGCTGATCGGCCGGTACTGCCCTCCCACCGGCGCGCGGTGGGAGGGCAGCACTGCGTCCGGGGCCGGCCTCAGCGTGTGAACGCGTGCCGGGCGTGGTGCATGAGCAGCAGCAGCGGGTCGCGGCGCGCCACGAACTCGGTGTCGGGCACCAGGCCGAGGGCTCGACGCCGGTGCAGCATGGCGAGCTCCGTGGCCGCCTGCTGGTAGTCCGCCAGCGCCCGGGCCGGGCCACGTCCGCGGGTCGATCGGACGTGTGCCCGGGCCTGCTGGCGGCGGTGCAGGGACGACAGCATCCAGACGTCGGGCGGCGTCACCACGCCGGTCTCCTGGTACTGCGGCAGGTGGGTCCGGATGAGTCCGACGATCCGCTTCCGGTCGCGGTGCAGCACGATGCCCAGGGCGACGAGCACTCCGACGCCGACGAGGTACGCCACGCCCAGACCGAACAGCCCGAACGCCGACGACGCGTTCCACAGCGAGTGCAGCGCGATCGCGCCGAGGAGGCCGCCCAGGACCGGCGCGACCCGGCTCCGGCCGGCCGGGCGCAGGGCGGCCGCCGCGACCCCGATCCCGGTCAGGGCCGTGCACAGCGGGTGCAGGAGCGGCGAGGCGATGCCCCGCACCGTGAAGGTCAGTGCCAGCGTGCCCGGCGGGGCGAAGGTGTAGTAGCTGATGTTCTCCACGACGGCGAAGCCGAGGGCCACCATCGACCCGTAGATGATCCCGTCGGTGGGGCCGTTGAGCTCGTTGCGGCGGAACCACAGCAGGCCCACCAGCACGGCACCCTTGAGCACCTCCTCCACCACCGGTGCGGTGATCGCCGCGGTGGCGTACATGCCGAGCTCGGCGCCCAGCATCGGCCCCCACACCAGGTCCAGGCCCGCGGTGTTGAGCAGCATGGCGATCAGCACCGCGACGCCCGCTCCCCACCCGAACGCGGCGACGAGCGCGTCGGGTGGTTCCGGCTCCAGACGGTCCAGGGCCAGGATGCCGGCGAGCAGCAGGGGCAGCGGGGCGACCGCGAGGACGACGGCCGCGCCGACGCCCGTCGCGCCGTCGTGCAGCATGATCCTCAGCGCCACGACCAGGCACACCGAGGACACGGCGATCGTGATGATCGTGCCCACCGACGGGCGCGCTGTCGGGCGGCCGGCCAGGACCGCCCGCGGATCGAGTGGAGGCATGGGGCCGCGGGTCAGGACCGGTGCGACCGGTAGTACGCGATGAGCGCCCGGGTCGAGGAGTCCTGTGCGTCGAGGGTGGCGTCGTCGCCCGACACGGCCGGGGCGATCTCCAGGGCGAGCTTCTTGCCGAGCTCCACCCCCCACTGGTCGAACGAGTCGATGCCCCACACGACACCCTGGACGAACGTGATGTGCTCGTACAGGGCGATCAGCTGGCCCAGCACGGACGGGGTGAGGGCCGGGGCGATGACGGAGGTCGTCGGTCGGTTCCCGGAGAAGACGCGGGCGGGGACGATCGACTCGTCGGTGCCCTCGGCGCGGACCTCGTCGGCCGTCTTGCCGAACGCGAGCGCCTTGGTCTGGGCGAAGAAGTTCGCCAGGAACAGCTCGTGGACGTCGGCACCGGGCTGCACCGCCTTGCCATCACCATCGTGGTCGGTGAGCGGGTAGGCCGGCGTCGCGAAGGCGAGGAAGTCCGCCGGGATCGTCCGGGTGCCCTGGTGGATGAGCTGGTAGAACGCGTGCTGGCCGTTGGTGCCCGGCTCGCCCCAGAAGACCTCACCGGTCTGGGTGGTCACGTCCGAGCCGTCCCAGCGCACGGACTTGCCGTTCGACTCCATGGTGAGCTGCTGCAGGTAGGCCGGGAAGCGGTGCAGCTGCTGGGCGTAGGGCAGCACGGCGTGCGTGTGCGCGTCGTGGAAGTTGGTGTACCAGACGTTGAGCAGGCCCATCAGCACGGGCACGTTCTGCTCGAGCGGCGCGGTGCGGAAGTGCTCGTCCATCGTGCGGAACCCGGCGAGCAGCTCGCGGAACCGTTCGGGGCCGAACGCGATCGCCAGGGACAGGCCGATCGCGGAGTCCACCGAGTAGCGGCCGCCGACCCAGTCCCAGAACCCGAAGGCGTTGTCCGGGTCGATCCCGAACGCGGCGACCTTGTCGAGCGCGGTGGAGACCGCGACGAAGTGCTGCCCGACGGCGGCCTGCCGCGCGGAGTCGGTGTCCTCGATGGCCCCGGCGGCGACCAGGGCGTCCCAGAGCCAGGCGCGGGCGAGCCGGGCGTTGGTCAGGGTCTCGAGCGTGCCGAAGGTCTTGGAGGCGACGATGAACAGCGTCGTCTCCGGGTCCAGGCCGGCGGTGGTCTGCGCGACGTCCGTGGGGTCGATGTTGGAGACGAACCGGGCTTCCAGCCCGTCCCGGAGGTAGGGCGCGAGCGCCTCGTAGACCATCACCGGGCCGAGGTCGGAGCCTCCGATGCCGATGTTCACGATCGTGGTGACGGGCTTGCCGGTGACGCCGGTCCACTCGCCGGACCGCACCTTGTCCGCGAAGGCGCTGAGCCGGTCGAGCTCGCGGGCGACGTCGGCGTCGACGTCCTGGCCGTCGACGACGAGCGGCGGCTGCGTGCCGGGCGCGCGACGCAGCGCCGTGTGCAGGACGGCGCGGTCCTCGGTGACGTTGATGCGCTCGCCGGTGAACATGGCCTCCACACGCTCGGGCAGCCGCACCTCGCGGGCCAGGGAGACGAGGAGGTCGTAGGTCTCGTCGGTCGCGAGGTTCTTCGACAGGTCGACGAACAGGTCGCCGGCGGCGTGGCTGTGCCGCTCGGCGCGCCCCGGGTCGGCGGCGAACCAGCCCCGCAGGTCGGCCCGGAGCTCGTCGCGGTGCCGCTGGAGGCCGGCCCAGGCGGACGTGGTGGTGGCGTCGACAGGAGAGGTCGTCATGGACCCTACGGTAGTGACTGCACGGCTCCTGTGCGTAGCCGTCTCGGTCCTCCGGGGTCTCACGGCGTCGCCGATGCTCCGACCACCGAGAGCAGGCGCAGCTTCTCGGAGCTCTCGCTTCCCGGCTCGGCGGTGTAGACGAGCAGCGAGTGGGCCTGCTCGGGGTCCAGCATGACCTGGCAGCTCAGCTCGACGAGCCCGACGGTGGGGTGCAGATAGCGCTTGACGTCCCTGGGCCTGACCCCGATCTCGTGCGCCGCCCACAGGTCGCGGAACTCCTCGCTGCGGTCGGTGAGCAGCCGGGCGAGCTCCGCGGCCCGCGAACCGGGCCCGCGGAGGGTCAGCACGCGCCGCAGCCCCGAGGCGTACATCCGGGAGGTGAAGGCGTGGTCCTCGGGCGGGACGAGATCACGAGCGACCGGGTCGGTGAACCACCGGTACCCGATACTCCGCGACGGGCCGCTGTACCGGCCGTTGTCGCCGAGGAGCGCGACGCCGAGCGAGGTCTGGCGCAGCGTCTCGCCCAGCTCCGTGACGATCTCCGCCGGGGTGTCGGTGAGCCGGTCGAAGATCCGCAGCACGCCGGGACTGAGGTGATCACCGCCGGGACCCGTCGACGGCGGCTCGTGGCCGGCGAGCCGGAAGAGGTGGTCGCGCTCCTCGAGGGTCAGGTGGAGACCCTGGGCGATCGACGCGATCATCTGGGCCGACGGGTGCGGACCGCGCTGACGTTCGAGCCGGGCGTAGTAGTCGGTCGACATGTGGCACAGGACGGCGACCTCCTCGCGCCGGAGACCGCCGGTGCGTCGTCGTCGCCCGCGGGGGAGGCCGACGTCCTCCGGCTGCAGCGCCTCGCGCCGTCGTCGGAGGAACTCCGCCAGGCCCGTCCGGTCGATCATGCAGGCATCCTCTCGCGGAGGTGTCCGCTCAGCCACGGATCGTCAGGCCGTGGATGAGCAGCGTGGCTCGGGGGAGCCTGGTCCTGCCGTCGACCCGAGCAGAACGGAAGAGCCCATGCCACGCAGCACGCACGACCTGGCCGTCCCCGACCTCACCACCCGTCGCACGGTGGTGACGGGCGCCAGCGACGGTCTGGGGCTGCGCATCACGACCCGACTGGCTGCCGCCGGTGCCGAGGTGGTCATGCCGGTCCGCAACATGGACAAGGGGGACCGTGCGGCCGCGGCCGTCCGCGAGCAGCATCCGGGGGCCAGACTGGTCCTGGAAGAGCTCGACCTGTCCTCCTTGGCCTCGATCGAGGCGTTCGGCGACCGGCTGCGTGACGACGGCGCGCCGATCCATCTGCTCGTCAACAACGCCGGGGTGATGACACCCCCGGAGCGGCGGACCACCACCGACGGGTTCGAGCTGCAGCTCGGCACGAACCACCTCGGGCACTTCGCCCTCACCGGCCGCCTCCTGCCGCTGCTCCGCGCAGGGCGTGCGAGGGTGACCTCGCAGACCAGCATCGCCGCCCGCCGCGGCTCGATCGGCTGGGACGACCTCAACGCCGTGCAGGACTACGACGGCATGCGGTCCTACCGGCAGTCGAAGATCGCGTGCGGGCTGTTCGGCCTGGAGCTCGACCGCCGCAGCAGGGCCGCGGGATGGGGGATCACGAGCAACCTCGCCCATCCCGGGGTCGCGCCGACCAGTCTGCTCGCGGCGCGTCCCGAGGTGGGTCGCGCGGCGGACACCCGGGACGTGCGGATGATCCGGTGGCTCTCGGAGCGCGGGCTCGCCGTCGGGACCGTGGAGAGCGCCGCCCTGCCGGCGCTGATGGCCGCGACGTCCCCGACGGCGCAGGACGGCGAGCTCTACGGGCCGCAGTGGCCGGGGAACCTCGGCGGCCCCCCGGGGTCCCAGCGGCTGTGGGCTCCGCTGCGTCGGGCCGAGGACGCGTCGCGTCTGTGGGACGTCTCCCAGGAGCTGACCGGCGTCACGTTCGGGTAGGGCACGTCGTCCGCACACGACACCCGTCCTCGTCCTGTGGCGCACCGGTACCACCGGTGCCAGGATCGAAGCGGCCGGGGACGGACCCGGCCACCTCGGACGGAGAGAGGACCCGCTCATGGCCATGTTCACGGTCTGGAAGTTCGACGACCCCGAGGGTGCGGCCCGGGCTGCCGCGATCGTCAAGGACGCAGCCGCGGAGGGCCTGGTCACGCTGGTCGACCACGCCGTCGTCGAGTGGCCGGAGGGCGAGAAGCACCCCACCACGCACGGGGTCAACGACGACGCCGCGAAGTCCGGTGGTTGGGGCGCGCTGTGGGGGCTGCTCATCGGTGCCCTGTTCTTCATCCCCGTCGTGGGAGCGGTGGCCGGTGCGGCCATCGGCGGGCTGAGCCGGGTGCTGTCCGACGTCGGCATCAAGAAGGAGGACCTGGAGAAGATCAAGGCGGAGGTCGTGCCGGGGACGTCGGGGCTGTTCCTCATCACGGAGCAGGGCGACCCGGACCGGTTCCGGGAGCGTCTGCACGGCATCAAGGCCACCCTGGTCAGCAGCAACCTCTCCGACGTGGAGACCCGGGACCTCAAGGAGATGTTCGGAGGCTGAGCCGATGCTCCGCGACCTCGTCACGCTGTCGGGCCGATCTCGCGCGCCGAGGGCCGATCGTGGCGAGGATGGGGTGATGGGAACCAGCAACCTCGAGCTCCTCACCGGTGACGACGCGACCGAGCTGCTCGCCACGGCCGTCTCGACCGCCGGTGGGGAGCTCGTGGACTGGGCGGTACGCCAGGTCGACCATCGTCCGGGACGCTCCACCACCGTCGCCTACAAGGCCCGGGTGCGTTGGGCGGTCCAGGGGGCGGCCGGGACGCACGGCGCGGGGTCCCAGGTGCGCACGGAGACCCTCGGGGCGTCCCTGGGCCGGCCGGGAGACCAGCAGGTGCCCGGTGTGCTGACGCTGGACGACGGCGAGCACGAGGTCGCCGTGTGGCGGTTCCCGGGCGACCCGGGCCTGCCCGCGCTGGCCACCGCCTACGACGCGGACGCGGTGAGCACCCTGCTGGGGGACCTCGGTGTCCCGGAGGTGGCCCGGGGACCGGTGACCCTGCGGGTGCGCGCCTACCGTCCGACCCGGCGGGCCGTCATCGAGGCCAGCACGCCGGGCGCCCGGGTGTTCCTCAAGGTGGTCCGCCCGGAGAAGGGCGACGAGCTCTACACACGGCACGCGCTGCTCGCCGGCGCGGGCCTCCCGGTGCCGAAGCCGCTGGGTCGGAACGCGGACGGTCTGCTGGTCATCGCCCCGCTGACCGGCGAGTCGATGCGTCACGCGGTGCGCGACGACGGCCCTCTGCCGCCGCCCGGCGACGTCGTGGACCTCCTCGAGCGGCTGCCCGACGGCGTGATGCAGCTCCCGTACCGTGCGTCGTGGAGCGAGAACGCGGCCCACTACGCCTCGGTCATCGGCGCGGCCCTCCCGGCCGAGGCAGACCGCGCGGCGCAGCTCGCCGCCGTCGTCGCCGGGCGGATCGCCGGGCAGGGACCGGCGGAGCCGACGCACGGCGACCTGTACGAGTCGCAGGTCATGCTCGGTGACGACGGTCGGATCACGGGGCTCCTCGACGTGGACTCGGCAGGTCCGGGGCGCCGGGCGGACGACCTGGCGTGCCTGGTCGCGCACGTCGAGACGCTGTCCCTGCTGCGAGGCTGGGACACCGAGCGGCTGCACGACCTGGCGATGCGCTACGCGAACGGGTTCGCCGGGGTGGTCGACCCGGCCGAGCTCTTCACCCGGACAGCCGGGGTGCTGCTGTCCCTGGCCACCGGCCCGCACCGGGTCCAGGAGGCCGACTGGCCGGGGCAGACCTCGCGCCGCCTCGACACCGTGGAGAGCTGGCTCAGCGCGCGGCCCGCGTGACGCGGAGCGTCGCCGCACCGCCCTCGGGGCGGAAGCCGAGGGCGACGTTGATCGCGAGCATGTGGTCGTTCTCCTCGGCGTTCCAGGTGTGGACCCGGCGGGTCTGCGGGCGGGAACGGGCCAGGGCCTGGAGGTTGACGGCCTTGACGAGCAGGCCGAGGCGGTGGCCGCGGTGGTGCCGCAGCACGATCGTGTCCTCCTGGTCGGCGGACGGACCGGGGCCGGCACGGTGGGCGAGCATCGTCATGGCGACGAGCTCACCGGTGCCGACGTGCTCGGCGGCCGTGACGAGGATCTCCTGGCGGCCCTGGTGGAAGCGGGCGACGAGGTCGCCGACCCGGTCGGCGTCCCAGACCTCCTCGGCCCAGTCCATCTCACCGCTGGGTACGTCGGTGGACATGCGCGTCTCCAGGACCGCGAACCCCTCGGCCCACCGGTCGGGGATCTCGTCGTGCCAGGTGTGCAGCCGGTAGTCGCGGGAGCGGGCCCGGGCGGCGGTGACGTGGCCCTCCAGGACGACGGGGTCGAGGGGGACGGTGAGCACCGACCGTCGTTCGACCTGTTCCAGCCGGTAGCCCCGGCCCCGGGCGAAGGTGATCCCGGGGTGGTCCGCCGGTGCCCGTCCCGTCCCGGTGGGCGGCACCAGCGTGGCCTGGTGCGGTGCGGGCTCGGGGTACATGACCTCGGTGACCAGCACGGGTCGGCCGTCGGCGGCGGCCTCCGCCTCGATCCGGTCGGCGAGGGCGGTGCCGAGGCCCTGGCGTCGGTGGTCCGGGTGCACGACGACATCGAGGTCGGCCCAGTCGGGGTTGTCGCGCAGGTCCCCGCGGAGCGTCGCGGCGCCGATGACGTGGCGGCCGTCGTCGTCGGGGGACACGGCGACCAGGCGGACGGTGCGTTCGTGCTCCTGGTGGTGGAGGTCGGCGAGGACGGCGGCGGCGGTCGGTGCGGTGTCCGCGTCGCCGAGGTCGGCGCGCTGCGCCGCGGCCTCGAGCGCGGCGATGCCGTGGTGGGCCCAGGCCTCCGGCGCCTCGAGAGTGTCGGGGCAGGGGACGCCGAGGATGCGCCACGCCGTCGTGCCGGTGCTCATGAGCTCAGCGTGCGCCGTCTGCTCCGCGGTCGCGAACGTTCTTCTCCGAGGGAGCGGGCCCGGTGCTCCCTCGGACCACGAGGGACGTGGGCAGGCGCAGGTGCTGCTCGCGAGCCGATCCCTCCAGGAGGTCGAGCACCATCCGCAGCGCCTCGGCGCCCATCTCGTGCAGGGGCTGCGCCACGGTGGTCAGCGCGGGCGTGGTCGTCAGCGACTCGGGCACGTTGTCGAAGCCGACCACGGACAGGTCCTCGGGCACGCGCAGGCCGAGGTCCTGGGCGACCTCGACGACGTGGATGGCGGACTGGTCGTTCGCAGCGAAGACCGCCGTGGGCCGCTCTCCCCGGCTCGGCGCGAGCAGCTCACGGGCCGGGGTGTCGGCGGTGTTGGGCCGGTAGCCGCCGACCCGGATCAGGGATTGGTCGACCGTGATGCCGGCGGCCTCGAGGGCCTGGCGGTAGCCGAGCTCGCGCAGCCTGGCGGACTCGAGGTCGGGGCGTCCACCCAGGTGGGCGATGCGGCGGTGGCCGAGCCCGAGGAGGTGCTCGACCGCTTCACGGGACCCCGTGGTGTTGTCGGAGTCGACCGTGTGGGTGCCCTCGGGCCCGGTGTGCGGGTCGATGGCGACCACCGGGATGCCGTTCGCCTCCGACAGCACCATGGTCGGGGTGACGACGATCGCGGCGTCGATCAGGGTGCCGGCGAGCCGTGACAGGGAGCGACGCTCCCAGCCGGTGATGGCACCGCCGTCGGTGCCCCCGGAGTAGGCGAGGAGCTCGTAGCCGGTGCCGTCGACGGCCGACGAGATGCCCTTGAGCAGCTCGGTGGAGTAGGGCTCGAACTCGGCGACCAGGACGCCGACCACGTTGGTGGACTGCCGGCGCAGGCTCCGCGCGACCAGGGAGGACTCGTAGCCGAGATCCGCGACGACGCCGAGCACGCGCTCGGCGGTGGCGGGTGCGACGCCGTAGCGGTTGTTGACGACCTTGGAGACCGTGGCGACGGAGACGCCGGCGACGCGCGCGACGTCGGAGATCGTCACGCGGCCCACGATGGGTCCGACGGGGGTTCCAGCGCGAGGCTGTTCGGCGGCGGTGCTCACAGGACGACAGTATCCGGCAACACCGGATCGCGACGAACGGGGGCGGGATGTATCGAAACCGTTATCGAAAACGATTGACGGATCCCGCCGGCGGCTGCGAGGGTAGGTCTCGGACGGGCAGCGGAGCACCGCTCGGCCGCCCGGAGAGCACCACCGAAGTACCACTGTCGACGACGACCAAGGGGTTCCACGATGACGAGGAAGATGAGAGGCGCGAGCGCTGTCGCGCTCGGCGCGACCGTCGCCCTGCTGGCCGGTGCCTGCGCTGGGCAGGGCACGGCCGACCAGGACACCGACGACACCACCACCGAGGCCGCCGAGGGCGGGGACGTCACCATCGAGTGGTGGCACAACTCCGACACCGGTGAGGGCAAGGAGTACTACGACCAGGTCGCCGCCGACTTCGAGGCGGCGAACCCCGGGGTCACGATCAACGTCCAGGCGCAGGACCACGAGGACATGCTCACGCGCCTGCAGGCCGCGTTCCAGGCCGGCGACGGCATCCCGGACGTCTACATGAGCCGTGGCGGCGGCGAGCTCCTGCGTGAGGTCGAGGGTGGGTTGGTCCGTGACCTCACCGACGACGCCGCCGACACCATCGGGACGCTCGACGCCTTCGTGGGCCAGTACACCGTCGAGGACCGCGTCTACGCGCTGCCCTTCTCCATGGGTCTGGTCGGTTTCTGGTACAACACGGACCTCTTCGCCGAGGCCGGGATCGACGAGGTCTCGGAGAACCCGACCATCGAGGAGTTCAACGGCTACGTCGAGGCGCTGAAGGCTGCGGACATCGACCCCGTCTCCGTCGGTGCCGGCGACGGCTGGCCCGCTGCGCACTACTGGTACTACAACGTCGTGCGCGAGTGCCCCTTCGACACCGTCGAGGCCGCGGTCGAGACCGGTGACTACTCGGACGGCTGCTTCATCACGGCCGGGGAGAACCTCGAGGACCTTCTCGAGACCGAGCCGTTCAACCCGGGCTTCCTTGCCACGGGTGCGCAGGCCGGCCCGACGTCGGCCTCCGGCCTGCTCGCCACCGAGCGCGTCGGCATGGAGCTCGCCGGACACTGGGAGCCCGGTGTCGTGGGCGGGCTGCGCGAGGACGGCGAGGTGCCCGACTGGCTGGGCTGGTTCGCCTACCCGACGTTCCCCGGCCAGGCCGGTGACCCTGCCGACCAGATGGGTGGCGGGGACGCGTGGTCGGTGTCTGCCGATGCGCCCGACGCCTCGGTCGACTTCGCCGAGTACCTGCTGACCGAAGAGGTCCAGACCGGCTTCGCCGAGCTGGACATGGGTCTGCCCACCTACCCGGGCACCGGCGAGAACCTCTCCAACGAGGGCCTGCGCCAGCTGATCGAGGTCCGTGACGGTGGCGGCCAGGCTCAGCTGTACCTCGACACCCGTCTCGGCCAGTCCGTCGGCGGTGCGATGAACGACGCGATCGCCCTCATGTTCGCCGGCCAGGCGGGTCCGCAGGACATCGTCGACGCGATCGAGGACGCTGCGGCGCAGGAGCAGTGACCGAGATGGCAGACAACGTGACCGCCAGCGCGGACGCCTCGTCTGCCACCTCCTCCGGCCCGGCTGCCGGTGCGACCCGCCAGGGTCGCCCGGCAGCCGGGCAGTCGGCTGGGGGGCGGCGGGCGGCGCACTCAGATCTACGCAAGCGCCTGGAGATCGCGTTCTTCGTGGCGCCGGCCCTCGGGCTGTTCGTCCTCTTCGTGGTCTGGCCGGTCATCACGGCCGTCCAGATGTCGATGTTCCGGTGGAACGGCATCGGACCCCTGGAGAACTTCGTCGGGCTCGACAACTACGCGCGGGTCCTCAACAGCGACGTCTTCATCGGCTCGCTGGTCAACAACCTCATCATCGTGGCGTCCTCCATCGCCATCCAGCTGCCGCTGGGCCTCGCCATCGCCCTTCTGCTCAACCGCAGGATGTGGGGCCAAGGGCTGCTGCGGACCATCATCTTCATGCCGTACGTCCTCGCCGAGGTCGTGGCCGGTGTGATCTGGTTCCAGCTGCTGCAGCCGCAGTACGGCGTGATCGACACGCTCCTGGAGGCGATCGGCCTCACCCCGCCGCCCCAGGGCTGGCTCGGGGACATGGACCTGGCGCTGTGGACCATCATCGTCATCCTGACGTGGAAGTACATCGGCCTGGCGGTGATCCTCTTCCTCGCCGGCCTGCAGGGCGTGCCGGACGAGCTCTACGAGGCGGCCCAGCTCGACGGGGCCTCCTGGTGGCAGGTGCAGCGCAAGATCACGATCCCGCTGCTCGGCCCGACGATCCGGACCTGGGCGTTCCTGTCCATGATCGGGTCGCTCCAGCTGTTCGACATGGTCTGGATCATGACCCGCGGCGGCCCCGCCAACGCGACGAGCACGATGGCGATCTTCCTCGTCAACGAGGGCACCAACCGCGCCAACTTCGGCATCGCCGGCGCCGCCTCCGTGGTGCTGTTCTTCATCGCACTGGTCTTCGCGGTGCTCTACCAGCAACTCATCATGAAGCGTGACACCAAGGGAGGTGCGTGATGACCACGCAGACGCAGTCTCCCGAGACCGCGCCCCAGCAGACCGAGCGCCGTCGTCGAGGCAGCTCGGGCAAGTTCCAAGGCGGCAGCCCGGCGGTCTACGCCGCCGCCTTCGTCGTCGTCGTCGCGACGCTCGGGCCGGTCGTCTACGGCGCGCTCGGCGGGTTCCGGAGCAACTTCCAGCTCGCCGACTCCCCCGCCGGCCTGCCGAGCCCGTGGATCTTCGACAACTACATCGGGGTCCTGCAGAACCCCGACTTCTGGACCTTCAACCTCAACTCCATCGCGGTCGCCGTCATCACGACGGCCATCGTCGTGGTCTTCGGGGTGATGGCGGCCTACCCGCTGGCCCGGTACCAGTTCAAGGGTCGCGAGGCGCTGTTCATGGTGTTCGTGGCCGGGCTGCTGTTCCCCGCCACGGTGGCGGTGATCCCGCTGTTCATCCTCATCACCCAGAACCTGGGTCTGGGGAACACGTGGTGGGGCGTCGCCCTGCCGCAGGCCGCGTTCGCGCTGCCCATCACGGTGGTCATCCTGCGACCGTTCCTCATGGCGCTGCCCAAGGAGCTCGAGGAGGCGGCCCAGCTGGACGGCACCAGCCGGATCGGCTTCTTCTGGCGGATCCTGCTGCCCCTGTCCGGGCCCGGGATGGTCACGGTCGGCGTGCTCGCGTTCGTCGGCTCGTGGAACGCCTACCTCCTGCCGCTGCTGCTGCTGCGCGGCGACATGCGGACCCTGCCGCTCGGCGTCGCGGACTTCTCGACGGAGTACTCGGTCGACACCGCCGGCGTGTTCGCCTTCACCACGCTCGCCATGATCCCGGCGCTCGTGTTCTTCCTGGCCATGCAGAAGCGCATCGTCAACGGACTGCAGGGCGCGGTGAAGGGATGACCGCGCAGAGAGAGGACCGCATGTCGACCGAGGCTGCGCAGCAGACCCCGCCCGCCTGGCCCCAGGTCTCCGACCGGGTCGCCGCGCTCCACGCGGAGATGACGCTGGAGGAGAAGCTCGCCCAGATCGTGGGCTACTGGCTCGACCAGGGCGGCGAGGTCGTCGCCCCGATGCAGGGCGAGATGGCCGCCGGCCAGGCAGGGTCCGACCGGCTGGGCGAGGTCACGCGGCACGGGATCGGTCACTACACGCGTGTGTACGGCACACGTCCCGTCGACCCTGTCGAGCGGGCCCGCTGGCTGTGGGAGGAGCAACGCCGCCTCAAGGCGTCGACCCGGCTCGGCATCCCGGCGCTCGTCCACGAGGAGTGCCTCACCGGGCTCGCCGCCTGGAAGGCCGCGACGTTCCCGACGCCGCTGGCCTGGGGCGCCTCGTTCGACCCGGCGCTCGTCGAGGAGATGGGTGCCGCGATCGGCGAGTCGATGCGCACCCTCGGCATCCACCAGGGCCTCGCGCCGGTGCTCGACGTCGTGCAGGACCCCCGGTGGGGCCGCGTCGACGAGTGCATCGCGGAGGACCCCTACGTGGTGGGCACCGTGGGGACGGCGTACGTGAAGGGGCTGCAGGCGGCCGGGGTGCACGCCACCCTCAAGCACTTCGTCGGCTACTCCGGCTCGCAGGCCGGGCGCAACCACGCCCCGGTCTCCGCCGGTCCGCGCGAGGTCGCCGACACGTACCTGCCGCCCTTCGAGATGGCGGTCCGGGACGGTGGTGCGCGGTCCGTCATGGCCTCCTACAACGACCTCGACGGGGTGCCGAACCACGCGGCCCAGGCGTACCTCACCGATGTCCTGCGTGACCGGTGGGGGTTCGACGGCGTGGTGGTCGCCGACTACTTCGGCGTCGCGTTCCTGCAGGTCATGCACGCGGTCGCCGCCGATCGCGGTGACGCGGCCGGGCAGGCGCTCGAGGCCGGTCTCGACATCGAGCTGCCCACGGGTGACGCCTTCCTCGCCCCGCTCGCCGCAGCGGTCCGCGACGGTCGGGTCGACGAGTCGCTCGTCGACCGGGCGGTGCTGCGCGCGCTCGTGCAGAAGGAAGACCTCGGGCTGCTCGACCTCGACGTCTTCTCCGACGAGCCGCCCACCGTCGTGGACCTCGACTCGCCACGGCACCGGGCGATCGCCCGGCGGCTGGCGGAGGAGTCCGTGGTGCTGCTGTCCAACGACGGGGTGCTCCCGCTGCGCGGGTGGCCCACGGCGCCCGGTCGGGTCGCCGTCGTCGGGCCCAACGCCCACCGCGCCGACGCGCTCATGGGCTGCTACTCGTTCGCCAACCACGTGCTCGCCCACCATCCCGAGCACCCGCTCGGCTTCGAGATCCCCACGGTCTTCGAGGCGTTGGGCGGAGCGTTCGCCGACGCGGGCGTCCGCCAGCCCACGCTGGTGCACGCCCGGGGCTGCGCGGTGGACGGCGACGACACCTCCGGCTTCGGCGAGGCGGTCGCGGCGGCACGTTCCGCGGACGTCGCCGTCGTCGTCGTCGGCGACCAGGCCGGCCTCTTCGGGCGCGGGACCGTCGGCGAGGGGAACGACGTCGAGTCGCTCGACCTGCCGGGCGTGCAGCGTCATCTCGTCGAGGCGCTCGTGGACACCGGCACCCCCGTAGTGATGGCGGTCGTCTCGGGACGCCCGTACGCGATCGACTGGGCGCTCGACGGCGACCGCCGTCCCGCCGCGGTGCTGCAGGCGTTCTTCCCCGGCGAGGAGGGTGGCACCGCGATCGGTGGGGTGCTCACCGGCTCGGTCAACCCCTCCGGCCGCCTGCCCGTCTCGTTGCCGCGGTCCGCCGGCGCCCAGCCGTACACCTACCTGCACCCGGTCCTCGGCGGCCCGAGCGACGTCACCTCGACCGACTCGACGCCGACGCGGCCCTTCGGTTTCGGGCTGTCGTACACGCGGTTCGAGCACGGAGAGCTGGACGTCGACGCCACGGCGCCGACCGACGGGTCGATCACCGCGTCCGTCCGCGTGACCAACACCGGCGACACGGAGGGTGCCGAGGTCGTGCAGCTCTACGGGCGCGACGTCGTCGGCTCGCTGCCGCGCCCCGTGGTGCAGCTGCTGGCCTACGAGCGGGTCGTGCTGGCACCGGGGGAGTCGGCGGTCGTCGCCTTCTCCGTGCCGACCGCGCGGTTCGCCTTCACCGACCGTCTGCTCGAGAAGGTCGTCGAGCCGGGCGAGGTCGAGGTGTGGGTCGGCGCGCACGCCGCCGCGACCGACGGCGACGGGTCGCAGGGCGTCGAGGACTCGACCGGCGGGGCCATCTCGAACGAGAAGGCGGCAGCCCGGCGAGACCTGCCCGGGACGGCGACCCCGCGTGCGACGGTCGTGCTGACCGGGGAGCGGCACGTGGTCACCGCGGACGACCCCCGCCTGGCCACGGCAGCCGTCGCGAGGTAGGGGCCGACGGCGGCCCGTGGCAGAGTGGTCGGATGCGGGTCGACATCTGGTTGTGGGCGGTGCGGCTCTTCAAGAGCCGCTCCGTCGCCGCCTCCACGCTGCGTGCGGGCCGGGTCCGGGTCAACGGCAAGGTCGCCAAGCCGGCGACCACGGTCGCGGTCGGCGACCGCATCACGTGGCGGGACCTGCTGCGCGAGCGCGTCGTCGTCGTGCGTGAGCTGCTCCCCAAGCGGGTCGGTGCGCCGATCGCCGTCAAGGCCTACCTCGACCAGAGCCCACCCGTGCCGACGCGGGAGGAGCGTGCCGCCGTCGGGCTGCGGGAGCGCGGTGCGGGGCGGCCCACCAAGCGGGAGCGCCGCGAGATCGACAAGCTCCGCGGGCGGCGCTCCTAGCGTCCCGGCGCCGGCACCGCGGCTGCGGCGGCCGGGACGAGCACTCTACCCGTCCGGTGCGGGACTTTGACGGGGGCTACTGTCGCCTCATGGTGAGCGAAAGAGTCCGGGACCTCCTGGCCGACCAACCGGTGTGGGACGGGCACAACGACCTCGCGTGGGAGGCTCGTGAGCAGGTCGGGTACGACTGGGACCGGCTCGACATCTCCGGCTCCACCAAGGGCCGCACGCACACCGACATCCCGCGGCTGCGCGCCGGGGGAGTCGGCGCGCAGTTCTGGTCGGTCTACGTGCCGACCACCCTGCCCGGTGCGGAGGCGGTGGTCGCGACGATGGAGCAGATCGACGCCGTCCACCGCATGGTGGCGCGCAACACCGACCAGCTCCAGCTCGCGGTGAGCGCCGACGACGTCGAGGAGGCCTGGGCGCACGGCCGGATCGCGAGCCTGCTCGGCGCCGAGGGCGGGCACTCCATCGACGGCTCGCTCGGGGTGCTGCGCATGTTCTGCTCCCTGGGCGTGTCCTACATGACCCTCACGCACAACGACAGCACCGCCTGGGCGGACTCCGCCACCGACGTGCCGAGCGACCACGGCGGGCTCAGCGGTTTCGGCCGCGAGGTCGTGCGCGAGATGAACAAGCTGGGGATGCTCGTCGACCTCTCCCACGTCGCCGTCGGCACCATGCACGCCGCGCTCGACGTCAGCGAGGCGCCCGTGATCTTCTCGCACTCCAGCGCACGCGCCGTCTGCGACGTGTCCCGCAACGTGCCCGACGACGTCCTGTCACGCCTCGCGGACAACGGGGGTGTCTGCATGGTCACCTTCGTGCCGCACTTCGTCACGCCCGAGGTCGCACGGTGGAAGGCCGCAGCCGACGAAGCGGCGACGGCGGAGGGGATCCGCGGTGGCGACTACCCGCGGTTCAGCGCCTTCCTCTCCCGGTGGCGCGAGCGCTACCCGGCCCCGCCCACCCGGCTCGACGACGTCGTCGCCCACGTGGAGCACGTGCGGGAGGTCGCCGGTATCGAGCACGTCGGCCTCGGCGGCGACTACGACGGCGCGGACGGGTTCGCGCCCGAGCTGGCGGACGTCTCCGGGTACCCCGCCCTGCTGGAGGCGCTCGCGGACCGTGGCTGGTCCGACGAGGACCTCGGTCAGCTCACCAGCCGCAACATGCTGCGGGTCATGCGCAACGCCGAGGCGGTGGCGACCCGGCTGCACTGACGATGCCGGCCGTCGGACCGTCGTGAGCGCGGCCGGGCGGCGGCGCCGTCAGACGCCCAGCGTGCGGGCGGACCAGGACAGGCCGAGCGCCTGCAGCACCTCGGCGGGGTCCCGCTCGGCCGCGTCGGAGTAGGCGCGCAGCGACATCACGGACGCCGTGAGCATGGTCGTCATGACCTGACGGGCGAGCTGCGGGTCCTGCCCGGCCTCGTCGAGAAGCTCCTGGACGATCCGTGAGCGGATGCCCAGGTCCGGGTCGGTGCACGCCGTCAAGAGTGCGATGGTGGTCGCCCCAGCCTCGTTCTGCATGCCATCCCCCGATGTCAAGACCCGATGTCTCCGGTCTACCGCACCGGCGAGGGCCGCGCGACCCGAGGAGACGGTTCAGATACCGATCGGTCAATGCGGTCCCGCTACCATCACTCGCGGTGGCCACCGGGTCGCCGCAGGATCAACACGACGGAGCAGACGTGGCGCGCGCGGACCGGACGAGACGATCGGGGCGCCTGCTCCACCGCACGACGATCGGTGTGCTCACGCTCGCCCTGGCGATCTGCGGGCTGGTCGTCGCCCCCGGCGCCGTGGCGCCGGCGTCGGCCGTGGACGGCCTCACCGAGGAGTCCCGCGCCCGGTACGTCGTCACGGCGAAGGGCGGGGTGAGCGCAGAGGTCACCACCACCATCACCAACGTCACCCCGAACCGCGGCGGGTACACGTACTACTTCGAGGGCTATGCCGTCGCGGTGCCCGCCAGCGCGGAGAACGTGCGGGCCACCAGCGGCGGCACCGCGCTGACCGTCCGGCTCGAGGACGTCCCCGAGGACCCCGACACCCGGCGGGCCACCGCGAGGTTCCCCGCACTGAACTACGGCCGGACGCGCACGATCGAGTGGACCTACGAGATCGGCGGGTCGCCGATCCGCTCCGAGCGGTGGACGCGCGTCGGACCCGGCTATGCCACCTTCGCCGCCCAGGCGGCCGGAGACCCGGGCAGGACCAGCGTCGAGGTGGTGGTGCCGAGATCGATGACGTTCGACGCCACCACCGACTTCACCACCGAGCGGCGGGGCAAGCGGAGCGTCTACTCCCTCGACCGGCACACCGACGAGTGGGGCATCTGGGCCGCGGTGTCGGTGCGTGACCCGGGGCAGGCCGACGAGGAGGAGGTCGCCGTGGGGGACGCCACCCTGACGCTGCAGAGCTTCCCCGGCGACGACGCCTGGCGGGAGTTCGCCGCCGACCGCATCACGGTGGGCCTGCCGGTGCTGGAGGGCTACCTCGGTGCACCGTGGCCCGGACGCATCGACGTCGTCCGCGAGGACGTCTCCCCGATGGTCCTCGGCTACGCCTGGTTCGACGACGCCGGCAACGAGATCGTGCTGGGCGAGGAGCTCGACGAGGCCACGCTCTTCCACGAGCTCGGTCACGCCTGGATCGACGACACCCGGTTCGAGGGACGCTGGCTCTACGAGGGGCTGACCGAGACGACCGCGCACCGGGTGATCGACGCCGTCGGCGGCGAGGGCGAACCGCGCAAGGCCCCCAAGCGCGGGTCCAAGGCTGCCCTGCCGCTGCTGGAGTGGACCGAGTCGGAGCGCGAGCCGGACACCGAGACGTACGCCTACGCGGCCTCGTACGTCGCGGTGCACACCATGCTCGGAGACCTCGACGACGACGTGTTCACCGAGGTCCTGTCCGCCGCCTACGCGGGCGAGGGCGCCTACGAGCTGCCCGCTTCGCGGGAGAACCGTGGTCGGGTGGACTGGCAGCGGTTCCTCGACCTCGTCGCCGAGCGCGGCGGGGTGGACGGCACGGAGGTCTACGAGAAGTGGGTCGTCGACGGTCGCGAGAAGGACGTGCTCGCCGAGCGCACCGACGCCCGCGCGGCCTACGCCGACCTCGACGAGGCCGACGGCGCGTGGCAGCCGCCGCGCGGGCTGCGGCGCGCCATGACCGACTGGGACTTCGCCGAGGCGGCCACCGCCGTCGAGACGCTGGAACCGGTCGCGGCGGCCGCCGTCGAGGTGCAGGACGCCGCAGAGACCACCGGGCTCGACGTGCCGCAGACCGTCCGCGCCGCCTATGAGGACGCCACCGACTACCGAGCTCTCGCGACCCTGCTGCCGCAGGCCGCCGCCACGATCGAGCAGGTCAGCGACGTCTCCGACGCGGTCGCCGCCCAGGGCGACCCCGTCACCGAGCTCGGCGAGACGCTGCTCGACGTCGAGGAGCTGGCGGCCGAGTCGCGTGCCGCCCTCGACGCCGGAGAGCTCGACCGGGCGTCGGCTCTCGCGGACGAGGCCACCACGCAGGCGGACCGGGCGCTGTGGGTCGGGCTCGGCGTCGTCGTCGGCGGGCTGCTCCTGCTCGCCCTGCTGGTGCTCGTGCCGGTGCTGCTGGTGCGGCGGCGCCGTCGCCGGCCGGTGGTCCTCACCGCACCGCAGGTGGTGGCCGTGATCCCCGCACCGTCCGCCCGGGGGTAGGGAGGGCGGTGCCCGGATCGGGACCTTGGTCCCTGCTCCGTGGGCCGACGTACCCCCAGGTCAGGGCCGTTCCACCCTGCCGCCACCCGGTGCCCGACGGCGACGCTGGTCTCGTCGCACGGGATCGACCCGCGTGACGGGAGCCGGGTCGTCCGGCCAGAGGAGGACATCATGACCACCGCCGTCCGGGGTCCGCAGTCGATCCCCACCACGCCGGAGCACACCGGGCTCTCGCCCGCCGCCGCGTACACCTTCGCGGTGCTCCGCCTGCTCATCGCCTTCCAGTTCCTGTGGGCCTTCGCGGACAAGACGTTCGGTCTGGGGCTGGCGACGCCGGCCGAGAACGCCTGGGTCGCCGGCGGCTCGCCGACGATGGGGTTCCTCAGCAACGTCGAGGGCCCGTTCGCCGGGTTCTTCGGGGCGCTCGCCGGCGTCGCCGTCGTCGACTGGCTGTTCATGCTCGGCCTGCTCGGCATCGGCCTGGCCTTCGCGCTGGGGATCGGGATGCGCGTCGCCGCCGTCTCGGGTGCCGTCATGCTGGTCATGATGTGGATGGCCGCGCTGCCCATCGAGGTCAACCCGTTCCTGGACGACCACCTCATCGAGGCCGTCCTCCTGATCGGCCTGGCCGCCGTCGCCGCGGGCGACACGCTCGGCCTGGGGCGTCGCTGGGCCGCGACGGACCTGGTCCAGCGCTACCCGATCCTGCGCTGAGTGCGTAGCGTGGTCGCCATGAGCGAGCAGCCCGTGCGGGTCTTCCTCGTGGACGACCACGAGATCGTCCGCCGTGGTGTCGCCGACCTCCTCGAGGCCGAACCCGACCTCGAGGTCGTCGGCGAGGCAGGGTCCGCCTCCGCAGCGCTGGCCCGCATCCCGGCGCTGCGGCCGGACGTCGCCGTGCTGGACGTCCGGCTCCCCGACGGCGACGGCGTCAGCGTGTGCCGCGAGCTGCGGTCCACCACCGACGTCGCCTGCCTCATGCTCACGTCGTTCGACGACGACGAGGCGCTGTTCGACGCGATCCTCGCCGGCGCGGCGGGGTACGTCCTCAAGCAGGTGCGCGGCAACGACCTGCTGTCGGCGATCCGCACGGTCGCGGCCGGCGGGTCCACCCTGGACCCGCGGGCGGCCCGGTTGGTGATGGAGCGCATGCGCGCCCAGGACCAGCCGGACGCCGACCCGCTGGCGGACCTGACGGACCAGGAGCGCCGGGTGCTGGCGCTCATCGGGCAGGGCCTCACCAACCGCCAGATCGGTGCCGAGCTGTACCTGGCGGAGAAGACCGTCAAGAACTACGTGTCCAGCGTCCTGGCGAAGCTGGGCCTGGAGCGGCGGGTGCAGGCGGCCGTGCTCGCCACCCGCCTCGAACGGCCCTGAGCCGGCGCCGCCGAGCAGGCAGCCCTCGGCCCCCGCCGCTGCTACGAGCGCAGCGGGACGCTCCAGCGCAGCAGCGTCCCGGGTCCGGCGGCCTCGACGCCGAAGGACCCTTCCAGCTCCTGCGCGCGACGCTCGAGGTTCGCCAGTCCGCTGCGCTGCGCCCCGTCCGGCAGGCCGCGCCCGTCGTCGCGCACCGTGAGGGTGACGTCGTCCCCGGCCAGAAGGTCCACGCTCACGCGACGAGCCCCGGCGTGGCGGGCGACGTTCGACAGCGCCTCGCGCAGCACCGCCACCAGGTGGTCCGCCACGTCCGCGGGCACGAGGGTGTCCACGGGGCCGGCCATGTGCAGCGCCGGCGTGAAGCCGAGGGTGCGGGAGGCGGCGTCCGTCTCGGCGACGAGCCGGGCCCGGACCCCGACGCGACGCCCGCTGCCGGTGGAAGGTCGCAGCCCGCGGATGGTGGTGCGGATGAGGCTGATCGTCTCGTCCAGGTCGTCGACCGCCCGGTCGACCCGTTCGGCGTCGGCGGGAGCGTCGTCCTGCAGCCGTCGGCCGACGCCCTCCAACGACAGCCCCGTGGCGTACAGGCGTTGGATCGCCAGGTCGTGCAGGTCGCGGGCGATCCGGTCCCGGTCGCGCACGACCGCGAGCCGTTCGGCGTCGCGCCGACGTTCGGCGAGCTCGAGCGCGACCGCCGCCTGGGCGGCGAACGCCGCCAGCGCGTCGACGACCACCCGCGGGAACGGCGGGGTGCCGAGCCGACGCCCGACCGTGAGGACGCCGATCGTCCGGCCCGGGCCCCCGAGCGGGAGCGCGGCGAGCGGCCCGACGACGCTGGGCGGGTTGAACGAGATCATCTGACGCTGGTCCGAGGCGGCGTCGTGCGTGACGACCGGCCGCCCGGAGGTGTAGGCCTCCGCGGCGAAGGTGCCCTCCAGGGTGACCTCGGTGCCGACGAGCCCGCCGGTGCCCGGCCCGAGCGCGGAGCGGACACCCAAGCGGTCGGGTGCCTCGTCGTCGATGGTGGCGAGCACGGCGACGTCCGCGGCGGCGACCTGCAGCGCCTCGCGAGCGACGGCGTCGAGCACCTCCCGGGGTGCGTCGCCCTCCAGGACCCGGCGCGAGATCTCGTCGTTGCCGTGCGCCCACCGTTCGCGCAGGCGGGCCTCGTCGTAGAGGCGGGCGTTCTCGACGGCGACGCTGGCCGCCGAGGCCAGGGCCTCCACGAGCCGTTGGTCCTCGGCGGTGAACTCGTGCCCGCCGCGCTTGTCGGTGAGGTAGAGGTTGCCGAACGCACTGTCTCGGACCTGCAGCGGCACGCCCAGGAAGGTGCGCATCGGCGGGTGGTGGTCGGGGAACCCGACCGAGCGGTGGTCCGCGGCCATGTCGGGCAGGCGCAGCGGGACGGGGTGCCGGATCAGCTCGCCGAGCAGCCCGCGCCCCCGCGGGTACGGGCCGATGGCGCGGATCTCGTCCTCGGTGAGGCCGACGGTGAGGAACTGCGCGATCTGCCCGTCCTCGCCGAGGATCCCGAGGGCGGCGTAGCGCGCGTCCGCGACGTCGGCCGCCGCCTGGACGACCCGGTGCAGGGTGGTCTCCAGGTCGAGACCACGCCCGACCGACAGCACCGCTCCCAGCAGGAGGTCCGCGTCGTCGGTCATGCCCTCACGCTAGCGGTGCCTCGGCTGTCCGGCCCGGGACCTTGGTCCCGCACGTCCGGGCCGAGGGCCCCTTCTGCCGGTGCCCGCCCACGTGGCGTACTGGAGTCCTCAGAGAGGGAGGACGCCATGAACACGCAGAGGTACGGAGTGGTGGTCGGGGTCGACGGTTCGTCGGCCGGGGTCCAGGCGCTCGAGTGGGCCGCCGCGGAGGCGGTCCGTCGCCGGGCACGGCTGACGGTGCTGACCGCCTACGAGGTGACCACGACGCCTCTGGTGGACGGCTACGGCTTCGGGCCCGAGGCGCTGCGGGCCGGCGCCGACGAGGTCCTCGACCACGCGAGGCAACACCTGGCCGACCTGCGGCGCCAACGGCCGGGCGCGGTGCCGGAGGCGGACGACGTCGACGGCGAGATCGTCGAGGGCGCTGCCGCCGGTGTGCTGGTCGAACGGTCTGCTGCCAGCGACCTGGTCGTCGTCGGGCGGCGCGGTCTGAACGCGCTGGACCGTATCGTGCTCGGCTCGGTGTCCGCGGCGGTGCTCGCGAT
The DNA here is from genome assembly GCF_013149785.1 of Isoptericola halotolerans. GTDB lineage: Bacteria > Actinomycetota > Actinomycetes > Actinomycetales > Cellulomonadaceae > Isoptericola > Isoptericola halotolerans. The sequence goes on from NZ_JABEZU010000002.1 coordinate 41,837, forward strand.
GTCTCGCGGTGCTGTCGCCGTCGTGCCGAACGACCCCGTCGCGCTGCAGTCGTCGTCCGCGGCCGACGTCGTGGGACCGGTGTGGCGGGTGGTCGCCGCGGTGGAGTTCGACGACCACCTGGGTCGCGTGCTCGACCGTGCCTTCGACGAGGCGCGCAGCGCGGGAGCGCCCCTGGTCGCCGTCCACGCGCTCACCGAGGAGTTCCTCGCCGGTCCGTACGCGATGGCCGGCGGGTGGGTGCACGAGTACCGCGACGAGGCGTTCGCCAGCCTGCACGACGAGATGAGGCGCTGGGAGGAGAAGTACCCGACGGTGCAGTGGACCGTCGAGGTCGAGCACGGCTCCAGCGGCGACGTCGTGGCCTCGCGGCTCGGCCGGCACGACCTGGTCGTGGTCGGCGGCCGTCGGCACTCCGCCGTGATGGGTCGCGTCCTGCGGTCCGTCGCCGACAAGCTCGGGCGAGAAGCACCCTGCCCGGTGATCGTGGCGCACGCCCAGTCGTGATGTCCACGGGTCCCGCCTGACCACTTCCCCGAGGTCAGGCGGGACCTTCGCCGTCCCCGGTCAGGATCCGCTGGAAGAGCAGGTGGTCCTGCCAGCTCCCGGCGATGTGCAGGTACTGCGGGGCCAGGCCGATGCGTGCGAACCCGGCCTGCTCCAGCACCCGCTGGGACGCCGTGTTGTGGACGAGGGTCGCCGCCTGGAGGCGATGGAGCCCCAGGTCGTCGCGGGCCAGGCCGACGGTCGCCCGCACGGCCGCGGTCATGATCCCCCGGCCGGCCAGCACGCCGTCGACCCAGTAGCCGAGGTGCCCGTTCTGGAAGGCGCCGCCGACGACGTCGGTGACGTTCACCCGGCCGACGATCTCGCCGCTGCGGTCCAGCACCAGGGGCCACTGGCGTCCGGCCTCGTGCTCGCCGAGCGCGGCGAGGACCTGAGCCTCCTGGCGCGGGGGCGTGAAGAACGCCTCCTTGCGCTCCGGCTCCCACGGGGCGAGGTGGGCACGGTTGCGGAGGTAGGCCCGGGCGAGCGCGGCCCCGTCACCGCGCCGCAGCAGACGCAGGCTGACGCCGTCGGGCAGCGTGAGGGGGAGCGGCACGGCGGCGAGCCTAGCGTCAGGTGCCGCGCGGGGCCCGCCGCCGTGCAGGCGTCACGCGTCGCCGGGCTCCGAGCGCAGCCGGGGCTCGGTGCGCAGCGCCGGGTTGTACCCGGACTTGTCGGCGTAGAAGGCGCGCACGCGGTCCATGTCGGCGGTGACGTCCCCGGTGAGCTCCAGGGTGGGGCCGAGGCCCGTCGTCAGGGTGGTGCGGTCCACGTACCCGAGGGTCACGGGCAGGTGCGCCTCGCGCGCGATCCGGTAGAAGCCGGACTTCCAGCCGTCGCCCGAGCGGGTACCCTCCGGGGTGACCACCAGGTGGAAGACCTCGCCGCGGCCCACCCGCTCCAGGACGTCGTTCACCACGCGGGACGGGTCGCGCCGGTCCACGGGGATGCCGCCGAGGGCGCGCATCAGCGGACCCTTCCAGCCGTTGAACAGCGTGTGCTTGCCCAGCCAGCGGATGTCCATGTCGAGGCGCCACGAGATGGCGAGCATCAGCACGAAGTCCCAGTTGGAGGTGTGCGGGGCGCCGATGAGGATGCCGGAGCGCTCCGGCACGGGCTCGCTGCGCAGGGACCATCGGCTGAGCCGCCAGAAGAGACCGGCGAGGGCGCGGCGCAGCGAGGAGAGCATCGCCCGAGTTTAGTCGTGCGCCGCCGTGCCCGGTGCGACGCGGTCGGGGGCGGGATCGGCGTCGTCGACGGGGCCCGCAGCGGAACGTTCGAGCGTGCGGAACCTCTCGGCGATCTTGATGAGGATCGCCACCACGGGGGTGGACAGCGCCGCCCCGAGCAGGCCGAACAGCGCCCCGCCGGCGATCGTCGAGCCCAGGATGACGATGGGGTGCATCTTCAGGGCGCCCTGGGTCATGAAGGTCTGGATGATCGTCTGGACCGCGTTCTGGGCGATGAGGATCACGGCGAGCATCACCAGCGCCGGCACGACGCCGCCGGAGCCGAGCGCGATGAGGACGGCGAACGCGCCTGAGACGATCGCGCCGAGGAACGGCACGTAGGACGTGATGAACGTGACGACCGCGATCGTGAACGCCAGCGGCAGGTCCAGCAGCCAGGCGGCCGCGCCGACGAGGATCGACACGACGACGCTCGACACCGTCAGCGCCAGGAAGTAGCGACGCATCGCCCACGTGCCGTCGCCGATGATCCCGGCGCCGACGTCCTCCGCGACGCCCACGTTGCGCGCGGTCCAGCGCATGAGCTGGTCCCAGTCGGCGAGGATGAAGTAGAGCAGGAAGAGCCCCACGAAGGTCCCCATCGCGAGCGCGGCGGTGCCGGAGAAGACGTTGCCGAGCTGTGCCGTGAAGCCGGACAGCAGCATGGTGCCCCACTCGGGGAGCCCGGCGGTCTCCCCGTCGGAGACGTCCGGCAGCGCGACGCCGAGGTCTCCGGCCCAGGCCCGGACGGCCTCGAAGCCCTCGGTGAGCTGGCTGCCGATCTCGGTGGCCTGCTGCACGACGCCGTGGACCGCCATGCCGACCGTCCCGACGGCCACGGCGAGCAGGCCGAGCAGGACGACGACGGCGGCGAGCGGCCGGGGCATCCAGCGGGCGAGCCGCGAGCACAGCGGGGCGAACAGCGCCCCGACGACGAGGGCGACGATCAGCGGGATGACGAGCCCGGAGATCATCGAGGTGCCGAGGTAGACCGCGATGGCGGCGAGGGCCAGGCCCACGAAGGCCCAGGCGCGGCGTCCCCAGCGCTCGAGCGTGGACCGGCCCTGCCCGGCCAGGGTGTCAGCAGTCATGCGCCGAACCTACCGTTCGCGCACCGCCGCCGGCCTCGCCGTCCGGGTCGCCCGCCGCCCCGTCAGGCGTTGTAGAAGGGGACGACCTGCTCGAGCCGGGACCACGCGGCCCCGACGGGGTCGTCCGCGCCGTCGGTGGCCAGACCGAGGGCGTCCAGCATCACGTGCCAGCCGACGGCGAACTCCGGTGCCGGGCCCGAGGCCACGTCCGCATGGGTCAGCGTGAGCCGCGTGCCGCCGTCGTCGGCCTGCAGCTCCCAGCGCACCAGCGAGTCCGGCACGCCCTCCCAGACCCAGGTGTGCTCGAGCAGCCCGGGCTCGTCGACGGCGGTCACCTCGCCGGTGGCCGTGCCCTCCTCCCCGAAGTCGAAGAGGGCGGTGCCGCCGACGCGCGGCTCGATGCGGCAGCCCGGCAGCCATCGCTGCAGGAGGTCCGGGTCGGTGAGCCAGGCCCAGGCGCGCTCGGGCGGCACGGGCAGGTGCCGGACGAACTGGATCTGCGCGGTCCCGGACGGGTCGAGACCCAGGGTGCCGCGGGCGGTGTCGAGCGTGGTCATGGTGTGCCTCTCTGGTCGGGTGCTGCGCCGAGATCCTCGGCGGCGATCTCGCGCTCGAGCCGGTCGAGCGCGTCGTTCCAGCGGACTCGTTGTGCCTCGAGCCAGGAGCCCGCCTCGGCGAGAGCGTCGGCGTGCAGGGAGTAGCGGCGCTCGCGGCCGGTCCTGCGGACGATGAGGACACCGGCCGAGACCAGGGCGGTCAGGTGCTGGGACACGCCGGGGCGGGAGATGTCGAAGTGCGCGGCGATCTCGCCGGCGGTGCGTTCCTCGGAGGACACCAGCTCCACGATGCGGCGCCGGTGCGGTGCGCCGAGGGCCTCGAAGACGTCCATGGGTATATGTAAGCAGATTCTTACGCGTTGTCGCGCCGGCTCGTCGGTCCGGTGCGATCAGCAGCGAGCCGGGCCGGGCGACCGGTGCGCCCGGGGCCGGCGTGCCAGGATCAAGGCATGGACAACGAGGCACGGTGGCGCGACGTCGACTCCCATCTCGTGGGCGAGCTCGTGGAGGAGGACGACGCGCTCGTCGGTGCCCGCGAGCTCGGGCGGGAACGAGGCCTGCCGGCCATCGAGGTCGCACCGAACCAGGGCGCGTTCCTCGCGCTCGTGGCGCAGATGACCGGCGCGCGACGGGTCCTGGAGCTGGGCACGCTCGCCGGGTACAGCACCATCTGGCTCGCGCGGGCCGTCGGACCCGAGGGCCGGGTGACCACCGTCGAGCTCGACCCGCGGCACGCAGCGGTGGCGCGGGAGAACCTCGACCGCGCCGGCCTGGCCTACCGGGTCGACGTCGAGGTCGGCCCGGCGCTCGACGTCCTGTCAGACCTGGTCGACGCGGGCAGCGACCCGTACGACCTCGTGTTCATCGACGCCGACAAGGTGAACATGGCCGCCTACCTCGAGCTCGCGTTGCGGCTCACGCGGTCCGGGAGCGTGATCGTGGGTGACAACGTGGTGCGCCGCGGCGCCGTCGTCGACCCCACGAGCGACGACCCGAGCGTCTTGGGAGCGCGAGCGTTCCTGCACGCCCTCGGCAACGATCCTCGGCTGGAGGCGACGGCGCTGCAGACCGTCGGCTCGAAGGGTTGGGACGGGTTCGCGATCGCCCGCGTGTGCTGAGTCCACGCGACGCCCGTGCCAGATCTTCATCAGCTCTGATGCCAGAACTGCACCGGCCACGACAGGTCTTCGTGCTGCGCGCTCCGACCGCCTCGACCTGTTGAACCGGTCCGTAGGCTGTGTCCGTGGTGACGAGCGAGTGGACCCTGGCTGAGGCACGCCCGTTGTTCAGCATGCTCGAGCACCCACGCCCCGGTCACGGGATCCTCGGCGTCAGCGACCCCGACGTCCACCTGCGCTCCGGGCGGTGGTCGATGTTCCTCGGCGCGTTCACGACCCGGTTCGTGGTCCGCATCGTCGAAGCCCGGCTTCCAGCGGGTGCCAAGGTCTCGGACGACTCCTGGCACTTGGTGACCGGACGCCGTCGCCGTGCGGTCGAGCTCGGTGCGCCACCTGACCGGCGTGCCTGGGACGCCGCGGGGATGCACACGCCGAGCTACGCCGTCGGCCGGGCAGAAGGCGAGACGGTGGAGCGGATCTACTACGCCGGGAGGCGCTCGCAGAAGATCACGGGTCCCGAGAGCCGCTACGCGATCGGTTGCCTCGAACACCGCGACGGCGCCTGGCGACGGCGCCCCGGCCCGGTCCTCACCGGCGACGCGGCACGGCCGAGCGTGCTGGAACCGTTCGTCGTCCACACCGACGGCCGGTGGCGGATGTGGTTCCTGTCGGCGATCGGCGAGACCGGACGCGGTGAGTGGCCGGACTACGAGCTGCGGTACACCGAGAGCGACGACGGCGTCCGCTGGGAGGCTCCGGAACGGTTCGCGTCGGTCGAGGAGGGGTTCTTCGACAACACGGTCGTCCGGGACGGCGCGTCGTGGCGCATGGTGCTCGCCCGCGGGACGAACCTGTACGGCACCGAGCCCTTCCCTCCCCAGGGTCTGTGGTCGACCGAGGCGGCCGCCAGCCCGGCCGGACGTCCCTCCTGGTCACCCGTGCAGCGGCTGTTGGATACCGACGCCGCTGCCGAGGACTGGTACGCGGCCGGTGTGTGCGGCCCGGCTGTGGTCACCGATGGCGACGCCCTGCACGTGTTTGCCACCGGTACACACGCTCAGACCTCGTGGTGGAGGGCAACGGCACGCGGCCTGCGCCACGGCAGGCGGCCACCCGCGCCGGCCCCCTACTTCCTGACCACCGGGAGATTCACGTTCAGGCGAGCCCGCGCTCGATGATGCGCGCGGTGGCCGCAGCGCCGTCCGCGCCCGCGTAGGCCTCCCGCACCTCGGCGGCGGCCGTCCGCACGGCGGGGTCGAACAGCGCGCGGTGCACCGCCGTGCGGAAGGCCTGGGTGCTCACGCGTCGGGGCGGGACCGCGACGGCGTTGCCGCGCTCGGCGCACCGGCGCACGTTCCACGTCTGTTCCGGCTGCAGGCCCATGCCGACGAACGGCACCCCGGTGGCGCACGCCGTCTGGACGGTGCCCTGCCCGCCGTGCAGGACGGCAGCGCCGACCAGGCCGCCGAGGCGGTGAGCGGGCAGCAGGTCCGTGACGTGCACGTTCGGGGGCAGGACGTCGTCGTCCTCGAGGTAGTGCCGCACGGGCGCGACGACGTTGACCGGCAGCCGACCGAGGGCCCGTGCTGCCTTGAGCACCAGGTCCCGGCTCGCGGACGACCCGAGCCCGAGGTAGACCAGCGGCTCCGGCGCAGCGGCCAGCTCCTCGACGACCGGCGGCAGTGGTGCGTCGAGGTGGGCGAAGATCGGGCCGACCCGCTCGAAGTCGTGCGGCAGGTCGAACCCGTCGAGCTCCCAGTCCATCTCGGTGAGCAGGTTGTGGTCCGCGCGCAGCAGCGAGGCCGCGGTCCGCAGCTCGGGCACGTCGTTCTCCCGGGCGACTGTCGTGAACGCCCGCGGCGCGAGCGGCGCGGCGGTGTATACCCAGCGGAAGGCCGACGTCGCCGCTCGATCAGCACGACGGGCCGCACCGCTCGTGCCGTCGACGAACCTCATCCGCGGCGTCTGCTCGACCTGCGGAGCCGTCAGCGCGAACGGGACGGGGTAGAACAGCGGGACGCCCTCCGCCCGCGCCGAGAGGAAGGACGTGAGGTTGGAACCGGTCACGACGGCGCGGGCGCCGGTCCTGCGGATCACCAGGCGCTCGACCGCCACGCGCTCACGCACCAGCTCCGTGGTGAACGGGCTGCGGAACGCTCGCCCCTGGTCGAAGGCCAGCGCCTGGTCGCGCTGCGCCCGGTCCCAGGCGGGCAGGCACGCACGGTAGGGGAAGCCGGCGTCGCGGACCAGGTCGACGTAGTCGTGCTCGTACCCCATGAAGACCGGTGAGTGCGCAGGGTCCAGGGCGCGGGCGACCTGGATCATCCGGGTGGTCTCGGCCAGGTTGAACATCACCGGGCAGAACAGGACGGTGCTCACAGGTGCCTCCTTCGGGTGGTGCCTCAGGGAGTGTCGCGCTCGTCGTCCGCCCCGAGGCGGTCGGTGATGCGGTCCAGCACCGCGGCGGTGGCCGCGGCGTACGGCTCGATGACGACGTCGGCGTCGGTCGCCTCCAGGCGCCGCGCGTCGCGGGCCGACAGCGCGGTCAGGGCGACGTGCCCCGGGTAGCCGTGGTGGCGCAGGGCGTGCAGCAGGGTGAGGTTCGCGTCGGACGACGGGACGGTGCACACCACCCAGCGCGCCTGGGCGAGGGGCAGCGACTCCAGGAGGTCGATGTCCTCCGCGCTGCCGAAGACCGCCGTGACACCGCGACGGTTCCAGGCGTTGACGATGTCGGGGTCGAAGTCCACCGCGACGACGGACGTCCCGGTGGTCGTGAGCCGGTCCACGAGCTGCCCGCCGAGCCGGCCGAGGCCGTAGACGAGGATGTCGGCGTCCGGCGTCTCGTCGGGGACCGTGTGCCGGCGGGCGGAGTCACGCTGGAAGATCCCCAGCACCGGTTGCAGCTTCTCGAACAGCGGTTGGGAGTACAGGATCATGTAGGTCGAGGCACCGATGGTGATCAGCCCGACGACGGTGATGAGGCTCACCGTCACGGAGGTGATGTGCCCCAGGCTGAGCCCGAGCGCCGCGAGGATCAAGGAGAACTCGCTGATCTGGGCGACGGTCAGCCCGGCCTTGAACGACACCCGCACCGGGTATCCCATGAACCCCATGATGACCAGCACGATGAGCGGGTTCCCCACGAGGACGAACGCCGACAGCACGGCGGCCTCGCCGAGCTGTCGCGAGGCGTCGGCGAACTCCAGCTGCGCACCGAGCGCCAGGAAGAAGAACAGCAGGAGGAAGTCGCGCAGGCTCACCAGCCGTGCACCGATGGCCTCACGGAACGGGGTGGAGGCCAGGGACATCCCGGCGAGGAACGCGCCGACCTCGGTGCTGAACCCGAGCCAGGCGCTCGTCGCGGCGATCGAGACCGCCCAGGCGATCGCGAAGAGCACGAGCAGCTCCTGGGAGCGGGCCACGTGGGGGAGCAGGCGGGGGATCACGTACCGCATGGTCAGGGCGACCCCGGCCAGCAGCGCGACACCCTTGCCGATCACGAGGACGACGTCGAGCGCGACGTTGTCGCTGGTCTCCTGCCCGAAGGCGGTCAGGGCGATCATCACGAGGACCACGACGAGGTCCTGCACGATGAGGAAGCCGACGGCGATGCGCCCGTGCAGCTCGTCGATCTCGCGCTTGTCCGACAGCAGCTTGACGATGATGATCGTCGAGGAGAACGTCAGGGCCACCGCGACGTAGATCGCCGTGACGTGGTCCATGCCGAGCGCCAGGGCGATGCCGTACCCGATCGCCGCGGTGAAGGCCACCTGTCCGAGGCCGGTGGCGAGGGCGACCGGACCGGTGGTGCGGATGAGGTGGAGGTCGAGCTTCAGGCCCACCAGGAACAGCAGGATCGTGATCCCGAGGTGCCCCAGCAGCTCGATCTCCTCGATGTCGGTGGCCCACCCCGTGCCCACCGGGCCGACCAGGATCCCGACGCCGATGAACGAGACGATCAGCGGCTGACGCAGCCGTGTCGCGACCAGGCCCACGAGTGCCGCCACCGCGAGGATCGCGGCCAGCAGCGAGAGGTCCTGCCCGGTCATCGGGCGACACCTCCCTCTGCAGCCGACCGTCGTGGAACCACCGTCCCATCACTGCGGTGACTCGGCAGGCCGAGGAGGTTCAGCCCTGCTCGTGCCCGAGCACGACGGCGCGCCAGGCGCCGTCACGGTCGGCGCCCGTCGCGGTGACCCGGACCTCGGTGACCTCGGTCACCGAGAGCGACTCCTCGTGCGCGTCCGGGCCGCCGGGGACATCGGTGACCGTGCGCGAAGAGCCGCTCCCCGTCCCGTCCATGTGCACGGTGAACTCCAAGGTCCCCTCGCCCAGGCAGGTCAGCCGGACTCCCGTGATCGTGGCCGGTGCGTCGTACGCCAGGGAGATGCCGTCGGTGTCGGCCGGTGCCGGATCCGACCTGCCGACCAGCGACGACAGGGACCCGAGCTCGTCGTCCGCCGCCTCGGGCCCCTGGGACATCCACCGGGCGATCTCGTCGGGGTCGTTGTCGGCGGGTGGTGAGCAGGCGGGTGAACCGGGTGCGCTTGGCGTCAGGGACACTGGGGGCAGCAGCTTTTTCCGAGACAAGGAGTTCACAGTGCCCCAGGGAACCGTCCGATGGTTCGACACCGACCGAGGGTTCGGTTTCATCGATCTCGGCAACGAGGCCGAGGACCTGTTCGTGCATGCGTCCGAGATCGTCGGCGACGACGGGCCGAAGGTGCTCCGCGAGGGGCAGGCCGTCGAGTTCGAGGTGGGCGAGGGTGATCGTGGTCCGCAGGCGCGCCGCGTCCGTGTCACGGGCGACCGGGCCGCCGACGCCGCCGCGGGCGTGCTCGGGACCGTCTCCTGGTACGAGCCGGCCAAGGGGTACGGCTTCGTCACGCCCGACGACGGTCGCGGCGAGATCTTCGTGCACAGCTCCGCCATCGTCGGGGGCGGGGTGATCATCGAGGGGCAGCGGGTGGCGTTCCTCGTCGTCGACGGCGAGAAGGGCCCGCAGGCGGACCACCTGCTGCCGCTCGCGGCGCAAGCGGCCCGGGGTGCCGTGCCCTCGGATGGTGCCGACGGCACCGTGACCTGGTACGACGAGGTCAAGGGCTTCGGCTTCATCGCTCCCGAGGCGGGTGGCGGCGACATCTTCGTCCACGTCAAGGCACTGAGCGGCGGACTGACCGAGCTCGCCGAGGGTGCCCGCGTGACGTACGACGTCGTCGAGGGCGACAAGGGGCCGAACGCCCGCAACGTGCGGCTCGTGCGCGGCTCCGGTGCCCGCGGTGGCACTGACCGCGGCGCGGGCCGAGGTGCTGACCGCGGCACGGACAGGGGCCGGTCGGGCCGTCCCGCGGCCTCCGGCCGCCCGGTGCGTGGCGGCGAGGGCACCATCGCGCGTTACGACGCGGACCGCGGGTTCGGCTTCATCAGCCCGGACGCCGGGGGCGAGGACCTGTTCGTGCACGTGTCGGTCGTGAAGGGCTCCGAGGTCCTGGAGGAGGGCGACCGGGTCCGCTACAAGGTGCGTCAGAGCGACCGGGGGCCGCAGGCCGACGGCGTCGAGCTGCTCTGAGCCGGTCGGCCCGCCACGGCGGTCAGCCGCCGTCCGGGCCCTCCAGCTCGGGAGCCTCGAAGTCAGGGACATCGGGCATCTCGATGTCCGGGATGTCCAGGTCGAGGGTGGGGACGTCGAACGTCGGGATGTCGACGGGTTCGCGATCCTCCCACTGCTCCGTCCGCTCCCGGTTCTCCCGCAGGACGCAGGAGATCCGGGTGTAGCGCGAGCCTGCGCACGAGGTCGACCCACCGGACCCCGGTGTCGCGACGTATCTCCCGTCGGCGTCGTGCTCGTTCGGCAGGACGGGAACGTGCACGACGGCGAGCAGGCCGACGGCGCCGAGGGCCGCGGTCGTCAGGGTAAGGGACACGAGACCGACCGTGCCGCGGCCGCGACGTCCGGCCCCCTCGGTGGCGGCAGGCTCGGCGCCCTCCCCTCGCAGGGCGGCGTCGAGCCCGCGGAGCTGCCAGAGGCACAGCAGGAGCGGGAGCACCCACACGACCCCGCCGAGAGCGGCGACGGGCAGCGCGTCCGGGCGGGCAGCGCCCGGCGCGGACGCCGCACCGACGAGGGCGACGAGCACGACCAGCAGACACCGGGCGGCCGAGGCCTTCCCGTACCCGCCGCGCATCGCGGCGGCGCGCGCGAGCCCGACCTCCGACGCCCCGAGGTAGCCGGACTCCCGGCCGTGCCGCAGCATGGTGCGCCGCAGCATGACCGAGCCCGTCCCTGCCAGGAGCAGGGAGAGCGCGAGGAGGACGAGGAGCCACCGGACGGCGACGGCATCGCGCACCACGAGAAGGGCGACCGGCGCGAGGACCGCGGCCGTCCACGCCACGACCAGCCCGACCGTGCCGAGTCGACCGGCCCAGGTGCCGTCGAGCAGGCTGCGGCGCACCAGCGCGCGGGGCACGTGCCGCAGCACCGACCAGGATCGCAGGGCGGAGACGACGAGCACCACGGCGAGGACCGCGGCCCAGATCACGAAGAATCCGAGCATGCTGTTCCGCATGGTCCACGCCACCAGGAGCGCGGCGGCGGCCAGGACGGCGATCGCGGTGTCCATCGGCGCGAGCAGCCGTTGCCAGACGCGCAGGAACAGCACGTAGCCGGCCTCGGCGTGCTCGGGGTTCTGCGAGAGGACCCCGACGAGCGCCCGGGAGTGCTGCCCGTCGTCCGCCGCGAGCTGGGCGTCCGCGTAGAGCAGCCCTTCGTGCTCCGGGGAGGTCGCCAGGCCCTGCCGCACGAGCTCACGGGCGCGGTCGCGCTCCCCGAGCTTGGCGTGGATCGACGCCGCGCCCAGCAGGCGGCTCGGGTTCTCCGGCTCGAGCTCGAGCGCCCGGCCGATCCGGTCCATCGCCAGCGCGCGGTCCGCGCGCCGCACCCGACCGCTCGTCAGCACGTCGGCGTGCTGCACGAGGGTCGCGGCGTCGTCGGGCTGGAGCTCGACCGCGCGTTCGACGGCGGTGCGCGCCTCGGTCAGCCGACCGCGGTTCTGCAGGGCGACGGACAGCAGCACGTGCCCCTGCCCGTAGTCCGGGGCGCCCGCCACGACCTGCTCGAGGATGCGTTGCGCGTCCGCGGAGCGCTGCAGCCGCAGGTGCAGCCACCCCGACGTCAGGTGGAGGCGGAGGTCGTCCGGGTGCTCGGCCAGCGCGGCCTCGATCCCCTCGAGCGCCTGCTCCGGCCGGCCGGCGTCGACCAGCATCTCGGCGCGCGTGACGTGGCCGCCGACCGGGTCCTGCGCCGGGCGGGGCGTGGGACCGGTGCTCACAGCATCCGGCGCGACCGCAGGTAGGCCCCCAGCTCGTCGTAGCGCCCGTCGTTGTTGGCGAACGACACGACGTTGCGCGCGGAGTGGAGCCACGCCGTCGTCGACGGGCGCACCTCGGACAACGCGGCGCGCACGTCGTCCATGGTGATCGGGCGGACCTCGCCCGAGGCGATCGAGTCCATCATCGCCTTCTCGGCGGCCGACGCGCACAGGTGCTCCAGGTCGGCGCCGGAGAACCCGTCGGTCTGGTCCACGATCGACGACAGCGAGATGCCCGCGACGGGCCGCCCCTCGAGGTAGTGGCGCAGGATCGACTCGCGCGCCGGCGCGTCCGGCGGGAGCACCAGGACCATGCGGTCGAACCGGCCGGGGCGCAGCAGGGCGCTGTCGACGTCCCAGGGGTGGTTGGTCGCGCCGAGCACGAAGAGGCCGTCGTTGTCGGACCCCATGCCGTCCATCTCCTGCAGGAGCTGGTTGACGACCGTCCGCATGCCCGACGACCCCGTGTACTGGGTCCGCTTGCCCCCGATCGCGTCGACCTCGTCGAGGAAGAGGACCGCGGGCGCCAGCTGGCGGGCGCGCTGGAAGAGCTGGTGCAGGTTCTGCTCGCTCTCCCCGATGTACTTGTCGAGGATGTCCGCGAGCGTCACGGTGAGGAAGCGCGCGCCGAGCTCGCCGGCGACCGCGCGCGCCATGAAGGTCTTGCCCGTCCCCGGCGGTCCGTACAGCAGGAGCCCGCCGCGCAGGGACTTGCCGAACGCCTTGGCGATCGCCTGGTTGCGCATCGGTTCGAGGAACGCCTCGCGGATGCGCTTCTTCACCGGTTCCAGGCCACCCACGTCGTCCAGCGTGATCGTCTCGTGGGAGACCTCGAGCAGGCCCTCGGCCGACGGCGTCTCGTCGTGGACGGGGACAGGGGACGGCTCGCCGGGTGGTCCCGCGGGGGCGTCCACGAAGGGCTGCGGGACGTCGACGCCCAGCTCCGCCTCCACGCGCTCCCAGTCGAAGCCGGGACCGTCCGACGACGTCGCGTCCTGGGTCCCGCTGTCCGGGGCGCCGCTCGGGCTGGCCTCCGCAGCGCTGTCCGGGGTGCCGTCCGGGGCGGCCTGAGGCACCGACGGCTGCGGGGCCGCCGGCCCTCGGGTCGTCAGCGCGGTCGCGGCCTCGGTGACGAGGGCCAGGGCGTCGCCCTGCGTCGGGTCGAGACGCAGGGCGGTGCTGGCGTGCTCGAGCGCCTCGGCGTGGCGCTCGTGCAAGAGCAGGAGGCGGGCGTACTGGACGCGCAGGGGCGCGTCGTCGGGGGCGGCCTGCACGGCGACCGCCATGTGCTCCAGGACGTTCGACACAGAGGGGCTCCTCGACTGGCTGCGGGACACGGCGCACCGGACAGGTCTGGATGCTACAACCCGCGTGTTTCCGCGGGCCCGTTTGTAGGCTCTCGCGGAAACGGTCGGATCTGCGGAGCTGTGACCTGCGGGTTCGCATGAGCTTGTCATGGTCGGATTCTCACTAAGGTGGCGGAATCCTCGGCCCAGCATTGCGACCCCCGAGCTCGCTGTCGGTGGTCCCGAGCAGCGCGCCGGCCCTCGAACCGGTTTTCGCCGGTCGCCAAGAGCATCACGAGCTCCAGAGCGTGCTCGCGGTCTGCCGGTGTCACTCAGCACCAAGGTGAGAAAGGGCATTTGCGCTGGAGTAGGGGCCAGCCAAGTCGACGAAGTTCGTCCATGCAGGCAACGTCGCCGTGGCGCATCCGCTCTATGCCAACCGCACGGTCCTACACCGGTGTCGGCCCCAACTCCATCGGGGACCACTCGGCCTCTGGTTCGTCAGGAGCAGCCATCCCCGACAACAGGATGTCCATACACCGCCTCGTCTCGAGGAGGAACTGTTGGAGCAACGGCATGACGTCGTAGGTCGTGTCCCGATGGGTGAGTTGCACCTTCATGGCCGGACGCAGGATGAGCTGACCCGCCATACGGATCGACGCTCCGGTGTGAATCGTGCCCAGTACCACGCCGTCACCGAACTTCGCGTCGTCATTCATCTCCAAACGGGGGAACGCGAGGGTGCCCTCGTCTTCGTACTCGAATGACCCGCTGAGGTCGATGCCCTGCACGTCCGCCGAGACCATCAGGATGTCACGGTGCTTATCCTGGATGTCGAGGTCGTGGAGCATCGACAACACTGACACGCCACCGGGCGGCATGAAGATGAACGGTTGCATGATCCGGAGCCGCTCTTGGAACTCCGGTGGAATCTCGCTCACCCAGTCGTGGAGTGCCTTCGTCCACTGCTTCTCTTCAGTGCAGATCGGGAAGCAGACCGATCGGGGCCGCGCGGGCTCGGCGTCCCTGAAATGGGCCATGCCCCAGGCCACGGCGTCGAATGCACTTCGAAGGTTGTGGAGGGCGTCTCCGAGGTCCAGCGACCAGTCGTGCTTCGGAACTCCCTTGGGCACACGGGCCACGAGGTCGATCGCGAGACGGTCCTCACGCAACACCGCGTCTATCGAGACCGGGGCGCTGGCGTCCCATTCTCCGAACTTGGCTTGAAGAAGGGCAACGTGTGAGTTCCCCCGGCTCCACTTCAGGTTGGGCCATGTCGGGAAGTTGACCCCACCGACGAGGAGCGTGGGCCGGGCGGAAGGGGTTTCGGCGTTGACATCCTCGGACATAGGGCCAGCATGACAGCGGGCACCGACACGCTGCGGGAGACCACGAGACGAGAGGTGCTCTCACCAGCCTGACCGCCGGTTCCTCGTTGAAGGTGGAACGGGACGAGGGCGGCGGCGGTGATCTCGGTGAGGCGGTAGGGGTCGAGGGTGACCATCTGCAGGACGGACCAGGTCCTCTCGAGCAGGGCGTTGTCGCGTTCGGCCACGGACTGCAGCAAGGATCACTGTGGCCTAGGTTCCAGCAACCTGACTCCACGAAAGCCGGGGCAGACCACCGACTCCACAGAAGCCGGGGCGCAGCAGTGCGTGAACTCCGCGAAGGGACGGGCGTCGCGGTCCTGGCGAGGGGTCTCGAGATCGTGGGCCGATTCGCCGAGTCCTCGGTACTGCTCGACATGTACCTCGCCGTCGTGCCTGACGCTCCGGTGGTGACCCCCGACCGTGTTGGAGTCGACGCTGCTGCGGGCCGCGATCGGTGACGTTGAGGCTCGTCTTGCTGCCGTGCTGATGGCCGATCCGTGGGTCGATCGACTGGAGGCCTTCTGGCCGACCATCAGAGCCATGGCCCGTCCGCGGCGACGGGTCGCGACACGGTGATGGAAGATCGTCACGACGGCGAGCGGTCGAGCGCCGCCCCTTGTGTCATGGTGTCCACGGAGGTGCGCAATGACGACGGCGTGGGTAGTGCGTGAGGGCAAGTACGGCGAGCGAGAGGCGTGGTCGCTCGCCAACGGCCTCTCCGGCGGCGGCTGGCACGAGGTCCCCGACCTGACATCGTGCAAGACCCGAGCTGACGTGGGCGAGCAGGTTGCCGAGGCGTTCGGGGACGCAAAGCCGGGAACGGTCGCGAACTACACAGGCCAGCTCCACGCGCTACGACATCGCATCGCCACCGGGGACTTGATGGTGCTGCCGGCGAAAGACGGCACGATCGCTCTCGGATGGGTGACAAGCGGCTACGAGTACCTGGAGAACCAGGAGCTGGACCGCCGCCACGTCGTGCGTGTGGACTGGAAGGTCACCGACCTGCCACGCAGCGCGGTCAAGCAGGACCTGCTGTACACCTTGGGCAGCGTGCTCACGGTGTTCGCGCCGTCGCGACACAATGCCGTGGCACGTCTCGAATCGCTCCTGGCGACCGGCACGGACCCAGGGCAGTTGACGACCGGAACTGGTGCCGCTGCGGCCTCCGCCCAGGCCGATGACTCGGTCGACGACCCGGAGACGCAGACCGACATTGTGCAGGTGGCCCGAGACCGCATCATGACGCGCATCTCCGAAGAGTTCGTCGGCGACGGTCTTGAGCAGCTCGTCCAGGCGATCCTCGAAGCGGAGGGATTCACTTGCCGCAAATCCGCAATCGGCGCCGACCGAGGCATCGACATCATCGCGGGCCGCGGGGTGCTGGGGATGGAATCACCCAAGATCGTGGTCCAGGTGAAGTCGGGCGGCCAGGTGTCCGACAACGTCGTGCGGGATCTGAGCGGCGTGGTGCACGAACAGGATGCCGATCATGGCCTCCTCGTTGCCTGGGGCGGGCTGACCAAACCTGCGCGTGACTCCGTCTACAAGCAGCAGTTCAGGATCCGAGCCTGGACGGCAGATGAGATCGTCGACGCCGCCATGCGTGTGTACGACCGCCTCCCGGACGACGTTCAATCGCGCCTGCCGCTTCAGCGTGTCTGGATGCTCGTCGAGTAGAAACCGAGATGGGCTGGCCGCGCCCGCGGTCCTGTCGACACGTGATCAAGCTAGGTCGGATCCGATCCGTCGGGCGCTGAGAACGTGATGTCGCCGAGACGGAGGAGTCCGATGACCGGCACCTGCGCGCCTAGCCGCGCCCCAAGGCCAGAGACCGCTTCTCGCAGGTACGGAAAGACCGCCATGACTCCGATCTTGGACAGGAACTCGGGGACGACGTTGTCGGCGAGCTCCACCGTCTCGGGGGTCTCAAAGATCCCTCCGATGTCAGCGAAGTAGTCGACATTGGGTGCATGGAACCGCAGCGCGAACCGTGCTTCCAGGTGCTTGCCGTCGTACCTGGTTTGCGCCTGGAGTTCCTGCTCGGCGTCGTCCATCGTCTCGATCTGGTTCTGGACTCTCTTGGCCGAGAGCGCGTAGGTGACGATCTGGGTCAGGTCGGCTAGCTCGAGCAGTTCCCGGACATCCTCGATCCGCCGCAGGGCCGAGTCGGCCTCTGCCCGGGTACTCACGCGGCCCTCCCGTAGTGCTTGCGGAGCGCCCGGTACTCGACGTCGATCGGGACGGTGCCGGACGGGGCCGACTCCGAGATCCTTGAGTTCATTGGGACGTTGAATCGTGCCGTTGCCCCAGCCGTGCGCCACGCGTCCAGCGGATCCACTGCCTGCTCCGCCGGGAGGACCTCGTGGCGGACGTGAGCACCCACGGCAAGTGCGTACCGGCGGATGGTCGACAGCTTGGGGTCGGTGTCGTGGTGCTCAAACTTTGCGATCGTGGGTTGCTTCACGCCAAGGATCTCCGCGAGCTCTCGCTGGGTGAGGCCACATGCCTTGCGAGCCTGGATCAGCTCGTAGAGCATCTCCTCGTCAGACTCGACTTGGGCGGCGGCGCGAGCGGCCAGCACCTCGAACTCGTGCGACGTTGCAGGAGAGTAAGGGGGTGTGCTCATAGACCGCAGGCTATCAGGATCCGGCGCAGTCATGGCAACCGGGGGTATGCCCCCACCGGTCCTTCACCCCGTCGACGAAACGCCTACCCGCCTCATCCATCTCGGCGTTCTGCAGATGCTCGATCTCGTCGGCATCGTTGCTCGAGGTGTCCTTCGCGTGGAACCGAAGACCAACCAGGTCCGGGGCGTTGCCAGGTTCGGCATGGTAGAGGCGGAACTCGCCACGCTTGCCCCGTTTCCACTTGATCTCCCACAGGTCCGGGTTCCGTCGGACCGGCTCAAGCACATCTCCGTTGTCCAGTCCGAGCCGAAGCTTGCCAGCGGCGGCGCGCCGGACCTGCCCGAGGATCTCACCGTGTAGCGCTGCCCGGTCGATCATCGAGCCTTTGGTCTGTGACACGGCCTGCTCGATCTCCACACGGACCGACCGCGCCCGGCGACCGTCTACGAAGAAATGGAAGGCGCGTGGCGGGTCGCATGGACGGGTGCAGAGGGAATCTGCGGCGGTTCGACGGTCACGTTCCTTGCTCACGCGGGCGAACGTACCTGACCGCACTGACACGAAGGGTCACACTCGAGTCGCCGCGACCGCGGCGTGGATCATGGCGCCGATCTCGGTGATGACCTTGTCGGCGCGGTCGTTGCCCGGGCGTCGAGTGACGCCGACATGTGTGGCTGTCGAGCGGCCGCGATCCATTGCACGTTCCGCAGGGTGGTGGTGTCAGGGCCGGTCCAGATTTCGCACTCCCAGCCGCATGAGCGACACACGCCCCGTGTCCAGGCGAGCGAGGTCTCGACCTCATCCTTCGCAAGCATGGTCTTGGGCTTTACGTCGACCACGCGAACGGTGCCGTCGCGATGCGGGCTGACAAAGTCGGGGATCCGGTTGCGTACGCGGTCCCCGTCGTGTCCTCGCAGCCGCATTGGTTGGGCGGCGATGCGCGCGACGGACGGGTCGAAGTCGGCGAGCCAGAGCCAGGAGAGTTCGAGCAGGCTCTCGTAGACCACGTGTCGGCTCATCGTCGACGACCAGAAGTAGCCCGAGTAGTTCCGTCGTCCGACATAGACCGGGAAGTGGCGCACGGGGCTGCCCTCGACGAGCTGGCGCGCGTCGACCTTCGAGATGTCTGCGGTGACGTCGTCGCCGGGGCCGGTCACGTAGGTGACCTGGACCTCGCCCGTTGCGACCGGCATGTCCGAATCGTAGGGCTACGACACGTTAATGGAAAATTCGCCACGGCCACGACACCGTGATGGAAAACTCGCCACGTTAGGTGGAAACCTACAGCCCGTTCGCTCACGGCGAACACCGCCCCTCAGCAGGCGGAATAGTCGTCGCGCCGTGGAGGTTGAGTGAAGCAGACTCAACTTTGGCGCCGCGCGTTGGACACCGGCCGCGCCGAGTCTTAAGTTGAGTGCAGACGACTCAATCCCCGTCACGAAGGAGCACCACCATGGCTCGTGCAGTCGGCATCGACCTCGGAACCACCAACTCGGTGGTCGCCGTCCTGGAGGGCGGCGAGCCCACCGTCATCGCGAACGCCGAGGGTGCCCGCACCACCCCGTCCGTCGTCGCGTTCTCCAAGAACGGCGAGGTCCTCGTCGGTGAGGTCGCCAAGCGGCAGGCCGTCACCAACGTCGACCGCACCATCGCGTCGGTCAAGCGCCACATGGGCACCGACTGGTCGCAGGAGATCGACGACAAGAAGTACTCCGCGCAGGAGATCAGCGCGCGCGTCCTGGGCAAGCTGAAGCGCGACGCCGAGGAGTACCTGGGCGAGGCCGTCACCGACGCCGTCATCACCGTCCCGGCGTACTTCAACGACGCCGAGCGCCAGGCCACGAAGGACGCGGGGCAGATCGCCGGCCTCAACGTGCAGCGCATCGTCAACGAGCCCACCGCCGCGGCGCTCGCCTACGGGCTGGACCGGGGCAAGGAGGACGAGCTCATCCTCGTCTTCGACCTCGGTGGCGGCACGTTCGACGTCTCCCTGCTCGAGGTGGGCAAGGACGAGGACGACTTCTCCACGATCCAGGTGCGCGCCACCTCCGGCGACAACCGCCTCGGTGGTGACGACTGGGACCAGCGCATCGTCGAGCACCTCATCAAGCAGGTGAAGAACTCCGCGGGCGTCGACCTGTCCAAGGACAAGATCGCCCTGCAGCGTCTGCGCGAGGCGGCCGAGCAGGCCAAGAAGGAGCTCTCCTCCGCGACGAGCACCAACATCTCGATGCAGTACCTGTCGATGAGCGAGAACGGGCCCGTCCACCTGGACGAGAAGCTGACCCGCGCGCAGTTCCAGCAGATGACGCAGGACCTCATCGACCGCACCAAGGAGCCCTTCCACGCGGTGATCCGCGACGCGGGCGTCTCCATCTCGGAGATCGACCACGTCGTGCTCGTCGGTGGTTCCACCCGCATGCCGGCCGTGGCCGACGTCGTGCGTGAGCTGACCGGTGGCAAGGAGCCCAACAAGGGTGTCAACCCGGACGAGGTCGTCGCCGTCGGCGCCGCCCTGCAGGCCGGTGTCATCGGCGGTGAGCGCAAGGACATCCTGCTCATCGACGTGACCCCGCTGTCCCTCGGCATCGAGACCAAGGGCGGCGTGATGACCAAGCTCATCGAGCGCAACACGGCCATCCCGACCAAGCGCAGCGAGATCTTCTCCACGGCCGAGGACAACCAGCCGTCGGTGGCGATCCAGGTCTTCCAGGGCGAGCGCGAGTTCACCCGGGACAACAAGCCGCTGGGCACCTTCGAGCTGACCGGCATCGCGCCGGCACCGCGCGGTGTCCCGCAGATCGAGGTCACCTTCGACATCGACGCGAACGGCATCGTGCACGTGTCCGCCTCGGACCGCGGCACGGGCACCGAGCAGTCGATGAAGATCACCGGTGGGTCGGCCCTCCCCAAGGAGGACATCGACCGGATGGTCAAGGAGGCCGAGGAGCACGCCGAGGAGGACAAGAAGCGTCGCGAGGAGGCCGAGACCCGCAACCAGGCGGAGTCCTTCGCCTACTCGATGGAGAAGCAGATCGCGGACAACCGCGACAAGCTCCCCGCCGACGTCGTCACCGAGGTGGAGGCGGACATCGCCGGCGTCAAGACCGCCCTGGAGGGCGAGGACGCCGACGCCGTGAAGACCGCCTACGAGAAGCTCGGCGCCTCCTCGCAGAAGATCGGTGAGGCCCTGTACTCGGCCGAGCAGGCCGCGGGTGCCGGTGCCGGTGCCGAGGGCGCGGCGGCCGGCGACGCGCCGTCGTCGGAGTCGAAGGACTCCGACGAGGACGTCGTGGACGCCGAGATCGTGGACGACGAGGACGACAAGGACCGCAAGTGACGTCGGACGAGACGCAGGGCACCCCCGAGCAGCCGGAGGACGGCCGCTCGGGGGACGCCCCTTTCCAGTTCAGGGACAAGCGCAAGGTCGACCCCACCTCGGGTGAGAAGCGCCCCGACGCCCCGGCGTCGGACGCTGCCGACGCCGCGCAGGGCGGGGACGACGGCGGAGCGACCGACCCGCTCGAGGCGCTCGACTTCGAGCCCTCGGCCGAGGCGACCGAGGACTCCGAGCTGCTGGCGGCCAAGGCCCAGGCGGCGGAGAACCTCGACGCGCTCCAGCGGGAGCGGGCGAGCTTCACGAACTACCGCAACCGGGCGCTGCGCGACCAGGAGGCCGCGCGGACCCAGGGTGTCCAGGACGTGCTCGCGGCGCTGCTGCCGATGCTCGACGACGTCGAGCGTGCCAAGCAGCACGCCGAGCTGTCGGGCCCGATGGCCGCCATCGCGGAGAAGCTCGACGCGTCGCTCGCGAAGTTCGGCGTCGAGCGGTTCGGCCGCGTGGGGGAGGAGTTCGACCCCACCGTGCACGAGGCGCTCATGCACAGCACGGACGCCGAGGCCGAGACCACCACGGTCAACCTGGTGGTCGAGCCCGGCTACCGCATCGGTGACAAGGTGGTCCGCGCCGCCCGCGTGGGCGTCGTCGGCCCCGAGTGATGGTTGTGGGCGCGATCTCTGGGCTGTGAAACCGCCTCAAGCGGGCATAGCGGGCCAGAGATCGCGCCCACAACGCCGAAGCAGGTAAGGAGAGAGGGACGTCGTGACCGGCCAGGACTGGATCGAGAAGGACTTCTACGCCGCGCTCGGCGTCCCCAAGGACGCCGACCAGGCGGCCATCAAGAAGGCGTACCGCAAGCTGGCGCGCCAGTACCACCCGGACCAGAACCCGGGCGATGCCGCCGCCGAGTCCCGCTTCAAGGAGATCGGCGAGGCGTACGCCGTGCTGTCCGACACCGAGCAGCGCCAGCAGTACGACGCGGTGCGCTCGATGGCCGGTGGTGGTGCCCGCTTCAACGCGGGTCCCGGCGGTGCGGCCGGTGGCTTCGAGGACGTCTTCAGCTCGATGTTCGGCGGGGGAGCGCGGCCCAGCGCAGGTCCGCAGTACCAGCAGTACCCCGGCGGCGGTGCCGGGTTCGAGGACATCCTCGGCTCGATGTTCGGCGGGGGTGGCCGGCCCGCCGGCTTCGGGGGCCCGCAGCAGCGCAAGGGGGCTGACGTCGAGACCCGCGCCACGCTCCCGTTCCGCGCCGCGGTCGAGGGCACCACGGTCGAGCTGACCGTCGACGGCAAGAAGATCACCGCGCGCATCCCCGCCGGCGTGCACGACGGCCAGAAGATCCGGCTGCGTGGCAAGGGACGGC
This sequence comes from Isoptericola halotolerans, assembly GCF_013149785.1. Lineage (GTDB taxonomy): Bacteria > Actinomycetota > Actinomycetes > Actinomycetales > Cellulomonadaceae > Isoptericola > Isoptericola halotolerans. The sequence continues at coordinate 63,735 of NZ_JABEZU010000002.1, forward strand.
CCGGTCAGGCCGGTGGCCCGGCTGGCGACCTGCTCATCGCCGTGCACGTCACCGAGCACCCCGTGTTCTCGATCGACGGCGCCGACCTGCGGATGACTCTGCCGGTGACCTTCGCGGAGGCCACGCTGGGCACGACGGTCGAGGTGCCGACGCTCTCCGGCGACCCGGTGCGCCTCAAGGTCCCGTCCGGGACGCCGTCGGGCCGGGTGCTGCGCGTCAAGGGCCGTGGTGTGGCGACGGCGAAGCGCACCGGCGACCTCAAGGTCACGGTGCAGGTCGTGGTCCCGCAGAAGCTGAGCCGCGCCGCGAAGAAGGCCCTGGAGGACTTCGCCGCGCAGGCCGACGGCGAGGACGTGCGCGCGGAGCTGGCGGCCCAGGCCGCACAGTAGGGTCGGGAGCAGGACCCGGTCGAGGAGCGAAGGAGGTCGCCATGGTCACGGACGACGCACCCGTGCTCACGGTGTCGCAGGCGGCGCAGCTCACGGGCATGCATCCGCAGACGCTGCGCCAGTACGACCGTCTCGGCCTCGTCGTCCCGCGCCGCACCCGGGGCCGCGGACGGCGGTACTCCCGCCGGGACGTCGCCCGCCTGCTCGAGGTCCAGCACCTGGCGCAGGACGAGGGCATCAACCTCGCAGGGGTCAAGCGCATCCTCGACCTCGAGCAGCACGTCTCGGTGCTGGAGCACCGGTTGCACGAGCTCGCGAGCCTGCTCGCCGAGCGTGAGCGAGCCGACGGTCGCGTCTTCGCGGCCGGGACCGGCGGTGACGTCGTGGCGGTGCCGCGCGGGCAGCGGGTCCGCCGGACGGAGCTGTACGTCGAGTCGCGTCGCGAGCAGGGCGGTGCGCTCGTGCTCTGGCGCCCGACGCCGCACCGCGACTGAGCCGGTCCGTCGCCACAGCTCCGGGTCAATTTCCGTCAGGTCATTCTTTCGTTAATAGATTTCCTTCGGGAAGGCTTTCCTCACTTCGCAAGGAATGGTGCTCCTTCCTGTGCAGGAATCGAATTCGCGCCTATGATCGAGATATCGGCGACGACGAGACCTGACGTGAGGAGCGCACCATGACCACCCTGATGGAGATGCCCGAGGTCACCAGCTGCACCGTGGACGGCTGCAGCTACAACCACGACCACGACTGCCACGCCGGGGCGGTGACGATCGCCGGCGTGCCCGGCGACGCCTCCTGCGCCACCTTCATCCCGCTCAGCACCAAGGGCGGGCTCGACAAGGTCGTCGCGCACGTCGGTGCGTGCCAGCGCACCGAGTGCGTCCACAACGAGGACCTCGAGTGCGGGGCGCAGGCGATCCGCGTCGGCGCCGGTCCGCAGGACCCGAGCCACGCCGACTGCCTCACCTTCGACGCGCGCTGACCCGCGTCCCCCGTCACAGGCCGCAGCGCAGGACCCCGGACCTCCTGGTCCGGGGTCCTCGTGCGTCCGGGCGTGGTGTCGCGCCGCTCAGCGGCGCAGGTGCTTGATCAGGTCGAGGGCGGACTCGTGCGTCTCCGGGAGCCGCTCCACCCAGACCCGCACCGGGCGGCGCAGGCTCTCCGAGACGCCCAGCACCTCGGCGTTGCGCTCCACGATGATGCGGACCGACTGTGCGAGCCGGGTCGTCTCGGTGCCGCGCTCGCAGAGCACCGCGAACACGCCGTCGCTCAGCGCCGCCATCGGGTGGCCGGGTCCGAACACCTGGTCCAGGGTGTTGCCGACCGATGCCGCCCGCGCCATGCGCTGCCACGCCCCGAGCGAGTCCACCGCGACGTCGAGCACAACCAGGCAGTGGGTGCCGGGCACGCCCTCGTCGTCGGTCGCGCGGCCGTACGTCTCACGGAGCCGTTCGCCGAGGTAGTCCGCCGTCGGGAGCCCGGTCGCCGGATCCCGGACCCCGGTCGGTGCGGGGTCGCGTTCGCGGACCTGTACCCAGCCTTGCGCGGCGCCGCGCACGGCGTCGACGTCGAGAGGTTCCCCCAGGGAGCGGTACAGGCACGCGAGGTCGTCCAGCGTCTCGTCCAGGCCGATGCCCGCAGCGCTGCGGGCCGTGCCCAGCCGGTGTGATGCCATCTCGGGGGAGCGTCCGGCCACGAGGGCCTCGACGAGGGCGTCCACGGCGGGGTGGTACCAGTCGCCAGGACGCAGCCACACCTCGGTCAGGCTGGCCGTGCGCCAGCGCTCACGGGTGTCGGCGGCGGGTGCGCCGCTGGTGGGGATGCTCATGGTGGTGGGAGTTCCATAGGCCTCCATCATGACGCAGTTTCGCCGGACCGGTGCGGGTGAATCCGGTCACGAGCGGTTCACCCTCCGTTCGCCCTGTCCCGGGCCGCAGTTCAGGCGTAAAGTGGCCGCGTCTGCGTCGGCCTCGGTGTGGACGCTCGCGGGGGTGGGGACGAAGAAGCGGATGGCGACGTGACCGACGTCTACGTGGGTTCGGACGGGACAGCTCCCAGCGACGGCGAGCTGATCCTCGAGGTGCGCGGCGGGAGCCTCGACGCCTACGGCGCCCTCTACGAACGGCACGCCGCGGCCGCCCAGCTCCTGGCCCGCCAGTACGTCACGACGGTCAGCGACGCCGACGACGTCGTCTCCGACGCGTTCCACCGCGTGCTCGGTGTGCTCCAGAAGGGCGACGGGCCCGACACCCACTTCCGGGCCTACCTGTTCACGGTCGTGCGCCGCCTCGCCGCCGACGCGTCGCGCCGTGCCCGGCGCACCCGGCCGACGGCGGACGACGGGACGTTCGAGTCGGCGCTCGGGTCGTCGGCCTCTCCCGAGGACCCGACGCTCGCGGGGTTCGAGAACACCGTCGTCGCGCGCGCCTACCAGCTGCTGCCCGAACGGTGGCAGGCGGTCCTCTGGTACACCGAGATCGAGCAGATGTCCCCCGCGCAGGTCGCGCCGATCCTCGGGCTCACCCCCAACGGCGTCTCCGCGCTCGCCTACCGGGCCCGCGAAGGCCTGCGTGCCGGGTACCTGCAGCAGCACCTCACCGCGGAGCCTGCCGACTCCTGCCGTGCCGTCAACTCCCTGCTCGGCAGCTACGTCCGAGGGAGCCTGTCGCGCCGCGAGGTCATCCAGGTGGACGGCCACCTCGACGGGTGCGGCGACTGCCGCGCTCTCGTGCTCGAGCTGGCCGACGTGGCCCACGGGATGCGCGCCGTCATCGCGCCGTTGGTGGTCGGCCTGGCAGGGTTGGTCGTGCTGGGGTCGCTGCCGCTCGGACTCGGCGCCGGTGGTGTGGCCGCGGGCGCTGCGGCCGGGACCGCAGGAGCAGCGTCGGGCTCGGTCGGTGCCGCGAGCTCGGGGCTGGGTGCCGGTGCGGGCGCGGCCACCGGGACCGCCGGTACGGCGAGCGGTGCCGCTGTGGGGAGCGGTGCTGGGGCGGCGACGGCCGCCACCACCGCGACGGCCACGGCGACCGCCACCACCACGACCACCGCGGTCGCCGCGACGACGGCCGGGATCTCCGGGGCGACCGTGGCGGCCTCGACCGGCGCCGTGGCCGTCGCGACCGTCGGCGTCGTCAGCGTCCTGGGAGCCCTGGGCGGGGGCGAGGAACCCCCGCTCGTGCCGGACGAGCCGCCCTACGCGGTCGCGAGCGAGCCGTGGCCTTCCGACGGTGAGGCGCTGCCCGACGACGAGCCCCTGCCGGACGACGAGGCGCTGCCCGAGCCTGCTCCCGAACCGAGCGACGTCCCCGGGGCCGACCCCAGCAACGTGCCGCCGTTCCTGCAGGACGCCGGGCTCCTCCCTGCCGAGGTCCTGGAGCCCGCTCAGGTGTCCGTGGCGGTCGTGGACCCGGGTCTCGGGCTGGAGCCCCGCGTCACCGAGAACCTCACGCTGCACGTCCAGAACCCGGGCGAGGCCGAGGCCCCGGGGTCCTACCTGCGGCTCGTCCTCCCCGAGGGGATGCGGTCCGTGAACGCCTTCTCGTCAGCCGGTGCCTCGGTGGCGAGCAACCTGACGTCCGGGCCGCTCCCGTGCACCCCGACCGACGTACCGCAAGAGGTCGTGTGCTCGCTCGGGACGCTCGCGGCCGGTGAGTCGCGCACGCTGTCCGTCCCGCTCGTCGTGCGCTCCGGCGGTTCGTACGCGGTCACCGCGCACACCTGGGCCGACGGTGTGGCACCGCAGAGTGTCGCCCTCGCGCCGGTCCGGGTCGCGAACTTCGGGCCGGAGCTCACCGCGCGGGCCGCGGGGACCGCGACCGTGGCGAACCCCGGCCTCACCGAGGTCGCCTTCACCGTGGAGAACAGCGGTGACGAGCCGGTCGACGCCGGGTGGACGGCAAGGGTCAGGGTGCCCGCCGGGCTCGTGCCGCGCGCCGTCGACGGCGGCCTCGCCTGCGAGACGCTCGGCACACCGGCCGACGACGGCGCTGTCGGCTGGTCGTGCACGGGTGGGGCGCTCGCTCCCGGTGAGTCCACCTCCGGGCGGGTGACCGTCCTCGCCGACGGCACCACGGCGCCCGGCGCCTACGACGTGCGCGTCGTGCCCGTGCTGCCCGACGACCGACCCACCGTGCGTGCGGTCACGGTCGTCAGCGCGCCGCGGGCGTGGGAGGGCGCCAGCGGCGGGGCCGGGGCCATCCAGGCGACCTGCCTCGCGACCGGTGGCGTGTCCACGGCCGACGCCGCCGTGGTGGCCACGTACACCAACCGCACCGGTCAGACGGTGGGGATGGAGCTCGACGTCGCCGGGACGAAGCTGGCCTCCAGCAGCCTGCTCGCACCGGGGGAGTCGGTCACCCTCACCGCCCACGACGGGATCAGGGTCCCTGCCGGTGCCGGCAGCTGGACGCTCTCGACCGTGGTCGGTGGCGAGACGTACACCCGGACGGTCGACGCCGGGGCGCACGGCGCCGCCGAGTGCTACGACCCGAGCTGGGACGTGCGGACCACCACCGCCGTGCTCAACGACGGCGGCAAGGTGCGGGTGGAGGGCGCGATCACCAACCTGACCAGCGAGCCCATGCAGGCGTCGATGACGGTCGCGGGTGGACGCACCGACGCGGTGCGGCTCGGCGCCGGCGAGACCGTCACCCTGGGCCGCACCACCGACCGGACCAGCCTCCCCGCCGGCACCGCGACCTTCTCCCTGTACCGGTGGGTGACCGACGCCGACGGCGACCAGCCGAGCACCGGCGTCGTCCCTGCCAAGGCCCCGACCGCCGAGCACGGTGCCGCGACGATCGCACCGCGGGCCGGTGCTGCCGAAGCGGTGGCCTCCTGCACCTACGACGCCGCGGCCGAGACCTCGTGGCGGACCTTCGCCGTCCCGGTCGACAACACGCGGTCGACGCTCCCGGTCGTCTTCGTGGCGCGGGCCGGTGACAGCACGAAGCAGCTCCGCGTGCCGGCCGGCGAGCAGGGCACGATCGAGATGCGCGTCGCCTGGGGCACCAGGACCGGGACGGTCACAGCCGACGGCGCCCACCTGCGTGACCTGGACGTCGGCTTCGCGAGCTGTGCCGAGAGCCCGCCGTGGCCCGACGGCGTCGTCGTCGGCGCCGAGGCCCGCTGCGACGCCGGCAACGCCCAGGTCGTCGTCGACGTCGCGGGCGGGGACCGCCGCTCCTGGACCGCCACGCTCCTGCGCCACGGCGCGACCGTCGAGTCGCGCAGGCTCGACGCCGGTGGCACGGTCCGGTTCGTGGTCGACACCGGGTCGTGGCGGACGCGAGCGGGAACCGTCACCGTCATGCTCGAGCGCACGGTCGAGGGCAACACGTTCGCCGTCGAGCGCACCGTGGAGCACGACGCGGTGCGCTGCATCGTGCGCGACCCGCGGGCGCGACTGGACCCGGGCGCCGTCCAGATGGACCGCTACGGCGACTACGCGACGTCGTGGCGGGAGGTCGGCGTCGTGCTCGACAACACCGGGTCGACCGTGCGTACCCGGTTCCACGTGACCGGCCCCCACGGCGTCGACGAGACGGTCACCGTCCCGGCGGGTGCCGAGCGGACGATCGCCCCCCGGCGGGTCGACGGTCGCCAGGGTGGCGCCTGGACCGTGTCGTCACGGGACTGGTCGACACGGCTCGAGACCGGGACCTTCACCGCCGCCGAGGCCGGTTGGTGCGGTGAACGCGTGGCGTGGGGCGAGAAGTACTCCGAGGGCGACGTCCGGTCCTGGAACGGGAAGGCCTACCGCTACCTCGGCTGGGACGGCACCCGCCCCGGCGGTGAGCCCGGCGAGAGCCGTGAGCGTGGCGACGGCGCCGAGCGGGGCAAGAGCGCCGAGCGTGGCAAGAGCACCGAGCGTGGGAACGGCGGGAACCGCCCCGGACACTGGTACGACGACGAGCAGTGGCGCGGCGTGTGGATGGGCCAGTGGCACCAGTGGGGCGAGACCGGGCTCTGCGAGTACCGCTGACGCGCTGTCGTCAGGCTGCGAACCGGCGGCGCCGCGTCAGACGATGCCGTAGAGGCGGTCCCCGGCGTCGCCGAGACCCGGCACGATGTACTTCTTCTCGTTGAGCCGCTCGTCCACCGCTGCCACGACGACCTGCACGTCGACCCGGTCGCCGACCGCTTCCTGCACCACCTGCAGGCCCTCCGGCGCGGCCAGCAGGCACACCGCCGTGACGTCCCGGGCCCCACGCTCCAGCACGTAGTCGATCGCCGCGACCAGCGTGGCGCCCGTGGCCAGCATCGGGTCGAGGAGGAAGACCTGGCGGTCGGTGAGGTCGTCGGGCAGGCGGTTGGCGTAGGTGACGGCCTCGAAGGTCTCCTCGTCGCGCTGCAGCCCGAGGAACCCGACCTCCGCGGTCGGGAGCAGGCGGGTCATGCCGTCGAGCATGCCGAGGCCCGCGCGCAGGATCGGGATGACGATGGGGCTCGGGTCGCTCAGCGCGACACCCGTCGTGGTCGTCACCGGGGTCCGGACCTCCCGGGTCGTCGTGCGCACGTGGCGGGTCGCCTCGTAGGCGAGCAGCGTGACGAGCTCGTCGACGAGGAGCCGGAAGATGGGTGACGGCGTCGACTCGTCCCGCAGGACGCTGAGCTTGTGGGCGACCAGCGGGTGGTCGGTGACGTGCAGGCGCATGGTCACACCGTACCGGGGTGACCGGGGCCGGGGACGCCGAAGGGCCCGGCCGGTGCTCCCGGCCGGGCCCTTCGTGTCAGGGGATCATCCCTGAGTCAGCTGGTCAGCTCTCCTGCAGGCGGCGACGCACGACGAACAGCGTCACACCGCCGGCGATCAGCAGGAGCGCCACGACGGCCGCGATCCCGACGGTCGCGCCCGTGAGGGCGAGCTCGTCCTCCGCCGCGACCTCCTGGGCACGCACGGTGTCGTCGTCCTCGGGGATGTCCACGACGGTCTGGGCGGCCGGGCCACGGACGTTGTCCGGAGCGTCGGCGCAGTCCTCGGAGGCCGCCGGGTAGTCCACGATCGTGGAGTAGTCCGGGTTCACCTCGAAGAGGACCTGGACGGCCTCGCGCGTCCACGCGAAGTTGTCGTCGGTCTCGACGTAGGAGCCGTCCTCGAGCTGCTCCCAGCCCGGCCACTGCAGCGGCTCGGTGGCCGAGGCGCCCGGCCAGAGCAGACGACCCTCCAGCGGGAGGTCGGTGGTGACGTGGTTCTCACCGTCCGGGTTGAGGAACGAGATCGTCAGCGGGTTGTCGCTGTCCGCCTCGGCACCCTCCGGCAGGATGACCTCGTAGGCGAGGTACGGCGAGCCGCTCTCGCACACCGCGTTGATGTCACCGGGGGTCAGCTCGGCGGCAGGCTCCTCGGTCGCGCACGGCTCGTCGGTGAAGGTGGCCTCGCTCACCGGGTAGAGAGCCGTCCCGTCTTCCTGCAGCGTGTACTCCGCAGGCAGCTCACCGAGCGTGTTGCCTTCGGTGGCGGTGGCGAGGACGCCCTCCGAGACCTTCTCGTAGGTGACCTCGTCGGTGTTCTCGGGCAGCTCGACGTCGTCGTTCTCGGTGCCGCACAGGTCCACGACGGTCGGCACGTCGGGTGTCACGACGACCGGCTCCGACTCGCAGAGCTCGCCGGTGAAGTCGAAGGTCCACTCGAGCGCGGTGCCCTCGGCGGGCACGACGCCCTCGGCCGGGACAGCGGTGACCGTCACGCTGGTGCGGTCCTCGGTCCACACCTCGGTGTAGGTCGCGAGGTCGGTCGCCGGCAGGGTGACGGTGTTCTCGACCTCGCAGTCCTCGACGAACGAGGGCGCGGGGATGGCGACGGGCTCCGGCGTCTCCGGCTCCTCGGGGTCCGGCGGCGTCTCCTCGGAGCACGCGGGCAGGTACTTGCTCAGCTCGGAGTGCTCGGCCTTCCTGAGGTCCTTGAACAGCGGGCCGTGGGGGTACGTGATGTGAACGTAGTCCGACCACTTGAAGCCCCAGTGGATGCCCACCGTGTCCTGCTGGACACCCCAGGCCTCGCAGACGTCGGCCGGCAGCAGGCTCTCGTCGAAGTGCTTCCCCGGGAACTCTTCCGGGAGCGTCGTCCAGAACTCGTCGCCGTCCCGCGTCGCGATGAGCGTCTGCTTGCCCGAGTTCTTCCAGGCGGCATCCTCGTTCGGGTCCAGCTTCGGGTAGACGTAGAACGCCGTCTCGATCTTCCGCTCGGGGGCCGAGCAGGCCTTGGTCGTGCCGCGGTCCGTGAAGTCGAACTCGGTGCCGTTGTCACCGTCCCAGGCGTCTACCGTGACGGTCCACTCGTTCGACCGGGTCGGGTCGAGCTTTATCGTCTTCTTGAAGGAGTGGCCGAAGGTCTGCGAGACCTGCTTGGCCCCGTTGACCTCGACAGTCACCTTGTTGACCTTGGGCCCGTGGCCGTGGCCGTTGCCCTTGCCCTTGCCGATGCCCTTGCCAGGGCCGTAGCTCGTTGCGTAGTGCTGCAGGTCGACAGTCAGGCTCTTGCAGGTCGCGCTGACCTTCGGCGTGTGCGCGGAGGCCGGCATCGCGGTGGCGACGAGCCCTCCGAGTGCGAGCGCGGCCGTGGCGACGCTCGCGAGGATTCTCTTCACGGCTGTGTGATCCCTTCACAGGTGGGTGGCGAGTGCGGGACACTCGGCAGGCAGGAAACGGGGATGGATGCTATTAGAGCATCATGTCCGTGTCGGACGGAAGATCCGACGAGGGTGAATTGTCCGGAGCAAGCATGCGGCGGACGATCAGCGAGGCCCTCGGCAGGCGGGCCCTCGGTAGCCTGGACGGGTGCAGCACCCCGCCGACCAGGACCCCGCCGCTCCGTTCCCCCCGGACACCCTCGGGGAGCGCCGCGCGGTGTGGGACGGCCTGATGGGCATCGCGCTCGACGAGGCGCGCCACGCGACCGCGACCGACGACGTGCCGGTGGGCGCCGTCGTCGTCGGACCGGACGGGCAGCTGCTCGGCACGGGCCGCAACCGTCGCGAGGAGACGGGCGACCCCACCGCGCACGCCGAGGTCCTGGCGTTGCGCGAGGCGGCAGGTCGGCGCGGCGGCTGGCGGCTCGACGGGTGCACCCTCGTCGTCACCCTCGAACCGTGCGTCATGTGCGCCGGTGCGCTCGTCGCGGCCCGGGTCGACCGGCTGGTGCTGGGCGCCTGGGACCCGAAGGCGGGAGCCACGGGGTCGGTCTGGGACATGGTCCGCGACCAGCGGGCGCTGCACGAGGTCGAGGTGATCGCCGACGTGCGCGCCGACGAGTGCGCGGGGGTGCTGCGTGCCTTCTTCGCCTCCCGGCGCCGAGCGACGGACGAAGAGTAGGGGAACCCCTACCTCAGGCCCGTGGGTGAGCCACATCCCGCCCGGAGGCGCGTCTCCGTAGTGTCGGTGTCATGACCAGCACCGAGCCAGCAGCGACACCAGGATCGCGCCTGGTCGCTCCCGCGCTGACGACCCACCGAGGGTTCTTCCGCGCCCCTGTCGCCGGGGCCACGTACCGCGGCCTCGCCCAGGTCACCGTCGGCTGGCTCTGGTCGCTGTCGGCCGGCCTGGTGGTCGTGGTCGTCGTGGTCACGGCGGCCGCCCTGGTGCCCGTCCTCGGGCTCGGCGTCCTGCTGCTGCCGTGGGCCCTCGCCCTGGCGCGTGGGTTCGCGGCCGTCGAGCGCCACCGCCTCGCCGCCCAGACCGGCGTCGTCGTCCCGGCGCCGGTGCCGGCGCCGGCACCGGCACCGCCCTGGTCGTCCGTTCGGCAGGCCCTCGCCCGACTGTGGGCGGCCGCCACCGACCCCGCGGGCTGGCGTGCCACCGCCTACGCGCTCGTGTCCCTGGTGCTGCAGAGCCTGTACCTGGCCTTCGTCGTCGGGCTGGCCGGGGGGACGCTCGGTGGCCTCGTGCTCGCGGCCCGGCTCCTGGCGACGGACGGCCGCAGCTGGCCGGTCGCTGCGGCGACGGCGGCCCTCGTCGTCCTCGCCGCGGTCGTCGCCCTCTGGTTCGCGGCCTGCTGCGCCCAGGCGGGCACCCTGACGACGCTGCGGCTCGCCCGGGCGCTGCTCGGTCCGTCCGCCGCCGCCGAGGCGCGGGCCGCGCAACGCGCCGCCGAGGCGGAGGCCCGCGTCGCCGAGTCGGCGGCCGTCGCCGCGACAGAACGTGCCGACATCCTCACCGAGACCCGAGCCGCCGCCCTCGAGGCCGCCGACTCCGAGCGGCGCCGCATCGAACGGGACCTGCACGACGGCGCCCAGCAGCGCCTCGTCGCCCTCGGCGTCACGATCGGTACGGCCCTGCGCGTCGCCGAGCGTGACCCGGCCGCCGCCGTCGGCGCCCTCGAGCACGCGCACACCGAGGTCAAGGAGACGCTCGCCGAGCTGCGCGACCTCGTCCGCGGCATCCACCCGGCCGTGCTGTCCGACCGCGGGCTCGACGCGGCGCTGTCGGCGCTCGCGGCCCGCAGCCCGGTGCCGGTCAGGGTCGAGGCCTCCGGGCTCGACGCCGCGGGGACGACGGCGCAGGCCGCCGCCTACTTCGTGGTCGCCGAGGCGCTGACGAACGTCGCCAAGCACGCCGGGGCGTCCCGCGCGACCGTCCGTGCCGCCGTCGTCGCCCACGACGACCCTGCCGACACCGGACCCGTGCTGCGCGTCGAGGTGACCGACGACGGCCGTGGCGGCGCCGGCACCGCCCCCGGTGGCGGGCTCGCCGGCCTGCGTGGGCGGGTCGCCGCCCTGGACGGCACCTTCGACCTGACCAGCCCGGCCGACGCTGGTACCCGACTCATCGTGGAGCTCCCGTGCGCATCGTGATCGCCGAGGACTCGGTCCTCCTGCTCGACGGCCTCACCCGGCTGCTCCAGGCGGAGGGCCACGACGTCACCGGGCACCGCACCGCGCTGGAGATGGTCGCCGCCCTGACGACGGCGGGCGCGACGCTGCCGGAGCTGCTCGTCACCGACGTGCGCATGCCGCCGTCGCACACCGACGAGGGGCTGCGTGCCGCCGTGCACCTGCGCAGCCTGCACCCGGAGCTGCCGGTCCTGGTGCTCTCGCAGTACGTGGAGCAGCGGTACGCCGCCGAGCTGTTCGCCCGGGGGACCCGCGGGCTGGGCTACGTCCTCAAGGACCGGGTGGCCGACGTCGACGAGTTCCTCGACGCCGTCGCCCGGGTGGCCGGCGGCGGCACCGTGCTCGACCCGGAGGTCGTCTCCCAGGTGCTGGCCCGTTCTCGCCACGACCTCGCCGACCTCACCCCGCGCGAGCGCGAGGTGCTCGCCCTGATGGCCGAGGGGCGCTCCAACGCCGCGATCGCGGACCGGCTCGTCGTCGGACCCGCGGCCGTGGAGAAGCACGTGACCAACATCCTCACGAAGCTGGGGCTGCCGCCCGACGCCGACGCCCACCGTCGCGTCCTGGCCGTGCTGCGTTGGCTCGACCTGAACGGAGACCTGCGATGACCACCTCGACCCCGGGGCCCGCCCCCGAACCGACGACCTACCCGGGCCCGCCGACGGATCCCCACCCGGCGCCGGGACCGCCGTCGGACCCGCGCCGCAGCCCGGCGGGGCGCGCACTGCTCGTCGTCGGCCTCGTCCTCGGTGGGCTGCTGGTCGCCTGGGGTGCGCTGCACCTGGTCGACCGGGCGCTGTCCTCGACCACGACCACCCGGGAGGACTACGACGCCGCGGCGAGCCTCGAGCTCGTCACCGACGGCGAGATCGACGTCCGTGCCGAGGACGGCGCCACCGGGGTCGACGTGGAGGTCGTGGCCCGCCGCGGGCTCGTCGCGCCGAGCTACGCCGTGGACGAGGTCGACGGAGGCCTGGTGCTCACCCACAGGTGCCCGTCCTGGGCCTGGTTCTCGTGGGTGTGCTCGGGCGAGCTGCGCGCGGTGGTCCCGCCGGACACCGACGTGGTGGCGCGGGCGTCGAACGGGGACGTCCGGGCGTCCGGGCTCGACGGTGGTGCCGAGCTGAGGTCGGCGAACGGTGCGGTCTTCGCTGCGGTGATCGGTGGCGACCTGGTGGCGCGGTCGAGCAACGGGGACGTGGTCGTCCACGACGTCGCCGGCGACCTGGAGGCCCGGTCCGCCAACGGTGCGCTGGAGCTGGCGCGGGTCGGGGGGCGGGTGACGGCGACCACCGGCAACGGCGGCGTCCAGGTCTCGGACGCCGGCGGGTTCGTGACCGCCCGGTCGAGCAACGGGTCGGTGTCCGTGACGACCGCCGGCGGCGACGTCGAGGCGCGCACGGCCAACGGGAGGGTGGACGTGGCCGGGGCAGCCGGTGACGTGCTGGCACGGTCGAGCAACGGTGCGGTGACCGTCATCGGTGACGGGGAGCCGGTGGCGCTGACGATCGGCACGTCGAACGGGCGCGAGACCGTCGAGGGGCTGACCGACCCGGGTGCCCCGAGGACGGTGGAGATCCGCAGCTCGAACGGGGACGTGGCCTACCTGGCCCCGTGACCGGTCCGTTCCGGCTCCGGTCGGCACGTCCGGCTCCGATCGGCCCCTCGAGCTGCCGACCGGAGCCGGAGGTGCCGACCGGAGCTCAGAGCTGCGGGATGTGCAGGTCGTAGACCTCGCGCAGCGCGTGCCGGGCCGCGTACCAGCCGCCCATGCCGTGCACGCCCGGCCCCGGCGGCACGGACGCGGAGCACAGGTAGACGCCGCCGCCCTGCCGGAACGGGTTCGGGTGGGCGGTCGGGCGCGCGATCATCCGCCACAGCGTGACCCGCCCGCCGGCGATGTCGCCGTCGGCCAGGTTCGCGTTGTGGCCGACCAGCCGGGCGGCCGGCGTGCACCGCGAGGCGACGACGACGTCCCGCACCCCCGGCGCGAAGCGTTCGACCTGGTCCAGCACGTCGTCCGTGACGTCGCGGGTGGAGCCGGCCGGGACGTGCGCGTACGTCCACAGCGGGCGCAGCCCTCCCGAGGCCCGCGAGGGGTCGACGACGGTGGGGTCGCTGACCAGGCACATCGGGCGCTCGGCGTGCTCGCCCGCGGCCACGGTGGCCTCGGCGCGGGCCATCTCCACGCGGGTCCCGCCGACGTGGACGGTCCCGGCGCGGCCCACCTCCGGCTCCGTCCACGGCACCGGACCGGAGAGCACGAGGTCCACCTTGGCTGCCGCGTCCCCGCGCCCGACGCCGGCCAGCCCCCGGCGCCGGGACGGCGGCAGGTCGTCGCCCAGCACGTCGAGCAGGATGCTCGGGGACGTGTCGAACACGTAGGTCGCGGCGTGGGGGAGGTCGGCCCGGGAGCGGACGGGATGGTCGGTGACCACGGTCCCGCCGTGCGCCTCCAGGTCGGCACGCAGCGCGGCCACGATGGCGCCCGACCCGCCACGGGGGATCGGCCAGCCGCCGGCGAGTGCGCCGACGTGGCCCGTGCCCGTCGCACCCGGGGGCCCGGACGACGGCGTCGCGTGCGCGAGCGTGCCCAGCAGCAGCGCGGTGCCGGCCGCCCCGAGCGACGGCAGCGGGGCGATGGCGTGCGCGGCGACCCCGGTCAGCAGTGCCGCCGCCTCCTCGGTACGGAACCGCCGCCCCCACAGGTCCGTGCCCTGCTCGAGCACCGCGAGGCCGAACCGGCCGGCCGCGACGAGGCCGCCGGCGTCGACCCCGGAGGGCCACGAGCGCTTGTCGCTCATCCCGACGGAGACCACCGCCCGCCAGCGTTCGACGAGAGGGCCGAGCAGTGACCGCCAGGCGCCGCCGTCGAGCCCGAGGCGGTCGGCCGTGCGGTCGAGGTCGTGGTACGCGATCCCCGCACGCCCGCCGGGCAGGGGCTGGGCGTAGGAGATCTCAGGGGTGAGCAGCTCGACGCCGTGGGCCGGCAGGTCGAGGGCGCGCAGCACCGGCGAGGCCCACGCCATGGGGTGCACGGCCGAGCAGACGTCGTGCTCGACCCCGTCGGCCAGGCCGAGGTCGAGGGTGCGGGCCCCTCCGCCCACGGTCGGCTGCGCCTCCAGGACCGTGACGTCCAGGCCCGCGCGGGCGAGCGTCACGGCGGCGACGAGCCCGTTGGGCCCTGATCCGACCACCACGGCGTCCAGCATGTCCGCAGCCTACGGCTCGGTCCCGAGCGCCGCGCGGACAGCGCTCGTCACCTCGGGCGCCAGCGTCCGGGCGAACGTCGCGGTGAGGTGCCCGTGGTCGAAGTACGCCGTGACGCCGCCGATCACCGGGTGGCAGATCTCGTCGCACATGAGGTGGTCGACGCTCGTCACGGAGACCAGACCGGTCGTGTCGGCGCTCGCGGCCTCGGCCAGGGGGTCCGGCTCGAGCGCGACCTCGGTCGGGGCACCGCACGCGTCCGGGTCGTAGGCGAGCTGGACGAGGCACTCGGGCACGTTGCGGGGCATCGCCGGCGTGTCGCGCAGCACGAGCACCGGGACACCGGCGTCGGTGAACGCCGCGAGGGTCTCGCGATAAGCGTCCTCGGCGGCAGCCCCCTGATCCTGCTCGGCGACGCCCGCCAACGGCTGATGGGTCCGGTTCGACATGACCACCAGGTCGTAGCCGCCGGTCACGACGCTGTCCACGGCCCACGCGTTGGTGGCCCGGCAGGCCCCGGTGACGCCGGCACCTGGCAGCTCGATCGGCGCGTCCACGGTGTAGCAGACGGACTGCAGGTAGGTGTCGATCTGCCAGTCGTCCGCGACGATCCCCTCCTCGAGGGCAGGGACCCAGTGCCCGGCGTGCGAGTTCCCCACCAGCGCGATGCGCTCCGCCGGTCCGTCGGGTCCGTCGCCGCCGTAGGTGCACGTGGTGCGGGTCGTGAACGGCGAGTCGTTCCAGCAGTCGTCCGCGTACACGACAGGTCGGTCCTGCGCGGCCGCGGTGGGTGGCAGGACGAGCCCCGGGTCCGCGCACGCCGGGTCGCGCACCACCGCGGCGCCGAGGCACGGTGCGGCCTGTGCGACGGCGGCGCGCGAGTCCGCGACGGCGTCCTGCTCGGCGGCGCTCGCCCGGTCCCGGACGCCGACGGCGGCACCTGCGACGACCGCGACGCACAGCCCGAGCATCGCGAACGTCGCCCCGAGCCGACGGGTGAGCAGCGGGTGGAACCGCAGGCGCTCCTCGACGTACCGCTGGGACAGCCACGACAGGAGCAGGGTGACCACGAGGACTCCCAGCATGCCGGCCGCGCCGAGGTCGCGGCCCAGCGCGAACGGGGCGATGACGACCAGCGGCCAGTGCCACAGGTACACCGAGTAGGAGGTGTCGCCGAGCCACTGGACCGGACGCCACCGCAGGGCCCCGCCCGGTCCGCCGCGCAGCCGGTCGGCGTCCGCGAGGATGACCAGCAGTGCGCCGACGGTCGGCAGCAGGGCGGTGTACCCGGGGAACGCGGTCCCGGCGTCGAAGGTGAGGACGGCGGCCACGATCATGGCCAGCCCTGCCCAGGCCGTGGCCGCACGCAGTCCCGGGTGCGAGCGCACGGTGCCCGGTTCGGCGCCCACCTGCTGCGCCGGACCCGTCGCCGCCGCCGGACCGGCGCTCGTGCCCTGCCCGACGCCGGCCGCGACGAGGACCCGTGCGGGACGTGTCGCGCGCAGCGCGAGGAGGGCGGCGAGCAGGCCGCCCAGCGCGAGCTCCCAGAACCGGGTCGTCGACACGAAGTAGGCAGCGGCAGGCTCGGCCCACGTCATCCACACCGACCAGCCGAGCGAGGTGGCCACGACCGTACCCGTCAGGGCGACCGCCAGCGCCGCCGTCGTGCGCTCGGAGCCGTGCCGGCGCCGCGCCTGGAGCCCCACCCAGGCGACCGCCGTGAACAGCAGCGGCCACACCACGTAGAACTGCTCCTCGATCGACAGCGACCAGTAGTGCTGCACGGGCGAGTGCAGCTCGTCGGTGGCCAGGTAGTCCGTCTCGGACCGCGCCAGCGCCCAGTTCTCGACGTACAGCGCCGAGGCGAGCACCTCGCGGCCGACCGTGACGAGCGTCGTGGTGGGCAGCCAGAGCGCCGACGCTCCCAGCGTGACCAGCAGCACGAGGCTCGCGGCCGGGATGAGCCGCCGCACCCGCCGCGCCCAGAAGCCCAGCAGGTCGCGGCCGCTACGGATCGGGCGGCGCAGCAGGTGGCTGGTGATGAGGAACCCGGACACGACGAAGAACACGTCCACCCCGACGTAGCCGCCGGTGACCGAGGTGGGCCACAGGTGGAAGCCGAGGACCGCGGCGACGGCGAGGGCGCGCAGGCCCTGGATGTCTGTCCGCGGGGAGGACGGTGCTGGCACGCGTCAGAGCATCTCACCCAGGGCGACGAGGGTCTCGCTCACGCCGGCGTCGACCTTGACGGTGGCGAGGGGGTCGCCGCGGGTCTCGCCGCGGTTGACGATGACGACCGGCTGCCCGGCCTTGGCGGCGTGGCGCACGAACCGCAGGCCGCTCATCACGGTGAGGCTCGTGCCCGCGACCAGCAGGGCGTCGGCGGAGTCGACCAGCGCATAGGCCTGCTCGACGCGGGCGCGGGGAACGTTCTCGCCGAAGTAGACGATCTCCGGCTTGAGCACCCCGCCGCAGAACTCGCAGTCCGCCGGGCGGAAGTGGGACGTCCTGGCGATGACGGCGTCCGCGTCCGGGGCGACCTCGATGTCCGCGACGGTGGTGCCGTCGTCGAGCACGGACTCGACGAAACCGGGGTTGAGCGCGTCGAGGCGCTCGGCCAGGTGGGCGCGGGAGATGGTGCGGCCGCACTGCAGGCAGATGACGCGGTCGTAGCGTCCGTGCAGGTCGATGACGGTGCGCGAGCCGGCGTCCTCGTGGAGCAGGTCGACGTTCTGGGTGATGACGCCGCGCACGACGCCGCGCTGCTCCAGCTCGGCGAGCACGCGGTGGCCGGCGTTGGGGTGGGTGCGGTTCACGTGCTGCCAGCCGACGTGGTTGCGGGCCCAGTAGTGACGGCGGAAGGCGTCGTCGCCGACGAACTGCTGGTACGTCATCGGGTTGCGCGGCGGGGAGTCGGGGCTGCGGTAGTCCGGGATGCCGGAGTCGGTGGAGATGCCGGCTCCGGTGAGGGCGGTGACCGTGCGGCCCTCGAGCAGGCGGGCGGCGTCGTCGACGGTGCCGTGGTGGATGACGGCGTCCGGCGGATGCTCCCAGCGGCGTTCCTGGTAGGTGGGGGCGAGCGGCCGGGCGGCGGGTTGCACCCTTCGAGAGTACGACGCCGGGCCGCTGCGAGCGTCTCTGTTCGTCAGGATTCAGCCGTCCATTCCTGACGAACAGAGACGCTCGTGGCGAGGTGACGACCCTTGACGGAAAGGTGGGAATGCGATTACCGTGTGAGAAACCGGTTTCTCACACGGTCGTTCGACGACGAACGACACATGTCTCGACGAGGAGATCCATGTCATCCACCAGACTCAGGGCGACCGTGGCCGCGGTGACCGCCGCCGTGCTCGCCGCCACCTCGATCAGCGCGGCAGCAGCCGCCGGCGCGGAGACCGCGTTCCGTGCCGACGACCTCGCCCCCGGCGCGTACACCAGCGACGTCGTCGCCGGGGACTTCATCGTCAAGGCCGCCCAGGGCAGCGGCGTCGACGTCGACGGCACCAGCCGCACCTCCGACCGCGGCGAGGCGTTCACCCAGCGGCTCAAGCTCAACGGTTCCGGGACGGCCGAGCACCGCTCGCTGCAGTTCTCCGTCGACGCCGCCACCGACGTCGTCGTCCACGCGCGCAGCGGCAGCGGCACCGCCGACCGCGCCCTCGCGCTCTTCGACGAGTCGTGGGCCGTCGTCGACACCGTCCCGGCGCTCGCCGACGACTCGCGGACCCCCGTCGCGACCGAGATCCTCGAGGTCCCCGCGGCCGGCACCTACTGGCTCGCCTCGCCCAGCTCGGGGGTCAACGTCTACGCAGCACAGATCGGGCGCGACGACGAGGTCGAGCGCGCGCCGTGGGTGGACGTCGCCGCACCCGTCGTCGAGGACGTCACCACCGACGCGGACCACCCGGCCCGGCTCGCGGTCTCCTACCACGGGCACGTCGGCACCGACGGCGCCGACATCGCCCACGCCCTGCTGCTCGACGCCGAGGGCGGGATCGTCGACCGGGCGTTCACCGCGACCCCGGGAGACGGCGGCACGATCCGGCTGACGCCGCCGGGCTCGGGGAGCTACGAGGTCGAGGTCCGGCTGACCCGCTCCGGCGAGACCGACGCGCTCAGCTCGCCGCGCGTCGCCGCCCCGGACTTCTCCCTGCCTCTGGTCGCCCCCGAGGTCACCAGCGCGCTGACCAGCGCCGTCGACGGCGACCAGGCCACCGTCGCGCTCGTGTGGTCGGCCGTCCCCGAGGCCGAGAGCTACTCCGTGTCGACCAGCCAGGACGGCGAGTTCAGCACCGTCGTCGACGGCGTGACGGGGACCTCCGCCGACGTGCCCGGGTTCACGGCGGGGGAGACCTACCAGGTCCGCGTGACCGCGCACCGCGGCGACGACCGGACGACCGGCCCGGCGTACGACGTCGAGGTCGCCGGCGCCGTCGAACGCTGGCAGTCCGCCGACGTCGGCTCCAACGCCGGGTCCGGCGGCTCGGTGACCGACAACGGCGACGGGACCATCACCTTCGACGCCCGGGCCAGCTCCACCAAGCTCGCCTCCTCCGAGGACGGCTTCCAGTACTACTTCACGCGGATCGACCCCGAGACCGAGAACTTCACCCTGACCGCGACGTTCCACGTGGACGACGCCTCGGCCAAGGACAACCAGTCCGGGTTCGGCGTGATCGCCCTCGACGACCTCGTCACCGAGTCCTCCCCGCACCGGTACTTCAACTCCGCCGGTGCGCTGGTGACTCGCTACGGCACCGCGCCGGACTTCGTCAACGGCACCCCGGGCGCCCGGTGGGTGCAGGGATACACCGGTGCCACCGACGACAACACCGCCGGCGCGCGGTACCAGGACGACTCGGTCGAGTTCGACCCCGAGTACCGCACCGAGGCCGGTACGGCGGCGAAGTTCGAGACCGGGGACGTCTACGAGCTCAGCCTGCGCCGGTCGAACACCGGATTCCACGCGACGTGGCACCGCGACGGTGACGACGACGTCGCGGTCATCCACTACGACCCCGAGATGCTGCTGCAGCAGAACGGCGACGAGCTCTACGTCGGCATGGCCGTGGCCCGCAAGATCGCCGTGACCGTCACCGACTGGCAGCTCACCACCGTCCACCCCGACGACGACGAGGCGGCGCAGGAGCCACCCACGCGCTACGTGCCGACCACCCTGTCGGTGGACGTCACGCCCACCACCCCCGAGAGCGAGCTCGACCTGCCGCTGGTGACGAACTTCTACGGCACCGGGCAGATCCTCGACGCCGACGGCGACGTCGTCGTCGACGGGCTGGAGCTCGAGCCCGGCGAGCAGCAGCTCGGCACCGTGGCCCTGGAGGCCGGGGTCAACGAGTTCACCGCGCGCGCCGTGCCGGGGGACGACCAGCCGCACCTGCGCGAGCGCGAGGAGCTGGAGTCCACCGACCCGGTCGAGACCGCGGTCACCATCACCGTCGACTCCTACGGGCAGCCCGGCGAGTCGATCCGCGTGGCACCCGACGGCACGCCCGACGGCGACGGCACCGACGAGAGCCCGCTCGACCTCCACACGGCCGTCGGGTTCGCCCAGCCCGGTCAGCAGATCGTGCTGGACGGCGGGACGTACCGCCCGACGTCGGCGGTGGTGGCGCACCGCGGCCGCAGCGGGACCCCGGACGCCCCGATCACGCTGATGTCCGCCCCCGGCGAGCGCGCCGTGCTGGACCTCAACGACTCACGAGGCGGCGGGATCATCATCCGCGGCGACTGGTGGCACGTGTACGACCTCGAGGTCACCGGCTCCCGGGACAAGGAGAAGCCGATGCTCGTCCAGGGCCACCACAACGTGGTCGAGCGGGTCGAGGCGCACCACAACCGCGACACCGGCATCCAGATCTCCGGCTCGGAGTCCGAGCCTCCCTCGATGTGGCCCACGCACAACCTCGTGGTCTCCTCGGTGTCGCACAACAATGCCGACGACGCCAAGAACGACGCCGACGGTTTCGCCGCGAAGCTCACCGTCGGCGAGGGCAACGTGTTCCGGTACAACATCGCGCACCACAACATCGACGACGGCTGGGACCTGTTCGCCAAGTCGACCACCGGGCCCATCGGCACGGTGGTCGTCGAGGACTCCGTCGCGTACGACAACGGGTGGCTCGAGTCCGACCCGACCGACATCGGCGAGGGCAACGGGTTCAAGCTCGGCGGCGAGTCCATGCCGGGCGACCACCTGCTGCGCAACTCCGTGGCGTACGGCAACGCCGGCGTCGGCGTCTCGTCGAACTCCGGCCCGGACATCCGGCTCGACGGCGTCACGACCGTCGACAACGCCCGGGGCGTCCGCCTGGAGACCAACGCCGCCACCAGCGCCTACGAGGCCGCTGGGGTGATGTCCTGGAACACCGCGTCGGACGCGCTCGGGCTCAAGCAGGACGACACCTCGATGCTGACCGACCCGACGAACTACTTCAGCGGGACGGCGCAGGACGCCTCGGACGGGCGACCCGCCGCCGTCGACGCCGACTGGTTCGTCACCCGGGACACCGAGAACCTGCGCCCGGAGATCGCCGCGGACGGGTCGATCGAGATGCACGGCCTGTACGAGCTGACGGACGTGGCGCCGTCGGACACCGGTGCTCGGCTGACCGCGAACCCGGACCCGACCGTCGTCGAGCTGCTGCCGCCGGTCTCCGGCGACGGCGCCGAGCCCGGTCCCGCTCCCTGGTACGCGACCGGCGTCTACCTGGCCGGCGACGTCGTCCAGCACGACGGCGTGGTCTACGAGGCCCGGTGGTGGACCCGCAACCAGGAGCCGGGCGACACCGTCACCCGGGGCCGGTCGCACGTCGAGGCGACCGGCCCGTGGGCCGAGGTCGGCCCCGCCGAGGCGGCTCCCGCCGTCGTCGGGTGCGCAGAGGCCTGGGATCCCGCGACCGTGTACCGCGGCGGGGAGCTCGTGGCGCACGACGGCGTGAACCACCACGCGCTGTGGTGGACGACCGGGCAGGAGCCCGGGACCGACCCCTGGGGAGCCTGGTCCGCCGTGGGGCCGTGCGCGTGACGCGCTGACACGGCTCCGACGAGCGTCTCTGTCCGTCCCTCATCCCGCGCTGATCAGGGACGGACAGAGACGCTCGTCGCGCGCGGTCGCCTGCACAACCGGTCCGTCCTAGCGTGGAAGGAGGCCGGTCCAGCCACGGGCCGGGCTGCTCCGAGGACGGAGGGCACGATGGCCACCTGCGACATGTGCGGCAACGACTACGCACGGGCGTTCACGATCACCAGGGCGGACGGCGCGAGCGGCGTCTACGACTCCTTCGAGTGCGCCACCCATGCGATGGCCCCACGCTGCGGCCACTGCGGCTGCATGGTGCTGGGGCACGGCGTGGACGTCGATGACGAGACGTTCTGCTGCAGCCACTGCGCGCGGCAGTCCACGGGAGCGGACATCACCGACAGCGTCGGGGTCTGACCTTCCGCACCACCCGCGGCGCGCGGCGGCGTCGTCGTCAGCCGACGGGCGTCGCCGCGGGCGGCGCCTTGAGGACCGCGAGCACCCGGGACGCCTCGAAGGGGCGGTCGGGGGAGGCGCTCGAGTCCACCTCCCGCACCACGTGCTGGGACAGGGTTCGCAGGGGGACGTTGGAGTGGTTGGAGCTCCGTCGCAGGACGCTGAACGCCTCGTCGTCGTCGACCTCGAGGGCGAGGCGGACGAGGATCTTGGCCTGCTCGATGTCACGACGGCTGCTGGCCGCGGCGCGGATCGAGGCGTCGGCCTGCTCCGCGGCGAAGCGGGAGACGCTGTCGGTCAGGTCGTGGACGAAGCTGGCGATCGAGACCGTCGTGCCGCGCTCGTCGCGGCGGCCCTCACCGACGACCGAGACGACGTGCGCCTCGCTGTGCACGTCGAGGATGCGGTGCACGGTGGAGAACGGTTCCCCGGTGCGGCGCGCGTCGTCGAGGACGTGGCGCTCCGTGTCGCGGTCGTCCGGATGCTTGTGCGCCAGCACCATCTCGGTGGTGGGGACGACCTCGCCCGGTTCGAAGCCATGGATGCGGTAGGTCTCGTCCGACCACCACCAGGTCTCGGTGTCGAGATCGACCTGGTAACGGCCCGGGCGTGTGCGGTCTGCTCGGGAGTGCCGGGTCTCGGTCGGTGTCGTCGAAGTCATCGGGTCCTCCTTCGTCGGTGCCCCCGTCGTGGATGGATCTCGGTCTCGTTACCGAAACGTTATCTGGATTGACTCCAGAGCTCAGTGCGAGCGACGCCTGCCCGCCTGATCATCACGAACTCCTCACGGCTGTCGCCCTCGGTCAGGTGACCCTGGCGCTTCCTCTGTGGCACCGCTAATGTGCAGGGAACCGAACAAACCCGGTACCGGGTGCTCGGCACCCGGAGGAAGCAGTGAGGCTCCCGATGAGACAGAAGTCCCGCGCCCTGTTCGCCCTGACCGCGACGACCACCGCCGTCGGCCTCGCCGCCGGTGCCCTTGCCGCCGGGCCGGCGTCAGCCGCCCCGCCCGACCGCGGTGCTCCCGACGGGAGCTCCACCCACGACGCCGACGGCGTCAACGGCTACACGACCCTCGGCTACTTCCCGGCCTGGGCCTCCGGCGAGGCCCACGACTACGAGGTCGCCGACCTGGTGCGGACCGGCGCCGCCGCCGACCTCACCCATCTCACCTACGCGTTCGGCAACGTCACCACCGACCTCGTGTGCGACATCAGCGACGGTGTCGTCCCCGACGACGGCGTCGATCCCGGAGAGCCGGAGGGCGACCCCGAGAACGACTACCTGCGGCTGATCGGCGCGGAGGACTCCGTCGACGGCGTGGCCGACGTCGAGGGCCAGGCGCTCGCCGGGAACTTCAACCAGCTCCGCAAGCTCAAGGAGATCTACCCGGACCTGAAGATCATGGTCTCCCTGGGCGGGTGGACCTGGTCCGACAACTTCTCCGAGGCGGCGCTTACGCCGGAGAGCCGCGAACGGCTCGTCGACTCGTGCCTGGACATCTACCTGGACGGCAACCTGCCCGTCTACGGCGACCAGGGCGGTCCGGGGGTCGCGGCCGGGATCTTCGACGGGTTCGACATGGACTGGGAGTGGCCCGGCGCCGACGGTGAGCACCCGACACCGCACCCCGACGTCGACCAGGAGAACTTCCTGGCGCTCATGGAGCTGTTCCGCGAGAAGCTCGACGAGCGCACCGCGGACACCGGCGACGAGTACCTGCTGACCGGCTTCGCCCCGGCCGGCTGGGCCCCGCGCACGAACGGGGGCTGGGTGGACCCGCGGCTGGCCGCCGTCGTCGACTTCCTCAACGTCCAGGGCTACGACTACCACGGCACCTGGGTCGCCGACCGGACTGGCCACCAGGGCAACCTGCACCCCTACTCGTGGCCCGACGCACCGGACCAGGACGCCAACTGGGGGCTCGCCGTCGACGGCCTGCTCGCTGCCTACCGCGCCGCCGGGTACCGCGACGAGCAGATCGTGCTCGGCCTCGCCGCCTACGGGCAGGGTTGGTCCGGGGTGGAGGACCCGACGCCCGGTGCACCGGCCGGTGGGGCGATCGGCGTGAAGAACTACTCCGCGCTGCGCACGGTGGGCACCGAGTACTACGACGCCGACGCCGTGGCCTCCTACCGGTGGGACGGCGACCAGTGGTGGAGCCTCGACACGCCGCGGTCGGTGACCGCCAAGGCCGAGTGGCTCGCCGAGAACGGGTACGGGGGCGCCTACTTCTGGGACATCGCCGGCGACTACGACAACGAGCTGACCGGCGCGCTGGCCGACACGTTCCGCGCGGCGACGCCGGGACCTCTGGTTGTCGGGGAGGGCGCCGCGCCCTGGTACGCCTCCGGGGTGTACACCACCGGCGACGTCGTGTCGCACAACGGTGTCGAGTACGAGGCGAAGTGGTGGACGCGGAACCAGGAGCCGGGTACCGCTGCGAAGCGCGGCCCGTGGCGCGAGATCGGGGTGCACGGGGACAACCCCGTGGCGGCCGAGCCGTGCGGGGCGGCCTTCGACCCGTCGGCGACCTACACCTCCGGCGACGTGGTCTCGCGCGCCGGGGTGAACCACGCCGCGATGTGGTGGACCCGCGGAGAGGTGCCCGGGACGTCGGTCACCGGCGCCTGGGACGCAGGGGTGCCCTGCGCCTGAGGGCCCCTCTCATCCCTTCCCGCGAAGTAGTACCTCCGGTCGCGCGGTCGTACCCCCGGGGTACTTCCCCGCGACCTGCGGTACTACTTCGCGGGACGTCTCGGTGGTGACCGACGTCGCAGGGCCGCGGATTTCGCGGATACGGGCTGGTTCGGTATCCTCGGTGGGCCGGTTCGTCCGGCGAGGTAGCGTGTCCGAGCGGCCGAAGGTGCAGCACTCGAAATGCTGTGTGGTGTCAAAGCCACCGTGGGTTCAAATCCCACCGCTACCGCCACCCGAAGGGCCCCACCCGCAAGATTCTGCGGATGTGGGGCCCTTCGTCGGTCCAGCACTTTGTCCGCTGCGCGTGTCCGGTCAGCCGATCGACGGACCCGCAGCATCGTCGGCCGTCCGTACCGCAAGTTGGTTGATGACCTCGCGCGTGTACGGGGGGATTGGCGACTCAGGTCGCGGGGCTTTTCGTCGGTGCGGGCGACGGCGAGGCATGCGGGTCACTAGAGATGGTCACGCTCCTCATGGGGCACCACCGGGTCACCGACGTGCCGAGCCGCCAGACTGCTGACGCGGACCTCGGCGCGGACTTCCCTGTCGTCGGCGACCAGCGCCTCGTGGACGCGCTGACTGACCTGGGCTATCGCGGCCGGGCACGTACTGCGGTGCGCCCCCTCGGGGCAGTAGCGAGATCTCGGGACGAAGCCGGGTTCCGACGTGACGTCGTGCGAACCTTGCTCTGTGGATCAGGTCTATGTGTACACGGTGGAGGACGGCCGCGCGGAGTGCTGGAGGGCTGAGATCGCCGTCCATGCCGATAGCCCAGCCAGCGCGTTCCGTACCCTTCGAGACGCAGGTCTGAGGAAGTCCCAGTTCGACGGTTCCACGCGGCCGACTCGTGTGACACCTCGTGCGGAGTTCGACGACGATCTGTTCGGGGTGAGGGGGATAGCCCGCAGGCAGTCCGAGGATGAAGGTTGGGAACCGTGGGCAGCCGTCCCCGAGGGCTTCTGCCTGAACTGGAGGGACTCTGGGGCCGTGGGACTGCACAACCCGATCGGCGGCGGCTTCCGACGAGCGCACCCGCGAGATTGACTCACCTGGAACGAGCCGTGGAGTCGCGAACTAGGTGAGCCGATCGATGGCAGCCGGTGCGCGTCCGCCGCGACGCGCAGGTCGACGGCTGACCCGGCGGCACGCCGTCACGCGATGAGCGACTGCCCGCCGTCGACGAACACCTCGGTGCCGGTCACATGGCTCGCCGCGTCCGACACGAGGAAGGCGATGGCGTCCGCGACCTGCGCCGCGTCGCCCGACTCCTCACCGGTCAACGGAATCTGCCCCTCCGGGAACTCCGCCTCGACGCCCAGATCCTCGGTGCTCCGCTGCTCGGTGTTGTCGTCGATCTGCGTGTCGATCGCGCCTGGGCACACGGAGTTGACCCGCACACCGCGCGGTCCGAGCTCGACGGCCGCCATGCGTGCGAACGCCACCTGGCCCGCCTTGCTCGTCGCGTAGGCCGACGCGCCGGAGTTGCTGAACGTGCGGGTCCCGTTGATGGACGAGACCACGACGACGGCGCCGCCCTGGCGCACGAGCAGCGGCACTGCGTACCGCACGGTGTGGAAGGTGCCGGTGAGGTTGGTGTCGATCGTGGCGGCCCACTCCTCGGGCTCCAGCTCCTCGAGCGGGGCCCAGACGCCGTTGACACCCGCGTTCGCGACGACGATGTCGAGCCGGCCGAGCTCCTGCTCGACCTGGGCGAGCACGTCGCGCACCATGGCGGCGTCCTCGACGTTCGC
The DNA here is from genome assembly GCF_013149785.1 of Isoptericola halotolerans. Classification (GTDB taxonomy): domain Bacteria; phylum Actinomycetota; class Actinomycetes; order Actinomycetales; family Cellulomonadaceae; genus Isoptericola; species Isoptericola halotolerans. The sequence continues at coordinate 90,109 of NZ_JABEZU010000002.1, forward strand.
TGCCACCGGCAAGGCCCTGCCGCCGTCGCGCCGGATCTCCTCGGCGACGTCGTCGGCGCTCTCCTGGCTGTGCCCGAGCGGCACCACCGTGGCGCCCTCCCGTGCCAGGCGCAGCGCCGTGGCTCGTCCGATGCCCGAACCTGCGCCCGTGACCAGTGCGACCTTGCCTTCGAGTGTCATCGCGCTCCCTCCGTGATCGACGCCATCGACGCTAACCACGACACCGGCACCTCGCGAGATCTGAGGAGCTCCGAGGTCCGTTCAGCGGACCGCCTGAAGCCTCGCGTCCGCGTCCCGCCGTCGTTCCTTGACCAGAAGGACGACGGCCACGACGACGCCTGCGATCGCGAGGAACGGGGCGGTGAGTCCGGCCCAGGGGAGGCTCGACGAGAACGTCGAGAAGTCCCACAGGCCGTGGAGGAGCATCGCGGGGACCAGTGACCCCGTCGAGCGGAACGCCAGGTAGTACACGGATCCGAGCCCGAACTGGATGACGACCTGGAGGAACGCCAGTGATCCGATGCCGAAGAAGAAGTTGGGCAGGTGCAGCAGCGAGAACAGGGTCGTGGAGAGGAACCAGACACCCATCTCGCCGAACCGGCTGCGCAGCGCGACGACGAGCTGGCCGCGCGCGACGACCTCCTCGTTGAACCCCACCAGGATGCTGCCGATCACGAGGAGGATCCACATCGTCATCGTCACCCTGGAGAACTCGCCGAACACCAGGTTGAGGATCGCGACCACGGCCATGATCACCGGGACGACGGCGCCGCTTCTCGGGAGCCGCTTGGTCTCGCGCAGAGACGGCCGCCACCACCCGAAGGCCGAGAGGCTGACGAGGATCACGACGAGGCCACCGCTGAGGGGCGCCACGTACCACTTCAGCAGCGTGTCTTCGCTCTCCCCGACGCGGGCGTAGTCGATGCCGTTGACCATCCAGATGGCGTAGAAGACCGCCAGGTAGGCGATGAAGACGGCGAGGCCCAGCCAGACCCGAGGACGGACGCGCAAGGCTGTCGCGCCGGAGGTTGTGTGCATGGAGGCAGTCGAAACCATGTTCTCCGAACACGGTCAAGCCCGCCGCCGCTCAGGTCAGCCGACGGGTCAGGTGCACGGCGACGGTGTCACCCACGTCCTTGCCGAGCCGCTTGCGCAGCTTCGCGTTGAGGGACAGCATCAGCTCGCCGCGCCCGGTGGGCATGAGGCCGACGTTCTCGACGGGGACGTCGTCCACCGTGGCGTCGACACGGACCGAACGGCCCGTCCCCAGGAGCTCGGTCGCACCGGCGAGCTCGACGCAGGGCCACACCTCGCCCTTGACGTCGACGCCGATGGGCGCGGTGAACGTGTGGTCGAGGGTGGTGCTCTGGTCGGGCATGAGACTCCTTCGAGGCGTTCGGCAGCTGAGGTGAGAGGGACTGTGCACAAGGCCCTGACTCATCGGTCCTCGCGGGATACGTTGAAACGACTGGTCGGTCCGGCGCGCCGCGCCCGGCGTCCGGCCGTCCCGAACGAAAGGAAGTCCTTCATGGCATGTCGTCTCAGCGAGCTGGTGCTCGGATGCCGCGACCCCCGGCTCCTGGCCCGGTTCTGGTGCGACGTCCTCGACTACGTCGTCCTGGACGAGGAGGAGGACATGCTGGAGATCGGCCCTCGTGAGGGGTTCGGTGGCCCGCAGCCGACCATCATCCTCAGCCGCAGGGACGAGCCCGAACCGGGCAAGACGCGCCTGCACATCGACGTCAACCCGACCGACCGCGACCAGGACGCCGAGCTCGAACGCCTCCTGGCTCTCGGCGCCCGCCCGGCGGACATCGGCCAGACCGGCGAGGAGCACTGGCACGTCCTCGCCGACCCGGAGGACAACGTGTTCTGCCTGCTCAGGAGACGCCTCGACCCGCTCTGACAGGGGACAGGCGCCGAGCACAGCTCACCGCATCAGGAAGCGCGCTGGGTGTAGAGGTCTTCGAGAGTCACGAGGTGCACATCCTCGCGGCCGGCCGCTTCGGAGGTCAGCGACTCGTCGAATCCCGTCCGGCTGAACAGTGCGAGCTGGGCTCGTCCGACGTCGCGGCCGGAGTTCTGAAGGACCTGGCGGATGTGCTCGAGGCGGTTCAGGTCGGCCTGGGTGCGCTGCTTGTTGGTCGACTTCGCCTCGCCGAGAACGACGATCGGTGCCTTCTCGTCGTGCCGCCGTCGGCCGCGAGCGAGTGCGACGACGTCGAGCTCGTGCTGGGTGCGTCCCCTGGCGTCGTTGATGACGGCGGGCCCGACCTCGCCGACGGGCTGACCCCACCGGCCGCCGGAGAACCGTGCGGTCCAGACGCGGGCGAGGTGTTCGAAGTGTGGTCCGAGCACGTGCGTCGAGTAGCTGTCGGATGCCGCGCGCCAGGCGGCGGACACGTCGCGCTCCTCGAGCAGCGCCCGGTACGGGTCGATGACGACCTGGGCGAACCGGATGATCGGGTCGGCCAGGTAGTAGAGGGGTCGTTTGCGGGTGAGCACGTCCTCCACGCGCAACAGGAAGCCGGTGGCTTCGAGGACGCCGAGGGAGTGCTTGAGCGCGTTGTACTCGCGCCCGACCGCGGACCCGATCGCTGTGGGGGAGTGGTGCCCGGCGGCGACGGTCTGCAGCACGCTGTTGTAGACGGCCTTGTCGAGGTTGCGTGGGTCCTCGCGGAGCAGGAACGACTTCTCGTTGAACAGGGCGCTGGCCGGGTTCAGGACCTGGCCGGCGAGCCATCTCTCGAGCCCGTCGGTCGTGGCCGGCGGGGGTGCGGTGACGAGCTGCTTGTACCCGGGCGTTCCGCCGAGGATCGCGTCGACGTGGAAAGCGACGTGGGGGTCGTCGATGTCCCAGAACTGGCGGGAGAGCTGGTAGTCGAACGGAGACATCGCCAGCTCGAGCTGGGCACGGCCACGGAGCGGCTTGCTGCCGGCGAGCAGCTCGCGCATGACCGACAGCGATGACCCGCACAGGATGACGGTGGTGGGTGGGGTGTCCGGGTCGTTCTGCGCCTCGTCGTACAACAGCTGAAGCGCCGACGGGATCTCGGGAGAGTGAGCGAGGAGGTAGGGCAGCTCGTCGATGACGAGCAGGCGAGCCCCGTGCCGCCGTCGTCCCGCACGTGTGCTGCGCCGCATGCCGAGCGCGACGCGGAGCGCGGCTTCCCAGTCCTCGAACCTCAGGCTGTCCGGGTCGAGGTCGAGGTGGTCGGCGATGTCGAGGGCGAACTGGTCCAGGGCAGGGCGCCGCTCGAGCTCGCGCGCTTGGTGGTAGAGCCCGTCAACGGCGTGGGCGAGGCGGCGCAGCACGTAGCTCTTGCCGTGCCGGCGCCGGCCCGACACGACGGCGACCCGGATGCCTGGGGCGGCCATCGTGACCAAGTTGGTCAGGTCGCTCCACTCGATCGTCCGGTCGAACAGGTCGGCAGGGCGTGTGACCACCGTCGTTTCCTCCGCTCCTCGAACCGAGCAATAGTAACGAGGTTTACGGTAATCGAATTTACTGTTGTTGGGAAGTGCTGGCTCCCAGGATGCGGGCGTTCACCCGCGCCTGCCAGTCCCGCTGCTCCCACATCGGGTGGTGCGGCGCCGCGTTCGAGCAGAGCACCACGCCCCACACGCCGTGCGCCAGCGCGGTGTCGATCCCGTGCTCGGCGAGCGCCCGGCCGATGCTGCCCTCCTCGAACGTGCCGTGCAGGGGCGTGTACCCCACCCAGCCCTCACCGACGACGGCGGGGACGTCCCGCCAGCGCGCCCACCGGGCGATCGCGATCGTGCGGGACTCGATCTCGCGCAGCATCACCGCCTCGTAGGCCGGGTAGTGCTCCTCCAGCCAGGTGTCCCAGGCCGACGGGTCGATCCAGTCGTAGCCGTAGATCATCTGGTCGGTGACGACGGTGGCGCGGTACTTCCACGCTGCGGCGCGCCCGTAGTCGGCGACGGCGGGGGCGTCGCCGCGCAGCATCCGTGCCAGCTCCGCGTTGGGGAAGTCCGCGCTGCCCTCGGACCGGATGTCGAGCACCTGCTGCAGGGCGTCCAGCACCCCGTAGCTGTACACGTGGAACTGGGCCGCGCCGAGCCCGTCCGGCACCTGGTGCATCGCCAGGTGCGGCGGCTTGCCGTAGCTCGCGGTGATCAGCAGGTCCGGGTGGCGCTCGCGGAGTCCCCGCAGGGCCGGGACGCCCTGGTCGAGCGCCGGCAGGATCGAGAAGTCGACCTCGTTGTGCAGCTCGACGAGGGCGATCTGCTCACGGAACCCGTGCGTGGTGAGCCAGCCGATCATGCGGTCCCACGCACCGGCGAGCACCGCGTACCGCTGGTCCAGCGGTACCGCGTCGATCGCGTCGAACCAGGCCGGCGACGCGGCGAACGCCGGCGACTGCTGGTACTCCCAGCTCGCCAGCACGATGACGATGCCGTGCCGCCGGGCCACCTCGAACAGGGCGAGCAGACGCCCGCGCAGGTCGAGCGTGTACCCGCCCGGTGCGTCGTACCAGCGGGTGCGGCGCCCGAAGTACCCGCCGTCGGGGGACGCACCGAGGCCTTCGATCTCGAGGGCGCGGGCGTGGTCGTCCAGGCCGAGCTGCCCGCAGAGCAGCAGGGGCGCGGCACAGATCCGGATCGCGTTGTACCCGAGCGCCGCGGCGTCGGCGACGACGGCGTCCAGGTCCTCGTAGGGGTCGCCGGGCCCGGCCTGGGTGTACCAGGAGAAGTCCCACAGGGTGATGGTGAGCCGCTGCGGCAGGTGCGCGGGCACGGGCCCGGTGAGGCTGCTCTCGTCCTCGCTGAGGTGGCCGGAGCCCAGGTAGCGCTCGGTCATGGTCGGATCCTCTCGGTGAGCGTGCGTCCGGTGGCCGCCAGCCGCCGGAGGGTCGTGGCAGTGCGCGTCCGGGCGGCGCCGGTCCCGGTGTCGAACAGGTCCAGCTCGGGCAGCGACGTCGCGAAGTAGTCGACGTCGTCGGCGGCCTCGACGAGGGCGGCCGCCCGGTCCTCGAGCTCCCGCCACACGGCGTCGGCCGCCCCCCGGTCGCCCAGGCGTGCGTGGGCCACCCCGGTCCAGTACGTCTGCTCGTCGGCGGGGCGAGGCTCGACGGCGAGAGGCGTCGTCGCGCGGGCCTGCTCCCAGGCCGAACGGGCGCCGTCGTCGTCCCCAGCGGCGGCACGGCAGTCGCCGAGCACCACCCAGCGCTCCACCGGCGGTTGCGCGGGGTGGCGTCCCTCGCCCAGGGTGCCCGGGGGCGTGAGCCCGGCCTCCAGGAACGACGCCGCCCCGGCCGGGTCGGAGCCGACCATGCCGCGGGCCCGTGCGCAGGACGCACGGTCGAACGCCGCGATCGCCCGCCCCTCACCGCCCTCGAAGGGCCGGAACGTGCGGGTCGTGAGGATCGTCCAGGCCGTGTCCACGTCGCCGACGTCGAGCAGGAGCTCGACGTGCCGCAGCGCGAGGTCGTCCCGGTCGCCGAGCAGCTCGCCGTGGGCGCGCAGCAGGTCGAGGCGGTCGGCGGGGTCGAGCCCGCGGCGCTCCGCGAGCACGTCACGCTCCAGGACGAGGCGCGCGTCCTCGCGCAGCGACAGAGCCTGGTGCAGGGCCTGGTCGGCGAGGTCCTCGTCGTCGTCGACCGTGACGGCCGCGATCGCGAGGTTGCGCCACACGACGGGGTCGGTCGACCCACAGGCGGTCGCGTGCCGCAGGTGGTGCAGCGCCTCGGCGCCGCGCCCGGCGTCGAGCAGCCACATGCCCAGCAGGCCCGCGGCGACGTCGTCGTCCGGGTCGGCGGCGAGCGCCGCGTCGAGCGCGTCCCGCTGGTCGAGCCCGGCGGGGAACGCGAGCGCCACCTCCGCCGTTCGGGCCCGCCCGCGCTCCTCGGTGGCCTGTGCGGCGCGTCCTGCGCGGTCGAGCCAGTGGGCGCGCAGGTAGTGCCGGATCGGTCCGGCGAGCCCGCGTGCCGGGACGGCGGCGACGTCGTCGGCGGTGGCGCCGAGCGCGGCGTCGTACGCCCCGGCACGGGCCAGCTCGGCACCGACGTCGAGCGGGGTCCGGGCGTCACCGAAAGTGTGCTGCCCGAGCAGGACGGCGGTGGCCGGGTCGAGCGGGTCGGCGGCGTGCTCGCGCTCCAACAGAGCGCGGGCCTTGTCGACGTCGCCGAGCGCACGCAGCGCGAGGGCCGCGACGCGACGCGCCTCCGGGATCGTGCCGGCCTCGTCCGCCAGCCGGCGGGCGGCCTCGGCGTCGCCGCGTCGCAGCGCGAGGCGTGCGCGGGCGAGCCGTGCGGGAGCGGCCCAGGCGGCGTTCCAGGCCGCTCGGCCGAAGGCGCGGTCGGCGGCGTCGTCGTCCCCGAGGCGCTCGCACACCAGACCCAGCAGGTACGCCGTCTCGCCGTCGCGCGGGTTGAGGTTGCGGCGCGTGAGACGCGCCTGGGCGGTCTCGAGCGCGGTGCGGGCCGCCGCATACTCACCGCGGACGAGGTGCCACGACCCGAGCGCGGTCGCGGCGCGGGAGTCCGCCGGGTCGCGGCGCAGCGCCTCACGCAGGTAGGGCAGCGGCGAACGGGTGGGGTGGCGGTACTGGTGGAGGTGGACGGCCGTGAGGTACAGCTCGTCGTTCGACGAGATCTGGGTGGGAGCGTCGGGCGCGGTCGCGACCCACGGTTCCTCGGGCGCCGCGACGGCGGTCCAGGCGACCAGGACGCGACCGGCGGCGAGGACCTCCACCCGCTCGACGTCGTCGGACTCCACGGTCCTGACGACGGGGCGGTCGGGGGCCAGGTCGGTGGTCCACTCACCGACGACGCCGTCGCGGCCGTGGGCCCGCACCGTCGCGGCCGGGTGCGCGCGGGTCGCCAGGACCCCGACCTGCACGCCCCCGTCGCGCGCCGCGACCGACACGGCGGCCTCCGTGCTCGCCTGCCGGGCCGGGCCGATGCGATGGATGGGGAACCAGTACTGGCTGAAGGTCTTGGTCTCGCCGGGCAGCAGCCAGGCGAAGTCGGGCTGGTTGTCGGTGTAGACGCCGGCCATCAGCTCGACGTACGGGCCGTCGGTGTCGGTGAGCTGGTCGTCCCAGGCGTGCCCGAGGGGTCCGTCGCCCCAGGTCCACTGCTTCTTGCCGGGAGAGACCGACCGGTCGGCCCAGTGGACGAACCCGGCCTCGGCGCGGTGGTCGTACCCGCCGAAGAACTCCTGCTCGGTGTCCGTGACCATGTACGACGTGGGCACGGGGATGTTCGAGTACAGGTCGATGCGGTCCGCGTCGGGCCGCTCGGCGGCCAGCGCCGGGTAGTCCACCCCGTAGTACGGGCGGTCCGCGCGAGGGAACGCGGTGACCGCTCGCCGCGCGTGGTCGGCGACCATGGTGACGTCGTCGGGGAAGAACGACTGGTACTCCTCGTGCGCCCGTGCTGCCACGTTCGCCCACCACAGGAACGTCTGCGGCAGGTCGGTCCGGTTGTGCAGCACCACCTCCGCCTCGATGACGGAGCTGCCCGGGCGCAGCCGGACCCCGTGGGTGCCCCGCATGCGCTGGAGGGGATCGAGGTCGCTGTGCCAGACGACGACGGCGCCGTCGGGCTCGCGCTCGATGCGGGAGTCCACGGGCAGGAACGTGCCCGGACGATGGTGCTGCGGCCAGTTGAACTCCACGCCGCCGGAGATCCAGGGACCGGCGAGCCCGACGAGCGCCGGCTTGATGACGTTGTTGCGGTAGAAGAAGTCGTACCCGGCGACCTTGTCGTGGCCGATGTGGATCCGGCCGCCGAGCTCGGGCAGGAGCATCAGGCGGACGGAGGCGTTCTCGAGATGGACGGCCTGCCAGCGCTGCGGTGCCTTGGTCGCCGCGACGCTGTCGACCATCGGCAGCGGGTAGACCTTGCCGCTCGACCCCTGGTACACGCGGCGGTCCAGGAAGAGCGGGTACTCGTCGGGGTCGCCCGGGAGGTAGGTGTCGATCTCGACCGGTTCGCTCCAGCAGGCGACACCGCCGGCTGCGAGGAGGTCTGCCTGGTCGGCGGGGGCACTCGGGAGCAGGATGCGGCTCGCGGCGTCGGCTGTCGTCACCCGACGAACGTACGGCGTCGGACGGCGTGGGAACCATGGCGGATCACCCGCAGTCCCTGGATGATCCGCCGATCCCGCCGTGACATCATGCCGGGATGGAGAAGGCGGACGGCTTCGAGCACCAGCGACTCGGCGTGGTTCCTCGACCGCTCGTGGCCGCGGCGTCTTCTCGCCCGGGGACGCGCCGGATGCTGGTGACGGACGCCGGATGCTTCCCCCGGGCCCAGGACCATGCCCGACGGCGGCCCCAAGGGATCGCCGAGACCATCGTCATCGTGTGCGTGGCGGGCAGCGGGTGGGTCGAGTCCGGCGGGACCCGGACGCGCGTCGGGACGTCGACGGCGATCGTGCTGCCGGGCGGCGCCCCGCACGCCTACGGTGCGTCCGCCGACGATCCCTGGACGATCTGGTGGTGCCACGTCCGGGGCACGGACGTGCCGGAGCTGGTCGACGCGATCGGCGCTCGCCCCGATGCGCCCACCGTCACCCTGCGCGAGGTCGAGACCGTCACCGCCCTGCTCGACGAGATCGCGGTGACCCTCGCCCGCGACACCACCCCGGCGCGGCTGCTCGCCACCGCGGGCATCGCCTGGCGCCTGCTCACCCAGCTCGCCGTCGACCGGACCCTCGCCGAGCCGGGGACGCCGCTGCAGCGGGCGATGCGCTACCTCGAGGAGCGCGTCGACGGGCGCATCCAGGTGCCGGAGCTCGCGGCCATGGTGGGCATCTCTCCCTCCCACCTGGCCGCCCTGTTCCGCGAGGCCACCGGCGGCGGGGTGCTCGCGCACCACACGGCGCTCAAGATGGCACGCGCCCGGGCCCTGCTGGACACCACCGACCTGCCCGTCGCGGACGTCGGCCGGCAGGTCGGCATGGACGACCCGTTCTACTTCTCGCGACAGTTCCGCAGGACGCACGGCGTGAGCCCGCGCGGCTACCGGGAGACCCGCAAGGGGTGATCAGCCCTTGGATGCACCCGACGTCAGGTCGGCACGCCAGAACCGCTGCAGGGCGATCATGAGCACCACCAGGATCACCGCGGACACCGCCGAGCCGGTCACCACGAGCTGGTAGAACATCGGGTCGCGCTGGGTCTGCGAGTTCCAGAGGGTCAGGCCCAGGGTCACCGGGAACGTCCTCGTGTCGTTGAGCATCACCAGGGGCAGCAGGTAGTTGTTCCAGATGGTGACGAACTGGAACAGGAAGATCGTCACCAGCGCCGGGCTCATCATGCGGGTGGCGATCGAGGCGAAGATCCGCAGGTCGCCGGCACCGTCCAGACGCGCCGCCTCCACGACCTCGTCCGGCACGCTGGCGTTCGCGTGGATACGTGCCAGGTAGACCCCGAACGGGCTGACCATGCTCGGCAGGAGGACCGCCCAGTAGGTACCGGTCAGCCCGACGCCGTTGAGCAGGAAGTACAACGGCAGGGCGATCACCGTCGCCGGGACGAGCACGCCGCCGAGGATCACCGAGAACAGCACCTCGCGTCCTGGGAAGACGAACTTCGCGATCGCGTAGCCGCACGCCGCGGAGATGACCGTCGCGACCAGTGCCCCGAGCCCGGAGTAGACGATGCTGTTGACCACCCACCGGCTGAAGATGCCCCCGCTCTGCGTGAAGAGCCCGACCAGGTTCGACCACGCCTGGGGGCTGTCGGAGAACCACAGCCCGAACGTCGCGAAGAGGTCGCCGGGGGACTTGGTGGCGGCGATCAGCACCCACACCAGCGGCAGGAGGAAGTAGACGGCGGCCACGACGAGGATGCCGTTGATCGCCAGGGTGCTGACGGCGGGTGCCTGGCGGCGACGGACGGTCACCATGCGCGGTTCCCCTTCCTGTTGACGAGGCGGAGGAACCCGAAGGAGAACGCGAACCCGAGCACGGCGACGATCACGGCCATGGCGGCGGCGAGGTTCGGGTTCCCCTGGGAGAACGCCTGGTTGTAGGCGGCGAGGTTCGGCGTGTAGGTCGAGCTGATCGCCGTCGTCAGCGGCTGGAGGACCAGCGGCTCGACGAAGAGCTGCAGCGTGCCGATGATCGTGAAGACGGTCACGAGGATCACCGACGGGCGCACCAGGGGCAGCTTGATGTGCCAGGTGATCGACCACATCGAGGCGCCGTCCATGCGGGCGGCCTCCCGCAGCTCGCCCGGGATGGCGTCGAGCGCCGCGAGCAGGATGACCATGTTGTACCCGGCGAAGCCCCACAGGGCGATGTTGGCGATGGCGAACAGGACGGTGCCGCTGGCGAGCGGCACGACGTCGATCCCCACGGCCGACAGGACCTGCAGGACCGGGCTGGTCGCCGGGATGTAGAGGAAGCCCCACAGCAGCGTGGCGATCACGCCGGGCACGCCGTAGGGGGCGAACGCCAGGACGCGGAAGAAGCGCGGCGCGCGGGCACGGCCCGTGTCGAGCAGCAGCGCGAGCCCGAGCGCTGTCACCACCATCAGGGGCACCAGGATCCCCGAGAACGCCAGCAGGCGTCCGAGGCTGGCCACGAAGGCCGGGTCCGTCAGCGCCCGCACGTAGTTGTCGAGCAGGACGAACGTCGTCTCCGGCGGGCCGAACCCCAGCCCGGAGCTCCGGGTGGCCAGCGTGCTCTGCACGATCGCATAGACGATCGGCGCGACGAAGAAGAGCAGGAACATGACGACGAACGGCAGCAGGAGCGCCCAGAGGGCCGGCCTGCGCCGTGTCCGGCGTCGGACAGGCAGAATCGTGGTCACGAAGGCCCTTTCCGACGGCGGGGCCGGCACGTGCGGCCGGCCCCGCCGTGTGGCGTCAGTTGACGGAGATGCCGCGACCCTCGAGCGCGGCCACCATGTCGGTCTGCGTCTGCCGGTAGGCGTCGACGAGCGGGGTGCCGGTGTCCACGGCCTCCTTGACGTTGTCCGTCAGCGACGCGAACAGCGTGGACGACAGCGGCGGCCACTCCCACGACGTGTCGACGGCGGCGTCGGACTCGGCGAAGACCTCCCAGATGTCCTGCCCGCCGTAGAAGTCGAACACCTCCGGGTCGTCCTGGAGCGAGGCGACCTGGCTGGTGTCGGCGACGGCGGGCCAGCCGGCTCCGACGTTGGTGAGGATGTCGACGCTCTGCGGGTCCGAGTTCAGCCACAGCGCGAACTCGGCGGCGGCCGCCGGGTGCTCCGAACCCTTCAGCACGGCACTGGCGGACCCGCCCGCCCACGTGGCCGACACGTTCTCACCCGCGGACCACTGGGGCACGGGGCCGACGGCCCACTGCCCGGCCGTCTCCGGAGCGGTGCCGCGCAGGATCGCGTCGGCCCAGGACCCCGAGATCCACGTGACGATGTTGCCGTTCTGCAGATCCGCGTTCCACTCGTTGGAGAAGTCCGCCTCGACCTTGACGAGGTCCTCGTCGATCAGCCGCTGCCAGAACTCCGCGACGCTGATCGTCTCCTCACCGTCGATGGACACCGTCCACGCGTCGTCCTCGGCGGTGAACCAGCCGGCGCCGCCCTGCTGCGCCAGGCCGATGAGCCACGGCGCCTGGTTGAACGCGAACGCGGTGATGTAGCGGTCGGGGTCCGAGTCCCGGATGACCTGCGCCGCCTCGTAGTACTCCTCCCACGTCTCGGGGTAGTCGATCCCGAGCGAGTCGAAGATGTCCTCGCGGTAGAACTGCCCGAGCGGACCGGAGGCCTGAGGCACGGCGTAGACGCGGTCGCCGAAGACCCCCGTCTGCCACTGCCAGGGGACGAACGTCGCCTCGGCGTCGGCGACGTGGTCGGTGATGTCCTCGAGGGCGTCGCTGACGAGGAAGTCGGGGATGGCGTCGTACCCGAGCTGGACGACGTCGGCCGGGTTGCCGGCCTGGACGGCGGAGAGCATGGTCGCGTACCCGCCGTCGGGTCCGGCGGTGATGGTCTCCAGCGTCACCTGGATGTGGTCGTGCGAGTCGTTGAAGGCGTCGACGGCCTGGTCGATGTTCGGGACCCAGGACTGGAAGGTGAGCTCGACGGGCTCGTCCGGGGTGCCGCCGTCGGCCGTGCCGTCGTCGGAGCCGGTCGAGCACGCGGCCAGGGTGAGGGCGACGACGGCGCTTCCGGCGACCAGGCGCGTGAGCCTCGCGCGGCGCGCGGGATGGATGGACATACAAGCTCCTTTGCGTGCAGGCGAGGCACCCTCGTCTCAGATGGTGCACGCCTGACGATATGGACCTGACGGCCTGCTCGTACATGGGCGAAGCGACGTGCCACCTGGACGATCTGCTGCTGCGGCACTCCCGGGAGGGGTGACGCTAGGTCGCCTGCACCAGCGCGTCGAGGCCGGGCTCGCCCGGCTCCTTGAGCGTGCCGGCCGCCGGTCCGCGGGACCCGAGGCCGGGCAGCTCGAGGTCCAGGTCGAGCGCACCGAGCCCCGCACCCCGCAGGTCGTCGAGGACGGCGCGCACCAGCCCTGGCAGGAAGTCGCGGCCGCGGCGCAGCGCCCACGGCACCCCCGCGAGGGTGAGCCACGCGGCCCGTTCCCACGCCGGGGGCGGGGGCGGCGGCGCGGGCAGCCGGGCGAGGTCCGGGAGGGCGACGCGCACGGCCCGTGCCGCGGTGACGGCCACGTGCCGGTGTCCCCAGGGCGAGGGATGCACGCGGTCCACGTACCAGGCACCGGTGCCGAGCGGCCGGACGGCCTCGGCGACGTCGAAGACCACCACGCCGGTCCCGTCGCCTGCCTGGCGTCCGGCCACGGCGCGGACCGCCGCGTTCACCGCGTCGATCCGCGTGCGCATCACCGACCGGACCCGTCCGCCGCACAGCTCGAACAGGCCGACGGGCGGCAGGGTCGCGAGGACGACGGCGGCGCCCGCGCCGCGCAGCGCCCCGACGCAGGTGGTCAGCCGCCGGGCGACGTCGGCGGGGGAGAAGTCGCTGCGCAGCGCGTCGTTGCCGCCGATCACCAGGGTGGCGACGTCGGGTCGTGCCGCCAGCGCCCGGTCGAGCTGTTCGTCGACCACCGTCCGGGTGCGGGCGCCGTTGCGGGCCAGGTTCTCGAACCGGCCCGCCTCGGCCAGCAGCGCCAGGTGGGCCGCCCACCCGGGGCCGTGGGTCGCGTCGGGACCGACGGCGTCGCCCACGCCCGCCGTGATCGAGTCGCCGAGGGCGACGACCGCCGGCCCGTTCATCGTGCACCCCCCGCCACGAGGGGCGAGGCGCTGTGGAGGGTCAGCATCGCGCGCCCCGTCGCCGACCACGGGAACAGCTCGGCTCGCGCCCGCGCCGCCGCCCGCCGGGCTGAGGCAGGCCGGGCGAGCACCTGACGGACCGCCACCCCCAGCGCGGCCGGGTCGGGGTCGGCGCTCGCGCCGGCGGCCCCCACCACCTCGGGCAGCGCGCTCGTCGACGAGCACACGACCGGCGTCCCGGAGGCGAGGGCCTCGAGCGCGGCCAGGCCGAACGTCTCGATCGGACCCGGTGCGACGACGACGTCGGCGCTCGCCAGCAGGGCCGCCACCTCGTCGCGGTCCGGCACGAACCCGAGGAACCGGTGCGGGACACCGAGCCGCTCGGCGCGTGCCCGCAGCACGGTGGACTGCGGCCCGCTGCCGGCCACCACCAACCGCACCGGGACGCCGTCGGCCACCAGCCGTGCGACGGCCTCGACCGCCAGGTCGACCCGCTTCTCCCGGGACAGCCGGCTCATCACCAGCACGACGGCCTCGCCGGCCGGGGCGAGCCGCTGGCGCAGCCCCGAGGAGAACCGGTCGGGCGTGAAGCGATCGAGGTCCACCCCGAGCGGCACCCGGTGCAGGGGAGGGACCGTGCCGGGCCGCCGCGCCGTCAGTCGCCCCACCTCCCCGGCGGCGAACTGCGTGGTGGCGACCAGCCGGTCGAACCGGCCGAGCGTCGCCCGGTTCCACGCGTCGGCCGTCACGGGAGCGAGCCTGCGCCCGACGGCGCCGGGACGCGCCCCGCTGCCCGCGCCGGGCCAGAACGCCGACAGCACCCCGTCGAGCCGTTCGTGGAGCATCAGCAGGGACGGCACCCCGGCCTCGCGGGCCCAGAGCCCGACGCCGGTCAGGGTGGCGCGGTCGGAGACCTCGAGACGGTCGGGGGCCAGCGCGTCGAGCACGGACCGCACGGCTGCCGGCCGCACCACCACCCGGTACCCGGCCACACCGGGGACCGGCGGCGCGGCCACCTGCACCACGCGCACGTCGCCCTCCCACCGCACGGCCGCCGTCGGCCCCGGCACGACGAGCACCGGCTCGTGGCCGTGCGCCAGGTACTCCCGGGACAGCGCGTGCATCGCGGTACGGATCCCGCCCGACCGCGGCGCGTAGGCGTTGGCGACGTGCACGATCCGCACCGTTCACACCTCCGAGGCGATCCGGATGACGCTCTCGTAGTGCTGGACGAGGTCGTGGCAGACCTTCGCCCACGTCCTGCCGAGCGCGCGCTCGCGGGCCGCGGTGCCGAACGCTCGTCGTTTGCGGGCGTCGCCGAGCAGATCGTCGACGTGGCCGCGCATCGCGGCGTGGTCGCCCGGCGGGTACAGCCATCCGGTGTGCGAGTGCGCGACGACGTCCAGGGGGCCGCCCGCGGCGGGTGCCACCACGGGCACCCCCGAGGCGTTGGCCTCCTGCAGGGTCTGGCCGAAGGTCTCCAGCTCGCCGGGGTGCACGAACACGTCCAGGCTCGCCATCGCGCGGGCCAGCTCCTCGCCGCGCAGCAGCCCGGTGAAGTGCGCGTCGGGCAGGAGCTGTTCGAGCAGCGCCCGCTCGGGGCCCTCGCCGACGACCACGAGCCGGAGGTCCTCGCGCCCGCTGAGTACCCGCAGCGCCTCCACCTGCTTCTCGGCCGCCAGGCGGCCGACGTACCCGACGAGCAGCGGTCGGCCGGCCCCGACCTCGCGCCGCCAGGCCTCGTCACGCGCCGCGGGCCGGAACTGCACGGTGTCCACGCCGCGGCCCCACCGGTGCAGGCGGGGTACGCCGCGGGCGCGCAGGTGGTCGATCGTGGGTGTGGACGGTGCGAGCGTGACCGAGGCGCGTTCGTGCAGGTTGCGCACCCGCCGCCACAGCAGCGGCTCGAGGTGCCGCATGCCGTACCGCGCGGCGTAGCTGGGCACCTCGGTCTGGTAGACGGCGACGGTCGGCACACCGAGCGACTCGGCGGCCTGCATGCCGCGCCAGCCGAGGGTGAAGGGCGAGGCGAGGTGGACGACGTCGGGCCCGAACGCCGCGAGCGTGCGCTCGATGCGGGCGCGCTGCCCGACGACGACCCGCACGTCGGCGTAGCCCGGCAGCCCGACGGACGGGATCTCGACCACGGGCGCGCCGTGCACGAAGGGTGGGACGGACTCCTCGTCGGAGTCGGGAGCGAGGACCAGGGCCTCGTGCCCGCACCGCTGGAGATGCTCGAGGACCCGCAGCACGGAGTTCGTGACCCCGTTGACCTGCGGGAGGAAGGACTCGGCGACGATCGCTACCCTCACGTTCCGCACTGTCACGGTCCGGGATGACCGGTGGGCGTGCGGCGGGCGACGTGTCGGGGTCGATGTCCCGAACGTCGGGGAAACGTTGGGGTGGAACTACGCGGACCGGGCGAGCCGCACGATCCGCCACAGGCCCCCGGCCATGAGCACCACCAGGGCGAGGTTGCGCAGCGCCTCGACGGTGATCATCCAGCCGGCGCCGTCGAGGAACGGCCCGTAGGCGACCGGGTAGACGAGGTAGGTCGCGTAGGCGACGAGCACCATGCCGAGGGCGGGGGGCCACCAGGCGCGCAGCGCCCGGCCGGCGGGCAGCGTCGCGAGGGCGACCGCCACCGGGGGCCCGATCCAGGCGACGAACTGCGGCGAGCCCACCTTGTTGAACACGATCAGCGCCACGAGCTGCACGGCGGCGGAGAGCAGCAGGATCTCGTACGCCCTCTCGGGGCGCCGGCGCGCGGCCCACAGCGTCAGCACGGCCAGCGCGACCACCGCGAGCGGGAGCAGCCAGTCCAGGGCGTCGGCGACGGCGTTCGCTGCCGCGCCCTGGAACTCGTAGGTGAAGATCACGTCGTTGTACTCGATCGCCACGCCCGGGTCCCACAGCCGGGCCACGGAGAACCAGGTGCCCGCCACGGACTCGGCCTGCAGCGTGCGCGATCCCTGCTCGCCGAAGACGCTGAGGGCGCGGGTCCCGGCCCCGCCGACCAGGGCCAGCCCGACCACCACGGCGGAGACGATCGCCCCGGGGGCGACGACGGCCCGCAGCAGGTCGTGCAGGTCGCGGCGGGTGGCGGCGATCGCGACGACGACGGCGCCGGGGGCGATCTTGACCCAGGCCCCGACGGTGGCGACGGCGACGGCGAGGCATGGGTGGCGCCGGGCCAGCACGAGGGCGACCAGGATCAGGGGCGCGACGACGCCGTCGAGCCGGCCGAGGAAGATGGGGCCGAGCGCGAGCAGGAAGAGCAGCCACCACCAGGCGCCGAGGGCCCCGCGGGGGGTGGCGCGGACGAGGACGACCGTGGCGACGGCGTTGAGCGCGACGATCATCGCCGTCCACAGGATCTCGTAGCCGAGCAGGTCGTCGGTGACGAGCGCCGGCGCCACGACCGGTGCGAGGGCGCCGGCGGGGTAGACCCAGTCGTAGTCCAGGACGGGCCACTGCCCGTTGTCCAGCCCGTGGCGGGCCCACCACTCGTAGAGGGTGACGTCGCCGTAGATCATGTTCTGCCAGCTGATGGCCTCGTGCACCAGGCGGGCGTGCACCACGACGAAGGCCAGGGCCAGCAGCCAGGGGGACTGCAGGAGGCTTCCGCCGCGGTCGCGGTCGCGGGTCTCGGGCGACGACGGTGACGACGACGACGCCGCGTCGCGCTCGTCGGCGGGCGGGTCGGCAGGCACGCGCCACATCGTGCCAGACGGATCGGCGCGGGTCGGGTTCTGATCGTCATTCCGTGTTCTGTCCGGCAGTTCGAACTGCCGGACAGAACACGGAATGACGATCAGAACCGGCCAGGCGGCAAGGTGATACTCCGTATCGCTTGACTGAGACTGCGTCGCGTCGCACTATGGAGGCAGACCGACGCCGCCGTCACCAGCCTCTGCGGCGGCGCGGTCGCCCCCGTGGAGAGTGAGAGACCGATGAACCGCCCCGACCAGCCCGGCGTCACCGCCCCCGACTACGACGTCTCCCAGCCGTCGGACGTCGACTACGCCCGCGCCTTCGCCGACGTCGCACCGGCCGAGCGTGACCACCAGCTCGCCGTGCGCCGGTTCGTCCAGGACGAGGTGCTGCCCGTCATCGACGGCTACTGGGAGCGCGCCGAGGTGCCGTTCGACCTGGTCAAGCGACTCGGTGAGCTCGACTTCCTGCGCGACGGCGTCGACGTGCCCGGCCGCCCGCAGGTCTCCTTCATGGCCGAGGGGCTCGCCAGCATGGAGATGTCGCGCGGCGACGGGTCGGTCGCCACGATCTGCGGCGTCCAGGGCGGCCTCGCGCTGCGCTCCATCGTCATGCACGGCTCGCCGGAGCAGGTCGAGCGGTACGCCGAGCCCATGGCGCGCGGGGAGGTCCTCGGTGCGTTCGCGCTCACCGAGCCCACCCATGGCTCGGACTCCGTCTCGTTGGAGACCGTCGCCCGCCCGGCGACCCGCGACGGGGTCGACGGCTACGTCCTCACCGGCGAGAAGAAGTGGATCGGGTTCGGCTCCTGCGGTGACATCACCGTGGTCTGGGCCCGCCTCGACGACCCGGACGCCGGCGAGCGCCACGGCCAGGTGCACGGCTTCGTCGTGCCGCAGGACGCCCCCGGGTACACCGGCACCACCATCGAGGGCAAGATGGCGCTGCGGGCGATCTGGCAGGCGCACATCGAGCTCGACGACGTGTTCGTCCCCGCCGACGCCGCACTGCCCGGCGCCACCTCGTTCAAGGCGACCGCCGCAGTCCTCTTCGCGACCCGCCTCGCCGTGGCGTGGTCCGCGGTCGGGCACGCCGTGGCCTGCTACGAGGCCGCCGTGCAGTATGCGGGCCAGCGCGTGCAGTTCGGCAAGCCGCTCGCCGCGAAGCAGATGGTGCAGGAGCGCCTCACCCGGATGCTGTCCACCCTCACCCAGATGCAGCTGCTCGTCGGAAGGCTCACCGAGCTCGCGGACGCCGGGCAGCTCACCGGCGAGCAGGCGTCCCTGGCCAAGTACACCTGCACCCGTGGGGCCCGCGAGATCGCCTCGGTCGCCCGCGACCTGCTCGGCGGCAACGGCATCCTCCTGGCCAACCGGGTGGCGCGGCACTTCGCCGACATCGAGGCCCTGCACACCTACGAGGGCACCGAGTCGATGAACGCGCTCATCGTGGGCCGCGACATCACGGGACTCTCCTCCTTCGCCTGACCACCAGCTCCCGGCGTGGGTCGACGCCGGTCGTGCATCACCGTCGTCGTCCACCAGCCGACGGCGCGGTGCACCCAGCGGCGAGCGCCGCCCCGAAGGATCCGGGGTGGCGCTCCGTCGTTCAGGGAGAGGTGCGGAACGCGCGCTCGCGGACGTGCTCGTGGAGCCGGTCGAGCACGGCGATCTGGCGGTGGGCGAGCTCGATGAGGTCGGCGAAACGCTCGGGATCGAGCCCGACGTCGTCCGCGTACTCCTGGAGGGTCTGCCAGCCGCCCATCTTGCCCAGCAGCGCCGACCGGATGAGCTCCACCTCGAGCATCATCGTCAGCGGGGAGCGTTCGACGACCCGCCCGTTCAGCTTGAGACGTCCCACGCGTTCGCCGACGCCCGCGATCAGCTGCCGGTACCGCCGACGGCGGATGCCGAGGGTGGCGAGGAGGGTGCGGTAGAGCCGTCGCTCGTCGCGCACCTGCTCGGTGATCTCGGAGAGGTCGGCGTGGAACGGGGTGTCCTGGTAGGCGTCGGTCATCCGCTCGAGGCGGCCGAGCCCGGCCGTGGCGCCCGTCAGGTGCTCGGACAGGTAGAGGCCGAACAGGTGCCGGTCGATCCCGGGCGGGACGGCGGCGTCCTGCTCGTGCGGGGGCAGCGCGGGCGGTCCGACGGCCACGGCGGGACCGGGCCGCATCGGGGCGGATCCGAGGCCGCTTCCCTCGGCCATACCGGCGACGACCTCCTCGACAGCCTCGGCCGCCGTCCGGCCGGGCGCCCAGCCGAGCTCCGCCGTCGCCCGCGTGGTGTCCATGACGGGCACGCCCATGCCCATGTCGACCCAGCCCGGGTCGGCCGGCACGGCACGGCCGGAGTGCGCGAGCGCCAGGGCCGTGCGCACCAGGTGCGGCGGCAGCTCGACGAGCCGGCCGTGGCCGACCAGGCGCGCGAGGTCCGACCCGCGCAGCACGTCGCGGGCGGCGATGTTGAAGGCGCCGGTGGCACGCTGCCGCAGGACCGCCACGTAGGCCGCGGCGGCGTCGTCGGCGTGCACGGCCTGCACGCGCAACCCGGCGGGCAGCGGGAGCAGCGGCAGCCGGTGCCGACGCAGCAGGCTCATCGGGACGAGCCGGCCGACGAAGTACCGCACGATCTCGTGCCCGGCGTCGCCCTGGAACACCAGGGCGGTGCGCAGCCGGGCGACGGCGACCTCGGGGTGGTCGCGCTCCAGCTCGTCGAGCACCCGTTCCTGCGCGGCCTTGTCCACGCTGTAGTGCGACGTGGGGATGCCGGTCGTCGGCCAGTCCTCGCCGCGGGGCTCGTCGTCGTCGACCGTCGTGTAGGCGCCCACGGAGGAGGCGGCCACCAGGTGCGGTACGCCGGCGCGGACCACCGCGCTCGCCACCCGCCGGGTGCCGTCCACGTTGGTGCGGCGCAGCAGGTCGCGGTCGCGGTTGGGCTGGATGAGCCAGGCGAGGTGCACGACGGCGTCGGCGCCGCGGAAGTGGGCGGCGAGGCCCTCGACGACGCTCTCCTCGTCCGGGTCCGTGAGGTCGAGCGCCGCCCACTCGGCGTCCCGGTACGGGGGAGCGGTGCGGTCGGGCAGGCGCCGGGCGATCCCCAGCACGGAGTCGACCTCCGGTGCGGCCTGGAGGGCGCGCAGCACGGCGGTCCCGACGTTTCCGGACAGTCCGACGACGACGATGCGCATGCCTCACGGTGGCATCGACGGCCGATGGTCGCACGGCGCCTCGCGTGCCGCCCCGGACGGGTGCCGGTCAGGACGGGCGTCGGTCAGGCGGAGGCGGCCACGGTCATCGCCGGGACCATCACGGCGACCAGCACCGCGGCGTTGACCTCGTCGACGGCCTTCCTGACCGCGTCGTCGGCCCACGACTGCTGCGAGAGCCCCTTCGCCCGGCGCGCGGCCGCCTTGCCGTGCCCCGGCGGGACCAGCTTCTTGACCAGTCCCGTGCCGCGCAGCACGGACAGCAGCGCCGCGGTCTGCGGACGGGGCTCCTGGGTCCCGAGGAGCACCGCCTCGCACTCCGCGCGCAGCCGCAGCTCGTGCGAGGAGTCGGTCGCCGGCCAGGCGGTGGTGGGGAAGATCCGCAGCACGCGCCGTTCCTCGCGCTGGAGGATCCCCCGTTCCGCGAGACCGGACAGCAAGGGCTCGCGGGCACCCTTGGACAGCGGCCCGATCAGCGACGAGGGCGTGCGCGCCTTCTGGCCGACGACGGCGAGGGCCCGGTCGAGCGCCGGGTGCCCCGTGGGTGCGGCGTCCCGCACGACGACGGTGCCCCGGCGCAGCCGCGAGCCGTCGGCAGCGACGGCCCCGGACCCGACCACGTGCACGCGGCCGGTCAGCGCCAGCTCGACGAGCAGGGCGCCCGCGAGCCGGTAGTCGAGGTTGTCGACCACCGGGTCGGGCTTGCCGGTCGCGTCGTCGTAGGCGAGGAGCAGCAGGTCTTCGGCGATGATCATGCTCCGATCCTTCCGGGTGCGTCCCGCGGGCGGATCCGTCGGACGGGTGACGCCGGTCCGTCGTCGGGTGGAGATCGCGACGACACCGTCAGCGAGTTTCGAAACGGTGGCGCACCGGTGTCGAAAACCTGCGCCCCCTTGACCGGGTGCAGGCGGCTTCCTCTATGGTTCGACCCACCGGAAGAAAACGGTTTCGACGACGAGACCGACCGGTACCCGGACGACGGCGTGGAGGGTGCAGGCGATGAGGCGACGGTACGTGCAGATCCTGGCGGGGGCGGCCGGATCGAGCCTGCTGCTCGCTGCGTGCGCCCAGGAGGACCCTCAGGCCGGCACCCGCGCGGATCCCGCGGTCGACACCCACGCGGCCACCGCCTGGGCGCTCTCCGGAGGCAGCGACGTCGTCCTCGACGGGGCGTTCGAGACGTGGAACGGTGATCACCCCGACGACACGATCGAGGTGTCGTGGCTCGAGAACGACGCCTACAAGACACGCATCGGCGAGGCGCTCGAGACCGGTGAGCCGCCCACCCTGATCCTCGGCTGGGCCGGCGCCGACCTCGACCGGCTCGTGGCCGAGGACGCCGTCGTCGACCTCAGCGACGCCGTCGGGCCCGTGCTCGACCGGGTGCTGCCGGCCGTCGCCGCGAACGGCGAGGTCGACGGACGCACCTACGCCGTGCCGAACAACCAGACCCAGCCCGTGGTGCTCTACTACAACGCCCAGGTGCTGGAGCGGGTCGGGCTGGAGCCGCCCGAGACCTTCGACGACCTGCTCGCCGCGGTCGACGTCCTGCAGGACGACGGCGTGCTGCCCATCGCGCTCGCGGGCGGCAGCCGGTGGCCCGAGCTGATGTACATCCAGTACCTCACCGACCGGGTCGGTGGGCCGGAGGTGTTCCAGCGGGTGGTCGACGGCGAGCCCGGGGCGTGGTCCGACCCCGCGATCCTCGAGGCGCTGAGGATGATCCGCCAGCTCGTGGACGCGGGCGCCTTCGGCGACCACTTCACCGGGACCCTCGCCGACGGCTCGGGCGACGTCTCGCTCGTCGCCTCCGGCCAGGCGGCCTTCGTGCTGCAGGGCGCCTGGGTCTACCCCGACTTCCTCACCGAGGCCCCCGCGCTCATCGCCAACGACGGCCTCGGCTTCGCGCGGTTCCCCGACGTGGAGGGCGGGGCGGGTGACGCCGACAACGTGGTGGGCAACCCCGCGAACTTCTGGTCCGTGTCGTCCGCCGCGAGCCCCGAGGCGCAGCAGGTCGCGATCGACTTCCTCGTCGAGCAGACGTACGCCGAGCGAGAGGTCGACCGGTTCCTCATCGTGCGCACCGTCCCGCCCGTCCGTGACCTGGAGCGTCAGATCAAGCGCCTCGAGAACGCCGACTACCTGCGGTTCGTCTACGACATGGTCGAGTCGGCGCCGCACTTCCAGCTCTCGTGGGACCAGGCGCTCCCGCCCGAGCAGGCCGGGCCACTCCTGGACAACCTGCACCTCGTCTTCACCGGCGAGCTCTCGGCCCGTGGCTTCGCCGACGCGATGAACGACACCCTGTGAGGCGGCCGGGTCACGCCGTCGTGCCGACGGCACCCTCCTGCTCGCGGCGGTGCACCCGCCACCACACGAAGAACCCGACCAGCGTGAAGACGCCGTAGAAGACGTACATCAACGACGTCGCGTAGTACTGGGCGCTCCACAGCAACGGCACGCCCACGACGTCGACGGCCACCCAGATCAGCCAGAACTCCACCCAGCCGCGTGCCATGCCGTACGTCGCCAGGAGCGAGCCCATGAAGATCCAGGCGTCCGCCCACACGGGTTTGTAGGAACCGAGCGCCGTGAACAACGGCGTGAGCAGCAGGGTCCCGCCCACCAGCGCGCCGACGAGGAACGCGCGCTGCGGCCAGGTCGCCCACCGCGGGTGCACCCCCGCCCCGCCCGACGACGGCACCTTGCCGTCGGTGCGGACCTCCAGGTCCTGGCGACGGGTCTCGCGCCACCGCGCCCACCCGTACACCGACACGGCGATGAACATCACCTGCCGGCCCGCCTGGCCGAGCATGGTGACCCGGTCCGCGTCACCGAACAGCGAGCCCATGAACACGGTGAACAGCAGCAGGTTGCCCACGATGCCCACGGGCCAGGCCCAGACCTTGCGCCGCATCCCGCCCAGCGCCGAGGCCAGCCCGAAGGCGTTGCCGATCACCTCGCGCCACAGGACCTGCTCGTCACCGACGGTGAACGTGGCGTCGAACAGCCACTCGATCATCGCGCGGCCTCAGGCCAGCACGTCGCGCACGGCCCGCGCGACGTCGTCGGCGTCGGCGTCGGCGTCCAGGACGGCCACGACGACGCGGCGGGTCGAGCCCTCGCCGGCCTGGTCCGACGTCCCTGTCGAGGCCGGTGGGGTACCGCCCTCGGCCCCGGGTGCCCACGCCGCGCGCCGCAGCTCGGCGAACGCCTCCTCCAGGTCGGGGCGCAGGTCCAGGTGCGGGTTGCGCAGCCAGCGGCGCAGCACCGCGTTGTGGACGGCGACCACCGAGGCGGCGAACGCGATCGACATGGTCGTGGTGGACCGGTCCGGGGGCAGCGTGTCGCGCAGGTAGGCGGTGAAGGCGCGCTCGTAGCGGTGCGTGGTCACGAGCTCGCGGTCCCGCAGCGCCGGCACCTCCTGCAGCAGGCGGTGCCGGGCGAGGGACGTCTCGCGCTGGCCCACGTGGTGGTCGAACACCAGCCGGGCGGCGCGGCAGACCTCCAGGTAGGGGTCGACGGCGGGGTCCCAGACGGTCTCCCGGGTCCCGGCCTCGACGGAGTCGCGGGCCTCCGGCCTCGTGGCGGCCAGCATGACCACCACCTCCTCCAGCAGCAGCTCGTGGTCGGCGAAGACCACGTCCTCCTTGGAGCGGAACCGGCGGAAGAAGGTGGCACGGCTGACCTGCGCGGCGTCGGCGATCTCCTCGACCGTGGTCTGCTCGTACCCCTGGCGGGAGAACAGGTCGATCGCGGCGTCGACAGCCTGGGCGTGGGTGTGCGTCCGGACGGCAGTCATGGGCAGGAGGCTACTCCGCAGCGGCGCCTCGCCGTCGGGTGGCGGCCACCGGGCCGCCCCACAGCGTCCGGCAGCCGGGACGACTCTCGCCAGCAGGGGTGAGGTTTGCCTATCCTGACTCGGTGACCCCTCCGCTCCTCGACGTACGCAGCCTGCGCGTACGGCACCACCTGCCGCTCGACGACGGCGGCCACCGGCTCGGCGCACCCGCGCCCGACGGCGTGGACGTGGTCGTGGAGCCCGGAGAGGTCGTGCTCCTGCTCGGCCCCTCGGGCTGCGGGAAGTCCACCCTCGCGCTCGCCGCCAACGGGCTCGTCCCGCAGGTCGTCGGTGCTGACGTCGGCGGCAGCGTGCACGTCGGCGGGCAAGACGTCGCGCGGAGCCGACCGCCCCTGCTGACGGCCGACGTCGCCATGGTCTTCCAGGACCCGGACGCGCAGGTGGTCACCGGTTCCGTGCTCGACGAGGTCTGCTTCGCGCCGGAGAACCTCTGCCTGCCGGTCGCCGACGTGCTGGCGCGGGCCGAGACGGCGCTGCGCCAGGTCGGGCTCTGGGAGCGTCGGGAGGACGACCCGGCGGTGCTGTCCGGCGGTGGTCGTCAACGGCTCGCCCTCGCCTGCGCGCTCGCCACCGACGCCCGGCTCCTCGTGCTGGACGAGCCCACGGCCAACCTCGACCCCGCCGGTGTCGAGGAGGTCTACGCCGTCCTGCGGTCGGTCGCCGCCGCCGGGGGCCGCGGCGTGCTGCTCGTCGAGCACGACCTCGACGCCGCCGTCGAGATCGCCGACCGCGTCGTCGTGCTCGACGACGCCGGTCACGTCGCCACCACCGGGCCGGTGCGGGAGGTCCTCGCCGGCCGGGCCGAGCTGCTGGCCGAGCTCGGGGTGTGGCTGCCCACCGCCACCCTCGCCGCGCTGCGGCTGCGTGCCGCGGGGGTCGCCGTCGACCGGCTGCCGCTGACCCCTGCCGAGCTCGCCACCGTCCTCGCCGGGGCACCGAGCCTGCCGGCACCGAGCCCGCCGGAGCCGCACCCGCCGGCTGTGCTGCACCGCCCGCAGCTGCCGCCGTCGGCCGCGGGCGACCGGCCGGCGCCACCGGTCATCACCGTCGAGCACCTCACCGTGCGACGCGGAGCCACCACCGCCGTCGACGACGTGAGCCTCGCCGTCGACCGGGGGGACTTCCTCGCCCTCGTCGGGGGCAACGGCGCCGGCAAGACGACCCTCGCCCAGGTCGTCGCCGGCGTGCTGCGACCCCGCCGCCGCGCCGTCACCGGGACGGTGCGGGTGGCCGGTCTCGACCCGCGCCGGGCCGACCCCGCCGACCTCACCACCGCCGTCGGCTTCGTCTTCCAGAACCCCGAGCACCAGTTCGTCACCGGTCGGGTCGACGACGAGCTCGCCCACGGGCTGCGGGTCCGCGGGGTCCCCGACGCCGAGGTCGCGGCCCGGGTCGACGACGTGCTGGAGCGCTTCGGTCTCGCCGACCTGCGCGACCGCCACCCCTTCTGGCTGTCCGGCGGGCAGAAGCGCCGCCTGAGCGTCGGCACCGCGATCGTGTGCCGGCCCGAGGTCCTCGTCCTGGACGAACCCACCTACGGCCAGGACCGCGAGCGCGCCGTCGAGCTCCTCGACCTGCTCACCACCCTGCACGACGGCGGCACCACCGTGGTGGTGGTCAGTCACGACATGCAGCTCGTGGCCGAGCACGCGACCCGCGTCGTGGCGCTCGCCGACGGGCGGGTGCTCGCCGACGGTCCGCCCGCCGTCGTCCTCGGCGACGACCGCGTGCTGGCGGCTGCCGGGCTGCGGACGCCCCCGCTCGCCCGGGCGACCAGGGCGCTGCCCGACCCGGCGTGGCGTGCCGTCACCCGGCTCGCCGACCTGCCCGCCCCTGGGCTCGCGACGGTGGGCGCGTGACCACGGCCGCCGTCGTGGACACGGTCGCGCCGACCGGTGAACCGGCGACGGCCGGCCCCCGCCCCGGTGGCCTGGGCGACCTGCGCACCTACAACCCGCTGGTGAAGATCCTCGGGCCGGTCCCGGTGATGGTCTTCCTGGTGACCACGCGTGACGTGCTGACCCCGGCGCTGGTGGCCCTGGCTGCCATCGCCGTGCTGGCCGTCATGGGCCGCCTGCGTCCCCGGGTGCTCGTCGCGGTCGCCCTGGGCGCCCTGGCGCTGTGCCTGGTCATGACGTTCTCCTTCGGGCTGCTGACCGACCCTGCCACCGTCCAGGACACGACGCTGCTGGCGACCGTCGGCGGGTTCGACGTGTGGTCCGGTGCCCTGGCCACGGGGCTGGCGACCGCGGTGCGGACCGTCGCGCTGCTGATGCTGGTGCTCCTCGGGGGGCTCACGACGTCGGGCGCCGACTTCGTGCGGGCCCTGACCCAGCAGGCGCGCCTGCCGTACCGGATCGGGTACGCCGCGCTGGCGGCCCTGCGGTTCGTCCCGCGGTTCTCCCACGAGCTGGAGGTCATCCGTGGCGCCCACCGGGTCCGCGGCGTCGCCCCGGGTCGTGGCCCGTTCGCGGCCGTGCGGCGGCAGGCCGGCTACGTGGTCCCTCTGCTGGCCGGGGGGATCCGGCACGCGGAACGGGTGTCGTTGGCCATGGACGCCCGCGGTTTCGGGGCCCACCCGCGGCGCACCGACCGGGTCACCGCGCCCTTCCGCGTCTGCGACGTCGTCCTGCTCGTCTCGTTCTGGGCCGGGGGCGCGGGATGCGCCGTCCTGGCCGCCCTGCTGCGCTGACCGCGCTCGCCCGACCTCTGCTCACCCGACCCCCGACCTCTGCCGACCATCGGAGTGCCATGAAGACCCTCACCACCCGCTTCCTCATGACGTGCGCCGCGATCGGTGCCGCCATGGGTGTCCTGCTCATCCCCGCCAACTTCGTCAGCGCACCGTTGGCAGCCTCCGCACCGATGGCGTACGCCCCGCTCGTGGGGCTGTGGGTCATCGGCCCGGTGCTCGCGCTCGCGCTGCTGCGCCGACCGGGGGCGGCGGTCCTGACGACGTTCGTGGCCGGCGTCGTCTCCTCCGCCTCGCCGGTGGGCGCCTGGTCGATCGTGACCTGCCTCCTGGCCGGCGTCGCGGTCGAGCTGGCGTTCCTCGTGACGAGGTACCGGGTGTGGTCCGCCTGGCTCTACTACGTCGACGCCCTCGTCTTCGGCGCGCTGTACGTCGCCTCGGGCTGGGCGGCGTTCCACATGGACGCGATGGCGCCCGCCGTCCTGGTGACGTTCGTGGTGCTGATGATGGGCAGCTTCCTGGCCTGCACCTGGCTCGGGCGGCTGCTGGCGCGGCGCCTGGCGAAGGCCGGCGTCGCCCGCGGCCTCGTCCCCTCTCGGGGCGACGTCGCGGCCGGCGAGGTGGCGCAGGACGCCCTGCGGTAGCGCTGCGTGCTGACGCGTCGTCGCGCAGCGCTCGACGGGCCGTGGCGCGCGGGGCGGTTCAGCCGGACTGCTCGCGACGGTCGGGCTCGTCGAACCCGACGTGCCGCCGTCGGTCGCGTTGCAGGAGCCGGACCTCGCGCACCACGATCGCCGCGGCGAAGACGAACGGCAGCCACGCCCACGGCCGGCCGCGCAGCGCGACGAGGAGACAGAGCCCGGCGATCGCGCCGGCACCGGCCACCATCGCGAGGCTGGACCAGCGGATCGATCGCACCGACGAGAGCACCCGACGAGCGTAGCGCCACGAGCGTCTCTGCTCGTCAGGGATCAGCCGTGGTTCCCTGACGAACAGAGACGCTCGTGGATCGCTCGAACCGATTCGCGTCGGCGAGTACTGTGCGGGGGATGACTACCGACACCACCACGCCCGTCGTCGACGTCTACATCGATCCCACCTGTCCGTTCGCCTGGGTGACCTCGCGCTGGGCGCTGGAGGTGGCGCAGCACCGCGACGTCGACCTCACCATCAGGCTCATGAGCCTGTACCTGCTGAACAAGGACAAGGACATCCCCGCGGACTACCGCGAGCGCATCGAGGCGAGCCGCGGCTCCGGCCGGGTCGCCGCCGCCGTGCAGGCCGACCACGGCGCCGGGGCGCTGTCCGCGTTCTACACCGCGTTCGGCACCCGTTGGCACGACCAGGCCAACAAGGACCTCGACGCCGTGATCCGCGAGTCGCTCGCCGAGGCCGGCCTGCCCGCAGAGCTGGCCGACGTCGCGACGTCCGACGCGTACGACGAGGCGCTGGCCGCCTCGCACCATGCCGGCATGGACCCCGTGGGCGACGAGGTCGGCACCCCGACGATCCACGTCGACGGCGTCGCGTTCTTCGGCCCCGTGATCACCCGCGTCCCGCGCGGCCAGGACGCCGTGAGGCTGTTCGACGCCGCCGTCACCCTCGCCGCCGACCCCCACTTCTTCGAGCTCAAGCGGACGCGCACCGAGCGTCCCGTGCACGCCTGAGCCCCGACCGAGGAGAGACATGAACCTCGACCTGCGCATCTTCACCGAGCCCCAGCAGGGAGCCTCGTACGACACCCAGCTCGCCGTCGCCCAGGCCACCGAGACGCTGGGGTTCAGCGCGTTCTTCCGCTCCGACCACTACCTCGCGATGGGTGGCGACGGACTGCCCGGGCCGACCGACTCCTGGACGACGCTGGCCGGCATCGCCCGGGAGACGTCGACGGTCCGTCTCGGCACGCTGGTCTCCTCGGCGACCTTCCGGCTGCCCGGCGTGCTCGCCATCCAGGTGGCCCAGGTGGACCAGATGTCGGGCGGGCGCGTCGAGCTCGGCCTCGGGACCGGCTGGTTCGCCGCCGAGCACGCCGCCTACGGCATCCCGTTCCCCGACAAGCGGTTCGGGATCCTGGAGGAGCAGCTGGAGATCCTCACCGGCCTGTGGGGCACCCCGGTGGGTGAGACGTACGACTTCGCCGGGCAGCACTACACGCTGGCGGACTCCCCGGCGCTGCCGAAGCCGGTGCAGGGGCGGATCCCGATCATCGTCGGCGGGGGCGGGCCGCGGCGCACCCCGGCGCTCGCCGCCCGGTTCGCCGACGAGTACAACCAGGCCTTCCCCGCGCTGGACTCGATCGGCCCGCGGATCCGGGTGATCGAGAAGGCGCTGGCCGACGCCGGCCGCCCGGCGGGCTCGCTGACCCAGTCCGTCGCACTGGTCCTCGCGGTGGGGTCCGACGAGGCGGAGTTCTCCCGCCGGGCCGCGGCGATCGGGCGCGAGCCTGCCGAGCTGCGCGAGCACGGGATCGCCGGGACGGTCGCCGAGGCCGTGGACCGGTTGGCCTCCCTGCGCGACCAGGGCGTCGAGCGCGTCTACCTGCAGGTCCTCGACCAGCAGGATCTCGACCACCTCGACCTGGTCGCCCGCGAGGTCGTCCCGCAGCTCTGACCGGAGCGGCGAGCGCCCACGACGCGGCGGTGTGAACGGGGCGTTGCGGCCCGCGGTCGGTGCGGTTGCCGGTTCGTGCAGGATGCGGTAGGGGGACGCTTTCACCCGTGACAACGGGGATCGCGGCGCTCTAGCGTCTGGTCCCAGACGACGAGGTGGGTTCTCCGGCGAACGGGGAGCCCACCTTCGTCGTTCCCAGGGAGGTTCCTGGAGCGCCCGGTCATCCCCGCAGCGGTACGTGCTCTCGTGAGGAGACACGCCCATGACGTCGCTCGACACCCGTTCCGCCCCTCCGCCCCGGCCAGGTCCTCCTCCGACACCCCGGGCGACCACCATCCAGGGGGACCCCCAGGCCGCCGCGCGCCGCCGTGACGCCAACGCCGCCGCGCACTCGCCGTCGTTGATGCTGATCATGCTGCTCGCGACGCTCGGGGCCGTCGCCTATGCGGTGTTCCTGCTCGACCCGGACCATCGCGGCGACTGGTTGCCCTACGTGCTCGTCATGGTCGCCGAGACGATCCTGCTGGTGCTCGCCCTGCTGGCGATGTGGACGGTGCTGTCCTCCGGCTACGACCCGCGCGACTTCGCCTATCACCAGGCCCGCGAGCGGCTCTTCGACACCCCGCAGGTCCTGCACGACGACGCCGCCGGCGACCCGACGCGCTGGCAGCTCTACCTGGGCGAGCGGCCCGTCACGGTGGACGTCTTCGTCACCACCTGCGGCGAGGACGTGGACACCATCGCCCGCACCGTGCGGGCCGCCGTCGCGGTCCACGGCGAGCACCGCACCTGGGTGCTCGACGACGGCCGCTCCGACGAGGTGCGCGACCTCGCGACCACGCTCGGCGCCCGGTACGTCCGGCGGTTGTCCGGCGGCGGGCAGAAGGCCGGCAACGTCAACCACGCGCTGAGCATCGCCAAGGGCGACCTGTTCGCCATCCTCGACGCCGACTTCGTGCCCCGGCCCGAGCTGCTGGTCGAGACCGTGCCGTTCTTCGTGCGCGAGGACGTCGCGTTCGTCCAGTCGCCGCAGACGTACGGCAACATGACCTCGCTCATCTCGCGAGGTGCCGGGTACATGCAGGCGGTCTTCTACCGGTTCGTCCAACCCGGGCGCAACCGGTTCAACGCCGCGTTCTGCGTGGGGACCAACGTCGTCTTCCGGCGTTCGGCCGTCGACGACATCGGAGGGATGTGCACCGACTCCAAGTCGGAGGATGTCTGGACGTCCCTGCACCTGCACGAGCGCGGCTGGCGGTCGGTGTACATCCCGCAGACGCTCGCCGTCGGCGACGCCCCGGAGACGATCGTGGCCTACGCCAAGCAGCAGCTGCGCTGGGCGACGGGCGGGTTCGAGATCCTCCTGCAGCACAACCCCCTGTCCCGCCGGCGCGAGCTCACCCTCGACCAGCGGCTCCAGTACTTCGTCACCTCGACGCACTACCTCTCCGGGATCGCGCCGCTGCTGCTGCTCGTCGTCCCGCCGCTGCAGATCTACCTGGGGCTCGCCCCCATGCGCCTGGACGTGTCGCCGGGGACCTGGGCCCTGTACTACCTCGGCTTCTACGGCCTGCAGATCGCGATCGCGTTCTTCACGCTCGGGTCGTTCCGCTGGGAGGTGCTCCTGCTGGCCGCGGTCTCGTGGCCCATCTACGTCAAGGCGTTCTGGAACGCCCTGACCGGCAAGCAACAGGCCTGGTCCGTCACCGGGCGGGCCGGCGGACCCACCAGCCCGTTCGAGGTGGTCGTGCCGCAGACCCTCTGCTTCGTCTTCCTGCTGGTCACCTCCGTGGTGGGGGTGTGGCAGTACGGCGGTGACGCGCTCACCAACCTGTCGGTGGCGTGGAACGTCACCAACACCCTGATCCTCGGCGGGTTCCTGCTCACCGCCGTGCGCGAGCACCGTGCCGCACGGGGCTCGCGCCGCGCCGTCGTCCCCGGAGGTGTCGCATGACCTGGACCACCCGCCTCCGGCTCGCGGTCGGCGTCGTCGTCGTGCTGGCGCTGTGCGCCGCACTGACGCTGGTCCTCAACCGCCGGATGAGCCAGGTCACCGCCGCGCAGGCCACGATCGTCGCCGAGGAGGTCGCCGTCGGGGCCGACTACGCGGGGACCATCGTGGAGTCCCACGTGGAACCTGGCGACGACGTCGAGCAGGGCGACCCGCTGTTCACGATGCGCAGCCTGCTGCTCGCGCACGACCTGTCCATCGGGGTGGTCTCCCGCAAGGCGGCGTCCTACGAGATCAGCCGCGACGGCCAGATGACCGTCGTGTCGCCCGTCGACGGCGTCGTGTCCTCGATCCTGTCCACGCCGGGCGGCTTCGTGCAGTCGGGGCAGGTCGTCGCCTCGCTCTACCGGCAGGGCTCGACCACGGTCGACGCCCGGCTGCTGCTCGACCCCGCGGACTTCGCGCGGATCCGGCAGGGCGCGTACGTCCGCATCACCCTGCCGGACCAGAGCGAGGTGCCCGGCGAGGTCGTCTCGATCGCCGTCAGCAGCACCCGCAACATGGCCGAGGCTCAGGTCGTCGTCTCCAGCGCGACCCTGGACCAGCAGGCAGGAGCGGGTCTGGCGCAGCCAGGCACCCCGGTCGTGGCCAGCGTCGAGCTGCACGACAGCGGGGCGATGTCCGACGTCGACCTCGCGTTCCAGCGGTTCCTGCAGAGGATCGGGCTGTGAGCCGCGGGTCGGCGTGCCTGGCGGCGGCCGTCGTCGGGGCGGCGCTCCTGACGGCATGCACCACGGTGGACGCCCCACCCCCGCCGCCGTCGGCCGGGGCGGGAGTGGCGGACGCCGCACCCCCTTCCGTGGACCCCTCCGTGCTGCCGTCCGTGGACCGCGGGGGCGGGGCGATGCGACTGGCCGACGGGCTCGCACCCCCGACCAACCGGTGGTTCTCGGGGCTGGTGTTCGGCGACGCTGCGCAGCCCGTGTTCCCGCTGCCGCTCGCCGTCGGGCTCACCGCGTCCGGGTTCGCGTACGGGCTGCCCACGGTGCGCGCGGACGGCAGCGTGCTGTCGGGCTCCTACGCACCGCAGGTGCAGATGGACCTGCGCGAGCCCGTCACCGGTGTCGTGGTGGCCTACGACGCCGCCACGGTGACGGTCGACCTGGTCGCCGGCGACGAGACGGTGCGGGGCCGGCTGCACCTGACCCGCGGCTCACCCGTGCTGACCTACACCGCGACGACCGACCAGGACCTCGGGCTCGGCGTCGCCTTCTCCGCCGGTGCCGCAGGCCTGCCCGACGACGTCGTGACCGCGGAGCTCGACGAGCGCACGCACGCCCTGGTCGGTGCGGGGGACCTCGACGTGGCCGACGCCCTGGCCGGGACCTCGCTCGCCCTGACCGCCGGGCAGACGGTGTCCTGGCTGGTCGCTCCCGACCCCGGGGAAGGCCCGGATGGGCTCGCCGAGCTCGTCGAGGCGACCCGGGACCCGGTGACGGGCTCCGAGGTCCACCACGAGACGTCACCTGAGGAGGCGACCACCTCCGTGACCTACGCGACGGTCTCGGGCGGTCCCGCCGTCGTCGTGCGCTGGCCCCACCAGCAGCAGACCGCGGACGCTGCCGAGAGCTGCGCGCGGGGGACGTACGCCACCGTCCGGGGGACGGCCGAGGTGTGCCTGACGTCGACGCTGTCGTGGCGCTCACCCGTCCGCGAACCGGCGCCCGGCCTCGACCTGTCGGGCCTGGACGACGACGAGCGCGACGCGCTCGCGGACCAGGTGCGCACCGACGCCGCTGCCGTGCTGGGCGACGTCCGCCCGGCGGACACGTACTTCGGCGGCAAGGCGCTCGCCCGGGACGCGAACCTGTGGACGCTGGCCGTCGAGCTCGGGCTCGACGGCGTCGCCGCGGACCTGCACGAGAGCGTCGCCGCGGACCTGCGGACCTGGGCGCAGCCGGACGGGTGCGTCGAGCGCCCCGAGCGCTGCTTCACGTGGGAGCCCACGCTGCGGACCGTCGTCGGGCAGGCGACGTCGTTCGGGTCGGAGGAGGGCAACGACCACCACTTCCACTACGGGTACTTCCTGTACGCGGCCGGGGTGGCCGCGGCCGACGACCCCGACCTCGTGCGCGACCTCGCCCCGGTGCTGGACCTGCTCGCCGCCGACGTGGCGGCGGTGAGCGACGTGCCGGTGCCCGACGGTCCGCCGATGCCCGGCCTGCGTGTGCTCGACGTCGTCATGGGCCACTCGTGGGCCTCTGGGCAGGCGCCCTTCGCCGACGGCAACAACCAGGAGTCCGCGTCCGAGGCGGTGTCCGCCTGGCACGGGCTGGCGCTGTGGGCGGACGCCCGCGTCGGCGCCGGGCTCGACGACGGCGGGCTGACGGAGCAGGCGCGGTGGATGCTCGCCCTCGAAGCCGCCTCGGCCCGTGCCTACTGGACGGACTTCGACACGTCGGACCCGGCGACCGATGGCCTCGAGGCGTCGGTCACGTCGCTCGTGTGGGACGGCAAGCGGGAACGGGCGACCTGGTTCTCGGCCGAGCCCAGTGCCGCGCTGGGCATCGTGGTGCTGCCCGTGACGGGGGTCTCGGGCTACCTGGGCGAGGACCCGGACCGGGTCCGGGCGAACCTCGGCGAGGCCCTGGGCACCGACGACCTCTGGGAGGACCGTTCGACCTGGGACGTGATGTTCGGCGACCAGCTCCTCATGTACGCGGCGATGCTGGGGCCCGCCGACGCCGAGGCGGCGCTCGAGGTGGCGCGCGACCTGCCGGACGAGCGGATCGACGACGGTTCGACGCGATCCTGGCTGCTGGCCTGGTTGCGGGCGCACGCGGGGTAGACCGGCGTCGTCCGCGCTGCGCGCCGTAGGGTGTCCGACGGAGTTCACGGGACCTTCACGGACGGAGCGCGCGGATGCAGTGGGGCTGGACGAAGCACGGCGACG
Organism: Isoptericola halotolerans; assembly: GCF_013149785.1. Taxonomy (GTDB): domain Bacteria; phylum Actinomycetota; class Actinomycetes; order Actinomycetales; family Cellulomonadaceae; genus Isoptericola; species Isoptericola halotolerans. The sequence continues at coordinate 124,301 of NZ_JABEZU010000002.1, forward strand.
GCCGGTCGATCGCGCCGGGCGAGGCGGTGGCGCCGGGGGAGCGGCTGACCTGGCCGCGCACCGTCGGTATCGGGGTGCAGCACGTCGTGGCGATGTTCGGCGCCACGTTCCTCGTGCCGCTGATCACCGGCTTCCCGCCGTCGACGACGCTGTTCTTCTCGGCGGTCGGGACCATCGGGTTCCTGCTCATCACGGGCAACCGGCTACCGAGCTATCTCGGGTCCAGCTTCGCCTTCCTCGCGCCCATCGGCGCGGCGACGGCGTCCCAGGGACAGGCGGCGGCCGTCGGCGGGATCTTCGTCACGGGGGTGCTGCTGATGGTCGTCGGCGCGGTCGTGCACCGCGCCGGGGCACGCTGGATCGACCTCGTGATGCCGCCCGTGGTGACCGGGGTGATCGTCGCGCTCATCGGGCTCAACCTGGCGCCCGCGGCCTGGGACAACTTCTCGGCCGCTCCGGTGACGGCGCTGGTCACGCTCGTGGCGGTGCTGGTCGTCTCGGTCCTCTTCCGCGGCATCCTGGGGCGGCTGTCGATCCTCGTCGGCGTGCTCGTCGGGTACGCCTTCGCGGTGTGGCGTGGCGAGGTCGACTTCACGGAGGTCAAGGACGCCGGCTGGTGGGGTCTGCCGGAGTTCACGGCACCGAGCTTCGAGCTGAGCGTGCTCGGACTGTTCCTCCCGGTGGTGTTCGTCCTGGTCGCGGAGAACGTGGGGCACGTGAAGTCGGTCGCGGCGATGACCGGGCAGAACCTGGACGACCGCATGGGCCGGGCGCTGTTCGCGGACGGTGTCGCCACCACGCTCGCGGGGACCGGCGGCGGCTCCGGCACCACGACCTACGCCGAGAACATCGGCGTCATGGCCGCCACCCGGGTCTACTCCACCGCCGCGTACTGGGTCGCGGGCACGACGGCGCTGCTGCTGTCGTTCTCCCCGAAGTTCGGCGAGGTGATCAACACCGTGCCGGGCGGGGTGCTGGGCGGGGTGACGACCATCCTCTACGGCATGATCGGCGTCCTCGGCTTCCGCATCTGGGTGCAGAACCGCGTCGACTTCGCCGACCCCGTCAACCTCGCGACGGCGGCGGTGCCGCTGGTGATCGGCATCGCGAACTACACGTGGTCGGCGGGCGGGGTGACGTTCGAGGGGATCGCGCTGGGCACCGCGGCGGCGCTGGTGATCTACCACGGCATGCGGGCGATCGGGCGGTGGCGCGGGACCGTCGTGCCGACGACGACGCCCGCACCGTCGTCGGGCGCCGAGGAGCCGGACCGACCGCTGCCGTAGCAGGGGCCGGTCTCGGGACGACGAGCCCGGGCCTCTTGCCTCAGGTCAGGCGTCGGGCTCGCGGCCGATGCCGTACTCGCGCTCGATCGGTTCGAGGTCCTCGACCGGGACGCAGCCGGGCATGTTCTCCAGCGGCTGGTCGGCCGCGAGGGGCACCTCCGCGGTGTCCAGCGGCTCGGTCCAGCCGGTGCCGACGAGAAGATCGATGACCCTGCCCGCGCGGTCGTCCAGGACCAGGTCGATGTCCTCGTACTGCGCGGCCAGGGTGTACGCCTGGACGATCCCGGCGGCACCGTAGCGGATCTGCGAGTAGCCCTCGACGAGGTGGGGCCAGTCACCGGTAGCGCGGACGTCGAACCCGCGGTCGGCGAGCACCTCGGCGCTCGCGCCGGCGAGGGCGAACCGCGGGTCGGCGGCGTTGAAGATGCGCACCCGCACCTTGTCGTACGCCAGCGGGGTGGCGCCGTCCGGGGAGTCCTCCTGCTCGGGCAGGCAGGCAGGTGCCATGCTCTCCACCGTCGTGCTCGGGGTGTAGATGGGCTCCGAGATCGGCGAGTCGATCGTCTCGGTGTAGATGGCGAGCGCACCGAGGCCGAGGATCACGAGGAAGGCGATGATGAGCCCGAAGACGACGGCCTGACGCTCGTGCTTGCGTCGTCGGCGGGCGATCCGCGCCGGATCCTGGGCTGGTGATGTCACGCGAAGAAACTACCTGAGAATCGTCGATGCCGAGCGTTCATCCGACGACGAGGACGCGGGCGTGCAGGATCGGGCGCTGCTGGAGGGCGGCACGGACGGCCCGGTGCAGCCCGTCCTCGAGGTACAGCGTGCCCCGGTACTCGACCACGTGAGCGAACAGGTCGCCGAAGAAGGTCGAGTCGTCGGCGAGCAGGGCGTCGAGGTCCAGCGTGCGCTTGGTGGTCACGAGCTCGTCCAGCCGGACCTGGCGGGGCGGCACGTCCGACCAGTCGTTGGTGCTCTCGCGCCCGTGGTCCGGGTAGGGACGACCATCGCCCACGGACTTGAAGATCATGGCTGTCATCGTAGAGGTGGGCCTGTGCCCCGGGGTGCCACTCGGGCCAAGAGATCGTCACGATCGTGTCACGATCAGGTCGACCTTCGTCGAGCGAACACATCGTCGTCACAGAGTTCGCGCAGGTGGCGGCAACCGGGGTGACCGGCATCACGCAAACCCGGGCAACGGTCATTCCTCGGTCGGGCCGAGACCCGGCCCGGCCACCAGCTGAGCGGTGCTGCGCCTCGTCCCGTGCAGCTCGAGCACCACGATCTCGTTGCCGGTGGCGCGTACCAGCGGTCCCGGGACGTAGAGGGTGCGCGTGGGCCCGGCGCTCCAGTAGCGGCCCAGGCAGAACCCGTTGAACCACACCACGCCCTTCGCCCAGCCGTCGAGCGCCAGGAAGTGGTCGGCGCCCTCGGCGCTCGCGAAGGTGCCGTGGACCAGCACCGGACCGGGAAGCGGCACGTCGGCTCCGGAGGGTGCCGCCGCCCGCAGTGCCGCCGTGACCTCCTCGCGCAGGGTCCCGCCGTCGTCGTCGAACCGCAGCGGGGTGACGTCCCACCCGGTGAGCTCGCGCCGGGCGGTCCGCGCCGGGCCGATCAGGCCCTTGGGCTCGCCGATGCGCGGGCCGTAGTTGACTCGACCGGCGTCCTCCACGAGCAGGGTGAGCTCGCCGGCGCGGGCCGGCAGTGCGACGGCGGTGGTGTGCGTGGTGCGGTCGAGCAGGCCGACCGGTTCGCCGTCGAGGGCCACGAGCGCGCGGTCGCGAACCTCGTCGACCACCAGGACGGCGTCGTCGGCGGTGATGTGCGTGCGGTACCGCACGAAGCCGTCCCACGCGGCCACGTCGTCGTGCGTGGGGGCGTGCTCGAACCGCTGCGCCGTGCCGAGCAGGCCGACCACCTCGTCCAGCGGCACGTGTCGGTCCAGCGACACGGTGAGCTCCGGGGCGGGCGACGCCTCGGTCGGGAGCTCGTCGGGGACCGGCCGGTGCCGGGCGATCACGGTGCGCAGCGCGTGGAACTTCGCCGTCGGGGCGCCGTGCTCGGCGAGCGGCGCGTCGTAGTCGTACGACGTGGTCAGGGGCCGGTACGTGCCCTTGTCGTTGGCGCCGGAGGTGAACCCGAAGTTGGTGCCGCCGTGGAACATGTAGAGGTTGACCGACGCGCCCGCGGCGAGCAGGGCGTCGAGGTCGGCGGCGTTGGCCTCGGGGGCGGTGACATGGTGGTGCAGACCCCAGGAGTCGAACCAGCCGTCCCAGAACTCCGTGCACATCAGCGGGCCGGTGGGCTGGTGGCGGCGGAGGGTCGCCAGGCGCTCGGTGGTGCGTGAGCCGAAGTTCGCCGTCCGGTGCAGCTCGGGCAGCCCGCCGCGTGCGAGGTGCTCGTCGTTCGCCTGGTCGCTGGTGAACAGCGGCACGTCGATGCCGTGGTGACGCAGCATGGCGGTCAGCGTGCGCAGGTAGTGCTGTCGCTCGGCGAGCGGGTCGTCGCCGTACGCCCCGTACTCGTTCTCGACCTGCACCATCAGCACCGGCCCGCCCGCCGTCACCTGTCGCGGTGCCACGATGCCCGCCACGGCCGCGTAGTAGTCCTCGATCGCCGCGAGGAACTGCGGCTCGGCACGTCGCACGCCCACGGTGGGATCGGTGAACAGCCAGGCCGGTAGCCCGCCGCCGGTCCACTCCGCGCAGATGTAGGGGCCGGGGCGGACGATGGTGTGCAGGCCCTCGGCGGCGGCCAGGTCGAGGAAGCGGCCGAGGTCGCGCGGCCCGTCGGTGCGGAACTCACCGCGTGCGGGCGCGTGGAAGTTCCACGCGACGTACGTCTCGATCGTGTTCAGTCCCATGAGGCGGGCCTTGCGGAGACGGTCGGCCCACTGGTCGGGGTGGACGCGGAAGTAGTGCAGCGCGCCACTGACGATCTGCAGCGGGCGGCCGTCGAGGAGGAAGTCTTCGTCACCGATGTCGAAGGAGGGCATGAACCGATTTAAACACGGTCGTCGGTGGTGCGGGTCCTCCCCGCGGAGGGCCGGCTCCGGGGACGTCAGGGACTGATTGACCTGGTCAGGAGCGACCGCTACCCTGCTGACGTCATCGGCCACGACGTCCTGGAGCGGACTTCTCGCGACCGGGTCGAACGATCGCTCGGCGAGGGTGCTGACGATCACTCCTCGGGGGCTGTCCGCATCGCCCGGCCGTGCCGGGAAACCTGGAGGCATCGAACATGGCAAGAGCACGTGGACGCGGCGTCGCGCTCGTCGCGCTGCTGATGGGTGCGGCGCTGACCGGCTGCACGGGCGGTGAGCCCGAGCAGGGCGACCCCGGCGCTCCGGACGCGCGGCAGACCGAGGAGGCCGGCGGGTCCACGGCGGAGGGCGAGGCACCCGACGCGGGGGGCGAGGGCGACGAGGGTGCTGCGGACGACGAGGCCGAGGCGTCCCTGACGGTCGAGGCCGACGGGGACGGCCCGATCGGCCTGGCGACGCCGGACGCACCCGACGGCGAGGCGCAGGAGCTCTCCGGGATGCTCATCACGGGCCCGGGGGGCTGCTTCGCGGTGGAGGACGGCGCGCCCCCGCAGCTGGTGGTCTTCGCCGAGGACGCGGAGTTCGTCCTGCGCGACGCCCGGCCGTCGGTGACCACGCCCGCGATCGGCACCGTCGCGGTGGGGGAGGACTTCGACTTCACCGCCGTGGAGGTCCCCCTGGGCGCCGTGGACGGCGTGCCTGACGAGTGTGTCGACGGGGCTCAGGAGACCGTGCTCGTCGTCGAGGAGTGACCGCGGCGCGGACCGGTCCGCTCGCGCGCACCGGCCCGTGCAGACCTGCGCAGACAAGAGAGCCCGCCTCCTGCACCACGGTGCGGGAGGCGGGCTCGCTGCGGAGGATGGGGGATTCGAACCCCCGAGGGCGTGAACCCAACACGCTTTCCAAGCGTGCGCCATAGGCCGCTAGGCGAATCCTCCTCTGGTGCCACCTACGCACCACGGCGCAGGCAACTCCAGCAGGATAGCGGACGGACCGGCAGGTCTCCGAATCGGCTGTCTGTGAGGTGCGCGACGTCGTCGTCGGCCGGTTTCGGGACAGGCGTGGGTCTCGGTTAGGGTAGGGGCAGACCCCTCGTGCGGCATCACCTCGCCGAACTCCCCCAGGGCCGGAAGGCAGCAAGGGTAAGTGAGCTCTGGTGGGTGCGCGAGGGGTCCTTTGCGTCTCGGTGACCAGCAGTTTCTCACGGAGCAAGACGATCCGCATCCGCATGGTGGGATTTCAGGGTCGTCGAGTTGGAGAAGTGGCCCTCGCGGTGTTCAGGTTGAGCCATGCACCGCTTCGACGCCACCGCTCCCCGCACCGCGCGCACCCCGCTGCGCGGCCGGACGTGCCGTGCGGCGTGGCGGCGCACCCGAATGCGTGTGCGCTGACAGCGCTCCCGCACCGTCGTCGGGCATGACGACACCCACCCTCCCTGCGCCCGCCGCGCGCTGATGGCCGCGGCCTGCCTGCCTCTCCCTGTTCTCCGCGACGGCGCCGCGCGCCGTCGCGTCCCTGGAAGGACTCCCTCATGTCTGTGCGCTCCACCCTGCTCGCCGCCGGCGCCGCCGCCTCCGTCCTCGCTCTCGCCGCCTGCGCCAGCGGCGCCGAGACGCCTGTCGCCGAGGGCACCACCGAGGACCCGGTCCGCATCGGTGTCGTCTCCTCCGGCGAGGCCTACTGGGACACGTTCGCCGAGGCGGCCGCCGCCGACGGCATCACCGTCGAGATCGTCAACTTCTCCGACTACCAGCTCCCCAACCAGGGGCTCAGCGACGGCGACCTGGACCTCAACCAGTTCCAGCACCTGCAGTTCCTCGCGGGCTACAACGTGGCACGCGGCGACGACCTCACCCCGATCGGCGCCACCGCCGTCTACCCGCTGGGCCTGTACTCCACGTCCCACGCGAGCGTCGAGGAGATCCCCGAGGGGGGCGAGGTCGCCATCCCGAACGACGACACCAACCAGGCTCGGGCCCTCCTGGTGCTGCAGGAGGCCGGCCTGATCGCGCTGCGCGACGGCGGCAACTCGTTCTCGACGCCGGCCGACGTGCTCGCCGACGAGTCGCGGGTGACCGTCACCCCGGTGGACGCCGCGCAGACGGCGCTCGCGCTGCAGGACGTCGACGCCTCGATCGTCAACAACGACTTCGTGGGCGACGCGGGCCTGACCGCGGAGGACGCGATCTACTCCGATGACCCGGACGCCTCTGCGGCCGAGCCGTACATCAACATCTGGGTGTCCCGCGCCGAGGACGCCGAGGACGTGACCCTCAACCGCCTCGTCGAGATCTTCCACACCGAGGAGATCGAGCAGGGCGTGATCGAGGCGTCCGGCGGGACCGGCGTCATCAAGGACAACGACGCGGCCGACCTCCAGGCGATCCTCGCCGAGATCCAGACCAACCTCGCCGACCAGTGACCTCCGTCCCCGCGAAGTAGTACCGCAGGCGCTCGAGAAGTACCCGCGGGGTACTTCCTCGACGCCTGCGGTACTACTTCGCGGGGGTGGCGCGTGAAAGGACAGTCGTGAGCGAACCCATCATCAGCTTCCGCGACGCGGTCAAGGAGTTCCCCGCGCGGGGGCCCCGGCGGCGCCGGCATCGTCCGCAGCGCGCAGGCGCCGTCCGCGCCGTCGACGGCGTGACGCTCGACATCGCCGCCGGCGAGGTCTTCGGCGTCATCGGCTACTCGGGAGCGGGCAAGTCCACCCTGGTGCGGCTCGTCAACGCCCTGGAGACGACGACGGCGGGTTCCGTCGTCGTCGACGGCACCGACCTGAGCGGGTTGAGCGAGGCGCGGCTGCGACCGGTGCGCGCCGGGATCGGCATGATCTTCCAGCAGTTCAACCTGCTCCGCTCCCGCACGGCCGCCGGGAACGTGGCCTACCCGCTGGAGGTCGCCGGCTGGTCCAAGGCGGACCGTGACGCACGGGTCGCCGAGCTGCTCGAGTTCGTCGGCATCGCGGACAAGGCCGACTCCTACCCGTCGGCGCTGTCCGGCGGGCAGAAGCAGCGCGTCGGCATCGCCCGGGCACTCGCGACCAACCCCAGGATCCTGCTGGCCGACGAGGCCACCAGTGCTCTCGACCCGGAGACGACGGCGGACGTCCTCGCCCTGCTGCAGCGCGTCAACCGCGAGCTCGGCATCACCGTGGTGGTCATCACCCACGAGATGGAGGTGGTCCGCTCGATCTGCCACCGTGTCGCGGTCATGGAGCGCGGCCGCGTCGTGGAGCTCGGGGACGCCTACCAGGTGTTCAGCGCACCGCAGCAGGCCGTGACCCGCCGGTTCGTCGCCTCGGCCCTGCGCGACCGGCCCTCGCCCGCGGTGCTGAGGCGGCTGCGCGGTCGTCACCCGGGCCGCATCGTCACCGTCCGCATCGACGAGGTCTCCGGATCGTCCGCGCAGGTCATGGAGGTCCTGGCGGACCGGGGCGTGCACGGCACCATCGTCTACGGCGGCATCACCGAGGTGGCCGAGCGTCCCTACGGCTCGCTCACCCTCGAGCTCGTGGGGTCTGACACCGAGGTGTCCGCTGCCCTCGCCGGACTCCACGCCGTGACCGCCGTCGTCGACCACGGCACGGCGGCCGCGCCCCTCGAGGACCAGAGCGACGGACGTCGCGACACCACCGGCGTCGGGCACGACGGCGGGACGCCGAGCGCGTCCGGCGACCTCCGCGTGCGGCCGCACCGGCCGGGAGGCGGGCCGTTCGGCGGCCCGACCGGCCTCGTCGAAGGGAACGACCGATGAGACCCGACCTGGTGCCCCTGCTGTGGGACGCGTTCGGTCAGACCCTGTACATGGTGCTCATCACCCTCGTGGTGGGCGGGTTCTTCGGGCTGCTGATCGGCCTCGGCCTGTACCTGTCGAGGCCCGGCAACCTGCTGGCGAACCGTCCGGTGTTCGCCGTGCTCAACGTGGCCGTGAACATCGTGCGGCCGGTGCCCTTCCTGATCTTCCTGGTGGCGCTCGGGCCACTGACCCGCGCGGTCGTGGGGACGACGATCGGCATCGAGGCGTTCACGTTCGCGATGTGCATCATGGCGGCGTTCGTGTTCGCCCGGCTCGTGGAGCAGAACCTGGTCTCGATCGACCCGGGAGTCATCGAGGCGGCCCGCGCGATGGGCGCCTCCCCGCTGCGGATCGTGCGCACCGTCGTCGTGCCGGAGGCGCTGTCCCCGCTGATCCTGGGGTACACGTTCCTGTTCGTCGGGGTGCTCGACATGTCAGCGATCGCCGGGTACCTCGGTGCGGGCGGACTGGGTGACTTCGCGATCGTGTACGGCTACCGGCAGTACGACTGGGCCGTGACGGCGATCGTCGTGGTGATCATCATCGTCATCGTCCAGCTCGTGCAGTGGCTGGGGAACTCGCTGGCCAGGCGCGCGCTGCGGCGCTGATCCGGAAGGTTCCGCGGCGTGGCACGGCGCCGACGTCGTGGAGACTCACGCTTGCCGTCGCGATCCGTGAGGTTCCGCGGCGACGGCTCGCCGACGTCGCCGCGGGACGACCTGCCCGGCGAGCATCGCCAGCAGCGCCAGCCCGAACCCGACGAGCTGCCAGGGGGCCAGCGTCTGGCCGAGCGCCATGGCGCCGAGGACTGCCGCCGTCAGCGGGGACAGCAGCCCCAGGAACGCCACGGCGGGGACGGACAGCCGGCGGACGCCCGAGAACCAGAGCGTGTACGCCACGAGCCCACCCACGATCCCGAGCCACAGGTACCCGCCCAGCGCAGGGCCGTCGATGCGCGCCGGGACTCCCTCGACCAGGGCCAGCGGGACCAGGGCGAGCCCGCCGGCGGTGAGCAGCCAGCCGGCGAACGCCATCGGGCCGACGCCGGGCGGTGGCCCCCACTTCTTGGTGAGCGTGACGCCGAGCGCCATGGCGGCCGCACCGCCGAGACCGGCCACGATGCCGACCGGGTCGAGGGCGGCGTCGGGCCCCAGGACGACGAACCCGACGCCCAGCACCCCGACGGTCCCCCAGGCGAGCCGCCATCGCGACCACCTCTCGCCCAGGACGACGACGGCGAGGACGGTGGCGACGAGCGGTGTCGCGGCCCCCAGGGTCGCCGCGACACCCCCGGGCAGCCGCTCGGCGGCGATGAAGAGCAGGGGGAAGAACGCCCCGATGTTGAGCACGCCGAGCACGGCGGCGCGCCACCACCACGACCCGCGCGGCAGCGTGCGGGTCAGGGCGAGGGCGAGCAGCCCGGCGGGCAGGGCCCGCGCCGCCGCCGCGAAGAGGGGGTGCCCGGGCGGCAGCAGCTCGGTGGTCACGAGGTAGGTGGTGCCCCAGACGACGGGGGTGACGGCGGTCAGGGCCGTGGTGCGCCACCGCAGCGTGGCCGGGGCGGCCGTCGCGGGCAGGGGCGGCGTCGTCGTGCGCGGTGGCGGTGCGGTGGCGGTCATGGATCCACGGTGCTGCCAAGACGTGCCATGAGTCCAACACATGCTTGTCACCGCTTCGATCGTGAACCACGATAGATCGATGGAGCTGCAGCAGATGCGCTACGTGGTCGCCGTCGCGGAGACGGGGAGCTTCACCCGGGCCGCCGAGCGGTGCTTCGTCGTGCAGTCGGCGCTGAGCCACCAGGTCGCGGCGCTCGAGCGGGAGCTCGGCGTCCGGCTGTTCGCCCGCACCAGCCGGCGGGTGGAGATCACCGCCGCGGGGGAGGCCTTCCTGGTCTCGGCGCGGGCCGCGCTGGATGCTGCGGAGCGGGCCGGTGTCGACGCGGCCGCGGCGGCCGGCCTGGTGCGGGGCACCCTGCGGCTGGGCATCATCCCCACGGTGACGGCGTTCGACGTGCCGACCGCGCTGCGGAGGTTCCGGTCCGTCCACCCGCAGGTCACCGTGTCGCTCCGCGTCGACGCCAGCGACGCGCTCATGGCGGCCCTTCGGGCGGGCGAGGCCGACGTCGCGGTGCTCGGCCTGCCCGACGAGGTCCCGCCGTCGGGCGTCGCCCACCGCGAGCTGGTCCGGGAGCGGCTGGTGGCCGCCGTCGGGTCGGGCCACCCGCTCGCCGGGCGGTCGCGGATCGACCTCGCGGTGCTCGCGGACGAGCAGTTCGCCGACTTCCCGTCCGGGTCACCCGGGCGGGCGCAGAGCGACCGGGCGTTCGCGGCAGCGGGACTGCAGCGCGAGGTCGCCTTCGAGGCGCCGTCGAGCGACCTCCTGCTCGGTCTCGTCCGGGAAGGTCTCGCGGTCGCCATGCTGCCGGAGCCGCTGGTCGCAGGGGCCGACGGCGTGACCGCGCTGCAGGTGACGCGCGGTCCGGCACGCGTCCAGCACCTCGCGTGGAGCGACCTCAACCCGAGCCCGGCAGCCCTGGCGTTCCTCGACCTGGTTGACGTCAGCTCGGCGAGCTCCTGAAGGCCCTATCCCCGCCCCTGGGTGGCGGTGATGCTGACCGCGTTCGCCCAGGGGTCCTCGACGCTGACCGTCCGGCCGTCGTCGCGGACCGGGACGCGGTGGTGCCGCATGCGGTCGACCATCTCGGCGACGTCGTCGGCCGTGGGCACCTCGATGTCCACCCGGCCGAGCCCGAGGGTCTGCTGGCGCGGGCCTGCGCCGCGGCTCCTCCACACGTTCATCGCCATGTGGTGGTGGTAGCCGCCGGCGCTGACGAACACGGCCTCGTCGCCCACCGTCATCGTCACGTCGAAGCCCAGCCGGGTGGCGTAGAAGTCGCGGGCCGTCGCCACGTCGCCGACCGACAGGTGCACGTGCCCCACCCGGGCGTCGCCGACCGGCTCGCCGGCGAGGCCGTCGGCATCGAGGTGCTCGCGCAGGTACGCGTTCGGGTCCAGGAGCATCACCCCCATCTCGACCTGCCCGTGCGTCCAGCTCCACTGCGTCCGGTCGCGGTCCCAGTAGAGCTCGACGCCGTTTCCCTCGGGGTCGTCGAAGTAGAACGCCTTGCTGACCAGGTGGTCGGCGGACCCGGTGAACGAGCCCGGGCGCCGCCGCGCGACCGAGCTCACCGCCGCAGCGAGCGCCGCCTCCGTGTCGAAGAGGATCGCGGTGTGGAAGAGCCCCGCCTGGTGGGGGGAGGCGTGCCGGAGCTCGGGGGTGTGCGCCAGGACGACGACGGCACGGTCACCCCGGCCGAGCGTCACCACGGGCCCGGCCTGGTCCATCACGGTCAGGCCCACCCCGTCGCGGTAGTAGGCGGTCATGGCGTCCAGGTCCGCGACGTTGAGGGTGACGGCGCCCATGGCCGTGTCGGCCGCGAGGAGTGGTCGTGTGCTCATGGCCTCCACAACTGACTTGAACTTTCAACTATTCCGCCGGTTCGAGGGCCGCCCGCCCGGTGCCGGGCGTAGTGTCGGCCTCGAGCGCGGCCGACCCGGTCCCTGACGGCGGGACCGGCGGCTTGCCGGGCTCTCACGGATCGAGGGCGGGGCATGGACATCACGGTGATCGGTCGAGGCAGCATCGGCGGCGGGCTCGCCGACCTCTGGGAGCAGGCGGGGCATCAGGTGGTGCGACTGGGGCGGGGTGGCGGAGACGCCGGGCACGCCGATGCGGTCCTCCTGGCCGTGCCGGGCGACGTCGTGGCGGACGCGCTGTCGTCGGTCGCCGGGCTTGCGGGCCGGACGGTGCTCGATGCGACGAACCTCTACGGCGGCAGCCGGCCCCCACGGGGGGCGTCCTCCAACGCCGAGTTCGTCCGGACCGTGACGGGCGGGCCGACGGCCAAGGCGTTCAGCACCAACTTCGCCTCGCTGTTCGGGCGCGTCGCCGGCGCGCGTGCCCGGCCGAGCAACCTGTGGGCCGGCGACGACGCCGCCGCCGAGGTCGTCGAGCGGCTCAGTCTCGACGCCGGCTACGAGGCCGTCCGGCTCGGCGACCTCGGCATGGCCGCCACGCAGGAGGCCCTGGCCGGCCCCCTGTTCTCGATCATGCAGTCGGGCCTCGGCCCGTTCGTCTACCGGATGGCGCCACCCGAGGAGCTCTGAGACCCGGCGGCTCAGTGTCCGTCGTCGAGACGCAGGTGGCGGCGCATCGCGGCCGCAGCGTCGCGCAGGTGGTCGAGCTGCTCGGGGGTGAGCGCGTCGACGAAGACCTCCTTGACCGCGCGAAGGTGCGGCAGGGTGCTGGCGTGGAAGGCCCGGTCGCCCGAGTCGGTGAGCACGACCCGCGAGCCGCGGGCGTCCTCCGCGCACGGTTCGCGCCGCACCAGGCCCCGCCGCTCCATGCGGCCGAGGTGACCGGACAGGCGGCTGCGTTCCCACTCGATGTGCGCGGCGAGCTCGGAGGACCGCATCGCCCGGCCGTCCGCCTCGCTCAGCGCGAGGAGCACCCGGTAGTCCCCGCCGGAGAGTCCCGAGTCCTCGTGCAGCCGGGCCTCGATGCGGGCGCGGACGATCTCGGAGGTCTCGATGAACGCCCGCCAGGCCGCGAGCTCCTCGTGCGTGGGGACCGGTCGACGACGACGGGAATTTTCCATGGACCCTCCTCGGTTGTTGACATGTGAATCATACGCGCCTCGGCGCGACCTCACCGAGAAGGAGTGGCAGACCATGGACGTCTCGCAGATCGAGTTCGGCATCGACAGCTTCGGGGACCGGCCGCGGGACGACCGGGGCGAGATCGTCTCGCACGCCGAGGCGATCCGTGCGGCGGTGGCCGAGGCCGTCCTCGCCGACCAGGTCGGCATCGACGTGGTCGCTCTCGGGGAGCACCACCGGCCGGAGTACGCGATCTCCAGCCCGGAGACCGTGCTGGCCGGTATCGCGACCGCCACCCAGCGCATCCGGCTGGCCTCCGGGGTCACGGTGCTGTCCTCGGACGACCCGGTGCGTGTGTTCCAGCGGTTCGCCACCGTGGACGCGCTGTCCCACGGTCGCGCCGAGGTGATCCTCGGCCGGGGCTCGTTCACCGAGTCCTTCCCGCTGTTCGGCTACGACCTGAAGGACTACGACGTCCTGTTCGAGGAGAAGATCAACCTCTTCAACCGGCTCCTGGACGAGCAGCCGGTCACCTGGGAGGGAACCACCCGACCGGCCCTGCACGAGGCCGACGTCTTCCCGAAGACCGAGTCGGGCCGGCTCCAGACGTGGGTGGGCGTCGGCGGGACACCGCAGTCGGTGCTCCGCACCGCCACCTACGGGTTCCGGCTCATGCTCGCGATCATCGGCGGAGCCCCGGACCGCTTCGCCCCCTACGTCGACCTGTACCGGCGCGCCCACGAGCAGCTCGGCACCAGCCCGCAGCCGGTCGGGATGCACTCGCCCGGCTTCGTCGCCGAGACCGACGAGGAGGCCAAGGAGCTGTTCTACCCCGGGTACCGGGAGATCCGCGACCGGATCGGTGCGCTGCGCGGATGGCCGCCGCTGCGCAGGGCGGAGTTCGACGACGAGGTGGACGGCGGATCGCTGTACGTCGGGTCGGTCGAGACGGTCGCGGCCAAGATCGCCCACGCGGTCCGGGCGCTCGACGCGGGACGGTTCGACATGATCTACTCCGCCGCCGGCACCGTGTCCGCCACCGCGCGGCTGCGCTCGGTCGAGCTCTACGGCACGCAGGTCATCCCGCGCGTCCGCGAGCTCCTGGCCGAGACCCCGGTCGTCGCCGCGGGAGCGTCACGATGAGCCCCGCCACCACGACGGTCGGGATCCTGGGCGCCGGGAAGGTGGGCACCGTCCTGGCCCGGTTGGCCGTGGCCGCAGGCTTCCGGGTCCTCATCTCCGGCTCCGGCGACCCCGAGAAGATCGCCCTCACCACGGAGGTCCTCACGCCGGGCGCCCGGCCGGTCTGGTCCGCCGAGGCCGCAGCGGCCGCGGACGTCGTCGTGCTCGCCCTGCCGCTCAGCAAGTACCGCGACATCCCGGCACAGGAGCTGGAGGGCAGGCTGGTCGTCGACGCGATGAACCACTGGTGGGAGATCGACGGCCCTCGGGACGCGGTCGTGCCACCCGGACTCTCCTCCAGCGAGCTCGTCCAGCAGTTCCTGACGGGTGCGCGGGTGGTCAAGGCGTTCAACCACATGGGCTACCACGACCTGGAGGACGGGGCCCGACCCGCGGGGCCGGGGCGCAAGGCGATCGCCGTCGCCGGCGACGTGCCGGCAGACCTCACCGCCGTGTCGGAGCTGGTCGACGCCCTCGGGTTCGACGCGCTCGCCATCGGCGGCCTCGCAGCGGGTGCCCGGCTCGAACCGGGCACACCCGCCTTCGGGGCGAACGTCGACGTCGAGGACCTCCGCGCCCTCACCAGCAGCCCGGTGCTCGTCGCGACGGCCGACGAGCCGCGGGAGCCGGAGGCCGCGACGTCCGGTTGACCGTGTCCCCACCACACGGTGTCCACTGGGCGCGCGGCCGACGGTGACGCACTCACGGTGCGGCACCAGGTCCGTGCCGGAGCACACCGCGGGGAGCGCGCCGAGGAGAGGGCTGTCGCATGACTGAAGCACTGACGGACACGACGGGCACGAGGGTCGCCGTCGGGGTCGAGCTCGCCGACCCCGTCAGCGCCTACACGATCACGGTCGACGACGGACCTGTCGTCGGCAGGGCGGAGTTCGTCGACAACCCGAAGGCGGAGGGTGAGCGCATCATCTTCCACACCGAGGTGGACCAGGACTTCGCCGGACGAGGCCTGGCCAAGATCCTGCTGGAGGAGGCGCTCGCGGACAGCATCCGCCGCGGCCTCACGATCGTGCCCGTGTGCCCCCTCTTCGCGCGCCACCTCACCCGGCGCGGCGACGAGTTCGTCGCCGCGGGCGGGATGTTCCGCTCGCCGACGCGCGCGGACCTGTCAGCGGTGACCGTGGCCGTCAGGCACCGGCCATGAGCGGCTCCTCGCTCTGCACGACGCCGTGCGGCGGCATAGCGTGACCTCGGACGCTGCGCGGGATCGCGCGGACGGGGAGGAGAGCACATGCGGTCGATGATCCCCGACTACCTGGACGGTGCGCTGTCCGACGTCGTGGCGGACGACTCCGGCGCGACGGCCGCCTACATCCCCGAGCTCGCGGCGGCGGACCCCGACCGCCTCGGCGCGGCCTTCGCCACGATCGACGGCCAGGTCTACGGTGCGGGCGACGTCGAGGTGGAGTTCACCATCCAGTCGATCTCCAAGCCGTTCGCGTACGCGTTGGCGCTGTCCGACCGTGGGTTCGGGCCCGTGCTGGCCAAGGTCGGGGTCGAACCGTCCGGCGAGGCGTTCAACGAGATCTCCCTGGAGGACGAGACCGGACGTCCGCTCAACCCGATGATCAACGCCGGCGCCATGACGACGCACTCGCTCACCGGCCCGGACGGCGCCGACCCCGCCCGTCGGGTGGAGCGCGTGATCGACGGCCTGTCAGCCTTCGCGGGCCGCCGGCTGCGGGTCGACGAGGCGACGTGCGCCTCGGAGATGGAGCACGCGCACCGGAACCTGGCGATCGCGCACATGCTGCGCAGCCACGAGATCCTCACGGAGGACCCTCGGGGCGTGGTGGACGGCTACCTCCGCCAGTGCTCGGTGCTCGTCACGGCACGGGACCTGGCCATGATGGCCGCCACGCTGGCCAACCGAGGCGTCAACCCGCTCTCCGGTCGGCGGGTGGTCGGCGAGCGGGTGGTCCGGCAGGTGCTGAGCGTCATGGCCACCTGCGGGATGTACGACGCCGCGGGCGACTGGGCCACGCAGGTCGGCATCCCCGCCAAGAGCGGCGTCGCCGGCGGGCTCATCGGTGCGCTGCCGGGCCAGCTCGGGATCGCGACGTTCTCGCCCCGGCTGGACGGGCACGGCAACAGCGTCCGGGGCGTGTCGCTGTTCGAGCGGTTCACCTCGGACATGGGGCTGCACCTGATGGAGGTGCCGCCCGCCGCTCGTGCGGTCGTGCGGTCGAACCGTGCCCGCGGCAGCGCGGGCGACGCGGTCCGGGTCCTGCGGCTGCAGGGCGGTATCCGCTTCGCCGGGGCGGAACGGTTCGTCCGCGAGGTCATCGACAGCCCGCCGGCCGAGCCGCGCGTCGTCGTCGACGTCTCCGAGGTCTACTCGATCGACGACGTGTCGCGCCGGATGCTCCTCGAGCTCGTGCGCCGGCTCACCCTGGACGGCCACGACGTGTACCTCGTCGACCCGGAGGCGGTCGTCCCCGACCCGGATCCGGGGGAGGGCGGCCGGGTCACGGTCGTCGACGACATCGACGAGGTCCCGGTGGTCCGGGGCGAGGCCGGCGCACGCGACGTCGCGCTCGCCGGTCGGGCGGACGACGCATGAGCGCCGAGGCGAAGCCCCGGGCGCGTTCCTCGGACCGCGTCAGCGCGACGGCGCAGGACGGCCGTGACGCACGCCGGCGGGCGCCGCGTCGGCGGGCGGCCGACTGGGACCCGCGCGTGCGGGTCGCGCGGCCCCTCGACCGTCTGCGCGCCCAGGAGGCGGTCCGCGACCCGCAGCTCCTGCCGCTGCGGTACGCGCGGATGGCGTCGTCCCCGTGGGCCTACCTGCGCGGCGCCGCCGCCGTGATGGCCGCCGACCTCGCGGCCGTGCCCCACTCAGGGCTCGACGTCCAGATGTGCGGTGACGCGCACGTGCTGAACTTCGGCTTCTGGGCGTCGCCGGAGCGGCAGCTGCTGTTCGACGCGCGCGACTTCGACGAGACCCTCCCGGGTCCGTTCGAGTGGGACCTCAAGCGCCTGGTGACCAGCGTCCACGTTCTCGCGGCCTCCGAAGGGCTCGTCGCGGGGTGCGGCGAGAGCTCGGCCGCTGCTGCGGTCGAGGGATACCGCACGGCGATGCGGCGGTACGCCACCATGGGGGAGCTGGACGTCTGGTACGACCGTATCCCGCCCGACGTGCCGCTCAAGCGGCTGTCCTCGCAGCACGCCGAGGCCGCCGTGCGCCTCATCGAGAAGCAGTCCAGGAAGCGCACCCATCACGGCGCGGCCAAGCAGCTCGCGACCGAGGAGGGCGGGCGGCGGCGCATCGTCCGGGACCCGCTGAAGCGGGTGGACGACGGACTGAGCCAGGAGCAGCAGGTCGCCGCCTACGAGCAGCTCTACGACACGTACCTCGCCTCCATCCCGCCCCACCTGCGCCGCCTCGTCAGCCGCTTCACCCGGGTCGACTCCGTCCGCCAGGTCGTCGGCGTGGGCAGCGTCGGGATGCGCGTCTGGCTGCACCTGCTGGAGGGAGACAGCGGGCAGCAGCCGTTGTTCTCCCAGGTGAAGCAGGCCACGGCGTCGGTGTACGAGGAGTTCCTCGGTCCGAGCGAGTTCTCGAACCACGGCGAACGCGTGGTCGTCGGCCAACGTCTCATGCAGACCGCCAGCGACATCTTCCTCGGCCACCTGCGCGTCGACGGCTTCGACTACTACGTGCGGCAGTTCCGCGACATGAAGATCATCCCGCGCGGGGACCAGATCGCGGGATACCTGCCCCAGTTCGCCTACGCCTGCGGGCACGCCCTGGCCAAGTCCCACGCCCGCAGCGGCGACCCGGCCGCCATCGCCGGCTACATGGGCCGGGGCGCCGCGTTCGCCGACGGGATCCTCGGGTTCGGACGAGCCTATGCCGAGCAGACGCACGCCGACCACGCCGAGCTGATGGCCGCCGTCGGGAGCGGAGAGGTGCACGCCGCCGAGCAGGCCTGGTGAGCGCGCCGACCGCGTGCGCCCCAGGCGTTGACCGTGTTGTTACCACACGGAATCTACTGGGAGCAGCGGCCGTCCCTCTGCCGGCCGGGAACCGAAAGGACCACGAGCATGGGCTACATCACCGTAGGGAACGAGAACAGCACGCCCGTCGAGCTGTACTACGAGGACCAGGGCGCCGGGCAGCCGGTCGTGCTGATCCACGGCTACCCCCTCAACGGGCACAGCTGGGAGCGTCAGACCAGGGAGCTGCTGGACCAGGGCTACCGGGTGATCACGTACGACCGCCGCGGCTTCGGCCAGTCCTCCAAGGTGCACCACGGCTACGACTACGACACCTTCGCCGCCGACCTGAACACCGTGCTGGAGACCCTCGACCTGCGTGACGTCGTGCTCGTGGGCTTCTCGATGGGCACCGGCGAGCTGGCCCGCTACGTCGCGCGCTACGGTCACGAGCGCGTCGCCAAGCTGGCGTTCCTCGCTTCGCTCGAGCCGTTCCTCGTCCAGCGTGACGACAACCCCGAGGGCGTGCCGCAGGAGGTCTTCGACGGCATCGCCGAGGCCGCCAGGGGCGACCGGTACGCCTGGTACACGGAGTTCTTCAAGAACTTCTACAACCTGGACGAGACGCTCGGCTCGCTCATCAGCCCCGAGGCCGTCCAGGCGAGCTGGGGCGTCGCCGTCCGCAGCGCCCCGGTCGCCGCCTACGCCGTCGTCCCGGCCTGGATCGAGGACTTCCGCACCGACGTCGACGCCGTTCGCGCCGCCGGCAAGCCGACCATGATCCTGCACGGGACGAACGACAACATCCTGCCGATCGACGCCACCGCGCGTCGGTTCCGGCAGTCGCTGCCGGACGCCACCTACGTGGAGGTCGAAGGCGCGCCGCACGGGCTGCTGTGGACGCACGGCGACGAGGTCAACGACGCCCTGAAGTCTTTTCTGGGCGCCTGAGACCACCCGGTGGAGGGTGGCCGGGCCACCGGCTGCCCTCCACCACCGGTCCCGCCTGTCGCGGGGACCGGCCCGTTGCTCGGCCGAGCGAGAGGAGCCGACATGCCATGGAGCACCCGAGAGCTCGCCGAGCGCGCGGGCACGACGGTGAACACCATCCGCCACTACCACCGCACCGGGCTCCTCGAGGAGCCCGAGCGCCGGTACAACGGCTACAAGCAGTACGACGTGCAGCACCTGGTGACCCTGCTCCGCATCCGGCGACTCGCCAGTCTCGGTGTGCCGCTCGCCCAGATCGGTGACGTCAGCGCCCGGGCCGACAGCACCCCGGAGGTGCTGCGCGCTCTCGACACGGAGCTCCAGCAGGGCATCGCTCGGCTGGAGAAGGCGCGGGCGGACCTCGCAGTCATCCTGCGCGACGACGCGCCCGCCGACATCCCGGCCGGCTTCGAGTCGGTGGCGGCCCGGCTCTCGGAGGCGGACCGGTCCATCGTCCACATCTACACCCAGCTCTACGACGAGTCGGCGCTGTCCGACATCCAGAAGCTCGTCGAGGCGGACACCGACGGCGTCGGTGCCGAGCTCGACGAGCTGCCCGCCGACGCCGACGAGGACACCCGGCGCCGGCTGGTGGACAGGCTGGCCGCGACCATCGTGCGCAACAACCGCGACTTCCCGTGGCTGACCGATCCGGCGGCGCACCTGGCCAAGGACCCGTCGTTCACCGCGCAGACGATGGCCGACGCCCTGAACGACCTGTACAACCCGGCGCAGCTCGATGTCATCGAGCGCGCCCACACCCTGGCGGGCCAGCTCGAGCAGAACCCGCCCGAGCACGAGGTGAAGGACACCACATGACGACTGAGCACCCGGACGACGCGCGGCCCGCGTCGGAGACCGCACCCGAGCCCGCCTCGCGGTCCACGGGCGGCGAGCCGACCCTGGCGGAGGACCTCCTGCTGCTGCTGTTCCAGCCCGGCTCGGGCACCATCGCCGGCGAGGGGACCTTGTACTACGTCCTGGCCGGCGCGGTCCTCGCCGACCTGGGCCTCGGCGAGCACGTGCAGACCTCGACGGGCCGGACGGGGTCGCTTCTCGTCGGAGCCGTCGGCGACCGGCCGCCCGCGGACCCGCTCCTGCGGACGAGCTGGGAGTACGTCGAGGGCAAGCCCCGCGGGGTGCAGACCGTCCTGGCAGCCACCGGCCCGTCGCTGCGCCAGCCGCTGCTGGACAGGCTGGTCGAACGGGGCGACCTGCGCCGGCGCACCCGCAAGACGCTCGGCCTGTTCACGTCGTCGGTCCTCGAGGAGGGCGACAGCGGCCGCAGGGCGCAGGTGCTCGGCGAGGTGCGCGCGGTGCTCGTCGACCGGGTCGAGCCGTCCCCGCGCACCGCCGCCCTCGCCGCCCTGCTCTACGGCAGCGGCACCATGCCCCAGCTCGACCGCGAGATCCCGTGGACCTCACCGGTGATCGCTCGCGCCGAGGAGCTCACGGAGGGCAGCTGGGGAGCGGAGGCCGCCGCCAAGGCGGTCACCCGCACGGTCACCGCGGTCATCGTCAACAGCGTCGTTGCCGCCGCGGCCGCCCTGCCGCGCTGACAGTGCCGCCGAGCATGCCCTGACGGCCCGTCCGGTCCTCCGGACGGGCCGTCAGGGCATGCTCGGCCATCAGGTCCGGGACGCTCAGTTGAGCGGGGGAGTGTCGGCAGGGACGACCCCGTCGGCGTAGAGGTCCGTGGCCAGGTCACGCAGCGCCCGCAGGGCGACCCGCTGCGTGAGCGGCCCGTAGGAGACGCGGGCGACGCCCAGCTCCTCGTACTCGGCCGCGGTCAGTGCCCCGGGCACGCCGATGACGCTGAGCCGACGCGGGCCGAGCCCGGCGACGAGGTGCTGGGTCGACTCACGGTCGAGCTTGCCGGGCACGAAGACGAGGCTCGCGCCGGCGTCGAGGAACGCCCGACCGCGTTCGACGGCGTCGTCGAGGCTCTCGGACAGCGGACGGTCGCCACCGCGCACCAGCGCGTCCGTGCGCGCGTTGAGCTGGAACGGGACGCCCTCCTGCTCGGCGACCCGCACGATGGCCTCGACGTTCGCCACCGCCTCGGTCAGCGGCACGAGGCGGTCCTCGACGTTCGCGCCGACGACACCGACGCCGATCGCGCGACGGACCGACTCGCCCGGGTCGCCGAACCCCGCGTCGAGGTCGGCGGTCACCGGCAGGTCGGTCGCCTCCACGATCCGCGCCACGGCGGACAGCGCGATGTCGAAGGGGATCTCCCCGTCCGCGAACCCGTGGCTCGCGGCGATGGAGTGCCCGGCGGTGGCGATCGCGCGCGTACCGGGCAGGTCGGCGACCGTGCGGGTACTGATCGCGTCCCAGACGTTCACGACGCGGAGGATCTCGGGGGCTTCGTGGAGCGCCTTCAGCGCTTCGGCCTTCGTCAGGGTGCTCATGGCGACGACGCTACAGCGGCCGCGCTTGACCGTGTCCCCGGAACACGCGGTGTGCTCCTGCCGTGGGCGGCCGTGCGTGCCGGTGCGGACCGCGCCGCCACCCGCTGCCCTCGACACCTCAAGGAGAAGACGATGTCCCAGCAGACCTCCTCCCCGCCGGGAACCCGGCGCTCCCGGCGCAGAGCACCGCTCGTCGCCGTCGCCGTCGGAGCTGCCGTCGTCGTCGCGACGGTGGCGACCGTGCCGTGGCCCGACGGCGGCGCCGACGGTGCCGCCGGTGCCCCGCCGGTTCCCGACGTCGCGGCGCTGGCGGGGCCCCTCGCCGACCAGGAGCTGGTCTGGGAGGCCTGCGAGTTCAGCGAGGACGGTCCCCCCGTCCCGGGCGCCGACGTGTCGAACGTCGAGTGCGCGACCGTCACCGTGCCGCGCGACTGGCTGGACCCCGACCCGGAGCTCACGTGGGAGGTGCGCATCTCGCACGCCCAGAACATCAGCACCTCGGACCCCGACCACCACACCACGGTCATGGCCCATCCCGGTGGACCGTACGCCTCGGGGCTGTCCTTCAGCACGGCGGTCCAGCTGTACACCCCGGAGCTGCGGCCGACGACGAACTACGTCAGCTTCGACCAGCGCGGTCTCGGGCAGTCCAGCCAGGTGGGGTGCGACTACGAGTACGACCCGGCCGGAGGCCCCGCCGCCGCGGCACAGGCGATCGGCGACGCCTGCTCGCAGGACCCCGACGTCGCGACGATGACGACCGAGCAGACCGCCTACGACATGGACTTCATCCGCCACCTCCTGGGGCTGGAGCAGGTCACCTACGTGGGCTACTCCTACGGCACCTGGTTGGGGACCTGGTACGGCAACCTGTTCGCCGCCCACATCGAGCGGATGGTCCTCGACTCCGCCACCGACTCGACCCAGAGGTCGATCCAGACGAACTACGACGCGGCCCACGAGGGTCGGGACCGCCAGTTCCGGCTGCACCTGATGAACTGGATCGCGCGCAACGACGCGACCGTCGGGCTGGGCTCGGACCCGGAAGCGATCTGGGAACGGTACTTCGCGGCCACGGGCGGGCCCGAGAAGGCGCTCGCGGCGCAGCACGCCTGGAACGCCGCCCGTGGTTCGGTGGCCTTCTCGAGCCCTGCGTTCTACCCGATCGCCGGAAGCCTCGTGGCCAGCATCATCACCGAGGCCGAGGCGTCGACAGAGTCGGTCGACCCGCTCGAGCTGGCTGGTCGCATCGTCGACGGCACCGACCTGCCGGAGGAGCTGCGCGCGGGTGCGGACGCGGGGCTCGCGCTGCTGAGGGACACCCCGGAGACCGAGCCCGGCGAGCTCGTCCAGGGCACGCACGACTACGTCATCGAGTTCACCGCCTGCACGGACGGGCAGTGGGACCAGGGCCTCGAGCACTGGGACGGGTTCCACGAGCGCACCGCGCCGAGCGCACCCCTCACGGAGCAGCTCGGCCTGCTCGTCACGCCGACGTGCGCGTTCTGGCCCACGGACTCGGAGATGCCGACCGCGGACGAGCACTTCCCGGAGACCCTCGTGCTGCAGAGCGAGCTCGACTCGATGACGCCCTACGAGCAGGGTTGGGCCGCGGGTACCGGTCTGCCGAACACCAGCCTGATCGTCGTCGACAACGAGAGCATCCATGGTGTCTTCCCCTACGGCACCGAGGAGGTGGACCAGCCCGTGATCGACTTCCTGCTCGGTGGCGACCGGCCGGACCGGACGGTCGTCGCGGCCGGCAAGCCGTTGCCGCTGGAGGACGTGACGTACGAGTCGTGGTCGCCGATCGACGCGGACGGCGAGCACGACGACGTCCCGCTGTTCACGGACCCGACCATCCCCGCCGAGACGGGCATCCTGTCGGAGCCGAGCCCCTGACGAGCGGATGCACGGGGCCGGCCCGCACGAGAGTCAGTCGGCGGGCCGGCCCCCGACGACGGCGGCCACGGCGTCCAGGATGACGTCCGCGACGGGATCCGGCCGCGAGACCTCCAGCGCGTGCGACCCGTCCCAGATCACCCGGCGCACGACGGCCCCGGCCCGGTCGGCCATGAGCTGCAGCGCCGCTGTGGGGATGTTCCGGTCCGCGTCGCCGTAGACGAACCAGCTCGGACGGGTCCGCCATGCGGGGACGGCGCTCACGAGGACGTCCGTCAGTGCGCTCTCGGCCACCGGGCGTTGCGCGGCGCTCATCGCGGCGGCGAGCGGCGCCGGCACGTCGGCCGCGAGCTGCGCGGCGAACGCCTCGCGCCGCACGACGAGCTCCCTCCCGCTCGCGCGGACCGGGTAGCCCGCGACGGTGTCACGGAGCGTGCTCCCCGGGAACCGGCGGGAGAGCTCGTCGGCGCTCTCGCCATGATCCGGAGCGAAGGCCGACACGTAGACCAGCGCGGTGACGGCGTCGCGCGTGCCCGCCTCGGTGATCACCATCCCGCCGTAGCAGTGCCCGACGAGGACGATCTCTCCCGGGACCGCGTCCAGGACGTCCGACAGGTAGCGCGCGTCGTCGGCGAGGCCGCGCAGCGGGTTCGCCACGGCGACCACCGGCACGTCGTCCTCGTCCAGCCGGGCGATGACCTCGTTCCAGCTCGACGAGTCGGCGAACGCTCCGTGGACCAGCACGACGGTCGGTGTGGGCACGATGCTCCTCCGGTCCGGGGCGCACCGGGGGTGTGGCGCACCTCACACATCCAGCCAACGGTGTGTGCCGACCACAGAGTCAAGGCCCGCATGCCGGTCGAGGTCCGGGCAGCGCCTCAGAGCAGCTCCCGGAGCTGGCGACGGGACGTGATGCCGAGCTTGCGGTAGATGTTGCGCAGGTGGGTCTCGATCGTGCGAGGGCTCAGGAACAGACCGGCGGCGACCTCTCGTGAGGTCGCCCCGGCCGCCACGAGGCGTGCGATGTGACGTTCGTGGTCGGTCAGCGCCGTGGACGCTCCGACGCCGTGTGCGCGCGGATGCTCCCCGGTCGCCCGGAGCTCCCGCGCGGCTCGCTCGGCGAACGCCTCGGCCCCCATGGCGACGAAGGACTCGTGCGCGATGCGGAGCTGCTCGCGCGCCGCCTGCCGCAGGCCCCGGCGACGCAGCCACTCGCCGTGCAGGAGGTGGGCGCGCGCGAGGTGAGCGGCCATGCGGGTGGCGCCGAGCTGGTCGATCGCCTCGCGGTAGTGGTCCTCGGCGGCGTCGGCGTCGGCCGCGTCGTCGTCGACGAGGAGTGCCCGAGCCTGGGCGGCCAGGCCCCGCGCCAGTGGCGTCCCGCACGCGGAGGACAGGGCCGTGAGCTCGTGCGACGCGGAAGAGGCGTCGCTGCGCCGTCCTCCACGGACGGCCCCTTCGACCAGCTCGTGGAGCGCCAGGCTGCGGACGAAGAGCTCGGGTGACCGGCTCGCGCGCAGCGCGGCGTCGGCGGCGCCGGCGTAGTCACCGCTCGCGTTGCGGGACACGGCGAGGGCGTACTGCGCGACGCCGCCGGCCGCACCGGCGTCGTCGGCGACGGACGTCGCGGAGAGCCGCACGACGTCGTCCTCCTGCCCGCGCCACGCGGAGAGGAGCAGGTCCGCGGAGGCCAGGGGCACGACGCCGGTGGCCCGGGCGACAGCCCTGCTCTCGGCGGCGAGGTCCGCGGACCGCGCGAAGTCGCCCGTGAGGACCAGCACGCACGCGAGATGGACCAGCGCCGGGGGGAGGGCGGTCAGGGATCCGGAGCCACGGACGCGTTCGACGTTGCGGCACAGGAGGCTGTGGGTCGTCTCGTCGTCCAGCACCGCGCCGGCGGTGCGGGCCGCGAGCACCAGCCATCGTCCGGTGCGCTCGTGCAGCGGACCCTCGCCGCTCGGGTCGTACCGCCGGAAGGTCACCACAGCACGGCCGATCTCGGGGACGGCGTCCGCGAGTCCTCGCGTGTACGCGCTGACCAGCGCGTCCAGGAGAAGATCTGCCGGCTCGGGCGGGCCGAGCGGGGCCGGAGCGTGCTCCGCGGCCGACGCGACCTCCTGGACGCCCATGCGACCGGGAGCGGCACCGAGGACGACCGCACTGTTCAACGCGACCAGGAAGGCCTCACGCGACCGGGTGGGGTCGAGGGGCGCGAGCATCTTCGCGGCGTCGACGAGCCGAGCCGGCGCCCCGTCCCCGGAGGTCGTGTCGAAGTCGATCATCGCCCGGTACAGGCGGACCCGTGCTCGCTCGAGGTCGTCGAGCGTGCCTGCCTCGGCGACGGCCAGCAGACGCGTCGCCTCGTCCGGGGCGCCTGCCTCGTGCATGGCCTGCGCAGCCAGGAGAGCGCGTCCTGCCCGGGCACGGGGGTCGGGGGTGAGCTCGGTGGCCCGTTCCAGCAGCGCCGCAGCGTCCGCGAAGCCGCCGCGGGCGATCGCCCGTTCGGCCGCGGCGACCGACTCGACCGCGACCTCCTCGTCGGTCCCGAGGATCGCGTTCGCACGATGCCACGCCCGACGATCGGGGTCGGTCCGGGCGTCGAGGGCGCGCGCGAGGACGTCGTGGACCCGCCGTCGGTCGGCCGGGCGGGCCACGCCGTAGATCGCGGACCGGGCGAGGGGGTGCGGGAAGCGCACGGTCGTGCCGATCTCCAGCAGGCCGGCCTCCTCCGCCGCAGCGGCGGCGTCGGGCCGGATGCCGAGGTGCGAGGCTGCTGCCCAGAGCAGCGCCGGGTCGCCCGTCGGCTCCGCGGTGGCGATCAGCAGGAGGTGCCGGGTGTCCTGCGGCAGTCCCGCGTACCTCTCGCGATAGGCCTCCTCGACGCGGCGAGGTGCCGTCACGGGCACCGCCAGCCCGCCCGCCAGCTGTGTCGCGCTGGTGGCGCGGGGAAGCTCGAGCAGCGCGAGAGGGTTGCCCCGCGCCTCGGCGACCACACGGTCTCTCAGCACGTCCTCGATCGGCGTGCTGACCGTCGACTCCAGCAGTGCTCTGGCATCGGCGTCCCCCAGCCCGGTCAGGCTGACGGATCGGATGCCGGCGAGGTACGACCCTCGCTCGTCGGTGAGCTCGCGGGAGGCGACGATCAGCGCCAGCCGGTCCGCGGCGAGGCGCCGTACCACGAAGGCGACGACCTGCGTCGAGGCGGCGTCGAGCAGGGCGGCGTCGTCGACGAGGCAGAGCAGCGGCCGCTGCTCCGCGCTCTCGGAGAGCAGCGAGAGGGTGGCCAGCCCGACGAGGAACAGGTCCGGGGGTGGTCCTGACCCCCTGCCCAGGGCGACGTCCAGGGCGCCCCGCTGGGGATCGGGAAGCGCATCGACATGCTCCAAGAGTGGTGCGCACAGCTGGTGGAGACCGGCGAACGCCAGCTGCTGCTCGGACGCGTTCCCGACGACGCGCACCACGGTGAAGCCCGCCCGTGCGGCGACGTCGGCGGCGTGGTCGAGCAGGGCCGTCTTGCCGATGCCCGCCTCGCCCAGCACGACGAGCGCTCCGCTGCGTCCGGCGCGGGCATCGGCCAGGATCTCGTCGACCGTCTCACGTTCCGACCGCCGTCCGAAGAGGTGCACCGTCCGTCCTCCCTCCGTCGCACGGCGTCGGACCGATGGCGAAAGGACGACTACGTAGTCCTCACCGATGCCGAGCACGGGTGCTCGATGAGACGTTACCAACGAGGGCGGGCGGATCACCGCGCAGGGGGCGAAACTCACCCGGCGGCGGGCGCCCCACCCTGTCGCCGAGCAAGGAGAACGTCATGGTGTGGAGCACGCGGGAGCTGGCGGATCTCGCGGGGACGACCGTGAACACCGTCCGGCACTACCACGCGGTCGGGCTCCTCGATCTGCCGCAACGGCTGCACAACGGGTACAAGCAGTACCAGGTGAGCCACCTCGTGCGGCTGATCCGTCTGCGACGGCTGGCCGAGCTGGGTGTGCCGCTCGCACGGATCGAGGAGGTCGACACCCGTCAGCCGTCGGCCCTGCGCTCGGTGGACGCGGAGCTCGAGGCGGACATCGAGCGCCTGCAGCGTGCCCGCTCGGACGTCGCCGCGATCCTGCGCGAGAACGCGCCGCCGGACACCCCGCACGGCTTCGAGGCGATCGCCGCCCGGATGTCGGGCGCAGACCGCTCGCTCGTCCACATCCTCGCCCGCCTGTCCGGGCCCGACGATCGTGCGCACCTGCTGGCCATGGTCGCCGCCGAGCCCGCCGAGGCACGGCGCCGGTTCGACGACCTGCTGCCGGACGCCACCGAGGCGACCCGTGAGAGCCTCGCCGCGCTCCTGGCGAGCAACGGTCCGCACTGGCGGAGTCCGGAGGCCGCGCCGCCCAGGGCCAGGGCGCCGCTCCAGACCGCCGTCGCCGAGCTCTACCGGCCTGTCCAGCGCGACGTCCTGCGTCGCGCGTCGTCCATGGTGAGCCGCTCAGGGGCGCCAGGCGTCGTCGACTCCTCCCGCGCGGAGCCGGCGACCGCTACGGTGTCGGCCCCTGGTGGTCCATCCAGAAGTCGACGGCATCGGCACGCGGGTGAGCACTCGTCCGGCCGCCGACAGCACCGAGCGCCATGACCATCCCCGGTGCGTCCTGCACCGCGGGTCATGGCACGGGTCATGACCTGGTCCGTCTGCGACGGCACGGACGACTCGAGGGCCTGTTCGGGGGTCTCGCCCGGGTACAGGTCGAGGTACGCGGGGGCCAGCGTTGCGTCGACTTGACCCTGTGCCGGGAACACGGTCTTGAGTCGTGCCATGAGTGAGCTCGCCGAACGGTCCACGCGTCCGTTCATGGACAAGACCATGCCTGAGGTGTGGCGCGCCGTCGTGGCCTTCTCGGTGGTGACACGCGAGGCGGCCGAGCAGGGAGGGCTCCTCGCGCAGGAGTCCGAGCTGATCAAGGTGCGGGCGTCCCAGCTCAACGGCTGCTCGTTCTGCCTGGACCTCCACGGTCGGGAGGCGAGGCAGGCCGGCGTCCCGCAGCAGAAGCTGGACGTGCTGGCGAGCTGGCGAGAGACCGGCGTGTTCGGCGACCGGGAACGGGCCGTGCTCGCCGTGGCCGAGGCGGCGACGGTCCTCCCGCTCGACGACAGGGCCGCTGCCGAGCTGTCCGGCGCCCGGGTCGTCCTCGGCGACGCGACGTTCGCGGCCGCCGAGTGGGTCGCCGTCGCGATCAACGCCTTCAACAGGGTCTCCGTCCTCAGCGGGCACCCGGTGAGGCCGCGCGATGCCGACGGAGGGCTCGTGCGATGACCAACCTCGACAGCCGCCCCGAGCTGGAGGTCCTCGGGAGCGGGCGGCCCGGCGTCGCCGAGGGGCACGCAGCCGTCCAGGTCCTGGAACCCCGCCCGGTGGCGCTCGGCGGACCGCGCGCCATGAACGTGCACCGCACGCTGCCCCAGCGGGAGCGGTCGTTGGTGGGGGCGTGGTGCTTCCTGGACCACTTCGGCCCCGACGACGTCGCCGAGACCGGCGGCATGCTGGTGCCACGGCATCCGCACACCGGGCTGGCGACGGTGTCCTGGCTGTTCACGGGTCGTGTGGAGCATCTCGACTCCGGCGGGAACGCGGCGTCCGTCGTTCCCGGGTCCCTCAACCTGATGATCGCGGGGCGTGGCATCACCCACCAGGAGATCAGCGACCCAGGGACCACGGTCCTGCACGGTGTGCAGCTCTGGTACGCGCTGCCCGAGGAGACACGCTTCGGTGCGAACGCGTTCGAGCGCTACACGCCGGAGCCCGTCCGGCTGCCGGGGGCGACCGCCCGTGTGTTCCTCGGAGAGCTCCTGGGCTCGGTGTCGCCGGTCGCGACGCGCACGCCCGACCTGCTGGGCGCCGAGCTGGTCCTGGAGCCGGGGGGTCGTGCGTCCCTGGACGTCCGACCCGACTTCGAGCACGCCGTGCTCGCCGAGAGCGACGAGGTCGTGGTCAACGGGACCACCGTGGGACATCGGTCCCTCGCGTACCTCCCGCCCGGGGCGGACTCGCTGGTCGTCACGGCGGGCGCCGCGGGCGCCCGGGTGATCCTCCTGGGCGGCGTGCCGCTGGGCGAGCAGATCGTGATGTGGTGGAACTTCGTCGGGCGCGACCACGACGAGATCGCCGCGTTCCGACGCCGCTACCAGGCGGAGCTCGGGTTCGAGCCCGCCGACCCCCGGGACGCTGGAGCGCCGGAGCTGTTCGGTCCGTTCCCCCCGGGGCAGCCGCGAGCGCTTCCCGCTCCACCCTTGCCGACCGTCAGGCTGCGCCCGCGGGAGTGAGATGGGCGACGCGGCGCGGGGACGGCGGAGCGCCGCCGGGGCCGCGGAGCACCGTCAGCCCTGCTGCGCCGCCATGATCTCCACCCCCATCGGCACGGTGGCGTCGTGCACGCCGTCGATCGCGACGAGGGCCTCGGCGACGTACCGCGCGACGTACCGGGCTCCCGCCGTCGTGTAGTGGGTGTTGTCGTTCGTCAGGTCGGTGCTCACCGGCAGGCCTGCCTCGGCGGCGGCGCCGTGCGGGAACAGGGCGGCCGACGCCGTCGCGCCGAGCCAGGCGTACAGCCAGCGGGTGAAGATCGTGAGGTCGATCAGCGGCACGTGCCGCTCGGCGGCGAGCGACCGCACGGCGGCGGGGTACGCGCCGTGCGACCAGCGCAGCGACCCGTCCGCCTCGAACCAGCGACGTTCGACGCTCGTGGCCAGGACGGGCCGTGCCCCGGCGTCGCGCACCTCGGTGACGAACTCGTCCAGCCGGCGCCGGTACCCGCCGTCGGCGGCCAGCTCGCCGGGGTGCTTCTGGTCGTTGTGCCCGAACTGGATGACGACGGTGTCGCCAGGGCGCAGCGCGTCGGTCACGCGAGCCCAGTGCCCCTCCTCGCGGAAGGACCGCGTGGTCGCGCCGCCGACCGCGGTGTTGTGGACCTCGTCGTCGACCAGCGGGGCGAGCTCGTCCCCCCAGCCCAGCAGCGGGATCTCCGGGTGACCCGAGGTCGCACCGTGGTCGGTCGGGGCGACGGTCGAGTCGCCGGCAAGATGGATCGTCATCGGTCCTCCGGTCGGTCTGAATCGATCCAAACCTAGGGTCGGCACCACCGCCCGTCAATCACACGTCGGTGAGCCGGTGCCACTGCCGGGTGACCACGGCGATCCCCACCGGTGCCACCGCCGCCGTCAGCAGCAGCCCCGCCGGCCCGATGCCGGCCGCCGCCTCGGCGCCGCCCATCCCGGTCCACAGCGACGGCACGGCGTAGGGGAACCAGGAGCCGCCGCCCACGAGCACCACCATCTGGGTCAGGGCGACGACGCCGATCAGCGCGCCGACCGTGGCCAGCGGGCTCCGGGTCGCCGTCGCCACGGCGGCGAACGGCACGCCGAGGCCGGCACCGAGCATCCCGGCGGCGAGCCCGCGGCCCGCCGCCGCCCAGGCCTCGGGCCCGAGACCGGAGGACGTCACCGCGGCCAGTGCTGCCGTGATCCCCAGGGCCGGCACGACGCAGGCGAGCGCCCGTCCCAGCACCACCAGGCAGCGCGCCGCCGCGATGGTCGGGCGGGGCGTCGCGAGCCCGAAGCAGGCCCCGGCCCGCCCGTCGGCGAGCGGCTGCCCGAACGTCGCGGCGAGCGCGAAGCCGACCGCGATCAGCATCGACACCGAGAGGATCTGACCGGCGGCGGCGAGCTGGGTCGTCGCGAGGTCGCCGGTCGCGTAGGGCTCCAGCTTGGCTGCGCCCGCACCGACCACCGTCCCGGAGCGGGCGAGGGCCGTCAGGCCGACGGCGGCCAGCGGCACCAGGACGAGCACCAGCGCTGTGGACAGCCGCTGCACCGTGGAGCGACGCCACGCCAGCGCCTCCACCCGCAGGGCGGTGCCGAGGGCGGTCATGCGTCCGCCTCGGCGTCCGCCGCGAGCACCATCGCGAAGAACCGCCGCTCCATCTCGTCGCCCGGCGCCAGCTCGCCGACCACCCGCCCGCCGTGCACGACGACGACGCGGTCGGCCACGCGGGCGACCTCGTCCAGGTGGTGGCTGGAGACGAGCACGGCCGCGCCGTCGTCGGCCAGCGACCGCACCAGCTCGCGGACGAGGACGACGCCGCGGGGGTCGAGCGCCGAGGTGGGCTCGTCGAGCACGAGCGCGGACGGTGAGTGCGCCACCGCGCAGGCGATCCCGAGGCGTTGGGCGTTGCCCGCGGACAGCGTGCGGGCCGGGGCGTCGGCCCAGGCGTCCAGGTCCAGGCGGTGCACGACGTCGGCGCTCGCGTGCTCGACGTCGGCGCGTGGCAGGCCGTGCAGCGACGCGGCGCTGCGCAGGTTCTCGACCACGGTGAGGTCACCGGAGACCAGCGCGGCGCCGACGACGTGACCGAACCGCCGTGCCGTCGTCGGCCGCATCGTGGCCGGGTCCTCGCCGAGTACGCGGGCCGTGCCCCGGTCCGGGCGGAGCCGGCCGGTCAGGACGCGCAGCGCCGTCGTCTTGCCGGCGCCGTTGAGGCCGACCATGGCCACGACCTCGCCGTGAGCCGCGGCGAACGAGAGCCCGGTGAGGGCGTCCCGGTCCCCGAAGCGGTGCCCCGCCTGGTGCAGGGGCAGGGCGCTCATGGCGTCTCGCCGAGCACGTCGAGCGCGCGGGTCACGACGGCGCCGAGGTCGGCGTCCGCCGGCATCGCGAAGAGGGCGGCGGTGCAGGCGCCGAGGCACGCAGCGGCGGCGACCGCCGCGTCGAGGTGCGGCACGCCGTCGTCGACCAGGGCGTCGGTGATGGCGCGCTCGGTGTCGTACGTGGCGAGGACGACGGCGGCGCGCAGCGCGGGGCTCGCCGCGACCAGCCGGACCCGGCGCACCGCGGTGGCGTGCTCGACCGGCTCGATGGTGCCGAGCGCGGCGAGCATGCCGCGCCGCACGCGCTCGACCGCCGGGAGGTCCCGCGGCTGGGCGGCGACCGCCTCGGCGAGGAGCGGGTCGTAGGGGTCGGAGACCAGCACGGCGTCCTTGGTGGGGAAGTGCCGGAAGAACGTCATCGGCGTGATGCCTGCCGCGGCGGCGATCTGGGCCACGGTGGTGCCGTCGTAGCCCTGTCGCTCGAAGAGGTCGAGCGCGGCATCGAGGACGCGGGCGCGGGTGCGCAGCGCCCGGGGTGTCGCAGGGGTGGTCACGTCTCAATGTTAGTGACTAACATTTGCGGTGTCGAGGGGGCGACGGCGGTGGAGCAGGTGGTGTCCCTGTCGGCGTCGGCGTCTATCGTGGCGTGCGTGACCACCGCCCTGTACCGCCGCTACCGGCCCGAGACGTTCGCCGAGGTGATCGGCCAGGAGCACGTCACCGCGCCGCTCATGCAGGCGCTGCGCAGCGGGCGTGTCAACCACGCCTACCTGTTCTCCGGTCCGCGCGGCTGCGGCAAGACGACGTCGGCACGCATCCTCGCCCGCACCCTCAACTGCGCCAGCAACACCCCCGAGAAGCCGCTCGACACCCCCTGCGGGGAGTGCCCCTCCTGCGTCGAGCTGGCGCGCGGCGGCTCGGGCTCGCTCGACGTCGTCGAGATCGACGCCGCGTCGCACAACGGCGTCGACGACGCCCGCGACCTGCGCGAGCGCGCCACGTTCGCGCCCGCGCGCGACCGGTACAAGATCTTCATCCTCGACGAGGCCCACATGGTCACCCAGCAGGGCTTCAACGCGCTGCTGAAGATCGTCGAGGAGCCGCCCCCGCACATCAAGTTCGTGTTCGCCACGACGGAGCCCGACAAGGTCATCGGGACGATCCGCTCGCGCACCCACCACTACCCGTTCCGGCTCGTGCCGCCGGACGTCCTGGGCCCGTACCTCGAGGAGCTGTGCGGCGCCGAGGGCGTCGAGGTCGGCGGAGGAGTGGTGCCCCTGGTCACGCGCGCCGGCGGCGGCTCCGTGCGGGACTCGCTGTCCGTCATGGACCAGCTCATCGCCGGGGCGACCGGCGGCTCGGTCGGGTACGACACCGCCGTGAACCTGCTCGGGTTCACCCACGCGACCCTGCTCGACGACGTCGTCGACGCCCTCGCCGCGCGCGACGGCGCCTCGATCTTCCGGGTCGTCGACCAGGTCATCGCCACCGGGCACGAGCCACGGCGGTTCGTCGAGGACATCCTCGAACGCCTGCGCGACCTGGTGGTCATCGCCGTCTCCGGGGACGCCGCCGAGGCGGTGCTGCGAGGTCTGCCCGCCGACCAGCTCGAACGCATGACCGAGCAGGCCTCCCACCTCGGGCTGGCCGAGCTCTCCCGCGCGGCGGACCTCGTCAACTCGGCGCTCACCGAGATGACCGGTGCCACGTCACCGCGCCTGCACCTGGAGCTGCTCTGTGCCCGGCTGCTGCTGCCCGGCGCCGACCACGGCACCGACGGCCTGGCCGCCCGCATCGACCGGCTCGAGCGCGGTGCGATCGCCGCCGACCCGGGTGGCGTCCCTGCCGCCGCGGGCGAGCGGCCCGCCCCGACCACCCCGGGGCCGTCGCACCCGAGGCCGACGGCGGCACCGACGCCCGGCGCGGACGCCGGCGACGGGACGGGCGCGGCCGGATCGCTCTCCGGTGCCGCGGCCGCCCGCGCCGCGCTGCGCCAGAGCAGGCGACCCGTGGCCCGGGACGCCACGGCCTCGGCCTCGTCGGCTGCCGACGTCCCGGCGCGGGCGGTGACTCCGGAGGTCCCGGGTGCGGCGCCCGCGCAGGTGTCGGCGTCGTCGCCCGCGGAGCCGTCGCAGCCGGCGGCGGAGAAGCCCGGCGAGCCGCCGGCCGCCGAGCCGGCCGGACCGGCGACCGCGGAGCCGACCGGGCCGCAGGCAGCCCAGCCGGCCGTGCCGGCACCAGCACGGGGCGATCACCCGCTGGGGCCGGTCACGACGTCGGTGGAGGAACCGGTCGCGTCGCCGCGTGACTCCTCGGCTGAGACCGCCGCGGACCCTGTCTCCGAGCGTTCCCCCGAACGCGTCGAGCAGCCACCCGCGCCCGCGCAGCCCGTCGCGGAGGCGGCCGCGCCGGCAGGGCCGGCCGAGGTCACGGCCGAGCTGGTCCGACGCCGCTGGGACGAGGTGGTGGCGAACCTCTCCAGCCCGGTGACGCGTGCCCTCGTCGGGCCCAACGCCCAGGTGGCCTCGTTGTCCGCAGGGGTGCTGACGATCGCCTTCGACGCCGAGGGGATGGCGCGCGCGTTCTCCGCGCAGCCCCGTCACGTCGACGCGGTGGTCGACGCCGTCTTCCAGACCCTCGGCGTGCAGGTGCGCCTCGAGACCACCGTGGGTGCGCCCGCACCCGCCGCGAGCCCTGCGCCGGCGCGGCCGAGCGCGCCCGAGCTCACGGCGCCGGCCACAGGCGGCCAGGAGCCGGCCACCCCCGACACCGGTTCCCCCGGCACCGGTTCCCCCGGCACCGACGCTCCCGACGTCGATGCCCCCGACGACCCGTGGCCGGACGTTCCCGTACCCGGGGGCCCCGGCGCCGGTCCGCAGGGCTCGGCCCGGCCGGCCCCGGCGGGGCAGCCTGAGCAGTCGGCGCAGCCGGTCCCGCCAGCGCAGCCAGATCACTCGGCGCAGTCGGCTGCCGACGCCGCCGACGCGGCCTGGCTCGCGGGGCCGTCGGCCTCGCCGGACGGTGCGTCGCCCCCGGCGGGCTCGGTCTCCGCCGCCGCACCGACCGCCACCCCTGCTGCCACCTCGCAGCAGACCGCCGCGCCGTCGTCCCCTGCCC
Source organism: Isoptericola halotolerans (assembly GCF_013149785.1). Classification (GTDB taxonomy): domain Bacteria; phylum Actinomycetota; class Actinomycetes; order Actinomycetales; family Cellulomonadaceae; genus Isoptericola; species Isoptericola halotolerans. The sequence goes on from NZ_JABEZU010000002.1 coordinate 159,279, forward strand.
AGACTCCACGCCAGGCGGCCGAACAGGCGGCGGCAGCCTCCCGTGAGCGGGAGCGCGAGGAGTCCGAGAAGACCCGGCCGGCAGCCGGCGGCTTCGACGACGCCTCGGACGACGACCCGGACATCTCCTCCACGGGACTGATGGGGGTGCCGCTGGTCGTCAAGGTGCTGGACGGCACGGTGGTCGACGAGGTCGTCGACCAGCCGTGACGACCATCCACGTCGTCGCCGCGGTGATCGTGCGCGACGGCAGGTTCCTCCTCGTGCGCAAGCGCGGCACCAGCGCGTTCATGCAGGTCGGCGGCAAGCTCGAACCGGGAGAGGACGCGCGGGCGGCGCTGGTGCGCGAGTGCGCCGAGGAGATCGGCCTCGTCGTCGACCCCGACGCCGTGGTGCCGTGGGGCCGGTTCGACGCGCCCGCTGCCAACGAGGCGGACCACACGGTGGTCGCGGACGTCTTCGCCGTCGAGCTCCCGGCCGGGTTCGATCCGGAGCCGCGTGCCGAGCTGGCGGAGGTCGTCTGGGTCGACCCGGCCGCGCCGGTGACGACGCACCCGGTCGCCGCGCTCTCGGTCGACCTGCTGGAGCGGGCGGTGCGGCAGCTCCGCTCAGCACCCGCGCACCGACCCCCCGACGGAGCGCCTCGTCGGCCCGGCGCACCGCTGACCCCGCACGAGACGGCGCTGCTGGAGCGGATCTGTGCGGGCACCTGGCGAGGGGCCGCGGAGGCCCGGGCGCAGCTCGCGCACGCGCGCTGGGGCGGCAAGGACCACGAGGGGGACGCGTGCTTCGTCCTCGACGTCCCGACCGAGGTGGGCCTGCCGAGGATCCCGCCGCACGACGGCGGCCCGATCGCCGAGCTCGAGGTCGCCGACGGCGAGACGCCGCTGGGCATGCTCGAGCTCTGGGTCGAGGACGGCGTCCTGCACTCGTTGGACTACTCCACCTACGGCGACGACACCGTCGAGACGCTGCCCGGGCTGCACCAGATCGTGGAGTAGCCCACGGCCGCCTTGCCACGAACGTCTCTGTTCGTCAGGATCCGACCGTCTGATCCTGACGAACAGAGACGCTCGTGGCAGCGGTGCGGCACACTGGCCCCGTGCCGACGACGACACCCGCCCCCGCATCCTCACTCCGGCTTCCCCGGGCCACCCCTGAGTCCCAGGGGGTGGACCCCGCCGCGCTGGCGCGACTCGTCGAGACGCTCGACGGCATCCGCGACGTGCACAGCCTCATGGTGCTGCGCCATGGTGCGGTGGTCGCCGAGGAGTGGTGGCACCCTTACCGGCCCGACGAGCCGCACGTCATGTTCTCGGTGTCCAAGTCCTTCACCGCCACCGCGCTAGGCCTCGCTGTCGCCGACGGCTTGCTCACCACCGACGACCGCGTCATCGACCTGCTGCCCGACGACGCCCCCGACGACCCGGGCGAGCACCTCGCGGCCATGACCGTGCGGGACCTGCTGACGATGACGTCCGGCCACGGCACCGACACGATGAACTTCACCCTGACGAACCTGCACGTGCCCGGTGCGGGCTGGGCGCGGGCGATCCTCGCCGCGCCGGTGACCCACGAGCCCGGGACGCACTTCGTCTACAACACCGGTGCCACCTACCTCCTCTCGGCGATCCTGCACCGCCTGACGGGCGGGCGGCTCCTCGACTACCTCACCCCGCGCCTGCTCACCCCGCTGGGGATCGTCGGCGCCACGTGGGAGCAGTGCCCCCGGGGCATCGACGTCGGCGGGTACGGGATGCGGCTGACCACCGAGGACCTCGCGGCGTTCGGTCAGCTCCTGCTGCAGCGTGGCTCCTGGCAGGGCGAACAGCTCGTGCCCGCCGCATGGGTCGACGAGATGACGGCGGCCCAGGTGCCCAACGGTCCCGACCGGAGCCCGGACTGGGAGCAGGGCTACGGCTACCAGTTCTGGCGCTGCCGCGACGGCGCGTACCGGGCCGACGGCGCGTTCGGGCAGTTCTGCGTGGTGCGGCCTGACCGCGACGCCGTCGTCGTCCTCACCTCCGGGACGACCGTCACGGACGTCGAGCTGGAAGCCGTCCTCGCCACGATCGACGAGGCGTTCGGCGAGGTGCCCGACGGCGGCACCCCACCCCCGCCGAGCGCACCGGACAGCACGGCCCCGGCCGCGCAGGCGGCGGGGACGGCGCCGTCGCGTGGCGACCTGGTCGTCGCGATGCCGCAGGGCCGGGTCTCCTCGCCGCTGGCGGCGATGGTCGACGGCGCGGCGTTCGTCCTGGCCGAGGGCGCCGTCGAGCCCGCGGACGGGTCGCCGGACAGCGGTCCCGACGCCGGGAGCCCGGACACGGCGGGCCGGTCGTTCCTGCGCTGGCACGCGATCGCCGTCCGCCACGCAGGCGGCGCGCACGGTGACGAGATCGAGCTCGCCTGGACCCGCGCGCACGACGGGCCCTGGCACGCGGTGCGGTGCGGTGTCGGGCGCTGGGTGCTGGGCCGTGCCGAGGTCGTCGACGACGAGGTGCCGGTCGCGGGGGCGGCGGCGTGGACGTCGGACCGGGAGCTGTCGGTGCGGTTGCTCTGGCGCGGCACGCCGTTCGCCCTGGACGTCCGCCTGGTGTTCGGCGGGGACGGGGAGGGGCGCACCGTCGAGGTCGCCGTGGACCAGAACGTGTCCTTCGGGCCCACGGTGCTGCTGCGGGCGACCGGCCTCGGAGCGTGACCACCTGACAGATGTCATGCCCGGACCGTGCGGACCTCACGCCGTCCGGTGACCGGTGGCACCGGACGGGGCGTCCCGGGCAGGGCAGACTCGTCCCATGACGATCCGACCGGCGAGCGTGGCAGGCTGACGCCGTGACCTCCCCGCCGCCGGCCTCTGCCTCGTCGAGCCCTCCGCCGAACGCCCTGTCGGGCACCTCGTCCTCCCGTCTGGCCGCCTCGTTGGGCGGCGCCCGCGGGGTGGAGATGTACACGCGGATCAGCCTGTACCTCTTCGTCCCGCTGGAGGCACTCTTCTACCTCTACGCGGTCGTCGCGCTGTCGCAGAGCCCCGACCCCCTCCCGCCGGCCCTGGGGTTGGGGGCGCTCGCCGTCGCCGCGGTCGTCCATGTCGGGCTGGCGTTCGCGACGGTGCACGTCGGCTTCGACCGCCCGCTGGTCGCAGGTGGCAGGCTGCACCCGGTCGTGATCGGCCTGCTCGCCGCCACCGCCGTGGTCGTCGTCCTCGCCCTGGTGGTGCTGCCCGGTACGTCCACGGACGCGCTGCGCCTCGACGCGCGTGCCATGACGATCGCGGTCTGCGGCGCCGCGACCTGCGGGGCGCTGGCCATCGGCTTCGCGATCCGGCCCCTCGCCGTCGTGGCGCTCTGGGTGCCGATCGTCGTCCTCGCCTCCTGGGTCCTGGACGGGTCGTTCAGCAGCGGTGCCGTCGTCGGCGCGGCCCTCCTCTACGCGCTCGTGCTCTTCTGGACGGGGACCGTCCGCATCTCGATGTGGATCGTCGAGGTGGTCCGCGAGCTCGAGGAGGCCAGCGAGGTCGCCGGACGGCTCGCCGTCGCCGAGGAGCGGCTGCGGATCTCTCGTGACATGCACGACGTCGTCGGACGGGCGCTGTCCGCCGTCGCCGTGAAGAGCGACCTGGCCGCGGCCCTGTCCCGTCGAGGCGATGCGCGGGCTGCGGACGAGATGGACGAGGTGCGCACGCTGGCCCAGGAGTCGCTGCGCGAGGTACGCGGCGTCGTCGCGGGCTACCGGGCGGCCGACCTGGCGACGGAGTTCGCGGGTGCGCGTGCCGTCCTGCGGGCCGCCGGGATCACCGTCCGGGCCGCGAGCGACGTGCCGTCGCTGGCGGCGACCCAGCAGGAGGCGCTGGCCTGGGTCGTCCGCGAGGCGGTGACGAACGTGGTCCGCCACTCGCGCGCCACCGAGTGCCGGCTGGAGCTGGAGGTCGACGACGAGTCCGCCGTCCTGCGTGTCACCAACGACGGCGTCGCGGCCCCGAGAGGCACCACGGCGGGGCTCGGCGACGGGACCGGGCTCGCCGGCCTGCGCGAACGTCTCGCCGCGGTCCGCGGCACCCTCGACACCACCCTCGACGGCGACCGGTTCACGGTCACCGCCCGTGTCCCGAACCCTCCCGGAGCGACCTCATGATCCGTATCGTCCTGGCCGACGACGAGACCCTCATCCGTGACGCCGTGGCGCAGCTCCTCGGGCTGGAGGAGGACCTGGACGTGGTCGCCGTGGCCGGCAGCGGGCCGGAGGCGATCGCCGTGGTGCAGCGCCACCGGCCCGACGTCGCGGTCCTCGACCTGCAGATGCCGGGGGCGGACGGCATCGAGGTGGCGGAGGCCGTGCGCCGGGACGTCCCGGAGTGCGCGATCATCATCGTCACCGGGCACGGCCGGCCGGGTCATCTGAAGAAGGCTCTCGGCGCGGGCGTGCGGGGCTTCCTGCCCAAGACGGTCTCGGCGACCGTGCTGGCGGGTGCGATCCGGCAGGTGGCCGAGGGCGGGCGGTACGTGGACCCGGAGCTCGCCGCCGACGCGATCTCTGCCGGGGACTCACCGCTGACCGCGCGGGAGGCGGACGTGCTGGAGCTGGCTGCCGACGGCGCGCCGGTGGAGGAGATCGCCGTGCGAGCCTCGCTGGCCCCCGGGACGGTGCGCAACTACCTGTCGTCGGCCGTGGCGAAGCTCGGCGTCGCGAACCGGCACGAGGCGGTCCGGGCGGCGCGGGCCAAGGGCTGGATCTGAGGGCCCTGAGCGGTGGTTGCGTCAGGCACCGGTGCCCGGGTGCTGAGACCGTGACCCGGTAACGATGAGGTGAGCCTTACCTTATGATCGGCCACGGGGACTCGCCCCCGGTACTCCGATCCCGAAGGAACACCCATGCGACTCCGACGCACTCTCGGCGCGGTCACCTCGGCGGCGCTCGTCGCCGCCCTCGCGGCCTGCGGCACCGACGAGGCAGCCGACGCTGCCGACGCCGACGCCGCCACAGCCGCTGACGCGGCAGGCGACGGCGAGGCGCTGGTCATCTACTCCGGCCGCAACGAGGACCTCGTCGGCCCGCTCCTCGACGACCTCGAGGCAGCCGTGGGCGTCCCCGTCGAGGTCCGCTACGCGGACTCCGCCGAGCTGGCCGCCCAGCTCGCCGAGGAGGGCGACCGCACCCCCGCGGACGTGTTCTTCTCCCAGGACGCCGGCGCCCTCGGCGCGCTCGCCAAGGCCGGGCTGCTCGCCGAGCTGCCCGACGACGTCACCGCCGCCGTCCGGGACGACCTGAAGGACGCCAGCGGCTCGTGGGTGGCGACGTCCGCCCGGGCGCGCGTGCTCGTGCACGACGCCGACGCCGCACCCGAGGTGACCGGGTTCGACTCGGTCGACGACCTGCTCGACCCCGCCTACACCGGCAAGATCGGCTACGCGCCGACCAACGCCTCCTGGCAGTCGTTCGTCACGGCGCTGCGCGTGATGCGCGGCGAGGACGGCGCCGAGGAGTGGCTGACGCAGTTCGCCGCCCTCGAGCCCGTCGACTACGAGAAGAACGGTGCTGTGCTGCAGGCCGTCAACGACGGCGAGGTGGCCGTCGGCCTCATCAACCACTACTACTGGTACCCGCTCGCCGCCGAGCTCGGCGAGGAGAGCATGAACGCCCAGATCCACTTCCTCGACGCGGACGACCCGGGCGCGCTCATCAACGTCGCCGGTGCCGGGACGCTCGCCGCGAGCGACCAGCCCGACGCCGCCGCCGCGGCCGTCGCCTACCTGCTCTCCGAGGACGCCCAGCAGTACTTCGCCGACGAGACCGCCGAGCTGCCGGTGGTCGAGGGCGTCACGAGCACGGTCTACGACGTCGGGTCGCTCGACGAGATGACCGGTGCGCGCCTCGACCTCAACGACCTCGACTCGCTGCCCGAGACGCAGGCGCTGCTCGAGAAGGTCGGGCTGCTCTGACCCTCCGCCCCGGGGGCCGACGGCTCCGCCGACCCAGGACCCTCGAGGTGCTGGCGGTCGCCGTCGCCCTCGTGGCGCTGGTCCCGGTGGCCTACCTCCTGCTGCGCACCGGGGAGGCCGGCGTCGAGCGGGTCGTCGAGATCGTCTGGCGCGAGCGCACCGCCGCCCTGGTGCTGCGCAGCCTCGCGCTGACGGCCTCGGTGACGGCGGCGTGCCTGGTCGTCGGGGTGACCTCCGCCGCGCTCCTGACACGCACGACCGTGCGTCACCGACGCTTCTGGACCGTCGTGGCCACCCTGCCGCTCGCCGTGCCGAGCTACGTCGCGGCCTACGCATGGGTCTCGACGTTCGGCAGCGAGGTCACCGGCTACGGCGGGTCGGTCCTGGTACTCACCGCCTGCACCTACCCGCTCGTGATGCTGCCGACGATGGCGGCGCTGCAGCGCACCGACCCGTCGCTCGAGGAGGTCGCCCGGTCGCACGGGCGCTCCCCGCTGCGCACCTTCGTGACCGTCACGCTGCGGCAGGCGCGCCCGGCCGTCGCAGCAGGTTCCCTGCTGGTCGCCCTTTACACCCTGAGCGACTTCGGAGCGGTGTCGATCCTGCGCTACGACGTCTTCACGCGGGTCATCTACACGTCCTACCGGGCCGCCTTCGACCGCACCCCGGCGGCCGTGCTGTCGCTGCTGCTGGTCGTCATCACGGTGGCGATCACCGTCGCCGAGTCACGCAGCCGCGGTCGGGCCGAGCAGGTCCGGGTCGGCGCCGGGGTCAGCCGGCCGCCGCTGCGTGCGAGCCTCGGCAGGCGAGGCCAGGCGCTGGCGACGACCTGGCTCGTCGTCGTCGCCGCCGTCGCCGTCGGTTTTCCCGTGGCGTCCCTGAGCTTCTGGCTGCTGCGCGGGCGGAGCGCCGGCGCCGGGCTCGACCGACTGTTCGGCGCGGCGTCCGCGACCCTGGGCGTGAGCCTGCTCGCGGCGCTCGTCGCCGTCGCGATGGCGCTGCCCGTCGGCATCCTCGCCGCCCGGCACCGCACCCGGCTGGTGCGCCTGACGGAGCACGCCTCCTACGCGGGCCACGCCCTGCCGGGCATCGTCGTCGCGCTCGCCATGGTGTTCTTCGGCGTGCGGGTGGTCCCCGGCCTCTACCAGCAGGTGCCGCTGCTCGTCCTGACCTACGCGATCCTGTTCCTGCCGGCGGCGGTCGGCGTGGTGCGTGCGTCGGTCGCCCTGTCGTCGCCCCACGGCGAGGAGATCGCCCGCTCGCTCGGGCACACGTCCTGGGGGGTGCTGCGCCGGGTGACCGTACCGCTCGCGGCACCGGGCATCGGTGCCGGCGCGGCGCTGGTGATGCTCACCTGCATGAAGGAGCTGCCCGCCACGCTCCTGCTGCGCCCCACGGGGATGGACACGCTCGCCACCCGGCTGTGGACGCACACCTCCGTCGACGAGTACGCCGCCGCCGCCCCCTACGCGGCGGCCCTGGTGCTGCTGGCCGTCGTCCCGACCCTGTTCATGTCGCGCGAGCACCTCTCGCGCACCCCCACCACCGCGCTGGAGCCCTCGTGAGCACGTTGACCATCACCGGGCTGCGCAAGTCCTTCGGCGAGACCACCGTGCTGTCCGGTGTGGCGCTGGAGGTGGCCCAGGGCTCGTTGACGGCGGTGCTCGGGCCCTCCGGCTGCGGCAAGACGACGCTGCTGCGGACGGTCGCGGGCTTCGAGCGGCCGGACGCCGGCGTGGTGCGTCTCGGTGACGTGGAGGTCGTCGGGCCACGGACCTGGCTGCCGCCCGAGCGGCGCAAGGTCGGTGTCGTGCCGCAGGAGGGAACGCTCTTCCCGCACCTCGACGTCGCCCAGAACGTGGGCTTCGGCCTGCCGCGTCGGTCGCCCGGGCGGCGCGAGCGGATCATGCAGGTGCTCGACGTCGTCGGGCTGGCCGACCTCGCCGGCCGACGGCCGCACGAGCTCTCCGGCGGGCAGCAGCAACGCGTCGCGCTCGCCCGCGCGCTGGCACCCGAACCCGAGGTGGTGCTGCTCGACGAGCCGTTCAGCGCGCTCGACGCCGGGCTGCGGGTCGCCCTGCGCGAGGACGTGCGGGCCGCCCTGCAGCAGGTCGGCGCGACCGCGGTGCTGGTCACCCACGACCAGGAGGAGGCCCTCAGCATCGCCGACGAGGTGGCCGTCATGCGTGCCGGCGTCGTCGTGCAGCACGGCAGGCCGCAGGACGTCTACCTGCGGCCTGCCGACCTGGGTGTGGCGCGCTTCGTCGGGGAGGCCGTGGTGCTGGAGGCCCGCCGCAGCGACACCAACCGGGTGACCACGATGCTGGGGCCGCTGCACGTCCTGGGGCCGACGCCCACCGGCGAGACCGGTCGGGTCGTGCTGCGGCCCGAGCAGATCCACCTCGTCCCGCCCGGCGAGGGGACGGCGGCCGTGGTGGAACGCACGGTGTTCCACGGCCACGACTCGACCGTGCACCTGCGGGTGCACCCCGCCGGGACACGCCCCGGCAGCCCGGCCTCCGCACCGATCATCTGCCGTGTGCAGGGCTCGGTCCCCGAGCACACCGAGGTGGCGGTGCGGGTCGAGGGTCCCGTCGTCTGGTTCGCCTGATCGCCGGGCGGTGCGGTCGGCAGCTTGCACTCCGCTCGGCAGCTCGAGCTGCCGAGCGGAGCGCGATGTGCCGAGTGGAGGCGCCGGCCGGCGCGGCGTCCGGTGTCCCCGGCGCCCCGTAGGCTGAGCGCGTGTACGAAGGCGCGGTCCAGGACCTGATCGACGAGCTCGGCCGGCTTCCCGGCGTCGGGCCCAAGAGCGCGCAACGGATCGCGTTCCACCTGCTCGCTGCGGATGCTGCGGACGTGCGCCGGCTCGCCGACGCGCTCACCGAGGTCAAGCTGCGGGTGCAGTTCTGCGAGGTGTGCGGCAACGTCGCGGAGTCCGAGCGCTGTCGCATCTGCTCCGACCCCCGCCGCGGGGACGACGTCATCTGCGTGGTGGAGGAGCCGAAGGACGTCGTCGCGATCGAGCGCACCCGCGAGTTCCGTGGCAGGTACCACGTGCTCGGCGGCGCGATCAACCCGCTGGACAACGTCGGGCCCGACGACCTGCGGATCTCCGAGCTGATGACGCGGCTGGCCGACGGCGCGGTCACCGAGGTCATCATCGCCACCGACCCGAACGTCGAGGGCGAGGCGACCGCCACCTACCTCTCGCGGCTCATCGGACCGATGGGGCTCACCGTGTCCCGCCTCGCCTCCGGGCTGCCCGTCGGCGGAGACCTGGAGTACGCCGACGAGGTCACGCTCGGCCGGGCGTTCGAGGGCCGCCGCGTCGTCGGCAGCTGACCGGGCCCGCCGAGCCGATGTCCATGTCGGCCGGACGGCGTCTGGCGCTCCCCGGGTGACAGGGGTGAGACTGGGAGCACCACACCGGGCGCAGGAAAGGTGAGCACCGTGCCAGAGATCTCCGCCGACTCGGAGCTGCGAGATGTCGCCGAGCAGATGTCCGCGCAGGCGCGGACCTTCCTGTCGACGACGTCGCAGGTCGCCTCGGGAGGGTTCCCCGGTGCCGAGCTGTCCCTGCTGATCCTCGCCACGTCCGACCTGCTGGCCGCCGGGGCACGGCTCGCCGCGATCACCGACGTCGTCCCCGTCGAGCGCTTCGAGCCCGACGCGGGGCGCGAGACCGACATGGACCCGCTACGGATCGCCCTGGCGCAGATGTTCGACGGGTTCGACGACTACGTCGAGGTCTCCGACCCCGTGCTGAGCGCCGACGTCGCACCCGCCGCGCTCTCCGGCGACCTCGCCTGCGTCGCCGACGAGATCGCCAAGGGCCTGCAGCACTTCGACGACGGCCACGAGCTCGAGGGCCTGTGGTGGTGGCAGTTCAGCTATCTGTCGAGCTGGGGCGAGCGGGCGTCGTCGGCCCTGCGGGTGCTGCAGGGCGTGCTCGCCCACCTGCGCCTCGACGTCGCGGACGACGTCGCCGCCGAGGCGGAGTACGACGCACTGCACGCCTGAACGTGCCGGCAGGGATGACCTGCCGGCACGTCCTGTCGCCACGGCATCAGGCGACGCGGGTGCCCTTCGGGAGGCGCTGGGCGGGGATGCGGAGGCGTCGGACGGCGGTGACGACGCCCCCCGCCCCGAGCAGCAGGTAGATCCCCAGCCCCCACGGCCACACGAGCGACTCGCTCGGCTGCGGCTCCTCGACGGGAGGGTCGGCGGACAGGTCGCCCCCGGTCGAGAACCACATGTCGCCGCACCAGTCCTGCTCGGCGGCAGGTCCGGTGCGGGCGTACCGGACCCCGTACTGGATCAGCGTCAGCGGGTCCGCGGCGTTCTCGAACTCCTCGGTCCCTGGGAGCGGCTGGGCGTCGGCGACGATGACGAAGGGGTTGGCCGCGAGCAGCCACCAGGTGCGTTCCGAGTGGAAGACCTCCTGCTCCTGCATGCGCCACTCGCACTCGGGCGGCGCCGAGTCCTCCCAGTCGTAGTCGACCGGCACGTCCCAGGTGCGCACCTGCTCGGTGGTGGTCACGAGCGGCACGCTCAGCCCGAAGAGGACCAGCGTCAGCACCGACAGCCCGCCCACCGTGAGGTAGGTGAGCACGGCCGAGCCGGAGGTCTTGGCGGTCAGCGTCGAGAACCCGAGGCCCACCGCGCAGACGATGCCGAGCACGATCCCGAGCACCACCAGCACCGAGACGAGCGACCAGAACGGGAGCCCGCCGACGGCGAAGGCCCAGAGGATGAAGGGCACGCTCGCAGCGAGGAAGGCCAGTGCTGCCAGCCAGGCGGAGAGCAGCTTGCCGACCACGATCTCCGCCGGGGTGAGCAGCGTCGCCTGCAGCGTCGCGAGCGTCCCCGCAGAACGGTCGCCGTTGATCGCGGGTGCGGTGAGCGCCGGTGCGACGAGCAGCCCGAGGAACAGCACGAAGAACACCACGACGCCGAACATGGTGCGTCCGGCGCCCTCGGCCCCCATCGACGGGTCGGCGAAGATCATGCTCACGGCGCCGGACGTGAGCAGGGTGACCAGCCCGACCGCCACGAACCAGACGACGAGCGCGACCTTCCATCGCGTCGAACGGATCCGTTGGCGCAGCTCCAGCTGCGTCACGGTGCGCACACCCTGCCAGGACAGCGACCAGTCGCTGCCGGGCACCTTCGGGGGCGTGGTGCCCGACGCCGGGGCCTCCGTGCCTCGCTCGGCCGCGATGCTCATCGTCGTTCCTCCTCGAGTCGCAGATAGGCCTGCTCCAGGGCGCCACCGGCCGGGGCCAGGCTGACCACCGGGACGTCGGCGGCGACCGCGTCGCGCAGCAGCGCCGCCGCCGCCTCGTCGCCGTCCAGGTCGACCAGGGCGGAGCCGTCGACCTCCAGCCGTGCGGTGATGCCGGCGGCCGTCAACCAGTCCGCCAGCGCACCGGGGGAGAGCGCCGCGATCCGCCATGCCCGGAGCTCGGCCGCGGCGTCGTCCACCGACTGCGACCGCACGGTGCGTCCCTGGGACAGGAAGACGGCGTCGTCGGCCATCTCGTCGAGCTCGGTCAGCACGTGCGAGCTGATGAGCACGGTCTTGCCCGCGCCGGCCAGCCGGCGCACCAGCCGGCGCAGGTCGACGCGCGACCGCGGGTCCAGGCCCGAGGCCGGTTCGTCGAGCAGCAGCACGTCGGGGTCGTGCACGAGCGCCCGGGCCAGGCCGAGGCGCTGCTTCTGGCCCCGGGAGAGCACGTGCGCGGGAGAGTCGGCGAGGTCGGTGAGGTGCACCAGCTCGAGCAGCTCGACGGCGCGGCGGGCGCCGTCGTCGGGCGCCATGCGGTACGCCGCGGCGACCGTGGTGAGCACCTCGCGGGCCGTCAGGGACTCCCACGTGCCGAACACGTCGGGCATCCAGCCGATCCGCGCGCGGGCCGCCCGACCGTCGACGGCGGGGTCGAGACCGGCGACCCGGACCTCCCCGGCGTCGGGGGCGAGCAGCCCGGCGAGCATCAGCAGCAGGGTCGTCTTGCCGGACCCGTTGGGGCCCACGAGGGCCGTCACCCGTCCCGGCCGGGCGTCGAGGTCGACGCTCGTCACCGCCTGCACCGTCCCGAACGCGCGGCGTACTCCGCGCGTCCTGATCCCACCCTCGTCATCGGTCATGCGACGAAACCTACGGCGTGACGCGAGGGCCCGGCGTCATCCTGGCGGATGATCTTTGCGGGCCGACCTGCGACGACGCCTCGCCACCGCCGCGCCATCCGGTGTTCACCCGTCGGCGCCGTTCTCGCTACCGAGGGCCCCTAGCGTGCGACGCGACCCTGTCGTCCCACACCGGAGGCTCCCGTGCCCGTCCGTGGCATCCGTCCGCCCGCCGTCCGTGCCACCGCTGCAGCGATCGGCCTCACCCTCGTGGGGGCGGCGCTGGCGCTGCCCGCTCGCGCGTCCGTGGTCGACGACCCGGTCGGCACCAGCGCACCCGGCGCGGCGATCGACCTGCGTGCCCTCGGCAGCTACGAGACCGGGGTGTTCGACGAGTCCGCGGCCGAGGTGGTCGCCTACCACGGTGGCTCCCAGCGGCTGTTCTCGGTGAACGCGCAGGCCGGAGAGGTGACGGTGCTCGACGTCGCCGACCCGGCCGTCCCGACGCGGGTCTTCTCGCTGCAGACCACCAGCGTGCAGGCCGACGACGGCTCGGTGGTCCCCACCGGGGCCGTCGCGAACTCGGTGGCCGTCCGGGACGACGGCCTCGCCGTCGTCGCCGTCGAGTCCGACCCGAAGACCGACCGCGGCTGGCTCGTGTTCTTCGACGCCGCCGCGGACGGTTCCGCGCTGGGCGCCGTCCGGGTCGGCGCACAACCGGACATGGTGACCTTCACCCCCGACGGCACGCGGGCCGTCGTCGCCGACGAGGGCGAGCCGAACGACGACTACACCGTCGACCCCGAGGGCGACGTCGCCGTCGTCGACGTGCCCGACCAGGTCGCCGCGCCGTCCCAGGGCGACGTCCGGATCGCCGACTTCCACGCGTTCGAGGCACCCGGTGCGTTGCCCGACGGGGTGCGGGTCTTCGCCGGGATCGACGGGATCGACCACCCGGTCTCGCGGAACCTCGAACCGGAGTACGTCGCCGTCTCGGGTGACTCGACCACCGCCTACGCCGTGCTGCAGGAGGCGAACGCCGTCGCCGTCGTCGACCTGGACGCCGCCGAGGTGACCGACGTCTGGCCGTTGGGCGCCAAGGACTTCTCGATCGAGGGGCAGGGCATCGACCCCTCGGACCGCGACGGCGGGATCGACATCCGCACGATCCCGGTCAAGGGCCTGTACATGCCGGACGGGATCAACGCCTACACGGCCGGTGGCGAGACGTACCTGGTCACCGCCAACGAGGGAGACGCCCGCGAGTGGGGCGACTACGAGGAGCCGGTCCGAGTCAAGGACCTCGGCAAGGGTGGCACCGCCCCGATCTGCGAGGGCCACCCGGCGGTCGGCCTCACCGGCGACGCCGACCTCGGGCGCCTCGACGTGTCCATCGCCTCCGGCCTGCGTGCCGACGGCGCCTGCTACGAGGAGCTGCACGCCTTCGGCGGCCGGTCCTTCTCGATCTGGACCACCGACGGCGAGCAGGTCTACGACTCGGGCGACGACTTCGAGCAGATCACCGCGGAGGTCGCGCCGGAGCACTTCAACGCCAACAACACCGACCCTGCCGCCGACTCCCGCTCGGACAACAAGGGCCCGGAGCCGGAGAACATGGCGATCGGCGAGGTGGACGGCCGCACCTACGCCTTCATCGGGCTCGAGCGGGTCGGCGGCGTCATGGTCTACGACGTCACCGACCCCGCAGCGTCGGAGTTCGTGCAGTACGTCAACAACCGCGACTTCTCGGCCCCCGTCGAGGAGTCGGGCGACCTCGGTCCCGAGGGCCTGGCGTTCATCGAGGCCGACGAGTCGCCGACCGGCGAGCCGATGCTCGCCGTCGCCAACGAGGTCTCGGGGACCACGACGCTCTACGCCGTCGACGGCCCCGCGCCCACGGTGGCCCCGGCGCGCGGCGTGATCAGCGACGACAACGCGCACGACGGCGTCCGCGGCGGGGCGTACACCGTCTCGGTCGACCTGTGGTGGGGCCAGAACGCCACCCACGTGCGCCTGCTCGAGAACGGCGAGGTGGTCGCCACGCGCAACCTCGTGGACGCCTCGCCGTCGGCCCAGCACGTGGACTTCGCGCTGACCGGACGCACCGACGGCACCTACGTCTACTCCTGCGAGCTGGTGAACGCCGCGGGGACGACGCCGTGCCGCGACCACACGGTGCGGGTGACCGACGCGGCGCCGGCGGCCCCCCGGCTGAGCCACGACAACCACGACCGCGACGGCGACTACACGGTGTCCGCCGACCTGTGGTGGGGCACCAACGCCACCTCGTGGACGCTGCTCGAGGACGGCGTCGAGGTGGCGTCGGGTGAGCTGACGGACGCCACGCCGTCGGCCCAGCAAGTGGCGGTACCGCTCACCGGCCGCGAGCCCGGCCGGTACACGTACCGCGTCGTGTTCGCCAACGACCTCGGATCGACGAGCAGCAAGGAGCTGACCGTCCGCGTGCAGTGACCCGTGCGAGGATGCGACGCGTGCTCGACCTCGACGTCTCCACCGTCCTCCTGCTGGTCCTCGCCGGGCTGGCGGCGGGCTGGGTCGACGCCGTCGTCGGCGGTGGCGGGCTCATCCAGCTTCCCGCGCTGCTGCTCGTGCCCGGCATCTCGCCCGTCCAGGCCCTGGCGACCAACAAGCTCGGCTCGATCATGGGCACGTCGGTCAGCTCGATCACGTACTACCGGCGCGTCGGTCCGGACCTGACGACGGCCGGTCCGATGGCGGTCGCTGCCCTGGCCGGTGCGGTCGGCGGGGCCGCGCTCGCCACGCAGATCCCCGCCGAGCTGTTCACCCCGATCATCCTCGTGGTGCTCGTCGGGGTGGCTCTGTTCACGATCCTCAAGCCCCGGCTCGGCCAGCAGGACGACCTGCGCTGGGAAGGGAACCGGCACCGGTGGACGGCCGCGGGGATCGGGCTGGTCATCGGTGCCTACGACGGCCTGCTCGGGCCCGGCACCGGGACCTTCCTGGTCATCTCCCTGGTGAGCGTGCTCGGGTACGCGTTCCTCCCGGCGTCGGCCCTGGCCAAGATCGTCAACTTCGCCACGAACCTGGGCGCGTTGCTGTACTTCGTGCCGGCCGGGGCCGTGATCTGGGGCCTCGGGCTCGCGATGGGGGCGGCGAACCTGGTCGGCGGGTACATCGGGGCACGGATGGCGGTGGCGAAGGGTTCCGGTTTCGTGCGCATCGTCTTCGTCGTCGTGGTCGGAGCGCTCATCTGCAAGCTCGGCTACGACGTCGTCACGGGCTCCTCGTAGCGGTGGTGTGACCGCCGGCACATCGGCGCCGAGCACCGGTCGCTACCATGGTGCGCGCACACACAAGAGACCGGCGGGCCGTTGAGAGAGACGGAGGCCGGCGACAGAAAGGTTGCATGCATGGCACTGGTCGTGCAGAAATACGGTGGGTCGTCCGTGTCGGACGCCCGCTCCATCAAGCGCGTGGCCAAGCGCATCGCCGAGGCCAAGCGCGCCGGCAACGACGTGGTCGTCGTGGTGAGCGCCATGGGCGACACCACCGACGAGCTCCTCGACCTGGCCGAGGAGATCAGTCCGAAGCCCCCGCAGCGGGAGATGGACATCCTGCTCACCGCCGGTGAGCGGATCTCGATGTCGCTGCTCGCCATGGCGATCGACAAGCTCGGGGTCAGGGCGAAGTCCTTCACCGGACAGCAGGCCGGGCTCCTCACCGACGCCTCCCACGGTAAGGCGCGCATCGTCGACGTCGTCCCGCACCGGATCCGCCAGACCCTGGCCAAGGGGCAGGTCGCGATCGTCGCGGGGTTCCAGGGAGTCAGCACCTCCAACGACGTCACCACGCTGGGTCGTGGCGGGTCGGACACGACGGCGGTCGCCCTCGCCGCCGGTCTCGACGCGGACGTCTGCGAGATCTACACCGACGTCGACGGCATCTTCAGCGCCGACCCGCGCATCGTGCCGGGAGCGCGCAAGATCGACAAGGTCACCTACGAGGAGATGCTCGAGCTCGCGGCGTCCGGGGCCAAGGTGCTCGCGCTGCGTGCCGTCGAGTACGCCCGCCGGTACGACGTGCCGGTGCACGTCCGCAGCTCGTTCTCGGGCAAGACCGGCACGATGGTGACCGGTACCCACGGAGACGCCATCGACCCGAACGCCAGCACCGGTGACCAGGAGGAAGCCATGGAAGACCCGATCATCTCCGGCGTCGCGCACGACAGCAGCGAGGCCAAGATCACCGTCGTCGGTGTCCCCGACACCCTCGGCCAGGCCGCCCGCATCTTCGAGGTCGTCGCCGGAGCAGGCGCCAACATCGACATGATCGTGCAGAACGTCTCGGCCGCGGCGACCGGGCTCACCGACATCTCCTTCACGCTCCCGCACGGCGATGTCCGCTCGACGGTCGCGGCGCTGAACGCGGTGAAGTCGGAGCTGAAGTTCGACGAGCTGCAGATCGACGACGAGATCGGCAAGGTCTCGCTGGTCGGCGCGGGCATGAAGTCGCACCCCGGCATCTCCGCACGCCTGTTCGGCGCGCTGCGGGACGCCGGGATCAACATCGAGATGATCTCCACCTCGGAGATCCGCATCTCGGTGGTCACCCGTGCGGACTCCCTCGACGACGCGGTGCGGGCCATCCACACCGCGTTCGAGCTGGACTCCTCCGAGGGCGAGGCCGTGGTCTACGCCGGGACGGGGCGGTGATCGGCTGATGGCTGCCATCAACTCCCAGGGAGTCAACGTCGCCGTGGTCGGCGCGACCGGCCAGGTCGGCGGCGTGATCCGCCGGCTGCTCACCGAGCGCGGGTTCCCCGTCAAGGAGCTGCGCCTCTTCGCCTCGGCGCGGTCCGCCGGCTCGACCCTCGCGTACGAGGGGATCGAGGTCACCGTCGAGGACGTCGCGGCGACGCCGACGGCGGAGCTCGCCGACATCGACATCGCCCTGTTCTCCGCCGGTGGGGGCACGTCGCGCGAGCACGCGCCCCGCTTCGCGGAGGCAGGCGCCGTCGTCGTCGACAACTCCTCCGCCTGGCGCCTCGACCCGGAGGTGCCGCTGGTGGTCTCCGAGGTCAACCCGGAGGCGATCAGCGACGCCGTGAAGGGCATCATCGCCAACCCCAACTGCACGACGATGGCCGCGATGCCGGTGCTCAAGCCGCTGGCCGCCGAGGCCGGGCTCGAGCGGCTGCGGGTCGCCACGTACCAGGCGGTCTCGGGGTCCGGGGTGTCGGGCGTGGCCGAGCTGGCGGGGCAGGCGCGCGCCGCCGTCGCGGGGGATCTCGAAGGACTCACGCACTCCGGTGCGGCCGTCGACTTCCCGGAACCGGACAACTACGTCGCGCCGATCGCGTTCGACGTCATCGCGCTGGCCGGTTCGATCGTGGACGACGGGTCGGGCGAGACCGACGAGGAGCAGAAGCTCCGCAACGAGTCCCGCAAGATCCTCGGCCTGCCGGACCTCGCCGTGGCAGGGACCTGCGTGCGGGTGCCGGTGTTCTCCGGGCACTCGTTGGCCATCCACGCCGAGTTCGGTGCGCCGCTGTCGCCCGAGCGGGCCCGCGAGCTGCTGGGCTCCGCGCCCGGCGTGGAGCTGGTCGACGTCCCGACGCCGCTGGGTGCGGCCGGTGCCGACCCGTCGTTCGTGGGTCGGATCCGGGCGGACCAGTCCGTGCCGGACGGCCGAGGGCTGGTCCTGTTCGTGTCGAACGACAACCTGCGCAAGGGCGCGGCGCTCAACGCCGTGCAGATCGCGGAGATCGTCGCCGGCGACCTCGCCGAGCTCTCCACGTTCGACGAGGTCGACGCGGCGCAGGAGCCGGTCGCCTGAGTCACGTCGCCTGAATCACCCTGACGGGCCGCGGTGGGATCCTCCCGCCGCGGCCTGTCGTCGTTCCCCCTGCCGTTGTGGGTGCACGACGCGCCGTTGTTGCTGGCTGGTTGGCGGTGTGTCGTGCACCCACAGCGGAAGGCGGGTGGGCTGCTGCCGTGTGCCACGTGCCAAGTTGGTTGACACGTACGGCGAACCTGTCAAAAATCTGTGCGATTTTTGACAGGTTACGTTAATCTGATCCGATGAACCGGGAACCTGCTCGGCCCCATGACGGTCTTCCAGTCCTGCCTCCCCGGGTGGAGCTGGAGACCCACGCGGTGCTCAAGGTGACGATCGAGGCACGCGATGCCCTGGCGCGCTTCGATGCGCGAGCGCAGGCCCTGCCGAATCCGACGGTGCTGATCAACGCCATCCCGCTCCTGGAAGCGCAGGCAAGCTCGGAGATCGAGAACATCGTCACGACGACGGACGAGCTGTTCACGGCAGCAGCCACGGACGTCGGAGCGACTCCCGCGGCACGGGAGGCGCTCCGATACCGCAGCGCGCTGCAGACCGGGTTCCAGCAGGTGGGCCATCGGCCGCTCACGGCCAACACGGCGGCCGAGATATGCGCCGTCATCCGTGGCCATGACGAGGGGTTCCGTCGAGGCGAGGTGTTCATCGGGGACCCTGCGACCAGGCAACGCGTGTACACCCCGCCATCGGGCACCGAGCTGTCCAGGTTGCTCGACAACTGGTCGGAGTTTCTCAATGCGCCGACCGACCTCGACCCGCTGGTGCGGATGGCGGTCGCCCACTACCAGTTCGAGGCGATCCACCCGTTCACCGACGGCAACGGTCGCACCGGGCGCATCATGAACGTGCTGATGCTCTGTGACGCCGGGCTGATGCACCTTCCCCTGCTGTACCTGTCTCGCTACATCATCGAGTCGAAGGACGACTACTACCGCCTGCTGCGCGAGGTGACGTCGGACGGAACTTGGGAGCCGTGGGTCCGGTACATCATCGATGGTGTCCGAGTGACCGCGGAGCGGACCACCCGGGTGGTCGACAACATCGACGATGTCCAAGGACAGCTGCTCGATCATGTCCGTCAGGTGGTGGGGTCGGCCAACGGTGATCTGCTGTCGGTGCTCATGGAGCAGCCGTACTCCCGGGTGCGGGACGTCATCGACCGGTGCGGCGTGTCTCGGCCCACGGCGTCAAAGTGGATGCACGGACTGGTCGATGCCGGGGTGCTTGCCGACCTGCGCGTCGGCCGTGAGGTCCTCTACATCAACCGGGCGCTGATGGACGTGTTGCGCGGGTAGTCCTGGATCGCTCGAGTTCGACGGAGTCCACGACGGCGACCAGGTCGGTACCGGCGCGCAGCAGCGCCAGCGACCGCGTCGCGATCGTGTCCAGCCGTTCGCGCAGCGCGGTCTCGGCCTGCGCCGTGCCCCCGGCTCCTCGCAGCGCGGCCATGACGGTCGCCACCTCCGGGACTCCGTACCCCGCCGCGCGCAACGCCGCGACGATCCGCGCGGCTCCGACCTGCCCGACGTCGTAGGTACGGACCCGCAGAGACCCGACCCGTTGCGCGGTGACCAGACCTTCGGACTCCCAGTGGCGCAGCGTCGAGGTCCGGACGCCCAGGGCGTCGGCGAGCTCGGTGATCGACAGGACGTCGCCGGCACGGGTCGCCGCCGGCTCGGCGCCGATCTCGTAGAGCGCGTCGAGCGCCTGGAGGGTCTGGCGGCGGTCCTCGGCCAGGCCGACGTGCAGCTCGGTCAGGGACGCCACTGCGACATCGCGCGGCGACCTCCACAGTTCCACCATCGTCCGACGTGCGATGACGGGGCCGACGGCGGTCGCGAGCCCGCGGTAGGCGCGTACCGCCTGGAGATGGAGCGGCCTGTACCGGCGGTAGCCGTTCGAGGAGCGGCTTGCCGGCGGGATCACGCCGAGCCGTTCCAGGTCGCGCACCTGCTGGACGGAGTAGCCCGTGGCGCGGGCGACGTCGGAGGTCCTCCGTCGACCGTTCATCAAACCCCACACAAGCACATGAAGGTGATGCTTGAAGTATGGACATCGAACAGATCATCTCCGCGGTGCACGAGTTGGACGGCGCGCTCGTGCTGCAGCCTGGACCTGGCGGCGACGCCCCGGAGCTCACCTGGGGCGACGCCTTCTTCTACTTCGCGCCGGACGGCCGCGTGCCCACGGCCGTGCAGCCCTACGGCACCATCACCACGAAGAACTACCCGGACGACACCGCCTGCGACCTCGATCGACCCGGGCGGTGGCGCGTCAACGTCCACGTGGGTCGAGAGCGCGCGGGCGAGCTCGGTGTCGTCCGGGCGCCGGGCAAGGCCGACGGGACCCGCGCGACCAGCGTGCCGCCGTCGGACGGCGTCCCTACCGACGTCCTGATGTCCCACCCGGTGTACGGCCACCTGGGCTGGGTCTGCGTGGTCGACCCGGACGAGCGCACAGCCGGCGTCGTCCTCACGCTGCTGCGGGAGGCGCACGACGCGGCTCGACGGCGGGACGAGCGCCGGCGCGGGGCCTGGTCGCACGGTTCGTGAGTCCGACGTCGATCAGCAGGTGGTGTGGCCGTGGGTGTCGTCGCAGACGAGGCGGGCGCGGGCTTCGGTGAGGGTGACGGGGTCGGTGGTGCTGGTGGTGGTGATGGTGCCGTCGATGGTGGTCCAGGTGCTCGTGCCGGTGATGCGGAAGTGGCCTTGCCAGGTGGTGGTCAGGGTGGTGGTGACCTCGGGGCGGTACCAGTTGCCGGCGTCGTCGCGGTGGGTGCCGGTGTGGGTGTCGGGGTGGCCGAGGTGGGTGTAGGTGTGGCCGATCCAGGTGTGGTCGGGGGTGGGGGCGTCGTCGGTCCAGGGTTGGCCGGGGTCGGTGGTGGTCAGGGTGGCGCCGCCGGGGGTGTGGGGGTCGTCGAAGTTCCAGGTGTACTCGACGGGGTCGGCGCGGATCTGGACGGGGACGTCCAGGAGGGTGACGTCGACGATCTGGGGTTGGGTGGTGGCGTAGGCGGGGTAGTGGACGCCTGCCAGGAGGGGTTCGCGGGCTTGGAGGGTGGCTTGGGGGGTGGGGATGTGCATGGTGGCGAACTCGTGTCGGGCGTGGGGGGCGAGGTCGGTGGGGGTGATGCACTCGCGTCCGGAGAGGTGCTCGGGGTCGGTGTAGGTGCCGTCGTCGCGGAGGCGTTCGACCCACAGGTCGGCGAGCTCGTACTCGTCGTCGGTGCAGGGGGCGCCTTGGATGGTGAGTTCGAGGGCCTCGTCGGGGCAGGTGTCCAGGGTGGTGGCGAGGTCGACGCCGTCCCAGGTCGCGGCGAGGTTGCAGGTGGTCAGGTCGGTGCGGAAGTAGCGGTCGCGGGGGCCGTCGTCCTGGCCCGAGGTCGCGGGGTTCTGCGCGGCGCCGTGAGCGCCGAGCCGCACCTCGTCCGCCGGGTCGTCGAGTATTGGCGTGTACACATCGGTAGACGTTCCGAGTAGGAGGCTCGCTGCGATCGCGGCAGCGGTGATCGCGCTCATACGGATCAACCCTCTTCGAGCGGCGCGACCCCCAGGATGGCCCACTGACCACCGTGGCGTATCAGTTCCATTCGCACGACTCCCTGAGTGCTTGCGAACTGAGCGATGTCAGTTCCCTCCGGTCCGGTGATCGTCACTTCCTGCGTCGTGACCTCGACGTCAAGTGGCCATCCGCCAGTGGGTTCGTCCTGCTCATACGTGTGCAGCACTTGGACCGATGTCTCACCACCTTCGAAGCGGTCGCCGTTGGCGGCGATCGTCTGTGCCTGCTCCAGACGGTTGGCGCACGTGTTGCACTCCGGGTGCGACATCGCTTCCCACTCGGTGGTGTCCCCGGTCTTCATCATGTAGGTGTCGAGCAGCTGGAAGTACACCGCCGCCGCCTCGGCGCCCTCGTACCCGTCGTCGTCCATCGCGGCGGGGCGTTCCGGTGCGACGACCACCGGCGTGGGCGACGGCGTCGGCGAGGATTCCGCCGCCGTCGCCGACGGGCTCGGCGCAGCCTCCGCCGTCGTGCCCGGGTCGGGGGCCGGCTCGGGGCCGGTGCAGCCGGCGAGCAGCAGCGCGACCAGCGCGAGCGCACCGGACGCGGGGACGGGACGAGGGCTCGGGTGTTCCTTCACGGGTTCCTTCACGGAGTCCTTCACAGGGTCCTTCACCAGGGAGTCGACGGCGACATCCCCGACACCGTAGCGAAACCCGCCCATCCTGGGCACGACCCTGTGGACAACGTCTCGCTCAGTGGACCGGTCGCATCCGCGCACCCACAGCGGTAGGGGGGTTGACGGCACTCGGTCTCCTGTGGTTCATTAGTCAAGTAATGAACCACAGCACCAGTAAACCCTGAGGAGGGTCGCGTGTTCGACGGCCCCGAACCGATCTACGTCCAGATCGCGCAGCAGATCCGGTCGCAGGTCCTCGCGGGCGAGCTCGCGGAGGAGGAGCAGGTCATGTCCACCACCCAGTTCGCGACGACGTTCCGGATCAACCCCGCCACGGCGGCGAAGGCCTTCACCGGTCTCGTCGAGGAGGGCGTGCTCTACAAGCGGCGAGGCCTCGGCATGTTCGTCGCGCCCGGCGCGCGGGAACGCCTCCTCGACCAGCACCGCACGGCCTACTTCGACGACGTGCTGGCACCCGCCCTGGCCCAGGCGGACGTCCTCGGCATCCCTGCCGACGAGATCGTCGCCTACGTCCACGCCCGCCGGCACGGCACCGGTCCCGACGGACCCGCCGCCACCGACCACACCACGAACCAGGAGCAGTCATGACGCCCCCCGCCCCGTTCGGCGCCCGCCTGGACGACGTCGTCGTCCGGTTCGGCAAGCAGCGCCGGATGTCCGCCGACGGGAACACGTTCAGGGAGGACGCCACCACCGCGCTCGACGGCGTGGGCCTCACCGTCCGGCCCGGCACCATCACCGGGATCCTCGGCCGCAACGGCGCCGGCAAGTCCACGATGCTCTCCCTGCTGGCCGCCTTCACCCGCCCCACCAGCGGCACCGTGCGGGTCGGTACCGAGGGCGCGCAGGAGGACCCGTGGGAGAACGCCTGGGTGACGTCCAACGTGCAGCTCGTGCGCGAGAGCGGAGACCTCCAGGACGACGAGAAGCTCTCCGAGACGCTCAAGTACTACGCCGACCTGCGCCCGTACTGGGACGTGGACCTCGCCGGGCGACTGCTCGACATGTTCGAGGTCAGCCCGCGCAAGAAGCCCGCCGCGCTGTCCCGCGGCAAGAAGTCCGCCGTCGGAGCCACCATCGGCCTCGCCGCCCGCGCACCGCTGACGATCTTCGACGAGGTCTACCTCGGGATGGACGCGCCGACGCGCTACGCCTTCTACGACGAGATCCTCGCCGACTACGCCGAGCACCCGCGCACCATCCTGCTGTCCAGCCACCTGGTCGAGGAGGTCGAGCGCCTCTTCGAGGACGTCGTCGTCCTCGACCGGGGGCGGGTGCTCCTCGCCGAGACCGCCGAGGAGATGGGCCGGCGCGGCTTCAGCCTGACCGGCCCCGCCTCCGCCGTCGAACGGCTCACCGGGGAGCGCCGCATCCTGCACCGCCAGCAGCTCGGTGCCACCGTGCAGGTCACGCTCGAGGGAGCCCCCGACGACGGCGAGGCCGCCACCGCACGCGACGCCGGCGTCGAGCTGGGGTCGCTCCCGCTGCAGGACCTGTTCGTCCGGCTGACGGACCCGGCGCGGAAGGGAACGTCATGACCGACCGCAAGGTGCTCGCCGCCCAGGTCCAGCGACGTGCGGTCCGCCGTGTCACGCGGTCGATCGCGACCTCCGTCATCACCATCGGCGCCGGCTTCTGGCTCGTCTACGCCGTCGTGGCCGTCGTCGTCCCCCTGCTCGTGCGCCGCGCCGGCAACGAGATGGAGCACGGCGTGCTCGCCACGAGCGACTACATCGCCCGGTGGGTCGCCTTCGGCACCGCCATCGCGATGCTCGCCACCATCCTGGCGACCCACCTCGCCGCCGGTGGCACCCGGCGCGCACTGCGCGACGGCGCGATCCGGGCCGCGGTGATCGCCGGGGTCGTCTACGCCGCGATCGGCGCGCTGGCCACCGTCGGTGAACGGGGACTGTTCGGAGCGCTCGGGTGGACGTGGCAACGAGCCGATGCGCTCACGACGGGCGACGGCGCGTTCGCCGTCGAGCTCGTCGCCGACACCTTCGCCACTGCGGTCTACGTGCTGGTCGGGTGCGCCGTCGTCGCCGGCTACCAGTCGCACGGCGGGTGGCGCGGCACCCTGCTCGTCGTCCCGGGACTCGTCCCGCTCGCTCTCGTCGACCTCGTCACAGCAGGTGGGAGCGGCCACGACGTCCTGGGCAACCTGGTGCAGATCCCGGCGTCGAGCGCAGTGGCGATCGGACTGGTGGGCGGAGCGGCCGCCGTCGTGCTCGCGGCCGGGTGGCTCCACCTGCACCTCCACTCCCTCCGACTCCGCCCGACGAGGTGACCGCGATGACCAGCGGGACGACGGCGGGCCTCGGTCCCGGCCCGCACGCCCGGGCGGTCGCGGCCGCCCGCCGGCGGTTCCTCCGTGTGCTGCTGCTGGCCGGAGCCTGGTTCTGGACCGGTTGGGCACTGATCGTGCTGAGCCTGCCCCTGATCGTCGCACGCTGGGGCGGGGTCGCGGACGGCCTCACCTACGACGCCGCCGGCAGCCCGGCGCGCTGGCCCGCGTTCGCCATCGGCATCATCGCCACGGGCGCCCTGCTGCGCACCCACCTCGCCGCCGGGGGCACCCGCCGAGCGCTCGTCGAGGGCATCGCCCGCGCGGCGGTCCTCGGCGGCCTGGCCTTCGGGGTGGCGACCGTCCTGCTCACCCTCGCCGAGCGGGGGACGTTTGCCGCCCTCGACCGCCCGTGGCAGGGGGCTACCGGTGCCTTCGGCCTCGACGGACCTGCCGGCGTCGCCGGCACGGTCGCGGCCGAGTCCCTGGTCATCACCACCTATGCACTCGTCGGCGCCGCCGTGCTGGCCGGCTACCAGCGCTGGGGCGGGTTGCGCGGCACTCTCGCCATCGTGCCGCTGCTCGTCCCCGGCGTCCTCGCCGATCTCGCGACACGCACGGGCATCTTCAGCATCCCGCTGCGTGACGCGGCCGTCGGCCCCGTGCTCGGGACGGCGGTCGCGCTCGGGGGAGGAGCCCTCGCCGCGGTGCTGGCCGCTCTCGTCGCACACCACATGCTCCGCAGCGTCGTTCCTCGGCCTGCCTGACCACCTGATCGTCCGACCAACACCCACTGAAGGAGGCCCACCATGGCCGACCCCGTCGTGGAGGTCACGCACCTCCGCAAGACCTACGGTGACAAGGTCGCCGTCGACGACGTGTCGTTCACCGTCCAGCCCGGGGAGATCTTCGGGATCCTCGGCCCGAACGGCGCCGGCAAGACCACCACCGTCGAGACGCTCGCCGGCCTGCGGCACGCCGACGGCGGGACCGTGACCGTGCTGGGCCACGACACCCAGCGGGACCCCGCCGCCGTGAAGGACCTGCTGGGGGTCCAGCTGCAGGAGGCCACGCTGCACGACAAGATCACCGTCGGCGAGGTCCTGCATCTCTTCGCCGGCTTCTACTCCCGGCCCGCCGATCCCGGTGAGCTGCTGGACCTGCTCGACCTGACCGAGCACACCGACAAGCAGTTCGGACGCCTGTCCGGCGGTCAGAAGCAGCGGCTGTCGATCGCGCTGGCCCTGGTCGGCAACCCCGAGGTCGCCATCCTGGACGAGCTCACCACCGGCCTGGACCCGCAGGCCCGCCGCAGCACGTGGGAGCTCGTGGAACGGGTGCGAGCCACCGGTGTGACGATCCTGCTCGTCACCCACTTCATGGACGAGGCCGAGCGGCTCTGCGACCGGCTCGTCGTGATCGACGCCGGCCGCGTCGTCGCCGAGGGGACCCCCGCCGGTCTGATCGACGGCCTCGACGACGAACGCACCGTCGTCGTGCGGTTCGGCGCGGACGACGCCGGGCGCGCCCGGCAGCGGCTCGACCGGCTCGCCGCCGAGCACCACGACGTCGTGCGCGTCGAGGAGCTGGACGGCACGCCCGGCGAGATCGCCGTCTCCGGCACGCCCCGGGTGCTGTTCGCCGTCGTCCCGGCGTTGGCGGAGGCCGACCTCGTGCCCGAGGACGTCCGCACCGTCACGCGCACGCTCGAGGACGTCTTCCTCGCCGTCACCGGGCGCACCTACGCCCCGCAGGAGCCCGAGCCCGAGCTCACCACCGAAGGAGTCCGGTCATGACCACGACCACCGCCGCCCCCGCCCGCCGCCGGAGCTCCGGCTGGCACGGCTTCGGGCGCCTGCTGACCACCGAGACGAAGGTGTGGATGCGCGACTTCGCCTCGCCGTTCTTCGGGATCGTCTTCCCGACGATCATCCTGCTCGGCGTCGGGTTCTTCATCCCCGGGATGCGCGATCCCATCACCGACGCCCCACCCGACTCCGTCTGGTTCGGGCTCACCCCCATCGCCACGTTCCTGCCCACCGTGCTCGCGATGGCCGTCGGCACCGCCTCGCTGACCGTGATGCCCGTGACCATCGCGACCTACCGGGAGAAGGGGGTGCTGCGGCGGATGTCGACCACGCCGATGCGACCGCAGGGCATCGTCGCGAGCCACCTGATCATCAACATGGTCACCACGCTCGTGGGGATCGCTCTCGCGCTGGTCGTCGCCGAGCTCGCCTTCGGCGTGCCGGTGCCCTCGCAGCTGGGGGTGGTGCTGCTCGCGACGGCGCTGGGTCTGTCCTCCATGTTCGCGCTCGGCATGCTGGTCGCCGCGGTCGCCCCACGACCGTCGTCGGCGAACGCGATCGCGATGTCGCTGTACTTCCCGATGCTGCTCCTGGCCGGGCTGTGGACGCCGGGACCGATCATGCCCGACCTGTTGCGTGACATCGGCCAGTTCACCCCGCTCGGCGCTGCTGCCCAGGCGCTGACGACGGGCTGGTTCGAGGCCGGCTTCCCGACGCTGCAGATGGTGGTCATGGTCGTGTGGACGGCGGTGCTGCTCCCGCTCGCGATCCGGTTGTTCCGCTGGAGCTGACACCACCCGGTGCCCTCGGAGGGCGGACCGGGACGTTCCTTCTGCCGGCGACCCGCGCCGAGCACGTCGCCGCGTCGTGCGCGGGCCGGAGACGCCCGCGCTGGCGTGGTACCGCCGTCCGGGGGTCAAACGGCGGTAGGCGCGGACGCCTCCCCGGCGTCGAAGACCGACATGATGACGGTCGCCGTGCTGGTGAACCCGACGGCGAGGGCGAGAAGGAGGGAAGGGACGAAGTCGCTCGGCGAGGGGATCCAGCCGCCGAGGATCCACGGCAGGACGACCAGGGTCACCACCGCGAGCGAGGTCAGGACCTCGTTCGCGGCGAGTGCGAGAGACTTCCTCGTCGCGCCCACCCTCACGATGCGACGGGACGTGTCGACGGTGGCGGCCACGAGCGCCGCCGCCAGCACCAGGAACGCGACAGCCGCCCAGACCGGCCCCACACCGACCAGGGCAAGAGCGACGATCAGGGGCAGGCTGTAGGCGGTGAGCACCCACCGGGCGCCCGCCCGCATGTACCGGTCCGACGTGCTGCCTGCGGCGCCGCGGGCCCGGTGCAGCGCCGAGTCGAGGTAGAAGAACACCGCCAGCATGAACATGCCGACAAGGGTCGCTGCGATGCCCGCGAGGGCGAGCAGGAAGGCATCGGTTGCTTCGGGCACGATCGTTCACCTCCTTCTCCCGGCGCGCCTGGATCACGGCGGGCGCCGAGTGCCTGTCGTCACATTCAAGACCCTGTGGTCACCACGCGCTCAAGAGCTCACCGCTCTGTCGTCCGCGGCGGCTGGCGCAGGAATCGGCCTACGCTGCAAGGGTGAAGCCGTTCCTGCTCCTGGCGACGCGCGCCGAGGACGTCGCCGCCGACGGCGAGTACGAGGCGTTCTGCCGGTACGGCGCCCTCGCACCCGACCAGCTCCACCGTGTCCGCCTCGAGGAGCGCCCGATGCCGCGGCTCGACCTCGACCGGTACTCCGGGATCATCGTCGGCGGCGGCCCGTTCAACTCCTCCGATCCTGACAGCGAGAAGTCGGACACCCAGCGGCGCGTGGAGCGTGAGTTCACGACGCTGCTCGACGAGGTCGTCGACCGTGACTTCCCCTTCCTCGGTGCCTGCTACGGCGTCGGCACCCTGGGGCAGTACGCCGGGGGAGTGGTCGACCGGCTCTACGGCGAGGCGGTCGGCGTCGCCACCGTCGAGCTGACCCAGGAGGGCATGGCGGACCCGCTGCTCGCCGGGCTGCCCCCGGCGTTCGCCGCCTACGTCGGGCACAAGGAGGCCATGCGCGGTCTGCCACCCGGAGCCGTGCGGCTCGCGCTCTCGCCCCGGTCGCCCGTCCAGATGTTCCGCCTGCGGTCCCACCTCTACGCCACCCAGTTCCACCCCGAGCTGGACCTCGCCGGACTCACCCAGCGGGTGCAGGTCTACCGCGACTACGGGTACTTCGCCGCCGACGAGGCCGACGACGTCGTCACCCGGGCGGCAGCCCGCCCCGTCACCGCGCCGATGCGGGTCGTGCGCAACTTCGTCGACCGCTACGGGCACCGCCCCGACGGCGGATAGGGTCGCGGCATGCCGATCCCCGACCACGTCGCCTCTCTGCGCACCCGCGTCGGCACCGACCTGCTGTGGCTGCCGGGCGTGAGCGCGGTCGTGCGCGACGGCGACCACCGGCTGCTGCTCGGGCGGCGCACCGACAACGGCCGCTGGGCCCTGCCGAGCGGCATCCTGGACCCGGGCGAGCAGCCCGCCGCCGGGATCGTGCGCGAGGTGCTCGAGGAGACGGCGGTGGAGATCGAGGTCGTGGAGGTCGTCGGGATCTTCAGCACCCCCGTCATCGTGTACCCCAACGGCGACCGGAGCGCCTACCTCGACACCCTCTTCCGGGCCTGCCCGGTCTCGCCCGCAGCGGCCCGTGCCGCGCGCGTCGCCGACGACGAGTCGTCGGAGGTCGGCTGGTTCGGCGCCCACGAGCTGCCCGCCGACCTCGCCGACTCCACCCGGGAGCGGCTGGCGCACGAGCGCGACTTCCTGGCGGCCACCGACCGGGCCGCGCTGTTCGAGCGACCCTGAGGTCCGCCGTCGTGCCCGGATCGTGGACGCGCTGGACGCCGCTCGACGGCGCGCGTACTGTCGTGGCCGTGAACATCCGTTGGTATTGGCGCTTTACGCCGGCTCCGCTGGGAGCTCGGCGGGCTCGCGCCTGACCGACACCTTCCACCGGAGCCAGCACAGGGCCTGGGACGCACCATGCGTCCGGGCCCTTTGTCGTCGGGGCTTCCGGTCGGGACCGGTCCGCCCCCGGCGACGCGCCGGACCGGCGACGTGCCGGACCTTCCCTCGACCGACCACTCACGACCAGGAGCCCCGATGAGCCCCACGACCACGCCCGCCGCGCGCGGCACCGCGACCTCGGATGATACTGACCTGATGGCCGAGACCTCTGACCTGCGCGTCCGCGCGCTCGACCCGCTGCCCGCCCCCCGGGCGATGCGCACCGCCCTGCCGCTGGGCACCCAGCGCAGCGACCTGGTGACGACGTCGCGCCGCGAGGTCCGCGACGTCCTGGTCGGCGAGGACGACCGTCTCGTCGTCATCGTCGGTCCGTGCTCGGTGCACGACCCGGCGGCCGCGCTCGACTACGCGCGACGGCTCGCCCCTCTGGCGCGCGAGCTGTCCGACGAGCTGGTCGTGGTCATGCGGGTCTACTTCGAGAAGCCGCGCACCACGGTCGGCTGGAAGGGCCTCATCAACGACCCGCACCTGGACGGCTCGCACGACGTGCACCACGGCCTGCGGCTCGCCCGCGAGGTGCTGCTCGGTGTGCTGGACGCCGGTGTCCCGGCCGCGTGCGAGTTCCTCGAGCCGACCTCCCCGCAGTACATCGCCGACGCCGTGACCTGGGGCGCGATCGGTGCGCGCAACGCGGAGTCGCAGGTGCACCGCCAGCTCGCGTCCGGCCTGTCGATGCCGATCGGCTTCAAGAACGCGACCGACGGCGACGTGCAGATCGCGGTGGACGGCTGCATCACCGCCGCCAGCGAGCACACGTTCTTCGGGGCGGACTCCGAGGGCCGCGCGGCCGCCGTCGAGACGGCCGGCAACCCGGACTGCCACGTGATCCTGCGGGGTGGGCGCGGCGGACCGAACTACGGCGTCGACGACGTCGCTGCCGCCCTGGGCGTGGCCCGCACGTCGGGACTGGGCGGGCCCGTGGAGCAGGGCGTGATCGTGGACGCCTCGCACGGCAACTCGGGCAAGGACCACGTGCGCCAGGCGGAGGTCGTGCGGGAGATCGCGGCGCGCCTCGCGGACGGTGAGCAGGGGATCACCGGTCTGATGCTGGAGAGCTTCCTCGAGGCCGGGGCGCAGAAGCCCGGGCCGCTGGACTCGCTGGTGTACGGCCAGTCGGTCACCGACAAGTGCATGGACTGGGGCACGACGGCGGAGCTGCTGGAGCTGCTGGCCGGCGCGGTGCGGTCGCGCCGGGACTCCTGACGGCCCCCGCCCGTCGTGAGCGTCTCTGTTCGTCAGGAATCGACGCCTGAATGCTGACGAACAGAGACGGTGGCGGCTCAACCGAGGCGGAGCACCGCCTCGGGGGGCCACGGGGCAGGCCGCCAGCCGGAGTAGCGGAGGACCTTGGCGACCTCCACACCGACACGACCGTTCCACGCGTCGCTGCCGGTGAGGCGGCGCACGACGGTCCGCGAGGTGTCGAGGCGGTTCTGCCGTGCCCGGTCCCGATAGAGCGCTCGCGGGGTCGAGTGGACGTCCTGCCCGTCGATCTCCACGAGCAGCGTCGTGCCGTCCGGCAGCCGCCACGCCATGTCGACGCGAGCGAACACCTGCCCGTCGGGTCCGGCGACCTCGAGCTGGAGGGCGTCGGGCGGGAACCCGTCGTCGACGCAGGACAGGCGTGCCCAGGTCTCGGCCGGGGACTCGGCGCGAGCGTCGGCCGACGACCACCAGTCGCGGGTGCGCCGCATGCCGCGACGGCGGGCGGCGTCCCGGTGCGTGGTCTCCAGCTCCTGCGGCGTCAGGAGGCCCTGGTGCAATGCCGAGTCCATGAGCGCGACGGCGTGGCGCCGCCCCACCTGCGGCACTGCCTCGACGAGCGCTCGGGCGACGGGGACGCAGCGGAAGCCGTCGACGTCGACCCACCGCGCCACCGCTGACCGCCGGAGGCGGACCGGTGGGCGCTCGGCACGGGGTGCGCCGGTCGGCATCGCGACCTCGGGCGTGATGTCCACCGGAGCGCCCTGGACGCCGTGGAGCACCAGGGCGCAGAGGCCGGTGGCCACCGAGCCAGGATGGGCCAGCAGCCCGAGGACGGCTGCCCGCCGACGTCGGAGGTCGAGGTCGATGCCGGTCCGTTCGCGCCCGGTCGGTGCGGTGTCGAGCACCCCGCGCACGGGCCGCTCCCACTCCGTGGTGCGCAGGCGGGCCTGGACCTGCTCCCTGTCCATGCCGGCGAGCAGGCACTGTCGGACGGACAGCAGGCCCTCCTGCCGGGCAGCCAGCGCGAGCAGTGACGCGGCGAGGGGCTGGGGGCGGCGCGGCACGGATCGAGGCAACCAGATCGCCGGGCGCGCTGCCGCCGCCATCCACAGCACCTGGCGTGAGCGTCTCTGTTCGTCAGGAATCGACGCCTGGTTCCTGACGAACAGAGACGCTCGTGCGGTGGGGGTGACGCGCGCCACGGCGGTCCTCACCCATCCAGGAAGCCGTCGGCACCGAACCACAGATGTCCCGGACGGTCCGGGACGTGCGACGCGCGACGGGTGCAGATCGACCGGATGACTCAGGTACGGCACACTGTGACGGTGCCGCCTTCCCTGCCGACTCCTGTCGACGATGCCCTCGTGGCGTGCGTCGACGGTGACCCGGCAGCGTTCGGCCCCGTCTACGACGCCCTGGCCCCGGTGGCCTACGGCACGTCGCTCGGCGTGCTCCGGGACCCGGACCACGCCGCCGAGGTGACCCAGGAGGTGATGGTCGAGGTGTGGCAGACAGCAGCCCGGTTCGACCCCTCGCGCGCCTCGGCGCGCACCTGGGTCGCGACCCTCGCCCGCCGTCGGGCGGTGGACCGCGTCCGCGCCGAGCAGGCGCGGCGGGACCGGGACCAGCGGGACATCGACGGAACCGTCGGGGTCCCCGACCACGACCACGTCGCCGAGGACGTCGAGCGACGTCTCGAGGGCGCCGCCGTGCGCCGGTGCCTCGACTCGCTCACCGTCACCCAGCGCGAGGCCGTCGTCGACGCCTACTACGGCGGCCGCACCTACCGCGAGGTCGCGGAGCGGCTCGGCGCCGCCCTGCCCACGGTGAAGTCCCGGATCCGCGACGGCCTCGGCCGCCTGCGCGACTGCCTGGGGGTGTCCCGTGGCTGACAGCACCCGCGACTCCTGGGACCTGATCCCCGCCTACGCCCTCGACGCGGTCGACGACCTCGAACGCCGCGCGGTCGAGCGTCTCCTCGCGGACGACGCCGAGGCCCGCCGCGCGCTCGACGGGTACCGCGAGGTGGTCGCGGCCTTCGCCGTCGAGACCGAGCCGCCCGCCCACGTGCGCGCGGCTGTCCTGGACCGGATCGTGGCAGCCTCCGGAGGGACGACGAGCGCCGGTCACGCCGGCACGCGCGACACCGCCGGGAACGTTCCCGACGACGGCAGGGACGCGACCGGTGAGGCCGGCACGAACGTGGTGCCGATCGCGCCGCGCCGTCGGCGGTGGGCCGCGGTCGCCGTCGCGGCAGCGGCCGTCGTGGCCGTCGCCGTCCCCACGACCGTGGCGATCCAGGCCACCGTGGAGCAGAACCGCCTGCAGGAGCAGGTCGACACGGTCGCCGAGATGATGGCCGACCCGTCCGCGACCCTGCTGCGCGGCGACGTCGAGGGCGGCGGCTACGCCACGGTGCTCGCGGCGGGCGACGACTTCCTGTTCAGCGCGGGGGACCTGCCCGACGTCGGTGCCGAGTCCGTCTACCAGCTCTGGCTGGTGGGCGCCGAGGGCGACGTGACCTCGGCCGGCCTCCTCGACGTGCAGGACGGCGAGACGGAGCAGCTCGTGCGCGACGCCTCGGGCATCGGCCTGGCGGTCTCCGTGGAGCCCGAGGGCGGTTCGGAGCAGCCGACCACCGACCCCGTCGTCGTCCTCGCCGAGGGCTGATCCGAGCCGGGCTCAGAGGTTCAGGAACTCAGAGATCGAGATGGCGGTCGTACCGCACGCCGAACCGGACCTCGGTGAGACCGACCTCGTCGGTCCAGGTGCACACCCGGCGCAGGTCGACGACGCTGCGGACGCTGCACACCTCACCCTGCGGGGCGACGGCGTCCGCCAGCTCCTGAGGGGACGTCCCGGTCCGGGGGAGCACCGAGTACACGAGCCAGCACCCGCCGGAGCCGCAGCTCCTGTCGATCGCGGTGACCTGTGCTCCGTCGGGCAGGTCGGCGAGGGCGGAGATCGGGGGTGCTGCGGCTTCGTCGACCTCCAGCCAGGCCACCGGCGCGGCCAGGGCCAGCCCGGCGGCGAGGACGGTCGCGGCGGCGCCGACGACGAGGGTGCGGGTGCGGGGCATGGCTCGACCCTAGCTTCCGGGGGACGTGCGATCATCGCTCGATGACGGCCATGCCCTGGATCCCCGACCCTTCGTGCGGTGACTGGGTGCGCGCCGGCCTGGACCCTGAGGACAGCGACACCTGGACCATCCACGTCTTCGTCCCGCGGGGCTTCGAGGCCTACGCCAGGGTGCTCCACCCGCTGCGACGGGAGGCCGACGGCGTGGACGTCCGGTGGGCGCAGGTGGCGGCGGCGTTCGGCACGACGATGAGCCCGACGGCGAACCTGGACCGGCTGTGCCGGCGCCCCTGGTCCGGTGGCGAGGACGTCGTGACGCCGCAGGGCGAGGCGCTCGAGGCGCCTGCCGAGGGCGTCGTCCCGGCTGCCGTGCTTGCTGCCCTCTCCGAGCACCTCGCGCGGCACTCCACCACCCCGGGCAGCGGTGTCGTGGGCGTCTGGGAAGGGATCGGGGGGCTGGTGTCCTCAGGAGGCCGGGCCTTGTACGTGGCTCGGATCCCTGCGTGCTGGCTGCGGTGGCTCCTGGTGCCGTGGCGGAGGGTCGTCCGGGCGGCGGGGCGGGCCGCCTTCGAGCTCAGGCACCGGCGCTGGGCACGCGTCGAGTTCGGGCCCGCGCCGCCGGACCCCGACGCCCCGGCCCCCGGCACCGGCATCCTCGCCGCCGACGTCGCGGCGGGTCCG
Source organism: Isoptericola halotolerans (assembly GCF_013149785.1). Taxonomy (GTDB): domain Bacteria; phylum Actinomycetota; class Actinomycetes; order Actinomycetales; family Cellulomonadaceae; genus Isoptericola; species Isoptericola halotolerans. Next base: position 193,520 of record NZ_JABEZU010000002.1, read on the forward strand.
CGTCTCGACCTGCCTCACCGGAGCCACATCCTCTTCGCGGCGGGGATCGAGCAGTTCACGGGTCGGGACTGGGCCGACGACGCGCCGTGGCTGGACGACGTCGACCGGAGCCAGCGGGACCCGCGGACCCCCGCGATCCTCTGGCCCGAGGATCGCGCGTGGGTGGCGGCGAACGACACGGACGACGCGTGGACCCTGGTGGGCGGTTCCCGGGCGCTCGTGGACGCCCTCGTCGCGGACCCGGCGCTCGAGGCGCTGGAGCTGACCGAGGGCGCCGTGCTCGAGCATGCCGAGCCGGAGCGGTAGGCGACCGCGCACGACGGAGCCGGACCGCCTCGTCGGATGACGAGACGGCCCGGCTCGATGGTTCCCGGACACCCCCTGCGTGCCCGGGAACCGGACCGGGGGGTGACGGTCACATGGACGGCATCAGCACCGCGTCGACGAGGTACACGGTCGCGTTCTGCGTCATGACACCACCGCAGATCACGTTGGCGTCGTTGACCATGAGCTCGTCGCCCGACCCGGTGACCTCGACGGTCTCGCCCTGGACGGTCTCGTGCTCACCCTCGATGTCGGCGGGCAGGATCTGCCCGGGGACCACGTGGTAGGTGAGGACCGTGGTGAGCAGGTCGGCGTCGGTGGACAGGGTGTCGATCGTGTCGGCGTCGACCGCCGCGAAGGCGTCGTCCACGGGCGCGAACACGGTGAACTCGTCACCGTTGAGGGTGTCGACCAGGTTCACGTCGGGGTTGAGCTCGCCGCTGACGGCCGACACGAGCGTGGTGAGCAGCGGGTTGTTGGACGCGGCCACGGCGACCGGGTCGGTCGACATGCCGGTGATCGAGCCGTCGCCCTCGGGGACCTCGTCGGCATAGGCCTCGCAGCCGGGGCCCACCAGGTTGGCGGCGGGGTCCATGGCCATGTCGTCGCCCATGTCCTCGTCGTCCATGTCGTCCTCCATGTCCTCGGACATGTCGTCCTCGGGCATGGGTGCCTCTTCGGTCATGGTGTCCTCCGTGGTCTCCGGCATGTCGGAGTCGTCGGAGGAGCACGCGCTGAGGGCCAGCAGGGCCAGGGTGGCGAAGCCGGCGGCGGCGGTGCGGGTACGAACGTTCTTCATCGGTCTCTCCTTGCCTCGTCGCCCCGACCTCGTCCCGGGGCGCTTCACCAGGGGTTCGAAGCCCGGGCGCCGGTGGATGGGTGACGGACGGAACTTTTTTCGCCGGACGTGCCGCGCGCCCTGGCGGGCGTGGCAGCAGACTCGGAGGATGGGCGACGAGCAGCGGTTCCGCGGCCAGATCCTGGGGTGCGGCACGACCTCCGGCACGCGGGTGGTGGTGGGGCATTGGAGGGAGTCACCGTTCGGTGCGTTCGCCGATGCGATGGTCGAGGACGCCACAGGGCACCGTGTGCTGGTGGCGCCGCCGCAGGTGGCGGGCTTCGTCGCGACGACGTACCGGTTCGACGACGTCGTGGAGACGGCGGTGACCGTGCGCGTGGAGGGGCCTCGTGCCGGCCGGGGAGTAGGCCACGTCGTGGTGGAGGCCGGTCCGCTCCGGCTGCGTGCCGCCGTCGGTCGGCGCACGGCTCTGGGCCGGGTGCTGCGTCTGGTGCCGCCGCGGCTCGCCGCCGCGCCGCAGTTCGCGCTCCTCAGCGACCCGGTGGCACGGGTGCTGCTGCGCGGTGTGCGGACCCGGGGCAGCGCCGGCAACGGGCGGCACGAGACCTACGGGGCCACGGACATGCATGCCCTCTCGGCGCTGCGGGCGAGCTGGGACGGGGGCGACCTGGGGGAGCTGGCGGACGTCGACCCGCCGGTGCGCTTCGGGTTCGGGTCGACGCCGCGCCAGCCGTCCCTGACGCAGGTGGTCACCACCGTCCGGGGGTGAGCCCGGAGGCCCCGCACCCATCCGTGCGGGCCGCTGCTCCGAACCTGCGGCATGGAGACCTTGATCATCATCGGCCTGCTCGGCGGCCTCATCACCGGGATCTCACCGTGCATCCTGCCGATGCTGCCGGTGATCTTCTTCGCCGGGGGCGTCGAGGGTGCACGGGACCGCGGCACGGGCAAGGACGCGGACGACGGCGGCCCGGACGCCGCGCAGGACGCTGAGGCGGACGCTCGGGGCGGCGAGAGCGAGGGCGTCAGTCCGGCGCTGTTCGCGGGCGCCCCGTCGGCGGTGCAGATCGGCCGCTCCGGTCAGGTCACCAGCGGCCCGCCGACCGGCCGTGCCGGCACGGTGACGCTGCCGCTCTCGGTGGACGAGCCGCCCTCGTCCTCGCGGCGTGGTCGTGCGTCGGGAGGAGGCGGCCGCAGCACGGGCCGGCCGGGCCGGTCGTGGCGCCCGTACCTGGTGATCGCGGGCCTGGTGCTGAGCTTCAGCGTCTTCACGCTGCTCGGCTCGCTGCTGCTCACCGCCCTCGGTCTGCCGCAGGACCTGCTGCGCTGGCTCGGGATCACGCTGCTCACCGCGATCGGTGTGGGCATGATCGTGCCCCGCTTCGAGGAGGTCCTGGAACGACCGTTCCAGCGCATCGCCGCCTTCGGTTCGCGCAAGGGGGCGGCCCGCCAGGACCGGGGGGCGTTCCTGCTGGGGCTGGGCCTGGGCGTGCTGTACGTGCCGTGCGCCGGGCCGGTGCTGGCGGCCATCACGGTGGCGGGCGCGACGGGGAACATCGGGCCGGGCACGGTCGCCCTGACCGTGAGCTTCGCCGTCGGCGCCGCGATCCCGCTCCTGGTGTTCGCGCTGGCCGGCCGTCGCGTCGCCGAGCGGGTCCGCGGGTTCCAGCGCCACCAGCGGGGGATCCGCGTCACGGGCGGCGTCGTGATGATCGTCCTCGCCGTGGGGCTCGCCTACGACGTGCCGGCCCAGATCCAGCGGGCGCTGCCGGACTACACCGGCGCCCTGCAGCAGCAGGTCGACCAGAACGAGTCGGTCCAGGAGGCCCTGGAGCTCGGCGGCATCGTCACCGACGTCAACCGGGAGCTGTCGAACTGCACCACCGGGTCGCCCGAGCTGGCGGAGTGCGGCACCGCCCCGCCGCTGACGGGCATCACCCAGTGGCTGAACACCCCCGGGGACCAGCCCGTCGAGCTGGAGGACCTGCGCGGCAAGGTGGTGCTCATCGACTTCTGGACGTACTCGTGCATCAACTGCCAGCGCGCCATCCCGCACATCGCCGACTGGTACGAGAAGTATCAGGACGCCGGGCTGGAGGTGATCGGGGTGCACACCCCCGAGTTCGCGTTCGAGCGCGAGACCCGCAACGTGGTCGCGGGCGCGGAGGACCTGGGCGTGGTGTACCCGATCGCGCAGGACAACTCCTACTCGACGTGGACGACCTACCGGAACCGGTACTGGCCGGCGGAGTACCTCATCGACGCGGACGGCACCGTGCGCTACCTGAAGTTCGGTGAGGGGGACTACGACGTCACCGAGCAGCACATCCGTGACCTGCTGCAGGCGGCAGACCCGGACGTCGAGCTGCCGCCGCCCTCCGAGGTGCTCGACACGACCCCGGAGGACGAGACGACGCCCGAGACGTACCTGGCGCTGAACAAGGTGTTCAACTACGCGGGCCCGACGCCGTACGGCAGCGGCGAGGCGGAGTTCGAGCCGGCGCAGGAGCAGCTTCAGGACACCTTCTCGCTGGACGGCACGTGGGAGCTCGACTTCCAGGGTGCGACGGCGGTGTCCGACCACGCCACGTTGCGCCTGGCCTACCAGGCGACCGACGTGTTCACGGTGCTCGGCGGCGAGGGCACCGTCACCGCCCGGGTGGTCGCGCCCGACGGGACGGTGCGCTCCGAGGAGGAGATCGCCGTCGGCGGCAACCCGACGCTGTACGAGGTGGTGCGGGGCGACGGCCCGAGCGAGGGCCTCGTCGAGCTCGACGTCCCCGCCGGGGTGTCGGTGTACACGTTCACCTTCGGGTGACCGCTACCAGGACCAGCCGTCCACGGCCTGCGCCCACGGTCCCTGCCGCACCTCGGCGCCGTCGAGCACGTCCAGCGTGACGGGCTCGCCGTCCGACGGTCCTGCCAGGTCCGGCGCGCGCGGCACGAGGGCCACGGGATCGGCGCCGGGGACGGCGACGATCTCGACCTCCGTGGTGACCTCCGGGTCGTTCGTCGTGGACATGGCCCGCCAGGCCAGCGTGGCGAGCACCTGCTCGCCGGCGGGGACGACCACCCGCTCCGCGACCAACCCGGGGGAGTGCGGCACGATCGTCACGTCCCGCTGCGCCCGCCCGTCCGCGTCGCGGAAGACGACGTGGGGGAAGCCGTCGACGGCGCACGGCTCGCCGGACACGTTGCGCGCGTGCACCGCCAGGTAGCGCGCGCCCGTGGCGGCGTCGGGGGTGCCGAGCGAGAGCTCGAGGTCGGCACCGGTGCACTCGGCCGCGGCGTCGTCGGTGGGCCAGGCCTCCGTGCCCTCGGGCATCCGGACGGGGTGCGGTTCCGGCTCGGGCGGTGCGAACCCGCCGACCCAGCCCTCGGCGAGAGTGTCGTAGCCGGGCGAGAGGAGTGTGTAGGGCACGGGTTCATCGCCCGCCACCGTACGGGCCCGGAGCCAGTCGACGAGGGCGGCGGTCGTGCTCGCCGTGTCGTCCGCGAGGTACACGCTCAGGCCCCTCTGACCCGTGGAGAACGCCGACTCGACGCGATCTTGCTCCGCAGCCTCGACGGCGAGGCGGACCAGCGCGACGTCGACGACGACGGGGATGCCCGGCTCATAGCGGACCGTGCCGTCGAGCGTGGCGAGCCCGGCCACGAAGCCGCGCCGCTCCGCGAAGTCGGCCAGTGCGAGGAGCTCGTCAGGGGTGCTCGTCTCCGCGGAGTGGGCGGAGGCACGAGCGGCACCCGCCTGCCACAGCTCGTACGCCTTGGTGACGCCGGTGTCGAGGTCGGTACTGCCGAGGGTGTGCACGCTCAGCGGATAGGTGGCCACGGAGCCGCTCTCGTCCGGTGTGCCGGCCACGATCGATATCGACCAGGTCAGGTCGACACCGGGGACCGGGGCCGCGGTGAACAGCGCTGACACCTGGCCGGCCGCATCTCCGGCGGCCTGCGGAGTCAGGTCCTCCTCGAGCCGGACCTCGAGCCGGGCCACGGCGGTGTCGCCGTCCTTGGCGTCATGGTGGAGCACGTCGTAGCCGACCTCGGCGCTGACGACGCCAGGTACGGACTCGATCGGGCCGACGGCGTCCCGCAGGGCGTCCGGCACGGTGTCCCACGGGCGCCACACGCCGAGCATGACGCCTGCACCGACCCCGGCGACGACCAGCGCCAGCACCCACCCGAGGACGACGCGACGTGACATGTGCCGATCGTGCCAGAGCGGGGCTCACCTCTCGGAAAGCGTCCGGTCCGGCTCAGACGAACGCGTCCAGCGCGGCGCGGTCCACGGGCCCCTCGGCGCGGATCAGGTCCTCGACGTCGTCCATGCGGTCCCAGACGTTGATCCCCATCCCCGCCTGGACGCGGTCGCCGTCCACCCAGAACGCGACGCACTCGCGGTCCGCGGCCGAGCCGCTGATCACCACCTCGCCGCTCGTGACGCCCTTGACCTCCATGCCCAGGTCGAACTGGTCGGTGAAGAAGTAGGGCAGGACGTCGTAGGGCTCCGCGGATCCGAGCATCGCGCGGGCGGCGTGCTTGCCGGTCTCGTCGGCGAACGCCCAGTGCTCCACCCGCAGGGCTCGGCCGTAGCGCACCGAGGGCACCGAGGCGATGTCGCCGGCCGCCCACACGCCGGGCGCGGAGGTCCGCAGCGTCCCGTCCACGGCGACCCCGTCGCCGTCGGCCGCGGAGCGCAGCTCGATGCCGGCCTCCGCGGCGAGGTCGCACCGCGGGGTCACGCCGACACCGACGACGACGGTGCTCGCCTCGAGCGTGGTGCCGTCGTCGAGCTCGACGCCGGAGACGCTGCCGGTACCGGTCAGGGCGGTGACCGCCGTCGCGCGGAGCAGCCGGACACCGTTCTCCTCGTGGAGGTTCGTGAAGATCTCGCTCACGCGCGCTCCGAGCCCGTGCAGAGGGTGGGGCGATCTGCCGACGACGGTCACGTCGCGGCCGAGCTGCCGGGCCGACGCCGCGACCTCCATCCCGATCCAGCCGTCCCCGACGACGACGAGCGGCCCGTCGTCACCCAGTGCGGTCCGCAGACGGTCGGCGTCGTCGATCGTGCGCAGGTGGTGCACACCGTCCAGGTCGTTGCCGGGGACGTCGAGCCGGCGGACCTGCGAGCCGGTGGCCAGCAGCAGGCGTGAGTAGCGCAGCGACCCGCCGGGTGCCGTCTCGATGGCCGAACCGGCCACGTCCAGGCCGACCGCCGTCGTCGACGTCCGCAGGTCGACGCCGCGGTCGGCGTACCAGTCGGCGTCGTGAGGGAACAGGGCGTCGGTGCCGGCCTCGCCGCGCAGGTAGTCCTTGGACAGGGGCGGGCGCTCGTACGGTGGGAAGGCCTCGGCGGTGAGGACGACGAGGTCGCCGTCGTATCCCTGGTCGCGCAGCGTCTGGGTGGCGCGCGCGGCGGCGAGACCGCCCCCGACGACGACGATCGGCTCCATCGTTCCTCCTGGTGTGTGACCTGAGGCACAGCCTGTCACGTCGAGCCGTGCTGCGCTGTCGTGAGGGTGTCAGGAGTCGACCGCAGCAGGAGGAGGGGCATCATGAGGATCGCAGTCGCCGGTGGGACCGGAGTCGTCGGACGTCACGTCGTGGACGCGCTGGACCGGGCCGGGCACGAGGTGGCGGTGCTGACCCGTGGCCGGGGCGTGGACGTGGCGACCGGGGACGGCCTGGACGCCGCGCTCGACGGCGTGGAGGCCGTCGTCGACACGCTGAACCTGATGAACCTCAGGGAGAAGGCGGTCACGGAGTTCTTCACCACCACCTCGCGCCACCTGCTGGAGGCCGGCCGCCGGGCCGGCGTCGGGCACCACGTGCTGCTCTCGATCGTGGGCGTCGACCGGGCGCCGGGGTACGGGTACTACCGGGCCAAGCTGGCCCAGGAGGCGGTGGTGCGGTCCGGGGACGTGCCGTGGTCGGTGGTGCGGGCCACGCAGTTCCACGAGTTCCCCGGGCAGGTGCTGGGGGCGATCCCCGGGCCGGTGGGGATCGTGCCGCGGATGCGGTGCCGGCCCGTGGCGGCCGCCGAGGTCGGTGACTACCTGGCGGAGGTCGCGGCCGGACCTGCGATGGGGTGGGCGCCGGAGATCGCCGGGCCGCGCGAGGAGCAGCTGGTCGACATGGCGCACCGTCTGCTGCGCGCGCAGGGCCGACGGCGGTGGGTGCTGCCCGTCGACTTCCCCGGGACCGGCAGGGACTTCCGGGGTGGGGCGATGCTGCCCGACGGCGAGGCTCGGTGCGGGGTGGTGACCTTCGACGAGTGGTTGGCGGACGTCACGGTCCCGTGACCGCTCGCGGGTCTCGACGTGGTGCTGCCCCGGATCCGAGCCCTCGACGAGCAGGCGCTGAGAGCGCTGACGGTGTCTCGTCGTGCCGGGTCACGGGTGATCACCCCGTTCCTCGATTCCCTCGAGGAGTGACGTCGAGTCGGCGTCCTTCTGGCGCGTGGTCGTCGCCAGGCCGCCCACGAGGACGACCGCACCGGAGAGCAGCAGGTAGAGCGCCAGGAGCAGGGCGACGACGGTCATGTCGTCGGTGGGCCGGGCGAGCATGACCGCGCCGAGCACCAGCCAGAGCGCTGCGTTCACCAGCTGCCAGTCCCAGGCGATCGTGCGTGCCGCGCGGCCTCGGAGGCCGCCGATCAGGGCCATCACACCGGCGACGCACGCCCAGACACCGACCACGAGGAAGAGCAGCGGCGCCGTCATCGACGGCCAGACGACGACCGCCACACCGGCCACGACGCTGACGATCCCCGCGACGAGCCGCGCGTTGAGGTCCTCGCCGGCCGTGCCGCCCTGGGCGCGCCGGTTCTCGATCACCAGCAGCGCGCCCTGGACGGCGATCGCGAGCCCCACCAGCCAGCGCAACCACGTCAGGCCGTCGTCGGGACTCACGAAGAGGACGACGCCGGCGACGACGGACACCGCGCCCCGCAGGTAGACGAGGCCCCACAGCCGCCGTGCGGTGCCGACGGTGCGGTGGGACATCGGTGCGTTCGCCTCTGACATCGCTGGTCCCCTCGTCGCGCGGCTCCCTGCTGCGATGCTACGAGCGTTGCCGCCGGAGCGCGCCCGGGGTCAGTCGAACAGGTCGGCCGTGGCGCCGATGACCGGCCACGCCCCCTCGGAGGTGTTGCCGAGCACGCTGACCGTCGTCGACGTCGCCGCGTCGTGCGTGGTCCGGAACGAGACGCCCGCGTCGTAGCCCTCGAGGACGACGGCGGGCCCGGTCGCGTGGAGCCAGAAACCCATCCCGTAGCGCAGCCCCTCGGACGGGACGTCGTGACGAGGTCGGATCATGGCCTCCAGGGTCGGCTGCTCGACGATCCGACCGGCGAACAGGGCGAGCCAGAACCGGTGCAGGTCTTCGGCGGTCGTGAATGCGCCGCCGTCGCCGTTGCCCAGGACCGGCAGGTGCAGCACGTTGGTCCGGTCACCCGTCTCCTCCAGGTAGCCGAGCGCGGCGTCACCGGGCAGCTCGTCGGAGCGCAGGTAGCGGGTCTGATCCAGGCCGGCACGGTCGCACACCTCCCGGTGGACCAGGTCGTGGAAGGTCTGCCCGGAGACTCGTTCCGCGACCAGCGCCAGCACGACGTAGCCACCGTTGTTGTAGGCGAACACCTCGCCCGGCGGCGTCGTCTGCGGGAACCCGTCGAGCTCGGGCAGGAACGCCTCCGCGGTGAGGAGCGTGTGCACCGGCCGGCGCAGGATGTAGTCGGTGATCTCGCCGCCCGCCTCCTCGTCGAGGTAGTCCCCGATGCCCGAGGTGTGGGTCAGGAGGTGCTCCACCGTCACCGCGTCGTCGATCAGGGGAAGGTCCGAACCCAGCACGTCGCGCACGGGTGTGGTCAGCCGGAGCGCGCCGTCCTCCACGAGGCGCATGACCGTGAGAGCGGTGAACCCCTTGCTGCCGCTGGCGACGGCGAACCGGTGCGCGACGGTGTTCGGCACCTCCAGCGCGCGGTGCGCATGTCCGAAGGCACGCTCAAGGATCCGCTCGTCGCCGACGTCCACCGTGACGACGCCGGAGAAGGTCGCCTCGACGGCGGCCTCGGTGACGGCAGGGTCGAGCTGCTCCACGTCGATGTGCATGCCTCGACGGTAGGCGGGTGTCGGGGCGCGGTCCAGCGGTTTTCCGGCGTTCACGGTGCGAACCGCTCGAGCTTGTCGGGGTTGATCTGGACGAACACCTGCTCCACGCCGGCTCCGGTCACCTCGAGGAGCACGAGCGCGCGGGACGTTCCTTCCTGCAGCAGCATCGCGGGCAGCCCGTTCGCCTCGACCAGACGCGCCTCGACCTCGGCGCCGGACCAGTACTTGCGCGCGATCTTCGCGAAGAACGACGACACCCGCGCCGGTCCCGCGAGCTCGATGCGGGCCGCGTGCACGCGGCCGCCCCCGTCCGTGCGCGCGACGACACCGTCGACGAGGAACTGCTCGAAGCGGGCCAGGTCCCCGTCGCGGGCCGCGCTGACGAACTCCCCGAGCAGGCGGCGGTGCTCCTGCGGGTCCACCCTGGCCGCCTCGCGACGACCGAGGCGGTCACGCGAGCGGTGCGCGAGCTGGCGCGTGTTCGCTTCCGTGAGATCCAGGATCTCCGCGACCTGCCGGTAGGGATAGCCGAAGGCCTCGCGCAGCACGTAGACGGCCCGCTCGGTGGGGGTCAACCGCTCGAGCAGGACGAGCACGGCGAGCTCGAGCGCCTCCGCCCGCTCGGCGCCGAGGGCTGGGTCCGCGCTCGTGTCGACAGGCTCCGGCAGCCACGGCCCGACGTAGGTCTCACGGCGGGCATACGCCGACGTCGCCGCGTTGATCGCGAGGCGGGTGACGACAGTGGTCAGGAAGGCCGCGGGGTTCTCGACGACACTCCGGTCGGTGCCCTGCCACCGGATCCACGCCTCCTGCAGGACGTCGTCCGCGTCGGTGACGCTGCCCAGCATGCGGTACGCGATACCGAACAGCTGCGGCCGGGCGGTCAGGAAGGCGTCGAGCGCTTCGGAGGTCTCGCCACCGGTGCCCTCCGGCAGGTCTCGGGGCGGCGTCATGGGGTCACGGTACGACAGGCGGCTATCGCGCCAGCCCGCCCTGGGGATGACGAAAGGCCCTCTGACTTCAGCGTTTCCGCTGGTCAGAGGGCCTTTCGTCTGGTCGGGTGACAGGATTTGAACCTGCGACCTCTTCGTTCCGAACGGCTCGCGCAGCACGCAGGCGACTTCGAGGGCGGCGAGCTCCTGTGTTGAAGCGTCGATGGAAGTCCGTCGACGTCGGTAGAGCAGTGAGCAGGTTGGCACTCCCTTTGGGACTCAGCGCGCCGGGCAGGTGACGGTGGGGACACTCGGAGGCGCTGGACCCATAGCGGAGCACGAGAGCCTTCCGGAGGCCGGGCCAGGGGTGACCGTAGGTCATCGCGTGCGACGCCGGAGGCGCCCTTGACGCGGGGTGGAGACGGCTGGATGCTCAGCGGTCGGTCCGGTGCCGGATGGTGAGGCGGCTTCGAGAACTCTCGGGGCTGTCTTTCGTCATGTCGGGGGAGGCCGACCCGCGCGGCGGAGCCGCGCGCTTGAGTCAGTAAAGAAAGTTATCACGACGCCCGACGCAGGGTACCGACGCGGGGCATCGATCCAGTAGTAGATGTACTGGCCCGTGACATCATTCACCCGGTCGATGGGGCGAAGCCGACGACGCCGGCACGGTGACGTTCCCGCCGGCATGGTCATGAATCTGGCACAGGTGACGTGTAGCCGGAGAAACCGCGTGGGTGGCCTGTCTTCGTGGAGATGGGGGGCTTCGTCGGTCAGCTAGCCGCCTCGTGCTCGTCGGCGTCCCCGTCCCCGGGCTTGGGCGAGTCTTCGATCGAACCGAGCAATTCGTCGAGTTGGCGCGCCTGGGCGGACGCCTTCAAGTACTCCTCGTACTGTGCCAGCGCATTGGTGATGAGTTGGTCGTATTGGCGGATCCGCCCATTGATCATGGCCAGTGACCAGTCGATGTAGTCCTTGTCCTTTTGGGGGACGGCGGCCGTAACTCTGGGCGGCTTGCCAAGGACGAAGACGACCTCGATGTCGGGGTCCTCGACTCCCTGGGCGGCGAGCACCTTCTGCAGGGCCACCGCATACTTCCCGCCCTGCACCTTCAGGTCGTCAATGTCTGGCTTGACGTTGTATCGCTTGAGCTCGACGATGATGTGCTTGCCGCCGGTTGTCGCATAGCGGATGTCGATGCGGTCACGCGCGTTCATCCCTGCCTGGTCCAGGTCGAACTCGCCGGCGGCCATCCTTTTGAGGCTCTGCTCCATGTGGTCGCTTCCGACGGCGCGCTCCCATGAAGCGTCAAGGAGCCACAGGTGGTCGAACAGGTGCTCCTGGAGCACACGCTCCTTCTCGTTCTCGTTCGCGAGGTGCTGGAACTGCTCGATGGCCTCGACGCGCGACTTGAGAATGTCAACCCAGAGCCCGGCTTCGTACTCCGCCTGCTTGCCGAGCAACGGCAGGATGTCCTCGGCGGTGACCTTCGACAAGGCGTCGAGGTCGCTGGTTGCCTTCCTGAGTCCGACGCGCGCGAACGCCAGGATGCCAGACCGGAACAGATCGGTGCGCTGCTCCTCGGCGCCCGGCTCAAAGTCTAGGCTTGCGATGGTTCCGACCATTGTCTCCGCGTACTGCTTCTGGTAGTCGTCGAGGCCATCGACCCATTCCCTGATCTTAGGGTACCGGTCCATTACATCCGGCACTTCCTTCTTCGGCCTGCGCTCCGACCAGGTGTCGGCTGCGCTGACGAAGGCCTTGCGAAGGAAGTCCTGGAGGGCCTGGACGCGAGGGTCGTCCTCAATCAGGCGCTGGCGGTCGCTGGTCGCGATGTCGTCGAGATCGTTGTCGTCGAGGAAGTCAGCCTCGATCTGCCCAGTCACATAGTTGCCGAAGACCCTGCTGAAGTCGAGTTTCTCGATGATGCCCTCCTGGATGGGCCGCTTCCGCGCCAGGACGATGATGTTCTTGAGAGAGCCGGCCTCGAGGTCGTCTGTCAGGTCGGTCGGCTTCTTCGCGGTGCCGAACCACCCCGAGATCTTCCATCCAGCCGACGAGTCGATCACGCCGGGTAGTTCGAAGCGCTCGATCCCCTTCGGCAGGACGCTCGCGGGCAGCCGATCATCGCCGAACTCCCAGATGAACTGCAGGTTCTTGAGTTCCTGCCGGTCCACCCAATTGATTCGGTTGCCGTTGATCGCGATCGCGAAGCCACCCTCCGTCGGAGGGGTCTGGTCAAGCACGTCAAAGCGGCGGGCCAGCCGCTTCCGTAGGGAGTTTATCGTCAGGTCCATGCGCTTTGAGCGGAGCGAGGTGAGTTCCAAGACGGTGCCCTGGGTAGAGTAGGCGCTCGGGACGTCGGTGACATCAACGGGCTCGTACTCCTCTCCCTTGTCGATCTTCTCCCGCAGGTCGTCCACGTCGATGCTAAAGGCGTGCGTCTCACCATCCTTAGTGGAGTAGACGGTTACGACGTTGGCGATCGAAAAGACCGAAAGTTTTCCGATGCCCTTGCGTCCCATGAACTGCCGACCCCATGTCGGCGAAGTGTTGCCCTCATTCTTCGGGTCCCGTTTGCGGTAGCCGACGGTCAGGAAGCGCTCGTTCATCTCCTTGACCGACATGCCGCAACCGTTGTCCTGAACAACAACTTTGTCGCCCCGGTCCCAGTCGATGTCGACCTGGGTCGCGTCGGCGTCGTAGGCGTTGGCGACCAGTTCGGACAGCACTGCCGCGGCGTTGCTGTACAGGTTGATTCCGAGTGAGTCGAGGACCGATAGGTCGACCCGCATCTTGTACTTGCCCATGCGTGCAAGCCTCCTATGGGCTCTGATCAGTCGAGGTGATTTTCTCGGACATGGGCGAGGAGATGGTCGCCGGCCACCCTCGCGATCGGAGGAGGCACCGCGTTGCCGATCATCCGGCCGACCGTGGACATGCGGATAGGCTCGCCCGGAGCGACGAACGTGTAGTTCGTCGGGAAACCCTGCAGGACCGCAGCTTCGCGGAGTGTGATCGCACGGTCCTGTTCCGGATGGCCGAAACGGCCCGTCCCGAAGTTGTGTGCAAGCGTTGTGATCGTTGGAGACGGGTCGTCCCAAGTCATCCTGGCATAGACGTTCCGGAATGTGGCGCCCGAACTCTTCCGGTGGCACGGCGCGCGTAGGTCCTCGGGCCAGTCCTGCCAGGTGCCGCCTGGCGTGCTTGCACGGATTCGCTTGAGGTTAACGGCTGACAGACCTCGTGCCTTGTGCATCGGGTCAGACGGGTCGCTTGCCCCGGCATTGACGGGCGGCAGGCCCGCGATGGCGGCTCGTACGGACACCTCGGCCGCGTCAGGGTTCGTCGGTGCGGGCCCGTCGATCGGGCCGAGAAGCGATGCGAGGAGCACAAGTCGTCTACGATGTTGAGGTAGGCCGAACAGCGGGCCGTAGCAGATCTCCCACGCGACGTGGTAGCCGAGGGAGCGGAGGCTAGCCACGAAGCGCTCAAAGACGACCGAACTGCCGATCCGTGGGACGTTCTCCATCGTGACGAGCTCCGGGCGTGACTCCTCGACCAGCCTCGCGAATTCGTCAAGCAGCGGCCAACTGGCCTCACGGCTCGTGTCTGCGCCGCGGCGGTAGGCCGAGAACGGCTGGCACGGCGCGCACCCAGCGAGCAGGCGGGTATGGCCAGGCGCCCAGGTCCGGTTCAGCATTTCGCCTGTCACGTCGCGCACGTCGGCTGCCAAGAACGGTGCTTCGATGTTGGTCTCGTAGGCGAACCGACACGACTCCTCGATGTCGATGCCGGCGGCGATCTTCATCCCTGCCTGCCGAAGGCCTAGGGACAGGCCGCCTGCTCCGCAGAAGAGGTCGATCACGGACACGTCCTGGGTGCCCGTGGTCGTCACCACGCACCGCCCGCCGCCACTGACATCATCTGGCCATCGTAGTGAAAAAATCGGCGCGCGTCGACGACGCGTTGGCCCACCTCGAGGGCAGTCTGGACCGCCTTCGGGTCTGTTTGACGATCGGCGCGGAGACGGTCGTCAGGCCGCCCCTGTGGTCCATCGGTTATCTCAACCTCGGCCGGAGTGCTGCTGCACACTCGACGGTAGTGTCGAGTCATGATCAGCCCTTCGGGGTGCGACCTTCACCGCAACCGCACTCGCGAGGCGATCGCGCGTCAGAAAGAGGCTGCCACGCGGGAACGAGAGGCGCGGGGTGGCCCGCGATGTTGAGGTCCTGGCACTCAGCGGCTTCGGACAGTCCATTCGTGCAAAGCGAAAGGCCCTCTGTTCTCAGCGTTTCCGCTGTTCAGAGGGCCTTTCGGCTGGTCGGGGTGACAGGATTTGAACCTGCGACCTCTTCGTCCCGAACGAAGCGCGCTACCAAGCTGCGCCACACCCCGAAGGACTGCCTCCGCAGCATCGAACATCGTCCGTCTGCGGGAGCCTGCCCAGAATAGCCGACGATCGGCCGGGAACGAAAACGGGATCCGCTACCTCGCGGTGAACGTGATCAAGGTCGCCTCCGGGCGGCACGCGAAGCGCACCGGCGCGTACGGCGACGTGCCCGCGCCCGCCGAGACGTGCAGCCACGTGGACGCCGCGCCGTCGGCGGTGTCCGGCCGGGCACCGGGCCAGCCGTGCAGGCCCTTGGCCCGCCGCTGGTCGATGTCGCAGTTCGTCACCAGCGCCCCGTAGAACGGGACGCAGAGCTGCCCACCGTGCGTGTGCCCCGCGATGATCGCGTCCGCGCCGTCGGCGTACATCTCGTCGAGCACGCGGGTGTACGGCGCGTGCGTCACGCCGAGGCGGAGCAGCGCGCCGTCGTCGTGCTCGGGCGCGGGGGCCGGGAACTCGTCGAGCCCGAGGTGCGGGTCGTCCACCCCGGCGAAGGCGATACGGCGCCCGCCGACGACGACGGCGTCCCGCCGGTTCGTCAGGTCGGCCCACCCGGCGCTCGTCATGGCGGCGGCGAGCTCGCGGGCCGGGAGGTTGGGCTTGCTGCGGGTGCGGGGCCCGGAACGCGTCCACAGGTAGCGGGCCGGGTTCTTCGGCCTCGGCGCGTAGTAGTCGTTCGACCCCATGACGAAGGCGCCCGGAGTGCTCTCGAGCAGGGGGCCGAGTGCGTGGAGCAACGGCGGCAGGGCCTCACGGTGGGCCAGGTTGTCGCCGGTGTCGATCACGAGGTCCGGCTCGAGGTCGGCGAGCGACCGCACCCAGGCGATCTTGCGGTGCTGCGTCGGCGTGAGGTGCAGGTCCGAGACGTGCAGCACCCGCAGGTCGGCCTCACCCCGGGGCAGGGCCGGGACGGTGACGTGCCGGACGGTGAAGAGCTTGGTCTCCAGGTGGGCGTAGGCGAGCCCGGCTGCCGTGACCGCGGCGGCGCCGCCGAGCAGCGCGCGGGGGCTCAGTCGTCGTCCCCGTCGTTGCCGCCGCCGTTACCGCCGCCGTTGTCGCCGCCGCCGTTACCGCCGCCGTTGTCGCCGCCGTCGTTGCCGCCGCCGCCGTTACCGCCGCCGTTGCCGTTACCGCCGCCGCCGGAGGAGTCCGAGTCGGACGAGCCGGAGCTCGAGTCGGAGGAGCTGGATCCGGAGGAGCTCGAGCTCGACGAGGGCGGCGCGGGTGCGCGGCCGATGAGGTTCGGGTCCGGCGCGCCGAAGCGCTGGATGGGCATGCCCTCGATGGCGACGTCCATGTACTCCTTCCACATCGGTGCCGCGACGGTGGAGCCGTACAGGATGCGGTGGTACTGGCCGTTCACGGTGATGCCGTTGGTGTGGTTCTCCAGAGGGCTCTCCACGGAGCCGACCCACGCAGTGGTGGCCAGCTGCGGGGTGATGCCGGAGAACCAGGTCTGGGCCGAGAGCTGCGAGGTGCCGGTCTTGCCGGCGACGGGTCGGCCGTCGGCCAGCCCACCGAGTCGACGCGCGGTGCCGTCGCTGAAGGCGCGCTCCATGGCGTGAACCACGGTGTTGGCGATGTTGGTCGGCAGCGCGTTCTTGTCGCACTCGGACTGCGTGACGTCGTACTCCTCGCCGTCCGGGCCCGTGACCTCGGTGATGGCGACCGGCGTGCAGTAGGTGCCGCCCGAGGCGAAGGTCGCGTACATCGCGGCCATGTTCAGCGGCGACGACTCCTGCGTACCAAGGACCATCGGAGCGACGATCTCGATGTCGTCCTTCGTGACGGTGCCCGTGTTGAGCGGGCCGACGCGCGACTTGCTCGTCGGGCGGAAGCCCATGTCCCAGGCGGTGTCGCGCAGGTCGCAGAGGTTCAGCCTCGACCCCATCGACGCGTAGGCGGTGTTGACGGACTCGTAGGTCGCGCGCAGGACGCTGATCTGACCGCTCAGGACGCCCTCGGCGTTGCGCGGTGTCCAGACGTCGCCGCCGAGGCTGCCCACGCACGGCGTGCTGAAGTTGCCGACGGTGTACGACTGCTGCGACGCGTTGACGGTGTCGTTCAGGGTGTTCCCCGCACGCAACCACTCGGCCAGCACGACGGGCTTGAAGTTCGAGCCGGGCTGGAAGCCGCCGGAAGCACCGTGGATGTAGTCGGCGTTGTAGTTGACGGTCGTGTCGCGCCCGGAGTCCGTGGTGCCGCTGTAGGGCACGTTCTGCGCCATCGCCAGGATCTTGCCCGTACCAGGCTCGACCGTGACGATCGAGGCCTCGAGGTTGCTCGGGTCGTTGGCGGGCACGGCGTCCTTCACCGAACGGTTCGCCTGGCGCTGCATCTTCATGTCGAGCGTGGTGTGGATCTCGAGGCCACCGCGGTACAGCAGCTCGTTGCGGTCCGCGCGGGTCTCGCCGTACGTCGGGTCGAGGAGGATCTCCTTGATGACGTAGTCGCAGAAGAACGCCGAGCCCTTCGCGGACTGGCAGCCGGCCGAGACCGGGGTGACGTCGAGGGTGTCCTCGAGCGGGGTGTCGAGGGCCTCGTCGCGCTCGTCGGTGGTGATGTAGCCGAGCTGCCACATCTTGTTGATGACGGCGTTGCGGCGCTTCTCGGCGTTCTCCGGGTTGCGCGTGGGGTCGAACTGGCTCGGGGCCTTCGTGACTCCCGCGATGGTCGCGGCCTCGACGACGGTGAGGTCGGAGGCCGACTTGTCGAAGTAGTACCGGGCGGCCGTCTCGACGCCGTAGATCTGGTTGCCGCCGTACTGCGCGATGTTGAGGTAGCCCTGGAGGATCTCGTCCTTGGACATCTTCTTCTCGAGCGCGATGGCCATCTTGGCCTCGCGCAGCTTGCGGTTGAGCGTGTCCTCGTGGGCGTCGATGACCGCGAACGGGTCGTCCTCCTGCAGCGCCGCCTCGATGAGCATGTTCTTCACGTACTGCTGGGTGATGGTGGAGGCGCCCTGGGTCGCCGCGCCACCGGCGTTGTTCACCGCCGCACGGGTGATGCCGCGCACGTCGACGCCGTGGTGCTCGAAGAAGCGCTCGTCCTCGATCGCGATGGCGGCGTTCTTCATGTGGTCCGAGATCTCGTCGAGGGAGACCACGATGCGGTTCTGGTAGTAGAACGTCGCCAGGAGCCGGCCGTTGTCGGCGTAGATGCGCGACTGCTGCGACAGCGGCTGCGGCTCGAGCTCGGCAGGGAACTCGTCGTACATCTCGACGGTGCTGTCTGCCGCGATGTTGGCGCCGGCTACCGCGGGGATGACGAACCCGGCCGCCAGCACGCCGCCGGTCCCTGCGGCGAGCAGGAAGGCGAGCAGGAGTGCGACCATCTGGGTGGCGGGGATTGTCCGCGTGATGCGGCGGGGCTCAGAGTTCGCCATGTTCCCAGCCTAGAGGGTCGCGTCGAGCCGACCGGCTGTTCCGGGCGGCGTGGGTGTGCAGGTCCTGTGGAGCGCTCGTCGGGGCGTGCTCACGGGCGCGAGGTTTCACCCGGTCGGGCTACGATCGCCGCATGGCTACCACGTGGGAGTACGCGACGATCCCCCTCCTCATCCACAACACCAAGGCGATCCTCGACCAGTGGGGTGCGGACGGCTGGGAGCTCGTGCAGGTCGTGCCCGGCCCGGACGGCACCGGGCTGGTCGCCTACCTCAAGCGGCCCTCGGGCGAGTGACCCCGGGCATGAGCATCGACGCCCGCCTCGCCGAGCTCGGCATCACGCTGCCCGACGTCGCGGCGCCCGTCGCGGCGTACCAGCCCGCGGTGCGCTCCGGCGTCCACGTCTACACGGCCGGTCAGCTCCCGTTCGTCGACGGCGCCCTGCCGGTCACGGGCAAGGTGGGCGACGGCGAGGGTCTCGTGGACCCCGCCACGGCAGCGGACCTGGCGCGCATCTGCGCGCTGAACGCCCTCGCGGCGGTGCGTTCCGTCGTCGGCTCCCTCGACGACGTCCGGATCGTCAAGGTGACCGGCTTCGTCGCGAGCCACGCGTCGTTCACCGGTCAGCCCGCCGTCCTCAACGGCGCCAGCACGGTGCTCGGGGAGATCTTCGGCGACGCCGGCACCCACGCGCGCTCCGCCGTCGGCGTCGCGGTCCTGCCGCTGGACGCCCCCGTCGAGGTCGAGCTGATCGCGGAGCTCACCGCGTAGCACCGCTCGTCGCCTCCCCGCTCCGGGTGCGCAGGGAGCGGGGAAGCGACGGCCGACGCGGCTCAGCGAGCCCGTCGCTCCAGGCGGTCCAGGTCGAGCAGGACGACGGCGCGACCCTCCCGGCGCACCCAGCCGCGGGTGGCGAAGTCGGCGAGAGCCTTGTTGACGGTCTCGCGCGAGGCCCCGACGAGCTGCGCGAGCTCTTCCTGGGTGAGGTCGTGCGCGACGCGGACGCCCTCGTCGTTGGGCTCTCCGAAGCGGTTGGACAGGTCCAGCAGCGCCTTGGCGACGCGACCCGGGACGTCGGAGAACACGAGGTCCGCGAGCGTCTCGTTGGTGCGGCGCAGCCGGCGGGCCAGGGCGCCGAGCAGCGTGGTCGCCACGTTGGGGTGGGCGGCGATCCACTGGACCAGCGCCTGGTGCCGCAGCTCGTAGCAGAGCGCGTCCGAGACGGACGAGGCCGTGGCGGTGCGCGGGCCCGGGTCGAACAGGGACAGCTCACCGAACATCTCGCCCGGCCCGAGGATCGACAGCAGGTTCTCGCGGCCGTCGCTGGAGCGGCGACCGAGCTTGATCTTGCCCTGCGCGATCACGTAGAGGCGGTCGCCCGGCTCTCCCTCGCGGAACAGGACGTCTCCGCGGGTCAGCTCGACGGGGACCATGGACTCGAAGAGCGCCTTCGACTCTTCGCTGTCCATGTCCGCGAAGAGGGGGGCGGAGAGCACGACGGTGTCGTCCACAGGATTCCTCACGTTCTCAGGTCGCGTCCGCGCGGGACGGTGCTGTCTCGAAATGTGTTCCAGGTCTCAGTCTGCCTCACGCAGGGCTTTCGTGCCTGGAGGCCTGGCTCGGGTGGCTCCTCGGCGAACGAACGGGGGAGGTCCGCGGTTCCTGGCAGGGTCGCCCGGTGTTGTCGGAGAGTGGCCGATACGCTGCCGAGATGACCGCCGTGAAGCCCCAGCAGCCTACCCCGACGGGGGAGTCGCCCCTGGCACTCGTCCGGCGGGCTCGCCGGATCGACCGCGTCCTCGCCGAGACGTACCCCCAGGCGCGCGCCGAGCTGGACTTCACCACCCCGCTCGAGCTGCTGGTCGCCACGGTCCTGTCGGCGCAGACCACGGACGTGCGGGTCAACGCCACGACGCCGGCGCTGTTCGCCCGCTACCCGGACGCGCCCGCCCTGGCGGCCGCCGAGCCGGCCGAGATGGAGGAGATCCTGCGCCCGCTGGGCTTCTACCGCGCCAAGACCCGGGCCGTCATCGGCCTGGGCCGGGCGCTCGTGCAGAGGTTCGACGGCGAGGTCCCGGCCCGCCTGCAGGACCTCGTCACGCTGCCCGGCGTGGGGCGCAAGACGGCGAACGTGGTGCTGGGCAACGCGTTCGGGGTCCCGGGCATCACCGTGGACACGCACTTCGGGCGACTCGCCCGCCGGCTCGGGTTCACCGAGGAGACCGATCCGGTCAAGGTCGAGCACGCGGTCGGCGAGCTCTTCGCCCGCAAGGACTGGACGATGCTGAGCCACCACCTCGTGTGGCACGGTCGGCGGGTCTGCCACGCGCGACGGCCGGCGTGCGGTGCCTGCCCGGTCGCGCGCTGGTGCCCGTCGCGCGGCATGGGGGAGGTCGACCCCACCGCGGCGCAGGCGCTCGTCCGCACGGGCGGGCGGGCCTGAGCGCCACGGTGTCCGGCGGGAGGAGCGCTATCTCGCGTCGAGGGCGTGGGGGAGCCAGTCGGCGAGCAGCGCGGTGACCGCTCCCGGGTCCTCCTCGGCGAGGTAGTGGCCCGCACCGTCGACCACCTCGAACCGGAAGTCGCGGGCCAGGGCCGCGCCGTCGACGTCGGCCGTGGCGGTCCGGACGAACCCGTCCCGCGCGCCGTGCACCTGCAGGACCGGGACGTCGATGCGGCGGCGCAGCGCCGAGAGGAACCGCCGTCCGCTGGGGCGGACGGCGTAGCGCGTCAGCCATCGCACCGAGTCCACCGCGCTGTGCGCCGCGAACGGCACGCGCATGACCTCCCGGTACCGGTCGACGGCGTCGGGAGCGATCGGTCGGGCGGCGCCCGCGCCGAGCACCCGCTCCACCTCCTGGCCGTCCGTGAGGCGGCGCTCGGCCACCGAGGGCACCTGGTAGAGCGCGAGGGTCCGCCGCGCGAGCGGGGTCAGCAGCCGGCGCCCGGGCACGTGCAGACGCAGCGGGTGGGGTGCGGCCAGGGCGGCGACCCCCGCCGTCACCGCGGGCTGCAGGGCGGCCATCGCCCAGGCCAGGACGCCACCGGTGCCCGAGCCGACGACGACGGCACGGTCGTGACCGAGCGAGCGGACCACCCCGGCGACGTCGCGGGTGCGGGTCGGGACATCGTGCCCGGACGGCGGCTTGTCGGAGGCGCCGACCCCTCGCAGGTCCATGGCGGCCACCCGCACGCCGTCGTCGGCCAGGGCTACGAGCTGGTGACGCCAGGCCCACCAGAACTCCGGGAAGCCGTGCACGAACAGCACGAGGGGGGCCTGGTCGGTGCCGGTGCGTGCCGGTCCGGCCACCGCGACGTGGAAGCGTGATCCGTTCGCCGGGACGAACTCATGACGCCACGGACCCTCCACGAGGGCGGACGTGTAGTCGGTGTCGGGCATGGCGGTCACGCGCCGAACCTACCGGCTCAGCCGCCGGAGGACACTCGCGCGGAGCCCTTCGCGCCGGAACCCGGGTCGTCGCCCTCGTCGTCGCGGGGCTCCTTCGGCGGGTCGAAGCGGTAGCCGACGTTGCGGACCGTCCCGATGAGCTGCTCGTGCTCGGGACCGAGCTTGGCCCGCAGACGCCGCACGTGCACGTCGACCGTGCGGGTGCCGCCGTAGTAGTCGTAGCCCCAGACTTCCTGCAGGAGCTGGGCGCGGGTGAAGACCCGGCCGGGGTGCTGCACGAGGTACTTGAGGAGCTCGAACTCCTTGTAGGTCAGGTCGATCGGTCGGCCGCGCAGCCGGGCCGTGTAGCCGCCGGCGTCGATCGCGAGCTCGCCCGCAGAGATCTCCTGCGGGGCGTCGTCGGCGGGCCCGTGGGCGGACTTCTCGATGACGAGCCGCAGCCGGGCCTCCACCTCGGCGGGCGAGGCGTTCTCGAGCAGCAGGTCGTCGGCGCCCCACTCGTGGTTGACCACCGTCAGGCCGCCCTCGGTCAGCACCAGCACCAGGGGCACGGTGAGCCCGGTCGCGTGCAGCAGGCGGCACGTGGTGCGCGCGGCGACCAGGTCACGGCGTGCGTCGAGGAGCACGACGTCCGAGTCGGGGGCGTCGACCAGCGCGGACGGCTCCATCGGCAGCACGCGCACCTTGTGCGAGAGCAGACCGAGCGCAGGTAGTACCTCGACCGACCCGCCCGTCGCGGGCGTCAGGATCAACAGCTCGGCCACGCGTACCTCCTCCCGCCACCGGTGGTGGCCAAGGTACCGTGCCGTGCGCCGCAGGTCACAACGGGTCGGCATGCGAGACTCTTCGACGTGACCGTGACGACCCGTGCCGTGACGACCGCTGCGCTCGCTGCCTTCGTCGCTGCGGCGGCGTACCTGGGACCGCTGTGGACGACGGCGGCCGCCGCGGTCCTCGTGGTCCTCGTCTCCGTCGGGTGGGCCGCTCTCCTGCGCCTGCCCGCCGACGGCGCGACCGTGCTCGTCGTCCTGATCGCCGGTCTCGGCGGGGTGGCGGTCGCCTGGGCGACGCCCGACGAGCCCGTGCTGCGGCACGTCCCCGTGGTCATCGCGATGGCCCTAGTCCTGGCGTTCGTGGCTCAGATGCTCCGGCGAGGGGGTCGCCCACGCCTGGTGGAGTCGGTGAGCGGCATGACCGCGGGCATCGTCGTCGCCGTGTCCGCCTCCGGGTGGGTGGCCACGGGGCGCTCGGACGCCGGGGCGGCCCTGGTGCTGACCGGCGCGGTCGCGTTGGCCGTGGCGTCGGCCGTCTCGGCCCTCCCCCTCGCGGGCGGGTGGACCGGGTCGTTGCTCTCCGTGGCGTTCGGTGCGGCGGCAGGGGCTGCAGCGGGGGCGGTCGTGCCCGACGTCGAGCCGTCGACCGGTGCTCTGGCGGGGCTCGTCGCCGGGCTCGTCTCGGCGGCGCTGCGGTTCCTCTTCGAACGGCAGCCGGCGCTGTCCCGCCGCCGGGCGGGCCTGTCCGCGTCGGCGGTCCCCGTCGTGGTCACGGGGATCCTGGTCTTCGTGGTGGGGCGCGTCGTCATCTGACGCGGACGGCTTCTCCGGCGATCTCGATCCGCACGGTCTTGGCCACCAGCACGCCACCGGCCTCCAGGGCCACGTTCCACAGCAGGCCGAACTTCTCCCGCTCGAAGTCCGCCGTCGCGCTGAAGCCGAAGAGGTGGCGGCCGGTGGGGTCGGTGCCGACACCGCCGAACTCGGCGTCGAGCGCGATCGGGTGCGTGATGCCGCGGATCGTCAGGTGGCCGTGCAGCACGAACCTGGTCCTCGAGCCGGCCGTCGCCCGGCCGGTGTCGATGTCCCGGCCGGGAGTGCGGCCCTTGAGCGCCGCCCACGAGAAGATCGGGTCCGGCGCGGGGTTCCACTCCACCCCCGTCGAACGGAACTCGATCGTGGGGAAGTTCTCGACGTCCAGGAAGTCCGGGCTCCGCAGGTGGGCGTCCCGGTCGGGGTGGGCCGTACCGATCGACGCGGCGTCGATGGTGGCGGTGACGGTCGAGGCGAGCGGGTCCTGCCCGACGTGGATGACCGCGCTGCCGGTGTCGAACTGGCCCCGGACGGGGCTGACCATCATGTGCATCGCCAGGAAGCCGATGCGCTGGTGGGCGACGTCGAGCTCGTACGTGCCGGCGGCCGGGATCACCAGGTCGTTCCACTGCCGGGTGGGTGCGGTCATGAGGTCCTCCTGGATACCCGACGGTGCCGGGCACCTGATGTCGGGTGCGGGGCGGCTGTGCCGGGATCGGAGCGCGTACGCTACGGGCGCACGCCACGACCACGGTAGCGGGAACATTCATGCAAACCGATCTGTTCCCGTCGACGACCGCACCCACGAAAGGAGGTCGGCATGGCCCAGCAGACAGCGGTCCTCGTCGCGCTCGTCGTGCTGACCGCTGCCGTCGCGCTCGTGTGGCGCCGTCGACAGGGGCAGGTCCGCGTCGGTGCCGCTCGTGCCGTCGCGTCGACGGCCTGGCACGAGGACCTCGCGGCCCTCGGCGCCGCGCCCGGCGCGCGGGCCACCTTCCTGCAGTTCTCGGCGCCGGTGTGCGCGGCGTGCCGCTCCACCGCCCGCACCCTCGCGGCGCTCGCCGGCCCCGACGTCGCGCACGTCGAGGTGGACGCCACCGAGCATCTCGATCTCGTGCGCCGCGCCCAGGTGCTGCGCACCCCCACCGTGATCGTGCTCGACGCCGCCGGGGCCGAGGTGGCCCGGGCGTCCGGCGCGATGACACCCGACCAGGCGCGTGCCGCGCTCGACGCCGCCGCACCCACCGACCTGCCTTCCGGGAGGAACGCATGACCTCGACGGACCGACCTGGCCCGCAGACCGCGCCGCCGGCGGGCATCGACCCCCGAGGACCCCGCGTCGGCGCGGGCATCACCGCGGTGCTGCTCGCCGTCGTCGTCCTGATCGGTCCGCGGACCGAGGCGCTCGTGCTGCTCGCCGTCGTCGCGCTCAGCTTCCTGCCCGGGGCGCTGGTCGGCACGCACGCGACGTGGCAGGGCTTGCTGTTCCGTGTCCTCGTCAGGCCGCGCCTGGGGCCCCCGGAGCACCTGGAGGACCCGCGACCGCCCCGGTTCGCCCAGCTCGTCGGCCTCGTCGTCACCGGCACCGGTGTCGCGCTCGGTCTCGGCGGGGTTCTCGCGGCCGTGCCCTGGGCGGCCGGGATCGCGTTCCTGGCGGCGGCGCTCAACGCGACCGTGGGCCTCTGCCTGGGGTGCGAGCTGTACCTGCTCGGCCGACGCTTCCGGGGCGCCCGGGTCTGACGCCGGCGCGGGGCGTCGGCAGCGACGCGTCGGTAGCGATGCGTCAGTAGACGAGGGCCTGGGCCCCCGGGCGCAGCGTCTCCTCGACGAACACCGGCGCGCCCGCGATCCGCACACCCGGGACGACGTCGTCGGGGCCGATGCCCCGCCGCGCCGCGCACTGGGTGCACAACGTGACCGTGCCGGCCGCGAGGACCGCCTCGAGGAGGTCCGCGGCCGGCGCCGCGTGCTCCAGCTCGAGATCGGCCGCCCTGCCGGGCAGCGCGAACCACGCCGACTCCCCGGTGAGCCACAGCGAGACGTCGACCCCGGACGCGACGGCGGCGGCCGCCACCGTCAGCGCCTGGTTCGTCGCCTCGGGCCGCTCCGTGCCGGCCGTGGTCTTGACGACGAGGGAGCGCGGCGATGTGGTCTCGGTCATAGCGTCGACCCTAACCGTGCGTCGGTGGGTACGATCGAGCCATGTCGGTCCACGCACTCGAGATCTTCTTCACCAGCCTCCTGGTTGTCACGGTCGGCGTGATCACCTGGTTCGCGGGCTACGTCGTCTACAAGCTGTTCCAGGGCCAGCGCTGATGCCTTTCGCCTTCCCCGAGGGCCTCGCCCCCGAGGTGTACCCGCTCGCCTGGCTCGTGGGCCGGTGGACGGGCGGCGGTGTCATCAAGTACGAGGGCATCACCGAGACGCCGTTCCGCCAGGACCTGGTGTTCGACCACGACGGCGGCCCGTACCTGCGTTTCACCTCGACGCTGCGCGTGCAGTCCGGCGCGGCCGCGGACGGCGAGACGACCGGGGGCGACGACGCCTTCGACACCGTGTGGTCCACCGAGACCGGGTACTGGCGCGTCTCCAGCGAGCGCCCCGACGACGTCCCGGAGGGCAAGCAGCCGCTCGAGGTGCTCGTCACGGACGCCTCCGGCCGCCTCTCGCTGTTCCTCGGCATCGTGGGCGACGGCCGGGTCGACCTGGCCACGGACTTCGTGGCGCGCACGTCGACCGCCTCCGAGGTCACCGCCGCCAAGCGGCTCTACGGCAACGTCGAGGGCCGCCTGCTGTGGCTCGAGGAGCTGGCCGCCTTCGGTCACCCCATGGGGTCCTACGCCTCCGGCGAGCTCGACCGGGTCGACGACGCCTCATGACGTACCGCAGCCCGTTCCTCGCCCGGACCGGTGCCGTCGCCGCGACCGGGCCGGACGAAGGCATCGCCTGGCACTACGGCGACCCGGTCGCCGAGCAGCGGGCGCTCGACCGCGGTGGCGCCGTCGTCGACCAGTCGCACCTGGGCGTGGTCCGCCTCACCGGGCCCGACCGGCTGAGCTGGCTGCACTCGATCACGTCGCAGGACGTCGAGCACCTCGCTCCGCGCACCTCGACCGAGCTGTTCGTGCTGTCCCCGCAAGGGCGGATCGAGCACGCGCTCGCCGTCGTCGACGACGGCACCTCCACCTGGCTGGTCACCGAGCGTGACCACGTGGAGCCGCTGGTCGCCTGGCTGACGCGCATGCGCTTCATGATGCGCGTGGAGATCGACGACGTCACCGACGACTACGCCGCGCTCGGCGAGCCGGTCGCCGCCGAGGGCACGCAGGACGAGCCCGTCACGTGGTGGGACACCTGGCCGCGCGTCGCCGTCGGCGGCACCCGGTACGGTCCGGCCGAGCAGGAGCACCCCGGGGCCGACCGGCACTGGCGGCTCGTGCTCGTGCCGCGCGACACGCTCGACGACGCGGTCGCCGCGCGGGAGGCTGCCGGCTGGCGACTCGCGGGCACCTGGGCGACCGAGGCGCTGCGGGTCGAGGCGTGGCGACCGCGGCTCGCCCGCGAGGTCGACGACCGCTCCGTCCCGCACGAGCTCGACTGGCTGCGCACCGCCGTCCACCTGCACAAGGGCTGCTACCGCGGCCAGGAGACGGTGGCCCGGGTGCACAACCTGGGCCGGCCGCCGCGCCGCGTGGTCATGCTGCACCTCGACGGGTCGCAGCACGTGGTGCCCGACGCCGGCGCCGAGGTCAGGCGGGACGGCGTGGACGGCAAGGTGGTCGGCACGGTGACGTCCGTCGCGCGCCACCACGAGCTCGGGCCGGTGGCGCTCGCCGTGGTCAAGCGGAGCCTGCCGGACGACGCCCCGCTCGTGGTGGTGGGGACCGTCGGCGCGGGTGCCGACGCCCAGCAGCTCGTGGTCGACGCGACCCAGGAGACCATCGTCCCCGGCGAGGGGGTCTCGGCCGACCGGCCGGAGGGGCGTGGCGCGACGATGCGGGGGCTGACCCCGCGCAGTGGCGACGGAGCCCCCGGCCTGCTGTGATCGTGCGGTGAGACCCCCGGACCCGCGCGAGGCGGGCGCTGCGGCGGGTGCTGCGGTGCGCACGCTCGTGCGACGGATCCGCATCCGCCAGGGCGTCGCGCGGGTACGGTCGGGATTCTGGCCGATCGTCCAGGCGTCCCTGGCCGCCGGTGTGGCCTACCTGCTGGCCCGGCTGGTGCTCGGGCACGACCAGCCGTTCTTCGCGGCCGTCGCGGCCTGGGTGTGCCTGGGCTTCTCGTTCGACCGGGAGCTCCGCAAGGTCGCCGAGGTGGCGGTCGGGGTCGCCGTCGGCGTCGGGATCGGTGAGGTCATCGTCGAGCTCATCGGTACCGGCTGGTGGCAGCTCACCGTCGTGCTGCTGCTGTCCGCGGTGCTGGCCCGGTTCATCGACCGAGGTCCGCTGCTGGTCACCCAGGCCGGGGTGCAGGCCATCGTGGTCGTGGGCCTGCCGGCCGCCGTCGCGCACGACGGGGCGTTCGGACGGTGGACGGACGCCGCCGTCGGCGGCCTCGTGGCGCTGGCCGTCACCCTCCTGCTGCCGAGCGACCCCCTGCGGCGGTTGCGGTCGTTGGCGTACGAGGCCACGACGGAGCTCGCCGAGACCCTGGAGGCCGTCGGCCGCGGGCTGCGCGACCACGACATGGAGGATCTGGGCGGGGCCCTGGTGCGCGGCCGCGCGTCGGAGGCGGTGCTGGCCGACTGGAGCGCCACCGCCCGCAAGGCCGAGGAGATCGCGCGGATGGGTGTCAACCGGGGGCAGCGGGGAGACATCCACCAGCTCGTCGCGCAGGCGGTGCTGGTGGACCGCGCCATGCGCAGCGTGCGGCTGCTCGCACGGCGCGCCCCGACCGTCGTCGGGCCGGACGGGACGTGGCCCGAGGTCGGGGTGCTGGCCGACGAGGTGGAGCGGTTCGCCGGCGGGGCGCGGCTGCTGGCCTCCGCCGTCGGCGGGGGAGGCTCGTTCGAGGAGGCCCGGGAGGTGCTGGCGGCCGTGGCCGAGGCGGCCGACCCGCACGCGCTGGGCGACGGGGACCTGCGGGTGGCGTCGCTCGTGGTGCTGCTGCGATCACCGGTGGTGGACGCCCTCGAGGCGAGCGGGCTCGACCCGCGGGCCGCGCGCGACCACCTCCCGGAGCTCTGACCTCACCCGGGACCTGTGCGTCAGTCGGTGGCGTCGGTGAAGATCAGCGCCGTGACCTCGTCGGCGAGCGCGTCGACCTCGGGCTCGTCACCGGGCCACTCGGCGACGAGCTGCTGGAGGCGGCGGCGCTCGGCCTCGCGCAGGATCTCCGCCGAGAGGTCCGTCTGGTCGTTGGCGGTCACGGTGTCCCCGTCGACGACGACGAGACCTCGCGCCGCGAGCCCCGCCGCGACGTGCCGGACGGTCTGCTCGGAGACGTGGCTGCGTTCCGCCATGACCGCCACCTCCCGCGACCGTTTCAGCGAGACGCGGGTGACCATCCAGGCCTCCTCGGGGGAGAGGTCGGCGTCGGAGGCCGTGACCTCGTAGACGCGTAGCGGGTCCTGCGCGCCGACCCGGCGCCAGAGGATCATCCGCAGCTCCTCGAGCGAGGTGCGGCTGGACGGCAGGGCGAACGACTCGCCGGCGGCCTGGCCGGCGGCGACGCCGGGCTCGGCGTCCCGCGTCGCGGTGCGCAGCTCGACCTGGGGGAGCAGCCACGCCAGGGCGAAGGCGACGACCGCGACCGGCACGGCCCACAGGAAGACGGTCTGCAGGGTGTCCGCGTACCCGTCGAGGAACCAGCCCTGGACCTCGGGCGGGCACTGGGCGAGACCTTCGACCGACGCCCCGAGGGCGGCGGGGGCGCACGATCCCTCCGCAGACGCCGGGACGCCGGCCGAGAGGTTCGTGACGAGCTGGTTGGCGAAGATCGTGCCGAACACCGCGACGCCCACGGACGACCCGATGGTGCGGAAGTACGTGGCGCCCGAGGTCGCCGTGCCGAGGTCCCGGTAGGCGACGGCGTTCTGCACGGCGATGACCAGGACCTGCGTCACCATGCCGAGCCCCGTGCCGAGCACGAACATGCTCAGGCTCGACTGGAGGGTGGTGGTGTCGCGGTCCATGAGGGAGAGCAGGTAGAGCCCGACGGTGGTGATCGCGGTGCCGACGATCGGGAAGACCTTGTACCGACCGGTGCGGGTGATGAGCTGCCCGGAACCGATCGAGGTGAGGAGCAGCCCCAGCATCATCGGGGTCATCTCGAGGCCGGACATGGTGGGGGTGGAGCCCTTGACGGTCTGCAGGTAGAGGGGCAGGTAGGTGATGGCGCCGAACATCGCGAACCCGACGACGAACCCGACGACGGCCGCGACGGAGAACACCCGGTTGCGGAAGAGGTGCAGCGGCAGCACGGGCTCGGGGGCGTGGCGCTCGACGAGCACGAAGGCCACGATCCCCACCACGGCGACGGTGACCAGGGAGTACACCTGGACCGAGCTCCAGCCCCACGTCGTGCCTCCGAGGCTGGTCGTGAGCACGATCGCGGTGGAGACGACGGCGAGCAGGACGATGCCGGCGTAGTCGATCTTCGGCCGGTCGCGCGGGGTGACGGGTGGCAGCACGGCCGCGACGACCACCAGTGCCACGATGCCGAGGGGGACGTTGATGTAGAAGACCCACTGCCAGGACAGGTTGTCCACGAACCAGCCGCCCAGCAGCGGTCCGGCGACCGACGAGACGCCGAAGACGGCACCGAACAGACCCTGGTACCTCCCGCGCTCGCGCGGGGAGACGACGTCGCCGATGATCGCCTGGCTGAGGACCATCAGGCCGCCACCGCCGACGCCCTGCAGTGCTCGGAAGGCGACGAGCTCGCCCATCGAGCTCGACGTGCCGCACAGCATCGAACCGCCGAGGAAGATGACGATGCAGACGATGAACAGCACCTTGCGGCCGAGCAGGTCACCGAGCTTGCCCCACAGCACGGTGGTCGCCGTGGTGGCCAGCATGTAGGCGGTCACGACCCAGGACAGGTGCTCGGCGCCACCCAGGTCGGAGACGATGGTGGGCAGCGCGGTGGCCACGATCGTCTGGTCGAGGGCCGCGAGCAGCATGGCGAGCATGAGTCCGCCGAAGATCGCCCAGATCTTCGACTGCGGTAGCGCCTGCGGGTCGGTGCTCTGCGCCGTCACGCCGGGTCCTCCCTGGGGGGCTCGCCTGCCGAGCAGCCTGCCACGGTCGATCAGGCCGCGCGCGGCGACAAGTAGTTGATCAGGTACAGTACCTGCTGTGATCCATCCCTCTCAGCGCCCCGCGGCGGAGGAAGCGTTCTCCGCCGACCTCCTCCGCGGCCACACCGACACGATCGTCCTCGCGACCCTGCGTCGCGGCGATCGCTACGGCTTCGAGATCTACAAGACGATCCGCGACGCCACCGGTGGCACGCACGAGATCAAGGAGGCCACCCTCTACGCGACGTACCGCCGCCTCGCCAAGGACGGGCTGGTCGAGGCCTACTGGGGAGACGAGTCCCAGGGCGGGCGCCGCAAGTACTACCGGATCACCGACGCCGGACGCGCCGTGTTCCGCCGCAACGTCGCCGCGTGGGTCGCCACGCGCGACGTCGTGGACACCCTCCTGCTGACAGACAAGGAACCACGCTCATGACCGCCGTCCACCGCCTCCTCGACGACGCCTTCGCCGGCGTCGAGCTCACCGCAGAGGTCCAGGACCTCAAGGAGGAGATCCGGACGAACCTCGTCGCCCGGGCCGCCGAGATCGAGGCCGCAGGCACGGCACCCTCGGAGGCCGCCCGGCGCGCCGTCGACGAGCTCGGCGAACTGCACGCCGTCATCGCCGATGCTGCCGGGACGATGGAGCCGGACGCCCCGACGGGCTCGAGGTCGTCCCCGGTCGCCTACACCTCGACGGCACAGGCCGTGCTGGCGAACAGGGTGCGCCCGCGACCCGCCTTCGTCGTGAGCCTCGTGATCGCCGCGGCCGGCACGGCGGCGCTCCTGGTCCTGATCGTCCTCGGCCTGAGCGGGGTTCTCGCGGCCCCTGTCGGCGGGCTCGCCGGATGGGTGCTGGGTGCGGGGCTCGGGACCGGGTGGATCGTGGGCAGCTCCCTCGCCCAGGAGACCACCACCCGCCACCCGGCCCCCGCTCCACGGGCCGCCGGGTACGGGCTCGCCGCCGGGCTGGTCGTCGTCGGCCTGGGGTTCGTCGGCGTCGCCGTGACCTCCGGGCAGCTGTGGCTCACGGTGCTCGCCGCGCCGTCGGTCGTCGCCGGGGCTGCCCTGTTCGCCGGGCTCGGCGCCACGCAGACCAACCGCAGGAAGGCGTGGTTCCGGGAGGTCGTGAGCGCGCACGGCACCGTCGGCGACCGGTTCGACCGTGATCCGCAGGCCGCCGCACGGTTCGGCATCCTCACCGTGGTGATCTGGGTGGCGGCCTTCGTCGCCTTCGTCGTCGGTGGGTCGACGCTCGGATGGGCGTGGGCGTGGCTGGCGCTGGTGGTCGGGTGGATCGGTTTCATGCTCCTGCTGGTCCGGATGCTCTTCGGGGGCCACGAGCGCTGACTGCCCTGTTCGGTCGCCGCCCGTGGGTGTACCGTCGCTGGTCATGGAGGTCTCCGTCAGCGCCCTGCGCGCCGAGCTGAAGTCGTGGATCGAGAAGGCTCGCGACGGCGAGGACGTCGTCATCACCGAACGCGGGGTGCCCGTCGCACGGCTCACGGGCGTCGGGAGCGCAGACCTGGTCAGCGAGCTCGTCCGGGACGGCCTGCTCACGCCGGCGCAGGCCGAGCGGCCCCACCACGCGGTGCCGACGACGGCGCAGGCGGTCGGGGCGGGCAACGGCACCTCACGCTCCGGCCTGTCGGGCCTCGTCCGCCGCATCCGTCGCTGAACCCGGGGAACCGATGGCACTCGTCTACTTCGACGCCAGCGCGCTCGTGAAGCTGTGCGTCGCCGAGCAGGGGTCCGCGCTGGCGAGCGCCCTGTGGAACCGCGCGGACGTCGTCGTCACCTCCCGGCTGGCCGACACCGAGCTGCGGGCCACGCTCGCCGCGGGCGAGCGGGCCGGCGTCCTCGATCCTGTCGCCCGCCGTCGGGCGCTCGACCGTTGGACGGCCCTGTGGTCGGCGCTGCACGTCGTGGAGCTGACCGCGCAGGTGGCCGACGCGGCCGCCGAGCTGGCCTCCGGGCCGCACCCGTTGCGCGGGGGCGACGCGGTGCACGTGGCGAGCGCGCTCACGGTCGCGCACGACGACACCCTGGTCGCCGCCTGGGACGAGCAGGTCGCCCTCGCCGCGCGGGACCGGCGTCTGCGCGTTCTCCCGTAACCTGGGGCCGTGATCGCGTCCCTTCAGCTCTTCGTGCTCGCCGGCCTGGCGATCGTCGTCTTCGTCGTGCAGGTGTGGGCCCTCGTGGATGCGGCCCGTCGGCCCGCGCACGGTTTCACGTCCGAGGGCAGGCTCAGCAAGCCGATCTGGCTGTTGATCCTCGGCGTCGCCGCCCTGCTCGGCTTCCTCGGTCTCCCGGCGGGCGGGAGCCCGGGCCGGCTGGGCTTCCTCAACATCATCGCGGTGGTCGCGGCCATCGTGTACCTGGCCGACATGCGCCCGAAGCTGCGGCCCTACGGCAACGGCAAGGGTCGCCGCCAGGGCCCGAGCGGCTGGTGAGCGCCTCGATCGCCCAGGGTGCGGTCCCGCTCGCGGAGGTCGTGCGCGGCGACCTCGTCGAGTCGGTGCACCTGGGGCACCTCGTCGTGCTGGACCCTGCCGGGGACGTCGTGGTCGCTGCCGGGGACCCGACGGTGGAGATCTGGCCGCGCTCGGCCGTCAAGCCATTGCAAGCCGTGGCGATGGTCAGGGCCGGCCTCGACCTGCCGCCGGACCTGCTGGCGCTCGTGGCGGCGAGCCACAACGGGGAGCCGGAGCATCGCGACGGCGTCCGGGCGATCCTCGCCCGTGCCGGGCTGGACGAGGGTGCGCTGGCGAACACGCCGACCCTGCCGATGTACCCGCCCGCGGCCGCGGACTGGTTGCGTGCCGGGCGGGTCGCGGCGTCGATCACCCAGGACTGCTCGGGCAAGCACGCCGGCATGCTGGCGACCTGCCTCGCCGCGGGGTGGACCACCGACGGGTACCTGGACCCGGACCACCCGCTCCAGCGGGAGGTGCGGGCCGCCGTCGCGGAGCTCACCGGGGTGGAGCCCTCCCAGGTCACGACCGACGGGTGCGGGGCGCCGTTGTTCGCGACGACGCTGGCCGGCCTGGCACGGGCCTTCGGCCGGCTGGCGGGTGCGGCGGCGCGTGGCGGCGAGGAGTCGACGGCGCGGGTGGCGCGAGCGATGAGCGCGCACCCGCAGATGGTGGCCGGCACGGGGCGTGAGGACACGCTGGCGATGCGGGCTGTCCCGGGGCTGGTGGCGAAGATCGGTGCCGACGGGGTCTGCGCGGCCGGTCTGCCGGACGGGTCGGCACTGGCGTTCAAGGTGCTGGACGGTGCGGCGCGTCCGCGTCCGACGGTCCTGGCGGCGGCTCTGCGACGCGCGGGAGCGCTCGAGACCCCGGGCGCGGACGCGGAGGCGTTGGCCGCCGTGGGGGACGTCCCGGTGCTGGGCGGGGGGCGCCCGGTGGGCGAGGTCCGCCCGGCGTTCGAGGGCGCGCTGCGTGCAGGTTCCGCCGTCGGGCAGCAGGAGCAGGCATGAGGGCTGTGCTGCAGCGGGCCTCGCGGGCGAGCGTGACGGTCGCGGGCGAGGTGGTCGGTGCGTTCGACCGTCCGGGGATCGTGGCGCTCGTGGGGGTGACGCACGACGACGGGCCCGACGACGCCGCGACCGTGGCCCGGAAGATCGCCGAGCTGCGGATCCTGCGCGACGAGCGGTCGGTGACCGACGAGGGTGCACCGGTGCTCGTGGTCAGCCAGTTCACGCTGTACGGGGACGTGCGCAAGGGGCGGCGGCCGACGTGGCAGGGGGCTGCGCCCGGGCCGGTGGCGGAGCCGTTGGTCGACGCGGTGGTGGCCGACCTGCGGGGGCGCGGGATCGAGGTGTCCACGGGGGTCTTCGGGGCCGACATGGCGGTCGAGCTGGTGAACGACGGACCGATCACTATCATGGTGGAGACCTGACGGGAGTCGGGGACCTAACAAATCCGCCCTGAGCTGCTGACCTGCACCGATCGGTGACGGTCGCCCCGGAGGTTGACGATGACCTCGCACCGGATCGCCGAGGTGCTCGCCGGCCTCGGTGCCGAATCTCGCACGCCGGTCGCACCGCACGTCGCCGCCCGGCTCGACCGGGCGGTCGGCGGGGACCTCACCGCCCTCGCGCAGGTCGCCGCCGTGCTGCGTCCCGAGCACCTGGCCGGCACCGCGCTCCTGCCGGACCCGTTGCCGACCGTGCCCGCGGGCCGGTCGGGCCGGTCGGGTGCGGCCCTCGAGGCGGACGGGCGACGGGTCCTGCTGTGCGCCGCGGTCGCGGTCACCGACCGGGCCGACGTCCTGGTCCGGGCCGTCGGGCCGTCGGTGAGGTCCCTGCTCGACGGTCCCGCAGCGGCCGGCATCGAGCTCGCGGACGGGCGGTTCCGGGTGGTCGACGCACCCCTGCGGTGCCTCGTGCACGACGACGCCGACCTCGCGGCGCGGACCGCGGCGCACGTGGCGCTGGCCCGGGCGTCGCGCGAGTGCGGCGAGCACGGCGCGGCCCTGTGGCACACCGCGCTCAGCACCGTGGCGGGTGACGCGCTCCTCGCCGACGGGCTGGTCGAGCTGGCTGCGGCCCTCGCCGACCGGGGGGCCGTCGAGGCCGCCGAGGAGGTCGCCCGGGAAGCAGCGAGCCACGGCACGGGGGAACGTCGGGCCCGAGCCTTCCTCGCCGCGGGACGTGCTGCGCTGTGGGGTGGTCACCTCGTCGACGCCGAGGACTGGTTGCGCCGGGCCGCCGGCTGCGACGTGCCGTCGGTGGCGCGGGCTGCCGAGCACTGCGCGGCCGCCGTCGGGGCGCTGCGCGCCGGCAGCACGGTCGCGGGGGCGGCGTGGGCCGCCGTCCGGCCCGCCGGCCCGGGAGCCCGGCTCGCTCGACTGGTCGAACCGCTCGTCCACGTCACGGCCTCCCGCGCCGACCGTGCGGCGATGACGGGGATCGTCGGGTGCCTGCGCGTCCTCGACACCGACGCCCAGGCGGCCGCGGAACGGCTGGCCGGGCTGGTCCTGGGGCTCGAGCCGGCCCCGCCCCGACCGGGGCGCTGGCCGCGAGCGACCGGTGCGCTGTCCCCGACGGCGGAGGCGCACGTGCGCGTGGTGCAGGCGCTGCTGCTGCTGCGGACCGCTGCCGTCGAGGAGGCCGCGACGGTGCTGGACGACGCCGTGGTCCGGTTGCCCGTGGCGCACGTCGCCGGTGGCCTGGCGGCGGTGCTCTGCCGTCGGCTCGACGCGCTGGACCCGGCCCGGACGGACGCGGTGGCGACCGCGCTGGAGAGCACCGGTCCGCGCTGGACGGAGGCCGCCGTCGCGGCGGCCGGTGGCGCGGCGCCGGCGGCGAGGGGTGCGGCAGGCAGGACGTCCGGGCAGATGACGGGCCGGCCCCCGTTGCTGGCGATCGCCACCAGCCGGCGGGCGGCAGGGGCTGCGACCACCCGCGCCCGGCCCGGCCGGTCCGGCTGGTCGAGCCTGCTCACGGCCCGTGAGGAGGAGGTGGCGGGCCTGGTCGCGGCCGGGATGACCAACCGGGAGGTGGCCGCTGCGTTGTGCGTGTCGGTGCGGACGGTCGAGGTGCACCTGAGCCGCGCGTTCCGCAAGCTCGGCGTCCGGACACGGTCCGAGCTCGTCGTGCTGGCGCTCACGCCCGCGGGATGGCCGGTTGTGGAAAACACCTAGGCCTCGCCGGGATCGTGTGGGATTTCCTGATGCCTTAAATGGCAAGACTCCTTACTTTTGAGCGACCGATGCAACGCGGCATCGGCTCGACCCAGGGAGACTCCGATGCGATCACCGTCCCCCCGCCGACGCCGGCTCGGCGCGGCAGTCCTCGCGGTCGTCCTCGGCAGCACGGGCCTGGCGGTCGCCGCCGTGGCACCGTCCGCCGTGGCGGCCACCGAGTGCGCCCCCGCCTGGGCCCCCGGCGCGGTCTACACCCAGGGCGACGTCGCCTCGCACGACGGCGTGAACTACTCCGCCTCGTGGTGGACGCAGGGCGACGAGCCCGGCGCCTCCGCCTGGGGTCCGTGGGCCTCGCAGGGGGCGTGCGGTGGTCCCGCCCCGGAACCGACCGAGGAACCCGAGCCGGAACCGACCGCGACCCCGACCGACCCTGCGACCGGCAACCCGGACGAGGTCTGCCGACCGGACGGCATGGCCCCGACGCCGGGCACCGACACGCCCTACTGCGACGTCTACGACACGGACGGTCGCGAGATCCTGCCGAACGGCCTCGACCGCCGGGTGATCGGCTACTTCACGAGCTGGCGCACCGGCAAGAACGGGCAGCCCGCCTACCTCGCGAACGACATCCCCTGGGAGTCGCTGAGCCACATCAACTACGCCTTCGCCCACGTCGGCCCCGACGACAAGGTCTCGGTCAACGCCCACGTCGAGGGCAACCCCGCGACCGACATGACCTGGCCCGAGGTCCCCGGCGCGGAGATGGACCCCGACCTGCCGTACACGGGCCACTTCAACCTGCTGGCCCAGCACAAGGCCGAGAACCCCGGCGTCAAGATCATCCCCGCCGTCGGCGGCTGGGCCGAGACGGGCGGGTACTTCGACGGTGACGGCGAGCGCGTCGCCTCGGGCGGCTTCTACACGATGACGGAGTCGCAGGAGCGGATCGACGTCTTCGCGGAGTCGGTCGTGGACTTCGTGCGCGAGTACGGGTTCGACGGCATCGACATCGACTACGAGTACCCGACGTCGAACAACGACGCCGGCAACCCGGACGACTTCGAGTTCTCCAACGCCCGGCGCGGGCAGCTCTTCGACGGCTACGTCGACCTGATGCGGACGCTGCGCGAGCACCTGGACCGGGCCGGCGCCGAGGACGGCCAGTACTACCTGCTGACCACCGCCTCGCCGTCGTCCGGGTGGCTGCTGCGCGGCATGGAGGTGCACCAGATCACCGAGTACGCCGACTTCATCAACATGATGACGTACGACCTGCACGGGGCCTGGAACGAGTACGTGGGCGGGAACGCGGCCCTGTTCGACGACGGCAAGGACCCCGAGCTCGCCGCCGGAGGCGTCTACGGCGCCTACGACGGCATCGGCTACCTCAACGGCGACTGGGCGGCCCACTACTTCCGCGGGGCGATGCAGGCCGGCCGGATCAACCTCGGCGTCCCGTTCTACACCCGCGGCTTCCAGGACGTGACCGGGGGCGTGCACGGGATGGGCGGCCGTGCGCCCGCACCGGCCGGCTTCGCGTGCCCCGCCGGGACGAACAACAAGTGCGGGTACGGGGCGGAGGGGATCGACAACCTCTGGTACGACTCCGACCCCCAGGGCAACGCCGTCCCGGCCGGGGTCAACCCGATCTGGCACGTGCTCAACCTGGAGGACGGCGTGGTGGGCGACTACGCCGAGTCCTACGGGGTCCCGACCACGATCGAGGGGTCGTACACCCGGCACTTCGACGACGTCACGAAGAACGAGTGGTGGTGGAACGCCCAGACCCGCACGTTCCTGTCCGGCGACGCCGACGAGGCGATCGCGGCCAAGGCCGACTACGTCGCCGACACGGGGCTGGGCGGACTGATGATCTGGGAGCTGGCAGGGGACTACGCCTACGACGAGTCCGCCGGCCAGCACGAGATGGGCAGCACGCTCGTGGACCTCATGCACGACAGGTTGTCGTCCGCCGGCCCGTATGGCGCCACCAAGGCCGAGGGGCCGATGCCCACCGAGGCGCTGGACATCACGCTGGAGTACACCGAGTTCGCGCTCGGGGACAACAACTACCCGATCGCTCCCAAGGTCGTCTTCCACAACCACGGCGCCCGGGACGTCCCGGCCGGGTCGACGATCACGTTCCAGCACTCGGTCACCGACACCGGCACGATGTCTGACTGGTCCGGGTACGGGACGACGACGACCCCGGGCCGCACCGGTCCGAACGTCGGCGGTCTCGGCGCCACCTTCCACACGGCCTCGTTCCAGGTGCCCACCGGTGGCATCCCGTCCGGTGGCTCGATCACCAACCAGCTGAAGTGGGCCCTGCCGGTCGCGCAGTTCTCCAACGTGGTCGTCACGGTCGACGGGGTCGACTACGCGACCACCGGCGACCACCCGCGCGGTGTGACCGTCGTCGACGTGCCGGCGGGCAGCGGCGGGGGCGACGGCGGAGGAAGCGGCGGGGGCGGTGCCGGGGCGCTGTGCGACGCACCGGCGTGGAGCTCGACCGCCGTCTACACCGGCGGCACCCCCGTGACCCACGGCGAACGGGCGTGGACCGCCCGGTGGTGGACCCAGGGCGACGTGCCGTCGAGCGGCACGGGTCCGTGGACCGACGAGGGCTCCTGCTGACCCCGTCCCAGACCGCCGGCCGTGCGCACCCGCGCACGGCCGGTGCCCCCCGGCCCGGCAGAGAGCAGTCGGGCCCCGCAGAGAGGAAGGCACCATGTCCAGACCAGCACGCAGAGGGCGCCGGCTGACGGCGGCCCTCGCCGGGACGGCGATCGCGCTCACCGGGGCGCTCGGCGCCGTCGCCAGCAGCGCGAGCGCGGCGCCGTCGTCGTCCGGCGACAGCGCGATCAACGGCTTCCGCAACGTCGGCTACTTCACCCAGTGGGGCGTCTACGGACGCGACTTCCAGGTCAAGGACCTGGTCACCTCGGGCGCCGCGGAGACCCTGACCCACATCAACTACTCCTTCGGCAACATCCATCACCAGAGCCTCGAGTGCTTCATCGCCAACAAGGCCCAGGGCACCGGGCCGAACGGGTCGGACGGTGCCGGCGACGCCTGGGCGGACTTCGGCATGGGCTACACGGCGGCGAACTCCGTGGCCGGCGTGGCCGACACCTGGGACCAGCCCCTGGCCGGGTCGTTCAACCAGCTCAAGCAGCTCAAGGAGATCCATCCCGACCTCAAGGTCATGATCTCGCTCGGCGGGTGGACGTGGTCGAAGAACTTCTCGCGTGCCGCGGCGACGCCCGAGTCCCGCCAGAAGTTCGTCTCGTCCTGCATCGACCTGTACCTCAAGGGCAACCTGCCGACGATCGACGGCCGGGGCGGCCCCGGCGCTGCCGCCGGCGTCTTCGACGGCATCGACGTCGACTGGGAGTGGCCCGGGACGAACAGCGGGCTGGAGGGCAACCACGTCGACGAGGAGAACGACGCCGAGAACTTCCGGCTCCTGCTGGAGGAGTTCCGGTCCCAGCTCGACGACTACGGCACGCAGACGGGCAAGGACTACCTGCTCAGCGCCTTCCTGCCGGCCAACCCGGAGGACATCGCGGCGGGCGGGTGGAACGATCCCCGGATCTTCGACTCCCTCGACTTCGGCAACGTCCAGGGCTACGACCTGCACGGCGCCTGGGACCCCGCGCTGACGGGTCACCAGCTCAACCTCTTCGACGACCCGGCGGACCCGCGCCCCGCGCACCGGCAGTTCTCCGTCGACAAGGCCGTCGGTGAGTACGTCTCAGCCGGCATCGACCCCGCCCAGCTCGGGCTCGGGATGGCGATGTACGGCCGCGGCTGGCAGGGAGTGACGTCCGCGCAGCCGTGGGGCACCGCGTCCGGTGCCGCCCCCGGCACGTGGGAGGCGGGCAACGAGGACTACGACGTGCTGCGCAGCCTGGGCACGGGGTACTACGACGCCGAGGTGGGCGCTGCGTGGCGCTACGACGGCAACCAGTGGTGGACGCTCGACACCCCCGAGACCGTCGCGCAGAAGGCGGCGTACATCCGTGACGAGGGCCTCGGCGGCGCCATGTGGTGGGAGCTGTCGGGCGACGAGGACGCGCACCTGCTCGACGCCGTCGCCGCCGGTCTGTTCAGCGGGCCCGCCGGACCCGTCGAGCCGGGGACCCCGCCGGACCCCGACCCGACGCCGGACCCCGACCCGACGCCGGACCCTGACCCGACGCCGGACCCTGACCCGACGCCGGACCCTGACCCGACGGACCCGGGCTGCGCCAGCGCCGCCTGGGCCGGCGCCAGCGTCTACACCGGGGGCGACGTCGTCTCGTGGGACGGGCGCGAGTGGCGGGCCAAGTGGTGGACGCAGGGCGAGGAGCCCGGCACCACCGGCGAGTGGGGCGTCTGGGCGGAGCTCGGCGCCTGCTGACGTCGCCAGGACGCACGGAGGGGGCCCTCAGCAGCAGCTGGGGGCCCCCTCGGTCCGATCAGTCGGCGTCGGTGGTGGTGCGGCGCCGCCGGACCACCATCACGGTCCCCGCCCCCACGACGAGCAGCCCGACGGCCACGGCGACCAGGCGCAGCATGTCGGCTCCCGTCTCGGGGAGGAACGTCACCGATGACGCGCTGCCTCCCGGCGGGACCGCCGACCCGTCCCCGGGCGGGACCGCGGCGCCCGGCGGGACGGCGGTCCCGGGCGGCGTGCCCTCGTCGACACAGCCCGAGGTGTCCGTCGGGAACGTCACCGGCACCGTGACATCGGGGTTGACCCCGAAGGTGACGTCGATCGTCCCGACGGCCCAGCCGAAGTCACGCGTGTTCTGCCACATGTTGTTCACGAGCTCCCAGCCGTCCTCGGCCGACAGCTCGACGAACCGCTCCGGGTAGGCGCCCGGCCACAGTGCCCGTCCGCGCAGCGGCTGGTCGGCCTGGACGAAGTCCTCGCCGTCCGGGTTGTTCCACGTGAGGGTGACGGTGTCGGCGGGGATGCCGTCGACGGTGACCCCGTAGTCGAGATAGGCCACCCCGTCCACGCACACCGGGGTCAGCACGTCGACGTCGATCGCAGGCTCCTCGGACCCCGGCGGGTTCGTGTCGCAGCTCGGCGACGACGGCGGGTAGGCGACCGTCCGGCTCACCGTCGGGTTCACCTCGAAGAGGACCTCGACGGAGGGCCGGACCCAGTCCCACTCGTCCCCGACGACCCACTCGCCGTCGACGAGGCTCCACCCCGGCCAGTCCACCGGGTTCCCGGAGCCGTCGACCTCGGCACCGGGCCACAGGACGCGCCCCGACAACGGCTGGTCCGCGAGCACGTAGTCGCTGCCCGACGGGTTGACGAACGTGATCGTCACCGTCTCGGGGGCGGGATCGAGCCCTTCGACGACGGCGGCGTACTGCAGGTACGGCACGTCGCCGTCGCAGATCGGGTCGAGGATCTCGAGCTGGAGGTTCTCCTCGGGCTCCTCCGGGTACCCGGAGGTGCTCTCGGCCGGGTCGTCCTCCGTGTCGGCCAGGGCGAGGCTCGGTCCGCCGAGCACGACGACGGTGCTCAGCCCGAGCGCCAGCAGTGCGCCTCGCCGCGCGCGTGGTGCCGAAGTCATGGGTCCGTCCCCTTTGGTCTCGCCGTCCGCCTCAGGCTGCGGCCTGCCGCGTGGTTGCGACTTTCACGCTAGCCACGGCGGGTCGTAGCGGGTATGGCTGGTCCGGGTGAAAGCGGGCGGACGGCCGATTTCACCCGCAGAACGGGACGTCGACGACGCGCAGCCCGGCCGCGCTGATCGTGGGGGTGGACCACACCTCGAGCGTGCCGGGCCGGCCGGCACCCGCACCGCGCGCGGCCGCCGCCGAGGAGGGCGCCGTGACCTCGATCGTGGTGCTGCGTCCGGGCCGCAGCGTCACGGCGACCGACGTGCTCCCCCGCCCGCCCACGGTCAGCGTGGAGCCGCCGACGGGCGTGCCGTCCCGGGTCAGGG
Organism: Isoptericola halotolerans; assembly: GCF_013149785.1. Taxonomy (GTDB): domain Bacteria; phylum Actinomycetota; class Actinomycetes; order Actinomycetales; family Cellulomonadaceae; genus Isoptericola; species Isoptericola halotolerans. The sequence continues at coordinate 235,297 of NZ_JABEZU010000002.1, forward strand.
TGGGCGCGGGGCCGCCCTGGACGCCGGCAGCGGTGAGGTTGACCTCGATGGTCCCGCGGCGTGGGGCGTCCTCGGGGCCGGCGACGTAGAAGGGCAGCTCGCGGGCGGTGGCACGGTCGAGCGTGTTCGTCAGGGTCACCTCGACGGTGTCGTGCCGGACCTCGCCGGTGCAGACGGACGAGGCCGGCGCCATCTCGGCGTCGAGATAGGCGGTCATCTTGCCCGCCCGCGTGTCGTCGAGGAAGACGCCGATGGCGTCCGCCGCCCGCTCCGCGTCGAACGTCCCGGCGATCAGGGTGCCGGTGAGCAGGTCCTGCTCGTCGGGCCGGGGCGACCAGACGACGAACCGGTGCTGCTGGGCAGCCCGTTCGAACGCGGGCAGGACCGTGGCGGGGTCGACGTCGCCGCCGGCCAGGGTCTCGAAGACGGCGGCGGCCACCGCCGCGAACAGGGCGTCGGCGTCCTCGGGCTGGAGCGTCTCGTACACGCGGCGCAGCAGCAGGTCGACCACGTTCTGGGCACCGACCTCCAGGCTGTCGAGACCGACGGCGGCGGCCACGTCCGCCGGCAGGGGCACCTGGACGGGACCGGTCGCCTCGAGCAGGAACGACAGCGCCACCGGGTCGGTGGCGACCACGCCGTCGACCGTGCCGCCCCTGGCCCGTGACCACATCTCGGCGGCGATCTCACCGGTCGTCGGGAACTGCGGGGTGGCCGTCACGTCCTGCACGAACCGCCCGAGGCGGTCCGAGTACGCGGCCTCGTCCTCCGGGTCGAGCGCCACCACAGGCTCGTCGAAGGGGCCGACCTCCCCGCTGGACGCCTGGTCGTCGATCGTCACCCGGCCGTCCTCGACGGTCAGCAGCGTGAGCGAACCGACGATGCCGCCGGCGGTGCGCAGCTCGGCGTTGTTGAGTCCGAGCAGCAGGTAGCGGCGCGGTTCGTCCGCCCCCAGCAGGAGCGGCAGCAGCGTGGTGGCACGCTCGGCGGTCGCCGCGAGCCCGGCGAGGACGTCGAGCCGGGACCGGAGCGTCACCAGCGGGTCCACGAGCTCGGGGCGGATCTCCTGGGGGTCTATCTGGTCCAGGTCCGCCCGGGCGACGTCGAGGGCCTGCCGGGCGTCCGACGCGGGTGCGGCAACCGCGGCCAGCGTCGACAGGTCGATCCCGCCGTCCTCCGTCCGCGTGGTCGCGGCCGCGGCGTCGCCGGTCGCTGCGAGGGCGGGCAGCACCTCGTCCGCGACGTCGTCGAGCGCGGCGGCCACGGACTGCACCGCCTCCACCGAGGGTCCGATCACCGGGAGGAAGGCGGCCAGGTCCCACAGGACCCCGTCGGTGGCGTCGCGCGCGGCGGTGGTCTGCTCCTGCAGCGAAGCCAGCTCGGGCGAGTCCGTGAGCGACCCGCCGGGGCCGTCGATCAGGCCCTCGCGCAGGGCCTGCTCGACGGCGGGGATCTGGACGGCAGCCTCCTCGAGGGCGTCGCGTGCGATCAGCGCCTCGCGGACCATGACGACCGCGGCGACGGCGGTGGCGACCACGAGCACCACCATGGACAGCAGCACCCAGCGCAGGACGTGGCGACGCGGACGAGCTGCCGGCGGACCTGCCGTACCGCTGGCCTCGACGGTCATGACCGCAGAGTACGTCGTCGGCTGACCGAGAGGTCAGTGCATCCGGGGGTGAAACACCGGCGAGCCTGCAAGACCGGGTGCAGCCGGGACATAGTGCAGGTGGCCGGCGGCGTCCGGCCGGGCTCCGGCATCCTGTCGGGGCGCGACCACCGATCGCAGGAGGCACTGTGACCCCCGACGAGGCGACCCACCACGACGACGCGTGGTTCGACGCGCTGTTCGCCGCGCACGCGGTGGCCGTCCACCGGTACTTCCTGCGGCGTCTGCCCGGGGGAGACGGGTCGCGGGACGAGGCGGAGGACCTGGCGGCGGAGGTGCTCGCCACCGCCTGGCGACGGCGCACGGACGTCCCGCACGGTGCGGAGCTGCCCTGGCTCTACCGGACGGCGGGGTTCGTGCTGGCCAACCATCGCCGCAAGCACCGCGCCCTGCCGGTCGCGGTCGTCCCTGACGAGCCGGACGACGTCGACCCGGCCGCGCTCGCCGTCGTCGACGACCGGGTCCGGGCGGCGCTGGCCCTGCTCTCTGCGCGCGACCGCCGCATCCTGCTGCTGGTCGCGTGGGACGGGCTCGGCGGGGACGACCTCGCCGAGGTGCTCGGGGTGACCCGCGGCGGGGCGGACGCCGCGCTGAGCCGGGCACGGTCGAGGCTGCGCGACGCCTGGGAGCAGGCCGACGACGACGGCGCGGTCGCGGCCGGGACGCCGGAGAGCGCCGGTGGAGCGCAAGGTGGCGGCGCGTGACGACACAAGCAGGGTGCCAGACCGAGAGCGACCCGAGGAGGCCGTGATGAACACCGAGGACGAGGCCTACCAGCGGCTCGCCGCAGCAGATCCTGCCGCCGACGCCGAGCCGAGGGCGGAGGTGCTGCGAGCCAAGGCCGACGCGCTGGCCGCCGCACCCGCACAGGACGTGCCGCCGGGCGGCGACGAGGTGTCCGTCCGTCGGTCCCGCCGGCGGACACCGTGGCTCGTGGCGGCGGGCGTGGCCGGGGCGGTGGCTCTCGGAGGTGGTGGGTACGCGTTGGGGGCCTCCGGTGCGGGGGAGATGCTCGTCGCCGGTGACCGCGTGGCGGACCAGGCGCTGCCTCCCATCACTCTCGGTGGTGGCCGGGCCGGCGCGGAGTCGGGGGCGGACAGCGCTGCCGGTGCCACCGAGGAGGGTGCGAGCGACGCCGCGACCACGGACATCGGGCTGCCCGGCTGGTACGACGGTCGGGCGGTGTTCAGCGCCCGCGGGCTGTCGGGCGAGGCCGGGGCCGCGACGGCCTACGCCTACGACGCCCGCGAGGTCGGCACCGCGGAGGGCGCGGCCCGGCTGGCGGAGGCGCTCGGGGTCGAGGGCGAGCCCCGCTGGGAGTGGGGTGCGTGGCACGTGGGGCCGCGTGACGGCCAGGGCGCCGGCATCTGGCTCTCGGCGGACGGGACGGCGTACTTCAGCTACAACGACCCGGCGGCCGACCCCTGGCGGTGTGACGACCTGGCCGCCGAGACGCGGCAGCAGGACGCCGAGGGCGGCACGGACGACATGATCCTGCCCGCGGACTGCGGCGAGCCCGCCGCTCTGACGATCTCGCCGCAGGACGCGGTCGACGAGGTGCGCGACCTCATGGAGAGGGTCGGCGTCGACCCGGAGGGCTTCGTGTTCGACGCCCCCGACGACTCCGACGAGGGTGCGGTGTGGGTGACGGCCGAGCAGGTGGTGGACGGCCAGCGCACCGGCTCGTCCTGGAGCGCGACCGTCGGCGACGCGGGCGTGTCGTGGCTCGACGGCTTCCTCGCCGAGACGGTCCCGCTCGGCGACTACCCCGTCGTCAGCGCGGCGGAGGCGGTCGAGCGGCTCGGTGACCCGCGGTTCGGGGGCTCGTCGTGGCCGGTGACGTACGCGGCCGGGACCGAGGTGATGCTCGAGGAACGCTACGAGGACGAGGACGGCAGCGAGCCGAGCGCGCCGCCGGCGCCGCCGTCGTCGGGCAGCGACCTGCCGTGGCCCGTGTCCGACGTGGTGATCACCGACGCCCGGCTCGGGCTCACCCAGCATCACGACGACGGCGGCTCGGTGATGCTGCTGCCCGCGTACGAGCTGAGCGACGCCGCGGGCAACACCTGGTCGGTGCTCGCCGTGGCGGAGGAGGCTCTGGACACGACCTCGTCCTGAGGGCGGGGTACGGTCGGGACGTCCCTGCCGTACCCGTGAAGGAGAACTCCATGTCCACCCGTACCGCACGCACCGCCTGGAACGGCACCCTGCAGGAGGGGACGGGCCAGACCGAGCTGAGCAGCTCGGGGGTCGGGACGTTCCCGGTCTCGTTCCCCCGTCGCACGGCCGACGCCGCCGAGGGTGTGACGAGCCCCGAGGAGCTCATCGCCGCGGCCCACTCGTCCTGCTTCGCCATGGCGTTCTCGGGCGAGCTGGGCAACTCCGGTGCCACGCCCGAGCAGGTCGAGGTCTCCGCGGACGTCACGCTGACGCCGGACCCCGCCGGTGGGCTGAAGATCGCCAAGATCGCGCTGAGCGTGCGGGGCTACGCCTCCGGTACCGACGAGGCAGGCTTCCGCCAGGCCGCCGAGGCGGCGAAGGTCGGCTGCCCGGTGTCCAAGGCGCTCGGGGCCGTCGAGGAGATCACCCTCGACGTCTCCTACGAGGGGTAGGAGCTCAGGCCACCTCTACTTGGTGAGCGGCGGGGTGTCGGCGTGGGCGCCGTCGAGCACCCCGCCGAGCACCTCCAGGAGCACCTCGCCCTGGCTCCGGGTGGGCTGCCAGCGCAGCAGGTCCCGGGCGCGCGAGGCGTCCATGACGATGTTCGCGGCGGCCATGTCGAGCCACCCGGCGTCGATCGGCACGAGCCGGGCGCGGGAGGCCAGGTCGAGCCCGCGCCGCAGCAGGCCCACGGGCAGCTCGAGCACGCGGCCGTCGGCGAGCAGGTCGGCGAGGTCCTGCCCGGTGAGCCCGCCGTCGGGGGCGAGGTTGAAGGCCCCGGGGTGCCGGCCGACGATCGCGGCGCGGACGGCGCCGGCCGTGTCGTCCGGGTGCAGCACCTGCAGGCGCAGCCCGCGGGGGAACGGCACGAGAGGGAACAACGGCGGGTCGGCGGGCTGCGGCGGTGCGTCGCTCTGCCAGCCGCGGAGCAGCCCGCCGACGGCCTTGCCCAGCGGGCCCGCCGCGACCTTGAGCCCGACCTTGCCGATCGGCCCGAGGAAGTAGCGGCCGATCTCTGCCCCGGCCTCGCGCTGCAGCATGATCGCCGGACGCATCCGGGTCACCGTCAGCCAGGGCTCGGCGTCCTCGACGTCGTCGAGCAGGTGCTCGACCTCGGCCTTGTCCAGGGCGTAGGGCGAGCCGGGCACGCCGCCGGTGGGCCAGTCCTCGTCGACGGGGCTCCCGTCGGCGGGGCCGGGCGAGTAGACGCCGGACGCGGACATGAACAGCAGGTGCGGCACGCGCTGGCGCACGACGGCGTCGACGACGGCGCGGGTCCCGTCGACGTTGATGTGGTGCAGCACGTCGGGCTTGCGGGCGGGCTGGATCGCCCAGACGAGGTGGACGACGGCGTCGGCACCGGCCACGGCCACGTCGAGGCGCTCGGCGACGGTGACGTCGTCCGCGAGGTCGGCACGCACCCACTCGGCGGTGTCGAACGGTGGGGTGACGGTGCTGCTGCCGTCGGTGCGGGGCACCCGGCGAGCCACCCCGACGACCGACGTCACCGCCGGTTCGGCGGCGAGCGCTCGCAGCACGGACATCCCGACGTTCCCGGTGGCACCTATCACGACGACTCGCATGCCCCGACGCTATCGGCGTCGTGTCGACGTGCAACCTAGGTTGCAAGATCCTCCATGTTTGTTACAAGGTCCCTCGGTGCGTGACGCTGGGCGGGCAGCTGTCGGCGTGGTGTGCGAGCGGTGGGCGCTCGTTGGCTCATGGCGGAACGGCAGCGTGAAGCGGGGCGACCGGAGCGAGGACTCAAAGCGGGGTGACACTGGATCGTGCCCGCCTTTGACCCGGCGGAGTCGACTCCGCCGTTCGACTTCGTCCTGATGCAGAACGGGGCCGTGAGTCTCTACTGGGATCTCGCGGTACTTGATGATGCGTGCATCAGGCTGTCGGCGCTCGGCTACCGCGTCGTCCGCATCGAGGCTGACGCATGGTGCGACGCGGCGTCCATGTTCGACGCCCTTGCCGTGGCGCTGGAACTCCCCGGCCACTTTCGCAGGAACTTCGACGCACTGAACGACTGTCTCTCCGACGTGGCGGCCGGGGACTACGGCCTGCCTGCTGATGCCATAGGCCTCGCGCTGGTCCTGACCGGCTACGACTCGTTCGCTGCGACGGAGCCCGTCGCGGCGCAGGCGTTGGCGGATCCGTTTGCGGACCAGTCGCGAACCGCATTGCTGTTCGGCCATCGGTTGATTTGTCTGCTCCAGAGCGATAATCCGCGGTTCGACCTTGCTCCGGTCGGCGCCCAGGCCGTCGCCTGGAACCCCGCAGAGTGGCTGGACTCTCAGCGCGGAGTCTGAGTTGAGTGCTTGCGGCGAACCTCCCTCTTGAGCCACCGATGCCTGCGCTGCCATATTCTGACCAGAACCGCCTGTACCCAGTGCAGCGGCTGCGCCAGGGCTCCCAGTCAGGGCCCGCATCGTGATGCGGGGCCCGACCCTGCCAGCAGGCGACAGTGGGGTATGGAGGCAGTCAGGCGATCGAGATCACGAGTTTTCCTTGCACGCCCCCCGACTCGAGCCGCCGGTGAGCTTCGCGGATGGAGGCCAGGGGGTAGACGGTGTCGACGACGGGACGGACGGCCTCCCGGTCGGCGAGCGAGGCGACCTCGGCCAGCAACTCGGTTCTCGGCGCGCCGCGGAAGAACCGCACACGCTGGCGACCGTGGACGGCGGACCACGCGATCGCACCGAGCTCCCGGGCGATGTGATCAAAGTCGACGGAGAGAGCGATGAACCGGCCACCCGGAGCGAGCCGCTTCCGGTATGCAAGGTGCCTGCCCGCACTCGACGCGTCGACGATCACGTCAAAGAGTCGGAGATCCGAGGGTGGGGTCGCGTAGTCGATGACTTCGTCGGCACCGAGCCCTCGCACGTAGTCGGCGCTCGAAGGTCGGGCCAGTCCCGTCACATGCGCTCCCAGTACTCGGCCGAGCTGGACGACGACGCTGCCCACACCGCCTGCGGCCCCGCGCACGAGAAGGCGCTCTCCCCGCCTGATGCGGGCTTCATCTCGCAGGGCACGAAGGCCCGTCGTGCCCCCGGCGAGCAATGTGGCGGCCTCGAGCTCGCTGATGCTTTTGGGAGCAGCAGACAGGTGGTCCTCGGGGACGACGACGTACTCGGCGGCGCTGGAGAAACCGCCCTTCTCACGCACGGTGCCCCAGACCTGCTGCCCAGCAGCGAGGGTCGGTTCCCCCATGCCGTGCCCGACGACCGTCCCGACGAGATCGAGCCCAGTCTGACGAGGCGTCGTTCGGCCCGTGAGGAGCCTGAACCGACCGGCACGGTCGAGCAGCTCGCTGCCGTTGACCGAGACTGCTCCTACCTGCACGAGCACCTCCCCAGCAGCAGGCTCTGGGACAGGGATGCGGTCGATCTGCAGTACCTCGGGGCCGCCGAACTGGTGGAACCGGGCAGCGCGCATGTCGTTCATGGGAATGTCTGTCTCCTCGTCATCGTGGATCATGACCGTAGGAGTCGAGACGTTCGACGGCGTCCGTTTCCGGTCGAAGTGAGACTGATCAGCAGCGGGACCTCTCAGAACGGTGGGCAGATGCGGGGAGCGGCGAGGAGCGACGCCCGTCGAAATCACGACAGGCTCGTGGCGGCCGCACGGCAGGTGTTCGCTGAACGAGGCCTTGATACGCCGATGGCAACCGTCGCACGCACAGCCGGTCTGGCCCCGGCGACCCTGTATCGGCACTTCCCCAGCCGCGCCGCGCTGACCGCGGCGGTCTTCACCGGCGACCTCGAAGGATGCGCGACCCTTGTCGAGGAGGCTCTGGCCGACACCGACCCTCGGCGAGGGCTGGTGATGCTGCTTGACGAGGTGGCCAAGCAGCAGATCCAGAACCGTGCGTTCGCAGACGCCTTCCTCGGTCAGGCGCCAGCGTTGCCCGCGTTCGACGCGCTTCGCAGACGAACCCTCGACCTGCTCGGTGATCTTGTCCGTCGGGCCAAGGCGAGCGGCGGTCTCCGCGAGGACTTCTCGCCCGGCGACGTCTTCGTGATGCTGTACGCCAACCGAGGTTTCGCGGCGATGCCACAGGAATCCGCTGAGCGCGCTTCCAACAGACTGACCGCCTTGTTCATCGAAGCGTGCTTCATCCAGCCTCGCGCACTCCAGAAGGCATGACCACGCCTTCTACCTAGTACGTCGCGGACGCCACGGGACCTGGTAGGTCACCGCGACGGGGCGGGACCTCGACGCGTCCGGTTCCGGTGACGAGGTGCTGCGCGCGCATCGCTCCGAGGTGTAGGACTGCAGCAAGAAGCCGCGGTGCGGTTCGGTCTGTGGCTACAGGCGCGCCGCGTCGCGCCTGTACATCGCCGCGTGCTCGAGGAGATGGTGCGCGCCGGTCGTGCGGGCGTGTTCCTCGGTCCACGCCGCGAGCTCGTGGAGCCTCTGGCGCATCGCGCTCCGTGCATCGGAGGCGGACGGCGCAGCGTCGGCCCCGTAGCTGTCGAGCAGGTGGGTCAGCCGTGCTTCCGGTGGTGGTCCGTCTGTGGGTGCGGGCATGTCTTCGCACCAGCCGCAGATCCGGTATGCGAGGTAGGCGAGGTCCCATCCCCGTGGCCCCGGGGAAGCCATGTCCATGTCGATGAAGCCGACCAGCTGTTCGCCGTCGTGGACCATGTTGTAGGGCGCGACGTCGTTGAGGCAGATCACCTCGGCCGGCTCATGGGCTGGCATCCGCCACACGGCCCTGGTGAGACAGAAGTTCTGGGTCGCGTCGTGCCAGGACCGCAGCAGCTTCCCGGCGTCCCTGGCGGTCCCGGACTCCCACACCCAGGCAGGCACCGGCCACCCCGCCGTCTCACCGGCCAGGTAGCTGAGTACCTCTCGTCCTTGATCGTCCACCCCCAGCGGCGTCGGGACGCCCTGGACTCCTTGGGCGCGGACCCAGGCGAGCAGCGCGTGAATCGTCGGAGTCCACGGCCCAGCGGTGCGGCGGACCGTGTCGCCGACCCTCACCACTTCGTTGACGTTGCCGCCAGTGAGGTCGCTTCCGATCTCATCACCCGTGCCCATCGCTAGATGTTCGCACGTGAGCGTCCCAGGGATCGCCGCTCGGAGCTCTTCCTACGTGAAGTCTGCCCAGATCCGTTGCTGCGCACCGTCGACGGTCATCGAGCCACCGTGGGGAAGGATCCACTGCGGACGTGTGTGGCCGAACGGTACGCCGACGGCGATGACGGCGTCGGAGTTGTAGCGCTGCACCGTCTCGATAGCGGCGTCGCGCTGCTCGGCACGCTTGGCGGCTCGCTCGGCCGCTGTGCGGTGGACCTCGAAGGAGGAGGTCGGCGGCCGGGCGACGACGACAGCGTCGAGGGCCTCGAGGAGTCCGCGTTCGCCGAGCGAGCGGACGATCCAGCCGAACTCCCGAGCGGGAGTGAGTAGTTCGGAGCCCTCGAGCAGCAGGACGCCGCCCTGCAGAGCGGCCGGGTCGGCGGGGAACCGGCCAGCGGTGAGAATCCACTCGATCACCTCGATGCAACCTCCCCAGGTGCGGCCGGTGACGGACCGCTCGGGTCCGGCCCACGTCCACGGCTCGGTGGGTTCGCGGTCGCCGTAGCTGGTGAGCGCCGCGGGGTCCTGCCAGTCCTTTCCGAAGTCCTCGGACTCGCCCGGTTCGGTAACCTCCAGGCGCCCGCCGGTGAGCAGGGCGGCACGCAACGCAGCAGCGTGCACCGGGTCGACGGCGGGCCCGGGGCCGAGGTGGACCTGGGTGGAGCCCCCGTAGAACCCTGCCACGCCGTGGGTCCACAACCAGTTCAACAGGTTCGTGTTGTCGCTGTATCCGAGGAACGGCTTCGGGTCGGCCCGCGCCAGGTCGGCGTCGAGGTGGGGGATCACGGTGATCTGGTCCTCGCCAGCGATGGTGGCCAGCACCGCGCGGATCTCGGGATCACCGAACGCGGCGTTCAGGTCCGCTGCACGCTCTTGCGGCGTCGCGCCGAGCTTTCGGGTCGTCGGATACTCGATCGGCACCAGACCCGTGAGCTCGGCGAGTCGCGCCATGGCCTGCTCGTGCACGGCGGGCGCGAAGCCCGGCGCGGCGAACGACGGCGAGACGACAGCGACCTTGTCCCCGGGGGCGGCCTTGCGGGGCGACGTGAGCTCCATGACGGACAAGGTGCCACACAGGAAGGCGGACGGCAGACGACTTTTCTCCTGACCTGTGCCGGAGCGCCGAAGTGACCGCGACATTTCGAAACCGCCGGGCGACGGGCGGCAAGCGCCCACAGCGGTCGGTTAAGCGCGACGATACGACCCACACTGCGCGACTGGCACGGCACGCCCGAGGTCGAGCAAGGTAGGCGGGCGTGTATGCGCAATCTGTGCCGCACGTCGACACGTCGGGGGCAGGGCGCGCGATCTGCCACCGCGGGCTCGTGCGACGCGCCTCGCGACGCGGACCATTCGTCGTCAGCGGCGTCAGCGGTGGCACAATCGCTCCGTGTCTGCCCAGTCGACGACCTCACCCTCCGGCAACCACGCGCCGGCGGACGCCGCGCCGTCCGCCGCGGACGCGCAGGTGGCGGCGCTCGCCGCCCAGCGGGAGGCTGAACGGGAGGCGCAGCAGGCTGCCGCGGAGGCTCGCGAGGCGGTCGCCACCGCCCTGCGCACGGTCATGGCGGGCACGGTCGACACGACCACGCGTCGTCGGGCCGAGTACTCCACCGACGCCTCGAACTACCGGGTGGTGCCCGACGTGGTCGCCTTCCCGACCTCGACCGACGACGTCGTGGCGGCGCTCGACGTGCTGCGCGAGCTGGGCGTGCCGGTCACCGCGCGCGGCGCCGGGACCTCGGTGGCGGGCAACTCGGTGGGCCCGGGCGTCGTGCTCGACCTCTCCCAGCACCTGCACGGCATCGGGGCGATCGACCCGGACGCCCGTACCGCCGTCGTCGAGCCGGGCGTCATCATGTCGTCGTTGCAGGGTGAGGCGGCACCGCACGGGCTGCGGTTCGGCCCGGACCCGTCCACGCAGAACCGGGCCACCCTCGGCGGCATGATCGGCAACAACGCCTGCGGGCCGCACGCGGTGGCCTACGGCCGCACGGCGGACAACGTGGTGTCCCTGGACGTCGTGGACGGGCGCGGTCGGCGCTTCGTGGCCGGCAAGGGCGACCCGACGTTCGCGGCGGTCCCCGGCCTCGCCGACCTCGTGCGGGAGAACCTCGCACTCATCCGCACCGAGTTCGGCCGGTTCGGCCGCCAGGTGTCCGGGTACTCGCTGGAGCACCTGCTGCCGGAGAACGGCTCGGACCTGGCCAAGATGCTGGTCGGCACGGAGGGCACGCTCGTCACGGTGCTCGGTGCCACGCTCGAGCTGGTCCCGGTGCCGAAGGCCCCCACGCTGGTGGTGCTCGGCTACCCGGACATGCCCTCCGCGGCCGACGACGTCCCGGTGCTGCTGCGGCACGACCCGCTGGCGATCGAGGGCCTCGACGCGCGGCTCGTCGACGTCGTGAAGCGCGCCAACGGCGCGGACTCGGTGCCGGACCTGCCCGACGGCGCGGGCTGGCTGATGATCGAGGTCGGTGGCACCTCCCCGGGGGAGGCACGCGAGATCGCCGAGATGATCGTCGGGGCCTCGGCAGCGATCGACGCCGCCATCTACCCGGCAGGCCCGGAGGCGACGCAGATGTGGCGGATCCGGGCCGACGGCGCGGGGCTGGCCGGGCGGACTCCCGCCGGGGAGCAGGCGTGGCCCGGGTGGGAGGACTCCGCGGTGCCGCCCGACAAGCTGGGCGACTACCTGCGCGACCTGGACGCGCTCATGGCGCGCTACGGCGTCGACGGCCTGCCGTACGGGCACTTCGGCGACGGCTGCATGCACCTGCGGATCGACATCCCGCTGGAGTCCTCCGGGTCGGTGCTGCGCACCTTCATGGTCGAGGCGGCCCAGCTCGTCGCGAAGTACGGCGGGTCGCTGTCCGGCGAGCACGGCGACGGCCGGGCCCGGTCCGAGCTGCTGCCGGTCATGTACTCGCCCGAGGCCATCGCGCTGCTGGAGCAGGTCAAGGCGCTGTTCGACCCGCACGACGTGCTCAACCCGGGCGTGGTGGTGCGTCCGGCGGCGGTCGACGCCGACCTGCGCCGACCGGCCGCCCAGTCCGTGCCGTCGACCGCCCCGATCGGGGACCGAGGCCTGCTGGGCTCCGGCACGCTGCGGGGCGTCGCGAAGAAGAGCGGCTACGCGGGGTTCAGTTTCGCCCACGACCACCACGACCTGACGACGGCGGTGCACCGCTGCGTCGGCGTCGGCAAGTGCCGGGCCGACAACAGCGCCGCGGGCGGGTTCATGTGCCCGAGCTACCTGGCCACCAAGGACGAGAAGGACGTCACCCGGGGCCGGGCGCGCGTGCTGCAGGAAGCGGTCAACGGCTCGCTCGTCGGAGGGCTGACGGCCCCCGAGGTGCGTGAGTCGCTCGACCTGTGCCTGAGCTGCAAGGCGTGCTCCTCGGACTGCCCGGCCGGCGTCGACATGGCGCAGTACAAGTCGGAGGTGCTGCACCGTACGTATCGCGGGAAGCTGCGCCCGATGGACCACTACGCGCTGGGCTGGCTGCCCCGCTGGGCACGGCTGGCGGGCCTCGCGCCGAGGGCGATCAACAAGGTGCTGTCGGTCGGCTGGGTGCGCAAGGCCGTGCTGTGGGGCGGGGGCATGGACACCCGCCGCGACGTGCCGCACTTCGCCGAGCTGCCCTTCCGCACCTGGTGGCGCCGCGGGTACGCCACGCACGGCGTGCCGGGCCTGCCGCACCGCGACATGCCGGGCAAGCCGGCGTCGGCGGCGCGACCGAAGGTGGTGCTGTGGACGGACTCGTTCAGCGACTCGCTCTCCCCGTCGGTGCCCCAGGCGGCGGTGAAGGTCCTCACGGCCGCGGGCTACGACGTCGTCGTCCCCGACCAGCAGGCGTGCTGCGGGCTGACCTGGATCTCCACGGGCCAGCTCGACGGCGCGCGGCGCCGGCTGTCCTCGCTGCTGTCCGTCCTCGGCCCGTACGCGGTCAACGGGATCCCGATCCTCGGCCTGGAGCCGTCGTGCACGGCGGTGCTGCGCTCGGACCTGCTGGACCTGTTCCCGGACGACCCGCGCGCCACGGCCGTGGCCGGGGCGACGAAGACCCTCGCCGAGCTGCTGACCGACCCCTCCACGGCCCCCGCCGAGGACTCGGGCTGGGAGCTGCCGGACCTCAGCGACATCACCGCCGTCGTGCAGCCGCACTGCCACCAGCACTCGGTGATGGGCTTCGGCGAGGACCGTTCGCTGCTGGCCGACGCCGGGGCGACGGTCACCGAGCTCGCCGGGTGCTGCGGGCTGGCGGGGAACTTCGGCATGCAGAAGGGCCACTACGACGTGTCGGTCGCCGTGGCGGAGAACGCGCTGCTGCCGGCGCTGCGGGCACGGGGCGACGGCGAGCAGTACATCGCGGACGGGTTCTCGTGCCGTCTCCAGGCGGTCCAGCTCGAGGGCGTCGAGGGCAAGGCGCTCGTGGAGGTCCTCGCCGAGCGGCTCTGACCTACCGGTCAGGCGGCCTCCTGGGAGGATGCGGTCATGGAGTTCCGTGACGTGGTCCGACAGCGGCGCATGGTCCGCCGCTTCAGCGGTGAGCCGGTCGACCCGGAGACGGTCGACCGGCTGCTGGACCATGCGGTCCGGGCCCCGAGCGCCGGGTTCACGCAGGGCTGGTCGTTCCTGGTGCTGACCACCGACGAGGAGCGTGACCGGTTCTGGGCGGCAGCCACCCCGCCGGACTCGGCCCGCGACCTGTCGACCTGGCTGGCCGGGATGCGCACGGCGCCGGTGCTGATCGTGGCCCTGACCTCGAAGACGGCGTACGTCGGCCGGTACGCCGAGCCGGACAAGGGCTGGACGGACCGGGACGAGGCGCGCTGGCCCGTGCCGTACTGGCACGTCGACGCGGGCATGGCGTCGCTGCTCATGCTGCAGACCGCCGTGGACGAGGGTCTCGGTGCGTGCTTCTTCGGTGTCGACGGCGGCCGGGTGGCTGCCTTCCGGGACGCGTTCGACGTGCCGCAGGAGTGGTCGCCCACCGGGGTGGTCGCCGTCGGGCACCCGGAGGCCGGGGGAGCGAAGGGCTCCCCGGCACGCCGCCGCCGCAAGCCGATGGACGACGTCGTGCACCGCGGGGCCTGGTGAGGCGTCAGACGCACGACGCCAGCCGCGCCACCGCCTCCTCCAACCGGGCGTCGACGAGGTTGCCGTAGCCGAGCACCAGCGTCCGCGACCGGGCAGAGGGCCGCACCTGGTAGCGCCGCAGGTCCACGACGCCCACGTCGTGCGCCGCGGCGGCCCGCACCACCTCGGCCGCGTCCGGCGCCGACGCGGGAAGGTCCAGCACGGCGTGCAGCCCCGCGGCCATCCCGCCGAGCCGGGCACCCGGCAGCGCCGCACGGACGGCCGCGGCGAGCGCGTCGTGCCGACGCCGGTACCGTCCCCGCGCGGCACGCAGGTGGCGGTCGTAGCCGCCGTCGGTGAGGAACCGGGCGAAGGTCAGCTGCTCCACCACCGACGGCGGCCCGGCCTGCCCGGCCCCGGACACCGCCGCCCGCCACGTCTCGGGCAGCACCATCCACCCGATCCCGAACGCCGGTGACATCGTCTTGCTGACCGACCCGAGGAGGACCACCCGGTCCGGGTCGAGCCGTTGCAGGGCCGCGACGGGCCGACGGTCGTAGCGGAACTCGGCGTCGTAGTCGTCCTCGATCACCAGCCCGTCCACCGATCGAGCCCAGCCCAGCACGGCGTCCCGGCGGTCCCCGGCCAGGGCGACCCCGGTCGGGAACTGGTGCGCGGGGGTGAGCAGCAGCGCCCGCGCGCCGGTCCGTGCCGCGGCTTCCGTGAGCCGGTGGACGTCGATCCCGCCGCCGTCCACCGGCACCGGCACGGGTTCGAGGCCACCGCGGCGGGCCACGTCGCGCAGCACCGGCCACGACGGGTCCTCCACGAGCAGGTGGGTGTGCCCGGCGGCGTGCAACGCCGCCACGACGCGGCCCATCGCGTCGGTGGCGCCACGCGTGACGACGACGGCGGTGTCCGGAGCGTCGACCAGCCGCGCTCGTCGCAGGTGGGCCACGACGGCGGCGCGGGCGGCCGGGTGCCCTGCACCGGGAGAGGTGGCGAGGTCGTCGTTGGTCGCGATCGCCAGTGCCTCCCGGGCCGCCTTGAGCCAGGTGTCGCGGGGCACGTGCCGCAGGTCGGGGACGCCCGGACGCAGGTCGAACCGCGGGCGCGGGGGCAGGGCCTGCACGGCGCCCGACCGCGGTGCGGCGCCCGACGGCGTCGGGCCGGGTTGGCCGGGTGCCACGCGGGTCCCGGCGCCGACGCGGGCGTCGAGCACCCCCTCGGCGACCAGCTGCCCGTAGGCCTCGGTGACGACCCATCGCGAGATGCCGAGCGACTCGGCGAGCCGCCGGCTGGCCGGGAGCGTGGCACCGGCGGGGAGACGTCCGGAGCCGACGGCGTCACGCAGGGCGCGTTCGAGGCGCACCACGAGCGGCCCCGGGCCGTGCTCGAGGTCGAGCAGGGTCTCCCAGGCCAGAGTGGTCTGGTCAGCGGCCATCACAATGGACCGTACACCCAGACCGATCTCTCCGTAGCGTCGGTGACGACCACCCGATCTCGGCACCACGGAGACACCATGCGTTACCGCACCATCAGCAACGGCTCCACCTCCTTCGAGGTGAGCACACTGTGCCTGGGCACCATGTGGTTCGGCACGCACACCGACGAGAAGACCGCGCGCGCCATCCTCGACCGTTTTCTCGAGGCGGGCGGCACGTTCCTCGACACGTCCAACAACTACAACGGCTGGGACGGCGGGCACGGCCGCGACAGCGAGGACGTCCTCGGCCGCTGGCTCGCCGACCGGCGAGCGCGGGACCAGGTCCGCATCGCCACGAAGGTGGGCGCCGCGAAGAAGGACCCGAGCCTCCCGTTGCGGCACGACCCGCCGGCCAACTACCAGGGCCTCGGCGCCGAGACCATCGCCGCCGAGGCTCGCGAGAGCCTGCGCCACCTCGGCGTCGACCGTCTCGACGCCTACTACGGGCACGTCGACGACTACGGGACGCCGCTCGCCGAGACCGTCGGCGCGTTCGGCACGCTGCAGGCCGAAGGGCTGGTGGGCATCTCCGGGATCTCCAACGTGGCTCTGCACCGCCTGGTCGAGGCCCGCGAGGAGGCGGTCCGTCAGGGTGTGGCGCCGTACGGGCTGGTGCAGCAGCAGCGCACCTACCCCTACCCGCGCCCCGACGTCGGGCGGCACAACTGGGCCTCGGCCGAGATGCTCGACTACGCCCGCGCGTCTTCGCAGGCGGGCAGCCCTCTCGCCGTCGTGGCCTACTCGCCGCTCATGCAGGGCGCGCTGCTGCGTGACGACAAGCCGCTCTGGGACGGCTTCGACCACCCCACCACCCACGAGCGGCTGCGGGTGCTGCGCGAGGTGGCGGCCGAGACCGGCGCGACGGTGCACCAGGTGGTCCTCGCCTGGCTCCTCGGCGGGGAGGTGCCCGTCATCCCGGTCATCGGTGCCAGCAGCGTGGCGCAGCTCGACGAGCTCCTCGGCGCCGCGGACCTCGACCTCGACCCCGTGTCGCGCGCCCGGCTCGACACGGTCTGAACACACCACGGACGGAGAAGATCCATGCGCTATCGCACCATCGGAGACGGGGACCGCGCCTTCGAGGTCTCCACCCTGTGCCTCGGCACCATGAACCTGGGCACGGTCGTCGACGAGGAGACCTCGTTCGCGATCCTCGACCGGTTCGTCGAGGCGGGCGGGACCTTCCTCGACACCGCCAACAACTACGCGTACTGGCAGGGCGGTCACGGCCGGGACAGCGAGGACCTGCTGGGCCGCTGGCTCGCCTCGCGGGGCGTGCGCGACCAGGTCCGGATCGCCACCAAGCTGGGGGCCGGCCCTCGCGACCCCGGGCTCCCTGTCGCGCCCGACAACTTCGAGGGGCTGTCCGCCCGGGTGATCGAGCACGAGTCGGCGACGAGCCTGCGTCATCTGGGGATCGACCGCATCGACCTGCTGTACGGGCACTACGACGACCCCGCGACCCCGCTCGCCGAGACGGTCGGCGCCTTCGGCAAGCTGCAGGCCGCGGGGGACGTCGGGCTGACCGGCATCTCCAACATCGCGCTGTGGCGGCTGATGGAGGCCCGCGCCGAGGCCGAACGTCAGGGCGTCCCGCCCTACGCCGTCGTCCAGCAGCAGTACTCGTACGTCTACCCGCGGCCCTCGTGGCGCCGCCACCCGTGGGCGAGCCGCGAGCTGCTCGACCTCGCGGCGTCCACGGGGGTGCCGGGCCGCCCGTCGCTGACCGTGGTGGGCTACGGGCCGTTGCAGGCCGGTGCCCTCATGCGTGACGACAGGGGGCTGTACCACGGTGCCGACCACCCCGGGTCGGTCCACCGGGTCGAGGTGCTGCGCGAGGTGGCCCGCGAGATCGGTGCGACCCCCGCCCAGGTGGCGCTCGCCTGGATGCTCGGCGACGACGAGCCCGTGGTGCCGGTGACCGGACCGAGCTCGGTCGAACAGCTCGACGAGCTCCTCGGCGCGGTGCACCTCGACCTGCCGGACGAGATCAGAGAACGGTTGGACGCCGCCTGACGGCTCAGAGGAGTCGCGCGCGGAGCGCGGCCGGGAGCCCGGCCCAGTCGTCGATCGTGTCGAGGTCGGCGGCGCTCCCGGTGCGGTGCACGACGGCGGAGGTCAGGCCGCGCGCGGCGGCCTCCGCCTCGTGCGCCGCCCGGGACCCTGGACCGAACCGGAAGCTGAACCCGTCGCCGTCGTCGTGCCCGCCCAGGGGCACGGACAGCAGGTTGGTGCCGGTCGCGTGCCGGTCGGTGGCCACGACGACGTCCGCGTCCGCTGTCAGGACCGCTCCGACGTCGTCACCGGTCAGGAGGGGCAGGTCGGCGTGGACCACCAGCATCCGGTCGGCACCCAGGCGCCGGGCTCGCTCGCGGGCGTGGTCGAGGGCGCCGTTCAGGCCGGGGCGACCGTCCGGTTCGCGGATCACGTCGGCAGTTCGTGATCTGACCGGCAGTCCGGACTGCCGGTCAGAAGACGAACTGCCGGTCAGACCGGGGGCAGCCCCGCTGAGCACGGCGTCGACGAACGGCACGTCCGCTGTCACGACCACCACGCCGACCAGACGCTCGTCCGCGACCAGCACGTCCACGACGTGCCGGGCCAGCGCGACGACCAACCGCCGTCGGGCACCCGGGTCCAGGGCTGCGGCGAGACGCGACTTGCCCGAGACGCCGTCCCGCAGCGGGACCACCGCGACCGAACCGGCAGCGAACCGGCTCGTCACCGGTGCGGTCCGCCAGGGCGCAGCAGCTCGCGGGCCAGGCGCTCGCGGCCGGCGGGCCCGCCCATGATCGTGTCGGTCACCAGCACCTCGAACCCGAGATCCTCGATCGGTGCGGCCAGCGCGGCGTCGGCCGTGTCGATCACCATGACGTCCACGAGACCGGTGTACAGCCGGGCGACGCCCAACGCCGAGACATCGTGACCGAGCGTCTCGAGGATCTGCGCGGCCGGCCCCTTGATCGCCCGCCCACCGACGATCGGGCTCACCGCGACCCGCCGGGCACGGGACGACCGCAACGCCTCACGCACCCCCGGCACGGCCAGCACGGGCTCGACGGAGAGGAACGGGTTCGACGGCGCGACCACGAGCAGGGCGGCGTCCGACACCGCGTCGAGCACGCCGGGCGCCGGTCCCGCGGCGTCGACGCCCTCGAAGGTCAGGCCCAGCACGGCGTCGGCGTGCTGCCGGCGCACGAAGTACTCCTGGAAGGCCAGCGTGCCCGACGGCGTGGACACCAGGGTGCGGACCCGGTCGTCCGTCACGGGCAGCAGCCGGGCGTCGATCCCGAGCGCCGCCGCGAGCCGCGCCGTGACGGTGCTCAACGGCTCGCCGGCCCGCAGCCGTGCGGTCCGCACCACGTGCGTGGCCAGGTCCTTGTCCCCGAGCGTGAACCAGGTGTCCTCGCCGAGCCGTTCGAGCTGCGCCAGGGTGGCGTACGACTCCCCGGTGAGTCCCCAGCCGCGCTCCTCGTCGTTGAGACCCGCCAGGGTGTACATCACCGTGTCGAGGTCCGGGGAGACGTGCAGCCCGTGGCGCTCGGTGTCGTCGCCGACGTTGACGACGCACGTCAGCGCGAGCTCGTTCTCCGAGGGCGAGCTCGCGGCCAGCGCGAACCCGTGCGCGAGCCGGGCGCCGCCGACGCCACCGGCCAGGACCGTCACCGAGGTACTCATCGGCTCGAGCGTAGACGGCCCCACGAGGCATGATGGACGCATGGCCGTCTTCGCGTTCTCCGTGTCCCCGCTCGGCGCCGGCGAGTCCGTCGCAGGCCCTGTCGCCGAGGCCGTCCGCATCGTCCGCGAGTCCGGGCTGCCGCACCGGACCACCTCGATGTTCACCGAGGTCGAGGGGGAGTGGGACGAGGTGATGCCGGTGATCCAGCGCGCCACCGAGGCCGTCGGCGCCGGCGGTCACCGGGTCTCGCTCGTGCTCAAGGCCGACATCCGTCCGGGCTACACCGGGCAGCTCGACGCCAAGGTCCGACGGGTCGAGGAGGCCCTCGCGGCCGACGAGGAGGCCAACGGGCACGCGTGACCGTGGTCACCCACCTGGGGTGTTGCAGGTCACCTGACGTCGCGCCGTAGGCTATGCGGCACACGACACCGGGTCGTGGACGAGAACCGGGGAGAAGTCAGCGCGATGCCACTGTTCGAGGTCGACGCCAGCAGGCCGCTCCTCGTGCAGTCCGGGCGGGCTCCGGGCGGCACCGAGCCAGGTCTCGGGACCACTGCGCACCGCGTCGTGGACTCGCACATCGACGGGCTCCTCGGCGAGCAGATCTTCCCCGTCGCGCAGGGCGTGGGCCCCGACGAGCCGCACCTGCTGGCCCTCGACGCGACCGGCTCGCCCGTCGTCGTCGAGCTGGTCGCCGAGCTCGACCGCCCGGCGCTGACCCGCGCGCTCGACCACGCGGGGTGGGCTGGCCGACTCACGCGCGGCGAGCTGGCGTCGCGGTACCACGGCGGCCCGAACGCCTTCCAGCGGGACGTGGCCTCGTTCTACGACTCCGTACCGATCACGCGGTCCCAGCCGGGGCGTTCCAGCGCACGCCTGATCATCATCTGCCAGGACGCCGGCGAGGAGATCCTCAACGCCGTCGACTTCCTGCGCCAGCCCACGATGCCCGTCGAGGTGCTCAAGATGGGCGTCGTGCACAGCCAGGACGGTCGCCGCTTCGTGGACGTGTCCCCCCTGGTGATCCATCCCGCCTCCACCCCGGCAGCCCCGCGACTGTCCGGCACGGCCCCTGCCGCGGACCCGCGTGCCGGGTCCGCGGCGTCGCCGGCTGCCGAACCCGAGTCGTTCGCCGAAGGGGTCAAGGTGGGCATCGCGCTCACCGGCAAGCAGCCGGCCGTCGCCCAGCCCTCTGCAGCCGACCACGCCGACGAGAACCGGCCGGCTCCGGTGGCACGTCCGAGCCGTGCGGCGCGGAGCCGGGGCGACGTCCGCGACGACGTCGCGCCGCCGCCGCGCACCCGTGCCGGCCGGCGGACCGCGGCCGGCACCAGCAGCCTGTCGCTCCCGTCCGTCCGCGCCGACGTCCCCCCGCCGCCCGCGGCCTCACCGCCGCCGCCCGCACCGCGACCCGCCCCGGCGCCCCGCCGCTCCCGCAGGGACCGGTTCACCGCGCAGCCCCAGCAGCCGTCGCCCGAGCTCGCAGCCTTCACCGCAGCCTCGGCCGGCTCAGCGGAGGACCTCGACCTGGCCGAGCTGGCGCGCCGCACCACCAGCTCGGCGGCGAGCACCGACACCCCCGGCCTTGGGGAGGACTTCGCGCGCTACACCGCCCCGGCCCTCGACCTGCCGCCCGCACCCCCGACGCCACCGACCGCCCGGCAGGAGCCGGCGCCGTGGGAGCCCCCCGCTCAGCGGTGGGACGACCCGCTCAACGACCCGGCGCCCTACGGCTCCACGAGCTGGGAACCGTCCACGCCGTCCGGCTGGACGAACGCCTCCGACGACCTGCCGCGCCTCGAGGTGCCCCCGCTGGAGGCGCCGTCGTACACGCCGCCTCCGGAGCGAGGGCTCTACGACACGGCGGAGCGAGCACCCGTGACGTTCGACGACGAGATCGACGGGGACCTCATCGCGCTCGCCTCGACGCTCCACCGCCCGACCCGGCTGGTGTGGTCCCGCCCGCGGCGTCGACAGCACTTCGAGGCGGTGCTGCACCCCGACGGCGTCATCGAGCTGGCCGACGGCGGGCGCTTCCAGCACCCGGACCACGCGGCCAGCGCCGCCAGCGGCACGCCGACCGACGACGGGTGGAACGTCTGGCACCTCGCCCCGGACGGCCCCTCGCTGCTGGACGCCTACCGCGCACGGTTCGCCTGACGCCTCCGTCCGCCGCAGCTCAGGGGACGACGACGATCTTCCCCGTCTGCTCCCCGGCGGCCATCCGTGCCAGGCCGGTGCCGACGTCGGCCAACGAGACCTCCGAGTCGACGACGGGCCGCACGCCGGTCCGGGCGCAGAACCGCAGCAGGGCGGCGAGGTCGTCCCGCGAGCCCATCGTGACGCCCTGGACCCGGATCTCGGAGAAGAACACCCGCGTGAGCTCGGCCGGCGGGGCATCGCCGCTCGTGGCCCCGCACACGACGATCACCCCACCCGGGCGCACCGAGCGCACCGAGTGCGCCCAGGTCGCCTCGCCGACGGACTCCACGACCGCGTCGACCCGCGCGGGGAGGCGCTCCCCGGTCGCCACGGCGTGCGCCGCGCCGAGCTCCAGGGCACGCGCCCGCCTGGACTCGTCGCGGGAGGTGACGGTGACCTCCAGGCCGGCGGCGGCGCCCAGCACGGTCGCGGCGGTGGCGACGCCGCCACCCGCCCCCTGGACGAGCACCCGGTCGCCCGGCCGCAGCGCCGCGGCCCCGAAGAGCATCCGGTAGGCCGTCAGCCACGCCGTCGGCAGGCAGGCCGCCTCGGCGAACGTGAGCTCCGCCGGCTTGGGCACGAGGTTCGCCGTCGGGACGGCGACGCGCTCGGCGAGCGTGCCGGGGTAGCGCTCGGAGAGCAGGGACCGGTGCTCCCGCGGTCCGACCCCGTGACCGTCGGCGCCGATCACGCCGTGGAGCACGACCTCCGAGCCGTCGGGCGCGACACCGGCCGCGTCGGTGCCGAGGATCATCGGGAGCTGTTCGGCCCGGAGACCGACGCCGCGCAGGGACCACAGGTCGTGGTGGTTGAGGCTGGCGGCCCGCACCTCGACGGTCGTCCAGTGCTCTCGCGCGGTGGGTTCGGGGCGGTCGGTCACCTCCAGCCCGTCGAGCGGGCGTTCGGGGGAGAAGCGGGCGACGGTGGCAGCGAGCATGGTCTCAACGTAGAGGATGTGGTGTCGCCGGGGGCCACTATGTTGGTCGGCATGGCTGACGACGTCCAGCACCACCCGACCGAGCCCTCCGCCGTCGTCGAGGGCGCCACCGTCCTCGAGGAGCGCATCGCCCAGGCCCAGCGGGACGCCACGCTGCTCGCCGACTACCTGGCCCGCCGCGCGCGGGCGGCCTCCGCGCTCCGCGACGCCGAGCAGGCAGTGGCGCAGGCCCGGTCGCGTCTGTCGTCGGAGTCGGCCGACGTCGACCGGCTCGAGTCCCTGAGCCTCGCCAGGCTGTGGGCGAGCCTGCGAGGAGACCGGGACGAGCGGCTCGACGCCGAGCGCAGCGAGATGCGCCGAGCAGAGTACGCCGTGGCCGCCGCGCAGAAGCGGCAGGAGTCGGCCCGGGACGAGCACGGTCGGTCGCAGGAGGCGGTGGCCGCGCTGGGAGACGTGGCGGGACGCCGTGAGCAGGCGCTCGCGGACAAGGAGGCATGGCTCTGGGAGTCCGGGACCGGTCCCGGCGCCGCGCTGGTCGACATCGCCGAGAGGCGCGGACGGCGTCAGGCCGAGCAGGTCGAGATCGCCGAGGCGCAGCAGGCGGCGCAGGACGCCGGCCAGGCCCTGGACGCGGCGGCCGGAGAGCTGAGGGGCGCTGATGGCTGGTCCACCTACGACACGTTCTTCGGCGGTGACCTGCTCGCGAGCATGGCCAAGCACAACCGTCTCGACCGGGCTGCGGAACTGGTGCGCGCTGCCGACGCAGCGCTCGCACACCTCGCCGTCGAGCTTGGTGACGTCGGCGAGCGGGGGGTCGGCGAGCTGGGCGTCGAGGGGATGGCTCGCACGTTCGACATCTGGTTCGACAACGTGTTCAGCGACCTGTCCGTCGCACGGCACATCCGCGACTCGCGTGACCGGGTGGAGGCGGCGCGAGCGGCCGTCGACCACGTCAGGGGCCGGCTCGCGGACCGGCTCAGGGTGGTGCACGAGGACCTGCTCGAGCTCGAGCGGCTCCGCGAGAGGATCCTGCTGACGTCGTGATCCCTCAGGGCCCGACGTCGAACATCCACGGGACGCCGTGGCGGTCGGTGAGCTGGCCGTAGTGGTCGCCCCACGGCGCCGGCTCGAACGGCAGGACGTCGGTGGCGCCGTCGAGCAGGACCTCGATCGCCCGGCGGACGTCCTCCAGGTCCTCCGGCCCGCCGGTCAGCGCGACGGTCACGCCGCCGGACGGTGCGGCGTACGGCATGGACGACGGCGTGTCCGCGGCCATGAGGGTGAGCCCGCCGGGGGTGTCCAGCTGGCCGTGCATGACGAGGTGTGCCTCGGCCTCGTCGTCGACCATCCCGGGGAAGTCGCCGAACGTCGTGATCTCGAGGTTCCCGCCCAGCGCGGACCGGTAGAGCTCCAGCGCCTCGCGCGCCTCGGTGCGGAAGCTGAGGTAGGGAGTGAGACGAGTCACGATGACCTCCTGGAGGGCGGCTGGCCGCCGTCGTCGGCGCCCGGCTCCATCGTGGCGCTCGTGAGCGTGGCTCGCGCGCCGTGGCGGCGGTCTACGCCGGGGGGACGGGAGCGACCTGGCCGAGGAAGTCGCGCAGGAGAGGGCCCGTCTGGTCGTGCTCGATCAGGAAACCGTCGTGCCCGAAGTCCGACGTGACGATGCGCAGCGGCTCGGCGTGCGGGAGGCCCGCGGCGATCCGCTCGGCCTGCGCGGGCGGGAAGAGACGGTCGCTGTCGACGGCCACGACGAGCGCCCGGGCCGTGATCTGAGCCAGGGCCGACCCGACCCCCCCACGGTCACGGCCGAGGTCGTGCGTCATCATCGTCTCGGTCAGCCGGAGGTAGGAGTTGGCGTCGAACCGGCGCGCGAGCTTGTCACCGTGGTGGTCGAGGTAGGACTGCACGGCGAACCGGCCGTCGTCGAACGGGTCCTCGCCTCCTTGCGGCAGCCGCCCGAACCGCTCGTCGAGCTCACGTGCGGTGCGGTAGGTCGTGTGCGCGATCTGGCGGGCGATCGCCAGCCCGGCGTGCGGCCCCTCGCCGTCGGGGGCGTCGTAGTAGTCGCCGCCGTTCCAGCGTGGGTCGGCGCGGATGGCGCCGAGCTGCGGGTGGGCCCAGGCGATCTGGTCGCCGGAGGACTGGGCGGCGGTGGCGATGGCGGCGATGGAGCGGACCTCGATGCCCGACTCCGGGCCGAGGACCGACCACTCCAGCACGCGCATGCCGCCCATGGAGGCGCCGACCACGGACGCCCACGACCGGATGCCGAGCAGCCGCGACAGCTCGACCTCCACGGCGACCTGGTCGCGGGTGGTGATGCGGGGGAAGCGTCCACCCCAGGGTCGTCCGTCCGGGGCCGTGGACGACGGTCCTGTGGTGCCCTGGCAACCGCCGAGGACGTTCGGGACGACGACGAAGTACCGGTCGGTGTCGATCGGCGCCCCGGGGCCGATCATCGGCTCCCACCAGCCCGCGGTGAGCTGTCCGGGACCGGCCGGGCCGCGGACGTGGGCGTCGCCGGTGAGCGCGTGCAGCACCAGGACGGCGTTGGAGCGGTCCGGGGCCAGCTCCCCGTGGGTCTCGTACGCGACCCGGACGTCGGGCAGGCGGCCGCCGGCCTCCAGGTCGAAGGTGCCGACGTCGGCGAACTTCCGCTCCCCGGCCGGGTCGCCGTCACGCCAGGCTCCCGACGCCGGGACGGGGGCGTCGGGGAGGTTGCGGGTGGCGCGGTGGTGCAGGGTGCTCCGCTCGTGCCCCGCGGCGCTGCGGGTGCTGCTGGTCGTCGAGGTCATCGTCTCTCCTGGCTGCTGTCGGCGGCGGTCGGGCGCGCACGCGGCGTGCGGCTGCCCGGTGGCCGCAGGCAGACGACGGTGCGTGACGGTCAGCTGCGCATTCGACGAGTCATGCGTTCGACGGTAGCCCCCGTCGGAGACCCTGCCCACCGGATCTCACGATGCGGGACCATATTCTGAGACGGGAGTCTCGGCGTGCGGCGCGATGAAGCGCTCGGACCACCGGCCGAGCAGCACGGCGATCGAGGCGAGCTCGTGGCCCGCCTCGGTCAGCTCGTACGTCACGCGCGGCGGCACCTCGGGATAGACGGTACGCACCACGATCCCGTCGGTCTCCAGCGAGCGGAGCTGTCGCGTGAGCGTCTTGGCCGAGACGGGGCCGACGGCGCGCTGCAGCTCCCCGAAACGCAGCGGCCCCGCGCTCAGCTTCCAGACGGCGGTCAGCTTCCAGTCGCCGCCCGCCACCGCGACGCCCACCTCGATCGGGCACACCTCCAGGGCTCGTCGTACGGCCTCGCGCATCGAACTCTCACTTTCCCTCAGGTCCCTTGGTGACAGAAATGACGGTACTACCGCCAGCGGGTCGTTCTGCCTACGGTCGGAAGCATGCACGCACTCATCGTCTCCGGCGCCCCCTCGTCCGTCGCTCTGACCGCTGACCTCACCCACACGGCCGAGGCGACCCTGCGCGACCAGGGCCACGACGTCGACGTCCTGGATCTCGTCCGGCTCGGCTGGCACCCCGCGGTGCGCCCCGGCGACTACGGGATCGAGGACTTCACCGCCCCGGTCGGTGCCCACGCCGTCGCTGCCGCGAGATCCGGCACCCTGGACGCCGAGGTCCGGCGGCACCAGGAGCTCCTGCGCCGGGCGGACCTCCTCGTGCTCGTCTTCCCCCTGTGGTGGGCGGGGATGCCGGCGATCCTCAAGGGCTGGGTCGACCGGGTCCTCACCCAGGGGTTCGCCTACGGGCTGCGCGACGCGGACGGCAACCCGCGCAAGTACGGTGACGGCGCCTTCACCGGCAAGCGAGGACTCGTCGTCACGACGGCGGGCGACCGGGCGGAGGCCTTCGGCCCCCGTGGCGTCAACGGCCACATCGAGGACCTGCTGTTCCCGATCAACCACGGGATCTTCTGGTACACGGGCATCGAACCCCTGCCGCCCCTGACGCTGCTCGGTGTGGACTCACCGGTCTGGGCCGGTGTCGAGGATGCCCGCGCCCAGGTGCGCAAGCGGTTCGAGAACATCGACACCGACGAACCGCTGCCGTACCGGCGGCTGCTCGACGACTACGACGGGCGGCGCCGGCTGCTCGACGAGCACGCACCGGGCCGCAGCGACCTGGCGATCCACCGCCGGCCCTGACGGTCGGGTGGCGGGGGCCCGATGGGGTGAAGTACCCATCGGTGCGTGGGCAGTCCGGCGCTACGATCTGCAAGGCCGCCCGGCCGGACGAGCTCGGGCCACCGCCTCGGAGGGTGCGATGGGTGAGATGTACGGCGCAGACGTCGAGCAGCTGCGCGCGCTGTCGCAGCGGCTGAGCGAGAGCAGCGCGGAGCTCGAGAGCGCCGCGGGCCTCATCTCTCAGCTCGTCGAGACGGTGCCGTGGTACGGGCCGAGCGCCGAGATGTTCCGGGACGAGTGGGCCTGGTCGTACGAGCCGTCCCTGCGTTCTGCCGCGCACGGGCTGACGGACGCCTCGCAGAAGGCGGCGCGCAACGCCGACGATCAGGAAGCCACGAGCAACAGCTACGACGGGTCGGGTGTCGGCAGCGAACCTGGCGGGCCCGGCACGGGCACCGGGGGCACCGGGCCCGGGGCGGACGGCGGCGGGGCGGACGGCGGCGACAGCACGGGGCCCGACCTCTTCCCGGACTGGCTGACCGACGTCCAGAACGGTGCCACGTGGACGGGCCTCGCGGCGGACCTCGGCGAGGGCGCGCTCCGGGCGAACGTCGACGACTGGGCGCAGCTCGGAGGCTACGGCCGTGGCCTCAGCGGGCTGGCGACCGGACTTGCCGGCCTGGGTGCAGGACTGGGGGCCTATCAGACGATCACCGGGATCGCGGACGGCAACGGATGGCAGGTCGCCGACGGGCTGGTGAACACCGGGCTCGGGGTGGCCGGGTTGCTGGTCACCGCGGCGACACCGGCCGGCTGGGTGGTGCTCGGGGCGGGGGCTGTCTGGGCAGGGTCCAGCCTGCTGGCGAGCCACCTGGGCTATGACCACACGAGCGAGATGTTCGTGGACGCCGGTCGGTGGGTCGGCAATACTGTCGCGGACGGTGCGGGCGCGGTCTGGGACGGCGTCGAGAACGCGGCAGGAGCCGTGGCCGACGCCGGCGCCGCCCTCGCTGACGGGGCGAGCAGCGTTGTCAGCTCGATCAAGGGCTGGTTCTGACCGCCGTGCCCGCTCGGTACATGACTTCTAGTGGACGGAGACCACGATGACCAGCACGACCGACGGGGTCCCCGCGGACAAGCAGGACCTGCTGATCGAGCTGACGGGGTTCGAGCTGTTGTCGCTCCTGGCCGTCTCTACCGAGGATGCAGCGCGGCGCACGCGCGAGCACCTGCACCTTCCGGAGGTCGCCTCCGACTCGCCCCTCCTCACGGCGGGGGTGAGCTCGTTGCTGGTCCGCGGGCTCTGCACGATGGAGTCGGGCACCCTGCGCCCTCAGAGCAGGCTCGACGCGTTGGTGACCGTGCTGACCCGGGCGAACCAGTGGCTGGAAGCGGCAGGAATCGCGGACCGGACCACCGGGTCCGCGCTCCTGGTCGGGTCCGAGCTCGGTGGCGCCCTCCTGGAGCCGCGCCCCTACTCGATCTGGCACGCCTGGCCCATGCCGCCCTCACCCGACCTGCCCACGGCCGGGGCGCGGTTCGTGCGGTCCCAGTTCGAGAACAACACCGGACGTCCGTTCGCGGGGAGCCTCAAGCTCACCACGGCGTCCGGTTCGCGCATCTCTGCCGTCCACGTGGACACGGCCGGGCGGTGGGAGCTGGCGTCGGGCCCGGGGGACACGGTGCCCGAGGCCGTGGGCGTCGGTGCGGACCCGTCGTTCCGGGTCCTCGCCGAGGCGCTGGCATGACCACTCCGTCGCCGGGTCCGTTCGACGACCAGGGCGACCCCGTCCGGGCGCGACGCTTCGCTCGGATGTGGACCTGGCTCGCCCTCGGCCAGCTGGGGCTGGCGGTGATCGTCTCGTTCGCCTGGTGGAGCGCCCAGGTCAACGGCCTCACCGGAGGCCCGGCGGCGAGCTTCCGTGCGGGGCAGGTCTTTCCCTGGTACGTCGTGGCCCCTGTCGGGGCTGTCGGCCTGTACTCGGCCGTGCGAGCGGTGCGCACCTGGGCACGCTACCGCTCGCTGAGATAGGCCGTGGCGGCCCGTCAGGGCCGCAGCAGCACCTACCGACGGGGCTCCCACCGGAACATCCGCTGCGCGACCACGACGGAGACCGCGACCCATCCCAGGGTCGGCCCGAGCAGCAGCAGCGAGTCGGTGAGGGGGGCCCCACCGTTCCAGGCGTTCACGACGAGCTCGGTCGCCGCGCCTCCGGGCAGGACCCGCTTGAGCATCGTCAGGCTCTCCGTCCCCGTGATGCCGACCCAGGTCGCGACCGCGATCACGCCGAGGCTCAGGGGCAGGGCGGTGATCTGGGCGTGCTCGGGCGAGTTCGTGACGCCCGCCGTCGCGATCCCGAGGGCGAGCATCATGGCGAAGATGGCGACGGCCGCCGCGACGAGCAGCACGGCGTCGGACGGCCCGCCGCCGACCGCCGCGAACACGCCGAGGATCAGCCCGATCTGGACCACGGCGATGATGCTGACCGGCAGCACCAGCCCGGCGAGGACGGAGACGTCGGACGCCGCCGTCGAGCGCAGCCGCTTGAGGAACAGGGTCTGACGCCGGGCCGCCAGGGTGGTCACCGTCGTCGCGTAGAGGCTGAACGCGGCGATGGTGAAGACGAGCACGGCGGCCACGTATCCGAGGCTGCCGATCCTGGTGAAGGTGTCGCGGTAGCTGATGAAGAACGCGGCGACCGCCACGGGCATGAGAAGGCTGGTGACGAGCACGGCCCGGTTGCGGAAGAGCTGGACCAGCTCGTTCTGGGCGATGGGAAGCATGACGATCTCCTGTCGGGTGGTCAGGAAGCGGTGGAGTCGGCGCCGATGGCGCGGAAGACGTCGTCCAGGCGGGTCGGTGCCGCGGACAGGCCGTCCAGCTCGATGCCGTGGGTGTGTGCCCAGTCGAGGAGCTGCTTGAGGTCCTGCTGGAGCTCGAACGTCTCGATGGCGTAGGTGCCGTCACCCTGTGCGACGGATGCGGCAGGTGGGGTGGGTGCGCCGGGCGGCAGGGAGAACCGGATCCCGGCCGGCAGCGACCGGGTGAGCTCGCTCACCGTGCCCTGGTGGCGGAACGTGCCCTGGTGCATCAGCCCGACGCGGTCGGCGCGCTGCTGCGCCTCCTCGAGGTAGTGGGTGGTCAGGACGACGGTCGTGCCGTCCTCGCGCAGCCGGTGCACGACCTCCCAGAGGGCGTCCCGGGACTGGATGTCCAGGCCGGTGGTGGGTTCGTCGAGGAAGAGCAGCTCGGGGCTGCCGTACACCGCGGTCGCGAAGTCGAGCCGGCGCTTCTCGCCGCCGGACAGCTGGCCGACGCGGGTGTCGGCCTTGTGGGCGAGGTCGACGAGGTCCAGCACGCGGTCCACGGAGTCCTCGCGGCCCGAGAGGCGACCGACGAGCCGGGTCGACTCCGCCGCGGTCAGGTCGGGCGCGAAGCCGCTCTCCTGCAGCATGATCCCGACCCGCGGGCGGACCGCCGCGCGGTCGCCGGGATCCGAGCCCAGCACCCGGACGGTGCCCGCGGTGGCCTTCCGGTGCCCTTCGACGACCTCGAGGGTCGACGTCTTGCCCGCACCGTTGGTGCCGAGGAGCGCGTAGAGCTCGCCTCGCTCGATCTGGAACGACAGGCCCTTCACGGCCCGGAAGTCCCCGTACGTGACGTCGAGACCGTCGACGTCGATGACAGTGTTCGTTGACATGGCCCCATAGAACCTCCGGGGGCCGCCGCCGCCCAGTGCCCGGACGTCAGGTCCGGGCAGGACGAACGTCCACGCCGCGGTGTGACACCGTGTCACTGGTCGTCGCCGCGCGTCGGGCAGATACTGACCGGGACGACCCTCGACCCCCGGAGCCGCCGACCATGGAGCCACGACCTGCCGCTCCGCGTGGCGCCACGGGAGCATGGCAGACGTCGGCGGCGTCCCGCGCCTCGCGGCGCAGGTTCCGGCGTCTCAACCTGACGGTGATGCTGCCGCTGTTCGCCACCGTCGGGAGCCTGCTGGTGGCGAGGCAGGCGCAGACCTGGGGCCAGGTGCTGGTCCTGGTGCTCGGCTTGCTGGCCGCCCTGGTCGCGTTCGAGCGCTGGACGGTCGGCGACCTCGCCCGGGTGGCGATCCCCTGCCTGGCCGTCTCGGCGGCGGTGTGGCCCTACGGCGTCCTGATGATCGACGGCGGTATCCAGGCCTCCTACTACTCGCTGGCCATCGTGGGCAGTCTCGTCGTGCCGGAGCTGCCACGGCACCGCGTCGTCGCGGCGGTCGGCCTCGCCGTGTACGTCGCCGGGGTCGGTGCCTGGGGCGTGGCTGCCGCCGGGGCGTTCGAGGCGAGCAACCTGGTCGCCTACGTCATCGTCCCGACCGGCCTCACCGTGGTGGTGGTCTCCCTCCGGTTCCCGAACAAGGGCTTCTACGACGTGATGACGGAGCTCGAGGAAGCGCGGGAGCGGGAGGCCGACCTCGCCGTCGTCCGCGAGCGGATGCGTTTCGCGAGCGACCTGCACGACATCCAGGGGCACACGCTGCACGTGGTGAAGCTGAAGATCGCCCTGGCCCAGAAGCTCCTCGCCACGGACACCGAGCGTGCCGCCCAGGAGCTGCGGGAGACGTACGACCTGGTCGGCGACACGATCACCCAGGCCAAAGAGCTCGCCTACGGCCGGCGGAGACCGAACCTCTCGGCCGAGCTGGAGAACGCGCGGAACCTGCTCGAGGCCGCCGGGATCCATGTCCGCGTCGACTATCCGGCCGGCACCGACGCCCAGCCCGGGGACCTGGTCGCCCAGGTGCTGCGGGAGACCACGACCAACGTCCTGCGCCACTCACGTGCCACGCTCGTGCACGTCGCGGTCACCGACCACGGCATCACGGTCGTCAACGACGGCGTCGCGGTGCAGGAGCCGCCGGTGCTGCGAGGACTCGAGCTGCTCGCGCGCCGGGTCGCGGACAGCGGGGGAGTGCTGACCGCCGAGCAGGCCGGTGACCGGTTCCGGACGGCGGTCGACTTCTCCGCCCGGTACGCCGGGGCCGACCGGACGGAGGGCGGCGAAGGATGACCACCGTGGTGCTGGCCGACGACGAGGCGCTGCTGCGCCGGGCGCTCGCCTCGCTGCTCCCGCTGGAGGGTGACGTCACCGTCCTGGCGGAGGCCGCCGACGGCGCGGAGGCGGTCGAGGCGACCGTCGCCCACCGGCCGGACGTCCTGGTCGTCGACCTCGAGATGCCCGGCGTCGACGGCCTGGAGGCCGTCGCCGAGATCCGTCGTGTCCTGCCCGACCAGGTGGTGCTCATGCTCACCCGCCACGCCCGCCCGGGGGTGCTGCGCCAGGCGTTGAAGCTCGGTGTGCAGGGTTTCGTGAGCAAGTCGGCCGAGCCGTCCCACATCGCCTCGGTCGTCGCCGCCCTCCACGCCGGGAAGCGCTGGATCGACCAGGACGTCTCGGCCGCTGCGCTCATCGACGACGTGCCGCTGACGGACCGCGAGCTCGACGTGCTCCGGGTGACGCGCGACGGCTACTCGGTCGCCGAGATCGCCGACCGCCTGTACCTCGCCCAGGGCACGGTGCGCAACTACCTGTCCAACGCCATGCAGAAGACCCAGACCCGCACCCGGCACGAGGCCGCCCGCTACGCGTGGGAGCACGGCTGGCTGTGAGCGGCCGGCCACCGGCAGCGTCTCAGGGCCGCAGCAGCACCTTCGTCGAGCGGCGTTCGTCCATCGCGGCGTAGGCGTCGGCGACGTCGGCCAGAGGCATCTCGGCGTCGAAGACCTTCCCCGGGGTGATCGCCCCCGACAGGACGTCGTCGAGCAGCGTGGCCATGTGCGCCCGGGCGGGCGCCATGCCGCCACCCACGGTGATGTTCCGGCCGAAGAGCTTGCCGATCGGGACCCGGGAACCGCCGTGCGGGACACCGACGAACCCGACGCGACCGCCGCCCCGGACCGACCCGAGCGCCTGGGCCATCGACTCCTCGGTGCCCACGCACTCCAGCGCCGCGTCCGCGAGGTCGCCGCCGAGCAGCTCCTGCAGGGCGGCCACGCCGTCGTCGCCGCGCTCGGCCACGACGTCGGTCGCGCCGAGCTCGCGGGCCAGCGCGGCCCGGTCCGGGTGCCGGGAGAAGGCGACCACCCGCTCGGCTCCGAGACGACGGGCGGCGACGACCCCGCACAGCCCGACGGCGCCGTCCCCGATCACGGCGACCGTGTCCCCGGGTCCGACGCCGGCCGAGACAGCCGCGTGGTGGCCGGTGGACATCACGTCCGCCAGGGTCAGCAGGTGCGGTACGAGCCCTGCGGCCTCGAGCTCCTCCTCGCGGCGGCCCACCGGGAAGAGGGAGTGCTGCGCCAGGGGGATCCGCACCCGCTCGCTCTGCGCGCCGTCGACGGGGATCCCGTCCCGGTCGGTCGAGCCGAAGCCGGTCACCAGGTCGCAGGCCGACGGGTATCCGGCCCGGCAGGACTGGCAGCGCCCGCAGCTCAGCGAGAACGGCACGACGACGAAGTCGCCGGGGGCGGCCGAGGTCACCTCGGCACCCACCTCCTCGACGACGCCGACCAGCTCGTGGCCGATCGGGTGCGGCTCGCGGGTGGCGGCCACCCCGCGGTAGGGCCACAGGTCCGAGCCGCACACGCAGGCGGCGCTCACCCGGAGCACGGCGTCGTGCGCGGTGCGCAGCACCGGGTCGGGACGTTCCTCGGCACGGACGTCGCGTTCGGCGTGGATGATCGTGGTGAGCATGGACCCACCGTAGGCCGACGACGGCGGGTCTGCCGCCGTCGTCGGCCTCGTCGTGAGACGTCGTCTCGGCCGAGCCTGCGGCTCCGCTGCGCGCGAGTGCCTCGGTCCGTCGATCGCGATCGTCCTGTGCTCGCAGGCTCTCTCCGGACGCTCGCTCGGCCCTCACCCTCCGCTGCACCTCCGTCTCAGCCGAGCGTCGCCTTCGCGGCGGTGAAGCCGAGCTCGAGGTCCGCGAGGATGTCCTCGACGTCCTCGATGCCGACGGCGAGGCGCACCAGCCCGGGCGTCACGCCCGACCACGCCTGCTCCTCGGCGGTGAGCTGGCTGTGCGTCGTCGAGGCCGGGTGGATCACCAGCGAGCGCACGTCGCCGATGTTCGCCACGTTCGAGTGGAGCTGCAGCGCCGAGACGAAGGCCTGCCCGGCCTCGGCGCCGCCGTCGAGGTCGAAGGCGAGCACCGCACCCGCACCCCGTGGGGCGTAGCGCTGCTGGGTGGCGTGCCACGGGCTCGACTCCAGGCCGGCGTAGTGCACGGCGCGGACGTCGTCGCGGGCCTCGAGCCACTCGGCGACCTTCTGGGCGTTGTCCACGTGCCGCTCCACGCGCAGCGACAGGGTCTCGATGCCCTGGGCGATCTGGAACGCGTTGAACGGCGACAGCGCGGAGCCGAGGTCGCGCAGGAGCTGGACGCGCGCCTTGAGCACGTAGGCGAGGTTGGCTCCGAGGACGCCGTCCACGCCCAGGTCGCGGGCGTACACGATTCCGTTGTAGGAGGGGTCCGGGGTGTTGAAGCCGGGGAACCGCTCGGGGTACCGGGCGTAGTCGAAGTTGCCGGAGTCCACGATGACGCCCGCCACGGTGGTGCCGTGCCCGCCCAGGTACTTGGTCGCGGAGTGCACCACGACGTCGGCGCCGTGCTCGATCGGGCGCACGAGGTACGGGGTCGCCACGGTGTTGTCGACGATCAGGGGGACGCCGGCCGCGTGGGCGGCGTCCGCGACGAGCGCGATGTCGAGGAAGTCGTTCTTCGGGTTGGGGATGGTCTCGGCGAAGAACGCCTTGGTGTTCTCCCGCACGGCGGCGGCCCACGCGTCGGCGTCGTCGGCGGCCTCGACGAAGGTGGTCTCGATGCCGAGCCGGGGCAGGGTGTGCTTGAGGAGGTTGTAGGTACCGCCGTACAGGCTGGCGCTGGCCACGACGTGGTCGCCGGCGCCGGCGAGGTTGAGGATCGCGAAGGTCTCGGCGGCCTGGCCGGAGGAGAGCAGGAGGGCTCCCACGCCGCCCTCCAGGTCGGCGATGCGGTTCTCCACGACCTCCTGGGTCGGGTTGTTGATCCGGGTGTAGATGGGGCCGAGCTCGGCCAGCGCGAAGCGCTTGGCGGCGGTCTCCGCGTCGGGGAAGACGAACGAGGTCGTCTGGAAGATGGGCAGGGCCCGCGCACCCGTCGTCGGGTCGGGGGACTGGCCGGCATGGATCTGTCGGGTCGCGAACGACCACCGGGGTGCGTCTGTCATGTCGAGACCGTACGAGCCTGGTCTCGGTGGGCGGAAGAGGTGATCCAGCCCGTGAGACGACGGCGGCCCCCTCACCCGTCGTCGGGGAGGGGGCCGCGCGTGCGTCGCGTCAGTGGCTGTAGCCGGAGTCCTTCGCACGCTGGAACGAGCGGACGATCTCCGCCTCGGCGTCCTCGCGGCCGACCCAGTGCGCACCCTCGACCGACTTGCCCGGCTCCAGGTCCTTGTAGACCTCGAAGAAGTGCTGGATCTCCAGGCGGTGGAAGTCCGAGACGTCGTCGATGTCCTGGCGCCATGCCGCGCGCTGGTCGCCCAGCGGGACGCACAGCACCTTGTCGTCACCGCCGGCCTCGTCGCGCATCCGGAACATGCCGAGGGCCCGGCACTTGATGAGGCAGCCGGGGAAGGTGGGCTCCTCCAGCAGGACGAGGGCGTCCAGCGGGTCGCCGTCCTCACCGAGAGTTCCCTCGATGAACCCGTAGTCGTCCGGGTAGCGGGTCGAGGTGAAGAGCATGCGGTCGAGCCGGATGCGTCCCGACTCGTGATCGACCTCGTACTTGTTCCGCTGACCCTTCGGGATCTCGATCGTGACGTCGAACTCCACTGTTCCTCCAGTCTCGGGGCGTGCGCGCACCCTAAGTGTGCCACGCGGGCGCCGCGCGGACGCCGCGGCACGGTGCCGCTCAGAGGCGAGGACGTGCGAGAATACCGGCGGACGGAACCTGCTTGTGACCAGGTTCACGAGATCGGGGAGGACCGCATGGGGTGGCGGCTCAGGGTCGGCGCCACCGTGACGACGGTCGTGGCACTCTTCGGAGGCTACCTGGTCGCCGACGCCTACGACGTCGTGCCCGGCATGGTCACCCTCCAACCCGCCCCCGAGCCTGCTGCCCCGTTCCCCACGGCCCCCGGTGCCGTGGACGGACCGAGCCCCGTCGTCGCCGTCCCCGCGCTGTCGGAGGACGCCCCGGTCCCCTCCGCCTCCGCCGTCGACGACCTCGTCGAGGATCTCGCCGACGACGACCGGCTCGGCAACCGCGTCGGCGTGATGGTGTCCGACGTCGGCACGGGCGCGACGCTCGGCGCCTCCGGCCAGGACCGGTTCCTCGTCCCGGCGTCCACGCAGAAGATCCTCACCGCCGTCGCCGCCTACTCCGGCCCGGGTGGCGACACCCGCCTGGTCACCCGCGTCATGCTGCACGGCGACAACCAGCTCGTGCTCGTCGGGGGCGGCGACATGATGCTCGCCGCGGGCGACGGCGACCCGGAGGCCGTCAACGGTCGTGCCGGGCTGGGCGACCTCGCCGACCAGGTGGTGGCGCGCATCGCGCTCACCGGCATCGACACGGTCACCCTCGCCGTCGACGACACGCTGTTCACGGGCCCGGCGATCCCCCCGTCCGTGCGGGCCAACGACGCCAGGGACGGGTACACCGCCCCCGTGGCCGCGCTCGCCGTCGACATGGCCCGGCTCACCGACGACAAGTACGCGCCCCGTGAGGAGGACCCGGCGCTCGCCGCGGGCCGATCCTTCGCCGACGCCCTCGCCGATCGGGGCGTCGAGGTGACGGGCTCGATCGTGCGGCAGACGGCGCCGTCGTCGGCCACCGAGCTCGGCCGCGTCGAGTCCGCGTCCCTCGGAGAGCTGGTGGGGTACCTGCTGCGGGAGTCCGACAACACGCTCACCGAGGTGGTGGGCCGGCTCGTCGCGATCGACGCCGGGCTGCCCGGGTCGGGCGAGGCGGCCGTCAGCGAGGTGATGTCCGAGGTCGAGTCGCTCGGCGTGGACCTGTCCGGGGCCGAGCTGACCGACCTGTCGGGTCTGGGGACGGGGTCGCGGCTGAGCGCGCGCCAGCTCGTCGACACGCTGCTCGTGGCGGCTGCCGACCCGGAGCTGCGCGAGTCGGTGACGGGTCTGCCGGTCGCCGGGCTCCAGGGCACGCTGAGCGACCGGTTCGGCGGTGACAACCCCGGCCGCGGCTACGCCGAGGCGAAGACCGGCAGCCTGCCGGACGTCCGTTCGCTCGCCGGCACCGTCGTCACGGCCGACGACCGGCTCCTGGTGTTCGCCGTCACCGCCGACCGGATCCCCGAGGGTGGCTCGTTCGGGGCCAACCTGATCTTCGACGACTTCGTCGGCGACCTCGCGGACTGCGGCTGCTCCTGACTCCCCGCCGGTGCCGACCAGGAGGTTGTGCCCGCAATCCTCCACCTTTGCGGGACCAGGTTCCTGCTCGGCACCGTGCGGTTACGGTGGACCCGTGACCGCACCCAGCACCGCACCCGTCGACTGGGCGACGGCCGCCCAGATCGCCCGCCGCGTCGGACGCCCCGGACCGGTCGCCTCCCGCGCCGAGCTGGACGACCTGGTCGGCGGGCTGCGCACGGCCGCCCACGACGCCGTCGGCCACGTGCTGCGGGTCACCCGGATGCGCCCGGCCGGTGACGACGTCGACCTCGAGCACCACCCGGACGGCCGGCTGCGCCGCGTGCGCGCGCCCCGGCCGGACCTGGGCGACGTCCGCGTCGTCGACCGTGCGACCTGGGCGCTGGCCAACACCCGCTCGATGGCCGCCATGACCGGTCCGGCCTTCGCCGCCCTCACCCCGGACGCCCGGCCCGGCGGGTCCGGCGCCGCCCGACTGGCGGGTGCGGCCGAGGTCGGCGGGCTCCTCGCGCTGCTGTCGACCAAGGTGCTCGGCCAGTTCGACCCGTACGGCGAGGGACGGCCGGTCCTGCTGCTCGTCGCCCCGAACGTCCTGGCCGCCGAACGCGCCCTGCGGCTCGACCCGGCCGACTTCCGGTTGTGGGTGTGCCTGCACGAGCAGACCCACGCCCTGCAGTTCGCAGCCGCGCCGTGGCTCGCGGAGCACCTGGCCGGTCGGCTCGGGGAGCTCCTGCAGGACGTCACCACGACCTCCCTGGACCTGGCGCGCGCTCCCTGGCGTGACAAGGCGGCGCTGGTGGGTCGTACGGTCCTGGACGCCGTCCGCGGCGATCTCACCACCCCGCTCGACCCCGTCCTGGGCCCGGAGCAGAAGCGGGTCCTCGCCGAGATCACCGCGGTGATGGCGCTGCTGGAGGGCCACGCCGACGTGATGATGGACGCCGTCGGACCGCGGGTCGTCCGCTCGGTCCGCACGATCCGTGCCCGCTTCGAGAAGCGGCGCGACGGGGAAGGCGCGCCGCGGCTCGACGTGGTCCTGCGTCGGGTGCTCGGCATGGACGCCAAGCTCGCGCAGTACCGCGACGGCGCGGCCTTCGTGCGGGCTGTCGAGAAGGAGGTGGGCCGCGCCGGGCTGAACGCCGTCTGGGCGGCCCCGGGCAACCTGCCCGGTCCTCGGGAGATCCACGACCCGCGGGCCTGGGTCCGCCGGGTCCACGGCTAGGGAGGTGCGGTGGCGGTGCCTCCCGTCGATCCCGCGCTCGCGGCCGCCCGGACCGCGGTGCGGGCGCAGCTGGCCGACCTGCACCCCGACGACCTCGTCCTCGTCGCCTGCTCGGGCGGCCCGGACTCCGTGGCGCTCGCCGCCGTGACGTCGTCGGAGGCCCGACGGGTGGGCCGCTCCGTGCGGTCGCGGGGCTACGCCGTACGGGCGGGCGCGGTCGTCGTCGACCATGCCCTGCAGCCCGGGTCGGCGCGGGTGGCGCAGCGCGCCGCCGAGCAGTGCCGGGGCCTCGGTCTCGACCCGGTGGTGGTGCGCCGGGTCGAGGTGCGGCAGGGGTCCGACGGTCTCGAGGCCGCCGCCCGGGACGCCCGCTACGCCGCGCTCGAGGAGATCGCCGCCACGACCGGGGCGGCGGCCGTGCTGCTGGGGCACACCCTGGACGACCAGGCCGAGCAGGTCCTGCTGGGTCTCGCCCGCGGCAGCGGGACCCGGTCGCTCGCGGGCATGCCGGCGCGTCGCGCCGTCTTCCGGCGACCGCTGCTCGGGCTGCGGCGCGCTCACACGGAGCGGGTGTGCGCCGTCGTCGGCATCGACCCGTGGATCGACCCCACCAACGACGGGACGGCGGCCGGCGCGCCGCTGCGGTCGAGGGTGCGCGACCGGCTGCTGCCAGTACTGGGCGACGTGCTCGGCCCGGGCGCCGTCGAGGCGCTCGCGCGCAGCGCGGACCTCCTGCGTGACGACGCCGACCTGCTCGACCTCCTCGCCGCCGACCTGCTCGCGACCGCGCGCAGCGCCGTCGACCCCGCCGACGTCGACCCCGCCGAGACCCGCGTCCCCGAGGGCCCGGCCGCCGTCGTGCTGGACGTCACACCGTTGGCCGAGGCCCCCGCGGCACTGCGGCGCAGGGCGCTCCGGGCAGCGGCGCTGGAGACCGGGTGTCCAGCGGGGACGACGACGGCGCGGCACGTCGACGCGCTCGACGCCCTGGTCGTGCGGTGGCGCGGCCAGGGCGAGGTGCACCTGCCGGGCGGTGCACGGGGCGTGCGTGCGTGTGGCAGGCTGGTCCTGCGCTCGGGCGGCCGTCCCGGCGCTGCCCCCGCCACGCACCATGAGGAGTAGCCCGTGGACCAGTCGGACGTCGCCGGCGATCTCGCCGACATCCTGCTCACCGAGGAACAGCTCGGGACCAGGCTCGACGAGATGGCCGCCCAGATCGACGCGGACTACGCGGGCAAGGACCTGCTCCTGGTCGGCGTGCTCAAGGGCGCCGTCATGGTCATGGCCGACCTGTCGCGGCGCCTGCACCACCCGGTCGAGATGGACTGGATGGCGGTCTCGTCGTACGGCTCCGGGACGCGGTCCTCGGGCGTGGTGCGCATCCTCAAGGACCTCGACTCGGACCTCTCGGGCCGCAACGTCCTCATCGCCGAGGACATCATCGACTCGGGCCTGACGCTGTCGTGGCTGGTGCAGAACCTGCGCTCGCGCGGGCCGGCGTCGGTCGAGATCGCGACGATGCTCCGCAAGCCGGAAGCGGCGAAGGTCGACGTCGACGTGCGCTACGTCGGCTTCGACATCCCGAACGAGTTCGTCGTCGGCTACGGCCTCGACTACGCCGAGAAGTACCGCAACCTGCCGTTCATCGGCACGTTGGCACCGCACGTCTACTCCTGACGCGTGCTGAGCCCTGCGCGAACACGGCAGGGAGCTCGCAGGACCGCGGTGTAGTTTCGGTTCTCGTACGATCGCCCGGACGAAGGGAAGCGGGGCAGCGCCCCGTCACGGATGAACCTCAAGAAGATCTTCAGCGGACCGATCATCTGGATCGTGCTCGGCCTGGTGCTCGTCGCGCTCGCGTTCTCGGCCTTCACCGGTGACCGCGTCAGCCGGATCGAGACCTCGCAGGGGCTCGAGCTGCTGCAGGGGGACACGGTCGAGCACGCCCTCATCGTCGACGGTGAGCAGCGGGTCGAGCTCGACCTCACCGAGCCGTACGTCGTCGACGCCGACACCGACGACGAGGTCGACCACGGCGAGAAGGTCGACTTCTTCTGGGTGGCTCCCCAGGGCGAGGACGTCGTCGCGGCGGTCGAGGGTGCGGACCTGGCCGAGGGCTACGACACCGACGTGCCGCAGGCCTCCTTCTGGGGCTCGATGCTGTCGTTCCTCATCCCGTTCCTCATCATCCTGGCGATCTTCTGGTTCGTGCTGTCGCGGATGCAGGGCGGCGGCAACCGCGTCATGGGCTTCGGCAAGTCCAAGGCCAAGCTGATCAGCAAGGACATGCCGCAGGTGACCTTCGCGGACGTGGCCGGCGTGGACGAGGCCGTCGAGGAGCTGCACGAGATCAAGGAGTTCCTCGCCGAGCCCGACAAGTTCCAGGCCGTCGGGGCGAAGATCCCGAAGGGCGTCCTGCTGTACGGCCCGCCCGGCACCGGCAAGACGCTGCTCGCGCGCGCCGTCGCGGGCGAGGCCGGCGTGCCGTTCTACACGATCTCCGGGTCCGACTTCGTCGAGATGTTCGTCGGCGTGGGTGCCTCGCGCGTGCGCGACCTGTTCGAGCAGGCGAAGAACAACGCACCGGCGATCATCTTCGTCGACGAGATCGACGCCGTCGGCCGCCACCGTGGCGCCGGCATGGGCGGCGGGCACGACGAGCGCGAGCAGACGCTCAACCAGATGCTCGTGGAGATGGACGGGTTCGACGTCAAGACGAACGTCATCCTCATCGCTGCCACGAACCGTCCCGACATCCTGGACCCCGCGCTCCTGCGCCCCGGCCGCTTCGACCGGCAGGTCGCCGTGGAGGCGCCGGACCTCAAGGGCCGCGAGAAGATCCTCCAGGTGCACTCCCAGGGCAAGCCGATGGTGGACGAGATCGACCTCGCCACCGTCGCGCGGCGCACCCCGGGCTTCACCGGCGCCGACCTGGCCAACGTCCTCAACGAGGCCGCGCTGCTCACCGCGCGCTCCGGCGCCCAGCTCATCGACGACCGCGCGCTCGACGAGGCGATCGACCGCGTGATCGCGGGCCCGCAGAAGCGCACCCGCGTCATGAAGGTCAAGGAGCAGAAGATCACCGCGTACCACGAGGGCGGGCACGCCCTGGTGGCGGCCGCGATGCGGTACACGGACCCGGTCACGAAGGTGACGATCCTGCCGCGCGGCCGCGCCCTCGGCTACACGATGGTCATGCCGACCGAGGACAAGTACTCCACGACGCGCAACGAGCTCCTCGACCAGCTCGCCTACGCCATGGGTGGCCGGGTGGCCGAGGAGATCGTCTTCCACGACCCCACCACCGGGGCGAGCAACGACATCGAGAAGGCCAGCGCCATCGCCCGCAAGATGGTCACCGAGTACGGCATGAGCGACAAGGTCGGGGCGATCAAGCTGGGGTCCGGTTCCTCCGAGCCGTTCCTCGGCAAGGACATGGGGCACCAGCGCGACTACTCCGAGGCCGTGGCGGGGACCATCGACCACGAGGTGCGCCGGCTCGTGGAGTCCGCGCACGACGAGGCCTGGGAGGTGCTCACCCAGTACCGCGACGTCCTGGACGACCTCGTGCTCCAGCTCCTCGAGAAGGAGACGCTCAACCAGGCCGAGCTCGCCGAGATCTTCGGCCCGGTGGCCAAGCGTCCTGCGCGCGACGTGTGGCTCTCCAGCGAGCAGCGCACCGTGCACACCCGCGGCCCGGTCATGACCAAGGGTGAGAAGGCCGCGTACTCGACCAACGGCACCCCCGGTGTGCCGCAGGACGAGGCCGCCGTCGTCGGCAACGTCGAGGCCGAGGAGGCAGCGGCGCGCGACGACGTCGGCGGGCGGGTCTCGCGGGCCGCGTCCGGCGAGCGCGAGCGCAGCTCCGACGACGGGACGTCCGAGGAGAGCACGTGACCGACGAGGACCTGCCGCTGAGCGCGGTGACGCTCGGCGTCCGTCCGGCCGCCGACGTACCCGCCTATGACGCCGCCCGCGCCGAGGCCGCGGTGCGCGAGCTGCTCATCGCCGTCGGCGAGGACCCCGAGCGCGAGGGCCTGCAGGACACCCCGGCGCGGGTCGCCCGCGCCTACCGCGAGATCTTCGCCGGGCTGCACCAGGAGCCCGAGGACGTGCTGACCACCACCTTCGACCTCGGCCACGAGGAGATGGTGCTGGTCAAGGACATCGAGGTCTACTCGACCTGCGAGCACCACCTGGTCCCGTTCCACGGCGTCGCGCACGTCGGCTACATCCCGAGCGCCGACGGCCGGATCACCGGCCTGTCGAAGCTGGCACGCCTGGTCGAGGTCTACGCCAAGCGGCCGCAGGTGCAGGAGCGGCTGACGTCCCAGGTGGCCGACGCCCTGGTCCGCATCCTGGAACCTCGCGGGGTCATCGTCGTCGTCGAGTGCGAGCACCTGTGCATGTCCATGCGCGGCGTGCGCAAGCCCGGTTCGCGCACCGTCACCTCGGCGGTGCGCGGGGGCATGCAGAACGCCGCCACCCGTGCCGAGGCCATGAGCCTCATCCTGGGGCGGTAGCGCGGATGCTCTCGCGCGACGCCGTGGTCGCCGGGCTCCCGGAGCTGTCCGGAGCCGGCCGCTGCCTGGTCATGGGGGTCGTCAACATCACCCCGGACTCGTTCTCCGACGGCGGTGAGTGGTTCGAGCCGGACGCCGGTGTGCAGCACGGTCTCGACCTGCTCGCCGACGGCGCGGACGTCCTGGACGTCGGTGGCGAGTCGACCCGGCCCGGTTCCGCCCGGGTGGACGAGGACGAGGAGCTGCGCCGGGTGATCCCGGTCATCGGCCGGCTCGCCGCGGCCGGTGCCGTCGTGTCGGTGGACACCACCCGTGCCACGGTCGCCGAACGTGCGGTGGCCGCGGGGGCCAGGATCGTCAACGACGTCTCCGGC
Organism: Isoptericola halotolerans; assembly: GCF_013149785.1. Lineage (GTDB taxonomy): Bacteria > Actinomycetota > Actinomycetes > Actinomycetales > Cellulomonadaceae > Isoptericola > Isoptericola halotolerans. The sequence goes on from NZ_JABEZU010000002.1 coordinate 278,282, forward strand.
GGTCTGGCGGACCCGCGGATGGCCGACGTCGTCGCGGAGACCGGCGTGGTCTACGTCGCGATGCACTGGCGCGGCCATGCCGACGTCATGGACGACCTCGAGCAGTACGACGACGTCGTCGCGGACGTGCGCGCAGAGCTCGGCGCGCGGACGGCGGCGCTGCACGACGCCGGCGTCGCGCCGGAGCAGATCATCCTCGACCCGGGTCTCGGCTTCGCCAAGGCCGGGTCGCTGAACTGGCCGCTGCTGGCCCATCTCGACGCGTTGCAGTCCCTCGGCCGGCCGGTGCTGGTCGGAGCCTCGCGCAAGCGGTTCCTCGGGCACCTGCTCGCCGCGGACGGGCCGGGCGCGGACCCGGCGCCCCCGCTGGCCCGCGACGACGCGACCGCGGCGATCTCCGCGCTGGCCGCACACGCCGGGGCGTGGTGCGTGCGCGTCCACGCCACGCGTGCGAGCGTGGACGCCGTGCGCGTGGCAGCCGCCTGGGACGCAGCGTGCACCACCCAGGAGAAGACCCCTCCGGGGCGTGACGACGTCACGTACCCGGTCCACGAGACGGAGGCCACCCCGTGACGTTTGCCGATGCCGTGCCCGGCCCGGACGGTCGGCCCCTCGACCAGATCCGCTTGTCCGGGGTGACCGCGACCGGTCATCACGGAGTTCTCGCCGAGGAGCGCGCGGAGGGTCAGACCTTCCGCGCCGACGTCGTGCTGCACCTGGACACGCAGGCCGCGGCAGGGTCGGACGACCTCGCCGCGACCGTGAGCTACGCGGACGTGGCGGAGGACGTGCACGACGTCCTGACCGGCGCTCCCGTCGATCTCGTGGAGACCGTCGCGGAGCGCATCGCCGCGGTGGTGCTCGCGTACGCGCCGGTGCAGGCGGTGGACGTCAGGGTCCACAAGCCTCAGGCGCCGATCGCCGTCCCCTTCGACGACGTGGAGATCGTCGTCCGCCGTGACCGCGAGCACCTGCCGGTGGTGCCTCCGCACCCGCAGCGCACGGTGGCCGCGGAGCGCGAGGACGGACCCGAGCCGGCACCGGCGGCCGAGCCGCAGCCCGTGCTCGTCCCGCCGACGCCGGTGCCCGCTGCGCCGGTCGAGGCCCCGGTGGCCCCGGTGGCCGACCTCTCGCCCTCCGTGCCGGGACCGGACGAGACGATGATCTCCGCCGTGCCGTCACAGTTCGCGGTGGCGACGGCGCCCGAGCCGGCCTCCTCCTCCGCCCAGGAGGTGGAGGCGGAGCCCGCGCAGGCCGAGGTCCCGCCCGCCCCGGAGCCGCCGGCGCCGGAGCCCGTGCCGCACGACCCCTTGGACGTCCCGCCGTCCGAGCCGGTGGAGGCCGTGCTCGCCCTCGGCTCCAACATCGGTGACCCGCAGGGCACGCTGCGCGCGGCCGTGACCGACATCGACCGGATCCCCGGCCTGCAGGTCATGGAGGTCTCCCCGCTGGCCCGCACCGCCGCCGTCGGCCCCGAGCAGCCGGACTTCCTCAACGCCGTGCTGCTCGTGCGGACCACCCTGCCCCCGCGGGACCTGCTGGGTGCCTGCCAGGAGGTCGAGCTGCTGCACGGTCGCGTGCGCGACGAACGGTGGGGACCACGCACCCTGGACGTCGACCTCGTGCAGTACGGCTCGCTCGTCGCGAGCGCCGACGACCTGGAGCTGCCGCACCCGAGGGCCCGTGAGCGCGCCTTCGTCCTGGTGCCGTGGGCGGAGGTCGATCCGGAGGCCGTCCTCGGTGGTCTCGGTGGGGGCCCGGTGGCACAGCTCGCCGCGACGGCGCCCGACCGTCCCGGCATCCGCTGGCTGGCGCTGGACTGGCTGACCGAGGCAGCCACCACGGGAGCCGTCGCGGCCCAGCCGCAGGCCGCCGAGCAGCCGCACCACGACCACGACGCCTCGTCCGGCGCGCAGCCCGCGGTCGAGGAGGCGGCGCCGCACCTGCCGACCGGGTATCCGTCGGCCGGGCACGAGGCCCCGTCGTCGGAGGTCCCGGCGATGGACCGCGACCAGATGCCTCCCTCGATCCCCGTCCCCCGACAGGAGACACCGCCGGGCACCGCCCAGGGTTACGAGGCCGCCGCGCCGGAGGGGGGCGTCGGCACGGGCCACGAGGACGCCATGGTCCACGAGGTCCCTGCGGGCCACGACGAGGCGCCAGGACAGACCGACGAGGCCGGCTGGACCTACGAGCCGGAGATCCTGCCGACCCGGCAGGAGCCGCCGGCCTTCGTGCCTGCCGCGCCCGTCCCGTCCCCGTCGGCGCAGCCCGACCACGCAGACCAGGCGGGCTACGGCACCCAGCAGCCGTACGAGCCGCAGCCCGGGTACGCACCGCAGCCCGCCTACGAGCCGCAGCCCGGGTACGAACCACGGGCCGTCTACGGCACCGAGCCGCAGCCGGCCTACGAGCCGCAGCCGGCCTATGAACCCCAGCCGGCCTACGAGCCGCAGCCGGCCTACGAGCCGCAGCCGGCCTACGAGCCGCAGCCGGCCTACGAGCCGCGGGCCGTCTACGGCACGCAGCCGCAGCCCGTCTTCGCCGACCAGCAACCTGCTGCGCCGTACGTGCCGGTGCCCCCGGCCGGCCGTCCGCCGTCGTCGGCCGAGCAGCCCACCATCCCGGCGCCCCAGCCGCAGGCCTACCCGGCCCAGGGCTTCGCCCCGCAGCAGCACGCCCCGGTCCCGCCCGCCCCGGACGCCGGTCCGCCCCGGCATCCCTGACGTGCACCGCACCCGCGTCCGCACGCTGGTGGCCCTCGCGGCGGCGGTCGCCGTCGTCGGGGCGCTGCTGCTGCGGCTGCTGGAGTCGCGGCGTGTCTACCTGCCCGCCGCGGCATGGGTGGAGATCTTCGCGGTCGTCCTGCTGGCCGGTCTGGTCGTCGGCGCCGGCTGGTCCGTGCGCGCGTACCTGCGCGGCGACAAGCCCGACCTGGACCCGCTGCGCGCCGCGCGGACGTTCGCGATGGCCAAGGCGGCGGCGTACACCGGTGCGCTGCTGGCCGGCCGGTACGTGGCGCACGTGCTCGTGATGCTGCCGGAGCTCGAGGTGGAGGCGCGGCGCGACCAGGCGGTCGTGTCCGGCGTCGCCGCGCTCGCTGCCGTGGGGCTGAGCGCCGCCGGGGTGCTCGTCGAGAAGTTCTGCCAGATCCCCCCGCCCGAGGACGACGACGGCGAGGCGGAGCCGCTCCCGTCGTGACGGTCGCAGATGGGAGGATGGCGCCATGACTTCGTTCGACCTCCCCGTGGATCCCGATCCGGTCGAAGGCATCACCGGCCCGTTCGACCCGCCGGGCATCGCCTGGGACCGCGTGTCGCCGCGCCTCACCACGGCGCGCCTCGTGGTCCTCGGCCTGACGCTGGGCCTGCCGATCCTGGCCTGCGCCGCGGTGGCCGTGCTCGTGACGCCGTGGGTCTGGCTCGCCGCGGGCTTCCTGGCGGCGATCCTGCTGTGGGCCGTGCTGCTGGTGCCGCGGCAGGTGCGGGCGATCGGGTACGCCGAGCGCGACGACGACCTGCTGATCCGCAAGGGCATCCTCTTCCGGCAGCTCGTCGTCGTCCCCTACGGGCGCATGCAGTTCGTCGACGTCCAGGCAGGTCCGCTCGACCGCAAGCTGGGGATCGCCAAGGTGCAGCTGCACACGGCGGCAGCCAGCACCGACGCGGTCATCCCGGGCCTGCCCCCGGTCGAGGCGGAGCGGCTGCGCGACCGCCTCACCGCGCGGGGCGAGGCGAAGCTGGCCGGCCTGTGAGCGACAGCGGTCACGCTCCCGTCCCGGAGCAGCAGCGCCCGACGCCCTCCGGGTCCGCCGCGGTCCCCGACGAGGGCCTGCAGTGGCGCCGTGTCCACCCGGTCACGCCGTTCGTGCGGGGATGGGCGATCATCGTCGCCCTGCTCTTCGTGGTCACGCAGCAGAGCTTCGAGGGGATCCCGTACGGCGAGCTCGTCGACGACGTCGCCCAGGTCTGGTGGGTGTTCGTCCTCGGCATCCTCGGCGTGCTGGCCGTGGTCTTCGGGTTCGCCGCCCTGTCCTGGCGGATGACCTCCTTCGCCGTCGACGACGACGCCGCCCACCTGCGCAAGGGCATCCTGTTCCGGCAGCAGCGGCACGCGAGGCTCGACCGCCTGCAGGCGGTGGACGTGCGCCAGCCGCTGCTGGCGCGGCTCTTCGGCCTGGCCGAGCTCACGCTCGAGGTCGCCGGCGGGTCGGACTCGGCGGTCGCGATCGGGTTCCTTCGCCTGGACGACGCCACGGCCCTGCGCGCCGACCTGCTCGCCCGGGCGGCCGGGGTGAAGGCGCGCAGGTCAGGACCGGCACCCGCCGTGCCGGACCCGGCGGACGCGGCCGACACCTCGTCGGCCGAACCGGGTGCCGGACGGGCAGCGGCGGCCGAGCCAGGCTCCGGTGACGGCCGGCCGGACGGGCAGGTGCCCCTGGTGGCTGTCGAGGCCCCGGAGAACCAGGTGTACGAGGTGCCGCCTGCCCGCCTGCTGGGTTCCCTCGTGCGGCTGCCTGCGGTCTGGGTCTCCCTGATCCTGTTCGTCGGGCTGGGCGTCGTCGTGGCCCTGACGCGCAACGTCGGTCTGCTGTTCTCGCTGCTGCCCGCCGTCCTCGGCGTGGGGACCTTCCTGTTCAACCGGTTCGCCGGGGAGTTCGGGTTCCGGGCCGCGGTGTCGCCCGACGGCATCCGGCTGCGGCACGGTCTGCTCGAGACCCGCTCCCAGACGATCCCGCCGGGCCGGGTGCAGGCCATCGAGCTGAGCCAGGGCCTCTGGTGGCGCGGCAAGGACTGGTGGCGGATCAAGGTGAACGTGGCGGGCTACGGCGTCGAGGGCAGCGAGGGCACGCAGAGCGTGCTGCTGCCCGTGGGCCCGCGGCAGGAGGCACTCACCGCGATGTGGCTCGTGCTGCCCGACCTCGGCACGCCGGACCCCGCAGCGCTCGTCGACGAAGGGCTGACGGGCGACGCCCGCACCGACCGCAGCTTCACGACGAGCCCGCGCCGGGCGCTGATCCTGGACCCGCTGACCTGGCGCCGCAACGGCTTCGCCGTCACCGACCGGGCTCTGCTGCTGCGTGGGGGCCGGCTGACCCGCCGTCTCACCGTCGTGCCGCACGAGCGCACCCAGTCGCTGGGCCTCCAGCAGGGCCCGTGGCAGCGACGTCGTGGGGTGGCCTCGTTCACCGTGCACTCCACCCCGGGGCCCATCAGTCCCGCCGTGCACCACCTCGACGCGCCCGACGCGGCGCGGCTCATCGACGCCCAGGCGGTGCGGGCCCGCACCGCCCGTGCGCAGCAGACACCGGAGCGCTGGATGGAGACCGTCGCCGCGGTCGCGGCGGCCGCCGAGCCGACCGACCAGTCGGACCGCCAGATGACCGACCAGCCGACCGGCGAGCCGGTGGCCGAGCGGTCGGACGCACCCGCCGCCCGCCCGACGAGCGAGGGCGACGCGTGAGCCTGCCGCTGTCGGACGGCCCGGTGGGAGGTGCGCGACCGGGCCGCCTCGGCGTCGGTGTCCTCGGGGCAGGGCGCGTCGGCGCGGTCCTCGGCAGCGCGCTGCGCTCGGCGGGGCACGCGGTCGTGGGGGCGAGCGGCGTCTCGGAGGACTCGCGCGAACGGATCGCGACGCTCCTGCCGGGGGTGGAGAACCTCGAGATCCCCGACGTCGTCGAGCGCGCCGAGCTGGTGCTGCTCGCGGTCCCGGACGACGCGCTGGCCGACCTGGTCGCCGGGCTCGCGGAGGTCGGGGCCTGGCAGGGCGGGCAGATCGTGGCGCACACCTCCGGCCGCTACGGCACCGACGTGCTCGCTCCCGCGCAGAGCGCCGGAGCGATCCCGTTGGCGATCCACCCGGCGATGACCTTCACGGGGACCTCGCTCGATCTCGCGCGCCTGATCGGCTGCACGTTCGCGGTCACGGCGCCGGGGCCCGTGCTCCCCATCGGGCAGGCGCTGGTCGTGGAGATCGGGGGTGAGCCCGTGGTCGTCGACGAGAGCGCCCGCGGCCTGTATCACGCGGCCCTCGCCCACGGCGCGAACCACCTGGTCGTGCTCGTCGCGCAGGCCGCGCAGGCCCTGGAGGCCGCCGGGATCGACCGGCCGGGCAGGCTGCTCGCCCCGCTGCTCGGCGCGGCGCTCGACGGCGCGACCCGGTCCGCGGACGTCCGTGACGGCGTCGGGCCCGGTGCGATCGCGGCCCTCACCGGGCCGGTGTCGCGCGGTGACGTGGGGACCGTGGCCACCCACCTCGAGGTCCTCGGCGACCTCGCCGCCCGCACCGGGGCCACCGACGTCCCGGACAGCTACATGCAGCTCGCGAGGGGCGCCACCCGGCGTGCGCTCGCGAGCCACCGTATCGACGAGGACGCTGCGCGCACGCTGCTCGACGTCCTCGGTGCACCACCCCAGGAGAAGGAATGACGACCCCCGCAGAACGAGAGACGGCGTCGCAGCACGGCCCCGGGCCGTCGGGGCCCACCATCGTGAGGACCCGCGCCGACCTGCGCGACGCCATGGCGATGTGGGCACTCACCGCACCGGCCGCCACCGACCGCCGCGCCGTCGTCATGACGATGGGGGCGCTGCACGAGGGCCACCTCGACCTGGTGCGCCGCGCCCGGGCGGAGGCCGGGCCCGGCGGTCAGGTCCTCGTGACCGTCTTCGTCAACCCGCTGCAGTTCGGCGCCGGCGAGGACCTCGACGCCTATCCCCGGGACCTGGACCGGGACGTCTCGCTGTTGGCCGAGACGGGCGCCGACGTCGTCTACGCACCCACGCCGGACGTCGTCTACCCCGACGGCGACCCGGTCGTCCGTGTCAGCGCAGGTCAGATCGGTGAGGTGCTGGAGGGGGCCTTCCGTCCCGGGCACCTGGACGGCGTGCTCACCGTGGTCCTCAAGCTGCTGCACCAGACGCGCCCCGACGTCGCGCTCTTCGGCCAGAAGGACGCCCAGCAGCTCCTCGCGGTGCGGCGCATGGTGCGTGACCTCGACCTCGACGTCGAGGTCGTCGGCGTGCCGACCCGGCGCGACGAGGACGGCCTCGCGCTGTCCTCGCGCAACGCCTACCTGTCCGCCGAGGAGCGAGACTCCGCGCTCGCGCTGTCCCGCGCGCTGCGCGCCGGGGAGCAGCAGGCGACCGACGGGGCGGGTGCCGCGGCCGTGCGGGCGACCACCTCGGGAATCCTCAACGAGGCCACCGACGTTGTGGTGGACTACCTCGCGCTCGTCGACCCGGATACCGTGGAGGAGGTTCCCCCCGAGCACACCGGACCCGCGCTCCTGCTCGTCGCGGCGCGCGTGGGGACCACCCGACTGATCGACAACCAGGCCGTGGACGTCGTCGCGCCTTCCGACGGCAACGAACCTCCAGGCCAGGAGGCATCCCGTGACTGACCAGACCGCACCGTCCGCCGGCACGCACGGCGCCCCCGGGCACAGCCCGTCCGCGTCCTCGCGCCGCCCGGCGTCCCTGCAGCGCCCGATGATGATCGGCAAGATCCATCGCGCCACCGTGACCCAGGCGGACCTGCACTATGTGGGATCGATCACGGTCGACACGGACCTGCTCGAGGCCGCGGACCTGATCCCCGGCCAGCAGGTGGACGTCGTGGACGTCGACAACGGCGCCCGGCTGACCACCTACGTCATCCCCGGGGAGGCGGGCTCCGGGCAGATCAGCATCAACGGCGCCGCCGCGCACCTGGTGCACCCGGGTGACACCGTCATCATCATCGCCTACGGCATGCTCTCGGACGCCGACGCCCGCAGCTTCCTGCCGCACGTGGTGTTCGTCGACGGCGAGAACCGGATCGTGCAGATCGACGACGACCCGGGGCAGGTCCCGGACGGCTTCGGGCTGGTCAGCTCCGGCATCCCCCTCGCCGCACGGTGAGGGAGGCCCGGCTCGCTCGCACCCTCGCCGCACCCGCTGCGGGCTGGACGGCGCACGCGGACGCCGTCGTCGTCGGCTCCGGCATCGCCGGGCTGACCGCAGCGCTCGAGCTGCGCACCCGGGTGCCGCACGTGCTGCTGGTGACGAAGGCCGCCCTGCTCTCCGGGTCGACCGTGTGGGCGCAGGGCGGGATCGCGGCGGCGCTGCACCCGGACGACACCCCGGCCGCGCACCAGCACGACACGCTCGTCGCCGGCGGGGGCCTGAGCGACCCGGCCGCCGTCGAGGTGCTCGTGACCGAGGGTCCCGACCGGGTGCGCGAGCTGGTCGCCCGCGGTGCGACGTTCGACCGGGCGGACGACGGCGGCATCGCGCTCACGCGGGAGGGCGGTCACCGGGCCGACCGCATCGCGCACGCCGGCGGTGACGCCACGGGGGCTGAGATATCGCGCGCGCTGGTCGCCCAGATCGAGGCGGTCCGGGACGATCCCGGCATCGAGGTGATCGAGAACGCGCTGGTCCTCGACGTCCTCACCGGGGCGCCGTCGTCGGAGGGTCCGGGGCCGGTCGCCGGCGTGACGCTGCACGTCCGCGGCGAGGGGTCGCGCGACGGTGTCGGCGCGGTGCTGTCGCCGACGGTCGTGCTGGCGACCGGGGGAGTGGGGCAGGTCTTCCGCTCCTCGACCAACCCGCCGGGGGCCACGGCGGACGGCATCGCCGCTGCGTTGCGGGCCGGTGCCGAGCTCGCCGACCTCGAGTTCGTGCAGTTCCATCCCACGGTGCTGTGGCTCGGGGCGGGAGCGCGGGGCCAGCTGCCGCTCATCAGCGAGGCGGTGCGTGGCGAGGGGGCGTTGCTGCTGGACGTCGCCGGGTACCGGTTCATGCCGGACGCGCACCCCATGGCGGAGCTCGCCCCGCGGGACGTCGTGGCGCACGCGATCGTGCGACAGATGGCGGCCACGACGGCGGACCACGTGCTGCTCGACGCCCGCGCGCTCGGCGCCGACTTCCTGCGGCGCCGCTTCCCCGGCATCACGGCGCGGCTCCTCGGGATGGGGATCGACTGGACCGAGGAGCCGGTACCGGTGGCTCCGGCTCAGCATTACCACTCGGGCGGTGTCGTCACGGACCTGCACGGCCGCACATCGGTGCCGGGGCTCTACGCGGTCGGCGAGGTGGCCCGCACCGGCGTGCACGGCGCCAACCGGCTGGCCTCCAACTCGCTGCTCGAAGGGCTGGTGTTCGCGCACCGCGCGGCTGCCGACGTCGTCCGGCGCTTCGAGGCGGGCGAGCTGGCAAGGGCTCCGGAGGTCGTCGACCGGCCCGGGGAGTCGGCGCTGGTCGCGGCGGTCGCCCGGTCGAGGGTGCAGCGAGCGGCCTCGGAGGGCGCGGGGCCGGTCCGGTCGGCGGAGTCGTCGGCCCGCGCGGACGCCGCGCTGGCCGGGGTGACGACGGCGGCGCACCGGGAGGCGGACGTCGTCGCGGCGCCGCAGGCGGCCGAGTGGGAGACCACGAACGTCCACCAGGTCGCGCGGGCGCTGGTGCGCGCCGCCTGGGTGCGGACGGAGAGCCGTGGCGGGCACTTCCGGACGGACTTCCCGGACCGTGACCCCGCGTGGGAGCGGAGGGTCACGGCGTCGCTGGCCGCCGACGGCACCCTCGTCGTGCGGTAGCGCTCGGCCCGGGGGGAGCGCTCAGCCCTGCAGGTCGAGGGCCAGGTCGAGGATCGGCGCCGAGTGCGTCAGCGCACCGACCGACAGGTAGTCCACCCCGGTCGACGCCACCTCTCGCGCCCGGTCGATCGTGAGGTTGCCGGTGGCCTCGAGCTCGACGTGCTCGGCCACGCCGTCGCGCCCCTGGCGTTCCCGGACGGCGGTCACGGTGGCGGCGAGCACCGGGGTGGTCATGTTGTCCAGGAGCAGGAAGTCGGCCCCGGCGTCGAGGGCCTCCATGGCCTGGGCGGTGGTGTCCGCCTCGACCTGGACCAGGACGTCGGGGAACGTGGTCCGGACCGCGCGGATCGCGGCGGCCACGCCACCGGCGGCGACGACGTGGTTGTCCTTGACCATCGCGACGTCGTAGAGGCCCATCCGCTTGTTCGTGCCGCCCCCGGCGCGGACGGCGTACTTGTCGAGGGCCCGGAGCCCTGGCGTGGTCTTGCGGGTGTCGAGGACCTGGGCTCCCGTGCCGGCGAGCTCGCGGCTGAACGCCGCCGCGGCGGTGGCCACCCCGGAGGCGCGGGAGGCGAGGTTGAGCAGGGTGCGCTCGGCGACGAGCAGCACCTGGGTGCGGCCGGTGAGCGTGGCGAGGACCTGCCCGGGGACGACGGCGTCGCCGTCCTGGGCCCGGAAGGTCACCTCGGGGGTCGGCAGGGCGAGCCGGGCGGCGGTCTGTCGCAACGTCTCGACGACCACGACCAGGCCGGCGACGGTCCCTTCCTCGCGGGCGACCAGCTCAGCGGTACCGGTGGCCGACGGCGGGACGGTCGCCTGGGTGGTCACGTCCCGGCCCGGTGCGGGGCCGAGGTCCTCCGCGAGCGCGATCTCGACGGTCCGGGTGATCCAGGCAGGGTCGAGTCCCGGTTCGACGGCGGACGGGGCCGCGACGGACGAGGACTCGCCGGCGGAGGGCTCGGTGGCCGGGGACTCGTGGGGCCGAGGGCTCTGGGGCGTGCTCACGGCGTCACGGTACCCGCCGCAGTCCCCAGGGCCCCTCCCGCCGCGGGTCGCCATCCCTCCCGCTGTGGGTGAGGGGGAGAGGAGGGGATGGGGTTGTGTTAGTGTATTAAGGTCTTAGTACAGCAACACAGGAGGTGGGCGTGGAGTTCGACACCGGTGCACCCATCTGGGGCCAGCTGGTCACCGAGTTCTCCCGGCGCATCGTCACCGGGGAGTGGGCGGCGGGCAGCAGGATCCCGGGGGTCCGCGAGCTCGCTTCCGAGCTCGGCGTCAACCCCAACACCGTCCAGCGTGCGCTCGCCGAGCTGGAGCGGCGTGGGCTCTGCCGCTCCGAGCGGACCGCCGGCCGGTTCGTCACCTCCGACGAGGAGCGGATCGACGCGATCCGCGCCGAGCTCGCCCACGTGGCGGCCGACGACTTCATCCGTCGAGCGCGAGGGCTGGGCATGCGCCCGGCGCAGGCGCTCCACCTGATCGAGGAGAGATGGACCCATGGCGACCACACCCCTGCCGATGGCGCCCGAGGAGGCCACGATGACGTCTGAGCACGCGCTGGTGAGCGTCCGTGGCCTCACCGTCCGCTACGGCACCCGCACCGCGCTCGACGATCTCGACCTGGAGCTGCCCGCGGGGCGGATCATCGGCCTGCTGGGTGAGAACGGCTGCGGCAAGTCGACCCTGCTGAAGACGCTCGCCGGGCTCTACGCCGACTACACCGGCGAGGTGCGGGTGGGCGGACACGCGCCAGGTCCGCGGTCCAAGGCGCTCGTCTCGTACCTGCCCGACCGCAGCTCGCTGCCGGACCACGTGCGGGTGCGCTACTGCCTCGACCTCTTCTCCGACATGTTCGCCGACTTCGACACGGCCAAGGCGCGCGAGATGATCGCGGGCTTCGGGCTGGACGAGTCGATGCGGCTCAAGGAGATGTCGAAGGGGATGCGCGAGAAGGTCCAGGTATCGCTCGCCATGGCGCGCCGGGCGCGGGTCTTCCTGCTCGACGAACCGATCTCCGGGGTCGACCCGGCCGCACGGGACGGGATCCTCGACCGCATCCTCGGCAACCTGGAGCCGGGGTCGTCGTTGCTCGTCGCCACCCACCTCGTGCACGACCTCGAGACCACGTTGGACTCGGTGGTGATCATGCGCCACGGCAAGGTGCTGCTCGAGGGTGAGGTCGACGACCTGCGGGCCGAGCACGGATCCAGCCTCGACCAGATCTTCCGGAAGGTGTACCGCTCATGATCACGCTGCTCAAGCACGAGGTCGTCCAGACCCGCGCGATGCTCGGACTGGTGGGGCTGGTGGCCCTGCTGGTGACGGCCGTCGGTGCCCTGTTCGCCGCGACCGGCTGGCCGGCGCTCGCCCCCTTCGGGCTGGTGCTCGTGGTGGCCGCGGCCTTCGGTCTCGTCCCGGCGGCCCAGATCGTGCTGGCCGTCGCCTACTGGCGGTCCGGCTACGGCCGCATGGGCCACCTCACCCACACCTTCCCCGTCCGGGGGTCGACCATCTACTGGGCCAAGACCGTCTGGGCCTGGGCGGTGTCGCTCCTCGGGGTCGCGCTGAGCGTCGGGCTCGTCCTGGCCGCTTCACCGCTGCTGGCGCGCGGTCTCGGGACGGACCGTGGTGACCTGTTCCGTCCCCTGCGTGAAGGCTGGGCGCTGCTCGCCGAGATGGCACCGGTCTGGGGGATCGCCGCCGCCGCGGCCGCTCTGGTCGTGCTGGTCCTGATCTGGCCGGTGCAGTACTTCTTCGCGGCCTCCGTCGGCAGCCAGGCTCCGCTGAACCGGCTGGGTGTCGGTGGGCCGGTCATCGTGTGGTTCGGTGTGTACTTCGTCACCCAGGTGCTCACCTTCGTCTCCTTCGCCGCCGTGCCGTTCGCGGTCGGGAGCGACGGCGAACGGCTCGCGATCGTCCGGTTCGACCTTTTCGCGGAGATGATGGCGGGCACCTCGGCCGAGGTGATGCCGATCGGGTTCCTGCCGTCGCTGCTGCTGATCACGGTGGTGTGCATCGGCTGGACCGTGCACTCCTGGAACCGCCGGGTCTCGCTGGTCTGAGCGACGCGGGCCGGTGTGGCGACGCCCGTAGAATCGGACGGTGACCTCCCCCGAGAATGCCGCTGCCACCGTGCCCGACGACCTGCCCGAGCAGCTGCGCGTCCGCCGCGAGAAGCGCGACCGCATCATCGCCGAGGGCGGTGAGGCGTACCCGGTCAACCTGCCGATCACCACCACGATCGTCGCCGTCCGCGACGAGTACGGTCACCTCGAGCCCGGCGTCGAGACGGACGACCTCGTGGGTGTCGCGGGCCGCGTCGTGTTCCTGCGCAACACCGGCAAGCTCTGCTTCGTGTCGCTGCAGGACGGCGAGGGCAACCGGCTGCAGGCGATGCTCAGCCAGAAGGTGGTCGGTGAGGAGTCGCTGAGCGCCTTCAAGGCGGACGTCGACCTCGGCGACCACCTGTTCGTCCACGGCCGCGTCGGGGCGTCCCGCCGCGGCGAGCTGAGCGTCTTCGCGGACTCGTGGCAGCTGGCCTCCAAGGCGCTGCGCCCGCTGCCGGTGCTGCACAAGGACCTGTCGGAGGAAGCACGCGTCCGTCAGCGCTACGTGGACCTCATCGCGCGCCCCGCCGCGCGCGACATGGTGCGGGTGCGGGCCGGAGTCATGCGCTCGTTGCGGGAGAACTTCCATCGCCGCGACTTCCTCGAGGTCGAGACCCCGATGCTGCAGACGGTCGCCTCGGGCGCCTCGGCGCGGCCTTTCGCGACGCACATGAACGCCTACGACATGGAGCTGTTCCTGAGGATCGCTCCGGAGCTGTTTCTCAAGAAGGCCGTCGTCGGCGGGGTCGAGCGGGTGTTCGAGATCAATCGCAACTTCCGCAACGAGGGTGCCGACTCCTCGCACTCACCGGAGTTCGCGATGGTCGAGGCGTACGAGTCCTACGGCGACTACGACACGATGGCGGAACTCACGCGGAATCTTGTGCAGCAGGCTGCCGAGGACGTCCTCGGCACCACGCTGGTCACGCTGGCGGACGGCGAGGAGTACGACCTCGGCGGCGAGTGGGCCGACATCAAGATGTACGACTCCCTCTCGACCGCCGTCGGTGAGGAGATCACGCCCGAGACGTCGGTGGAGCACCTGACTGCGCTCGCCGAGAAGGTCGAGATCTCGATCGACCCGAAGAAGGTCAATCACGGAAAGCTCGTCGAAGAGCTGTGGGAGCACCACGTGGGCGACCATCTGCACGCTCCGACGTTCGTCCGCGACTTCCCCGTCGAGACCTCCCCGCTCACGCGCGACCACCGCAGCGTCCCCGGCCAGGTCGAGAAGTGGGATCTCTACGTGCGCGGTTTCGAGCTCGCCACGGCCTACTCCGAGCTGGTGGACCCGGTCGTCCAGCGCCAGCGTTTCGAGGCGCAGGCCCTGCTCGCCGCCGCAGGCGACGACGAGGCCATGCGGCTCGACGACGACTTCCTCACCGCGATGGAGTTCGCCATGCCGCCCGCGGGCGGCATGGGAATGGGAATCGACCGGTTGCTCATGGCACTCACCGGTGCAGGGATCCGCGAGACCATTCTCTTCCCCCTCGTCAAGCCGACTCACTGAGAGGGCCGCTATGAGTACGTTCTGGGCAGTGATCGCGGGGTTGATACCCTCCATCGGTGTCGGCCTCCTCTTCTGGTTGGCGATGCGAAAGATCGTGCGTGCCGACCGGAACGAGCGGGCCGCGCTGCAACGCCATGACGCCGAGGCGCGGTCGACCGTCGCGAAGGAATTGTCGAATGACTCGCCCGTGCAATGACGAACTCGTCGTGGTGAGTTGACTTTCTATTCTCCGGTCGTGCATGCTCGAATCGCTCAAGTTTTTCGAGACACCGGAGGGTGACAGCGTGGTTCAGAAGACACAGGTCGTGCTGATCGACGACATCGACGGCAGCGACGGTGACGAGACGGTCACGTTCGCCCTGGACGGTGTGTCGTACGAGATCGACCTCTCCGCGGCGCACGCTGCCGAGCTGCGCGAGTCCTTCGCCCAGTGGATCGGCCACGGTCGCCGGACGGCAGCCAGGTCCGCTCCGCGCGCGTCCGCGTCGCGCCGGGGTCGGACCGATCGCGAGCAGCTCCAGAAGATCCGCGAGTGGGCTCGCGACAACGGCCACCAGGTCAACGACCGCGGCCGCATCCCGGGACGTGTGCTGGAGGCCTACGAGGCCGCGCACTGACCCCCTCCAGACGCCTGCGCCCCGGTCGGATCGTCCCGGCCGGGGCGCGGTGCTGTCCGGCGCCTAGGCTGGCCCCATGACCTCGACGAGCTCGCGGACCCTGTGGATCGGCACGTACCCGCCGGGTGACACCCCGGGGGCGGGAGAGGGCGTCTGGCGGGTCGCCGTCGACCTGCGCTCCGGTGCCCTGGGAGTCCCGGAGCTCGCCGCCGAGGCCGCGGCGCCGTCGTTCCTCGCCCTGCACCCGCACGTCCCGGTGCTCTACGCGGTCTCCGAGACGGCGCCAGGGCGCCTCACGGCGCTGCACGTGGCCGACGACGGCGGACTGTCGACCGCCGCCTCGTCCCTCTCGGGCGGGGACGACGCGTGCCACGTCGCGGCCACTCCCCGCACGGTCTGGGTCGCGAACTACGGCGACGGCGTGGCCGCGGCGTTCGAGGTGGCCGACGACGGCGTCCCCGCCGCAGACCGCCGTGCGATCCGTGCCGGCTCGGGCTCCGGTCCGGTCTCCGACCGCCAGGAGGGTCCGCACGCCCACCAGGTCACGGTGGTGGGCGACCACGTCCTGGTCACCGATCTCGGCGGCGACCTGATCCGTCGGTACCCCGTGGACCCGCTGCCCGGCGAGACCTCCACCGACGACGCCGACGAGGACGTCGTCGCCGCCCACCTGCCGGCCGGCGCCGGGCCGCGCCACCTCGTCGTCCTGCCGAGCGGCGCCCTGGTGGTGGTCGGCGAGCTCGACGCGCACCTGCACGTCCTCGTCCCGGCCGGTGACGGCTGGGAGCACTCCGGCAGCGTGCCGCTGGCGCCCGCGGCCGTGGCGGGCGAGGACTTCGGTGGGCACGTCACGCTGAGCGCCGACGGCACCCGCCT
The DNA here is from genome assembly GCF_013149785.1 of Isoptericola halotolerans. GTDB lineage: Bacteria > Actinomycetota > Actinomycetes > Actinomycetales > Cellulomonadaceae > Isoptericola > Isoptericola halotolerans. The sequence goes on from NZ_JABEZU010000002.1 coordinate 293,966, forward strand.
GCACGTCGGGGTCCGTGGCTCGGACGTCCTCGCGGTCCATGCGGTGTCCGACGGCGCGGCGCCGCAGATCACGCACCTCGTCGACGTCCCGCTCGGCGACGGTGCCTGGCCTCGCCACCACGAGGTGCTCGCCACCGACGACGGCGAGCTGGTGGTGGTCGCGCTGCAGGGGACCGGAGAGCTGGTCACCGTCCGGCTCGTCCCCGGCACCGGTGCCGGCGAGGTCGTGCACCGGGCCGGGTGGGCGACCCCGCCGGCGTGCGTGCTGGTGGCACGGTGAGCCGCCGGGCCGCGTCCGGGCCGCGGGTCGCGATGCTCTCGGTGCACACCTCGCCGCTGGACCAACCTGGCGCGGGCGACGCGGGAGGCATGAACGTCTACGTCCTGGAGCTGTCCCGGGCACTGGCCCGACGGGGTGCCGAGGTCGAGATCTACACCCGGGCGACGACGTCGGCCCAGCCCCGGGTGGTCGACGCCGAGCCGGGGATCCGGGTCGTGCACGTGGCGGCCGGCCCGTACGAGGGCCTCGACAAGAACGACCTGCCCGGCCAGCTCTGCGCCTTCACGGCGGGCGTGCTGCGGGCCGAGGCGCACCGCCCCGCCGGCTGGTACGACGTCGTGCACGCGCACTACTGGCTCTCGGGGCAGGTCGGCTGGCTGGCCGGGGAGCGCTGGGACGTCCCCCTGGTGCACACCATGCACACCATGGCCCGGGTGAAGAACGCAGCCCTGGCACCGGGGGACAGCCCGGAACCGCAGGGTCGGGTGATCGGTGAGGAACAGGTGGTCGAGGCCTCCGACGCGCTGGTCGCCTCCACGCGGGAAGAGGCGGACGACCTCGTCCGGTACTACGGGGCCGACCCGGACCGGGTCCACGTGGTCGCACCCGGTGTCGACCTGCAGCAGTTCTCGCCGGGGCCGGGCGACCCGGCGACGGCGCGGCGCGCGGCGAGGGAACGTCTCGGGTTGCCGACGGACGGCCCGATCGTCCTCTTCGCGGGCCGTGTACAGCTGCTCAAGGGGCCTGACGTGCTCGTGCGGGCGCTCGGTGTCATGGCCGACCACGCGGACCCCGCGGGCCGAGGAACCGAGGGGCTGCCGCGCCTGGTCGTGCTCGGGGGCCCGAGCGGCCGGCCGACCGCCGTCCGCGAGCTCGAGGCACTCGCTCACCAGACCGGTGTCGCCGACCGGGTGGACGTGCGCCCGCCCGTTCCCCGCGCCGAGCTCGCCGACTGGTACCGGGCGGCGGACGTGGTGGCGGTGCCGTCGCACAACGAGTCGTTCGGGCTGGTGGCGGCCGAGGCGCAGGCCTGCGGCACACCGGTGGTGGCCGCCGCCGTCGGCGGCCTGCGGACCGTCGTCGTCGACGACGTCTCCGGGGTCCTCGTGGACGACCACAGCCCGTGGACCTGGGCTCGTGAGCTGACGGGCCTGCTCGACGACGGCGAGCGGATGGCCCGGCTGGCGGCCGGTGCGCGTCGTGCGAGCGAGCGGTTCTCCTGGGACCGCGCCGCGGCCGCGATGCTCGACGTGTACTCCCAGGCCACGAAGGTGCGCCAGACGCGGTAGGGGGAATGCCGGGGCGGCGCGACGACGTTGTCGCTGACATGCCGATCACCGGAGAGTATGTCCCCAGCCCGTCGACCTGGGCCGCCGACCAGGTCGAGACGTACGAGGCCTCGGGCGGTACCGAGGGCACCACGTTGCGTGGCAGGCCGGTGGTGATCCTCACGACCCTCGGCGCCAGGAGCGGCAAGGTGCGCAAGACGCCGCTGATGCGCGTCGAGCACGACGGCGCCTACGCCGTCGTCGCCTCCATGGGCGGAGCTCCGAAGCACCCCGTCTGGTACCACAACATCGTCGCGAACCCGCAGGTCGAGCTGCAGGACGGTCCCGAGAAGCACGACTACGTCGCCCGCGAGGTCATCGGCGAGGAGAAGGCGGTGTGGTGGGAGCGCTCGGTCGCCGCGTGGCCCGACTACGCCGAGTACCAGCGCAAGACGGACCGTGAGATCCCGGTCTTCGTCCTCGAGCGCGCGAGCTCCTGACCGCGGACGTCCGACGTCCGCGATCCGGCCGATGGTGCGTCCACGCCCTCGGTCAGGGCAGGATGGACGCATGACCTACACCCTCGTGCTGCTCCGCCACGGCGAGAGCGAGTGGAACGCCAAGAACCTCTTCACCGGCTGGGTCGACGTCCCGCTGTCCGAGAAGGGCATCGGGGAGGCGAAGCGTGGCGGTGACCTCCTGCGGGAGGCCGGCGTCGCCCCTGACGTGCTGCACACCTCGTTGCTGCGCCGCGCCATCATGACGGCGAACCTGGCGCTCGACACCGCCGACCTGCACTGGATCCCGGTCAAGCGGTCGTGGCGCCTCAACGAGCGCCACTACGGCGACCTGCAGGGCAAGGACAAGAAGCAGGTCCGTGACCAGTACGGCGAGGAGCAGTTCATGCTCTGGCGCCGCTCGTACGACGTGCCGCCGCCGGAGATCGAGCTCGGCTCGGAGTTCTCCCAGGACGCGGACGTCCGCTACGCCGGTGAGCCGATCCCGCGCTCCGAGGCCCTCAAGCAGGTCCTCGACCGCGCCCTGCCCTACTGGGAGGGCGAGATCGTCCCGGACCTGAAGGCCGGCAAGACGGTTCTCGTGGCCGCGCACGGCAACTCGCTGCGCGCGATCATCAAGCACCTCGACGGCGTCGACGACGAGACGATCGCCGGGCTCAACGTGCCGACGGGCATCCCGCTGGTCTACGAGCTCGACGAGGAGACGCTGCAGCCGACCAACCCGGGCGGCACCTACCTCGACCCCGAGGCCGCGAAGGACGCCATCGCCGCGGTGGCGAACCAGGGCAAGTAGCCAGCCCGCACCCGCTACGCACTCCGGCCCGCAGGTTCATCGCGAACCTGCGGGCCGGAGTGCGTAGCGGGGACGGTGCTCAGGCGTCCGTGGCGGCTGCCGCGTGCTCGGTGTCGAACTCGCCGGTGACGAGGAACGTGATCCGCCGCGCGACGGAGACGCCGTGGTCGCCGAACCGCTCGTAGTAGCGACCCAGCAGCGTCACGTCCACGGTCTCCTGCGCGGTACCGGTCCAGTCCGGCGAGAGCGTGGCGGCGAACGTGTCCTGGTGGAGCTGGTCCAGGTCGTCGTCCCCCTGCTCGACCTCGGTCGCGAGCGCGACGTCGCGGGTCGCCAGCAGCTCGGTGGTGCGCCGGGCGACGAGCATCGCGGCCTCGTTCATGGCCACGAAGGTCTCGCGTGCCTGCTCCGGCACGGCCGACGCGGGGTACCGGCCGCGGGCGACCTCGGCGACGTGCTGGGCGAGGTCGCCCATGCGCTCCAGCGTGGCGCTGATGCGCAGGGCGCTGATCACGACGCGCAGGTCCGTCGCGACGGGGGCCTGCTGGGCGAGCAGGTGGACGCACCGCTCGTCCAGGTCCTTCTCGAGCCGGTCGATCTCGTGGTCGGCGGCGATGACGTCCTGGGCGAGCTGGTGCTCGCCGTCGAGCAGCGCTGCGCCGGCCCGCGTGATCGCGGACTCGACCAGCCGGCTCATCTCGACCAGTCCCTGACCGATCTGCTGCAGCTCGGCGTCGAAGATCTCTCGCATGGGTGTCCTCTCGAATGCGGGTGCTGAGCAACTCTTGCAGCCGGCTCAGACTCTCAGGTGAACGTCGCGAGGTCCACAGGTGAACAGTGGACGACACGTCAGGGAGCAGAAGGCGCCCTGGCGCTGTGAGGGGCCTCGCGCGACCTAGGCTGAGGGTGTGGAGGGAATCATCCAGGGTGCGACCGCCGTCGTCGCCGGCGTGCTCGGCGTCGTCGTCGGGCTCGTCGCTGCCCTCGCCTTCCGTTTCTCCGACCGCGCCCAGCGCCGGGACAGCGACACCGGGGCGTCCGAGCTGGACAGCGGGCTGGTGCGGGTGCTGTCGGTGCTGCGCTCCGCGGCGGTGGTCCTCGACGACGACGACGAGGTCGTCCGGGCGTCACCGCCGGCCTACGCGCTCGGTGTGGTCCGCAACGACGCCCTGGTGCACCCGGCGATCGTCGACATGGTGCGCGAGGTGCGGCGCGACGGCGTCATCCGGGAGGAGGAGCTCGAGCTCCCCCGCGGGCCCATCGGGTCCGGCACGGTGCTGCTGCAGGTGCGGGTCGCCGCGCTGGGCCTCGACAAGCTGCTCGTCCTGGCGGAGGACCGCACGGAGGCGCGGCGGGTCGAGGCGATCCGCCGGGACTTCGTCGTCAACGTCTCCCACGAGCTGAAGACGCCGGTCGGCGCGCTCGCCCTGCTGGCCGAGACGGTGCAGGACGCGGCCGACGACCCGGTCGCGGTGCGGCGGTTCACCGCGCGGATGCAGTCCGAGGCGCACCGGTTGTCCGCCCTGGTGCACGAGATCATCGAGCTGTCGCGCCTGCAGGTGGCCGGTGCGCTGCAGAAGGTCCGCCCGGTGCCGGTGCGCGACGTCGTCGACGAGGCCGTCGACCGGGCCCGCACGACCGCGCAGGGGAAGAACATCACCATCACCGTGGGCGGGTCCGCGGACTGCGTGGTCTTCGGGGACCACAACCTGCTGGTCACCGCGGTGCGCAACCTGCTGGACAACGCCGTGTCCTACTCCGGGGAGAACACCCGGGTGGGCGTCGGCGTGCACGAGCGGGGCGGTCTGGTGGAGATCGACGTCGTCGACCAGGGCATCGGGATCTCGGCCGAGGTGCAGGAGCGCGTGTTCGAGCGCTTCTACCGCGTCGACCCGGCACGCTCCCGCGACACCGGCGGGACGGGGCTGGGACTGAGCATCGTCAAGCACGTCGCCGCCGACCACGGGGGCGACGTGCGGGTGTGGTCCGAGCCGGGCAAGGGCTCGACGTTCACCCTGCGGATACCTGCCGCCGATCTTCCGGCCGGCGAGCTGCCCGCCGGGTCGTCCGGATCGCCCGACGACACCGACGACGACGCTTCCCACGAGACGGGTGCGCCTCCGACCGGGAGACGTGCCGGAGACCAAGACCGCGGGCCGGACGGCCCGACGAACGAGGAGGTAGGCGCGTGACGCGCATCCTGGTGGTCGAGGACGAGGAGTCCTACCGCGACCCGCTGACGTACCAGCTCACCCGAGAGGGGTACGAGGTCGTGGCGACGTCGAACGGCAACGACGCGCTGGAACGGTACGACGACGGCGGTGCGGACCTCGTGCTGCTCGACCTGATGCTCCCCGGTCTGAGCGGCACGGAGGTGTGCCGCGAGCTGCGCCAGCGCGGCGACGTCCCGATCATCATGCTCACGGCGAAGGACTCCGAGATCGACAAGGTCGTGGGCCTCGAGCTCGGTGCCGACGACTACGTCACCAAGCCGTACTCGTTCCGTGAGCTGCTGGCCCGGATGCGGGCCGTGATGCGCCGTCGCGGTGCCGGCGGCATCGAGAGCGGGAGCAACGGGCACGACGACGACGGCGAGTCCGTCCTCGAGGTCGGCCCGGTGCGCATGGACGTGGAGCGGCACACCGTCGCGGTGGGTGGCGCGGCGGTCTCCCTGCCCCTCAAGGAGTTCGACCTGCTGGAGCTGCTGCTGCGCAACGCGGGGCGGGTGCTGACCCGCGGTCAGCTCATCGACCGGGTCTGGGGTGCCGACTACGTCGGCGACACCAAGACGCTGGACGTCCACGTCAAGCGCATCCGCTCCAAGATCGAGGCGGACCCGGGCTCCCCGAGCCTGCTCCTGACCGTGCGGGGCCTGGGGTACAAGCTCGCCGACGACGAGTCCTAGACCTTCTCGCCAACCTGCCGTCGGCTGTTCATTCGTCGTTCACCTGCTCCTGGTCACCGGTCCACCTGGCCTCCCTAGCGTTCCTGACGGACGCCGGCGGCCGCCGGTGCCACCAGATGCGTGAAGGATGGACGACTCGTGAACCTCAGCCGATTCACTCGTGCCGGATCTGCCGTCGCTGTGGGCGTGCTCGCCCTCAGCCTCGCCGCGTGCGGCTCGGACCCGGAGCCCGAGGGCAACGCCTCGGACACGGACGCCCCGGGGTCGTCGGAGACGAACTCCGGCGAGGAGATGGGCTCGATCTCCGGCACCCTCTCGGGCGGTGGCGCCTCCTCGCAGGAGGCCGCGATGAACGCCTGGCGCGCCGGCTTCCAGCAGGCGAACCCGGACGCCACCGTGAACTACGACCCGGTGGGCTCCGGCGGCGGTCGCACCGGCTTCGGTGACGGCTCGTACGCGTTCGCCGGTTCGGACGCCGCGCTGGACGAGGACGAGATCGCCGCCGCCGAGGCGCAGTGCGGCGAGGGCGGCGTCATCGAGTTCCCCGGCTACGTGAGCCCGGTGGCCGTGGCCTTCAACCTCGACGGCGTCGACTCGCTGAACATGTCCCCGGAGACCATCGCGAACGTCTTCCTCGGCGAGATCACCTCCTGGGACGACGAGGCGATCGCCGCGGACAACCCGGACGTCGAGCTTCCCGGCACCACCATCACGGTGGTGCACCGTTCCGACGAGTCGGGGACCACGGAGAACTTCGAGGAGTACCTCCACACCGTCGCCCCGGACATCTGGACGGCCGAGCCGTCCGGCGTGTGGCCGGTGGACGGCCAGGAGTCCGCGCAGGGCACCTCGGGCGTCGTCGGCGCGGCCCAGGCCGGGCAGGGCACCATCACCTACGCCGACGCCTCCCAGGTGGGTGGCCTCGGGACCGTGGCGGTCGGCGTCGGCGGCGAGTTCGTGCCGTACTCGGCCGAGGCTGCCGCCGAGGTCGTGGCCCAGTCGCCGCGCACCGAGGGCACCAGCGACTACGTCTACACGATCGAGCTCGAGCGCGACATCGCGGGTACCTACCCGATCGTGCTCGTCTCCTACTCGCTCGCCTGCACGTCCTACCCGGACGAGGAGACCGCCGAGCTCGTCAAGGGCTTCCTCGGCTACGTCGTGAGCGAGGAGGGCCAGCAGGCCTCCGCCGACGCCGCCGGCGCCGCCCCGCTGTCCGACACGATCCGCGAGGCGATCCTGCCCGGCATCGAGTCGATCTCCGCGGGCTGACCCTCACGGTCCCGGCCGGAGGCCGGGCGGCACGCCCTACCAGGCGCGACGCCCGGCCACCGGCCCCTCCGTCGGACGAAGAGCAGAGAGCAGCGCACCCAGCATGAGCGAGGAATCCGAGTGAGCATCACCGACAGCCCGCCGCGAGCGGGCACCCGCACGGCCCGCCGACGGCGGTCGTCCGACCGTGGTTTCAACCGTGGCTTCCGCTGGATCGCCGTCGGCGCCGGCGTCCTGATCCTCGTCGTCCTGGCCGCGGTGGCCCTGTTCCTGCTGTGGCAGGCCTGGCCGGCCCTCACGGCGGGCGGCGACGAGCTCGCCGCCGAGGTCCCGCGGTTCCCGGCGGACACGTCCTTCCTGGGGTACGTGGGCCCGCTGGTCTTCGGCACGCTGCTCGCCGCGGTGCTCGCGCTGTGCCTGGCGGTGCCGGTGGCGATCGGTATCGCCCTGTTCATCTCGCACTACTCGCCACGGCGGCTGTCGCAGGTGCTGGGATACCTCGTCGACCTGCTGGCCGCCATCCCCTCGGTGGTGTACGGCCTGTGGGGCTTCCTCGTCCTGGCGCCGGTCCTCACACCCTTCTGGCTCTGGCTGAACGAGAACCTGAGCTGGATCCCCCTCTACGGCGGTCAGGCCTCCACCACCGGACGGGCCATGGCCACGGTGGGTGTGGTGCTCGCGGTGATGATCCTGCCGATCATCACCGCCGTCTCGCGCGAGGTCTTCCTCCAGACGCCGAAGCTGCACGAGGAGGCGGCGCTCGCCCTCGGTGCCACCCGGTGGGAGGTCGTCCGGACCGCCGTGCTGCCGTTCGGCCGCTCCGGCGTGATCTCGGCGGCGATGCTCGGGCTCGGGCGTGCGCTGGGCGAGACGATGGCCGTGCTCATGATCATCTCGCCCGGGTTCAGCTACAGCCTGGACATCCTCGCCGCGGGCCAGCACCAGACGATCGCCGCCTACATCGCGGCGGACTTCCCGGAGTCCACCGGCCTCGGCATCAACACGCTGATCGCGGCCGGGCTCGTGCTGTTCGTCATCACGCTGGCCGTCAACATGACCGCGCGCTGGATCGTCGCGCGCCGCAAGGAATTCTCGGGGGCCAACTGATGAGTGCCGCGACCGCAAGCACGACCACCTCCGACGCCACGGAGCGCACACGCGCCCTGCTCACGACCGCCGACTCGGGACGCCGGCGCACGGACCGCGCCATGCAGGTGCTGATCTGGTGCGCCTTCGCGCTGGCGATGGTCCCGCTGGTCTGGTTGCTGTGGACGGTGACCACCGAGGGCATCGGCCGGATGAGCATCGACTTCCTGACCCTGTCGACGCGCAACATCTTCGGCGGCGACCCCGGCGGGGGCATCTACCACGCGATCATGGGAACGCTCATCATCACGGGGATCGCCGCCGCGATCTCGGTGCCGGTCGGGATCCTCACCGCCATCTACCTCGTCGAGTACGGCAAGGGCTGGCTGGCGCGGTCGGTGACGTTCTTCGTGGACGTCATGACGGGCATCCCCTCGATCGTCGCCGGTCTCTTCGCCTTCTCCCTGTTCGCCCTGTTCCTCGGGCCGAGCGCACAGATGGGCATGATGGGCGCCGTCGCGCTCTCGGTGCTGATGATCCCGGTCGTGGTCCGCTCCTGCGAGGAGATGCTCAAGCTCGTGCCCAACGAGCTGCGCGAGGCCTCCTACGCCCTCGGCGTGCCGAAGTGGCTGACCATCGTCAAGGTGGTGCTGCGCACCTCGGTGGCCGGCCTGACCACGGGCGTGCTGCTCTCCGTGGCCCGCGTGATCGGCGAGACCGCGCCCCTGCTGGTCACGGTCGGCGTCACGGACTCGATCAACTTCAACCCGTTCGACGGCCGCATGATGACGCTGCCGGTCTTCAGCTACCGGCAGTACCACCAGGGGTACGCACCGTGCCCCGCCGGCGAGTCGGCGTCGTGCGTGGCGGACATCGCGTTCCAGAACGCGTGGGGAGCCGCGCTCGTGCTGATCGGGATCGTCCTGCTCCTCAACCTCGTCGGCCGACTGGTGAACCGATGGTTCTCCCCGAAGCTGCGCTGACGCGCAGACCTGCCGATCAGCCGCAGCTCACACGAAGGAAGTAACGATGGCACAGCGCATCGAGGTCAAGGACCTCAACATCTACTACGGCGACTTCCTCGCCGTGCAGGACGTCGCGATGACGATCGAGCCGAAGTCCGTGACCGCCCTCATCGGCCCGTCCGGCTGCGGGAAGTCGACGTACCTGCGCACCCTCAACCGGATGCACGAGGTGATCCCGGGGGCCCGGGTGGAGGGGAAGGTCGAGCTCGAGGGCGTCGACCTCTACGGCAGCGACGTCGACCCGGTCGCCGTCCGGCGCAACGTCGGCATGGTGTTCCAGCGCCCGAACCCCTTCCCCACCATGTCGATCCGGGACAACGTGCTGGCGGGCGTCAAGCTCAACAACAAGCGCATCTCGAAGCCCGACGCCGACGACCTCGTCGAGTCCTCGCTGCGCGGGGCGAACCTGTGGAACGAGGTCAAGGACCGGCTCGAGAGGCCGGGGTCGGGCCTGTCCGGCGGTCAGCAGCAGCGGCTGTGCATCGCGCGGGCCATCGCGGTCAAGCCCCAGGTGCTCCTCATGGACGAGCCGTGCTCGGCCCTGGACCCGATCTCGACGCTCGCGATCGAGGACCTGATCGGTGAGCTGAAGAGCGAGTACACCATCGTCATCGTCACGCACAACATGCAGCAGGCGGCCCGCGTGAGCGACCGGACGGCGTTCTTCAACATCGCGGGCACGGGCAAGCCCGGCAAGCTCATCGAGATGGACGACACGTCGACGATCTTCTCCTCGCCGGCGGAGAAGTCGACCGAGGACTACGTCTCGGGCCGCTTCGGCTGACAGCCCCCGGTTCAGCGCCACGACGACGAACGCCCCCTCCGCTCGAGCGGAGGGGGCGTTCGTCGTCGTCGGTCCGGCCGTGGCCGGACCGGCTCACGGCAGGTAGTCCACGTACTCCGGCAGGGTGCCGTCGAGCACGGGCAGGTAGAAGTCCTCGCTCGCACCGGCGGCGCTCAGCGTCGCCTCGAGGTTGCCGCCGGGGATGGTGGCGACGGTGCCGAGCATGGCCTGCTCGCCGTCCTCGGTGCCGAGGTAGACGGTCTCCCTGGCCCCGACACGGATGCTCACGGCGTCGTTCCCGGGCGTCTCGAGGACGAACTCGACGTCGTCGGGCGTGGAGTTGGCGAGCGCGCCCAGGAGCGTCCCCTGCTCGCCCTCCGCGGCGGAGACGACCATGAGGTTGACGCCCCGGGCGTCGACCCCCTCGAGGTCGACCCGGGAGCCGTCGGACGGGGCGTAGGGAAGCTGTGTCGTGAGGGGTGCGCACGCGCCCAGCAGCAGCGCTCCGGCGGCGGCGCCCGCGACGGCGAGGGTGGGTCGGGCAGGACGGGCGGAGCGGGCCACGTGCTCTCCTTCGGCTGGGTGTGCGTGCTCGGGTCTCGGGCACCGGTCTGGGCACGCAGTGAGGTCATGGGAGGGGCAGCGAGCCCTGCGCCATCCTACCGGGGGCCGGTCGCCGACATCCACCAGCGTGCCGCGCGAGCCTCTGACCTGCATCGATGCGGATGCTTGGGCCCCGATCGCCGTGGTCGGCGCGCCGGGTCGAAGGCTGCACCGTGATAGACTCGTCCACTGGGAAAGGGGACATCTACAGATGACGTTCACAGTAGGCGAGACGGTTGTCTACCCGCACCACGGCGCCGCGCTGATCGAAGAGGTCAAGACGCGCAAGATCCGTGGTGAAGAGAAGATGTACCTCAAGCTCAAGGTCGCCCAGGGCGATCTGACGATCGAGGTCCCGGCGGAGAACGTCGACCTCGTCGGCGTGCGCGACGTGGTCGACCAGGAAGGGCTCGACAAGGTCTTCGACGTCCTGCGCGCCCCGTACACCGAGGAGCCGACCAACTGGTCGCGGCGGTACAAGGCGAACCTCGAGAAGCTGGCGTCCGGCGACGTGATCAAGGTCGGTGAGGTCGTCCGTGACCTCTCGCGCCGTGACGCGGACCGCGGCCTCAGCGCCGGGGAGAAGCGCATGCTGGCCAAGGCTCGCCAGATCCTCGAGTCCGAGGTCGCCCTCGCCGAAGGTGTCGACGAGGAGAAGGCCGGCGCCATCATCGACGAGGTGCTCGCCTCCTGACGACGTTCGCGATCCTCACCGCCGCCGGTTCCGGTACGCGGCTGGGCCGTGACGTCCCCAAGGCTCTCGTCGAGATCGACGGGACGCCGCTCGTCGCGCACGCTGCCCGCGCCCTGGCCGCGTCCGGCGTCGTCGACGCCCTCGTGATCACGGCTCCGGCCGGGCGCAGCGCGCAGCTGCGGGCCGCCGTCGGTCCGCTCCCGCTCGATGTGCAGGTGGTGGACGGCGGCGGGACCCGTCAGGCGTCCGTCGCCGCCGGTCTGCGCCTCGTCCCGCCGGACGCCGACGTCGTCCTGGTCCACGACGCCGCCCGCCCGTTCGCGCCGTCGTCCCTCGTGGAGCGGGTCGTGAGCGCGGTCCGGTCAGGGCACGGCGCCGTCGTCCCCGGCCTGCCCGTGACGGACACCATCAAGCGCGTCGCGCCCGACGGCAGCAGCCCCGCCGGTGAGGTCGTCACCGGGTCGGCCGGGATCGAGCGCGTCGTGGACACCCCCGACCGCAGCGTGCTGCGCGCGGTGCAGACGCCGCAGGGCTTCGACCGGGAACTGCTGCAGCGCGCCCACGCCGACGGGGCCGCCCGGGCTGCGGCCGAGCACCTGGCCGCCACGGACGACGCCGGACTGGTCGAGGCGCTCGGGATGCCCGTGCACGTCGTGGCCGGCGACGTCGCGGCGTCCAAGATCACCACCGAGCGCGACCTCGTGCTCGCCACCCTGCTGCAGGGGGAGCGATGACCCCCCTGCCCCGCACCGGCATCGGTGTCGACGTCCACGCCTTCGCCCCCGAGGGCACTGACCGCGGGCTGTGGCTCGGCGGGTTGCACTGGCCGGGGGAGCGAGGGCTGGCCGGCCACTCGGACGCCGACGTCGCGGCGCACGCGGCGGCGGACGCGTTGTTCTCCGCCGCCGGGATCGGCGACCTGGGATCCCACTTCGGCACGGGCGAGCCGCAGTGGGCGGGTGCGAGCGGCGTCGTCCTGCTGGCCGAGGCGGCGCAGCGTGTGCGGGCCGCAGGTTTCGAGATCGGGAACGTCGCGGTGCAGGTGGTCGGGAACCGGCCCAAGGTCGGCCCGCGCCGGTCCGAGGCCGAGGCCGCTCTCTCCGAGGCGGCCGGGGCACCGGTGTCCTTGAGCGCGACGACGTCCGACGGGCTGGGTCTCACCGGGCGCGGCGAGGGCGTCGCCGCGATCGCGACCGCTCTGGTCGTCCCCACCTGAACGTTGTGGGCGTGATTTCTGGCCCATCTTGTCCTTTTAACCGGGCAAAACGGGCCAGAAATCACGCCCACAACGCTAGGGGCCGAGGACGCGTTCGGTGTAGGCGTTGCGGAACACGCCGTCCGGGTCGACGACGGCCCGCACCCCCGCCACGTCCGCCAGCGGGTAGTGCGCCGCCAGGTCGTCCGCGGTGCGGGTGTGCAGCTTGCCCCAGTGCGGCCGCCCGCCGGCGGCGACGAAGATCTCCTCCGCGGCCGCGAAGTACCGCTCCCGAGGCATCCGGTGGTACTGGTGCACCGCCACGTACGCCGTGTCCCGGCCACGCGCCGTCGACAGCCACACGTCGTCCGCCGCGGCGCACCTCACCTCGACCGGGAACGGCACCGGCTCGCCGGAGGAGCGCAGCCAGGCGGCCAGCTCCGTCAGCACGCCCGCGAGCTCCGACCGCGGCACGGCGTACTCCATCTCCACGAAGCGCACCCGGCGACGAGTCACGAGCACCCGGTCCGACGGTGCCACGTAGCTGCGGTCGCTCAGTGCCGAGGCACTGATCCGGTTGATCCGCGGCACCCATCGTGGCGCCGCGGCCGCCACGTGCATCGCAGCCCCGAGGACCCCGTTGGCCAGCACCTCCTCGTCGAGGAGGGTCCGTCCGGCCGCGCCGAGGCGTCGCAGGGCCCCGGCCGCGCCCTCCTGGCGCTGCGCGTGCGCCGCCGCCTCGTCCCGGTCCAGCGGGTCGTTGCACCAGGTGAGCATCCGGTCGGTGCCGGGGAACCAGTAGGCGTCCACCCGCTCGTGCCGCGCGACCAGCTCGTCGTAGCCGTCCACCACCGCACGCCACGGACGGACGGTCTCCGTCGAGCGCAGCAGGTACGCCGGGACCACCTCCAGGGTCACGGCCGTGAGCACCCCGACCGAGCCGAGGCCGAGGCGAGCGACCTCGAACAGCGCCCGTTCCGGCGAGCCGGCCGGGTCGGCGTCGGACACCGACCGCACCGTGCCGTCGGGCAGGACGAGACGCACGCCGCGCACCTGCGTCGCCAGCCCGCCCAGCCTCGCGCCGGTGCCGTGCGTGCCGGTGGAGATCGCGCCGGCGACGGACTGCCGGTCGATGTCACCGAGGTTGCGCAGGGCCAGTCCCTGCACCGCCAGCAACCGGTTCAGCTCGGCCAGGCGGGTACCGGCCCCGACCGTCACCAGGGCGTCACCCGACGGCAGCCGCTGCACCGACTCCAGCCCACGGAGGTGGTCGAGACTCAGCAGCAGCCCGTCGGTGACGGCTGCGTCCGTGAAGGAGTGCCCGGCTCCCACCGTCCGCACCGCCAGGCCGTCCTGCGCGGCCCGGGCGACCTGTGCGCACAGCTCCGGCTCGTCGCGCGGCGTCGCACGGCGCGCCGGCTCGGCGGTGAAGGTCCGCCCCCAGGTGGTGAACGTCACGGCGCACACTCTGCCACGTCGCTGCAACGTCCCCGGTGTAGCGTGCCCGCATGACCGTGACCGATCGGCTGACCCGCGCCACGCGGGGTCTGCCCGCGCCGCTCGCCGTGGTCGACCTCGACATGTTCGACGCCAACGCGGCAGGCCTGCTCCGGCGGGCCGGCGGCACCCCGGTGCGGGTCGCCGCCAAGTCCGTGCGGGTGCGCTCGCTCGTCGAGCGTGCCCTGGGTGCGGGGTTCGCCGGGGTGATGGCCTACAGCCTGGACGAGGCGCTGTGGCTCGTCGGCACCGGAGTGCGCGACGTGCTCCTCGGGTACCCCACGGTCGACACCGGCGCGCTCGCCCGGCTCGCGGCCGACCCGGAGGCCCGCCGCGAGATCACGCTGATGGTCGACGACGTCGCCCAGCTCGCCCTCGTGCAGGCCGCCCTGGCGGGTCCCGGCGGCGGGCCGGAGGTCGCGGTCTGCCTGGACGTGGACTCCTCGCTGCGGCTGGGCGTTCTCCACCTCGGCACCCGCCGATCGCCGCTGCGCGCTCCGGAGCAGGTGGCGGCGCTCGCGGCCAGGGTCGCCGGGACGGACGGCCTGCGCCTGCGCGGGCTGATGTTCTACGAGGCGCAGGTCGCGGGGCTGCCCGACACCCCGGCGGTCCGGGTGGTCAAGGCGTTGTCCGTGCCCGACGTCGACCGTCGCCGCCGCAGAATCCTCGCGGCGGTGCGTACCGCCGTCAGGCAGGACGTCGAGCTCGTCAACGCCGGCGGGACCGGGTCGCTGGAGACCTCTGCGGCGGGAGCCGGGGTCACCGAGGTGACGTCCGGGTCCGGGTTGTTCGTGCCGGGGACCTTCGACGGGATGCGCAGCGTGACGCAGCGGCCCGCGGCCTTCTTCGGGCTGGACGTGGTGCGCACCCCGGGGCCCGGCTGGGCGACGGCGTTCGGCGGCGGGTACGTCGCCTCCGGCCCGGCCGGACCGTCGCGCCTGCCGCGGCTGGTCACCCCCGGCTGGTCGCTGACCCGGCGCGAGGCGACCGGCGAGGTGCAGACCCCGCTGCGGCGACGGCGCGAGGGACGGCCCCTGCAGGTCGGGGACCGGGTGTGGTTCCGCCACGCCAAGGCCGGCGAGCTGATGGAACGGTTCGCCGCCGTGCTGCTGGTGCGCGGCGACGAGGTCGTCGACACGGTGCCGACCTATCGCGGTGAGGGTCGCACGTTCGGCTGACACGTGGCCGGTACCCTGGACCGGTGACCTTGCACCTGTATGACACTGCCACGCGCGCCGTGCGCGAGCTCGTCCCGCGCACCCCGGGCAAGGTCGGCATCTACCTGTGCGGCGCCACCGTCCAGTCGTCCCCCCACGTGGGCCACCTGCGCCCGGCCGTCGCCTTCGACGTGCTGCGGCGCTGGCTGCTGCGCCAGGGGCTGGACGTCACGCTCATCCGCAACATCACGGACATCGACGACAAGATCCTCGCCAAGGCCTCCGCGGCCGGGGTCGAGTGGTGGGCGCACGCCGCCGTCTACGAGCGGGCGTTCACCGCCGCGTACGACGCGCTGGGCGTCCTGGCACCCACCTACGAACCGCGTGCCACCCAGCACGTGCCGCAGATGGTCGACCTCATGGAGCGTCTCGTCGAGCGCGGCCACGCCTACGCCACGGGGCCCGGCAACGTGTGGTTCGACGTCCGTTCCTGGCCCTCGTACGGCGAGCTGACGTCGCAACGTCTCGAGGACCTCAACCCCGAGTCCACCGACGACGCCGTCGCGACGGAGAAGCGCGACCCGCACGACTTCGCGCTGTGGAAGGCCGCGCGCCCCGGCGAGCCGGGGACCGCGGCCTGGGACACCCCGTACGGCCGGGGCCGGCCGGGCTGGCACCTCGAGTGCTCGGCGATGGCGCACCGCTACCTGGGTGAGTCGTTCGACATCCACGGCGGCGGGCTCGACCTGCGCTTCCCGCACCACGAGAACGAGCAGGCCCAGTCCCGGGCGGCCGGCTACGGGTTCGCCGACCGGTGGATGCACTCGGCCTGGGTGACGCAGCAGGGCGTCAAGATGAGCAAGTCCCTCGGCAACGGGCTGCTCGTGGAGGAGCTGCTCGCCAAGGCGCCCGCCCCCGTGGTCCGGTACGCCCTGGCAGCCGTCCAGTACCGCTCCATGCTGGAGTGGGGTCCCGACACCCTGGACGAGGCCCGCGCCACCTGGGAGCGGCTGCGCGGGTTCGTCGGCCGCGCCACCGAGCGGGTCGGTGACGTGTCCCGGGCGGAGGCCGCCGGCGCGATCCTCCCGCAGGCCTTCGCGGCTGCCATGGACGACGACCTCAACGTCCCCGCCGCGCTCGCCGTCGTGCACGAGACGTTGCGCGCCGGCAACACGGCGCTCGCCGACGCGGACGACGACGGCGCGCGAGCCGCGCTCGTCGCGCTGCGGGGCATGCTGGACGTGCTGGGCCTGGACCCGGCCGACCCCCAGTGGGTCGACACCACCGACACGAAGGTCGCCGACGCGCTGGACGCCGTCGTGCGTGCCGAGCTCGACGCCCGGGCCGCCGCACGTGCGGCGAAGGACTGGGCGACCAGCGACGCGATCCGGGACCGCCTCGCGGCGGCCGGCGTCGTCGTGCAGGACTCACCCGACGGCGCCCGATGGACGCTGTCCACAGCCGAGGAGAACTGATGGCGGGCAACTCGCAGCGACCGGGCGCGAAGCGCAAGGAAGGCACCAAGAAGGGTGCGCAGGTCGGCACCGGCGGTCACAGCCGCAAGGCTCTGCAGGGCAAGGGACCGACGCCGAAGGCCGAGGACCGCACCTACCACCCCGCGCACAAGAAGAAGGTCGCCGCCGAGAAGCGCCAGGCCTCGCAGAGCGCCCAGGGCGCCCGCAAGGGTGTCGCCCGCGGGACGCGCAAGGCCACCGGTGGCGCCGAGGTCGTGGCGGGCCGCAACGCCGTCCTGGAGGCCCTGCGCACGCAGGCGCCGGTGACCGCGGTGCACATCGCCGACCGCATCGACCACGACGACCGCACCCGCGAGATCCTCGAGCTCGCGTCGATGCGCGGAGCCCGGCTCCTGGAGTCCTCGAGGGGTGCGCTCGACCAGCTCACCGAGGGCTCCGTGCACCAGGGCGTGGCGCTGGAGGTGCCGCCGTACGAGTACGCGTCGGTCGACGACCTCCTCGACGCCGCCGCCGAGGCGGACGAGCCGCCGCTGATCGTGGCCCTCGACTCCGTGACGGACCCGCGCAACCTCGGTGCGGTGCTGCGGTCGGCCGGGGCGTTCGGGGCGCACGGCGTGCTGGTGCCCTCGCGACGCTCGGCCTCCATGACGGCGTCGGCCTGGAAGGTGTCGGCCGGGGCGGCGGCTCGGGTGCCGGTCGCCAAGGAGACGAACCTGGCGAGGACGCTGACCGAGCTCAAGAAGTCCGGCGTCTTCGTCGTGGGTCTCGACGCCGGGGGCGACACCGCGGTGCGCGAGCTCGCCTTCGCCACGGACCCCCTGGTGATCGTCGTCGGGTCCGAGGGCAAGGGCCTGTCGCGGCTGGTCCGCGAGACGTGCGACGCCGTCGCGTCCATCCCGATCGCCTCGTCCGTGGAGTCGCTCAACGCCGGTGTGGCCGCGGGGATCGCGCTCTACGAGGTCGCCCAGGCCCGCACCTCGCGGTAGCGGGGGTGACGCACGATCCGGCGCGGTGGGGTCAGCCCGCCGGGTCGTCGTCCGGGTCCGCCGCGGCGTAGTGGAAGTAGTCCGCCTCGGGCCCGGCCTCGGGCTCGTCGCCGGGCGCGAGGCCGAGGATCGCCTTCTCGTCAGGACGGTGCTGGAGCACGTTCTCGACGTACGAGGCGACCGTCTCGGGCATCGGCACGTCGCGCTGCGCCCGCTCGGAGATGAACCAGCGGTGGTCGAGGATCTCGTGGTAGAGCTGGGCGGGCTCGAGCTTGCGGCGCAGCTCTCGCGGGACGGCGCGGATGGTCGGGTGGAAGACGTTCTGCAGCCAGTCGTGCGCGACGAGCTGCTCGTCCTCCTCCTGGCGCTCGGTCGCGGCCTGGTAGGAGTCGAGGTCGTTGAGCAGACGTCGCGCCTGGTTGTCCTGGACGTCCAGCCCGGTGAGCTTGAGCAGGCGCCGTGAGTGGTGCCCGGCGTCGACGACCTGGGGCTGGATCTGGACCGTGGTGCCGTCGATGTCGGTGGTGATGGACAGTTCGCCGACGTCGAAACCGAGCTCGTTGAGCTGGTCGATGCGGGCGGCGATCCGCCACCGCTCGTCGGTGTGGAAGGCCTCGACCCCGGTGAGGGCCTCCCAGAGCTCGGTGTACCGCTCGACGAGGGAGTTGCCGATCCCGATCTCGTCGACCTCGTCGTCGAGCAGCTCGCCCGCGGCGAGGTCCATGAGCTCACCGATGATGTTGACCCGGGCGAGCTCGAGGTCGTAGTCGCGCTGACCGGGGGTCAGCTCGCGGTGCAGGGCGCCGGTCTCGGCGTCGACCAGGTAGGCCGCGAACTGGTTGGCGTCGCGACGGAACAGGGTGTTCGACAGCGAGACGTCGCCCCAGAAGAACCCCGTCAGGTGCAGGCGGACGAGCAGCACGGCGAGGGCGTCGATGAGCCGGTTGGCGGTCTCGTCCCGCAGGGCCTGGCTGAAGACGGAGCGGTACGGCAGGGAGAACGCGAGGTGCTCGGTGATCAGCGCGGCCTCGAGGGGCTCGCCGGTGTCCGAGAGCCGGCCGGTGACGACGCCCACGGGCTTGACCGAGGGCACCTCCAGCTTGCGCAGCTGACGCAGCATCTCGTACTCGCGGAAGGCGATCGACTCGCTGGTCTCCTTGATCGCCAGCACCCGGCCGTCGAGGCGCACGAACCGCACCACGTGCCGGGAGATGCCGCGAGGCAGCGCAGCCAGCACGTCGGCGGGCCATCCGGCGAGCGGCTGCCGCCAGGGGAGGTCGAGAAGCGCCGAGTTCGGCGTCGCCGAGGTGATCTGCAGCTGTTCCATCGGTGTCAGCGTAGACGACGACGGGGGCGGGCCCGGCCGACGCCGGACCCGCCCCCGTCACGCCTGTCGCGTGGTGCCGTCGGTCAGAGACGGGCGCCCGTGGAGGCGGAGAACACGTGCGACTTGCCCGGCTTGATGGTGACGTAGACCGTGTCACCCTTCATCGGGACGTCGCGCGGGTCGATGCGCACGATGACCTGGTCGGAGGAGCCGGAGTGCAGCTCGCCCGCGGCGCCGTCGGTCTTCAGCGAGCCGTAGACGAACGCGTCGGAGCCGAGCTCCTCGACGAGGTTGACCTCGACCTGGAGGGCGTCGGGCACCGCGGAGGACACCACGTCGAGCGCCTCGGGGCGGAAGCCGACGGTGATCTTGCCGTTGTCGGCGTCCGTGAGCTGGCTGACGACGTCGCGCTCCAGCGGGACCGCGGCGTGGCCGACGACGGCCTTGCCGTCCTTGACGTCGAAGGTACCGACGTTCATGGCGGGGGAGCCGATGAAGCCCGCGACGAAGACGTTCGACGGGGTGTCGTACATCTCGCGGGGGGTGCCGACCTGCTGCAGCAGACCGTCCTTGAGGACCGCGATGCGGTCACCCATCGTGAGGGCCTCGGTCTGGTCGTGGGTGACGTAGACCGTCGTGACGCCGAGGCGGCGCTGCAGCGAGGCGATCTGCGTACGCGTCTGGACACGCAGCTTGGCGTCCAGGTTGGACAGCGGCTCGTCCATGAGGAACACCTGCGGCTGACGCACGATGGCGCGGCCCATGGCGACACGCTGACGCTGACCACCGGAGAGGGCCTTCGGCTTGCGGTCGAGGTACTCGGTGAGGTCGAGGATCTTCGCGGCCTCCTCCACGCGCTGGCGGATCTCCGCCTTCGGCGTGCCGGAGATCTTCAGCGCGAAGCCCATGTTGTCCGCGACGGACATGTGCGGGTAGAGCGCGTAGTTCTGGAAGACCATCGCGATGTCGCGGTCCTTGGGCTGCACGTCGGTGACGTCGCGGTCACCGATGTAGATGTGCCCGCCGTTGACGTCCTCGAGACCCGCGAGCATGCGCAGGGAGGTCGACTTACCGCAGCCCGAGGGGCCGACGAGGACGAGGAACTCGCCGTCCTCCACCTCGAGGTTGAGCTGGTCGACGGCGGGGCGCTCAGTGCCCGGGTAGATGCGCGTCGCGTGGTCGTAGGTGACCGAAGCCATGGTGATTCCCTCCACCGGCAGGTACGTGCCGGACGATCCGTTGTGGTCGGGTGTCTTGCGTTCACGACTGGCGTGTCAGCGGTGACACATTCTGTTGTTCGCGCACGGGTGCCGGACCGTTCCGGCGGGTGGCGCTGCTCGATACTACATGGCCGTGACGGGGATCACGCCATGACCCAGGTCACGATCCTGCGTCACCCTCGATGAGGTCCGCGAGCCGTCCCAGGAGGGCGGCCACGGCCTCCGGGTCCGTGACCCGCTGGTCCGCGAGCGTCTCCCCGGGACCGACCTTGACGGTCACGTCCCCGTCGCCGAGCACCGCGAAGGCCTTCTCGTCGGTGGTGTCGTCGCCCGCGTACAGCACCCGCACGGCCGGTGCGGCGAGATCCTCGGCCACGACGCGCCGCAACCGCCCCAGCGCTTCGCCCTTGGACGTGTGCAGCACGGCGGTCTCGACGACGTCCTTGCCGTGCATCGCCTCCAGCCCGAGCCGGGTGGCCGCTGCGTCGGCCGCCGCCACGGCCGCCGCGGTGTCCTCGGGACCGGCCTGGCGGGTGTGCAGGACGGCGGCGCTCGGCTTGCGCTGCACCCAGGCGCCCGGACGGCCGGCGACGGCCTCGTCGAGCGCGGCGGTCAGCTCGCCCAGGGTCGTGGCCTGCTCGTCGGTGAGGGTCAGAGGGACCGAGTCCAGGCCGTCGGGCGTGGCCCGGCCGGTCTGCGCGCCGTGGCTGCCGACGACGTACGCGCCCGCGGGCGGTTCGGCCAGCAGCGCGAGGTCGTCGAGGTCGCGGCCGGAGACGAAGGCCAGCCGCACGTTCGTCCCGTGCGCGGCAGCCAGTGCACCGATCCGGTCGACGGCGGCTCGCGCTCCCGCCGTCATGCGCGACGCCGCGGGGTCGTCCACGAGCGGGGCGAGCACGCCGTCGAAGTCGAGGGCGACGAGCAGCGCCGCGCCGTCGTCGGTGGCGAAGGCGGTCAGAGCGGTGCGCAGGGCGTCGTCGAGCACCTCAGACATGCGTGTCCCGGGAGGGCATCGCGGTGAGCACGCCGAGGAAGCTCTTCGACCACTTCGCGACGTCGTCGCCCATGACCTTGCGGCGCAGCCGGCGCATCCGGCGCCGCTTCTCCTTCGGGTCCAGGTGCGCGGCCGCCACGATCGTGTCCTTCATCCCGTCGATGTCGTGCGGGTTGACGAGCAGGGGGCCGGGGGCCAGCTCGTCGGCGGCACCGGTGAACTCGCTCAGGACGAGCACCCCGTCCAGGTCGGAGCGGGCGGCGATGTACTCCTTGGCGACCAGGTTCATGCCGTCCCGCAGCGACGTCACGAGCATGACGTCCGCCGCGAGGTAGAGGGCCGCCATCTCCTCGGGAGGGTAGGAGTGGTGGAGGTAGTGGATCGCCGAGTGCCCGATCTCGCCGAACTCCCCGTTGAGGCGCCCGACGAGGATCTCGACGTGCTCGCGCAGCTCCTGGTACGCGCCGACGTTCTCGCGCGAGGGGCTGGCCACCTGGACCAGCGTGGTGTGCGCCGCGTCGATCCGGCCGTCCTGGAGGATCTCGCCGTACGCCTTGATCCGGTGCCGGATGCCCTTGGTGTAGTCCAGCCGGTCGACACCGAGCATGACGACGTCCGGGTCGCCGAGGTCGGCGCGGATCTCCTTGGCCCGGGCCTGGACCTCGGGGCTGCGCGCCAGGTCGTCGAAGCGCTGGGTGTCGATGGAGATGGGGAACGCCGCCGCCCGCACGCGCCGGCCGGGGTTCCCGTCGGCGTCCTCCATGGAGACCACCGACCCGCGCGTCGGGTGGTCCGTGAGGCGCCGCACGGCGCGCACGAAGTTGGAGGCGTCGCCGCCGCGCTGGAACCCGATGAGGTCCGCACCGAGGAGCCCCTCGAGGATGTTCCGGCGCCACGGGAGCTGCTGGAACAGCTCGACCGGGGGGAACGGGATGTGGTCGAAGAACCCGATGCGCAGGTCTGGGCGCAGCTCCCGCAGCATCTTCGGGACGAGCTGGAGCTGGTAGTCGTGCACCCAGACGACGGCGCCGGGGGCCGCCTGGGCGGCAGCCGCTTCCGCGAAGCGCTGGTTGACCCGCCGGTAGGCGTCCCACCACTGCCGGTGGTAGGCGGGCGGGGCGATCACGTCGTGGTACAGCGGCCACAGGGTGTCGTTGGAGAAGCCCTCGTAGTACTTGCGGATCTCGCTCGCGGAGAGGGTGACGGGCACCAGCATCATGCCGTCGGCCTCGAACGGCTCGTGCGCCAGGTCGGGTGCTCCCGACCAGCCCACCCAGGCGCCCTCGTTCTCTTGCATGACCGGTTCGAGCGCCGAGACGAGCCCGCCGGGAGAGCGCTGCCAGTCGACCGCGCCGTCGTCGTCGACGGAGAAGTCGACCGGGAGCCTGTTGGCGACGACGACCAGGTCGTACCCCTGGCCGCCGGTGGAGCTGTGTACCGATCCTTGACCTGTCAACGGTTGTTCTCTCCCAAGGTTGGTGGCTCCCCGCACTGCCTTGACGGGGTGGCCAGACGCCCAGGGCGAACCTTACCGACCGCGCGTGCCGGGTGCGCGCGAAGCCCGGCGGGGCACGGCCGACACGTCTCGGTTCCGCGCCCTCGCGAGCGCGCGGAACCCCGCTGCGGCGCTACGGTGTGGCCCATGGGTGAGGGCGACGAGGCGCAGGTGATGACGACGGGTGCCCCCGCGTCCGGAGCCGACGGGGCGCTCCCGGCGGGGGCGGACGTCGGAGGCTACTCGGTGGTCTCCCTGCTCGGCCGGGGGGCGATGGGGGCGGTCTACGAGGCGGTCGACGGCGGAGGGCAGCGGGTGGCGCTCAAGGTGCTGCACGCCCATGTGGACGCCAACCCCGCGGGCCGCCAGCGGCTGCGCCGTGAGGTCGCCGCGCTGCAGCGGCTGCGGCACCCCGCCGTGGCGCAGGTGCTCGACGCGGAGTTCGAGGGACCGCACGCGTTCGTCGTCACCGAGCTCGTCGAGGGCCTCACCCTCGAGGAGGAGGTCGACGCCCGCGGACCGCTGGACGTCGCCGACCTGTTCTCCCTGGCCGACCAGCTCGCCGACGCGCTGGAGTCGGTGCACGCCGCCGGCGTGGTGCACCGAGACCTCAAACCGTCGAACGTCATGGTCACGGGAGCCGGGCCCTCGCTCATCGACTTCGGCATCGCGCACAGCCCGGAGGACGCCCGCACGACCATGACCGGGTTCGTGATGGGTACACCGGGCTACATCGCCCCCGAGCTGCTCGACGGCGGCGATCCCGTGCCCGAGACCGACTGGTGGAGCTGGGGGGCGCTGCTCGCCTTCGCGGCGACCGGCCGGTCGCCGTTCGGCGTGCGCCCCACCGACCTCGTGCTCCGCCGCTCCCGGGAGGGCCGGGCCGACCTGGTGGGTGTCCCGGCCCGCACCGGCCGGGCGCTGGCAGGTGCGCTGCACGCCGATCCGGCCCGGCGCTGGGGCCCCACCGACGTCGTCCGCGCGCTCCGCCGCGACCTCGAGGACGGTGCGCACGACGTCGTGGGGGTGCCGGCCGACCCGCAGGCCACCCAGCGCATCGTGGTCGCCGCCGGCGCCGCGACGGCGGCCCTCGCGGGAGCTGCCGGTGCCGGGGCGTCGTCCGGGTCCGGGGCGGACACGGCGGTCTCGGGGTCGTCGAGCGACGACGCTCCGGGCGCGATGGACCGGACGGAGGTCGTGCCGAGGGTGCCGGCAGGCGACGAGACCGCCGTCCTGGGTCCTCCGGTGCCGCCGCCGGACCCGCAGGACACCGCGCAGACGATGACGGCCGACGACCGTGAGCGTGCGCTCGCCCACGACGGCGTCACCCAGGCCGTTCCCGTCGGCGACCTGCGCTACCGCAGCTACGACGAGCTCGACGTCGCACCGGAGCCGGTCCCGGAGGTGCCCTCCGGTCCGTACGTGGCCCCGCGCCACCCGCGACGGTGGGGGACGGTGCTGGCGCTCGGCGTGCCCTTCGTGGTGCTGGCGGCGTTCTACCCGCTGATCGCCTTCGGTGTCTTCTGCGGCGTCACGGTGCTCTGCCGCATCGTGGGGACGGCGGGTCACCGGTTCCATGAGCGGCGCGAGCGTCACGGGGTGCGTCGGTCGGACGGCCTGATGGCGACGCTGCTGTTCCCCTACCACGCGGTGATCGGTGCGCTCGGCATCATCCCCGCGGCGCTGGTGGGAGGCTGTGTCGGGCTGCTCGCGATCATGGGGGGCTACTGGCTGTTCGGCGACGGCAACCTCATCGTCGCCCCGCTGACGGACGTCGAGTCGCGTTCCGTCGGCGGTCGCAACGCTCCGATCGTCTTCGGCCTGGTGCTCATGGCGGCGATGGTCGCGGCGGTCGTGGCGACCTGGTTCGGACCGGCGGGCCGGACGGCGCGCGACGGCGCCCGGACGATCCTCGACAACCTGGCGCCGGGCCTGGTCGGCGCGGCCGTCGTGGTGGCGCTGTGCCTGATCGGGTCCTGGGTGCTGTACGGACAGCTCACCGGGGACCCGCACCCGATCGAGTGGTGGCCGATGGGTGGGCCGCCCGCGTTCCTCTGAGGGACGCCCAGGTTCCTCCCAGCATCCATCGCTATGGTCGCGCGGTCCGACGCGTCCGCACGGGTAGGCTGACGCGCGGAGATCTGTCGCTCCGGACCCCACGAACCGAAGGACCTCTACCGAGATGTCGAACAAGAACAAGGCGCAGCTCCGCGAGGAGGCGCGCCTCGAGGCGCTCGCGCTGCAGCAGAAGCAGGTGGCGCGCGACCGCCGCAACCGCATCCTCGTCTTCGGCGGCCTCGGTGTCGCGATCGCGGCGCTGGTCGCGGTGGCAGCGTTCATCCTCGTCAACGAGGGCGCGAAGAAGAGCGTCGACGACATCCCGCTGGCGGAGGTCTCCGACGTGCCGTCGACGGCACTGGAGAGCGGCGGCATCCCGGTCGGGTCCGACCTGGTGGCGGGCACCGAGAACCCCGAGGCCACCGTGGTGGACGAGTACCTCGACTACATGTGCCCCGTGTGCGGCCAGTTCGAGCAGGTCAACGGTGCCGACGTCGAGGAGCTGCTCACCTCCGGCGACGCCACGGTCGTGTTCCACCCGGTGTCGATCCTCGACCGGCTGTCGAACAACACCGACTACTCGACGCGCGCGGCCTCGGCCGCCTACTGGGTGGCCGACCAGGCGCCGGCCGCCTTCTACGCGTTCAACGAGGCGCTGTTCGTCAACCAGCCGAGCGAGAACTCGCCGGGCCTCGACGACGACGAGCTGGCCGCCCTCGCCGAGGAGGCCGGGGCCGACGCCGACGTCGCTGCCGGGATCGCGGACGGCACCGCCCGGGCCACGTTCGGGCAGTACGTGTACTCCCTGACCAACGACGCGACGGCGGACCCGTCGTTGGCCAACTCCGGCGGAGGTTTCGGGACGCCGACCATCCTCGTCGACGGCGAGCGCTTCGAGGGCTGGAACCAGCCTGGCGCGCTGCTCGCGGCCGTCCAGGGCGGCGAGGCCGCCGAGGAGGAGCCTGCCGAGGGCTGACGTGCCCTGGGGAACGGCCGGGGACCGGCCACCGCCCGCGCGGTAGGCTGGTCCCCGCCCTCGCCGCCTTAGCTCAGCTGGTAGAGCTCCCGTCTTGTAAACGGAAGGTCGTCGGTTCGAATCCGACAGGCGGCTCCACTCTCCGTTGTGGGCGCGATCTCTGGCCCGACTCGTCCCTCTCGGGACGATCTCGTGGCCAGAGATCGCGCCCACAGCACCGTGGTCGGGAGCGACGCCCCGCCCGTCAGCGCTCGGACGGCGGCCACGCCTTCGGCTCCGTCCACTTGGCCGGCCGGCCGTCACCGCTGGACGTACCGGTGATCCGCCGTCGGACCCAGGGTGCGACGTGCGTCCGCGCCCACTGCGCGTCCTCGCGGAGCCGCTGTCGCAGTCGCACCGACGGCGCGGCGTCCAGCGGGTCGTCGTACGCCGGGTCGTCCGGGGCGAGTCCGAGCCCCACGAGCGCGGCGTTGGCGATGCGGCGGTGGCCCTCGTCGGTGAGGTGGATGCGGTCGTCGGACCACATCCGCCAGTCCTGCAGGCTGTGCAGCCCCCAGGTGTCCAGCACGTGGGCGCCGTGGCGCCGCGCGATCGACCAGATGTTCGCGTTGTAGACGCCCACGCGCCCCTGCGTCCAGTTCAGCGCCCCCTCCGTGCGGAAGCCGGTCGCCAGCAGGACGTCGGCCCCCGTCCCGCGGATCTGCGCGACCGCTCGCTCGAGCACGGTGGACAACGCGTGCACGTCGGCGTGCGGCCGCAGGATGTCGTTGCCCCCGCCGACCAGCGACACCAGGTCCGGCTCCATCGCGAGCGCGGAGGACACCTGCTCGGTGACGATCTGCCGCAGCTTGCGGCCCCGGATCGCCAGGTTGGCGTACTCGAACGGAGCGTCGCCACGGCGCTCGGCCAGGTGGTCGGCGAGGCGGTCGGCCCAGCCGCGCTGGACCCCCTCGGACTCCGTGCCGGGCGTCACCGGTGTGCCGTCCGTCCGGGGGTACGGGTCCCACAGGCCTTCGGAGAACGAGTCGCCGATCGCGACGTACCGGGACCAGTGCGGGGTGGCGTCAGGTGCGGGGGAGGGCGAGGTCACCCGGCCATTCTGCACCCGTCGCTCAGGGCAGGCGCCAGTCGACGGGTGCTGCACCCTGCTGGTCGAGGAGCGCGTTGACGCGGGAGAACGGCCTGGACCCGAAGAACCCGCGGTAGGCCGCCAGTGGGCTGGGATGGGCGGACTCCACCGTCGGGGTCGCGCCCAGCCAGGGCTTCAGCGACGCGGCGTCCCGACCCCACAGGATCGCCACCAGCGGGCCGCCGCGCGCCACGAGCGTCTTGATGGCGGCCTCGGTCACCTGCTCCCACCCCTTGCCGCGGTGCGACGCCGGCTCGCCCGGACGCACGGTGAGCACCCGGTTGAGCAGCATCACGCCCTGGTCGGCCCACGGGCTCAGGTCGCCCGACGACGGCGGGGGAGCGCCGACGTCGTCCGCGAGCTCCGTGTAGATGTTCGCCAGGGACTTGGGGATCGGGCGGACGTCCGGCTGCACCGAGAACGACAGCCCCATGGGATGGCCGGGCGTGGGGTACGGGTCCTGGCCCACGACGAGCACCCGGACGTCCGCGAGGGGGCGTCGGAACGCCGCGAAGACGTCCCCGGGAGCCGGGAGGTAGGTGCGCCCGGCGGCGACCTCGGCCCGCAGGAAGTCGCCCATCGCGTGGACCTGCGGCGCGACGTCCGCCAGGGCCGCTGCCCAGTCGGGCGCCATCACGGTGTCGAGTGCCGGTCGGGCCGTCGTCGAGGAGTCCACGACCGCGACGCTAGCGCACCCGCGACGCGCGGCGACAGATGCCCGGGAGGATGCCCCAGGTGCCCCATACTGGCCGCTATGAGCGAGATGCTGGTCCAGGACATCGACACCACGACGGAGGCCCCGTCGTCGGCCACCGAACCCGGTGCGCTGACCGACAGGGACCGCGAGATCCTCGCCTTCGAGAAGCAGTGGTGGAAGTACGCCGGCTCCAAGGAGCAGGCGGTGCGCGAGCTCTTCGACATGTCGGCCACCCGCTACTACCAGGTGCTCAACGCACTGATCGACAGTCCGGCGGCGCTGGAGCACGACCCCATGCTCGTGAAGCGGTTGCGACGCATGCGCGCCACCCGCCAGCGGGCTCGCAGCGCACGGCGCCTCGACGGCACGAACGGCTGACCTGCACCGGCGCGATCGTGAACAAGGCCTGTAGGTCTCGCGGCGGGGAACCGCTACCCTGTCCGGCGTGACCAAGAGCCAGTACCCGTACCCGCCC
This sequence comes from Isoptericola halotolerans, assembly GCF_013149785.1. GTDB lineage: Bacteria > Actinomycetota > Actinomycetes > Actinomycetales > Cellulomonadaceae > Isoptericola > Isoptericola halotolerans. The sequence continues at coordinate 321,875 of NZ_JABEZU010000002.1, forward strand.
GACGAGTTCGACGTCCGCGGTCCGGAGGGCGCGCCGGTGGGGGTCCACCGCGAGCCCCGGAGCGGGTGGAGCTCGGCCTGGCCCTTCCTGCTCGTCGCGGTGGTCTTCGCCGGTCTGGGCGTCGGCATCATCTCCTACCTGTCCGACGGCGGCGAGTCGCCCACGGAGAACCCGCCCGCGGCGTCGGAGCAGTCGGCCGACCCGGAGGGCGGCGAGGGCTCCGGCGACGGCGAGGAGGACCCGGAGGGCGACGAGGGCGCGGCGGGGGACGAGGACGCCGACAGTGAGGACGGCGCGTCCGAGGACGACGGGGACGACGCAGGATCCGAGGACGGCACCGAGGACGAGGCCGACGAAGAGGGCGACCTGGCCTCGCTCGTCGCGGCCGCCGACACCGGCGCGTTCGTCCGGGTGCTGAACGACGACAGCGGGGTCGCCGGCGAGGCCGGTCGTGGGGCCGACGCTCTCGAGGCGATGGGCTTCTCGAACACGGAGGCGACCAACTACGACGGGGACTCGGGCCAGACGACCAACGTCGTCTGGTACGCCGAGGGGCGTGCGGAGACCGCGGCCGCCGTGGCAGCCGCCCTGGGTGTGTCCGCCGAGCAGACGTCGCAGCAGCCGCTCGCCAACGGGGACGTCGTCGTCGTGGTCAAGGAAGCGCTCGCCATCGCGGAGTGACAGGCGTGACCTGCGCCACTATTCTCCTGTGCACGGCGGGGCGTCGGCCCCGTGCGTGCCGGAACGACGAGGAGAAGTAGATGGCCCAGGGCACCGTCAAGTGGTTCAACGCCGAGAAGGGGTACGGCTTCGTGACGCCGGCCGACGGCGGACAGGACCTGTTCGTCCACTTCAGCTCGATCCAGGCCGACGGGTACCGCAGCCTCGACGAGGGGCAGCAGGTGGAGTTCGAGGTCGGTCAGGGCCAGAAGGGCCCGCAGGCGGAGCAGGTCCGCCCGCTCTGATCGTGCTGAGCTGACAGTTGCAGTGCCGGCGAGGGCCGGCGCCCGCGCAGGGATGCGTCGGGCGTCGGCCCTCGTCGCGCCGTGCTCGGTGCTGTGCCGCGCCCGGCGTCGTACCCCCGGTGTCGTGCAGCCGTTGTGCGCCGGTGGCGAACGTCTTGCACTCTCGGGTCGAGAGTGCCAATAATGGGTTAGCACTCTCGGCTGTCGAGTGACAGTCGTGGTGAACAACCTTGGTCGAAAGGTGAGGCACGCCCGCGCCCGTGATGTGAACGGTGCGAGGGCAGGCCGTCCGTCGCGGGCACCGGCCGACCGTCCACCAGCCACAGCGGAGGATCAATCCCCATGGCCAAGATCATCGCGTTCGACGAGGAAGCTCGTCGGAGCATGGAGCGCGGGCTCAACCAGCTCGCCGACACCGTCAAGGTCACGCTCGGCCCCAAGGGCCGCAACGTCGTCCTGGACAAGAAGTGGGGCGCCCCCACGATCACGAACGACGGTGTCTCCATCGCCAAGGAGATCGAGCTCGACGACGCGTTCGAGAAGATCGGCGCCGAGCTCGTCAAGGAGGTCGCCAAGAAGACCGACGACGTCGCCGGTGACGGAACCACCACCGCGACCGTGCTCGCCCAGGCGCTCGTCAAGGAGGGCCTGCGGGTCGTCGCGGCCGGCGCCAACCCGATCGCCGTCAAGCGCGGCATCGAGAAGGCCGTCGAGGCGGTCACCGAGCAGCTGCTGAACGCTGCCGTCGACGTCGAGACCAAGGAGCAGATCGCCGCCACGGCCGCGATCTCCGCCGGCGACCTCAACATCGGCGAGCTCATCGCCGAGGCCCTCGACAAGGTGGGCAAGGAAGGCGTCATCACCGTCGAGGAGTCGAACACCTTCGGCCTCGAGCTCGAGCTCACCGAGGGCATGCGCTTCGACAAGGGCTTCCTCGCCCGCTACTTCGAGACGGACCCGGAGCGCCAGGAGGCCGTCCTCGAGGACCCGTACGTCCTGATCGTCGAGTCGAAGATCTCGAACGTCAAGGACATGCTGCCGCTGCTCGACCAGGTCATGAAGTCGGGTCGCTCGCTGCTCATCATCGCCGAGGACGTCGAGGGCGAGGCCCTCGCGACCCTGGTGCTGAACAAGATCCGCGGCACCTTCAAGTCCGTCGCCGTCAAGGCCCCGGGCTTCGGCGACCGTCGCAAGGCCATGCTGCAGGACATCGCGATCCTCACCGGCGGCCAGGTCATCACCGAGACGGTCGGCCTCAAGCTGGAGAACGCCACGCTCGAGGAGCTCGGCCAGGCGCGCAAGGTCGTCGTCACCAAGGACGAGACCACGATCGTCGAGGGCACCGGCGACGCCGACCTCATCGCCGGTCGCGTGCAGCAGATCCGCTCCGAGATCGAGAAGTCGGACTCGGACTACGACCGCGAGAAGCTCCAGGAGCGCCTCGCCAAGCTGGCCGGCGGCGTGGCCGTCATCAAGGCCGGTGCGGCCACCGAGGTGGAGCTCAAGGAGCGCAAGCACCGCATCGAGGACGCCGTGCGCAACGCGAAGGCCGCCGTCGAGGAGGGCATCGTCGCCGGTGGTGGCGTCGCGCTCATCCAGGCCGGTGCCGCTGCGTTCGCCAAGCTCGAGCTCGAGGGCGACGAGGCGACCGGTGCGCAGATCGTCAACGCGGCGATCTCCGCCCCGCTGAAGCAGATCGCCATCAACGCCGGCCTCGAGGGTGGCGTCGTGGCGGAGAAGGTCCGCCAGCTCACCCCGGGTCACGGCCTCAACGCCGCGACCGGCGAGTACGAGGACCTGCTGGCCGCGGGCGTCAACGACCCGGTCAAGGTGACGCGCTCGGCGCTGCAGAACGCCGCGTCGATCGCCGCGCTGTTCCTCACGACCGAGGCCGTCGTCGCCGACAAGCCGGAGCCCGCCGGGGCCTCGGCCGGCGAGGGTGGCGGCATGGGCGACATGGGCGGCATGGGCTTCTGACCCACGCTCGCCCGGTGCGGTAGCCCGCGCCCGGTACATGACGGCGGCCGGTCGCTTCCTCAGGGAAGCGGCCGGCCGCCGTTCTCGTCCGGTGCGCCCACGACGGAACCTCAGCGGGCGAAGAGCCGCGCTGCCTGCGTCTCGGCCTCGGCGTAGGTCGTCGAGGCCGACTGCAGCGCCGCCGTCACCGAGTCGAGAGCCGCCTCCACCTGCGTCTGGGCCGACTGCCACTGCGTCATGACGCCGGCGAACGACGTCGCCGCGCTGCCGTGCCAGCTCGCCTGGAGATCCTGCAGGTGCCGCATCATGGCGCCCACCTCGGCGCGGATGGCCCCGACGGAACCGTTCACCGCGGCGCTCGCCTGCGCCACCCGATCGCTGTCGACCTCGTATCGCACGTCCTGCTCCCTCGTCGTGGTTCCCGGTGGACCGGGCTGGCCACGACGCTAGGGGGCGTCGCGAGACGTGCGCCGCCGTCGTCCACAGCCTGTGGACGACGGCGGGTCAGCGGCGCGCAGGACCGGCCGTCGCCTCCTCGCCCAGCCGGCGGCGTTCCTTGGTCAGGCGGTGGAGCTCCGCGTCGAGGTTCTGCCGTGCCGGTTGCTCCCAGGTCGCCCCGAGCGGGCTCGCGTACAGCCGCGGGCGGCCCAAGAGCTTGGTCAGCACCTTGATGCGGGCGTCCAGGTAGTCGGAGAGCGGGATGTGGGCGTACTCGGCGCGGATCGCCGCCACGTACTCCTTGTACCGCTGCGGTTCGGCGGCGAGCATGCCCAGGTCGGCGTCGTTGAGGACGGCGGAGTCGAAGTCCCCGGGCAGCGCCTTGTGCCGCGCGAGGCTGTCGACCAGCTCGCCGACCCGGTGCGCTGCCTCCGCGGAGACCCCGATCTCGACGAGCTGGGTGCGCGCGAGCTCGGCGCTGAGCGTGGTCTGCTCACCGCCGCGGGTCGCATAGGCGACCTTGCGGTTCGCATCGAACACCGCCCCGTGGTACCAGGCGGCGAGCCGCACGAGGTCGGCCTGGTGCGTCTCGTGAGCGAGCTCGTCGACGCGGTGCAGGACGGCCGCGAGGTGGCGCAGGTTGTGGAAGTGACGGTCCGACCCCGACCAGCGCTCGATGAGCTCCGAGCCCACCGCGCGGACGGCCTCCTCGGGCTCGGTGGCACCGGCCCCCCGGCACGTACGGACGAACGCCGAGAGGAACCACTGCGGCGCGTCGGCGCTGAGGACGCCCATCGCTATCAAGACCTTCGCTTCTGTCCGAACGTGCTCTGTCTGCCTCCCAGCCTACGACCGGCGGCCGACAGTGGTGTCCGGTCGCGCGGCGTGGGCCGGCAGGGCCGTCACGAAGCGTAGTCCTCGGCGGACCTCAGGAGAACCCGCACGGTCATGCCGCCCCCCGGGGTCCGGCCGACGGAGGCCTTCCCGCCGTGCGCAGCGAGGATCGCCGCCACGATCGCGAGCCCCAGGCCCGACCCGCCCGACTCGCGGTTGCGCGAGGAGTCGGCCCGGTAGAACCGCTCGAAGATCCGGTCCGCCTGCTCCGGGGAGACGCCCGGTCCGTGGTCGCGCACCTCGACGGCCACGCCACCGTCCGCCACGGTCCCCAGGGCCAGCTCCGCGGGGGAGCCGGGTGGGGTGTGCCGTGCGACGTTGCCGACCAGGTTGGTCAGCACCTGCCGCAACCGGTCCGCGTCCCCGACGGTCCGCAGGGCCGACGGCGGTGCCTCGCCCGGGCCCAGGCCGGTCACCGAGACGGTGCGGGTCGGGTCCAGGGCGTGCAGGTCCTGGGCGGTCTCCTGCGCCAGGGCCACCAGGTCGACGACCTCGTGCTTCAGGGGGCGTCCCTCGTCGAGACGCGCCAGGACCAGGAGGTCGTTGACCAGCGCTCCCATCCGCCGCGCCGAGTCCTCGATGCGGACCATCGTGTCGTCGACCTTGTCGTCGGTGTCGAGCGCACCCATCCGGTAGAGCTCGCCGTAGCCGCGCACGGTCGCCAGCGGGGTGCGCAGCTCGTGGCTCGCGTCGGAGACGAAGCGGCGCATCCGCTGCTCCGACGCTTCCTGCGCGGCGAAGGCGGCCTCGATCTGGGTGAGCATCGCGTTGAGCGAGTGCGACAGGGACCCCACCTCCGTCGACGCAGGCTGCTCCGGGACGCGGCGTGACAGGTCGCCGTCGGCGATCGCGGCGGCCGTGGCCTCGATCCGGCGCAGCGGGCGCAGGGAGTGCTGCACCAGCCAGAAGGCCAGGGTCCCGCCGAGCACCACGATGCCGATGCCGGACCAGAGCAGCGAGCTCGACAGGTAGGCGGTCGTCTTGTCGACACCGGCCATCGGCAGCGCGACGTACGCGGCACCCTCCACCGGGCTGCCCTGCGTCTGGCTGCAGGGGATGGACACGACACGCCACGGCGTCGGGTCGGTGCCCCCGGTCGACTCGACGGTGAACGGCTCCAGCCCGCGGTCGACCACGTCCTCCAGGGGCTCGTCCGGGACCTGCGGGGTTCCGTACCGGTCCAGAGTCCCGGGCCATCCGAGCGGTGGTCCCTCCAGACCGTTGCAGTTGCGCAGCGCGACGGCGTACTCGCTGGGGATGTACTGGGCGCCCTCGGTCGGGTTCAGCGCCGTCGCCCGCGCCACGCCCTGCGCCGACTGCTTGAGCTGCGTGTCGAGCTGGTCGATCAGGAAGTTCGACACGACGGTCCGGGTCGTGAGGCCGGCGAGGACCATCCCGGCACCGAGCAGGAGCACGATGATCGCCACGAGCCGTGCCCGCAGCGGCACGCGTGCGAGCCAGCCCGGGTGCCGCTGGGCCTCGTCCGGCGTATGGTCCGGCGCGAGCACCGTCGTCGTGCCCGACGGCGGTTCGCTCGTACCGTCCTCCCCGCCGTGAGGCGCGGCGTCCGGTACAGGGTCCGGCGCGGCGAACGTCGGCTCGTCGGGCAGGTCGCGAGAGGTCATCGCTGCGGGGCTCGCAGCAGGTAGCCGACGCCCCGCTTCGTGTGGATCAGGGGAGGCAGCTCGACGTCCGTCCCGTCGGGACCGGTCACGGTCAGGTGGTCGATCTTGCGCCGCAGGTACGAGATGTAGGACTCGACGATGTTCGCGTCGCCGCCCCAGTCGTACTGCCACACGTGGTCGAGGATCTGCGCCTTGGACAGCACGCGCCCGGCGTTGAGCATGAGGTAGCGCAGCAGCTTGAACTCGGTGGGGGACAGGTCGACCTCGATGCCGCTGCGGCGCACCTCGTGCGAGTCCTCGTCGAGCTCGAGGTCGCCGACCCGCACCACGGCGTCGTCGTCGGGCTCGCCGCCCGCGGTGCGTCGCAGCACCGCGCGGATCCGGGCCACGACCTCCTCCAGGCTGAACGGCTTGGTGACGTAGTCGTCACCACCTACCGTCAGTCCCTGGATCTTGTCCTGGGTGTCGTCCCGTGCGGTGAGGAAGAGCACGGGCGTGTGCCGGCCCGTGGCACGCATCCGGCGGGTCACGGTGAAGCCGTCCATGTCGGGCAGCATCACGTCGAGCACCACGAGGTCCGGCTCGGTGTCACGGACCAGCTGCAGCGCGCTCCCGCCGTCGGCGGCGGCGTGCACCTCGAACCCCGCGAAGCGCAAGGACGTGGAGAGCAGCTCGCGGATGTTCGGCTCGTCGTCGACGACGACGAGCCGGGCTTCGGGGCTGTCGGAGGATGCGGCCATGTCCCCAGTGTGCTCCCGGATCCTGGAGGTTTCCTGGACACGGGCCGCGTGGAGTCGCGCGACGGCCGGACCCTGGCCAAGGTGGGCACGTGACAGCATCCGCTGCAGCACCTCCCGGTCTCAGCAGCCGGAGAGTCCTCGTACGCCGATGGGTCGGCGCCGTCCTCGTGGTCGTCACGACCGTGCTCGTCGTGGCGTCCAGCGTGGCCGTGTGGGCGCACCGCACCGTCTTCGACACCGACCAGTTCATGGCGACCGTCGGGCCGACGCTGGACGACCCGGCGTTCGACGCCGCGCTCGCGGACGACATCACCGAGCAGACCCTCGAGGCCCTCGACCTGGACACCCGTGTCTCCCGGCGGCTCGCCGAGCTCGACGAGGTCGTGGCGCTCGCCCTCGTCGAACGGCTGGACGTCGAGCCCGGGCCCCTGCTGGAGGCGCTGGGCTCCCGGGTCGACAGGCCGACGCTCGCCGTCCTCACGCCGATGGTGGTCGAGAGTCTCGAGGGCCGCGTCGAGACGGTGGTCCACCGGCTCGTGACCTCCGAGGCCTTCGGGGCCCGGCTGCCCCGGCTGGTCGAGCGCGCGCACTCCGCCGTGACCGGGCTCGCGCGCGCCGACGTCGACGACTACCCGGACGTGTACCTCACCGAGGACGCGGTCATGCTGAACACGGTGCCGCTCGTGGTCGAGGCGCTGCGCGAGTCCCTCTCCGGCCTGGCCGACGTCGTGCCGGACGTCACGCTGCCCGAGGCCGTCGCCGAACGAGCCCCCGAGGTGCGCGCCCAGCTCGAGGAGGCCCTCGGCGCCCGCCTTCCCGCGGACCTCGGGCAGGTGGTGCTGATGGACCGGGAGATGTTCGACCTGGTCCAGACCTCCGTCGTGACGGTCGACCGTGCGGTGTGGCTGCTGCTCGCGCTCACCGTGGTCCTCGTCGTCGCGACCCTGCTGGTCGCGCCCGACCGGCGACGCGGCGCGATCCAGCTCGGGCTCGGCGTCGTGGCGGGTCTCGTGATCTCCGTCGCGCTGGTCGGCCGGCTCCGGGACCTGGTCGTGGACGTCGCCCGCACGCCCGACGGCGAACGGGTCGCCGAGGTGCTGTTCGACGCCGTCGCCGGCGGCCTGCACGAGATCGCCTGGCTGGTGGGCGTCCTGGCCGCCGTGACCGCCGTCGTCGGGACCCTGCTCGGGCGCCCCGCACGGCCCGCCCGGGCAGGTGAGCGGTGGCCGTGGCTGCGCGCCACGACCGGACAGGACGGCAGGCCGGCGCAGCTCGTCGCCCACCACGCCGACGCCCTGCGGGTGGTCGTCGTGGCCACCGCGGTGGTGACTGTGGTGGCCACCGGCTTCAGCTGGGTCGCGCTGGTGCTGGTGACGCTGCTCGGCACGGTCTGCCTCGTCGGCATCTCGGTCGCGCAACGCACCGCCGACGTCCCCGGCCGCCGTCAGAGGTAGCGCAGCGGGTCGAACTCGTCGATCGGGATGATCCGCACGCGCGGCAGCGGGCTGGTGAAGGCGTCGACGTCGCCCTCGAGGTCGAAGATCTCCAGCCCCTCGTCGGTGAGGGCGGTGAGCTGGCCGTTGACGAACTCGCGGAAGGCCAGCAGGCCCACCCGCCGGTCGTCGTCGGCCAGCAGCCGCTCGACCTGGGGCAGGAAGTCGCCGTCGTGGCTGGCCAGGAGGACGTCGCCCTCACGACCGGCGATGGCCTCGAGCGTGCGCTGGATACCGAGGTCGACGACCTTCTCGTCACCGTTCGCCGCCAGCGGGATGGGCCGGTAGCCCATCGCGAGGAGAGCCTGGACGAACGACATCGGCATCTGGCCGCTGGTCGCGTTGAGGAAGAACAGCGGGACGACCTCGGAGCCCCACACCTTGCTCGCGAACTTCGTGATCCGGTCCCACCGCGGCCGCTCCTCCGGGTTCGGGCGGCGGTTGAGCACGTTCATGCCGAGCGTGGCGTCGATGTTCTCGCCGTCGACCAGCAGGTAGGTGGTGCGAGCCGGCTCGTCCGGCGACGCCGGGGTCGGCGCCGGCACCGGTGCAGGCGAGGCGGTCGGCGCGGTGAAGGGGGAGGCCATGCGCCCAGGGTACGCGCGACGACGTCGGTCCGGCGGTCAGGACGGTGGCCGGGGCATGGACCGCGGGCGCCCGGCGGAGTAATCTCAGCGGCCGTGCCCGAGATCATGAAGCCCGACCACCTCCGGGTGACCGTCCTGCAGCACGGCTCCGACGTCCCGCTGGACCGGTTCGCCCGGCCCCTCGCCGGGGCACGCGTGGTCCGGCTGTTCGCCGGAGAGCCCGTGCCGCGCCTCGAGGAGTGCGGGGATGCGCTGGTCGTCCTCGGCGGGCAGATGAACGCCTACGCGGACGCCGAGGCGCCGTGGCTGCCCGCGGTGCGGTCCCTGCTCGCCCACGCGGTCGGTGCCGGGCTGCCCACGCTCGGCATCTGCCTGGGCGCACAGCTCCTCGCGGTCGCCGGAGGCGGGGCCGTGCAGGTCGCCGCGCCCCCTGGCCGGGAGGCCGGGGTCGTCGACGTGCACTGGCGTGCCGCGGCGCTGCACGACCCGGTCCTGGGGCCCCTCGTCCGGGCCGCCGGAGCCACGGGCGACGACGGCGTCGAGCGGCTCGGCTGCGTGACCCCCGTGGTCTCCATGCACTCCGACGCCGTCATCGAGCTGCCGGCCGGGGCGCAGTGGCTCGCCTGGTCGGACACCTACCCCTATCAGGCGTTCCGCTGGGGCTCGGCCCTCGGGGTGCAGTTCCACCCCGAGGCGAGCCCGTCGCTGGCCGTGCGGTGGGCGCTGGGCGAGACGGACGTCGACACCGCCACGGTGCACGCCCAGGTGACCGCGCACGACGCCGGTCTGGCGCGGACCGCCGACCTGCTCGCCGCGGCGTTCCTCGAGCAGGCGCGTGCCGCCGTCGGCCGGACGCGCAGGCCCGAGGCCGCACCCGCCTGACGCTCAGTGCTGTGGGCGCACGACACGCCGTCGGATGCCAACCGGCGACGGCGTGTCGTGCACCCACAGCACTGAGGGGGCGGGGTGAGGGGTCAGGACTCGATCTGGCCCGGCGTCGTGCCGGTCTTCAACGCGGCGAGGCGCGCCTCGAGCTCGACGTCCTGCATGGAGCCCTCGAGCTCGGCGAACTGCGAGTCCAGCGACGACGCCGCGATCTCCGCCTGGCCCATGGCCTGCGCCTCCTCGCGGCGCACGATCTCCTCGTACCGGCTGAGCTCGCTGGTCGGGTCCATGATGTTGATCGAGCTGATCGCACCCTGGACGGTCTGCTGCGCCACCGCGGCCTTCTGGCGGGCGACGAGCTGGTCGCGCCGGGACTTCAGGTCGACCAGCTTGTCCTTCATCTGCGCCAGCCCGGTCTTGAGCTTCTCGACCGTGACCTGCTGCTGCTCGATCATCGGGCGCGACGACGTCACCTCGCTCTCGGCGTCGAGCTGCTTGCGCAGCGCCACCCGGGTGAGCTGGTCGAACTTGTCGGCGTTGGCCTGGTCGCCGGCGGCACGACGCTCGTCGGCCTTGCGGGAGGCCGCCAGCGCCTTCGCGCCCCACTCCTGCACCGACTGGACGTCCTCGTGGTAGTCCTGCTCCGCCAGACGCAGGTTGCCGATCGTCTGGGCGATCGCCTGCTCGGCCTCGGCGATGTTGCTCGTGTAGTCCCGGATGAGCTGGTCCAGCATCTTCTGCGGGTCCTCGGCGCGGTCGAGCAGCGCGTTGATGTTCGCCTTCGTGAGCTGGCTGATCCGCCCGAGGATGCTCTGCTTCTGCGTCATGACGTGCCCTTCGTGGTCCGTGGTACCCGGTCGTTGCTGATGTGAAGAGGACGACGGCGCGGGCCCGGTAGTTCCCGCTCCGCCACGATCAGAAGCGTCCGCCGGCCCCGCCGCGACCGCCACCGCCGAACCCGCCGCCGAACCCGCCGCGCGACCCCCCGCGCGAGCCTCCGCCGCCGCCGAAGCCGCCGCCGCCTCCTCCGAAGCCACCGGAGCCGCCCCTGCGGCGCCCGGAGCCGCCACGCAGCACCGCGTCGAGGACGATCCCCCCGAGGATCATGCCGCCGACGTCCGCCGACCGCCCGCTCGACCCGCCGAAACCACCCGGGCCGCCGTGGCGCATGTCCCAGCCGGAGGTGTCGGTCTGGGCCATCTGCGTGGCCTGCTGCGCGTACCGCTCGGCCTGCTGGGCTGCCGCGAGGGCGGCGTGCGGGTCCGCCTGCTGCAGGGCACGCGACTCGCCGGCCAAGCGTTCCGCCTCGGCGAGCCGGGTCCGGGCGTCCGGTCCGACCGCGCCACGGCGCGTCGTCACATAGCTCTGCGCCGCCCGGAGCTGAGACTCGACCCGGCCCAGGACGTCACGCAGCAACGCACGCGCCCTCGCGTCCGACTCCGCCTGCTGCCGGGCGGGGGCGAGGGCGTCGTCGAGCGCGGCCTCGGCGGCCGTGAGCCGGGCGAGCGCGGCGAGGGGGTCGCCGCCCGTGCGGGCGGCGCTCGCCTGCTCGGCAGCGGAACGGGCCTCCGTGGCGGCCTGCTGCACCACGGGGTCCGAGGGCGCCAGGCGTTCGGCATCGAGGATGTCCTGGGTGATCGACGCGATGCCCTTGCCGAGGTTGGTCCCGGCCGACGCGAGGTCGACCTCGGCGCTCTCGACGGCGTCGAGCAGCGTCACGGCCTGGCCGAGGGCGTTCTGCGCGGCCCGGGCATCGGCGACCGCCACCGCCTTCTTGCGCTTCTGCACGGCCGTCCGCCCCGCCGTGACCGCGTCGCGGGCGTTCTCCACGAGGGCCGCGGCCTGGTCGGGGTTGTCCCGGACGGACGCCAGCGCGGAGGCGGGGTAGGTGGCGTTCAGCCCGGCGAGCGTGCGGCGCGCCACCTCGATCCGGGCCTCGATCTCACCCGCGCGCTGCTCGGCCTCGTCGAGGACCTGCGGGGCGCGGGACTGCAGGCGGCGCAGGCCGTCGAACGACTCCGACTGGGCGTCCAGGGCCGACGCGGCCGCCTCGCACCGCCGCACGACGTCGGCGAGCAGAGCCCGCCGACGCGCGGCGTCGGCCGGCGGGACCTCCCCCGGTGCGCCGTCGTCGATGCTCTGGCGGATCCGGAACGCCTCCGCGACGTCCTGGCGGGCCTGGTCGAGCACGGTGCCGAACTCTCGCGTCGCCTCGGTGCCGAACTCGGCCTGCGCGAAGCCGAGCTCCTGCTCGGACGTGCGGATCGCGTCGTCGACGCTCACCAGGGCGCTGCCGGCGCGCTGGGCGAGCTCGGCGTCGGTGAGGTTCGCGAGCGGGTCCGGGTCCGGCCCGCCCGCGCCGGTGCGGGCGGCCGCCGCGGCGGCACCGCGGCGGGTCAGCTCCTTGTCGCGTCGGGAGCGGGTCCACAGGAGCGCCCCGAGCCCGACGACGGCGGCGAGCCCACCGATCAGCACCGGGCCGGACAGCGAGAAGCCGCCCGACGTGCCGGACGTCGCCGAGCCCGACGCGGCACCGCCGGATCCCGTCACGGCGAGCGTCGCGTCGACGGCTGCCACCGTGGCGCCGGCCCAGTCGTCGTCACGCAGCGCGTCGACCGTGGCGTCGCGGATGGCGTCGAGCTGCTCTTCGCTCAGGTCGACGTTGTTGTCCCAGCTCAACCCGTACAGGCGGTCCTCGGTGGCGACGGCGAGCAGCAGGTCGGAGGCGCCGAGCTGTGCGTTGGTCGCCGTGGAGTCCGCCCAGGCCCGGCCGTCGACGCCGTCGAACCGGTCCGTGTAGACGACGAACAGCTGGTAGGAGGTCTCGTCGGCCAGCTCGTCGAGGGCTTCCTGGACCTCCGCCAGCTCGCCGTCGCTGAGCACGTCCGCCGTGTCGGTGACGTCGCCGTCCAGGTCGGTCAGGGGAGGCTGCGCGTGCGAGACGCCGACGGCGAGGGTGAGGGCCACGGGCAGGGCGGCGACCAGCAGCAGCGTCCGGCGGGCGAGGACGGCCGTGCGTCGCCGCACGGCCTGGGGAGACGGGATCACGGAGTGCATCGTTCCGCGCACGCGGGCGCTGCGCAATCCCGGGGTGGGTGACGTGCACACGGTCGGTGTCTACTCGAGCCCTTCCGCGGCGGCTGACGCTCGGGGTCGCGAGCAGGTCGGAGTCGACCAGCCCGTGCCGCGTCAGGTACGACGACGAAGCTCACCGCCGGGTTCGTCTCCAGGGCGCGGGAGAGATAGGCGCCGTAGGCCGTGACGGAGGCGTCCGCCCTGCGGCGGGTCACGACGCGGGCGAGCCGATCCTCCCGCGGAGCACGTCCACGACCCGGGACCAGGAGTCACCGCCGTGCCCGGCGTCCACCGCGCTGCGCGCGAGCCGACGCATCAGCTCGGGCAGCGCGGGGTCGACGCCGGTGGACTCGCTGGTGGCGACCATGTGCTCCAGCGCCGCGAGCTCCATGGTGACCGTGTCCTCGTGCCCCGGGTGGGTGCCGGCGTCGACGTCCGCCGCGAGGCCGTCCACCGTGACCGGCAGCAGCTCGAGCACGCTGCGGGCGTGGACGGCGAACGTCCTGGCGTCGATGCCCTCGTGCGCGACCATGGCGGCCGCGTGCAGGAACGCGGTCATCCCGGCGAAGTAGACCTCGAGCATGGCCGTGTCCAGCAGGGACGCGTGGCCCGGGTTCTCGCCCACGTGCTCGGTGCGGCCGGCCAGCATCTCCAGGACGTCACGGTGCTGCTCGACGAGTCCCGGGTCGCCCGCGTAGAGGATCTGCGCCTCCGCGGTGCCGATCAGCGGCACCGGGGCCATGATCGCGCCGAGCAGCACCGTGATCCCGTGCGCCGTGGCCCACGCGTGCGTGGTCCGGGCCTCGTCCGGCGTCGCCGAGGCGAGGACCACCACGGTCCGTCCGCGCAGGGCCTCCGGCGGCACGGTGGCCAGCAGGGCACGCGTGGTCTCGTGGTCACGCAGGCACGTGATCACCAGGTCGGCCGAACTGAGGGCCTCGGCGAGGTCGGTCGCCGGGACGGCGCCCTCGCCCGCGAGGGCCTCGGTGCGCGAGCGGGTGCGGTTCCAGACGGTCGGGGGTGTGGTGCCGGCGGCCAGGAGCGCTCGGGCGAGCGCCGTTCCCATGGGGCCGAGGCCGATGACTGCGGTGCGGGTCGGGGCAGGGGCGTGATCGAGGGTCATACAGTGAGTCTCAGCAGAACCGTCCGTCAGCGGAAGTACCCACTTCCAGGTGCGTACCCACCACCTGGTGCGTGCCTGGTGCGAGGAGGAGAGCATGACCGAGTTCCTGTGCGGCCTCGACGCGGCGGTCGCCGTCGTCGGCGGCAAGTGGAAGCCCCTGGTCCTGTGGGCGCTGTCGGTGCAGCCCCGCCGCACCGGTGAGCTGCGGCGAGAGCTGGCCGGCGTCTCCGAGAAGGTGCTGATCCAGCAGCTCCGCGAGCTGGAGCGCGACGGGGTGGTGCGCCGTGTGGTGCACGACCAGGTGCCACCCAAGGTCGTCTACAGCCTCACCGACGACGGCGCCGAGCTGGAGCGAGCGCTCCGACCGCTCGGGGACTGGGGCGAGGAGCGCATCGTCGAGATCAACTCGGCTCGACAGGGCGCGTGACGCCTCGCCTGGGGCGGGTCAGGCCGTCACGTGGTCGGGCGAGGCTGCCCGCAGCTTCTCGAGGAGCGGTCCGGCGGCCTCCGCGAGGAACTGCTCCTGCTTCTCGTCACCGATCTGGTGGATCACCAGGTCGGTGAAGCCTGCCTCCCAGTAGGCCGACGCCGCCTCGACCACGGCGTCGAGGTCCGGGCCGCACGGGATCGACCCTGTGACGTCCTCCGGCCGGACGAACGCGCTGGCGTCCTCGAACGCCTCGGTCGTGGGCAGGTTCGCGTTCACCGGCCAGCCGAGCCCGAACCAGCGGAACTGGTCGTGCGCGCGTGCCACGGCGGTGTCGCGGTCCGGGTCCCAGGAGATCGGCATCTGCGCGATCTTCCGGGAGGCGGGCAGGTCGGCGTCCTCGCGCTCGCCGTCCCACTGCTCCAGCAGCCGGGCCTGCGGCTCGGTCGCGATCAGGTGGTCGGACAGCGTCGCGAAGTGACCCACCGACTGCGCGCCGGAGACGGCGACGCCGATCTCCACGGGGTGCTCCGGCAGGTCCCACAGCCGCGCCGAGTCCACCTGGAAGTGGTCGCCGCGGAAGCTCAGCAGGTCACCCCCGAACAGCGCGGAGATGATCTGCACCGCTTCGGAGAGCATCTCGTGACGCTCGTCGACGGCCGGCCAGCCGGCGCCCACCACGTGCTCGTTGAGGTTCTCCCCGGAACCGAGCCCCAGCGTGAACCGCCCGTCGGACAGCAGACCCATGGTGGCGGCCTTCTGGGCCACCACGGCAGGGTGGTACCGCAGTGTCGGGCAGGTCACGAACGACATCAGGCCCACCCGCTGTGTCGCCTGGGCCACGGCCCCCAGCACGCTCCACGCGTACGGCGAGTGGCCCTGGGAGTCCAGCCAGGGGAAGTAGTGGTCGCTCATCACCTCGAACTCGAAGCCGGCGTCCTCGGCCCGGACCGCGTAGTCGACGAGGCTCCGCGGACCGGACTGCTCGGTCATCAGGGTGTATCCGAACCTGGTCACCCGACCACGGTGGGACGGATGTCGGATGCCCGCACCCCGACGACCTGACGGCTGCCCCCACCCGCTACTTCGCTCCGTCCAGCTCCTCGGTTCCCTCGGTCGGAGCCGGACTGCGCTGCGTAGCGGGCGGGATTCCTCGTGAGCCCTCGGTCGTGATCGACCTGCACTCGCAAGCTCGCTCCGGACGACCACTCGGGCCTCGGCCCCCACCCGCTACTTCGCTCCGTCCAGCTCCTCGGTTCCCTCGGTCGGAGCCGGACTGCGCTGCGTAGCGGGCGGGATTCCTCGTTCCTCGGCCCCACCCGCTACTTCGCTCCGTCCAGCTCCTCGGCGTCGACGATGCGGTAGGCGTAGCCCTGCTCCGCCAGGAACCGCTGGCGGTGGGCCGCGAAGTCCTGGTCGACCGTGTCCCGGGCGACGACGGCGTAGAAGTGCGCCGTGCGGCCGTCCTGCTTGGGCCGCATCACCCGGCCGAGCCGCTGCGCCTCCTCCTGGCGGGAACCGAACGACCCCGAGACCTGGATCGCCACGGAGGCCTCCGGCAGGTCGATGGAGAAGTTCGCGACCTTGGACACCACCAGCCGGGAGATCTCCCCGGACCGGAACGCGCCGAACAGCTTCTGGCGCTCGCGGACGGTCGTCGCGCCGGTGATCAACGGCGCGTCCAGGTGCTCGGCAAGCTCGGTGAGCTGGTCGATGTATTGCCCGATGACCAGCACCTGGTCGTCCGGGTGCTGTGCGACGAGCCGTTCCACCACGCGGTTCTTGCCCGGGGCGCAGGCCGCGAGCCGGTACTTGTCCTCCGGCTCGGCGGTGGCGTACACCATCCGCTCGTGCTCGGGCAGGGTCAGGCGCACCTCGACGCAGTCCGCCGGGGCGATGTAGCCCTGCGCCTCGATGTCCTTCCACGGGGCGTCGTAGCGCTTGGGCCCGATGAGGGAGAACACCTCGTCCTCGCGGCCGTCCTCGCGCACCAGCGTCGCGGTCAGGCCGAGCCGACGTCGGGCCTGCAGGTCGGCGGTCATGCGGAAGATCGGGGCGGGCAGCAGGTGGACCTCGTCGTAGACGACGAGGCCCCAGTCGCGGGCGTCGAGCAGCTCCAGGTGCGTGTAGACGCCCTTCCGTCGGGTCGTGAGCACCTGGTACGTCGCGATCGTGACGGGCTTGATCTCCTTGCGCGCGCCCGAGTACTCGCCGATCTCGTCCTCCGTGAGCGAGGTGCGCCGGATCAGCTCGTCGCGCCACTGCCGGGCGCTGACGGTGTTCGTCACCAGGATGAGCGTCGTCGTGCCGGACTTCGCCATCGCCCCCGCGCCGACGATCGTCTTGCCGGCGCCGCAGGGCAGGACGACGACGCCGGACCCGCCGTGCCAGAACCCGTCGACGGCCTGTGCCTGGTACGGGCGCGGCTCCCAGTCGGAGGCCTCCTCGCCCGGGTGGACGGGCTTCGTCGTCGGCGACAGCGTGATCGGGTGCTTCTCGCCGTCGACGTAGCCGGCGAGGTCCTCGGCGGGCCAGCCGAGCTTGACCAGCGCCTGCTTGAGGTTCCCTCGCTCGGACGGGTGCACCGCCACGGTCGTGTCGTCGATCCGGTCGCCGACCAGCCCCTTGGTCCGCTTGGACTTGAGCACCTCGGCCAGCACGGCGGCGTCGGTGGACTCCAGCACGAGCCCGTGCGTGGGGTGGGCGGCGAGCGTGAGACGCCCGTAGCGGCCCATCGTCTCGGCGACGTCGATCAGCAGCGCGTGCGGCACGGGGTAGCGCGAGTACGCCATGAGCGTGTCGACGACCTGCTCGGCGTCGTGCCCGGCGGCGCGCGCGTTCCACAGACCGAGATTGGTCAGCCGGTACGTGTGCACGTGCTCGGGGGCGCGCTCGAGCTCGGCGAACGGGGCGATGGCGCGGCGCGCGTCCCCGGACTGCGGGTGCTCGACCTCCAGGAGGATCGACTTGTCGCTCTGGACGATGAGGGGGCCGTCGGGCATGCGGGTCCTTCCGGTGGGTGTCCAGGGTGGCAACGCCGTGGGCCGTGCTGCTGTTCCGGCCCTCAGTGTGACTCGTCGGACGGTTCGCGGCGCGCGACCGCCGGGTCAGTCGAGGGGCTCCACCGACGCGATGCGGTGCACGGCGATCGTCAGCTCCGCCTCGCGCTGGGGGTCGAGCGCTCGCAGGCGCCCGCCGTCGAGCCGCATCGGCTTGAGCTCGCGCCGCACGAGGGTGCCGGACCCGCCGACCATCTCGATCAGGACCGTGCGGCCCTCGCGCAGCGCGTCGTGCAGCAGGGCCAGGGCGTCCCCGGGCTGGTTCGCCCCCTGCCCGACGGCGGCACCTGTCGAGGAGGGCACCTCGCCGGGCGAGGCGCTCACCCGCGCCGGGGTGCCGCCGTCGGGCGCGGCGTCCGCGGACGGCGCCGTGCCGCGCAGCCGGGCCACGAGCGCCGTGCGGGCCTCGGCCGTCGTGTCGCGGACAGCAGCTGCGGGGCGGCGTGACCACGCGGCCCGCTCGAGCCGCACGGTACGGCGCACCGGCCCCAGCGGCCGGCCGTCCGGGCCCTCCAGTCCGGACAGCAGGCCACGGTCGCGCAGCACGTCGTGCAGCTCGGCGGCCGGGACGGCGGCGGCGAGCACCGTCGGTGCGAGGCGCACGAGCCCCAGCCCGGCGAGGCGCGGGTCCTCCACGAGCCCGGCCAGCGCTGTCGGGTCGGCGGATCGCACGTACGACGTCGCCGACCCGACGCGCACGGCCTCGTGGCGACGTGCGGTGTCCTTGACCAGGTACTCCAGCGCCTGGGGCACGGGCACCGGCGACCGTGCGGAGAGCTCGGCGAGGAGCTCTGCACCGCTGCGACCGTGATCCAGCGCCCGGGTCACCGAGGTCGTGGAGAACCGGACGGTGGTGGCCGCCCCGCGGGACTCGACGTCGGCCGCCTGGTCCAGCAGCCGGGCGAGCGCCGGGGACGGGCGTCCGGGGACGATGCCGGTGAGGTCTCCCTGGAGCAGCACCTCGTCGACCTCGGCCGGGAGCACCGCGCGCAGCGCACGGGCGAGGTCCGCGTCCGGCGCGGCGACAGGCTCCGTGGACGGGCTGCTGGCCGCCAGCGCGTGACCGGGGGAGGACAGCGCCCCCGCCCCGGTGACGCCGAGGAGCGACGCCTCGCGCAGCAGCCCGGCCAGGGCGGCCTCCGGGGGAACCGTGCGCGGCGAGTGCCACCGCAGCACGGCGAGCACGTCGTCGGCGTCCAGCGCCGTCCCGGGCTGTGCCGCCAGCACGTCGAGGACCTGTGCGCGCAGCCGGGGCACCCACGGGCGGTGCAGCTCCGGCGACAGGGGTGCGCGCAGGGCGCCCTTCTCGTCGCGTGAACCCACCTGCCACGGGGTCCGTCTCGACGTCCTCCAGGCAGCCGCCAGCCACGCCCATCGCCCCGCGTCGTCGGTCTCCTCCCACACGTCCGCCTTGGTGGTGGGCACGTACGACGCCGGGGCCTCGCCGTCGTCGGACACCAGGCCGGCGCTCGCCGCGAGCTCGACGACGAAGGCGGCCGTGGCCTCCTCGGTCTCCAGGAGCGCTGCTGTGCGGCGCAGGTCGCGGACCCCGAGCCCGCCGGCGCGCAGCACGGACGGCGGGCCGTCGTCCCAGGCGGTGATCAGCCGTGCGACCTGGCGGACGGTCTCCAGCGCGGCGACGGCCGACTCGGCGTCGGCTCCGGCGCGCGGCACCTCGCGGCCCGTCGGACGGGGCGGCGCGAGGTCTGGTGCCCGGTGCGTGCGCCCTCCGCGCAGGGCGAGCCCGACGTCGCGGGGGAGCAGCACGTGCCGGGCGTCGGAGCGCACCAGCAGACCCGCCTCGACGAGCTCGTCGACGGCCTGCCGCGGTGCGGTGCCGGGCGGTGGCACCACACCGACCGGGGGTCCCCAGGCGAGCGCGTCGAGGATCGGTCGCGCGCCGGGCGGGAGGTCGTCCGGCGACGCTGTCGGCACGGCGGCGTCGCGGGCCGGACCCAGCCCGGCGGGGTAGGGGCCGAGCACCTCGTCCAGCCCGGGTGCGGGGCGTACGCCCTGGCCCTCGTCCCACACCAGGGCGGCCGTGCGCGCGGTGTCGAGCACGCGGCCGACGGCGGCCCCCGCCTCCGGTGCGCCGAGCGCGGCCGCGACCCGGTCGGCGTCGACCGGGTCGCCGTCGTGGGAGAGGGCGAGCAGCGCCTCGAGCACCTGGAGGGTGCCGGCGTCGAGGTGGCCCAGGGCGCGGTCGAGGCTGGTCCGGCTGGCGGCCCGAGCTGCCAGCGAGCGCAGGGTGGACGGGGCGGGGGTGCCGAGGTCCGGTCGGGCGGCGAGCAGGGCGAGGAGCTCGTCCTCGGTGCGGGTGCGCACCCATTCGGTGTAGCTGCCGGCCATCTGCACGATGCTACGCCCGCCCCCTGGGGCCGGGCGGGTCCGTCAGGCCCGCGCCGTGGCGCGGCACACCTCGTCCCACGGTGTCGGGGCGATGCCGAACCGCTCCTGGGCGGCGGAGGAGTCGAGCACGTAGGGCGCCTCCCACTGGTAGGCGAGCTGGTGCAGCTCGCGCAGCAGGGGGGAGAAGGCCGCCACGGCCGCCCAGGCCGGTCCGCGGAGCGACGACACGGGCACCGCCGGTCGTCCGGCGGTGGTCAGCACGTCGGTCAGCGCCTGGGCCTGCGTGACCGGCGGGTTGCTGGGGACGTGCCAGGTGCGGCCGTGGGCGCCCGGGTCCTCGGCGGCGGCGACGAGCGTCCGGGCGACGTCGCGCACGTCGGTGAAGGTGTGCGGCAGGTCGGTGCGTCCCAGCATCCAGGCCCGCTTCCCGCGCAGCGCCGTCGGCACCACGCGTGAGACGTGCCCGTTGGCCCCGACGCCGGGGCCCATGTAGTCCGAGCCGCGGACCTCGACGGCGCGCAGCCGCCCGGCCTCGTGCGCGGCGCGGGCGTCGGCCCACATCCCGGCGCGCAGGCGGCCCTTGTGGTCGGTGGCGGCGTCGGGGAGGTCCTCGGTCATCGGGCCGTCGACGTGGCCGTACGGGTACAGGTTGCCGGTGAGGGCGTAGACGGCGCCGGTCCGCTCGACAGCCTCCAGGAACGACGCCGCCAGGGGCGGCCAGACGGTCGACCAGCGGGTGTAGTCGGTGGGGTTGGCGCAGTTGTAGACGACGGCCGCGTGCTCGGCGGCGCGGCTGAGGGCGTCGGGGTCGGCGGCGTCGAGCGCGAGGTGCTCCACGCCGTCGAGCCCGGTGGTGCGCCCGGACCGGGTGGCGACCGCGACGGACGTGCCTCGCTCGGCGAGCAGGGCGGCGACGTGTCGTCCGACAGGTCCGGCGCCGACGACGAGATGACGATCCATGATCAGTGCTCCTTGTTGTGAACGGTGCTCTCGAACTCAGCATGGACCCCGACGCCGCCTTGCACAAGAGCGGTGCTCTCGAGATGGAGCGCTGATCGTGGCACCATGTCGGGATGACCGCCGCACCCCGGACCGCCCGCGCCCTCGCCCGGGCGACCATCACCCGCGAGATCGTGGCGGCGGCGCGGGCGCGCCTCGCCGCCGAGGGCCCGGCGTCGTTGTCGCTGCGTGCCGTCGCCCGCGACGTCGGCATGGTCTCCTCGGCCGTCTACCGCTACGTCGAGAACCGGGACGCGCTGCTGACCCTGCTGATCGTCGAGTGCTACGACGAGCTGGGTGCCGCCGTCGAGCACGCCGATGCCCGGATCGCCGACCGGGGCGACGTCACCGCCCGCTGGCTCGCCGCCTGCCGGGCCGTGCGTGGGTGGTCCGTGGGGCACCCGGGCGAGTTCGCGCTGCTCTACGGCACCCCGGTCCCCGGCTACGCGGCCCCCCGGGACACGGTGGACCCGGCGATCCGCCTGGTGCTGGTCCTGGTCGGCATCGTGGCCGACGCCTACCGCGACGGGGCGGTGCCCCCGCTCGGCCCGACCGTCGAGAGCGGTCTGGCGACCCTCGTGGCCGGTGCGCGGGACGTCGTCGCGGCCCGCGGGCTGATCGACGACGCCCCGCCCGAGCTGGTGGTGCGGACCCTCATGGCGTGGACGACCGTGCTGGGCACGGTGTCGTTCGAGCTCTTCGGTCATCTGGCCGGGTCCGTCGACGATCCGGAGGCCTGGTTCGACGTCGTGTCGCTGCGTCTGGCGGCTGACCTGGGGATCGGCCTCGGGCAGGCGGTATCACCCGGGTGAAATGGCCTCTGACCGGCGCTGATGGCGCCCCCGCGCAGGGGGTGAAAGAGGGGGTGAAAGGCCCTCGAAAAAGCACATCGAAGCGTTTCTCCGCTCCTACAGTCATGACAGAACACGTCATCCCGAGGAGCCAGCATCGTGTCCATCACCGGAGCCCAGCAGCGCACCCGCAACGCGCTCGCCGGTGTGCGTGCTGCCCGGTTGCGGGAGGTGCGGGCGATCTTCCGGGCCGGGAGCTGGCAGACGGCGTACCGCCGCCGGCTCATGTGGTCCGACGGCCTGCTGGTCGCCCTGGCGGCCCTCCTGGCGGTCGTGGTCAACAACCTCGGCGACTGGATGCCCCTGGGAGGCGTCCGGGCGGACCAGCTGGTGTTCATCGCGGTGGTGTCGGTCGTGTGGCCGGTGTCCATCGCCCTGAGCCGCGGCTACGACGTCCGAGTCTTCGCGTCCGGGCCCCAGGAGTTCGAGCGCGTCTTCAACGCGACCCTGCGGCTGTTCGCCGTGCTGGCCCTCGGGGCGTTCCTGCTCTCCTGGCCGGGGCTGCGTTCGTACCTGCTCGTGGCGTTCCCGGTCGGGCTCGTCCTGCTGCTCCTGGGGCGGTGGCAGTGGCGGGGCTGGCTGCGGCGCCGCCGCGCACGGGGCGAGTCGACGACCTCGGTGCTCGCCGTCGGGCTGCACGACCAGACGGAACGTCTCGTCCGTGAGCTGAACGAGCGGCCGTCCGGGTACCGCGTGGTCGGGGTGTGCTGCCCGCCGGCCGAGGTCCGGCCGGGCCAGGAGGTGCTCGGGGTCCCGGTCCTCGGAGACCTGGACGGTGCCGCGACGATCGCGGCCCAGGTCGGCGCCGACTGCGTGGCCGTCGCCGGTTCGGACCACATGACCGCCGACGCGGTGCGCCGGCTCGGGTGGGAGCTCGAGCCCGTCGGGGTCGACCTCATGCTCATGGCGGAGCTGGCCGACGTCGCGGGCCCGCGCATCACGGTGACCCCGGAGCAGTCCGTCTCCCTGCTGCACGTCGACGCGCCGCGCTTCGTCGGGCCCAAGTACGTGGCCAAGACGATCATGGACTGGCTGGGAGCGGCCCTGATCACCCTCCTCGTGCTCCCCGTCCTGGTCGGCGTGGCGCTCGTCGTGGCGCTCACCAGCCGCGGGCCGGTGTTCTACCGGCAGCACCGGGTCGGCCGCGGCGGCCGGACCTTCCCCATGCTCAAGTTCCGCACCATGCGCGTCGGCGCCGACACCGAGACCACGGTGCTCGAGGCGGACCACGACGGCGCCGGGGTGCTCTTCAAGCGACGCGACGACCCGCGGATCACGCGTGCGGGCCGCACGCTGCGCCGCTACTCGTTGGACGAGCTGCCCCAGCTCTTCAACGTGCTGGCGGGCCAGATGTCGTTGGTCGGCCCCCGCCCGCCGCTCCCGCAGGAGGTCACCCGCTACGAGGCGCGCATGCGACGTCGGCTCCTCGTCAAGCCCGGGATCACGGGGCTCTGGCAGGTCGGCGGTCGGTCGGACCTGCCGTGGGAGGAGGCGGTCCGGCTGGACGTCTACTACGCCGAGAACTGGACCCCCTTCGGCGACCTGCTGATCCTGGCGCGCACGGCCAAGGTCGTGCTCGGCGCCCAGGGCGCCTACTGAGCATCCTGAGAAACGCTGCGACGGAGCGTCGCCCAACTTCCCGGTACCCTGGGACACTGCCTCGGCCGCACCGGCCGGGCGCTGTGGAGAACGACGAGCACGAAGAGGTCCAGGTGCCTACCGGCAAGGTCAAGTGGTACGACGCGGAGCGCGGTTTCGGTTTCATCGCCAACGACGACGGCGGTGAGGTCTTCCTGCACGCCTCCGCGCTGCCCGCGGACACCCCGAGCCCCAAGCCGGGTGCGCGGGTCGAGTTCGGGGTGGCTGACGGTCGCCGAGGCCCGTCCGCGCTGTCCGTGAAGCTCCTCGACCCGCAGCCGTCGGTGGTGAAGGCCAAGCGGCGGCCGCCGTCGGAGCTGGCGGGCATCGTCGAGGACCTGATCCGGGTGCTCGACCGCACGGGCGACCAGCTCAAGCGGGGCAAGTACCCCGAGGCCGAGGCCGGCAAGCGCGTCGCCACGATGCTCCGTGCCGTCGCAGACAACCTCGATTCCTGAGAGCGAGACGATCATGGCAACCGCCGACGCGCCTGCCAGGGCACGCCGCGTGAGCTCGCGCGCCCGCAACGACGCCGTCCTGCTGGGCGCCGTCGAGCTCGCGCGCGCCGCGGCGCTGGACGTGGCCTCGTCGCCGGAGGACGTCGGCGAGCACCTGGGCACGCAGGCCGAGGGCGAGCGCCTGATGTCGCACCGGTTCGCGGCCGGTATGAAGGGCTACCACGGGTGGCACTGGACGGTGACGCTGGCTCGGGTGCCGCGCGGTCGGGTCGCGACCGTCTGCGAGGTCGAGCTGCTGCCCGGCGAGGACGCGATCCTCGCTCCGGAGTGGGTGCCCTGGTCCGAGCGGCTGCGCCCCGGCGACCTGCGTGCGGGGGACACCCTGCCGTTCCGTGCGGACGACCCGCGCCTGGAGCCCGGGTGGACGCCCACGGGTGACGAGGAGCTCGACGGCGTCGCGATCGAGGAGCTGGCGCTGGCCCGCCAGCGTGTCCTGTCCCCGCAGGGCCGCGACGAGGCGGCCGAGCGGTGGTACCGGGGGACGCGCGGGCCGACGGCGCCGAACGCGGTCGCCTCGGCGTCCGAGTGCACCACGTGCGGGTTCCTCGTGCCGTTGCAGGGCCCGCTGGGCCAGCTCTTCGGCGTGTGCGCGAACGAGTGGTCCCCCGACGACGGCAAGGTCGTGTCGCTGGACCACGGCTGCGGTGCCCACTCCGAGACGGACGTGAGCCGTCGCGGGAGCGACTGGCCGGCGCCCGCGCCGCTCATCGACGAGTCGTCCATCGAACGGGTGCAGGTCGAGACGGACACCGCGGCGCCGGCCTCGGCCGCCGGGACGACGGAAGGTACCGGGATCGCGTGACGGACGACGTCTTCGGGACCGCCGCGCTGCGGCACGCGGTCGCGGAGGCGTGGCTCGGGTCCGCGACACGCTTCCGTGAGGACGCGAACAGCGAGGAGGACCACGCCCGCGGCCACTACCGCGACCGTGTCGTGGTCGAGCTGCTGCAGAACGCGGCCGACGCCGCGGCGCGTTCCGGGCTGCCCGGTCGTGTCGAGGTCCGTCTCGACCTGGGTGCACGCCGCCTGGTGGTGGCGAACACCGGTGCCTCGCTGGACGCCGACGGCGTCGCGTCCCTCTCCTCGCTGCGCGCCTCGGCGAAGTCCGGGCCGGGACAGGTGGGCCGCTTCGGCGTGGGGTTCGCCGCGGTGCGCTCGGTGTCGGACGAGGTGACGGTGCGCTCGCGCACCGGCGGCGTGCGGTTCTCGACCGTCGCGACGCGGGACGTGCTGGAGAAGCTGACCGCCGAGGACCGTCCGGGAGCGCAGCGTCTCGCGGCGGACGTCGCGGACCGTGGGGACGACCTCCCGGTGCTGCGCCTGCCGGTGGAGGCCCCGGCCCTGCCCGCCGGCGTCGAGCACGACACGGAGGTCGAGCTGACGCTGCGCGACGACGCCGCGTCGGCGGCGGTCCGCGCCCAGCTCGCCGAGGTGGACGACGTCCTCCTGCTCGCCTTCCCCGCTCTCGACTCGGTCACCGTGACCGTTGTGGGCGCGAATCCTGGGGTCCCAGAAGGGGATGAACGGCGCATTTCGGGCCAGGATTCGCGCCCACAACGAACGGCGGTGGGCCGGTTCGAGGAGTCGGAGGTCGCCGACCTGCCGAGGGAGCACCGCCGCCTCGACTGGTCGCTCACCTGGGCGCTGCTGCCCGACGGCGGCACCCCGGCAGCGCCGCGACGTCGCGTGCTCCACGCACCCACCCCCACGGACGTCCCGCTCGACCTGCCCGCGGTGCTGCTCGCCACCTTCCCCGTCGACGCGGGCCGGCGCACCGTCCTGCCCTGCGCGGCGACGGAGCGCCTCGCCGCGGAGGCCGGCCGGGAGTACGCGGCCCTGCTCGGCGACGTGGCCCGCCGCCGGTCCCGTGCCGACGCTCCCGTCCCCGACGACGTCGACGTGCTCGCCCTCGTACCCACCGGGCTGCCGGCCTCCGAGCTGGACGCCGCGATCCGCTCGGCAGCGGCCGAAGCGCTGTGCCGCACCCCGCTCCTGGACGGCGGTGTGGCACCGGTCGACGCCCTCGTCGTGGCGGGCGAGCCCGGGGAGGACCACGACCTCGTGGCGGCCCTGGGGCCCGTCCTGCCCGGGCTCGTGGCCGTCCCGGTCCGGCCCCAGGCGACCGTACGGTCCCTGGGAGCCACCACCGCGTCGCTCGCCGACGTCGTCGACGACCTGCCGTCCGGGCTGCCGGCCGTGCGATGGCACGAGCTGCTGACCGCCCTGGAGCCGCACGCCGCCGAGCCGGGCGTGCTCGAGGCGCTCGCCGGTGCCCGCATCCCCCTGGCCGACGGTCGCGTCGCCGGGGTGCGTGGCGCCGTCGTCCTGCCCGAGTCCGCGGACGACGGCGACGAGGCCTCGCTCGCCGCGACGGCTCGTGCGCTGGGACTGCGGGTGGTGCACCCGGACGCGACGCACCCGCTCCTGCTCCGGGCGGGGGCCGTGGCCACCGACCCACGACGGCTGCTCCACGACGCGGAGGTGCGGGACGTGTCCCTCGCCGCCGCGGAGACCGTCCTCGACGGCGGGGACGACGACGGCGCGCGCGAGCTGGTGAGTCATGCCCTCGCGCTCGTCCGGCTGGCCGGCGGGACGGACGTGCCCTTCTGGACGGGCGAGCTGCCCGTGCCGACGGTGGACGGCGAGACCGTCGCGCTGCGCGACACCGTGCTCCCCGGCACGTGGGCGGCGGAGCTCTTCACCGGGCTGGTGCCCGTCGCGCCCGAGTTCGTCGCCCGGTACAGCGCACCCGTGCTCGCCGCGGCCGGTGCGCGCACCGAGCCCGCCGTCTACACGGTCCGAGACGTCGTGACCCCCGAGCCGGACGGCTCGGACGGGCCGGAGCTCGAGGGCACGGGCAGCGGCGGCGACCACGACCCGGACGACCCGTCCGGCTGGCTCGCCGGGTGGTCGGACTACCTGAAGATGCTCGCCGGACGTCTCGGCGCCGGCGTGGCCGTGGGTGACCTGGTGGCCGTCGCGGACCTCGACGCCGTCGGCGACGAGGCCTGGCCGAGCGTCCTGTCCCGGCTCTCCTCCGACCCGGACGCCCGCCACGCCCTGCTGGCACCGGTGCGCACCGGCCGCGCCTCCGCGCCCTCGTACACCGCGTGGTGGTTGCGCGAGCGCTTCGGAGCCCCCTTCGCGCTGCACGACGGCGTCCCGCTCCTGCCGACGGCACCGCGCGACCTGGCCGGGCTCGACGTCGCGACGCGGCGTGCGCTCGGCGGCGTGGAGGCGCTGACCGACCTCGACGCCGCCGACTGGCCCGCCGCGCTGGACCGGCTCCCGCCTGCGGGAGCGAGCCTGCCGCTGCGCGACGCCCTCGTGGTGTGGCGTGGTCTGGCGCGGCTCTCGGCGCGGCTCGACCCGTCCGACCGCTCCTCCGCCCTGGACCCGCTGCCCGACCGCCTGCCCGCGCTGGACGCGAGCGACGTCGTCGTGCAACGGGCAGAGGACGTCGAGGTCGCCGGGACGGCCCGCTGGGCGGCCCTCGGGGCGGTGCTGCCCGCGCCCGCTGCGGACGCCGAGGCGCTGGCCGACCTGCTCGACCTGCCGCTGGCGGGCGAGGACGGCCTGCCCGCCCCGGACATGCCTGGCACCGAGCGGGAGCTGGACCCTCGCCTCGCCGTGCTGGACCATCGCATGCCCGCCTCGTGGTTCGAGCACGAGCGCCTCTCGGTGGCCGGCCGGCCCGTGCCGTGGTGGGTCGACGCGACCGGGCGCGTGCACGCGACGTCGCCGGCGGGGCTCGCCGCGGGTGTCGCCGACGTGCTCGGGCGGCCCGACCGCACCGTGCTGGTGGGCGCCGTGCTCGCGGACCCGGAGCGCGCGGTGGCGCTCTGGGCGACGACCGCCTGGGGCTGAGCCGTCAGTCCTCGGGGTCGTCGCGGTGACGGCGTGCCCAGAGCAGGCCGAGGCCACCCAGCGCGACACCGGCGAGGCACACACCCACGGCGTCGTCGGTGGGCTGTCCTGCCAGGGCGAGCACGCTCAGGGCGACCAGCACGACCGACCAGACGATGATGCCCAGCAGGATCACGCGCCGCAGGTCCACGCGCTCCGGCGGTGGCGTGGGGCGGCGTCGCTCCGGGTGGAGCAACAGGGACATCACGGTGGGCACGGGTCGATCGTACGTCGCGGACGCCCGGATACCCTCTCGCGGCGTAGGATGAACGACTGGCGAACGCAGTGCTGCGTGACGGTTACCGACGAGGGACGAGGAATGAAGCGAGTCATCACCTACGGCACCTACGACCTGCTGCACTACGGGCACATCGAGCTGCTGCGCAGGGCGCGTGCGCTGGGCGACTACCTGATCGTGGCGCTGTCCACGGACGAGTTCAACGCGGGCAAGGGCAAGAAGTCGTACTTCTCGTTCGAGGAGCGCCGCCGCATGCTCGAGGCGATCCGCCACGTCGACCTCGTGATCCCCGAGAACACCTGGGAGCAGAAGTCCGAGGACATCAAGCTGTACCACGTGGACACGTTCGTCATCGGTGACGACTGGGCGGGCAAGTTCGACGAGCTCAAGGAGCACTGCGAGGTCGTCTACCTGGAGCGCACGCCGGAGATCTCCACCACCCAGATCAAGGCGGGACTCGCCTCCAAGGCCTGACCCTCCCCAGGACCTTCACATCTCTGGCACCATGGGTGCTCATGGCCAACCAGACCAGCGCGCCCGCTCAGGCGTCCAGCGCGATCGACCGGTTCTTCAAGATCTCCGCACGCGGCTCGACCGTGGGCCGGGAGATCAGGGGCGGTCTCGTCACGTTCTTCGCGATGAGCTACATCATCGTGCTCAACCCCTTGATCATCGGTACGGTCCCGGACGGCACCGGCCAGTTCCTCGGCGGGGGCGGTGAGCCGAACCTGGGCATGGTCGCCGCCGCGACCGCGCTGATCGCCGGCATCGTGACCATCGCGATGGGTGTCTTCGCGAACTTCCCGATCGCCCTGGCCGCGGGACTGGGCCTCAACGCCGTGGTCGCGTACTCGATCGCCAGCCTGCCCGGGGTCACCTGGGCGGACGCGATGGGCCTGGTGGTCATCGAGGGCCTGATCATCCTCGTGCTCGTGCTCACCGGCTTCCGCGAGGCCGTCTTCAACGCCGTGCCGCTGGAGCTCAAGACGGCGATCAGCGTGGGCATCGGTCTCTTCATCGCTCTCATCGGCTTCGTCAACGCCGGGTTCGTGGTGCCGGGCGAGGGCACGCCGGTCGCGCTCGGCTATCTCGGGACCTGGCCGATCCTCGTGTTCGTCGTCGGTCTGCTGCTGGTCATCGTCCTGTTCGTCCGCAAGGTGCGCGGTGCGATGTTC
The DNA here is from genome assembly GCF_013149785.1 of Isoptericola halotolerans. Taxonomy (GTDB): domain Bacteria; phylum Actinomycetota; class Actinomycetes; order Actinomycetales; family Cellulomonadaceae; genus Isoptericola; species Isoptericola halotolerans. The sequence goes on from NZ_JABEZU010000002.1 coordinate 350,837, forward strand.
ATCGCGATCGCCACGGCCACGGTCCTCGCCGTCGTCCTCGAGAACACGCTGAACATCGGGGCCAAGCAGCCCGACGGGTCGAACCCGCACGGCTTCAACCTCAACGCGCCCACCTACGACGGCGTGGCGACGATCCCGGACTTCGGCCTCCTCGGGCAGTTCTCCCTGCTGGGTTCGTTCCAGTCGATCGCCGTCGTCACCGTGCTGCTGCTGGTCATCTCCCTGCTGGTCGCCGACTTCTTCGACACCGTCGGCACGATGGTCGCCGTCGGTTCCGAGGCCGGCCTCCTGGACGAGAAGGGCAACCCGCCCAAGACCCGCGCGATCCTGGTGGTCGACTCCTTCGGTGCGATCGCGGGCGGCGTGGGGTCGGTGTCCTCCAACACGGCCTACGTCGAGTCGACCTCCGGCGTCGGCGACGGTGCGCGGACGGGCCTGGCCTCCGTCGTCACCGGGTTCGCCTTCCTGGCGGCGACGTTCCTGGCACCGCTCGTGGCGCTGGTGCCCTACGAGGCGGCCGCGCCCGCGCTGGTGTTCGTCGGCTACCTGATGATGATGCAGGTGGCGTCGATCTCCTGGAAGAACGTCGAGATCGCGATCCCTGCGTTCCTGACGATCGTCATCATGCCGTTCACGTACTCCATCGCCGACGGCATCGGCGCGGGCTTCATCGCCTTCGTCGTCATCAAGCTGGCGCTCGGCAAGATCCGCGCGATCCACCCGCTCATGTGGATCGCGTCGGCGATGTTCGTCGTGTACTTCCTCCTCGAGCCGCTGGAGTCGGTGGTCGGCTGACATGCGCCTTCTCGTGACCGGTGGTGCCGGGTTCATCGGGGCGAACTTCGTGCACCAGACGGTGCGGGAGCGTCCGGACGTCGCGGTGACGGTGCTGGACGCGTTGACGTACGCGGGGGACCGGTCGTCGTTGGTCGGGGTCGAGGACGCGATCGCGTTCGTGGAGGGTTCGGTCGCGGACGCGGGTCTGGTGGACCGGTTGGTGGGCGAGACGGACGTGGTGGTGCACTTCGCGGCTGAGTCGCACAACGACAACTCGTTGGCGGATCCGTGGCCGTTCGTGCAGACGAACCTGGTCGGGACGTTCACGTTGCTGGAGGCCGTGCGGCGGCACGGGGTGCGGTTCCATCACATCTCGACCGACGAGGTCTACGGCGACCTCGAGCTGGACGACCCGGCGAAGTTCACGCCGGACACGCCGTACGACCCGTCGAGCCCGTACTCGTCGACGAAGGCGGGCTCGGACCTGTTGGTGCGGGCGTGGGTGCGCTCGTTCGGGGTGCGGGCCACGATCTCGAACTGCTCGAACAACTACGGCCCTTACCAGCACGTGGAGAAGTTCATCCCGCGGCAGGTCACGAACCTGATCGACGGGGTGCGGCCCCGGTTGTACGGGGCAGGGCTGAACGTGCGCGACTGGATCCATGTGGCCGATCACAACGCGGCGGTGTGGGCGATCATCGACCGGGGCAGGGTCGGGGAGACGTACCTGATCGGTGCGGACGGTGAGACGAGCAACCTGGACGTGGTGCGCACGTTGTCGGAGGTGTTCGGCCGCGACGCCGACGACTTCGATCAGGTGGCCGACCGGCCGGGCCATGACCTGCGCTACGCGATCGATGCGAGCAAGCTGCGCGACGAGCTGGGCTGGACCCCGCGGTTCACGGACTTCCGGGCGGGCCTGGAGGCCACGGTCGAGTGGTACCGCCGCAACGAGGCGTGGTGGCGGCCCGCCAAGGCGGCCGTCGAGGCGAAGTACGCCAAGACCGGTCAGTAGAGGCGTCAGCGCAGGCTCGCGAGGTAGGCGTTCACCGCATCGAGGGTGGGCAGTAGTCCTTGCTGCTCGGCCTCGACCAGGGTGGGCGCGGCGGTGTCCTTGTCCGAGAGCTGGGGGCTCAGGGGTGAACCGTCGCGGGCGGTGGTGGGCCAGTCGATGCCGATCGCCGGGTCGAGGGGGTGGATGCCGTGCTCGGCGCCGGGGTCGTAGCCGGTCGAGCACAGGTACATCACGGTGGAGGCGTCCTGCAGGGACATGAACGCGTGCCCGAGACCCTCGCCGAGGTAGACGGCGCGCCGGTCGACGTCGTCCAGCAGGACCGAGTCCCACCGGCCGAAGGTGGGGGAGCCGACGCGCAGGTCGACCACGACGTCGAGGATCGCTCCGCGGGGGCAGGCGACGTACTTGGCCTGCCCGGGGGGGACGTCCGCGACGTGGATGCCGCGCAGCACCCCGGCCGCGGAGACCGACAGGTTGGCCTGGGCCAGGTCCAGCGGGTGGCCGACGGCCTCGGTGAACGGGCCGGTCTTGAACCACTCGAGGAACACCCCGCGCGGGTCGCCGTGCTGCACCGGGGTGATCTCGAACGCGCCGGGCACGGACAGCTCACGGAACTGCACTGGGCGGCCTTCCGGTCGGGGACGGTGTCGCGCTCTAGGATGCTACGGGTGAGCACCCTGGCGCGGTCGGGTCCCTGGGCGGTGGTCGGCGCCTCGGGGATGCTCGGGCGGGACCTGGTCGACCTGCTGGCCTCGCGGGGCATCGAGGTGACAGCGCTGGGACGGACGGACCTCGACCTTACCGACGCCGGAGCGTCGCAGCGAGCGCTCGTCGGGGCCGCCGTCGTCGTCAACTGTGCGGCCTGGACCGCCGTGGACGACGCCGAGTCCCGCGAGGCAGAGGCGTTCGCCGTGAACGCGACGGGTGCGGCGAACCTGGCCCGGGCGGCGCGCGTGGCCGGTGCGAGGTTCGTGCACGTCTCGACGGACTACGTGTTCGACGGCGAGGCCACCGAGCCGTACGCCGAGGACGCACCGGTGGCGCCGCGCTCGGCCTACGGCCGCACCAAGGCGGCCGGGGAGCGGGCGGTGCGTGCGGAGGCACCGGACCACCTCATCGTGCGCACGGCGTGGTTGTACGGGGCGCACGGTGGTTGCTTCCCGAAGACCATGGCGCGTCTGGCCGCCGAGCGTGACCGGCTCACCGTCGTCGACGACCAGGTCGGCCAGCCGACGTGGGCCCGGGACCTGGCCGACCTCATCGTCCGACTGGTCGAGGCCGGCGCGCCGTCCGGGACCTATCACGGGACGTCGTCCGGCCGGACGTCGTGGTTCGGCTTCGCCCGGCGGATCGTGGCGGCCACCGGCCACCGCACGATCGTGGAGCCGACGACGAGCGAGGCGTTCCCGCGCCCGGCCCCCCGCCCGGCCTGCTCGGTGCTCGGGCATGACGCCCTGCACGCCGTGGGCGTCGAGCCGATCGGCGACTGGGCCGAGCGGTGGGATGTCGCGGCACCCGAGGTTCTCGCCCCGCTCAGTCCTCGAGCAGGCTGAGCAGGTAGGCGCCGTAGCCGGACCTCACGAGCTTCTCGGCGCGGGCGCGCAGCTCGTCGTCGGAGAGGAACCCGCGCCGCCACGCGACCTCTTCCGGCGCTCCGACCTTGAGGCCCTGGCGCTGCTCGACGGTGCGCACGAAGTCGCCGGCATCGATCAGGGAGTCGAACGTGCCGGTGTCCAGCCACGCCGTGCCGCGCGGCAGCACCTCGACGTGCAGGCGGCCCTGGCGCAGGTAGGCGGCGTTGACGTCCGTGATCTCGTACTCACCTCGCGCCGAGGGCTCCAGGTCGCGGGCGATCCCCACGACGTCGTTGTCGTAGAAGTACAGCCCCGGCACCGCGTACCTCGACCTCGGCGCGGCAGGCTTCTCCTCCAGCGAGACCGCGCGACCCTCCTCGTCGAACTCCACCACCCCGTACGCGGACGGCTCGGCGACCCGGTAGGCGAAGATCGAGCCGCCGTCCACGCCGGTGAAGCGCTGGAGCTGGTCGCCCAGGCCCTGGCCGTAGAAGATGTTGTCGCCCAGCACCAGCGCCACCGACTCGCCGCCGATGAACTCCGCGCCCAGGACGAACGCCTGCGCGAGCCCGTTCGGCTGCTCCTGGACGGCGTACCGGATCGAGATGCCGAACTGCGAACCGTCACCGAGCAGGCGCTGGAACTGTGCCGCGTCGTGCGGGGTGGTGATCACCAGCACGTCGCGGATCCCGGCCAGCAGCAGCGTCGACAGCGGGTAGTAGATCATCGGCTTGTCGTAGACCGGCACGAGCTGCTTGCTCACGCCCAGGGTGATCGGGTGCAACCGGGTGCCGGAACCGCCGGCCAGGATGATGCCGCGCATGGCGTCGATGCTGTCACGACGGCGCCGGGCAGGCCGGGTGATTCCGTGGATGTGTCAGACCGCAGGTCCCGCGAGCAGCACTGCGCCGTGCGGGGGCAGCGCGAGATCGAGCGCCGCGCTGCCCGGCGCGACGCCCCGGGCGTCGTCGCTCTGCACGGGGACCTCCCGTCGGGGAAACGTCGCCCCGGTCCACAGCTCGCGGACCTCCGGGCCGCCGCTGGCGGCGAACCCGACCCGGGACACGTCCTGGCTGAGCGCCAGCGGCTCGTCGCCGAGGTTGAAGACGGCGGCGTAGGCGGTGCCGTCGTGCCCGTCGGCGGCCCACATCACCAGCGGTCCCTCGCGGAACACCTCGCGGTTGCGCCGGGAGTCGCGGTGCACGGCGAGCACGTCGGCGTTCTGCAGGAGCGCGACGGTCCCCGGGTCCGACGTCGGCAGGTCGCCGCCGAACATCAGGGGCGACCGGGCGATCACCCACAGGGTCAGCAGGCTGACCCGCTCGTCGGGCGTCAGGCCGTCGTCGCGCGGCTCGCCGCGTTCGGCGCGCAGCCCGATGCGGCCGAGCGGCAGCATGTCGCCGTCGGCCCAGCCGCCGTCGCCCGACAGCGGCGCCCAGCGGGCGAACCGCGCGAAGTTCGCCTCGACGTCCTCCCACCGGTCCCACAGGTCGTCGCAGATGCGCCACATCGTGGCGTGCTCGCGCAGGTGGGGCTCGTGCGTGGTCGACAGGTCACGGCCGGGGGAGAGGCTGAGCTCGATCGCGCGCCCGCTCCGCGCGATCGCCCGCGCGTACGCCTCGATGTCGGCCGCCTGGTAGGGCCAGAGCATGTCGTCGGCCTTGATGAAGTCCACGCCCCACGACGCGTAGAGGGCGAGCGTGGAGTCGTAGTAGGCCTGCGCGCCCGGGTGGGAGTGGTCGAGACCGACCATGTCCGGGTTCCACTCGCACGCGTTCGTCGGGTCGGCGATGTCCACGGCGGTGGCCGTGGTGCCCGGCACCGGTGTCGCCCGATCGACCGCGAGCCGTGGCACGCCCCGCATCGTGTGGATGCCGAACCGTAGCCCCAGCTCGTGGACCTGCGCGGCCAGCGGCGCGAACCCGCGGCCGTCCGCCGCGCTCGGGAACCGCCCAGGGTCCGGCAGGAGCCGCCCGTGGGTGTCCATCGTCAACGGTGCACCGGCGTTGTACCCGTGGGAGCGGGCTGTCGGGTCGGACCAGTCGATGTCGACCACCACGGTGTCCCAGCCGAAGGGCAGCAGGTGCTCGGCCATGAACCGGGCGTTGGCCAGCACCTCGTCCTCGGTGACCGTGGTGCCGTAGCAGTCCCAGCTGTTCCAGCCCATCGGGGGGCGGGACGTCGTTCCCATCGTTGCTCCTTCGTCTCGTCGGGCGTCCCTAGCCTGGCCTGTCACAATGACCGGGTGACGCGTGACACGCCGCCGTGCGAGCGTGCCTACCGCCGCACCCTCGCCGTCCTGACGCTCGCCGTGGCGCTGTGGGCCGTGGCGTGGGCCGCGCTGACCCCGGGGTTCCGCTCGCCCGACGAGCAGAACCACCTGAACAGCGTGATCCGTGTCGCCTACGGCGGAGGATGGCCGGCGCCGGGGGACGCGTACTTCGCGCCGGTCACCGACCAGGCCGTCACCGAGGCCGCCTACCCGGCCGACCTGCCGGGACGCTGGCGGTACCGGGCCGACGAGGCGCAGTTCGTCGACGTCGTCCCCGTGCCCGCCGCCGAGCGCGTGCGGATCGACGCCGGCAACGCGCTGCCGGTCGAAGGCAGTGACGCGACCGTCGACCAGATGACGCAGCACCCGCCGGCCTACTACGTGCTGGGTGCGGGGGTGCTGCACGCCACGGGTACCGCGGACGCGCGCTGGGACGTCGCTCTGCTGACCCTGCGCCTGCTCGATGTCGTGCTGTTCGCGGCCACGGTGCCGCTCGCGGCGGCCACGGTGCGTCGGCTCACCGGGTCCCGGTCCGCCGCCCTGGTGGCCGCGCCGTTCCCGATGCTGATCCCGCAGGTCGGGCACATCATGGGCGCCGCGAACAACGATGCGCTCGTGGTGCTCACCGGTGCCGGTGTCACCTACCTCGCCGCGCGCGTCGTCACCGGTGACCTGCGGTGGCGGGTCGCCGTGGCGCTCGGTCTGGTGCTGGGTGCCGGGCTGCTCACCAAGGTGATGCTCGCGTTCGCGATCCCCACGGTCGTGCTCGCGTACCTGCTCGCTCCCGGGCCGCGCGCCCGTCCACGGGCGGGACCGACGGCGGTGGCCCGGAGCGCCCGCGGCCTCGTGGCGCTGTCGCTCGCCTTCGTCGTCGGCGGCTGGTGGTGGGCGCGCAACTGGATCGTCGACGGCGCCGTGCAGCCGGTCGGGCTGCCACGCGACTACTCGGGCATGACCCGGGTCCCTGCCGACGAGGTGTTCTCCGACGCGGTCGGGCGCACCGCGCAGGCGTTCTTCGGCAACCTCGGATGGCTGGAGGTGCGCCTGCCCGGCGACCTGGTGGCGCTCGGCTCGGTGCTCCTGATCGGCGCCACGCTGGTCGCGGTCGCGGTCCCCGGCGCACGGCGCGGCTCCCTGACGGTCGCGCTGCTGCCCGTCGGCCTGGTCGGCGGCGTGATCGCCAACGCGATGAGGAGCTGGTCCGAGTCGGGCGTGCTCGTCGCCCTGCAGGGCCGGTACGTGTTCGGGGGGCTGACGGCGCTGGCGGCGCTCGTGGCCGTCGCGGTCTGGCAGGGGTGCCGACGTCGGGAGCGTCGGACGGCCGTCGCGGTCCCGGTCGTCGCGGGCCTGGCGGTGGTCGCGGCCGCGTCGGGCCTGGTGTGGGCGTTCGGCGCGATGTACCGGGGGCCGGGAGAGAGTGCGGCTCGGGCGTGGGACCGCTGGGTGGCGTGGAGCCCTCTGGGCGAGCCGGCGCTGGTGGTCGTGCTGGTGGTGGTCGCCGTCGGTCTCGTGGCGTCCGTCGTCGCCGCCGTGCGGTGGTCGCTGCTCACGAGACCCGCCGAGTAGGGGGCGGACGTGTGCACCACGCTCGTCTGGGCGGTGAACCGGGCCGCCGACACCGAGGGCCTGCGCCGGTTCACGCACGAACGTCTCGGTGTCTCACCACGCCCGGCGGGCCGTCGGATCGTGGCCGACCAGGTGCGGCCGGGCGCCGTCACCTTCACGGTGACACCGAACCTGTGCGACTGCCGAGCGCTGATCGGCCTGCACGACGAGCCGGAGTCGCCCGGGGAGATCGGTGCGGGGGCGTGGCTCGGTTGGTTGCGGGACCTGCCTTCGGCCGCCCCGTACCTCACCCGGCTCGCGGTGCTGCGTGCCTGGAGCCCCGACGACACGGCGGCGCTCGTCCCGGTCGCCACCCGGTCGGTCGCCGTCGACGCGGTCGACGAGGCGACACTGCGCACGGTGCGCCACGACGCGCTGCTCGTCGTGGACTACCCGTGCACTCCCTGGTCCCGTCGTTAGACTCGCGCCGTCAGCGCCTCCGCGCTGCTCGCAGTGCCGCCGTCGTCCCACCGAAGGGCCTCGATGAAGCTCGTCGTCCAGATCCCGTGCCTCGACGAGGCCGAGACCCTGCCGCTCGTGCTGGCGAACCTGCCGCGTGAGGTGCCCGGCTTCGACGAGGTCGAGTGGCTCGTCATCGACGACGGGTCCAGCGACGGGACCGCGGAGGTCGCGAAGAACCTCGGTGTCGACCACGTGCTGCGGCACCGCAGCACGATGGGGCTGGCCCGGTCGTTCCGCGACGGCGTCGACTTCGCGCTCTCCCGCGGTGCCGACGTCGTGGTCAACACCGACGGCGACAACCAGTACCCGTCGGAGCGCGTCGGCGACCTGGTCGCCCCGATCCTGGCGGGGGACGCCGACATCGTCGTGGGGGACCGGCAGACCGCCACCATCGAGCACTTCTCCCCGTTCAAGAAGCGGATGCAGCGGGTCGGCAGCCGGGTGGTCAGCGCCGCGGCCAAGGCCAGCCTGCCCGACGCCGCGAGCGGGTTCCGGGCGTACTCCCGCCAGGCGCTGCTGCGCCTCAACGTGGTCACCCAGTTCAGCTACACGATGGAGACGATCATCCAGGCCGGCAACAAGGGGCTGCGGATCGCCTCGGTGCCGATCGTCACCAACCCCAAGACCCGCGAGTCACGGCTGTTCCGCAACATCTGGCAGCACATGGGCCGCTCGGCGCGCGCCATCGTGCGCAGCTGGATCATGTTCCGTCCCCACCTGGTGTTCCTCACCCTGGCGGCGCTGTTCTTCGTGGCGTCGGCGGTGCCCGCGGTCCGGTTCCTCGTGTTCTTCGTGCAGGGGCAGGGCTCCGGGAACGTACAGTCTCTGGTCTTCGCCGCGGCGATGCTGGTCGGCTCGCTGCTGTGCCTGGCCCTGCTGGTGATCGCCGACCTGCTGCGCACCAACCGCACGCTGCTGGAGGACTCCCTCGAACGGCTCAAGCAGCTGCAGTACGGGCGGGAGGAGTGATCGTCGCGTTCGGCACGTACGACGCCGCCCGACACCCCCGCGCGGGGATCCTCGTCGCCGGGCTGCGCGACCACGGGTACGCCGTCGCCGAGCTGAACCGCCCCCTCGGGTTCAGCACCGCCGAGCGCGTCCGGATGCTCCGCCAACCGTGGCGGCTGCCCCTGCTGCTCGTCCGTCTCCTGGCCTGCTGGGCGCTGCTGGTCCGGGACGACCTCGCCCACCGCCGTGCCCACGGCTCCCCGGACGCCCTGCTGGTCGGCTACCTCGGTCACTTCGACGTGGTCCTCGCCCGCGTCCTGCATCCCCGCACCCCCGTGGTGCTCGACCACCTCGTCTTCGCCGCCGACACCGCCACCGACCGCGGCGCCACCGGCCTGCGCGTCCGACTCCTGCGGGGCCTGGACCGGCTCGCCCTGGCGTGCGCCGACGTCGTCGTGGTCGACACCGACGAGCACCGCGCCCTGCTTCCCGACGGGCGTCCCCGGCGCGAGCAGCGCGGCGTCGTCGTCCCGGTCGGGGCTCCGGACGTCTGGTTCGCCGCAGCGCCCGGGCCCGACGGCGGCACGCCACCCGGGAGCGCCGCGTCCGACGGCGGCACCCCGGCCGAGACCGCGCCGCTGCGGGTCGTGTTCTTCGGCCTGTTCACTCCCTTGCAGGGTGCGGCCGTGGTGGCCGAGGCGCTCGCGGACGCGCTGCCTCGCGCCGCGGCGGCCGGCCGGGCGATCGAGGTCACCCTGGTGGGTCACGGCCAGGACCACGCCGCCGTGCGGGCCGTGCTCGGCGGTGTCCCGGGCGTGACGTGGCACGAGTGGGTCGAGCCGGCCGACCTGCCTGCCCTCGTGGCCCAGCACGACGTCTGCCTGGGCATCTTCTCCGACACGCCCAAGGGTCTGCGGGTGGTGCCGAACAAGGTGTTCCAGGGGCTCGCGGCCGGGTGCGTCGTGGTGACCTCCGACACCCCGCCGCAACGCCGGCTGCTCGGTGACCACCTCGAGCTGGTGCCTCCCGCGGATCCCGCCGCCCTCGCCCAGCGCCTCGACGAGCTCACCGACGCGGGCCGGCTCGCTGCCGCCCGGGCCCGCGCCGCCGCCGCACGCGAGCAGATCAGGCCGGCCGTCGTCGTCGGCTCCCTGCACACGGCGCTCGCCGCCCGCGGGGTGCGGCCGTGAGCGCGGGCACGGGCTCGGCCACCCGGTTGCTCGCCGTGCTGCGTTCTCCCTGGACGCGGTGGGGGTTCCTGCTGGTGGCCGTGGGGCTCGCCGTCTATGCGGTGGTCGCCGTGCGCGAGGACCTGGTCGACGCCGCGCGGGCACTGTCCACGGCACGGATCTCCGTGGCGCTGGTGATCTCCCTGGCCTTCGTCGGCGCCACCCTGCTGTCCTGGCGCGCCGTGCTGGCCGACCTGGGGTCACCGCTGGGGACACGCGCTGCCGTCGCGGTGTTCGGCATCAGCCAGCTCGGCAAGTACGTGCCGGGGGGAGTGTGGAACATCGTCGCCGCCGCCGAGGTGGGCGCGGACCACGGTGTGCCCCGTCGTCGCACGATGACGGCGACCGCCGTGGCCACCGGCGTCGGGGTGGTCTCCGGGGCGGTGGTCGGCCTCGTGGCGCTGCCCTTCCTCGCCGCCGACGCCCTCGGGTCCTGGGCCTGGACGCTCTGGCTGCTGCCCGCGGTCGTCGTGCTCCTCCTGCCGCCCGTCCTCAACCGGCTCCTCGCCGCTGCCCTGCGCCTCGCCCGGCGACCGCCCCTCGAGCACCCGCTGTCCTGGCGCGGGCTGGGCACGGCCGCCGCCTGGGCGGTGCTCGGCTGGGTGCTCGCCGGTGTCCAGGTGTGGCTGCTGGCCACCGGGCTCGGCATGGCGACCGGTGCGCGGACCCTGGCGCTCGCCGTCGGCGGCTACGCGCTCGCCTGGATGGTCGGCTTCCTGGTGGTGGTGGTGCCGGCGGGGGCCGGCGCTCGCGAGCTCGTCCTGCTCGCCGTCCTCGCCGGCACGCTCCCGCACGCGGAGCTGCTCCTGGTGGTGCTGGTCAGCCGTGTGCTGGTGACCGCGGCCGACCTGGCGTTCGCCGGGGCGGGAACCCTCGTGCGACGCCCCCCGTACCCCCCGTTGGCGCCGCGCGCCCGGCTGCGCTGGGACGTGCTGCGCCGCGCGTTGCCGCGCAGGCGTGCGCGGGTGCTCGAGGTCGGGTGCGGCCAGGGCGCCGTCGGGGCCCGCATCGCCGCCCGCCACGACTACACGGCGGTCGAGCTCGACGGCACCACCTGGGCGGTCGCGTCGGCGCGGATCGGCGAGGCGGCACCGGGGTCGCGGGTGCTGCACGGCGACCTGGCCGCGCTGGGGACGGGCGAGCAGTTCGACGTCGTGTGCGCCTTCGAGGTGGTCGAGCACGTCGCCGACGACGCCGGGGCGCTGGCCGCGTGGGTCGCCCGGGTGCGTCCCGGCGGCGAGCTGCTGCTGTCCACCCCTGCGTGGCCGGAGCGGTTCGGGCCGTGGGACACCCTGGCCGGGCACTACCGCCGCTACGAGCCCGACCACCTGCGCCGGCTCATGACCGAGGCCGGGCTCACGGACGTCGACGTGCGGCTCTACGACGCTCCGCTGGGCTACCTCCTCGAGGCGGTGCGGGACCGGGTGGCGCAGCGGCGGGCCACCCGCCGGACGACGGCCGACCCGGCCGAGCAGACCGCCGGGAGCGGGCGTGTGCTGCAGCCCGCGTCGCCGGTCACCGGCGCGCTCGTCGCGCTCGCGGTGTGGCCGTTCTGCCTGCTGCAGCGGGCCCTGCCCCGGCACGGCACGGGGATCGTCGCTCGCGGTCGGCGTCCGGAGAGCGCCTCGGCCACCGGCGAACATCGTCGTCCGGACCGCGACACGGCCGACTGACCGTCCGCAACCATCTGCTCCACGGAGGATCTCTCGTGACGAAGCGCCCGCCCCTGACCCTGTTCGGTGCCCTGCGCTGGGACGTCGTGCGGCGGGTGCTGCCGCCGGAACCGTCACGGGTGCTCGAGATCGGCTGCGGGCAGGGAGCCGTGGGTGTGCGGCTGGCGGCGGCGGGCCACCGGTATACCGGGGTCGAGCTCGACGCGACCAGCGCAGAGGTCGCGAGCGGCCGGCTGGCTGCCGCTGGGCTGGAGGGAGGGATCGTGCACGGCGACGCCGCCGAGCTCGCCCCGGGCGACGAGTTCGACGTCGTGTGTGCGTTCGAGGTCCTGGAGCATCTCGAGGACGACGCCGGCGCGTTGGCGCAGTGGGTACGGCTGCTGCGTCCCGGGGGTCTGGTCCTCGTCTCCACGCCTGCCTGGCCGGCCCGCTTCGGCCCCATGGACGCGGCCGTCGGCCACCATCGCCGCTACGAGCCCGCTCAGATGCGTGCGCTGCTCGCCGGGGCGGGGCTCACCGACGTCGGCGGCCGGTTGTACGGGGCGCCGCTCGGCTACGCGCTGGAGGCGGTGCGCAACCAGGTGGCCCGGCGTCGGCTGGAGGGCGACGGGACGACGACGGCGGAGCGCACCGCGCGCTCCGGCAGGCTGTTCCAGCCGGGATCGGCCGTCGGGGGCGCCGGGGTGGCGGTCGCGACCTGGCCGTTCCGCGTGGTGCAACGTGCCCTGCCCCGCACGGGGCCGGCCCTCGTCGCGTGGGGAAGGACGTCTCGGAGCGCGTAGCGGGTCCCGAGGGCGCCGGCGTGTGATTGCCCCCACATATCATTTCGCGCGGTAATGACCTACCGTAAGAACAGTGACCGACGACCCCGCCCAGCTCAGCAGCGAGCTCCGCGTCGCCCTCACCCGCGCGGCCCGCCGGCTGCGGACCCAGCGCGGCGAGGCGGACCTGCCCGAGGGGCAGTTCGGAGTCCTCGCCGTTCTCCACCGCCACGGGGAGATGAGCCCCGGCGCGCTCGCAGAGCACGAGCGCGTCCGTCCGCCGGCCATGACGCGTGCGGTGGCCGCGCTGGCCGAGCTCGGCCTCGTCGAGAAGGTCGACCACCCCACCGACCGGCGTCAGGTCGTGGTACGCCTCACTGAGGCCGGGCGCCACGAGATCGCCGAGACGCGACGCCGTCGGGACGCCTGGCTCACCTGCCGCCTCGCCGAGCTCGACGCCGACGAGCGCGCCACCCTCGCCGCCGCCACGGAGATCCTGGCCAAGGTGGCCGCCGGATGAGCGCCACCTTCACCTCGCTGCGCTACCCCAACTACCGCCTCTGGTTCGGCGCCGCCCTGGTGGCGAACATCGGCACGTGGATGCAGCGGGTCGCCCAGGACTGGCTCGTGCTCACCGTCCTCACCGACGACTCGGGGGTGGCGCTCGGCATCACCACCGCGCTGCAGTTCCTGCCCATGCTCCTGCTGGGGCCGTGGGCGGGCCTGCTCGCCGACCGCCTGCCACGCCGTCGGCTGCTCATGGTCACCCAGGGCGCGATGGGGGTCCTGGCGCTCGGGCTCGGGGCGCTCGTGCTGTCCGGGCACGCCCAGCTCTGGCAGGTCTACGCCTTCGCGCTGGGGCTCGGTGTCGTCACCGCCTTCGACAACCCGGTGCGCCAGACGTTCGTCGCCGAGCTGGTGCCCCCCGAGCGCCTCGCGAACGCCGTCGGGCTCAACTCGGCGTCCTTCAACGCCGCCCGGCTCGTCGGCCCCGGCGTCGCCGGGCTGCTGATCGCCGCCGTCGGCACCGGGTGGGTGTTCGTCATCAACGGCGTCACCTTCGCAGCCACCATCGCGGCGGTCGCCCTCATGAAGGCCGAGGCGACCTGGTCGCGGGAGCCGACGCCGCGCGGCAAGGGGCAGATCCGTGAGGGGCTGCGCTACGTGCGGGGACGCTCGGACATCGTGGTGATCATGGTGGTCCTCGCCGTCGTGTCGATGTTCGGCCTCAACTTCCAGCTCACCTCGGCGATGATGGCGAGGGTCGAGTTCGAGCGCGGCGCCGGCGAGTTCGGGCTGCTCGGGTCGGTGCTCGCCATCGGGTCGCTCACGGGGGCGCTGCTGGCGGCCCGTCGCGACCGCCCCCGCGTGCGGCTGGTGATCGGGTCCGCCTTCGCCTTCGCCGTCGCCACGGCGGTCATGGCGCTCATGCCGACGTTCCCGGCGTTCGTCGTGGCGTGCGTCCCCGTCGGCCTCGCGTCGCTGACGATGATGACCGCCGCGAACTCCACCATCCAGACCTCGACCGACCCGGCCATGCGGGGACGTGTCATGGCGCTCTACATGATGGTGTTCCTCGGCGCGACGCCGATCGGTTCGCCGATCGTCGGCTGGGTCGGCGAGACGTTCGGTCCTCGCTGGGCGATCCTCATCGGGTCGATCGCGACGCTCCTCGTGGCGCTCGGTGCCACGGCGTGGGCCGTCCGGAACTGGCGCCTCAGGGTGCGCTACCGGCTGCTGCGGCGGCCGCACCTCGAGGTGGTCTACCTCGAGGCGCCCGCGGTCGACCAGGACCACGCCCGCGCGGCCTGACGGCTTCGGCAGGCACGCCGGTCTCACCGGGACGTCGTGCCGGCGACCCGCTCCTCGAACGCCTGGCGCTCGCGCATCTCGTCCTCCGTCGGCCACATGAGCACGACGAACACCATCGCCACCGTGGTGAGGAAGATCCCGGCGATCAGCGGGCCGAGCAGCTCGAGGGCGGAGGTGCCGCCGGGCGGCGTGCCTGCCGCACCGCTCATGTGCATGGCTGCCATGCCGGTGTAGTGCATGCCGGCGACGGCGGCGGCCATCACCAGGGCCGCGACCGACGCGAGCAGCCAACCCTTGACATGGACGCAGAGCCACAGCGCGGCGGTGCCCGCCACGACGGCGATGACGAGCGAGACGCCCACGAGCACCGGGTCGTAGTGGATCTCGCCGCTCATCTCCATGGCGGCCATCCCGAGGTAGTGCATGCTCGCGACGCCCAGGCCGACGAAGAGCCCCCCGATGAGCAGGTACAGCAGCTTGTCACCGAGGAAGCCGACGAGGAACAGGCCTGCCGCCACCACGGCCATCGCCAGCAGCGCCGAGGCGATCGTCAGCGGCACGTCGTAGTTGATCGGCATCCCCTCGACGCTGAAGCCGAGCATGGCGATGAAGTGCATGACCCAGACACCGGTGCCGCCGATCGCGACGGCGCCGACGAGCAGCCAGGCGCTCTTGGCCCCGGCGCTCGTGGCCGCGCGTGCCCGAGAGGTCGCTGACAGGCCGGTGAGGCAGCCGATGAAGGAAGCGATGTACCCGACCAGCGGGGTCAGCATCCCGTACGTGAAGTGGTCCATCTCGGGCACGCCACAGCTCCTTTGCCATCTGTCGGTTTTGACTGAATCGCCCGAAGATTAGCAGCGGAGCGGGTGAAATTTCTCGATGAAGGCTACATGAGTTGATCCACCACGAAATCTATGCTCCCAGTCAGTGCCGCGACGTCCTCCGGCTCGACGGCCGGGAACATCCCGACGCGGACCTGGTTGCGGCCCAGCTTGCGGTAGGGAAAGACGTCCAGGATCCCGTTGTCACGCAGGTGCCCGACGACGGCGGCGGCGTCGACGTGCTCGTCCAGGTCGACCGTCCCCACCACGGTGGAGCGTTCCGCCGGCTCGCTGACGAACGGAGAGGCCCACGCGCGGCGCTCCGCCCAGTCGTAGAGGATGCCCGCCGACGTCGCGCACCGCTCGCTCGACCACGCCAGCCCGCCCTGGGCGAGGATCCACTCGACCTGGTCCGCCAGCATCACCAGCGTGCCGACCGCGGGGGTGTTGAGCGTCTGGTCCAGGCGGGAGTTCGCCAGGGCGGTCGTCAGGGACAGGAACTCGGGGACCCACCGAGCGCCTCCGGAAGCCTCCACCTCCGCGGCCCGCTCGATCGCCGCCGGGCTGCACAGCGCGAGCCACAGCCCGCCGTCGGCCCCGAAGACCTTCTGCGGGCCGAAGTAGTACACGTCCGTCTCGCGCAGGTCCACGGGCAGGGCGCCCGCGCCGGACGTCGCGTCCGTCAGCACGAGCTGGTCGGTGCCGGCCGGTCGCCGCACCGGCGCCATCGCGCCGGTCGAGGTCTCGTTGTGCGGGCTGGCGTAGACGTCCACCGCCGCCGACGACGCGAGGTGGGCCACGCTCCCCGGCGCGGCCTCGACGACCTCCGGCTCGGCCAGGAACGGGGCGCGCCGCGTCGAGGCGGCGAACTTCGCCCCGAACTCGCCGAACACGGCGTGCTGAGCCCGTTCACGCACGAGGCTGGCCGTGGCGACCTCCCAGAACGCCGTCGACCCACCGTTGCCCAGGGCCACCTCATAGCCCTCGGGGAGGTCGAACAGCTCGGCCAGCCCGTGGCGCACCCGGTGCACCAGGTCCTTCACGCCGGACTGCCGGTGCGACGTGCCGAGCACCGGGTGCGCCGGGTCCCCGGCCGACAGCAGGGCCCGGGCCTGGGCCGGGCGCACCTTCGAGGGGCCGGCGCCGAAGCGGCCGTCCGAGGGCAGCAGCGACGAGGGGATCTGGAGGGTCATGGCGACTCCGTGGCTGGCGAGGGAGGGGCGCCCGCGGGTCAGCGGGAGCCGTGACGGTGACGTGTGCGAATAGACTAGGCCCGGGCCTCAAGACGGGAGTGGACGTGACCGACCTGATCGACACCACCGAGATGTATCTGAAGACGATCTACGAGCTCGGCGAGGAGGGCATCACGCCGCTCCGCGCGCGGATCGCGGAACGTCTCGGGCACTCGGGACCCACCGTCTCGCAGACGATCGCCCGGATGGAGCGCGACGGGCTCGTGGTCGTCACCGGCGACCGCCACCTGGAGCTGACCGACGAGGGGCAGGCCAAGGCGACCCGCGTGATGCGCAAGCACCGGTTGGCCGAACGCCTCCTGACGGACGTCATCAAGCTCGACTGGGAGCACGTCCACAACGAGGCCTGCCGCTGGGAGCACGTGATGAGCGACCTCGTCGAGCGTCGCCTGGTCACGCTCCTCGACCACCCGCACCACGACCCGTACGGCAACCCGATCCCGGGCCTGTCCGAGCTCGGCGAGCAGTACGAGGACGTGCCGTTCCTCGAGGGCGTGCAGTCGCTGCCCTCGTTCCTGCGTGGCGGGACCGAGAACGTCGCGATCGTGCTCCAGCGGATCGCCGAACCGGTCCAGGTCGACGACGAGTTCCTCGCGCGACTCGAGGGCGTCGGGCTGGTGCCCGGGGCGCGGATCGAGGCGCGCGCGCTGGGCGACTACTACGCCGTCCAGGCGGAGGGTGCCACCGAGGGCCTCGAGCTGCCCGACGACCTGGCCAAGCACCTCTTCGTCGCGGCCCGCTGACCTGCTCCTGGGACCTGCCGGTGGGGGGAGACCTGCGCCGGAACAGGACGGTGTGACCGGAACGTGACATCGCCGGGCCGTTCCGGTACGGTCGGACTCGCTCGCGGGAGTCTCCTCCGGCGAGTGCCGGGGTGGACCGCCAAGTCCTGCCACCGCTCTGGCCCCACGGAAGACCGCCGGCAGGAGCGGGGGACCCATTTGTGGGCATCGGTGACGGTGTCCTTGGGGTGAAGTCGCACGGGGCCGTTGGTCTCGTGGGGCCGGGTGTTTCTCCCACCCGAACCCGACAGCTGACCTCGTAGGCGACAGGAGAGGGAACACGTGAACGCATCTACCAGGACGCGTGGCAAGCACCGCGCCGCTCGTCGTCCGATGTTGGCCGCCCCGTCGGCGGCTGCCGGTCGTCGGGCTGCTGTGGTCGCCACGGCCGGTGGTCTGCTGGTCTCGACGATCGGTGGGGCGACTGCGGCGCAGGCTGCCCCGGTCGACACCGACGCGGCGAAGAAGCTGAGCACGGTTGATCTGGGAGCTCTGACCGACCAGGCGCGGACCGCGCTGGAGGCTGCTCCGGTCGTGACCGTGGACTCCGAGGCCAAGGTCTCGGGTGAGCGGATCACGCCGAAGATCGCCGCGAAGGCCGAGATCAAGGCTGCGCCGGAGCCCGAGCCGGAGCCGGTTCGTGAGGTCGCTCCGTCGCGCTCGGCCGAGCGCACCGCGGTGCCGACGAGCACCGGGTCGTCGGAGTCGAGCACGGAGTCCGCCTCGACGCCCGCCGCCGCGCCGGCCTCGGCCAACGGGTCGAACATCATCTCGATCGCCTCGCGCTACGTCGGCGTCCCGTACGTCTCCGGTGGCACGACGCCGTCGGGCTTCGACTGCTCCGGCTTCACCTCCTACGTCTTCGCCCAGGCCGGCATCACGCTGCCCCGCTCCTCCTCGGCACAGCGCGACGCCGGGACGGTCGTCTCGCGTGCCAACGCGCAGCCGGGCGACCTGATCTGGTCCCCGGGCCACATCGCCATCTACGCCGGCGGCAACTCGCAGATCGACGCCCCCCGTCCGGGCAAGACGATCCAGTTCCGCAGCATCTGGCAGTCGAACCCCACGTTCATCCGCGTGGGCTGACCTCCCCGGTCGGTCGTCGCCCGCAGGCCCTGTCGCAGATCGTCGCGACAGGGCCTGCGGGCGTCTCTGCGCCGTGACCGACCGTCGGGCCCCCCTCTGCCCGGGAACGGTGACACGAGGCCTGAGGGGCCGCCGAGGGGCCTCTGGCGGCCTGTGACGGAGTCCACCGGTCGTTGTCGTGACCTAAACGTGACATGGGCGCCGGGATCCGCTACGGTTTCCACGTCCGGTGGAGGTTTCTGCCGGATCCTGACCGGACGCCGAGTCCTGCCACCGGTCGGGGAACCAAGACCGCCGGCAGGAGCGGGGGACCCATTTGTGGGCATCGGTGACGGTGTCCTTGGGGTGAAGTCGCACGGGGCCGTTGGTCTCGTGGGGCCGGGTGTTTCTCCCACCCGAACCCGACAGCTGACCTCGTAGGCGACAGGAGAGGGAACACGTGAACGCATCTACCAGGACGCGTGGCAAGCACCGCGCCGCTCGTCGTCCGATGTTGGCCGCCCCGTCGGCGGCTGCCGGTCGTCGGGCTGCTGTGGTCGCCACGGCCGGTGGTCTGCTGGTCTCGACGATCGGTGGGGCGACTGCGGCGCAGGCTGCCCCGGTCGACACCGACGCGGCGAAGAAGCTGAGCACGGTTGATCTGGGAGCTCTGACCGACCAGGCGCGGACCGCGCTGGAGGCTGCTCCGGTCGTGACCGTGGACTCCGAGGCCAAGGTCTCGGGTGAGCGGATCACGCCGAAGATCGCCGCGAAGGCCGAGATCAAGGCTGCGCCGGAGCCCGAGCCGGAGCCGGTTCGTGAGGTCGCTCCGTCGCGCTCGGCCGAGCGCACCGCGGTGCCGACGAGCACCGGGTCGTCGGAGTCGAGCACGCCGTCGGCCGAGTCCACCAGCTCCGAGTCGACCTCCGCCGCACCCGCCGCCGACGGCTCGCGTGGCTCGCAGGTCGTCTCGATCGCCGCGCGCTACATCGGGACGAAGTATGTCGTCGGTGGTGCATCGCCGTCGGGCTTCGACTGCTCGGGTCTGGTGACCTATGCCTACGCCCAGGTCGGCGTGACCTCGCTGCCCCGGTCGTCGAGCCAGATGGTCGGCTCTTCCGCCACGACGCAGGTCTCGCGGGCCGAGGCTCAGCCCGGCGACCTCATCTGGTCGCCCGGCCACATCTCGATCTACATCGGGAACGGTCAGCAGATCGAGGCGACGCGCCCCGGTGGCTGGACCGTGCGGCAGTCCGGCATCTGGCAGTCCAACCCGACCTTCCTGCGGGTCACCGGCTGATCTGATCGCCCGCAGCATCCACGACGCCCCGACATTCCCGTGAATGTCGGGGCGTCGTGCTGTCCTTTGCTACACCTTGCGCCCGTCTTTCGTTACGCTTGAACCACAGCGGTCCCGGACGTCGAGGTCCGGGCATGACGGGAGGCGCGACATGACACGTCCAGAGGTCGTCCTGGTGGGCGTCGATGGTTCCACCGCGAGCATGCACGCCCTGGACTGGGCGGCGTCCTACGCTCAGCGGGTCGGTTGGGGGCTGCACATCGTCTGTAGCTACTCGCTCCCGTCTTTCACTGCTGCTTCGCTCGACGGTGGCTATGCAGCCCTCGACGACACGGCCATCTCCGAGGGCGCCAAGGCCGTCCTCGCCGAGGCGGAGGCGCGAGTCTCCGGCCTGGGGATCTCGGTCCAGGGCACCGTCGCCACCGGTGACGCGGCCGGGGTGCTGGTCGAGATGTCCAGCGACCACTCCCTCTCCGTCGTCGGCACCCGCGGGCGGGGCGGGTTCACCGAGCGTCTGCTGGGTACGGTGTCGTCCGCGTTGCCCGCGCACGCCCACTGCCCGACCGTCGTCGTCCCGCACCGCGCCGGCGCCGACGACCCGGAGCGTCGCGACGGGGACTTCGTGCACGACGTCCACCGGATCGTCGTCGGTGTCGACGGGTCTCCGACGTCCGAGGTCGCCCTGCGGTACGCCGTCGAACAGGCCGAGTCGTGGGATGCAGAGCTGGTCGCCGTCGCGGGGGTCCCGTTGGGTTCGGGGGCCGGCGTGCTGGCCTGGCTCCCGTCCCAGATCGATCATGAGCAGGTCCTGGCGGACGTGCGGGCCGGGCTCGACGTGATCGTCGACCAGGTGGAGACCGAGCATCCGGGGCTGCGGATCAAGCGCCATGTGCTGGACGGCTCCGGTGCGGAGCTCCTGACCGAGTTCTCCTCGGCAGCCGACCTGGTGGTCGTCGGCTCGCGGGGGCGCGGAGGATTCCGCGGGCTGCTACTGGGTTCGACGAGCCAGGCGGTGCTGCACCATGCGCAGTGCCCGGTGCTGGTGGTCACCCGCAGGTGCGACGCGGAGATGCAGGCCGACCCCGCCGCCTGACCGCACCCCTCCTGTTGTGGGCGCGATTTCTGGCCCGTTTTGTCGTTGATGGGCACCTTTTCGCCCCAGAAATCGCGCCCACAACCGATGGTTGCTCCGGGCTGTGGATAGACGGCCGTCTCAGGGGCTCATGCTGGCACGGTCGGTGCATGTCGATGGCCGATCAGCGAGCAGCCGCCCCCTTCTCCGTGCGGTCGGCGATCGGCGACGGTGCGTCCGCCGAGTCGCTGCGCGTCGGCGACTCCCTGGCGGCCCCCTTCCACGGTGTCCGCGTCCCCGCGCCGTGGAACGGTGACTTTCTGGCCCGCTGCCGCGCACTCGCCACCGTGCTCGACGACTCCGTCGCCTTCAGCCACGGGACAGCGCTCCGCCTGCTCGGCGTCGACCTGCCCTGGACGATCGCAGGGGAGTCTGCGTTGCACGTCATCTCGTCCGACCCGTCAGAACGCCCTCAGCGTCCCGGGGTGGTGGCGCACCGGAGCCGACAGGAGGGCCTCGAGGTCGTGGACGTCGGCGGGCTACGAGTGACTGCGCCGGCGCAGACCTTCGTCCATGTGGGTGTCGGCCTGCGGCGGCCCGACGACGTCGTGGTCCTGGGCGACTCGTTCCTCCGCCGCCAGCAG
This sequence comes from Isoptericola halotolerans, assembly GCF_013149785.1. Classification (GTDB taxonomy): domain Bacteria; phylum Actinomycetota; class Actinomycetes; order Actinomycetales; family Cellulomonadaceae; genus Isoptericola; species Isoptericola halotolerans. The sequence continues at coordinate 371,902 of NZ_JABEZU010000002.1, forward strand.
GTGCTCACCACGGTGGCGGAGCTGACACGCAAGGCCGAGACGACCCGCAAGGTCAAGGGCATCGCGCAGGTGCGTGAACAGCTGTCCCGGGTCCGGCCGGGCACCGACTCGGTGATGGAGACGCGCACGCGGCTGCTCCTGACGAGCGCCGGCCTGCCCTGTCCCCTCGTGAACGAGGTGGTCCGGCTCGGCGACGGGACGTACGTCAAGCGCTGCGACCTGCTCTACCCGGCCCAGAGGGTGGTGATCGAGTACGACGGTGACCAGCACCGGACCGACAAGGAGCAGTGGCGTGAGGACATCCGCCGTCGGCGATGGCTCGAGGAGATCGGGTTCACGGTGATCGTCGCGGTGGCTGACGACGTCGTCCGGGACGGGACGAGGCTGGTGGGCCGCACCCGACAGGCTCTGCGATAGGCGTTGTGGGCGCGATCTCTGGCCTCTCCATGCCCCCACAAAGGGCGAACAGGGCCAGAGATCGCGCCCACAACACGCCGAGTCGTCAGTGGCGGTTGCGGTAGAGGTACATCGTGATCGGGGCGAAGACCGCGGTCATGACGACGGCGGAGATCAGGACCGTCGTGACGTCGCCGATCCCGGCAGTGCCGGCCATCAGCCCTCGTACCGCGGTGACCAGGTGCGACACCGGGTTCACGTTCACGAAGGCCTGCAGTCCCGAGGGCATCGTGGACGGGTCCACGAAGATGTTGGACGCGAACGTCAACGGCATGAGCACCATCATCGACACGCCCATCACGGCGTTCGGGGTGCGCAGCAGCAGCCCGAGGATCGTGAAGATCCAGCTCAGCGCGAACGCGAACACCAGGAGCAGCGCGACGCCGGCGACGACCCCGAGCACTCCGCCGTCAGGCCGGAAGCCGATGATCAGCCCGAGCCCGATGCACATGATCGAGGCGATGGTGTAGCGCACCGTGTCGCCCATCAGGGCACCCACGATCGGCGCCGGTCGCCAGATCGGCAGGGACCGGAACCGGTCGAACACACCCTTGGTGATGTCGGTGTTGAGCGTGTAGCCCGTGTACACCGTCACGATGATGATGGTCTGCACCAGGATGCCCGGCAGCAGGAACTGGATGTAGGCATCCGTGGACCCCGCGAGCGCACCGCCGAACAGGTAGGTGAACATCAGGGTGAAGATGACGGGGGAGACCAGCACGTCGAAGAGCTGCTCCGGCACGTGCTTGATCTTCAGCAGGGCACGCCACGCGAAGGTGAACGAGCTGGCGACCGCCGAGGGACGCGACGGGCGCGACTCGAGCGCCACGGCCTCGCGCAGGGACGTCGTGCTGATGTCGACGGCGCTCATCGGGCCACCTCCTCCTCGACGGCAGCGCCGTCGTTCGTCTCGTCCGCGGGCAGCGGCTCGCCGGTCAAGGTCAGGAACACCTCGTCGAGGCTCGGCTGACCGAGAGAGAACTCGGGCACGGCGATCCCCGCCTCGCCGAGGGCTGGCAGGACCTGCGCCACGAGGTGGGCGCCGTCGTCGGGCACCCGGGCGTTGAGGGCGTACGGGTCCGTCGGCAGAGTCGGCTCGGTGCCCAGGACCCGATGCACGACGGCGGCGGCCTCGGCGCGCTGCGTGGCGTCCGCCAGGCGGAGGTCCACCGCACCCTGCCCGACGGACCGCTTGAGCTCGGTCGACGTGCCCTCGGCGATGAGCCTGCCGTGGTCGATCACGCCGATCCGGTCGGCGAGCTGGTCGGCCTCCTCGAGGTACTGCGTCGTGAGCAGCACGGTCGCCCCGTCCTCGACCAGCACCCGCACGATGTCCCACACCTGGTTGCGCGAGCGAGGGTCGAGGCCGGTGGTCGGCTCGTCGAGGAACAGCACCCGGGGCGAGAGCACGAGGGACGCGGCGAGGTCGATGCGCCGCCGCATGCCGCCGGAGTACGTCTTGACCTGGCGGGAGCCGGCGTCGGTGAGGCTGAACGCCTCGAGCAGGTTCGCCACCCGCTGGGTCGCGGCCCGGCCGCGGAAACCGTACAGCCGGGCGAGCATGAGCAGGTTCTCCGTGCCGGTCAGGTCCTCGTCGACCGAGGCGTACTGCCCGGTGAGCCCGACGGCGCCGCGGACGGCGTCGGCGTCGTGCACGACGTCGTGGCCCAGCACCCGGGCGGTGCCGCCGTCCGGTCGCAGCAGCGTCGCGAGCATGCGCACGACGGTCGTCTTGCCGGCACCGTTGGGGCCGAGCAGCCCGAAGACGCTCCCGTGGGGGATGGTCAGGTCGACGCCGTCGACAGCCTTGGTGGTCTTCTTGCCGGAGGTGAAGTGCTTGACGAGGCCCGTGGCCTCGACGGCGAGGGGCGGGGGTCCTCCCGCGTGGTCGGTCATGGTGGCTCCTAGGGGTGTGGTTTCCAAACTAGAACGTAGGACCCGCCTCCGACAGTCTTTTCATCGGTCTCCCCGGCTAGGGTGACGGGCATGACCGTCGGCGCTCCCGAGCGTGCCCGCGCACGCTCGACCCCGGACCTGAACACCTCCTACCTCGCGGACTGGGTCACGACCCGAGCCGCGCTCGCACGGGTCCCGGGCGTCCAGTACGCCGTGCTCGTCGGTGACGAGGTGGTCCTCGACGGTGCGTGGGGCGTCACCGACCTCACCTCCGGCACCCCGCTGCGTCCCGACCACCTGTTCCGGGTCGCCTCGCACTCGAAGACGTTCACGGCCACCGCCGTGGCGCGCCTGGTCGAGCGGGGTCAGATGCGCCTCGACGACCGTCTGGGGACGTTCGTGCCCGAGATCGGCCGCGCCCCCGTGGGAGAGGTCACCGTCCGCGAGGCGCTCGGGCACACCGGCGGGGTCCGCCGCGACGGCCGGGACGCGGACTTCTGGCAGCTCGGAGCACCCTTCCCCGACCGTGCGCGCCTGCTGGACGAGGTGCTCTCCGGTGGCGACGTGCTCGGCCGCGGCGAGGCGTTCAAGTACTCGAACCTCGCCTACGGGCTGCTCGGCCTCGCCATCGAGGCCGTCACCGGAGTCTCGTACGCCGAGCACGTGAGCACCGACCTGCTCGAGCCGCTCGGTCTGGCCGACACGTACCCGGAGCTGGACGAGGGCCTGGAGCGCCGTGCCGTCGTCGGTCACTCGGCCCCGACGCTCGCCGAACCAGGTCTGCCCGTGCGCTTCGCCGACGGCCGGCTGCCCGTCGCCGCCGTCACCACCGGGGCGCTCGCCGCGGCCACGGGCTTCTGCTCCACCGCCCGCGACCTGGTGCGGTGGGCGGCCGCGCACGGCGAGGGCTCCGACCTGCTGGAGCCGCAGACGCGGCGGCTGCTGCAGCGCGCGGAGTCCGTGGTCGACCGACCCGGCGCGCCGCGTCGGGAGTACGGCCTGGGGTTCGAGGTGCGCGAGATCGGCGGGCGCCGCGTCGTCGGGCACTCGGGTGGCTTCCCGGGCCAGATCACCCGTACCTGGTGCGACCCGGCCCGTCGCGTCGCCGTCGCGGTCCTGACGAACGCCGTCGACGGCCCGGCGGACCAGATCGCCTCCGGGCTGTTCTCCCTGGTCAGCCGGTCCCTGCCCGACGACGGCGGGACGGCCGCGGGTGCGGGCGGCACCGTCACGCAGGGCTCGCTGTCGGGTGACACGCACCCCCTCGACCGGTGGACGGGACGGTTCGCGAACCTGTGGGGCATGGTCGACGTGGTGCGGCTGGGGGGCCGGCTGTGGTCGATCGACCCCCGGCAGGCGGACCCCTTCGTCGGGGCCGAGGAGCTCACCGTGGACGGCGCGGCGCTCCGCCCCGAGGTGCACGACGGGTTCGGGCCGGTCGGCGAGCCGATCGAGGTGCTGCGCGACGCGGCGGACGAGCCGGTCGCCGTCGTCGTCGGCGGGATGACGTCGTGGCGGGCGGCCGACTACGAGCGCGAGCGTCGCGCGCAGGCGGGGCAGCTCAGCCGCTGACCTGACTCAGAGGTCGATCGGGTCCAGCCGGGGCGCGGGCAGCGGGCGAGGTTCCTCGAGCGTCTCGACCCCGGCGGCCTCCGGGGTGAGCAGACGCGTCACGGCGTCGTCGAGGTTGGCGCGGATCGCGGCGTCCAGGCCGTCGGCGTCGCGGGCCTCGAGCCGCTCGACGAGCGGTGCGTGGGACTCGGCCGCGTCCTTGCGCACCACGTACTCCTCGCTGACGGTGAAGCTGGCGATGCGGACCTCGACGATGAGCGTGGTCATCCAGCGCAGCAGCCACGGGTTGCCGCTGGCGGCGACCAGAGCCCAGTGCACGTTGAGGTCGGCGGCGCCGACCTGCAGGGCGTCGTGCGTCGCGTCGGCGCGCACGAGCGCGTCGTGCGCGGCACGGACGGAGGCGACCTGCTCGTCGCCGGCCTCGGCGACGGCGATCCGCGCGGCCGACGTCTCGACGACGGTCCGCGCGGCGTACAGGGGCCGGATCCGGTCCTTGCCGATGGTGCGCACCGACAGGCCGCGTCCCGGGGTGGCGACCACGAGCCCTTCCGAGACGAGGCGCTGCGCCGCCTCGCGGAACGGTCCGCGGCTGACGCCGAGCTGACCGGCCATCTCGACCTCGCGGATCGGTGACCCGACGCGCAGCGCCCCGGAGTAGATCGCGTTGCGCAGCTCGGCGGTGATGAGGTCGACCGTCGAGGGTCTGGTCACGGGGGAGAGCGCGGGTGCTGCGCCCGGGGCAGGCCGGCCGGTCGAGGGCATGCGAGGTCCTTCCGAGGTCACGACATGACAACGATCACGGGCGCCGCGATGTTGCCGGCATGTGTCGCGAGGTGAATTCTGCCGTCTCTAGCCGCGCCAACGCGCGGCGCTCTAAGATTGTAGACAATCAGACGAGCCGACACGCCCATTGTCGGATCGTCCAGAACGCCGCTACCGTGGCGCATCGTCCGCACATCCAGCCCCGCAGCGCTCGCGTCGGGGCGACGGAAGGAGACCACCGTGCAGTCCACCAGGACCACGCATCGCCGCCGCGCACTGGCCGCGGCCGGCTCAGTTCTTGCTCTGACCGCGCTGGGCGCTTGCTCGAGCGTCGACGAGGGCGGATCGGGAGACGGGGACGGCGACGGCTCGACGCTCGCCGCATTGCAGGACGCCGGCACGATCGATGTCGGCTTCTTCGGCGAGGTGCCGTACAGCTACGAGGAGGGTGGCGAGCTCACCGGCGCCACCATCGAGCTCGGCCGGCAGATCTACGGTGAGCTCGGTATCGACGAGGTCACCGGTACCCAGGTCGAGTGGGGCTCCCTGATCCCCGGCGTCACGGCGGACCGGTTCGACGCCGTCAGCGCGGGCATGTCGATCCTGCCGGAGCGCTGCGAGCAGGTCGCTTTCGCCGACCCGACGATCATGTACACCACGGCCTTCCTGGTGCCCGAGGGCAACCCGGACGGCCTCGTCGACTGGCAGTCGGTGGAGGGCTCGGGCCTGACGCTCGCCGTCACCTCGGGTGCGATCGAGGCAGGCTACGCCGAGGAGACCGACGTCGAGGCCATGGAGGTGCCCGACCGCCAGGCCGGCCTGGACGCCGTCGCCTCCGGTCGCGCCGACGCCTTCGCCCTGACGGGCATCTCGATCCGCGCGATGGCCGAGGAGACCGACCAGCCTGTCGAGGCGACCGAGGCGTTCGTCGCGACGATCAACGGTGAGCCGCAGATCGGCGCGGGTGCAGAGGTCTTCCGCCAGGGTGACACCGAGCTCCTCGAGGCCTACAACGAGCAGCTCGCCACCTACGTGGGTGACGAGGCCGCGTGGCTCGAGATCATGGAGCCGTTCGGCTTCGCCTCCGCGGAGTTCCCCCCCGAGGGTCTGACGGTGGACCAGCTCTGCGACCCGGACCAGGACCTCTCCGACCTTGCCGACGAGCTGGGGCTGGACTACTGACCTGATGTCAGACGATCTCCAGACGCTGGTCGACAGGCTTCCCGGCCTTGCCGACGGTGTACTCGTCACTCTGCAGATGACGCTCGGCGGCGCCGTCCTCGCGATGGTCGTCGCCGTCGTCCTCGGGTTCGGCTCGCGCACCCAGTCGCTCTGGGTGCGCGGGCCGTCCCGCGTCGTCGTCGAGTTCTTCCGTGGCACGTCGCTCGTGGTCCAGCTCTTCTGGCTCTTCTACGTGCTGCCGCAGTTCGGGTTCAAGATGGAGGCGCTCGCGGTCGCGGTGCTCGCCCTGGGGCTCAACTACGGTGCCTACGCCTCCGAGGTGGTGCGCGGGTCCATCGCCTCCGTCCCGAAGGGCCAGTGGGAGGCCGCCACCGCGCTGAACATGACCTGGCTGCACAAGGTGCGACGCGTGATCTTCCCGCAGGCCTGGGCGCTCATGATCCCCATGCTCGCGAACTTGCTGATCCAGCTCCTCAAGGGCTCGGCTCTGGCGTACTACATCACGCTGCAGGACGTGAACTTCTGGACCGTGGAGCTGCGCCGGGCCACGGCCGACACGATCTTCAGCTACACGGCAGGACTACTCGTCTACTTCGTCATCGCCTATCTGCTCACCTGGGGCATGAACCTGCTCGAGGAGCGTGCCAAGCGGCGCCTCGGCCGGGGGACCCGTCCGAGCCTGCGAGAGGCCTTCGGGCTGAAGCCCAGGGCGATGTATGCCCCGAAGGTTCCTGAGGCGAGGGGGGCGATCTGATGGGCGACATCTGGAGCTGGGAGCGGGCGTGGGACGTCCTGCCCAAGCTGCTCGAGGGCCTGGTGGTCACCATCCAGGCGACCGTCGTCGGTATGGTGATCGCCTCGATCCTCGGCCTCTTCATCGCCCTGGCGATGCGGTCCCCGAGCCGGTGGGTGCGGATTCCGTTGAAGTTCGTCGTGGACTTCATCCGGATGACGCCGCTGCTGGTCCAGCTGGTGTTCGTCTACCTGCTCTCCCCGCCGTGGATCCCCGGGCTCGCGATCGGCTGCGTCGTGCTCGGCATCCACTACGCGACGTACATGTCCGAGGTCTACCGCGCCGGGATCGAGGCGGTCCCGAAGGGGCAGTGGGAGGCGGCGACCGCGCTGAACATGGCGCCGGGACGCACCTGGCGTGCGGTGATCCTGCCGCAGGCGATCCGTAACACGCTGCCGGGCCTGGGCAACTACGCGATCTCGATGTTCAAGGAGACGCCGTTCCTCTTCGCGATCTCCGTGGTGGAGATGTACACGGCTGCCCAGCAGTTCGGTGCCGGCACGTTCTCCTACATCGAGGCGCTCACGATGGTCGGACTGCTCTTCCTCGCGGTGAGCTATCCGACGTCGCTGCTGGTGCGCAGGATGGAGACCCGCCTTGCCTGATTCGACCCGTCCCACAGGAAGCCAGACCATGACCACCACCCCGGGTGACGTACCCGCGATCGAGTTCCAGGACGTCGTCAAGCGGTTCGGCGACAACACCGTCCTGGACCGACTGAACTTCTCCGTGCCGCAGGGCCAGCGGATCACGCTGATCGGTCCGTCCGGCTCGGGCAAGACCACCATCCTGCGCCTGCTCATGACGCTCGAGGAGCTCAGCGGGGGCCTCATCCTCATCGACGGCGACCCGTACACGCACGAGTACAAGGGCGAGAAGTGGGTCGCCGTCCCCGAGAGGCGTCGCCGGGTGGTGCGCAACCGGGTCGGGATGGTCTTCCAGCAGTTCAACCTGTTCCCGAACATGTCGGTGCTGGAGAACATCATCGAGTCGCCCGTCCATGTGCTGAAGAAGTCGAAGGACGAGGCCGTCGCCGACGCCGAGCGCCTGCTCGACAAGGTCGGGATGTCGGAGAAGCGCGACTTCAAGACGAACGAGCTCTCGGGAGGTCAGCAGCAGCGTGTGGCGATCGCCCGGGCGCTGGCGATGGACCCGGAGATCCTCCTCCTCGACGAGGTGACCTCCGCTCTCGACCCGGAGATCGTGGCCGACGTGCTGGACGTGCTGCGAGAGATCGCGGACACGACCGACATCACGATGCTGCTGGTCACGCACGAGATGCAGTTCGCCCGTGAGGTGTCGGACCGTGTGCTGATGTTCGACAAGGGGCAGATCGTCGAGGAGGCGGACCCCGAGACGATGTTCACCAACCCGTCCCACGAACGGACCCAGGCGTTCCTCAAGGCCGTCCTCGGCGGCTGACCGCGCGTTGTGGGTGTACGACACGCCGGCCACCTGACGGGGTGACCGGCGTGTCGTGCACCCACCACGTGAAACGGGTCAGGAGGTGACGGCCTCCGCGGCGGCGAGCAGGATGCACGTTGCGACACCGTCCATCGCCACGCGGACCTCGTCCAGCGGGGGCATCGACGGGGCCAACCGGATGTTGCGGTTCTGCGGGTCGTCACCGTAGGGGAACGTCGCGCCGGCCGGGGTCAGCTTGATGCCGGCCTCGCCCGCGAGCTCCACGACCCGTGACGCCGTGCCCGGCACCACGTCCACCGAGACGAAGTAGCCGCCGTCCGGGTCGGTCCACGTCGCGACGCCCGTGTCGGCGAGCCGCTCGGTGAGGATCGACGTCACCGCCTCGAACTTCGGCGCGAGGATCTCGCGGTGCTTCGCCATGTGGGCGCGGACGCCCGCGGCGTCCCCGAAGAACAGCGCGTGCCGGAGCTGGTTCACCTTGTCCGGGCCGATCGAGCGGAACGACAGGTGCTGGGAGAACCAGGCGATGTTCGCAGGGGAGGACGCGAGGAAGGACACGCCGGCGCCCGCGAAGGCCACCTTCGACGTCGAGGCGAACATCAGCACGCGGTCGGGGTGGCCCGCCTCGGCGGCCAGCTCGATCGCGTTCGCCGTCTTGGTCTCGTGCTCGGTGAGGTGGTGCACCGCGTAGGCGTTGTCCCAGAAGATGCGGAAGTCCGGAGCAGCGGTCGGCATCGAGACCAGCCGCCGCGCGACCGCCTCGGAGACCACCGAGCCGTCCGGGTTGGCGTAGGTCGGCACGGCCCACATGCCCTTGACCGACGGGTCCTCGGCCACGAGGGCGGCGACCGCCTCCGCGTCGGGGCCGTCCGGCGTCATGGGGACGGTCACCATACGGATGCCCAGCTCCTCGCAGATCGCGAAGTGCCGGTCGTACCCGGGCACCGGGCAGATGAACGTGATCGGTCCGTCGGACGCGGACCACGGCCCGTCGCCGCCGGGAGCCCCGAACAGCATCGCCTGCACCACGCAGTCGTACATGAGGCGCAGGGAGGCGTTGTCCTGGGCGAGGAGCTGGTCGGTCGGTACCCCGAGCAGCTCGGCGAAGATCTCACGCAGCTCCGGCAGGCCCGCGAGCCCGCCGTAGTTGCGCACGTCCGTGCCGGACGCGGAGGTGTGGTTACCCTCGCCGGGCAGGGACAGCATCGGCTCGGACAGGTCGAGCTGCTCGGCCGAGGGCTTGCCGCGGGTGAGGTCGAGACTCAGTCCACGGGCCTGCAGGGCGGCGTACTGCTCGCGCAGCGCCGGCAGGCGGTCGGCGAGCGCGGGGTCGACGGCGGTGGCGTGGTCAGGTGAGGTGCTCACGGTCCCGACCCTACGCGCCCGGGTACGCGCCGTCGTCGTCGGAGATCGCCGAACCTCGCCGCCGGAATCGGCGGAACCGCACAGGTCGACGGCCCACGGCGGTGCCCGCCTCGATCGCCGCGCGCTCGTTCTCGATCACGCGCGGGAAGTGCGGCGGCGGCGGCCCGAACGCGGTGCGCGACTGCGCGACCACGCCGTGACCGAGCGCCCGGCCGCCGGCGAACCCGACGACGGCACCCACCCCGAAGGGGATCATCCGGCCGAGCGCCAACGTGCCCTGCTTGGCGACCTGACGCTTGAGGAACCGGTGCGTGAGCACGTTGTTGACCCGCTTGATCGCCGTCTGCGGCATCGAGGTCAGCAGCACCTTGCCCCACGCGAGCTGGGAGCCCTCGGCAGCGCGCTGGACGTCGCGGGCACCGCCCTCGCCGAGCACGCTCGCCAGCAGCAGCGCGCGGCGTCGGCCGACGTCGTCGATGGCGACGCCGTGCACGTCCGCGACCGCCAGCGAGAACGCCGCCGACGTCGCGAAGAACGTCGCGATGTCACTGGTGGTGAGGACGGCTGCGGCCGTTGTGCCGACCGCGGGGGCCGCGGCGGCCGCACCGACCGCGCCCCCGGTGGTCGAGACCACGGTGACGTACTCGCGCTCCAGGATGCGGATCACCCGGGCCGGGTCTGCCTCGGGGTTGCGGCGCCGGACCGAGTCGACGTGCTGGTGGATCGCGGCGGACGGGATCGTGACGGCCTTGTCGAGCAGGGAGTCCAGCAGGGGGGTGGGGCGGTAGCGGGTCCAGCTCTCGACCTCGCGTCCGCCTTCCGGGGTCGCGTCCGACGGGCTCATTTCCGCGACTCTACCCGCGACGCCGTCTGCTCTCTCGGCCGAACCTCCACAGCGCGAGCCACAGCATCCCGCGCAGGAACACACCGACGACGAGCTCGTTCGGCCGGCGCGGCCACGGGCCGGCGAGCCGCACCTCCTCCCACCACACGACGCGCGACCTGCCCTCGTCCACGGGGACGACGTCGAGGCCGGCGAGCCCGACGAGCGCGGGACCCGCCTTGCGGACCACGCTGCGCCCCACGGTGCCGTGCGCCGTCGACGGTGGGTCGTGGTCCACCACCACCATCCGGTCGACGAACCCGGAAGTGCCCCGTCGCGCACCCGGCCCGCTGACCATCGTGAACTCCTCGCCCGGGCCGGGGGCCGCCGTCGGGCCCTCGTAGCGGGTCAGCGGGATCCAGCGCGGGTGGTGCCGGGGGTCGACCACCGTGGCGAACGCCGACTCGGCGTCGACCGGCACGAGCCGGGACACCTCGACGCGGCGCGCGCGACGCGTCATGGCCTCAGGAGTCCGCGTGCGGGGAGAACTGTGCGGGCGGGACCTCGGCGCCGGCCTTGAGCGTCCGGCCGACGGTGCAAGCCCGGTCGATCGAGCGCTGGGCGAGCAGCAGCGTCTTCTCACGGGTCTTGTCGTCCAGGCTCGACAGGTCGATCTCGAACTTCTCGGTGAGGACCGGGTAGCGGTCGTCCGCCATGTCCTTGGGGTCCTCGACCCGGACCGTGACGCGGTAGTCGTCACCGAGCACCCGGGAGAACTTGGTGTCGCTGGCCATTCCGGCGCACGCGGCCAGGGCGATCTTCAGCAGCTCGCCCGGGGTGAAGACTGCCCCCTGGTCGGCCGGGCCGATCTCGACGCTGGCGCCCCGGGCGGTGTGACCGCGGTAGGTGCGGGTCCCGGTGCGCTCGACCCACAGCGGGTCGGTCGGGCTGGGGGTGACGGCGGCGGGGGTGTCGGTGTCGTTGGTCTGGTCGGTCATGCTCCCGATCTTCCCACCCCGGTGCCGCTGGGCGCGACGGCACCCGTCACACCGGGCGGGTGGGGGCGGACGGTGCTTGGATCGGAGGATGAGTACTCGGGACAGGTCCGACTTCGGGTCGGGGAAGATCCTGCCGGACGAGCTGCCCGGCGTCTCGCCCGACGACGCGTCGTCCGCCGACGGGACCGACGTGCACCCCGAGCGGGGCTGGGTGACCGGCCCCGACGTCGCCGGTGCCGAGGCGACCGGGCAGCCCACAGCGGTGCAGCACGGTGCTCACCTGCGCGCGGACGAGCCGGGGGCCACCCCGCAGGAGCCCCTCGACCCGCCGCACCCACCGAAGCACGCCCGGTCTGCCGACTCCGCGGAGCCGTCCTAGCGGTCGGTGCCGAGGCGGCTCAGTCGGCGAGGATGCGCGCCTTCTGCGCGTCGAACTCGGCAGGGCTGAGGACTCCCTGGTCACGGAGCGCGGCCAGTCGTCCGAGCTGTTCGATCCGAGCGTCCATGCTGGTCGGGCCAGGGGCCGGCGACGGCGGGACGGGGGGCGGGGCAGGAGGTGCCGGCGCGGACCAGGGGTCCGGGGCGGCGTACGCCGGGGCGGGTGGTCGCGCGCTCTCCTGCGCGGCCCAGCGCCCTGCCTGGCGGCGCGAGACGCGGTTCGAGACGGCGGTCGCCGTCCCGGCGACGACGGCGGTGCGAGCGACACCGCGGAGCAGTCCGGGCACGAGATTCTCCGTTTCTCCGAGCGAGCAGGTTTCAGGCGTCCGAGGCGTCCAGGGACGCGAGCAGGGCCTGGACGGGGATGCGTCCGTTCGCGACCAGCTGCGCACCGTTGCGCCGCAGCGCCAGGGCGAAGGGCGCGGCCCAGGTGTTCTCGTAGACGAGGATCACGGCGGTCCGGCCGGGTTCGACCGTCTGCGCGGCCTCGGCCAGGTCTTCGTCGTCGAGTAGCCCGGACCGGGCCCCGGCGAACACCTCCAGGCCCGTCGAACCGTCGTCGAGCTCCTCGAGGCCGACCGCGGTGACGGTGTCGTCGGGTTGCCGTCGGACGACCACGAGATCGAGGACCCGGACGATGCCCCGGTCCACCAGGTCCAGCAGGTGGGGGAAGGCGGCGTCGCCGGTGGCGCGGTCCGTGGGCAGCTCGATGATCAGGAAGTCGATGGGACCGGACTCCTCCAGGTCGCCGAGCCCGCCGTCGAGCGGGTCGCTGAGGTCTTGCGTCATCGTGACCGTCCTCCCGATGCACGCCCGCGCCGGTCGCGGGCCCCAGTCAAGGTTCGCTCCACCTGGCCACGGCGTCCTCACGCAGAATGGGTGAAGTCCGGGCGGCGGCCGTCAACGGTCGCGCGCGCAGCGGAACCCGATGTGCGTCGTGGCGGTGTCCTCCGCCTGCGGTGAGCGGGCCGACGGACGGAAGCGGAGGCAGTAGTCCGGGGAGCACAGGTACGACCCGCCCTTGAGGACCCGCCGTGGGATGCGCGAACCCGGTTCGGCACCGACGCCCGCCAGCAGGGTGGGGCGCGCCCCGGCGTCGACCGGGGCCGTGCCGGGCGGGTGATGACGCTGTGTGTAGTAGTCGCTCGTCCACTCCCAGACGTTGCCGATCATGTCGGACAGGCCGAACCCGTTGCCCGGGTAGGAACCCACGGGGGCGGTCGAGGCACCGAACGGCCCTTGGTTGTCGTAGGGGAACCGCCCGAGCCACGTGTTCGCCTGGACGACGCCGCCCGGGTGCTGCTCGTCTCCCCAGGCGAACGGGGCACGGTCGTCGCCACCGCCGCGGGCGGCGTACTCGTGCTCGGCCTCCGTGGGCAGCCGCTTGCCCGCCCAGCGCGCGTAGGCGGCCGCGTCCTCGAAGGACACCTGGACGACGGGGTGGTCCATCCGTGCCTCGACGGACGAGCCCGGCCCTTCGGGGTGGCGCCACTGCGCACCGGGCTGCCAGCGCCACCACCGGCTCCAGTCCCGCAGGTCGACGGGCCCCTGGGTCGCCGTGAACACCAGAGCGCCCGGTGCCCGCTGCCAGGGAGCGGCGTCCGGGTAGTCGGACTCCTCGAGCGGCCGCTCGGCGACCGTCACGTGACCGGTGTCCGCGACGAAGCGTGCGAAGTCCTCGTTCGTGACCACGTGACGGTCGAGCAGGAACGGCTCGACGACCCGGCGGTGGACGGGCCGCTCGTCAGGGTAGAAGTCGTCGCTGCCCATCATGAACGTCCCACCAGGGACGAACGTCATCGTCCCGTCGGGCGCGGAAGCAGCCGAGGTCACGGTGCCGATGCGGGGCGAAGGTACTCCACGTGCACGGTGCCGATGCGTCCTTCCAGCGCGAAGGGCAGGCGGTCCGCGTAGGTCCGCGAGACCGCACCTCCGTAGGCGCGCCCGATGTCGAGGCAGTCGTTCGCGGAGAAGAGCAGGGGTGCACTGACCGGGACGGTGCCTGATCCGACCTCGGCACCGTCGACGCGCAGCGACACCTGCAGGGGTCCGGCGGGACGGGGATCGCCGGCGAACCGCGTCTCGATCTCGACCTCGTGGCTCCCGGCGGGCACGGGGCCGTCCGAACGGACGACCGTCCGCTGCACGAGGAAGAGGTTGTACTCGTACACGAGGACGCCGTCCAGCAGGAAGCACGTGAGCCCGCCACCCGCACCGCCCAGCTTGTACAGCACCCCGTCCGCCCCGTCGCCGACGGTGACGTCCATGGTCACGACGTTCGGCCGGTTGCCCAGGGCCGGGGCGCAGAACTCGGGGATCCGGACGGTGTCCCCGGACAGGGTCCACTGCGAGTAGGGCGGCGTGATGCGGTACTCCGGGTGCATCACGGGCACCCAGAGCCCAGCGCCGACCGGCAGGACGTCGTTGCGAGCGGCCTCGATCGCGAAGGTCTCCTTGAGCTCGGCCAGCCTCTCGGGGTACTCGTCGGTGAGGTCTCGGGCCTGGCTCCAGTCGGAGTCCAGGTGGTAGAGTTCCCACCGGTCCTGGTCCGGCGTCCAGGTCTTGATGCCCGGCGGCAGGCCGGGCACCCACGGCAGGCGCGGGCCGGTCGCGCTGGCCATCCACCCGTCGGCGTAGATCGAGCGGCTCGCCATGACCTCGAAGTACTGCGTGCGGTGCCGCTCCTCGGCCTGGGCGTCGTCGAACGAGTAGGCGAGGCTCGTCCCGTCGATCGGGTCCTGCGGGACGCCGCCGACCGTCTCCGGGGCGGTGATGCCGAGGATCTCGTAGATGGTGGGGACCACGTCGTTGACGTGGCTGAACTGTGTGCGGGGCTGCGGGTCCGGCTCGAGACGCGCCGGCCAGCTGACGAACAGCGGGTTGCGGGTGCCCCCGAGATGGGAGGCCATCAGCTTCATGCCCTGGTACGGGGACGAACCCGCCCAGGCCCAGCCCGCGTGGTACATGTTGTCGGTCGCGGGGGTCCCGAGCGCGTCCAGCCCGCCGAGGTCGTCGAGGGCCTCGATGTGCTGGTCGACCGTCGTCGGGATCCCGTTCTGGGCGAGGAGCTCGCTGATGGTGCCGTTCTGCCCCTCACCCGAGGATCCGTTGTCACCCCAGATGTAGAACACCAGCGTGTTCTCGAGGTGACCCAGGCGCTCGATCTCGTCGATGACGCGGCCTGCCTGCACGTCGGCGTGCTCGCCGAACCCTGCGGCCACCTCCATGAGCCGCCGCTGGAACGGCTTCTGATGCTCCGGGATGTCGTCCCACGCGTCGAGCTGCTCCGGTCGTGGTGTGAGCTCGGCGTCCTCGGGAACCCAGCCGGCAGCCTTGGCGCCCCTGAACGAGCGTTCCCGGTAGGCGTCCCACCCGTCGTCGAACGCACCGGCGTACCTGTCGGCCCACTCCTTCATGATGTGGTGCGGGCCGTGCAGCGCGCCGGTGGCCCAGTACATGAAGAACGGCTTGTCGGGTGCGTTCGCCGTGTGGTCCCGGAGCCATCTCGTCGCGTCGTCCGCGATGTCCTCGCTGAGGTGGTACCCCTCCTCCGGAGTCTTCGGCGGGAGGACCGTGGTGGTGTTGCGCACCATGTTCGGCTCGTACTGGGAGGCTTCTCCGGCGAGGAAGCCGTAGAAGTACTCGAAGCCGTACCCGGTGGGCCATCGGTCGAACGGGCCGGCCGCCGTCGTCTCCTCGGCCGGCGTGTTGTGCCACTTGCCCCAGGCGCCCGTCGAGTACCCGTACTGGCGCAGCACCTCGGCGACGGTGGCGCTGCTCGCAGGGATGCGACCGGAGTACCCGTCCCAGTCGTTCGCCAGCTCGGCGATCTGCCCGTTGCCGACCCGGTGCTGGTTGCGTCCGGTCAGGAGCGATGCGCGCGTGGGCGAGCACATCGCCGTCGTGTGGAAGCGGTTGTAGCCGACGCCGTTCGCCCTGACGCGGTCGAGCGTCGGTGTCCGCACGGCGCCACCCAGCGTCGTCGGGAGCGCGGGCCCCGCGTCGTCGATGAGGATCACGAGGATGTTGGGCGCTCCGGGAGGGAGCCGGCGCTCGGGCGGGAGCGGCGAGTACGTCGACTCGCCGAGCGTCCGGCCTGCGACGCTGCCCGACCGGCGCGCAGGGAAGGGCAGCGACCGTTCGACCGGCAGCGGGCTGCCGACGACCGTGCGGCGAGGATCGTCACTCATCAGCGCTCTCCTGTCTGCTCCACGTCCAGGACGGCGTGGCGGCGTGGTCCCCGGGCGGGTGCCCACGTACCAGCACCGTCACCGTAGGTCGGTGGGCTCGGGGGGAGCATCACGCAGATCGCACGAACGCGGCGAGTGGTGCCGCCGAGTGCTCAGCCTCCGAGCAGTCCGATGTCGGTCGCCCGCTCCACGGCGGCGCCACGGGTCGTCACGCCGAGCTTGCGGTAGATCGACCCGACCTGGGTGCTCACCGTGTTGCGCGAGACGAACAGCCGGCTGCCGATCTCGGCCATCGTCAGGTGCGTCTGGAGATAGGGGAGCAGCCGGTGCTCGGCCGGGGTGAGCGGTGGTGCGCCGGGTGATGCGGCGAGGCGTTCGAGACGTGTCCGGAACCCGGTGACCTCCTGCGCCAGCAGGCCGACCCGAGGACGACGGCGCAGGAGCTCGGCAGCCTCGGCCGCGAGGTGCATGGCGGTCGTCCGGTCTCCGAGCGTCATGTACGCGTAGCCGAGCTGGAGCCGTACGCGCATCGCCAGGAACGGCAGGACGTGGGTGCACTGGACGCGAGCACGCATCGCTCGTGCCAGCAGTCTCTCGGCGACCGTGACCTCGCCACGGTGCAGCGCGACCCGGCCGCTCGCCGCCTGGGCGAGAGCCGTCGTGGAGTAGCCCTCCATGTGGTGCTCGTCGATCGTGCGCACCGCGGCCCGTGCGTGCTCGTCGGCGTCCGCCCAGCTCCCCTCGTCGATGGCGAGGACGGCGAGCTCCCCCTCGCTCAGGATGATCGAGTCAGGGTTTCCGGCGGTCGCGCCCTGGTCCGCGGCCGCGAGGAACGCCTCCCGCGCCGCGTCGACGTCTCCGCTCAGGAGGTGGACCGACCCGAGCAGGTGGAGCGCCTGGTCACGCCACGGGCTCCAGGCGGGCTCGTGCTCGACGGCGAAGCGCGCGCAGGCGAGCGCCTCCTCCGGGCCGTCCACACACATGGCCGCCCGGATCTGGCAGCGTGCCGACTCGAGCGCCGTGCTCTCGTCCGCCGGCAGGCCGGTCGCGTCGAAGCGTTCGAGCATCGCGGCCCAGCGCTCCGCGGCGGGCGACTCCCCCAGGAGGAGGGCCTTCCACGCGGCCACGACGGTGAGCTGGGGGAACGCCTCGACGGTGCGCTCGCCCAGCTCCTCGAGCCAGCGCGAGACGACGGCCACCTGACCCTCCTGGTAGGTGGGCAGCGCCAGCTCGGCCACGAGCAGGGCAGCATCCTCGACGTCGCCGGCTGCCAGCAGGTGCTCCACGGCCCGGGCCTCGAGCCGGTGGGCCGTGAACCAGGCGGCCGCCCGTCGGTGCAGCGTGGCGACGACGCCGTGCTCCGTGCGGTCCAGCTCTGAGAGCAGGTACTCGCGGAACAGGGAGTGGTAGCGGAACCAGCCGCGCCGGTGGTCGAGCGGTACCAGGAACAGGTTGGCGTCCTCAAGCTCACGCAGCCGTGCCGCCGAGTCCGCCGTGTCGAGGACCGCGTCGCACGCCTCTGCCGAGAGCTGGTCCAGGACGGCGGTGCGCCTCAGGAACCGCTGCGTCTGCGGGGACAACCTGACCATGCACTCCCGGTACAGGTAGTCGGCGACGAACCTGTCGTCCCCCGCCAGCGCCGACGCCTCCTCCCCGGCACGCACGAGCAGCGCGCAGAGGAAGTCGCCCGTCGGCCAGCCCTCGCACCGCCGCACCACCGTCTCGATGCCGTGGTCGGCCTCGACGCCCGCGGCCCGGTAGATCGCCCGCGCACCCTCGTCGTCCACCCGCAGGTCGGCCGGGCCGATCTCGAGAAGGTCGCCCTCGACGCGCCGTCGTGCGAGATGCCCCAGCGTGTGCCGGCCGGCGACGACGACCTGCGAACCTTCCGGGACGCCGCGGAGCACGATCTCCAGCGCGTCCTGGCAGCCCAGCGAGTCCGCCTCGTGCAGGTCGTCGACAAAGAGCACGAAGGGCGTGCGTGCCCGCGCCAGCGCCGAGGCCAGCAAGGAGGCGGAGCGCCCGAGCATCATCGGCCCGGTCCCGCGCATCTCGGCAGCCACGGCCGCGACGTCGGGTGAGACGCGCTCGCACGCGAGGGCGAGGAGGGTGAGCAGGCCCGCGGGGTCGTCGTCCAGCCTGTCGACAGCCGCCCATGCCACCACGCGGTCCTCGAGGCCGGCCCACTCCGCGAGCATCGTCGACTTGCCGTACCCCGGCGGTGCGGTGACGCCGACGATGCGGGCCCCGGAGTCGCGGGCGCTCTCGACGAGCGCACGCCGGGACACCGCGGCGCGGCGCGGTGCGGGCGGCACGACCTTCGCCGCGAGCAACGCGGAGCTCAGGTCGGGTCGTGCGGTGACCGTCTGGCGGCTCCCGTCGGGCACGTCTCGCAGCCTAGGAGCGACTCCCGGTCTCCTCAACAGCAACGCACTTTCTCACCCGGGAGGGCTCGTCCCGTCGCGCCGGTCGATCCTCCCGCCGGCTCGCGGCGCGTCGTCGTCCCAGCCCTCGATCGGCTCGAGGCCGAGAGCGAGCGCGACGCCTGGCGCCGCGGCCACGATGGTCGGCAGCCCGACGATCGGCACGACGGCGCTCAGGACGTCCACGATCTCCTCGGCGGTCACGCCCGCCGCGAGCGCAGCGTCGATCTCTGCCCCGTAGCTGGGCTCGTGACCAGCGCCTGCCACGAGTGCGGCGATCCTGACGAGGGCGAGGTCGTGCGGTGTGAGCACCACCGGATCGACGCCGCGTCCGTCGTCGAGGCGCGCATCGTTGATCGTCAGCCGCCGCAGCTGCTCGGCGTGGTCCACGGCGCCGGTCGGCTCCGGCGCGGGTGCCGGGTTCATGCCGTCCGCGCGTCGGCGTCATGCGCACCGTCGCGTCCCGGTGGATCGACTGCGCCGTCGCCTCCGCGCGCCGGTCTGGCGAGGAGCTCGAGCACGGCGACGACCGCCCCGGTGACCAGCGCGGCACCCACCACGAGCTGCGGCGTCAGCTGGGGAGCGAGCAGGAGCACGAGGGCACCGCACGCCAGCACGGCACCGCGTGCGGCGCGGCCGTGGCGGCCGAGCCAGGTCCCGAGCCGCCCGGTGGTGACACCGCGCCGTTCGGCACGGGTGCGCAGCCGGCCGAACGACCTGGCGATGGTCCGACGCACCGTGCGGGCCGAGTCGCTGGCCCCTGCCAGGTAGGCCGCGACGGCGACGACGATGCCCAGCACCCCGACCGTGCGCAGCGTGATGCGGAGGAACGACACGGTCTGGTCGAACACCGCCTCGGCGGCGTCCAGGCGCAGCACACGGCCCGTCAGTGCGTCCAGGTACAGCTCGCGGGAGACCGCGAGACCGGCACCGAGCAGGACCATCGCCACCGCGAGCGCCAGACCCGCGCCGAGCAGGGCGCGCAGCGGGCGCACCGCGACGAGCGCCGCTGCGGCGTACAGCCCGAGGGTGACCCACGGTAGCCACGTGCCCAGTGCGACGAGCTGTCCGTAGCGGTTCTGCAGGTCGACGAGCTGTGTCGACCTGGCCAACGTGAACGAGGCGTCGATGCTCGGGATGCTGCGTGCAGCGTCGAGCCCTCGCTCCGCGAGGCGTTCCTTGAGGACGTCGATCACCTCGGCGAGCTGGATCGTCAGCTGGCCGTCCTGCACCTGGAGCAGCTCGCCGTCGGCGCCCTGCATGACCACGACGAGCTGCCGGTGCGCCGTCCGGTTGGCCTCCGCCCACAGCGTGGCGAACTGCGGACTGGTGACCAGGTGGTCCGCCGTCTCCCGGACGAACGACTCGACCCCGTTCGTCAGCGGGGCCTCGAGCGCCGACAGGGCCGCGGTCGCGCGCGGCGCGATCTCCCGGTCGTCCAGCGTGCCCTGGAGCTCGCCGACCGCCTCGTGGACGAGCGTGGCGACGTCGAGTCGCGTCATCAGCTCCTGGGTGATGCGGCCGGCCACCGCGCTCTGCACCACGGGGTCGTCCGCGAGGGGGGCGACGGTGGACACGTAGCGATCGGTGTCGGTGAGCGTGCGCTCCGCCCACGCGGCGATCACGGCCGCCGGGGCGAGCAGGGTGGCCGCGACGATCAGCGCCACCGCCGCTGCGGACCGTCCGGGACGGCGGCGCGCGCTCTCCCGGGGCTCGTCCGGCGGTGCCTGCGCCGCGAGGAGGCGCCGTAGCTCGGCGTTCTCGCGCTCGAGCTCGGCGGCCCTGCGCGACGCGTCCTCGACCGGGGCGTCGTCTTCCTTCGCCATGGGGTCCCTTCCCGAGTGCCGGACCTCCAGGATCGGGTCGCGACCGTCGGCCGTCTTCACACAGTCCGCGTGAACCTTCCCGGGGTGCCGCCGTCGGCCACCGTCACCGGCTCAGGTGCGCCAGCACCTGCTCGACGGCGGACGCCCGGTGGGCGCGGGACGGCCACGCGCGTGCGTCGGTCGACGTCGGGAGGAGGTCGAGCCGGGCCGTCGCGTCCCGGACCGTCAGGACATCGACCGTGGACCCGCCGCCCCGGGTGCTGCCGGCCTCGACGGACGCCGGTAGTGTCACCCACCAGCGCGGTGCCTCGTCACCGCGCACCCAGAGCTCGACGCGGTCGGTCAGCAGGGCGTATACGACGTGCTCGCGGTCCGGGCAGTCGGGCGGCAGGCCGCGCGTCCCGGCCTGCAGCCTGCCGGCCTCGGCCGTCAGTGCCGCCGTCGGCCGCCCCACGACCAACGGCGTGCCGGGCCGGTGCCGGGCGACCCGCGCCACCTGGCCGCGGACCCGCGTCGCGACGACGCCGGCCCAGCCCCCCACGGCCAGTGCGGCGACCGCCAGCAGCACGGCGATGCCGCCGAGGACTCCGGGATCGCCCAGCCGACGTCCGATGTACGCCGCGTAGAGCAGCACAATAAGCACGCTCGCCAGGCCGGCGAGACCGCCGTTCGTCGCGAGGCGTCGGGGGCTCATGGCGCCACCGTACCGGCGGGCGGAGCGCCTCCGTCGGGCCCCGCCGGGGCATCCGTAGACTCGTCCGCATGACTGCTCCGACGACCGACGCGGCGATCGCGACCCCGTACGAGGACCTCCTGCGCGACGTCCTGGAGCACGGCACCCCCAAGGGTGACCGCACCGGGACGGGCACCCGGAGCGTCTTCGGGCGGCAGATCCGCTACGACCTGTCGCAGGGCTTCCCGCTCGTCACCACCAAGCGGGTGCACCTGAAGTCGATCGCGTACGAGCTGCTGTGGTTCCTGCGCGGCGACGCGAACGTGCGGTGGCTGCAGGAGCGCGGCGTGTCCATCTGGGACGAGTGGGCCTCCCCGGAGGGTGATCTCGGACCGGTCTACGGCGTGCAGTGGCGCTCGTGGCCGACGCCGGACGGGCGGCACGTGGACCAGGTCGCGGCGGTGATCGAGCAGATCCGCACGAACCCGGACTCGCGGCGACACCTCGTCTCGGCGTGGAACGTGGCCGAGATCGAGAACATGGCCCTGCCGCCGTGCCACCTGCTCTTCCAGTTCTACGTGGCGGACGGCCGCCTGAGCTGCCAGCTCTACCAGCGCTCGGCCGACCTGTTCCTCGGGGTGCCGTTCAACATCGCCTCCTACGCGCTGCTCACGCACATGGTCGCGGCGCAGACCGGGCTCGAGGTCGGCGACTTCGTCTGGACCGGTGGGGACTGCCACATCTACGACAACCACGTGTCGCAGGTGGAGACCCAGCTCGCACGCGACCCGTACCCGTACCCGACGCTGCGCCTCGCCCCGCGCGAGTCGATCGACGCCTACGAGTACGAGGACATCGAGGTGCTCGGCTACCAGCACCACCCCGGCATCAAGGCCCCCGTTGCAGTCTGAGGGCCCGAGGTCTGAGGGATCAGGGTCTGAGGGGTTGCGGGCCGAGGACGCCCCGGTGATCGGGCTGATCTGGGCCCAGGCGCGCGACGACGCCGGCCGTCCGGTGATCGGTGCGGGCGGGACGATCCCGTGGCACGTCCCCGAGGACTTCGCGCACTTCCGCCGCACGACGGCCGGGCACCCGGTGGTGATGGGCCGGCTCACCTGGGAGTCGCTGCCACGCCGGTTCCGGCCGCTGCCGGGGCGCACCAACGTGGTGGTCACCCGGCAGCAGGGGTGGGCCGACGACGGCGCGGTGGTCGCGCCGTCGGTGCCTGCCGCGCTGGACCTCGCCCGCGAGGCGCCGGGAGGCGACGAGGTCTGGGTGATGGGCGGCGGGCAGGTCTACGCGGAGGCGATGGCGCTCGCGGACCGGCTCGTCGTGACCGAGGTGGACCTGGAGGTCGCCGGGGACACCTTCGCCCCCCGGATCGACCCGGCCCGGTGGGTGCTGAGCGACGCCGTGCCCGACGACGGCGGGTGGCTGCCGTCGTCGGGCACGGCCCGGTTCCGCGTCAGGACCTCCGTGCGCCGCTGACCCGGCGTCGCGCAGCAGGCGGGTCACCAGGAGGCGTTGGCCGCCATCTCCAGGGCGATCTCCTGCCACCAGGCGCCCGCCGAGGGGCCGCCGTTGCAGGTGCCGTCCGACTCGCCCGGCAGCTTGACCCAGAGCAGGGCGTCGAGCCCGGTGCTGTCGTCGACCAGGCGGGGCTGCTCGCCCAGGGCCCGGTCGCGCGGGTTGCACCACTCGCCGTTCGAGCCGTTGCCGTTGCGCGAGGTGTCGACGACGTAGCCGGCCCCACCGGTCAGCGCCGAGATCTGCTCGCCGTAAGCCCGCTCGGCAGCCGTCGGGTTGTAGTTGGACGTGTTGAGCGCGAAGCCGACGGCGTGGTCGAACCCGATCTGGTTCAGCCGGTCCGCCGCGACGGACGGGCTCAGCCAGCCCGAGTGCCCGGCGTCGATGTACACCCGGCCCCCGGCCTCCGTCAGCTGCTCGGCGGCGTACCGCAGGAACCCGACGCGGTCGCCCTGGCCGTCGCAGTCGCCGAGCTGTGCAAGGGCGTCCGGCTCCAGGACGACGAAGGGGTTGCCCTGGATCCCCGCGGCGACCTCGTCGATCCACCGGGCGTACTCGCTCTGCTCGACCCCGCCGCCCGAGTGGCTGCCGCAGTCCCGGCCGGGGATGGCGTACACCGCGAGCATCGCGGTGCTGCCGTCGGCGGCCGCGCGACCGGTGTAGTCGGCCACGGCCTCACGTTCCGTGACGGCGTCGTTCCAGTTGCCGACCCAGTAGGCCTGCGGTGTGTGCGCGATCTTCGCCAGCAGGTCGCGGTCGGTGCCGCTCGCGGACTCCCAGGCGCCGTACGCCTGGGTGGTCGGGTCGACGTAGAGGTCGCCGACCGGCGCCGGCGTGGGCTCGTCGGTCGGGTCCGGCGTCGGGTCCGGGGTCGGCTCGTCGGTGGGGTCCGGGGTGGGTGTCGGCTCCGGTCCCACGTCACCCGTGCAGGGCACGCCGGACAGCGTGAACGCTGTCGGCACCGGGTTCGCACCCGTCCAGGAGCCGATGAAGCCGAAGCTCGCCGTCGACCCGGTGGCCAGGTTCGCGTTCCAGGCCACACCCGTCGCCGAGACCGAGGTGCCGGACTGGACGACGTCGGCGTTCCACGCCTGGGTCACGGCCTGGCCGGGGGCTGCCGTCCATCCGAGCTGCCACGAAGGCACCGGGTCGCCGAGGTTGGTCACGGTGACGTCGGCCTGGAACCCGCCGGACCACTCGCTGGACACCTGGTAGTCGACCGTGCAGCCCTGCGCGGCCGTGGCGCTGGTCGCCGTGAGCACGCCGGCCGTGCCGGCTGCCACGAGGGCGAGGGTCGCGGTGAGGGCGGTCAGTCGGGTACGTCGTCGTCCCGGGATCATGGAGGCTCCGCATCGTCGTCGAGTCGGGTCGCGGGCCACGCTACGAGGGGGCGCGGACCGCCTCCAGCACCTAAACGGTTCGGTCGGCCTCAGGAAGCGTCGGCGGTCGCCACGAACGTCCAGGTGGGGTCCACGGCCTCGCCGTACCCGCGCGACTGCACGGTGAGGCTCCCGTCAGGACCCGTCACGAGGCGCAGCACGAGCGTGGCGAGCACCTCGCCGACGACGGCGCAGCGCACGTCGAGCGTGCCCGGCGCGGTCCAGCCGCTGGTCACCACGACCGTGCCCGGACCGCCGTCGCCCGGCAGGGCCCCGCCCCGGGAGGTGAGGAGGTCGGCTCTCACCGGCTCTCCGTAACGCAGGGGCAGCGTCACGATCCCGCCCGCCGCGTCCGTCTGCCTGGTCAGCGTGCCGCCGTCGGTGCCCAGGTCCAGGTCGATCGTCACGGTCGCGTCCCCGGCCCGGAACGCCCAGCCGCCGACGAGGGGCCGAGCGTGGTCCGGTTCGTGCCTCGGTGCCGGCCACGACAGCGCGCCCGGGGAGGCCGCCGTCGCACCGGGAGCGGGTTCGCCCCACGCGCCGCCGAGCTCGCCCAGGAGCAGGTCGATGAGCCGGTGGTCGCCGGTCGGGCAGGCCTGCGTGTCCCCGGTGACCACCACGACGATGTCGCGCGCGGGGTCGGTCCACACGAGCTGTCCGCCCATCCCGAACATCAACCCTCCGCCGGCGACGGGGAGCCACAGCAGGTGCCCGTAGCCGCCCGCGAGCTGGGCGCCCCACGCCTGCAGCGAGGTGTCGGCGTGCGGCGTCGTCATCTCCCGGAGGAGACTCGCGGGGACGAGCCTGTTGCCGTCGGTCCTGCCGCCGTCGCGCAGCAGCCGCCCCAGGTGCAGCAGGTCGCGTGGGCTGCACACCAGCCCGGAGCCGCCCTGCGAGACACCCTCGGGGTCCGTGAGAAAGCGGAACGAGCCGCTGACCCCCAGCGGGTCGAGCAGCCGTGGGCGCAGGTAGTCGGTGAGCGACGTGCCGGCCAGGCGCTCGACGAGGGCGGCGAGCACGTGCGTCCCGCTGGTGTCGTAGGTGAACACCGTTCCCGGACGGTGGGTCGGCGGCACCCGGAACCACGACTCGACCCAGCCCCGCCCGGCGCGGTCGTAGGTCGTGGCGCGGTGCGGTCCTTGCATGCTCAGCAGGTCCCGCACCCGGGTCCCCCCGGTCCACGGGTGGACCGGGGAGTGCTCGGGGAGGTGCCGGACCACCGGGTCGTCCAGGCCGAGCCGACCCTCCGCGACCAGCAGGCCGACGGCGAACCCGGTGACCGTCTTGGACACCGAGTAGGTGCGCCGCGGGGTGTCCACGGTCAAGGGCGGGTTCGTCGCGCTGACCACCAGCTCGTCGCCGCGCAGCACCTCGACGCTGTGCAGCGCGAGGTCGAGCGCCTCGGCCTCGCGCTGCAGAAGGGTCAGCGGGTGCACCTCGTCAGAGGAGGTCGCGTACGGCGGCGTACTGCTCGCGCACCTCGGGCCGGGGGTCGGCGGCCAGGGTGGTGGCCACCTGGGTCGACCACGCCGGCGCCGTCGCGTCCGGGGCGCTCGCGGCGGCGAGGACCCATGCCGCCTGCCGTGCTGCGCCGTCGGCCACGTACTCGCCGGGCTCCGGGATGCCGATGGGCAGGCCGAAGACCTGCGTCGCGACGGTCTGGACGGCGGGGGACTGCGCCGCGCCGCCGATCAGCATGACCTGCTCGACGGGTACCCCCTGGGCGCGCAGCGCGTCGAGGCCGTCGGCCAGCCCGCACAGCATGCCCTCGACGTAGGCGCGGGCCAGGTGCTCGCGCGTGGACGTCGCGATCCGCACGCCGTGCAGCGTGCCGGTGGCGTCGGGGCGGTTGGGGGTGCGTTCGCCCTCGAGGTAGGGCACGAGCACGAGGCCGTCGGAGCCGGGAGGGGCGGTCAGGGCGAGTCGTGAGAGCTCGTCGTAGTCGACGTCGAGCACGGAGCGGGCGGCGTCGAGCACGCGCGCCGCGTTGAGGGTGACGGCGAGCATCAGGGCGTTGCCGGTGGCGTCGGCGAACCCGTTGATCGCCCCGGACCCGTCGGCGGTGCGTCGCGGCGCGACGGCCGAGACGACGCCGGAGGTGCCGAGCGAGATGGCGATGTCACCCGGGCGCATGCCGAGACCGAGCGCGGCGCCGGCGTTGTCGCCGGTCCCCGGTCCGATCAGGGCACCGCCGTCCACGTCGCGGCCGGCGACCGACGGGTGTGCGAGGCCACCGGACTCGGACGGTGCGAGGACGCGGGGCAGGACGACGTCGTCGCGGCCGAGGGCGAGGCGCAGCAGGTCGCGGCGGTAGGCGCCCTGCTCGGGTGTCGCGTCGTCGTCGGAACCGGTCTCGGGCCCGGACGCCTCGGCGTCGAAGTAGCCGGTGCCGGAGGCGTCGGACCGGTCGGTGAAGAGCGCCGTGAGGTCGGGCCCGAGGGGGGACTCGTCCGCGGGGCCGTAGCCGGCGATGCGCCAGCTCAGCCAGTCGTGAGGCAGGGCGACGGCGGCGACCCGTGCGGCGTTCTCCGGCTCGGCGTCGCGCAGCCAGCGCAGCTTGGTGATGGTCAACGACGCGACCAGCACCGACCCGGTGTCGTCGGCCCAGCGCTGGGCGCCGGCATCGCGGTCGCCGTCGCCGAGCTCGCGGATCAGGTCCTCGGCGGCGGGGGCGGACCGGGTGTCGTTCCACAGCAGGGCGTCGCGGACGACGCGACCGTCGGCGTCGAGGGCGACGAGGCCGTGCTGCTGGCCGCCGACGGCGATCGCGGCGACGTCGTCGAGCCCGCCGGCGGCGCGGGACGCCTCGGTGAACGCCGTCCACCAGTGGTCGGGGTGGACCTCGGTGCCGTCGGGGTGCTGTGCGGAGCCCGTGCGCACCAGGGCGCCGGTCTGCGCGTCACGGACGACGATCTTGCAGGACTGCGTGGAGGTGTCCACGCCGGCCACGAGGGGCATCTTCGCTCCTAGGTAGGTTCAGACGACAAGCGTTGTGGGCGCGATTTCTGGGCTCGGAAGCCCGGCGTACCGGGCATTCCGGGCCAGAAATCGCGCCCACAACACCGAAGGTGGATCGGCCGATCAGCCGTTCCTTGTCGGCTGACCCTGCGGTTCCGCTTCGGGCGGGTGCCTCGTGCCTCGGCCCCCACCCTCTGCGTCACCTCCGTCTCAGCCGATGAGGTGCTTCAGGGCGAGCTGGTGCAGCTTCACCAGACCGTAGTCGCGCTCGGCGGTGGCGTCGACGTCGATGCCGTCCACGGACTCGTCGGCGAGGAACGCGTCGAACGACTCGCCGGCGCCCAGCGTCGACTCGCCGAGCTCGAAGATCCCGGCGTGCTGGAACGCGGCCTGGACCTCGGGGTCCTCGCGGTAGGCCTTGGCCTTGGCGGCGAGCATGTCGTAGGTGGCCATGTTGGCCTTGGCCGACTCCCAGACACCGTCGAGGTACTCGGTGCGCGACGGCTTGTAGTCGAAGTGCCGCGGGCCCTCGTAGCGCGGCCCGCCGTTCGGGAAGCCGTTCTCCAGCAGGTCGACGGTGAAGAAGGCGCTCAGCAGGTCACCGTGGCCGAACACGAGGTCCTGGTCGTAGCGGGGACCGTGCTGGCCGTTGAGGTCGATGTGGAACAGCTTGCCGCAGTACAGCGCCAGCGCGAGGCCGTGCGTGTAGTTGAGGCCCGCCATCTGCTCGTGGCCCGTCTCCGGGTTGAGGCCCACGATGTCGCCGTTGTCGAGGGTGTTGATCAGCGCGATGGCGTGCCCGATGGTGGGCAGGAAGATGTCGCCGCGCGGCTCGTTCGGCTTCGGCTCCAGGCCGATGCGCAGGTCGTAGCCCTTGGCCTTGATGTAGGCGGCGACGGTGTCGATGCCCTCGGCGTAGCGGGCGTGCGCGCTGTGCAGGTCCTTGGAGTTGTCGTACTCGGTGCCCTCACGGCCGCCCCACATGACGAACGTGGAGGCGCCCATCTCGGCGGCGTTGTCGACGCTGCGCAGCACCTTCTTGAGGCCGAACCGGCGGACGTCGCGGCTGTTCGAGGTGAACGCGCCGTCCTTGAAGATCGGGTGCGAGAACGTGTTGGTCGTGACCATCTCGCAGACCAGCCCGGACTCCTGGGCGGCCTTCTTGACGCTGTCGATCCCGGCCTGGCGGTCGGCCTCGGAAGCGCCGAAGGGGAAGACGTCGTTGTCGTGGTAGGTGAAGCCCCACGCGCCGAGGTCCGCGAGCTTGCGGACCGACTCGGCCGGGTCCAGCTCGGGCCGCGTCGCGGTGCCGAAGGGGTCGTTCGCGGGCCAGCCCACGGTCCACAGGCCGAACGAGTACTTGATGTCGCTCACGGTTCTTCTCCTCGTCGAGAGCTCGTCGCCGGGCACGGCCGCGGCGTTTTGTTGTACGAATGAACTATTACCGGTCGCTGGGCTAGAGTCAAGGCGTGACGCCCACACCGACGACGACGCCGCGCGCCCCTCGTGCGCCCTCCGGAGCCGGTGGCAGCGCCTCGCGACAGCACACGCTGCGTGAACGCAACCTCCGCCTCGTGGCGCGAGCGATCTATGACGCGGCCACGGAGGTCTCCGGGTCACCCGACGCCGTCCCACCGTCCCGTGCGGACGTCGCCGCCGCCACCGGGCTCACCCGGGCCACCGTGTCCACCCTGGTCGACCACCTCGTCGCGGCACGCCTCGTCACCGAGCTCGAGCCGGTCTCCTCGCAGCGGGCCGGGCGCCCCGCGGTGCCGCTCGTCCCGGCGCGACGCACCGTCGTCGGCCTCGGGCTCGAGGTCAACGTCGACTACCTCGGCGTCCGCGCCCTGGACCTCGCGGGCGACGTCGTCGCCGACCACGTCGAGGCCGGCACCTTCCACGACTCCGACCCCGCCGCCGTGCTCGCCCGTCTCGGCCTCCTCGCCGCCGACGTCGTCACCCGCCTCGAGGCCGACGGCCTGCGGGTCGCCGGGGCGCGTCTCGCGCTGCCCGGCCTCGTCGACGCCCGCACCGGCGAGCTGGAGGTCGCACCCAACCTCGGCTGGTCGTCCGTGCACCCCGTCGAGCTGCTCGGCCTCGGCGACCTGCCCGTACGCGTCGCCAACGAGGCCAAGCTCGCCGCCCTCGCCGAGCTCGCCGGCGACGTCCCGCCGTCGTTCCTCTACGTCTCCGGCGACGTCGGGATCGGTGCCGCGATCGTCGTCGACCGAGCGCTCTTCCTCGCGGAGCGCGGATGGAACGGCGAGGTGGGCCACGTCGTCGTCGACCCCGCCGGCCCCCGGTGCTCCTGCGGCGCGAGCGGCTGTCTCGAGCAGTACGCCGGCAAGGAGGCGATCCTGCGTGCGGCCGGGCTCGCCACGGAGGCGCCGCTGGACGACCTCGTCGCGGCGCTGGCGGTCCCCGACGGCGGCACCCCGGGCGGGCGGGCACGCTCCGCCGTCGATCGGGCCGGGCAGGCGCTGGGGTCGGCGCTCGCCGACTTCGTGAACCTCACCGGGGTGTCGACCGTGGTGCTCGGCGGGGTCTACACCGAGCTGGAGCCCTGGCTGCGGGCCGAGATCACGGCCGGGCTGGGCGCACGGGTGCTCGCGGCGCCCTTCGCGCCGGTGGACGTGCGCGCCGCCCGTGCGGGGCAGCACGCCGCGCTGACCGGGGGAGCGCGGGAGGTGCTGCGGGAGGTCGTGGCCGACCCGGCGGCCTGGGTGTGACGGTCCACAACCAGCCGACGATGCGGGCGCCGTGCCCGCCGAGTGCCCCGACGCCTCTCACGCCGAGCTCGCCCGTGGCCATGCGGGACCGGCGCGCGAAAGCCGCCCGCCTTGTCGGCTCGCCCTCGTCGTTTCCTCGATGATGCGCGCCACGCGCTAGGCTGTGGGGCGATCCGGGCCGCGCTTCGTGCTCGGCCAGGGTCACCATCGTGCAAGGACGGTGGGAGCGCCTGTAGCTCAGTGGATAGAGCACCGCTCTCCTAAAGCGGGTGTCGGCAGTTCGAGTCTGCCCAGGCGCACAGAGGCCCGGTGGCGTCTCACCATCCGCGTGGGACCGGCGAGGGACCAGGCGAGACGACCCGTCGCCCTGGCGCGGACCCCGTGTCACGAGACCGGCGGCGGACGCCGACTGGTGACGGGGACCCTGGTAGCGCGCTGTGTCGCGGCCGCGGTGCAGGAGAACGAAGGAGTACATGTGGCGAGACCTGGCAGGCGCCGGTCCGGGGGCGCGCGCCCTGACGTCGGCGCTCAGCGTCGCCGCGCCCCCCGTCCTGCCGAGCGAGGCATCGTCCCGGTGCTCGCCGACGTCGCTCGCGAGGTCGACAACGCGGTGAAGCGCCCTCCCACCCGACCGGCGGTCCGGACGAAGTTCCAGGTCGTGGCGCTGCTCGTGCGTGAGGAGCGGGCGCGGGTGAAGGGCGACGGCACGCTGACCGCAGCCAAGCAGGCCCAGGAGCTCAAGCGGCTCGACGGGGTGGCGACGCTGCTGGCGAAGATCGCAGCCCGGGACACGTCGCTGCTCGAGCTGCTCGCGGAGGACGCCCGGCTCTCCGACTCCGCGCACGCGTACAAGGCGAGCGTGATGCGCACGGGTGGGCTCGAGCCGCCCGAGGAGACGGAACCCCCGGCGCCGGCCGCCCCGCCGCCCGGCGCTCAGAAAGGGGTCGTGCCCCAGTCGGCGATCTCGCACCGGCTGGCCAACCCCTTCCTCGCGCCCGACTTCGAGGCGGCGACCGAGCGCGCGGCCGCGCGCCCCCGCCGGCTGGCGGGGTGGGAGCTGCTCGAGCCTCTCTTCCGGTCGTTCGAGGTGGCGTCCCCCGGCACGCCATCCTGCATGGAGTTGCCCGAGGCGGGATCCGTACCCGTCGCCCACGGCCGCGCGCTGATGCCGCACCAGGCCCAGGTCGTGGCCGCGACGGCGCGCGGACATCGCACGTTCCTGCTCGCGGACGAGCCCGGACTCGGCAAGACCGCCCAGGCGCTGCTCGCGGCCCAGGCGGCGGACGCCTTCCCGCTGCTGGTCGTGGCGCCCAACGTGGTCAAGACGAACTGGGCGCACGAGGTCGACCTGTGGACGCCGCTGCGGCGGGCGACGGTCGTCCACGGTGACGGCGATCGGGTCGACGCCTTCGCCGACGTCGTGATCGTGAACTACGACATCCTGAACCGGCACGTCGACTGGCTCGGCGAGCTCGGCTTCCGCGGGATGGTCGTCGACGAGGCGCACTTCATCAAGAACAAGGCCTCGCAGCGTTCGCAGCACGTCCTGGCGCTCTCCGAGCGGATCCGTGAACGCACCGCCCGGCCGCTCCTGATGGCACTCACCGGTACCCCGCTGATCAACGACATCGAGGACTTCCGGGCGATCTGGCAGTTCCTCGGCTGGATCGACGACACGAAGCCGATCGGGAAGCTGATGACGGCTCTGGAGGAGACCGGCCTGACCCCGGCGGACCGGGGGTTCTACGCCTCCACCCGCGCCAGCGTCATCGACAGGGGCATCGTGCGTCGCCGCAAGGTGGACGTGGCGGCGGACATCCCCGCCCGCCGGGTGGCGGACGTGCCGCTCGAGCTCGAGGGCGCCGTCGGCCGCTCCGTCCGGGCTGCCGAGGCCGCGCTCCAGCGGCGCCTCGTCGACCGCTACCGGTCTGCCGTGGCGGCCCGTCCCGACGACGTCGTCGTGGAGGGCATCGACCTGGACCTTGCCCGCCGGGTCGCGGCGGCCGAGCTCAAGGACTCGAGCTCCAGGGCTCGTGGCGAGAACGTGTTCTCGATGGTCCGCCGGATCGGCCAGGCCAAGGCCGGGCTGGCCGCCGACTACGCCGCGCAGCTGGCCCGCAACGTCGGCAAGGTGGTGTTCTTCGCCAAGCACGTCGACGTGATGGACCAGGCCGAGCAGACCTTCGCGGACCGCGGCATCCGGTACGCCTCGATCCGTGGCGACCAGACGCCCGCGGTGCGCGAGAAGAACGTCGCCGCGTTCACGGAGGACCCCGAGGTGTCGATCGCCGTGTGCTCCCTGATGGCCGCCGGCGTGGGCCTCAACCTCCAGGTCGCCTCCAACCTCGTGCTGGCGGAGCTGTCCTGGACCGACGCCGAGCAGACCCAGGCCATCGACCGGATCCACCGGATCGGTCAGGCGGAGCCCGTCACCGCCTGGCGGCTCATCGCCGCGCAGACCATCGACTCCAAGATCGCCGGGCTGATCGACAGCAAGTCGGGGCTGGCCGCCCGCGCGCTGGACGGGGCGGCGGTCGAGGACGTCTCATCGTCCACGGACGTCCAGCTCGAAGCCCTGGTCGGGCTGCTCACCGACGGGCTCGCCGAGGGCGTGGGCTGAGCCTCGGTCGCCGTACGATCGGGAGCATGCCGCTCTCCGCCGTCGAGCCACGCCTTGACTCGCCCGAC
The DNA here is from genome assembly GCF_013149785.1 of Isoptericola halotolerans. GTDB lineage: Bacteria > Actinomycetota > Actinomycetes > Actinomycetales > Cellulomonadaceae > Isoptericola > Isoptericola halotolerans. The sequence goes on from NZ_JABEZU010000002.1 coordinate 404,005, forward strand.
CCGAAGGCCCAGCTCGTCGCCTACCTCGACTACTACCGGACCGCCGTGGAGCGGAAGCTCGACGGGCTCACCGAGGCCGAGCTGCGCACGAGCCGCCTCCCGTCCGGGTGGACGCCGATGGAGCTGCTGATCCACCTGGTGCACATGGAACGACGCTGGTTCGTGTGGGGGTTCCTCGGCGAGCAGGTCCCCGACCCGTGGGGCGACCACGCCGACGGCGTCCCCGACGGGCCGTGGCAGGTGCCCGACGGCGTCACCGCGGCCGAGCTGGTCGCGGCGCTGCACGCCGGCGGGCGGCGCACGCAGGCGGTGCTCGCCGACCACGACCTCGCCGAGCGCGGCGCCGTCGGCGGCCGGTTCACCGCCGACCCTCCCACGCTGACCTGGATCTGCTTCCACGTGCTGCAGGAGTACGCCCGGCACGCCGGGCACCTCGACGTCGCGCGCGAGCTCGCGGACGGGGACCTCGGCGAGTAGCCCTCCGAGGTGGCTGCTTCCTCTCCACGACGAGGCGGGGGAAACGACTGACTGGCCTGGTGACCCGGGACGATCCCGTCCACAAGGGGCGCACTGCGCGTATTGCCATCCGGACACACCGACTTCACAAGTTGACCACGATTCTGATTGCCGCGACCATGACTCCGCGGACCAGGCGACGTCGACGCCCGCGTCGACTCGGTCGCCCTCGGGCGGTCTGGACGCTCCCGCGGCGTTCTCGTCGTCGGGACCCCCACAGTCCACCCGTGCGAGAGGGCCCCACGCGACATGACCACCACCGTGCCCGCCGACGCCACGCGATCCGCGCGGCGCGGCGTCGAGCCCGCGGCCCCGGCTCCGGCCGCCTCCGTGGCCCCGCCGCCCAAGCTCCGCCGTCGGCCGGTCCTCGTGGTCGCCGGCGTCGCGGCGATCTGCCTGGGGGCGCTGCTGAGCCTGTGGGCGTACAGCTCGACCTCCGAGGCGCAGAGCGTGCTCGCCGTGCGCCAGACCGTCGAGCGTGGTCAGGTGATCAGCGCCGACGACCTCATGACCGTCCAGGTCGGTGTCGACCCGGCCCTGCAGGTGCTGCCCTCGGGCGACCTCGACACCGTGGTGGGCATGCGCGCGGCCCTCGACCTGTCGGCCGGCAACCTCGTGACGGCCGAGCAGGTCACCGACACGCCGATCCCGGCCGACGGCACCTCCGTGGTCGGGGTGAGCCTGTCGGCCGGCACTCTGCCCGTGGGACAGGTCCGCGTCGGCGACCCCGTGCGCATCGTCACCACGGCGGGCGGTGCTGACGAGGACCCGCAGGTCGTCGAGGCCGAGGTCGTGGACATCACCGGCGACGAGCTCTCCGGCACCACCATCCTCAACCTGCAGGTGGACTTCGACGACGCGCCCGTCGTGGCCTCCCGGGCCGCCTCCGGTGACGTGGCCGTGGTGCTCGACCCCAGCCAGGAGGGCTGAGCGATGGCGCTCGTCGCACTCACCTCCGCGGGTGGGTCGCCCGGCGTGACCAGCACCGCCCTGGGGCTGGCGCTGAGCTGGCCGCGCCCGGTGGTGCTCGTCGAGGCCGACCCCTCCGGGTCCCGCGCGCTCGCCGCCGGCTACTTCCGCGGCGGGCAGCTGCCGACGACGCGCACCCTCGTCGACCTCGCCGTCTCGCACCGCCAGGGCAGCCTCGTCGAGGACCTGCCGCGCACGCTGTTCTCGATCCCGGACTCGAAGGTGCAGGTGCTGACCGGTCCGCTGCGCCACTCCCAGGCGCGCGCCCTCGACCAGATCTGGGGACCGCTGGCCGGGCTGTTCAAGTCCCTGGAGCGGCAGGGGCAGGACGTCATCGTCGACATCGGCCGGCTCGGGCTGGAGGGCTCCGGCTACCAGCTGCTGGCCGCCGCCGACCTGGCCCTGCTGACCACGCGCACCGACCTGCCCTCCCTCGTGGCCGCCGGGGCGTGGGCGGCGACCCTCCGGCAGACGTTCGAGCGGGGCGGTGCGCTGCACAACCTCGGCGCGCTGCTGGTCGGCCAGGGGCGGCCCTACGGCTCCGGCGAGGCCGCCAAGGTCCTCGGCCTGCCCGTCGTGGCTTCGCTGGCGTGGGACCCCGACACCGCCCAGGTGTACTCCCACGGAGCAGCACCGGGGCGCAAGTTCGCCACGGCACCGCTCAACAAGTCCCTGCGGGCCGCGGTGCAGGCAGCACAGTCCACGGTGGGCGCCGTCCGGTCCCAGCTCGAGCTCGCGATCGAGGGGAGCCCCCGATGAGCAACCTGCCCCACGACCCCAGCGACCTGCCGATCTTCGGCGGGAGCGGCACCGGCAACGACGAGCTCTCCCCGCTCGCGCACGCCCTGGCGGGCACCCTCACCGAGCGAGGCGGGGCGCGCGGAGCGCAGGCAGCCGGCGACCCGGCCGCACCAGCGTCCACGCCGGTCGCGGTGCAGCACGCGGACGCTCCGCCGTCGTACCCGCCGGCCTTCCGGCCTGCCGGTCCCGCCCGCCCCGCCCCGGCCCAGCAGGCGGAGTCCGTCCAGAGCCCGGTCCACGCCCCCGCGCAGGCCCCTGCCCCCGCCCCCACCCGTGCGCCAGCACAGGCGGGCAGCATCGACTGGAAGCAGGTCGCCGCCCTGCGGTCCCAGGCGTCCGAGCAGCTCACCGCCGCGCTCGGCGAGGAGCGGGGCGCCGACCTCGAGACCGAGCGTGAGCTCGGTCGGGCCATCATCACCGAGCTGTTGCAGTCGACGGTCGCCGACCGCATCCACGACGGCGAGCCGACATGGAACCTCGTCGAGCAGCAGCAGATGGCCGAGGCCGTGTTCAACGCGCTGTTCGGCCTGGGCCGGTTGCAGCCGTACGTCGACGACGACTCCGTCGAGAACATCATCATCACCGGGGCCGCGAACGTCTGGCTGGAGAAGACGGACGGCATGCTCGTGCGTGCCGAACCTGTCGCGGACTCCGACGCCGAGCTGCTCGACTTCCTGTCCTTCGTCGCCTCCCGCAGCGAGGTCAACGCCCGCAGCTTCTCCTCGGCCAGCCCACGGCTGCACATGCGGCTCGACGGCGGCGCGCGCCTTGCGGCCGCGGCGTGGGTCACCGCGCGCCCGTCGGTCGTGATCCGGCGCCACCGGCTGCGCAAGGTCACCCTCGGGGACCTGATCGGCCGGAACATGCTCACCCCGGTGGCGGCGTCGTTGCTGTCCGCGGCGGTCCGCGCCGGCAAGTCGATCGTGGTCGCCGGTCCGCAGGGCGCGGGCAAGACGACGATGGTGCGGGCCCTGTGCGCCGAGTTCGAGCCGCACGAGAAGATCGGCACGTTCGAGACGGAGTTCGAGCTGCACCTTCACGAGCTGCCCGACGTGCACCCGATCGTGCACGCGTGGGAGGCCCGCCCGGGCTCCGGCGAGATCGGCGCGGACGGCAAGCAGGCCGGTGAGTTCACCCTGGACGAGGCGCTGTACGACTCGTTCCGCTTCAACCTCTCGCGCCAGATCGTCGGCGAGGTCCGTGGCCGCGAGGTCTGGGCCATGATCAAGGCGATGGAGTCCGGTACCGGGTCGATCTCCACCACGCACTCGTCCGACGGCGAGGCCGCGATCCGCAAGCTCGTCACCTGCGCGATGGAGGCCGGCCCGCACGTCACGCGCGACCTGGCGACCTCCAAGCTGGCCGAGACCGTCGACATCATCGTGCAGGTCCACCTGGAGACGACCTCGCTGGGCGACGACCAGTGGCGGCGCGACCGGTGGGTCTCGGAGATCGTCCACGTCACCCCGGGCGAGGTGGCCAAGGGCTACGCGACCACCCGCGTCTTCGCGCCGAACCCGGCGGGCGGGCCGGCCGTGCCCGGGACGCTGCCCGACGAGCTGCGCAGCCTGACCCGCTACGGCTTCGACCTCGACGGCTACCTGGCCGCGAGCGTGGGCGAGCAGGTCGCCTGATGCCTCCTCTCGTCCCCGCCCTGGGCGGCGCGCTCGCCGTCGCGGGGATCCTCGCGCTCGTGGCCGGGATCCGTCGTGTCCCGGAGCTGCCGGACACCGGTCCGCGACGGTCGGTGCTGCTGGGGCGCTGGCGCGGGGTGCGCCGGAGCACCCGCCTGCTGCTGCTCGCCGGGCTCGTCGCCGGGATCGTCGCCTACCTCCTGACCGGTTGGCTCATCGCCGTGCCGGTCGGGCCGCTCGCCGTGGCCGGGCTGCCGCTGCTGCTCTCGGCCCCGGCCGGCGCCGAGCGGGTCGCCAAGCTCGAGGCGCTGGAGGAGTGGACCCGTGGCCTCGCGGGGGTGCTGACGGTCGGCGTGGGGCTGGAGGAGGCCCTGCGCGCGACGCTGCGCTCCACCCCGCCGGCGATCCGGCCCGAGGTGACCCGGCTGGTGGCGCGCATCCGTGCCCGCGTCGGCACCGAGGACTCGCTGCGCGCGTTCGCGGACGACCTCGACGACGAGGTCGGGGACACCGTCGCGTCCTACCTGATCCTGGGCGCTCGGCGTCGCGGGCAGGGCCTGGCGTCGGTGCTCAACACCCTGGCCGAGTCGGTGGCCCACGAGGTGCGTGACGCCCGGGCGATCGAGGCGGACCGCGCCAAGCCGCGCACCACCGCGCGCGTCGTCACGCTGCTGACGGTAGGGGCGCTCGGGCTGCTGGCGTTCAGCGGCGAGTACATGGACCCCTACCGCACCGCGGCCGGGCAGGTCCTGCTGGTCTTCTACCTCACCGGGTACGTGGTGCTGCTGATCTGGATGCGGCAGATGACCGCCGGGAAGAAGGCGCCCCGCTTCCTGGGGACCGCCGTGGCCGGGGGTGAGGCGTGATGACCACCGGACTGCAGATCGCCCTGCTGGGCGGCGCCCTCCTCGCCGGCGGCATCGTGCTGCTCGCGTGGCGGCTCATCCCGGCCCAGCCCGACCTCGCGGACGTGCTGCGGCGCAACTCGCCCGAGGGGGTCAAGGAGCAGGCCGCTGCCGACACCGCGGCCGCCGCGGGCGAGGGGTTCGCCGAACGGCTGGGCGTGTGGGCGCTGCGGCGTTTCCCGACGCGGGTGTGGGGCAGGACACCGACCAAGGAGCTCGCGCTGCTGCGGATCCCGCTGCACCGCTACTACGGCGAGAAGGTCGTCTTCGCGCTCGTCGGCCTGCTGTTCCCCTCGCTGCTGAGCTACTTCCTCGCGGTCTCCGGGATCCAGGTTCCCGTCGCGATCCCTCTCCTCGGGTCGCTGGGTCTCGCCGCCGGGCTGTTCTTCCTGCCGGACCTCAACGCCCGTGACGACGCCCGCAAGGCACGCCAGGAGTTCAGCCGGGCGCTGGGCGCCTACTCGGACCTCGTCGCGCTGGAACGCCTCGGCGGTGCCGGTGCCCGGCAGGCCATGGAGCTCGCGGCCGAGATCGGCGACAGCTGGGTGTTCCGCCGGCTCAGCGAGGAGCTGTCCCGCTCCCGCTGGAACGGCAAGGCTCCGTGGGACGCGCTGCACGCGCTGTCCGACGAGCTGGGCCTGCCGGAGCTCGCCGAGCTGGCCGACGTCATGCGTCTCAGCAAGGAGGGCTCCCAGGTCTACACCCAGCTCCGTGCCCGGTCCGAGGGGCTTCGATCCGCCCGGCTGAGCGAGGAGCTGTCCAGCGCGAACTCCGCCAGCGAGCGGCTCAGCATCCCGATCGGGCTGCTCGCCGTGATGTTCGTCGTCATCATGATCACGCCCAGCATGCTCAACCTCATGGGCGGGCTCTGATCTCCGCCCGCGCTTGTCACTCCAGGAAGGTCACCATGTTCCAGAGAATCCTCGCCACCGCCCACCTCGTCGGCCTGCGGCTCGCCGAGTCGACCCGTCGCCGCGCGGAGTCCGAGCGCGGCTCGTACACCGTCGAGCTGGTCGTCGTCCTGGCCGCGATCGTGCTCATCGCCGTCGCGGTGACGGCGATCATCCAGACGGGTGTGCTGGAGCAGGTCAACGAGATCTTCTGAGCGTGAGCCTCCGTCGCACCCACCGAGGTGACCAGCGCCGCGACCGCGGGGCGGACGAGCGGGGCTCGGCAGCCGTCGAGCTCGTCGTCGTCTTCCCCGTGGTGCTCCTGCTGCTGTTCGCCGGCATGCAGGGCGCGCTGCTGTACCAGGCGAAGGCGACAGCCCTCGCGGCGGCGCAGGACGGCGCTCGGACGGCTGCGGGGGAGGGGCGCACGGTGGACCAGGGCTACGCCGCCGCCCGGAGCTTCCTCGCGGCGTCGTCGCTCGGTCAGAAGAGCTCGGACGTGAACGGCAACCGCACTCCCACCGAGGCGACCTTCGTGGTCACGGTCACGTCGCAGACCGTCATCCCGTTGTGGAGCCCGACGGTGACGCAGTCCGCGTCGATGCCCGTGGAGAGGATCACCGGATGACCTGGTTCCGAGCACGCCGCAGCGCCGAGGAGGGATCCTCGGCGCTGGAGCTCGTCATCGTGGTGCCCGTGATCCTGTTGATCTTCGGGGCGATCGCGCTGGGTGGCCGGATCGCCGTCGCCGACCTCGCGGTGGACTCCGCGGCGGCGGAGGCCGCCCGGACGGCCTCGATCGCCCGGACGCAGGGCGAGGCCGACTCCTCGGCCGCGAGGGCCGCCAGGGCCACCCTGGCCAACCAGGACCTCGACTGCGTCGAGGGACCCACCGTCGCGGTGGACACCTCGCAGTTCGCGAACGCGGTCGGCACCCCCGCGACGGTGTCGGCGACGGTGACCTGCCGGGTGAACCTCTCCGGGCTCGCCCTGCCCGGCATCCCGGGGACCAGGGTCATCACGAAGACCGCCACCAGCCCGCTCGACACCTACCGGGAGCGCTGACATGCGAGACCCACGACGTGCGACCGCCCACGACGACACCTCCGAGGACGGCGCCATCTCCACGTGGGTCGCGATGACCACCGTCGCGATGATGCTCTTCGTCGGGATCGCGGTGGACTTCGGCGGTCAGGTCGGTGCTCTCCAGCGCGCCCGGGACGTGGCCACCCAGGCGGCCCGTGCCGGTGGTCAGGAGGTGGACCTCGTGCGGGCGACGCGCGGTGAGGCCGTCGCCGTGGACCCGGGGGCCGCCCAGGTCGCAGCAGCCAACTACCTGGCGACGGCCGGCGTCAGCGGGGACGTGAGGGTGGTCGACGGCACCCGCCTGCTCGTCACGGTCGACGACTCCTACGCCACCAAGGTGCTGACCATCATCGGGGTGAGCAGCCTGCCGGTCACCGGGACCGCCGAGGCCCGGCTGGCCCGCGTCGTGGGAGGGGTCGAGCAGTGAGCGCGCTGCGCCGTCGGCTCCTCGGGCTGGTCGCCCTGCTGGCGATCGTGGGCATCATCGTCGGGCTGCCCGTCGTGCTGCTCGCGCTGGGCGCGAACCCGCTCGACATGGGGGTGCCCTCGTGGGACGAGGTGACGCGGGCGCTCACCTCGCCCGACGACGGGACGTTCGCCGTCGGGCTGATCAAGGTGGTCGCCTGGCTCGCGTGGGCGTTCCTCACCGTGTCCCTGCTGGTGGAGATCCTCTCCCGGCTGCGTGGGGTGCGGGTGCCGCGGCTGCCGGGTCTGCGGTGGCCGCAGACGGCGGCACGCGGGTTGGTCGGGGCCGCGATCCTGCTGTTCGTCGCCGTGCCGTCGGTGAACGTCGCCCATGCGGCACCGGCCCCGGACCACGTCTCGGTCGCGGTGGAGCAAGCAGCCGAGCAGGCGGCGGAGCAACGAGCCGCCGAGGCGGCGGCCGAGGCGGTGCGGCACGAGGTCGCCGCGGTCGAGGAGGCGGCTCCCGAGAGCCAAGCTCCCTCCACCACCACGCACACCGTGCGGCAGGGCGAGTCCCTGTGGTCCATCGCCGAGTCCAAGCTCGGTGACGGACACCGGTTCGGGGAGATCGTCGAGCTGAACGCCGACCTGCTCGGCGGCCAGGCCTCCTTCCTCTCCGTCGGCTGGGAGCTGACCATCCCCGTCGACGGCGCCGCACCCAGCGCCGACGCGGACGGGGGCGCCGAGGCGAAGAGTGTCACGGTCGTCCGCGGCGACACCCTGTCCCAGATCGCCCAGGACGAGCTGGGCGACGCCTCGCGCTACCCGGAGATCTTCGAGGCGTCCCGCGGCATCGAGCAGCCCGGTGGTGCCCGGTTGAGCAACCCGGACGTCATCGACGTCGGCTGGACGGTGCAGGTGCCGGGAACCGAGGCGTCCGCACCGGTCGAGGCCGTCCACGAGGAGCGGGTCGAGCCTCCGGCGGACGTGCCGGTCGAAGAACCTGCCGGCGGACACGTGGTGGCCGACGGCGGTGCTGCCGCAGCCCAGAGCGGTGCGGTCGGCGCTCCCGGTCTGGCCGGCGTCGGCGCGGCGGCCGGCGGGTCCTCGACGTCGACGGCGTCGCCAGAACGTTCGATGTCGGCGGACCCTGCCACCGACCAGACGCACGCCGAGCAGCACGTGCTGCGTTCCGCCGCCGGGGTGGGGGCGATCCTGGGCGCCGGCATCCTCGCGCTGGTCACGGCGCGCCGTCGGACCCTGCACCGCCTCCGCCGACCCGGGCAGCGGGTGCCGGCAGCGCCCGCCGAGCTGTTGGAGGCCGAGGCGGACCTGTGCACGACGGCGGCGCCGCTGTCGGTCGAGACGGTCGACGTCGCGCTGCGGTCGCTCGCGCGGTCCTGCGCCGCGGCGGGCGCGCCGCTCCCGCCGGTGCGGGCCGGGCGGCTGACGGCGACGGCGTTCGACCTCTACCTCACCGAGCCCGCCTCGCTGCCCGCACCGTGGGTCGGCAGCTTCGACGGGACCGTGTGGCGGATCGACGCCGAGCGGGCGCGGCAGCTGCCCGTGGGCCGCGGGATCCCGGCGCCCTGCCCCACCCTGGTGACGGCGGGTCACGACGACGACGGGCACCTGTTCCTGAACCTCGAGCAGCTCGGTGGCCTGAGCGTCGCCGGCGACGAGACCGCACGGCGCGAGGTGCTCGGCGCGATCGCCGTCGAGCTGGCGACGTCGCCGTGGGCCGACGACCTCCAGGTGACCGTGGTCGGCGGCTTCGACGACCTGGAGCGTCACCTGCAGACCGGTCGTGTCCGGGCGGCCCGTTCCGTGGAACGGGTCCTGGACGAGCTCACCGAGCGGGTCGCGCGTGACCGGCGGGCCCTCGCCGCGGCCGGTGCCACGGACGTGGGGCAGGCCCGCTCGGCGGGAGTGGCCCCGGACGCCTGGACGCCCGAGGTCGTCCTGGTGATGGACGACCTCACCGACGCTCAGCGCGAGCAGCTCGACGCGCTCGTGTCGAGCCCGCGCGTCGCGGTGTCGGTGGTGGCCACCGACACCCTCGGCAGCCCGTGGCGCCTCGACCTGGGTGCCGGCGGCACCCGCGAGCACGCTGTTCTTGCACCGATCGGGTTCGAGCTGCGGCCCCAGCGGCTGCCCACCGACCGGTACGGGCACCTGCTGAGCCTCGTGCGCGCGACCGGCCTGGACGCGCTGCAGGGGACGCCGGTGCGCGAACCCAGCCTGGCCGAGGTCGAGACGATCGTCCCGGTCGAGGAGCCCGACGACGTCGACCCGGACGCGGGCACCTGGGACACGGACCCGGATGCGACGCACGTCGCCGGCCGGGCGGTCACCGTGCCTGACGACGTCACCCGCGCCCGGACCACCCCTCGGGGGGTGGAGCAGACCGGCCTGCGCGCGCCTCGCGTGACCGTGCTGGGCCCCGTCGACGTGCTCGACGCGGGCGGCAGCGTCGCTCCCGGGGACCGGGCGCGCCTGCTGGAGCTCGCGACGTACCTCACCCTGCACCCCGGCACCACGCCGCAGAACCCGACCGAGCTGTCGAAGCTGCGCCGCTGGCTCGGGGCGGCGCCCGACGGCACCGAGTTCCTGCCGCGGCACCCGGCGGGCACGGGCTACCGGTTCCACCCCGCCGTGAGCGCCGACGTCGTCGACTGGGACGGGCTGATCGGGCGGCACCCGGCGGACGCCTCCACCGAGGACCTGCAGTCCGCGCTCGCCCTGGTCCGCGGCGCCCCGTTCGACGTCGTGCACCGGCACCGGTACGTCTGGGCGGAACCGGAGCGGCAGCGGCTGGTCGCCGAGATCGTCGACGTCTCCTACGAGCTGGCCCGACGGCGCCTCCTCGAGGGTCGCTGGAGGGCTGCGGAACGCGCCGTGGCGGTGGGACTGAGCGTCGAGCCCGCGCAGGAGTGCCTGTGGCGGATGCGGATCCTGGCAGCGCACCAGAGCCGCGACGTCGACACCGAGTCCCGGGCCGTCCAGGGTCTGCTGACGGTGACCGACCAGCTCGCCTGCGACCTGGAGCCGCAGACGGCGCAGCTCCTCGCGGCGCTGCAGCACCCGCACGGAGAGTTCGACAGGATGATGGCCGATGCGTTCTAGGAGGAACCGGTCGATGCGACACCTTTCCCGGGCTGTGCCCGCCGCCGCGCTGGCGGTGGTGCTGGCAGCGGCGCTGACCGCGTGCGGGGCGGACGACGGCGCGCCGTCGTCAGCCGGACCGGCGCAGGCGAGCCCCTCACCGTCGCCGTCGCTCGACGAGGCCGAGCGCGCGGAGCAGGAGCATGTCGAGGAGGCGAAGGCCGCGCTGGCGGAGTACTACGAGGCGTCCGACGACGTCGCGAACGACGGATACGAGGGCTGGCAGTCGCTACGCGGGTACATGGGGCCGCAGGCATGGAAGTCGGAGTCGTCGATCCTCGAGCTGAACGCGACAGACGGCTGGAGCACGACCGGCAGGGTCGAGCTCGTCTCGATGACCGTCGTCGAGTACGTGGAAGACCCCACGGGCAGCGGCTTTGAGCAGGTCCGCATCGACGTGTGCAGCGATGTCAGCAGCATCACGGTCCACGACGACGAGGGTGACGTGGTACCTCGTGACGAGAGCCTCCCTGACAGTTTCACGACGGTTTACACGTTGCAGCACCAGGGGCCCGGCGAGGGATGGCTCATCAACGGGCGCGACGCGGAGGTGGAGCAGTCATGCTGAAGCAGGTCGTGCGGCTGGTCCTGACGGGTCTGGTCCTGAGTGTCGCGCTGGTCGCACCGTCCGTGGGTGCCGTCGCTGACACGCAGTGCGGACCGGGCGAGGTGCCGGTTCCGGTGACCGACTCTCAGGGAAGCGTCCGGATCGTGTGCGAGCGGGCGGACGGCGGGGGTCCAGGAACGGGAACCGGAGGCGGTGGCGGTGGCGCTCCCCAGTGTTTTCTCGCCTCGGCGATTCCCGGGTACGACGGCCTGGAGATCCCGTGCGTGGACGACTTCTTCGGGGTGTGGAACGCCGGCCTGCAGTGCTACATGTCGGAGTTCACGGGGAACATTCCGAAGGACAGCCCGATCTGGGAGGGCAACGACGACGGCTACATCGTCACCTGCACGCTCCCTGACTGTGTCATCTTCGACCGGCCGTTCCCCGGCACCTGTTCGGGCCCGGCCTGGAGTCCTGATCCGCCGACCGTCGGACCATCACCGCAGGAGCTGGCTGAGCGAGCCGTGGCAGCGATGACCATGAAGATGGGTGAGGTGGGGTCGACCCCGCCGTCGACGGAGATGAAGGCCGACTCCGTGGGGATCGTCGGGGTACCGATCTGGCTGTGGGTGGCCGATCCCGGGCAGAGCACGGTCGGGCCGATCACCGAGACGGCGAGCGATGGCGGACTCACGGTGACGGCTGTCGGTGAGCTGGACCGGATCGTCTGGGAGCTCGCGGACAGCTCGGGCGAGGTCTACCGCACTGTCGAGTGTGTCGGTGCCGACGCCCCCGGGACGCCGTGGTCGGAGGAGATCAGCGACGGTGGACGCGCCTCCTCGCCGACCTGCGGTTTCGACGCGAGTGACAACGTCCGTACGGGTCGGTTGACGCTCACCGGGACGGCCTACTGGACGGTCGCATGGAGCGGTGGAGGGCAGGAGGGCACCATTGACATCGATGGTCTGCCCCGTTCTGCCTCCTTGGAGATCGGCGAGGTTCAGGTCATCACCCAGTGAGCTTCTCGCCAGGGAGGCTGATGCTGGTCGTCGTGCTGGTAGGCGTGGTGGGCGCGCTGTCCGGATGCGGCGCGGCGGCCCGTGACTGCGAGGAGGCGTACGTCGGGTCGATCTCGTCGGTGGAGGGTGTGGCCTCGGTGGAGGCGGAGTGCAGCCTGCAGTTCGGTGGCGGCTGGCAGCGGGTCGACGTCTTCCTGGAGACGAACGACGTGACCGAGGCTCGCGCCGTGGGACAGCAGGTGCTGCAGGCCATCGCCACGGAGCCGACGCTCGAAGATCAGTGGTCGACACCGCGTGCCTACTACCTGCAGGACGGCTCCGGGGTATCGATCGGCCTGCGAGAGCTGGGTTTCAACGGGGTTCCGAACGTCGGCGAGGTGCGCGAGAACGACAGCACCAAGCCGCTGGGCTGACCTCGGGTCCGAGAGGCGTGCTGCCCTTCGGACCCGAGGCGAGCGCCTCGCTCAGACGACGCCGCGACGCCGCAGGACGAGGAGGATCCCGGCACCGAGCAGCAGCGCGGCGGTGAGCGCGATCCCGGCGATCTGCGGGCCGGTCACCGGCAGGCCGTCGGTGGAGTCGTCCACGACCGGTGTCACGGACTGCTCAGGGGTCCGGTCGGGGTCGTCGAGGTCCGCCGGCGTGGTCGGGGCGGGCTGTGAGGCGCCGTCGGACGGTTCGGACGGCTCGTCCGTGGGCTCCTCGGTGGGCGTCTCCGGGGTCGGCGTCGGGGTCGGTTCTGCGGACCCCTCGGCGGTGTTGGTCAGGACGACCTCCACGGCGGTGTCTTCGCGGATCTCCACGTCGAGGGACCCGTCGGCTGCCCCGGCCTCCAGACCGTCGACCTGCCAGCGGGGTGCGCCCCAGGTGACCTCGTCGATCTCGGGGAAGCCTGGCTCGGTCAGGGTGACCGTGCTGCCGGCGGTGAGCTCGTCGATCGTCTCGGTCTCGCCCACGGTCATCGTCAGGGTGACCTCCTCGCCGCCGTCGACGGCGTAGCTCACGGAGTACTCCGTCTCGGCGGGGACGTCCGCACTCCCGTCGCCCTCGACGGCCTTGGTCAGGGAGATGCTCCCGGTCGCGGCGACGGGCTCCGAGCCGCACGGCAGGCTGCCGGCGAAGAGGTAGGCGTGGGCCTCGCCGCCCCGCAGGTCGAGCGAGCCGGCGACGATCTGACCGTCGATCGGCGCCGCGCTGAGGGTGAGGTCGGCGTCCGGGGCGTACACGGAGCCGTCGACGCGGGTGCCGGAGCCGTCGAGGGTCACGGCGCCGTCGTGCTGCGAGAGGTCCCACATCACGTATCGGGCGACCTGCCCCTCGGTGCCGAAGACCTTGCCCGAGAGCTCGGTGGTGCCGGCCGGTACGGAGATGATGAGGGGGGCGTCGGCCGAGGGCAGGGTGCCGTCGGCGAACTGCACCAGGGACGCGTCGGCGATGTCGGCGTAGTCGACCACGTTCGGCACACCGGGCTCGATCGCCGACAGCACGACGCGGTCGCCGACGTCCTCGGCGACGTCGAGGCGGTGCGCGAGGTCGCTGTCACCCAGCTGTGCGAGGCACTGCCGGACCGCGTCGACCCCGGGACCGGACTCGACGTACGAGGCGACCGAGCCGTTCTCGGTGGCGACGGTGTCAGCGCCGTCGGGCCAGGCCTGGTTGGTGGCGTCGATGGCCGGGGCGTCGTCCACGGCGGTGCGGTAGCGCGTCCAGTCGGCCCGCTGGTAGGTGTCGAAGGCCGGGTCGTCGCCGACCACCTTGAGGTAGCCCTCGAGCTCGGGACCGCTGCCCGCCGGGACACCCTTGTTCTCGACCTTGGCGAGCCCCGAGGTCGGCGCGTAGGAGCCGATGAGCAGGCGGGTCGGGTCCCCGTCGACGGTCGGGATCGTGTAGTCGGCCGTACCGGCGGCCTGGTGGATCACGGGGTAGGTGCCGCCGTCCGCCCGGACGGTCAGCTCGCCGCCGACGGCGATGGCGCCCTCGGTCTCGTGGTTGGTCAGCTGCGCGTCGCCGCGCGCGTAGACGGAGAACCCGCCGGCGAGGTCGAACGGGTCGACCTGCGTCGTCGCGGCGCCGGCGGGGACGGCGAGCGTACTCAGGGTGAGGGCGAGCCCGAGCGGGGCGGCGGTGCGTGCGACCCTGCGTCGTGTGCGGTGGGACGGGGTCCGACGGCGGTCGGGTGAGTTCACGGTCATCCTCTCGGTGGGCTGTGGCGGACGCCGGACGAGCCGGTCGACCACGGGGCAAGACACCGGTGGGGCCGAGCGATGACGACAGGATCTGTGGCTTCGCTCACTCAAGATGCTGAGGGCCGGGCGACGTGATAGATGCAGCAGGTTCTCCGGATGCTCGCAAGACCCAGAGCGGGTGAAATCGTGCCCAGCGCATGCGGTTGCCCCGGGCCACGCCTAGCGTCGCGGGTGACCGTCCGGTCAGTGAGGACCGGTGACGAGGCGCTGCAGGGGGCACGCCGCGAGGCCTGTCGCTCCCTGCTCGGAGGGGAGTTGGCGAGCGTGGCGGAGTGGGGGGACTCCGAGCTGTTGGGCGAGATTCGCGGCGGCGCGCGCTGGGCCGCCTCGCGGCTCTACGAACGCCACCGACCGTCGGGCCTGCGCCTCGTGCGGCGGATCAGCCGATCGTTCGAACCGGAGGACGCGCTCCACGACGCCTGGGCGAAGATCCTGCACGCGATCCGGGCCGGCGCCGGCCCCCGCGACGACTTCACCCCCTACTACTACTCGGCGATCCGTTCCGTGGTGTTCTCGCGGGCGGCGCGGGAGGCGCGGAAGGTCGTCGCGGAGCAGGCCGCTGCTTATCAGGAGGCCGTCCTGCCGCGCGACGCCACCGAGGGGTTCGTCGTGCGAGAGGCCTTCGAGAGCCTCCCCGAACGGCACCGGGTCGCCCTGTGGGCGGCCGAGGTGGAGGACCTGCCGCGCGCCCGGATCGGCGAGCTGCTGGGTATCGACGACGGCGCCGTCTCCGCGCTGCTGTACCGCGCGCGAGCCGGGTTGCGGCGTGAGTGGCGATTGCTGACCGACGAGCGCGACCCGGGTTGTCAAGACCGGCCACCCTAGATGTGACACAGGTCACATGGTGGCTCCCGTCACTTTCCTCGACGGGTCAGGTCTTGACGGGTGATCGGTGTCGTGACGGAGACCACACGAGGGCGTCCGTCGAACAGGCCTTCGGGCCTCACGTGGTTCAGCAGTACCTCGACGAAGTCCAGAGTCACGCCAAGGAAAGGGGCCAGCGTGCTCACCTCGCACCGGACCTCCAGGGGCGGCCGTTCCGCCCCCCGCACCACTCGTCTCGCCATGCTGCGGCATCGGATGGCCGGCCTCGCCGTGCTGCTGGTCGCCGCGCTGGTCGGCAGCGTCGCGATCGCGATGCCCGCGCACGCGGAGACGGTCTACGAGCTCGAGGGCGAGTGGGAGGACACCACGCCCGATGTTGTGCAGACCGGTGACTCCATCGCCGCGAAGTGGTGGGCGAACCTCAACGACGACGCCGAGGCCCCGGGCAACGAGCCGGTGGACAACGTGACGATCACGGTCACGGCCGTCGGGGCTGTCTTCGAGGAGATCCCGCCCGTCTGTCTGACGGAGGGAGTCGATCCACCGTCCGAGATCCTGGACGACGGTGTGACGCTGGTGTGCAACGGCGGCACGTTCGACGAGGGCACCGCGCTGACGCTCGACACGCCCGTACGTGTGACCGCCGTGGACGGCGAGCCGGTCTCGATGTCGGCGGTCTTCGAGGACCAGGCGGCGGAGCTTCCCGAGCTTGCGGTGGAGAACCAGTTCTTCATGGACATCGCCTGGGAGCAGAACGCCAACCAGAAGGAGCGCGTCGACGGTGCACGTGACCTGAAGTTCAACTGGTCGCTGTTCCACGGTGCCTTCAGCCCCGATGGGCCGGATGAGATCACCTACACGCTGAACCTGACCAACTCGGTCGGCGATCCGATGTCGGTCGGGCCGGAGGGTTGCTCCGCGTTCGCCGCCGGGACGGCGACCGGGCACCCGTGGTCTGGTGGTGACTATCCGGCGGAGCAGACGGCCCCCTTCGTCGACTCCTGCACCCTGACTCATCAGGGAGGCGGCGAGTTCGAGCTCGTACTCACGGGAATCGACTACAGCCACACCCAGGTGCCGGAACAGGACTCGACGGGGAACCTGCTTCCCACCTCTCGCGTGGTGGTGGCCTCCGGTGAGGTG
The DNA here is from genome assembly GCF_013149785.1 of Isoptericola halotolerans. Taxonomy (GTDB): domain Bacteria; phylum Actinomycetota; class Actinomycetes; order Actinomycetales; family Cellulomonadaceae; genus Isoptericola; species Isoptericola halotolerans. The sequence goes on from NZ_JABEZU010000002.1 coordinate 420,156, forward strand.
CAGATCCGGGTGACGACGGAGGAGACCGCCGGACAGATCTCCCTGGAATCGGATGCCCCCGAGTACACCGCTTCGACGGGAGCGGTGATCACTGACGACCCTGACAACAACACCTCGGTGAACAACTGGGTCACCGGCTTCGACAATGCGGGCTGGTGGCCTCGCTACACAGGTTCGGGCGCGTCGCAGTGGACGGACACGTATCGGGTAGCGCCGGGAACGGAGGTGCAGTCCACGGTCGGTGGCAACTATGCGAACTATGCCGACCCGAACCCTCAGGGCGGGCTGTGCACGATCCTCGACACGCGCTACGTCACCTACACGGGCCACGTCACTGTCAATGCCAACGCTAGTGCCGCGGCGCTCGACCTGCCGGTCGAGTACTACGTGGGCACCGCGTCCCTCCTTGATCCGGACAGCCCTTCCTATGATCCGAACGCCTCCGAGGTCTGCGGGCAGGCGGCGGGGTGGGTGAGCGATCCTCCCGCGGACCTGTCCACCGTCCGTGCGGTGCGCACCGAGTTCAACCCCAACACCGATGTCCCGGGTTCGGCGTGGCCCGCCCTGCGGGTCACGCAGGAGATCAACGCGGATGTCGACCCGGGCCAGGACATCTGGACCTGGGCTGCCGTCCGGAACGTCAACACTGGCAACTGGGGCTACCGGAGCCGCAGCATGGACCCGGACGATGTGGGTGTGCTGGGAACGCTGACGCCGGACTCGCGGTACCCCTTCACCTCCAACCACCGAGACGTGCTGCGGATCTCGACAGTGTTTCCCGACGTGACCAAGTCGGTGTCCCCGTCGACGGTGGATCCGGGAGGATCGGCGACATACACCGTGGAGTACGCCGCAGAGGGTTCCGGGGAGATCTCGCCCACGGTGGACGGGTTCGTCATCGAGGACACGTTGCCCGACGGACTGGTGTATGTGCCAGGGTCGTCGGTTCCCGGGCCGGAGCCCGTGGTCGACGGCAATACGCTGACCTGGACGATCGACGGCGTGCCGACGAACGAGGACCAGACCCTGACGTACGAGGTCGAGGCCGACGAGGACGTGGATCCGGGTGCGCGCCTGGTGAACAGCGTCGAAGCCAGCGTCGCTGGTCTGACGAGCGAGCCGGCGACGGCGTCGGTCACGGTCAACGCCGCAGGTTCGACGTCGATCCTCAAGACGGCGGATCAGGCGTTCATCCCGAACATCGACGGTGACGGTGCCGGTGAGGGTTCCTGGACGGTGGACGTGGTCTCGGAGGACCCGCTGCCGCAGGAGTTCACGGACACGATCGACATCCTGCCGTACAACGGGGACGGCCGAGGCACGGACATGGCCGGCACGTACGAGCTCTCGGGCCCGGTGTCGGTCAACATGGGGGCGACCGTCTACTACACGACGGCCGACCCGGCCACGCTGACCGACGACCCCGCCGACCCCGCCAACGGTGCGGCCGGCGACCCCTCCGGCAACACGGTGGGCTGGACCACGACGTTCACGGCGGACGCGACGGCGGTGCGCGTCATCACCGACGAGCTGGAGCCGCGCGGTGCGTTCAACGTCACGATCCCGATCGTGACGGAGGGCATGGACAGCGGCGACGTGCTGGTCAACCGGGCCCAGGGCCGGGCGGAGAACACCCGCCTGGTGATGCGGACCTCGGCGGAGACGCAGATCGCGACCTACTACTCGGCGAACCTGAAGAAGTACGTCCAGGACGTCGAGGGTGAGTGGCAGGACGCACAGGAGCCGGGAACCGGCCCCGAGTTCCACATCGGGGACACGATCCCGTACCGGATCGTGGTGGAGAACACCGGCCAGGGGACGCTGACCAACATCGAGGTCACGGACGACCTGTACCCCGAGCTCGGCTCGTTCACGATCGACGTGCTGGAACCGGGCGAGACCTACACCCACGAGTTCGAGATCGTGCTGACCGAACCCGTCGGGGAGGACGACGTCGTCAACACGGCGTGCGCCGAGTCCGACATCCCGGACGACTCGGTGGACGAGAACGGCGACCCGCTGGCGCCGGAGATCAACTGCGACCCGGCACGGTTCACCCCGCTGGGCGACACCTCGCACACCAAGGACCTGGTCTCGGCCACGCCGATCGGTGACGGGCAGTGGGAGATCGTCTACGAGATCGTGGTGGAGAGCCTGCAGACGCCGGCCGCGCAGTACGCGCTGGCCGACGAGCTGCACTTCACCGACCAGGCGACGATCACCTCGGCCGAGGTGACGTCGTCGCCCGCCGGCGTGACGCTCTTCGACCCGGCGTGGGACGGTCAGGGCAACCTGGTGATCACGGACTTCGCCGAGATCGAGGGCGTCGACAACCCCGACTACGAGCCGCACGTGTACGAGCTGACCGTGGTGGCCGACGTGCCGCTGCAGCTCGAGGGTGCCGGTTCGGGCGATGACGACCCGACGGCGTGCGGCGCTGAGGACGGCGAGCCCGAGGACCGGGCCTTCACGAACACCTCGGAGCTGACCAAGTCCACCGGCGAGACCGAGGTGGACGAGGCCTGTGCCGAGATCCCCTCGATCGACATCACGAAGTACGTCTCGGACGGCCCGGTGCCGAACGGTGACGGGACGTGGACGGTGACGTACGACGTCGTGGCCACGAACGACGGTGCCGCTGACGGCACCTACGAGGTGTCGGACCGGATGACCGCTGACGGTGACATGGAGGTGGTCTCGGGTGCCGTGACGTCGGCTCCGGACGGTGTGACGCCGAACGCATCCTGGACAGGTCTGGGTGCCGAGGGCGACGCGGAGAACGTCATCGCCTCGGACGTGACGCTGTCTGCAGGTGGGACGCACACGTACGAGATCGAGGTCGTGATCGGGATCGCCGAGGGCGCTGAGGGTCAACCGGTCATCACGCCATGCGACGAGCTGGGTGAAGACGGCCCGGGCGGCCTGTCCAACGCGGCGCAGATCGAGCACAACGACCTGACGGACGAGGACACGGCGTGCGTGACGATCGCCTACATCATCATGGACAAGTCGGTCGGTGCCGGCCCGACGCCGAACGGTGACGGGACGTTCACGATCGTCTACGACATCGTCGCGGAGAACATCGGTTCGGACGCTGGGGACTACGACCTGTTCGACCGGCTGGACTACGGCGAGGGGATCGAGATCCTCGACGCCGGGGTGGTCACGACTCCGGACGGGGTCGTGAGCAACACGTCGTGGACCGGCCTGGGGGTGGCGATCACCGATCCCGAGAACTCGGTCGTCGAGGGCGTGACACTGGCTGCTGGCGCGAGCCACACGTATCAGGTCGAGGTCACGGTCGAGATGGACCAGGACACGATCGATCCGTCGGTGCTGGAGTGCCCGCCGCCTGGTAGCGGTGAGGCAGGGGGCCTGGCGAACTCGGCGTCGTTGAACCACAACGGGATCGTGGCCGTGGACGACGCGTGCGCGTCCTTGCCGCTGATCGATGTCGCCAAGTCCATCGCGGACGGTCCGGAGCCGAACGGTGACGGGACGTGGACGATCGTCTACGAGCTCGTCGCCACGAACTCCGGTCAGGCTCCGGGCGACTACGACCTGGTCGACCGCCTGCTGTACGGCGAGGGCGTCGTGGTGGAGTCTGCCGCGGTGACCGCGCCGGACGGGGTGGCGACCAATGCGTCGTGGACCGGACTGGGTGCCGAGGGCGCGGCGGAGAACGTCATCGCCACGGACGTCACCCTGGCTGAGGACAGCGACCACACCTACCAGGTGGACGTCACGGTGTCCTTGGACCGCGAGACGGTCACCCCGGGGGCGCTCGACTGCCCGGAGCCGGGCTCGGGCCAGAGCGGCGGTCTGGCGAACTCGACGGAGCTCACCCACAACGGTGAGGTTCGCGACGACGAGGTGTGTGCTCCGTTGCCGCTGATCGACCTCACCAAGTCCCTGGCGGGCGCGGTGATGCCGGTCGACGGCGAGGACGGCGTCTACGACGTCACCTACTCGCTGGAGGTCACCAACCGCGGTCCCGGTGCCGGGTCGTACGACCTGTCCGACACCCTCACCCCCGGTGAGGGCATCGAGGTCATCGGTGTTCAGGACGTGTCGACCGACGCGCCCGACGCCGATCTCAACGGCGGCTTCGACGGCATCGACGACACCGTGATCGTCACGGACCAGGCCATCGCGGGGGCAGACGGCGGACCCGTCGTCCACGAGTACCTGGTGACGGTCCGCTACAGCGCCGACCTGTTCGGCGTCGAGGTGCCCACCGACGACGTCTGCAGCTCGGACGGCGTGCCGGTCGCCGGTGCCCTGCACAACGGGGCCACCGCGGACTGGAACGGGATCACGGAGGAAGACGAGGAGTGCATCCGTGCCGGCAAGCCGACGATCGACAAGGAGCTGACCTCCGCGGCCCCGATCGGTGACGGTCAGTGGGAGGTCGTCTACGACATCACCGTCGGCAACGTCGGTGGCGAGGCGACGACCTACGACCTGGACGACCGGCTGCTCTTCGCGGCGGAGGTCACGGTCGACGAGGTCGGTGTCACCGGACCCGAGGGCGTGGCGGTCAGCGACACGTTCGACGGCATCGACGACACCCGCATCGCGACGGGGGTGAGCATCGCCGGGCTGGACTCGGACGGCTACGCGCCGCACGTGTACACGGTGACGGTGATCGCGGACGTCCCGCTGCAGTTCGGCGAGGCGGGCCCGGACGGTACCGGTTCTCCGGACTGCACCGAGCCCGGTGGGTCGAACATGCTCGAGCAGGGTCTGAACAACGCTGCGACGTTGACCGACGAGAACGGCAACGAGACCGTCGACACGGACTGCGGTCCGCTGCCGTCGATCTCGATCGACAAGCAGCTCGTCGGTGACCCGAGCGAGAGCGGTGGCACGTGGACGGTGACGTACGAGATCACGGCGACCAACGACGGCGCGGCCGAGGGCATCTACACCCTCACCGACCGTCTGCGGTTCGGTGCCGGTCTGGACATCACGTCCGCGGCCGTGACCTCCACGCCTGAGGGCGTGACGGCGTCGGGCTCCTGGACGGGTCAGGGAGACGCCGGTGCCGCCGCGAACGTGGTGGCCACCGACGTGGCGCTGGACGCCGGGACCACCCACACCTACGAGGTGCAGGTCACCGCGGACCTCGACGCCGGGCAGGCGGACGCCACGACGTTCACCTGCGAGGTGGGCGAGGGTGGCGGTCCCGCAGGGTTCCGCAACGTCGCCGGGATCGACCACAACGGGAACTCGGCGCAGGACGCCGCGTGCGCCACCCCGGACGAGCCTGGTGACCCGTCGACGCCGGGCACCCCCACCACTCCGTCCGGTCCGGGCAGCCTGCCCGTCACCGGCGCCATGGTGGGCTGGTTCGCCGCAGCGGCGATCCTGCTGATGCTGCTCGGCACGGCGGTCGTCCTGAGGGTCCGGCACCGCAGGCTGCACGGGTAGCCGACAGCCTCGGTCGACGCACGACGGCGCCGCTCACCCTGCACGGGTGGGCGGCGCCGTCGTCGTGCACGGGCCGTGCTCGTGCCTCCTCCAGATCGCAGCGTGGGGCGGGACAAGGCCGATGGTATGTGGCGTACATCACACCGTGCCGGCGTCACGCCGAGAGCGGCGCGAGGTCTTGCCCCGTGGACAACCACTGCAGTTGCGACACATCGGGCGCTAGCGACCGGACGTCGAGAGGGAGACATGACGAGGCGAGCACCACGGCACGGCGTGACAGGAGCGACGGCACGTCGAGGACGAGGCGGAGCACGTCTCCTGACCCAGAGGCATCGACGTGGCTGGTCGATCCTGGGGGTCTTCGCGCTCGCGCTGCCGTTGGTGGCCGTACCGGCCACGTCCGCCTCGGCAGCGACCTGGGGCATCCAGAAGATGGAGACCAGCGCCGGTCCCTACGCCCCCGGCCAGGACGTGCAGTGGCTCGTGACCGTCTCCTGCTCGGACCCGAACCAGGACCCGTGCACGAACGCCGTCCTCAGCGACCCGATGCCCGACGGTGTCGAGCTCGTGAGCGCCACGATCCAGAACCAGGGCAGCTCGGACGGGCAGATCGACGCCGACCTGGAGACCGACACTGTCACCTACACGGCGCCGTCCGTGGACAACGGCACGCAGGTCCAGATCGCCATCACCGGGCGTATCGATCCCGACCTGCCGTACAGCGCCTCGGGTGTGCCGATCACCAACACGGCGACGGTCGACGCCGACAACGCCGACGAGGTCAGCGCCGAGGACGACATCGTCCCGGTCGTCGAGCTCGTCCTGGGCTCCGAGACCACCAAGTCGATCGACCCGGGGGGTGCGCTCGCCGAGCCCGGCACGCCGGCGACGATGACGCTGGGAGCCACCAACACCTCCAACGACGCGGTCGACACCCTGGTGGTCCAGGACCCGGCGGACCCGACCGCCGACCCGAACCCCTTCGACTACCTCGAGTACACCGGCACGGGCGACATCACCCTCCCGCCGGACGCGGACACCGTGACCACCGAGTACTGGGACGGCGACTCCTGGGAGACGCTCGACGGCGCGGTGGACCCGAGCACCGTCCAGGGTGTGCGCTACACGTTCAGCGGTGACATCCAGCCTGGTGCCACGGCGACCATCCCGGTCGAGGTCCAGCAGAGCGAGGCCGTGACGGAGCTGACGGAAGCGACCACCGTCGTGAACGAGGTCTCCTCGTACGTCACCCACCCCGAGGGCGACTCGGAGCCGACGACGGCGCAGGACGACTACGTCATCACCCCGCCGAACAACGCGGTGACCGCGTCGAAGTCGTTCGACCCCGCCACCGTGAGCGCCGGCGACCCGACGACGGTCACCCTCGGCGCCACGAACGACGGCACCCAGGTGGGTTCGCTGACCATCACCGAGCCGTCTCCTGGGACGGACAGCCCGTTCGAGGGCGAGTCCGCACTGACGTTCACCGGGTTCGGCACGGACGGTGCCGGTGCCGGGATCGTCTGGCCGGCGGACGCCACCGAGGTCACGGTGACCTTCACGTGTGCCGACGGGGCCACGTCCAGCGAGAGCACGACGACGGCGAACACCCTGCCCGCTCCGCCCGACGGGTGCGAGCTGGTCGGCTTCTCGGTCGAGTTCACCGGCGACATCGTCTCCAGCGCCGAGGCGACCATCCCGTTCACGGCGGACACCGACCCCGACCAGCAGCTCGACGACGTCACGCACACGAACCAGATCACCGCGCAGGTGCCGAACGCCGAGGACACGGCCACCGCGGAGCTGGTCACCCTCAACGACCGCCTGGCGACCGAGACGACGAAGTCGATCACGCCGTCGACCATCCCGGCGGTGCCGGGCCAGGGCGTCATCGTGCAGCTGCCGACCCAGCTGCTGCCGTTCGGCCCGGACGGGTCCACCACCAACGCCGACCAGATCGTCGTCCAGGACCCGACCGACCCGGCGAACCCGTCGAGCTTCTGGGACAGCTTCGCCCCCACCGAGGTGCGCAGCACCGACGTCCCGGCCGACGCGACCCTGACCGTCAGCTACTGGGACGGGTCCGACTGGGTGGCGGCCCCTGGCTGCGGGCCGTACACCGGACCCGACACCGTGAGCTGTGACCTCCCGGACGGCGCCGAGGGCGTGCAGCTCGTCTACGACTCCACCGGGAACGGCTTCGCCCCCGGCACCCAGGTCCAGCCGAACCTCGTGGCCACGTTCACGGGGTCGACCGACCAGGACGAGACGCTCGCGAACTGCGCGGCGTCCACCGCGTCGTCGGAGGCCGTCGGGACCACGGAGCCGTCCGAGGCCTGCGCCGAGGTGACGCTCGAGCCCGTCGACCCGGGGGTGGGACCCGACCTGCTGGACAAGGAGTTCCTCGACAACCCCGCCGACGTGGTGGCCCGCTCCGACGAGCAGGCCACGGCACGGCTCACCTGGTCCACCGGAGGATTCTCCGGCATGGAGCAGGTCGTCGTGCAGGACACGGCCGACCCGGTCGCGGGCGACGACCCCGCCATCGCCGACTCGTTCTTCGACGCGTTCGACCTGGTGAGCATCGCGGCCGACGACCCGCTGCTCCCGTACGACCAGATCGAGTCGGTGGAGCTGTTCGTCGACGGTGCGTGGGTCGCCGCCACCGGCGACCCGTGCCCGTGCGACGGCGGGTTCCCCGGGTACACGCTGACCGAGGCCGAGCAGGAGTCGGCCACCTCCGTCCGGCTCACCTACGTCGAGTCGCCGACGCGCGGGACGGGCGACCCGGTCGCCCCGCAGCCGGGCGACGGCGTCGCCCGGTCCACGCAGTCGGACGGCCGGCACCTCGACCTGACGTTCCAGGTGCGGGACACCAAGCGCAGCGACGGCAGCCCGGCGCTGGGCACGACGAACGGCACGGTGTACAACGCCGGCGACGCCGGACTGGTCAACGACACCGCCCGCGGGACGGCCACGCTCGGCGAGTCCGAGTACACCGACGTCGACGACGACGACGTGACGATCATCGACCAGCCGCTCAACGTCGCCGTCGCCAAGGACTGGACCGGTGGCCCGATCTCCGTGCCGCCGGCGGGTACGCCCGCCGCGCTCTACCCGTCGACGACGGCGACGATCACCGGCACCAACACGTCCGCGGCGAAGGTCGACCAGCTCCGGCTCGCCGAACCGGGGATCCCCGGCTCCGGTGACGTCCAGACCGCCGAGGGCACCCGGCCGTTCGACGACTTCACCCTGACGGCGATCGACCTGACCCCGCCCGCGGGGACCGACGAGATCACCGTCACCCTCACCACCTGGGACGGCGCGACGACCACGAGCACCGACCACGTGGTCGAGGCGGACGGCACGGGGCTGCCCGCCGACCTGTCCGACGTCGTGGGCGTCGAGGTGGCCTTCGACGGTCTCGTCGAGGCCGGCGCCGACGGCGTCCTGGACCTGACCCTGCAGCTGCGCGAGGCCGACCGGTACACCGGTGAGTCGATCACCCTCGACACCCTCGAGTCGAATCCTGTGCCGAACGGCGCCGTGGCGACGATCACGGACCCGGGCGGCACCGGCGACGACGTCCGGCTCGCGTACGACGACGCCACGATGGAGCTGCAGGACGCCGAGATCGACCTCGAGGTCGGCAAGTCGTTCGAGCCCGGCGAGATCGTCGAGCCCGGCACCGGGCCCGTGACGATGACCCTCTCCGGTCGCCCGCTCGGTCCGTCACGCACGGTCGAGATGGTGCTCACCGACGACGATCCGCAGTTCTGGAACCAGTACGACGTCGCGGGCTTCGACGGCGCGACGCTGACGGCCCCGATCGAGCAGGTGCAGGTGGACGCCTTCACCGGTGCCACCTTCACCGGCGAGGCCGGGTCGTCCGACCCGGTCGAGGTCGACGGTGGGACCTGGGTCGAGGGGACGCCGTCGGCCACCTTCGAACTGCCCGACGGCGTCGCCCCGGGCGACGTCCAGGGCCTCCGTTTCACGTTCACCCGTGCCGACGGGTCGGTCTGGGAGAACCCGGCCCTGCCGCTGCAGGAGGTGCCGATCTCGGTCGAGCGGCGTCTCGAGATGCGCAGCGGTGGCGCGGTCCAGCACGACCTGGTGGGCAACGACCCCGCACCGGGCGAGTCGGCACCGGGCGTCGCGAGCAACACCGTCGACGGTCAGGTGACCGGTGCCGACCTGGTGGTCGACCCGGAGACGGGCGAGCCGGTGCCGGTGTCCGCGACGGACGCGGCTGACGCCGAGATCGTCTACGTGCACGCGACGAACGCCGTCGAGATCGTCAAGAACTTCGACGACGTCGTCTCCGGCGGCACGCAGACGCCCAACGGGGTGTTCCCGATGAACATCACGGTCACCAACACCGGCGACCGCGCGATCGTCGACCCGGTGATGGTCGACGACCCGATGCCGTCGGACGGCGACGGGGCCCAGCTCCGGCTGGCCGACGTCGACGAGCCGTTCAGCTACGTGCTCGACGGCGCAGCCCCTGACCCTGCGAACGGACCGGCCCTGCCGACCGACCCGGCTGACGTGACGGTCGACCAGACCGGTGACCTCGAGGCGCTCGAGTTCAGCTTCCCGGACGGCTCGGTGCTCGAGGTCGGACAGTCGTACACGATCACGGTGCAGGTGCAGTTCCGCCTCGGCCTGCCGGCCCAGACCCTGGTCCAGAACACCGCCGGGGTCACCGGCGACCGGCCGTGGGACGCCTGTGAGTCCCGCCTGGACGACGAGACCGGTGCTTGCGAGGCGGACGCCGACGTGACCCCGATCCCCGCTGCGGTGCTCTCCCAGACCAAGCAGGTCAAGGCGACCGAGGACGACCAGCTCGACGTCATCGTCGACCCAGCGGCGTCGAACCCGCCGGCCGAGTGCGTGCCGGACGCTGACGGGTTCTACTCCTACCCCTGCACCCCCGTCATCGCTCCGGGGCACAACGAGACGTGGCGGATCGAGATCAACAACGTCGGCAACCTGCCGATGGACAAGCTCGTGATCTACGACCGGCTGCCCACGCCCGGTGACACCGGGTCGTACGCGAGCTCGGCGCGGAACTCGGCGTGGGGGCCCTACCTCACCACCGACCCGCCACCGGAGCTGGTCAACGCCCCCGAGGGGTCCGAGGTGAGCTTTGCGTACTCGACCGTGCAGGACTATTGCATGGACGATCTCGAGGACGCGGCCAACGAACCCCTCTGTCCCACCGACGACCCCGAGACGGGATGGGTGCAGCTCACGGGGACCGAGTCCGACGAGCTGTTCGCGTCGATCACGGCGATCAAGATCGTCATCACGTTCCCCGAGGACGACCTGTTCCAGCCCGGCGACCACGTCGACCTGGACGGCACCACGACGACGCCGCCCGTGGCACCCGAGGCCGGTGATCTCTCGATCGCCTGGAACTCCGCCGCAGCGTCGGGGTCGGTGATCTCGAACGGCAGCACCGTCTCGATGCTGCCCACCGAGGGCACCAAGGTCGGCGTGGCCACCGCGACGGGCTCGCTCGCCGTGGACAAGGAGGTCACCGGCCCGGGCCAGGCCTACGCCCCGGACAGCTTCGAGCTGACGGTCGAGTGCGTCTCTGCCGTCGGCACCTGGGTGGAGGCCGAGCTGGACCCGATCACCGTGACGGTGACCCCGGGGGAGCCGGTCACCGTGCCGAACCTGCCCTACGGTGCCGAGTGCACGCTGACCGAGGGTGACAATGGTCAGTCGAGCTTCACCACCGAGACGGTCACGATCGGCCAGGAGCCGGACGTCGCCGAGATCACGGCGACGAACGACTACCAGCTCACCGGCCTCGACCTCGCGAAGCTGGTGGAGAGCGACGCCGTCGACGCCACCGGTGGGGCAGTCCCGTACGGGCCGTTCGAGGTCATGGTGGAGTGCACGTTCCTCGGGGAGACCATCTACGCCGACGGCTACGACGCCGAGAACCCTATGGTCCTGACGTTGGAGGGCGGCGCGGCTCCCGTGGTGCTGGACGGGCTCCCCGTGGGGACCGAGTGCACCGTCACGGAGACCGACACGATGTCCGCGGCTTCGACGTCGATCGAGGTCAGCCAGGACGGCACCGACCCGGTCGTGACGGACGGTACGTCGACCACGGTGGTCCTGACCGGTCTGCCGGACACCGCCGAGGAGATCCCGACATCGGTGGAGATCACCAACGTCTACGAGGTCGGAACGCTCGGCCTGCTCAAGGTGGTCAACGGTGACGGTGCCGACGGGTACGGTGCCGGACCGTTCGTCCTGGACGTCGTGTGCGTCCTGACCGGGACCGAGCCGGACCCGCGAGTCGTCTACGACGGCTCTGTGGTGCTCGGGGGTGCCGGCCCGCTCGAGGCTCAGATCACGCACCTGGCCGCCGGCGCGGAGTGCACGGTGACCGAGAGCGAGGACGGCGGAGCGACCAGCACGGTCGTCACGCCCGAGGCCGTGGCCGTCGATGCTGGCGAGACCGTCGAGGTCGAGGTCGTCAACACCTTCGACGTCGGGTCGATCCAGGTGGAGAAGATCGTCGCCGGTGACGCGGCCGAGTTCGCCGTCGGCCCGTTCGAGGTGCTGCTGGAGTGCAGCTGGCAGGGCGAGGACCTGCCGATCCCCGGCGGGGCCGCGCGCGAGCTGGAGCCGGGCGACCCCGTGACCTACGACGGCTTGCCCGTCGGTGCCGACTGCGTGGTGACCGAGACGGTCGACGGCGGGGCGACCTCCGTCGAGGTGTCGACGGTCGACGACGGCGCCCCCGGTGCCGTGACCATCGGCACCGAGCCTGCTGAGGTGACCGTCACCAACACCTTCGACGCCGGGACCGTCCAGGTGGACAAGGTGGTCGACGGCGATGCCGCGCAGTACGCGACCGGCCCGTACGAGGTCGTGCTGGAGTGCACCTTCGGCGGCGAGGAGGTCGACGTCCCGGGCGGAGCCGCCCGCGAGCTGGTCCCCGGTGAGCCCGTGCTCTACGAGGGCCTGCCCGTCGGCGCGGCGTGCGCCGTGACCGAGACCGACGACGGCGGTGCCACCGGCGTGGTCATCGCGCCGGAGTCCGTGACGGTCGGGGCCGAGCCGGTGGAGGTCGTCGTGACCAACAGGTTCGATCTCGGGCAGGTCGCGGTCACCAAGGTGGTCGACGGCCCCGGCGCCGAGTTCGGCGTCGGGCCCTTCGAGGTGGCGCTGGAGTGCACCTTCCGCGACCAGCCCGTCGAGGTGCCCGACGGCGCGACGCGGGTGCTCGAGGCCGACGGCACGGTGACGTACGCCGGCCTGCCCGTCGGGTCCGACTGCCTGGTCACCGAGATCGACACCTACGGCGCGACGAGCAGCCACCTCACGACGACGGTCGGTGACGGCGTACCCGGTCAGGTGGTGGTGCCGGCTGCTGGTGCCGATCCGGCCGTCGTCACCGTGACCAACACCTACGAGGTGGGGTCGGTACAGGTGGACAAGGTCGTGGACGGCCCGGGCGCCGAGCTCTGGGGCGCCGGACCGTTCGAGGTGACCCTCGAGTGCACCTTCGGTGGCGAGGAGATCGAGGTGCCCGGCGGGGCGGCGCGCGTGCTCGTGCCCGGCGAACCGGCGTCGTACCACGGCCTGCCCGACGGTGCGGAGTGCGTCGTGACGGAGACCGACGACGGCGGCGCCGTCGAGGTCGCCGTCTCCGCCGTGGACGACGGCGCCCCGGGCGCCGTGGTCGTGGCCGCGGGGGAGACCGGTGAGGTCACCGTGACCAACACCTTCGAGCTCGGATCGGTCGAGGTGGACAAGGTCGTGGAGGGACCCGGTGCGGAGCAGCAGGGTGCCGGCCCCTTCGAGGTGACCCTGGAGTGCACGTTCGTCGGCGAATCGATCGACGTGCCGGGCGGTGCGGTGCGCGAGCTCGTCCCGGGAGATGCGGTCGGGTACGAACGGCTGCCCGTCGGGGCGGACTGCCTCGTCACGGAGACGGACGACGGCGGCGCGGACGCCACGACGGTGTCCGCCGTCGACGGCGGCGCGCCGGGAGCGGTCTTCGTGTCGTCGGGTGAGGCCACCGCCGTGACCGTGACGAACACGTTCGGACCGGTGCCGTCCGAGCCCGGGACCGGTGGTTCCGACCCCGGTGCCGAGGGCACCGGAGGCAACGTCTCGGGCGGCGGCGACCTTCCCCGCACGGGGGTCGCGGTCGCCGGGGTGCTGGGCCTCGTGGTCCTGCTGCTGGCGGCGGGCGTGCTCCTGCTGACCGTGCGTCGTCGACAGGAGTCCTGACGGCCGACGGCTGACCGACGGCGCCCCTGCCCACGCCGCCAGGGGCGCCGTCGTCGTGTGCGGGGTCGCGCCGGGAACCACGGCGGACTTCACCCGGTGGCTGCCGTCAGGTGCGGGCGCGACGTGGGTCATGACAGGTATCGGGCGGAGACAGGCGAGGGGGCCTCGGTGATGGTGCGGACGACGTACGCGTTGACCCCGACGATCTGGGGGTATGCACGGATCAGTGGTTCCGGGACACCGGAACGGCCCGGTGCGCAGGCGGGAGTGGTTCGCGTCGACGTGATGGTCCCGCCGCTCCTGACGCCTGACGAGCTCGCCGACCTGCACGCGCGCCTGCGACCGACGGCGGCGGAGGGCGGCCGGGAGGTCGATGTCGGTCTGCGTGCTCGTCGCGTCGTCCGTGAGGCCCTGGCCGGTGCCATCGAGGTCCAGACGAGCGAGGCGCTCGACCGGGCCGACCGCGACGTGGCCGAGTCGCCACTCGTCGGCGCTTTCGCCCGCCTGGTGGTGCGCGGCGGGCAGTGCAGTCTTGCGGTCGCCCACGCAGCGCTGGCGCGTGAGCTGGCCTGGGCCGGTGTCCGGGCGGCGTGCGAGGGGGACACCTCGGGCATGGTCGATGCCGTGCTGGCGCTGGACGCCTTGCTGGCGGCGCCGAACCGTACCTGACGGCACGTGGTCCGGGACCCGTCCCCCTGCGACGTGTCCCGGACCGTGGTCGGTGTCGACCCGTGCCTGCGGCAGCGACGACCCGCGGGCAAAGGGGGGGACTACCCGCAAGCCGCCGCCATGTGGACAGACACGGCTGAGCGTGTTCGATGACGGGTCGCGACGTGATCCATGTCACGGCTGGTGGCGTCATGATCGATAAGTACGGTTGTCTAACTATCTGGTGGTGAGAGTCTCCACCAGGGACGATCGAACGGAGCATTCATGACTCACGCAGTGGAGCGGGGGGCCGTCCCCGGCCGCCTGCGCCGGGCGGCAACCCTGGTTGCCGCCACGAGCCTCGCGCTCGGCGGAGCGCTCGCCGCCACCGTCGGGCCCGGAGCGACGCCTGCCGCGGCGGCCGTGCCCGCCGACCGGTGCGCGGCCGAGGGGGAGATGCCGGGCATCGGCAACGTCCCCACCTTCACCGACGGCAACGTCGCCGTGTACGCGGGTGGCGACTACCTCGCCGCCGGCACCGCGGCCGAGTCCGAGGGCCTGCTGCTGGTCCGCGGCGACGCCACGTTCGCCAAGGACTCCGGCGGCGTCTTCAACGTCGGGTCCGTCGGCGTCGGCTCCGGCATCAGCCCGGCGCCCGGCGAGACGATGCTCGCCGTCGGCGGTGACCTCGTCGTCGCCGACAGCACCGAGGTGCACGTCGGCGCGCTCGTCGACGGCGGCGGGGCCGTGCGTGTCGGAGGGAGCCTGACCCCGGGTGGTGGTGTGGACGCCTTCGGCGCCACGGTGACCGACAGCCTGGGCGAGGCCTCGGCCATGGCTCCGTACGAGGACTTCCAGACCACGATCACCGAGGTGTCGTCCGACCTCGCCGGCGCCGAGATCACCGGGACCGTCGAGCGGTCCGGGAACCAGGTCGTCCTCCGCGGCGCCGGTGGCCCCGGCCTCGAGTCCTTCTCGATCGCGGCGGCCGACCTGAACGGCGCCACCGAGGTCTACCTCGACGGTGTCGACGAGGGCGCGGCGGTTGCGATCACGGTCACGGGCGGCCCCGTCGACTTCGCCCCGACCTACCTCGCTCTCGACGGGGAGCGGGTGGACGACTTCACCAGCGACAGCTTCGGCAACGCCGCGTCCCGGCTCCTGTGGAACTTCGCGGACGCCGAGCAGATCACCATCGGTGGCTCCAGCCAGTTCATGGGCACGATCCTGGCGCCCGTCGCGGACGCCGAGATCACGGCCAGCACCAACGGTCGTGTCTACGTCGGAGGCGACCTGACCACCAGCGGCACCGGCAACGAGCAGCACAACTACCCGTGGATCGGCGCGCCGGAGACGAGCTGTGTCGCCGAGACCGTCGAGGTCGGCGGGTTCTCCGTGGTCAAGGAGGTCACCGGCGCGGGTGCCGACCTGGTGGACCCGGGCACGGAGTTCTCCGTGGAGTACGCCGCGACCGTCGACGGCGAGCCCGTCGCGGGCACGCTGGTGGTCCCGGCGGACGGCACCGTCGTCCAGGGCCCCCAGGACCTGCCGACCGGGACGGTCGTGACGTTCGCCGAGTCGGGTCTGCCCCAGGTCGACGGCGTCGTGTGGGGCGCTGCGGAGTTCTCGCCGTCGTCGGTGACCGTGGCCGCCGACGAGGTCGTGCTGGTGACCCTCACCAACACCGCGGACGTCGTCGGCACGGAGGAGGAGACCCCTGAGCCGACGCCCGAGGTCACCGAGCCCGGCGACGAGACCACTGCCGAGGGCGACGAGCCCGTCGGGTCCCAGGACGAGGACAGGCAGGACACCGCCGGTCAGGAGGTGACGGGGACGGACCCCGGCACGCAGACGGCCGACCAGGTGGTCGCGACGTCGGACGAGACGGGCATGCTGCCCGTCACCGGGACCGAGGCCGGCATCGTCGCGGCGGTCGCGGTCGCCCTGCTCGCCGTCGGCGCCTGGCTCACGATCATGGCCCGTCGACGGGTCGGTGACGGACGGGCCTGAGTCTCGTCCCGGGCCGTCCTGAGGTTCAGGGCGGCCCGGGACGCCACCGGCGCCAGCACACCGAGGCGACCGGACGGTCGGTCGCGAGGGCACCGATACGCCTGCCCGCCCGCAGGTCGACCAGGTGAAGGCCGTCGAAGATCCACTGCGGTTCCGGCGCCCACAGCCGGTCGATCCCGAGGCCCCGCGCCTTGAGCGCGGCCTCGCCGCGCACCCAGGCGCGTGAGCCCGCACGTTCCTCCTCGGCGTCGAGCCCGACGGCGCCGCACGGCACGACGGCCATCGCCACGATCCGTCCAGACCTCGTCACCGAGTACGCCGGGCCGTCCACCGCCACGGGACGGCCGTGACCGATGTGACCGCAGCGTGCGCAACGACGGTCGATCCGGACGTCCTCGACCGAGACTCCCAACGTCCGGGCGAGCACGGAGCGCTGCATCGTCCGCGACGTCGCGACGAGGTCGGCGACGGCCGACGACGCTGCCCGGCGGACCGCGGCGGCGTCCTCCGGCGACAGCGAGGGGACGCAGCGCGCCACCGGGAGCACAGGACCGACCCAGAGCTCGACGTTCACGCCCTCTCGAACGCTTGGGTGCGAGCCGGAGACTCGATCCATCCGATCGTGTGGAACCAGTCGATGTAGGCGTCCAGCATCGCCGCGTCGACCGGTGGGCACTCGATCCCGGACCCGGCGAGCCCGGCCTCGGCGTTCTCCTGGCCGAAGCGGGGGAACAGGTCCTCGAAGTACAGCTCCTTGACGGTGACGTCGCGCTGGGCGGCCACGGTGGTGAAGATCGGCAGGAACGCCACGATCGGGTGGTCCGGCGAGGTCGCGCAGAACGCGCGCAGCTCCTCGACCCACTCGTCGTAGCCGATCGTCGTGATCCGGTGCCCGGCGAGCCGCAGACGATCGACCATGTCGGACAGCAGGGCGAAGGACGGGTTCGTCAGGTGGTAGGTCTTCCCGGCGACGTTGCCCGTCCTCTCCCCGAGCCAGACCAGCGCCCGAGCCAGGTAGTCCGCCGGGACGAAGTCCAGCGGGAGCGCTGCGTCAGGAGTGACGCCCATCTCCACGATGGCCTTGAAGAAGGCGACGATCGCCGCCTCGGTGTTCCAGGCCCCGTCGTGCTGGTTGCCGGTGATCTCGTAGGGCCGGTAGACCGACACGGGTACGCCGCGCACGGCGGCCAGACCCAGGACCTTCTCCGCCACCCACTTGCTCTCCGGATAGCCCATCGACATCCGCTCCACGTGCTCGACGGCGTCGTCCTCGGTGAGGGTCCGCACGTCGGCGGACCCCATGCCGGACAGCAGCGCGATGGTCGACACGTAGTGCAGGGGGATGCCACCGCCCCGGAGCGCCAGCCGGGCCAGGGTGCGTGTGCCGTCGACGTTCGTGGGCCGGAGCCACTCGTAGGGGTAGACGAAGTTGACCTGCGCAGCCGAGTGGTAGACACGGCTCGTGCGGCGGGCCAGCGCGTCGAACGTGGCGGGGGAGAGCCCCAGGTCCGGCGCGGTCAGGTCGGCCGGCAACGCCACGATGCGGTCGTCGTCGAGCGGACCGTGCCCGTAGGCGGCCTGCGCGTCGGCGATCCGTCGTCGGCCCGCCGCGGGATCCTGCGCACGCACCAGGCACTCCACCACGGCGTCGGTCCGGGCGAGCAGCTCGCGCAGCAGGTACGACCCGAAGAACCCGGTGGCGCCGGTGAGCAGGATCCGGTCACCGTGCCCGGCGTCAGCGAGCGGCGTGGTCTCCGGCAGGTGGATGTCGGCGCGCCAGCGGTCGGTGGCCTCGGGCGCCGGTTGCGACGCTCCGGCGTTCTCGACCACCGACCCCACCTTGGCGGTGAAATCGTCCAGCCGAGGCGCCGAGAGCAGTGCCCGGATCAGGTCGTAGCCGCTCGCCCCGTCGAGCTCCAGCTCTGCCTGGATCCTCGCGACGAGCCGTGCTGCCCCGAGCGATGTCCCGCCGACGTCGAAGAAGTGCTCGTCGGGCGCGGACGCCGGCACACCGAGCGTTGCTGCCCACGCCGCGGCGACGTGTTCGGCGAGGGTCCCGGGCGAGGGCACGGCGTCCGGATCGGCGCCGGTGGACCTCCGCCGGGCGGCGAGGTCCCGCAGCGCACCCCGGTCCGCCTTCCCGCTCGGTGTCCGCGGAATCTCGGTGAGGTCGACGATGTCGGCCGGGAGCATGTAGTCCGGCAGGACGGATGCCAGCCGGGTGCGGACGCCTGTGCTGTCGAGCCGGTCGCCTGACAGGACGACACCGGCCACCAGCCACCTTCCCGTCTCGTCCTCGGCGTCGACGACGGCGGCCTCCGTCACGTCGTCGAGTCGCCGCAGGGCCTGCTCGACCTCGGCAGGCTCGATCCGGTAGCCCCTGACCTTCACCTGACTGTCGAGTCGTCCCTCGAAGAACAGCAGCCCGTCTCCGGTGCGGCGCACCAGGTCGCCGGTCCGGTAGTAGCGCGATGACCTGCCGGGTGCGGTCTCCAGCAGGACGAACTTCTCCCGTGTGCGCTCCGGGTCGTGAAGATAGCCTGTCGCGACGCCGACGCCGCCGATCAGCAGCTCACCGACACCGGCACCCCGGACGGGTCCGTCGTCCTCGTCGAGGAGCTGGCAGTCGACATACGGCAGCGGGCGGCCGATCGGGGCGGGACCGTCGGCGTCGGGGTCGATGACCTGCGCTGTCGCGACGACGGTCCCCTCCGTCGGGCCGTAGCAGTTGATCAGCCGGTCCACGCGGCGCGCCACCACGGCGGCATGGCGGACGTCGAGCGCCTCCCCGCCGGTCATGACCTGCGAGAGCGCATCGAAGAGCGGCGGGTGGGTCCGCGCCAGGTGGTGCAGCAGGCTGGTGGTGAAGAACGCCGTGTCCACCCGGTGGGTGCGCAGGCGCTCGCCCAGGGCCTCGGGTGCGAGCAGGAGGTCGGACTCGACGACGACGAGGCAGGCACCGTTGAGCAGTGCGGGCCAGATCTCCAGGGTGGAGGCGTCGAAGGCGAGGGTCGAGGCGTGCAGGACGCGATGCCCCGGCCCGAGCGCCAGGAACCCGTTCCGGGTCGCGAGGTGGAGGATGCCGCCGTGCGTCACACCGACCGCCTTGGGGGTCCCCGTCGAACCCGAGGTGAACATGACGTAGGCGTGGTCCTCAGCGTCGGCAGGCAGATCACGCAGGGGTGTGTCGTCCGTCGGGTGGTCCGCCCGGGCGTCCACGACGGTGGCCAACCCGTCGGCGACCCGCTGATCGGTCGTCGTGACGACGACCTGGCAGCCGGTGGACTCCACCATCGTCGCAAGCCGCGCCCGCGGGGTCGCCGGGTCGACCGGGAGGTAGGCGGCGCCCCGGCGGAGCACCGCCAGCATGCTGGCGAGCGTGCGGGCACCCCGGTGTCCGACGACGCCCACCACGTCGCCGTGTCCCACGCCCGCCGCGGCGAGACGGGCGGCGATCTCCCGGGAGGCGTGCTGCAGGTCGGTGAAGGTGGTGGTGCCGCCGGTATCGATCACGGCGGGGTCGTCGGGCTGTCGCCGAGTGATCTCGTCGAGCTGCTGAGTCAGGGTGCGCGCGTCGGCCACGGTCGTCCTCCGGGGTCGCAGGGGGGGGTCAGTCCCGCCAGAAGTGCGCCATCTCCGCCGGGTCGGCCGGGAAGAAGCGCAGCTCGCTCACCGCGGAGCCCCGTACCGTGAAGACGTCGGCGAACTCGGCCCTGACCTGCTCCCCGAACCGGGTGGCCTCGTCGACGGCGATCACCACGCCGCCGTCCTCGTCGACGGCCATCCGCTGCACGACGGCCCGTGAGGTCCCGCCCGTGAGCTCGGCCATGCGGGCGAAGGCGCCGAAGATCTCTGTCTTGCCGTGGTAGACGCCCGAGATCTGCGTCTCGCCGGGGATCGACATGACGGCGTCGTCGTGGAAGAGCTGGTCGAGGGCGGCGACGTCGCCGGCGTTGAAGGCCTCGTAGACCTTCTCGAGGACGCTGCGGTGGGTCTGGGACACGGAACTCTCCTCGGGTGAGGCGGGTGGGGTGTCGAGCCGCACTCACCGTCTCACGGGTAGGCGGGCACCGCACCCGCGACCTCGAACGGGGAGACCACGGTGAAGGTCACCGTCGTCGTCGGCCCGTAGCGGGGCTCGTCGCCGTCGAGGTCCTCCGCCATCCGGAGCCCGAGGGTGTGCTCGCCGGGCTCCAGGCCGTGCACGACGCGTCCCAGCGGCTCGTCCGCGAGGGTGTGGACGTTCCCCGTCCAGGCCCCGTCGACCGCCGCCTGCACCGTGTTCCCGGCGGTCCCGTCGAACGCGACGTCGACGGTGTATGGCGGCTCGCCGGGCACCCAGCGGCCGGGCAGCACGTCGCCGTCGGCCGGTGAGACGATCCGGGGCAGGTCGAACTCGTACGGCCCGATCGTGTCCACGACGGGCTGCTGGTCCGGGGCCGCCTGCGTCACCGTGAGACTGCCGTGGTCGCCGGTCCCCAGGCCGTCGAGCGTGAGGTCCCACGTGCCGCTGTCGTCCACCGTGAGGGTGTTCACGAGCGTCCCCGACGCGTCGGTGACGGAGACGAGAGTCCCGGCCGGTGCCTCGCCGCTGGTCCGTGGGAAGACCGCCACGGTGCCGCGGGGCGTGGTCGAGCCGAGCACCGGCGGGTCGAGCGGCTCCTGCGTGGGTGTCGGAGACGGCGCGGGTGTGGGCGTGAGAGACGGCGCGGGTGTGGGCACGGTCCCCGTCGGGGACGGGGTGGGTGTCGGTGTGGGCGAGACGACCGTCGGTGTCGGCGTGGGCACCGGGGGATCGGGCGGTGGCGTCGCGTCTGCGGGCGCGTCGGTCGGACGCACGCCCGGTGCGGGATCCGCCTCCGTGGGCGTGGCCTGGGGCCGGGACGGTTCGGCGGGTTCGCTGCCCGTGGTGCCGTCGTCGGTGTCCGGCGGCGACGCCTCCACCTCTGGGCTCGGCTCCGTCAACGGGGCCGGGTCCTCGGTGATCGGCTCCGCCGGATCTGTCGGCCCAGCCGGCTCCGGGCCGGCCGGCGAGGCCGGACCCGAGGAGACCACGGCAGCGGCGTCCGGTTGTTCGGGCGCCGACGGGCCACCCAGCACGACACTGCCCGCCCACGCCACCGCACCGACGACGGCGGTCAGGGCCAGGCCCCCGACGACGCCCCGCACCGGCTGGCTGCCGAACCGACCCACCCTGCGCCAGATCCCGGCGATGCCCGCACCGCCGGAGCCCGGCTCGACGCCGACCGCTGCGGTGCCGCCGAGCCCTGCCTTCGCCGCCAGCGCCGGGGCGCCGAGGAACAGGGGCAGCAGTCCGACGCGCAGCCGCGAGGAGACGTCGCCGAGCTCGCCGACGAGCAGCGTGCAGTCGGCGCACTCGGCCACGTGCCGGCGCACCTTGTGGTGCACCTCCCGGCTCAGGCTGCCGCGCAGGAAGTCGCCCATCCGCTCGACGGACCACCGGCACGCCGGGGCGACGGCCCGGACGTTGACGTGCGCCTGCAGCCAGGCCCGCCGCAACCCCTCGCGCGCCCGGTAGGCGAGCGCCGCCGTGGCCGAGGCGGACAGCCCCAGCAGGGGGGCGGCCTCGCGGGGCCTCATCTCCTCGACCTCGACGTACCAGAGCACCGACTGCCACCGCTCGGGCAGGGCGCGGAAGGCGTGCATCGCCACGGAACCCTCGACGACGTCGTCGGACAGGTCACGCGGGTCGGCCTGCTCGGGCAGGTCCTCCACGGGGATGTCGGTGCTCCGGTGGGACCACGACGCCGCGATGTTGCGCAGCGTCTGGTAGAGGTACGGCCGGAACGGCCCGTCCGGGCCGTTGCCGTTGAGCAGGGCGTTCCAGATCCGCAGGTACGCCTCCTGCACGAGGTCCTCGGGGTCGAAGGCCGCGGTCATCCGCCGCGCGGCGGCCAGGCCCGCCCCGGCGTGCCGGTCCCACAGGACACCGAAGGCGCGTTCGGTCCCGGTCCGGACCGCTTCCGCGAGCTGCTCGTCCCCGAGCTCACGGAGCGCGGCGGACTCGCCGTCCCGTGGTCCTCGGTGACCGAACCTCATCGATGCATCCCCCCACGACGTCCCTGCTGCCCGTCCATTGTGGCGCACGGGTGGCACGGACCCTCAATCAGCCTCCGCGTGGGCGATGCTGTCGAGCTGTCGCCAGACCACCGCCAGGGTCACCCCCGCGCCGACGAACGCGAACCAGAACGGCGCCGTGACGCCCCACAGGTCGGTGAGGACGCCGCCGAGAGCGTTGCCGACGACCATCCCGCCGAAGAGCCCGATGAGGTACACCGACCCGACGCGGCCCTGGAGCTGCGTCGGGACGGCGCGCTGGCGCACCGTGTTCGACACCGTCCCCCACACGAACGTGTAGACACCGAAGACGAACACGGTCGCCATCGCGACCCAGGCCGACGTCGTCAGTGCCAGCACGAGATGGAACGCCACCTCCATCGACAGGACCACCTTCATCAGGGTCGCGAGGGAGAACCGCCGTTCGAGCCGGCCGTAGACCAGCGTGCCGAGCACGCCTCCGACGCCGGTGGCGGTGATGAGCAGGCCGTAGCCGACCGGGCCCATGTCCAGGCGGTCGCGCGAGTACAGGACCAGGACGCCCCACGGCGCGGCCCAGGTGGCGTTGAACATGAAGATGACGATCGCGAGCGTCCGCACGGGTGGGTGCGTCCACAGCCAACGGAGCCCCTCGAGGATCTCCCGGCGTGCCGGGGCCGGGGTCTCGGGCCGCGGCACGGGCGGCAGGGAGACGCGGCTGATGAGGACGATGGCGAGCAGCACGCACAGCACCTGCACCCCGAACGGCCATGCCGCCCCCAGGGCGAAGAGGAAGGCCCCGACCGGTGGCCCGGCGAGCTGGTTGCCGGTGAGGAACCCGGCCTGCAGCCGGGCGTTGCCCGTCCCCAGGTCCCGCTTGTCGACGAGCATCGGCAGCAGCGTCTGGGACGTGGTGTCGGCGAACACCTCGGCGACGCCCATGAGCAGCATCGCGGCGAGCACCACGACGACGTTCGCCGTCCCGGTGGTGATCGCGACGCACAGCACGGCCACGACGACGGCGCGCAGCGCGTTGGCGACGATGATGATCCGCCGGCGGTCGACGCGGTCGGCGAGCGCTCCCGCCCACAGCCCGAGGAGCAGCCACGGCAGCCGCTGCAGCAGTGCGGCGAGCGCCACGAGCGTGGCGGAGTCGGTCTGCGAGGCGACGAGCAGCGGCCCGGCGGCGAGCGCGATGCCGTCACCGAGGTTGCTGGTCCAGCTCGACGCGAGCATCCACCGGAACGGGACACCCATCCGGGCCGGGACGATCGCTTCGACGAGTCTCCTCACCGCAGGAGCGTAGTGCGGCCCTCGGCCGACGCGCCACGTCTTTCGACGTCACAGCGGTGGGAGCGATCTCCTCCCGTCGCGGAGATTCAACGCACTGTATTGACTGGCAGGTGACACGAGGGGCAAAATACCTGGTGGCAGCGCGCATCGCCCGCCCCCTGCGCGGTGCGCGCTGTCCTTGACCGGACTTCCGGTCGGACGCCTCCTCGGACCCCCGCCGAGGGGGCGTCGACGACTCGACCGGCCCCCCGTACGGCGATTCCGGCCATCCCGGCGTGCCCGGCGCCGTCGCCCCGACGACCGGGACTACCGTGCTCGCGTGAGAGTCCTCCGCCGATCCACAGCCGCGGCCGCGGCCGAACCCTCGGTCGAGCCGCAGGACGACAGCGCGCCGCGACCGTCCACCGGCCGAACCGGTGCGCCCGTTGCCGATGCCGCCGACACCGACGACGTGCCCGGCGCGTCGGGAGGGCGCGCCCGCCCGGTCCATGCCACGACGACGACACCGCTCGTGGAGGCCGTCCGCCGGTGGCGCGCCGGCCTGGCCGAGATGGTCGGCGGGTCCACGCTCACCGACGTCGGCACGCTCGGCGAGGCGGTGGTCGACCTGTCCGCCGCGCACCCCTCGGGTGTCGCCCAGCTCTTCGCCGGCCGCTCCACACGGCTGTCCAACCTGGTGCGCGAGCCCGGCACGTTCCCCACCGCGCGCCGCCACGCCCGCTCTGTCGTCGTCCGCTCCGCCGAGCACGCGGCGCAGTACGGGCTCGCCCCGACGTCGTTGGCGATCGGTGTCGCCTCCTGGTCGGAGCCGGTCGAGCCCGGTGAGCCGTCGGGCGACCGGGAGGGCGACCTGACCGCGCTGGCCGAGGTGGCCAGCGCGAGCTCCCCGAGCCCGGGCCCCGGTTCTGCCGACTCGCCGAACGACGTCGGCTCCGCGTCGGCGGCCTCGCCCGCCCAGCTCGCGCAGGCTGCGTCGGACAGCGCGCCGGCCGTCACGACGTCGATCCCGGTGGTGAGCGTGGCCCGGCGGCAGCACCGCCCCGCGCGCCGTCCGACCCCGCCCGACGAGGTGACGCCGAGCACCCGGACGGTGCACGTGCCGATCCTGCTGCGTCCGGTGGCGATGACGCCGCGGGGGGACGGGGAGACCGACTACGAGCTCTCGCTGGAGCCGACGGCGGAGATCAACCCCGTCCTCGCCCGCACGCTCCGGGCCCGGGGCGTCGACGCCGACCTGACCGCGCTCGCCCAGGCGACGTTCACGGCGGCCGGGTTCGACCCGGACGACGTGCTCGACCGGGTGGCGGCGCTCGCGGCCGAGCACCTCGACGACTTCCGCTGGGAGAAGCGGGTGCTGGTCGGCACCTTCGTGCACCCGGGCCAGGCGCTCGTGGACGACCTCGACGAGGTCGCGCCCGCCCTGGGCCGCCACGAGCTGGTCGCGGCGCTCGCCGGTGCGGACCAGGCCGTGGCGCGGGTCTCCGGGGCGGAGCTGCCCGCACCGCGGCGCGGGGACGCCGACCCGGCGCGCGAGCGCGGCGTCGGCGACCTCGACCCGCACCAGCGGCACGTCGTCGACGTGCTGGGCACGGGTCAGCACTTCTTCGTCGACGCGCCCCTCGGGGCGGACGTCGCGGGCACGCTCGCCGCCGTGGTCACGGAGGCCGCCGCGGCCGGCCGGTCGGTGCTCTACGTGACCGGTCACCGCCGGGCCGCGGACCGGCTCGCGCAGCGCCTCGACGAGCTGGGTCTCGACGGGCTCTCGCTGGACGTGACCCCGCGCCAGACCTGGCGCGACGACATGGCGGAGCGGCTGCTGTCCGCGATGGCCACCGAGCCGGAGTCCGTGAGCACGTCGGAGACGGCCAGCCTGCGCGACGCGCTGATCGGCGCCCGTTCCCAGCTCACCGGGTACATCGACGCCCTGCACGCCCGGCGCGAACCGTGGGGCGTGTCGGCCTACGACGCCCTGCAGGAGCTGGCCCGGCTCACCTCGGAGCACCCGGCACCGTCGACGTCCGTGCGGCTCGACGCGCGCACGGCCGTGGCGACGGACGGTGACCGACGACGGCGGCTCGCGGCCGACCTGGAACGTGCGGCCGCGCTCGGCGCGTTCACCCTGCGCCCGTCGTCGACCCCGTGGTTCGGCGCGCACCTGACGACCATGGACGAGGCCCGGGACGCGCTGGCACGGGTGCGCCGGCTCCAGGAGACGACGCTGCCGCAGCTGCGCCGTCAGATCGCCTACACCGGTGAGGTGACCGGGCTCGCCGCGCCGGAGACCATCAGCGCCTGGGGTACCCAGCTCCAGATGCTCGCCGGGATGCGCAGCACGCTGGACGTCTTCCACCCGATGGTCTTCGAGCGCACGGCCACCGACCTCGTGCAGGCGACGGCGACCCGACGCTGGCGCCGGGAGCGCGGCGTGGAGATGGGCTGGTTCACGCGCCGCCGGCTGCGCAAGCGGGCCCGCGACATGGTGCGCCCCGGCGTGCGGGTGGCGGACCTGCACACGGCCCTCGTCGAGGTCGCCGCGCAGCGCGACGTGTGGGCCGAGCACTCGCCCCGCGGCGGGTGGCCGACGCTCCCCGAGGGGCTCGCGACCATCGAGGACACCTACGAGGCCGCCCGCATCGACCTGGTCGCGCTGGAGCCCGTCCTCAGCCCGACGACCCATGGTGGCAGGCTGCTGGACCTGGACCTCGACGCGCTCACCGAACGGATGCACCGGCTGGCCGGCGACCCCGGGGCGCTGGAGACGCTCCCCGAACGGACGAAGCTCGTGCGCCGCGCACGTGACGCAGGTCTCGGGGAGCTCGTGGACGACCTGACCTCCCGCCGGGCCGGTGCGGAGCAGGTGGCCGCCGAGCTCGACCTCGCGTGGTGGACGAGCGTGTTCGAGCAGATCCTCGGTGGGGACCCGACCCTCGCGGGTCAGGACGGCGCCGGTCTGGACGCCCTGGCACGCCGGTTCCGCGACCTGGACGCCCGCCACCTCGCCGCCCTGTCGCAGCCGGCCCGGGTGGCGGCGCGGGCGCACCTCGGCACGGCGATGCGCGAGGACCGCGAGGGCTCGGAGGCGATGTTCGCCGAGCTCATCGAAGGCCGGATGACGTCGCTGCGGGACCTGATCGAGGACTACGGCGACGTGGCACGACGGCTGCGACCCGTCGTGCTGGCGACACCGACCCTCGTTCCCCACCTGCTGCCCACGCACCGGACCGTGGACCTCGTGGTGCTGGACGCCGTGCAGCACGTCCCGATCGAGGTGGTCGTCACGTGCCTGGCCCGGGGCCGCCAGGTGGTCGTGGTCGGCGACCCGCGCACGGCGTCGGGCACGTGCGTGCGGGAGCTGTCCGCCCTGCTCCCCACGGTGACGCTGCAGCCGCAGGAGAACCGCCGCGACCCCGGGCTCACGCGGATGCTGGCAGCGCACGGGTACGACGGCCTGCTGCGCCCGGCCCCGCTGCCGCGCCCGGAGGCGCTGGTGCAGCTCGACGTCGTCGACGGCACGGGGATGCCGGACCCGGTCTCGGGGGCGGTGGAGAGCACCCGCGCCGAGGTCGACCGTGTCGTGGAGGTCTCGATCGAGCACGCGTTGACGCGCCCGGAGGAGACGCTCGGCATCGTCACCGTCACCGCGTCGCACGCCGACCGCATCCGCGAGGCGCTCCTGGCGGAGGTCCGGGCCAACCCTGCCCTGGCGTCGTTCTTCTCCGGGCGTCGCGCCGAACCCGTCGTCGTCGCCGACATCACCGGGGTCGCCGGGCTCTCGCGGGACACGATCCTGCTCTCGCTCGGGTTCGGCCGTACCCCGCACGGGCGGGTGCTGCACCGGTTCGGGGTGCTGGGCGACGACGGCGGTGCGGCGATGCTGCTCGGTGCGCTCGGCGCCACGCGGCGCCGGTTGCACGTGGTCTCCTGCTTCCCGGCGGAGGCTCTGGACCCCGACCGGCTGCGCGGCGACGGGCCACGGCTCCTGCGCGAGCTCCTCGAGCTGGCCGAGCGCCGGTCGGGAGTGGCGGACCAGGTCGAGCTGGGCAACGGGATCGACGCCGGGCGGGTGCCTGACCGGCTGCTCATGGACCTCGGGGAGCGGCTGTGGCGCCTCGGCTACCTCGTCGAGACCGACTACGGCATCGGTGACGGCGACCGGATCCCACTCGTCGTGGGGCACCCGGACCTGCCGGGCGAGCTCCTCGTCGCCGTGCTGACGGACGACGCCGAGTACGTGGCCGAACCGTCGGTGCGGGTCCGGGACCGGCAGCTCGCCCAGCGGCTGGAGCGCCTGGGCTGGACCGTCGCGCAGGTCTGGTCGGCAGCGGCGTTCCTGGACCCCGAGGGCGAGGCCGACCGGGTGCGGCGGCTGGTGCAGCAGGTCCGCGACGAGCGGGTCGGCACCCCGGGCGGGGTGCCGGTGCCGCCGGAGGTCGTGGTCCCGGTGGTGGTGGACGACGAGGAGATCGACGGGATCGACGGCCCCGACGGGGTCACGGCCGCCCCGCGGGGGACACTGGAGCCGTGAGCTCCACCTCCGCGGGCACCCCCGAGACTCCCGCTGTTCCTGAGGGCACCCCCGCTGACGCCCCTCGTCCGCCGCAGCGCAAGGCTCCGCGCCGTGCGGTGCGGCGCGGGGCCGAGAAGGAGACGGTCTGGGGCGTCACCGCCGACGACGACGGTGGCCACGACTCGAACGACGAGCGGCTGCGCCGGGACGTGCCGCCCCACTGGTGAGACGGCACGTGCGAGGTGGTCAGGGCTGCCGGGACTGCGCCGCGAGCAGGTCGCGGATCTCGGTGAGCAGGGCCAGGTCAGCCGCGGGCTCCTCGGCGACCGTGTCGTCGACCCGCTGCCGGCGCTCGTTGAGCTTGTTCATCGGCATGACGATGACGAAGTAGAGCGCGGAGGCGACCAGCAGGAAGTTCAGCACGGCGTTGAGGAACAGCCCGATGCTGAACGCCGCCCCGTTGAGCGTGAAGTTCCCGACCCTGGTGATGTCCGGCTCGCCGAAGATCGCGGCGATCAGCGGGGTGATGATGCCGTCCATCAGCCCGGACACGACGGCCGTGAACGCCGCCCCGATGACGAGCCCGACGGCGAGGTCGATGACGTTGCCCCGCAGGACGAAGGTCTTGAATCCGGCCAGCATGATTGGTGAGTCCTCCTGCCCGGGCGCGGTGCGCCCCACCGGGACCGTCCCGGCGCTCGGCGCCGATTCTCCCGGCCGGTGGCGGTCACGGCAACGTGGCCCTCAGGGCACGAGCACGGCCGCGACGGCGCCCCACTCGGCGGCGGCCGAGACGGCGGCGGCCTCGCCGGGGTCGACGGCCACGAGAGTCACGGCCGCGTCACGCCCGGCGGCCGGGGACGCCCCGCCGAGCAGCCCTGCGGTGCCGGCGCCGGCGTCGTCGGGCTCGAGGCCCGGCAGGACGAGCGCTCGCCGCGCGAGGGGGTCGGCGTCGTCCTCGGTGGCGAGCAGGTCGACCCGGTCGCCGGGCCGCAGCCAGGCCGACTCGGTGAGTCGGACGCCGACGACCACCGTCCCGTCGGGCGCCTGGGCCGCGACACCACCACCCGCGACCAGGCCGTCGTGCAGGGGCACGCCCGCCGGCAGGGCGACGGCGGGGGAGCGGCCGACGGCGTCGTCGGTGTCGGTCAGGACGTCCGGCGGGGCGAGCTCGGCCGCGACCGTCAGCGTGTCGAGGTCCCCGGGCCGCAGGGTGGTCCCGGGCGACAGCGCACGTGCCGTGACCACGACCTCCCGGGTGGCCGGCGGCTCCGGTCGCACCGCCTGGACGATCGCGCCGGCGGCGAGACCGCAGCAGAGGGCGGCCACGACGAACCGGCAGCGCCACAGCAGCGTCCGTGCGTGACGGGCCAGCCGGGTCCTGGAGGTGGGGTGCATGCCCCGGACGGTAGGCGCGAGGCGGGCGTCCGGGCTGACGGTGCGCGCGCGGCTGTGGACGACCCCACGGTGGGGACGGGCACGCGGCCCGGGGTCAGGCGGAGGCGGCCTTCGAGGTCGGGGAGCTCGAGCCGGACGACGTGGACGAGCCCGAGGATCCGGAGCCCGAGGATCCGGAGCCGCTGGACTTCGACCCGGACGACGTGGAGGACCCGGAGGAGCTCGAGGACCCGGAGGACGAGCTCTTCCCCGCCCGGGAGTCGGTGCGGTAGAACCCGCTGCCCTTGAAGGTCACGCCCACCGAGCCGTACTGCTTGCGCAGCCGGCCGGCGCACTCGGGGCAGACGGTCAGCGAGTCGTCGGTGAACGCCTGGTGGATGTCGAAGGCGTGGCCGCAGTCGGCGCACCGGTAGGCGTACGTGGGCACGGGGCTCTCCTCGTCGGGCTGGCACTCAGAAGTTGCGAGTGCCAATCATACGCGGACGGTAGTCTCGCCTGCGTGTCAGCGAGCGACGTGCCCCCAGCGAACGAGTCCGATGTCGAACAGGGACGGCCGGACGGGTCGGACCACGAGGCAGCGCCTGCACCGGTGCACTCCCGTCTGCGCCGCGCCGTCGTGGGCGTCGCGGTCGTGGTGGCGCTGGCGATCGTGGCGACCGCCACGTTCACCGTCGTCACCGTGCGCAAGCCGCTGCCGGAGGTCTCCGGGACGCAGAACGTCCCCGGTCTGTCCGGCGAGGTGACCGTGCACCGTGACGCGCAGGGGGTGCCGCAGGTGTACGCCTCGACGCCGGAGGACCTCTTCGCCGCGCAGGGCTACCTGCACGCCCAGGACCGCTTCTTCGAGATGGACTACCGCCGGCACGTCACGGCGGGCCGGCTCGCCGAGCTCGTCGGCGAGGTCCCCGCCGCGATCGACGCGGACATGGTCATCCGCACCTTCGGCTGGCGCGACGTCGCCGAGGAGGAGTGGAACCTCATCACGCCGGAGTCCCGCGGCTACCTGCAGGCCTACGCCCAGGGCGTCAACGCCTACCTCGCCGACCGCAGCCCCGACCAGATCGCCCTCGAGTACACCGTGCTCGGCACCACCGTCGACGTGCCCGCCCCCGCACCCTGGGACCCCGTGGACTCGCTCGCCTGGCTCAAGGCGATGGCCTGGGACCTGCGCGGCAACTACGACGACGAGCTCGACCGGGCGCTCGCCTACGGCACGCTGGACGACGTCGATCTCGTGGACGAGCTGTTCCCCAGCTTCGCAGCCGGTGGGAACACCCCGATCCTCCAGGAGGAGGACCTCACCACGGCCGACGAGGCCGGGTCCGCCTCCCGGTCCGCGACGGACGTGGTGACGGACGTCGCCTGGGGCACCGAGGCGCTCGACGGTGCCGTGGCCTCCGCGGCCGCCGCGATCGAGGCCGTGCCCGTGCTCGTGGGCACCGGTGACGGCACCGGCTCCAACTCCTGGGTGGTCTCCGGCGACCTGACCGAGTCGGGTGCCCCGATCCTGGCCAACGACCCGCACCTCGCGCTCGACGTCCCGAACCTGTGGGCCCAGGTGGGGCTCCACTGCGACCAGGTGACCGTCGAGTGCCCCTTCGACGTCTCCGGCTTCTCGTTCGCCGGGTTCCCCGGGGTGATCATCGGGCACAACGCCGAGCTCGCCTGGGGGCTGACCAACATGGGCGCGGACGTCACCGACTTCTTCGTCGAGCGGGTCCGCGAGGACACCTGGCTGCGGGACGCCGACGCCGAGGAGTGGGTGCCGATGGAGGTGCGCACCGAGACCATCCGCGTCGCGGGGGGCGACCCCGTCGAGCTGGAGGTGCGTTCGACCGACCACGGCCCCGTCGTGTCGTCCGTGCTCGACGTCGGCGACGTCGTCGGCTCACCGACCGAGGCCGGCACCGACTTCGGCGAGTACGCCGTCTCCCTGGCGTGGACCGCCCTCGAACCGGGCCGGACCGCGGACGCCATCTTCGCGATGAGCACCGCGGGCGACGCCGACGACGTCCAGGCCGCCGCCGAGCTGTTCGACGTGCCGGCGCAGAACATCGTGTTCGCGACCGCGGACGGTCACATCGGGTACCAGGCGCCCGGGCGGATCCCGGAGCGACGGCGGGTCGCGGGACCGGTGCCC
Source organism: Isoptericola halotolerans (assembly GCF_013149785.1). GTDB lineage: Bacteria > Actinomycetota > Actinomycetes > Actinomycetales > Cellulomonadaceae > Isoptericola > Isoptericola halotolerans. The sequence goes on from NZ_JABEZU010000002.1 coordinate 451,910, forward strand.
GCCGACGGCACCTGGCCACGGCCCGGCTGGGACCCCCGCTACGACTGGCAGGGCTGGGTCGACGCGGAGGAGATGCCGAGGGCTCTCGACCCCGACGAGGGGTTCATCGTGGCCGCCAACCAGGCGGTGCTGCCCGCCGGCGTGGGCCCCGCCCTCACCAAGGACTGGGACCACGGGTTCCGCTCGGAGCGCATCCGTGAGCTCCTCGCCGACCAGGTCGCTGCCGGGCGTCCGTTCTCCGTGGCCGACATGAACACCCTGCAGAACGACGACTGGTCACCGTTCGCCGCTGCCCTGGTGCCCGTGCTGCTCGACGTCCAGATCGACGACGCGTACGACGCGGCCGGTCAGGAGATCCTCGCCGGCTGGGACTACACGACGGGTACCGACTCGGCGGCTGCCGCGTACTTCAACGCCGTGTGGCGCAACCTGCTCGAGGCCACGTTCTGGGACGACGTGCCCGAGGGGATGCGACCGTCCGGGGGTTCGCGGTGGCTCGTGGTGGTGCGCGACATGCTCGACCGGCCCGACGACCCGTTCTGGGACGACCGCTCGACCGTGAACGTCGTCGAGACCCGGGACGAGGCCCTGACCCAGGCCCTGGTCACCGCACGCCGCGACCTGACCGTCGAGCTGTCCAAGGAGCCGCAGGACTGGCGGTGGGGGGCGCTGCACACGCTGTCCCTGTCCCACCCCGTGATCGGCGGTCCGGACGTGCCGGCCCTGGTGCGCGACTACGTCAACCCGCGTCCCGTGGAGATGCCGGGCGGCAGCTCCATCGTCAACGCGACGGCGTGGGACGCCTCCACCGGCAGCTTCGCGGTGACCACCGGCCCGTCCATGCGCATGGTGGTCGACCTGGGTGACCTGGACGCCTCGACCTGGGTCACGGTGACCGGCACCTCGGGGCACCCCGCCTCGTCGCACTACACCGACCAGCTCTCGGCCTGGGCGGCCGGGGAGACGTTCGCCTGGCCGTTCAGCCGGGCCGCGGTCGAGGAGGCCGCGACGTCGACGGCGACGCTGGTGCCCTGACGGTCGGCTCGTCCCTCGGCGTCCGGCGCGCCGCTGCCCGCGGTCAGCGGGCGGGCAGCGGCAGCCACCCTCCCGGGGTGGCGACGGCCTGCACCGCCACGTCGTGCTCGAGGATCGGCAGCGGGCGCTCGTCCGCGTCGTAGAGCTCCTCGGGGAAGACCGTCGCGATGGACTGCACGCCGGGCCGCACCTGCTTGAGGACGCGGTCGTACCAGCCGCCGCCCTGACCGAGCCGGGTGCCGGCGGTGTCGACCGCCAGCGCCGGGGCGATCACGACGTCGGCCGCGCTGATCACCTCGGCGCCCAGGTTCGGGCCGCCCGGCTCGGGAGGACGGCCCGGGGCTCGCTCGAGCAGGTCGTCGGGGCCGGTGTAGTCGGCCCAGTCCCGGGCGAGGCCCGCGCCGAGCACCGGGAGCAGGATGCGGGCGCCCCGCGCGGCGAGCAGGTCGAGCAGCGGCAGCGTGCACGGTTCGGTGGGCCGGGCCGCGTAGGCGACCACGACGGCAGCCTCCTTGACGGCGGGGATCTCGGCGACGACGTCGGCGAGGGAGCGCGCCGCCTCGTCGCGCAGTCGCTGAGAACGCTCGGTGCGGTGGTGGCGGATCGCGCGCCGGAGCTCGTCCTTGGCGTCTTCGGGCTCCATGCCCGCGACGACCGGGTACGGCTGGCGGGCTGTCGAGGCCTTGAGGTCGCCGTGCATGTCCTTATTGTGGCAGGGTCCGGGGCACGGGGGACCCGGCGCGCCGGGTGGACGAGGGAACCGGGATGAACGATGCGAAGAGGTGGGCGGTGACCAGGCCGTGGCCGGTCACCCTGCGGGAGGACACCCCGTCGGGCGCCGTCGTGCTGCGCCCGCTGCGGCGCCGGGACGGCGGGGAGTGGATGCGGCTGCGCCGGCTCAACGCGTCCTGGCTGGAGACCTGGGAGGCGACGACGCCGGGGGTGCAGCCCGAGGCCACGACGTTCGCCGACTACGTGCGCGCGCTCAGCGCCCAGGCGCGGGCCGGTACGGGCCTGCCGTTCGTGGTCGAGCTCGACGGTGCGCTCGTCGGGCAGCTCACCGTGTCGTCCATCCAGTACGGGTCGCTGTGCTCCGGCAGCATCGGCTACTGGGTGGCGCGCGAGCACGCCGGCCGCGGCATCATCCCGACGGCCGTCGCGATGGCCACCGACTACTGCTTCCTCGTGCTCGGGCTGCACCGCATCGAGATCAACATCCGGCCCGAGAACACAGCGAGCCTGCGGGTCGTGGCCAAGCTCGGCTTCCGCGACGAGGGGTTGCGGGAGCGCTACCTGCACATCCAGGGCGCCTGGCGCGACCACCGCACGTTCGCGCTGACCTCTGAGGAGGTGCCCTCCGGGCTGCTGGCCCGGTGGCAGCAGGTCCGCGACGAGGCCTGACACTCCCTGATCGTGCCCGACGACGGCGGTCAGGTCGCGGACACGCCGCCCTGCGGTGCGGCACGGGTCGCCCCGCCTCGCCTACCGTCGTCGTGTGGAGACGTCGCCCGCAGGACTCGCAGCCCTCGCGCTGTTCGTGCTGTGGCTGGGCTACTGGGTCCCCCAGCGCGTGCGTCACCGACAGCAGCTCGCCGACGCGCAGCTCGACGACCGGTTCTCCGGTGGGTTGCGGGTGCTCGCCGTGGCGGACGGCGGTTCGGACCGAGCAAGGGCTGGTGGACGACGGAAGGAGGGCGCGATGCGACAGAGCGACAGGGCGTCGGCGGTGACCGGCAGCGTCCCGCCCACCGGAGCGCGCGCGGCCGGACCGCCGTCGGGCGCCACGCCGCGCGTGCGGACCCAGCGGCTCGCCGTGCTGGAGCGTCGCGCGGCCCGGGCGCGCCGCAGGTTCCTGGTGACCCTCGGCCTGGTGCTGGTCACGGCCGGCGCGTGGGCCGCCGTCGGGCTCGGGTACCTCGTGTGGTGGGGGGCGATGGTCCCCACGGCGCTGCTGGCGGCCGTGCTGCTCCTGGGACGGTTCGCGGTGCTCGCGGCCCGCCGCTCGGACGCGCGGTGGCGTGCGGAACGACGGGCCGAGCAGCAGCGGGCGACGCAGGAGCGGACGCTCGCGCACGGCGGGCCGTACGCACCCCGCAACCGGGCTCGCATCACGGGCCGCGCGGTGCACCCCTCGGACACGAGCACCGGGATGATCCCGCGGGTCCGGCCGGCGACTGCCGGGCAGGCGGAGCCCGCCGAGCGGGGGGCGACGCACCGTGAGGCCGAGACCTCCGTGCCGGCGGGCGACACCCGGACCGGCGACGCCGACGACACGGAGCCTGTCCGAGAGGCGCCCGGCGACCCGCGGCCGTCCACGGAGCCCTGGGAGCCCGTGCCGGTGCCGCTGCCGACGTACGTGACCAAGCCGGCAGCACCGCGTCGCGAGCAGGCCACGACCGTCCCGACGCACGAGACGCGTGCCGCGCCTCCCGGTGCGGTGCCCACGGCGGAGGCGCCGTCCACGGGTGAGCGCCCTGGTCCGGACGAGCGGCACGAGGGGGGGCGCGAGCTGGAGGAGCCTCGCCCCCGCACGGAGACGCTCGGGCTCCCGCTGGAGCAGATCCTCGCTCGCCGCCGGGCCGCAGGCTGACCTTCCAGGTCGGTGCGGTGTACGTCACCCTGCCGACCAGCGGCCCGATTTGGTCGGCAGCGGTAGCAGGGTGCTAATCTGGCTACCGCTCCACGGGGCTATGGCGCAGTTGGTAGCGCGTCTCGTTCGCAATGAGAAGGTCGGGGGTTCGAATCCCCCTAGCTCCACCCCGACGGAAACCCCGTCCGACCAAGGTGTCAACCTGACGGTCGGGCGGGGTTTCCTGTCTCTCGGACGCGGTGCGGGCGTGGGCCGCCAGCAGGAGAGGGGTCGTCATGGCGTGGAGCACGCGTGAGCTCGCCGAGCTGGCAGGCACGACGGTCAGGTCGGTCCGGCTCTACCACGAGCGAGGACTGCTCGAGGAACCCGACCGACGGCCCAACGGGTACAAGCAGTACGAGGTGCGCCATCTTCTCAGCCTGCTGCGGATCCGGCGGCTCTCGGAGCTCGGTGTCCCGCTCTCGAAGATCGACGTGGTGCGCGAGGGGGACAGCAGCTCACCGGAGACGCTGCGCGCGCTCGACGCAGAGCTCGCGGCGAGCATCGAGCGCCAGGTCAAGGCCCGGTCGGCCATCGCGGCCATCCTGAGCGACGGCGGCCCGGTCGACGTGCCCGAGGGGTTCGAGGCCGTCGCGTCCCGGCTGTCCTCCGCCGACAGCTCGCTGGTTCACCTCTACGGCCGGCTCTACACCCAGGAGGCGATGTCGGATCTCCGGAGGATGGTCGAGAGCGACGGGTCCACGCTCGTCGGCGACGAGCTCGACGCGCTGCCTCCGGACGCGGACGACGGGACGCGTCAACGCCTCGCCGATCAGCTCACGCCGGAGATCGCGCGTCACCTGGCGAGCCATCCCTGGCTGACCAGCCCCGGAGCGCGTCTCTCGACGAGCGAGGGGGCCGCTCGCGAGATGTTCGCCGACGCCGTCGTCGAGCTCTACAACCCGGCCCAGCTGGACGTGCTGCAGCGTGCCAGTCGCGCCGCGCACGAGACGTTGGGTCTGGACCCCGGGTCCACCCCGTCGAGCTGACGAGGCTCAGGCGGCGGGGCCGGCCGCCCCGGTGAGCAGCACGAGCAGCGGCAGTCCGAGGTTGTTGACGGCGTGGACGATCACGGCCGGCCAGATGGACCCGCTGCGACGCATGGCCTCGGCAGCGATGATGCCCACGACCAGCGCCGAGGGCAGTGCCATGTTGATGCCGTGGACGAGGGCGAAGAAGACCGAGCTGGACACGACGCCGATGACCGGACCGTAGCGCAGCAGGGCGTTGGTGACGACGCCGCGGAAGAAGAGCTCCTCGCCGATCGGAGTCAGGACCGAGAGGAAGACGAAGGTCAGGATCAGAGGCAGCAACCCGCCGCCGGCAGCGTCGTAGTAGTCACCCTGCGGGTCGGAGCTGAAACCGGTCACCGCGATGATGCCTGCGTTGAGGAACCCCTTGAGCAGGAACGCGACGATGCCCGCGACCACGCCGACGCCCACCCAGCGCCAGGTGGTACGGCGCACGCTGAAGGCGCTCCAGGACCGGAGACGGATCAGCGCGGCGACGGCGAAGCCGACGAGGCCGGCGACTCCCGACCACGCGGTCAGGACGAGCCCGTGCGCCACGGGGTCCCCGTCCAGTCCGACAAGATCGAACAGCGGGAGCGCCATCAGGGCGACGAGCGCCCCGAGCGTGCCGGCGATGATCTCCGGCCATCCCGGTCGAGCGGGGGGCGCGACACGGGTCGGGTGCTGGTTGGTGCGGTCGTCACGGCTGGTCGTCATGGCGTCGAGCTCCTTGCACTGGTCGTCAGCGGCGTCGGGCGACCAGTGGAAACGATGCCCCTGGGGCAAGGTCAAGGAGCCGGGGTGCGGCGTCAGTCGACGGTGAGGACGACTTTGCCGTGCGGCCGCTCCGCCTCGGGGGCGAAGGCGTCCGGCAGCTCCTGCCACGACCGCACGGCTCCGACGACGGGGTCGAGACGCCCGTGGTGGATCTCGGCCGCGAGCCATCCCATGTCGGGGCCGAGGTCGGGCTCGGCCCCGAGGAAGAACGTCGACAGGGACCGGTCGTGCCGGCCGGCGTCACCGAACAGGTTCCCGTAGCTGAAGTGCTCGGCCTCCCCGGCGGCGTGCCCCAGGGCGACGAGCGTGCCGCCCGGCGCCAGCCGCTCGAACGCCTGGACCAGGTGGGAGCCGCCGAGCAGGTCCAGCACGCCGGTCACGTCGTCGTCCAGGTCGGACGGCGAGCCGACCACCTCGCGCGCGCCCAGCCCGACCAGGCGATCTCGCGCGGCAGGGTTCCTCGTGGTGGCGACGACGTCGGCACCCGCGCGGGCGGCGAGCTGCACGGCGAACAGCCCGACCGCGCTGGTCCCGCCCAGGACCAGGACGCGGCGGCCGAGGACCGGGCCGAGGCGGCGAAGACCGCGCAGCGCGCTGGTGGCGGCGACGGGCACGACACTCATGGCGTTCGGGTCGGCGCCGCTGGGGGCGATCCCGACAGACTCGGCCGTCACCAGCCGTCGCTGCGCCCACGCGCCGCCGGTCCCCAGGGACGCCACGGTCTGGCCGAGGCGAGGCCCGGTGCCGTCGGCCGCCTCGGCCACGACGACGCCCGCGGCGTCCCAGCCGGGGATCGTGCCGGCCGGCAGGCTCGGCAGCGTCTCGAGGTCGCCGTGGTTCGGCGCGAAGGCCTGCACCTGGATGACGGCGTCGTGCGGCCCGGGTTCCGCGTCGTGCACCTCGCGCAGGCTGAGGTGGCCGGGTGACGAGTGGTCGACTGTCCATGCGAGCATGCTGCCACCGTATGCCAAGTGCCACTGAGTGCCAACTTGCTACCATGACCCCATGACGACACCGCCCGCGACCGGCACTCTCCGCAGCAGGCGCATCGCGCGTAGTCGGCAGCGCCTTCTCGAGGTCGCGCTGCCGGCGTTCGCCGAACGCGGGTACGACGCGGTGACCGTCGACTGGTTGTGCGAGCAGGCCGAGGTGTCCAAGCGGAGCTTCTTCCGGTACTTCGAGGGCAAGGAAGACCTCGCACTGACCCCGCTGAACGATGTCTGGCGGACCCTGATCGATGACCTCGACGCCGTGCTCGCCCGGAGCGGGCCGTTGCTGGAGGTCGTGGGTGACGCGCTCGTCGAGGTGGTCGACCGCATGCCGGCCGGGTGGGAGCGCCTCGCCGTCCTGAGCGCACGCCTGAGCGGTACCAACCCGGCGATCGACGCAGCGGGGATGGTCGTGTGCGAACGCTTCACGCAGCGCGTGGTCGATGCGATAGCAGCACGGCTCGCCACCGTGCCCGGCGCGGACGTCTCTGCGCGCGTCGTGTGCGCCGTCGCCGTCGCAAGTCACCGGGCCGCCGTCGACACCTGGCAGTCGGCGCCCGACGCCGAGGTGCTCGCCACCCGCGCCGAGCTGTGCGCCTTGCTGCGGGAGTCGTTCGCGGCCGCCCCGGCGGCGCTGGAGGCCCGGCTTCCGTGACGAGCGCGCGGTGCCACATGGTTGACGCCCTGCCGGGCCCGACTTAGGGGGATGAGCCCGGCAGGGCGTCTGATCGCCACGCTAGACACGGAGCGTCAGCGCCCCGTCGGGAACGCCTCAGGGATTGCTCAAGATCGGCGCAGCACGACGGTGCCCCCTGGAGCGGGCACCGGCACCACCGCTGCCCGCGACCTACTCCGGTTCGCGGTGCGACCAGTTCACGTCGCGGGGGTCCAGGAACGCCGCGACGGTCGTGGCCAGCACGAAGGAGCTGATGACGGCCGCCAGCATCAGTCCGCTCTCGTTGCTGGTGCTCAGGCGCTCTCCCAGGACGCTCTGCGCGACCACCTGGAACGCCACGTGGAAGCCGATCGGTGTCCAGAGGCTGCCGGTCTGGATGCGCAGCAGGCCGAGCACCACCCCCACGGCGAAGAACATGACGCCCCGCTCGGCCAGGACGCCCCACCCCTCGGTGGCGACCCACAGCCCGGTACCGAAGACGCTGAACAGGACCGCCTGGACGATCGCCGCGACCCAGGGTGGCATCGCGGTGGTCAGGTTGCGCTGGAGGTGCCCGCGGAAGATCAGCTCCTCCGGCAGCGCCTCGAAGAAGAACACCAGGACGACCCGCAGCGCCGCCCACCCGACGATCGTCGCCCACGGCACCTGGGGCTGCAGGTCCACCCAACCCGTCAGGAGTGCCACGCCGAGCCCGAGCGCGGACGGCAGGGCGAACGCCGCGACACCGACGAGGAACGGCCGGCCCGCCCGCCGCCACGGGTCGAGCCCGAGACCGCCGAAGGGTCGCCGGTCCAGGTGGCGGCGGGCCAGGACGACCATCGGCACGGCCAGGCCACTGATGAGAGCGGCGTTCAGGAACCGCACCGGGATGGTCAGGTCGTCGGCGAAGAGGGCGTCGTTGATCCAGCCCATCGCCGCCCAGATGGCCGTCGCGCCGACGAGGACCGCGAGGAGCCGCACCACCAGGGGAGCACCGCGCGCGGTCGTGGTGGTGGTCATCGGCTGCCTCTCGAGGATCGGTCGGGACGGATCCCACGCTAGGTGGCACGGTCAGACGGCCGGCAGTGCCGGAAGTCACGCCCGGTGGCGTGACCAGCGGGTGAACGATCGTGAACGCCGGTCGAACCTTGCGAGGACTTCCCGGTGGTCTCGACATCTCGCGGCGGCTTCGCGTCATCCTGGGCCGCGTGCATGACGAGATCACCGAAGTCGCCCGGCATCGCCAGGTCCGGGGCGGCACCCGCCTCGCCGGCGTCGTCTCCGACCTCGCCCGCCCCGTGGTCGTCGTGGGGTCGACGACGCCCGTCGGCCAGCTCGAGGTGATGTTCCGCAACCCTGAGCTGGGCTGCGTCGTCGTGGTCGAGGACGGTGGCACCCGCACCGGGATCATCATGCGGTCGGGCCTGACGGCCGCACTGACCGGCCGGCTCGGCTACGGACGAGCCGTGCTCGAGCGCAGGCCGACGTCCGAGGTCACCGACTGGAGCCCGATGGTGGTGCACCCGCACGACGCCGTGTCGTCCGTCGCGACGCGGGCGATGGAACGGTCCGACGCCCGCCGCTACGACGACGTCCTGGTGGCGGCGGAGCAGTGGGCGAGCGCCAGCACCGCGGACCTCATGCGGTCGCTGGTGGCGGCGCTCGCGGACCGTTCCAGCCGTGATCCGCAGACGCGGCTGCCCACCCGGTCGGCGACCTGGCACTCGTTGGCGCGGCGCTGCGATCTCGTGCAGGGAACCCGGACGCGCGTCGTGCTGGTCCTGCTGGACGTGCGCGGCATGTCGGCCCTCAACGCACGGCACGGCTTCGTGGCGGGGGACGCCGTGCTCGTCGACCTCGCCGGTCGGCTCGTCGGAGGGCTGCCCCGGGGGTGCGAGGCGGGGCGGGTCGACGGCGACCGGTTCGCGGTGCTCGCGACCCTGCCGCCCATGGACGACATCCAGGCGGCCGCGTCGGCCGACCATCTGCGCCGCCACGTGCTGGCCAACCTCGCGCAGCCGTCGGCCGCGACGGGCGCCGCGGTCTGGCCGGAGCTGCGTTCCTCGGTCGTGTGGTCGGTGGCCGGCGCGGCCGACGCCGAGGAGCTCGTGCGGGAGGCCGAGTCCCGGCTGGGAGGGTCCGGCAGCCCGGGCGGGTCGCGGGTCGGTCGCACGGCGCCGTCGGCTCCAGGGCCGTCGGAAGGTGCCGGCGACCGTCTACCCCTGCGCCGGGTCGGCTGATCTCGGTCGCGGCGACCTCGCGGCACCGTGCCGCGCCCGAGGATCGTGGACCGGCATCGACCTCCTGCCCGGAATGCGCGAGGATGGGGCACGTGCGTGTACGGAACGCCCGATTCGTCCTGACCTTCTGCTGCGCGGCCGCGTTCGTCGTCGGCTGCGCTCCCGACGACCCTCCGCCCGAACCCGAAGGCCCGGCCGTGACGGCCGTGGTCTCGGGTCCGGTGGGTCATACCCTGCTGCTGCCGGCGGCCGACCCGGCAGAGCTGGCGCTGACGACGAGCCAGCAGATCTTCGAGCGGTCCCCGGTGGCGGTGCTGGCCGAGGGGTACCCCGTCGAGGGTGACCCCGAGGACGACGACGTCGCCGCGGCCGCCGCGGTGCGGGCTGCCCAGGCCTCGGCGGCCGAGGATCTCGGTGCCCCCGCCCTCCTCGTCGGTGGCGCGGTGTCCGCCCACGGGGTCACCGACGAGCTGGACCGCCTGGGCGTCCAGGTGGCCGTCGTCGTGCGTCCGGCGTCCGGCCCCGGCGACGGTGGCGCCGCGGAGCAGGCGGCCGTCGCGGCCGGGGCCGCCGTCGTCGACCTTCGCTCCACCGCCCTGCCGGGCCGCAGCGACGAGCCGGGGGCGCTGAGCGACGCGGAGGCGTCGCGTCTGCGCGCGGACGTGGAGTCTGCGCTGCTCAGCGGGTCGTCCACGGGTGTCGAGGGGTTGCGGGAGGTGCTCGCCCTGACCGACCCGCAGCCCGGCCAGGAGGCCGCCGTCGCGACGCTGCGGGCGGCCGGTGCCGTCGACCACGAGGTGCCGGGCGGGGACATCGCCGCCTCGCCGGAGTCGATCGAGCGGATCGACATGGCGCAGGCCCTCGCCGTGATCGGGGTGGGTCCGTCGTTCGGCGCCGCGGCCGACTTCGGGTGGCGGGTGGCGGCGGCCGAGCGCGGCGACCTGCTGCCGACAGGGACCCAGCACCTGCTCCCGGCGCGCTACGTCACCACCGCGGGGGACCGCCGCGACGAGCCGGCCGACGTCGTCGAGCGGGCGGCGTCCTCCGCCGAGGCCTATGCGGACCTGGAGGGCGGCCCGGTGGTCCCGACCGTCGTCGTGCAGGCCAGCGCGCGGGCCGGGCACCCGGGGGAGGACGGCGACTGGGTCGCCGAGGAGCCGCTCGCGGAGCTGGAGCCGCTGGTGGACGCGGCGCTGGCGGCCGACCAGTACGTGCTGCTCGACGTCGGCGCGGGGGCCTCGACCCTGCTCGAGGAGGTCGAGCCGCTCACCGAGCTGCTGCGACGACCGGGGGTGGGGGTTGCTCTGCACCCCGAGCAGCGCCGGTCGGACGGTGGGCTCCCCCCGGGACAGGTGCCGGTGGACGAGGTGGAGGCCGTGATCACCTATATTGAAGGTGTGGTTACTAATCACGGTCTGCCCCCGACGACGGTGGTCGTGCACCAGACGCGGCCGGAGTCCGTCGTCGACCGTGAGCGCCTCGCCGACGTGGCCGCCGCCACGGACGCGGTCGAGATCGTCCTCGCCGCGGACCGCACCGGCGGACCGACGACCACCGAGTGGGTGTGGGGCCGTGTGACCGACGACGTCCCTGACGGGGTGCACGCCGGCTGGGCGGGGCCCGTCTACCCCCCGACCCAGGCGGCAGACCTCGTCCCCACGGACCCGGCACCGCTCTTCGTCGCGGGGTCCTGACCAGGAGAACCCATGCTGCCCCTCATCCCGTGGCCCACCGAGGTCGTCGAGCCCGCTGCGACCGCAACCGGCCCCGCAGCCCTCGCGCTGCCCGCCGTGCGGGTCGACGCCCCGGCCGGCCTGACCGCCGTCGTCGCCGAACTGGTCGCGGCCGCCGGGGTCCCGGTGTCCGACCACGACACGGACGGACCCGCCGTCCCGTTCACGCTGCGCCTGGACCCGGCCGGCGGCCCCACCGGCAGCGACGGCTCGCAGAGCCCGGAGCGCTACACGCTGCAGGTGACCGCCGCGGGTATCGAGGCGACCGCGCCCGAGCCGGTCGGTCTGCTGCACGCCGCACGGACCCTCCGCCAGCTCGTGGTCCGGCCGGCCGACGGCGCGGCGGGCGGGACGCCGTCGACCGTGCCCGTCGTCGTCGTGCGCGACGCCCCGAGGCACTCCTGGCGCGGGCTCTCGTTCGACGTCGTGCGCCACTGGTTCGGCCCCGACGACATCCGGGCCGTCGTCGACCTCGTCGGCGCGTTCAAGCTGCGCGTGCTGCACCTGCACCTCACCGACGACCAGGGCTGGCGCATCGAGATCCCGTCCCGGCCCGAGCTGGAGAAGGCCTCCGACAACCAGGTCGGCGGTGGGTCGGCCGGCTACCTCACCGCCGACGACTACCGCGATCTGCAGGAGTACGCCGCAGCCCGGTTCATCACGATCGTGCCCGAGTTCGACATGCCCGGGCACGTCAACGCCGCCACGCACGTCTACGGCGCGCTCACCGCGGACGGCCTGGCGACCGACGCCTACGACGGCATCGAGGTCGGATTCTCCCGGCTGTGGTTCGACAACCCGGCCACCGAACCGTTCCTGCGGGACGTCATCGGCGACCTGGCCCGCATGACCCTCGGAGAGTGGGTGCACGTCGGGGGCGACGAGGTCCTCACGATGGACCACGCCGAGTTCGCGAAGTTCGTCGACCTCGCGCAGCAGATCGTCCGGGAGCACGGCAAGACGCCGGTCTTCTGGCAGGAGGGTGCCCGCGGACCGGTGGAACCGGGCACGTTGCTGCAGTACTGGGAGCCCAAGGGCGAGGAGTTCGACCGGTTCGTCGCCGCGGCGCACGCCGGGGCACGCTTCATCATGTCGCCCGGCAACCATGCCTACCTCGACATGAAGTACACCCCCGAGCACCCGCTCGGTCTGCACTGGGCCGGCTACGTGGAGCTGCGGGACTCCTACGACTGGGAGCCCACGACGGTCATCGACGGACTGCCGGCGTCCGCCGTGGAAGGGGTGTCGGCGGCGGTCTGGACCGAGACTCTCACCACCCGCGACGAGCTGTTCTCCATGCTGCTGCCGCGGCTCGGCGCCGTCGCCGAGGTCGCCTGGACGAGCCCGCAGGCCAAGGACTTCGACGCGTTCGCGGCACGCACGGCCGCCCAGGCGCCGTCCTGGCGGGCAGTCGGCTGGACGTACCACCCCACCCCGCAGGTCACCTGGTAGCCGCGGCCCGGCGCGGGGTCAGACCCAGTTGCGGAACCGGATGACCTCGCGCCAGTAGTCGTAGGGCACCTGCATCGCCGACCAGAACGGGTAGAAAGCCACCGAGACGGCCGCGATCACCAGCAGGACTCCGGCGATCAGCCCGATCGCGCCGCCGCGACCCCGACCGCGTGCCGTGCGCTCCAGCGCGACCACCATCGGGTACAGGAGCGTCAGGATCACCCACGGGGTGAAGACGATCGAGTAGAACGCGAAGATCGTCCGGTCGGTGTACAGGAACCAGGGAGCCCAGCCCGCGATCGTGCCGGACAGCACCGCGAGCGCCCGCCAGTCCCGCAGCCAGACCCCGAGCACGATCGTCACGACGATCGCGATCGCCGCGAGGAACCACAGCAGCGGGTTGCCGAGCGCGGTCACCGCGACCGCGCACGCGCCGTCGGCGTCCACCGGGCACCCCTCCTGCCCCGGGGCGGACCGCTCCCAGAAGAAGGACGTGGGGCGCCACTGCACGATCCAGCCCCACGGGTGCGCGGCGTACGCGTGCTCGGAGTCGAGACCCGTGTGGAAGCCGAGCATCTGCTGGTGGTAGTGCCAGAGGCTCTCCAGCCAGTCCGGCACCCAGGTCGCCTGGTCGGGGTTGTCCGTCGCCCAGGTGCGGTAGTAGCCCGGTGCGGCCGACCCGGCGCTCGCGATCCACGACCACCACGAGGCCACGTAGGTGACGAGCGCGACCGGCACGACCTGGACGAAGGCGTAGGGGGCGTCGAACGCCAGCGCCTTCACCGTCCCGTGCGGGATGCCGGCCCGGCGCCGTGCCGTCACGTCCCACAGCACGGTCAGGAGACCGAACACCGCGACGAACCACAGCCCGGACCACTTGACCCCGCAGGCGAGACCCAGAGAGACCCCCGCGGCCAGGCGCCACCACCGGGCGCCGAGCCAGCGCGGCGCCTCGCTCAGGCTGCCACCGGACCCGACGACCGCGGCGACCCCGGCCGCCAGCCGTCGTCGGGCCTGCTCCCGGTCCAGCAGCAGGCAGCCGAACGCCACCAGGACCCAGAACATGAGGAACTGGTCCAGCAACGCCGTGCGCGAGTGGACGATCGCCTGGCCGTCGATCGCCAGCAGGAACCCCGCGGCGAGGCCCATCACCGTGCTCGAGAACAGCCGCCGCGCGATGCGGGCCAGCAGCAGCACCGCGAGGATGCCGACGACGGCGCTCGCCAGGCGCCACGCGAAGGGGTCGGTCGCCCCGCCGCCGGCCTCCATGCCGAGCCAGATCATCCACTTGCCGACCGGCGGGTGGACCACGTAGGCGGCCTGGTCGAGATAGGTGTCGACGTCCCCCGCCTCGAACGCCGGGTCGGGGTCGTCGGGCCACTGCCGCTCCGAGCCCTCGCGCCCGAGGGTGTAGGCGTCCTTGACGTAGTACGTCTCGTCGAAGACGAGGGTGCCCGGCTTGCCCAGCTCCCACAGCCGGGCCACCGCGGCGAGGAGCGTGATCATCACGGCTCCCGCCCAGCCGAGGGCGCGGGCCTGCCGCGTGGCGCCGAGAGCCAGTCGCCGTTCGCCGAGCAGGCGCACGAGCAGCGTGCGCTCGGTCGTGGCCGGCTCGTCACGCATCCCGGTCGGACCCTCCGCCTGCGCCGGTCCCTCGGTGCCCGACGGCGGCAGGTCCGGCGGGTCGGCGGCCGGGGCAGCGCTCCCAGCGGGCGTCGTCCCCGCGCGCGGCCCGGCATGCTGGCCCCCGCTCTGCCCGACGCTCGGCACGGCGCCGGTGAGGGCGCGGATGGCGCCGGTCACGACCGGGATGCCGCGCGTGTCCGTGCGACGGTGCCCGTGGACGTCCCGTCGCGAGGGGTACTGCTGGCGGGGCTCCGAAGGCGTGTCGACCGCAGGGGTGTCACCGGTGGTCGGGGCGTCGGCATCGGGGGCGCTCACCTCGGCCACTTTAGGGGGTCATGACGCTCCCGTGGGACAGTGGGCCGCATGAGTCGTCTCGCCGAGGCCGGGTCCGTCGTGCTGGCCGCCACCCCTATCGGCAACGTCGAGGACGCCTCGCCCCGGCTGCTGCGTCTGCTGCAGGAGGCCGACGTCGTCGCCGCCGAGGACACCCGCCGCCTGCACGGCCTGGCCGGCCGGCTCGGGATCACGGTCGGCGGGCGCGTCGTGTCCTACCACGAGCACAACGAGCGTGACCGCGCCGACGACCTGCTGGACGTCGTCGACGAGGGCGGGACCGTCGTCGTCGTCACCGACGCGGGGATGCCTGCCGTGTCCGACCCCGGGTTCCGACTGGTCGAGCGGGCCGTCGAACGCGGGCTGCCGGTGACGGCCGCGCCGGGGGCGTCGGCCGTGCTGACGGCGCTCGCGCTGTCCGGTCTGCCCACCGACCGGTTCACGTTCGACGGGTTCGTCCCGCGCAAGTCCGGCGACCGGGCGCGGTGGCTCGGGGCGCTGGCGTCCGAACCGCGCACCATGGTGCTCTTCGAGGCGCCGCACCGCGTCGTCGAGACGCTCGCGGCGATGGCCGAGGCGTTCGGCGTCGACCGTCCCGCAGCCGTGTGCCGTGAGCTGACCAAGACCTACGAGGAGGTGCTGCGCGGCACCCTCGGCGAGCTCGCGGCGCTCGCGGGGGAGCGGGCCGCCGACGGCGCCGCGCTGCGCGGCGAGATCTGCCTCGTCGTCGGCGGGGCGCCGGCGGCAGGGGCGCCCCGCGTGGAGGACCTGGTCCCCGAGGTGCTCGACCGGGTGGCGGCGGGTGAACGGCTCAAGGCCGCGGTGGCCGAGGTCGCCACCGCGGCCGGGGTTCCCAAGCGGGACCTCTACGCGGCGGCCCTGGCCGCGCGCGCATCGAGGTAGGGCGCCGCCGCGAAGGTCAGGAGAGGTTGCGGAAGAACGCGCGGAGATCGTCCGCGAGCAGCTTCGGCTCCTCCATCGCGGGGAAGTGGCCGCCCTCGGTGAACTCGCTCCAGTGGCCGGCCGCGTTCCACGGGTCCAGCACGCGACGCAGGAGCGGATGGGTGTCGAACACCGCCCATCCGGACGGGACGTCGGCGGCCATGGTCCACCCGAGCTCCGAGTGCTCGCCCTCGTAGTAGAACTGTGCGCTCGACGCACCGGCCCGTGTGAACCAGTAGAGGCTGATGTTCGTCAGGAGCTGGTCGCGGTCGACCGACTCGTCGGGCGTCCGGTGGGTGCCGGTGGTCCCGGTCGCGAACTTCTCGGCGATCCACGCCAGCTGGCCGACCGGTGAGTCGGAGAGAGCCGCACCGATGGTGTCCGGGCGGTGGTTCTGCATCTCGAGGTACCCGCGGTCGGCCGCGGCCTCCGCGCGCACCGCCTCGATCTGCGAGACCTCGTCGTCGGACAGTCCGTCGGGCCAGGGGAGCTTGTCGCCCACGAACCCGAGCAGCCGGCGTTCGACGGCGGTGTGCGTGCCGACGACTCGCTCCGGGTAGAGCGCGGCGAGGCGGCCGGTGATGCCGGAGCCGATGTCGCTGCCGTGGGCCGCGAACCGTTCGTAGCCGAGGCGCGTCATGATCTCGGCGTAGGCGTCCGTCGTCCGCGCGAGCTCCCAGCCTGTTCCCGACAGCGGCGTGGAGAAGCCGAAGCCCGGCGGCGACGGGATGATCACGTGGAAGTCGTCGGTCAGCAGCGGGATCAGGCGCTGGTACTCGACGAACGAGCCCGGCCATCCGTGGTGGAGGACGAGCGGGGTCGCGTCCGGGTTCGTCGACCGCACGTGGACGACGTGGAACGTCTGGCCGTGGACGACCGTGGTGAGCTGGTCGTGCTCGTTGAGCGCCGCCTCCTGCGCGCGCCAGTCGAACCCGTCGAGCCAGTACGCGGTGAGCTCCTGCAGGTACGCCTGCGGGATGCCGCGGCTGAAGTCGGTGCGGTCGTCCCGGCCCGGGACGGGGTGCGGCCAGCGGGTCTGTGCGAGCCGGTGGCGCAGGTCGTCGACGTCGGCCTGCGGGATGTCGATGCGGAAGGGTGTGAGGGCTGTGTTCTCGGTCATGAGGATCACGTTCGCAGCCGATGCGGCGGGTTTTCTTCCGCAATGGCTGAGATGATCGGGAACGTGTTGGAGACCTCGGCCCGCCTGCTCGAGCTGCTGTCGTTGCTCCAGGTCCGGCACGTCTGGACGAGCGCCGAGCTCGCCGACCGGCTCGGTGTGAGCACGCGGACCGTGCGTTCCGACGTCGGCAAGCTGCGGTCGCTCGGCTACCCGGTGGACGCGCGCCCCGGCGTCGCGGGCGGGTACCGGCTGGCCGCCGGGACGGCGATGCCCCCGCTGCTGCTCGACGACGACGAGGCGGTCGCCGTCGCCGTCGCGCTGGGTGTGGTCGCGACCCGGCGGATCGGGGTGGAGGAGACCTCGCTCACCGCGCTCGCGAAGCTGGAGCAGGTGCTGCCCTCGCGCCTGCGTCGGCGGGTCGAGGCGGTCCGTGAGGCGACGAGCGTCGTCGCCCGGGTCGACCCTCCGCTCGACCTCGCGGTGCTCGGCGCCGTCGCCGCGGCGATCCGCGGCCATGAGCGGCTGCGGTTCGGGTACACGAAGCCCGGGGGCAGCGAGGAGGCGCGGCTCACCGAGCCGCAACGGCTCGTGACCTGGGGGCCGTACTGGTACCTGCTCGCGTGGGACCTGCACCGTGACGACTGGCGGGTCTTCCGCGTCGACCGCATGATCCCGCACGCACCCACGGGAGCACGGTTCCGGCCGCGAGCGATCCCGGAGGACAAGGTCGTCGAGTACGTCGTCGGCCGCGTCAGCAGAGGGGCCTGGAAGTACCGCGCCCGGGTGCTCGTGCACGCTCCGGCCGCTCAGGTCGCCACGAGGCTCGTCGTCCCGGTCGACATCGAGCCGGTCGACGACTCCACCTGCTGCGTCGAGCTGGGCGCCGACGACCCGGACGGTCTCGCGCTGTGGTTGACCCAGCTGGACGTCGACCTCGAGGTGCTCGACGGCGACGAGCTCGCCGCGGCGTTCGACCGCCTCGCGACGCGGTTCCGCCGCGCGGCGGGTGGCGCCACCACGAGGTGACGCGCGGACGTGCTACCGGGCCTCGCCGGACTCGGCGAGCTCGACCCCGGCGGCAGCCATCTCGTGGCGTGCCTGCTCACCGAGCTCCGGGGAGACCGGCGCCGTGAGGTCGGTCAGGACGCGAGCCGCGAACCCGAGGCGGGCCGCGTCCAGCGCCGTGTGCTTGACGCAGTGCGACTCGGCCAGGCCCACCACGTCGACCGCGTCCACCCCGGCCTCGCGCAGCACGTCCACGAGCCGACGGCCCTCGGCGTCCGCGCCGTCGAACCCGGAGTACCCGTGGTCGTACTGGCCCTTGAGGACGGCGACGTCGGCGGCCAGGTCCGCCAGCGCGGGGTGCAGGCGGGCGTTCGGCGAACCCGCGACGCCGTGCACCGGCCAGGAGTCGACGAAGTCCGGGGCGTCGCTGAAGTGTTCGCCGGGGTCGATGTGCCAGTCCTGGGTGGTGACGACCAGCCCGTACCGGTCGCGGTGCGCCCCGGCGAAGGCGGCGACGTCCTCCGCGACCCGGTGGCCGCCGTCCACGCCGAGCTCGCCGCCCTCGCAGAACGTGGGCTGGACGTCGACGACGAGAAGTGCGCGCGTGCTCATCCCTCCACTGTGCCACCCTCCACCCCGCGAGATCGACCTACCCGTCGTGAGATCGACCTACCGTGGGTCGATCTCACGACGGGTAGGTCGATCTCGCGGCACGGCCCGGGCCAGTAGGATTCGGGCCATGACCCACATCCTCTCGGCCGTGGCATGGCCCTATGCCAACGGTCCGCGGCACATCGGCCACGTCGCCGGCTTCGGCGTTCCCTCCGACGTCTTCAGCCGGCACATGCGGATGGCGGGTCACGACGTCCTGATGGTCTCCGGGACCGACGAGCACGGCACCCCGATCCTCGTCCAGGCCGAGTCCGAGGGCGTCACGCCGCAGGAGCTCGCGGACCGCTACAACCGCGTCATCGTCGAGGACCTCACCTCCCTCGGCCTCAGCTACGACCTGTTCACCCGGACCACGACGCGCAACCACTACGCCGTCGTGCAGGAGATGTTCCGCACCGTCCACAAGAACGGATACATGGTCGAGAAGTCGACCATGGGCGCGATCTCGCCGTCCACGGGCCGCACGCTGCCCGACCGCTTCATCGAGGGCACCTGTCCCATCTGCGGCTACGACGGCGCGCGCGGCGACCAGTGCGACAACTGCGGCAACCAGCTCGACCCCATCGACCTGAAGAACCCGCGCAGCCGCATCAACGGCGAGACGCCGAAGTTCGTCGAGTCGAACCACTTCTTCCTCGACCTCCCGGCGTTCGTCGACGCGCTGTCCTCCTGGCTCGAGGGCCGCGACGGCTGGCGGCCCAACGTGCTGAACTTCAGCCGCAACCTGCTCGACGACGTGCGCCCGCGGGCGATGACGCGCGACATCGACTGGGGCATCCCCGTGCCGCTCGAGGGCTGGGAGGACAACCCCTCCAAGCGGCTGTACGTGTGGTTCGACGCCGTGATCGGCTACCTGTCCAGCTCGATCGAGTGGTCCCGGCGCCGGGGCGAGCCCGAGGCCTGGCGCCAGTGGTGGACCAACCCGGACGCCCGCTCGTACTACTTCATGGGCAAGGACAACATCACGTTCCACTCCCAGATCTGGCCGGCGGAGCTGCTGGCGTACGACGGCGGCGGGAACCGCGGGGGCGAGCCGGGCCCGTTCGGCTCGCTGCAGCTGCCGACCGAGGTGGTCTCCAGCGAGTTCCTCAACGTCGAGGGTCAGAAGTTCTCCTCCTCCCGCGGCGTGGTCATCTACGTGCGCGACATGCTGGCCCGCTACCAGCCGGACGCGTTCCGGTACTACGTGGCGGCGGCAGGCCCGGAGAACCAGGACGTGGACTTCACCTGGGAGGGCTTCCTGCGCCGCACCAACGACGAGCTGGTGGCGGGCTGGGGCAACCTGGTCAACCGCACCGCGAGCATGGTGCACAAGAACTTCGGGCAGATCCCGACGCCGGGAGAGCTGGCGGACACCGACCGCGACGTCCTGGCGTCCACGCGCAAGGCGTTCGGCGACATCGGGTCGCTCATCGAGTCCAACCGGCAGCGCCCCGCGATCGCCGAGGCCATGCGCGTCGTCGGTGACGTCAACCGGTACGTCTCCGAGACAGAGCCGTGGAAGCTCAAGACGGACCCGGACCGCCTGGCCACCGTGCTGCACACCACGACGCAGGCCGTCAGCGACTGCAACACGCTGCTCGCGCCGTTCCTGCCGCACTCCGCCCAGGCGATCCACGAGACGCTGGGCGGCACGGGCGAGTTCGCCCCGCAGCCGCGCATCGAGGAGGTCACCGACCTCGACGACGACTCGCGGCACTACCCGGTCATCACCGGCGACCACGACGGCGGCTACCGGTTCCCGGCCTGGGCGTCGAGCCCGGTGGCGACCGGGACCCCGATCCCCAAGCCGAAGCCGGTGTTCACCAAGCTCGACGACTCGATCGTCGACGAGGAGCTGGAACGCCTGCGCGAGAAGGCCTGATGGGTCGCTCGAAGCGTGAGCGGGGATTCCCGCCCGACCCGGAGCCGCTGCCGCTGCCGGTGGTCGACAACCACACGCACCTGGACGCGATCGGCGAGCTGGTCTCCGAGTCCGTCGACCATGCCGTCCTGACCGTCGAACATGCCCTGGACGCCCGTCTGGCAGAGCGGACGGGCCGCCACGACATGGTCGGCGGGCAGCTGGCCCATGCGGCGGCCTGCGGCGTCGACCGGGTGGTGCAGGTCGGGAGCGACCTGCCCTCCATCGAGTGGACCGAGGCCCTGCTGCGCCTGCTCGACGCCGAACATGCCCTGTCGACCGCCGACCATGTCGTCAGCGACCGTCCGGTCCCACAGACGGGCGCTGATGACATGTTCGGCACCAGGGCGGTGCTCGGGGCGGTGGCGATCCACCCCAACGAGGCTGTGCTGCACGCCGGCGTCCGCGAGGTGGGCCCCGACGGGCTCGAGCCGGCACCGCAGCCCCACCACGCCACGGGGCTCGACGACGCGATCGCCCGGGTGGCGCAGGTCGCCCGGGACAACCCGCGCGTCCGGGCGGTCGGCGAGACGGGGATGGACCTGTTCCGCACCGGGCCGCTGGGCGAGCAGGTGCAGCGCGAGGCCTTCCGGGCGCACGTCGCGCTCGCCAAGGAGCTCGGCCTGGCGATGCAGATCCACGACCGCGACGCGCACGCCCAGGTGATCGAGGTCCTGCTGGCCGACGGTGCGCCCGAGCGCACCGTGTTCCACTGCTACAGCGGCGACGCCGAGATGGCCACGCTCGCCGCGGAGCACGGCTGGTACCTCTCGTTCGCGGGCCCGGTCACGTACCCGAAGAACGACCACCTGCGTGCGGCGCTGCGCACCGTGCCCCTCGAGCTGGTGCTCGTCGAGACCGACGCCCCGTACCTGCCGCCGCACCCCTTCCGGGGCCGGCCCAACGGCCCCTACGTCGTCGCGCACACCGTGCGGGCCATGGCCGAGATCCTGCAGCGGCCGCTCGAGGACGTCTGCCGGGCGCTCTCGACGAACGCCGAGCGCGTCTACGGATCGTGGTGAACCCCTGTCGCTCCGCACCGGCTTCGGCTACGGTCTGGTGATCGTGGCGAGGCGTGAGCGAGGACGACGGCGACAGGCCGCCTCTCGTCGTCCTTCGGAGCAGTTCGTCGGTCGCCGCGGACCGCTCGGCCAGGTGTCCAGGAACGTGCTGCAGGCACTCGTGGTGGTCGCGGTCGCGATCGGCTCGTACGGTGTGGTCGACGCCCACCGCGAGCTGGTCGTCGACGTCGACGGCAGGGTCCAGACCCTCGACGGGTACGGCCGGACAGTCGGCGAGGTGCTGGCCTTCCACGACATCCGCCCCGGCCCGGACGACCTCGTCCAGCCGGCCGCCTCGTCCCCCGCCCCGCGCGGTGGCGAGGTCGTGGTGCGGTCCAGCAAGGAGGTCACCCTCGAGGTCGACGGCGAGGCCTCCACGTTCACGACGACGGCGCACACGGTGGGCGAGCTGCTCGCCGCGCTCGGCCCCCGAGGGGACGGCGCGGTGACGTCGGCCTCCCGCAGCGATCCGCTCGGTCGTGGGCCGGTCCGGGTCTCGACCCGCAAGACCGTCTACGTCTCGGTGGACGGATCGGTGCTGCCGCTGCGGACGACCGAGGCGACCGTCCGCGACGTGCTCTCGGAGGTCGAGATCTCGCTCGGGGACGAGGACCGGACGTCCGTGCCGCTCGGAGCGGCAGCGGTCGACGGCATGGTGGTGGTCGTCAACCGGGGTGAGACCACCGCCGACACCGTGACCGAGGTGCTCCCGTTCGACACGGAGCGCATCGAGTCCGAGGAGCTCCCGAAGGGCCACGAGACGGTCCGCACGCGCGGCGTGCCGGGGGAGCGGGTGACCACCTACGAGATCCGCACCCTCGACGGCGCCGAGGTCGCGCGGACGGTGGTCGAACGGTCGGTCACGGTGGAACCGGTCGACGAGGTCGTGGTGGTCGGCACGCTCGACGTGTCCCAGGTGCAGGCGGACCCGGGCTCGGCCCGCGCGCTGGGCCGGGCGCTGGCCGCGGAGCGTGGGTGGGGCGACGACCAGTTCGTCTGTCTCGACAAGCTGTGGACCAAGGAGTCGAACTGGCGCTGGAACGCCGCGAACCCCTCCAGCAGCGCGTACGGCATCCCGCAGGCGCTGCCCGGCTCGAAGATGGCCTCGGCGGGCTCGGACTGGCGGACCAACCCGGCGACGCAGATCACGTGGGGTCTCGGCTACATCGCGGGGCGGTACGGCACCCCGTGCAGCGCCTGGAACCACTCGATGTCCGTCGGGTGGTACTGACGGCCCGTCCCCGGCCGCGAGCCGGGCGATCCTGTGACATCGATCGCGGAACCACGGTGAACTTTCCCGGCGTACCACGCCGTAGCCGGGCATACGTACCACAACCGGCCTTGGATAAAGATCACGATGCGGTTACGGTCGTCGGAGCCACCGGATCGACCGCAGGCCCGACCGCCAGTCGGGAGCCGCCGTCGTAACCGGGACCACCGACGTCTGGAATCCCCTTGAACGACTGGCCCGACGACTCCGTCACGCCGCCCGCTGCCCCTGACGATGCAGCACCCGCCTCCGAGCCTGCGGCCGCCGCCGCCCCGGCGACCGCCCTGCGCCGCCGCCGGTGGCCGCTGGTCGCCATGGTGGTCGCGCTGAGCGTCATGGTCGCCGGCGGCGTCAGCTTCGCCGTCGTGGAGCAGCTCCGCAAGGACGTCACCCTCGACGTCGACGGCGAGCTGGTCTCCGTGACGACCTACGCCAGCACCGTGGACGACGTGCTCGTCGAGGAGGGTGTGCGCGTCGGCGACAACGACGAGATCACCCCCGCCGCGGGCGAGGAGCTGCGTGACGGTGCCGTCGTCCAGGTCCGGTACGGCCGCGAGCTCACCGTCGAGGCCGACGGCGAGGAGCAGGACGTCTGGGTCGCGGCGCTCGACGCCGACGACGCGCTGCAGCAGCTCGCCCATCGCGACGAGCAGGTCCGCCTGCTGCCCTCGCGGTCCGCGGACCGAGCGTCGCTGCCCATCCGCCTGGACGCCGACCGGCCGGTCGCGCTGGTGGTCGGCGGCGAGGAGAGCGTGGTCGACGACGGTGCCCGCACGCTGACGGAGCTGTTCGAGGCCGAGTCCGTCGAGATCGACGCCGACGACCGCGTGCACGTCGACCGGGTCGAGCCCGAGACCGCGTCGGACCCGTCCGTGCGGGTCGTGGTCCAGGTGGTCGACGTCGAGGAGGTCACCAAGACCAAGAAGATCGACTTCGAGACCGTCACCGAGAAGGACGCCGACCGCTACAGCGACCTCGGTTCGACCGTGTCCCAGAAGGGCAAGAAGGGCGAGCGGACCATCGTCCGGCTCGTGACCCGTGTCGACGGTGAGGTCGAGTCGCGCGAGAAGCTCTCCAGCGAGGTGACCACCGAGCCGGTGGACGAGATCGTCGTCGTCGGCACCAAGGAGCGCCCCGAGCCGGAACCCGAGCCCGAGCCGGAGCCGGCGTCGTCCGGCAGCTCGTCGTCCGGCAGCTCGTCGTCGGGTTCGGGCGGGTCGTCCTCGAGCTCGAGCGGCTCCTCCGGCGGCAGCGCCCCCTCGGGCGTCTGGTCCCAGCTCGCCCAGTGCGAGTCGGGAGGCAACCCGTCGACCAACACCGGCAACGGCTACTACGGGATGTACCAGTTCTCGCTGCCGACCTGGCAGGCGGTGGGTGGCTCCGGGCTGCCCTCGGACGCCTCGGCCGCCGAGCAGACCAAGCGGGCGAAGATCCTGCAGCAGCGTGCCGGCTGGGGCCAGTGGCCGCACTGCGCCAGCAAGCTCGGCCTGCTCTGACCTGAGGCCGCCTCGGCAGCGACGGCTCGTCGGCGTGTGCCCGACGTGTGAAGGCACGTGAAGTCGTCGTGCCGAGGCGCTCAGGTGTGACGCAGACCGTCTTGCGTCAGATCACGAATCAGTTACGGTCGGGTGTCGTTCGCGCCCTCGGCCAGTTCTTGCCGTAGAGGCCTGACCCCTACGGTCGCACCCCCCACCCTTCTGGAGATCCATGACCTCCGCACCGGAGAACCACGAGCCCCGGCCCAGCACGGCCGAGACCCGCGCCGTCACCCGGACCCGCCGCACCCGGCGTCGTCGGGCGATCGTCGCCACCGTCGCCGGCGGCGCCCTCGTCCTCGGCGGCGGGTCCGCCGTCGCCGTCTCCCAGGCCTACAAGACCGTCACGCTCGACGTCGACGGCGAGACCCGGACGGTCGGCAGCTTCGCCGGCGACGTCGACGGGCTGCTCGCCGCCGAGGGTGTCGCCGTCACCGACCGCGACCTCGTCACCCCCGCCCTCGGCGACCCGCTCACCGGTGGGAGCGACGTCGTCGTGCGCACCGGCAAGGAGATCGACGTCGAGATCGACGGCGAGGCCACGTCTACCTGGGTCACCGCCCTGGACGCCCACGAGGCCCTCGACCTGCTCGCCCAGCGCGGCAGCGACGTCGCCCTCGTCGCCTCGCGGTCGGACGACCGGACCGAGCTCGGCCTGCAGGTGCACGACGGGGACCAGGTCGCCGTCGTGCACGGCGGCACGGTGGACGTCGTCGACGGCTCCGACGACCTCGACACGGTCCTGGCCGCCGCCGAGGTCGAGGTGGACGACGACGACAACGTCACCGTCGCCCGGGCCTCCGACACCGGCGTCGACGCCGACAGCCTCCCGGACGGCACCGACGTGCCGCAGGTCGCCGTCGTCGTCGAGCGCGTCGAGGTCGAGCAGGTGACCAAGGTCAAGGAGATCGAGCACGAGACCCGGACCAAGAAGAGCGACCAGCGCTACGAGGACCTCGACCCCAAGGTGCAGCGCGAGGGCCGTCCCGGCTCGCGCACCGTCGTGCGGGAGATCACCACGGTCGACGGCGAGGAGGTCTCGAACAAGAAGATCGCCTCGATGGTGACCGCGGAACCGGTGACCGAGGTCCTCGTCCAGGGGACCAAGGAGCGCCCGGAGCCCGAGCCCGAGCCGGAGCCCGAGACCGCGTCCGGCTCCTCGTCCGAGTCGTCCGCGGACAGCTCGTCGACCAGCTACTCCGGGTCGAACCGCGAGATCGGCCAGCGCATGGCCGCCGACCGCGGCTGGACCGGCAGCCAGTGGACGTGCCTGGAGAACCTGTGGACCAAGGAGTCGAACTGGTCGCACACGGTCGCCAACCCGTCCTCCGGCGCCTACGGCATCCCGCAGTCGCTGCCGGGCAACAAGATGGCCGCCGCCGGCGCCGACTGGCAGACCAACCCTGCCACCCAGATCACCTGGGGCCTGGACTACATCGCCGGCCGCTACGGCACCCCGTGCGGCGCCTGGGGCCACTCGCAGGCGAACAACTGGTACTGACCCGTCCGGTCGGGCGATACTCAGCCCCATGACTGACACCCCTGGCGCCCTGCTCGGCCCTGCGGAGATCCGCGAGCTGGCAGGGCGTCTCGGCGTCCGGCCCACCAAGACGCTCGGGCAGAACTTCGTGCACGACGGCGGCACGGTCCGCAAGATCGTCCGTGCGGCCGGGGTGGAGCCCGGGGACCGTGTCGTGGAGGTGGGCCCGGGCCTCGGCTCGTTGACCCTGGGCCTGCTGGAGGCCGGGGCGTCGGTCGTGGCGGTCGAGATCGACCCGGTCCTGGCCGGGCAGCTCCACACCACGGTGCACGGCCACGCCCCCGACGCGGACCTGGAGCTGGTGACCGCCGACGCCATGGACGTCACCGACCTGCCCGGTGCGCCGCCGTCGGCGCTCGTGGCGAACCTGCCCTACAACGTGGCCGTGCCGGTGCTGCTGACGTTCCTGCAGCGTTTCGACTCCCTGCGCTCGGTGCTCGTCATGGTGCAGGCCGAGGTGGCCGACCGGCTCGCCGCCCCGCCCGGCTCCCGGACCTACGGGGTGCCGTCGGCCAAGGCCGCCTGGTACGGCGCCGCCCGCCGGTCGCTGACGATCAGTCGCCACGTGTTCTGGCCGGTGCCGAACGTGGACTCGGCGCTCGTCGAGATCGTGCGGCACGACCCGCCGGTCACGACCGCGACCCGCGAGGAGGTCTTCCGGGTGGTCGACGCCGCGTTCGCCCAGCGCCGCAAGACCCTGAGGGCCGCGCTGTCCGGGCTGTTCGGCTCGGGTCCGGCCGCCGAGGAGGCGCTGCGGGCCGCGGGCGTCGACCCGTCGCTGCGTGGCGAGCGGCTCGCGATCGCGGACTTCGCCCGCATCGCCGAGCGCCTGGGCGCCGAGGCTGGCACGGTGGACGCGTGAGCCACCTCGCCGCCGCCCCCGCGCCGTCCGTCCGTGTGCGCGCCCCCGGGAAGATCAACCTCACGCTGCGCGTCGGACCGGTGGCCGAGGACGGCTACCACCCGCTGGTCACCGTGTTCCAGGCGGTAGCCCTGCACGAGGAGGTCACCGCGACCGAGGTCCCCGAGGGCGCCGGCATCTCGCTGACGGTCGAGGGGCCGCAGGCCGAGCGCGTCCCCCTCGACTCCACCAACCTGGCCTGGCAGGCCGTCGAGGCGATCGCCCGGCACGTCGGGCTCGATCCCAGCGTCGCGCTGCACATCGCCAAGGGCGTGCCCGTGGCGGGTGGGATGGCCGGCGGGTCCGCCGACGCGGCCGCCACCCTGCTGGCCTGCGACACCCTGTGGGGGACCGCGTTGCCGCGCGAGGAGCTGGCCGGCCTGGCGGCGACGCTCGGGTCCGACGTGCCTTTCGCGCTGCTGGGCCACACCGCCGTCGGGACCGGGCGCGGGCACCTGCTCA
Source organism: Isoptericola halotolerans (assembly GCF_013149785.1). Taxonomy (GTDB): domain Bacteria; phylum Actinomycetota; class Actinomycetes; order Actinomycetales; family Cellulomonadaceae; genus Isoptericola; species Isoptericola halotolerans. Next base: position 478,800 of record NZ_JABEZU010000002.1, read on the forward strand.
CCCCGGCGATGACCCGCGGCGAGTTCCACTGGGCGTTCGCGACGCGTGACGAGGGACTCTCCACCCCCGAGGTGTACCGGCGGTTCGACGAGCTCACCGGCCCGACCGCCCCGTCGGTGGGCGACGCCGACGACAACGGGCTCATGCAGGCCTTGCGCGCGGGGGACGCCCGGGCCCTCGGCGCGGCGCTGCAGAACGACCTGGAGGCCGCGGCGCTCGACCTGCGCCCCGAGCTGGCGCGCACCCTGGAGATCGCCCAGGACGGTGGCGCCCTCGGGACCATGGTCTCCGGGTCGGGGCCGACGGTCGCGGCCTTGGCACGCTCGCGTCAGCACGCGCTCGCGCTGGCCGCGACCTGGACGGCCGAGGACGCGGCCGACGCCGTGTGGTGCACGACGGGTCCGGCGTCGGGAGCACGCGTCCTGTGACGCACCGCCCCACCGCGTAGCGCGGGGACCGCGCGCTATGACTCCGCGGTCGGATGGCCCTGCCCGGCAGGGAGCGGGGTCACCGGCCCGCCGTCGGCCGTGTGACCGACGACGACGGCACGGCTCATGACCGGGCCGGAGCCGTCGTCCTCCCAGGCCGGCAGCGCGGCAGCGGTCCCCGGGAGCTGCTGCACCCCGTCGGCAGTGAGCACCTCGACCTCGGTGATGCCGGGCCCGCCGACGACGACGAGCTGCGGGTGCGAGGTGCCGAGCTGCTCGGGCTCGAACCACCGGGCCGCGAGCACGGGGCCGCGGCGCTCGCCCGCGTGGACCAGGCCGGGCGGCTGACCCGCGCCGAGGCGCACCACGCGCGTGGAGGCCCCGGTGGCACCGGGCAGGTTCAGGCCGCCCACGACCACCCAGGACGGGTCCCGTCCGCCCGTGCCGTCCGCCTGGACGGCCACCACCATCACGCTCCGGCCGTCCTCGAGCTCGACCGGCTCCCACAGCGCGGCCAGCGGCAGCGCCGACCCGCTGGTCCGGGGCCGGGCATCCTCGTAGGCGTCGCGCAGGGCCCTCTCGGTCCGGGCGCTCGTGACGGGGTCGTCGAGCGCCTGCCACAACGCGTCGTCCCGGACGGCCACGGTCCTGCCGGACTCGGTGAGCACCAGACCCTGGTACTCCTCGCGGCCGTGGGCGAAGGCCTGCTCGTGCCGGATGACGCCGGGTGGTGCGCCGAGGACGAGGCCGTCGTGCACCGCGACGGCCTCGTCCTGGCCGGCGACCCGCACGGAGTCCACGACGTCCGAGGTCTCGGCGAGGAGCAGGACACCGTCCCTCGGCGAGATCGCGGCGTCGCCCGGCCACGCGATGGCCTCGGACACGAGGGTGTAGTCGCCCGTGCGCTCGCCGTCGGACCCGACCGGGGCCACGGCCGCGGCGAGCTGGTTGAAGGACTGGAGGAGGAGGAGCCGAGCGGTGCCGAGCTCGCCGGCCTCGTCGCGCAGGTGCTCGCGGGCGTACGGCAGGTCGCGTGCCTCGACGTCCCCGGCCCACATCAGCTGGATCTCGCGGCCCATCTCCGGGGGCTTCGTCTCACCGCCGGCGGGCACGGCCCGCCAGACCTCGGCGGCCGCCTCGGCCTCCGGCTCCCAGCCGCCCGCCGCGACGAGGTCGCCGCGTGCCGGGTAGCCCGTGTGGGTGGAGGCGACGACCGGGTCCGGCGCTTCCTCGCCGCCGCGGTCCACCACGGCCACGACGGCCACCGCACCCAGCACCACGATGCCGACCAGCGCCACCACGACGCGTGGCCTGCGCCACCAGGCCGCCTGGTCCTTCGTGCGCACGAGATGTCGTCCTTCCTGTCGGTGATCGGTCCGGTGTCCGTGACCAGGTGTCGTCGGTGCGCTCAGACGTGCTTGCGCAGCCAGGCCAGGGTGGGGGCGAACCGGTAGTGCTGACCACCCTCGTGCCCGTTGTACGGGTAGACGTCGATCTGCTTCTCGGCCGCACCCCAGGCGTTGTAGGCGGCGTACACGGTCGAGGGCGGGCACACGGCGTCCATGAGGGCCACCGAGAACAGCCCGGCGGCCTGCGCGCGCCGCGCGAAGGAGACCCCGTCGAGGTACGACAGCGTGCGCCACACGGCGTCCTCGTGCTCCCGGTGCACCGACAGGTACTGGGTGATCTCCCCGTACGGGAACGCGTCGGTGATCTGCACGGCTCGCCGGAAGTGGCTGAGGAACGGCACGTTCGGCGCCGCGGCCGCGACGTCGGGCAGCAGGCCCGCCACGGCGATCGCGATACCGCCGCCCTGGCTTGTCCCGGCGACCGCGACGCGCCCCGGGTCGATCCCGTCGACCTGCCGCACGGCGTCGACGGCGCGCACCCCGTCGGTGAAGACCCGGCGGTAGTAGTGCTCGGCCGGGTCGACGATGCCGCGGGTCAGGAACCCGGGGGAGGCCGGGGCATGGCCCACCGGGTCCGGGGTGTCGCCGCCGGAGCCCCAGCCGGAGCCCTGCCCCCGAGTGTCCATGACGAGGTGGGCGAAGCCGGCGGCGGCGAGCCCGAGCTGCTCGTGGGGCAGGCCGCGGCCGCCGCCGTAGCCGACGAACTCCACGACGGCGGGCAGCGGGCCCTCGGCCCGCGCCGGTCGCACCAGCCACGCCTTGACCGGGTGGCCGCCGAACCCGGGGAACGTCACGTCGTCGACGGTGATCTCCGTCAGGCCGGTGTCGACCCGCGCGACCTCGACGCCGTCCCCGTGCCCGCGGGCCTCCGCGATGGTGCCGGACCAGAACGCGTCGAAGTCGGCGGGCTCGTCGATCTCGGGGGCGTACTGCTCGAGCTCGGGCAGCGGAAGGTCGAACTGGGCCATCGGTGGTCCTCCGTACGTGGCGCGTCGGTGCTGCCCAGCACTCTATCGCCGCCGGTCAGGTCGCTGCGGGGACCGGTGGTGCGATGATCGCCGGGTGCCTGGAGATTTCGAGCTGACGGCCGACGAGCTGCGTGCCGTGGTCCACTTCGCGGCCGGCTCCGCGCAGCAGGTCCTGCCCCTGTTCGAGGAGGTCCGGCCCGACGACGGCCGCCCCCGTGAGGCGCTCGCCGCCGCACGAGCGTTCGTCGACGGGGCGCCGCGCAGCAGGCGGCAGCGGCTCAGCGCGACGGACGCGCACCGGGCCGCCCGGGAGGCGCCGACCGAGGTCTCACGGCTGGCCGCGCAGGCTGCCGGCGACGCACCGGCCGCGGCCTACCTGCACCCGATCGCGAGGGCGCACCAGGTCGGGCACGTGCTGCGCGCCGCGGCGAACGCCGCCCGCATCGCCGAGATTCAGGCGGGAGAACGGCCCGCCGCCGCCGAGCGCGAGATCGCGCTCGCGTGCGCCCGGGCCGGAGGCGTCGTCGTCGACGTGCTGCGCCGGTACCCGCCGGCACCACCCGGCAGGAGCCGAGCCGCACGACTCCTGGCCGAGCTGGACGGCGCTCTGCGGTCGTCCGGGTGACTACCCTTCTGGGGTGGCTCATCTTCTCGGTGCTGACGGCATCTCCCTGACCATCGGCACCCGCACCCTGCTCGACGGCGTCTCCCTCGGCCTCGACGACGGCGACCGCATCGGCGTCGTCGGCCCCAACGGTGCGGGCAAGTCCACCCTGCTGCGCCTGCTGGCCGGGACCGCGGCGCCCGACGGCGGTCGGGTCACCCGGGTGGGCGGCTCCCGGCTCGGGATGCTCGACCAGCGCGACGAGGCCCGCCCCGGCGCCACGGTGCTGGACCTGGTCCACGGTGACGACGCCACCCACCAGTGGGCCTCGGACGCCCGCATCCGTACCGTCCACGCCGGGCTGCTCGCCGACCTCGACCTCGACCAGCCGGTCTCGACGCTCTCCGGCGGGCAGCGGCGTCGAGCGGCGCTCGCCGCCCTGCTGGTGACCGACCCCGACGTCATGCTCCTCGACGAGCCGACCAACCACCTCGACGTCGAGGGGGTCGCGTGGCTGGCCGAGCACCTGGCGAACCGGTACGGGACGGCCGGGCGTCCCTCCGGTGGGCAGGGTGCGCTCGTCGTGGTCACCCACGACCGGTGGTTCCTGGACGCCGTCTGCTCGCGCATGTGGGAGGTGCGCGGAGACGGCACGGGCGCCGTCGACGGCTACGAGGGCGGGTACGCCGCCTACATCCTGGCGCGCGCCGAGCGCTCCCGGCAGGCGGCGACCGCCGCGGAGAAGCGCAACAACCTGCTGCGCAAGGAGCTCGCCTGGCTCAAGCGTGGTGCACCCGCCCGCACCTCCAAGCCGAAGTTCCGGCTCGACGCCGCGGCCGCGCTCATCGACGACGAGCCGCCGCCGCGCGACACCCTCGAGCTCACCCAGATGGCCACCAAGCGGCTCGGCAAGGACGTGCTCGACCTCGAGGACGTCACCGTCTCCGTCCCGCAGCCCGACGGCGGCCGGCGGACGCTGCTCGACGACGTCACGTGGCGCCTCGGGCCCGGCGACCGCTACGGGCTGGTCGGTGTCAACGGTGCGGGCAAGACGACGGTGCTCGCGCTGCTCGCCGGGCGTCGAGAACCGGACGGCGGGCGCGTGCGACGTGGCAAGACCGTCGAGGTCGCCGAGCTCACCCAGGAGGTCACCGAGCTCGACGAGGTCGGTCATCTCACGGCCGTGCAGGTGGTCGACTCCGAGAAGCGCACCGTCGTGGTGGACGGCAAGGAGATGACGGCCGGGCAGCTCACCGAGCGGCTCGGGTTCACCCGCGAGCGGGCCCACACGCCCGTGCGCGACCTGTCCGGTGGGGAGCGGCGCCGTCTGCAGCTGCTCCGCCTGCTGGTCTCCGAGCCCAACGTGCTGCTGCTGGACGAGCCCACCAACGACCTCGACACCGACACCCTGGCCGCGGTGGAGGACCTGCTCGACGGCTGGCCGGGCACGCTCATCGTGGTCTCGCACGACCGGTACCTGCTGGAGCGGGTGTGCGACCGGCAGTGGGCGCTGCTCGGGGACGGCACGCTCCGGGACCTGCCGGGTGGCGTGGAGCAGTACTTGTCCCTACGCCGCGCTGCGGCGTCGGGCGCGGCGGGGTCGAGCGGGTCAGGACTACCGCGCGGCGGCGAGTCGGCGTCGGGACCCGGGGCGGGCAGCACCGCCGGGCCGAAGGCGTCGGCGGCGGACCAGCGGGCCGCGAAGAAGGCCGTGCAGCGCCTCGAGAAGCGGCTGACCCGGCTGGCGGCGGAGGAGGCGAGGCTGCACGAGCAGATGGCGGCCGACCCGACGGACTTCGAGGCGACGGCGAAGCTCGACGCGCGGCTGCGGGAGCTGCTCGCCGAGAAGGACGAGGTCGAGACGGAGTGGCTGGAGGCCGCCGAGCTCGCCGAGTAGCGGCGGGCGACGGCGCCTGGGCGCCGTCGCCCCCCGATCACGGCACGGTGTAGCCCGCCGCGCGGAACAGCTCGTACCACTCGGCACGGGTCAGCGGGACGTCCGAGCCCTGGGCCGCACCGGCGACGCGCTCCGGCGTCGTCGTGCCGAGCACCACCTGCATGCCGGCAGGGTGGCGCGTGATCCAGGCCGTCGCGATCGCGATGGCAGGCACGTCGTACGTCGCGGCCAGCCGGTCGATGACGGCGTTCAGCTCCGGGTAGCCCTCGTGGCCGAGGAACACGCCGGTGAAGAACCCTGCCTGGAACGGCGACCAGGCCTGCACGGTGATGTCGTGCAGGCGGCAGTAGTCGAGGATCCCGCCGTCGCGCGCCGTCGACTGGTCCAGGCCCGCCATGTTGGCCGCCACGCCCTGCGCGACCATCGGCGCGTGCGTGATCGACAGCTGGAGCTGGTTCGCCACGAGCGGCTGACGCACCGACCTCCTCAGCAGCTCGATCTGGCCCGGCGTGTGGTTGGAGACACCGAAGGCGCGGACCTTGCCGGTCGACTCCAGGTGGTCGAACGCCCGGGCCACCTCGTCGGGCTCCACCAGCGCGTCGGGACGGTGCAGCAGCAGCACGTCCAGGTAGTCGGTGTCGAGCGCCCGCAGCGACCCCTCGACCGACTCCACCAGGTGGTCGTACGAGTAGTCGAAGTACGGGCCGTCCGGCACGATCCCGGCCTTCGACTGGATGGTCAGCTCCGCGCGCTGCGAGGGCGTGAGCTGCATGGCCTCGGCGAACCGGCGCTCGCAGCCGTGCAGCTCGTCGCCGTACACGTCGGCGTGGTCGATGAAGTCGACGCCGGCGTCGCGGGCGGTGCGCACGAGCCGGCGGACGGCGTCGTCGTCCATCTGCGCGATACGCATCAGGCCGAGGACGACGTTGGGGACCTGACGTCCCGTGGGGCCCAGGGGGACGGTCTTCATGGTGATCCTCCTCGATCGGTCGGTGGTCAGGAGGCCGAGAGCTCGGCGAGCTCGTCGGCGGTGAGCTCGAGCTCGACCGCGCGGGCCGAGTCCTCGATGCTCGCGGGACGCGACGCGCCCGGGATGGGGACGACGACGGGCGCGAGCGCGAGCTCCCAGGCGAGCGTGACCTGGTGGGGGCTCACGCCGTGGCGCTCGGCGACGCGGCCGAACACGGCGTGCGTCGATCCCAGCTCGGCAGCCTGGGTGATGCCGCCGAGCGGGGACCAGGGCAGGAACGCGACACCGATCTCGGCGCAGTGCTGCAGCTCGTCGAGGCTGGAGCGGAACCTGGGGGAGAACTGGTTCTGCACCGAGGCGAGCCGCCCGCCGAGGACCTGGCGGGCCTCGTCGATCTGGTCGACGGTCGCGTTGGAGATGCCGGCCTGCTGGATGACGCCCTCGTCGAGCAGCTCGGCCAGGGCGCCGACCGACTCCGCGTAGGGCACCGACGGGTCGGGTCGGTGGAACTGGTAGAGGCCGATCGCCTCGACCCCGAGGCGTTGCGCGGAGGCCTTCGCGGCCTGCTTGAGGTGCTCGGGGCGGCCGTCCTGGGTCCAGGTGCCGTCGCCGGGGCGGAGGTGACCGCCCTTCGTCGCGACCAGCACCTCGGAGGCGTCGCCGCCCCAGGCGCGCAGCGCGCGGCCGATGAGCTCCTCGTTGTGGCCGACCTCCCCGGCGTCGCGGTGGTAGGCGTCGGCCGTGTCGATGAGGGTCACGCCCGCGTCCAGCGCGGCGTGGACGGTGGCGACGGCGCGGTCGAGGTCGGGGCGGCCCTCGATGGACAGGGGCATGCCGCCCAGGCCGATCGCGCTGACAGACCGGCTTCCGATGATGCGAGCTTCCACGGTTCTCCTTGTCTCGACGGTGCCTCCGACGATAGGAAGGGAACGGTCATGAGTCCAACAACTTGAACTCATCGGATTCAGCAACGGGAGTGATCTATGGAGCTGCGGCAGATGGAGTACCTGGTGGCGGTGGCGGAGGAGGGCCACTTCACCCGGGCGGCGGCACTGTGCGGGGTGACCCAGTCGGGGTTGTCCGCCGCCGTCCGCAGCCTGGAGAAGGAGCTCGGTGCGTCGCTGTTCGCCCGCACCACCCGGCGGGTCGCGCTCACCGACGCCGGCCGGGCGCTGCTGCCCTTCGCTCGTCGGATGCTCGCCCAAGCGTCCGCAGGCCGTGACGCCGTCGCGCGGGCGAGTCAGCACCTGTCCGGCCAGCTACGTCTCGGCGCGGAGCAGTGCCTCGGGGTCGTCGACGTCGGGCCGCTGCTGGAGAGGTTCCGGCTGCGCTACCCGTTGGTCGACGTCCAGTTCACGCAGGCAGGCTCCGCCGAGCTCGCCACCCAGGTGCGCGCCGGTGACCTCGACGTCGCGTTCCTCGCCACGACCCAGCACCTCGGGTCGTTGCGCCGCCTCGAGCTCGGGAGGCGACCCGTCGTCGGGCTCGTGCATCCCACCGACGACCTCGCGAGCTCCGGCCAGGCCACCTGGGAGGGTCTCGCCGCGCGTGACTTCGTCGACTTCCGGGAGGCGTGGGCGATCCGACAGCTCGTGGACACGGCGTTCACCGACCGGCACCTCGACCGACGCGTCCGGATGAGCGTCGACGACGTCCACACCCTGCTCGACTTCGTCCAACGCGGACTGGGTGTCGCGGTCGTACCGCAGCACGTGGCGGCGAAGCCGCAGGCGGCCGGTCTCGCCGTTCTCGAGCTGCCCGCCGAGAACGCCCCCGAGTGGGTGGTCTCAGCCGTCTCGGCGCCGACGGCAGAACCAGCCGCCGTGCGCCTGCTGGAGCTGCTCGCCGAGGCCAACCTCGCCGTCGCGCAGCCGGCGTGACGGCTCAGCCCCGGGGGAGGGTCGGGCGGGTGGGCCCCGCGGCAACCCACAGGGCCACCGACATCGCGACCAGCAGCGCGACGACCACCAGCAGCGGAGCCGTCCACCCTCCGGTCGACTCGTGCACGGCGCCGAGCACCGTCGGCACGGTGGCCCCGCAGGCGTACCCGCCGGTCTGCACCATCGCCGAGGTGCGGCGTGCGCCGGCCACCGACGGTGACCGCCGCGCGATCAGCGTGAAGATCACCGTGAAGATGCCGCCCTGGGCCGCCCCGGCCAGGCAGACACCGACCCACCATGCCTGCGGGGTGAGCAGCAGGACCGCCGGGAGAGTGAGCCACAGGAGACACAGCCCGGTCGCGACCGTGCGCTCGGACAACCGCCCGGCGAGCCCCAGCGGCACCAGGAACGCCCCGGCGACCGCCGCGAGCTGGAAAGGCGCGGCAGCGCCACCGGCCGCCGCGGCGTCGAGACCCAAGCGGTCGGCGAGGATCGTCGGCAGCCAGGTCGACATCCCGTAGTAGCCCGAGGTGTGCCCGGCGAACGCGATCAGGAGGAGCAGGGCCAGACGGCGCTGCGACGTAGCCAGGCCGCCGGCCCTGGACGGGTCGGTGCCCGACGGCGCCGCTCCCGCGTGGCGGCGCGCGAGCGAACGACCCGCGGGGACCCAGGCGACCAGCGCCACCACCGCCAGGACGCCCCAGCCGGCCAGCGCCCACTGCCAGCCGAACGCGACGGCCAGCGGCACGGTGCAGAGCGTGGTCAGCGTGGAACCGGCGTTCATCGTGGCGGTGTAGGCGCCCGTCACCCCGGCCGCCCGGCGCCGGAAGTCGCGGGTGATCACGACGGGCACGGCCACGTTGCCGACGGTGATGCCCGCCCCGAGCACGGCCGTTCCGACCAGTGCGGCACCGACCGATCCGCTCGACCGCAGCAGGGTGCCGCCGAGGATCGCGAGCAGCCCGAGGGCGACCGCTCGCTCGGGGCCCCACCGCCCCACCAGGGCCGCGGCGGCCGGTGTGCACAGCGCGAAGGTCAGCACCGGGATCGAGGTGAGCAGACCGACGCCGGCGGAGGTCAGCCCCAGCCCGGCGGCGACGTCGCCGGCCACCGGGGCGAGCGCGGTCAGCGGGGCGCGCAGGTTGAGGGCGACGAGCAGCAGAGCGGCGAGCGCCAGCCCACCGGCACCCGCGGCGAGCGCCGCACCGGGCCGTGCGCCGTCGTCGTCCCCGTGGCCGTCGCTCGTGCTCACTCGTCGAACTGTGCGCCGAGGGTGCGCAGCAGACCGGCGAGGCGCGGGCGCTCGGCGGTCGGCAGCGCGTCGAGCACGTGGGCCTCGACGTCGAGCAGGTCGCTCATCGCGGCGTCGACGCGAGCGCGTCCGGCGGACGTGAGCTGGACCAGCACGCCGCGGCGGTCGTCGGGGGAGCGGTGCCGCTCGACGAGGCCGCGCCGCTCGAGGCGGTCGATCCGGTTGGTCATGGTGCCGCTGGTGACGAGGGTCTGGGCGACGAGGGTGCCGGGGGAGAGGCGGTACGGGTCGCCCGCGCGGCGCAGGGCGGACAGGACGTCGAACTCCCAGGTCTCGAGGTCGTGCCCGGCGAAGGCCCCGCGGCGGGCACGGTCGAGGTGGCGTGCCAGGCGGCTGATGCGGGAGAAGACCGTCAGTGGCTCGACGTCCAGGTCAGGGCGCTCGCGCTGCCAGGCGTCGACGATCCGGTCGACCTCGTCCCCCCGCTGCGTGCTGTCCATCCGCTCAGGGTAGCGCGAGTCTCTCGACGTCAAGAATCTTGACGCCCCGGGCCTCCCTCCCCCGCTGCGGGTGGACGACACGCCGCCATGACAGGTGATTCCACGGCGTGTCGTGCACCCGCAGCGAGCAGGCCGGGCGGGGTCGGGTCAACGGCGGCGCCAGGCGCGGACGTCCTCACGCCACTGGGCCCAGCCGCGTCACGGTCTCCGGGCCGGAGCCGGTGCCGGGCCGCATGCGCGGGACCTGATCGCGCAGCCGGGTGATGCCCTTGACCTTGCGCGTCCGCCCCGCCAGGTCGGTCAGCTCCGCCACCGTGGTGAGCGGCCGTTGACGCCGCATCATCGCGTCACCGAGGACGACGACGTCGTCGGGCCGGCGCAGCCCGACCCCGACGTGGACGAACGTCTGGGTCACCGTCGTACCGTGGCCGGTCCTGCTGCCTGACGGTGACCACGTGGAGGGCGTCGTCACCCTCCAGCGTCCAGGGGCGCTCGATGCCGAGCAGGTCGAGAGCCGTCGTGCGGGAGAAGGCCACCTCGTCGCCGAGGCACGGGGACACGCTGCCGGTGCGCGCGTGCGTCGGGGAGGGTCGACGTCGTCCCTGTGGACAACCTCGCCGCACCCACGGCGGCCGGGGGTCAGCGCTTCGTCAGCTCCGGGCGGCGCTCCATGCCGGCCAGGCCGTTCCACGCCAGGTTCACCAGGTGCGCGGCCACCTCGGTCTTCTTCGGACGCTGGGCGTCCAGCCAATACTGACCGGTCAGGGCCACCATGCCCACCAGCATCTGCGCGTACAGGGGGGCGGCCTTCGGGTCGAGGCCGTTGCGCCTGAACTCGTCCGCCAGGATGTGCTCCACCTGCGTGGCGACGTCGCCGATCAGCGAGGAGAACGTGCCGGTCGCCTGGGCGACGGGGGAGTCGCGCACCAGGATGCGGAAGCCGTCCTCCGAGTCCTCGATGTAGCCCAGCAGCGCCAGCGCGGTGCGTTCGACCATCACCTTCGGGTGGCCGCCCTCCTCCAGGGCGCCCGTCAGCACGGAGGTGAGCGCCTGCACCTCGCGGTCGACGATGACGGCGTAGATGCCCTCCTTGCCGCCGAAGTGCTCGTAGACCACCGGCTTGGACACCTCGGCGGTGGCCGCGATCTCCTCGACGCTGGTGCCCTCGAACCCCTTGCCCGCGAACAGGCCCCGGCTGACGGCCAGCAGCTGTTCACGGCGCTGGCTCGCCGTCATCCGGGCACGCGGGGCACGCTTGGACGCGCGGGAGTCGGCAGGCATGGGTCCATCATGCCTGCTCCGTGCGCACTCCCTGTGGTCCGCGCCACGCCGGCCCTCCGTCCGGTTCGCCCGGATGTGCGCGGGGCACACCGGGCGACCTGGCAGACTGGGCCACGGACGCGTGACGGCGGTGTGCAGCAGGTGGGCAGCGCCGCGTGCTGCGGGGAGGATCCCGGGCCGCCGTGACGCACCGATCCGCCTTGGTGTAATCGGCAGCACACGGGTTTTTGGTGCCCTTGGTCCAGGTTCGAGCCCTGGGGGCGGAGCTCGCGCGACACCCGACAGAGACGGAGCACCGGTGGATTCCACGGCCCCTCAGGACGAGCAGGACGCAACGCACGGCTCGACGCCTTCCTCGGACGACCTGCCGCGACCGGCCGCCGTCGTCGTCCTCGCCGCAGGCCAGGGCACCCGCATGCGGTCCGCGACGCCGAAGGTCCTCCACCGCCTCGCCGGCCGGTCGATGCTCGGGCACGCGATGACGGCGGCGCGCGAGCTCGACCCGGCGCACCTCGCCGTCGTCGTGCGGCACGAGCGCGACCAGGTCGCCGCCGCGGCGCGGGCGCTCGAGGAGACCGCCGTGGTCGTCGACCAGGACGAGATCCCAGGCACCGGGCGCGCCGTCCAGTGCGCGCTGGACGCGCTGGACGCCCGCGCGCACGCCGCCGTGGCGGCCCGTCTCGCCGAGACCGGCGACGCCGGGAGCGACCTCGGTGACGGGCTGCAGGGATCGGTGGTCGTCCTCGCCGGCGACATCCCGCTGCTCGACGGCGCCGCGCTCGGCGAGCTGCTGGCCGCCCACCACGCCGACGGCAACGCCGTGACCATCCTGACCACGGAGCTCGACGACGCCACCGGCTACGGGCGCATCGTGCGCGAGCAGGGCACCGGCGACGTAGTCGCGATCGTCGAGCACGCCGACGCGACCGCGGAGCAGCGGCAGATCCGCGAGATCAACTCCTCGGTGTACGTGTTCGACGCCGCCGTGCTGCGTCGCGGACTGGGCGGCCTGGCCGCGGACAACGCCCAGGGCGAGGTCTACCTCACCGACGTCGTCGCCTCGGCCCGCGCCGAGGGCGGCACGGTCCGCGCCCTGCTCAGCGACGACCCGATGCTGGTCGAGGGCGTCAACGACCGTCTCGCGCTGGCGACCCTCGGGGCGGAGCTGAACCGGCGGATCCTGGCGGACTGGATGCGTGCGGGCGTGACCGTCGTCGACCCGGCCACCACCTGGGTCGACGCCGACGTCGAGCTCGCCCAGGACGTCACCCTGCTGCCGGGCACCCAGCTGCACGGGGCCACCCGCGTCGAGTCCGGTGCCACGATCGGGCCGGACACGACGCTCACCGACGTGGAGGTCGGCGCGGACGCCACCGTGGCGCGCACCCACGGCTCGCTCTCGGTGATCGGCGACGGTGCCACGGTCGGCCCGTTCGCCTACCTGCGGCCGAACACGCGGCTCGGTGAGCGAGGGAAGATCGGCGCCTTCGTCGAGACGAAGAACTCGGAGATCGGCGCGGGCTCGAAGGTCCCGCACCTGTCGTACGTCGGGGACGCGACGATCGGTGAGCAGAGCAACATCGGCGCGGCGTCCGTCACCGTGAACTACGACGGCGTGCACAAGCACCGCACGGTGATCGGCTCGCACGCCCGCACCGGTGCCGACAACATGTTCGTCGCGCCGGTGACCGTGGGGGACGGTGCCTACACCGCGGCGGGCAGCATCATCACCCGTGACGTCCCGGCCGGTGCGCTCGGCGTCAGCCGCTCCCAGCAGAAGAACGTCGACGGATGGGTCGAGCGTCGACGGCCGGGCAGCGCCGCTGCCGAGGCGGCCGCCCGGGCGAGCAGCGACGGCGCGGTCAAGGACGGGCTCGGTGCGCAGGCGAAGCGTGAGCTGGCCGAGCACAATGCCCTCACCGGGAACGTCCCGGGCGACGTCGCGTCGCCGCAGTCCTCAGAGTCCGCCTGACCGCCTGCCCGATCCCGAGACCTCGTACGAAGGAAGCAACCCCCTGATGAACACCTCGATCCCCGGCACCGGAGAGCGCAACCTCGTCCTCGCAGCCGGCAGGGCGCACCCTGAGCTCGCCGACGCCGTCGCCGAGGAGCTGGGTATCGGCCTGCTGCCGGTCTCGGCGTACGACTTCGCGAACAGCGAGACGTACGTACGGTTCGGCGAGTCGGTCCGTGGCGCGGACATCTTCCTGCTGCAGAGCCACACGGCGCCCGTCAACCAGTGGCTGATGGAGCACCTGCTGATGGTGGACGCGGCCAAGCGCGCCTCGGCGCGCACGGTGACCGCGGTCACGCCGTTCTACGGCTACGCCCGTCAGGACAAGAAGTCCCGCGGTCGCGAGCCGATCTCTGCGCGTCTGGTCGCCGACCTGCTGCGCACCGCCGGGGCCGACCGCATCATGAGCGTCGACCTGCACACCGCGCAGATCCAGGGGTTCTTCGACGGGCCGGTCGACCACCTGTGGGCGATGCCGCTGCTCACCGAGTACGTGCGCACCCGGGTCGACACGACCAACGTGACCGTGGTGTCGCCGGACGCCGGGCGCATCCGCGTCGCCGAGCAGTGGGCCGAGAAGCTGGGCGGCGGCCCGCTGGCGTTCGTCCACAAGACCCGCGACGTCACGCGCCCGAACCAGGCGGTCGCCAACCGCGTCGTCGGCGACGTCGAGGGGCGCGAGTGCGTGCTCGTCGACGACCTCATCGACACCGGCGGCACGATCGCCGAGGCCGTCAAGGTCATCATGGACGCCGGCGCGAAGTCCGTGGTCGTCGCGGCCACCCACGGTGTGCTCTCCGACCCTGCCGGGCAGCGGCTCAGCGAGTGCGGCGCCTCGGAGGTCGTGGTCACCAACACCCTGCCGATCTCCGCCGACAAGCGGTTCCAGGGCCTGACGGTGCTGTCCATCGCCCCCCTCATCGCGCGGGCGATCCGCGAGGTGTTCGACGACGGGTCGGTCACCTCCCTGTTCGACGGGAACAGCTGAGACGAGTCCCACGGGCCTGCCGCGAGCACTGACTTTCCACCGTGCCCCTGCGGCGGGTACAGTATTCAGGTTGCCTCGGCGAGGGACGTCTGACGGGCGCCGGTCCACCGGTCGCGAGCTTCTGCTCGCAGCCCGCAGAGCTGGATCCGTCGGATTTCCGTGATCGACTGGGCGGCTGCCGGTAGCGCGCATGCGCCCCGACCGTGCGGCGCCCCTCGATCGCGTCCGTCACGTGTCCCACGCCGACGCAGCCGCCCGTCCGCGCCGGTTCCCCACGCGGACAGCCGATGGCTCCCTCTGGTCGTCGGCACGCACAGACTTCAAGCAGGAGTGATCCACATGGCCGAGATCAAGCTCGCAGCCGAGGCCCGCACCGAGTTCGGCAAGGGGGCCGCCCGTCGCGCCCGCCGCGCCGGCAAGATCCCCGCCGTCCTCTACGGCCACGGCGCCGACCCGCTGCACATCAACCTGCCGGGCCACGAGACCATGCTCGCCGTCCGCCACACCAACGCCCTGATCGGTCTCGACGTCGACGGCGAGGGCTACCTCGCGGTCGTCAAGGACGTCCAGCGCCACCCGGTGCGCCCGCAGATCGAGCACGTCGACCTGCTCCTGGTGAACAAGGGCGAGAAGATCGCCGTGGACATCACGGTCCACATCGTGGGCGAGTCCGCGCCGGGCTCCATCCACCTGGTCGAGGAGCAGACGCTCTCCGTCGAGGCCGACGCGACGAACCTCCCGGAGACCATCGAGGTCTCCATCGAGGGCAAGCAGGCCGGCGAGAGCATCCTCGCCGGCGACATCCCGCTGCCCGAGGGCGTGGAGCTCCTCACGGACCCCTCCTACACCGTCGTCACGATCACCGAGCCGCGCGGCGAGGAGTCCGACGAGGAGTCGGCCGACTCCGCGTCGGCCGCGAGCGAGTCCTCCGCCGAGTGACGCTCGTCTGACGAGTCAGCACCACCCGAACGCCCGACGGCGGCCGTGCGCCGCCGTCGGGCGTTCTGCGTGCCGGGCTACAGTGCACCCGGCGAAAGGATGAAGCACATGTCGGACACGCCCTGGCTCGTCGTCGGGCTCGGCAACCCCGGACCGAAGTACGCCGGCAACCGGCACAACGTCGGCCAGATGGTGCTCGACCTCCTCGCCGATCGGACCGCCGGGCGCTTCGCCAAGCACCCGCGCGCGCAGGCCGTCGTCGCCGAGACGCGGCTCGGGACGCTGCCCGGCGGGGCCCCCGGCCCCCGGGTCGTCCTGGCCAAGCCCGCCACCTACATGAACACCTCGGGCGGACCCGTCTCGGCGCTCGCCCAGTACTACGGCATCGACGCCGATCACGTGCTGGCCGTGCACGACGAGGTCGACATCCCGTTCGACACGATCAAGCTCAAGGCGAGCGGCGGAGAGGGCGGCCACAACGGGCTGCGCGACATCTCCAAGGCCCTCGGCACGCGCGAGTACACCCGGGTGCGCGTCGGCGTCGGCCGCCCGCCCGGTCGCATGGACACCGCCGACTACGTGCTGCGCGACTTCACCGCCACCGAGCGCAAGGACCTGCCGATCCTGGTCGACGACGCCGCCGACGCCGTCGAGATGGTCGTCACCGAGGGGCTGCTGGCCGCGCAGGGGAAGTTCCACGCGGTGAAGGGCTGAACCGGCGGGTTCGGACCTGGCCGTGCCGACCCGCTACCCAGCGATCCAGCGGCTGGTCGCCCGGTCCCAGCGGCGGTCGCTGCCGATGTCGAGGAGGTAGTGCTCGGGGCGTCGGCCGATGTGTCGTTCGACGTCGGCGAGCACCGCGCGCGTCACCTCCGCGTCGCGCACGCGGGGGTCGGGGGAGGTGGACGTGTACGGGCCGAGCACGCGCAGCGTGACCGTCCGCCCTCTCGGCGGTTCCGGCAGCGCCAGCAGCAGGGGGCAGCGCGCGCTGCGGGCGATGCGTGCCGAACCGGTGGAGAACGTCCGTGAGGCATGCCCCGCGAAGGGCATCTCGACGGTGGGCCCGCGGCCCGCCGTCCACGGCGCGTCGATGTTGATCCACACGAACCGCTTCTCGGCGCTCAACGCCTGGAGGGCGTGCCTGGCCGCGTTGCCCAGGTAGATCAGCTCGAAGTCGGCCGGTGCGCTCCACCGTTCGAGCGCTTCGAGGCTGGCGGACAGCTGGCGCTGGACCCGGCGCTCCTGCGCGGTGGTGGCCTCGGCCGGAGGTTCCACGGTGATCAACGACGACGACCGATGGCTCACGGTGGGCGCGAACATGGCGAAGAGCGCCGCGTCGCGCAGGAAGTGGCCCGAGACGACGACGAACGGCTCGTTGCCGTCCAAGACCTGCCGTGCCTCCGGAGTGGCGACGATCCGGATGTCGTAGTCGTCGGGGCGGAGCCGTCCGGCTCGTGCGCCGTGCTGGAAGGCGTGCTCCTCCAGCAGCCCGGCCTGCTGGGCCCAGAAGACCCCCAGCGCCCGGGCCGTGGAGCAACCCAACGCGTCGCGGTACCGGTGCCATCCGGTGCTGCGCCATCCCTCGGCGGCGACGAGCAGCGCGGCGCACGGCCAGGCGAGGGCACGCACCACCGGCATCGGGAGGTGTCGCCCGGCAGGACGGAACACGCCGCTGTACAGACCGGCACGCAGGCTGTCCCTGCGTTGGCTGCTCATCGAGCGCAGCCGGGCTACCACATGACCTGACATCGTCGCCTCCGGGAGTCCGTCGCCTCGTTCGATCATGGGGCCGGGGGGCCGTGCCCGGCCCGGTGCACGCGGACTTTCACCCGGGTGACTCCGGTCCGCCGAGCCCCCACGGCCGGACCCGGCGACCTACGCTGACGGAGCGCGTCGGTCCTAGCGTCGCGCTGCGGGAGGCTCGGATGTCGGACGGTGTCGTGCTCGCGCACGACTACGCCACCCAGCGGGGCGGGGCGGAGCGCGTCGCGCTGCTGATGCTGCGCGCGTTCCCCGGGTCGCCCCTGTACACGACCTTGTTCGACCCGGGCGGGACGTTCCCGGAGTTCGCCCGGGCCGATGTGCGGACGTCGTCGCTCGACCGGGCCGGTCTCCTGCGTCGCCACCATCGTCTGGCGCTGCCGCTGCTCTCCACGGCGGTCGACCGCCAGCGGGTCGAGGGCGACGTGCTGCTGGCGAGCTCCACCGGCTGGGCGCACGGCTACCGCGGGGCCCGGCGGACGGTGGTCTACTGCCACGCTCCCGCACGGTGGCTCTACCAGCGCGACCGCTACCTGGGCGTCGGGGGGAGTCTCGTGGAGCGGTCGCGGGCCACCCTGGCACGCGCCACCCTGCGGGTGCTCGACGGTCCGCTGCGCGACTGGGACCGGCGTGCCGCAGAACGAGCCGACACCTACCTCGTGAACTCCTCGGTCACCCGGGACGCCGTCCGCGCGGCCTACGGGATCGAGGCCGAGGTGCTCCCGCCGCCGCCGGCGCTGGCGCCGGGACCGGTCCGCGAGGTGCGCGACGGCGGGGAGCCCCTGGCCCCCGGGTACCTGTTGTGCGTGGCGAGGCTGCTTCCGTACAAGAACGTGGACGTGGTCGTCGAGGCCGCCCTGGCGCTCGGGCGACGCCTCGTCGTCGTGGGCGAGGGGCCGGACCGGGCCCGGCTCGAACAGCTTGCCGCGCGCGGTGAGGCGGGAGCCGTCCGGTTGGTGGGACGCGTGGACGACGCCGAGCTGCGGTGGCTCTACCAGCACGCCTCGGCGCTGGTGGCGGCGTCGCACGAGGACTACGGGCTGACGCCTCTGGAGGCAGGGATGTTCGACGTGCCGGTCGCCGCGCTGCGGGGTGGCGGCTACCTCGACACCGTGCGCCCCGGCGTCAACGGGGAGTTCTTCGACGAGGTGGCGCCCGATGCCGTCGCGCTCGCGGTCGAGCGGCTGGAGGCCACCCGTTGGGACCTGAAGGCGCTCCGGTCGCACCTGGCCGACTTCGGCGAACGACGCTTCACGGATCGCCTCCGGACGGTGGTGTCCGGGCTGCTCGGTGAATACCAGCAACCCGTCAGGTCCAGCAACGAGGGAGCGGCGGCGTGACGATCCGAGAGTTCGGCAGAGTGGTCTGGACGGGGAAGTGGTACGTCCTCGGGGCGGTCATCCTGGTGATCGCGGCGACGATGTGGTTCGCCGACCGCCAGGTGACCGAGTACCAGGCGACGACGGTGGTCCAGCTGGAGGAGAGCACGACGGGCAACGGGTCCGTCGTGGTGGGCGACGACGCCGGTCTCGTCACGTCGCCGGTGGTCGCCACGGCTGCTGACGCCGTGCTCGACCCGCCGACGTCCGCCCTGGAGAGCGTCGACGCGGTGTACGACGCCGAGACCCAGACGCTCGTCGTGTCCAGCCAGGCGAGCGACCCGCAGCGCGCGGTCGCACTGTCGAACGCGTACGCGCAGGCGCACCTCGACCATCTGCCCACCGTCATCGAGGAGCAGGTCACGCTCCTCGACGAGCAGATCGCCGCGGTGAGCGAGCAGGTGCGCGAGGCGCGCGAGACGTTGGAGGACGACAAGGACGACCCGGTCGCCTCGGCGCTCGAGCAGACCGGCAACGAGTCGCTGGGCGGCCTGACCTCCACCCTGACGGCGTACCTCGCCCTCGTGCGCCCCGGCTACGTCGCGGTCGAGGCGGTCTCGGCCACGCCCGTGGGTCTCGACACGACGATGATGCTCGCCGTCGCCGTGCTGGCAGGCATCGTCGCCGGGGTCGGTGCGGCGTTCCTGCGCTACGCGTTGGACATGCGGGTGCGTTCGTCCCACGAGGTGTCGTCGATCACCGAGGCCCCCGTCCTCGCCGGGCTCGCCGACGCCCGCAAGGCGATGCGGTGGGCGAGGTCCGAGGGCACGCTCCCGGTGGCCACCCGTGTCGCCACCCCCTTCACCGAGTCCGTCCGTGAGCTGCGCACCGCCATCCAGGTGGACCTGGGCGAGCGCCAGCACGGCACCGTCGTGGTCTCCGCGGCGGACCCGCGAGCGCCCCGCGCCTTCGTCGCCGCCAACCTGGCGGCGTCGTTCGCGCTCTCCGGTCGACGGACCGTGGTGCTGTCCGGGGACCTGCGCCGACCGCAGATCGACGCCCTGCTTCCCCCGCCGGAGGGTTGGGACGGCTCCCGTGGGCAGATGCGACCCTCGATCGTCCCCAACCTCGACGTCTGCCCCATGCCGGACGTCCCGCTCGACCCGGCCGACTACCTCGCCAGCGAACGGGCCCGGGACCTGGTCGAGGCCGTGAAACGCCGCGCCGACATCGTCGTGGTGGACGCGCCCCCCGTCCTCGCTGCGGCCGATGCCACCATCCTGGGCTCGTACGCCGACGGTGTGGTCCTCGTGGCAGAGGTCCGTCGGACCGACCGTGCGATCCTCGCGGAGGCGGCCCAGCGCCTGCGCACGAACTCGGTGCGGCTCATCGGTGTGGCGGTGGCCGGCCGGTCGGAGACGCACCGCGCCGCCTACGCGGCGACCTACGGCGACGTCGACGACGCCCGGCCCGGCCCTCGGGACGGCGCGAGCCCGTCCAGTGTCGCCAGTGCGTCGAGCGCCGAGGCCGGTGTCGGGTCGCCGGGTGGCCGCCCCGGGCCGTGGGCGCGGCTCCCGTTCGTCCCGCGGGAGGCGTCTGCCGACAGCAGCGCGGAGGACAGCGCGGCCTCCGCCTCCGGGACGGGGACGCAGCGTGCCCGCCAGACAGGGTGAGCGCGAGCTGCCGCTGCGCGTGACGCTCGTCGGCCACTCGGCGCAGGCCTCGGGCGCCGAGCTCGCGCTGCTCAGGCTTCTCGGTGCGACCGACCCGGAGCAGGTGCAGGTCGAGGTGGTGCTGATGGAGGACGGCGAGCTGGTGCGACCGCTGGCCGAGGTGGCGCACCGGGTCGACGTGCTGCCCCTGGGCCGCACGGCCGCAGGGGTCGGACGCGCACGGCTCGGCAGCCTCGAGGCGCTGCGAGCCCTCCCCGCGGCATGCACGACGCTGTGGCGCCTGACCCGCCACCTGGCTCGTCGGAGGCCCGACGTCGTGGTGACGACGACGATGAAGGCTCACGCCCTCGGGTCGATCGCGGCACGGCTCCTGCGGATGCCGCTCGTCTGGCACGTGCACGACCGGTTCGCTCCCGAGTACCTGCCGCGGGGTGTCCTCGCGCCCCTGAGGTTCGCTGCGCGTCGGCTGCCCGTCGCGGTGGTGGCCAACTCGCGGGCCACGGCGCGGACGCTGCCGGGGGCGGCCGTCTCCGTCGCGTACCCGGGCTTTGCGCCGGAGCAGGCGCTCGACGACCCGGGTCGGCACCGCGACCCTGCCGAGCCCGTCGTGCTGCTCCTCGGCCGGGTCAGCCCGACCAAGGGACAGCTCGAGCTGGTGCGGGCGGCACCCTGGCTGATCGCCCGTCATCCCGGTCTGCGGATCCGCATGGTCGGCGCGCCGCTCTTCGGTGCCGAGGAGTACGCCCGGGCGGTGCAGCAGGAGATCGACCGGCACGTCCTGGGCGACCACGTCCGCCTGGAGGGAGCGGTCGACGACCCGAGCGCGCTGATCGACGCGGCCACCGTCCTCGTGCACGCGTCCCCCGTGCCGGAGCCCTTCGGCCAGGTGGTCGTCGAGGCGATGGTCCGCGGGCTGCCGGTGGTCGCCACCGAGGCCGGCGGTGTGCCGGAGATCCTGGTGCCCGACGGCGGTGCACCGCTCGGGCTGCTCGTCCCTCCCGGCGACGTGGAGGCGCTCGCCGTTGCTGTCGCGGAGGTCCTCGACGACCCGGCGGGAGCACGGCGGCGTGCTGCGGCGGCGCACGCCTCCGCCGTCGAGCGCTTTGCCGTGGCAGCAGCCGCGGACGTCGTCACCGAGGTCTGGCGGCGGGCGGGCGCATCAGGCCACCGAGCACCTCGCGCATGAGCGCTGCCTGACTGTCCCAGGTCGGGAGCCCGGACGGGATCTCCTCGGCCTCCTCCCCGGAGGTGCCGGGTGAGGTGGCGGTGTGCACGACGACGGCGGGGAAGCTCTCGGCCGGGACCGCGCGGACGAGGGGGTCGCCAGCCTCCCGGAACCCGGCGACCGGGGTCGCCACCACGGGACGGCGTGCCGCGCGGTACTCGTAGAGCTTGATGGGGTCGAGGCTGTCCGTGAACCTGTCCACCACGTGCGGCACGACGAGGACGTCCGCGCTGCGTGCGTACGCCGGCACCTGCCCATGGGGTCGCGGACCCATCAGCTCGGCTCCCGCCCTCACCAGGCGCGTCCGCTCCTCGGCCTGGAGGGCGTCCGGGCCGAGCAGGACCAACCGTGCTCCGGCACGGACCAGGTCCTGCGCCGTGCGGGCACAGAGGTCGACGTCGAGGCGGTCGGCGTGCAGGGTCCCGACGTAGAGCGCGACGGGCCCCGTCGCGAGGTCGTGAGGCCTCTCCAGGGGCCCACGGTAGGAGCCGACGTCCACGCCGTTCGTGAGCAGCACGATGTCGGGCCGCACGGCGCCCTTGTCCCTGACGAGGGCGGGCGAGCAGGCGGTGACGGCGCGGGACTCGGTGAGCAACCGGTGCTCGGCGGCGGTCAGCCGCGCGTTCTCCTCGGGTGATCGGCGTGCCGCGAGCCAGTCGTCGGTGAGGTCGTACAGCACCGGGGCGTCGGTCAGGTCGAGGGCGTGCACCGCGGAGATGTCGTTGACCCACACGGCCGTCACCGGCCCCTGGTGCGCCGCCGTCCGCAGCGCCGCGCGAGCCCGGCGCCGGTCACCGTGGGGGTCCAGCCGCCGCGGCCACCACTTGGTCGGCTGGTAGGTCCTGAGCCGCGTGACGTCCCCGTCCTCGAGGTCACCGTTCCCCCCGCGCACCGGGTGGTCGACGCGACGGCGCCCGCGGCCTGGCCGCGGCAGCCGGCCGTGGAGCGCGGCGTGCAGGGGGTCTGCGGGCGGCTCGACGAAGAGGACCGCCAGGTCGGCGTCCGCGGCCAGCAGGCGCGAGACCAGGTGCTGGTTGCGGCGCCAGACGTCGTCCCACGGCTCCAGGGAGTACACCACGACGATCCTGCGCTCCGGCTCCGGCCTCACAGCAGCTCCTCGTAGACGTCGGCCGTCCCGGCCACCTGGGCCGCGAGGGTGTAGCGAGCGCGTTGCCGCGCCGCGGCCGCCCGGCCGTAGGCGGCACGCCCGGCGTCGTCGGCGGCGAGCGCCCGGAGCCGGTCGCCCGCCGTCGCGGCGTCGCCCGGGGGGAAGAGTGCGCGGTCGTCGAGCCCGGCGAGCAGCTCGGTGTGTCCGCCCGCGTCCGCCGCGACGACGGGCAGGGCGTGCGCCATCGCCTCGAGCACGCTGAGTCCGAGGCCTTCGACCGGGCACGGCGCCAGGAGGATGCCGGCGCTTCCGAGCAGCTCGTCCACGTCCGCGCGGTGGCCGAGCAGCTCGGCGCGCAGCCCCAGGCGGTCGGCCAGCGCGGCGAGCTCGGCGGCCTGCGAGCCGGTGCCGGCCACCTGCAGCCGCCACCCGTGGTGCAGCATCCCCGAGGACGCGACGGCTCGGAGCGCGACGTCGGTCGCCTTCTCCGGCTCGAGGCGCTGCAGCACCAGCACCACCCGTTCCTGCTCGGCCGTCGAGGGTGCGACGTCCACGCCCGGGTAGACGACGGTCGTCGGGCCGTCGACGTGGTCGGCGACGTAGCGCGACACGGCGATCTGCGCCTGGACCGCATGCCGGGCGAGACGTGCCACGAACGGCCCGGTGCGACCGCTGCCGCGCGGCGCCGCGAAGTGGCGGGTGGCCACCACGGCCGGCCGGTGCCGTGCCCAGGGCACGAGACCGGCGGCGATCTCGGCAGCGGTCATGTGCACGTGCACGACGTCGGCGCCCCGACCGTGACCGGCCAGCCGCCGGGCCACCTCCGGGACGGTCCGGGCCTCCAGGTGCCGCACCCCGTCCAGCTCGCGACGCATGTCGTCGGCCGCCCCGCCGACGACCGTGACGTCGTCGCCGTGGTGGGCCTGTGCCCGCGCCAGTCGTGCGACGTGCCGCTCGACGCCCGCGAACCCGTCCGACCTGACGGCGTGCACGATCCTCATCGCGACCCGCCGCCGTCCGCGGTGCTCAGCCCGCGCAGGACCGTCAGGTACCGGGCCGCGACCTCGTCCCAGGACCATCGTTCGGCCGCCTCGCGGGCCGCAGTGCGGAACGAGCCCTGCCCGTGCCGGAGCACGGACTCCAGCGCCGAGGCGACCGCGAGCGCGTCGGCGGGCACGATCCGGCCGGTGGCGTCGGTGACGACGTCCGGGACGACGCCGACCGGCGTGGACACCACCGGGAGCCCCGTGGCGAGCGCCTCGAGGTAGACGAGGCCGAACGACTCGTAGGCGCTCGGCAGGCAGAAGACGTCCGCGGCGTGCAGCGCCTCGCGGACGTCGGGCACCGGGCCGGTGAAGGTGCATCGGTCGGCGACCCCGGCCCGGGTGGCACGCTGCCGTGCCGTCGCGACCATCCGGGGATCGCCCCCGACGACCAGGAGCCGTGCCCCGCGGACGTGCGCGAGAGCCTCCAGGACCAGGGGCAGTCCCTTGCGGTCGTGCTCGTTGCCGACGAAGAGCACCACCCGGTCCTGCGGCGCGTACCCGAGGCGGGCGCGTGCCGCCGAGCGCTCACCGTCCGTGGGCGGCCGGAAGCGCTCGAGGTCGACCCCGTTGCCCACGACGGTGGTCGCGGTGGCGAGGCGCGGGTACACCTCGCCCAGCAGCCGGTCCTCGGTCGAGCTGAGGTTCACCACGAGCCGGTGGGTGCGGCTGCGGAAGCGGTGCCGGTCGCGGGCGACGACGAACAGGTGCATGGGGTTGCGGAGCATCCTCCAGCGCGCTCGGCCGCGGTCACGCATGGCGGCCTGCAGGATGCCGTGGTTGACGTAGACGTCCCCGGCCAGGGCGTCGTTGTGGCACAGGGCCACCGCCCCGGGCACGGACCGGCAGTACCGGCGAGCGAGGACGGAGCCGACCGTGGAGAACCAGACGACCCTCGCGAGCAGGGTGAGCCGGCCACGCAGGCTGGTCGACACGGGGGGCAGCCAGCCGCCGGCCGCGTCCGCCAGGGTGAACCGACGGGTCTCCACCCCGGCCCGGTGCCAGGCGGCCTCCAGGTCGGCGGCGACGCCGCCCACCCCGGTCCCTGCGCCGATCTCCGGGCAGATCTGGACGACGATCACGGCTGTCCCAGCAGGGCCGGTGGGCGGCCGGCTCGCTCGACGACGGGCGTCGGGACGGCCTGCTCCACGTCGTCGGCGCGTGCCGCCGCTCCGAGGCAGATGCCGGCGATCAGGTACGGGACCGAGACGCTGACGGCCACCCAGAACAGGTCGAGCTGGCCCTGCACCAGGCGTGAGGCGAGGACGGCGAACGCGAGGGTCCCGTAGTCGGGGCGGACCCGCCACAGGACGACCAGGCCGCCGATCTGCAGGACGAGGAACGCCGCGAGGCCGATCACGCCGGTCGAGCTGAGGACCTCGAGCTCGGCGTTCGGGGGCTGGAAGGAGTAGTGCTCCCCGGTGGTCCACCATCGCAGGCCCACCCCGACGAGCGGGTTCTCCCGCCAGACCTCGATCGCCTGGTCGAACCAGGTCAGGCGTTGGAACGTCGAGTTGAACGCGTTGCCCTCCTCCACCTGCTCGCGGACGAGGGTCAGCACCGCGATGCAGGCGATCACGACCGGCGCGAGGATCCAGGGGGTGTGCCGGACGCCCTGGCCGCGGCGGAAGAGCACGATGACGACGGCGACGGCGAGGCTCACGTAGGCCTGCCGCGCCTGGGTGGCGGCGACGGCCGCCGTGAGCACCGTGAACGCCGTGTAGCTCGTCCAGCGTGGCCAGCGCATCCAGCGGGGGCGCGCGTAGACGACGGTGGCGGCGAAGGCGAGGAGCGTCCCGATGAAGTTCTTGTGCATGCCGTAGGGCCAGTGCAGGTAGACGGGCCCGGTGTTGCCGACGGCGAGCTGCAGGGCGCCGAAGGCGAGGGTGAGGGCGGCGATGACGAGGCAGGCGCCGACGAGCAGCGTCATGCCGCGCGCCGCGTAGCCGGAGCGTCCGACAGCCCACCCGACGACGAGCGCGCCGCCCACGAGGAGCCAGGCGTGGAACCACTCGACCGTGTTGGCGAGGTAGGGGTTGACGATCACGGTGAACAGGCTGGCCGCCTGGTAGACCGCGCTGAGCCAGAGCATGGTCCGCATCGCCGGGCTGTACGGGCGGTGCCCGAGCAGGAGCGCGAACCAGAAGGCGCCGAAGATCGCGACGTCGCTCAGCGAGAGGTCCACCCCGCTCGCCCCGACGCGTTCGACGACGACGACGGCGGGGATCGCCAGCAGGGGGACGGCGACGGGTTCGTACACGGTCAGGGCGACGAGCAGCAGGGCCAGCGCGCCGACGACGGCGAGCGGGCCGGAGAGCACCGTCAGGGCACCGAGCAGCACCAGGCAGGTGACGACGGCCGCCGTGGCCAGGGCGGCACGAGCGGCTCGGGAGACGTCGCGGGTGGTCGGCGGCGTCACGCCGCTGCTCCGTGGACCAGGAGCCGCAGGCGACGGCGGGCGACGTCGCGGCGCGGCCCCAGGACGGTCCGGGCCGCCGCGCCGACGACGCCGCCGGCACGCGCCGTCGCCCATCCCGCGGTCCCGTAGTGCTTGCGCCAGTAGCGCTCCTGGGACGCTCGGACCCAGGCGTCGCGTCGCGCCGGGTCGTCGCTCGTGGCCGCCCCGAGATGGACGGCGAGGACCTCCGGCACGAGTCGGTGGTGCCAGCCCCTGCGGTGCGCCCGGAAGGCCCAGTCGGTCTCTTCCGCATAGAGGAAGAAGCCTTCGTCGAGGGGACCGACGTCGTCCAGCGCCTCCGCCCGCAGCAGCAGGACGGAGCCGATGACGTAGGTGTTCCCGGGCCGGCGTCGCCCGGTCCGACCCAGCAGCCGGCGCGCGGCGTCCACGCCCAGGGCCTCGGACCACGCGGCCCACGGACGGGGGAACGGCCACTCGACCTGTGCCGGTTCGCCGTCACCGTCGACCTGGCGCGGCCCGACGCTGGCGGTGCGCTCGTGGGCGCGCAGCGCGCGGTGGAGGGTGTGGATGCCGGTCTCGTCGACGACGGCGTCCGGGTTGAGCAGCAGCACGTCCCGTCCGGGGTGCTGGCGGTGGGCGATCCCGTGGTTGACGCCGGCGGCGAACCCCCCGTTGCGGCCGGGGTCCAGGTAGCGGCCGTGCGCCGACGCCGTGATCTCGCGCACCCGCTCGTCGCGGGAGTTGTCCACCACGGTGATCGGCAGGCGCCCCGCGATCGGTGCCAGTGCTCGGCGGAGCAGCTCCGGGGAGCCGTAGGCCACGACGAGCACCTCGGGCGGTTCGGCCGGTACCGCAACGGAGGGAGCTTCCACGGTGGCGGGTCCGGTCGACGCCACGTCGCGGTACAGCTCGTGCAGCCGCGTGGCCACTGCGGGCCAGGAGCACTGCGCGGCCCGCTCGGCGCCGCGACGGCTGAGCCGTGCCGCGAGGCCGTCGTCGTCGAGCACCCGCCGCAGGGCGCCGGCGAGCGCCGTGGCGTCGTCGGGCGGGACGAGCAGGCCCGCACCCTCGACGAGGTCGGGCAGGGCGCCGGACCGGCTGGCCACCACCGGGGTGCCGCAGGCCATCGCCTCCACCACGACGCGGCCGAACTGCTCCACCCACCCCGGGGTGTCGCGTGACGGGACGGCCAGCACGTCGACGGAACGGTAGAGCTCGACGAGGTCGTCGCCGTCGAGCGGCCCGTGGAAGGTGACGCGGCCGGGGGCGACCACCTCCGCGCGTCGGCGCAGCGCCTCCTCCTCGGGGCCGGCGCCGGCGACCACCAGGTCCGTGCCGGGGCACTGCGCCAGGGCGTCGAGCAGCACGTCGACACCCTTGTGCGCCGCGAGCCGGCCGGCGTAGCCCACGGTCGGTCGAGCGCCGGGGGAGCGGCGGGCGGGCGAGAAGGCTGCGAGGTCGACGCCCAGCGGGATGGTCTCGATCCGTCCGCGGGCCCCTTTCGCTCGCAGGATCCGGCCGGCCTCGTCGTTGCACACCTGCACCGCCGCCGCGCGGCGCAGCACGGCTCGTTCGACCCACCGGAACGGGACGGGGTAGCGCTTGGTGAGGTTCTGGGCGCTGTACACCACGAAGGGCCGGGCCGGGCTCGGGCGTCCACGGAGCCGGTCGACGACGCGGCGCAGCCGGGCCAGGACGAGCACCTCCGCGGTGGCGAGCGCGAACGGCTCCTCGTGGATGTCGAGCACCTCGTGGTCGGTGCGCAGCGCCCGCCACAGGGGTCGTGGGTCGTAGACGAACAGCGCGGGGTGCGTGCCCCAGGTGCGTGCTCCGGTGACGTCCTCGCCGGGACGGGCGACGAGGGGGACGTCGCGCCCCCCCTCGTCCCACACCGCCGCGCACAGCAGCGCGACGTCCAGACCCTGTCGGCGCAGCTCGCGCTCGCGCTCGCGCCAGGCGTCGACGACCGCGCTGTGCGACACCCGCAGGACCCTCATGCTCACCGATCCTGGCTCATGGGCCCCGGCGCGGGAACGCGGTGCCCGGACAATCACCCGCTGCCCGGGCAGATTCACCCCCTGGCGACCTGACCGAGCCTGTCGCGCCGTGGGTACCGTCGAGACGGCTTGCGCGTCCACCTCGGTCGCCGCGCGACGCCGCCACCACGACAGGGGAGGAACGATGCGGGTTCTCGTCGACGGAGACCGTGGTTACGTCGGAGCGGTCCTGGTGCCGTTCCTGCGCGCCGCGGGCCACGAGGTGGTCGGTCTCGACGCCGGCTGGTACGACGGCTGCGACTTCGGCCCCGCGGTGGGCGGCTACGAGCAGCGCACCGGTGACGTGCGCGACGTCCGGCCGCAGGACCTGGAGGGGTTCGACGCCGTGGTGCACCTCGCGGCGATCTCGAACGACCCGCTCGGTCACCTCAACCCGGACGCCACGTTCTCGGTCAACACCGACGGCGCGGTGCACGCGGCCCGCACGGCCCGTGCGGCGGGTGTCCCGCGGTTCCTCTTCTCCTCCTCCTGCTCGCTGTACGGGGCGGCCGGCGACGCGCCGGTCGACGAAGAGGCGGACTTCCACCCGGTGACCCCGTACGGCGAGTCCAAGGTGCGTGCCGAGCGGGGCATCTCCGCGCTCGCCGCCGACGACTTCTCGCCCACGTACCTGCGCAACGCCACGGCGTACGGGTCGTCGCCCCGGCTGCGCGCCGACATCGTCGTCAACAACCTCACCGGTGCGGCGTTCACCCGCGGGGAGGTGCGGTTGCAGTCGGACGGCAGCCCGTGGCGTCCGCTCGTGCACGTCGAGGACATCGCCCGGGCCTTTCTCGCAGCGCTCGAGGCACCGCGGGAGACGGTGCACGACCGCGCGTTCAACGTCGGCCGCGACGAGGACGTCGTGCAGATCCGCACGGTGGCCGAGCAGGTCAGCGCGATCACCGGTGCGCCGGTGACCTTCGCCCCGGGCGCCGGGAGCGACGCCCGCAACTACCGCGTCGACTTCTCCCGGATCACGAGCGAGCTGCCGGCGGCCGCTCCGCGGTGGACCGTGCCGGACGGCATCCAGGAGATCTGGGACCACGCCCGGCAGCGTGGTCTGACGCGACAGGACTTCGAGGGGCCGCGGTACGTCCGGCTGCGTCGGGTCCAGGAGCTGGCCGATGCCGGCGCTCTCGACCTCACGACCCTGCGGACGGCGGTGTCGGTATGACCGCGGACCCCGGGCTCGCCCTGGCGGACGCGGGTGCCGAGGCCGCGAGCGCACCGGCCTGTCGCCTGTGCGGCGAGCCGCTGCGGCGCACCTTCGTCGACCTCGGCATGTCACCGCTGTGCGAGACGTACCCGACCGCTGCGCAGGTGGACGGACCGGAGACCTTCTACCCGCTGCACGTGCTGGTGTGCGAGAGCTGCCTGCTGGTCCAGCTGCCGGCCTACGTGGCGGCCGAGGAGATCTTCGACGACTACGCCTACTTCTCGTCCTACTCCGACTCCTGGGTGCAGC
Organism: Isoptericola halotolerans; assembly: GCF_013149785.1. Lineage (GTDB taxonomy): Bacteria > Actinomycetota > Actinomycetes > Actinomycetales > Cellulomonadaceae > Isoptericola > Isoptericola halotolerans. Next base: position 507,982 of record NZ_JABEZU010000002.1, read on the forward strand.
ACGCGCGACGTTTCGTCGACGACGCCGTCGACCGGCTCGGGCTGCAGCCCGAGCGATCCTTGGTGGTGGAGGTGGCCAGCAACGACGGCTACCTCCTGCAGCACGTGCTCGACCGGGGGATCCGGTGCCTGGGGATCGAGCCGTCGTCGAACGTCGCCGCCGCCGCGGTCCGGCGCGGTGTCCCCACGCAGGTCGACTTCCTCGGCGCGGACACGGGCCGGGCGGTCCGTGCCGCCCACGGTCCGGCCGACCTGGTCGTGGCGAACAACGTGTTCGCCCACGTGCCCGACATCGTCGACTTCGCCCACGGCCTGCGCGCGCTGGTCGCCGACGAGGGCCGGGTGAGCATCGAGATCCCGCACCTGCTCCGCCTCGTCGAGGGCAACGAGTACGACACCATCTACCACGAGCACTACAGCTACCTCTCGCTGCTCACGACGCAGCGGGTGCTCGCTGCCGCCGGGCTCACCGTGGTCGACGTCGAGGAGCTCGCCAGCCACGGTGGGTCCTTGCGCACGTGGTCCGCGCCGTCCGAGCGCGCGCCGGACCCGTCGGCGGCGCTCGCCGACGTCCTCGCCGCGGAGGCGGCCGCCGGGCTGCACACCGTGGCGGGCCACGCCGGGTTCGCCCGGCAGGTGGCCGCGGTCCGCGACGACGTGCTGCGCTTCCTCCTGGACGCGCGCCGGGAGGGTCGGCGCGTGGTCGCCTACGGGGCGCCCGGCAAGGGCAACACCCTGCTCAACCACTGCGGGGTGCGCGGCGACCTCGTCGAGTTCGCCGTGGACCGCAACCCCTACAAGCACGGCCGGTTCACCCCCGGCACCCACCTGCCGATCCGGCCACCGGAGGCCCTGGACGCGGCTCGTCCCGACTACGTGGTGATCATGCCGTGGAACCTGCGCCGCGAGATCTCCGCACAGCTCGCGCACGTGGCGTCGTGGGGCGGGCGGCTCGTGACGTTCCTGCCACGCCTCGACGTCTTCGAACCCGGCACGTGACCGACTCACCGCCCGCGGACGACCGCTCGCCCCGGGCGACCTGGAGCTGCCGCTGGTGCGCGGCACGGTCCGGCGAGGTGGTGCTCGACCTCGGCCGTCAGCCGGCCGCGGACCGGTTCCCGTCGGTCGGGGAGACCGAGCCGGACCCGCTGCACGAGCTGCGCATGGTGCTGTGCGGCCGCTGCGGGCTCGCCCAGCTCGAGGACGACCCGACCGGCGCCGAGGAGCCGCGGGGCGTCGAGCCGGTCGCGCTCGTGGAGCAGGCGCAGGACGCGGTCGCGGACCTGGTCGCCGCCGGCTGGGTCGCTGCGGGCTCGCGCGTCACCGAGTACGGCAGCCCGCACGGAGGTTCCTGGCTGGGACCCGTGGCGGCCGCCGTCCCTGCGGTGACGATCGTCGGCGACGGGGTCGCCGACCTGGTGATCGACTCGCTGGGCCTGATGCACGAGCCCGACGTCCGGGCGGCGTGGGACCGTCGCGTGGGTCGGCTGGCACCGGACGGCGTGCTGGCCCTGCACGTCCACCCGCTGTCGACCATCCTGCGGGACGGCACGTGGAACGCCCTGCGGCACGGCCACTACGCCTACTTCTCCCTCACCGTCCTGGTCGCGATGGCGCGCTCGTCAGGGCTCGTGCCGGTCGGGCTGTGGGACTACCCCCTGTACGGCGGTACCCAGGTCCTCACCCTGGCCCGTCACGGTTCCCGGCCGGCCGCTGCGGCGACCGCGGCGGAGCGGGTCGTCGCCGAGCTCACTCTCGACGTGAGGTCCGGTGTGTGCCGCGCGGAGGCGCTGCGCGACCTCGACCGGCACGTCGGTGCGTCGACGACGGCGTTGCGTGCGTGGCTCGACGCGCAGCCGGGCCCGGTGGTCGGGTACGGCGCCGCGTCGCGTGCCGTCGCGCTCCTCGCCGCGGCCGGGGTGACGTCGTCGGACGTGGAGGTCGTGGTGGACGCCTCGCCCGCCAAGCGGGGGCGGGCGATGCCGGGGCGGGCCGACGGCAGGGTGCCGATCGTCGGCCCGGAGGAGCTCGACCGGCTGCGGCCGGACCGGGTGCTGCTGCTCGTCCCTGATCTCCTGGACGAGGTCAGGCAGGCCTACCCGCAGGTGGAGCAGCACGGCGGGCGGTGGGTGGTCGCCGAACCCGAGCCTCGGGTCGTGCCGCCGCTCACCGGGAGCTGAGCCGGTCGACGAGCCGGGTCCACGAGCCCGCCGCGTCGTCGCGCGCGCTGACGACGGTCACCGGCTGCGGCCACTCGATCCCCAGGTGGGGGTCGAGGTGGTGGACCGCCACGTCCTCGGTCGGGTCGTGCTCGGCGTCGATGCGATAGCACACGTCCGACGTCTCGGTGAGCGTCTGGTGGCCGTGCAGGCAGCCTCGTGGCACGTGCAGCACCCGGAAGTCGACGTCGTCGAGCAGGAACGCCTCCCACCGTCCGAAGGTCGGCGAGCCCGGCCGGGCGTCGACCACGACGTCGTGGACGGCGCCGTGGGCCACCCGGACGAGCTTGGCCTCGCCGGACCCGGTCCGCCCGTGCAGCCCGCGCACCACGCCCCGGACAGAACGGGACTGGCTGTCCTGCACGAAGGACCGGGGGTCGAGGCCCGCCCGGGACGCGGTCTCGTCGTCGAACGTGCGGGTGAACAGACCGCGGTCGTCGCGGTGCGGCGTCGGCTCCAGGAGCAGCACCCCGGCCAGGGTCGTGGTCAGTACCTGCACGAGCCTCACGCTAGGCGAGCGCCGGGACGCCAGGGGGGTGAAATGCCCCGACGGACGGATGAAAAGCCGCCGCACGCCTTCAGCGAGGGGGCGTCGCGTCGGAGACTGGCCACGGGCGACCGGGTCGTGTCGCCCGTGGCCGTGCGGGAGGAGGGGACGATGTCCCAGCAGGTGCGCTTCGACGCCGGCGCAGCCGACGGCCCGCCCGACCAGCGGCTCGAGCGCTCGGTCGCCGCCCAGGCGCGCCTGCACGAGCTCGTCCCCGGGGGGGCCCACACGTACGCCCGTGCCTCCGACCAGTACCCGGAGGGTCTGGCGCCGGTCCTCGCGCGGGGCGCCGGCGCGCACGTCTGGGACGTGGACGGCAACGAGTACGTCGAGTACGGGATGGGTCTGCGCAGCGTCACCCTGGGCCACGGCTACCGCCCGGTGGTCGACGCGGTGACCACCGCGATCGCCGACGGCGTGAGCTTCTCGCGACCGAGCCGGTGGGAGCTCGACGCGGCCGAGGCCTTCTGCGCGCAGGTCCCCGGCGCGGAGATGGTCAAGTTCGCCAAGAACGGCTCGGACGCCACCACCGCCGCCGTGCGTCTCGCCCGGGCGGCGACCGGGCGGGACCTGGTGGCCGTGTGCACCGACCACCCGTTCTTCTCCACCGACGACTGGTTCATCGGCACCACCGCGATGGACGCCGGGATCCCGCGAGGGATCACCGACCTCACCGTCGGTTTCCGGTACGGCGACCTCGCGGGCACCGCCGAGCTCCTCGCCGCTCACCGCGGGGAGGTCGCCGCGCTCGTGCTGGAGGCCGCCACCGCCCACCAGGAGCCGCCGCCGGGCTACCTGGAAGGGCTGCGGGCGCTCTGCGACCGCGAGGGCGTGGTGCTGGTGTTCGACGAGATCATCACGGGGATGCGGTGGTCGTCGGGCGGGGCGCAGGCGGTCTACGGGGTCACCCCGGACCTGTCCACGTGGGGCAAGGCGATGGGCAACGGCTTCGCCGTCTCGGCGCTGGCGGGCCGGCGCGAGCTGATGGAGCTCGGCGGGCTCGCCACGGACGAGCGGAGGGTGTTCCTGCTGTCGACCACCCACGGGGCGGAGACCGCCGGCCTGGCGGCCTGGCTCGCGGTGCACCGTGAGTACGGCGCCCTCGACGTGCCGGCGGTGCTCGCCGAGCGCGGGCGTCGGCTGCGTGCCGGAGTCGAGCAGGTCGTGGGTGCCGCCGGACTGGCCGACCACGTGACGGTCTCCGGCCACCCGGCATGCCTCGTCTTCGGTACCCGGGACGGCTCGGGCGCGCCCTCTCAGCCGTTCCGCACGCTGTTCCTCGCCGAGCTGCTGCGCCGTGGCGTGCTGGCGCAGTCCTTCGTCGTCTCCGCCGCGCACACCGACACCGACCTCGACCGGACGGTGGACGCCGTCGCGGGCGCCCTGCCGACGTACGCGGCCGCCCTCGACGCCGGCAGCACCGACAAGTTCCTGGTCGGCCCCCCGGTGGCCCCCGCGCTGCGCGAGCGCGCCGCGCCCCGCCGGCTGCGGCACCGGCCCGAGCCCGTCCGACACCACGGAGGTGCGCGATGAAGGTCGTCCTGTTCTGCGGTGGCCTCGGCATGCGGATGCGGTCGGGCTCCGACTCGCTGCCCAAGCCGATGATGCCCATCGGCACCCGCCCGGTCCTGTGGCACATCATGAAGTACTACGCCCACTTCGGTCACACCGAGTTCATCCTGTGCCTGGGGCACGGCGCGAACGCGGTCAAGGACTACTTCCTCAACTACTCCGAGACACACTCGAACGACTTCGTGCTCACCAAGGGCGGCGAGCACGTCGAGCTGCTGTCGAGCGACATCAGCGAGTGGCGCATCACGTTCGTCGACACGGGCATGGACACGGCGATCGGTGAGCGGCTGCGCCGCGTGCGCCGCTACCTCGAGGACGACGACGTGTTCCTCGCCAACTACGGCGACGTGCTGACGGACGCCCCGATGAACCAGATCATCGACGACTTCGTCACGACCGACGCCGTGGGCACCCTGCTCGCGGTGCCTCCGCAGGACTCGTTCCACGTCGTGCGGTTCGACCCCGACGGCCGGATGCTGGACCTCGAACCCGTGGCCCGGATGAGCATGTGCATCAACGGCGGCTACTTCGTGCTGCGCCAGGGGATCTTCGACTACCTCGACGAGGGTGAGGACCTGGTGATGGACGCGTGCACCCGCGCCGCCCGCGACGGGAGGTTCAGGGTCCACCCGCACGCCGGGTTCTGGGCCCCGATGGACACGCTCAAGGAGCGCTCGGCGCTCGAGGAGATGAACCGGGTCGGTGACCGTCCGTGGGCGGTGTGGGACCGGGGTGCCCAGCACCGCGCGCGTCGCGTGCCGGAGGTCGCGGTGCCCGAGGTCGTGGGGCAGGTCCGTGGCGCCTGACGCCCCCGCGCCCCTGCGCCCGAGGGTGGCGCTCCTGGGCCAGTTCGGCATCGGCAACCTGGGCAACGAGGCGTCGCTCGACGCGATGCTCGACGTGCTCGGCGACGCCGACCTGGTCGTCCTCACCGAGGAGCCCGGCGCGGTCCTCGAGGCGCGGGGGCTGCCGGCCGTGGCGTTCACCGACCCCGGCGCCCGCCGCGGCGGCTGGCGAGGTGTGCTGGGCAAGGTCCGCGACCTGCGCTGGGCGTGGCGACGCGTCGGGGAGGTCGACGCGATCGTCGTCCCGGGGACCGGTCTGCTCGAGGGGTCGGCCGTCCGGGCGACCGCGGTGCCGCTGACGCTGGGCTGGTACGCCCTCGCCGCACGCTGCCGACGGCGTCCGCTGCACCTGCTGTCGGTCGGGGTGGACGACGGGGGGCACCGGCTGACGCGTGCGCTGTTCGGGTTCGTGCTGCGCGCGGCGACGACGGTCACCGTGCGCGACGACGGCTCGGCGGCGTGCGCCGAGCGACTCGGCCGCAGCCGCCCCCCGGTGGTCCCGGACCTGGTGCTCGCCGGGCAGGTGCAGGGGAGCGCCCGGTCCCACGGACCCTGGACGGTGGCGCTCGGGGTCATCGACACGCACGGCACCGGCACGATCGAGGCGGACTGGGACCGCGCCCGGTACCTCGCTGCGGTGGCCGAGCTGGTGCGACGGCTCGTCGTGGCCGGCGCACGGGTGCGCGTGGTGGGTGGCGCCGTGCTCGACGACCTGATCGCCGACGAGGTGGTGGCACGCGCCGGGCACGACGCCGTCGTCCGGGCACCTGCGGCCGACCTGGCCGAGCTCGACACCTGGTTCGCCGGCTGCCAGGTCGTCGTCGCGGCGCGGTACCACAACCTGGTGACGGCGGTCCGGGCAGGGGTCCCGCCCGTCTCGCTCGGGTACGCCCGCAAGCAGGACTGGTTGCTGGGCGACGTCGGCGCCCCTGCCCGGGCCCACGACGTCGCGGGCTTCGACCCGGCGCTCGTGGCGGACCAGGTGCTGCACCTGCTGTCCGACGGGGAGGCGTGGCAGGCGGCTCACGCCGACGCGACGGCCTGGGTGGACCAGGCCCGCCGGCTGCTCGCGGGACAGGCGTCGCGGCTGCGGGTCTCGCTGGGGCTGGTACCGGACGACGTGCCCCTGGAGGTGCGACCATGATGTCGTTGCTGCCCGCCACGGGCCCGCTGCACGTGGTCGCGCTGGCCGCGCACCCGGACGACCTCGAGATCGGGTGCGGCGGGACGCTGCTCCGGCTGGCCGCCCGCGTCGGGACGACGGCGTCGTTCCTCACCGTCACGGGGACTCCCGCGCGGTGCGAGGAGGCCCGTCGGGCCGCGGCCGAGGTGTGGCCCGGGTCGACGTCCACGTTCGTCGGGCTGCCGGACGGTCGCCTCCCGGAGCACTGGGGTGCGGTCAAGGCCGCCCTGCACACGCTGGCTGAGGTGACGGCCCCTCCCGACGTCGTCCTCGTCCCGCGGCGGGACGACGCCCATCAGGACCACCGTCTCCTCGGCGAGCTGGCTCCGACGGTCTGGCGGGACGCCCTGGTGCTGCACTACGAGATCCCGAAGTGGGACGGGGACCTGGGACGCCCCAGCCTCTACGTGCCGCTGCCCGAAGAGGTCGCCCACCGCAAGCTCGAGATCCTCGAGGAGTGCTACGGGTCCCAGAGCGGGCACGACTGGTGGGACCGGGAGACCTTCGGTGGTCTGATGCGGCTGCGGGGCATCGAGTGCCGGGCGCGGTACGCCGAGGCCTTCTTCGTGACGAAGGCGGTGCTCGCCCTGTGAGGCGACCGGTGGTGACCGTCGGCGTGCCGGTCTGGAACGGTGAGCGCTACCTCGCCGAGGCGCTCACGGCCCTGCGGGACCAGGACCTCGCAGACGTCCAGGTCGTCGTCTCCGACAACGGCTCGACCGACGACACGCTGGAGATCGCCCGGTCGTTCGCCGCCACGGACGACCGGTTCACCGTCCTGCACAGCGACACCAACAGGGGGGTCACGTGGAACTTCAACCGCGTGCTGGCGGCCGCGCAGGCTCCGCTGTTCATGTGGAACGCCGCGGACGACGTGGTCCGGCCGGGGCACCTCGCGCAGTGCCGTGCCGCCCTGGACCGGCATCCCGAGGCGACCATCGCCTTCTCCCGGGTGGTGCTGATCGGGGCCGACGGCGAACGCCTCGGTGAGCGGGACGACGTCGACCTGGACTTCCTCGGGGTGGGACCGCCGGAGCGTCTGCACCGGTTCTTCGTGCGTCAGGCGTACCAGGTGATCGGCTACGGCGGCGTCATCAGGACCGAGGTGCTGCGGTCGATGGGCGGCCACCCGGACTTCTACGGCGGGGACATGGCGCTCGCGGTGCGGATGGCGTTGCGCGCGCCGTGGGTGCAGGTGCCCGAGCAGCTGTACTGGGCGCGCAACCACGAGGAGCAGACCAACAAGCTGCAGGCGGCCGACCCGGTGCGCCAGACCCGCGCCTACCGCTCGCACCGGCGCGAGATCGCGTTCCCGCAGTGGTACCTCAACCACCGCCTGCTGACCGAGGCGGCGACCGCGCCGCTCGGCGTCCGCGACCGGGCGCGCGCGGTGCGCGTCGTGCTGCGGGACTGGACGGTCGAGAACTGGCGGTTCTTCCCCTACGACGTCAAGCGGAACGTGCAGCGGGTCGCGCGCGGGGCCGGGCGACGCGCCTGATCACCGCCTGCAGGGGAGCGCGGGGGGCGAAACGGAGCGCCCAGAAGATCTCGGCCCCTGTCGCACGGAGGTCACCGTCCCTGAGCGCGGCGCGTGCGGCGCGCCCGGCGGACCAGGCGGCGTAGCGGTCGTTCGCCGCCTGGGCCTCGACGAGCGCGTCGTGCAGCTCAGGTCGCGTCGTCGCGCCGCCGGACCGCAACCGCCGTGCGAGGACGTCCCGGATCGCCGCGGCGAGCTCGCGGTGTCGTCGGGTCGCGTTGTCCGGGTGCCGCCGGTACGCGACCAGCGAGCGGTCGCCGACCATGGCGACCCGGCCGTGGTCGGCCAGCCGGAGCACCAGGTCCAGGTCCTCGGCCAGCCGGAGCGACCCGTCGAAGCCGCCGACGGCCCGGAAGGCCTCGGCACGGACGACGGTGTTGGGCAGCAGGATGCCGGTCCGACGCCGGTAGACGTCGGCGGTCGTGGCGACCGGGACCTGGTCCGCGGGGTTGATGACGCGACCGCAGGCGTCGACGGAGTCCATGGGGCAGTAGGTGAGGGAGAGCGTCGGGTCGGCCTGCATCGCCCGGGCGTGCCGCTCCAGCCGGTCCGGGTCCCACGTGTCGTCGTCGTCCAGGAACGCCAGCAAGGTCCCCCGGGCCTGTGCGGCACCGATGTTGCGGGCCTCGGCCGGTCCACGGCCTGCGGTCCGGACCACTCGTGCGGCGAGCGGGGCCACCGGCAGGTCGCGCGCCTCGAAGGGGAGCGGACCGCCGTCGTCGACCACCACCAGCTCGATGTCCCGCAAGGTCTGCGCGCACACGGAGGCGAGCGCTTCGGCCAGGTACGGGTTGTCCGGCCCGCGGTTGGTCGCGACCACCACCGACACGGCCGGGACGGTCACGGCGTCCTCCGGGCGGGTTCGAGCACCGCGGCCAGCTCGGACGCGACCACGGACCAGTCCCGTGCCTCGGCGTGCGAGCGAGCCTTCCGCCGGGCCGTGGCGAGTGCCACGGGGTCGTCCGCGAGGTGTCCGAGGGCTGAGGCCAGGGCGGCCGTGTCACCCGGCGCCACGAGGGTGCCGGCGTCGGCCACGGTCTCGGGGATACCGCCCACGTCCGAGGCGACGAGGGCCGCGCCGGCGGCCATCCCCTCCAGCACGGTGAGGGGGCACGGGTCGGGCCAGACGGACGGGACGACGACGACGTCGGCCGACGCCAGCAGCCCGGGGACCTCGGTGCGCGGCACGAAGGGGCGGACGGTCGCCCGTCCTCCGAGGCGACCCGCGGTCGCGCGGAGCCGGCGCTCGTACGGGGTCAGCGGGTCGGTCGCGGAGAAGCCGGCGCTGCCCACGACGGTCACGTGGACGTCGTCGCGGTCGAGGGTCTCGACCGCGTCGAGCAGGACGGCGGGGCCCTTGTCCGGGATGGTCCGGCCGACGAAGACGATGCGCAGCTCCTGCACCCTGTCGGGGAAGCCGGGCCCCGGCCTGAACAGGTCGGTGTCGACGCCGTTGCGCACCACGTGGACACGTTCGCGCAGCGAGTGGGGGAGGCGGGCGGTGGTGCGCTCGGCGAGGTGGTCGCTCACGCACACGATCGCGGACACCTCGCCGAGCGCCCGCCCGGCCTCGCGCCGCGTGTAGGTGCGCAGCAGGTCGTTGTGCGCGTAGAGCACGGGCTGGTGCTGCGCGTGGACGAGGGCCACCGCCTGGGGTGCGTTGTGGAGCACCACGGTCGCGGGTTCCCAACTGTCCTGACCGGCGAGGGCTGCGGCCCAGGTGCGGCGTGCGGCCCGCGGCAGCCCGAGGGGTGCCCGGACCGCGTCGAGGCGGCGTTCCCAGCGTCCTGGGCCGGGCGCCGGCGTGTACTCGATCGCCTCGGCGTCGTCGTACCGGTCGGCGTAGGTCCCCCGGGCGACGACGACGGCCGGAGGGCTCGCGGTGGCGGCGTTGAGGCCGTGCACGACGGTCGGGACGGCGCTGCCCGTGCGCGGTGAGTAGTGGTCGCCGGGCGTCAGGACGTGCACATACCGGCTCACGTCGCGGCCTCGTGCGTCTCGACGGTGGTCAGGACGTCGCGGTACACCTGCTCGACCCGGTCCGTGACGGCCGTCCAGGTGTGCGCGACCGCTGTCCGGTGGCCGGCCGCCGCGAGACGCTGCCGCGAGCCCGGCTCCGTGACGTCGCCGAGGGCCGTGGCGAACCGGTCGGTGTCCTCCGGGTCGACGAGCAGCCCGTTGACCCCGTCCTGCACCAGCTCCGGTACCCCACCGCGGCGGGTCGCCAGCACCGGCACCCCGGCCCGCATCGCCTCGAGCACCACGATGCCGAACGCCTCGGCGCGGCTCGGCACGACCAGTGCCTCGGCCCGGTCCATGACGGCGACGACGGCGCCGCGGTCCAGCGACCCCGTCCAGTGCGTCCGGGACGCCACCCCCAGGTGGTGCGCCAGCTCCTGGACGGCGGCACGCTCGGGACCGTCGCCGCCGCAGACGAGGTGCAGGTCGTCGGCGAGGTCGCCGGCACCGGCTGCGCGGGCGTAGGCGCGCACGAGCAGGTCGAAGCCCTTGACGCGGTCGACGCGCCCGAGCGCGAGGAGGTAGCGCTGCGGGAGCCCCGGGGGCGGCGGGCCCGAGGGCTCGTCGAGCTCGACGCCGTTGCCCACCACGACGACGCGCCGCGGGTCGTGGCCGAACCGGGCGAGGTCCGCGGCGGCGTGACGGGAGCAGGCCGTGACCGCCGCTGCCCGGGCCAGAGAGGTACGCAGCGCGCGTCGCTGCAGCGCCGAGGTGTCGAACACGGCGTCGGCGTCACCCTGGGTCTCCCCGTGGACACCGACCACGAGCGGCCGACGGCGGGCCGCCGCGAGGGCCGTCGCCCAGGGTCCGTTCGGCCCGTAGCACTGGACGTGGAGCAGGTCCGGCGCGTCGTCGCGGGCTGCTCGGGCCCAGGCACGCCAGGCAGCGGGGAGGGCCGTGGCGAACCGGCCGACGCCGCCGAGCGACCGCGTGGGCAGCGGTGCCGGCAGGTAGCGCACACGGACATCGGGGACGGCGCTCTCGACCCCGGAGGTGTCGTCGCCCCGGTCGACCGACCAGACGGCGACGCGATGACCCCGCCGGCTCAGCTCGACGGCCAGTCGCCGGACGTGCTCCTCGACCCCGCCGGGACGGGGCCAGAACGAGCTCGTGACGAGGGCGATGGAGGCCACCTCGTGATCGTAGGGACACAGCCTGCCCCGCGACCGGACGGGGCGCGGATCTCACCCGCTCCACGGCGGATCTCACCCGCCCGTCCCTGCCTGGGCGGACCACAATGTGCCTGTGGAGCCCGTCCTGACCCTGGCCTCGTTCGCCTCCGCGCTGCCCATGGGACCGCAGGCGTACGAGGAGAACGTCGCTCGCCGTGCCCAGGCAGCCGTGGGCGACGCCGTGCGCGTGCGCCGCGCGCTCGTGCGGACCCTGCGCTCCGACCTGCCCGGTACGGCGCGTCTGCCCGGCGCGGTGCTCCGTGGGACGGTGCCGGGCTCACGCCGGGCCGCCGGGCGCTGGCTGTACCGCGGCGCCGCCGTCGTGCACCGGATGGGGCTGTCGATGCCGCCCGCCCCGGTGCCGGAGGTGGTCACGGTGCACGACACCGTGGCCTGGCGGTACCCCGACGAGGCCGCCCCGGAGCCCTACGCCGCCGAGGAGACCCGTCGGGCCGAGGCGGTCATCGCCGTCTCGCAGTTCTCCGCGGACGACATCGCCGAACGGTTCGGGCTCGACCGGGTGCACGTGGTGCACAACGGTGTCGACGCGCAGTACTTCGACGTCGCGCCGGCGGCGCCGGCCGACCTCGCGGCAGCAGGTGTCCGCGGCAGGTACGTGCTGCACGCCGGCGGCGCGACGGCACGCAAGAACCTCGAGGGTCTGGCCGACGCCTGGCCGAGCGTCCGGGCTGCCGTCCCGGACGTCCGGCTGGTCATGTGCGGACCGCCGGCGGCCCGCAGGGACCGCCTCTTCGGCGCGCTCGACGGCGTCGTGCGGCTGGGTCGCGTCCCCGACGGCGTCCTGCCCGGTCTCATGGCGGCGGCGGATGCCGTCGTGGTGCCGTCGCTGCACGAGGGGTTCGGCCTGCCCGCGCTGGAGGCGATGGCGTGCGGCGTCCCGGTCGTCGCGGCCGACCGCGCCGCGCTGCCGGAGGTGTGCGGAGGGGCCGCCTGGCTGGTGGAGCCGGACGGACCCGGCCTGGCCGACGGGCTGGTGCACGTGCTGGAGGGCGGCGCAGGGGTCGCCGACCGGGTGGCCGCGGGCCGGGACCGGGCGGCGACGTTCACCTGGGAGGCCAGCGCGGCAGGGCACGCCCGCGTCTGGCGGTCGCTCCTCGGCCATGCCGTGCCCGGGTGAAACCCGCACTTCACCCGGGCGAGACATGGGCTCGCACCAGCGCGCGCAATACGCTCCAAACGTGTCCGCCTCCCGCTCTGCCGTCTCCGTCCGCGGACTCGGCAAGACGTACCGCATCGGCCGTTCCGGCCACCGTCCGACGACGGTGGTCGAGGCCGTCGCCGCGCGCCTGCGGAGCCCGTGGGCCAAGTCCCGCTTCACCGAGTTCGACGCGCTCACCGGCGTCGACCTCGACGTGCCGTGGGGGGAGGCGCTCGGCATCGTCGGGCGCAACGGGGCCGGCAAGTCGACGCTGCTGAAGCTGCTCACCCGGGTCACCGCACCGACCCGGGGTCGTATCGAGCTCGCGGGTCGGATGGGCAGCCTGCTGGAGGTCGGGACAGGGTTCTCCGGCGAGCTGACCGGCCGGGAGAACATCTATCTGAACGGTGCCATCCTCGGCATGAGCCGCCGGGAGATCCGCTCGTCGTTCGACGAGATCGTGGCCTTCTCCGGGGTCGAGAAGTTCCTCGACACCCCGGTGAAGCGCTACTCCTCGGGGATGTACGTGCGACTGGCCTTCTCCGTCGCGGCGCACCTGCGCACCGAGATCCTGGCCATCGACGAGGTGCTGGCGGTGGGTGACGCGGAGTTCCAGCGCAAGTCGCTCGCCAAGATGCGCGACGTCGCCAAGGACGGCCGCACCGTCCTGTACGTCAGTCACCTGGTGCCGACGGTGACGGCGCTGTGCACGAGCGCCGTCTACCTCGACAAGGGGCGGCTCACGTACTCCGGGTCGGTGGACGGGGCTCTGGACGTGTACCGCCGCAGCTTCGCGCAGTTCGCCGCCGACCAGCAGGACCCCGACAGGCGGCCTGGTACGGGGCAGCTGCGGGCCGGGTCGGTCGTGCCCGAGTCCGACGTCTTCGACCCTGCCGAGACGAAGCGGTTCGTGCTCGGGGTCGGCTCGAGCCCCGACCTCGTCGGCTCGTACTTCGTCTCGGTGCACGTGAACGACGCCTCCGGTGCCGTCGTCGCCCAGTGCGACTCGCGCGCCGTGGGCGGGTGGTACGAGCCCAGCAAGGAGCAGGAGATCCAGCTCACGCTGCGTGCGCCGTGGCTCAAGCCCGGCCGCTACACCGTCGACGCCTTCGTCTGCCAGGCCGGCGTGCTCGACGCCTGGGAGGGCGCGGCCACCTTCGAGGTGCTGCCCGCCACTCCCTATCCGGAGATGACGCTCGACGAGGCGACGGCTCAGGCCGTCGTCCTCGCGGACTACGACTTCCAGGGACGCTGAGATGGCCACCGTCGTGATCACCCCGCCCGGACGGCTCGGCCTTCCCCGCTGGCGCGAGCTGTGGGCGGCGCGCGAGGTGATGTACCGCTTCGGCCTGCGCGACGTGCTGCTGAGGTACCGGCAGACCGCCGTCGGCGTGGCGTGGGTCGTGATCCAGCCTCTCCTCGGAGCGGGGATCTTCGCCCTGGTCTTCGGCGCCGTCGCCGGGCTGCCGACCAACGGGGTCCCGTACTTCCTGTTCAGCTTCATGGGGATGCTCGCCTGGAACCTCTTCAGCCAGACCATCGCGCGGTCCTCGGCGTCGCTCGTGGCGAACCAGGCACTGGTGGCCAAGGTGTTCTTCCCCCGGCTGCTGGTGCCGTTGTCCAGCTCGCTCGGGGTCCTGCTCGACTACGCGGTCGCCCTGGCCCTCGGTGCGCTGCTGCTCGTGGTGTACGGCGTGAACCCGGGCTGGGCGGTCCTGCTGCTGCCGGTGTGGACGCTCCTGCTGCTGCTCTTCGCGCTCGGCATCGGCATCGCCGCGTCGGCCGTGCAGGTGAAGTACCGCGACGTCGGCTACGTGATGCCGTGGCTGCTGCAGATGGGTCTCTACGCGACACCGGTGGCCTACTCGGTCGAGGCGACCCAGGACCTGCCGCCCGCCGCCCAGTGGCTCTTCCAGGCCAACCCGTTGACCTGGTTCCTGGAGGCCTACCGCTGGTCGCTCCTCGGTCAGCAGGTGCCACCCACGTGGCAGATCGTCGGCATGGTGGTCTCGAGCCTGCTCGTGCTGCTGGGCGGGATCCTCGTCTTCCAGCGGTACGAACGACAGTTCGCGGACGTGATCTGATGAGGATCCACGCCTACGTGCTGGCCGCGGACCCGCACTTCCTGGCCGCGAGCCTGCGCTCGTACTACGACCGTGTCGACCGGGTGGTCGTGTCCTACGACCGCAGCTCCACCTCGTGGACCGGCACCTCGCTGCCCGTCGACGAGTGCCTGCGGATCATCAAGGCGGTCGACGTCGACGGCAAGTGCGTCCTGGCCCCGGGTGACTTCTGGAACCCGGACGCCGAGCCGATCGCCAACGACACCGCGCAGCGCCAGACGGCTCTCGACCAGGCCGGCGACGGCGCCGACTGGGTGCTCCAGCTCGACACCGACGAGATCATGCCTGCCCCGGGCACCTTCCTCGCCATGGTGGACGAGGCGGAGGACGTCGGAGCCGACGCGCTGGAGTACCCGGCCCGCTGGCTGTACTCGCGGGTGGGTGACGCGCCCGGCGGTGGCCGGTACCTCGAGGCCTCCACCCGGTTCTGGCGGCCCGCTGCCAGCTTTCCCGGTCCCCTCGCGGTGCGTCCCGGGGTCACGCTCGACTGCGCCCGGCAGTCGTCGGCCGCGGTGCACTTCCGCGTGGACCTGCGGCCCTGGCACACCGACCGCGTCCAGGCGTACGAGCGACCGGTGCATGCCGTGATCCCGGTGAGCGACGCCGTCGTGCACTACTCGTGGGTGCGCCCGGACGAGCAGATGCGCCGCAAGTTCGGATGGTCGGGCCACGCCGCCGCGTACTCGCAGCCTGCCGTCTACGCGAAGTGGGTGGCACGGACCCGGCGCCCCTGGCGTGCCGTCCTGGCGACGCCGGTGCGCCGGCACCCGGCCTGGTTGCGGCTGTCCGTCATCGCCCCGGAGGCCGAGGATGTCTGAGCCGGGAGCCGGTGGGCTGTCCGTGAGCGTGGTGGTGCCGACGTACCGCCGGCCCGACTACGTCCGCGAGTGTCTGCGACACCTGGAGCTCCTGCGGACGTCGCCGCGCGAGGTGCTGGTCGTGGACGCCTCGCCGGACGAGCTGACGCGCGACGTCGTCGCGGAGTTCGCCGGAGCCTCCTACCTGCGCAACGACCTCGGGCCGAGCACCACACCCGAGTCACGTGACATCGGCCTGCGTGCGGCCACGGGAGACGTCGTGGCCTTCGTCGACGACGACGCCTACGTCGACGCGGACTGGCTCGACGAGCTGGTCGCCTGCTACGCCGACGCGCGCGTCGCCGGTGTCGGGGGCCGCATCGTCAACGGTCAGCCCGGCGAGGACCGGGACGGGCTGGACCGGATCGGTCGGCTGCTTCCCGACGGGCGTCTGCTGGGCCACTTCACGGCAGACCCTGGCCGCACCATCGGCGTCGACCACCTGCTCGGGGCCAACATGTCGTTCCGACGCAGCGCGCTGCTGGAGGTCGGTGGCGTCCACGGGCAGTACCCCGGTCCGTGCGTGTGCGAGGAGACCGACATCTCCTTGCGCCAGCGTGCGCGGGGCCGACGACTCGTCTTCAACCCTCGTGCGGTGGTCCGCCACGTGTCCGCGCCGTACGCGATCAAGGGTGACCGCTTCGACCGGCGCTGGCACTTCTACGCCCGCCGCAACCAGCAGGCGATGTACCTGCGGGTGTTCGGCCCACGGTCCGTCTACCCGGGCAGGTTGGCGGGCACGCTCCTGCGCGAGCTGAGGATGCGGTGCGCCTGGACGGTGCGGGCGGTCGGTGGCCGGGTGCCGGGCCTCGACCGCCGGGCGCGGTTGCGGGCGCCGGCCGTGATCCTGCGTTCGGCGATCGAGCTGACCGGCCTGGCCGTGGGGACGGGTGCCGGGCTGTGGGAGCGGCGAGCCGAGCGGAGGTCCGCCCGATGACGTCGGCCGGACCGCGATTCACCCGGTGGCGCTCTGTCCAGCGTCTCGCCGGGCTCCTACCGTTGCGAGAAGGGGGCGCGGTTCGACGCTGCCCCGACCCGGGGAGGGTGTCATGAGACTTCAGAACCCACGGCTGGCGCGAAGGCTGGGCGCGCTCCTGTTGTCCGTGACCGTCGCCCTCGGCATCGGTGCGACGGCGTCTGTGCCGGCTGCCGCGACGTCGACGACCTGGTCGGGGAGCTCCAGCACGCTGTCGTTGACCTGTACCGGCTCCCCGTGCCCCTGGGGCGCCTCGCTCTCCGGGCAGGCCGTCGCCTGGCCGAGCGAGCTCGGCGGGAGCACCGCCAGGCTCGGCTACACCGCGAGCGCGCCGGCCTACCTGCCGGCCGCGGTGGCGAACGGGTTGACCGTGAAGGCCGTCACCGGTCAGCTGCAGCTCACCGCCGGTGCACCCGACGCGACCACGCACCGTTCGTACAGCCTGGGGGCCGGCCAGTCCGTCCAGGTGACCGGCCTGGCAGCCGGAGAGGTGCTCGCGGTCCAGAGCTCGGTGGCCTTCACCTGGGAGGTGACGGGAACGGTGGCAGGCACGCCGAGCCCGTCGCCGTCGCCGAGCCCGTCGCCGTCGCCGAGCCCGTCGCCGTCGCCGAGCCCGAGCCCGTCGCCGTCGCCGAGCCCGTCGCCGAGCCCGAGCCCTGCGCCCGGTGGGTGGGAAGGACCGGCCACGGCGGCGTCTCTCGTCTGTGACACCTCGCAGTGCGCGTGGGGGCCGTCGCTCGCCGGCTACGGGCTGGTCTGGCCCGAGAGCCTGGGCGCCGGACCGGCCGGCCAGAGCGGTTACACGGCCACGCACCCCGTCTATCTGGACGGGGCGGTCGCCGAGGGCCTGTCGGTCACCGTGACCAGCGGCAGCGCGTCGATCTACGCCGGTCCGCCGGGTGGCGCCCACACCGTGCGCGCCACGTTGTCGGCCGGCACCACCCGGCTCATCACGGGGGTGCAGAGCGGTGACGTGGTCAGCGTGCAGAGCCTGACCGCGTTCGCGTACGTGCTGGCGTCGGGTGCCGAGGTGCCCGGAGACCCGATCGACCCGGGCGACCCCGGTCCGGGCGATCCCACGCCGACCGAGCCGTGCACGGACGTCAGCACCTGCGACGTCGTCACCGCGACCGCGTCGTCCTGGGAGTGCAACGTCTCCGACTGCTCGGGCGACCCCTGGTCGGGCTCCGCGATCTCCTGGCCGCAGGGCACCGCCTACCCCGACAACGGCCGGGCGGGCAACGCCTCGCGGACCGCCTTCGGTCCCGACGGGCAACCGATCTACCCGTACATGGGCGACTGGGCCGACGGCTGCCAGCTCGAGGTCGTCTGGGGGGCGGTGCTCGTGGTGGAGTGGCAGCGCGGGACCAACGTCTGGCGTGAGACGTTGCTGGCGCCGGGCGACACGCACACCATCGCGCTGGTCGGCGACGAGGACGGCGCGCTCGTCGAGGGTCACCCGAGCGGGTTCGGCGTCAGGCTGGGCGACTGCGCGCCGCAACCCCTGCCGTCGTCATGAGCCGGGCGGCCCGGGAGGAGGCGTGGGCACGATCCTCCGTCCCGCGCCCCCTGCCTGCGGCGTTGAGCCGGCGCGACTTCCTCGGTCTCGCCGGCGCGGCCTCCGGCCTGCTCCTGCTCTCGGCCTGCAGCGGCGGTGCCGAGCCGATGCTGCCGGAGGCGGCGGTCGACCGGTGGACGCAGAAGCCGGGTGCGCTCGTGGCGGGAGTCTCTGCGGACGGCCGCGCACTGGTGGACGACGACGGCGATCCCGTCCTGGTCCTGGCGGACACCGTGTGGAGCATGACCGGGGTCTACACCAGCGCGGAGGTGGCCACCTACTTCGCGACCCGGCGGGAGCAGGGCTTCAACGGGGTGCAGATCTCCTCGTTGCCGTTCCACATCGACGGCGAGAACCGGGTCGAAGGGTGCGTCGACGGACAGCAGGCGTTCGTCGACGGGGACGTCACGCGCTTCGACGAGGGCTACTGGCGGCGGTTGGACGAGGTCCTGGAGACCGCGGCGGCGCACGGGACCACGGTGCTGCTCGGTGCGATGGGTCCGTTGGTCGCCTACGGCATCGGAGACCTCGACCAGTGCCACGAGTTCGGGCGGCTGCTCGGCGAACGGTACGGGGGCCGCCCGGGCATCATCTGGTTGTTCGGCGTCGACTACGGCAGCGACCTGTGGGACGACCTCGACCCGCACCTCCTCGCGTGCCTGGACGGGATCCGCGCAGCAGGTGACGAGCACCCCGCCACGATCCAGTACCACAACAACTCCTCGCTCTCCTCGGACAACCCCCGGTGGGTGGGCCGCACGGACGTCGAGGCCGCGTACAGCTACGCGCCGACCTACGCCGTCGTGCGCAAGGGCTACGAGCTCGCCGCAGGCCCGGTCGTCCTCGTCGAGTCGAACTACGAGGACGAGAACAACACGCAGGGTCCCGACACCACCGACGAGTCGATCCGCCGTCAGGCGTTGTGGACCTACACCAGCGGGGGTGTCTACGTCGCCTACGGCCGGCGCGACGTGTGGAGCTCCCAGGGCGACTACCTGGACGCCCTGACGTCGACGGCCGTGACACAGCTCGGCATGATCCGTGCCCGGCTGGAGACGCTCGACTGGCCGGCGCTGGTCCCCGACCTCGACGGCTCCGTGCTCGTGGAGGGCGCGGGCGAGGACGTGCAGCACGGTTCCCAGCTCGACGGCACGGCCGACGTCCTGGAGTCCGACCTGGCGACGTGCGCGGCCGCCCCGGACGGATCGCTCACCGTCGTCTACGTGCCGTCGGCCCGGCCGGTCCGGCTGGCCCCGGGGTTCGCCACCGGCGCGGCGCAGTGGTGGGACCCGACGACGGGGGAGTCGCACGAGGCGCGGCTCGACGGCTCCGGGATGTACGTCCCTCCGGACGACCGGCACGCGGACCGGGCGACGGACTGGTTGCTCGTCGTCGAGGCCTGACGGCCGGGGCGTCCGCTCAGGGCCGCACCGAGGGCACGAGGGCGGTGGCGAGGAGCGAGCCCACGGCAGCCACCAGCAGGACGGAGCCGAGGACGTCGCTGGGCAGGTGCGCGTGCGTGGCGACGCTCGCCGCCGCGGCCACCACCACCAGCGCCGCAGCCACCCACCGCGTCTCGCGCCGCGGCCACCCCGCGGGTCTCAGCCACAGGCCGGCGACGCACAGGCACGCGACGATCGTCACGTGGGTGCTGGGATAGGTGCCGGTGCTGCCGGGCGGTGCCGCCAGCACCAGGTCGCGCAGCACGAGACTGAGCGTGGCGCTCCCGGCGACGAGGAGCACGGAGGCCACGAGCGCGCGCCAGGCCCCTCTCCGGATCGCCAGGACGCCGAGCACGAGGACCGTCGAGGCCAGGACGAGGGGGAGCCCGGCGCGTACCCACCCCGCGACGGTCGCCGGGACGTCGGCGCCGGGCATGCCGGCGAGGTTGCCCACCAGTGCGAGCACTCTTGTGTCGGTGGTGCGTCCCGCCGAGGTGTGGACGGCCAGGGCGTGCACACCCGCGACGCACGCCGCGGCCACGACCGCGACCACGGCGTGCTGCGTCCGAGTGCGGGCGTCCGGGTGCACCCCTCGATCCTTCCCGGCGCCGTCCGCACGGTCGAGGATGAAGTGTGACGGGCAGCGCAGGACCGCCGTCACCGCCCCGGCGTACCCTGGATCCGTCAGCCCGCCGCCTCCGTCCCGGGGCGAGATGGGCCCGTCGTCGTGCGCCCGAAGGACCCTCATGAACCTCACCGGCATCGTCCCCGCCCTGCTCGCCGACCCTGGTGCGGCCGCCGCCCTGGAGGCCGTGCCGGCCGGCGGGGAGGTCGACGTCGTCGGCCCGAAGGGTGTGCGTGCACCGCTCCTCGCCGCCGCGGCGCGCAAGCGTCCCCTGGTGGTCGTCACGGCGACGGGTCGTGACGCGGACGAGCTCGCCGCGGCGGTGCGGGCCTATCTGCCGGACGACCGTGCGGACGACGTCGCGGTGCTGCCGGCGTGGGAGACGCTGCCGCACGAGCGGTTGAGCCCCCGGGCCGACACGGTGGCCAAGCGCCTGGCGGTGTTCCGCCGGCTGGCCCACCCCGACGTCGACCCGGGCAACGCGCAGGCGGGTCCCGTCCGGGTCCTGGTCATGCCGGTGCGCGCCCTGCTGCAGCCGGTGGTCGAGGGTCTCGGCGAGCTGGTCCCCGTCGAGCTGCACACAGGGCAGACGGCGGACCTCACCGCGGTCGGGGACGCGCTCGTCGCGGCGGCGTACTCCCGGGTGGACATGGTGGAGCGGCGCGGTGAGTTCGCGGTGCGCGGCGGGATCCTCGACGTCTTCCCGCCCACGGAGGACCACCCGCTGCGCATCGAGTTCTGGGGCGACGAGGTCTCGGAGATCCGCTGGTTCTCCGTCGCGGACCAGCGCTCGCTGGAGATCGCCGACCGCGGGGTGTGGGCCCCGCCGTGCCGCGAGATCCTGCTGACGGACGCGGTCCGGCGTCGGGCGGCGGAGCTGACCGAGCAGCTGCCCGGCGCGATCGACATGCTGGACAGGCTGGCCGCGGGGATCGCCGTGGAGGGCATGGAGTCCCTCGCGCCGGTGCTGGTGGACCGGATGGTGCCGGTGCTGGACCTGGTGGGAGGCGACTCCCTGCTGGTGCTGGACGAGCCGGAGAGGGTGCGCCGTCGTGCCCACGACCTGGTCGCCACGACGGACGAGTTCCTCGCCGCGGCGTGGACGGGTGCCGTCGCGGGCGGGGAGGCGCCGCTCGACCTGTCGGCCGCCTCCTTCGCGACCTTCGCCGAGACGCGTGACGTGGCCGCGCGCCGGGGCCTCGGCTGGTGGACGCTGTCGGCCTTCTCCCTGGACGCCGCCGGCACCCCCGACGCGGACGACGACGGCACCCCGGCAGGTTCCGCGGCGGTCGACGCGGCCGGCGGCGGCACCACGTTCACGGTCGCGGCGCGCGACGTCGAGTCGTACCGCGGTGACGTCGCCCGGGCCCTGGACGACGTGCAGGGCCTGCAGAAGGCCGGGTGGCGCCTGGTGCTCACCACCGAGGGGCACGGCCCCGCCCAGCGCATGACCGAGCAGCTGCGGGCCGCGGACACGGCGGCCCGCCTGGTCACGGAGCTCACGGAGGTGCCGGAGGGCGGCGTGGTGCACGTCGCCCCGGCGCTCGTGGGCAAGGGCTTCGTGGTGCCGGAGCTGCGGCTGGCGGTGTTCAGCGAGTCGGACCTCACCGGTCGCCAGGGCTCGTCGACCCGGGACATGCGCAAGATGCCCTCGCGTCGCCGCAACGTCGTCGACCCCCTGCAGCTCAAGGCGGGGGACTTCGTGGTGCACGAGCAGCACGGCGTCGGGCGGTTCATCGAGATGGTGCAGCGCACGCTCGGTGCGGGTGCCAACGCGGCGACGCGCGAGTACCTGGTCATCGAGTACGCCTCCTCCAAGCGTGGGCAGCCGGGGGACCGGCTGTTCGTGCCCACCGACCAGCTCGACCAGGTCACCAAGTACACCGGCGGGGAGTCGCCCAGCCTGTCCAAGATGGGTGGCGCCGACTGGAAGAACACCAAGGCGCGCGCCCGCAAGCACGTCAAGGAGATCGCGAGCGAGCTGATCCGCCTGTACTCGGCGCGGATGGCGACGCAGGGGCACGCCTTCGCCCCGGACACGCCGTGGCAGCGCGAGCTCGAGGACGCGTTCGCCTACGTCGAGACGCCGGACCAGCTCTCCACGATCGACGAGGTCAAGGCCGACATGGAGAAGACCGTGCCGATGGACCGCCTGGTGTGCGGCGACGTCGGCTACGGCAAGACGGAGATCGCGCTGCGGGCAGCGTTCAAGGCGGTGCAGGACGGCAAGCAGGTCGCGATCCTGGTGCCCACGACCCTGCTGGTGCAGCAGCACTTCGACACGTTCTCCGAGCGGTACGCCGGGTTCCCCGTCACGGTGCGGGCGCTGTCCCGGTTCGAGAGCGCCAAGGAGTCCGAGGAGACTCTCGCCGGGCTCAAGGACGGCTCCGTCGACGTGGTCATCGGCACCCACCGCATCATCACCGGGTCGGTGCACTTCAAGGACCTCGGCCTGGTGATCATCGACGAGGAGCAGCGGTTCGGCGTCGAGCACAAGGAGACGCTCAAGCAGCTGCGCACCAACGTGGACGTGCTGGCGATGTCGGCGACGCCCATCCCGCGCACGCTGGAGATGGCGGTGACGGGCATCCGCGAGATGTCGACGCTGGCGACCCCGCCGGAGGAGCGGCACCCGGTGCTGACCTACGTCGGCGGCTACGACGAGAAGCAGATCACGGCGGCGGTGCGGCGCGAGCTGCTGCGCGAGGGCCAGGTCTTCTACGTCCACAACAAGGTGGAGTCGATCCAGCGGGCGGCGTCGCGCCTGGCGGAGCTCGTCCCGGAGGCCCGGATCGGCGTCGCGCACGGCAAGATGAGCGAGCACCAGCTGGACCAGGTGATCCGCGCCTTCTGGGAGAAGGAGCTGGACGTCCTGGTGTGCACCACCATCATCGAGACGGGCATGGACATCTCGAACGCGAACACGCTCATCCTGGAGCGGTCGGACACCCTCGGGCTGTCGCAGCTGCACCAGCTGCGGGGCCGGGTGGGACGTGGCCGGGAGCGGGCCTACGCCTACTTCCTCTACCCGCCGGAGAAGCCGCTGACGGAGACGGCGCACGACCGGCTGGCCACCATGGCGGCGAACACGGACCTCGGTGCGGGCATGCAGATCGCCATGAAGGACCTGGAGATCCGTGGAGCGGGCAACCTGCTGGGCGGCGAGCAGTCCGGGCACATCGCCGGCGTGGGCTTCGACCTGTACGTGCGGATGGTGGGGGAGGCCGTGGCGGCTTTCCGCGGCGACCGCGAACAGGAGCAGCCCGAGGTCACCATCGAGCTGCCGGTGGACGCCCACCTGCCCGAGTCGTACATCGCGACCGAGCGGCTGCGGCTCGAGGCGTACAAGAAGATCGCCGCCGCCCAGGACGCCGCGGCGCTCGGGGAGGTGCGGGCCGAGCTGGTGGACCGCTACGGCGCCCTGCCGGAGCCGACGGAGGCACTGTTCGAGGTCGCCGAGTTCCGCAACCACGCGCGGCGGGCCGGTCTGACGGACATCACGGCGCAGGGCAAGCACATCCGGTTCGCGCCGGTCGACCTGCCGGAGTCGGCGCAGCTGCGGTTGAAGCGGCTCTACCCGGGCACGATCCTCAAGCCGGGCATCCGGGCGATCCTGGTGCCGTTCCCGACGACGGCGCGCATCGGCGGCAAGCCGCTGCGGGGCACGGCGCTGCTCACCTGGGCCAAGCAGCTCATCGACGCGGTGGTCCTCGGCGAGGTGGGTGCCGCAGCGACGGTGGGCGCAGCGACCCGTTGAGCGGCGCGGCCTCGGGGCTGCCCGCGCGGTGACGGCACCTCAGGCGAACGAGGTGGCCGTGGCGCGGTCCACGGTGACCAGGAAGACGACGCGCTCCTCGTCGCGCGGATAGTCCGACCCCGTGTAGGACCGGGAGATCCGGTCCACGACCTCCCACCCGGCGGCGCCGTCGACGACGTCGACGACCCGTCCTCGCAGCATCGCCATCTGCCACGGGCGCTCGCTGTGCGCGACCGAGACGGTGACCCGGGGGTCGCGCCGGACGTTGCGTGCCTTGCGGGACGTCGGTCCGGTGAGGAACGCGAGGTGATCGTCCTCCCAGGCGGTCCACAGCGGGACGACGTGCGGGGCGCCGTCGGGCAGCAGGGTCGCGAGGTGGGCGAGGTGCGGGTCGGCGACGAGCGAGCGGGCGAGCTCGGGGAGGTGGTCGGGTCCGGGTAGCGGCGTCTGCGGTGCGGTGGTCGTCATGCAGGGGTGACTGGTGGTGCGGCGGCGACTCATCGCCCGTCGGGCCGGCAGGTCGGGGGGCGGTCCCGACGCGGTCGGCAGGATCGGCGTGGAACGATGTTGACATCGTTTTCGAAGCCCGCCATGCTCGTCCCAGGAGGGCGTTGCGGCGCCCTGCCCGGGGCAGCGCTGCACCGGGCCCACCATCGCGAAGGAGCGACGATGAGGCAGAGGTACAGCAGGGCGGTCGCGGGACTCACCGCGGGCGCGCTGGTGGCGGGGGGCGCGCTGGGCGCCGTCGTCATGGGCACGCAGGCAGCGGCGGCGGACGACTCCGTCGTGCTGGAAAACGATTTCGAGGAGACGTTCGAGCCGTGGGGCCCTCGAGGCCCGGTCACGCTCGAGCTGGTCGACGACGCGCGCACCGGCGACGGCGCGCTGAGCGTCACCGACCGCACCGGCGACTGGAACGGGCCGTCGACCCAGGTCGGTTCGTTGTTCAGCGCCGGCGCCACGTACGACGTCGAGGCCTGGGTCAAGCTGCCCGCCGACGCCCCGGACGCGACGGACCTGCACTTCACCGTGCAGGAGTCCTCGGCCGAGGGCGACGACTACGTCTGGGTGGGCGGGGCCGTCACGGCCACCGCCGACGAGTGGGTGCAGGTCGGGGGGGCCTACACCCTGCCGGCCGGGCTCACCGCCGCCGAGCTGTACCTCGAGGCCGCACCCGTGGACGGTGAGCACCCCCCGTTCCTGGTCGACGACCTGGTCGTCACCGCCGTCGAGTCCGGCCCGCCGGTCGACCAGCCCGAGCCGGGCGTGGTCCTGAGCACCGACTTCGAGGACGGCCTGGACGGCTGGGGGCCGCGCACCGGTGACGGCACCGCACCGACCGTCGAGGTGACCACCGCCGACGCCGCCTCCGGCGCGGCGAGCGCGATCGTCACCGACCGTGACGACCAGGGCGACGGCATCGGCCGCGACGTCTCCGGCGTGCTGTCCGGTGGTGTCCAGTACGAGATCAGCGCGCAGGTGCGGTTCGCCGAGGGTCAGGAGACCGACTCGGTGTGGCTGTCGCTGGCCTCCACCGCGGGTGGCAGCACCTCGTACGCCACGCTGGCCCAGTGGACCGGCGTGACCGACAGCGGGTGGACCGAGGTCACCGCCACCTTCCAGGCACCGACCGCGGACGAGCAGCTGCTCTACCTGGAGACGAGCTACAACGGCACGAACACCTCGGACCTCCTCGTCGACGACATCGTCCTCACCGTCCCCGACCCCGCCGAGATCGAGGACCTGGCCGGCATCCACACCACCCTGCCGTTCCCGGCCGGAGTCGCGATCGACTCCCGCGAGACGTCCGGCAAGGCCGCGGAGCTGCTGACGCGCCACTTCGACCAGATCACGGCCGAGAACCACATGAAGCCGGACGCCTGGTACGACGATGCCCGCACCTTCCGTCCGCACCCGCAGGCCGTCGAGCTCATGGACTTCGCCGCCGAGAACGGCCTCGACGTGTACGGCCACGTGCTCGTGTGGCACTCGCAGACGCCGGACTGGTTCTTCGAGGACGCCGACGGCGCCCCGCTGACGGACTCCGCCGCGGACCAGGAGATCCTGCGCGAGCGCATGCGCACGCACATCTTCGACATCGCGGAGTGGATGGCCGCCGACTACGGCGAGTTCGGTGCCGACAACCCCGTCACCGCGTGGGACGTCGTCAACGAGGTCGTCTCGGACGGCGGCACGGACGACGGCCTGCGACGCAGCGAGTGGTACCGGATCCTCGGCGAGGAGTTCATCGACCTGTCGTTCCGGTACGCCGACGAGGCCTTCAACGAGACCTACGCCGCCGAGGGTGCCGACCGTCCGGTGACCCTGTTCATCAACGACTACAACACCGAGCAGGGCGGCAAGCAGGACCGCTACCTCGCCCTCGTCGAGCGGCTCGTCGAGCGCGAGGTGCCGATCGACGGCGTCGGTCACCAGTTCCACGTGTCGCTGGCCATGCCCGTCGCGGCGCTGGAGGCCGCCATCGTGCGCTTCGAGCACCTGCCTCTCGTCCAGGCCGTCACCGAGCTCGACGTCACCGTCGGCACCCCGGTGACGCAGGCGAACCTCATCGAGCAGGGCTACTACTTCCGGGACGCCTTCCGGGTGTTCCGCGAGCACGCGGACGCGCTGTTCTGCGCCACCGTCTGGGGCCTGACGGACGGGCGCTCGTGGCGGGCCGACAACGGCGCGCCGCTCGTCTTCGACGACGCGTACCAGGCCAAGCCGGCGTACCACGGCATCGTGGACGGCGACCTGCCGGCGCAGCAGCGGTCCGCGCACGTCTTCGCCGGCAGCGTCGAGCTCGAGGGCTCCGCGGCGGCCTCGCCCCAGTGGGACCGGCTGCCGCTGCACCCGATCACCGCGTCCGGGCAGGAGGTCGCCGGCTTCCAGCTCCGCTGGGCCGCCGACCACCTCACCGCGTACGTCTCGGTCACCGACGCCTCGGACGAGGGGAGCGACGCCGTGACGTTCGACCTCGACGGCGGCACCGCCGTCGTCGGTCGCGACGGCACGGTCACGGGGGAGGGCTCCGCGGAGGTCGTCGAGACCGACGCCGGGTACGACGTCGTCGCGCACCTGCCGCTCGACGGCGCCGCGCAGGGCGGCACGCTCGGCTTCGACGTGCAGGTGTCCGACGGCGGCACCGTCGCCGGGTGGAACACGCCCGGCACGCTCGGGTCGCTGACGCTGATCGAGGAGCTCAGCTTCGTCGAGGTGGCCGAGGCGTCCACCGCGCCGGTGGTCGACGGCGACGTCGACGAGGTCTGGGCCGACGCGGACGTGGTGACCACCGAGCGACAGGTCGAGGGCGCCTCGGGCGCCGTCGCGACGGTCCGCACCCTGTGGGCCGAGGACACGTTGTACGTGCTCGCCGAGGTGACCGACCCCGTGGTGGACGTCAGCGCGTCCGACCCGTGGGTGCAGGACTCGGTGGAGATCTTCCTCGACACCGGGAACACCAAGAACGGGTCGTACGAGGCCGACGACACCCAGATCCGCATCAGCGCCGAGAACGCGGTGTCGTTCGGCACCGGGGACGCGGCCGAGCAGGAGGCCCGGCTGGACTCCGCGGCCACCCTGACCGACGACGGCTACGTCATCGAGGCGGCGATCGACCTGCTCGGCCAGGGCGGCGAAGGCTCCTTCCACGGCCTGGACTTCCAGGTCAACGACGCCACCGCCGGGACGCGGACCTCGGTGACCACCTGGGCCGACCCGACCGGCACCGGATACCAGTACACGAACCGCTGGGGCGTGGGCGAGCTGGTCGCCACCGAGGCGCCGGCGGCTCCCGGGTGGGTGACCGGCCAGGTGTACACGGCCGGTGACGAGGTCAGCCACGACGGGGCGCTCTACCGCGCCACGTGGTGGACCACCGAGACGCCGGGCGCCTCGCCGTGGGGCTCCTGGCAGGAGATCGCCACGGCACCGGACGGCACCGCCGTGTGGACCGCCTCGCGGATCTTCACCGCCGGCGACGTCGTCGTCCACGACGGTGACCGCTACGAGGCGAAGTGGTGGACCCGCAACCAGGCGCCGGGCGACCGGCACGGACCCTGGAAGCCGGTGTCCTGACCCTCCGGCGAGCCGGCGCACCACTCGAGGTGTGCCGGCTCGCCGCTCGTGGCAGCTCTCCGGCGGCCGGACTTCGTAGGGTGGTCGCATGGACCTCACCGCGGAGTCGCTCCTGGCAGAGCTGCATGCCGTCGCCGACCCTGTCGCGCACCCGAACCGCCACTACCCGGGCACCGGAGGCGTCCTGGGCGTGCGGATGGGCACCCTGTTCGACGTCGCGAAGCGGTACACGGACCTGCCGATCACCGAGGTCGAGACCCTCCTGGAGGAGCCCGCCTACGAGCCCCGGATAGCTGCCTTCTGCGTGCTCGACTTCGCGGTCCGGGGTCCTCGCACCACCGAGGCCGACCGGGAAGCCTGCTACCGCACCTATCTCGCCCGGCACGACCGGATCGACGCGTGGGACATGGTCGACCGCGCGGCGCCACGCGTCGTCGGCGGGTACCTCCGCCACCGCTCCCGTGCGCCGTTGTTCGAGCTGGCCGGGTCGGACGACCCGCTGCGACGGCGGACCGCGATCACCGCCCCGCTCGCCTACACCCGCCCCGCCGACCCGGAGGGCATCGCCGACCTGATCCGACTGGCCGAGGTCCTGGCCGCAGATCCGGACCCGGTCGTGTCGAAGCCGGTCGGGACCGCCCTCAAGCACGCCGGAGCGGCAGACCCGGCGGCGGTGACGGCGTTCCTGGCGAGGATGGGCGACCGCCTGCCCGCACCGGTCCGGCGCGCGGCACGCTCCAAGCTGCCGGGAGACCCGGCGCCGCGCTGAGCCCGATCAGTCCGTCGTGGGCTCGCCCCTGCGAGAGGCCGGGCCCAGCTCGCCCGCGATGCGCTGCTCGATGGCCTCGGTGGCGGCGTCGGGCAGCACGAGGATGCCCTCGAGCTCCTTCGTCGCCCGCCGGTAGGCCGCCTGCCGCTCGGCGTGCGACGCCCCGGCGTCGTCGGCGAGCGCGAGGAGCTTCTTCGCGCGGTCCAGCGCGTGTCGCTCCTCGGGGGTGAAGTCGGAGGCGAGCCGGCGCTTCGCCTCCCGTTCGGCGATGTCGAAGGTGAGCTGGTACTCGCGGACCGCCGCGCGGTACCGGTCCAGGCGACGGCGGTCGCGCAGCTCGTCCAGGTCGTCCGGTCGCAGGCCCTCCGCCTCGCGGCGGGCCCGGTGGAAGTCGACGGTGACCTGCTCGCGCATGTCCGTGATGACCGGGTACTCCAGCGTCTTGACGGCGTCGAGCTCATAGTCGAGCCACCGCCGGTCCGTGCGGTCGTGCTCGGCGACCGTCCGCTCGATCTCGCTGCTGAGCGCCTCCTCGGCCTCGGCCGTGGCGAGCCGGCCGGCGTGCTTGAGCCGGTACAGCTCGATCTTGTCGCGGCGTCGGCGCTCGTCCCACTTCTGCGCCCCCTTGACCCACCCGCCGACGATGCCGCTGAGCGGGAACACCAGCCACCAGTACGAGCCGAGGAAGTCCCAGAAGCCGTCCACCGGTCCCACGATAGTGCTGCTCATCGTGCCGGGCGGCGACGGGCGGTACCGGTGCGGTTGCCCGCCACGCGGGCGTGGGCGCACCGGGCGCGGGACCGGGCTACGCTGGGGGCGTCAACCCACCATCGTCGCGGGCGTCGGCGGCCCCGGGCGCATCCGCGCCTGAGCCGGGCTGCGACGGCCCGCGTGCCCTCTCAAAGGAGCATCCGTGGCAAGCATCGAAGCCGTTGGCGCGCGCGAGATCCTGGACTCTCGCGGCAACCCCACCGTGGAGGTCGAGATCGCCCTCGACGACGGCACGTTCGCACGTGCCGGCGTCCCGTCGGGCGCCTCCACGGGCGCCTTCGAGGCCGTCGAGCGCCGGGACGGCGACTCCGGCCGCTACCTGGGCAAGGGCGTCGAGGGCGCGGTCAACGCGGTCATCGACGACATCGCTCCTGAGCTGATCGGCTACGACGCCGAGGAGCAGCGCCTCATCGACCAGACGCTGATCGAGCTCGACGGCACCCCGAACAAGGCCAAGCTGGGCGCGAACGCCATCCTCGGTGTCTCCCTCGCCGTGGCGAAGGCCGCCGCGAAGAGCGCCGGGCTCGACCTGTTCCGCTACGTGGGCGGCCCGAACGCGCACGTGCTGCCCGTGCCGATGATGAACATCCTCAACGGCGGGTCCCACGCGGACTCGAACGTGGACATCCAGGAGTTCATGATCGCCCCGATCGGCGCCGAGTCCTTCAAGGAGGCCCTGCGCACCGGCGCCGAGGTCTACCACGCGCTGAAGTCCGTGCTCAAGAGCGAGGGCCTGTCCACCGGCCTCGGCGACGAGGGCGGCTTCGCCCCGAACCTGTCGAGCAACCGTGCCGCGCTCGACCTCATCCTGACCGCCATCGAGAAGGCCGGCTTCACGCCCGGCACCGACGTCGCGCTGGCGCTCGACGTGGCGGCGACCGAGTTCTACTCCGACGGTGCGTACCAGTGGGAGGGCGGCGCCAAGACGCCCGACGAGATGGTCGCGTTCTACGAGGGTCTCGTCGCGGACTACCCGCTGGTCTCCATCGAGGACCCGCTGGACGAGGACGCCTGGGACTCCTGGTCCGCGCTCGTCGCGAAGGTCGGCGACAAGGTGCAGATCGTCGGCGACGACCTGTTCGTCACCAACCCGGAGCGCCTGGCCAAGGGCATCGAGACCAAGGCCGCGAACTCCCTGCTGGTCAAGCTCAACCAGATCGGCACGCTCACCGAGACGCTCGACGCCGTCACGCTCGCGCAGCGCAACGGCTTCACCACGATGACCTCGCACCGCTCCGGCGAGACCGAGGACACCACCATCGCGGACCTGTCCGTGGCCACCAACGCCGGTCAGATCAAGACCGGTGCCCCGGCCCGTGGCGAGCGCATCAACAAGTACAACCAGCTCCTGCGCATCGAGGACGCCCTCGACGACGCCGGCCGGTACGCCGGTCGCTCGGCGTTCCCGCGCTTCCAGGGCTGACGCCGGGTCTCACCCGGTAGCCCTCAGGGCCCGACGACGGCCGGTCGCCTCCTTCCGGGAGGTGACCGGCCGTCGTCGTCCCCGGACCTGGGGCCCAGCCTCCCTCCCCCCGGGACGGGGCGCGCCGACGAGGGTGCGGCTCTCGTGGCGTCCGATTCGGCACAATCGAGACGTGCCGTCCCGCCGACCGACCACGCCTCGTCGCCCCGCCGCCCGTCCGGGCCCGCGCTCGCCGCGTCCGACGTCGACGGCGCGCTCGCGGGCGACCGGGTCGAGCAAGGCGTCGGGCTCCCAGCGGGGCACCGCACGTCGCCCGGCCGGACCGTCCCGTGACGACCGGCGCCGCAGCCGCCTGGGACTCGTGCTGCCCGAGGTCCTCACGGTCAGGTTGCTGGTGCTGTCCGTGGTGGTCCTGCTGGCCTTCGTGCTGCTGCTGCCCACGGTCCGCGGCGCGGTGCAGCAGCGGGCCGAGATCGACCGGCTGCAGGCCGAGCTCAGCGCGTACGAGGCGGAGCGTGCGGGCCTGGAGAACGAGCTCGGGCGGTGGGAGGACCGGTCCTACGTCGTCGAGCAGGCGCGTACCCGGCTGAACTACGTCATGCCGGGGGACACCGCGTGGCGGGTCATCGACGCGGACGAGGTGGCCGGCGGCGACGGCCCGGACGAGGACGAGGGCGCGGTGACGCCGGGTTCGGCGGCCGGGCCGACCGGTGCTCCCTGGTACCAGGCGATGTGGGAGTCGATGCGGGTCGTCGACGACCAGGGGACGCTCGACGGCGACCCGACCGAGGGTGACGAGGACGACGGCCCCGGCGTGGATCCGGACGGTGCCGACGGGGGAGAATGACCCCGTGACCTCTCAGCGCCCGGCCCCTGCCGACGACCCGACGGCCGTGACCGACGACGACCTCGAGGTGCTCGCCGAGCAGCTCGGCCGCGCGCCCCGCGGCGTCGTGGGCATCGCGGCACGCTGCGTGTGCGGCCGCCCCCTGGTGGTGCGCACCGCGCCGCGGCTGCCCGACGGCACCCCGTTCCCCACCACGTACTACCTGACGCACCCGGGCGCGGTCGCGGCGGCGTCGCGGCTCGAGGCCGACGGGGTCATGCGGGAGATGTCGCAGCGCCTCACCGAGGACGACGAGCTGGCTGCCGCCTACCGGCGTGCCCACGAGCACTACCTCGCGCGCCGTGCTGAGCTGGGGAGCGTCGAGGAGATCGACGGGATCTCGGCCGGTGGGATGCCCACCCGGGTCAAGTGCCTGCACGTGCTGATGGGGCACGCGCTGGCGGCAGGCCCGGGCGTCAACCCGCTGGGCGACGAGGCGTTGGAGCGGGTGCGCGACCAGTGGCGTCCGGACCGGTGCTCGTGCTGACGGGTCCGGGCGCGCGCCTGTCGGCCCCGGATGAGAAGGTGCGTCCGTGATGAGCAGCACCCGTGTCGCCGCCGTGGACTGCGGCACCAACTCGATCCGACTCCTCGTGGCCGACGTCGCCACCGACGGCACCCTCACCGAGCTCGACCGGCGCATGGAGATCGTGCGCCTCGGGCAGGGGGTCGACCGGACCGGTGAGCTGGCGCCGGAGGCGCTGGAGCGCACCCTGGCCGCCACGCGGGACTATGCCAAGGCGGCCGCGGAGCTCGGCGCCACCCGCGTCCGGTTCGTGGCGACGTCGGCCACGCGGGACGCCCGCAACCGCGGCGACTTCGTCGAGGGGGTGCGCGCGGCGCTCGGCGTCGACCCGGAGGTCGTCTCCGGCGAGGAGGAGGCGCGGCTGTCGTTCCTCGGCGCCACGAGCGGGTCGGCGGCGGACCACCCGGGGCCGTACCTGGTGGTGGACCTGGGCGGCGGCTCGACCGAGCTCGTGCTGGGCACGACGACGCCGGAGGCCGCGGTGTCGATGGACGTGGGCTCGGTGCGCCTCACCGAGCGTCACCTGCACTCCGACCCGCCGGGCGTGGACGAGGTCGACCGGGCTGCCGCGGACGTGGACGCCGCGCTGGACACGGCCTGCGCCGTCGTCCCGCTGGGGCGCACCGCGACCCTGGTCGGTCTGGCCGGCTCGGTGACGTCGGTGACGGCGCACTCGCTGGGACTGACGAGCTACCGGCGCGAGGCCGTCAACGGTGCCGTGCTGAGCGTGGGCGACGTGCTCGCGTCCTGCGACGACCTGCTGGGCCGGACCCGCGAGGAGCGTCTGGCGCTCGGCTTCATGCACCCGGGGAGGGCCGACGTCATCGGCGCCGGGGCGCTGGTGTGGTCGCGCGTGGTGCGCCGCGTGCGCGACGAGGTCGCGGCGTCGGGCGGCGAGCTGACGCAGGTGGTCACCTCCGAGAGCGACATCCTCGACGGGATCGCCCTCTCCCTCGCCTGACCCCCGGGTGTTGTGGGCGCGATTCCTGGCCCGATATGGCGGTTCTGCACCGCTCGGCGCACCAGAGATCGCGCCCACAACATCCTCGCGGCCGACGGCGGTGCGCCCGGCGGACCGGACGCCCTCCAGCGGTTCGACCAGCGTGCTGGACGCGAGCTCGCAGCGGTGACGGACGGGACAGCGGACGGACGCGCGAGCGGTCCGTGGACGGTCGTAGACTGGGAACCATGCCTCAGAACGTTCTGTCGACGGACACCCCTGCCCAGGACGCAGCCGCGCCCTCCCCGCGTCCGCGCAAGGTGCCGCGCATCGTCGTGCTCGGCGGTGGATCCGTCGGGCTGTACGTGGCGCGACGGCTGCGCAAGAAGCTCGGCAAGCGGGAGGCGGCGATCGTCGTCGTCGACCCGCGGCCGTACATGACGTACGCCCCGTTCCTTCCCGAGGCCGGTGCCGGCTCGATCGACGCCCGCGACGTCGTCGCGCCGCACCGCATCGCGCTCAAGGGCGTCGACGTGCTGCAGGGCAAGGTCTCGGCGATCGCCCACGGCGACAAGAAGATCACGATCCACCCGGAGTCGGGCCCGGACTACGAAGTCTCCTACGACCAGCTCGTGGTGGGCCTCGGCTCGGTCTCGCGCACGCTGCCGATCCCGGGGCTCGCCGAGAACGCCATCGGCTTCAAGAACGTGGAGGAGGCCATCGCCGTCCGCAACCACGTGCTCAACCGGATGGATGTCGCCTCGTCCACGTGGGACGCCGACCGGCGCCGCAAGATGCTGACGTTCACGTTCGTGGGCGGTGGCTTCGCGGGCATCGAGGCACTGGCCGAGATCGAGGACATGGCGCGCTACGCGACGCGCAACTACCCGACGATCGAGTCCGAGGACCTGCGCTTCGTCATGATCGAGGGTGCCGGACGCATCCTGCCGGAGGTCTCCGAGCCCATGGGCGAGTGGGCCCTGGAGGAGATGAAGAAGCGCGGCATCGAGTTCCACCTCAACACGTTCCTGTCCTCCTGCGAGGACGGCCACGTGGTGACCTCCACCGGCGTCGAGTTCGACACCGAGACGATCGTGTGGACCGCCGGCGTCAAGGCGAACCCGGTCCTCAAGGAGAGCTCGGACCTGCCGGTCGACAAGATGGGCCGGGTCACCGTCAAGGCGACGCTGCAGGTCGAGGACGAGAACGGCGAGATCGTCCCCGACGCCTGGGCCGCCGGCGACTGTGCCGCCGTGCCCGACCTGCTCAACCCGGGCAGCTTCTGCCCGCCCAACGCCCAGCACGCCATCCGTGAGGCGACGCAGCTCGCCGACAACATGATCGCGGCGCTCAAGGGCCAGCAGCCCGAGGAGTACAAGCACAAGAGCGTGGGTGTGGTGGCCTCGCTCGGCATGTACAAGGGTGTGGCTGAGCTGTTCGGCTTCCTCAAGCTCAAGGGCCCGCTGGCGTGGCTCGCCCACCGTGGTTACCACGTCATGGCGATGCCCACCGGGAACCGCAAGCTGCGCATCCTGGTCGGCTGGATCGGTCAGTTCCTCATGGGTCGCGAGATCGTCTCCCTCGGCTCCCTGCACGACCCGCGCGACGAGTTCCGCAAGGCGTCGGTGCCGCCGAAGCCGAAGAACGAGAAGGTCGACCAGCGGGCCGAGTCCTCGGCGTCGAGGGCCGAGAAGGGCTGACCTCTCAGCGACGTGCGACCGGGCGGTTCTGCTCGGTACCTTCCGCTCCGTTCGGTATCTTGAGCTGCCGATCGCGACGGGAGATACCGAACGGAGCCGCCCGTTCGTCTGTCGGTGACCGCCCCCGTAGCCCAACTGGCAGAGGCAGCCGGCTTAAACCCGGCCAAGTCCCGGTTCGAACCCGGGCGGGGGCACGCGGCGCACCGCGCCCGGGTCACTCCGGGGCGAGTGCCGCGCCGAGGAAGTCCCGGATCACGGCGGTGACCTCGTCGAGGTGGGACTCGAGGAGGAAGTGCCCGCCGGGCAGCAGCTCGATCCGCGCGTCGGGCAGATCGGCGGAGAAGGCCCTGGCGCCGTCGGGCCCGAAGATCTCGTCGTTCTCACCCCATACCGCCAGGAGCGGCACCTGCGAGGCGCGGAAGTACTCGTGCAGCGCCGGGTAGAGCGGTGGGTTGGTCGCGTAGTCGCGGAAGAGCTGGAGCTGGACCAGGTCGTTGCCCGGACGGGACACGAGCGCGACGTCGTGCTCCCAGGTCTCCGGGTCGACGAGGGTCGGGTCGGGGACGCCGTGCAGGTACTGCCACCGGATCGCCTCCCGGCCGAGCGCAGGGCGGATGGCGGCCTCTGTCCGCTCGTCCTGTGTCTCGGCCCAGGCCCACACGTCCGCCCAGAAGCCTTCGACGAACCCGGCGTCGTACGCGTTGCCGTTCTGGCTGATGATCGCCGTGACGGCGGAGGGGTTCTCGAGCGCGAGCCGCCAGCCGATCGGCGCGCCGTAGTCCTGCACGTAGATCGCGTACCGCGTGACCCCGAGCGACGCCAGCAGGCCCGAGGTGATCCGGGCGAGGGCGTCGAAGCTGTAGTCGAACTCGTCGATGCCGGGGGCCGCGGACAGGCCGAAGCCCAGGTGGTCCGGCGCGATCACGTGGTAGTCCTCGGCGAGCAGGGGGATGAGCCGGCGGAACATGTGGGAGCTCGTCGGGTACCCGTGCAGCAGCACGATCGTCGGTGCGTCGTGGGGGCCGGCCTCGCGATAGAAGACGGAGTGCCCGTCGACCTCGGTGAACCTGTGGTGGATGGCGACCATTTTTCTAACCCCTCCAGGTAGTTGGATGTAGTTATGAGACCACGGGGGTGGTAACCTGTCAACCCTAGGCGAGGGGGTTAGTGATGGACGTGGTGGCACGTGCGGACGAAGACCTGTTGATCGACCTGCTCAACACGACGTCCGTCGTCGACGGCCGGCGGACGGACGAGCTGACCGACGACGCCGGCCAGGCCTGGGCGAGGGCCCACGGCGGTGCCGGGCTCACCGAGGAGGTGGCGACGCTGCGGCGCGTCCGGGACGCGGTCCAGGAGGTGATCCACGGCGCGGCCGACCCTCAGGACGTGGCGGCCGACGTCGAGAAGGTCGCGGTGCACCCGGTCTGGCGCGAAGGTTCCCTCGGATGGGAGGTGCAGGCACCTGCCGAGCAGGTGCTCGCGTCACGAGCGCTGCTCGCCTGGGCGGTCGTCCACGAGCGCTCTCCCGGCCGCCTGCGGCCGTGCGCGAACCCGGAGTGCTGTCGCTTCCTGCTGGACCGCAGCAACGCGAACACGGCGCGGTGGTGCTCGATGGCGCTCTGCGGCAACCGGGTCAAGGCCCGGCGCCACTACCGGCGGACCAGGGCCGACGAGCAGTAGGCCGGCCGGCGGCCCCTGCCCTTCTGCCGTCGGCAGAACCGGGCGCCCGACCTGCCGGACAGGCCCTGTGGCGGGCCCGTCCGGAGTAGCGTCGGTTCCATGACGAGGAGCGACGGGACGCACGAGCCGCTGCTGCGACACCTGGTGGGTGCCCTCCTGCGGCGTGCTCGACGACGTCAGGGGCGCACCCTGCAGGAGGTCGCCGAGGTGGCCCGCATGTCGACGGCCTACCTGTCCGAGGTCGAGCGCGGGCGCAAGGAGCCGTCGTCGGAGGTGCTCGCCGCGGTGTGCCGGGCGCTGGACCTGCGGCTCGTCGACCTGGTCGCCGACGCCCACGCCTCCCTCGTCGCGGCGACCGAGCCGCGGGTACGGGTCCTGACGTCCACGGGCCCGACGTCGGTCCAGCACCTGCGGTCGGCGCCGTCCACCACGTCCGACGTCGTCGCGCTCGCCGCGTGAGCAGCCCGGGTCACGCGGCCGGATGCTTGCGCGAGGTGACGACGGCGTCGGCCACGCCGTAGGCGACGGCGTCGGCGGCCGAGAGGATGAGGTCGCGGTCGGTGTCCGCACGCAGCCGCTCGAGGGTCTGGCCGGTGTGGCGGGCGAGCAGCTCCTCGGTCTCGGCGCGAAGGCGCAGCACCTCGCGGGCCTGGATCGCCAGGTCTGACACGGTGCCCTGGGCCCGGGAGGAGGGCTGGTGCAGCAGCACGCGCGAGTGCTCCAGCACGGTGCGGCGCCCCGGTGTGCCCGCAGCCAGGAGCACGGCCGCGGCGGAGGCGGCCTGACCCATGCAGGTGGTGGCGACGTCGCAGCGGACGAACTGCATGGTGTCGTAGACGGCGGCCATCGCGGTGGCGGAGCCACCGGGGGAGTTGATGTACAGGCCGATCTCGAGCTCGGGGGCCTCGGACTCCAGGTGCAGCAGCTGCGCCATCACGACGTTCGCGACGCCGTCGTCGATCTCGGTGCCGAGGAAGATGATGCGGTCGCGCAGCAGGCGGCTGAAGACGTCGGAGGCGCGCTCGCCGAGCGGGGTCCTCTCGACGACGTGCGGGATCGTGTAGCTCGCGGTGCTCGTCATCCCCGTGCTCATAGCCCCGCCTTCCGGCCGGCGGCCGCGGGGCGTACGTCGTCGACGGACTCCACGATCCGGTCCACGAGCCCGTACTCCAGGGCCTCGGCGGCGGTGAACCACCGGTCGCGGTCGGCGTCCGCCGTGACCTGCTCGACGGTCCGCCCGGAGTGCTGGGCGGTGAGCTCGTGCATCAGCCGCTTGGTGTGCTCGAGGTTCTCGGCCTGGATGGCGATGTCGACGGCGGTGCCGCCGATCCCCGCCGACGGCTGGTGCATCATCACGCGCGTGTGGGGCAGGGCGTACCGCTTGCCGGCCGTGCCGGCGGTGAGCAGGAACTGGCCCATGCTGGCGGCGAACCCGAAGCCGACGGTGACGACGTCGTTCGGCAGCAGCCGCATCGTGTCGTAGACGGCGAGGCCGGCGCTGACCGAGCCGCCGGGGGAGTTGACGTAGAGGGCGACGTCGGAGGCGGGATCCTCGGCGGACAGCAGCAGGAGCTGGGCGCAGACACGGTTCGCGACGGCGTCGTCGACCTCGGTGCCGATGACGACGATGCGCTGGTGCAGCAGCCGGGTGGCGAGCTGGTCGTCGAACGGTGTGGTGGGTGGGGGAGTCTCTGAGCGGAGCGTCGGTTCCATGGCTTCACGATGCGCCGCCGCTGCCGGTGGCGGGGCGTCGATCTGCCCGCAGCGCATCTGCTCGTGGCAGACGGGTCACGCGAGGGCGTGGTGTCGTCGCGCCGTCTCCTGCGCCGCCCGCACGACGGCGTCGAGCACCTGGCGCACGGCCCGCCGTCGGGCGCGGTCCGGCCGCATCACCGCCGAGACGTGCCGCGTGGCGGGGACGCCGGTCAGGGGGCGCAGCGTCAGCCGGTCGTCCGTCGGCGTGGTGAAGCGGGGCAGGACCGCGAGGCGGTCCCCGGCGGCGACGAGCGCCTCGATGAGCCGGTTGTCGCGCAGTCTCTGCCGGACGTCGAGCTGGGCGCCGGTGGCCTGCTCGATGCTCTGCAGGACGGTGTCGAACGGGTACCCGGCGGGGACGCCGATCCAGGCAGCGCCGACGACGTCGTGGGCGTCGACGGTCTCCTGCGCGGCGAGCGGGTGGTGCGTGGACATCGCGACGTCGAGGGGTTCGCCGACCACGGGGACCACGGTGAGTCCGTGGGTCCCGGCGGGGCGCACGCTCGTCAGGCTGTGGGCGATGACGATGTCGTGGTCGGCAGTCAGCGCGCCGTAGGCGGCCTCGGCCAGGTCGACGTCGGTGCAGGTCAGCCGGATCCCGCTGCCGGCGAGGGCGACGTCGACGGTGGGCAGCAGGAAGGTCGCGGCGCTCGGCAGCGCGGCGACCGTGACGGTGCCGGCCGGTGCGTCCTGGAAGGCGTCCCAGCGTGCCTGGACCCCGGCGAGGGCGGTGGCGACCTCCACGGCACCGTCGGCGAGGAGGCGTCCCGCGTCGGTGAGCCGGACGCCCCGGCCGTGCGGTTCGACGAGCGGCGCCCCGAGGTCCCGCTGGGCCGTGCGCAGCTGCTGCGAGACGGCGGACGGCGTGCGGTGCGTGGCGGCGGCGACGGCGGAGACGCTGCCACGGTCGGCGAGCTCGCGCAGGAGCTCGAGGTGCCGGGGATCCATGAAGGCAGCCTACAGAGAGAGTGCAGAAAGTTTCGCTTGTCCTTCATCAATCTCCGACCGACGATGTCGGCATGCCGTTCCGTCACCGTCTCCTCGCCGCGTCCGTGGCCGTCATGTGGGGGCTGAACTTCCTGGCGATCGACGCCTCGCTCGGACACTTCCCACCGTTCTTCCTCGTCGCCCTCCGCTTCGCGATCATCGCCGTGCCCACGCTGCTGCTCGTGCCGCGCCCACGGGTGCCGGTGCGCTGGTTGGTCGGCTACGGCGTCGGGTTCGGCATCCTGCAGTTCACGTTCCTCTACTGGGGGATGGCGGTGGGGATGCCCGCGGGCCTGGCGTCCCTGGTGCTGCAGGCGTCCGGGCCCTTCACCGTGGTGCTGGGCGCGACGTTCCTGCGCGAGCGGGTGGGCGCGCGCCAGGTGGCGGGCGTCCTCGTGGCCGTCGCGGGCCTGACGGTGGTGGGGTGGCAGCAGGCGCAGACGGCGGCGCTGCTGCCGTTCCTGCTGACCCTCGCCGGTGCGCTGGGCTGGGCCATCGGCAACATCGCGAACCGCCAGGCGAGACCGGAGAACCCGCTGCACCTGACGCTGTGGATGTCGGTGGTGCCGCCGGTGCCCATGCTGGCCGTGGCGCTGGTGGTGGAGGGGCCGGCCCGGATCGTCGGGTCGTTGACCTCCTTCGACGAGCCGGGAGCGGTGGGCGCGCTGGTCGGCCTCGCCTACACCGTGGTGGTGGGCACCGTCCTGGGGTCCGGAGCGTGGACCTGGCTGATGGCCCGGCACCCGGCGGGCGTCGTCGCGCCGTACTCGATGCTGGTGCCGGTGGTGGGGATGACCGCGGCGTGGGTGGTGCTCGGTGAGCAGGTGAGCCTGCTCGCGCTCGCGGGCGGGGTGCTCGTGGTGGCCGGTGTGCTCTGGGGCGGGGCACGCCGCCGTGCGGCACCCCCGGCGCAACCGGCGACGACGCCGGCCTCAGCCCCGGTCGTCATCCGGGGCTGACGTCCCGGCGCGGGCCCCCGAGGCGCCCACCACGGGGAACGCGTTGAAGTGGATCTGCACGGGGACGGCGCCCGGCACGCCCTCCTGGTCCTTGAGCGGCGCGAGCTGTTCCTCGAGCGCGGCGGAGACGGCCTCGACGAGGCGGGCCAGCTGGTCGGGGGTGGCGAACAGGTTGCTGGTGGTGAGCGTGACCGCGTCCTTCCAGCGGGCGAGGGCGGAGTCGTCGATCGCGCTGTCGCCCATCATGTCGAGCAGCCGCCAGATCTTCTCCTGGCGGCTGCGCTCGAACTCGGCGTTCACCAGGGACTTCGTGGTGCGTGTGCCGACGTCGTCCTCCTGCTCGGGGCCGATGGAGAACCCGCCGGGCGCCGCTTCCCACCACCGCTCGCGTGCCGTGCCCCTGCCCTCGACCTCCTGGACGAACTGGTGCTTGGCGAGCTGGCGCAGGTGGTAGCTCGTCGAGCCGCTGGACTCGCCGACGAGCTCGGCGAGCCCGCTGGCGGTGAGCGCACCGTGGACCTGCAGCAGGTCGAGGATCCGCACGCGCAACGGGTGCGACAGTCCGCGCAGCCGGGTGGCGCTGAGCCTGTCGGGTCGTCGGCCGCGGCCGGTCGGCTCCTCGTGCGTCTCGCTCATGTCCTGACCGTACAGCGGTCCGGTCAGCGCAGTCCGAGGGGGTGGATCTGCGCGGCGTTGTCCCGGCGGTGAGCGTCCGCCGCGCGGCGCGCTGCCGCAGCGCCGCCAGCAGGGGACCGGCGGACCGGGGTGGCCCTGGCCGCGCTGACGAGGGTCCTCAGGGCGCGCCCGAGACGTGTCACGACGCGGTGCGCGAGGACGCGGACCGCGGTGCTTCGGGTCGCGGTGCCCTGGGCCGCCGGGCGGCGGGGTGACCGGGGGGCCGTGCGGAGGGTCGTCCGAGAGGTGGTCGAGAACGTGGGGGCGGTGGTGAGCAGCATGACGATCTCCCGTGGTGTGGTGTCCAGTGCTCCCAACATAGCGTTGCAAAGAAGGCTTTGCAACAGTGTCTTTGGAAGAGTTCTGTCCGGAGCGGGCAGAGGTGACCCCGCTCCGGGAACTCGACCGGCGTAGGCTCCGTTGTGCAGCCGTACGATGCCGCCGTCGTGCACCTCCCCTCGCCGCCCTGGAGTGTGTGTGTTCCGCCTTGCCCGCTTGTCCCTGGCCAATCGCGCCGTCGTCGCGCTCGCCACGATCGCGATCTTCGCGTTCGGCACCCTGAGCCTGACGACGCTGAAGCAGGAGCTCATCCCGTCCCTCGAGCTCCCCGCCGGTGCCGTCGTCGCCGTCTACCCGGGCGCGTCCCCGGAGGTCGTCGAGCAGAACGTCACCGCACCCCTCGAGGCCGCCGCGCAGACGGTGGACGGCATCGAGTCGCTCAGCTCCACGGCGTCCACCGGGATGTCGATGACCCTGGTCGAGTTCGAGTACGGCACCGACATGGACGCGGCCACCCAGCGCCTCACCACGGCGGTCACGCGGACACAGTCGCAGCTCCCGCAGGACGTCGAGCCGCAGGTGATCACCGGCTCCCTCGACGACCTGCCGGTCGTCCAGCTCGCCGCAGCCGGGTCCGACGACGTCGCCGCCCTCGCCGACGAGATCGACACCGTCCTGGTGCCGGAGCTCGAACGCCTCGACGACGTGCGCTCCGTGGCCGTCACCGGTGGGCAGACCGAGCAGGTCCTCATCGAGGTCGACCCCGCCGACCTCGCCGCCGACGGCCTCGACCTCGCCCACGTGACCGACGTCCTGGCCGACTACGGCGTGGTGATCCCGGCCGGGACCGTCACCGAGGACGGCGCCACGTACTCCCTGCAGGCCGGCACCCGGGTCGAGAGCCTCGAGGAACTGGAGGAGATCCCGCTGGTGCCGTCGGTACCGGAGGCGGGCGCCGGTGCCGGGCCCGCTGGAGCGGCCGAGGGCGACGCCGGTGCGGCCGGCGACGACGGCGCCACCACGCCCGACGGCGCGACGGACGTGCCGCCGTCGGACACCGGAGCCGAGCCCGGGACCGACGACGAGGCGATCGTCCCCGGCGACGACGCGCTGCTGCCGGACGCCAACGCGCCGCCGGAGCTGCCGGAGCCCGTGCTGCTCGGCGACGTCGCCGAGATCACCGTCGCCGCCACCGAGGCGACCTCCTTCTCCCGTCTGGACGGCGAGCCCTCGCTCGGCATCGCCATCACCAAGACGCCCCAGGGCAACACCGTGGACGTCTCGCACGCCGTGCAGGAGGTCCTCGACGACAACGCCGCCGAGCTCGACGCCGCCGGCATCAGCACCGCCGTCGTCTTCGACCAGGCGCCCTTCATCGAGGAGTCCATCGAGGGGCTGGCTACCGAGGGTGGCCTGGGTCTGATCTTCGCGATCCTCATCATCCTGGTGTTCCTGCTCTCGGTGCGCTCCACCCTGGTCTCGGCCGTGTCGATCCCGCTGTCCCTGGCCACCGCGTTCCTGGTCATGGACATCACCGGCTACACCCTGAACATCCTCACGCTCGCCGCGCTGACCATCTCGATCGGGCGCGTGGTCGACGACGCGATCGTCGTCATCGAGAACATCAAGAGACACCTGTCCTACGGCGAGGACAAGAAGCAGGCGATCCTCACCGCCGTCGGCGAGGTGGCCGGGGCGATCTCCTCGTCCACCATCTGTACGGTGGCGGTCTTCCTGCCGCTGGGGCTCGTCTCCGGCATGACCGGCGAGCTGTTCCGGCCGTTCGCGTTCACCGTCGCCATCGCGATGCTCGCCTCCCTGCTCGTGGCGCTCACCATCGTGCCGGTGCTGGCGTACTGGTTCGTCAAGGCCCCGCGCGGGACCGAGGGCGCCACCGACGGCGGCCAGGCCATCCGCGAGGCCGCCGAGGCCAAGGAGCGCCGCGGGCTCTGGCAGCGCGCCTACGTGCCCAGCCTGGCCGCCTCGCTGCGCCACCCGTGGATCTCGCTGGCGATCGCCGTCGGCATCCTCGCCGGGACGCTCGCCCTGGTGCCGCGCCTGGAGACGAACTTCATCGGCGACTCCGGCCAGGACACCGTCACCGTCACCCAGACGTTCACCGACACCGCGTCGCTCGAG
This sequence comes from Isoptericola halotolerans, assembly GCF_013149785.1. GTDB lineage: Bacteria > Actinomycetota > Actinomycetes > Actinomycetales > Cellulomonadaceae > Isoptericola > Isoptericola halotolerans. The sequence continues at coordinate 551,141 of NZ_JABEZU010000002.1, forward strand.
GCGCAGGACGACGCCGCCCGCGACATGGAGGCGGCGCTCGACGATGTCGACGGGATCGAGACCGTCCAGACCTCCGTGGGCGCCGGTGACGCCGGCGAGGCCGCGTTCTTCGGCGGCGGGGCGACGCCGACGGCGACGTTCTCCGTCACGCTCGACGGTGAGGTCGACCCGGTCGCCGTGCAGGCCGAGATCCGCGCGGCGGCCGAAGAGTTCGCGGGCGAGGGCCCGACGACGGAGGTCAGCGTGGCCGGCGGCGACGCCGGCTTCGGCTCCACGACCATCGACCTCGTGGTCCGCGCGCACGACTCCGACGACCTCGCCTCGGCCGCGTCGGCGGCCCAGGACGCCGTCAGCGGGCTGGACGGCGTCGCGGAGGTCACCAACGACCTCGCCTCGGCGCAGCCGGTCCTGCAGGTGACGGTCGATCGCGAGGCGGCCGCCGAGGCGGGCCTGACCGAGACCCAGGTCGCCGGCATCGTCTCGGGAACCATGAACCCGGAGCAGACCGTCGGCGAGGTCGACCTCGGAGGCGGGCCGGTGGACGCCGTCGTCGTCACGGGCGAGGCGCCGGCGACGGTCGAGGAGGTCGAGGAGATCGAGATCCCGACCGCCACCGGCCTGGTGCCGCTCACCGACGTGGCCGAGGTCGAGGAGGTCGAGACGCCGACGTCGATCAGCCGGGTGGACGGGGAGCGGTCGGCCACCGTGTCGATCACCCCGGAGAGCCAGGACCTGGGCACGCTGGGCGCCGACGTGACGGCCGCCGTCGACGGGCTCGACCTGCCGCCGGGCGCGTCGGTCGAGATCGGCGGGGTCGCCGCCGACCAGGAGGAGGCCTTCGCCGACCTGGGCCTGGCGCTGCTCGCCGCGATCGCGATCGTCTACCTGATCATGGTCGCGACGTTCAAGTCCCTGGTCCAGCCGCTCATCCTGCTGGTCTCGGTGCCGCTGTCGGCGACCGGTGCGCTCGTCGCGCTGCTGGTCACGAACACCCCGCTCGGGGTGCCGGCGATCATCGGTGTGCTGATGCTGGTGGGCATCGTGGTGTCGAACGCCATCGTGCTCATCGACCTCATCAACCAGTACCGCCTGCGCGGCCGGTCGCTGGACGAGGCGGTGCGCGAGGGCGCCCGCAAGCGTCTGCGGCCGATCGTCATGACGGCGCTGGCCACCATCGGTGCGCTGACGCCCATGGCGATCGGCGTGACCGGGGGCGGGGCGTTCATCTCCCAGCCGCTCGCGCTCGTGGTGATCGGCGGTCTGATCTCGTCGACGTTGCTGACCCTGCTCATCGTCCCCGTGCTCTACGTGATGGTCGAGGGCCGCAAGGACCGCCGGGCGGCACGCCGGGAGCGCCGGGCCGCGAAGCGGGAGGCCAAGCAGGCCGAGCGGCAGGAGAGCTGAGGGTCGAGTCGGCACGTCGCGGCCGGGTCGGCACACATCCCTGCCGACCTGGCCGCGCCGTGCCGACCTGATCGGAGAACGTCACAGTTCGGCCGGGAACCTGACGGCCGGGTCGCGCGTTGCCTAGGATGATGGCCACGGCCAGCGACCCGGCCCTGTCCGCGCGACGACCCGTCGTCGGGCACCCGGCAGCCGCGACCAGGAGGAGCTCATGAGCAACCCCGTCTTCTCGAACAGCGACGTCTTCGGCGAGCCGCGCCGCGGTGCCAAGGGGGGCACGGCGACAGCCCCGTCCCCGTACACCCAGTACGGCGCCGGTGGCGCACAGGCGGCCGACGCCGCCTCGCTGCAGAACATGTACAACGCGCCGTCGGCGTCCCCCGTCGACACCAAGCGCCTGACCTACACCGACGTCATCATGAAGACGGCGGGCCTGTTCTCGCTCCTCGTGGTGGTCGCGGCGGCGACCTGGGTCGTCGCTCCGGGCCTCTGGGTCATCGGCATGATCGTCGGGCTCGTGCTCGGTCTGGTCAACGCCTTCAAGAAGAACCCGAGCCCGGTGCTCATCACCCTCTACGCGATCGCGCAGGGTGCGTTCCTCGGCGGCATCTCCAAGATGTACGAGTCCTTCCAGGACGGCATCGTCCTGCAGGCCGTCCTGGCGACCCTGTCGGTCTTCGCGGTCTCGCTGGCGCTGTTCAGCTCCGGCAAGGTGCGCGTCACCCCGAAGTTCACGCGCTGGGTGCTGATCTCGATGGTCGGCTACCTCGTCTTCTCGCTCGTCAACGTGGTTCTCGTGTGGACCGGTGTGCTCGACGGCTGGGGCATGCGCGGCGGCACGCTCGGCATCCTCATCGGGCTGTTCGCCGTCGGTCTTGCCGCGGCGATGCTCATGATCGACTTCGACTCCATCAAGCGCGGCGTCGAGGGCGGCGTCCCGGCCAAGTTCGCCTGGTCGGCGGCCTTCGGCCTCATGGTCACGCTCATCTGGATGTACCTGGAGATCCTGCGCCTCCTCGCGATCCTGCGCGGCGACTGACCTCAACGAGCGACAGCGGCCGGGCACCTCACCGAGGTGCCCGGCCGTTTCGCGTCCGGCGTGGTGGCGCAAGGCTCCGCGGAGGTGGCGTTCTGCTCAGCGCTCGGAGGAGAGCCGGGCCGCCGCCCACCCGAGCAGCAACGTCCCGGCGGCGAGCAGCACCCCGTGCGCGATCCGCAGACCTGGCCCGCCCCAGAACTGCGGCAGCAGGGTGACGAGCCCGAGGGCCAGCGGGATCCCGACCCACCGGGGCGACGCCCCCGCGCGCCACAGCGCCACGGCGACGAGCACGCCCGCCGCGGCCACCAGCAGCAGGCCGGCGCCGAAGAGTGCGACGGCGGCCGGCTCCAGCCGCAGCGCCTCGACCTCCGCGAGCAGCCCGAGGTCCCCGTCCCGCAGGGCCGCCTCCGCCACCGTGCGGACCCCGAACGTCTCGGCCCCGAAGTAGAGCGCCGAGAGTCCCGCGCCGACCCACGCGCTGACGACGGCGGCGGTCGCCGCGCGCTGTCCGGGCCGTGCGTCGCTTCCGGGCCGCGTGTCGGGGTCGCGCCGGACCAGGAGCGTGCGTACCCCGAGCAGCGCGGGGGCCAGCAGCCCGAGCCCCAGGATCCCGCACAGGTGCGCCAGCACCCAGCGGTCCGAGGCGAACGCTGCGGCGAGCTCCGCCGTCGCGACCGTCTCGTCGGGCCACGGCCGCAGCACCGGGAACAGCAGGAAGGCGGCCGCGGCCGCCACGGCGGCGGCGACGGTCCACCGGGTGGTGCTCACGGCGTCTCGTGCACGGAGAGCGCCGTGATCCCGGCGACCAGCATGTCCAGCAGGACGTCGAAGCTGGCGTCCACGCCCTGCGGCAGCCGGAACCCGCCGCCCAGCTCGAGGGCGACGAAGCCGTGCACGGCGGACCGGGCGGCGCGGACGGCGTCGACGAGCCGGTCGTCGGGCAGGTCGAAGGCGCGCAGGGCGGCGGCGGCCACCTCGACGCCCTGGGCGGCGACCTGACGGTGCGCGGCCTCGGCCGGGTCGTCGGGGTCGGGGGCGACCTGCGTCGCGGCGTAGCGTCCAGGGTGCTGGAGCGCGTAGCCGCGCCAGGCGTGGGCGAGGGCGCGCACGGCGTCGGGCCCGGAGCGTCCGACCGTCGCCCGCGACCCCGCCGCGGTCAGCTCCGTCGTGGCCTGGAGCGAGACCTCGCGGCGCAGCTCGGCCAGCGAGCCGACGTGCTTGTACAGGCTGGGCGTGGCCACCCCGGCCCTGCCGGCGACCTGCGCGAGCGTCAGACCGGCGAACCCCGCCGCGCCGCCGTCGTCGACCACCTCGAGTGCGAGGCGCACGACCGCCTCGCGGGACAGCCCGGCCCTAGGCACGTCGCTCACCGCCCGCCGCGGGCAGATGGGCGAGGAAGTCGAGCACGGACGCCGCCACGACGTCGGGTGCCTGGTGCTGCGGGTAGTGCCCCACGTCGGGGACCAGCACGGCGTGCTCGGGACGGATGCCGAGCGCCGCCTGGACCCACGCCAGCTCGGCGCCAGGGTCCGGGAAGTCCGGGTCGAGGGCGCCGACGACGGCGAGCGCGGGTGCCTGCACCGCGTCCAGCCGCCGCTCGACCACCGAGTGGTCCAGGGCCAGCGCGAGGTCGCGGAACGAGCGGAGGTGTGCGCGGTCGCGCATGGCGGCACGCACGGCGGTGACGTGCTCGGCATGCCGGGGGGAGCGCCGACCCTTGCTGATCGAGGAGTAGAACGCTCCCCAGGCCGCGGCGCCCCACGGCGGGCGGAACAGCACCCGGTAGAGGGCGTGCAGCAGCCGCTGCTTGCCCGGCGAGGCGGTCTCCCGCAGGAACGGGCCGAGCAGGACGAGCCCGCGGACGAGGTCGGGACGCTCGGCAGCCGCCCAGGCCGCGGCCGAGGCGCCCATGGAGCTGCCCATCAGCACCGCCGGGCCGGCGTCGAGGTGCTCGACGAGGGCCAGGAGGTCGGCGCCGGTGACGTCGTCCCCGTGGTGCGTGAAGGTCGTGTCGGAGTCGCCGTGGCCGCGCAGGTCGACGACCACGACGCGCCACCCGGCCTCGACCAGGGCCGGGGTGACGTCGTCGTAGGTGGAGCGCAGGTCGCCCATGCCCGGGACCGCGACGAGGAGCGGGTCGCTCGGTGCGCCGGTGTCGGAGTAGGCGAGGCGACCCTCGGGAAGGTGGAGGAAGCGTGCTGGGGTATCAGCCATAGCCTGAAAGCTACGCCTGTTAGCCAAAAGTGTCAAGAGGCCCTCGGGTGCCCTCCCGCGCGACGCTCAGGTGCCGTTCGGCGTCCGGAAGGCCCGGTGGTCGGAGGGCTCCTCCTCGGCGCGGATCACGTGCATCACCGCGTTGATGAGCGCCAGGTGGGTGAACGCCTGCGGGAAGTTCCCCAGGTGCCGGCCGGTGCGGGGGTCGATCTCCTCGGCGTAGAGGTTCAGCGACGACGCGAACGACAGCAGGCGCTCGCACAGGGACCGGGCCCGCTCGATCTCGCCGATCTCGCAGAGCGCGCTCACCAGCCAGAACGAGCAGATCGTGAAGGTGCCCTCCTCGCCGGCCAGCCCGTCGTCGGTCTCCTCGACCCGGTAGCGCAGCACCAGGCCCTCCTCGGTGAGCTCGTCCGCGATCGCCAGCACGGTGGCCCGCACGCGCTCGTCGTCCGGCGGCAGGAACCGCAGCAGCGGGACCAGCAGCAGCGAGGCGTCCAGCGCGTCGTCCCCGTAGCGCTGGGTGAACACGCCTCGCTGGTCGATGCCCTTGGCGCAGATGTCGGCGTGGATCTCGTCGGCGAGCTTCTGCCACTGCTCGGCGAAGTCCGGCTCGTCGTAGAGGCGCGCCAGCCGTGCACCCCGGTCCAGCGCCACCCAGCACATGAGCTTGGACGAGGTGAAGTGCTGTGGTTCGCCGCGCACCTCCCAGATGCCCCGGTCGGGCAGGTGCCAGTGCTTGGCCGCCTCCTCGACCTGACGCTTGAGCACCGGCCACAGGGCCTCGGGGAGCTGCTCGCGGTTGCGCGTGTGCAGGTAGACGGAGTCCAGCACCGCCCCCCACACGTCGTGCTGACGCTGGTTGTAGGCGGCGTTGCCCACGCGGACCGGCCGGGCGCCCTCGTAGCCGGTCAGATGGTTGAGCTCGGACTCGGTGAGCTTCTCCTCCCCGCCGACGCCGTACATGATCTGGAGCTGCTTGTTGTCGTGGCAGGCGTCCTGGATGAACGCGAAGAAGTCGTTGGCCTCCCGGTCCAGCCCGAGGGTGTACAGGCCCCACAGGGCGAACGTCGAGTCCCGGATCCACGCGTAGCGGTAGTCCCAGTTGCGTTCACCGCCCGGGGTCTCGGGCAACGACGTCGTCGCCGCGGCCAGCAGGGCTCCCGTCGGGGCGTACGTCAGCCCCTTGAGCGTGAGGGCGGACCGCTGCAGGAAGATGCGCCACGGGTGGTCGGGGAAGGACCCCTGCGTGATCCAGTCGCGCCAGAACTGCTCGGTGCGCCACATCTTGTCCACGGCCTCGTCCCAGGTCGCGGGGGCGGGCAGGGGGGACCACGCGAGCGCCACGAAGGCCGTCTCGCCCTCGCTCATCCGGGTGCGCGCCTGGGCGCGCTGGCCCTCGAGGCCGAACCGCAGGTTGGAGCTGAGCCGCAGGTCCGGGTTCTCGTCGCCCATCCGTGCCACGACGGACGAGTAGCCGTCGTCCAGGTACTCCCACCCCGGTTCCCCCCGCGCGTAGTCGGGCTTGGGGGAGCAGACCACCTCGAGGTCGACCGTGCCCGAGACGCACTTCACCGTGCGCAGCAGCACGTGCTCGGCGTCGTGGTCGGTGGGGGTGCGCTTGTGCGTCTGGGAGCGCTCGGCGAGGTTGTGCCAGGGCCCCATGACCATCGCGTCACGCACGACGAGCCAGCCGGTGGAGGTCTGCCAGGTCGTCTCGAGGATGAGGGTGCCCGGCAGGTAGCGGCGCGCGACCGGGACGCGGGCGCCGTGCGGGCCCACCCGGAACATCCCCGCTCCTCGGTCGAGGATCGCCGAGAAGACGCTGGGGGAGTCGGGCCGGGGCAGGCACATCCACTCGATGGCGCCGCTCGGGGCCACCAGAGCGTTGGTCTCGCAGTCGGACAGGAACGCGTACTCCGCGATCGACGGGAAGGTGCTGCGGCCGTCGGACCGTGGGGTGGGCTGGGCATCGAGCGTCATGGGTCCAGAGTGCGTCGCGCGGGGGGCGATGCGCCAGTTCGCGTCCCCGTGGGCGACGAAGTTTCACACAGTTGTGACGTCTCGTGTCGATCCACGAGTTTCCTGTTCGACCTGGGGGTGAGAAGGTCCCAGACGGGGGCCGTCGACACGGGAGACGAGAACCATGGCGAAGTACATGCTGATCATGCGCAGCACCGACGAGGCCGAGGCGGCGTTCGCCGAGTCCGGCATCGACTTCGAGGCGATGCTCGCCACGATGGGGCGCTTCAACGAGGAGATGATCGAGGCCGGGGTGCTGCTGGCCGCCGAAGGGCTCGAGGAGCCGGACAAGGGCGTCGTGGTCGACTACTCCACCGAGGAGCCGACCGTCACCGACGGCCCGTACGGCGAGACCAAGGAGCTGTTCAACGGGTACTGGATCCTCGACGTCCCCACCATCGACGACGCCGTCGCGTGGGCCAAGAAGGCTCCGCTGGCCGGGCCGGGCATGAAGTCCGAGATCCGCCGCATCCCGACGATCGACGAGTTCCCGGCGGACAACGAGTGGATCCGTCGCGAGCGTGCCTGGCGCGAGCGCACGGGCCAGCTCTGAGCCGGACCGTCGACCACCCCACCAGACCTGAGGACGAGGACATCATGACGAAGTACATGCTGATCATGCGAGGGACCGACGAGGGCAGGGCTGCCTTCGAGGCGACGGACTTCACCGAGGTCATCGCTGCGATGGGCCGCTACAACGAGCAGATGATGGACGCGGGGGTGCTCGCCGCGGGCGAAGGGCTCGCCGACGCCTCCGAGGGCGCCGTCGTCGACTTCTCCACCGACACGCCGGTGGTGACGGACGGCCCCTACGGGGAGACCAAGGAGCTGTTCAACGGCTTCTGGATCCTGGACGTCTCCAGCCGCGACGAGGCGATCGAGTGGGCCAAGCGGGCGCCGCTCAGCGGCCCGGGGACCCGGCTCGAGGTGCGGCGCATCAACGGCGTCGAGGACTTCCCGCAGGACAACGAGTGGATCCAGAAGGAGAAGGAGTGGCGCCAGGAGCTCGGGACCGAGTGAGCGGCGCACGGGAGGTGTCCGGCGTCGGGGCCGAGCAGGGTCCCGACGCCGCGCGCCGTGCGGTCGAGGCGACGTGGCGCATCGAGTCCGCCCGGATCGTCGGCGCGCTGGCCCGCTACACCGGCGAGCTCGCGCTGGCCGAGGACGTCGCCTCCGAGGCCGTCGCCGAGGCGCTGGTCGGCTGGCCACGGGACGGCGTGCCCCGCGACCCGACGGGATGGTTGCTGGCCACCGGGCGCCGACGGGCCATCGACGCGTTCCGTCGGCGGTCGGCGCGCGACGTGCGCTACGCGGCCTTCGCCCGGGACCTGGGCGAGGGTGGGGCGCACGGCGGCGCGACGCCGTCGGGCGCCGAGGAGCCCGACCTGCTGTGGGACCCCGACCGCATCGAGGACGACAAGCTCGCCCTGATCTTCACCTCGTGCCACCCCGTGCTGTCCAAGGAGGCGCGGGTCGCGCTGACGCTGCGCGTCGTCGGTGGGCTGACCAGCGAGGAGATCGCCCGCGCCTTCCTGGTGCCGACGGCCACGATCCAGGCCCGCATCACCCGGGCGAAGAAGGCCCTGGGTGCGGCGCGGGTGCCGTTCGAGGTGCCGCCGGCCGCCGAGCGGGCCGCACGCCTCGGCTCGGTGCTCAACGTCCTGTACGTGATCTTCACCGAGGGGTCGTCGGCCTCCGGGGGCGACGACTGGATCCGCGCGGACCTGGCCCGGGAGGCGATCCGGCTGTCCAGGGTCCTGACGCGGCTCGTGCCCGACGAGCCGGAGGCCGCCGGACTGCTCGCGCTGCTCGAGCTGACGGCCGCCCGCTTCCCGGCGCGCACCGGTCCGGACGGCGAGCCGATCCTGCTGGCCGACCAGGACCGACGTCGGTGGGACGCCTCGGCGATCCGGCGCGGACGGGCAGCGTTGGCGCGCGCCGAGGCTGCCGGGCGCGGTCTGGGGCCGTACGGGCTCCAGGCCGCGATCGCCGAGCAGCACGACGTCGCACCCTCGGTGGAGGGCACCGACTGGGCGCGCATCGTCGTGCTGTACGAGGCGCTCGGCCGGGTGGCGCCGTCGCCGGTGGTGGACCTGAACCGGGCCGTGGCCGTGTCGATGGCCTCCGGGCCCGCCGAGGCGCTCGAGATCGTCGACGGGCTCGTCGCCGGCGGCGCCCTGCCGGGCTCGTACCTCCTGCCGAGCGTGCGCGGCGAGCTGCTGTCCCGGCTCGGACGGCCGGACGAGGCGCGGCGCGAGCTGGAGGCCGCGGCACGGCTGTGCGGCAACGAGCGCGAGCGAGCAGTCCTGCAGGCCAAGGCCGCCGCGCTGGAGGAGCTCTCAGGCTGAGGGAACCGGACGAGGCGGCCGACGGCGCGAGGGCAGCGTGGCCACCGCGACCCCCACCAGGGCGAGGACGCCGCCGACCAGGGCAGCCGGGGGAGGAACCTCGGCGAGCAGGGTCCACGACAGCAGGACGACGACGGCCGGCACCGCGTACGTCGTGGCGGCGGTGCGCCCGGCGCTGGCCCGCGTCAGGACGTACCCCCAGGTGCTGAACGCGATGGCCGTGGGGAAGACGCCGAGGTAGATGATGCCGAGGACGGTCGACGTCGTGGCCCCGGACACCTGGCTCACCAGGCCCGGCAGGAACGGCAGCGACACCGCCGTGCCGGCCAGGCAGCCCATCCACGTCATGGTGAGGGCGTCGACGAACGGGAGCAGGCGCTTCTGCAGCGTGGCAGCACCGGCGTAGAGGACGGCGGACACCAGGCCCAGCAGCACGCCCACGGCGTCGAACCGCCCGGACGAGGTGGCGGCGGCGATGACGACGACACCGGCGAACGCGACCGCGATCCCGACCAGCAGTCGCCGGGGGAAGCCTTCGCCGAGGACCAGCCCGGCGAGCACCGCGACCAGCATCGGGGCGATGTTGACCAGCAGCGCGGTGGTCCCGGCGTCCAGGTGCTGCTCGGCGGCGTTGAGGGTGAGGTTGTACGCGCCGAACCACGCCACGCCCCAGACCAGGACGAGCAGCAGCACGCGGCCGCGCGGGACGGCGGTGCGCCCCGGGCGCGTCGTCCGGTGGGCGCCGTGCGGAGCGCCCTCGCTGCCCACCGCGCGCAGGCGTCGCCGGGTCCGGACGACGAGGACCATCGCCGTCAGGGCGACGCTGCCCACGGCGACACGGCCCAGCGTCAGCGGACCGGGGTCGACGTGGTGGCCGACGGCTCGGATCGCGACGAAGGCCGAGGCCCACAGCAGCACGGTGACGGCAATCGCCGTGGCCGTGAGGAGGCCGGCCCGGGGGGTGCCGGTCCGGCCGGGGGCGGTCGCCGGAGGGTGAGTCGTGGTCATGGTCCGATGGTCACCCGAGACAAAGGTTCAGCACTAGTCCTGATATCTACCGGACTCTTCAGTCGCGCTGTAGCGTTGACCCATGCTCGACGTCCACCGTCTGCGCGTCTTCCGGTCCGTGGTGGCGAGCGGCTCCGTCGCCGCAGCCGCCGCCAACCTCGGGTACACGCCGTCCGCCGTGAGCCAGCACGTGTCGGCGCTCCAGCGCGAGACCGGCCTGCAGCTCCTCGCCCGGCACGGCCGCGGGGTCCGCCCCACGGCGGCCGGAGAGGCGCTCGCGGCCCAGGCCGACGCCGTCCTCGCCCGGCTCGGCGAGGCGGAGTCGTTCGTCGCGGACCTGCGCTCCGGCCGCACCGGAAGGCTCTCGATCGCCTACTTCGCCTCGGTCGGCGCGGCCTGGCTGCCGCACGTGGTCAGCGCGCTCACCGACAGGTTCCCCCGCCTGCGTCTGGAGCTGGAGCTGCGTGAGGACGTGCCCACCGACCCCGGGCAGCGTGCCGACCTGCAGGTGCTGGTGGCCCGACGAGGCCACGAGCCCGGCCGGGGCCTCACGGCGCACCACCTGCTCGACGACCCGTACGTCGCCGTCCTGCCCACCGATCACCCGTTCGCGGACCGTGACGAGATCGAGCTCGCCGAGCTCGCCGACGAGGCGTGGATCGACAACGACTTCGCCCGTGGCTGGTGCCGCCGCAACCTCCTCGAGGCCTGCCGGGCCGCCGGCTTCAGCCCGGCGTTCCGTGTCGAGGCGCACGACTACCCGACCGCGCTGGCCTTCGTCGCGGCGGGCATCGGCCTCACGGTGCTCCCCGCGCTCGGCGCCGTGCACCTGCCGCCCGGCACCGTCGGCGTCCCGGTCGTGCGCCCCACTCCCTCGCGGACGGTCTTCGCGGTGGTGCAGGACGCCGTCGCGCACACCCCACCGCTCCGGGCGGCGCTCGAGAGCCTCCGCCACGTCGCCGGCGTGCCGACGCCGGGTTGACCGACCCCGCGTACGCTTGACGTGCCCCGCCGCCGGGCCTGACCCGCGGCTCCCCGAGAACGGATGAGGTTTCCCGTGACCACCCTGCCCACCGCCACCGGTTCCTTCGGCGACAAGCCCGAGATCACCTTCCCCGCGGGCGACGCGCCGTCCGGCCTGCAGGTGCAGGTCCTCGCCGAGGGCGACGGCCCCGTCGTCGACGCCGGCCGCACCATCGTCGTCAACTACCTCGGCCAGACCTGGGGCGGCGACGTCTTCGACAACTCCTGGGACCGCGGCCAGACCATCGACTTCCCGATCGGCGTCGGCGCCGTCATCGGCGGCTGGGACAAGGGTCTCGTCGGGCGCAACGTGGGTGACCGCGTGCTGCTGTCCATCCCCGCCGAGCACGGCTACGGCTCGCGGGGCGTGCCGCAGGCCGGCATCCCCGGTGGGGCGACGCTCGTCTTCGTCGTCGACGTCGTCGGGGTGCGCTGAGCCTTTGTCGGGCGGGGCAGGAGACCCCGCGCACGGTCGCGTTCACGCGCCCCAGGGGGCGCTCCACTTCGGGGATGACGACCGTGCGCAGGGTCTCCTGCCCCGCCCTTCGTCGTTCCGCTCGCCCGGCGCTGGGCACTCGGGTCTCGGTGCTTGAGGGGGGCAGAGGCGGTCAGGGCTTGCGGGAGCGGGTGACCGTGAAGCGGGGGTCCTGGGCCACGTGCTCCGTGGGGCCGACCGCGCGGGCCAGCGAGCCGCGGTAGCGCAGCTTCGTGTTGAACACGCACCACAGCTCGCCGCCGGGCCGCAGGATGCGCCCGGCGGTCGCGAACATCCGGTGCGCGGCGTCGGTGCTGACGGCCGCACGGTCGTGGAACGGCGGGTTGAGCAGCACGAGGTCCGCGCTCGAGTCCGGCAGGTCGCTGCCGACGTCGCCCCGTGACACGGAGCCCTCGACCCCGTTGGCCGCGAGGGTGGCCCGTGCGGAGGCGACCGCCGCCGCCGACCGGTCGGTGGCGGCCACCCGGGAGTCCGGGTAGCGCCGGCCCAGGACCACGGCCAGCAGCCCCGTACCGCACCCGAGGTCGACGGCGTCCTGCACGCGGGCCGCGCTCGGCCAGCGACCGGCCGTGCTGAGCAGGAACCGGGTGCCGTGGTCGAGCCCGGTGCCCGCGAAGGTGCCCCCGTGCGCGACGACGTCGACGTGCTCGGGCGCGGTCGCGTCGTCGTGCGTGGGGGTGGCCGCCGCGAGCAGCTCCGGGTCGGTCAGGCGTGCCCGGGCCGGGTAGAGCGGGGTCGCGGTGCGGGCCTCGGGTCGCACCCCGGTGGCGACGAGGGCGCGGGACTTGCTGCGCGCCAGCGTGGCCCGGACCTCGGTGAACCGGTCGGCGAGCACGTCGTTCATGGACCGGGTCATGTGCTTGAGGCGGCCACCGGCCAGCACCGTGACGTCGTCGGCGGCGTACCGGGCCACGGCCTCGGTGATCTCGGTGAGCTCGCCCAGCGACTTGGGGAGCTGCAGCAGCACGAGCCGGGCACCGTCGAGCAGCTCCGGGCCCAGCTCGTCCGACGTCGCGATGCGAGACGGGGCGTCCGGCAGGTCGAGCGCCTCCTGCGCCCGGGTGGCGTTGTGCAGCGTCGCGGCCTCCGAGTCGATCGTGTCGTGGTGGGCGCGGACGGTCTCGGCCCCGAGCGCCAGGACGCCCAGCGTCAGCGCCCCGAACCGGTCACCGAGGACGACGACGCCGCGCGGACCGGCGCCGGCGACCAGCAGGGCCGACTCGGTCAGCAGCAGGCGGTCCGTGGCGTCGACGGCGACGGGGCCGTCGGGGCGGGTGCCGTCGTCGGGCCAGGGGACCAGCGAGGCGAGGGCGTCGGTCACGGTCGGGGGCAGTGCGGCGGGGGGTGTCACGGCACGACCGTAGTCTGAGCGCATGACCGAAGCCACGTCGTCGGACGCTCGGGTGTCCATCACGTACTGCACGCAGTGCCGCTGGCTGATGCGCGCCGCCTGGGTGGCCCAGGAGCTGCTGCAGACCTTCCGCACGCGGCTCGGCGAGGTCGCGCTGGTCCCCGGGACGGACGGAGTCTTCCGGGTCGAGCTGGTGCGCACGCCCGGCGAGGAGCCGGTGCTGCTGTGGGACCGCAAGTCCCAGGGCGGGTTCCCGGAGATCCCGCCGCTGAAGAGGGCGATCCGTGACGCCGTCGCGCCGGACCTGCCGCTCGGGCACACCGACCGCGCGGGCAGCGCGTGATCTGAGCGGCAGTTCGTGGTCTGATCGTCAGTTCGTCCTGCCGTTCAGATCACGAAGTGCCGTTCAGATCAGCGGTTCTCGCGGGAAGTCTTCTTGGCCGCCTGCTCCGCCTCGGCGGCGACGCGCTCCTCCTCGGCGCGGACCTTCGCGGCGGTCTCGCGCTCGCGGACCAGCCACTGCGGCGGGTCGGCGCGCAGCTCGTCGATCTGCTCGGTGGTCAGCGGGTCGGTGATCCCGCCGCGGGCGAGCCCCGCGATGGAGATGCCGAGCCGACCGGCCACGACGGGACGGGGGTGGGGCCCGTTGCGGCGCAGCTCGGCGAGCCACTCGGGCGGGTGCTCCTCGAGCTTCTCGAGCTCGGCACGGGTGATCCCGTGCTCCTGGAACTCCGGGGGAGTGGCGGGCAGGTACACCCCGAGCTTCTTCGCCGCGTTCGACGGCTTGAGGACCTGCTGGGAGAAGGGGGTTCCGGCCATGGGCCCAGCGTAGTCGCCGGTGGGCTGCCGCGGCGCCCCGTAGCCTGAGCGGGTGAGCGACGACACGCACCCCGCGCCGACCGGGGACGACGACGGCGGGACGGGTCCGGGCGGCAGCCCACGGCTGCGCTGGGGCTACGTCCCGGGCGCCACCCCCGGCAGGTGGGCGCGGACGTGGGAGCAGCGGATCACGGACGTCCCCCTGGAGCTGGTCCCGCTGGCCGCCGCCGACGTGCCCGCGGCCCTGCGCGACGGCGACGTCGAGGCGGCGCTCGCGCGTCTGCCCGTCGACAAGGACGTGTTCCACGCCATCCCGCTCTACGACGAGCTGCCCGTCGTGGTGGTCTCGCGCGACCACCTGCTCGCCGCGACGGAGGAGTCCGAGCGGGTCACGACCGACGACCTGGCCGACGACGTGCTGTGGGTGCCCCGGGACGACGTGCTGTTCGGGGCTGGTGCGGAGCGTCCGGGGCGTCCTCCCGAGCCCTATGACGACGGCTCCGGGACGCTGGTGGCCCCGGAGCCCTTGACCACCGAGGAGGCGATCGCCTGGGCTGCCGCCGGGTCCGGCGTCGTGGTGGTCCCGATGTCCCTCGCCCGGCTGCACCACCGCAAGGACACGGTCTTCCGGGTCGTCGAGGGGCTGCCGGAGGCCTCCGTCGGTCTCGTCTGGCTGCGCGACCGCAGCGAGGACGAGATGACCGAGCTCGTCGACGAGCTCGTGGGCATCGTCCGAGGTCGGACGGCGAACAGCTCGCGCGGCCGGGGTGCTCCGGCCGAGCCCGCGCCCCAGAAGGTCAAGGCAGCGGACAAGGCGGCCGCCAGGGCGGGGAAGGGCCGGTCGGCCGCGGGCAAGGACGCCGGTGCCGGTCGGGGCCGGGGCCGGGCCGCGGGCGGTCGAGGTGGCGGGACGAAGGGCAAGGGCCGCCCGAGCAACGGTCGCCGCGGGCGATGATTTGGGGGTGAAAAGCGACAGGCGCGCTCTTTCCCCCTTCCCCTGGTAAGTCCGATTCGCTAGCATCGCGTGCGCACCTTGCGGCGACCTCCTCGGACCACCGATAGTCACGACCGCGTGGGCATCCCGACCTGACTCACCTAGGAGCGCCATGCGCACGCCCCTTGCCCTCGGAGCTGCTGTGCTCCTCGCTCTCGGCCTCGGTGCCGGACCTGCTGCCGCGACCGGCGGCGACAAGGCCCCGTGGCAGGGGCCCTCGGACACTCGCACCGGTGCCTCCTGGTCGGGCGGCACCGCCACCGAGGCTGGCGTGACCTACGGCTGGCCCACGGACACGCGCTCGTGGAACAACAACGTCTGCCCGGACATGGACGAGCTGAAGAAGGACGTCAGCGGCGACCAGAAGGCGATCACGCTGACGGCGCCCGAGGGCAAGCTCATCTCCGCCTACTGCGTCAAGGCGGGTTCCGCGAAGAAGGGCGAGGGACCGAAGATCGTCGTCCTCGACGAGCCGCAGGCCGAGGTGACGATCTCGTACGTGACCGGGAACAAGTGCAAGGGCATCAGCCACTACTCCGTGGCCTACGTCGACGCCCCCGGGTCCGAGGAGCCCGGTGAGCCCGAGCCCACCGCGACCCCGACGCCGGGCCCGTCCGAGGAGCCCGGTGAGCCCGAGCCCACCGCGACCCCGACGCCGGACCCGTCCGGTGAGCCCGAGCCCACCGCGACCCCGACGCCGAGCGGCGAGCCGGTCGTCGAGCCCGAGACCGACCCGTCCCCCGAGGTCTCCGAGGAGCCTGCCGAGAACGAGACCCCCGGCGAGCGCCCCCAGACGGTCGTCCCCGTGGAGGTCGACGGTGAGGAGTCTGCCGAGCCCCGCCCCTCGGAGGTCGTCGTCGACGTGGAGTCCGGCGCCGACTCGGCCGAGACGGTGAACGCCCAGTCGCAGGCCGAGCTGCCGCAGACCGGCCCGGGCCGCGCCATCGGCATCGCGCTGGGAGCGATCGCCCTGCTCGGCACCGGCACCGGGGCCGTGCTCTACGCCCGGTCGCGCCGCGCCACCGCCTGAAGACCTCGCCGGCCCATCCGCCGGCACTGACGGCCCGGTGGCCGGGAGCGGCTGCTCCTGGCCACCGGGCCGCGGTGTCTCCGGGATGGTCCTTGTCATGCCGCCGACAGGAGTCCTGGGCAGCCGTGACATGATCGGCGCATGCTCAGGCGTGTCAGTGATCCGGGCCTCCGGGACTTCGACCGGGGATGCTTCGTGCTGCAGCGCGACGGCGAGGTGGCCGGCCACGCCGCGACGCTGGTGGGGGAGTTCTGGTCACCGGGCCGGCCGCTGACCATCCAGCAGAACGTGTGGATCGTGGTGGTGTGGGCCGACGGCGGGGGCAGGGAGCACAGCTTCGAGGACTACCCGCCGTGGACCGTCGTCTCGGAGATCCGGGGCGGCTCGTTCAGCTGGGACGACGGTCCCCGCAGTGGTACCTACACCGCGACACGGTTGCCTGACGCCGAGGCTGACGCCCGCTGGGCCGAGCTCGAGATCACGCCGGACGACTTCTGACGTCGAGCAGAGACCGGACCGTGTCGATGGTGTCCGCCTCGTCGGCCGTCTTGTCGTCGCGGTAGCGGAGCACCCGCGCGAAGCGCAGCGCCACGCCGCCGGGGTAGCGGGTGGAGCGCTGGACGCCGTCGAAGGCGATCTCGACCACCTGCTCCGGGCGCACCGTGACCACCCAGCCGTCGTCGTCGACCTGCAGCTCGCGGAACCGCTCGGTCTGCCAGGCGAGGATCTCGTCGGTCATGCCCTTGAACGTCTTGCCGAGCATGACGAAGCCACCGTCGGGGTCGCGGGCACCCAGGTGGATGTTGGACAGCCAGCCTTCGCGGCGTCCGGAGCCGCGCTCGACGCCGAGCACCACCAGGTCGAGCGTGTGGCGCGGCTTGACCTTGACCCAGGCCCCGCCCCGACGTCCCGCGTCGTAGGGGGCGTCGAGCGCCTTGACGACGAGCCCTTCGTGGCCCCCGGCCACCGTCTCCGCGAAGAACTCCTGGACGGTGGTGGCGTCGGCGCTGACGATGCGGGGGACGACGGCGGAGGGTGGCGCGACGCGGTCGAGCGCGGCGAAGCGCTCGTGGGCCGTGCTGTCCAGGAGGTCGTTGCCGTCCAGGTGCAGGAGGTCGAAGAACCGCACGCTCAGCGGGATCGACGGGTCGCCGGAGCCGATGTCGTGGGTCCCGGTGCGTGCGGCGGTCTCCTGGAACGGGCGCGGCCGTCCGTCCTCGTCCAGCGCCAGGGCCTCGCCGTCGAGGACCGCCGCCTGGACGTCGAGGGCCCGGGCGAGCGCCACGACCTCCGGCAGCCGGTCGGTGATGTCGTCGAGCGACCGCGTGAACACGACGACGTCGTCGCCGGCGACGTGGACCTGGACGCGGATGCCGTCGAGCTTGACGTCCGCGGCCACCTCGGTGCCGGCGAACTTCTCGAGCGCGGCGGTGACGTCGGGCGCCGAGGACGCCAGCATGGGCCGTACGGGGCGGCCCACCTGGAGCCGGAACGACGCCAGCGCCTCGCTCCCGCCGGTGAGCGCGGCCTGCGCGATCGGGCCGGACAGGGCGCTGAACATCGCGGCTCGGCGGACCGCCTTCACGGGGACGTCCGCGGCGGCGGCGATGGCGTCCAGCAGCAGCGAGTCGAGCGCGCCCTGCCGGAGCTCGCCGAGCACGAGACCACGCAGGAAGCCCTGCTCGTCGGCCGTGGCGCGGGAGAGCAGCTCCGTGAGCGTCCCGGTGCGCGCGGCGTGGGAGCCCGACCCGCTGAGCGCGGACATGGCCTCGAAGGATCGGTCGACCTCCACGGGCGTCAGGGAGGGGTCGGGCGCCGGTGGCGGCAGGTCGGTCAGGGACCGCCACCCGACGCCGGTGCGGCGCTGCCGCAGGCGGCCCGAGAGGTAGGAGGCGACGATCTCGATCCCGTCGGCCTCGGCGACTTGGTCGCCGTCGTCGGTCGAGGACGCCGACACCGGGGCCGCTGCGGCACGCAACGCGTCCGCTAGCAGCTCGCGCTTGCGCAGCCGGGAGCGCGTCGCGGCGACCGCGGCGTGCGTCCTGACGAGCTCGGTGAGCAGCACCGTCCCATCGTGGCAGCAGGCGCCGACGGCCGCGAGGTGCTACCTCGCGGAGGGTGTCGGGTGCTCGGCGTCGTAGACGGCGCGCGCCGTCAGCACCTCCCCGGCGTGGTCGAGCGTCCAGCGCTCGATCGCCCGGATCGGTTCGAGCGCGGCCTCTCCGGCAGCGGTGAGCGAGTACTCCACGCGAGGAGGCACCTCGGCGTGGACGGCGCGGTGGACGAGGCCGTCGCGCTCGAGGCCGCGCAGGGTCTGCGTCAGCATTTTCTGGGACACGCCGTCGACGCGGTGGGCGATCGCGGTGAAGCGCAGCGGGCCGGCCTCGAGCGCGCCGAGGACGAGCACCGTCCACCGGTCGGCGATGCGGTCCAGGACGCTCCGGCTGGGGCAGGCGCGCTGGTACGGGTCGAACGGGAGCTGGTTCACGGTTCCTCCTTGCGCACCGACAGTCTACGACCTATTGTCTCCGATGGAGAGTGACTCTCCACAAGTAACTATCAGAGGAGAAGCCAGATGGTTCGCATCACCGTCGTCGGGGGCACCGGCTATGCCGGCGCCCACATCGCCCGCGAGGCCGCCGCACGCGGTCACCAGGTCAGGTCGGTCAGCCGGTCGCTCCCGGCGGAGCAGATCCCCGGTGTCGAGCACGCCCAGGGCTCTGTGCTCGACGACGACACGATCACCGCAGCGCTCGACGGCGCCGAGGTCGTCGTGGCCGCCGTGTCTCCCCGCGAGGACATGGCAGGCCAGGTCCGCCCCGCCTACGCCCGGCTCGCCGCCGCGGCCCAGGAGCGGGGCGTCCGTCTCGCCGTCGTCGGCGGGGCGTCCTCGCTGCAGGTCACCGAGGGCGGACCGCGGCTGCTCGACACCCCGGAGTTCCCCGACGCCTTCCGGGACGAGGCGAGCGAGTTCGCCGACATCCTCGACGACCTGCGCGGGGCTCCCGCCGGGCTCGACTGGTTCTACCTCAGCCCGGCCGCCACCTTCGGGGCGTACGCGCCCGGTGAGGACACCGGCAGCTACCGGGTCGGCGGCGACGTGCTGCTGACCGACGGGGCGGGCGGGTCGGAGATCTCCGGTCCCGACCTCGCGCGCGCGATGCTCGACGAGATCGAGACGCCGGCCCACCGGCGCACCCGGTTCACCGTCGCCCACTGACGCCGAGCGGAGCGCCCGCTCAGGCTCGCATGCGCTGCAGGACCCGCACGCCGGCGGCGGTCCCGACGAGGGCGAGCGCCGTCGGGACCGCCGCTCCGAGCAGGATCTCGGCGCTGGCGAGCTCTCCGGCGAACAGTGCCCGCTGGGCGTCGACGGCGTGGGCGAGCGGGTTGAGCCGGGACAGGGCGTAGAGCCAGTCGGGGGCCACCTCCATGGGGAGCAGCGCGCCCGAGGTGACGATCAGCGGGGTGTACACCAGGGTCACGGCGCCCCAGAAGGCGTAGGCGTTCTGCACCGCGATGCCGACGGCCAACGAGCAGACTCCCAGGGCGGCCGCGAGCAGGCCGAGCTCCAGCACGGCGAGAGTCGCTGCCGGCGCCGAGGGGAGGCGCAGGCCGAACGGCACGGTGGCCGCCGTGATGACGGCGGCCTGGACCAGCGAGGTCACGACGACCCGCCCCACGCGTCCGGTGAGGATCGCCGAGCGAGGGGCCGGGGTGACCAGGATCCGCTCCAGGGCGCCGGAGGCCCGCTCCTCCTGCAGCCCCGACCCGATGAAGGCGCTGGTGCTGAAGGTCATCACGACCAGCATGCCGGGGACGAACCACTGCAGCGTGTCGCCGGGCGGGATGCCGGGCATCGCGCCCACGGCGCCGACGAGAGGGGCGAACAGGACGAGCAGGAGGACGGGGTCGGCGAGGGACTCGACGTAGGGCCACGGCGTACGGAGCTTGGCGCGGACGTCGCGTTCGAGGATGGCGGCGGTGGCAGACATGAGCACTCCAGAGGTCGGTACGGCGGTCAGGCGGCGCTCTCGCGCAGGGAACGGCCGGTCAGCGTGAGGAAGACGTCGTCGAGCGAGGGGCGGTTGACCTGCGTCCCGCGCAGGGACACCCCGGCCTCGTCGAGCAGGCGGACCACCTGGGGCGTGACGGTGTCCCCGCCGGGGACGCGGAACCGCAGGGTGCCGGCGTCGGTCTCGATCTCGTGGGCCCCGGGGAGCGCGGCCGCGACCCGGCGGGCCTGGTCGGCCTGGGCGGCGTCGGCGAGCTCGACCGTGACGAGGTCGCCCGACACCTTGCTCTTGAGCTGTTCCGGGGTGCCGTCCGCGATGATCTCGCCGTGGTCGATGACGACCACCCGGTCGGCGACGCCGTCCGCCTCGTCGAGGTAGTGAGTGGTCAGGACGACCGTGGTGCCGAGGTCGTCGCGCAGGCGCCGGATGTGACCCCACAGGTTCGCCCGGCTCTGGGGGTCGAGCCCGGTCGAGGGCTCGTCGAGGAACACCACCGGCGGGCGGTGCACGAGCCCCATGGCCACGTCGAGGCGACGGAGCTGGCCACCGGACAGCGTGCCGGTGTCCCGGTCGCCCAGGCCGTCCAGGTCGAGCATCCGCGCGGTCTCGGCGGCGCGGGACCGGGCGTCACGTCGCCCGAGCCCGTGCAGTCGTGCCTGAGCGGTGAGCTCCTCGTGGACACGTAGCCCGGGTGAGGAGCCGTGGCCCTGACCGACGAGACCGATCCGCCGTCGGACGGCGACGGCGTCGTGCCCGACGTCGTGCCCGGCGACCTGCGCCGAGCCGGAGGTGGGTGGCAGCAGGGTGGTGAGCATGCGCAGGGTGGTGCTCTTGCCGGCACCGTTGGGGCCCAGGACGGCGACGACCTCGCCGTCCGCGACGTCGAGGTCGATGCCGCGGACGGCCTCGACCGTGCCGGAGCGGGTGCGGAAGTGGCGCGTCAGTGCCCGGGTGCGGATCATGGCGTCTCCTTCGATTGCATTACGACACGTAACGAAACTAAAGGCTACGATGGCGCCATGTCAACGGCTCCCTCGGATCGAGCTCGTGCCCGGGTCGGACGGCCCCGGGACGACGCGATCGACGACGCCGTCCTCGCGGCGACGATCGTCGTGCTCGACGAGGTCGGGTACGCGCGGCTGTCTCTGGGCGACGTCGCCCGGCGGGCCGGGACCTCCAAGCCGGCCCTCTACCGGCGCTGGCCCAGCCGGCAGCACCTGGTGCTCGCCGCCCTGGAGCGGCGGATCGGCAGCGTCCGTCCGCCCGACACGTCCTGCACGATGTGCGACCTCGCCGAGTGCCTCGGCCTCTTCGTCGAGGCCTTCGAGCAGCTCCCTCCGGGCGTGCTCGCACCTCTCCTGGCGGACTCCGCGGACGACGCGGCGCTGCGCGCGGAGCTCATGGCGCGACTCTTCGACCCGCCGCGCGAGGCGGTCCGTCGCACCCTGTCACGGGCTCGGGAGCGCGGTGACCTCCGTGCCGAGCTCGGCCTCGACCTCGCCGTCGACCTCCTGGGCTCCTTCGTGCACTACCGGGCGCTGTTCGGCCACGCGCCCACCACGCCGGAGGAGATCGAGACGGCCGTCGAGACCCTGCTGCAGGGCCTCGCGACCGACTACGACTCCTTGCTGGCCCATGCCCAGGGGGTCGAGGTCGTCGCGCAGCCGCACGAGCTCCACGCCTACGGGGGGCCGTCTCAGGCGGCGTCGGGGTAAGGGACGCCCGTCGTGGCGTGGCAGCGGTACCCGTGCGGGTTCTTCGCGTCCGAGAGGTACTGCTGGTGGTAGTCCTCGGCGTAGAAGAACGGTCCTGCCTCGACGGCGGGCCGCATGTCGGTGGTGATCGGGTCGTAGCCCTTGGTGGTCAGCACCTGCCCGTACCGCTCGGCCGTGGCGCGCACGGCCTCGGCCTGCTCCGGCGTCGTCCAGTACACGGCCGAGCGGTACTGGGTGCCGACGTCGTTGCCCTGCCGGAAGCCCTGGGTCGGGTCGTGCCGCTCCCAGAAGATCTTGAGCAGCTCGGCCTCGCTCACCCGGGAGGGGTCGTACGCGACCATCGCGGTCTCGGTGTGCCCGGTGCGGGCCGAGCAGACCTCGTCGTAGGTGGGGTTCGGCGTCGTGCCGCCCATGTAGCCGACGGCGGTGCTCACCACGCCGGGTACCTGCCAGTAGATCTCCTCGGCGCCCCAGAAGCACCCCATCGCGAGGTAGAGGACCCGCGTGCCTGGCTCCCACGGCCCGGTCAGCGACGTGCCCAGCACGGTGTGCGTCCGCGGGGCGGGCAGGACGGGGGACTCGCGGCCGGGGAGGGCGTCCTCGGGGGCGACCATCGTCGTCTTCGCCGAGTGGCCGAACAGGTTCTCGAACATCGCGTGCCTCCTTGGTGGGTCACGGGGGCGGTCTGCCGACCCCGCACCTGCGCAACGACCCAGCGTCCCAGGGTGTTCCGCCGTCGTCCCCGCCTCCGCCTCAGTCGAGGTCGCGGACGGCGCGGGCCTCGACCTCGGCGAGCACCTCGTCGGCCACGTGCGGGCTGGCCAGCCCCTCGCTGCGCGCCCGGATCACGACCGTGCGCTCGACCTCGACGGCGTCGCGCAGCAGCGAGTCGACCAGGTCGCCGAGCCTCTCCTGCTCCTCGCCCTCGGCCCGGGCGCGCGCCAAGGCCACCTGGGCGTCGAGGTAGCCCTCGTACTGCAGGGCGACGGCGTCGCGCACCGGCGCCGGCACGTCGGCGCGGCCCCGGATCGCCTCCAACGCCGCCCGGGTCGCCTCCTGACGCAGGCGGGCGACCTCGGCGGCCTCGTCCACCGTGCTGCCGACCCCGAGCCGGCGCACCACCGGGGCGAGGGTGAGCCCCTGCAGCACGAGGGTCACGAGCACGACGACGAGCCCCACGAAGACCACCGTGTCGCGGTGGGGGAAAGCACCCCCGGCCGCGACCAGGTGGGGGAGCGCCAGCGCGGAGGCGACCGAGACCACGCCCCGCATGCCGGCCCAGGACATCACCGTGGTCTCGCGCGAGGTGAACGCCCCGATGCCGGCCACCTCGGCGGGCACCCCTTGACGCACCGCTCGCGCCGCGAGGCTGCGCTCGAGCAGCCAGACCGCCGGGAACAGCCAGGCGAACCGCAGGGCCACGAGGGCCGCCACCACGACCAGGGCGAGAGGCAGGGCCCCACCGACCGGCGTCTCCTCCAGGACCGAGGTGAGCTCGAACCCGATGAGGACGAACACCACGCCCGTGATGAGGTAGTCGGCGTACTCCCACACCGACCGGCCGAGAAGCCAGCCGCCCGAGGACACCGAGGTGTGGCTCACGTCGCGCAGCAGCAGGCCGAGGGTCAGCACGGCCAGCACCCCGGAACCGTGCAGCTCCTCGGCGAGCAGGTAGACCGCGAACGGCAGCGCCAGGGTGATGGTGGTCTCCGCGGCGGGCACCCTGATCCGGCCGAGCAGCAGGTGCCCCAGCCACCCG
This sequence comes from Isoptericola halotolerans, assembly GCF_013149785.1. GTDB lineage: Bacteria > Actinomycetota > Actinomycetes > Actinomycetales > Cellulomonadaceae > Isoptericola > Isoptericola halotolerans. The sequence continues at coordinate 574,379 of NZ_JABEZU010000002.1, forward strand.
ACGGCGAGGCCGACGCCGATGCCGACGACGACGGCGAGCAGCAGGTCCAGACCGACCTCCCCGGCGGTGACCGAGCCGGCGACGACCGCGGCCACCGCCACGTGGTACATCACCAGCGCCGTGGCGTCGTTGAACATGCCCTCGCCCTCGAGGACCGTCACCACCCGCCCCGGCAGGCGCAGCCGGCGTGCGACGGCGGTCGCGGCCACGGGGTCGGGCGGCGCCACGATGGCGCCGAGCACCCAGGCGACGGCCCACGGCACCCCGGCGGCGTGGGCGATCACGGCGACCACCGCCGCCGAGGCGACGGTCAGGCCGACCGCGGTGAGCAGGATCGGCCGGGCCTGCCCCTTGAACTCGCGCGAGGTCGAGCGCTGCGTCGCGGCGAACAGCAGCGGCGGCAGCACGATCGGCAGGACGTGCTCGGGCTCGATCGACAGGTGCGGGGTGCCGGGGACGAGCGGCAGAGCGAGACCGAACAGGGTCAGCAGCACCGGCAGGGGGACCCGGACCCGGTCCGCCAAGGGGGTGAGCACGACCAGGCCGGCGATCACCACGCCCCACAGTGCGAGCGACGACATGGGTGGGCTCCTCGCAGCGGGCGGCAGCGGTCGCGCACAGTCTGCCCGCGCCGGAGCGGGGCTGCACCCTGTCGGGGGCGGGTCGTAGCGTCGGACCATGGCCGACCCGGTGAGCGCTCCCCTCGTCCCTGGTCCACCCGACCTCGAGCCCCTCGTCCTGCCCGATGCGGCGGCGTGGCGCTCGTGGCTCGACGAGCACGAGGACTCCGCCCCCGAGGGCGTGTGGCTGGTGCTGGCCCGCAAGGGGCGGCCGGCTCCGACCACGCTCACACGCGCCTCGGCGCTCGAGGAGGCGCTGTGCAGCGGCTGGATCGACGCGCAGGCACGCAGCCGTGACGAGGACACCAGCCTGCAGCGCTACTGCCCGCGCCGGGCACGCAGCACGTGGTCCGTCCGCAACCGGGAGATCGTCGCCCGGCTGACCGACGCCGGACGGATGCGGCCCCGCGGGCAGGCCGAGGTCGACCGGGCGAAGGCCGACGGGCGGTGGGAGGCGGCGTACGCCGGGCCGGCGACCATCGAGGTGCCGCCGGCGCTGGCCGCGGCGCTGGCGCGGAGCCCCCGGGCGGCCGCCACCTGGGAGACGCTCACCTCGCAGAACCGCTACGCGATCCTGCACCGGCTGGCGACGCTCACGACGGCGGCGGCTCGCGAGCGGAACGTCGCGAAGTTCGTCGCGATGCTGGAACGTGGCGAGACGGTCCACCCGCAGCGGAGGCGGTGAGCTCTCCAGGGCCGGATCGCCAGACGGCGATGTCTACATCTTCCCCACATTCCCGGCGGTCCCGTCGCCGAGCGCCGTCGAGGGTCGGGTCCTATCGTGGGGCCGTGGCGACCCCCGGTGAGACGACTGTCAGCGGCCGTGACATGGTGCCCGCGAGCGTGCGGGGGGCCGCGGCATGGTCGTGGCGGCTGCTCATCATCGCCGCCGGCGTCGCCGGCCTGCTGTGGGTCCTGGCGGAGCTGAAGACGATCGTCGTCCCGGTCGCGGTCGCCCTGCTGATCACGATCCTGCTGCGTCCGGTGCGGATCACCCTGGAGAAGTGGGGCGTCCCCCGCGGGCTCGCGACGACGCTGTCCATCCTCGGGCTGATCGCCTTCGTCACGGGCCTGGTCGTCATCGCCGGTCAGTCGATCGTCAACGGGTTCCAGGACCTGTGGGACCAGGCGGTGGCGGGGTACGAGGAGTTCCTCTCGTGGCTGTCAGAGGGTCCGCTGGGACTGGACACCGCCACGCTCGCGGACCTCGGCAGCCAGGCCCAGGACCTCGTCGCGGACCAGAGCTCCACCCTGATCACGGGGGCGCTGGGCGCCGCCACGACGGTCGGACACGTCCTGGTCGGGGTCATCATCGCGCTGTTCTGCATCATCTTCTTCCTGCAGGACGGGCGGACCATCTGGACCTGGACCGTCAACCTCCTGCCGATCTCCGCCCGGGAGACCGTCCACCAGGCCGGCCGCCGCGGCATGGTGACGCTGTCGGCCTACGTGCGGACCCAGATCCTGGTGGCCCTGGTCGATGCGATCGGCATCGGGGTGGGGTCGGCGTTCTTCGTCCCGGCGCTCGCGATCCCCATCGGCATCCTGGTGTTCGTGGGGTCGTTCGTCCCGATCCTCGGTGCGATCTTCACCGGTGCGATCGCCTGCGCCGTCGTGCTCGTCGCCGAGGGGTGGATCGCGGCCCTCATCATGCTCGGCATCGTCCTGCTGGTGCAGCAGGCCGAGAGCCACATCCTGCAGCCGTTCCTCATGGGTCACGCGGTCTCGCTGCACCCGGTGGGCGTGGTGCTCGTCGTGGCGGCCGGGACACTCGTCGCCGGGCTCATCGGCGCCCTGTTCGCGGTGCCGCTGGCCGCGGTGCTCAACACGGTCATCCAGTACCTGCACGGGCACGACAAGTTCCCCGAGCTCGGCACCGACGATCACCTGCCGCTCCTGCGTCGCCGTCCGACGCTCGCCGACCTACCGGGTACGCTCCTGTGGCCGAGCCGGTCCGGCACGTCCGACGACGACGGCGCGCAACCCACCACCTCGGGTGACGCTCCTGCTGCACCGGCTCCCGACGCCGGACCGGCAGGAGAGAGCAGGTCGTGACAGCACCGCACCCGATCCATCGTGTGACCCTCGACGACGTCCGCGCGGCTGCCGCGCTGCTGGAGCCGGTGGTGACGCGCACCCCGGTCCACCCCTTCCGGGCGCTGTCCCAGCTGGCCGGGGCCGACGTCGTCCTCAAGTGCGAGAACCTGCAGCGCGCCGGGTCGTTCAAGATCCGTGGCGCGTACACGCGGCTCGCCGGCCTCACACCGGAGCAGCAGGAGCGGGGCGTCGTCGCGGCCTCCGCCGGCAACCACGCGCAGGGCGTCGCGCTGGCGGCGGAGCAGCTCGGGATCCCGGCCGTCGTCTACATGCCGCAGGGCGCCTCCGTGCCCAAGCTGGAGGCGACGCGCAGCTACGGCGCCGAGGTGCGCCAGCTCGGCGCGACCGTGGACGAGGCGCTGGGCGCCGCGCGGGCCGAGGCGGCCCGCACGGGCAAGGTGCTCATCCACCCGTTCGACCACGTCGACGTCGTGGCGGGGCAGGGGACGGTCGCGCTGGAGATCCTCGAGCAGGTGCCCGACGTCGGGACGGTCGTGGTTCCCCTGGGCGGTGGTGGCCTGGTGGCCGGCATCGCGACGGTGCTGGCGGAGCTCGCGCCGCACGTGCGGGTGGTCGGTGTGCAGGCGGCGTCGGCGGCGGCGTACCCGGCGTCGATCGCCGCCGGGCACCCGGTGCCCGGCGATCTCGGTCCGACGATGGCGGACGGCATCGCGGTGGGAACGCCGGGCGACGTGCCGTTCGAGGTGCTGACGCGGCTCGGGGTCGAGGTCCGCACGGTCACCGAGGACCAGATGTCCAGGGCCCTGCTGCTGGTGGCCGAGCGCGGCAAGCTGGTCGTGGAACCGTCGGCCGCGGCCGCGGTGGCCGCGGTGATGGTCTCGCCGAACGCCTACACCGGGACCGTGGTGCCGGTCCTGACCGGTGGCAACATCGACCCGTTGCTGCTCCAGCGCGTCGTCCAGCACGGTCTGGTGGCCGCGGGACGGTACCTGCAGCTCTCGGTACGGCTCGACGACAAGCCGGGCGCGCTGGCGGCGCTGCTGGAGACGATCGCCGCGGCCGAGGGCAACATCGTGCGGGTGGACCACCGGCGCACCGACACCACGCTCGAGGTGTCCGAGGTGCTGGTGACGCTGCAGCTCGAGACGAAGGGCTACGAGCACCGCGCGGCGGTCCTGGACCGCTTGCGCACCGACGGCTACCGCATCGGCTAAGCCGCAGGGTCGGCCGACCTCGTCCGAGAGGCGCGGGCGGAGACGGGGAGCACCTAGAGGCGCGAGAAAGGCCCCGCGCACGGTCGTCAAACGCGAAGTGCAGGGCGCGCAGCGCCCGTGAACGCGACCGTGCGCGGGGCCTCTTCTCGCGTCGCCCCGCGCGGTGAGAGCTCAGACGGTGGTGGTCTCCGGCTCGGTGATGAGCGGGTAGACACCGTTCTCGTCGTGGACCTCGCGGCCGGTGACCGGCGGGTTGAACACGCACACGCACGTGATGTCGGTGCGCGGGCGCACCTTGTGCTTGTCGTGCTCGTTGAGCAGGTACAGCGAGCCGGGCTTGAGCTGGTGCACCTCACCGGTGGCCAGGTCCTCGATCTCGCCCTCGCCCGAGGTGATGAAGACGGCCTCGATGTGGTTGGCGTACCAGAAGAAGCTCTCGGTGCCGGCGTACAGCGTGGTCTCGTGCACGGAGAAGCCGACGCCCTCCTTGGCGAGGATGATGCGCTTGGAGCGCCAGTTCTCGCTCTTGATGTCGGCCTCGGTGTCGGTGATCTCGTCGAGAGTGCGGACGATCATGGTTCTCCTCGGTCGTGAGAGGTGGGGTGGGCAGGCGTCCGTCAGCCGAGGACGGTGTCGAAGGCCTCGTCGAGGATGGCCAGGCCGCGACGCAGCTCGTCCTCGGTGATCGTCAGCGGAGGCAGCAGCTTGACGACCTCGCCGTCGGGGCCGGAGGTCTCGACGAGCAGGCCGTGCTCGAACGCGTACTGGGTGACCCGGCCGGCCAGCTCACCGTCGGGCAGCTGCAGCCCGCGCGCCAGGCCACGGCCCTTGGCGAGCAGCTCGTGGTCGGGGTAGCGCGAGACGACCGAGTTGAAGTGGCTCTCGACCAGCAGGCCCTTGGCCTTGACGTCCTTCTCGAGGGTGTCGTCGGCCCAGTAGGTCCGGATCGCCTCGGACGCCGTGGCGAAGGCCGGGGCGAACCCGCGGAAGGTGCCGTTGTGCTCGCCGGGCTCCCACACGTCGAGCTCGGGGCGCACCAGGGTGATCGCCATGGGCATGCCGTAGCCGGAGATGGACTTCGACAGGCAGATGATGTCCGGGACGATGCCGGCCTCCTCGAAGGAGAAGAACCCGCCGGTGCGACCGCAGCCCATCTGGATGTCGTCGAGGATGAGCAGGATGCCGTGCACCTTGCACAGGTCCGCCAGGCCGCGCAGCCACTCGGCGCGGGCGGCGTTGATGCCGCCCTCGCCCTGGACGGTCTCGACGATGACGGCGGCGGGCTCGTTGAGACCGGAACCGGCGTCCTCGAGCATGCGCTGGAAGTACTGGAAGTCGTCCACGTCGCCGTTGAAGTAGTCGTCGTACGGCATGGGGGTGGCGTGCACCAGCGGGATGCCGGCGCCACCGCGCTTCATGGAGTTGCCGGTCACGGACAGGGCGCCGAGCGTCATGCCGTGGAAGGCGTTCGTGAAGTTGATGACGGACTCGCGGCCGGTCACCTTGCGGGCGAGCTTCAGCGCCGCCTCGACGGAGTTGGCCCCGCCCGGGCCGGGGAAGACGACCTTGTGGTCGAGGCCGCGCGGCTCGAGGATGTGCGAGCGGAAGGTCTGCAGGAACTCGCGACGCGCGGTGGTCAGCATGTCGAGCGAGTGGACCATGCGGTCGCTCGTGAGGTAGTCGACGAGGATCTTCTTCAGGCGTGGGTTGTTGTGCCCGTAGTTGAGTGATCCCGCTCCCGCGAAGAAGTCGAGGTACTCGGTGCCGTCCTCGGCGAACACCGTGGCGCCGACCGCACGGTCGAACACCACGGGCCAGGCGCGGGAGTAGCTGCGGACCTCGGACTCGAGGGCGGTGAAGCCTGTCGGGTCGTCGGTGGTCGACGCGTCGGTCTGGGGGGTCAGGGTCGTCACGGAGGACACTCCTCTGAGGTGGTGCGCGCAGGTGCTTCGAGTGGTGCGGGGGCTGTGTCGTCACCTGCGCGCGGGACCGGCGCAGCCCGGGGGACCTGTCAGTGGCGGAAACCGTCGATCACGAGCAGTGGTTCGGCCTCGTGGCCGTCGGGGAAGTGGTGGGCCTCGAAGCCGGGCGCCTCGTGGAGCGTGGCACCGCGGGCTGCCGACCAGCGCTGGAACACGCGCCGGGAGGACTGGTTGTCCTCGGTGACCGTGGTCACCATCGAGGTGATCTCCGGCTGGTCGTCGATCACGGCGTCGATGAGCCGTCCGGCGACACGTCGGCCGCGAGCGCGCTCGTCGACGGCGACCTGCCAGAGGAAGTAGCGGCTCGGGTCCCGGGGGAGGCGGTAGCCGCTGACGAATCCGACGACGTCGTCGCCCAGGAGGGCGATCCGGCACGTGTCGGAGAAGTGGTCGGCGAGCAGCAGGTAGCTGTACGACGAGTTGAGATCCAGCGAACCGGAGTCCCGGGCGACCCGCCACATGCCCCCGCCGTCGTCGACGGTGGGTCGGCGGATCGTGAGTGGTGCGTCGTCGTTCGAGGCGTCGTTCGGAAGGGTCGGATCGGTCGATTGCTCGTCAGAGATTGTCATACCGAGAACAACCATAGACACGATCGAGGCATAATCCCACCCCTGGCCGGTGAAGCCGAGGTGCGACGTTGACCACAGCCGCACGATGCCGGGACGTTCGTCCTCCTCCGTCCCGGCACCGTGACGTCAGCCGGAGAAGGGCTTGGCGCTGCGGATGAGCACCGGGATGTCGCGCCCGTTCGGAGCGGTGTAGCTGGTGGAGTCGCCGACGTTCTTGCCGTCGATGGCGGCGCCGAGCGGGGACGTGGGGGAGTAGACGTCGAGGTCCGTGGTGCCGGCGATCTCCCGCGAGCCCAGCAGGAACGTCATCTCGTCGCCCGCCACCTCGGCGACGACGACCATGCCGGCCTCGACCTTGCCGTCGTCCGCGGGCTGCGCCACCGCGACGTTGCGCAGCTTGTCGGTCAGCTCGCGGATGCGTGCCTCGTTCTTGCCCTGCTCCTCGCGGGCGGCGTGGTAGCCACCGTTCTCCTTGAGGTCACCCTCGTCGCGTGCGGCAGCGATGCGCTCGGCGATCTCGGTGCGGTACGGGCCGGAGAGGTGCTCCAGCTCGGACTTCAACCGGTCGTGAGCCTCCTGGGTGAGCCAGGTGACGTTGCTCTCGGTCACGAGGGCTCTCCTTTCATGGTGCTCGTGGCCTGCGCCGGGCGGCACGCGTCGGCGCGCCCGGCGGGGCGTCGGCACGCGCGCCGGACGGCGCAGGACTGCGTGTGAATCCCTCAGGATAACCGACGTGCCGCGCTGCGGTGCCCGCCGCGCTGCTCGCGGTCGTGCCGGGCCGCTGCGTGTCAGCCGGTGGTCTCGCACCCGACGACGTCGGCGGACGTCGCGAGCTCCGAGGTGCCGACCGAGACCTGGTACGCCGAGGTGCGGCTCTCCGCGGGGCCGACGGCGACGTCGAGGGTGCCGACCTGCGCATAGCTCGGGGACAGGACGTCGACGGTGCAGACCGCTGTCGTGCCGGCCGGCATGTGCACCTGGAACGTGACGTCGACCTGCTCGGCGTCGACGATGTCGAACCCGACCATCTCGGCCGTGACCGGGTCGGCGGCGCTCTGGGAGAACGAGAACCAGGCGACCAGGCCGACGGCGGCCGTCAGGGCCGCGGCGATCGCCAGGGCCCGGCGTCGAGGGCGGGTCCGCGCCGTCGGCCGCACCGTCGCTCGCGCCCCGCCGTAGCGACCGGCGGGGACGGTGGGGGGCTGCTCGGAGGTCATGACACCATTGTCCCCGACGAACGCTTGCGTCCCGCACCCTATCCACCCTGGGAGGACCTTTGTCCGGCGAACCACTGCGGCTCATGGCGGTGCACGCGCACCCGGACGACGAGTCGAGCAAGGGCGCGGCCACGACCGCCCGCTACGCGGCCGAGGGGGTCGAGGTGCTGGTCGTGACGTGCACGGGTGGGGAGCGCGGCGACGTGCTCAACTCGTCGTTCGTCCCGCCGTCGGGCCATGGCTTCGACACGCTCGAGGCCAAGCGTGCCGTGCGCCGTCTGGAGATGGCGGCCGCGGCCGAGGCGCTGGGGGTGCGTCAGCACTGGCTCGGGTTCGTCGACTCCGGGCTCCCGGAGGGCGACCCGCTGCCGCCGCTGCCCGAGGGGTGCTTCGCGCTGCTCCCGCTCGAGGAGGCGTCCGCGCCGCTCGTCGAGCTCGTGCGCGAGTTCCGGCCGCACGTCATGACGACCTACGACCCGTCCGGCGGCTACCCGCACCCGGACCACGTCCGGTGCCACGAGGTGGCTTTCGAGGCCTACCACGCGGCGGGCGACGGTGACCGTTACGTCGTGGACGGCGGCGCCGCGCCGTGGGAGCCGCTCAAGCTCTACTACAACCACGGCTTCTCCATGGACCGGCTCCGTGCCGTGCACGAGGCGATGGAGGGCGCGGGGCTCGAGTCGCCGTTCGGCGACTGGATCGAGTCGCGCACCGCGCGCGAGATCCCGGAGCGCATCGCCACCACCCGCATCGAGGTCGCCGAGTTCTTCGCGCAGCGCGACGCCGCCCTGGTCGCCCACGCGTCGCAGATCGACCCGGACGGCTTCTTCTTCGCCGTCCCGCGCGACATCGAGGTGGACGTGTGGCCCACCGAGGAGTTCGAGCTCGCGGAGTCCCGTATCGAGGTCACGACGCCCGAGGACGACCTGTTCGCCGGCGTGCGGAAGGAGTCCTGATGTCCCTCGCCCTGCTGGTCGGTCTGGCCGCCGACGTCGAGCCGTCGCCGTCACCGACGTCGACCACGCCTCCGCTCGAGGACTGGGAGGTGACACCGGGTCTGACGGGCTTCCTCGCGACCTTCGCCGTCGCGGCGGCCGCGGTGGTCCTGTTCCTGTCGCTGAGCCGCCACATGCGCAAGGCGAACGCCTACGCCCGGGCGCACGGCATCGAGGTCGCCGAGCGCCGGACTATCGGGTTCCGCCGTGACGAGCCCGCACCGGTCTCGGCGGGCAGCCCGGACACGCCGGTCTCCCCGGACGCCGCCGTCGACGACGGCGGCCCGGACGGGACGGGCGACGGGCGGGGCCCGTCGTCATGACGCGGGTCACCGTCGCGCAGGTGGCGGTCGCGGACGACCACGAGGCGAACCGCTACCTGGTCGCGGACGCCTTCGGGGCGGCGGCCAAGGTGGGGGCGGACCTGCTCGTCCTGCCGGAGTACGCCTCGGGCTACCACCGGCACGGGGTCGGCATCGAGCACGCCGAACCCCTCGACGGCCCGTTCGTGACGGCCCTGCGCGCGCTCGCCGAGCGGCACGGCGTGGCGGTCGTCGCCGGGACGACGCTGCCGGGCGGCGGGAGCGGTGCTGACCACGGGCCGCACCGCGCGGTGAACGCCGTCGTCGCGGTGGGCGCGGACGGCGGGCTCGTCGGGGTCTACCGCAAGGTCCACCTGTACGACGCGTTCGGGACGCGGGAGTCCGACCGCCTCGAGCCCGGTCCGGCGGACGCGGAGCCCCTGACGATCCGGGTCGGCGACCTCACGTTCGGCGTCATCACCTGCTACGACCTGCGGTTCCCCGAGTCCGCCCGGCGGGTCGTCGACGCCGGTGCGGACGTGCTGCTCGTCCCGGCGGCATGGGTCGCCGGCCCGCTCAAGGCCGAGCACTGGCGTGCGCTGCTGGTCGCACGGGCGATCGAGAACACCGCGGTGGTCATGGGTGTGGGGATGGCGGGCAAGGGGGTCACGGGGCGGTCGTTGCTGGCCGGGCCCGACGGCGTCGTCGGGCTGGAGCTGGACGAACGGCCGCAGTACCGCACCGTGGACCTGGACGCCGCAGAGCTCGCGGCCGTGCGCCGCGCGAACCCCTCGCTGGCGAACCGCCGATACACCGTCGTGCCCCGCTGACCCGTCGCGCAGGCCGTCAGACGGCGGCGAGGTAGATGGCGACGGTGTGGCAGGTGAAGCCCACCACCGTCAGCGCGTGGAAGATCTCGTGGAACCCGAACCAGCGGGGGGAGGGGTCGGGGAACTTGGTCCCGTAGACCACGGCACCCACCGTGTAGGCGAGGCCGCCGCCCGCGACGAGCCAGACGACCGCGGGGCCGCCGGCGGCGCCGAACTGGCCGAGGTACGCGACGGCCACCCAGCCGAGCGCCACGTAGACCGGCACGTACAGCCAGCGCGGGGCGTTCATCCACAGCACGCGGGCGAGGAGCCCGGCGACGGCGCCGGACCAGACGATCGTGAGCAGCACGGTCGCGGTGCGGGTGTCCAGCAGCATCACGGCGAGCGGCGTGTAGGTTCCCGCGATGATGAGGAAGATGTTGGCGTGGTCCATGCGGCGCAGGACGGCCGCGACGCGGGGTGACCAGTTGCCGCGGTGGTACACGGCGCTGGTGCCGAAGAGCATGAAGGCGCTGAGGCCGAAGACGGCGGCAGCCACCTTGCCGGCCACGGGCTCGGCCAGGACGACGAGGACGATGCCCGCCGCCAGTGCCAGGGGCGTGGCGACGGCGTGGATCCACCCGCGCAACCGGGGCTTGAGGCGCCGGGCGACCTCGACCGCGCCCTCGGCGAGTTCCTTCGCCCCCTCGGCGACGCCCGTCGTGCCCTGGGCGACGTCCTTCGCGCTCCGGGCCACGTCCTGGGCGGCGGCGGTGACGTCCGTTCCGGTCTCCGGTGCCTCGGCCCGGTGCGACCGGTGCTCGGTTCCTCCTGCCACTGCTTCTCCTTCTCCGGGGTGGTCGCCCCAGGGGGCGACGGTTCAACCTACGGTACCGTAGGTTACGCCGACGTAGGCGAGCTTGGTGGGCGACGACGCACCGTCCTGTGAAGATCGTGCGAGGACCCGGCGCGGTCCGCCCGGCAGGACGGAGCCAGGGGCCCGGGGCCCGGCACGGGAGCGGTACCGTTGTCCCGATTCGTCACCCGCCTCCCCCTTGCGAAGGACCAGCGTGCGCCTGCCTCACCCGCTGTACAGCCTGTACGAGCGTCGGCTCGCCGGCTCGCTGGACCGCGAGCAGATGCCACGGCACGTCGGCGTCATCCTCGACGGCAACCGGCGGTGGGCGAAGTCGTTCGGTGAGACCGCCGACACCGGGCACCGCAAGGGGGCCGACAAGATCACCGAGTTCCTCGGGTGGGCCGAGGAGCTGGGCATCGAGGTCGTCACCCTGTGGATGCTCTCCACGGACAACCTGGCACGCCCCAAGGACGAGCTGGCCAACCTGCTCGACATCATCGAGGACGCGGTGAGCGACCTCGCCGGGTCGCGGCGGTGGCGGCTGCGCGTCATGGGCCGCCTGGACCTCCTGCCCGAACGCCTCGCCGGCACCCTGAGAGCCGCGGTCCGCGAGACCGCGGACGTCGTCGGGCTGCACGTGAACGTGGCCGTGGGCTACGGCGGACGCCACGAGATCGCGGACGCGGTGCGTTCCTACCTCAAGGCCGCCCAGGCGGACGGCACCACCCTCGCGGAGCTCGCCGAGAGCCTGGACGTCGAGGACATCGCCGCGCACCTCTACACCAAGGGCCAGCCCGACCCGGAGCTGGTGATCCGCACCTCCGGCGAGCTGCGGGTCGGTGGCTTCCTGATGTGGCAGAGCGCGCACTCCGAGCTGTCCTTCGTCGAGGCGTTCTGGCCCGACTTCCGGCGCGTCGACTTCCTGCGCGCCCTGCGTGACTTCTCCCGGCGTGAGCGCCGGCTGGGACGATAGACCCTCGACCCGCGGCGACGACGCCCGAACAGGAGCTCCCATGACACCGCCCGACGACCACCTGCCCGGGACCGCCCGCGACGCCGCGCGGACCTGGGAGGCGCTCTTCCGCACGCAGGTCACGCTGATGCGGCGCTTCCAGGCCGACGCCGTCTGGCAGGAGATCTCCATCCGCGAGTACGACGTGCTGTTCACGCTGTCCCGCGCCGAGGGCGGCACCATGCGCCTGCGCGATCTCAACGAGAGCGTGCTCATGGCGCAGTCGTCCCTCTCCCGGCTCGTCGAACGGCTCGAGGACCGCGAGCTCGTCCTGCGCACCGTGCCGCCGGACGACGCCCGGGGCACCCTCGTGGCGCTCACGGAGACCGGTCGGCGCATGCAGCGCACCGTCGGACGACGGCACGTGCGCGCGATGGAGCAGTACGTCGGCGGCGCGCTCGACACGGCCGAGCAGGCCGAGCTGACCCGCCTGCTCGACCAGCTCAGGAGCGCTCAGCCCTCCATCCCGGACTGGCGCCCGCAGGACTGACCCGTCCGGATATCCTCGGCGCGTGACCTCGCCGATGTCTCCTGAGCCCACACCGCCCCACGTCGTCGTCGTGCCCGACTCGTTCAAGGGCAGCCTCACGGCCGCCGACGTCGCCGAGGCGCTGCGCAGCGGGGTGCTCGCCGCGGCGCCGCACGCACGGGTGACCTGCCTGGCCATGGCCGACGGCGGCGAGGGCACCCTCGACGCCCTGCTCACGGCCTGGCGAACCCCCGTCCATCACGTCGAGACCGTCGACGCCGTCGGCCGTCCCACCACCGCTCGGTACGCCGTCTCGCCCGACGGCCGGACCGGCGTCGTCGAGCTCGCGGAGGCCAGCGGGCTCCCCGCCGTGAGCGACGCGCCCCTGCAGCCCCTGCACGCCGGCACCCACGGGACCGGTGCGGTGGCAGCCGCCGTGCTCGACGCAGGGGTCGAGGAGGTGCTGGTCTGCCTGGGCGGCTCCGCGTCCACCGACGGCGGGGCCGGGGTGCTGACCGGACTGGGCGCACGCCTGCTGGACGCCGAGGGTCGCCCCGTCCCCGACGGCGGAGAAGGGCTCGCCCAGGTCGCGTCCCTCGACCTGTCCGAGCTGCACCCGCGTGCTCGCTCGGTGCGGTGGCGGCTGGCGGTCGACGTCACCAACCCGCTGGTGGGGGAGCTCGGCGCCGCTGCGGTCTTCGGCCCGCAGAAGGGAGCCGGCCCCGGGGAGGTGGCGTTCCTCGACGAGGCGTTGACCCGGTGGGCCGACCTCCTCGAGCGGGAGACGGGCGTGCGGACCCACGACCTGCCCGGCGCCGGGGCGGCCGGGGGTGTCCCCTCCGCTCTCGTCGCGCTGCTCGGCGCCGAGCCGGAGCCCGGGGCCACGCTGGTCGCGGAGTCCGTCGGGCTGCCGGCGGCGCTCGAGGACGCCACGCTGGTGCTCACCGGCGAGGGCTCGTTCGACTCCCAGTCGGTGCGCGGCAAGGTGGCCGACGGCGTCGCGCGGGTCGCTGCGGCGTCCCCCGCCCGGCCGCCGGTCGTCGTCGTCGCCGGGCAGGTCCTGCTGCCTGCCGAGCAGGCGCGAGCGGCCGGGATCGCCGCGGCGTTCTCGATCGCGCCCGGTCCGATCGGTCTCGACGACCTCATGTCGCGGACGGCGGTGCGCCTGGCCGACGTCGCGGCGTCGGTCACCAGCCTGGTCCTCGCCGGGCGCTGAGCCCGGCGCCGCCGAGCCCGAGGTTCAGGGGTCGATGTCGTCGTGCAGGACCACGCGCGACAGCTCGACCTCGCCGCCGGGCAGCACCCAGTAGTGCAGGCGACGGGCCTGCGGAGAGCTCACCTGCAGCGACAGGCGCATCGCGTGGGCGCCGTCGTGCTCCCGCACGAGGTGCGGGCTGCCGCCGCCGTCGCCGCGGCGCAGCCGGTGCAGCTCGAACCCGGGGACGTCGGGAGCCCGTCCGGTGAGGACGAGGACCACCGCGCGGTGCACCCGGTCCTCCAGGCCCCGCCCGACGTCGGCGAGCGAGTCGCAGAAGCGGGGCCCGACCGCGAAGTCGGGCAGCGGGTACCGGGCCTTCTCGTCGGGGCCGATGATCTCCACCCAGGTGCGGAGCACGTCGAACCGAAGCTGGTCCTCCGGGTCGACGAAGCACCGCTCCGGCGCCGCCGACGACGGGCGTGCGGTGCGGTGGCGCTCCTTGCGGGCGCTGCGGATCGTGGCCTTGTACCGCTCGACGGTGTCGTGCAGCCGGTCGAGCCGGTCGCGCTGCTCGCGGGCCAGGTCGCGCAGCCCGGTGACCTCGAGCTCCAGGGCGTGCGCGGTGGCGCGCAGCTCCGTCACCTCGCACTCGGCGCGGTCGGCCCGTGACCGGTGCTCGTGGACGGAGAGCTCGAGCTGGTTGACCAGCGTCTTCTTGGCCGGGTACTTCGGTGACGACGGCGCGGCACCGTGCTGCGGGCGGGCGTCGTCGGGCGAGGTGGCAGCCGGCGTCGGTGCGACCGGCACGGCAGGAGGCGGACCGGAGCCGCGCGGTGGGACCGCACGGCGGGGACCCGGGCCGGGCAGCGGCCGGGACGGGTCCGTGGCCCGGTCCTGCGTGCCGGACGGTCCGCGGTCGTCGGGTGTCGCGGCCGAACCCTCCGGGTCGGCGGAGACCAGGGGCTCGTGCGCGGGTTCCGGGAGCCAGGAAGGCCCGCCGTCGAGCAGGCTGAGCGCGGGGAGCACCGGGTCGGTGTCGGCCACGTCGTCGAGGCGCAGGTCGGGGCGCAGCGTCCCCCCTGCGGGCCCGGGGACGGGGTGGCCGGGCAGCACCCGGGCCGCGACCGTCTCCCCGACGGAGAACAGGTCACGCAGGTCGTCGTCGCCGCGCGACGCACGGTCCCCCGCCACCCGGACGGTGACGGCCGGGGCGAGAGCCAGCAGCACGCTGTCGGCGGTGACGTGGTGCACCTGGGCGGGGACGACCGCACCCGGGGGACAGGCGTCGTGGACCTGGGCGAGCTGGGCGGTGGCGTCGGGCAGCATGTCGCGCACGTCGAACCGGCGGGTACCCGGGTCGAGGCGTCCGCGCACACGCATCCCCGGTGCCAGCAGCCGGTCGATCGGCACGACCGGCCAGGTGAGCTCCTGGGCGACCTGTGCCGTCGCGCCGGCGGCCGTGCGGACGAGGGCGCGGGTGCCGATGACCCCGAGGACCACCGCCCCGACGGAGCCGGCCCCCGCCGGGGCGGTGGTCCCGCCGGCGAGCCCCGCGGTGGCTGCGGCGGTGAGGGCGCCCTGGACGAGGCGTTCGTGCACGCGGGTGCTCCCGGCGTCGTCGTCCGCGAACCACACGGGGGAGCGTGACAGGTCGTGCACCCATCCGACCCCGACGGGGTAGACGCGGGACGCCCCGCCGTACACCTGCGTGCCGGGCGGCATGCCGTGGGAGAACGCCCAGGACGGTTCCCCGGTGTGCACCACGACGACCTCGGCCAGCCCGCGGACCTCGTCCAGCACCCGGTGCGGGTCGACGGAGGGTCCCCGGTCGCGCGGGGTGGAGACGACCACGACCGGCCAGGCGCGATCGGTGCGCTGCAGGCGGGCTGCCAGCGCCTCGGCGTCGGCGGTGGTGCGCGCGTGGCCCACGACGGTCGGGACGGGTGGCCGGGCGGTGTCCGTGGCGCCGTGCCCTCCGGCGTCGCCCGTGCCGCGCCGGGCCGAGGTGCGGACTGGGGTCACGTCGCCTCCTTCGGCTCACGGGCGTACCGGGTCCTCCGAGCCTACCGGCCGTCGTGACCTGATCGTGACATTTGAGGATGCGGTCCGCGCGAGATGACGCGACGTCGGTTCAATGTCACGTCCGACGGGACGTCCTCCGGGCGCCCGTCGGGCCGGACCGGTGCAAGGATGAGCCTCATGCCGATGACCCCCCGCTCGGCCGACGCCGGCCCGTACGACGCCCTGTTCCTGTACTCCTTCGGTGGTCCGAACAAGGCGGAGGACGTCGTGCCGTTCCTCCGCAACGTGACCGCGGGCAAGGGGATCCCCGACTCCCGCCTCGAGGAGGTCGGCGAGCACTACTACGGCTTCGGCGGCAAGAGCCCCATCAACGAGCAGAACCTCGCGCTGAAGGCGGCGCTCGAGGCCGAGCTCGCCGACCGGGGTGTCGACCTGCCGGTCGTGTGGGGCAACCGCAACTGGGAGCCGTACACCGACGACGCGGTCGACGAGCTCGAACGGCTGGGCGCGCAGCGTGCCGTCGCTCTGGTGACCTCCGCGTACTCGTCCTACTCGGGGTGCCGCCAGTACCGCGAGGACCTGGCCGTGACGCTGCAGAAGCGTGGCCAGCTCGGCTCCGCGGGCTCCACCGGCGTGCAGTTCGACAAGATCCGCTCGTACTTCAACCACCCGGGGTTCGTGCAGGCCAACGTCGAGGCCGTCCTCGAGGGCTATGCCCGGCTCGAGGCACAGGGCGGTGCGCCCGCCGCGGCGAAGCTCGTGTTCGTCACGCACTCGATCCCCGACACCATGGAGGCGGCCTCACGGGTCTCCGGTGCCACCTACGCGGCACAGCACCTCGACGTGGCCGAGGTCATCGCCGGTCAGGTCGCCGCCGAGCGGGGCCACGCCGTCGAGTGGGAGCTCGCGTACTGCTCGCGCTCGGGGCCGCCGACGCAGCCGTGGCTCGAGCCGGACATCAACGACCTGCTCACGGAACGTGCGGGCGAGGGCCTGCGCGACGTCGTGATGTCGCCCATCGGGTTCGTCTCGGACCACATGGAGGTCGCCTACGACCTCGACACCGAGGCGATGCAGACCGCCACCGAGCTCGGCATGAACGCCGTGCGCGCGGGCACCGTCGGCACCCGTCCCGCGTTCGTCGCCGGCCTCGTCGACCTCCTGCTCGAGCGTGCGGCCATCGCGCGCGGCGAGGACGTCGAGCAGGCCACGGTCGGCGACCTGCCCGCCTTCCGCTCCGTGTGCGAGGTCGACTGCTGCCTGCGGCGCGACGGCGAGCCGAGCGGCGTGCCCGCCCTGTGCTCGCGCGACCTGACCCGCTGAGCAGACCCGCCGTACCGGACCAGAAGGAGCGCACGTGACCGACCACCACATCCACGCAGACACCGGCGAGGCCGTCGACGCCCAGGCCATCAACGAGTCCGTCCGCTACGCGATGATCTCGGTGTTCTCCGTGGCAGAGCCCCTGCCGGCCGAGGACGGCGCCCGCGCCGAGGCGGTCGAGGAGGCCGTCACGGCGCTGTGGGGCGACGGCGCCCACGACGGCACCGACCGCGACGCGTCCCGGACGCACGGCGACGTGGTGGTGCGCGGTGTCTACGACGTGGCGGGCCTGCGCGCCGACGCCGACCTCATGATCTGGGTGCACGGACCCACCGTGGAGTCCGTGCAGCACGCCTACCAGCGGCTGCGCGCCTCCCGGCTCGGGGCCGCTCTCGCGCCCGAGTGGTCCGTCGTGGCGCTGCACCGCGCCGCCGAGTTCAACAAGGGTCACGTGCCGGCCTTTCTCGCCGGCGAGCAGCCGCGGGACTACCTCTGCGTGTACCCGTTCGTCCGGTCCTACGACTGGTACCTGCTGCCCGACGCGGAGCGCCGGACGATGCTGCGCGACCACGGCATCGCCGCCGCGGGCTACGCCGACGTGCGGGCGAACACGATGAGCACGTTCGCCCTGAGCGACTACGAGTGGCTCCTGGCCTTCGAGGCGGACGAGCTGCACCGCATCGTGGACCTCATGCGCGACCTGCGGGCCACCGAGGCCCGCCGGCACGTGCGCGAGGAGGTGCCGTTCTTCACCGGCCCGCGGGTCTCGCTGGGTGACTGGGCGGACCGGCAGCCCCTCGCCTGACCTGCTCGGTTCCAGGTGCTCAGGGGCCTGATCTTCGCCATGCTGGACCCATGAGCACCTCCGAGGCCGCCACGACGCCCCCCACCGCCGCCGACCGCGTCCGCCAGGCCGTCGTCCTGGTCGGCTCCCTGGTCGCCGTCGCCGTCGCCGCCCTCGGCGCGGGGGCGGGCGGCGACCAGCCGGTCTCCGAGGCGGCGGGCGGTGCGCTGTCCGCCGACGCCACCGTGGTCGCGCCCGGCTCGCCGGCGTTCTCCATCTGGTCGGTGATCTACGCCGGGCTGCTGCTGTTCGCGGTCGTGCAGGCGCTGCCCGGACGAGCCACCGACCCCCGCCTGCGGGCGATCGGCTGGTGGGTGCTCGGCACCATGCTGCTCAACGCCGTCTGGATCGGCGTGGTCCAGGCCGGCTGGCTGTGGGGCAGCGTGCTGGTGATCGTCGCGCTGCTGGCCGTGCTGTGCGTCACCTTCGTGCGGGTGCTGCGGATCCCCTCGACCAGGCCGCTGGACACGGTGGCGACCGACGTCACGCTCGGCCTCTACCTCGGCTGGGTGAGCGTCGCCACGCTGGCCAACGTCGCGGCCACGCTCGCCGCGGACGACGTGGGGGAGCTCGGGCTCGGCGAGAGCGTGTGGGGTGCGATCCTGGTCGCCGCGGGAGCACTCGTGTCCGTGGCGGTGGCGGTCTACGGTCGTTCGCTGCCGAGCCTGACGATCCCCGTCGGCCTCGCTGCCGGGTGGGGGCTCGCCTGGATCGCGGTGGCGCGGACGCAGGGTCCCCTCACGGACGTCGTCGTCGCCGTGGCTGCCACGGTCGCCGCGGTCCTCGCCGTCGTGGCACCGATCCTCGTCACCCTGGCCCGACGCCCCCGGTAGACGCCGTCGCCACGATCACGATCCCGCCGGCGCCGTCCTCGTCGTGCACGACGCGACCGGAGAGTCCTGCGGCGCCGACGAGCGCCAGCGCACCGGCGACCTGATCGGTGCCCACCTCGAACAGCAGGGTGCCGCCCGGCCGCAGCCAGCCGGGCGCCTCCGCGGCCACCCGGCGCAGCACGTCGAGCCCGTCAGGGCCGCCGTCCAGCGCCACCACCGGTTCGTGGTCACGGGCCTCGGCGGGCATGGTGGCGATCGCCTCGGTGGGCACGTACGGCGCGTGGCACAGCAGCACGTCGACGGTCCCGCGCAGCCCGGGCGGGAACGGGTCGAAGAGGTCGCCGTGGTGGACGAGGCCGCCCAGCGGGCCGATGTTCGCCCGGGCGTGCTGCACGGCGGTCCGGTCGACGTCGCCCGCGTGCAGGACCACGCCTCGCCTCGACACCCCGGCGGCACCCGGCGGACCGGCCTGCACGGCGCGGACCACCGCACCGCCCACCGCACCGCTCCCGCAGCACAGGTCGAGGACGACCGCCGGCTGCGAGCCCACGCGACGCCCGAGCACCGCGACGGCGCCGGCGACCATGAGCTCGGAGCGGCGGCGGGGGACGAAGACGCCCCGGCCCACGGACCACCGGTGCCCGGCGAGCTCCGCCCACCCCAGCAGGTGCTCCAGCGGCTCGCCGGCCACCCGGCGCGCGACCAGCCCGGTGAGCTCGTCCCCCGACTGCTCGGCGAGCAGCAGCCGTGCCTCGTCCTCGGCGAACACGCAGCCGGCCGCGCGCAGGCGCGCCGCGATTTCCTCCACGGCGGGTCTCAGGGGTAGAGCCCTCGGATCTCGTGCGCCTCGGCCGTGCGCCGCACGCCGATGACCAGTGCCGCCTCGCGCAACGAGATGCCGTCACGTCGAGCCAGGGCCGAGACGTCGGCGTAGGCCGACGACATCCGGCGCGCGAGCTTCTCCGCGATCTCCTGCTCCGACCACCAGTACGTCTGGTTGGCCTGCACCCACTCGAAGTAGGAGACGACGACGCCGCCCGCGTTGGCCAGCACGTCCGGCACCACGGTCACCCCGTTGGCCGCGAGGAGACGGTCGCCCTTCGCCGTGGTCGGGCCGTTCGCCCCTTCCACGACCCAGCGGGCACGGACGGTCCCGGCCGTCGACTCGTCGAGGACACCTTCCACGGCGGCCGGGACGAGGACGTCGACGTCGAGGGCCAGGAGCTCGTCGTTCGAGACGGGGTCGCCGCCGTCGAACCCCTGGACCGACCCGGTCGCCTCGACGTGCTGCTGCAGCCGCGCCACGTCCAGCCCGTCGTCCGCCCGGACGCCCCCGTACTGGTCGCTCACCGCGACGACCCGCGCGCCCCGGTCGGCGAAGATCGACGCCGCATGCCCACCGACCTTGCCGAAGCCCTGGATGGCCACGGTGACCTCGGTCAGCGGCACCTCCGCCTCCTTGAGGGCCGCGGCGGTGACGTGCACGATCCCGGCGCTGGTGGCCGTCTCACGGCCGAGGGAACCACCCACCGCCAGCGGCTTGCCGGTCACCACGGCCGGGATCGTGTAGCCGCGGTTGACCGAGTACGTGTCCATCACCCACGCCATCGTCTGGGCGTCGGTGCCCATGTCGGGAGCCATGACGTCGGTGTCCGGGCCGATCATCGGCATGATCTCGGAGGTGTAGCGACGCGTCACCCGCTCGAGCTCGGCCTGCGAGTACTCACGCGGGTCGATGTCGATGCCACCCTTGGCGCCGCCGTAGGGCAGGTCCACGATGCCGCACTTCCAGGTCATCCACATCGCGAGCGCCCGGACCTCGTCGACGTCCACGGCGGGGTGGTAGCGCAGCCCGCCCTTGCCCGGGCCCCGCGAGACGTTGTGCTGCACCCGGAAGCCGTGGAACAGCACCGTCTCGCCGCTGTCCCGGCGCAGCGGCACGGCGACGTGTGTCTCCCGCCGGGGCGTCGCCAGCATCTGGTGCATGCCGTCGTCGTACCCCAGGTGGGTGACGGCCGTCGTCAGCTGGCCCTGAGCCGTCGCCAGGGGTGAGGCGTCAGCCGTCACGGATGCGGTGGTCGCCGTCGTCATCGTCAACGGATCCTCCAGAGAGCAGGGGCAGCCGACCCTCGTGGGGTGCTGCCAGGGGTGGCGCGGCCCTGGTCGTGGGCCTCGGTGGAACGGTAGCGCGTCCGGGTCGGTCAGTGCCCGAACTCGTCGGAGTCGGTGACGTGCGCCTCGCCCCGGTCGAGAGCGCTGATCGTGGCCAGCTCGTCGGCCGTCAGCTCGAGGTCGAGGGCAGCGAGGTTCTCCCGCTGGCGCTCGGGCGAGGACGACTTGGGGACCGTCACCAGACCACGCTGGGTGACCCAGCGCAGCACGACCTGGGCGGGCGTCGCGCCGTGCGTGGTCGCGATCTGCGTGATGGCCGGGTCGTCGAGCATGGTGGCGGGCTTCAGAGGGCTCCACGCCTCGGTGACGATGCCGTGGTCGGTGCCGAAGGCGACCGTCGCGTCCCGGGTGGCGTACGGGTTGAGGTTGATCTGGTTGACGTCCGGTGCCACGCCGGTCGCATCGAGGAGACGCTGCAGGTGCGCCGGCTTGAAGTTCGACGTGCCGACGGCCCGTACGACGCCGTCCTCGAGCAGGCGGACCAACCCCTGCCACGCCTCGACGTAGCGGTCCTGGCCGGGGTTCGGCCAGTGGATCAGCAGCAGGTCGAGGTAGTCGACGCCGAGGCGCTCCAGGCTGGCCTCGCACGCCTGGCGGGCACCCTCGACGCTGTGCCAGCGCTTGTTGAACTTGGTCGTGAGGAACAGCTCGGACCGGTCGATCCCGGCGTCGCGCACGCCTCGACCGACGCCGCGCTCGTTGCCGTAGTTCTCCGCGGTGTCGATCGAGCGGTACCCGGACTCGATCGCGGTGCGTACCGCGACGGCGGACTCGGCGTCGTCCATCGGCCAGGTGCCCAGGCCGAGGAGGGGCATCCGCGCTCCGTGGGACAGGGTGATCGTGGGTGCTGTGGTGCTCATGGCACGCAACCTACGCCCCGGCGGCGGCGCGTGCGAAGGGGATCAGCCGCGTCGGGCGCGACGGCGGAACGAGGACGGCGTCTCGCCGGTCAGCCGGGCGAAGGTCCGGGTGAACGCGGCCTGGTCGTAGAACCCGGTGGCTGCCGCGACCTCGGCGAGCGGTGTGCCCGTCGAGGTGAGCAGGTCTGCCGCCCGGTCCACGCGGGTGCGCAGCACGAGCTGGAGGGGGGACAGGCCGAACACCTGGCGGACCCGTCGGTCCAGGACGGCGGGGGTGCACCCGGCCATCGCGGCGAGGTCGCCGGACCGCAACGGCACCTCGGGCGTGCGGTCAAGGTGCCGGACCACCGCGGACCGCAACCGTGCCATGGCGTCCATCGTGGCGTCGTCGGCCCGGCCGGAGCGCAGGTCGCTCGAGACGGAGACGAACCCGAGCACGCGGCCGCCCCCCGAGGCGTCCTCGCCGGAGCCCCGGGGTGCGTGCACCGGGAGCTTGGACGTGAGGTACCAGCCAGGGGTGCCGCCCACGCGCCGGATGAGCTCCAGCTCACCGCGCAACGGGCGGCCGGTGCGCAGCACCTCGGTGTCCTGGGCCTCGTACCGTTCGGCGAGCTCGGGGACGAACAGGTCGCGGGCACGTCGACCGACGACCTGCCGGCGCGAACGCTCGTTGGTGCGCCGCACGAACGTCTGGTTGACCAGCACGTACCGGCCGCCGGCGTCCTTCGCGCAGAACATCACGTCCACCAGCTCGTCCATGAGCTGGACGAGGGTCGGTGCCATCGCCTCGAGCAGGGCGGCGCCGTCGGGCCACAGATCGCCGGTGGGCCGTTCGGCGGCACGGGGACCCGGCGGGGAGGGGGGAGACACGATGCCGGTCTACCGGCCGCGGGCCGTTGTCGCAAACCCGCTGGCCCGCAGCACGTTCCGTACAAGACGTGCAGCGGTGATCGGGCGCATCCTGGACGGATGAGCACCCACCTGAACGAGCGAGGCGCCACCACCGCCGGCGACGCTCCCTGCGCCCCGTCCGCGGCGGCGCTGGTCGAGGACGCCGTCGCCCTCGCGCACTCCTGGATCGCGGCCGCCGAGGGAGCCGGGGGCGCCACCCGCGCCGACCGCCGCACCCGGGCCACCGCCGAGCGGCTCGGGGACCTGGTCGCCGACCCCGCAGGCCTGGACCTCGCCGTCGGGTTCGTTGACGACGTCGCCCGGCCCCAGGACGTGCGGGTGGCGGCGAAGGCGCTCTCACGGCTCGGACGCGACGCCGGCTCCGCCAGCTTCCTGTCGCCCGTGGACCGGACGCTCTTCCGGGTCGGCGCGGCCGTCGCGCCGATGCTGCCCGCCGTCGTCGTGCCGGCGGCCCGCATCCGGCTGCGCCAGCTCGTGGGACATCTCGTGGCCGACGCCGGCCGCGGCCTCGGCAAGCACCTGGCCCGCACCCGCGACGAGGGCTACACCCTCAACGTCAACCTGCTCGGGGAGGCCGTGCTCGGGGCCGACGAGGCCCAGGCGCGGTTGCAGCGCACCCTGGACCTGGTGCGCCGCGACGACGTCGACTACGTCTCGATCAAGGTCTCCTCGGTGGCGGCCCAGCTCGTCACCTGGGACCTCGACGGCTCCCGCGAGCGCGTCGTCGCCCAGCTCCTGCCGCTGTACCGCGCCGCTCGCGACCACGGGGTGTTCCTCAACCTCGACATGGAGGAGTACAAGGACCTCGCGCTGACCACCGCCGTCTTCCGCGACGTGCTGGACCGCGAGGAGTTCCGCGACCTCGAGGCCGGGATCGTGCTGCAGGCCTACCTGCCCGACGCGCTGGGTGCGCTGGACGAGCTCACCGAGTGGGCGCAGGGTCGCGTGCGAGCCGGCGGAGCGCGGATCAAGGTCCGACTCGTCAAGGGCGCCAACCTCGCGATGGAGCACGTCGAGGCCGAGCTGCACGACTGGGAGGCCGCGACCTACCCCACCAAGCCGGACGTCGACGCGAACTACGTGCGAATCCTCGACCGCCACCTCACCCCCGAGCGGACGGCCGCCGTCCGCCTCGGCGCCGCGTCGCACAACCTCTTCCACGTGGCGCTGGCCGTGCTCCTCGCGCGCGGACGCGGCGTCGCCGACGGCCTCGACGTCGAGATGCTGCAGGGCATGGCGCCGATCGAGGCCCGGCTCGTGCGTGCCGAGCTGGCCTCCCACGGGGGTCCCGGTGAGCACGGCGAGGTCGTGCTGTACACCCCGGTGGTCCGCGACGAGGACTTCGACGTCGCGATCTCCTACCTGGTGCGCCGGCTCGAGGAGAACGCCGCCGAGCAGAACTTCCTGCACGCCTCGTTCGCGCCGTCGGACGCGGTGCCCGGGGTGTCCGAGACACCGATGGAGCGGCAGGAGGTCGCGTTCCGCGCGTCGGTGTCGCACGCGACGCCGTACACGCCCGACGCCGTCGCCCCCCGTCGGCGCTCCCGCTTCGCGACCGGCGCCCCGGACGCAGCCTCGGCGGACCACGTCGGGACGGGCGCCGCCGCCCCGCGCTTCCGCAACGCCATGGACACCGACCCGTCGGTGGCCGAGCACCGTCGGTGGGCGGCTCGCATCGTCGGTCCGGACAGCGGGTTCGTCCCGGTGCAGGCGCCCGAGGTCGCCGACGTCGCCACGATCGACGCGGCGGTCGCCCGGGCCGCCGAGGTCCGCGAGCAGTGGGCGGCTGTCCCTGCCGCCGGGCGTGCCCGGGTGCTGCGCGAGGCGGCCCGCCGCCTCGAGGCGCGCCGTGGCGACCTCGTGGCGGCCGCCGTCCACGAGGCCGGCAAGACCGTCGCCGAGACCGACCCCGAGGTCACCGAGGCGATCGACTTCGCCACCTACTACGCCGACGCCGCCGAGGCACTCGCCGACGTCGGCGGCGCCGACTTCACACCCGACGGCGTCACGCTGGTCACCCCGCCGTGGAACTTCCCCGTGGCCATCCCCATCGGTGGGGCGCTCGCCGCGCTCGCGGCCGGGTCGACCGTGATCGCCAAGCCGGCGCCGCCGACCCCGCGCTGCTACGAGCTCGCCGTCGAGGCGGTCCATGACGCGCTCGAGGCGGTGGCCCCCGAGATCGGGCTGGCCGCCGACGTGGCGCGGGACGCCGTGCAGTACCTGCGGGTGCCCGACGGCGACCTGGGCAAGCACCTGGTCACCCACCCGGGTGTCGCCCGGGTGGTGCTCACCGGTTCCATCGAGACCGCCGAGCTGTTCGCCCGGTGGCGTCCGGAGCGGCCCGTGCTCGCGGAGACCTCGGGCAAGAACGCCCTGGTCGTCACCCCGTCGGCTGACCTCGACCTCGCGGTCGCCGACGTGGTACGAAGCGCCTTCGGGCACGCGGGGCAGAAGTGCTCCGCGGCGTCGCTGGTGATCCTCGTCGGCTCGGTCGGTGACGCGACGACGGCGACGGGCGAGCGGTTCCTGCGTCAGCTCGTCGACGCGGTGCGCTCCTTGGCGGTCGGTCTGCCGACGTCGTTGTCGACGGTCATGGGACCACTGACCGAGCCGGCCGCGGGCAAGCTGGCACGGGCGCTGACCACCCTGGAGCCGGGGGAGACGTGGCTCGTCGAGCCTCGTCGTCTCGACGCCGAGGCCGTGGACGCCGGGATCGACCCCGACCGGCTGTGGACGCCGGGGCTGCGCGACGGCGTCGTCCCGGGCTCCTTCTTCCACCTCACCGAGGTGTTCGGGCCGGTCCTGGGCATCATGCACGCCGAGACCCTGGACGAGGCGATCGCGACCCAGAACCAGGTGTCCTTCGGGCTCACCGGTGGCATCCACTCGCTGGACGCCGACGAGGTCGCCACCTGGCTCGACCGCGTCGAGGTCGGCAACGCCTACGTCAACCGGCACATCACCGGGGCGATCGTGCAGCGGCAGTCGTTCGGCGGGTGGAAGGCCTCCGCCGTGGGACCGGGTGCCAAGGCCGGTGGGCCCAACTATGTGGCCCAGCTCGGTGCGTGGAGCGACTCGGCGACGCAGGACGGGGGCCCGCCGTCGCGCGGCAGCGACCCCGAGGGGTGGCTCGCGTGGGCCGAGGCGTCGGACGACGCCGCCTGGGCCGACGAGTTCGGCGTCGACCACGACAAGACCGGCCTGAGCGTCGAGGAGAACACGTTCCGGTACCGGCCCGTGGACCAGGTGACCGTCCGAGTCGGGGACGACGCGCTGCCGGTCGAGGTGCGCCGGGTCCTCGCCGGCGCCCGGCGCGCCGGGGTGCGTGCCGTCGTCGTCCCCGAGGCCGACGCCGGCTGGGGCGTCCCGCACGAGGAGCCGGTCTCCCACGCCCGGTTCGCCGAGGCGGTCGCCGCCGGACGCGTGACCGGCAGGATCCGGGTGCTCGGCTCGGCGCCCGGTCTACGGGAGGCCGCTGCCGGTCGTGTCGGGGACGTCACGGTGCTGGACGGCCCGGTCCTGGCCGCCGGACGGCGTGAGCTGCTGACCTTCCTGCGCGAGCAGGCCGTCAGCCGCACGAAGCACCGGTACGGCCACCTGCGCGACTGAAACCGCCCACAGCGCTGGACGCGCCTCGGCCCCCGCCCGGTGCTGCGCCTCCGCTTCAGGCGGACTCGCCCTCGACGAGGCGCGGGACGAAGATCCGCGGCTCCGGGTGCACGTCGTCGCCCGCCAGCATGTCGAGCAGCGTGGACGTCGCGGCCGCCACCATCTCCACGACCGGCTGCAGCACCGTGGTGAGCCGCGGCGTCGTGCGCTCGGCGCCGAGGGCGTCGAAGCCGACGATCGCGACGTCGTCGGGCACGCTCCTGCCGTGGGCGCGCAGGACCTGCAGGGCACCGGAGGCCATCAGGTCGGACGCGGCGAAGACCCCGTCGACGTCGGGGTGCTCGGCCAGCACCCTCTCCATGGCTGCCGCACCGCCCTCGACGGTGAAGTCCCCGGTCGCCACGGCGTCGGTGGGCAGCCCGGCGCGGCTCAGGGTCCGGCGCCACCCTTCGTAGCGGTCGAGCGCCGCCGTCATGTCCTGCGGGCCCGTGAGAGCTGCGACGCGGCGGCATCCGCGATCGACCAGTCGCTGGGTCGCGACCCGTGCGCCCGCCGCGTTGTCGACGTCCACGTAGTGCAGTCCGGCGCTGTCGAACGGCCGGCCCACGAAGACGCCGGGCAGCGTCCCCGAGCGCAGCTCCGGCTCGAGGCGGTCGTCCTTGTGGTGCGACGCGATGATGACGCCGTCGACGTGGCCGCTGTTGAGATAGCGCGCGATGTGCCCCGGGCGCTCGCCCTGGCGTGCCAGCAGCAGCACGAGCTGCAGGTCGGTGCCGCCCAGACCTTCGCTGACGCCGCGCACCACGCCGGCGAGGAACGGGTCGGTGAGGATCCGCGCGTCCGGTTCGGGCACCACCAGCGCGATGGAGTCCGTCCGGCGTGTCACGAGGGAGCGAGCTGCCCGGTTGGGGGCATAGCCCAGGCGCAGGATGGCGGCGTCGACGGCCTGCTGCGCCTCGGGAGAGACACGGTCGCCCCCGTTGATGGCGCGCGACGCGGTGGAACGGGAGACGCCGGCAGCGCGCGCGACGTCGTCGAGCGTCGGGACGATGTGCTTCGTGACCACGTTCGGAGACTACCTTTCGCTCAACCGCGGGCCGGGACGACGTTGTCCCGGGCGACGTCCGCGTACCAGCGACCCGACGACTTGACGGTGCGCTCCTGGGTCTCGTAGTCCACACGCGTGAGGCCGAAGCGCTTGGAGTAGCCGAGAGCCCACTCGAAATTGTCCATCAGCGACCAGGCGAAGTAGCCGCGCACGTCCGCACCGGCATCGATCGCGTCCTTGAGCGCACGCAGGTGCGCGTCGAGGAACTCCAGCCTGTCCTGGTCGTCCACCGTGCCGTCCTGCTCGACGACGTCGGGGTACGCGGCACCGTTCTCCGTGACGAACATCGCGCTGCCACGGGGCCCGGTGTAGTCCTCCTGGAGACGCAGGAGCAGCCGGGTCAGACCCTCGGGCTGCACCTCCCAGCCCATGTCGGTGGTCGGCAGGCCGCGTGCGTGCGGGTGGATCCCCTCCGGCACGGGGTTGGGCGAACGCGTCACCCAGAGAGGGCTGCCGGCGTCCTGGTCGCGAGCGCCGTCGGGACCGGCGGTCGCGAGGGGGGCGTCACCACGGGGTTCGGGCGTGGCCGCCACGGCGCCGCCGTTGTAGTAGTTGACACCCAGCACGTCGATCGGCGTCGAGATGATCTCCAGGTCACCGGGCCGGATGAGCTCGGCGAGACCGAGGTGCGCGACGTCGACCAGCAGGTCCTGCGGGTAGGCGCCTCGCAGGATCGGGTCGAGGAAGATGCGGTTGAACATGCCGTCGTCGCGTCGGGCGGCGTCGACGTCGGCCGGGTTCGTGGGGTCCACGGGGTCGGAGACGGTGAAGTTGAGGGTGATGCCGAGCGACGCCTGCGGGACCCGGTCGCGCAGTGCTTCGACGGCTAGCCCGTGGCCGAGCATGAGGTGGTGCGCCGCGGCCAGCCCGAGCTCCGGTGACTTCTTGCCCGGTGCGTGGGACCCGGAGGTGTAGCCGAGGAAGGCCGAGCACCAGGGCTCGTTGAGCGTGGTCCACACCGGGACGCGGTCGCCGAGGGCGTCCGCCATCACCGCGGCGTAGTCGGCGAACCGGGAGGCGGTGTCGCGTGCCGGCCAGCCGCCCAGGTCCTCGAGCGCCTGGGGCAGGTCCCAGTGGTACAGCGTGAGCCACGGCATGATGTCGGCTGTGAGCAGCTCGTCGACGAGCCGGGAGTAGAAGTCGAGGCCCTTCCGGTTGACCGTGCGGCCGTCCGGCACGACCCGGGCCCACGACGTCGAGAAGCGGTACGTGTCGAGGTTGAGGCTCTTCATGAGGGCCACGTCCTCGCGGTACCGGTGGTAGTGGTCGCAGGCCACCATGCCGTCGTCACCGTGGTGCACGGCACCGGGGATGCGGCAGAAGACGTCCCAGACGGAGTCCTGTCGGCCGTCCTCGTGGCCCGCCCCCTCGACCTGATAGGCGGCCGTGGCGGTGCCCCACAGGAAGCCCGGAGGGAACTCGACGCTCCCGGAGCTGTTCGGGGTCGCGTGCGTCAGCGGGGCCGACGGGGTGAACGGGACGGTCGTGCCCGGTGCTGTGGTGCGGGCTCCGGTCGCCGGCATGCTCAGAGTCATCTCAGCTGTACTTCCCTGTGGGTGGGAGGGCTGTCCGGACGGTCGGAGCCGTCCGGACAGCCCTGCGGTCGAGTGTGCGGGTCAGCCCTTGACCGCGCCAGCCATGATCCCGGCGACGAGCTGGCGGCCCACGAAGAAGAAGAGCACCAGCAGCGGGAGCGTGACCAGGAAGATGCCACCCATGACCAGCGAGTAGTCCACGAAGTAGTTGGCCTGCAGCGATCGGACGACCAGTGGCAGGGTGGGGTTCTCGTTGGTGAGGATGATCGAGGGCCAGAAGTAGTTGGTCCACTGCTGGACGAACTGGAAGAGCCCGAGCATCGCCGCCGCCGGCAAGGCGGCCGGCATCGCGATCGACCAGAACGTGCGGATCATGGACGCCCCGTCGACCCGCGCCGCCTCGATGAGCTCGTAGGGCAGCGCCTCGGAGAGGTACTGGGTCATCCAGAAGACGCCGAACGCCGTGACCAGACCCGGCAGGATGACCGCTTGGACCTTGCCGTACCAGCCGATCTCGCTCATGAGGATGTACAGCGGGATGATGCCGAGCTGCACGGGGACGGCCATGGTGGCGATGACGAAGACGAGCAGCGGCCCCCGGCCACGGAAGTTCAGCTTGGCGAACGAGTACCCGGCCAGCGTCGAGAAGAGCACCACCGACGCCGAGGAGATCACGGCGATGAGGGTGGAGTTCCACAGCGCCAGCCAGAAGTTGATGTTGGAGTCGGTGATGACCGTGGCGAACTGCGTGAAGAGGCTCGCGTCCGGCAGCCACTGCGGGATCGGGTTCTGCGCGATGGACGTGGGGTCGGACGAGCCCAGCAGCAGCGTGTAGTACAGCGGGAACATCGAGATCAGCAGGACGGCGCCGAGCAGGATGTAGGTGACCTTGCCGGCGCGACGGGCGGAACCGCCGACCGGTGCTCTGCCGCGGGAGCGACGCTTGGCGGCGGCTCGGGCGGCGCTGGCGCCGGCGGTCTGCGCGGTGACGGCGACGGAGCTCATCGGACGTCCTCCCCGGGGTTCGGGCTCTGCGGGCCGGCAGGCGGCCGCACGGGCGGGATCGACGGTGGGGGTGGTGGTGAGCCTTGTCCTGCTCCCGGTGTTCCGCCGGGTGCGGCGGACGGGACCGGCCCGTCGTGGCTCGCGGCCGCGGCCCTGGCCTCGGCCAGGAGCCTCTTGGTGTGCCGGCGGCTCACCTTCGGCCCGCGCCCGCCGCCGGTGGCGATGCGCTGCGTCAGGAGGAAGTTGATCATGCCGATCAGGACGATGAGGAGGAACAACAGCCAGGCGACGGCAGCCGCGCGGCCGAAGCTCTTCTGGTTGCCCCACGCGACGTCGTACAGGTAGACGACGGTGGTCATCCAGTCGCGGTTCGGGCCACCGAGGCCCTGGGAGTCGTACATGCGGACCTCGTCGAAGATCTGCATCCCGCCGACGGTCGAGGTGATGACCACGAAGATGACGGTGGCGCGGATCTGGGGGACCGTCACCGAGAAGAACTGGCGGACGCGCCCGGCACCGTCGATGACCGCGGCCTCGTAGAGCTCACGCGGCACGGCCTGCATCGCGGCGAGGAAGATCAGCGTGTTGTAGCCGGTCCACCGGTAGTTGACCATCGTGGAGATCGCGAAGTGGCTGGCCAGGCGGTCACCGTGCCAGGCGACCGGGTCGACGCCGACCAGGCCGAGCACCTCGTTGATGAAGCCGTACTGGTCGGCGTACAGGCGGCCGAAGATCATCGAGATGGCGACGGGCGCGACGACGAACGGGACCAGGACGCCCATGCGCCAGAAGGTGGCCGCCCGGAGGTTCTGGTCGAGGATCGCGGCGATGGTGATCGCCATGATCACCTGGGGCACCGACGAGAACAGGAAGATGGAGAAGGTGTTGACGACCGACTTCCAGAACAGCGGCTGCTGCAGCACCGCGACGTAGTTCGCCATGCCGACGAAGTCGCCCTGACCGCCGAGCAGGTTCCAGTCGTACAGGCTCACGATCGCCGTGTAGACGAGCGGGAAGAGCCCGACGACGGCGAAGAGCAGGAAGAAGGGGGAGATGTACAGGTAGGGCGAGATCTTGACGTCCAGCCGGCCGAGCCGCTGGGAGAGGCCGAGCCGTCGTGGTGGACGGTCGGGTCCGCCGCGCGCGTGCGCGGGCTTGGTGGGGGACAAGAGGGCCATGAGCAGTTCCTGTACGTCTCTCCGTGGGGTGGGGCTGGGCACGTGTCGGGCCGGCCGCCGGGGTGGCGACCGGCCCGACACGGTGTCTCACTGGAGGGTGCGGGGCGGCTGACGCCTCACACCCGGGTGACCGACGTCGTCACTGGATGACGTTCTGGGCGTCCGTGACGGCCGTCTCCCAGGACTTCTCCGGGTCCTCGCCGTTGAGGTCGACACGGTTGATGCCGTTCTGGACCTCGGCGTGGATCGCGAAGTAGTTCGCACCCTTGAACGGGGCGCCGTCGATCGACTGGGCGCGGGTGGCGAAGATCTCGCCAGCCGGAGCGCCGCTCATGAAGTCGTTGACGTAGGCCAGAACCTCGTCGGACTGCTGGACCTCGATCTGCGAGGGGAAGGTGCCGGAGTTCTCGAACGCCTGGGTCTGGATCTCCGGGGAGGTCAGCCAGTCGGCGAGCTCAGTGGCCGCCTCGGTGTTCGCACCGGACGCCGGGACGGTCAGGAACGACCCGCCCCAGTTGCCGCCGCCACCGGGGAAGACGTCGGCGATGTCCCAGCCCTCGATGCTGCCGGCGCGCTCCTCGATCGGACCGGTCATCCACGACGGGCAGAGCATCGTGGCGAAGGCGTCGTTCTGGAAGCCGGCGGACCAGTCGTCGCCCCACTGCTCGAGACCGGCGGACAGGTCGTCCTCGACCGCGGCGGTGAGCACCTGGTCGTACAGGTCCTTGACCTGGGTGTTGGTGGCCAGGTCGAGGGGCTCACCGGTGGCCGGGTCCTCGTAGGCGGCGTCGAGCTGGTTGACCATGCCCTGGAACGTGGCCTGGGCCGAGTCGAACCAGGCGTCGCCGCTGGCCTCGGTGTACTCCTTGCCGGCCTCGAAGTAGGACTCCCAGGTGGCGCCCTCGCCGCCGATCCACTCCGCGACCTCCTCACGCTCGGACGGCATGCCGGCCGCCTCGAGCAGGTCGGAGCGGTAGCAGATGGCCTCGGGGCCGATGTCGGTGCCGTAGCCGATGAGCTGGCCCTCCGGAGTGGTGGCCTGCTCGACCTTCCAGTCCACCCAGCGGCCGTCGATCGTGGGGAGGTCGGCAAAGAGGCTCGGGTACTGCATGAGCTCGGGCAGCCAGTCGACCTCGATGGCCTCGATGTCGGCCAGCCCTTCGCCGCCGGCGGCGAGCTTGGTCGTCAGGTTGGTGCGGGCGTCGCCCGACTCTGCGGCCGTGACGTGCTCGATGGTGACGTTCGGGTGCTCGTCGGCGTACTGGGCCAGGAGCTCCTCGGTGTACCCGAAGTCGTTGAAGGTGGCGACGGTGAGAGTGATCTCTTCGTCCATCGCCTCGCCGTCGCCGTCGCCCGTGGTTCCGGGGTCCTCGGAGTCGCCTGAACAGGCGCCGAGGATCAGGGCGAGGGACGCGATGCCGGCAGTGGCCGCTGCGACGCGACGGCTCCGGCGGGGGCGGGTGCTGCTGAGCACGGTGACTCCCTTGTCTGGTTGGTTCATGCGTGGTGCGTTTCTGGAAGCGCGTCCACCTCTGACGTGGTAGCGCTTCCACGACCAACCACGATGCTCCCGTCGCGAGGCTGCCACGTCAAGCCCTGCCGGTGATCGATGCGGGACGGTGATCTCGCTGACCTGCGTCTTCGCAGGTCACAAGGCTGGTGGGAGCGCTCCCGTGATCAAACCGTGATGCGACCGCCCGCCCCGGTCCGGTCGTCGAGGGCCATGACGAGGTCGCCGGGCGCGGGTCAGTTCCGCGCCAACCACTCCCGCCCGGCCCGTTCCTCGGCCTCCAGGGTGCGCCGGACGGCGCCACCGGCGGCCTCCTCCACGGTCCCGGAGAAGACGGGGACGGTAGCGCGGACCTCCCCGTCGTACACCTGGCGGGTGCCGCCGTCGGGCAACGGTTCGAGCAGCAGCGACCCGGTCATCCGCACGGGCGCCCCGGCGATCTCCACGGCGACCGTCCCGACCTGCCGGCCCTCGCGCTCCGGTTCCCACGCCTCGGCCTGACGCACCTCGAGGTGCTCGCCCACGAGCTGGCGGAGCTGGACCGGGATGAGGTCCGTCGGCAGGGTGCGTCGCAGCGACACGGTGAACCCGGAGGCCGGGTCCCCGGTCACGTCCACCTGGGAGGCCGCACCGGCGTCGGGACGCGCCGCCCGCCACCGCACGAACTCCGCGTCGGCGAGCATGGCGGCCACGGCGGCGACGTCCGCCGGGTAGGTCTGCTCCACGGTCAGGTGCACGGTGCACAGCCTACCGGCGTGCCCTGGACGAGCACGCGCCCCGTACGCTGGTGGGCGTGTCCGCCATGAGTGATCTGATCGCCGAGCACGCCGAGCTGGCCGGGGGAGACCTCGAGTGGCTCCACCTCCTGGTCGGCGACTGGCAGATCGTCTCCGACCTCGCCTTCGCCGACCTCGTGCTGTGGCTCCCCACCGCCGACGGCCGCTTCGTCGCCGTCGCGCAGTGCCGACCCAGCACCGGAGCCACCGTCCACTACGACGACGTCGTGGGTTCCTTCGCTCCCGAGGGGCAGCGTCCGCAGCTCGCCGCCGCGATGCACGAGGCGCGCGCCCAGCGCTCGCGCGAGCCGCGCTGGTTCGGCGCCTACGCCGTGCGGGAGGAGGCGGTGCCCGTCGTGCACGACGGGCGTGCGATCGCCGTCGTCGCCCGGCAGACGAACCTCGGCTCGGGGCGCACGCCCAGCCGTCTCGAGCTCAACTACGTGGAGTCCGCGGACGACCTGCTCGCGATGATCGGTCGCGGCGAGTACCCGTCGCCCAACGCGGCGACGGGCCCCCGACGAGGCGCCCCGCGCGTCGGGGACGGCCTGATCCGGCTGAACTCCGAGGGGGAGGTGCTCTACGCCAGCCCGAACGCGCTGTCCTGCTTCCACCGGCTCGGGGTCATCGGGCCGCTCGTGGGGCAGTCGCTCGTCGAGGTCACCGCGGGGATCGCCGAGCAGCAGGACACCGTCGACGAGTCGCTGCCGCTCGTGGTCATGGGCCGTGCGCCGTGGCGCACCGACATCGAGGCAGGTCGCGTGGCGCTGTCGCTGCGCGCCCTGCCCCTGACGGACCGCGGGCAGCGCATCGGCGCCGTCCTGCTGTGCCGCGACGTGTCCGAGCTGCGTCGCCGCGAGCGCGAGCTGATGACCAAGGACGCGACGATCCGCGAGATCCACCACCGCGTCAAGAACAACCTCGCCACCGTCGCGGCGCTCCTGCGCCTGCAGGCCCGGCGCATGGAGGTCCCTGAGGCGCGGGCCGCCCTCGAGGAGGCCATGCGTCGCGTCGCGACCATCTCGCTCGTGCACGAGTCGCTGTCCCAGACCCTCGACGAGAGCGTCGAGCTGGACGACATGCTCAAGCGGGCGCTGCGGCTGGCCGCGGACGTGGCCTCCACCCGCGCCCAGATCAGCACCCGGCAGAGCGGCTCGTTCGGGCTCGTGCCCGCCCAGGACGCGACCCCGCTCGCGCTGATCCTCACCGAGCTCGTGACCAACGCCGTCGAGCACGGCTTCCCGGGACAGGAGACCGGCACGGTGTCCATCGACGTCGAGCGCGAGGACGCGTCGCTGAGGGTCGTCGTGGCGGACGACGGCGTCGGGATGCGGGACGGCATCGACGAGCTCGGCCGTGCCTCCCGCAGCGGACTGGGGTCCCAGATCGTCAAGACGCTGGTCGTCAACGAGCTGCGCGGGACGATCGACTGGCAACCACGCGAGGGCGGTGGCACCGAGGTCGTCCTGCAGGTGTACCTGCGGGGCGAGGCGCAGCGCTGACGCCCACGACGCGCAGGGCGGACGACGCGCGGGGCGGACGACGCGCGGGGCGGACGACGCAGAAGGGCTCCCCGCTCTCAGGAGCGGGGAGCCCTTCGTGGTGCTCGGGGTGCCTCAGCCGGCGCGGCGGGCGCGAGCGGTGCGCCGCTTCAGGGCGCGGCGCTCGTCCTCGCTCATGCCACCCCAGACGCCGGCGTCCTGGCCGGACTCCATGGCCCACTTGAGGCAGTTGTCGACGACGTCGCAGCGGCGGCAGACGGCCTTGGCCTCCTCGATCTGCATGAGGGCCGGGCCGGTGTTGCCGATCGGGAAGAAGAGCTCCGGGTCCTCGTCGAGGCAGGCTGCCTTGTGGCGCCAGTCCATGTCATCTCCTCAAGTGGTCTGTGATCGGCCCGGGCGGCGCGCGGTCGGGGCATGCCGAGAGGCAGCCGTCTCCGGGCTGATCGTTCAGGGGGGTTCGGAATCTCCATCCAGAATCACACCTCGTGAAGGTGGGCACAAGGGGTTACGACAAGATTTCTACGCCGTGAACCCTGAGGGTTTCATCACACTGCACAAACTTTCGCCGTCGCCGTATCCTGGCGTGTCATGCCCGCACCCGCCGCACCTTCGCCCGACACCGGCCCGGTCCACCCGCGAGGTCCCGTCCCCCGGATGCTCGTCGCCGTGCTCGGGATCGTCGGCCTCGAGGCCCTGGCCATGATCGTCTTCGCCGGCGCCGTGCTGGTCGAGCTGGTGGGCGGCGGCTCGACGAGCCTCGGGGTCAGCGTGTTCATCGTCCTGTTCTTCCTCGGGCTGGCGTGGCTGCTCCTCGGCTGCGGGCTGGCCGTCCGGCGAGGACGGCGGCGTGGACGGACCCCGCTCGCCGGGTGGCAGGTCTTCCAGGGCATCATCGGCCTCTCGCTGCTGACCGCCGGGACGAGCGCCGCCGTCGTCGGCGGCCTCGCCCTCGTGCTGCTCGCCGCGGTCGCCCTGTGCGGGCTCATGACGCGGTCGGTCGTGGAGCACACCGCCGCCTGACCGGCCGCGCGGGCAGTGCCGTCCGCTCCTGTCACGCCCTGTCGGTCACGGTCCGGCCGCCTGCAGAGCGCGTGCCCGGCCCGCATCGACCAGGACGCCCCGCCCGGCCCGGCCCGGCCCGCCCTCGGCGAACTCGTCCAGCGGAGTGCCGAGGACCTCGTCGGCGTCCCGGCCGCCGGCCCCGAGCACGACACCGTGCCGCCGGGCCCGCAGCTCGGCCAGGGGCCCGCGGTGCGCCATGAGGGCGCCCTGGGTCGTGGCCGAGGCGACCAGGACGACGCCACCGTCCTCGGCCAGCATCGCGAGGCGCTCGGCCTCGACGGGGCACGCCTGGGCGACCATGTCGAGGTCGTCCACGACGACGTGGGACCTGGAGCGCCGGTCGCCGCCGTCGTGCGCCGCCGACAGACCCTCGACCAGCCGTCGGACGGAGGACGGCGAGGCGCTCGAGACGACATGGTCACCGGGCTCGGCACGCAGCGCGGGGTCCCGGGACACGACGGCGGCGAGGGCGCAGGCGCTCACCAGGGAACGCACGACCGTCCGCAGCACGGTCGTGCGTCCCGAGCCCCGTGGGCCGACCACCAGCGCACCCTGCGCCACGTCCAGGGCGACGGGCACCGCGGCGTCGTCCCCCACGCCGACGACCACCGGTCGCGAGCCGTGCCCGAGCTGCTCGCCGGCAGCGCCGGTGCCGGCCCGCTCTCGCACCTCGGCCAGGTCCGCCCACGGGACCCGTGCCGGCAGCGGCTCGACGCGGACCGGACCCGCGAGAGGAGGCGCTCCGCCCCCGGCCGGGGGCACCGACGGCAGGAGCACCTGGCAGCCGAGCGGGGTTCCCGTCGTGAGCCAGGCGGCGCGCCCGGGCGTACCACCGGTGCCGGCGAGCCCTGCCGGTGCGCCTCGCATCACGTCGTCGTGCTGGTCCGTGCCGAGCAGCACGAGGCGTGGCCCGACCCGCGCCGCCACGCCGCCGACGGCGGCCGAGTCGGCGGACAGCGCGAAGGCCACGCGGCTCGTGGCAAGCGCCGACACGAGGGGGTCGCTCGCGTCGCGTCCGACGAGCGCCGCCCGCAGCTCCTCGACCCGGTCCACCACGACGAGCGTTGGTTCGCCGCCGTCCGACGAGCGTGGCCGGTCGAGGAGCCCGAGCAGACGACGCGCCCGACGGGGATCGTCAGGGCCGGTGACCGTCCCGAGGCCCGGGTGCCCGGACAGCCCGTCGAAGGCCGGCACGGCCGAGCCGGGAGCGAGGACGTGCACGTGCCAGCCCCGGGCCAGCGCCGCGGCGGCGAGCGACACGAGCGTCGTCGTGCGGCCCGACCGGGTGGCACCGACGACGGCGAGATGGCCGGTCCGTGGGTGCCAGCGCACCAGCAGGCGACGCTGGCTCCCGGGGTCGTCGGCGAGCGCGAGCGGCAGTGCGCCCGGTTCGTCGTCGGAGGTGGGCATCCGCGGGGGGACGTCTGCCTCGATCACCCGCACCGGTAGCGGTGGCAACCAGGGTGCCGGGCCCGGGCGGAGACCGAGGCGGTCCGCCGCTGAGCGTGCGGCCTCCACGGTGGCGGCGACCGGCTCGCGGGCGGTGGCCGACGCCGAGGCTCCGTCGGCGACGGGTCCGCCGTCGTCGGCCGCCCGGCCGCACCCCGGGCGGTCCGCCCCGGCGGGGTGCTCCGGTCGCCAGGCCGCTGCGCGTCGCACGACCGGACCGCCGCCGTCGGGCACGGTCCCGGCGTGCGCGCACTGCAGGGCGACCGGTGCGCCGGAGCCGATGCGCAGGACCGCGCGCCCCGGTGCCCCCAGGGGGACGGCGGCGGCGGCCGCCGTGCCGACCACGTCGTGGGAGTCGGCGGCGTCCACCACACGCAGCGCGATGCGGGCCGAGACGTTCGCCCGCACGTCGGTGCTGACAGCGCCGGAGGGACGCTGCGTCGCCAGGACCAGGTGGACGCCTAGAGACCTGCCCTGGGCGGCGACCCGGAGCAGCCCGGGCAGGAAGTCGGGCAGGTCGTCGGCGAGCGCGCGGAACTCGTCGATGACCACCACGAGACGAGGCAGGGTGCCAGGTGGAGCGTCGTCCAGCGACGCAGCCCGGTGCTCGGCGAGCACCCGCTCGCGGCGGCCCAGCTCCGCGCGCAGGCCCGCGAGCGCACGGCCGGCCAGACCGGGCTCGAGGTCGGTGACCTGCCCGACCACGTGCGGCAGGTCCGCGCACCGGCCGAACGACGCCCCGCCCTTGAAGTCGACCAGGGCGAGCGCCAGGTCGGCGGGAGACCGCGTCAGGGCCAGGCCCAGCACGAGGGACTGCAGCAGCTCGGACTTGCCCGAGCCCGTGGTCCCGGCGACCAGCAGGTGCGGCCCGTCGCCGACCAGGTCGAGCTCGACCACGTCGCCCGTCGCGTCGACGCCGAGCGGCACCCGCCAGCCGGTGGCGTCCGCCCAGCGCTGCGCGGGGTCCGCGCCGTCGAGCAGGTCGCCGAGGGCCACGACGGCGGGCAGGCCGGCCGCCGTGACGTCGGACCCGTCGCGCTCGGCGCCCGAGGGGACGCCCTGCCCGGAGCTCTCGGCGTCGTCGAGGTCGGTGAGCGACCGCCGCAGCGCCCCCAGTCCCGCGAGCCGTCGCGCGGCACGCCCTGCCCAGGACGGCGTGACGCCCACGCCGGGCTCCGTGCTGTCGGTGCCGTCCGGTGCGGTGCGGTGGACCAGACCGTCAGGGGCGACCCGCACGACGGCACGGCACCAGGACGGGGCGGGCACCTCTCGCCCGCCGGGCTCGTGGGGCAGGCACAGCACGACGGCGTGCCCACGGCGGACCGCGTCGTCCGCGACGGCGAGCGCCTCCGGGTCGGGGTCGTCGACCACGAGCAGGTGGCTCGACGGTTCGGGTGCGGCCCCGTCGTGACCCGGCGTGAGCCAGCGGCACCAGTCCCAGGCACCGTGCCCGCCGCCGACGACCTGCACCGACGCGCCGGTCGCGGCGAGGTCGACGACGACGGCGCGGGCGACGGCGCGGGCGGCCCCCGTGGGGCCGCGCACCGCGAGAGCACCGTCGGGCAGCAGGTCCCGCGGGGACCGGGCGGGCGCGGGGACGGCTCGCTGCGCACCTGACCGGCCCCGGCCCGCCAGCGTCTCGAGGGCGCGGTGCCACGCGACGTCGGAGGCCTGGTGAGCCGCGACGACGCGGGCAGCGGTCACCCACGGGGCGGCGCCCGCCGGACGAGCCCCCGGCGTCCGGACGTCCGGCGCCTCCGCGGTCGACGCGCGGCGCCGACGGACGACCGCCACGACCTGGGGTACCAGGGCGACGACCGCGACCAGCGAGAACAGGGCGTACAACGGCTGGCGCAGCATGACGGCCAGCCCGATCGCGCCGAGCACGGGGACCGTCCCGGTGAGCAGCATCGCCGTGCTGACCGCCGGGGTGGTCGAGGGGCCGTCGGACGACGGGGCGAGCCAGGTCGCGACGTCTCCGGAACGGTGCAACGCGTAGCGGCGTCCGGTCACCTCCAGGAGGGTGCCGGGGCGCCACCGGCGTCGCAGCGGCCCCAGGCGACGCCGGCGCTCGCGGCCGCGGTCGACCCGGACCGTCGCGGCCTCCGGACGGGTGCGCGCACGTCGGTCGCCGACCGGGAACCAGGACGGGGACACGCGGTGGGAGCGCAGACGGACCCGGCCGCGGGCGTCCGTTCGGACGGTCACCCCTCGGGCGGACCCGCCGACGACGACGGGACGGCCCGGCGCGAGGGGGAGCGTCTCCCCGGCGTCCGGACCGGTGGTGGACGCGACGAGCCACGGGCTGCGCAGCGCGGCGACGTCCGGATCCTCCCGGTGACGCCGGTCCGCACCGACCACCCGCAGGGTGGCCCCGGGCAGCAGCGGTCGCCGGCCGACGACCGCGTCGTCGCCGACGGCGGCGCCGTCGGCCTCGAGCCGGGCGTGCCAGAGCTCGGGGCGACGGACGAGATCGGCCAGGGGTGCGCGCAGGTCGCCGAGCCGGGCGCCCTCGGGCAGCTCGACGTCCTCGCCGGGGTGCAGCGTGAGGCGGACGGGCATGGGGCCAGCGTGCCGCCGTCGTCTCCCGTCCCGCACACACCGTCCACACCCTGTGGAAACCGCGAGGTCGACCCTGCCGTCCCGAGATTGACCCTCCACGGGTCGGTCTCGGGACGGCAGGGTCGACCTCGCGCCCGCGCCGGGTTCAGTCCGCGGCGAGCGCCTCCACCGGGGAGGCCTTGAGCGCCGTGCGGGCCGGGGCCACCGAGGCGACCAGACCCGCGACCAGCGCGACCAGCAGCACCAGGGCCACGTCACGCCACGGCACCGAGAGCGTGACGTCGCCCATCACCCCGAGGGCGGCGGCCGCGCCCGACCAGCCGTACACCAGGCCCAGGGCGACACCGAGCACCGCGCCGACCCCGGCGATGAGCAGGCCCTCGATCGCGAGCATGCCGCGCAGCTGCGCCTTGGACAGTCCGATGGCGCGCAGCGTCGCCGACTCCTTGCGCCGCTCGATCACCGACAGCGACAGGGTGTTCGCCACCCCGATGAGGGCGATGACCACGGCCACGGCCAGGAGCCCGACCACGATGCCGAGCAACGTGTCGATGAGCTGGTCGAACATCGCACGCTCCACGACCGCGCCGGTGACCTGCGCCGGTTCGTCCGCGTCCGCCACCGCGAACTGGATCGCGCCGACCGCCGCGTTCGGGTCTGCGGCGTCGGACAGGGAGACGTACATCCCGTTCGCGACGAGACCGGGTTCCGCCGCCGCCGCGTCCTCCCACGCGAGGTAGCTCGCGTAGGGGTCGTCCACCACCGCGACGGTGAACGACTCCGTGCCGCCCGGTCCGCTCAGCGCCATCGTGTCGCCGGCCGACAGCTCGAGCCCGTCCGCGAACCAGGAGCCGAGCACCACGGTGCCGGCCTCCAGGCCGGCGAGGTCGCCGGGAGCGTTCATCACCGCACGAGCAGCGGCAGGGTCGACGGCCAGGATGTCGAGCGTCCAGGGGGAGACGGCGTCCGCGCTGTCGGCAGGCACCCACGCCCCGTCCTCGTCGAGGGCGAAGTCCGGCGACTCCAGGGTGACGTTCGCGAGGTCGGCGACCGACGAGACGCCCTCGGCCGTGGCGACCTCCGCGCGGAGCTCGTCCGGCAGCGCGGTCGGGACGCCGGCGTCGTCGTAGAACGTGCTGGAGACGACGACGTCGACGGGGTACTGCTCGTCCAGCGCCTCGGTGAGCGAGGCACGGGCGCTCGCCGCGCCCGTCGACATCATCGCGACGAGCGTGACGCCGATGAGCAGCGCGGTGCTCGTGGTGGCGGTGCGGCGCGGGTTGCGCAGCGTGTTCGCCGCGGCCAGGCGCGCCGTCGGGCCGGAGGTGCCCACCAGCCGGCCGGCCAGGGAGGTGACCTTCGGCAGCCAGAACACCGCACCGACCGCGACACCGATGAACGACGACGCTCCGCCGGCGATACCGGCCAGCAGGCCGACGGTGGGCTCCTGGGCGATCGTGCCGAGGAGCGCGCCGCCCGCCAGCAGGGCGAACCCGAACACGGTGGCCAGGAGCGAGAGCACCAGGCGCACCCTGCCGGCACGTCGGGAGACCGACGGTCCGTCGGCGGGTCGCAGCGCCGCCAGGGGGGCCACGCGGGTCGCCACGCGAGCCGGCACGAGTGCCGCGCCCACGGTCACGAGGACGCCCACGACCATCGGGATCACGATGACCTGCCAGGTCAGCGCGATGGTGTCCGGCAGCGGGACGGCGACGTCCATGGCGTGCGCGATCCAGAGGGCCGACTGCCCCAGGAGCACCCCGAGCAGCACACCGGCGGCCGAGGCGATGGCACCCAGGATGGCCGCCTCCGTGAGCACACCCCGTCCGACCTGTGCCTTGTCGGCACCGACGCACCGCAGCAGCGCCAGGGTGCGGGTCCGCTGGGCGACGAGGACCTGGAAGGTGTTGGCGATGACCAGGCCTGCCACCACCAGGGCGAT
The DNA here is from genome assembly GCF_013149785.1 of Isoptericola halotolerans. GTDB lineage: Bacteria > Actinomycetota > Actinomycetes > Actinomycetales > Cellulomonadaceae > Isoptericola > Isoptericola halotolerans. The sequence goes on from NZ_JABEZU010000002.1 coordinate 615,887, forward strand.
GGCGGCGAAGGTGAGCACGAAGACGAGGAACATCAGGTCCTGGTCACCGGTGAACGAGGCCGCCACCTCGGAGGCCCGTACGTCCGTCTCGACCACCCAGCGCGCGTCGTCGGTGGAGGTCGTCCCGCCGATCTCCGCGGCCAGGGCGGCCTGCACCGCGGCGACGTCGGCACCCGGGTCGAGCGCGACCGAGACCTCGGTGGCGCCACGCTCCGTCCCCCAGGACGCCGCCTCCCAGTCGAGGAACGTGTCGGCGTCGAGCACGGCGGCGCCCTGGCTCTGCGCGTAGGCGCCGTAGGGGTCGTCCAGGAGGCCGACGACGACCGGCTGCTCGGTGATCTGCTGCCAGCCGCCGTCGGTCATCTCGTCCCGGGTGACGGCCACGGTGTCCCCGACCGCGACGTCGAGCCGCTCGGCGACGTCGGCGGGCAGCGCGACCTGGTCCCTGCCGTCGGGCATGGCGCCGTCCGTCACGTCCAACGGCATCAGCCGCGGGTCGGTGGTGGGGATCGTGAGCTGGTACACGGTGCGGTTGCCCACCGTCAGACCGAGGCTCGTGCCGTTCACGGGAGCAGCCGCCGTGACCCCGTCGATCGCCTCCAGCGCGCCGACGTCGGTGATCGGCGTGTCCGTCGTGGCGCCGATCACGAGGTCGGCGTCGGCGTACCGGGCGGCGATGGAGTCGTTGACGGTGCGGGTGATGACGGCGCCGGCCAGCAGGGTCGCGGCGACGAACGCCGTGCCGATGACGATGGCGATGCCGGCCGCCGTGAGCCGCCCCGCGCTGCGGCGCATCTGCGCCAGGGTGATCTGCAGCATCACGCACCCGCCTGCGTGCCGTCGTCGGCGACCGGGCCCTCGAGGGAGCGCAGCGCGTCGAGGCCGGCGAGGACGGCCTCGGGCGTGGGGTCGCTGATCTCGCCGGCGATCCGGCCGTCGGCGATGAGGATCACACGGTCGGCGTACGCGGCGGCTGCCGGGTCGTGGGTGACCATGATGATGGTCCGGCCGAGCTCGCGCACCGAGCGTCGCAGGAAGCTGAGCACCTCCGCGCCGGAGCGGGAGTCCAGGTTGCCCGTCGGCTCGTCGGCGAAGACCACCTCCGGCTGGGCGATGAGCGCGCGGGCGATCGCGACCCGCTGCTGCTGGCCGCCGGACAGCTCGCTCGGGCGGTGCTCGAGGCGCTGCTCGAGCCCGAGCGTGCGCACCAGGGTGTCGAACCACACGTGGTCGACCTTCGCCCCGGCGAGCTCCAGCGGCAGGGTGATGTTGTCGCGGGCGCTGAACATCGGCAGCAGGTTGAACTGCTGGAACACGAAGCCCACCCGGTCGCGGCGCAGGCGGGTCAGCGCCTTGTCACCGAGCCCGGTGATCTCCGTGGTCCCGAGGAACGCCTGACCCGACGTCGCGGTGTCGAGCCCGGCCAGCAGGTGCATGAGGGTGGACTTGCCCGAGCCCGACGGGCCCATGATGGCGGTGAAGCGACCCTCGGCGAAGTCGACGTCCACACCGTCCAGGGCGCGCACCTGCGCCTCTCCGGTGCCGTAGGTCTTGGTCAGACCGCGCGCCCGGACGGCGAGCCGTCCGTCGGCGGGGGTGTCGGTGTCGTTGACGGGGACGAACACGGTGGTGTCCACGGGATGTCTCCACGGGTCTTGCTCCGGCGGCTCCCGGACGGGAGCTCGATGACACCACCGACGCTACGGAGCCGGCGGCCCGCCGTCGTCGGCCCCCGGGTGGGTCGTGCGGGCCGCTCAGGTCATACCCAGGGATGACCCGACCCTGAGTGCTCCCTGAGGGCCGACCCTCAGTCCGTGCCGTCCGCGCGGCCCCGGAGCAGCACCAGCACGGCACCTCCGAGGAGCAGGCCGGCCACGACCACGGCCCCCACGTAGCCGGAACCACCCAGCATCCCCTCGAGCAGCACCCGGCTGCGGGAGGTCGGGTCGGCGAGCACCATCGCGACGAAGGCCGCGACGACAGCGACCACCACGCCGGTCAGGACCCGCTCCCACCGTCTGTCCAGCGTGGCGTAGCCCATCACCCGTCGTCCGGCGCGCACGATGTGGCGGGCCCGCAGCACCCGGAGCGCACCGACGGCGCGCACGAGCCGCAGCAGCTGTGTCGGACCGATCGCCAGCACCGCCGAGACCACGATCGCGACGGTCACGACGACCAGCCACCGGTGCTGACGGACCCAGCGGCGCTTGTCGCGCGAGACCGCGAACAGCACGACGGTCTCGCCCAGCAGCACGGCGCCGGTCAGCAGGCTGGCGACGGTCCCCACGGACCGGTACGGCTCGTCGAGCAGCGTCAGCCAGACCGCCGGCACCGACACCAGTGCCGCGACGACCACCGGCCAGGCGAGGCGCCGCGCCCACCGTGCCTCGGGCCCTTCGGGGGGCTCGGTCGCTTCCGCCACGGCCCGGTGGTCGCGCGCGGGCGGGTCGGGGACGGGGCGCACCGGACCAGGGTAGAGGCGCTCAGGAGCCGGGTCGCACGAGCCCGATCTCGTAGGCGGTGACCACGGCCTGGACGCGGTCGCGGGCACCGAGCTTGGCCAGCACCCGGCCCACGTGCGTCTTGACGGTCGCCTCGGCGACGAACAGCTCCGTGGCGATCTCGGTGTTCGACCGGCCACGCGCCATGAGCACGAGCACCTCGCGCTCACGGTCCGTGAGCCCGGCGAGCGCCTCCTGCGCCGGACCGGTGGACGTGGCCGGCAGGGCCGTGACGAGATGCTCGAGCAGGCGGCGGGTCGAGGACGGCGCGATGACGGCGTCGCCGCGGTGCACGGTGCGGATGGCCGCCAGCATCTCCTCGGGAGGTGCGTCCTTGAGCAGGAACCCGGAGGCGCCGGCCCGGATCGCCTCCAGGACGTACTCGTCCAGGTCGAACGTCGTCAGGACGACGACGCGGGGCGCCTCGGGCCTGGAGGTCAGGCGGGACGTCGCCGTGAGCCCGTCCATGGTCGGCATGCGCACGTCCATGAGCACGACGTCCACGGGGTGGTCGGCGAGCAGCCGGAGCGCCTGGGCGCCGTCGGAGGCCTCGACGGCCACCGTGAGGTCCGGCTGGGAGTCGATGACCATCCGGAACCCGGCCCGGACGAGCTGCTGGTCGTCGACGAGCGCGACGCGCACGGGGTCGTCGGACGGTGCGACGGTCATGCGGGCTCCTGGGTCTCGTTGTCGAGCGGCTCGGGCGGTGCGGTGGCGGGCACCGGCATCGTGAACCGTACCCGCCAGCCGCCGCCGGGCCGTGGGCCGGCCGTGAGGGTGCCGCCGAACATCGCGGCCCGCTCACGCATCCCGACCAGGCCGTAGCCGGCGTCACCGCTGCCGGCCGAGGCGCCGCGGCCGTCGTCGGCGATCTCGAGCACGACGTTCGCGGACTCCCAGCGCTGCACGACGGTGACGCGCGGGTCCGGTCCGGCGTGCTTGCGCACGTTGCTCAGAGCCTCCTGCACGACCCGGTGGAGCGTGAGCCCGGCGCCGGGCGGCAGGCGTCGCGCCCGCCCGACGCGCACCAGGGACACCCGCGTCCCGGCGTCGCGGGCCTGGGCCACGAGCGCGGCGAGGTCGGCGTCGTCGGGTTGCGGCGTCAGGGGTGCGGCGCCCGACGACGGCACGCGGCCAGGGCGCGCCCCGCCGCCCGTGGTGCTCGGCCGGTCCGGGCCGCCCGCCGTCGGACCCGTGCCGCCCTCCGCGGGACCGCCTTCCTGCCGTGGCTCGTCCTCGCGCAGGACCCCGAGCAGCCGACGCATGTCGGACAGGGCGGCGCGGCCCGTCTCGGAGATGACGTCGAGCGAGCGCACGGCGGCCGCCGGGTCCTGCGAGGCGGCGTACCGGCCGCCGTCGGCCTGGGCGACGACGATGGACAGCGAGTGGGCGACGATGTCGTGCATCTCGCGGGCGATGCGCGCGCGCTCCGCGGCGGTGGCGATGCGGGTCTGCTGGTCCCGCTCGATCTCGAGGCGTTCGGCCCGGTCGCGCAGGGCGTCCAGGGTGACCCGGCGCTGCCGGCGGACGACCGCGAGGGCCCAGACGGCCAGGCCGATCACCGCGGAGAACATGCTGACGGCGGCGAGCTCGTTGAGCGCGCTCGTGCTCTGCTGCTGCACGGCCACGACCGGCCCGATGAGGAACGACCCGACGACCGTCGAGGCGATCGCGGTGACGTGCGCCCACGTGGGGCCGTAGACGGTGACGGCCCACAGGGCGGCGAGGACCGCGAGGTCGGAGGGGAAGAGCAGGGGGTAGCCGGCCAGCAGGTGGGCGAGCGCCACCGCGTAGACCGCCACGGCCGACGCCACCGGCCGGGTGCGTCGCCACGCGAGGGGTGCGACGGTGAGCACGGACCACACCGTCCCGGCGACGTCGATGGCCCACGGGGCGAGGACGGGGGTGGTGGTGGAGAGCACGAAGAGGCCGAACGCGAGGGTGCCCGTCGCGTCGACGACGAACCGGTGGCGCTCGAACCATCCGGCGACCTGTGCGGACCATCCCATGGTCGTCAGGGTAGGCAGGTGGGACGGCTCGCGCGTCCGTCCCAGGTCGGACCCGAGGGATCACGACATGCCACCTCAGACTGACGAGGTCGTCGTGTCCCGACGTGCCGGGACCAGGCACATTGCCGCTAGCATGAGGGAATGACCCACGTACTGCTGGCCGAGGACGACCCGGCGATTGCCGAGCCTTTGGCGCGGGCTCTCACACGTGAGGGTTACGACGTCGTCGTGCAAGGAACCGGTCAAGGAGCGATCGACAACGCCGGGGACGCGGACATCGTCGTCCTGGACCTCGGCCTGCCGGACATCGACGGCCTGGACGTCGCACGCGAGATCCGTGGCCGGGGCCTGACCACGCCGATCCTCGTGCTGACCGCGCGCGCCGACGAGGTCGACCTCGTGGTCGGCCTGGACGCCGGTGCCGACGACTACGTCACCAAGCCGTTCCGGCTCGCCGAGCTGCTCGCCCGGGTCCGGGCGCTGCTGCGGCGCACCCACGGCGAGGCGGCGGAGGACGAGGAGCTGCGCGCCCAGGACGTCCGCGTCGACGTCGCCGCCCACCGGGCGTTCCAGGGGGAGCGCGAGCTGCACCTGACCACCAAGGAGTTCGACCTCCTCAGGGTGCTCGTGGGCAACGCGGGCTCCGTCGTCGTGCGTGACACGCTCATGCGTGACGTGTGGGGATCCGACCCCGTCGGCTCGACCAAGACCCTCGACATGCACGTCTCCTGGTTGCGCCGCAAGCTCGGTGACGACGCGAACTCGCCGCGCTACGTCTCCACTGTCCGGGGCCTCGGCTTCCGGTTCGAGCTCGGCCAGCAGGCCTGACCTCCGGTGCGCCGTCGCGTCCTGCTGGCGACGATCTCGGCGGTCGCCGTCGCCGTGGTGCTGCTGGGTGTGCCGCTGGGGATCTTCGGCGCGCAGTACGTCGTCGCGACCGAGGAGCGGCGGCTCTCGGACCGGCTGGACACGTTCTCGCGCACGGTCGACCGCGCGGTCGAGCTGGGCGAGAGCCCCACGGAGTCCCAGCTCGAGCGGGCGGCCGCGGGGCGGGACGGTGACCTGCCGGCCCGGATCACGGTGAGCCTGCCCGACGGCGAGCAGCTCACCTACGGTGGCGAGCTGCGGGAACCCACCTTCTTCCTCGCGGTGCAGACCGCCCAGCGGGCGTCGGTGTCGTTCGAGGTGTCGGCCTGGGGTGCCTACATCAAGGCCGCCCAGATCGTCGCGCTCGTCGTGGTGGCAGGGGTGGTGGCCATCGCCGCCGGGGTGGCGATGGCGGTCTGGCAGGCGAACCGGCTCTCCGCGCCCCTGGTGTACCTCGCGGCCTCCGCGGAACAGCTCGGTTCCGGTCAGGTGCGCCCGAGCCTCGAACCCTCCGGCGTGGAGGAGATCGACCTGGTCGCGGCAGAGCTCGCCCGCAGCGCGGACCGGTTGGCAGGGCGCCTGGCCGCTGAACGACAGTTCGCGCAGGACGCCTCCCACCAGCTGCGCACCCCGTTGACGGCCCTGACCATGCGGCTCGAGGAGATCATGCTCACCAGCGGCGACGACGACGTGGTCGAGGAGGCGCGGGTGTCGCTGGAGCAGGTCGAACGGCTGGTGACCGTGGTCGACGACCTGCTCGCCACCTCCCGGCGCTCGACCGGTGGCACCACCGAGGCGGTCACGGTCCTCGACGTCGTGCACCAGCAGGAGGAGGAGTGGGCGGAGACGTTCCGCGCCGCGGGCCGTCGGCTCGCCGTCGACGTCCCCGAGGAGCACCGCGTCCTGGCCACCCCCGGGGCGCTGGCACAGGTCATCGCCACTCTGCTGGAGAATTCCCTGAAGTACGGCGACGGGACGACGACGGTCCGGTCCAAGCCGTCGGGTCCGAAGGGTGCGGTGGCGCTCGAGGTCTCGGACGAGGGCCCCGGGGTGCAGGACGAGATCGCGCCGCGGATCTTCGAGCGGGGGGCGACGACGGGAGGCAGCACCGGTCTCGGGCTCGCGCTGGCCCGGGACCTGGTCGCGGCCGACGGCGGACGTCTCGAGCTGGCACAGCGGCGGCCGCCGGTCTTCCGTATCTTCCTGGTCGGCGTCCCACGCACCCTCGACCCGAGCGTGGTGCTGCCACCGGGGACGACCATCTCGTCGCGCGGCCGGCGCCGCGGCTGGCTCCATCACCACGATGGCTGACCGAAGGTTGTGGGCGTGATTTCTGGTCCGTCTCGCCCGTTTCGAGGGGCGAGACGGACCAGAAATCACGCCCACAACACCGCGGTGCAGTGGAGTGGGCGGTCGACGGTCAGCTCGCTCCGCGGAACACGACCGTGCGGTACATCACGTAGCGGAACACGGTGCTCAGCACGAGCCCGATCCCGTTGGCGGCCACGTTGTCCGCGAGGGGCGAGTCCAGCCCGAGCACGTAGCGGGACACGGCCAGGCAACCTGCCGAGATGGCCAGCCCCCCGACGTTGACGGCTGCGAACTCCAGCAGCTCACGGGTACGACGGCGGGTGCGACGGGCCGCGAAGGTCCAGTACCGGTTGCCGACCCACGCCACGAGCGTCGCGACCGCCGCGGCGATGACCCGCACGGTGATCGGCTTGTGGGCGAGGACGTCGACCGGTCCGTGCAGCATGAGGTTGAACACCGCGAGGTCCACCACGAAGGCGACGGCCCCGACGGATCCGAAGCGCAGCAGCTCGCCTCGGCGCCCCCAGAGCCCGGAGACCAGGCGGCCTGCCCAGCCGCGGGCTGCGGGGGTGGCCGGGGCGGGGGCGCGGGACATGCGGGTCACCTTATCGGCCTGGCCGGTATCCTCGACGTCCGTGACGTCCCCTGCCAGTGCTCCAGTCCCTCCCGTGGTCGCCGTCGTCGGCGGTGGCCAGCTCGCGCGCATGATGGCGCCGGCCGCCGCCGAGCTCGGTGTGCACCTGCGGGTGCTCGTCGAGGACCCGACGACGGCGGCCGCGCAGGTCGTCGTCGACGCCCCGGTGGGCGCCGCGTCCGACGAGGAGGCGATCCGCGCACTGGTGACGCCCGGTGGCGCGAGCCCGGGTGCCGACGTGCTCACCTTCGAGCACGAGCACGTCCCGAACGCCCTGCTGGCGGCGCTGGTCGACGAGGGCACCCCGGTGCGGCCCGGTCCCGCCGCGCTGGTGCAGGCGCAGGACAAGATCGTGATGCGTCGCCGGCTCACCGAGCTCGGGATCCCCTGCCCCCGCTGGGCGGCCCTGCCCTCCGACCCGGACCAGGCGCGTGCCGCTCTCACGGAGTTCCTCCGGGCGACGCCGGGCGGCGAGGCGGTCGTCAAGACCGCCCGCGGCGGCTACGACGGCAAGGGCGTCCGGGTGGTCGCGGAGGCGACCGCGGCGGACGACTGGATCGACGCCCATCTCGCGGGCGGCCCCGAGCTCCTGGTCGAGGACAAGGTGCCGTTCACCCGAGAGCTGGCGGTGCTCGTGGCCCGGCGGCCCTCCGGCGAGGTCCGCACCTGGCCGGTGGTGGAGTCGGTCCAGCGAGACGGGGTGTGCGCCGAGGTGATCGCACCGGCGCCCGGTCTGGCACCGGAGCTGGCCGAGCAGGCCCGGGCCGTGGCGGTGCAGGTCGCGGAGGGTCTCGACGTCACGGGGGTGCTCGCCGTGGAGATGTTCGAGGTGCCGGAGCGTGACGGCCGAGGTTCCGGCCCGGCTGTGCTGGTCAACGAGCTCGCCATGCGACCGCACAACTCCGGGCACTGGACGATCGACGGGGCGGTGACCAGCCAGTTCGAGCAGCACCTGCGAGCGGTGCTGGACCTGCCGCTGGGGGGGACGGCACCGACGGCTCGGTGGACCGTCATGGCGAACGTCCTCGGCTCGACGCTCGAACGCCTCACGGACGCGCTGCCGGAGCTCGGCGCGCGCTTTCCCGAGGCGCGCGTCAACCTGTACGGCAAGGGCGTGCGCCCGGGCCGCAAGCTGGGCCACGTGAACGTGAGCGGTGAGGACCTGGACGAGGTCCGCCGTCGGGCCGTCGCAGCGGCAGCCCTGCTGCGCGGCGAGAGCATCGAGGAGAGCTGATGAACGACAACGCACCCGTCGTCGGGATCGTCATGGGGTCGGACTCGGACTGGCCGGTCATGCAGGCCGCGGCCGAGGCCCTCGACGAGCTGGGCGTGCCGAGCGAGGTGGACGTCGTCTCCGCGCACCGCATGCCGACCGAGATGATCGACTACGGCCGCCAGGCGGCCGACCGCGGGATCCGGGTGATCGTCGCCGGGGCCGGGGGAGCTGCGCACCTGCCCGGGATGCTGGCCGCCGTGACACCGCTGCCCGTCATCGGTGTCCCGGTGCCGCTCAAGCACCTGGACGGCATGGACTCGCTGCTGTCGATCGTCCAGATGCCGGCCGGCGTGCCCGTCGCCACGGTCTCGATCGGCGGGGCGCGCAACGCGGGCCTCCTGGCGGCGCAGATCCTCGGGGCCGGGGTCGACGCCGAGTCGCTCGCGCTGCGCGAGCGCATGGTGGCCTTCCAGGCGGAGCTGCGGGACGTCGCGCACGCCAAGGGCGAGCGGCTGCGTGCGAGCCGTCGCGGCGCCACCACCACGGGCTTCACCGCAGGGTAGCGCTCCCTCGGCGAGACCTGCTCGACCCTCCGAGAGCCCTCCTCGACGTCGCGGTCAGAGCCCGCCGACGGTCGAGCCGGGCTCGAGGTCGCCGTCGCGCACGTCGACCCAGAACTGGTCGGCGTCGTCGGCGAGGAGGACGGTCGACCCGACGCCGCCGCCGGGGTTGTACCCCGGGTTGGCGATCGGCGGGGTGCCGGTGACGCCCTCGGGCCCGGTCGCCGCCTTGAAGGCCAGCGCGAGGCGGCCGAGGTCGACCAGTCCCGTCTTCTCGTCCACGACCATGGCGTCCGTCCCGGCGCCCACGAGCTGGACCTGGTCGATCGGGTTCAGGAGCACGCTCGGCTTGACGACCGTGTCCGCGAGGGCGCCGATGACCTGCTGCTGGCGCTCCCCGCGACCGATGTCGCCCGTGGGGTCGGAGTACCGCATCCGGGAGAACGCGAGGGCGGTCGTGCCGTCGGCCTCGTGGCAGCCCGCCTCCCACTCCAGCTCGGACCTCTTGTCGGAGACGTCGTAGTCCAGGCACAGCTCCACGCCCCCGACGGCGTCGACGAGCTGCTCCAGGCTGCCGAAGCCCACCTCGGCGTAGTGGTCCACGGTCAAGCCGGTCAGCTGCTCCACCGACCTGACCAGCAGCGGCGCGCCGCCCCAGGCGTAGGCGGCGTTGATCTTGCTCATGCCCTCGCCGGGGATCTCCGCGTAGGTGTCCCGCGGGATCGAGATCAGGGCCGTGGGGCCGCTGCGGGGCTTGTGCAGCACCATGATCGTGTCCGTGCGGGCTCCGGAGGTGTCGTCGTCCACGCCTCCCGAGCCCCGGGCGTCGGAGCCGGCCAGCAGGTACGTCGTCCCGGCGGTGTTCTCCGCGTCCGAGAGGGCGTCGACGTGCTGGATCTGTCCGTTCGCCCACACGACGAGCCCGATCGGCCAGGCGAGCAGCAGCACCAGGACGAGGAGGGCCACCAGTCCGGCCACCCGGCCCTTGCGCAGACGGATGCCGCCGGACCCGCCGGTGGGCGTGGCCGGAGCGCCGCGGCGTCCGGCGCCCCCGCCGGATCCGTGCGCGGCGGCAGCGGCCGGGGCGGCCGCCGCCGGGCGCTGCCGGGCGGGCATCACGCGGGTGCCGTGGTCCGGGGCGGGCCGCGACGCCCCGGGGGCGGGCCTGGCGGCGCCGGGGGCGGGGCGGGCCGCGCCGGTGCGAGAGCTGCCGACGGCCGGCGCGTACGACTGCGGCGGGCGGGCCGGGGCGGCCGAGCGCCGCTGCGGCGGCGGGGTGACGGGGATCTCGCGGGACGACTGCCGGCGGACCCGGGGCTCCCGGGGCTCCATCGGCACGGCGTCGTCGCGGCGACCCACGCGGGCTCCGGCGGGGGGCGGCGGGGACGGCGGACCGCCGACGGAGATCGCGTCACCCGTCGGCTGCGGGCGCGATCCTCGGCCGCCGGACGGCGTGAAGCTCGGGGGGATGCGTCGTTCGTCGTTCATGCGATCACCCGCAGACCGAGGTGACGTCGGCGCCGGTGAAGGCCTCCGCGCCCGCCTCGCGAGTCTCGGCGGGTTCCGGGTCCGGCTCCGCCTCGGTGGTGTCGTCCGTCGCGGGCTCGTCCGCTGCCGGCTCGTCGGTCTCGTCCTGGGCCGGCTCGTCCTGGCCGTCGCCGTCGTCGCCGGACGTCCCGGAGCCCTCGCCGTCCTCGGCGGGCGCGTCGGCCTCGTCCTCGGGAGCCTCGTCCTCCACGATGACGTCGCTGAGGAGACGGTCGTGCTTCAGGTTGTCGAACACGGTCGCGGCTTCTTCCGTCAGGACGACGTTGTTCGGGTTCGACGGGTCGTACTGCCAGGGGACCGTCATGAAGGCGATGGTGTCAGGTCGCACCCCGCGGGCGCTGTACGCCAGCCCGGCGAGTCCCTGGATCGAGCCGAGGTTGCTGCTCATCGTCAGCGACCCGGTCACGGCGCCGAGGAACTGCAGGAGCTGCGGCGAGTCGGTGAGCAGGTTCTGGTCGAGCACGGTGCGCGACAGCGCGGCCATCAGCTCCTGCTGCCGTCCGATGCGCCCGATGTCCGACCCGTCGCCGAGGCCCTTGCCGGTGCGGGCACGGGCGTACTGCAGGGCGGTCTTGCCGTCGAGCGTCTGCACCCCGGCCTGGAGCACGAGGTTGTCGGCCTTGGGCGCGTCGATGTCGGTCGGGATGCACATCTCGACGCCGCCGAGCGCCTCGATCATGTTCTCGAACCCGGCGAAGTCCACGACGATGAACCCGTCCAGGAACACGTCGGAGATCGTCTCGACGGTCTTCATCGCGCACAGCGCCCCCGACTCGACGTCGCCACCGGTCATGATGCCCTGGGCGAACGCGGCGTTGAACTTCACGCCGTACATCGGTGAGGTCTCGCCGCCGGACGTCGTGGGGCAGGAGGGGACGTCGACCGTGGTGTCGCGCGGGATGGACATCAGCTCGATGCGTGACCGGTCCGCGGCGATGTGCAGCACCATCGTGGTGTCGGCGCGGGCACCGGACACCCCGTCGTTCACGACGTCGGCGTTGTCGCCGCCGCGGGAGTCCGAGCCCAGCAGCAGGATGTTCAGCGGCATCCCGGCGGACGGGTCCTCGGGGGCGACGACCTCCGGCCGGTCGGTCCCCAGAGCGGCGTCGGCGTCGACGGTCTGGATGTTGCCGGTCAGGGTGACCGCGGCCGTCGCGGCACCCACGCCGGCGAAGGCGACGACGGCGGTCGCCACCATCCCGACCGCACGCAGCACCGAGTGCCGTCGCAGGGTGCGGGCGTGCGCGGGCCCCCGGGACGGGACGTGCCGCGGCGCGACGTGGCGGGCAGGGGTGTGCTTCACGATAGGTGAGCATAGATGCCGCAGCCGTCCGCGCTGCGGTCTCCCCGGTCCGATGCCGTAGAGGTCCTGTGACGGTCAGAGCCGCGAGCCCTGGGGAAGCTCCTTCATGGTGCGGGCGAGGACCACGTGCACCCGCGGCATGGTGCCGCCGTTGACCTGGCGGGCTCGGGCGTTCGTCACGGGCCGCAGGACGCCGTCCCGCAGGATGTACACCTGGTCCTTGTTGCGCTGCCGCACCGCGACGACGCTGGGCCGTCCGGAGATCCGGGGCACGTTCGCCATGGTGACCTTGCCCCAGTTCTGGCCGGTGGAGGAGGCGCGGAGCCTGCCCGTCCCGTCGACCCGCACCAGCCCTCGTGTCGTCAGCAGGAACTGGCGGCCGTTGGACCTCTTGACGATGCCGGTCGTCGTGCGCACGTTCGGCATGCGGGCGACGCTCGCGCCGTCGAGGCGTTCGCGGTCGAGCTTCTGCAGCGGGGTGCGGTCGCGCATCGCCGACCCCAGGAACCCGTGCTTGCGACCGGCCACGACGAGCCGGTGGTTGCCGTTGTCGCGGTTGACCACGACCACGCCGGGACGCACGATCGGATTGCCGTGGCTCAGCTTCTTGATCGCGTTCGCGTGCAGGGTGACGACCTTGGTCTTCTTCTTCGCGCGCTCGAGCGACGCCATGTCGAACGCCTCGCGCTTCTTGCCGTTGACGACCCGGTAGAGCCGGCCGTCGGTGGTCTTGACGGTGCGCTGCAGACGGCCGCCCGGCACGAAGGCCTTCCACTGCGCGGACGTCACCTTCCTCGCGCCGCTGCACTTGCCCCCGAAGTCCTGCACCACGGAGCAGTGGGCGACGTGCTTGCGCCCCTTCTCGACCATCGCCAGGTTCCCGTTCGGGTTGACGACGAAGCTGCCGTCGGGGATGTTCCCCTGGATCTGCTGCGCCGCGGCCTTCTCCTGCGCCGCGGCGGCACGGCGGCGGATCTCACCCATCTTGGCGTACAGGGTGCGCCCGGGGCAGGCGGTCGCGGAGACGTCGCGGTGCCCGAAGATGCGCTGCACGCTGCGCCCGTTGATCGTCGTGCTGCCCGTCGCCGGCACCCCGTGCAGGGAGAGCTTCCAGGCGACGAGGCGGACGACGGCGCTGACCGCGGCGTTCGAGACGGTCGCGGTCTCGTAGTTGCCGAGCACCGAGATGCCGGTCGCGTTCGTGTTGTACCCGACGGCGTGCCCGCCGATGGTCTGCCGGTTCACGCCACCGGCGCGCCCCTCCCAGACCCGGCCGTACTTGTCGACGACGAAGTTGTACCCGATGTCGCCCCAGCCACGTGTCTGGGCGTGGTAGGCGTAGATGCCGCGGATGATGCCGGGGACCTGGGCCTGGGAGTAGGAGTTGGTGCCGGCGGTGTGGTGGATCGTCGCGCCGCGGATCGAGCCCTGGCGTGGGGTCCACGTCATGATCCGTTCGTCCGCGCCCCAGGCGGCCCGGCTGGAGATCGTGGGCCGGCTGGTCACGGCGGCCGCCGCGACCGAGGCGCCGGCAGGAGAGGTCTCGGCCGGGGGGACGGGGACGTCGTCGTCCGCGGCGGACGTCCCCGGGTCGACGACGGTGAGCTTGAGGTCACGGACCGGCTCGGGGCTCGTGATGCGCGCCTGCACGCGGGCGACGTCCCCGACGACGACGGGCTCGGTGCCGTCGAGCGTGCCGTCGGGGGACGGTTCGGCGTCGACCTCCTCCCAGGCACCCCAGCCGGTGTCACCGGCGTCGGGTGCGGACGGGTCGTCGGTGGTGCGCACCTCGATGACGAGCGCGTCCTCGGCGACGTCGCCGGACCAGGTGACCCCGACGACGGCGAACCCGCTCGCGTCGGCCGTGGCGACCAGCGGCGCGACGGCGCCCGGAGCGAGCAGGGGGGCGACCTCGTCGGGCTCGCTCGCGCCGACGGTTCCCTCGGCGGAGGCTGATGGGGCGGGGCCGTCCGGCTCGGGCGCGAACGTGGCCTCCTCGGCCTGCGGCGCGACGGGCCGGGCGTCGCCGGTGCTCAGGTCGTCGGCGGTGTCCTCGGCGACCTGCTCGTCCGTGGACCCTTCCGCGACGAGAGGGTCCGCCTGCGCGCCCGGCGGGACGACGAGGGCGAAGGTCAGCAGTCCGACGACGCCGGACGCGAACGCGGTACGGCCCCGGGCCAGAGTGGTACGTGTCACAGGTGGCACGCTACGACCGCCCGAGCAGTTGCGCAGGGCGACAACGGGCGGATCGCGACGCGGGCGGAATGTCGGATCCGTGCACCTCCGTCGACCGAGATTTCACCTGCCCGCCACCCGGGTTTCGTCTGGCTGCTCTGCCCGGGACGCCGGCCCTCCCTACACTCGCCAGCATGCGGATCTCCGTGATCGGTCTGGGTTACCTCGGTGCCGTGCACGCGGCGGCGCTCGCGGCGTCCGGGCACGAGGTCGTCGGCGTCGACGTCGATGCCGAGCGGGTCGCCTCGCTCGCCCTGGGCAAGGCGCCCTTCTACGAGCCCGGGTTCGACGACCTGCTCGCCGACGTCGTGCGCGACGGTCGGCTGCGGGTCGGCACGGACGTGAGCGAGGTGGCCGGGTGCGCCGTGCACTTCGTGTGCGTGGGCACACCGCAGGCCGCGGACTCGGCCGCGGCGGACCTGCGGTTCGTGGACGCGGCCGTGGACTCGCTGCTGCCGCACCTGGGGGCCGGTGACGTCGTCGTCGGCAAGTCGACGGTGCCGGTGGGCACCGCCGAGCGGCTGGCCGCCGTCGTCGGCGCCGCCGCACCGGAGGCCGTCCTGGTCTGGAACCCCGAGTTCCTGCGCGAGGGGCACGCGGTGGACGACACGCTGCACCCCGACCGGATCGTCTACGGGGTGCCGGCGGGTCCCGCGGGAGTGCGAGCCGCGGAACGGCTCGACGCGGTGTACGAGGCCGCCCTGTCCCGGGGGGTCCCCCGGATCCTCGCGGACTACCCGACGGCCGAGCTGGTCAAGGTGGCGGCGAACTCGTTCCTCGCCACGAAGATCTCGTTCATCAACGCCATGGCCGAGCTGTGCGAGGTGGCCGGCGGCGACGTGACGCAGCTGGCGGACGCGATCGGCCACGACGCGCGGATCGGGCGGTCGTTCCTCAATGCCGGTCTCGGGTTCGGCGGAGGCTGCCTGCCGAAGGACATCCGGGCGTTCACCGCCCGTGCGGACGAGCTCGGTGCGGGGGAGGCCGTCGCGTTCCTCGGCGAGGTGGACCGCATCAACAACCGCCGTCGGGAACGGATGGTCGAGCTGGCGACCGAGGTGCTGGGCGGGTCCGTGTCAGGGCGGCGGGTGGCGGTGCTGGGCGCGGCGTTCAAGCCCGAGAGCGACGACGTGCGCGACTCGCCGGCGCTCGACGTCGCGGCGCGTCTCGGAGAGGCCGGTGCCGACGTGATCGTCACGGACCCGCGAGCGGTCCCCACGGCCAGGGTGCGCCAGCCGCGGCTGGCCTTCACCGAGGACCTCGAGGTGGCGCTCGCCGGCGCGGACGTCGTCCTCGTCCTGACCGAGTGGCGACAGTTCCGCGACCTCGACCCGGTGCGTGCGGGGGAGCTGGTCGCCCGCCGCACGGTGCTCGACGGCCGCCATGCTCTCGACCGCACGGCGTGGGAGTCGGCAGGCTGGCGCTACCGCGCGCTGGGCCGGGCCTGACCGGTCCTCACGACCGCGTGACCTGCTCGGTGGCGAGCAGGCGTTCGAACCGGGCCGGGTCAGCGCTGAGCTCCCGGGTGGTGGCGGCGGACGTGAGCACCACGGAGCCGCCGCCGGCCCACGTCCCGAGGGTCTCGCCGAGCACCGTGGCGACCCCTCGGTCGCCACGGACCAGGGTGCGGCCGCTGCCCGCCTCGCCCGTGCCGACTGCGCCGCTCGTGGCACCCGGCAGCGCGGTGAGCGCGGGCGGGTTGCCGGCCACGGGGTCGAAGCCGATGACGTCGCCGTAGGTCATGACGGCCGCGGCGGCGTCGATCGCCCCGGGCGGGAGCTCGCCGTCGAAGCGTCGCGCCAGCGCGGGCAGGGCGACGGCGACGAGGTCGGCCGTCGTGGCGGTCCAGGTCCCGGGCCGGGACGTGACGACGACGTCGGCGCCGTCGGTCGGGGCCGCGGGGCTGCCGGGCACGGCCGGGTCGCCGAAGGTGACCGTCGCCCCGCAGCGCGCCGCGGACAGCGCCCACACGGTCTGGCGCCAGCCGACGGGCAGGTCGACGACGACGTGGGTGCCGGGACCGGCGTCGAACTCCTCGACGAGGAGGTTGACCGTCTTGGCGACCCAGTTGCCGAGCACCGCGCCGGAGAGCTCGATGCGCTCGCCGTCGTCGCCGTACCAGGTCAGGGCCGGTCGGCCGGCGGTGGCGACGAAGTCGTCGAGGAGGGCGGTCACGGTGCCGGGTGCGGTGCTCACGCCGCCAGCCTACGAGCAGCCGGCAGCCTCAGGGGGACCTCAAGTCGACCTCAGACAGTTGTGAACACGCGGTGCAGTTTGGCGACTTAGCACATTTCGGCTTGACGCCCTGGAAAGACACGCGTGTAATTCCAGGTATGCAGTTTCCGACAGAACGGCATGGAGGGGCACGCCATGTGGAACTTGCTCGACGGGGGCGAGGTCTTCCCGTCTGATGTGACGAGCGAGCCGGACCGGGTAGCACCGGTCCTGCCGCTGTTCGGGCAGGAGGTCGTCGAGGACGACGAGACCCTGCTGGGGTGGCAGGAACGAGCTCTGTGCGCCCAGACCGACCCGGAGGCCTTCTTCCCGGAGAAGGGCGGGTCCACGCGCGAGGCCAAGAAGGTCTGCGCCTCCTGCGAGGTCCGGTCCGAGTGTCTGGACTACGCCCTCGAGAACGACGAGCGCTTCGGGATCTGGGGCGGGCTGTCGGAAAGGGAGCGACGCAAGCTCAAGCGGCGCGCCGTCTGACGGATATCCCACGCGGTCCGCCTCCGGCGCCGCATCATGGCGGACAGGATGACTGCTCCGCACCTGACCCAGGAACCTCTGCACGGCGGGGACGCGCCACCCGGCGCGACCCCGGGGCCGCTGCCGTCCCCGCCCGGGAGCGGCCGCGTCGCGGTCACCGTCACGACGGTGGTCGTCACCCAGGGCCGCACGCCCTACCTGCAGGCGACGCTCGACGCCGTCGCCGCGCAGGATCGCGCGCCCGAGGAGGTCGTCGTCGTCGACGTCGACACCACGGCATCGACGGCGGGCCACACCGACCTGCGCATGGGCGGGCGCCGGTTCGTCGGCGGTGCCGGTGCCCGTACCCTCGGCGAGGCGGTCGACCGCGCCCTCGCCGTGACGGACCTGCCGCCGACCACGTGGCTGTGGATCCTGCACGACGACTCCATCCCCGCACCCGACGCCCTCGGCCGGCTGCTGCGGGCCGTGGAGCACTCCGCCGCGGTCGCCGTCGCCGGCTGCAAGCAACGCCGGTGGCGGGCCGCCGAGGACGGCCACGCCACCGCACCCGACCCGGACCGGCCGGGACTGCTCGTGGAGGTCGGCTACACCGTCTCGCCGCTGGGTCGGCGGATGACGGGGGTCGACGACAGCGAGATCGACCAGGGTCAGCACGACGCGAACGAGGACGTGCTGGCCGTCGGGCTCGCCGGAGCCCTCGTGCGCCGCAGCGTCTGGACCGCTCTGGGCGGCACCGACCCGGAGCTCGGCCGGTTCGGCGACAGCCTCGACCTCTGCCGCCGTGCCCGCCTCGCCGGACACCGGGTGATCGTGGTGCCCGGCGCCGTCGTGCACCACGTCCAGGCCTCGCTGCACGGGCTGCGGGGTCACCGGGCGCACGGTGGGACCGAGTCCTCCGCGTACGCCCGACGGCGCAGCCAGCTGTACGCCCGGCTCGTCACGGTGCCGCTCGGGCTGCTGCCGGTGGCCGTGGTCGCGATGCTCGTCTG
This sequence comes from Isoptericola halotolerans, assembly GCF_013149785.1. GTDB lineage: Bacteria > Actinomycetota > Actinomycetes > Actinomycetales > Cellulomonadaceae > Isoptericola > Isoptericola halotolerans. The sequence goes on from NZ_JABEZU010000002.1 coordinate 633,769, forward strand.
GGCGCCGTTCGCCGCGGCGTACCGCCTGGCGCTCAAGCGTCCGGCGCGCGCCCGCGACGAGGTCGTCGCGCCCCTGGTGACGGTCCTGCGGGTCGTGCCGTGGGTCCGAGGACGACGCCGGGCCGCGCGTACCCGCACGCAGCCGCGTCGGGTGCTGCGTCCGCTGCAGGGGAGCTGGCGGCGAGTCGTCGCCGAGCGACGCGACGCCCGCCTCGCCCGCGCCGAGGTGCACCGTGCCGTGCGACAGCCGACCGACCTGGAACGCATCGAGCTGCGACACCTCGCTCGCCGCCGGCGCACCGCGCTGCTCGGCGTCCTGACGGTCACCGTCGCGGTCGCGGCCGCAGCCTTCGGGTCCTGGCAGGGCCTGCTGGCCGACGGCGGCCGGATCGTCGGTGGCGCGCTGCTGCCCGCGCCCGCCGGTCTCGGTGAGACGGCCGTGGCGGCGACGTCGGGATGGGTGCGCGACGGCCTGGGCACCGGCGCCCCGGCCGACCCGGTGCTGCTGGTGCTCACCGCGCTGGCCGCCCTGGCCGGCGGGAGCGCCCAGACGGCCGTGAACACGCTCGTGGTGGCCGCCGTGCCCGTCGCGGCGCTCGGTGGGTGGTTCGCCGCGGGTGTCGTGACGCGGTCGGTCTGGGCCCGGGCTGCCGGAGCGCTCGTCTGGGCGGCCGCGCCCACGTCCGTCGAGAGCCTCGGGTCCGGACGCACCAGTGCGCTGATCGCCCACCTGACGCTGCCGTGGGTGCTGGTCGCCGTGACGCGGGCCGTCGGTGCGCAGGCCCGCGACGCGGCCTCGCCGGCCGCGCCGCACCGAGGGTCCCTCGGTGCCGCCGCCGCCGCCGGGCTGCTCCTGGCCGTCGCGGTCTGCGCGGCGCCGGTCCTGCTGCCGGTCGCGGTGGTCGCCGTCCTGGGCGGGCTCGTCGTGGCCTGGCGTCAGTGGCGGCGCCTCGTGCTCGTGCTCGTGCCGGCCGTCGTCGCCCCGCTGCCGTTCTGGTGGCACGCCGTGGCGACGTGGTCCGACGGCGGTTGGCGACTGCTGCTCGCGGAGCCGGGCGTCCCGGTGGCCACCGCGTCGCCGCACGGCCTCATGCTGCTGCTGGGCCGGCCGACGGACCCGGACCCGTGGCTGTCGGGGACGATCCCGGCCGACGGTCCGGCAGGGGTCCTGCTCGGCGCGGGTCCGTGGCTGCTCGGGGCCGGTGTGCTCGTGCTCGCGACCGCCGGGCTGCTCGTGCGACGCCGCCTGGTGGCGTCACGGGCGGGGATCGCGTTGGCGGTCCTGGGCCTGGGGGCGGCGCTGCTCGCCGCCGGGACCACCGTCGCGTCCGGGCGTGCTGCCGACGGCGCCGTCACCGCGGTGCACGGCTGGCCGGGCGCGGGACTGTCGGTCCTCCTGCTGGGACTGGGTGTCGCGGCGCTGGCGGCGACACCCGAGCCCGGGTCGGGACGCCCGCGACGCATCGCGGTCGGCGCGCTCGCCGCCGTGGCGCTGCTCGTCCCGGTCGCGGGACTGGCCGCCTGGTGGCAGGACGACGCGCGAGGCGAGTCCGTGGCAGGCCTGCGGGTGACGGACGCCGCCGTCGTCCCCGCCGTCGGGCAGCAGATGCAGGCCGATCCCCGGGCGGCCCGCGTGCTCCAGCTCGACCGGGCCGACGGCGTCGTCGACTACGCGCTGCTGCACGCCGACGGCACCAGCCTGCTCGACTCCTCGGTCGTGGTGCGGGCCCGGGACGCCGGCCTCGTCCCCGGTCCGCGCCGTGACGACGTCGCCGCGCTGGACGAGCTCGTCGCGCAGGTCGCCGTCGGCCGGGCACCGGACCTCGCCGCCCGCCTGGGCACGATGGGCATCGGGGCGGTCCAGCTCCCGCGCGGCGGGGACGCCGAGCTCGCCACCACGCTCGACCTGGTGCCGGGACTGACCCGCGTGACCGAGGGTGGAGTGCCCCTGTGGCGCGTCGACCTCGAGGACGGGCCGCCCCCGGGCTGGGCCACCGTCCTCGAGGCTGCTCCCGAGGACGGAGCCAGCGGCGTACCGGTGCAGACGCTCGCCGCGGACGGCGTTCGTGTCGTCGACGTCGTCGACGAGGGCGAGGAGGCCAGGGTGCTCGTGCTCGCCGAGACGGCCGGTCCCGGATGGCGTGCCGGCCTGGACGGACGCCGGCTGACGGCGCTCGAGGTGGACGGCCGGCAGGCGTTCGAGCTCGGGGCGGCCGCAGGCCGTGTGGAGGTGTCCTACGACGCCTCGTCCAGGCCACCGTGGTTCGCGCTGGCCGGGTTCGTGCTGGTCGTCTACACGCTGCTCGCGCTGCCGGTCGGCCGACGGAGGTCCCGATGAGCCGCCTCAGGAACGCCGGACGGACCGCGCTCGCGACCGTCTCGGGACTCGCCGTCGTCGGCGTGCTCGGGGTGACCGCGGCGGTCGGTGACCAGTGGGTCGGGCGCTGGACGGGAGCGAGCCAGGCGGCCCTCGACGCCGGCACCCGGGAGATGCCCGTCGAGCCTGCCGAGCTGCCGTCCGTCTGCCCCGGCCCGGTGGCGCTCCCCGCCGGTGCGGACGTCGGCGACCAGCAGTTCAGCGCGGCACCCGTGCAGACCTCGACCACGCTCGCCGCGGCCGTCGACGGTGCGACCCGGGCCCCCGGTCTGACCGGTCTCGACGGCTCGGACGCCGGTGCGCTGACCGAGGGGCCGGAGGCGGACGTGTCCGTCGGGCCGACGGACGACGTCCGGGTCCTGCGCGTCCAACCGTCCGCGGCCGACCCGCTGCGGGGCTCCGCCGCGGTCGCGTCGGTGACGACGGCCGGAGACCTGCGCGGGCTCGCCGCCGCCTCCTGCACGACGCCCAGCACGTCGCACTGGCTGGTCGGCGGCAGCAGCCGGGTCGGCTCCAGCGCCCTGCTGGCCGTGCAGAACCCCAGCAGCCGCCCCGCGTCCGTGGCGCTGGAGGTCTTCGGGCCGTCCGGCCCGGTCGCGGTGGGCGGCCAGGCCGCCTTCACCGTCGCGCCGGGCGAGGAGGTCGTCACCCGTCTCGACTCGCTCGCGCCCGAGCAGCGGCGTCTCGGGGTGCACGTGCAGGCCAGGGGCGCCCGCGTGACGGCATCGTTGCAGAGCCAGGAGATCGACGGGCTGGTCGCCGCGGGGACGGACCTGGTCGAGCCGGGCGGGGTGCCCGCGTCCTCCTTCGCCGTGACGGGTGTCGTCAGCCGCGGCGAGCCGGCGGACGACGAGCACGCGGCAGCGCTGTGGCTGCTGGCCCCGCAGGAGGCCGGCACCGCGCACGTCAGCGTCTACGGCCCGGAGGGTCGGGTGACGCTGCGTGGCGCGGAGGAGGTCCCGCTCGCGGCGGGCGCCGTCACCGGGGTACCGCTCGGCGGCCTGGAGGCCGGCACCTACGCGGTGGTCGTGGACGCCGACGTCCCCGTGACCGGCGCGGCACGGTTCGCCGTCCCGGGGGAGCTTCCCGACGACGACGTCGTCGACGGCACCCCCTACGACGTCGCGTGGAGCGCCGCACGGGCGGTCGCAGCCCCCCAGGAACCGGCGTCGGGCCAGGTGGCGCTGCCACGGGGGGCCGACGGCGCGACCGTCGTCCTCGCGGGCGTCCCCGCGGTGCGCGACCCCGACGTGGCGCCCGACGGCGAGGTCGTGGCGACGGTCCGTGGGCTGGACGCCGAGGGCGCGGTCGCCGGCGAGCGGGAGGTCCGGGTCCCCGTGGGCGGGAGCGTCGAGGTACCGGCCGAGGACGTCGGGGCGTCGACGGCGGTCGTGGTCGACGCCGCGGCCGGCCCGGGATCGCTCGCCTGGTCGGTGCGGCTCACGACGGCCGACGCCGCAGAGACCCCCGGCGCACTGGTCGCCACGCTCGACCCGACGCCGACGCTCGTCGCACCCGGCGGGGTCGAGGTCCGGCGCGTCGACGCCTGGTGACGCGCCGGACGACCTGCTCGGCCGACCCGCTCAGCGCCGCCCGAACCCGGGGTCGATCTCCTCCGGCGTGCGCGCCAGGAGGTGTGCCACCTGCTCCACGACGACGTCGTGCACCAGGACCGCGAGGTCCTCGCCGTCGAGGCTGCGCGACTCGACGGGTCGCCGGTACACGACGATCCGCGCGGGCTGCCCCGACTCGGCAGGGAAGAGCCTGCCCAGCAGGACGCCGCCGGACTCCCACGGTGCCGGGTCCGACGGCGGTACGTCCTCGACGGCGAGCTCGGTGCCACCCACCGCGGGCCAGGAACGCTCCACCCGGGCCAGGGCGTCCAGGACGAGGTCGTCGAACCGCTCGGCCCGTGTGCGGTACCCGGGCGAGCCCGGGGGCAGCAGCGGGCCGCGGATCCCGCGCCCCCGGCGGTCCCGCCGACGACGCGCCTCCGGCGCGGGCGCCGTCTCGACGTGCCGGTCGCCGCCCGCAGGGCTCAGGTCGGAGCTGCTCACCGTCCGAGGGTATCCGTGACCGGCGCGCCTGGACGGGGAGGGCGCAGCGGGCGCGTATCCTCCCTGCGTGAGATCGACCAGGCAGTGCTCGCGCACGGCATGCACGGAGGCTGCTGTGGCGACCCTCACCTACGTCTACGCGGACTCCACCGCGGTGCTCGGCCCCCTCGCCCAGCACGCGGAACCGCACAGCTACGACCTGTGCTCCGTGCACGCCGAGCGACTGACCGCTCCGCGCGGGTGGGAGGTCGTCCGCCTGCAGCCGGAGTTCGCGGTCCCGCCGCCGTCGAAGGACGACCTCTCGGCGCTGGCCGAGGCGGTGCGCGAGGCGGGACGGGCGCGTCCCGAGGTCACACCGTCCTCCGGTGAGCCGGACACGGTCACCGAGACCGCGCGCCGGGGTCATCTGCGCGTGCTGCGCGCCGAGTCCGACTGACCGTCACGGCACCCACGCGCACACGAGGTGCCCCGCACCGGTGGCGTGCAGCGGACCGGCGTCGTGCGGCACGAAGGCCGAGGACCCCTGGGGCAGGACGGCCGGTTCCGCGGCACTCTCCGCGCACAGGGTGACACGACCCCCCAGGCAGAGCACGACGCGCGGCCCGACGGCCGGCAGCACGACCTCCTGGCCCGGGCCCACGTCCGCGGTCGTCAGGGCGAACTCCGTGACCGGCGCGCGGTACGTGTGCACCGTGCCGTCCGGCCCGGACACCGTGCGCTCCGGCGCCACGGGTGGGCGCGGGACGAACGACGCGCACTCGAGCAGCGCGTCGCTGTCGACCCGCTTGGTCGTCAACCCGGCGCGCAGGACGTTGTCGCTCGACGCCATCACCTCGACCGCCAGGCCCGACAGGTAGGCGTGCACCTCGCCCGGCGGGAGGAACAGCCCCTCGCCCGGGTCGAGCGTGACCCGGTTGAGCAGCAACGAGGCGAGGGCACCGGGGTCGCCCGGGTGCTGGGCGGCCAGCGCCAGGACGGTCGCGTCGGCCCGGGCCGACGGCGAGGAGGCCAACCGGTCCCGGACGGCGTCGACGGTGGCGGCCACCTCCTCGGCGCACCGGTCCGTCCCGCGTGCCGCCAGGAGGTGCGTGAAGGCTGCCCGGATGCCCCGCGGCGAGCGGTCGGCCTCCAGCGCGCCGCGGACCCGCTGGATCAACGGGCCGTCGAGACCGGCGAGCAGCTCCAGCACGGTCCGCGCCGTGCGGAACCCGGCCAGCCCTTCGAACTCGGTCAGGGCGACGACCATCTCGGGCTTGTGCTGGTCGTCGTGGAAGGACCGGTCGGGCGAGCCCGGTGCGACGCCGAGCCGGTTCTCCCGGTTGAAGCCGGCCCGGGCGAGGTGCGGCCGGGGGTGCACCTGCAGGGAGAGCGCGCGGTCGGCGGCCAGGACCTTGAGGAGGAACGGGAGCCGGGGGCCGAAGAGGTCCGAGACCCGTCGGCCGAGCATCGCCTCCGGCGCCGACCGGACGAGCTCGTGCAGCGGGACGCCGTCGGCGCGGCTCGGGGCGCTCGGGTGCGCACCCAGCCACAGCTCGGCGACGGGGCCGCCGTCCGCGGGCGATCCCAGCAGCGCCGGGATGCGCGTCGGGGAGCCCCAGTCGTAGCGCCGCAACGGGTTCTCCAGAGGGTGCAACGCGGTCACGGAGCCAGCCAACCACAGCAGCGCGGCGCGTCCAGGCAGGCGTCTCGTGTTCACCCGCAGGTCGCCTCCCGGCCACCGGCCGGGGCTAGCGTTCGTCGGACGTGCCGAGACGCTCGGCTTCCGGACGTGAGGAGTGGTCGTGGCGGAGTCCGCGCGCGCCGTCGACCGGCCCCTCACCGGCGGGCCGCGGCACATCGTCGAGCTGCACGGGCTGCGCGGCCTGGCCCTGCTGCTCGTCGTCGTCTTCCACCTGTTCGGCGACGGCCGGGTCTCCGGCGGGGTCGACGTCTTCCTGATGGTCTCAGGGTTCCTCGTGACGACCGCGCTGGTGCGGCGGGCGGGCAGCGGGCGGCTGTCCCTGCGCGAGCGCTACGGCAGCTACGCCACGCGGCTCGTCCCTCCTGCGCTGGTGGTGCTGGTCTTCGTGGCGATCGCGGCCCGGACGGTGCTCCCTGCGGAGCAGGCGCTGCAGACCGGCCGAGAGATCGTGGCCTCGGCGCTGTACGTCGAGAACTGGGAGCTCATCGTCTCGCAGCTCACCTACGACGCGGCGGGAGCGGCGACGAGCCCCGTCCAGCACTTCTGGTCGCTGGCGGTCCAGGGCCAGTTCTTCCTCGTCTGGCCGGCCGTCGTCGTCGCGCTCGCGATGCTCGCCCGTCGACGCTCGCTGCGCCTCGAGCTCCTCGTGGCCCTCGTGGCGGGGGCAGGCACCGTGGCCTCGTTCCTGTGGGCTGCCCAGATGGTCGACAGAGACCAGCAGGTGGCCTACTTCCACTCGGCCGCCAGGTTCTGGGAGCTCGGTGCCGGTGCCCTGCTGGCGGTCGCCCTGCCGTACCTCGCGCTGCGCGGACCGGTGCGGGACGCGCTGGCGTGGGTCGGGCTGGTGATGGTGGTCGCCTCGGGCCTCCTCGTCGACGGCGCGACGCAGTACCCGGGCCCGTGGGCCCTCGTGCCCGTCGGTGGGGCCGTCCTCGTCGTCGTCGGCTCCGGCAGCGCGACCGGCCGCGGGCCGTCCATGGTGCTCGGGGCAGCGCCACTGAGGGGTGTCGCCCGGATCTCCTACTCGTTGTACCTGTGGCACTGGCCGTTGCTGATCACCTACCTCGCGCTGCGTCAGCGGGACGCCGTCGGCTGGCGGGGGGCCGTGCTGGTGCTCGTCGCCTCGGTGCTGCTCGCCTGGGCGACGCACGGTCTCGTGGAGGAGCGTGGCAGAGCGCTGCTGGTCCGTCGCGGGACCGGGCGCGGGGGACTGACGGCAGCGGTCGCCACGTCCGTCCTGTGCCTGGTGGTCGGTGGAGCCGTGGCCGTGGTGGAGTCCCGCCAGAGCGCACACCTCGACCTGCTCGCCGAGCCGTCCCGCGACCACCCCGGCGCAGCGGTGCTGGCAGCGGGCTACACCGGGCCCGGCACGTGGACGGCGGCGCCGCGTCCGCAGCCGGAGATCGCGAGCCGGGACGCGGCGCAGAGCAACGTCGACGGGTGCGCCGTGGACTCCGGTCCCGCAGAGGCCGAGGTCCGGGTGTGCCCGGTCGTCGAGCCGGCCCGCGCGACCCGCACCGTGGTCCTGCTCGGCGCCTCGCACGTCGTCCAGTACGAGCCCGCCTTCGAGATGCTCGGTGCGGCGCACGGCTGGCGCGTGCTGACGGTCTCCAAGTCGGGGTGCCACTTCCAGCGGCCCGACGACGGCACGGAGGCCAGCTGTGCGACGTGGAACCGGGGTGCGCTCGACCGCGTCGTCGCGCTCGAACCCGACCTGGTGGTCGTCCTCGGGGCGGTCACGCGACGCGACGGCCCGGACCGGGTCCTGCCAGGGCACGTGGAGGCATGGCGAGACCTGGAGGCCGCCGGTCTGCGGGTGGCCACGCTGCGCGACAACCCGCGGTTCGAACGGTCCCCGACGATGTGCCTGCGGGACGACGGCCCGGACGCATCCTGCGGGAGGAGCCGCGACGAGGTGCTCGCTCCGCGCAACCCGGCGGAGCACGCCGACGGTGTCCCGGCGACGGTGGCCCACGTCGACCTGACGCGCTGGATCTGCGACGGCGCGCAGTGCCCTGCGGTCGTCGGCAACGTGCTCGTCTACCGGGACAAGGGCCATCTCTCGGCGACGTACGTCCGGTCGCTCGCGCCCTACCTCGACGAGCAGCTGCGCCGCGAGGTGCCGTGGCTCCACGCCGCCGGTGAGCAGGCCGTCGCACCGTAGGCTGGCCCGGTGACCGACCTGTCGAGCATCATCAAGGCCTACGACGTCCGTGGCGTGGTCCCCGACCAGCTCTCGCCCTCCGTGGCCCGGGCGATCGGCGTGGCGTTCGCCACCGCCGTCGTGCGGGCCGACGGCGCCACGCGCGTCGTCGTCGGGCACGACATGCGCGACTCCGGGCCCGCCCTGGTGGAGGCCTTCACCGAGGGCGTGACGGCGACCGGCGTCGACGTGGTGCGGATCGGCCTGTGCTCCACCGACGGCCTGTACTTCGCCTCGGGCCGGCTCGACGCCCCCGGTGCGATGTTCACCGCGTCGCACAACCCCGCGCGCTACAACGGCCTCAAGCTCTGCCGCTCCGGCGCCCGGCCCGTGGGGCAGGACACCGGGCTGGCGCAGGTCCGGGAGCTGGCCGAGCAGATCCTCGACGGCGACGGCGTCGCGGCAGCCGACGCTCCGGGCCGGGTGAGCGACGTGGACCTGCTGGGCGAGTACGCGGCGTTCCTGCGGGACCTGGTGGACGTCTCGGACGTGCGGCCGCTGAAGGTCGTGGTCGACGCGGGCAACGGCATGGCCGGTCTCACCGTCCCCGCCGTGCTCGGCACCGGCGCGGGCCTGCCCGCGCTGCCGCTCGACGTCGTCCCGCTCTACTTCGAGCTCGACGGGACCTTCCCGAACCACGAGGCGAACCCTCTCGAGCCCGCGAACCTCGTCGACCTGCAGGCCGCGGTCGTCGCCCACGAGGCGGACCTCGGTCTCGCCTTCGACGGCGACGCCGACCGCTGCTTCGTGGTGGACGAGCGCGGAGGGGCGGTCTCGCCGTCCGCGATCACGGCGCTGGTCGGCATGCGCGAGGCCGCCCGCGAGCAGGCCGCCGGACGCACCCCGACGATCATCCACAACCTCATCACGTCGCGTGCCGTCCCCGACCTGCTCGGGTCGGGCGCCACGCGCCTGGTGCGCACGCGGGTGGGACACTCGTTCATCAAGCAGTCCATGGCCGAGCACGACGCGGTGTTCGGCGGGGAGCACTCGGCGCACTACTACTTCCGGGACTTCTGGTTCGCCGACACCGGGATGCTCGCGGCGCTGCACGTGCTCGCCGCCCTGGGCGAGCAGGCCCACCCGCTGTCGGCGCTGGCCGAGATGTACACGCCGTACAGCGCCTCCGGGGAGATCAACACGGCGCTCGGCCCGGGCGCCGACGTCACCGCCGTCGTCGACCGTGTGCGGGACGCCTACGTCCGGGCCTACCCGGACGCGGTCGTGGACTCGCTCGACGGCATGACGATCGCCCACTGGGACGGGATGCACCCGCAGTGGTGGTTCAACCTGCGGGCGTCCAACACCGAGCCGCTGCTGCGCCTCAACGTCGAGGCGGCCGACGAGGACATCATGATCAAGGTGCGCGACGACGTCCTGTCGCTCGTGCGGGAGGAGAAGGCATGACCACCGACCACACCCCCTGGATCGACCCCTGGGTCCGCTCCGTGCTGCGGTGCCCCGTGACCGGCGCCGAGCTCGTCGACGCGCACGGTCCGGACGGTGAGCCCGAGCTCCGCTCGACCGACCCCGAGCGGCCGCTCGCCTACCCGGTGCGGGACGGCATCCCGGTGCTCCTGGAGTCGGAGGCGCGGGCGGTCTGATATCGCTCGAATGAACTGGCGGTGAATAGATGTCCGCCGCGGAGTGAACATCTGTCCAGCGGCTCTTTTTCGCCAGAATGCGTCTTTGCTCTCGCTACGATTCCTCGGGTCAGCAGGTGTCTGAGGGAAGTTGAGATCGATGAGCCGGACGGTGTCGGTGGCCAAGCAGAGATTGCGCGGCGCCGCGATGGAGCGGTTGCGAGGAGGGCCACGGACCCGGCGTCAGAACGTCGAGCTCTCGGTCCTCGTCGCCGAGCTGGGTGAGCTCGCCTCGGTCCTGTCGGCGAGCGCCGCGTGGCGGGACGTCCAGCTCGTCCGCGCCGTCGTCGACCTCCAGGCCGCGCTGGCGGCCGACCGGACCGACGAGGACGTGGCCGTGGACCTCGCCCTCGGCAGGCGGTCCTGGCACGCACGCCCCTCGCAGGCGTGGGAGGCCCTGCTGCTGGTCGCCCGTCGCGCACGAGCCGGCGAGCCCGACCTGGCGGCCCGTGCGGCCGCGCTCCTGCTGGCAGCCCGCCCCGACGACCCCGACGCCACGGCGGTCTCCCAGGAGTCGCTGCGGGCGCTGCAGGCCCGTGGGGACCAGTCGTGGCGCAAGCGCGCCGCGCGGCGGTCTGCCGACGACGCCGTCGCCGCGACGCTCGCGGCGCTCACCGTGCCGGGCGCGCCCGGTACGGGATGGTTCGGTGTCGAGGAGTCGCTGCGTGAGGGGACCGACCTCGCGGAGGCCGCCGCCCACGAGCTGCGGCAGGCCTACCTGGGCGACCCGTCGGCCGCCCGCCCCTACCTGCCGGCGCTGCGGGCCACGGTCGCCCGGGGCCTGGCGAACGACCTCCCGCTCGCCCGCACGCGGGAGATCTTGGCCGCCACGGCCGAGGAGTTCTCCGCCAAGGCGCGACCGGAGCTGGTCGATATCGACACGGTGAACATCTCCGGGCTGCGCGACGAGCTCGCCGGCAGGTCGGTCTGTCTCGTCGCGAACTCTGCCGTCCTGCTCGAGCACGAGCTCGGTGCGCAGATCGACACCTATGACGTCGTGGTGCGATTCAACTCCTTCGCGATCGACCCGGTCCGCACCGGTGAGAAGACGGACGTGCACGCGACGATCCACCTGCACGACTTCAACTGGGACGTCCCCGTCGACGTCCGGCTCGTGTTCGGAGGGGCCCCGGCAGCGTGGGCCGAGAACGTGCGCGGCTTCGTGCACCCGGGCGCGCAGCGGCTGCTCGGTGACGAGTCGCTGCGATGGCCCCGGCGCTCCCTGCTCGGACCGGCGCTGCGCGAGCGCTGCACGGTCCCCACGACCGGGTTCAACATGCTGCTGCTGCTCGACTACCTCGACGTCAGCACCCGGATCGACCTCTTCGGCTTCGACTTCCACTCCGGGGCCCCCTACCGCCGTGACGACGCCATGCACCTCCCGATCGCGGAGGCCCACTCCTACGAGGTGGAGCGTGAGTGGGTCGCCGAGCGAACCGTCGCGACCGCCCCGGGAAGGATCTCCCTGCGATGACCACGAACACCGGACGACGCGCCTACGTCTCGTTCGTCGACGACAACTACTTCGTGGGGTTCGTCGCGCTGCTCAAGAGCCTGCACCTGACGGAGCCGGGCACCACCGCCGACCTGGTGGTGCTGCACGACGGGCTCGACCCGACGAACGTGGCTCGCCTGCGGGTGCTGCGGCCCGACGTACGGTTCGTCCGTATCGACCCCGCGCCGTACGAGAGGTACCGCAAGGGCGACGACGCGAACTATCTGTACACCAAGGCGTACTACATCCTCGACGCGTTCCGGCTGCGCGACTACGACCGGGTCGTGACGCTGGACACCGACATGATCGTGACCGGCCCGATCGAGGAGCTCTTCGACCATCCTGCGGCGTTCGCCGCCGTGCCACAGCTCTTCGACTCCGACGACGGCCGCAAGCTCAACAGCGGACTGCTGGTCTTCGGCCGCGAGCACATGAGCGACGAGTTCGTCGCACGGCTCGACGAGATCGGCGAGTCCGGGCGGTACGAGCTCGAGCGGCACGACCAGGGGGTGCTCACCGCCGCGCTGGACGGCGACTACACGCCTCTGGACAGGATCTTCAACTGGGTCAAGCGCGCGACGAGACCGGGCGGCGCACCGCCGGCCGACGCCCGCATCATCCACTACACGGGCCGGTTCAAGCCCTGGACCGGGGGCGAGCAGGGCTACGCGCAGCTGGAGAGCGTCTGGCACCGGTACGCCGTCTCGGACGCGGCGTTCTTCTGCCGGTTCGTCGAGGCCGCCCGTGCGCACGCCGCTGCCGGCGGGACCGTGCACGAGGAGCTCGTCGCCTACTGCGCGGACCAGGTGACCGACCTGCCCGCGGAGCTCGTGGCCGGGCTCCAGCAGGAGGACCTGCCGGTCAAGGCGCTCATGCAGACGGCGGGCGAGCTGTCGGCCCAGGGCGACTTCGCCGCGGCCGTCGCGGTGCGCCGTCTGGTCGCCGCGCAGCTCGGCAGGGTCGACCAGGGGCTGCGCCACGCCGCGGACCTGCGAGCCGTCGGGCGGTACGACGACGCCATGGCCGTCGCCGGCCTCGCGGCCCTCGACGGGGACGCGGCCGACGGCCGGTACTTCCAGGGCGAGACGGCCTGGGTGCGGGGCGACGTCGAGGCCGCCGCCGCGTACGTCGACGACGCCCTCGCACGCCAGCCCGTGCACGCCAAGGCGCGTTCCTTGCGGCGCCGCCTCGCGTGGCCCAGCCCTGACGCCCGGGTCGAGTCGACCCTGACCGAGGGTGGGCTCCGCCTCTCCCACGCTGCCTTCTACGTGGACGAGCTCGGGAACTTCGGGGACGAGCTCCTGCCGGTCGCCGTCCGCGAGAGCGTCGCCGCGCTGCGACCGGTCGAGTCCTGGACGGGCGTGCACGTGCACCAGGTCTTCGACGGGGAGGTCGTCGACCGGGTCAACGCCACCGACGCGCTGCTCGTCGGAGGGGGTGGGCTCTTCCTGCCGGACACGATGCCCAACGCCCACAGCGGGTGGCAGTGGAACGTGCCCGACGAGAGCCTCCGCCGGTTGAGGGTGCCGCTGGCGCTGACGGCGGTCGGCTACAACCTCTTCGACGGCCAGCAGATCCACGGCAGCAGGTTCGCCGAGTCCTTGCGGCAGACGGTCGACACCGCGGCGCTGGTCGGGCTGCGCAACCACGGGTCGATCGACAGGGTGCGGTCGATCCTCCCGGCGGACCTCGCCGAGAAGGTCGTCTACATGCCGTGCCCGACGACGTTCCTGGGCCTGCTCGACCACGGCCCGGCTGCCCGGGTCCGACGTCGCACGGAGGCCCAGGCGGCCCCGGTGGTCTATCTCAACATCGCCTACGACCGGTCGTCGTTGCGGTTCAAGGACGACTACCCGGCCTTCCTGGCGGCGATCGACACGTTCGTGCGCGCCGTGCGGGACACGGCAGACGTCCGGGTGGCTGCTCACACCGTGGGGGACGAGAAGGTGGCGCACGACCTCTACGCCCACCACGGCACCCGGATCCCGGTGGACGCCTTCTTCCGGATGGGTGTCGGGCGCGCGGTCCAGGCCTACGCGGACGCAGCCGTCGTCGTCGGTATGCGCGGCCACGCGGGCATGATCCCCTTCGGCGTCGGGACGCCGATCGTCTCCCTGGTGTCGCACCCCAAGCTCCGCTACTTCCTGGAGGATGTCCAGCACCCCGAGTGGGGTCTGGACATCCGCGAGCCGGACCTCGCCGAGCGCCTGGTGGAGCTGGTGAGTGACGTCGTCGGTGACCAGGAGCGGTACCGCGCACAGGTCGCGGCGGCCCGGGAGACGCTGCGCGACGGCTACGACGAGGCGCTCGGCAAGCTGCTCGCCCTGCTCTGAGCGGGGGCGGCCGGCGCGTTCAGGCGAGCAGCTCCGCGAGTCCTCGGGCCACCGTGGCGCCGTTGGTGCGCGCGCTGTGGCGCACCTGCTGGCGTGGTGCCCGGCGGCCCGCGACGTCGCCGACGGCGAGGGTCAGCGCCTCGGCCTGGGCCCGGCCACCGGTGAAGAACGGCTGCTCGTCGGCCCGCCACCCGCTGTCGACGACGTCGAGCAGCGACCGGGTCTTGTGGGAGTTGGACGCCATGAGCAGGAACGGCGTGCCACCGAGCGAGGCCAGGATGCTGGGGTGGTACCGGCCCGAGATCATCGCGGCGGCGTGCCAGAGCAGCAGGGACGCCGCCGCGAGCGGCACCCGAGGGTCGACCTGGTGCACGTCCAGGCCGGTCAGCGACTCGGCGAGCTTGCGGTCCGGGGTGTCCGAGCCGGCGAACACCAGGTGGGTCCCGTCAGCACGCAGGCGTTCACCGAGCGGGGCGACGGTCGCGCGGAAGTCGTCCGTGTCGACGCCGGCGAGGGACGTCCCGGACAGGACGACGTACGGGTCGCCGTCCGCGAGCATCCGGTGAACCGCCAGGGGCAGGCCTTCTGCGACGGGGGAGAACCCGACGCGGTCCGCGAGCCGGTCGGCGTGGGGTGCCCAGGCGAAGAGCGCATCCGGCAACCACGAGGCCGAGATCTCGGGGTAGAGCTCGCCGTGCAGCGCCAGGCTGGCGGGGTCGCGGTAGCAGACCGCGTCGCACCGGGCGAGCGTGCGCCCCACCTCCTCGCGGGCGAGCGCGTGGGCGTCCGACCGGCCCCCGGCGTAGGACAGGATGCTGTTCACCAGGAACACGGGCTTGCCGAGCAGCTTCGCCGCCCGCATCATCGCCATCGTCCGCACGAGGGTCAGGCGCTCGGTGAGGATGAAGTCTCCCTCGCCGTTCACGACCAGCTCGTCGGCCGCGGTGAGGGCGTCATGGATCTCCGCGAGCTTCGTCGTCGCCGGTCGGGGGGCAGCGATCTCGACCGCCAGGTCGTCGACCAGCTCGAACACGCTGCGGCCGTCCGTGCGGACGTCGATGTCGCAGAGCTGGCCCAGGATGTGCGGCGCGCCGATCGTGGAGACGATGCTGCGCCCGGCGTGCTGCTCGAGGATCTCCGCGAGCGCCAGGCTCGTCGACCGCCCTCCCCAGTTCAGCCGGGTCTGTGCCTCGTGCATCCGCAGCACGCACGTGCGACGCCTCACCTGGTTGCCTCCTCGTCGGACCGTCTCGTGACTGTCCGGCCACGTTAGTCCGGCGAGGAGCTCCGTCCGTCGCGGCAGCGATGAACGTCAGGTGAACGTCAGGAGCCTCGGATCCCGGTGATCCACGCCGCCGGCATGCTGCCGTGCGTCGTCGCCCGGCCCACCCAGGCGCGCATCTGGTCGGCCTTGCCGGTGATGGTCGCCGTGCGGCCGTTCGGCTGGGTGGCGGTGAGGGTGCGCACCTGGCCGCTGGACCAGGTACGGGTCACCGTGATGGAGGCGACGTTGTTGAGCCCGAAGAGGTTCCTGGCCTGCTGCTGCGTCATGGTCCTGGTCCAGGACGCCATGGAGTTGCCGGGTGCCCGCAGGCTGTACGGGTCGTCGACGCTGCGCTCGTACGACAGCACCGAGGACCACACGTCCTCGGAGTTGGCGGTGCGTCCGCCGCTCGAGGAGAAGTAGTGGGCGGCGACCGAGCGGCCGCCCACCTGGAGCACCCGGGCCGAGCTCGCGCTGCGGGTGGTGGCGTCGACCGCCTTCTTCCACACCGCGCCGTACCGGCCGCCGCTGCCCTCGTTCTCCTTCTTCCAGCCGCTGAAGTACTGGTCGCGCACGTCGTCGACGAGGTGGCAGCGGCAGGCGGGCTTGCCGGTGTGCTTGGAGATCGCGTAGGAGCGGGCGGTCATGGCCTGAGCCCGCAGGGCGTTCGCGCCGCCGTTGAGGCCCCACGAGGACGGCATCTCCGCGATGCCGTACAGGTACTCGGTGTTGAGCAGCACGTCGTTGGTGATGTTCGGCGTCGACTTCCGGTTGACCACGGTCAGCCGCCCGTGCCGGTAGGAGCCGTGCGCGCCGTCGATCGTGGCCACGGCCTTCTTGCCGTTCGGACGCCAGTACGTGGTCCCGGACCACTGGATCCGCATCATGTCGCCCTTGTAGACCTTGCCGTTCACCTTGACGCGTACCGCGCCCTTGGTGCCGATGCGCACCTTCATCCGCACGTCGCCCGAGCCCCTGGCGACCTCTCCCGTGCCGGGCTTCATCACGCGCCAGTCCCCGCCCCGGATCGTCACCCAGGTGTTGCGCCCCGAGTCGCCGTAGCCCGAGAAGCTGTACGGGTCGGGACCGTGGACCTGCACACGGACGCGCTTCGGCGTCGACGTGTACGGCGCCTTCGACCCCGTGTAGTAGTGCTTGAGGATGCCCACGCCGCTCTTGCCCTGCCGGGCGAGCTCGTAGGCGCCGTACTGGCTCATGCCGACCCCGTGCCCGTAGCCCGACCCGGAGATCGTGAACCGGTCGGGATAGCTCGCGGCCGATGCGGGCGCGCCGACCGCCACCCCTCCGGCTGCTGCGACGAAGAGCGCGGTGACGACGGCGACGGTGCGTCGGTACCAAAGATGTTGCTTCATGTGGACTACCCCCTCAGCCACTGTGCCTCAGGCATCCGTCGTGGGCATCTCGAAGCGTTCGGTCGCCACGGATGCCGTCCCGCGCGGTCGACTATCGTGGCCTGCGATCTCCCGCCATGCCGACCAGGAGCACCATGACGACGAACCGTCCGAGCCCTCACGACCTGCTGCTGCCGGAGCGCTCCCGGCTGCTGCACATCGGCCTGATGAAGACGGGCACCACGAGCCTGCAGCACGCGGCGTCGGTGCTGCGTGACGAGCTGCTGGAACGCGGTGTGCGCTACCCGGGCACCGGGCTCAACCACCGCACCGCGCTGACGGCGGTCATGGGACGCGGGTGGGGGTGGGACTCCGCGCCGAACCCGGCCGCCTGGGAGACCCTGCGAGCCGAGATCGACGCCGAGACCTCGCGGCGCGTCTGGGTCGGTCACGAGCTCGTCTCGGAGGCCGAGGAGACAGACGTCGAGGCCTACCGCGACGGACTCGGCGACCGCACCCACGTCGTGGTGACGCTGCGCAACTACGCGGCGATGCTGCCTTCCGCCTGGCAGCAGATCATGAAGGGCGGCCGGCACCGGACGTTCGAGAGCTGGTTGCGCGGCCACCTGTCCGCGAAGCCGAACCTGGAGCGCACCCGACTGGAGCAGGAGCGGCTCGACCAGGGGGCCGTGGTCCGGCGCTGGGCGCAGGTGTTCGGTCCCGAGAACGTCACCGTCGTCGTGGTGGACAAGTCCACCCCGAACCTGTTGTTCGAGGCGTTCGAGGACATGCTGGGGCTCGACCGCGGCTTCCTGTCGACGGCGGAGCAGGACGGCTTCGCCTCGAACCGGGGGATGAGCGCCGAGGAGGCCGAGCTGTTGCGGGCGATCAACGTCGAGCTGCGCGACGAGATCTCCTGGCCCGACTACCGCCGGTGGGTGCGGACGGGGGCTGCCGGCACGATGCTCGCGCAGCGCTCCCCGGGCGAGCACGACACCAGGCTGGTGCTGCCCACCTGGGCCGCGGAGAAGGCCGCCCGGCGCGCCGCCCGGTTCGTCGAGGAGATCGACACGTCGGGCGTGCGCGTCGTCGGCGACCTCGCGCTGCTGAACCAGCCCGTCCCGCACACCGACGAGCCGCTCACCGAGCCCACCAGCGTGCCGGTCGACGCGGCGGCCCAGGCCGTCCTCGGGGCCGTCCGGCAGGCGCAGGCCGAGCGGGAGCGGGCCGAGTACTACCGCGAACGGCTGCGCATCTGGGCGGAGTCGGGCCGCACCTACGGTCCCCGGGTGGGCAAGGCCTCGGGCCGGGAGCTGGCCGTCGCGCTCGCGCAGCGCGTGCGCCGTCGCCTGGCGGGCGCGGGCCGTCCCAGCCGGGTGGACGACGCCGAGAACCTGGGCGCCGTGGAGCAGTACGAGGCCGACGCGCTCCGACGCGAGGAGGAGAGCCAGTAGGCTCGCCGTCGTGCATCTCGCCCACCGCCTGATCTTCTCCGACCGGCCCGAGCGGCGGTTGCTCTGCCTCGAGGAAGGTCCGGGGGTGCTCGACGACGGTGCGCTGCGGGTTCCCCCCGGCACGACGCAGGGGATGGGCGCCTACCTCAACGGCTTCCCGGGCGCGTACTGGGCCTGCTGGGCCGGCGCGACCCGGGTCCGGTTGCAGCTCCATGCCTCCGGGGACGGGACCGTGCGGCTGCTGCGCTCGGACGCCGCGGGGCGGGTGAGCGAGGTCGCGTCCGGCCCGGTCGGCGAGCCGCTGGAGTCGGACCTGAGCGCCGTCGGCGGCTGGCTGTGGTGCGAGGTGACGGCCGGCGCCGCCCCCTCGGCGTCCGCGGACCCGCCCGGTGTCGTGGTCACCGGCGGCGAGTGGTCGGTGGACGCCTCCGTGCGCCGGGACGGCGAGGTCGTGGTGTCCGTCACCACCATGGACAAGCCCGAGTACTGCGTCGCCACGCTGGCGACCCTCGCGGGCGCACCGGAGCTGGCCGAGGCCGGTGTCCGGATCCAGGTCGTCGACCAGGGCACCCGCAAGGTGGCCGGCCACCCCGGGTTCGCGGAGGTCGCCGCGGCGCTCGGGCAGCGGCTCCGGATGGTCGACCAGCCCAACCTCGGGGGGTCGGGCGGTTTCTCGCGAGGCATGCTGGAGACCCTCGACGGCGGCGCCGACGCGGTGCTGATCTGCGACGACGACGTCGAGGTCGAGCCCGAGGCGCTGCTGCGGGCCGTCCGGTTCCACCGTGCCGCCACCGCGCCCGTGGTCGTGGGCGGCCACATGCTCGACCTCGCCCGGCCCACGGTGCTCAACTCGTTCAGCGAGGTGATCCACCGGCGCGCGTTCAACTGGGGGCCGCCCGTCATGGACCGCCAGTGGCACGACCTCGCCGGTGGCCTGCGCGCCACGCCGTGGCTGCACGAGCGCGCCGACTCCGACTTCAACGGCTGGTGGATGTGCCTCATCCCCACCGCCGTGCTGCGCGAGGTCGGCCTCAGCCTGCCGCTCTTCCTCAAGTGGGACGACGCCGAGTTCTGCCTGCGCGCCGGCGAGGCCGGCTTTCCGACGGTCTCCCTGCCCGGCGCCTGCCTGTGGCACATGGCCTGGACCGAGAAGGACGACTCCGTCGAGTGGCAGGCCTACCTGCACGTGCGCAACCGGGTGATCACCGCGCTGCTGCACGCCGACGGTGCCGGGCTGCTGCCCCTGGCGCTCCTCGCGACCGACCTCAAGCTGTTGCTGGCCCTGCGCTACTACCCCGTCGACCTGCACGTGCGCGCGCTGCGCGAGGTGCTCGCCGGGCCGGGTCGCCTGCACCCCGAGCTCGCGTCCGTCGTCGGGCAGGTGCGGGCCGTCGGGGTCGGGCACCCCGAGACGGTGCGGCACCGCGCGGGCGACCCCGCCTTCGACGCGGTCGCGCCGGCAGGGGCGACGGAACAGGACGGGACGACACCCGGTGGTGGCCCCACGGCACGGCCCTCGGGGCCGCTCGGGCTGGCCGGGTTCGTCCTGCGCGGCCTGGCCCGCACCCTGCGGCCGCTCCCTGCCGACGCGCGCCGGGCGCCGACCGCGGTCCTGCCACGGACGGAGGCGACCTGGTGGCGGGTCCCCGCCCACGACTCCGTGCTGGTGCTGGACTCCGACGGCGGCTCGGGCGTGTGGCTGCGCCGGGACAGCCGGACGTTCTGGCGCCTGGCGGGTGCCGCCGTCGTCGGCCACGTGCGGCTGGCGCTGCGCTGGCGGTCCCTCGCCCGCACCTGGCGTGAGGCCGCACCGGGCCTGGTCTCCCCGGAGGCCTGGCGGGCGGACTTCGCACCTGCTCACGCCGACTAGGATGTTCCGGATGCCCGCCCCCGTCGTTGTCGCCGTCGTCGTGTCGTACAACCGAGCCGAGCTGCTCGGTGCCGCGCTCGACGCCCTCGGTGACCAGAACCGCCCCGTGGACCGTGTCGTCGTCGTGGACAACGCCTCGACCGACGACGCGCTCGCCGTCGCGCGCGGCCACGCCACGGCCCCGCACGTCGTCGCCCTGGCGCGCAACACCGGGGGAGCGGGCGGGTTCGCCGTCGGTATCGCGACCGCCGTCGCGGAGCTCGGCGCCGACCTCGTGTGGGTCATGGACGACGACACCATCCCGACCCCCACGGCGCTGTCGGCTCTCCTGGAGGCCCGCGAGGCCTACGACGGCGAGGTCGCCGCGCTGTGCAGCCGGGTCGTGTGGACCGACGGCTCCGACCACCCCATGAACACGCCGCGACGGCGGCCCGGTGCGTCCGCCGCCGACGTGGAGCGGGCGCGAGCCGTCGGCGCGATCCCCGTGCGGTCGATGTCGTTCGTGTCGATGATGATCGACGCCGCCGCCGTGCGGCGTGCGGGCCTGCCCGTCACCGACTACTTCATCTGGAACGACGACTTCGAGTACGCGACCCGCCTGCTGCGCCATCGCGTCGGGCTGGCCGTGCCCGGCAGCGTCGTCGAGCACCGCACCAAGAAGCTCGGCGCCACCGACGCCGACCCGGGTCCGCGCTTCTACTACGAGGTGCGCAACAAGATCTGGATGTTCTCCCGGTCCGGTGCCCTGTCGTTCCGCGAGCGGGTGCTGTACGGCGGGTCCACGGTGCGACGCTGGTTGCGCACCGTGGTGCGGTCGAGCGACCGGCGGACCCTCCTCGGCGCCGGGTGGCGGGGTTTCTGGCACGGCATCACCCGTGGGCCGCGCCCGGACACGGAGGTGCTGTCCGGCGTCGGGCCGGCGGCGCTGACGGTCGCACGTCTCGAGGCGGGCGCCTCCCTGCCCGCGCCGGTGCACGTCAACCGCAGCGCGGCCTCGGCCGGCACCTTCGGTGCGGGCGAACCTCTGGACGACCAGCGCTTCTCCGTGCTGCTACCCGTGTACCGCGGCGACGACGCCGGGCACCTGGAGCGTGGCTTCCGTTCCGCGACCGTGGACCAGACGCTGCGACCCGACGAGATCGTCGTCGTGCGCGACGGGCCCGTCGGCGACGACATCGCGGCGGTGCTCTCCCGGCTCGAGGAGATCACCGACGTGCCCGTCACGGTCGTGGCGCTCCCGCACAACCTGGGCCTCGCCCGGGCGCTGGAGGAAGGGCTGGCCGTGTGCCGCCACGAGATCGTGGCCCGCGCCGACGCCGACGACATCTCGCTGCCCGAGCGGTTCGCGGAGCAGGTGCCGCTGGTGGCCAAGGGGTACGACATCGTCGGCTCGGCCATCTGGGAGTTCGAGGACGACGAGGACGACCACGGGATGGTGCGGGTGCCGCCCACCGGCGAGGGCATCGCCGAGGCCGCGCGGTTCCGGGACCCGTTCAACCACCCGTCGGTGGTCTACCGGAAGTCCGCCGTCGCCGCCGTCGGGGGCTACCAGCACCTCGACCTCATGGAGGACTACCTGCTGTTCGCCCGGATGCTCGCCGCCGGGGCGCACGCGCAGAACATCACCGACCCGCTCGTGCTGTACCGCGTGGGCGCCGGCGCCTACGCGCGGCGGGGCGGACGACGACTGCTCGCCTCCGAGCTGGCGCTGCAGCGCACCCTGCACGAGGAGGGCTTCGTGTCCACGCCGCAGATGGTGCGCAACGTGGTCGTGCGTGCCGGGTACCGGCTCGTGCCGCAGCGGCTGCGCCAGGCCGGGTACCGCCGCTACACCCGCCAGCGGGGCGGTTACGTCCCCGACGACCTCTAGTCCTTCCAGGAGCTGTGCATGAACGTCGACCTCGTCGTCGTCGGGACCGGGTTCTTCGGTCTCACCGTGGCCGAGCGCATGGCCGCCGCCGGGCGCCGCGTGCTGATGATCGACCGCCGTGACCACCTCGGGGGCAACGCGTACTCCGAGGACGAGCCCACCACCGGCATCGAGGTGCACCGCTACGGGGCGCACCTGTTCCACACCTCGAACGAGAGGGTCTGGGAGTACGCCAACCGGTTCACCGACTTCACGGCCTACCAGCACCGGGTGTACACCACGCACCGCGGCGAGGTGTTCCCCATGCCGATCAACCTGGGGACCATCAACCAGTTCTTCCGCTCGGCGCACGGGCCCGAGGCGGCGCGCGCGCTGGTCCGCGAGCAGGCCGCCGAGCTGGGGGGCAAGGAGCCGGAGAACCTCGACGAGCAGGGCGTGCGCCTCATCGGGCGGCCGCTGTAC
Source organism: Isoptericola halotolerans (assembly GCF_013149785.1). GTDB lineage: Bacteria > Actinomycetota > Actinomycetes > Actinomycetales > Cellulomonadaceae > Isoptericola > Isoptericola halotolerans. Next base: position 655,830 of record NZ_JABEZU010000002.1, read on the forward strand.
GAGGCATTCATCCGCAACTACACGGCGAAGCAGTGGCAGACCGACCCGCGTGAGCTGCCGGCGTCGGTCATCTCGCGGCTGCCGGTGCGGTACACCTACGACAACCGGTACTTCAGCGACCGGTTCGAGGGGTTGCCCGTGGACGGGTACACGGCGTGGCTGGAGCGCATGGCCGACCACCCGAACATCGAGGTGCGCCTGGGTGTCGACTTCTTCGACACCTCGCAGCCCGTCCACCAGGCCGCCGTGGTGGGCCAGGTGCCGGTGGTCTACACCGGACCCGTGGACCGGTACTTCGACTACGCCGAGGGCGAGCTGTCCTGGCGGACGCTGGACTTCGAGACCGAGGTGCTCGACGTCGGCGACTTCCAGGGCACGACCGTGATGAACTACGCCGACGCCGAGGTGCCGTACACCCGCATCCACGAGTTCCGGCACTTCCACCCGGAGCGGGACTACCCGAGCGACAAGACCGTGATCATGCGCGAGTTCTCGCGGTTCGCGGCGCGCGAGGACGAGCCGTACTACCCGGTGAACACTGCCATCGACCGGGCGCGTCTGCTGCGTTACCGCGAGCTCATGGGCGGGGAGGCGCAGGTGCACTTCGGCGGCCGGCTGGGGACGTACCAGTACCTCGACATGCACATGGCGATCGGCTCGGCGCTCTCCATGGTGGACAACCACCTCACCTGACCCCGCCGGTGCCGAACAGGAACCTGGGCCCGCTTTGGCACGCCAAAGCGGGCCCAGGTTCCTGTTCGGCACCGATCGGACGCCGTCCCCAGGGGTGCGGTGCCCACAGCTGGGCCCGACGGCGCAGCGCGCGCCGGCGCAGGGTCGCTGTCATGGCCTCCATGCGGACCTTCGCCCAGCTCCCGGATGCCCTGACCTGGACCGCCGAGGCCCAGGAAGGGCTGCTCAGCGCCCACCAGTGCGACCTGCACGGCGTCGGTTCGTCCCGACGCTCTCGCCTGGTGCAGGCGGGACGGTGGCGTGCCGTGACCCGCGGGGTCGTCGACACGATCCCCACGGACCCGTTCCGTCGGACGGCCGAGGACGTCCCCGTGCGACCGGCGCTGCCGCTGGTGGTGCGCGACAGTGCTGCCGCCCGGGCGCGGTCGCGGGCAGCCCGCGCGGCCGCGCACCGGCCTCGGTCGGACACGGACCGGCTCTTCGACCACCTCCGCCGACGCGCCGCCTGGATCGGCCTGCTCGCGCACGGCCCCGGCGCGATCGCCGTCGGGACCAGCGCCCTGGCGCTGCACGGCGTCGAAGGGCTCGCCTGGCCGGCGATCCCTGAGGTGGCGCTGGACCGCGCGGGACGTCGTCCGCACCGTCCCGGCGTCCGGCTGCGACAGTTCGACGACGGGATGACCGTGGTCGGGTTCGGCGATCCCCGGACGGCGGAGGCACGTGTCGCCACGATGGGCTGGGCCCTGGCGCAGGCGGTGCCCGAGCAACCGCCTGCGCGAGGACTGGCACTGCTGGACTCGGCTCTGCAGCTCGGGCTCGTCGACGCGCGAGGCCTCGAGGTGGCGCACGACCAGGCGCGGGGTCGTCGCGGTGTGGCGTCGAGGCACGTCCTGTGGGAGGTGGCCGACGCGCGGGCGCAGTCGCCGCTGGAGTCCTTCGGGCGCTGGCAGTGCATCGAGGCGGGGGTGCCGCCCGACGTCTTGCAGCTGCCGGTCAGTGGCCGGGACGGGTCCCTGCTGGGCCTCGGCGACATGGCGTGGCGGCAGACGTCGGGCCGGACCCTCGTCGTCGAGATGGACGGTCGTGACTGGCACGAGTCGAGTACTGATGGCGGGCGGCGGGACCGCGACCGGGACAACGCCTTCGCGGCGGTCCCGGGCGTCGACGTGCTCAGGTTCGACGTGCGTCACGTGCGCGACGGGGTGGTCGGCCGCCGCGTCCGCACCTTCCTCCGCCGGTGAAAGCTCGGTGTCGAACAGGAACCTGGGCCCGCTTTGGCGGAGCAAAGCGGGCCCAGGTTCCTGTTCGACACCGAGGGGTCAGGGGACCCAGGCGCACACGAGGTGGGCGGCGCCGTCCGCGGTCACCGGCCCGGCGGCATCGGGCACCAGGCAGGACTCGCCACGGCGCAGCTCGGTCTCGCCCGACTCCGTGAGCAGCCGCACCGCACCGTCCAGCACGAGCACCACGCGCGGGCCGTCGGGGGCGAGCGCCACCGGTTCGGCGGGGTGGACGTCGGCGGTCATGAGCGCGAACTCGCTCACCGGCGCCCGGTAGCTCGTCACCAGGCTCTCGGTGCCCGCCACGACGGTGTCGGGGCGGACCGGCGGACGGGGGGAGAACGCCGAGCACTCGACCAGCGCGTCCGCGTCGACGTGCTTGGTCGTCAGGCCGGCCCGGAGCACGTTGTCCGAGGCGGCCATGACCTCGACGCCGAGCCCGGACAGGTAGGCGTGCACCTCGCCCGCCGGGACGAACATCGCCTCGCCCGGCTCGAGGGAGACCCTGTTGAGCAGCAAGGAGGTCACGGCACCCGGGTCGCCGGGATGCTCGTCGGCGAGCTGCAGCACGGTCGCGTCGGCGCGGTCCGACGGCGAACCGGCCGCCGCGCGCGCCCGGACCGACGCGACGGTCGTCGCGACGTCCTGCGCACACCCGGCGGTGCCGCGTGCCGCGACGAGCAGCTCCATGGCGGCGCGCAGCCCGGCGGAGGACCGGGTGCCGTCCAGCGCACCGCGGATCCGGCCGACGAGCTCACCGTCGAGACCGTCGAGCAGCTCCAGGACGGCGCGCGGGCTGCGGAACCCCGCCAGTCCCTCGAACGGGGTGAGGGCGACGAGCATCTCGGGCTTGTGCTCGGTGTCGTGGAACGACCGGTGCGGTGCGCCCGGCGCCGTCCCTGCGCGGTTCTCCCGGTGGTAGCCGGCCCGGGCCTGGTGGGGGCGGGGGTGCACCTGCAGCGACAGCGCCCGCCGTGCCGCCAGGACCTTGAGGAGGTACGGCAGCCGCGGCCCGAACCGGTCCGCCACGCGGCGCCCCAGCACCTCGACCGGCGCGGTGGCGATCAGGTCGGCGAGCGTCGAGCCGGCGCTCAGGCGCGACGGTGCCGAGGGGTGGGCACCGAGCCACAGCTCGGCGGCGGGCCGCCCGTCGCGCGGCAGGCCGAGCAGGTCCTGGATGTGGTCGTGCGACCCCCAGTCGTAAGGCTGGACGGTGTTCTCGAGCCGGTGCGCGGAGGCGAGAAAGACCGGTGCTGTTGGTGAGGTGTTCATCAGCAATTCATCGACTTTCGTGAGGCGGTTGTGATTCACTCGGCGCTCGATCTACGCGCCTCGAAAGACCGGAGCCCCCGTGCACGCTTTTCATTCCCTGGCCTATCTCGACGTCGAGAAGTCCGGCTCGACGTACGTCTCGCGCTTTCTGCGTGACTTCCTGGACGACGACGAGGTCGCGTTCCGCAAGCACGTCGAGCTGGAGGACCGGCCCCCGGCGGGTCGCCTGCACGTCATCTCGGTGCGTGACCCGCTGGACACCTACCTGTCGCTCTACTCCTACGGCTGCCAGGGCAAGGGCGGTCTGTCCGGCACGATCCGGGAGGCCGGCCTCGGTCACCTCTACGACGGCACGGCCGAGGGGTTCGACGGGTGGTTGGACGTCGTGCTCGACCCGGCGTACGCCTCGGCCCTCAACCCGCGCAGCTACGACAAGTCGGGCGTCGCGCCGCACACGGGGCTGCTGTCCTACCGGGTGGCGCGCCTGTCGAGCCCGCGACCGCGCCGTTGGATGCGTCAGGCCACCTCGGCGGACGACTTCGTGGCCCGGTACCGCAGCAACACCGTCGTCGACGTGGTGCTGCGCAACGAGTCGCTCACCGAGGACCTCGAGGCGCTGGTGCGACGCACGGACCTGGAGTGGCGCCCGTCGCGCGCCGTCGCGCTCGAGACGCTGCGGGCGCAGCGGCGGCTGAACACGAGCCGCCGGCTCGACGACGACGGCGCCTTCACCGTCCCGCACGACGCCCGACGCCGCGTGGCGGCCCGCGAGCGCCTGCTCACGGAGGTCTTCGGCTACGACGACGGTCATCGCAGCTCCACCACCGAGGCGACCCACGCGAGGTCCTCGGCGTAGCGCTCGTCCAGGGCGGAGACGGCGCCGTCGTCCAGGAACGACGCCGGGACGTCACCGGGGGCGGGGTGGCGACCGAGCGCCCCGGTGACGAACCGGTGGAAGGCCACGCGCTCGTCGGACCCGCGCAGCAGCGGGAGCACGTCGAGGGACAGGTCGGCCATGCGCTGGGTGTACCGCGTGTTGGTGCGGCGGGAGACCTCCTCGCCGACCTCCACGCCGCGCGCGCCGAGCCGGTCGAGGGCGTCGGCGAGGATCTGCCCCACCAGCGGGCGGCTGCCGCTGCGGTCGCGGTCGTAGTCGTAGACGGTGACGTGCTCGGCGCCGAAGGTGCGCACGAGCTCCTCGACGACGCCGCGCCAGGACAGCGTCGACCCGACGCGACCGGCCAGCTCCTCGAACCGGACGACCTTGCCGTGCTTGAGCTGCTGCTGGTAGGCGGACTCCAGGAACGCGGCGTAGCCGCGCACGGTGAACTGCACGTGGCGGGGCACGCCGTCGGTGGCGCGGTCGATCCCGGCGAGGTTCTCGGCGATCCGGGGGTACAGCTCGGCGCTGTCGGGCGCGAAGGCCGGTCCGGTGTTGGACTCGCAGGAGTAGAACAGCCCGGGTGACCGGCTGGTCCGCCACGCGTCGTCGAGGAACTCGCGCAGCCGCTGGTCGGCGCCGGGCCTCGCGACGTCGTACCACCCGTCGAGGGCGGCCCGGATGTCGGGCTGCGTGGTCCGTGTGGTGACCCCGGCGGCGGCGAGCTCGGCGGTGTGCTCGCGGCACCAGGACTGCACGGCGGTCGTGCCGGTCTTCTGCGAGCCGAGGTGCAGCACGACCTGGTGCCCGGTGGGCAGGGGGCGGCGCGCGGCGAGGGTGTCGCGCAGCCGCTGGGCGAGCTTCATCGGACCTCCACGATGTCGCGCAGTCGGGCCAGGTCGGCGTGGTCGCGGGCGGCGAGCTCGGCCTCCTGGACAGGGCTGAGGGGCTGGGCGGGGGCGCCGCCGTCGTCGACGTGATGGTCGACGAAGGCGCGCAGCTCCCGGCGCTCGTCGTGGGAGCGCAGGTGGGGCAGCGCGGTGCGTGCCACCTCGAGCTGGCGTGCGCTCCAGTGCTGGGCGTCGACGTGCTCGACGTCGTCGAGGGGCAGCGCCCCGACGTCGTCGGTGAGATGCCCGAGAGCGCTGGTGAGCACGGAGCGTGCGACGACGGCGCTCGCCGCGGCGGGGTCGGTGGCGGTCCGGACGCCGGTCGCGTCGTGGACGCGGACCCGGTCGGGGCCCACGGCGGCGACGAGCGCCTCGACGAGCGGGACCCAGCTCGGCTCCTGCACGCCGGCCCAGAAGGCGTCCAGGCCGACGTCGTGCCCGTGCCGCACGGAGGCCACCCACGCGGTGGCGACGGCGTCGGCGTGGGCCGTCAGGGTGACGTCCACGGTCCAGGGGACGTCGCGGAGCGCCGCCGCGAGGCCGTCGACGCCGGCACCTGCGTGCGGGTACAGGGTGCCCCCGCGCGGCAGGTAGGCGGGGCCGAGCGGGGCCGAGCCGGAGAAGAGCACCGGGCCGTCCGCGACGAGGTGCGCGCGCAGCCGGGCCCGGCTCTTGTCGGAGCGCCAGTCGAGCCCGGGGACCGCGTCGCGCAGGTCCGACCAGGACGTCCGAGCCGCGACCTGGCGTTCCGTGAGCGACGCGCGGTGGACGCCGCACCACGTCCGCACGGCACGCACGGTGGGCCGGTGGGTGCTCAGGTGGACGGCCACCGGCGATCTCGCCTCGGGCATCTTCTCGAACTCCTTCTCGCCATGTTCCGGACGGAGGGAACGTTAGTCCCCTCGATGGGTCGGAAGTGACATCTTCATGGCCTCGGAGCACAATGCGCGACGGAATGGGCGAACTGTTCACCGACGGGTCACGGAGTGTTCGTCGACAGTTTCCAAGATATGGCCGAATTCGCCGTCTCGGGCTCATAGTGTCGCCGCCATGAACGAATCCGTGCTCGTCGTCGTCCCCGCTCGTGGCGGGTCGGCCGGCGTGCCGCTGAAGAACCTGCAGCGGGTCGGGGGCAGCTCCCTGGTGGCCCGCGCGGTGCGTTCGGCGGCCGCCGCGCCGGCAGTGACCGACGTCGTCGTCTCCACCGACCACGCCGAGATCGCCCGCGAGGGGGCGCTGCACGGCGCCCGGGTGGTCGAGCGTCCCGCGGACCTGGCGGGAGCGACCGCCAGCTCGGAGTCCGCCGTGCTGCACGTCCTCGACGCGCTCGTGGCCGAGGGTGCCGAAGAACCGGCGGTCACCGTGCTGCTGCAGGCGACGAGCCCGTTCGTCGACCCCTCCGACCTGGACACCGCGGTGCGCCAGGTGCTGGCCGGGCGGCACGACGTCGTCGTCGCCGTCGCGCCGACGCACGACTTCCAGTGGCGGATGGACGACGACGGACCGGTGCCGGTCGGGCACACCGCCGACCACCGCCCGCGGCGGCAGGACCGCGCCCCGCACTTCCGAGAGACCGGCGCGTTCTACGTGATGCGTACGGCGGGCCTGCGCGAGCACGGGACCCGGTTCTTCGGGTCGGTCGGCCTGCAGGCCGTCGCGCCGCAGTGGGCCGTGGAGATCGACGACCCCCGCGACCTGTGGCTCGCGCGGACCCTCCTCGACCAGCCCGCCGACCAACCGTCCGACGCCGAGCCCGGCCCGGTGGAGCGGATGGACGTGGACGCCCTCGTCACGGACTTCGACGGCGTGCACACCGACGACGGCGTGTACGTCTCCCAGGACGGCGTCGAGCAGGTGCGGGTCCACCGCGGCGACGGCCTGGGCGTCGGCCACCTGCGCGCGGCCGGCATCCCGCTGCTCATCCTGTCCAAGGAGACCAACCCGGTCGTGACGGCCCGGGCTCGCAAGCTCGGCGTCGACGTCCTGCAGGGCATCGACGACAAGGAGACGGCGCTGCGCGACTGGTGCGCCGCGAACCGGCTCGACCCCGACCGGGTCGCCTACGTCGGCAACGACGTCAACGACCTCCCCGCCCTGCGCGTCGTCGGCTGGCCCGTGGCCGTCGCCGACGCCCACCCCGACGTGCTCGCCGCCGCGCGGGTCGTCACCGAAGCGCGAGGCGGCCACGGCGCCGTCCGCGAGATCTGCGACCGCATCACCACCCATCGGAAGGACCCCGTCATGACCGCCACCTCCACCGCCCCCGTGGCCCAGCCCGTCCAGATCGGCGAGCACGCCGTGGGCGTCGGCGAGCCCGTGTACGTGATCGGGGAGATCGGCATCAACCACAACGGTGACGTCGAGATCGCCAAGCAGCTCATCGACGTCGCGGTGGCCGCGGGCTGCCAGGCCGTGAAGTTCCAGAAGCGCACCCCGGAGATCTCCACCCCGAAGGACCAGCGGGACAAGATCCGTCAGACGCCGTGGGGCGAGATGACGTACCTGGAGTACAAGTACAAGGTCGAGTTCGAGCACGAGCAGTACTCGGAGATCGACCAGTACGCCAAGGCGCAGGGCATCCAGTGGTTCGCCTCGCCGTGGGACGTGCCCTCGGTCGGGTTCCTCGAGGAGTTCGGGGTGCCCACCCACAAGATCGCCTCGGCCTCGGTGACCGACCACGAGCTGCTGCGGGCGCTCGCCGACACCGGCAAGCCGCTCATCCTGTCGACCGGGATGTCCACCCTGGAGCAGATCGACCAGGCCGTGGAGATCCTCGGCAGCGACGACCTGGTGATCCTGCACTCCACCTCGACGTACCCGCTGCCTCCCGAGGAGGCCAACCTGCGCACGATCAACACGCTCCAGGAGCGGTACGGCGTGCCGGTCGGCTACTCCGGCCACGAGACCGGTCTGCAGATCTCCGTGGCCGCCGTCGCCCTCGGTGCGGTCGCCGTCGAGCGGCACATCACCCTCGACCGCGCCATGTGGGGCTCGGACCACGCCGCGTCGCTGGAGCCCAAGGGCCTGACCAACCTCGTGCGTGACATCCGCATCCTCCAGGACGCCCTGGGCGACGGCGAGAAGAAGGTCATGCCGGGCGAGCTCGCGCCGATGTCGCGCCTGCGCCGCGTCGACGCCTGATCGCCGAGCACCACCGAGCCCGCCCGAGCAGCTCCGAGCAGCCCGAAGGACCGTCCGCATGACCGCCTCCCGACCTCAGGTGTCCGTCGTCGTCCCCGCCCGGGACGCCGGCGGGCACCTGCCCGACGCCCTGGGCAGCCTGCAGCGGCAGGGCCTGGACCTGTGCGACCTCGAGGTGGTGGTGGTCGACGACGGCTCCACCGACGACACCCTCGCCGTGCTGGAGGAGGCCTCGTCCCGGCTGCCCGTCCTGCGGTGGGTGCACCACCGCACGCCGTTGGGGGTCTCCGCGGCCCGCAACCGTGGTGTCCGTGAGTCGCGCGGTCGCTGGGTGACGTTCCTGGACCCGGACGACTGGTTCTTCCCCGGTCATCTGGCCGCGATGGTGGACGCCGCCGCACGGTACGAGGTGGACTTCCTGGTGTGCGACCAGGTGCAGGCGTACGGCAACGACCGTCGCCGGGTCCGGGCGCCCGAGCCGCGCCGGCACGTGCCGCTCGACCCGCGCAGCGGCATCATGCCGACCTCTCGTTCCACGATGGTCAACTACGTGCAGGTCTCGTCGCGGTTCCTGTCGCGGCGGGTGGTCGACGACGGTCTGGTGGTCTTCGACGAGGACCTGCCGACGGCGGAGGACCGCGAGTGGGCGTGGCGCCTGCTGCTCGGGACCCGCCGCTACGCCGTCGTGGACGCGCCGGGGTACGTGTACCGGCGGGCGGTGTCCGGGTCGCTGACCGACGTCGGTGACGCCCGCCAGCTCGGCTTCCTCGAGGCCTATGACGCGGTCCTGGACCGGCTGCGCCGCGACGACCTGCCGCAGTACGAGCCCAAGGTGCTGCGTGACGTGCTCGCCGTGCTCCACCATCACGTGGCGCGCCGCACGGTCTACCCGGACGACGTCTGGCGGACGATGACGGCGCGTGCCCGCGAGGTGGTCGGGCGCTTCGACAAGCAGGTGGTCGCCCAGCAGGTCGCGGCGCTCGGTCCGGAGCGGGTCCGCGCGGTCCGCAAGCAGGGGGTGTCCCTGTGAGCGCGGTGACCACCCAGATCGTCACGGCGTCGACCCTGTTCGGCGCGGCCACGGTCGCGGCGGCCTGGGACGCGGGGGCTCTGCCCCGGCGCGACCGCACGGTGCTCGTGGTGCAGCACAACGTGCCGGCACCCGAGTGCTCCGACGACTTCACGGCGAGCCCGGCCTTCGCGGCGCTCGGCGACCGGTTCGACGCCGTCGTCGCCTGGAACGACGTCGTCACCCCGCACCACCCCAAGGAGTGGAAGCCGCGACCTGCGGACGTGCCCCTGTGGGAGCGGCTGCTGCGGCAGCGGTGGGACCTGGGCGACGGTCCGCTGGAGATCGTGGGGGAGTCGGTGGCCACACCGCCGACCGGTGCCCTGGTCGCGATCTTCGCGTCGGCCGCCGTGAGCGTGTATGCGGACGGCCTGATGGTCTACGGCCCGACCCGCTTCGACCTGCGCCACGAGGTCGGCGGACGGGTCGAGCGGCTGCTCCACCTGGACCTGCTGCCCGGGGTGCGCCCCACGCTGCTCGCGGAGTGGGACGTTCCCGGAGCGGTGGTCCCGGCCGAGGCGTTCCGCAAGGTCGTGGGTGCGCTGACCGAGCAGGCCGTCGCCACCGACGTGGCGCGCGCGGAGCGGGAGGGGCCCACGAACGGCCACGCCGCCGTCGTCCCGCGCACGCTGGCCGACCGGCTGCCGGAGGAGGGCACGTACGCCCTGCTGCTGGGTCAGTACATGGCGGCGATCGGGTTGCTGACCGAGGCCGAGGAGGCCGAGTTGCACCGCGGCATGGTGGACGCGGCTGCTGAGCGGGGGTTCACGCGGGTGCTGCTCAAGCCGCACCCGTCGGCGCCCCGGCAGGGCACCGCGGAGCTGGTCGAGCACGCCCGCACCGTGGGGGTGGACCTCGAGGTCGCTCCGGCCGCGGTGCTGGCCGAGTCGTTGTACGGCGAGTCGGCCCCTGGCCTGGTGGTGTCGTGCTTCTCGACGGCGCTGGCCACGGCCCGGGCGTTGTACGGCGTGCCGACGCTCAACGTGGGGACCGGGATGCTGCTGGAGCGGCTGGAGCCGTACCCCAACTCGAACCGGGTGCCCGCCGTCGTCGTGGACGCCCTCGGACGGCAGGACGGGCGGTGGCAGGACCCGGCCGCGATGCAGCGCCTGGTCCGGGCGGTGTCGTACTGCCAGCAGCCGCGGCTGCTGGCGCGCTTCCGTGACGAGTCCGCGGATCTGCTGCGGGAGCTCGACGACGCGACGCTGCGGCAGTGGTTCCGCCGCAAGCGGCTGACCGCGCTCGCGCTGCCCGGTGGGATGCCGGTGCCGCGCTGGCGCTCGGCGCGGGTGATCGCCTCGGTCGACGCCCTGGACCGTCGCCTGCTCGGGGGTCGGCTGCGGCGCCTCGTGCGACGGCGGTACGCCGGTGCGGGGGACGACCTGCAGGCGGCGGTCGGTGCGGCGAAGGGGCAGCTGGATGGCTGAGCCGCTGGACGCCGGCGCGCTGCGGCTGGTGGGCGACCTGCCGGTCGACTGCGGGGTGACGGTCGTCGCGTGCGTGCGCGACGAGGAGGCCTACCTGGCCGCGGCCGTGCGGTCGGTGCTGGCGCAGGACCACGACGGCGACCTGCGGCTGGTGCTGGCGGTGGGGCCGTCCCACGACGCGACGGCGGCGATCGCCGAGCGGCTCGCCGAGGACGAGCGGGTGACCGTGGTGGACAACCCGACCGGGTCCCGGTCGATCGGTCTGAACCTGGCCATCGAGCACGGCGCGCGGGACCAGGCGTCGGCCGAGCACGCGGTGGTGGTGCGCGTCGACGGTCACACGGAGCTCCCGCCGGACTACGTGCGGCGCTGTGTGGAGCTGTTGCGGACCACGGGCGCCGTGGGCGTGGGCGGGATGATGACGCCGGTGGGCCACGGGACCGTGCAGGAGGCGGCGGCCCGGGCCATGAGCCACCCGGCGGGCATCGGAGCCGTGCAGTTCCACACGGGTGGTCGTGCGGGGGAGGCGGAGACCGTCTACCTGGGGGCGTTCCGCCGCGCGGCCGTGCAGGCCGTGGGGGGCTACGACCCGACGCTGTTCCGCGCGGAGGACTGGGACCTGTGCCTGCGGCTGCGACGAGCAGGTGGTCTGCTGTGGTTCGACCCGTCGCTGGTGGTGGAGTACCGACCGCGGCGGACGTTGCGGGCGGTGGCCAAGCAGTTCTGGCGGACGGGGATGTGGCGCCGCGAGGTGGTGCGGCGCGACCCGTCGACGGCGGGTCTGCGGTACCTGGCGCCGCCGCTGCTGGTGCTGGCGCTGGGGCTGTCGGTGCTGCTGGTGGTGTGCGGTGCGGCGGTGGGCTCGTCGTTCGTGCTCGTGGCGGGGCTGGCCGTGCCGGTGGGGTACGTGGTGGGAGTCCTGGGCGCGGCCGTCCATGCGGCGTCGCGGCGTCCGGCGCTGCGTGGGCAGGCGGCGGTGGTGCTGCCGGTGGTCCTGGTGGTGATGCACGTGTGCTGGGGATGCGGGTTCGTGCGCGGGCTGACGGCGAGGGCCGCGGCGGACCATCGCGCCTGACCTCCACCCCGGGTGCCGAGCAGGAACCTGGTCCCGCATTCCGGCTTGATAGCGGGACCAGCTTCCTGCTCGGCACCGACTTCGGGGAGGTCAGCGGGTCAGGCGGGCGGAGAGCGCCACGGGCAGCGCGGACCGGGCCACCGACCACAGGTGCCGTGGCCGGGACCAGGGCACGACGGCGTCGCGCGGGGCGAGCGTCCCGGCCCGGGAGCTCTCGGCGAGCTCGCGGACCGCTCCGGCGAGCTCGTCGCCGGTGTGCAGGTAGCCGTCCTCGCACCAGGCCCGGTCCGGTGTCGGCCCGCCGGCGCGCAGCGTGGCGGCGACCTCGTCGAGGCGGCGCAGGCAGCCTGACCCGGTGTAGGCCTCGTTGAGCTGTTCCGGCCCCACCCCGAAGTCGGTGAGGAACACGGTGGGCAGCCCCCGGGCCAGCGACTCCAGCGCGGCGGTGGAGCTGACGGTGAGCAGCGCGGTCCCCGGGGTGAGGTGGTCGCCCATGGGCCCGACGGCGAAGCCCACCGTGTCGGCGGACCTGCCGAGCCGACGGTGCTCCGTGGCCCACAGGGTGTCGAGCGGGTACGGCTCGTTGTGCGTCTGGCGTTCTCCGGCGCGTGCCCGCAGCTTGACGGTCACCTCGAGACCGTCGTCGGCGAGCCGGGCCAGACCGTCGAGCAGCGCGACCCTGTCCTCGCGGGTCGCGGGCACCTTCGCCTGGGCGGCGAGCACCACCCGGTGCGGGACGCCCTGCGGCGGGGTGCCCGTTGCACGGGTGCCCGCCGGCGGGTCGAGGAACGGCAGCCGGGACAGCACGATCCGTGGGTCGGCGTCGTGCCGGGCGAACGCGTCGCGGTAGGGGGCGGCCTCTCGCCGCCCGTGCACCACGAAGGCGTCGGTCCAGCGTCGCCAGCCCGTCCCGCGATCGGTCGCGGGCAGCGCCATGCCGGGCAGCCCGGTGACCAGGGCCGGCCGGTGCCCGTGCCGGGTGGCGCGCAGCACCCGGTGGGCGACGAGCTCGGCGACGGGGCCGGTGGCGGCGACCAGCACCACGTCGGGCAGGTGGGTGCGCACGTACCGGGTGAGCGCTCCTGGCGTGAGCACGGACGGTGGGTGCAGGCCGGTGCCGGCGACGGCGGCTCGTGCCTGCTCGGCCGTGGGGGCCAGCGGTGAGCGGAGGACGACGACGGCGGGCTCGACGACGGGCTCGCCGTCGTGATCCCGCAGCCGGGCGAGGCTCCATGCCGCCCACTTGAGGTAGGAGTCGGCGTCGGCGACCGCGAGGACGCGCACGCGACTCATGCGACGGAGCGAGAACCGTGCCGGCCGGCGGTGCTGCGAGGTCCGGCGGCGCGCGCGAGGTGCGCGGCGAGGCCGAGGTGGTCGCGCAGCGCGGGCGTGGCCCGGGTGGTCCACCACGCGTCCGGCACGTCCTGCGGCAGCACGGCGACCCCGCGGGGCGTGAGGAGCCGGGTGAGGGTGACGGCAGAGGTGGACGGCAGCGACACGACCCGCTGGTCGGGACGGAGACCCCGCAGCCGCAGCTCGACCGGGGCGCCGGGGTCGTCCACCCGCACCCCGGGCAGCTGCTCGAACAGGGCGGTCACCAGCGTGTCGTGGCGGCGGTGCGGGATGTAGCGCACGGGGCCGTCGGCGGCGAGGCCGGTCAACCAGGCGGCGTACTGGTCGGCGTGGACGAGCCGGTCGGCGACGAGACCGGAACCGACCACGACGGTCGGCTCGTCGACGTCGGACGAGGCGTCGTCGGCGGGCCGGGAGGCCAGCCAGCCGAAGGCGTGGCCGACGACGTCGACCCCGAGAGCGGTCAGCGCACCGGTGAGCTCGTCGTCGAGCGGGAGCATGGTGCACAGGGTGAGGCGACCGGCCCGCGCCAGGCGCCGCAACCGGCGCGTGGTGAGCATGCCGAGGGTGTGGCGCAGCGGCCCGGCCGGGGCGGTGAGACGGATCATCGGCGCGGCGTCGACGAGGCGCCGCGCGACGTCGAGGGTGGCCAGGCCGTCGTCGACGACCACGAGCCGCCCTACGGTGCGGCTGCGGGCCAGCGCGGTCTGGAACACGCCCGAGAAGGGGTCGCCGACCAGGTGCACGGGGGCGTCGTCCAGGGTGCGGCTCGTGGGCCCGACGGTGACGTCGAGGCCGTCGGGCAGCCCGAGGTCGCGGACGGCGCCGACGGCGGTGGCGAGCGTCGGGACGTCCGAGCGGGCCACCACCCGGGTGCGGTCGCCGGGCGGGGTGCGCAGGTGTCCGTCGGCGAAGGCCTCGACGGCGCACAGCAGCTGCAGCGGGGACTCGACCAGGGCGCTCACGCCCTCAGGGAAGCACGGCCGGGCGTCGTGCGGGCGACCCGCGGGTGTCCACGGGGTGAACGCGGGACGCCGGGCCGTTCCCCTCTACGGGAGCGTCGTGACGTCCGGGCCGACGAACAGGTGCAGCACCTGGTGCAGGCCGAGGCCGAACGCACGGTGGTCGGCGAGGACGACGTCGGAGAACCGGCGCCGGCGCAGCTCGTCGAGGTCGAGCACGAGGACGCTGGTGTCGAACGCCTCGAAGTCGAACACCTGCCGGGCGTGCATGGAGCGGTAGAGCTCGAACGCCACCTCGGGCCGGTCGTCCAGCGCGCGGGCCGCCCGGTACAGGACGCCGAACCCGCTCGTGTCCCAGTGCGCGCTCGGTCGGGCACCGACGGGCCGGCCGGCCAGGTCGACGGCACCGAGGGCGGTGGCGTCGACGTCGGTCTCGCCGACCGGCACGACGACCACCCGGTCGAGGTGCAGCAGCACGCTCGGCAGGAGCATCCCGGCCCGTTGCCCGCCTCCCTTCGTCGTGGGGCCGAGGACGTCGTCCAGGGCGCCCGCGGTGTCGGGCTCGACGACCCAGACGCGGACCGGCCCGGACGCGGCCTCCTCGATCGAGCGGACCGCGTCGTCGACGGCATCGAGCTCGGAGCGGTCGGGCAGCAGGACGACGTCGGTCCCGGTCTCGGTGGTGTCCGCCTCCTGGTCGGTGGTCGTCGCCCGCTGCGAGACGGAGAGGCGCCCGGCCAGCTCGGCCGCGGGGACGGACAGCGGCGGAGGAGCGGGCTCGGCCTCGTGCCGGCGTCGGGCCTCGGCGACCTCCGGGGCGACGGTCTCGCGCCAGGCGGCGTAGACCTCGTCCGCGGGACGCCCGGCGAGGATCGCGTCGAGTGCGGGCCGCAGCCGCTCGAGCATGCCGGTGCGGATGGCCTCGAACTCTTGCGCGGAGAGGCGGAACAGGCCGTTGAACCGGACGTCGGCGTTGTGGGCGGGCCGGAAGTCGACCTCCATCCCGAGCGAGGTGGTCGGCAGGTAGCAGTGCAGGCGCTTGGTGACCACGCGGGTGAAGCTCGTGCGGTACCAGTCGAGCAGCCGGTAGGCCTCGCGCATGTTCTCGACGTAGGTGCGGTCCTTGACCTTGCGGTAGCTCTGGCGGACCTTCGTCGCACCGTCGGGCACCGGTTCGCGGACGGCGTCGACGTACACGGTGGCAGGTTCGGGGCGGGCGTCCGTCGGGGGGAAGACGGTGCTGACCGTGGTGGTGAGGCAGCCGGAGAAGAACGCGGGCACGTCGAGCGAGAGCAGCAGGTCCACGGTGGTCCAGTCCCGGCAGCCGATCGGGCCGTGCTCGCGCAGGTAGTCCAGCACCTTCGGGGTCAGGAGCCCGCGCTTGTTGCAGTGGAACGAGACGAACAGCGGACGCAGGTTCCGGTGCGGGGGGAAGTCCCACACGCCGGTGCCGGCGAGGTCGTGCATGAACCACCCGAACTCCAGGAGCCACGTCTCGTCGGGAAAGCGCTGGAAGGTGGACCCGTCGCGGTCCACGCGGTAGAGCTCGACGTCGGTCGGCTCGTCGCCGTCGAGGTGCAGCTCGGGCCGGACGTTCCCCTGCAGCTCGGACACGAAGTCCGCCAGGTCCGGGTCGTCGCTGTGGAAGCGCAGGTTCGTCCGGCGGGCCAGGTGGCCCATCGACGCGAGGGTCTGGACGTGGTCGCCGATGTTCTGCGAGGACTTCCCCTTGCCGGGCTGCACGTAGTCCAGCACACCGAACGCCACCCGGCCGGCAGGGGCGGGGGCGTCCTCGTGCTCGCCCGCGCCACGCCACCGCTCCAGCCACGCGATCTCGGCGGTGCCCTCGGGCCATCGGTCCTCGTCACCCGCGTAGGTCTGGACCATCCGGTCGTGGACGGTGTGGCGCAGCTCCGGCACGCCCAGCGGGAAGAGGTGCCTCAGCACGGTGTGCCAGGTGCGGGCGCGCACGGTCAGGGACCCGTCGGCCAGCCACTCCTCGGCCCGGGCCACGCCCTGCGTCGGTTCGACACGGAACAGGGAGTCGACGTAGGGCACGGGGGTCACGTGGGACGCGCGCTCCTCGTCGTGGCGGAAGTGGGCGAGCGCCCTGCGGTAGTGGCGCCGGTCGTGGTCGATGAGACCGGCGGCCAGGTGCGTGTCGCTCGACTCTCCCGACCGGGCCAGCTCCGCGTCCAGGAGCGCCTGCGCGGCCTCGTGGCCCTTGTTCCGGAGGGCGCGGCGAACCGTGCGCACGAAGTCGTTGCGCGAGCGGTCCGGCGGCGGGCTCGCCGGGGGAGGGGTCGGCGGCGGCACCGGATCGGGTCGTGCGGTCGCCCGTGTCAGCCTGTTCCAGATCTGTCGCAACAACGGTCCTCCTCGGATCCAGCGGGTGTCCGTCCGGCGGGCTCGGTCCCCGCGTGCCTACCATCATGGGATGTCGTTGCTCCGCGCACTACGCGACAGGCTGCGAGAACCGGACCCGGGTTCGTCCACCGCTGCCGGGAAGGTGCTGCCCGCCGGGAACCACGTGGCGGTGACGTGGACGGTCCCCTCGGACTACGGAGGGATGACCTCGGCGATGCTGCGGCGGTCGCGCGCCTTCGCGCAGGACACCGCGTCGCCGGTCCGGATCCTGACGTTCGACCCCACGCTGGATGCCGCGGCGGCGCGGACGCGGCTGAGCCGGGCCGGTGAGCTGGTCGGAGGGACGTTGCTCCAGCACCTGTGGGAGGACCTGGCGGCCTGGCCGGACGAGGACCTCGGCGTCGAGCCGGACGCCCGGCCGGCCGTCTGGCCGCGGGCCGACGGTGGCCAGCTCTACCGCTCGGAGACGGACGAGGCGGGCAACCTCGTGCGACGGCTGCACTTCCGGCCCGACGGCACGCCGGCGGCGGTGGAGCGGGTGCGGGGCCGGGGACGTGTCGTGCGGCTCGTCGACCGCCAGGGGCGCCGAGGACGTCGGTGGACGTCGATCTGGCAGCTCTACGCCGACTGGATCGACCGGATCCTGCCGCCCGGGCCCACGTACGTGGTGGTCGACAGCAAGTCGATGGTCCGGCCGTTCGCACGGCTCGACCGGCCGCGCACGGTGGTGGCGCACGTCGTGCACGGGGCGCACCTGCGCAGCGGGGCCACCGACCCGCACGGGCCGCTCTCCGGGAGCCGCCGGGCTCTGGTGCAGCACCTGGACGACTTCGATGCCGTGGTGCTGCTCACGGACGGGCAGCGTCGCGACCTCCTGGAGCGCGTGGGGCCGCGGGACCACGTCCACGTGGTGCCCAACAGCACCGACCTGCCGCGGGTCGACCCGGACCGGCCCCGGCCGCGAGGGGCCGGGGCGGTGATCGCCCAGCTCTCGGACCGCAAGCGGGTGGACCACGCCGTCGCGGCGCACGCCCGAGCCGTGGAACGGACCGGATCGGCGCTGCGGCTCGACGTCTACGGGGACGGTCCGCGCCGCCAGGACGTGGAAGCACTGGCCAGGACGACGCGCGGGGTCCGGCTGCACGGCTACGTGCCGCGGGCCGCCGACCGGCTGAGCGAGGCGTCGTACCTGCTCCTGACCAGCCGGAGCGAGGGGCTCCCGCTGGTGCTGGCCGAGGCCATGTCGCGAGGCTGCCTGCCCATCGTCTACGACGTGCGCTACGGCCCGGCGGACTTCGTCACCGACGGCACCGACGGGTTCCTGGTGCCGGACGGCGACGTCGACGGAGTCGCTGCCCGTGTCGAACGGCTGCTCCGCCTCGACGACGACGCCGTGCGCCGGATGCGCCGGGCCGCACGGAGGACGGCGGAGCAGTACGCCGACGACGCCGTGGTGGCGCGGTGGGCGCAGGTCTTCGAGGCGGCGATGCGACGGGCGGACGCACGGGTGGCCGGTGGGGCCGTGCCCGTGACGTCCTCCCCGTCGTGATCAGCGGGTGCCGGACGCCCTGGCGGTGACGAGCTCGTCGCGGTGCTGGACGCACTCGTCGACGAAGTCGAGGAACCGTGTGCTCGACTCGCCCCGCTCGAAGCCGAAGTAGTGGTTGCGGGCGGTGGTCCGGGCGTCGCGGTGCGGGTCCTCGGACAGGTTGCGGCGGATGATGCCGGCAAGGTCCCCCACGGTGTCGGCGTCGACGACGTCGACGGCGCCGGCGATCGGCGACTCCGAGACGAGCTGGGCCCGGTCGGTCCGCCGGTCGGTGAGCACGACGGGCGTCTGCGGGTGCAGGTAGAGGAAGTCGAGGCCGATGGAGGAGATGTCCGTGACCAGCAGGTCGACCCCCTCGAAGACGCTCAGCGGGTCGGCGTCGAACGGCAGGAGGTGCTTGCCGCCGTCGTCGTTCGCCGCCTGGACGAGCTGGAGGATCTCTTCGTGCGCGGCACCGCAGCCGGGGTCGGTGTTGTTGATGACGCGCGGGTGCGGCTTGTAGACGACGCGCACGTCGTCCTGGGCGAGGAGGGTGCGCACGATGTCCACGCCGTAGGGGTCGAGCGAGGTGTAGTTGTTGGCGTCGTTCTCCCCGGACCAGGTGGGGGCGTAGAGGACGGTCCGGCGGCCGGAGCCGTCGGGGTGGAGGGTCGGCGCGACGTCGAGGTCGAGCTGGGGGCGGCCGCAGACGGCGAGCCGGCTCGCGTCGAAGTTGACGAGGGCGCGTCGGTGACGCTCGATCGCGGCCTGACCGGCGACGACGACGCGGTCGTACGCCTTGGCCTGGTTGGAGACCATGGAGACCTTGTCGGACTCGCCGTGGTTGACGTGCACGTGCAGCGCGCTCTGGTAGATGAGGGACTGGAAGTTGCGCATCCCGTTGTTGACGTAGACGACCGTCTTGACCTCGACCTGGTCGTAGAGCGCGATGACGCCGTCGATGGTGCGGGCGTAGGCCACCGGGAGGTCCGTGAGCCCGCGCAGCTGGCGGGTCGTGTCCATCTTGCGGGTCACGATGAGGAAGGGCTGGCGCTGCGCCACCTGCTCGAAGACGGGTAGCCACTGCTTGATCTGGTAGATCGTCGCCGGGGAGTCCGCGAAGTACGCCACGACCGGCACCTGCGGCATCTGCGTCAGCGGTAGGTCGAACGGTGGTCCGCTGCCGGCGGTCGTGCGCAGGGTTCGCTTGAGTCGCGCCCCGAGGGACAGGATCGCGTTGGCGACCCCGGCGCGGGCGCGGGCGAACGGGTGACGGGCAGGGGCGCTGGTTCTCGGCATCGGTTCATTCCTCGGCCATGGGCCGTCGTCCTGGGGGCGGGCGGCGCTCAGTATCTCACCTTGTGGGTAGTATCAGGCGGTCGGATCCCCCTGAAGGACAGGTTCGCAACCCACCGTGACCTCTGAGAAGACCCCGGCCGCGGGCGCGGCCTCGCCGGGCGGCGAACGACCCCCGGCGCCGGTGCCCCCGGACCCGATCGTGCCGGCCATCTCGTCGGCCGAGCGCCTCGCGCTGGCCGAGCGGTACGGCCTGACCAAGATGGGCGTCCGGCCCCCGTTGTGGGCGTACGTCAAGGACGTCGCCTCACGCTGGGCGTTCATCCGCGTGCTCGGCACGGCGTCGGCCTACGCTCGCAACCAGAACACCTACCTCGGCCAGCTCTGGGCCGTGCTGAACCCGATCCTCAACGCGACCGTCTACGTGCTGATCTTCGGGCTCCTGCTCGACATCGCCCGCGGCGGCGTGGAGAACGTCGTCGCGTTCATCGTCATCGGCGTCTTCCTCTTCCGCTTCGTGGAGCAGTCCGTCAACGGCGGGGCGCAGTCGATCGCGAAGCGGACCAACCTCATCCGCTCGTTGCACTTCCCCCGGGCGGTGCTGCCGATCTCGAACGTGATGTCGCACCTGACCACGCTCGTCCCGGCCCTCGTGGTCATGTGCCTCATCGTGTGGAGCTCGGGCTACATGGGGGAGAACGACCTCGTGCCGGTCACCTGGGAGTGGCTCCTGCTGGTCCCGGCGGTGGCCCTGCTGTGGATCTTCAACATGGGCCTGGCGTTCATCATGGCCCGCGTGGTGGCGATCACCCCGGACCTGGACAACGTCATCTCGTTCGTCCTGCGGTTCGCGATGTACGGCTCGGGCGTCATCTTCCCGGTGGTGCGGTACGTCCAGGAGCTGCCGGACGCCCTCCAGGTCTGGCTGGGTCCGATCCTGGAGTACCAGCCGATCGCCGTCTACCTCTACCTGGGCCGCTCGTCGTTGATGGACGAGGAGGCCTTCGTGCAGGACCCCACCATGTGGATCCTCGGCGTGATCTGGGCGATCGTGTTCTTCGTGGCCGGGTTCATCATCTTCTGGCGCGGTGAGGAGAGGTACGGACGTGACTGACGACGTGACCGAGGCCGACGCCCATCTCGACTTCGACCTGGAGGTCGAGGAGGACGACGTCGGCGAGCACGCGGAGGCGATCCCGCTCGGGGACCCGTGCCTCGTCGTGGACGACCTGCACATCGTGTTCCGGGTGTTCGGCGGCAAGAGCCGCGAGCAGGCGGAGAAGTCCGGGGCGCACGTCGAGAAGGCCGCGCCGCCGAAGAAGCCGTTCGTCAAGCGCCTCCTCGGCGCGGGACGCCAGCACGTCGGGGCGGTGAGCGAGGTGCACGCCGTGCGCGGGGTGTCGTTCACGGCGCGCCACGGCGAGTCGATCGGCATCGTGGGCATCAACGGGTCGGGCAAGTCGACGCTGCTGCGGGCGGTGACGGGACTGATCCCGCCGCACTCCGGCTCCGTCTTCGTCGACGGGGAGCCGGCGCTGCTCGGCGTGAACGCTGCGCTGATGCCGCAGATGACCGGGGCGAAGAACATCGAGATCGGTGGTCTGGCCCTGGGCATGACGCCCAAGCAGATCGACGAGAAGTTCGACGAGGTCGTGGAGTTCGCCGACATCGGCAGCTTCGTGGACCTGCCGATGAAGACGTACTCCTCGGGCATGGCTGCCCGCCTGCGGTTCGCGATCAGCTCGGCCGCGATCCCGGACATCCTCATGGTGGACGAGGCGCTGGCCACCGGCGACGCCGCCTTCAAGGCGCGGTCCAAGGCCCGGATCGAGGAGGTGCGTCAGCAGGCGGGCACCGTGTTCCTCGTCAGCCACTCGATCTCGACCATCGAGGCGATGTGCACCCGCGTGCTGTGGATGCACCAGGGCAAGCTCGTCATGGACGGGCCGGTCGAGGAGGTCACCGCCGCCTACCGGCAGTTCGTCCGGGCCCACCGTCAGGCGCGCTCGGGCGGCCGTGCCGGGGGTACCCGCCGCGGTCGCAACGGGGGGAAGAACAAGCGGAAGGGCTGACGGCCCTGCCCGGTGCGCGCGGTCAGAGGACCGAGCGCACCTGGGCGACGGCGTCCTCGACGGACGTCACCGACGTGTCGATGACCAGGTCGGCGTCGTCCGGCTCCTCGTACGGCGAGGAGATGCCGGTGAACTCAGCGATCTCGCCGGCGCGCGCCTTGGCGTACAGGCCCTTGCGGTCGCGTGCCTCGCAGACCTCCAGCGGCGTCGACACGTGGACGAGCACGAAGCGCCCCGCGGCCTGCGCGAGCTCGCGCACGCGGGCCCGCCCGCTGGCGAACGGTGCGATGGGGGCTGCGACGGCGATCCCGCCGTGGTGGGCGACGAGCGAGGCCACGTAGCCGATCCGTTCGACGTTCAGCTCGCGGGAGGCCTTGTCGAAGCCGAGGCCCTTGGACAGGTGCTGGCGCACCTCGTCCCCGTCGAGGAGCGTGGTGGGCAGCCCCTCGTCGTCGAGCTCGGCGGCCAGCGCACGGGCGACCGTCGACTTGCCCGAGCCGGACAGGCCGGTGAAGAACACGACGGTGCCCTCGCGGCGGGCGCCCTGGGCGGTGCGGGAGATCTCTGCGGCGACCGGGTCGGGGTACAGGGCGGCGACCTCGTCGGCCCAGAGGCGGTCGAGGCGCGCCAACCGGTCGCGGGTCTCCTGGGTGCGGCGGTCGGCGAGCCGGAGGGCCCGGTCCGCCCCGTAGGCGGCGGCGACGTCGTCCCAGCGCAGCTCGGCCGTGACCGGCATGGCCGCGGGCCAGGGGACGACGGCCGCGGTCGCGCGCGCCCCGGCGCCCAGGAGCGCGTCGCGCACGACGGCGGCGGCGCGGGCCAGGCCGGGGCCTCCGAGCGTGCCGGGCGGGGGGGTGCGGCGCGTGGCGGGTGCGAGGACGACGACGGCGGCAGTGCCGGCCGCGAGGTCCGCGAGGGCGTCGATCTCGTCCCGGGTGGGCGGTTCGTCGACGACCAGGGCCAGGACGTCGGCGTCGGGTCCGACGGCACGCCGGACCTCGTCGCGGACGTCGTGGGCGCCGCGGCGCAGGGCGGCGTCCCAGTGGGGTCCGGCGGCGCGGGCCAAGGGCTTCACGGGGGTGGCGCGCCCGTCGCTCTCCAGGACGGCGAGGGGCGTGTTCTCGGCGTCGGTGAGGGTGACGGGTCGGTCCGTCACCGTGCCGAGCGCCATCGTGGGCGTGCCGCCGCCCAGGTGGAGCTCGAGCAGGTCCAGCTCGTCCGAGGTCAGGACGTGCGTCGTCGCGGGGAGGTTCATGGGATCGTGGTGCCGTCCGGGGTGCCGGGTCGTGGGTGTCTCGGCCGTCGGTGGATCCGGGTGGCAGGCATGCTCGAAATGGTAGCCTCAGCGACGGCCTGGAGCCGACGCGCGCCACCTCCCGAGACACCGAGGAGCTCGATGACCACGATCACCCCCGCCTACCCGGAGCGGGTGCTCGACGACGCCGCCCTGGCGGCCGCACTGGCCGAGGGTGCCGGGTCCGTCCTGCTCGCGCTGCGTGCCGAGACCGACGCCGCCGGTGGCACGTTCGAGCCACGCGTGTTCAAGGACGCCGGTGACGCGGCCGCCCAGTCGTGGCTGGCCGCCGCGCTCGCGCACGCCCGACCCGGCGACGCCGTGCTGTCCGAGGAGGCCAAGGACGACGCCGCGCGGACGGACGCCGACCGGGTCTGGATCATCGACCCGCTGGACGGCACGCGCGAGTTCGCCGAGCGTTCGGCGGACGTTCAAGCGGGCACGGCACCCTGGCGCGACGACTTCGCCGTGCACGTCGCCCTGTGGGTCCGTGGCGTCGAAGACGTCACGGACGGTCCCGGTGGCCTGGCCGCCGGGGCGGTGGCCCTGCCCGCGCGCGGCGTGGTGCACACGACCGGTGCGCCGTCTCCGGCCGCTGACCGGGAGGCGGACGCCCGTGCCGTGCTCGCGGGGGAGCGGCCGCTGCGGATCGCCGCCAGCCGGAGCCGTCCGCCCGCGTTCGTCGCCGAGCTGGCCCGGCGCGACGACGTCGAGCTGGTCCCGATGGGGTCGGCCGGTGTGAAGGTCGTCTCCGTCGTGGACGGTACGGTCGACGCCTACGTGCACGGCGGCGGCCAGTACGAGTGGGACTCCGCGGCTCCGGTCGCGGTCGCGCTCGCGGCCGGGTACGACTGCACGAGGCTCGACGGCACCCCGCTCGAGTACAACCGCCAGGATCCCTGGCTCCCCGATCTGTTCGTCTGCCACCCGGCCCTGGCCGTGCACCTGCGCGCGGCGCTCCAGGGAGTCGGCGTGGCGATCAAGGAAGGTGCCCAGTCGTGACATCCCACGTCCTGAGCCAGCTCCGCAGCCTCGAGGCGGAGAGCATCCACATCATCCGTGAGGTGGTCGCCGAGATGCAGCGGCCCGTGCTGCTGTTCTCCGGCGGCAAGGACTCGATCGTCATGCTGCACCTGGCGGCCAAGGCCTTCGCGCCGGCGCGGATCCCGTTCCCGATCATGCACGTCGACACGGGGCTGAACTTCCAGACCGTGCTCGACTGCCGTGACCGGTGGGTCGAGCGGCTGGGCATCCAGCTGGTCGTCGCCTCCGTGCAGGACGCGATCGACCGCGGTCTGGTCAAGGAGGAGCCGAACGGCTCGCGCAACCGGATCCAGACGCCGGTGCTGCTGGAGGCCGTCGAGAAGCACGGCTTCGACGCGGCGTTCGGCGGGGGCCGCCGCGACGAGGAGAAGGCACGGGCCAAGGAGCGCGTGTTCTCCTTCCGTGACGACTTCGGTCAGTGGGACCCCAAGAACCAGCGCCCGGAGATCTGGAGCCTGTACAACGGCCGCGTCCACCAGGGCGAGTCGATCCGGGTCTTCCCGCTGTCGAACTGGACCGAGCTGGACATCTGGTCCTACATCGCCGCGGAGAACATCGACATCCCGGACCTGTACCTCGCCCAGGAGCGCGAGGTCGTGGAGCGCGACGGCATGCTGTTCGCGGTCAACGAGTTCACGCCGCTCAAGGAGGGCGAGACGTCCGAACGTCGCTCGGTGCGCTACCGCACCGTCGGTGACGCCAACCTGACGGCCGCCGTCGCGTCCGACGCCACCACGCTGACCGCCATCGTCGAGGAGACCGCCGCGGTGCGCATCACCGAGCGCGGCGCCACGCGAGGCGACGACAAGGTGAGCGAGGCAGCCATGGAGGACCGCAAGCGAGAGGGCTACTTCTAAGCCATGAGCACCACGACCGAGAACCTGGCCGAGGCCCTGACCGACGGCTCCACGGACCTGCTGCGCTTCGCGACGGCCGGGTCCGTCGACGACGGCAAGTCGACCCTCATCGGCCGCCTGCTGTTCGACTCGAAGACGATCTTCGAGGACCAGCTCGACTCCGTGGAGAGTGTCTCCAAGGACCGCGGCAACGACTACACCGATCTCTCGCTGCTCACCGACGGCCTGCGGGCCGAGCGGGAGCAGGGCATCACGATCGACGTCGCCTACCGCTACTTCGCGACGCCGAAGCGCAAGTTCATCATCGCGGACACCCCGGGCCACACCCAGTACACGCGGAACATGGTCACGGGCGCCTCGACGGCCGACGTCGCGCTCATCCTCGTGGACGCGCGCAAGGGAGTCATCGAGCAGTCGCGCCGGCACACCTTCCTCGCGACGCTCCTGGGCGTGCCGCACATCGTGGTGTGCGTCAACAAGATGGACCTCGTGGACTACTCCGAGGAGGTCTTCGAGAGCATCCGTCGCGACTTCACGGAGTTCGCCTCACGGCTGCGCGTCCCGGACCTGACGTTCATCCCCATCTCCGCGCTGGAGGGCGACAACGTCGTCAACCGCTCGGAGAACACCCCGTGGTACGAGGGCTCGCCGCTGCTCAGCCATCTCGAGCGGCTGCACGTGGCCTCCGACCGCAACCTCGTGGACGTCCGCTTCCCGGTGCAGTACGTGATCCGGCCCCAGTCCCACGACTCGCGCGACTACCGCGGGTACGCGGGCACGGTGGCCTCCGGCGTGATGAAGCCCGGCGACAAGGTGGTGGCGCTGCCGGCCGGCCTGGAGACGACGATCGCGTCGATCGAGACCGCCGACGGCCCCGTCGAGGAGGCCTACCCCCCGATGGCCGTCACGGTGCGCCTGACCGACGAGATCGACATCTCGCGCGGTGACATGATCGCCCGTCCGAACAACACGCCGGCCTCGCTGCAGAACATCGACGCGCAGATCTGCTGGATGGACGAGTCGGCTCCGCTGACGGTGGGCAAGAAGTACGCGATCAAGCACACGACCCGCTGGGCGCGTGCCATGGTCAAGAACATCAACTACCGCGTGGACGTCAACACGCTGCACCGCGACGAGGACGTCACCGAGATCAAGCTCAACGAGATCGGTCGCATCCAGCTCCGGGTCACCCAGCCGTTGTTCGTCGACCCGTACCAGCAGAACCCGGAGACCGGGTCCTTCATCCTGGTCGACGAGTCCACCAACAAGACGGTCGCCGCCGGCATGGTCGGCGGACTCCCGCACCGGGTCTGAGGGGCGCTGCCATGCCGATCTTCACCAAGGACGGCCGCGGGGTGCTCTTCATCCATGTCCCGAAGACGGGGGGCTCCTCGATCGAGAAGCACTTCGTCGGTGCAGGGTGGAAGATGTCCTACCACGACGGGCGTATCGGCAAGGGGACGGTCAACGACTACCGGCGGACGACGCCGCAGCACATGCATGCGGCGATGTTGCGGCAGAACTTCCGGCTGGGCAGGTTCGACGCGGTCTTCATGGTCGTGCGCGAGCCGGTCGCGCGCTTCAGGTCCGAGTACGCCTGGCGCAACGGTTCCGAGATGCGGCCCGGTGCCGCTGAGGTCGACACCTCGGCGGACGCCGTCGACGCCTGGGCCGACAAGGTGCTCGACCGCTACGGTCGGAACCCCTATGTCCTGGGCAACCATCTGCGGCCGCAGGTGGAGTTCCATGTCGACCGGGCGAAGGTGTTCTGGTTCGAGGACGGCTTGGACCGCGCGATCACCGTCCTGAACCAGGACTACGACCTCGGCCTCCCCTCGGGGATCGGCCGGGCGCGCACCAGCGAGAAGGCCAGCGGGGTCCCGAGCGGCGACGTCGAGGTGAGCCGACGGCTGGAGCGGCGCCTCAAGAAGTTCTACGCCAAGGACTACGAGACCTTCAGCTACTGACGCGGCCCCCCGGCCGGCCTCCCCGCGAGGGGGAGCCGGCCGGGGACGCGCACCGACAGCCCCGCTACCCGGGCAGCCAGCGTCGTGCGCGACGCTTGGCCCGCCGCGCGGCGACGTGCCACAGCGGTTCGGACTCGAGGTCGGCGGCGCGTCGGCGCGCGTCGGCGAGCTGCCGTTCGGTGTCCCGGAGCAGTGCGGCGACCTCCTTGCGCTCCTGGTTGAACTCTCGTGCACGGGTGCTCAGGGCCCCGATGCGCTCGTTCGCGGCCACCTGGGCACGGACGTTCGCCAGCGCGTCGTCGCTCCAGGAGTCGACGAACCGGACCTGGTCGAGAGTCCAGCGGCCCGGGAAGGCCTCGAAGTCTGCGGCGTAGGCGTCCTCGACGGAGCGGCGCACCTCGTCGTCGAACAGGTCTCGCACCGGGGGGAGCGGTGTCTCGTTCGCACGGGGGACGTAGAGCTCCTGGTCCCTGCCGAGCGCTGCCAGGTGCTGGTGCACGTCCGCGAGCAGCTCGGGCATCGTGTGGACGTCGTACACGCGCGAGTAGGGAACGACGTCCAGCGCCAGGGCGGCGGACTGCGTACGGAAATGAGTGTCCGTCGACAGCAGGGGGTGGCTCCGCCAGGGCTGCTGGACGGCGAACTGCCTGAAGTCCTCGATCACCTCGCCGGCGCTGGTCGGTACCCGCGGGTAGAACGGCTCGTCCGCGTAGTCGCGCAGGTACTTGCCGTGCTGCACGAGGAACTTCGACTGCCACGCGGACCAGAGCCGGCTCCAGGGATCGCGCACGACCGCGAAGACGAACCAGCCGTTGTCCGGGTGGACCGCGCTCAGGGCCTCGGCACCGAGCTCGCCGAGGGTCGGCGTCTTCTTCCACCGTTCCCGTCCACCGTGGATCGTCATGAGCTGGGTCTGGGTCGCTCCGGTGCTCCGAGGGAAGCTCGCGAGGTCCTCGCCGGACAGGTCGGCGACCATCCAACGCAGGGAGGTGCAGGCGGCCTTGGTGACCGACAGGTAGGCGATCTTCCGGTCGGGGATGACGAAGGAGTTGGGGGGAGCGGTTCGTGTCGTGAGCGGGGAGGCCATCAATCCGGTCCGGGGTCGTCGAGTACGGGGGATCGGATCATATCGTCGGCGGGGCGCGGACGGCTCCGACGGTCACGCCGGCGGCGCAAGGGCGCCACGAGCCGACCCCGTACCCTTCTCCTGGGACAGATCGTCCTGATCCCGCCAGTCGGGACCATCGACAAGGAGTTCCTCTATGACGAGTGCCCTGGTGATCGGCGACCTGGGGTTCACTTCGATGTACCACCTGGGCGACGAGGCGATGTCGGAGGCGGCGGCCGAGGTGCTGACCGGGGTCGGCATCGACGTCACCCTGATCGCCGGCCAGCCTGCCGCGGCGACCGAGCGCTACGACCTGCCGGCGGTCGCACGCCCGGGTTTCCGCAAGGTCATGTCCCGGCAGCAGAAGGACGCGCTGCTCGAGGAGATCACCGACGCGCTCGCGTCCTCGCGCCCGCTTCCGGGCCCCGCCGCAAAGGTGTTCCAGGCGGTCGAGGCCGCGGACGTCATGGTCATCGGCGGCGGTGGAAACCTCAACTCCCAGGGGACGCACCACCTGTACGACCGGGTGGCCCTGGCGCGGATGGCCGGCGCCACCGGTACGCCCTTGGTCGTGAGCAGCCAGACCGTCGGCCCGGCGCTCACCGACCGTGACCGCGAGCTCGTCACCGAGCTGGGCAGGTCCGCGGTCGCCTTCGGCGTCCGTGAGGCCACGACCTACCAGCTCATGCAGGAGCTCGTCGGGGCGGACGGACAGGTCGTGCTCAC
Source organism: Isoptericola halotolerans (assembly GCF_013149785.1). Taxonomy (GTDB): domain Bacteria; phylum Actinomycetota; class Actinomycetes; order Actinomycetales; family Cellulomonadaceae; genus Isoptericola; species Isoptericola halotolerans. Next base: position 684,131 of record NZ_JABEZU010000002.1, read on the forward strand.
GATGGACGACGCGGCCCTGCTGTCGCCTGCCCCGTCCGTCGAGGCCGCAGGGCCCGCCGTGCTCGCCCGCAAGGGCCGCTACATCATCGCGAGCTTCACGTCGCACACGGGAACGTCCGGCATGAACCAGGAGACCTACGTCTCCGAGCTGACGCGCCTCCTGGACGAGCTCGTCGCCGAGCACGACCTGGACGTCTATCTCGTCGCGCACATGGGCTCGTTCGTCGAGCCCGCTCGCAACGACCAGCTGCTGAACACGGCCATCGAGGCAGCGTCCACCAGCGGTCGTGTGCACGCCCTGCCGATGATCGACGCCCGGACCACCCTGGCCCTCACGCAGGGTGCCGAGTTCACCCTGTCGACCCGGTACCACCCGGTCGTCTTCGGGCCGGCGCTCGGGGTTCCCTCGTTCGGGCTCGTGCTCAGCCACTACTCGTCGGTCCGGATGCGCGGTGCGCTCGGCAACGTGGGGCTGACGGATCTTGCTCTCCCGCTCGACTACTGGCTGTCGGGCGGGCTGCAGCGCTCCGTCCGTGCCGTGATCGAGAATCGAGCGTCCTTCGACGAGCACGTGGCGCACGCGTCGTCCGTGCGGCGGGCGGAGCAGCTGGCCTGGTGGGCCGCTGTCGAGGGGTTGGCCAGGACCGGCCGCTGGACGCCACCTGCCGCACGAGCAGAGCTGCCTGAGTGGGCGGTGCCGGGCGTCTCCGGGTGGGAGTTCGACACCCTGACGTCGACCTCGGACACCCTGGCCCTCCAGCGGCGGGAGGTCGCGGACCTGGCGAGGCAGCTGAGCGAGACCCTCGAGCAGAACTCCCGGCTCGAGGAGCAGAACGCCAAGTTCAAGGGCCGGATCGAGCGACTGACGGGGAAGCTCGATCGTTCGCGCACGCAGCTCGACCGCGTGCGCCACGAGAAGGTGGCGGCCGTCAAGCAGATCCGCGTCCTGCGCGACGAGCGAGACCAGGCCCTGCGGATGGCTCTGCCGCACGCGCTCAAGCGCGACATCCGGCGGGCGCCGCGGGCGGTCGCACGGCGCCTGCGGCGCCTCGTCCCCTCCCGCTGAGCCGAGGGCCCGGCCGTACGGCACGGGCGAGACGCAGGGACGAGCAAGGCCTCGGGGCCCGAGCGACGACGTCGCTCGGGCCCCGAGGCCTTGCTGGGTCCGTGGCCGCCACCAGCCGTCGGGCTGGTGGCCCCCTGCCTACGAGCTGCTCGTCATCGCGTCGACCGGCGCCGCGACGGGCGAGCCCTGACCGGTCCAGCTGATCGCCGCGAGGAACTCGTCGAGAGCCTCGAGGTTGTACTCGCCGACGTCGAAGGGCTTGTGGGGGATGCCCTGCTCCAGGAACCGGAGCATCCCGCCTGCCAGGGCATCGGTGTCCCGGGCGACGACGAGTCCCTCGTCGTCCTGGAGGGCCCCGGCGGCCGACCCGAAGCTGGTGGTGATGACGGGTACGCCCAGGGTGCGTGCCTCGAGGATCACCATGGGTTGTCCTTCGTAGTCGCTCGAGAGCACGAAGCAGTCGGACGCTGCCAGTGCGGCGTACGGGTTCGACTGGAAGCCTGTCAGGTGGACGTTGCCGGCGAGCCCGTGCAGACCGACGAGTGCTCGGAGCTCGCCTTCGAGCGGCCCGGTCCCCAGGATGGCGAGCTGTGCGTCGGGATGCTCGACGACGACCTGTGCGAAGGCGTTGATGAGTCGTGCGTGGTTCTTCTCCGGGGAGAGCCTGCCCATCGTGATGAACCGCGGCCCCGTGCCCTCGAACGCGCGGGACACGCTCTCGCGTCGTGCGGTCAGCTCCTGGATCCGCTCGGGGCCGTAGAGGTCCTCGAGGAGGCTGAGGTCCGTCGCCAGATCCTTCCCGAACTCCTCGCCGGGGCGGAGCGCCCGGTCCGGGCCGAGGTCGGCCTCGCGGCCTGACAGCCGGAGCACGCGCTCGCCGTCGAGGAGGTTGCGCGCGTGCGTGAACTGCTCGGGGCGAGCGTGGTCCGCGAGCTTCTCCCGGTTGATCGCCGCGAGCGTGCTGGACACCGACACGATGCTGTCGAAGTACCGGTACGTCGAGAAGACGGCACGCAGACCCTGTTCCAGGGGTCGCTTGCCGTCGACCTCGCGCTGCGAGTCGGCTACTACGTCGTTGTGGAGCCAGATGGACTTCCGTCCGGACGGCGCCGCCAGCAGGATGTTGGGCCACATCGGGCCGTAGCCGCTGAAGTCGATGACGTGGTCGAACTCGGCCTCGCCGAAGCACCGGTGCCACTCGTCGCGGAAGTAGGGGCGGATCTGTTCGGGGTTCACCTCGTGGTGCGACTCGTGGAGACCGTTGAAGAGCGACCGCCGAGCCGCGCGGTGGCGCTTCGAGCCGTTGTAGCCGCCGACGCGCGGGAAGACCCGCACGGACTCGGGGAGCAGCTTCTCGTTCTTGCGCTCGTCGGCGCTCCCCGGCGGTCCGTAGAAGGCCGAGACGTCGTACTTGGTCGGGTCGAGCGCGGAGAGCATGCTGAGCATCGACGTGGTGATGCCGTTCGATCGCAACCCGCCCACGTAGACGAGGAGCGACGTACGGCCGTCGTCGTCGAGGCCGTCGTGCACGGTGCCGCTCGCGCGCCCGCCGAACACGTTCTCGATCACCCGCTGCGTGGCCCCGCCGTCCTCGTGCGGTACGTACTGCTCCACGAAGCGGTCGTAGGCCGCGGCCCGCTGGGGGTCGAGGCCGTCCAGGCCCGACTCGACGAGCTCGCGCACCGCTGCTGCGAGCTCGGCGAGGCTGGAGGCCACCGGGCCCGGCAGGTCCTGGGGAGCTTCGTAGAGCCCACGGGTGGAGTCGTACTCCTGCCCGTCAGGCATGTAGAACGCCAGGGGCGTGCGGGTCGGCAGGGCGTCGAAGAAGATGCTCGAGTAGTCGGTGACGAGGGTGTCGGTCGCCGCGAGGACCTCGTTCGTCGGGATGTCGTTCGGCACGATCACGCCGCGCCCGAGCCCGCTGCGCACGGCGGCCTGGTAGGCCACCTGGTGGGTCTTGAGCAGGACGAGGTGGTCGGTGCCGACCTCTCTCTGCAGGGTCGCGACGGTCTCCAGCAGCTGCGTGGTCTCGTCGCTGGGCCGGTAGAACGAACCGCGCCACGTCGGCGCGTAGAGGATGACCCTGCGGTCGCCGACCTGGACTCCGGCCTTCTCGAGCGTGCGCCGCGCCCGTGCGCGTGCTTCGTCCTCCAGCTGGACGTCGATGCGCGGCAGGCCCGACTCGAGGATCGATCCACGGTAGATCCCACGGAGCTTGTACCCGGTGAGATACATCTGCTCGGTCATGAAAGGGCTCGACGACACGAGGTAGTCCGCCATGACGAAGTTGCGCAGCACGTTGCGCGAGCTGCTTCCCCCGCCCGGCATGTCGTACCCCATCTTCTTCAGAGGGGTGCCGTGCCAGGTGTTGAGGTAGATCTGGCCGCTTCGCTTGCTGAACTGGTTCGGGAAGGTCGCATTGTTCACGAGGTACTGCGACGTGGCCAGGGCCCGGTAGTAGGCGCGGGACTCCTTGCGAACGAACTGGACATTCTTCGGCCAGCTCGACCGCGCTGCGCGGATGGCCTCGTCGGAGTCGAGGACCCAGATATGCTTGAGTCGTCGGTAGGCGGGATCCGCGAGCAGCGCCTCGAAGATCGCCCGGGGGTTGCACAGCATGCCGTTGCCGGCGAACGACTCGTAGACCACCGTGTCCGGCACGATCGGTCGCTCACGCCAGTAGGCGTGTGACTCGAAGTCGAGTGCGCGGCCATACCGCCGGACCAGGCTCTTGATCGCGGGCTTGCCTGCCATCCAGGTTGCTCCAAGTTCGTTCTGTACGTCAGTGTGCACCGTGGCCGGAGTCTGTTCGGCGCAGGAGCGACGAGTCTAGCCGCTGCGTGAACTTTCGATGAACCCTGCCCGAGCCTTGTCCGTCGGGGCGATGTCTCGGCTGACCGGCCGGTGACTAGACTGCTCCGAAGTGTCTGGCGCTCGCCAGGCCGGAGGCAGAAGCGAGGTGCTCATGGCCGGTGCGACGCGCGTCGCTGGGCTGCGCCGTTCCGTCCGTTCGTCCGGCGGCAAGCTGATCCGCCGCCTGGGTCTGCTGCCGGGCGGGGTGCCCGACGGGCTTGGTGAGGATGCCGTGCTGCAGGGCACCACGCTGTCGGCGCGTGCCGTCGTCTTCTTCGGGGACCCGCCGGAGAGCATGTACCAGCTCCGGCAGTGGTACACGGCCCTGGAGGCGTTGGACCGACGGGTCCCGCTCGTGGTGATCACGGGCGACTCGCGCACGGCACGGCTCGTTCGCGCGGAGACGCCGCTGCGTGTCGTGACGGTCGCTCAGCATGCGACGCTCGACGAGATCCTGACCGACAGCGACGTCCGCCTGGCCCTCTACGTCAACCACAGCCCGCAGAACTTCACGATGCTGAGCTTCGGCGGGCTCGTCCACGTCTCGCTGCTCCACGGCGACTCGGACAAGACGGTCTCGGTCTCGAACCAGCACAAGGCCTACGACCTCGTGTTCGTCGCCGGCAAGGCGGCCGTCGATCGGTTCGCGCGCAACCTGCCGTACTTCGACGCCGAGTCGAGGTGCATCCCGGTCGGACGGCCCCAGCTCGATCTTCTCGGGCCGGACCCGGTGAGCCGGGAGCGTTCCGAGAGGTCCGAGCGGTCGACCATCCTGTACGCGCCGACCTGGGAGGGTGCCAACCCGTCGGTGGCCTACGGGTCGGTCGACGTGCTGGGGCCGGAGCTTGCCCGTGCCGTCGTCGCCGATCCCGGCCTGCGGCTGCTCTACCGACCGCATCCGTTGACGGGGGTGCGTTCCCAGCCGTACGCCGACGCCGACGCCGAGGTGCGGGAGGTCGTCTCGACCGCTGCGGCTGCCGACCCCGGTGCGGGACACGCGGTGCGGACCGCCGGTGAGCTGGCTGCCACGTTCGCCGAGGCGGACGTCCTCGTCTGCGACATCTCGGCCGCTGCGACCGAGTGGCTGCCGACGCTGCGGCCGCTGATCGTCACCGACGTCGCCGCTCCGTGGGCGACGGTCGCGGCGACGCCGCTGCTCCGCGTGGCGCGGAGACTGCGGGTCGACGACGTCAACGGTGCCGCCGAGCTGTTGCGCACGGAGGCGGCGGAGGATCCGTCACGTGAGCAGCGCCGCCGGCTCGTCGAGTACTACCTCGGAGACGTCGCCCCGGGTGCGTCGCTGGAGCGGTTCGTGTCGGCGTGCGAGTCCGCCATCGAGCGTCACGAGGCGGAGCTGGAGCGGCTAGGGCGCTGACAGCAGCAGGTCGCTTGCGGATGAGAATCGTTCTCCGTAAGGTTCCGTCGCGTGCCCATCTCATCGACCTCGCGCGCCTCGACCACGGCGGAGGCGGGATCGGCGTCGAACCCACGGCTCAGCGCTCGCCGTCGACTGGCGCGCCGGACGTGGTGGACCTGCGTGGCCCTGGTGCTGTGCCTCCTCCTGCTCGTCGTGGTCTCGGGCGCCGTCGGTGCGGTGGACGTCGACCCGACCCAGGCCGCCCAGATCGTCCTCGGGCACCTGGTCCCGGGGATGCCGTGGATGTCGGACGGCTCGCTCACCCCGCTGCAGGACCAGGCGGTCTGGCAGTTCCGGCTGCCGCGCGCCCTGCTCGCCGGGCTGGCCGGGGCGGGGCTGGCGCTGGCCGGCGCCCTGATGCAGGTCACGGTCCGCAACCCGCTGGCTGAGCCCTACATCCTGGGAGTGTCCTCCGGCGCGAGCGTGGGAGCTGTGCTCGTGATCGTCTTCGGTTCCGCGGCCCTGGGCGGTCTGTCGTTGAACCTTGCGGCCTTCGCCGGCGCCCTGGGGGCGTGCCTGTGCGTGGCTGCGCTCGCCCGCAAGGACGGGGCGCTGTCGCCGACACGGATGATCCTGGCCGGGGTCGCCCTGGGAACCCTGTTCAGCGCGGTCACGAGCTACCTGACGATCACCACCAGCGCGCAGAACGTGGTCAGCGTGCTGTTCTTCCTGCTCGGCAGCGTGTCCGCGGCCACGATGTCGAGCCTGATCGGCCCGGCGCTCGCCCTCGGTGCCGCCGTCGTCGTCTCCGGCCTGCTGGCACGTTCCCTCAACGCCCTGATGACCGGCGACGAGTCCGCCGTCTCGCTCGGCGTCGACGCCACCCGGCTGCGCGGCCTGCTGCTCGTGGTCGCCTCGCTGCTCACCGGCACGGTGGTGTCCGTCGCGGGCGGGATCGGGTTCGTCGGCCTCGTCATCCCGCACATCGCCCGCATCGTCGTCGGTGCGGACCACCGGCGGATGCTGCCCGTCACCGTGCTCGGCGGGGCGGTGTTCCTCATGGGGGCGGACCTTCTCGCCCGTACCGTGGCCGCCCCCACCGAGATCCCCCTGGGCATCCTCACGGCGTTCGTCGGGGCGCCCTTCTTCCTCTGGCTGATGCGTCGCGGCGGCGCGGAACGAGCGGGGTTCGGACGATGAGGGTCGAGCTCGACGACATCACGGTGACCCTCGGCGGTCGCGACGTGGTGCAGCATGCCTCGCTGGTCGCCGAGCCGGGCGCGGTGGTCGGCCTCGTCGGGCCGAACGGCAGCGGCAAGTCGTCATTGCTGCGCACGGTCTACCGTGCCGTGCGGCCACGGCTCGGCACGTGCCGGATCGACGGACGCGACGTCCAGAGGCTCCGCGGCCGGCAGGCGGCCCGGGCCGTGGCGGTCATGCTCCAGGACCCGCCCACGGACTTCGACCTCAGCGTCGAGGAGACGGTCATGCTCGGCCGGGTGCCGCACCACGCCTCCTTCGGCCGCGACACCGCCGAGGACGTCGAGGTGGTGGCCGACGCGATGCGTCGCGCCGAGATCACCGACCTCGCCGACCGCATGGTCGCGACGCTGTCCGGCGGGCAGCGGCAGCGCGTCATGCTCGCCCGCGCCCTCGCGCAGCAGAGCGATGTCATGGTGCTGGACGAACCGAGCAACCACCTGGACATCAGCCACCAGCACGAGCTGCTGAGCACGGTGCGCAGCCTCGGGCGCACCGTGATCGCCGCCCTGCACGACCTCAACCTCGCCACGCAGTACTGCGACCACGTCGTCGTGCTCGACGCCGGACGCGTGATCGCTGCCGGCCCGCCGCAGCAGGTCCTCACCCCCGAGCTCATCCGCTCGACGTTCCGGGTCGACGTGCGCGTGCTCGGCGGGCACGACCCCGTCTTCGGCTTCCGCCGGCTCGAGCCTGCTACCGAACGAGCCGCAGAACGAGCCCCTGAGCCCTCCTCCCACGATCTCCGGACAGAAAGCAGCATCCCCACATGAACCCCCGAACCTTCCGTCACGCCGCCGCGATCGGCACCCTGAGCGCGACCGCTCTGGTGATCTCCGGCTGCGGGTCGTCCGTGACCTCCGAGGCGAGCGAGACCGACGCCGACGCCGCCACCACGGTGACGCTGGAGAACTGTGACCGCGAGGTCGTCGTCGAGGGCGCCCCGGAGGCCGCCGTCGGCATGCACCCCGCCCAGACGGAGCTGATGCTGCGGCTCGGCCTGGCCGACCGGCTCGCCGGACAGGCCCAGGCGGCCGCGCAGGCGCTGCCCGACGACGTCGCGTCGCTCGCGGCGGACGTCCCCGTCATCGGTGAGGTCATGCCCCCGAGCCGCGAGGACCTCCTGGCCGTCGAGCCCGACTTCGTGTACTCGCCCACCACGTACGAGTTCACCGCCGAGCAGGGCTTCGCGAGCATCGACCAGCTCGAGCAGGCCGACGCCACCGTCTACGTCGCCACGGGCGGGTGCGCCGAGCGCCGCATGACCGGCGAGGTGACCGACCTGTTCGACGACCTGGAGAACCTCGGCGAGATCTTCGGCGTCCAGGACGAGGCCGCCGACCTCGTCGTGCAGAGCCGGGCGCAGCTCGACGAGGTCGCCGCGGCGATCGAGGACGTCGACCCGCTGCGCGTCGCCCAGGTCTACGTCGAGGGCACCACGCTGCAGGCCATCGGTGCCGGCATCGAGTACGACATCCTCGGGCTGGCGGGCGCGGACAACGTCTACGGCCCCGAGGACCCGATGTTCGCGGACTTCTTCGCCGCGACCATCACGCCCGAGTCGCTGGCCGCCGAGGAGCCGGACGCCCTGGTCTTCTCCGCCTACGACGCCGAGCACGAGGCCGCCACCCGCGAGTACCTGACGACGACGTTCCCCGACCTGCCGGCCGTCACCGAGGACCGGCTCATCGCCGTCTCCAGCTCCGACGTCTTCCCCGGCACGCTGGGCAACATCACGATCGTGCGGGACATCGCCGAGCAGCTCTACCCCGACGCGTTCTGACCGGTGGTCCACCGCCGGCTGTTGCAGCTCGCCGGCGCCGTGCCGGGCGTGATCCTCGCCCTGGCCGGCGTCGGCGTGCTGCTGTCCGCCATGCACGTCGGGTTCGCACTCACCGCGGGCTCGGTGATCGCCACGCTCGTGCGCGACGACGGCGACCTGGCCTCGACGCTGCCCGCTCTCGTCGCGCTGGCGGCGATCGCCGTCGTCCGCGGTGTGGTGGTCGCGGTACGTGAACCGGTCGCGACCCGGCTCGGGGCGTCGGTGCGGCTGCGGCTGCGGCGTCGGCTGCTCGCCCGGCTCGTCGCGGTGCCCGCCGCGGAGCGGGACGCGGGCGAGGTGGCGGCCACGGTGATCGACGGCGTCGACGGCCTGGACGCCTACTACACCCGCTACCTGCCGCAGCTGGTCGTCGTGCTCGTGGTGCCGGCCGCCGTCGTCGGTCTCGTGGCGGTGCGCTCGACGGCCGCCGGGGCCGTGCTCGCCGTCGCGGCCGCCGTCGCGGTCCTCGCACCCCGGGTGTGGGACGCGCGGCTGCTGCGCAACGGGCGCCGACGCTGGGACGTCTTCACCCGGCTCTCGGCGGACTTCGTCGAGGCGCTGCAGCAGGTCCCGTTGCTGCGTGCCTTCGGGGCCACCGGCCGCGTCGCGGACCGGCTGGCCACCACCGCCGAGGGCCTGCGCCGCTCCACCATGACCCAGCTGCGGGTCTCGCTCGTCGAGACCGCGGTCAGTGCGCTGGCCCTGCACCTCGGTACCGCACTGGCGGTCGTCGCCGCCCTGCACGGCGTGCTCACCGGCGACGTGCGCGCCCCGGTGGCCGTCACCGTGCTGCTGCTCGCCCGCGAGTGCTTCCGCCCCGTGCAGGACCTCGGCACCACCTGGCACGCCGGCTATCTCGGGCTGACCGCCGTCGACGGCCTCGACCGGCTGCTGTCGATGCGGCCGTCGGTCGTCGAGGCCGGCGACCATGCCGCTCCCGCCGCCACCGGGACGATCGAGCTCACGGGCGTCACGTACCGCTACCCCGGGAGCACCACCGGCGTGCGAGACCTGAGCCTGCGCGTCGCCGCGGGGGAGACCGTCGCCGTCGTCGGCCCCTCGGGTTCCGGCAAGAGCACGCTGGCGCGGCTCCTGGAGCGTGACGTGGACCCGCAGCAGGGCGTGGTGCGGGTCGGCGGCCTCGGCCTGCCCGACTACACCCCGACGGCGCGCAGCCGCAGCGTCGTCGTCGTCCCGCAGGACCCGACGCTCTTCGCGTGGACCGTGCGGGAGAACCTGCGGCTGTACCGGCCCGACGCGACCGGGTCACAGATCGAGCAGGCTGCCCGCACCGCGGACGTCCACGAGGTGGTCCAGTCCCTGCCGGACGGCTACGACACCGTCCTGGCCGAGGACGGCGGGCAGCTCTCCGGTGGCCAGCGTCAACGCCTCGCGCTCGCCCGGGCGCTGTTGTCCCCGGCGCCCGTGCTCGTCCTCGACGAGATCACCTCGGCGCTCGACGTCGGCACCGAGCGCCGGGTCATGGATGCGGTCGTGGCCGCCACGCGGGAGCGCACCGTGATCGTCGTCGCGCACCGCGAGAGCGCCTGCACGCACGCCGACCGGTGGGTGCGTCTCCAGGACGGTCGGATCGTCGCGACCGGCGACGGGGCGCCGGTCGTCGAGGCCCCGGCGGGTGCGCGATGAGGGCCGTGCTGCGCCTGCTGCCGGTGGTCACCCTTCACCGCGGCCGGTTCGTCGAGACGGTGCTGTGGAGCGTGGTGTCCCAGGCGGCGGTGCTCGGGCTCGCGCTCGGCCTGGCCGTCGTCGTCGGACGGGTCGTGGCGGGCGAGCCGCTCGGGCTGATCGGCCCCGCCGCCGCGCTGGTCTCGGTGGGTGTCCTGGCGTCGCTCGCGGCGTGGCGGGAGTCGTGGGTGTCGCACGACCTGGCCTACCGGCTCATCGGGGTGCTGCGCGGCCGGGTCTTCGGTGCGCTGCGCCGGGCCCTGCCGTCCAGGACCCGGCAGAAGCGCACCGGCGAGCTGGCCACCACCGTGGTCTCCGACATCGAGACGCTGGAGTGGCTCTACGCCCACACCGCCGCCCAGAGCCTCAGCGCGCTGCTCGTCCTCGCCGTGAGCACCGGGGTGTCCGTCACGATCGACCCGTCGCTGCTGCTCGTGTGGGTGCCGCTGCTCGTCCTCGGTGTGGTCGTACCCCTGGCGACCGCCCGGCGGGCCCGGCGGGACAGCGACGCGCTCGCGGCCGGCTCCGCCGCCGTGCGCTCCGAGCTGCTCGACACCGTCCGGGGGCTGCGTGAGCTCACCGGTGCCGGAGCCCTCGACGCCCAGCTCGACCGTGTCGCGCAGGACACGCGCGACCTCGCCCGTCTGCAGGTCCGCGAGTCGGCCCGGCTGGGCCTGGAGCGCGGCATCGCCGACGTCGCGCTGGCCGCCGCCGCGCTCGGCACGCTCGCCGTCGTGCTGCTGCAGCGCGACGCCATCGCCCCGGCCGACATCCCCCTGGCGGTGACCGTCGCGGTCGCGGGCCTGGGGCCCGCCGCGCAGATCGCGGACCTGCTGCGCAGCGCGAGCACGCTGCGGGCGTCGGCCGAACGCATCGGCGGCGTGCTCGACCTGCCGCCCGCCGTCGTCGGACCCGAGGGCACCTCCGACGACGACGCCGTGGCGGCGCCCGGTGCCGGCCTGCGGCCCGACCCGGTGCCGGAGGAGGCGGGCCTGGTGCTGGACCGCGTCAGCTTCGCCTACGACCCGGCGCGGCCCGTGCTGGAGCACTTCAGCCTGCACGTCCGGCCGGGGGAGGTGGTGGCCCTGGTCGGTCCGTCCGGCGCGGGCAAGACCACCGCGGCCCGCCTCGCGCAACGGCTGTGGGACCCGGACAGGGGTGCCGTGCGGGTCGACGGCGACGACGTGCGCACCCTGCCGGACGTCGAGCTGCGCGCGCGCCTCGCCGTCGTCCCGCAGTCCTCACCGCTGCTGCGCGGCACGGTGCGCTCCAACATCGTGCTCGGGGACCCCGATGCGTCCGACGCCGCGGTGGAGGCCGCGGCCCGCGCGGCCGGGCTGCTCGACGCGGCGGCCGGGCTGCCCGCCGGGCTCGGCACGCCGGTGGGGGAGCACGGCAGCGGGCTCTCCGGCGGCCAGCGTGCCCGGGTCGCGATCGCCCGGGCGCTCCTGCGCGAGCCGCGCGTCCTGGTCCTCGACGAGCCGACGGCGTCCCTCGACCCCGAGGCCGACGCCGCGCTCCTCGAGCTCCTCGGCCGTGCCGAGCACCGGGCGACGCTGCTGGTCGCGCACCGGCCGGCCACGATCGCCGCCGCCGACCGCCAGGTCTCCCTCGGCGACCGGTAGGGATTCCATGTGGCAGCCAGATCGGACAACATGGATTCCATGTCTGCAGCGACACGACGACGCATCCACCTGACGGAGACGGCGCGGCTGGCGGCGATCATCGACCGGAACGCCATGGCCGGGGAGCCGCGCGCAGCCACCGTGGCGCGACTCGTCGAAAAGGCTGACCTGCTCTCCGCCCGGGACGAGGACTTCCTCGTCTTCGACCCGGACCGCCCGACGATCACCACCGAACAGGTGGCCGATCTGCTCGACGAGGACGACGTCGATGCCGTCGCGGAGACCCGGCGTGGCTGATCGCGTCTACCTGCCGGACGTCAACGTCCTGTTCGCCGCCCATGTCACGGCGCACGTGGACCACGCGACGGCCCTCGGCTGGTTGCGGGGAGTCCTGGCGTTCGCCACGTGCGCGACGACCGAGCAGGGGCTGGTGCGGTTGCTGTCGAACCCCGCCGCCAACCCTGGTGCGTCCACCGCCGATGCGCTCGCCGCACTGCGTCGTGTCCGTGCACGGCGACAGCACGAGTTCTGGCGCGACGACACGAGCCTTGCCGACCCGGTCGTCGACCTGGCGCGCATGGTCGGGCATCGCCGGGTGACGGACTTCCACCTGCTGAACCTGGCTGCGGACCGTCGTGGCGTGCTCGTCACGCTCGACGCCAAGATCGAGCGTGCGCTGGCGCCCTCGGACCGGCGACACGTCCTGACGCTCGCCGGCTGACCGACGGGCAGGAGGAGCGGTCAGGCCGGTGTCGTGCACGCCGCGAGGCGGGCCGCGATGGTGGCGACGTCGTTCAGCTCGCTTGATGCGATCGCCATGACGAGGTCGTACGCATCAGCGTGGTCCATGCGGAGCGCTTGGCCGTTGTAGGCGTAGAACAGCCTGACGGCGACCCAGCCGACGCGCTTGTTGCCATCGACGAACGCGTGGTTCTTGACGACGGAGTCGAGAAGGGCGGCAGCCTTCTGGTGGATGCCTGGGTACGCCTCGGTTCCGAGCATGCTCGCTCGGGGTCGGCCGACGGCGGAGGACAGCAGTCCTGTGTCTCGGACCCCCGGTGGGCCGCCGAGCACCGCAGCGGCTGCGGCCAGAAGGTCGTCCTCGTCGACGAAGGTGGTCACGGGGAGCCCGTCATGCGAGGCGGTCGAGCAGCGGCTTGTCCTCGGCGACGATCTGGCGGATGAGCTCGTCGCGCAACGCGGTCCGCTTGTTCGCGTACTCCTGGACGGCACGGTTGATGACAGCGTTCTCGGAGATGTTCTCGTCGCGGGCGACCTGCTTCAGCGCCTGCTCGGTCGCCTGGTCGAAGCGGATGGTCCGGGGCATGAGGTCCTCCCTTGTGCAGGGCGCAGCACGGTGTGGTACTGCCACAGTACCACTGGGTCATCTGCCGACGGCATACCCCTGCGCCCCGCGGGAGTTCGCCGCCGCACCAAGAACCCCGGTGGCCGGGTCCCGCGTCACCGCGGAGATCCGCCCGAGCGACCACGGCCCCGCGTCGGTCAGCACGTGTCCCCGTGCCGTGAGCCCGGCGAGCACCTCCGCCCCGAGCCGCGACTCGACGACGGCCCCGCCCGGTGTCCAGGTGCGCGGCCAGAACGAGTCGACAGCCGACGTCGTGTGCAGCGTCGGGGCGTCGATCGCCTCCTGCGGGGTGTACCCGCCCACCAGCACGCGCAGCAGGAACGGCAGCTGCCACTGGTCCTGCTGGTCGCCGCCCGGCGTCCCGCACGCCATCACCGCCTCGCCCTCCGGTCCCAGCACGATCGTCGGTGACAGGGTGGTCCGGGGCCGCACGCCCGGCGCGAGCCGGGACGGCGAGTTCTCGTCCAGCCACGTCATCTGCAGCCGCGTGCCGAGGCAGAACCCGAGTCCGGGCACCGTGGGCGACGACTGCAGCCAGCCGCCCGACGGCGTCGCGCTGACCATGTTGCCCCACCGGTCGACCACGTCGAGGTGGCAGGTGTCGCCGCGCGTGGTGCCGTCCGTCTGCACGGTCGGCTCGCCCACCCCCGAGCCGTCCGGCGGCGCCTCACCGGCCACACGCAGCGGCGGCAGCGGGGGCGTGGTGCGCCCGGGGACGACGCCGGGACGCAGCTCGTGCGAGGCGTTCTCGCCCACGAGCGCTCGCCGCTCGGCCGCGTACTGCGCGGACAGCAGGTGCTCCAGGGGGACGTCGGCGTCGCCGTACCAGGTGTCACGGTCCGCGAGCGCCAGCTTGAGCACCTCCAGAACGGTGTGGGCCCCGCGCTCGGTGGAGGGGTCGAGGCGGTCGTCGTCGAACCCGTCGAGGAGCCGCAGGGCCTGCAGCAGCACCGGCCCCTGCCCCCACGCGCCGGTCTTGACGACCGTGTGCCCGCGGAAGTCCGCCGTCGCCGGGGTCTCGTAGCCCGCCCGGAAGCGGGCGACGTCGTCGGCGGTGAGGACGCCGGCGTGGTCCCGCCCGTCCGCGTGCCGGTGCGGGGTGGCGACGAAGTCCTCCACGGCCGGGCTGACGATCTCGCGCCAGGCCGCGCGGGCGGCGTCGACGCCGGCCTCCCGCCCGGGGGCACCGTCGGCGGCCTCGACGAGACGCCGCAGGACGTCGGCGTACTCGGGGTTCGTGACGAGCTCACCGGGCCGGGGGACCCGGCCACCGGGTGTCCAGCGGGCGGCGGAGGTGGGCCAGTGCTCGGCGAACAACCTCGCGACCCGGTCGATCGTCGCGCTCGCGGCGGCCAGCAGGGGATGCCCGTCCCGGGCGTAGCCGACGGCGTGGGCGAGCACGTCACGCACCGGCCAGGTGCCGTGGTCGCGCAGCAGCAGGAGCCAGGCGTCGACGGCGCCCGGGACGGCGGCGGCCAGCGCGCCGGCGCCGGGCACCAGGTCGAGGCCCTCGGTGTCGCGGTAGTGCTCGATCGTGGCGCGCGCCGGTGCAGGGCCCTGGCCGACCAGGACCTGCGGGGAGCCGCCGGCGGGGGCGACGATGCCCGTCATGTCGCCGCCGGGACCGTTGAGGTGCGGCTCGACCACGTGCAGGACGAACGCGGCGGCGGTGGCGGCGTCGAAGGCGTTGCCGCCTCGTTCCAGCACGGACTGGGCGGTGGCGGTGGCGAGCCAGTGGGTGGTGGCCGCCATCCCGAAGGTGCCCTGCAGGTCGGGACGGGTGCGGTGCGGGTCGGGCGGTGTGTACGTCATGCCGTCGCCTCCCGCCCGCGCGCGTGACCGACGACGGCCACGGCCACCGTGATGAGCGCACTGAGGCCGACCCCCCAGGCGAGGTGGACCTGGAGCAGCAGCGCCCCCACGCACGCGCCGGCACCGATCAGCCCGATCGCACCGAGCCGCCGCAGCGCGTGGTTCCCGTGCCCTCCCAGGACGCGGGAGTCCATCGCCAGGCCCGTGATCGTGCTCGTGACGACCACGGTGGTGATCTCCTTGACCGCCAGGTGCCGAGCCACCGCCGCCTGCAGGCCCATCGCCGCGGCGAGCAGGCCGGTCACCGTGAGCTGGACGCCGTGCGGCATCCCGTCGTCGAACACCACGAGGATCACGGTGAGTGCCACCAGGACGGCCCCGACGAGCCCGAACATCGCCGTCGTCCGTCGGGACCACCCGGCCTTGATCGGCCGCAGCGCGACCCCGCCGATCGCGGCCCCGCCCATGAACGTGGCGAACGCGAGCAGCGGGCCGGTCACGGGCAGGTCGTCGCCACCGGCGAGCGCCATGCCGAGGATGACCACGTTGCCGGTCATGTTCCCGGTGAAGACGCGGTCGAGGCCGAGGTACCCGACGGCGTCGGCGATCCCCGTGGAGAACGTCAGCGCGAGCATGAGGCCGAGATGGAGGCGTTCGCGAGGCACGGTCGTCACTCTAGGCGTGGTGAGGGCGTGAGGATGTTCACGGGAGTTCTGCACGCCAATTCCAGGTCGATCGCCCTCGTTCGGTCACAGGGTGATAAAGATCATCGCTCAGCAAGGCCTCACGTGACGGAGCAGCGAAGGCCGTGACCTACGCTCGTGCAAAGAACGTGAAGGCCGACCCGTGGCCGAAACTCCCGGGTGCGGGTCGAAGGACCCGCTCGGACACGTCCATCAGCGGTCCGACGGCACGTCAATGTCCCCGACCCGGGAGAACCGTGCCAGCCATCGAGGCAAACGGCCTGACAAAGATCTTCGGACGCCGCCCGCAGCGCGGCGTCAAGCTGCTCGCACAAGGTGCCGACCGCGCCCAGCTTCGACGAGAAGGCCTCACACCGGCCGTCATCGACGCGACCTTCGAGGTCGCACCCGGTGAGATCTTCGTCGTCATGGGCCTGTCCGGCTCCGGCAAGTCCACCCTCATCCGCATGGTCAACGGCCTGCTGGAGCCGACCGACGGCGTCATGCGCATCGACGGCCAGGACGTCACGCACCTGTCCGCGGCCGCCCTGCGCGAGGTCCGGCGCACCAAGGTCTCCATGGTGTTCCAGCACTTCGCGCTGCTGCCGCACCGCACCGTCGGCGAGAACGCCGCCTACCCGCTCAAGCTGCGCGGCGTGAACAAGGTCGAGCGCGAGGCGAGGGCCGAGGAAGCGCTCGCCATGGTGGGGCTCAAGGGCTGGGGCGGCTCGCTGCCCTCCGAGCTCTCCGGCGGCATGCGCCAGCGTGTCGGCCTGGCCCGGGCGCTCGCGGCCGGCACCGACATCATGCTCATGGACGAGGCGTTCAGCGCGCTGGACCCCCTCATCCGCAAGGAGATGCAGGATCAGCTCCTCGAGCTCCAGGCCGAGCTCGGCAAGACCATCCTGTTCATCACCCATGACCTCAACGAGGCCATGCGCCTCGGCGACCGCATCGCGATGATGCGCGACGGACGGATCGTGCAGGTGGGCACCGCTGAGCAGATCCTCAACGAGCCGGCGACCGACTACGTCGCGCAGTTCGTCGCCGACGTCGACCGCAGCCGCGTGCTGACGGCCGGCGCGGTGATGGAGCGCCCCGTCGCCGTCGTCGGCCCGGAGGCCGGCCCCAAGGCCGCGCACAAGCTGATGCGCGAGCACCAGACGTCCTCGTTGCTGGTCACCGGGCGTGACCGCAAGGTCGAGGGCCTCGTCTGGGAGGACGACGTCGCCGAGGCCGTGCGCACCGGCAGCGAGGCGTTGCCGGTGAAGAGGGACGAGGTGGTCCGCGTCGCGCCCGACGCGCCGCTGGCCGACCTCTTCCCGTACGCGGCTGCGAGCCGGGCGCCGCTGGCCGTGGTGAACGACCAGGGTCGGCTGGAGGGCGTCATCCCCCGGGTGACGCTGCTCAGCGCCCTGGCCGTGCCCGGCAGCGACAGCGCTCTCAGCCCCGCCGACGCACCGGGCGACGACCCCGCCGACGGCGAGCCCGTCCTCGACACCGCAGGAGCCCGCTGATGACCCCGACGTCCGTCGTCGTCCCCAACGTGCCCATCGGCGACGCCGTCTCCGACGGCGTCGACTGGATCAAGGCCACGTTCCGGCCGCTGCTCAACGGCATCAGCGACACGATGTCGCTGCTCGTCGACTCCATCGCGGACCTGCTCCTGCTCCCGCCTGCACTCGTGGTCGTCGGGCTGTTCACCCTGCTCGCGCTCCTGGTGCGCTCCTGGGGCTTGGCGGTGTTCACGCTGCTCGGCACGCTCCTCATCGTCAGCATGGGGATGTGGGAGCCGGCCATGGAGACGCTCGCGCTGGTGCTGGTGGCCACGCTGATCGCCGTGGTCGTCGCGATCCCGGTGGGGATCCTGGCCGCTCGGAACAACACGGTGAGCGCCGTCGTCAAGCCGGTGCTGGACTTCATGCAGACCATGCCGGCCTTCGTCTACCTGGTTCCCGTGGTGATCTTCTTCGGCATCGGTGTCGCACCGGGCGTCGCCGCCACCATCGTCTTCGCCCTGCCCCCGGGGGTGCGCCTCACCGAGCTGGCCATCCGCCAGGTCGACCGCGAGACCGTCGAGGCCGGCGAGGCCTTCGGCGGGACCAACCGCCAGATCCTGCGGGACATCCAGCTCCCGCTCGGCCTGCCGACCATCATGGCGGGCGTCAACCAGGTCATCATGCTCGCGCTGTCGATGGCGGTCGTCGCCGGGCTGGTCGGCGCGGGCGGCCTGGGTGCCGAGGTCGCCAGGGCGATCTCCCGGGTCGACGTCGCCCTCGGCTTCGAAGCCGGCCTGGCCGTCGTCATCCTCGCCATCTATCTGGACCGGCTCACGGGTGCCATCGGTCAACCCACGGGCCGGTCGCTCGTCGCTGTCCTCCGTCGTCGACAGGCCGCGACGGCCGGATCCCCGGTCTGAGACCCCGTCGACACACCACCACGAACGAACGCCCCCGGCACGGGACACCCACCGGGCATCCAGCGGACACGAACCGCACGGACGAAAGGAGCTCTACATGAGCACCCATCGTAAGAACCACCGGACGCGTCAGACGGCGGCGCTGGTCGCCACCGCTGCGCTCGGCCTGTCGCTCGCGGCCTGCAGCACCGACGACGGCGGCGACGACACCGGCAGCGAGGGGGAGGACATGACGATCACCCTCGGGTACCTCCCCTCCTGGACGGACGGCCTGAGCTCGGCCTACCTCCTCGACAAGGAGCTCACGGCGGCCGGGTACACCGTCGAGCACGAGGAGATGAACGAAGTCGGTGTCCTGTTCACCGCGCTCGCCGAGGGCGACATCGACATGTACCCCTCGGCCTGGTCCGACCTGCACTCCACGTACCTGGACCAGTACGGTGACGACCTCGAGAACGTCGGCTCGTACTACCCGAGCGCTGACAAGTTCCTGGCGGTGCCCGAGTACACCGAGGTCGACTCGCTCGACGAGCTCGCTGACAACGTGGACCTGTTCGACGGGACCATCACGGGGATCGAGCCGTCGGCCGGCATCATGGAGGCCACGACGGACGACGTCATCCCGGCCTACGGGTTGACGGAAGCCGGCTACATGCTCCAGGAGTCCGGCACGTCGCCGATGATCACCGCGCTCGACGAGGCCATCGCCAACGAGGAGGACATCCTCGTCACCATGTGGACGCCGTTCTGGGCGAACGAGGAGTACCCGCTCAAGCGGCTGGAGGACCCGCAGGGCGCGTTCGGCGAGAGCGAGAACCTGGAGTTCATCGCCACTGCAGGCTTCTCGGAGCAGCACCCGGAGGTTGCCGAGTGGCTGGGGCAGATCGATCTCACCGAGAGCTTCCCGGAGCTGGACAGCATGGTCAACGACTCGACCGACGACCCGGCCGCGGCCGTGGACGCCTGGCTCGCGGAGTACCCCGACGCCGTCCCGCCGTTCGAGGGCTGAGCCTGACGCTCTGACCAGTCGTTCGCGATGCCCGCTCCGGCCTGTGCCGGGGCGGGCATCTGGCGTCAGAGATCCGCGTCGGTCCCGGCGCAGGTCTTCGCGCGACCGGGGGGCCATCGGTAAGGTGACGACGCTCAGGTCCACCGACGAGGAAGGCATCCCATGACGACGGCCCGGAGGCTGGTGGCCGCCGCCGTGACATTGACGGTGGCCGGCGCCTTGGCCGCCTGCGGTACCGACGAGCCCGCGCTGACCTCGCTCGCGGAGCAGCAGGCGTCGGCGAGCCCGAGCCCGAGCCTCACCGAGGAAGAGTCGACGAAGCAGGAGCGGATCGCGGAGGCCGAAGCGGTGCTCGCCGAGTACCGCGGGCTGGAGTTCGAGGTCGCCCAGGGCGGCTACGGGAACTGGGCGCTGCTGGCCCCCTACTGGGGTGCCGAGCTCGCCGACTCCGTCGCCGGGACGTACCGGGAGTTCTCCGAGCGGGGTCTTTACACCACCGGCGAGGCCGAGCTGGTCTCGTCGGAGGTGACGGCTTACGACGGTGAGCGCGTGGGCTACGAGGACGTCGAGGTCACCGCGTGCCTGAACACCTCGGGCCTGCGCATCTTCGAGGAGGACGGCACGGAGCTGGACCTCCCGAACGACACGCTCGAGCAGTACGTCAACGTCTACCGCCTGTCGCACACCGGCCCGGACGGCCGGTGGCAGGTGCTGGAGTCCACCGCCCGTACCGACAGGGAGTGCTGATGCGCCGCCTCGTCCGACCGCTTGCCGCTCTCAGCCTGGCGACCGCGGTGGTCGCCGGACCGGTGCCACAGCTCGGTGCGTCCGCCGACCCGTCGTGCGACGGGAGCACCACGGGCGGGATCTCGGCAGGTTGTGAGGACCCGCCCGGCGGTGGCGGCCCCGGGGAGGAGAGCGGCGGTCCCGGTGGTGGCGGCGGCGGTGGTGGTCCGCGGGTCTGCAGCGTCCCCGGTGTCGAGGGCGAGGACGACTTCGTCGTCGACTGTGAGACGTCGGCCGGCGTCTGGAGCAACGACCGGCTCTGCTACCTCCAGGTGGTGGACCCGCCGCCTCCGAAGAGCGACGACGTCTGGGACGGCAACGACGAGGGCGTCATCGTGCAGTGCTCGCCTTCGGAGGCGTACTGCAACTCTCTCGATCCGAACCCGGGTGCGGCGTGCGTCCGGCCGAACACCCGCTGGGAGGCCCAGCCGCCGGCGGTTCTCGACCCCCCCGACCCGGCCGAGCTCGCCCGCCAGGCGTTCGCGTCGTTGGCATTGGACCCGATCGACATCGGGATCGTGCCGGAGGACGAGCCGGGCCGCATCGGCCTGGTCGGCCTTCCCGTGTGGATGTGGGTCGAGAACCCCGACGAGCGGACCTTCGGCCCTGACGAGGCCTCGGCGTCGGACCAGGGGCTGACCGTGACGGTCCGGGCCGAGGTGGACAGGATCGTGTGGGACCTGGGTGACGGCACCACGGTGACGTGCACGGGCCCGGGTTCACCGTTCGAGGACCGGTTCGCCGGCGAGCCGTCCCCGGACTGCGGGCACCGGTACACGCGGCAGGGCGAGTTCGAGGTGACGGCGACGTCGTACTGGACGGCAACCTGGAGCGGAGGCGGCCAGAGCGGGGAGCTTTCCGCGGACCGCACCACGAGCACCACGGTCCGTGTCGGCGAGCTGCAGGTCGTCGCGCAGTGACCCGGGGCACCGTGGCAGGAGCGTGACCCCGAAGAACTACCCGGCTTCGTCGATGTCTGACATGCTAGGAATGCCCGGATCATCGTCCTGCAGACTTCCTGGCACGCCTCGAGGATGGGCAACCGGTCCTTCCGCTGACAGCAAAGGCACTCGTGCGCCACTTCGTCAGACCGCTGCATTGGACCCGCCGACACGCGATGGTGGGGTTGGCGACAGTCCTGACTCTGGTCGCGACGACCCTCGCTGGCGCTGTGCCGGCGCAGGCGGCCCGGGGGGCCGCCACCGAGCAGGTTGCCGGACAGGTCGTCGCCTCGCCTGGCGGCCGTCCCGGCATCGCCGAGGCCGTTCAGGCAGCGATGGCTACCGTCGAGCGGTTCACCACGACGGCCGAGCCTCGGATCACGGGCCTGGCCAACGGTCGCGCTCGCATCGGGAAGACGCTCACGGCGCGACACCGGCCGGGCCAGTGGTCGCCGAAGCCCACCTCCGTGCGCTACCAGTGGCGAGCGAACGGCACGGCGATCACGGGCGCGACCCGGTCGACGTTCACGCCGCGTGCGCGGCACCACGGCCAGCGGATCTCCGTGCGGGTCGCGGTGACTCGGCCCGGGTACGAGACGGTCCGGGCGACGAGCAAGGCCGTGGTCGCGGCGAAGTCGTACACGAAGGCGCCACGGCCGAAGGTCGTGGGGACGGCACGAGTCGGTCAGACGCTCACCGCGCGCCCGGGGGAGTGGCGTGCCTCGCCACGGACGTTCGCCTTCCAGTGGAAGCGCGACGGCAAGCCGATCAAGAAGGCGACCTCGCGCACCTACCGGCTGAAGAAGGCGGACCGCGGCAAGCGGATCACGGTGACGGTCGTTGCCCAGCGCAAGGCCTACGTCCTGACGCACCGGACGAGCGCGGCCACGGCGAAGGTGCGGTGGCCGGTCGGCGTCAAGCACAAGCCGCGCATCACGTCCCAGCCGAAGGACGCGACCGTCAACTCCGGCAGGACGGTCACGTTCTCGGCGTCCGCCAGCGGGGGCAAGCTGAAGTACCAGTGGCAGCGCCGCACCGCGACCGGCACGTGGAAGAACATGTCGGGCAAGACGTCCCGGTCGATCTCGGTGAAAGCCACGTCGAAGCGGACGCTGTGGGACTACCGGTTGCGGGTCAAGAACCGTGCGGGCACCACGTTCAGCCGGCCTGCGCTGCTGGTGGTGAACTCGACGAAGACGGACCCTTTCCGGCCCGGGCAGTGGTACGCCGGTAAGGCCCATACTCAGCGGATCTCCAAGTCCTGGAACGTCCGGCTGCGAGAGCCGGACGGCGCGGACCGGAAGAGGTGGCGGACCGCCGCCGTGCTGACGGCCTGCTCACCGCCCGGCGAACCGAAGCCGACCCTGCGGAGGCTGGACATCCGGTACACGTGGCGGGGGCCCGAGCCGGTGTGGAGCGAGAGGATGGAGTGGGCGGAGCTCCAGTGGCGCGATGGCCAGTGCGCGGCGTGGACGATCTACGCCGGTCCCGGTCCGCGCCTGGCGCCCGGCGGGATGTGGCAGGTCCGAGACAAGGGCAAGTCTGGCCGGTATGGGAAGGCGACCCAGTTCGTGCGGGGCATCCCCTGATCGGGCCAGCTCATCGGTGCGACGAACCGGCCAGGGGCCGCGGACGTGATTGCTCGACCCGCGCAGCCGCCGTCTCCTCGGCGGGTTCGGTCGCCGGCGCCGGGTCGGTCGCCGGCGTCGGGTCGGGCTGAGGCGTGCGCGACGATCCCTGCGCGGCCGAGGTGCCGCCGTCGGACCGTGTCGCGACGTCGGACCGGCTCAGCGCGCGGGTGACCGCCCGCCGCAGCCGGGTGGAGAAGACGCGCTCCGCGCCGTAGTGGATGGCCAGCGCGACCACGAGCGAGACTCCCGTCGCTGCGGCCAGCGTGACCCAGACGCCGGCTCCGGCCGCGCTGAAGAACTCGGTGACGGCCCAGCCGAACTGGGTGTGCACCAGGTACAGCGGATACGTCAGCGCACCTCCGAGCGTGCAGGCGGCGGCGAGCCGACGGTTGCGCACGACGGCCCGCGGGTGCATCGAGAACCACACGGCGACGATGATGGCCAGCAGGATCGCCACGGCCACGCGGCCGTCGACGGGGTTTCCCTGCAGGTCCGTGGCACGGTCGGCGGCCTGGAGCACCTCGTGCACGCTCAGGGCCAGCAGGATGGCGCCGGCACCGAGGACGACGGCGGTGCCGTGGCGCTCCTGCGCGCCCGTCGCCTGCCCGGATCGCCGCTTCGTGGCGTCCTGGTAGAGCAGGAACATCAGCATCCCCAGCCCGATGTACGGGGAGTGGCGCACCACGAAGTGCTCGGCCAGCTCCGGGTAGCCGAGGCCACGCATCACGAAGCCGACGGCGGGCCAGGCGAGCGCGAGGGTCACGACTCGGGTGCGGGTCAACGGGCCCAGCAGGAGCAGCAGGGCGACCAGCAGGTAGAACTTCAGCTCGACGAGCAGCGTCCAGTAGACGACCTGGGAGCTCGTGACCCCGAAGAGGTCGGGGGTCAGGGTGAGGTTGACCAGGGTCTCGCCGACGCTGAGCTGACGACCGCTGGTCCAGACGGCCTGGAGGGCGGCGGTGACGAGCACGCACGCCCAGAACGCCGGGACGAGGCGGCCGATGCGGGACCCGGTGTACTGCGCGAGGGTGCGCCCCTGGCTGCTCCACAGGATCGCGAAACCGCTGATGATGAAGAACGCCTCCACCGCGAGCCAGCCGTAGCTCACCACGCCTTCCAAGCCTGCGAACTCGCTGGTCGGAGCATCGCCCCAGTAGCGATCGGCGGTGGGTGAGGCCGTGAAGTGGTACAGCACGACTGCCATCGCTGCGGCGAAGCGCAGCACGTCCAGCAGGTGCATGCGCTGCGGTGTCTGCGTCGTCGAAGTCATCCCGGCACCCTAGATCACGAATTGATAACATTCTAGCCCGGAGCAAGTGGGGAGCGCCAGCAGGGTGAAATCTGGGCGGGGGTGCGACATCGAAGGTTGCCGTGCCATAGCATCCCTCCACGCCTCCCTGGAGCCGTGACCAGCAAGGACGCGGGCCAGGGGCGACGTCGGAGTCGCGTTGGCGTTCGACCGGTCGGCAGCCTTGTCCCTGCCGCCAGAGCCCGGAGTAGCCGTGAAACTGTCCTCCTTCGCCCCTGCGCGCCTACGTCCTGTTGCGCTGATCGCTGTCCTGGCGCTCGGTGTGGGGCCGATCGTCGCGGCCCCGGCCGCAGCCGCGCCGGCCGCGACGTCGGCCGTCGCCGTACCCGCGGCGGTCGCCGCAGCAGCGCCGACCTCCGCTCTGCCGGCCCGGCTCGGGACCGCGCTCAAGAGCTCCAAGCCGACGATCAAGGGAGCTGCCCGGGTCGGCAACCGACTCACCGCCAAGCCGGGGACGTGGGCGAAGGGCACCACGTTCTCCTACACCTGGAAGGTGGGCGGCAAGAAGGTCGCCACCGGCAAGACGTTCACGCCGAAGAAGAAGCACCTCGGCAAGAAGGTCACTGTCACTGTCAAGGGCAAGAAGTCGGGGAGTACCGCCACCCGGACGAGCGGGTCGAAGAAGGTCGCCAAGGGAACGTTCGCGGCTCCGAAGCCGAAGGTCTCCGGCACTGCCAAGGTCGGCGCGACGCTGATCGCCAAGCCGGGCACCTGGAAGCCGAAGCCCGCCAAGCTGCGCTACCAGTGGCTGGCGAACGGCAAGGCGATCAAGGGTGCGACGAGCAAGAAGTTCACGATCAAGAACGCTCAGCACGGCAAGAAGATCACGGTCCGGGTCAAGGCCACGCGCAGTGCCTACAAGACCCGCTCCCGGGTCAGCGCCGCGACGGCGCAGGTGGTGAGGAAGCCGGCCATCCGGACGCAGCCGTCGTCGGTCATGGTCGACGCCGGCAAGACCGCGAAGATGACCGTCGCCGCGACCGGTGGTGGCCTGAAGTATCAGTGGCAGCGCAAGGCGCCGGGGAGCAGCAAGTGGGCCAACCTCTCCGGCAAGACCTCGAGCACGCTCAGCTTCAAGACCCAAGCCAAGGACACGCTCGGCGAGTACCGCGTCGTCGTGAAGAACGCCGCCGGGACGGTCCGGAGCAAGTCGGCCATCCTCTTCGTCGAGTCCACCCAGACTCAGCCCTACCCGGCAGACACCATCTACGTCGGCAACTACTGGATGCAGGTCGTCGGTGAGACGGGCAAGGTCGAACTGGACGATTCCACCTTCGGTCTCTACGCCTTCCTCTACGCTTGCCCGCTCGACGACGACGTCTCCAGCCGTCCCTACTGGGACCTGGACTCCGCCTACCAGGGTGCGAAGAACAAGACGTGGTACGCGGGCACGGAGTGGGACGAGGGTGTCGACAGTGACGGGTGCGGACTGTTGGAGATCAACGCGTCGGTACCCAAGACGCAGGCCAAGGGCGGGATCTGGTCCATCACGGACTACAGCGGTTCGCAGACGTACTACCCGACGACGCAGTACGTCGCCGGGCTGAAGTAGTCGCGACGAGGGGCGCCGTGGGTGAAATTGCCCACGGCACCCTGTCGGCGAGGCGAGCCCCGCTCTCGTGGCTCTACGATCGAGCGCCCCCAACACGCCGGTCGTCCCGGCCCTTCGCGAAGGATCCCCCCATGCGCTCGTTGCTCGCCTCGCTCGCCCTCGGCGCGCTGCTCGCCTCCGGGGCGGTCGTCGCCACCGGTTCCGCTGCGACCGCCGCACCGTCGGCCGGCGCCCCGGCGGTCGTCCAGGCGGGCTCGGTGCAGAGCAGCATCGCCACGGCCACCAAGCCCGCGAGGGTCACGATCAAGAAGATCGGGACGAGGACCGCGCCCTACGGCGGCAAGGCGAAGATCAAGCCTCGCGTGTCGAAGTCCGGGCAGGTCAAGGTCACGTCGAAGACGCTCACCGTCAAGAAGGCGGGCAAGACCGTCGCGAAGAACAAGAAGACGGTCTCCCTCAAACCCGGCACCTACCGAGTGGTCACGAAGGCGAAGTACAAGCGCTACACCGTGAAGACGACGGCGCAGGGCACCACGAAGGTGTGGGGCCCGACGAAGACCAAGACGCTGAAGCAGAAGCTCGTCGTCAAGCAGGGCAAGCGGCCCACGAGCACGGCCCCGGTCAGCAAGTGGAACTGCCCGAGCTGGGCGCCGGTCAAGGGCAACCAGTCCGGCATCTACCACCTGCCGGGCGGCCGCTACTACGACATCACCACACCCGAGAGGTGCTTCACCACCGCGGCCGCCGCGCGCAACGCCGGCTACCGAGCCTCCAAGAACGGCTGACCTCCACCGGCCGCCGCCCACCTACTACCCTGGGAGTGGCGCGCCACCGGCGTGCACCCAGCGCACACGGGAGCCCCCAGCGCGCGACAGCACCCGACGTCCCAGGAGGGCACCCATGACCGACACCACCGCGGCCACCGCCACCGCACCCACACCCGGCTTCGACGAGCAGCCCGGGCGCTACAAGGTCCGCTCGCTCGCGCTCGCGGAGGCGGGCCGCCACCAGATCCGCCTCGCCGAGCACGAGATGCCCGGGCTGATGGCCCTGCGCGAGGAGTACGGCGCCGCCCAGCCGCTGGCCGGCGCCCGCATCGCAGGCTCGCTGCACATGACCGTCCAGACCGCCGTCCTCATCGAGACCCTCACGGCGCTCGGTGCGGAGGTGCGGTGGGCGAGCTGCAACATCTTCAGCACGCAGGACGAGGCCGCGGCCGCCGTCGTCGTCGGCAAGGACGGCACGCCCGAGGACCCGCAGGGTGTGCCCGTGTTCGCCTGGAAGGGCGAGTCCCTCGAGGAGTACTGGGACTGCACCGAGCAGATCCTCGTCTGGCCCGCGGGCGAGGGCCCCAACCTCATCCTCGACGACGGCGGTGACGCCACGATGCTGGTCCACCTCGGCCTGCAGTACGAGCGTGCCGGCGTCGTCCCCCCGGACACGCTCCCCGGCGAGCCCGACCACGCTCACGAGATGAACGTGGTGCGCAGCGTGCTGCGTCGCGCGCTGGAGGCCGACCCGCTGCGTTGGACGGGCATCGCCCAGCAGATCGGCGGCGTCACGGAGGAGACCACCACCGGCGTGCACCGCCTGTACCACCTGGCGGAGTCGGGCGAGCTGCTCTTCCCGGCGATCAACGTCAACGACTCGGTCACCAAGTCGAAGTTCGACAACAAGTACGGCATCCGCCACTCGCTGCCCGACGGGATCAACCGCGCCACCGACATCCTCATCGGAGGCAAGGTCGCCTTCGTGGCGGGCTACGGCGACGTCGGCAAGGGCGCGGCCGAGGCGTTCCGCGGTCAGGGCGCGCGCGTCATCGTCTCCGAGGTCGACCCGATCTGCGCGCTGCAGGCCGCGATGGACGGCTTCCAGGTGGCACGGCTCGACGATGTCGTCGGTGAGGCGGACTTCTTCATCACCACCACCGGCAACTTCGGGGTCATCACCGCGCAGCACATGCTCGCGATGAAGGACAAGGCCGTGGTCGGCAACATCGGCCACTTCGACAACGAGATCGACATGGCGGGTCTCGCCGACGTCCCCGGCGTCGTCAAGACCGAGATCAAGGCGCAGGTGCACGAGTGGACCCTGCCTGCCGGCTCCGGACCCTCGCTGCCCGACGGCAGCGAGCGCCCCGAGCGGTCGATCATCGTGCTGAGCGAGGGGCGCCTGCTCAACCTGGGCAACGCCACCGGCCACCCGTCGTTCGTCATGTCCAACTCGTTCGCGAACCAGGTCATCGGCCAGCTCGAGCTGTTCGCGGACATGGCGCGCGCGGCCGGCGAGCGTCAGTACGCCCGGCAGGTCTACCGCCTGCCGAAGGTCCTCGACGAGAAGGTCGCGCGCCTGCACCTCGACGCCCTCGGCGTGCGCCTGACCGAGCTGAGCCCGCAGCAGGCCGACTACCTCGGTGTGCCGGTCGAGGGACCGTACAAGCCGGAGCACTACCGCTACTGACCGGTGTCGTCGGGTACGGGGGACAACCCCCGTGCCCGACGGCGGCACGCACCCTGGGCACGGCGGCGCGCACTGGCGAGGATGGTCACCATGACCACGTCCTCGCCGGCCCCCGGCTTCCTCGAGGCGCCCTTCGCGCGACGCACCTGGCGCGCCTACGGGTTCCTGTGGATCGCGCTCCTGCTCGCACCGTTCGCGTTCGCCTACGCGTTGCTCACCACGGTGCTCACCGCCGGGCTCGCTGTCACCGTGGTGGGCCTGTTCGTGGCGGGCGCCCTCGTGGTCGGTGGACGCGGCTGGGGCGCGATGTACCGCCGGATGGCGCGCAGCCTGCTCGGGGTCGAGATCGCCGATCCGGCGCCGCGGCGGCGGCGCGCGGGCTTCTGGCGCCGGCTGGGCGGGTCGATCGGCGACGCCACCGGCTGGCGGGCGATCCTGTACCTGCTGGCAACGTTCCCGCTGGCCCTCGCCTCGTTCGTGGTCAGCACGGTGTTCCTGGCAGTCGCCCTGGGCGGAGCGAGCCACTGGGTGTGGTCGCGGTTCCTCCCGCTGCAGGAGGCCCCGGACGGGACGCTGCACCGTGGGTTCTCCGTCGTCGCGGGGGACTGGTACTGGTTCGCGGACACCCCCGCCCGCCAGGTGCTGCTCGTGACTGCGGGGGTGGGGCTCTTCTACCTCTGGCCGCTGGTCCAGGCGCCCTTCGTGGCCCTCTTCCGCCTCCTCGCGGGCGCGCTGCTCGGACCGACCACGGCGAGCGTGCGCGTCGCCGAGCTGGAGGCCACCCGGGCCGTGGTGGTCGAGGACGCCGACGGCCGGCTGCGTCGCATCGAACGGGACCTGCACGACGGCACCCAGGCGCGGCTCGTCGCCGTGGCGATGCAGCTCGGCGAAGCCCGGGACCTGCTCGCCACCGGCACCGGCACCCCGGAGGACGTCGCTCTGGCCGGAGACCTCGTCGGGACCGCCCACGACTCCACCAAGGAGGCGCTCGCCGAGCTGCGGGAGATCGCACGCGGCATCCACCCCCCGGCCCTGGACAGCGGCCTGGCTGTGGCGCTGGAGACCCTCGGTGCCCGTGCGGCAGCTCCCGTCACCGTCGACGTCGACCCGGCCGTCGAGGCCGGCGGGCGGCTCAGCCCCGCGATCGAGTCCATCGCCTACTACACCGTCGCCGAGCTGGTCACGAACGTCGTCAAGCACGCCCGCGCGACCGGCGCGTACGTGCTGGTCCAGCGCACGGCCGACGGGCTGCGTCTGCGTGTGCGCGACGACGGCCGAGGGGGCGCCGTCGTCGTCGCACCGGACGGCAGCGGGAGCCGCACGGGCCTGGCCGGACTGATCGACCGGGTCCGCGCCGTCGACGGCACCTTCGACCTGTCGAGCCCTGCCGGAGGTCCTACGGTGGTCACCGTGCTGCTTCCCGACCAGGCCAGGCCGACGCTCCCGACCACCACGCGCGCATGAGCCCGGGACCGGGCGTGCGACGCGCCACACCCTCGTCCCTGCGGGTCGGGATCGCCGAGGACTCCGCCGTCCTGCGCGACGGACTGGCCGCGCTGGTCGAACGGCGTGGCCACACGGTCGTCGCCGCGGTGGCCGACGGCGCTGCCCTGGAGCGGGAGGTCGCCCTGCTCCACGCCGCCGGCGAGCTGCCCGACGTCGTCGTCGTCGACATCCGGATGCCGCCCACCTTCACCGACGAAGGGCTGCGCACGGTGCTGGCGCTGCGCGAGACCCATCCGGACCTGGGCGTGCTGCTCTTCAGCCAGTACGTGGAGACCCGGTACGCCGGGCGTCTGCTCGCCGGGAGCTCACGCGGCGTGGGATACCTCCTGAAGGACCGGGTGGCGGACGTCGGCGACTTCCTGGACGCGCTGGCACGGATCGCGGACGGGCAGACGGTGCTCGACCCGGAGGTGGTGTCCCAGCTCATGGGGGCCTCGCACGGTGACGACGGGGTCGCACGGCTCACCGCGCGCGAGCGCGAGGTGCTCGACCTCATGGCGCAGGGGCGCTCCAACGGCGCGATCGCCGACCTGCTGGTGCTGTCGTACGGCGCGGTCGAGAAGAACGTCGCCTCCATCTTCACCAAGCTCGACCTGCCGCAGGACTCCGCCGACCACCGCCGGGTCCTCGCCGTGCTGCGCTATCTCGGGGCCGACAGCGCAGAGTAGGGAGAACCCCCGAGCTTTTCCGGGGGTCGACGGCGCCAAGACCGGGGGAAGCACCCATGGTCCGTGTCGTCGCAGGTCAGCAGGCTGGAGGGGTACCGACGCCCCCCCGACCTGCGGAGCCTGCCATGACCCTGACGACACCGGTGCCCACGGCGCCGGCCACACCCGCTCGCACCGACGACCCGGGCCGGGCTCCACGCGACGGGTTCGTCGACGCCGTGCGTGGTCTCGGCGTCGTCGCGGTCGTCCTGCTGCACTGGCTCATGGCCGACGCGACCTGGGACGGCACGACGCTCCAGATCGGCAACGCCCTCGCCCACGGAGCCGGGTGGACCGTCACCTGGCTGCAGACCCTTCCCCTGCTCTTCCTCGCCGCCGGGGCAGCAGCCGCCTACCGCGGCTCGCGCACCCTCGGTCTGCCCGGTCGCTGGTGGCGCGCCCTGGGCGGGAGCGTGCTCGGCGCGGCACGCCCCGTCGTCGTGCTGCTGGGCACCTGGGCGCTGGCGGTCGCGGTGCTGCTCGCCGCGGGCGTGCCCGACGACGCCGTGTGGCGGCTGGCACGCATGGTCCCGCAGCCGCTGTGGTTCCTCGGGGTGTGGGTCGTGCTGGTCGCCCTGGCGCCGCTGCTGGTGCGGGCGTGGCGCCGGTGGCGGTGGCGTGCCGCGGCCGTGGTGGTCGCCCTGCCGCTGGTCGTCGACGCCCTACGGTTCGGCGCCGGTCTCGGCGACCTCGCGTGGGCGAACGTGCTCCTCGCCTGGGCCGTGCCGTTCGGTGCGGGTGTTGCGTACGCGACCGACCGCACCGACGGGCGCCGTGCCGTCCCGCGGGCCAAGACGTTCCTGGTCGGTGCCGCACTGGTCGCGCTGGCCGCGGCGGTGCTGCTGATCGCCCTCGGCCCGTACCCGGCGAGCCTCGTCGGGATGCCCGGCGCCGAGATCTCCAACCTGGCGCCCCCGACCGCGCCCGTCGTCCTGCACGCCGTGGCCATGGTGTGCCTGGCGCTCACGGTACGGCGTCCTCTGGCCCGGTGGGCGGCCGGGCGCGGCCGCCCGGTCGTGCAGGTGGTGGCGCGGCGCTCGATGACCGTCTACCTGTGGCACCTGACCGCGATGTTCGCCGTCGTCGGCTCCGTGGTGCTCGGTCTCGGCCAGCGGCTGCCGGACGCGTGGACCGCCGCCTGGTGGGCGGGGCGGCCCTTCTGGTTCGCCGCCTACCTGCTCGTGCTGCTCGGGCTCGTGGCGGTCTTCGGACGCTTCGAGACGTCGCGGGCCGGGTCTCGGGGCGTGACGCTCACCCGCGCGGCGACCGGACGATGAGACGGCGACGCCCCGCCCGGTCGAGGACCGGGCGGGGCGCCAGCAACGTCAGGAGGAGACGGTCAGGAGCAGTTCTCCGCCGTGTACTCCTCGAGCTCCGTGCTGGCCGCCGTGAACTCCTCGTCGGTGAAGGCGCCCATCGCCTCGGTCAGCGCCGTCGGGTCGGCGTTCTCGAGGTCGGACAGGGTCTCGGTGGCGGCGTCGCTGAAGGTGCGGAACGCCGAGGTGATGACCGCGTAGGAGTCGGAGATCTCCGCGGGTGCCTCGATCGACTCGACCTCGGCCGTCAGCTGCTCGAGCGAGGCGACCGCGGCGTCCGGGTCGTTGGGGTCGACGTTCTGCAGGTCCGCGGTCAGCTCGTCCATCGAGCCGAAGGAGTCGCAGAACGCCTGAGCGCTCTCGTCCGAACCGCCGCAGGCCGCCAGCGAGAGGGTGAGCACGCCGGCAGCAGCCAGAGCAGTGGTACGGGAAAGGTGGTTTCGCATACAGCCACCCTAGAGGTTGCTCCGAGGAACGGCACAGGTGGTCTGGTGGTCGAGACGATGAACGCCCGGGATCAGTCGCGCGGGTCCGCCACCGCGTAGGGCAGCCGGTGGAGGACCTGCGCCTGCTGCGTCGCGCGCTCCCGCTCGGCCTGCCCCCGCACGAGCTCGCGGTCACGGCGCTCGTACAGCACCGCGTGCAGGAACGCCTCGGCCGGGGTGCCCGGCGGCGGGCCCGGAGCGACGTAGGCCTCGACCTGGCCGGCCAGCTCGTTCGTCAGCCGCGCGCGCGACGACGGCGCCAGGCGGGGCCCGCGGTCCAGCACCTGACGGGCGCGCAGCGCGAGCCCGTCGGGCAGGCGGCGGATGTCCGCCGCGCGCGCCCAGCCCACCAGGTCCGGAGCCATCACCAGGGGGCGCTCCCAACCCCGCGCCCCGCGGACCCGCACCGCGTACGTGCCGGCGAGGAGGTCACCCAGCCGCTTGCCCCGGGCGTTGGAGAGCGAGGTGATGATCGCGATCGCCCCGAAGGTGAACCAGATCTCGAACACGCCCACCAGGGCCCGGACGAACGCGTGCCGGAAGCGGACGGGACCGCCGTCGTCGCGCACCACCCGCAGCCCCGTCGCGAGCTTGCCCAGGGAGCGCCCGCGGGTGAGCGTCTCCACCGTGACGGGCAGCCCGACGAGGAACGTCACCATCAGCACGACCGCGAGCGTGTTGCCCCACTGGGCGTTCAGACGGTCGATCGCCGTGCCCACCACGAGGCTCATCGTGCCCACGAACAGCACCACCGTCACCAGCGCGTCCAGCAGCGCGCCGAGCGACCGCGTCGCGAACGACGCCGGGCGTGCGTCGAGGACCACGCCCTCGCCGATGAGGATTCCGTCCTGCACGGTGCCTCCGTCTCCTGGATTCGTCCCGGCCCGGCCGGCGGACCGACCCGGGGTGGGGGACACCGTCGTCGTCGCGGCGTCTCCTGTGGCAGGGTATCGGGCGTGGACCTGGATGCCTTCACCGCCGTGCACCGCCCGGAGTGGGACCGCCTCGACCGTCTCGCCAAGCAGCGCCGGCTGGACGGCGCCGAGGCCGACGAGCTCGTGCGGCTCTACCAGGCCGTCGCCACCCACCTGTCCACCGTCCGCTCCGCCGCCCCCGACCCCGTCCTGGTCACCCGGCTGTCGGAGCTCCTGAGCCGTTCGCGTACGCGGATCGCGGGCGCCCACGAGCCCGCCTGGTCCGAGGTCGTGCGCTACGCCACCGTCACCGTGCCGGCGGCCCTGTACCGGATCCGCTGGTGGACCTTCTGGGTCACGGCCGGGTTCCTGCTGGTGGCGGTCGTCGCCGGTGTGCGGGTCGCGACCGATCCCGAGGCGCTCGCCGCGCTGGGCACCCCGTCGTGGCAGGAGCAGTACGTCGACGAGGCCTTCGCCTCCTACTACGACCCCGGCACGTCGTTCGCCGCCATGGTGTGGACCAACAACGCCTGGATCGCGCTGCAGATGATCGCGTTCGGGGTCACCGGTGCGTGGCCCGTGTACGTCCTGCTGCAGAACGCCGTGAGCATCGGGGCCATCGGCGGCATGATGGCCGCCCACGGCGAGCTCACCCTGTTCCTGCAGCTGATCACCCCGCACGGCCTGCTCGAGCTCACCAGCATCTTCGTGGCCGGGGCCGCAGGGCTGCGGCTGTTCTGGGCGTGGGTGGACCCGGGTCCGCGGCCCCGGTCCACGGCCCTCGCGGCCGAGGGGCGGGCGCTGATCACCGTCGGGGTCGGGCTCGTCGGTGCGTTGGCCCTGTCCGGCGTGGTCGAGGGCTTCGTCACCGGGTCCACGCTGCCGTGGTGGCTCAAGATCATCATCGGAGCGCTCGCGCTGGCGGCCTTCCTGGCCTACTACCTCGTGCTCGGCCGCCGGGCGGTCGAGGCGGGGGAGACGGGGGACCTCGACGTCGACAAGGCCGGCGCCGTCCTGCCCACCGCCGGCTGACCCTCGTGCGGTCGTGCCCGTGCGGTTGTGGGCGTGATTTCTGGGCTGCCGTATCGGACAAAAACGGGCATAGCGGGCCAGAAATCACGCCCACAACACTGAGGTCAGAGGCGACCGGCTGACTTCAGCGCGAGATAGGTGTCCGCCAGGCGCGGCGCCAGGTCGTCCGGCAGCGCCTCGAACACCTCGGCCCCGTGCTGGCGCAGCACCGCCGCCACGGCAGAGCGCTCCAGGTCCCCTCGCGCCGCCGCGGCCGCGTCGTAGACCTCCTCGACGTCGGCGCGGCCCGCGCGCATCTGCGCCACCTCGGCATCGGTGACCGCCGCGACGACGACCTGGTGCTCGGCTGCGAGCTGGTCGATCACGGGGAGCAGGCCGTTCTCGACGACGGCGGGGTCGAGCGAGGTCAGCAGCACCACCAGCGCGCGCTGCGAGACCCGCGTGCGCACCTGGCCCACGAGCCCCGCCCAGTCCGTCTCCAGCAGCACCGGCTGGACGGCGGACAGCGCGTCGGCCATCGCGGGCAGCAGCCGTGGTCCCGAGGCGCCGGCGACCCGTGACCGCAGCGTGCGGTCGTAGGCCAGGACCTGGACGCGGTCGCCCGCCCGGTCGGCCAGGGCCGCCAGCAGCAGCGCCGCCTCGACGCTCGCCTCCAGCCGGGTCCCCCCGCTGTTCAGCGAACCGTCCGACGTCGTCCCGATCCGTGCCGCCGACGTCCGGCCGGTGTCCAGCACGATCACCACGCGCCGGTCCCGCTCGGGGCGCCAGGTGCGCACGACGACGTCACCACCGCGGGCGGTCGCACGCCAGTCGATCGAGCGCACGTCGTCGCCCACCACGTACTCGCGCAGCGAGTCGAACTCCGTCCCCTCGCCCCGTACCTGCACCGAGGCGCGCCCGTCCATCTCGCGCAGGCGGGCCAGACGGCTCGGCAGGTGTCGCCGGGAGGCGAACTCGGGCAGCACCCGGATCCGGCCGCCGACGTCGATCGAGGCCTGACGGCCCGCCAGCCGCAGCGGGCCGAGCGTCCTGATCGTCACCGGCCCGGCGACCCGGTCGCCGCGTCGGGTCGGCAGCAGCGGGGTGCTCAGCCGCGCCGACTCGCCGACGGGCAGCTGCACGGAGTGCCGCGCGGTGCGGGCCGGCTGCGCGGCGTCGGTGTGCGGGCGCAGGCCCCCGTCGTCGTCGCGCGCCGCAGCCAGGGACGGCGGCCAGGCGTCCCGCACCAGCGCGCGCAGGCGCCGTCGGCCCGCGTTGGTCAGCACGAGCCGGGACGTCGCCGGGGTGCCGAGACGGACCGACGCCGGGACCGTGCGCTGCAGCGTGACGTCCCGCGGAGACGCGGCGAGGGCCACGTCGAGCAGGCAGACGACCACGATCACCAGCGCCCAGATCAGCACCGTCCCGGGAACCGGCCAGATCGCGACCGGCACGAGGCCGAGCGCGGCCAGGACGACCGCGCGCCAGGACAGCGCCATGTCAGCGGGGGACCGGGACGGCGGCGAGGACGGTGCTCAGCACCGACTCGGCGGTCACGCCCTCGAGCTCCGCCTCCGGTCGCAGCTGGACCCGGTGCCGCAGCGTCGGGTGGGCGAGCGCCTTGACGTCGTCCGGCGTCACGTACATGCGGCCCGACAGCCATGCCCAGGCGCGGGCGGTGGACAGCAGGGCCGTCGCGCCACGGGGCGAGACGCCGAGCTGCAGCGACGGGGACTGGCGCGTGGCCCGGCACACGTCCACGGCGTAACCGAGGACCTCCTGGGACACCTCGACCTGGCGGACCTCGGCCCGGGCCGCCGCGAGCACTCCGGGATCCCCCACGGCGCGCACGCCGGCGGCACCCAGGTCACGCGGGTCGAACCCGCCGGCGTGGCGCGCCAGCACCTCGACCTCGGCGTCCCGCTCGGGCAGCGGGAGCAGCACCTTGAGCAGGAAGCGGTCGAGCTGTGCCTCGGGCAGCGGGTAGGTGCCCTCGTGCTCGACCGGGTTCTGCGTGGCGATGACGAGGAACGGCTCCGGCAGCGGCCGAGGCTGGCCGTCCACCGACACCTGGCGCTCCTCCATGGACTCCAGCAGGGACGCCTGCGTCTTGGGGGGCGTGCGGTTGATCTCGTCGGCGAGCAGCAGGTTGGTGAACACCGGACCCGGACGGAACGAGAACTCCGCGGAGCGGGCGTCGTAGACCAGCGACCCCGTCACGTCGCCGGGCATGAGGTCGGGGGTGAACTGCACGCGCTTGAAGTCGAGGTCGAGGGACGCCGCCAGGGTCCGGACCAGCAGGGTCTTGGCCACGCCGGGGACGCCCTCGAGCAGCACGTGGCCCGAGCAGAGCAGGGCGATGAGCAGGCTGGTGACCGCGGAGTCCTGGCCCACGACGGCCTTGCCGACCTCCGTGCGGACCGCGGCCAGCGCGCGCCGCAGCTCCAGCGAGGGCTGCGGGGGCTCCACCGGCCCGGCGGGGGCGTCGGCCTGCGCGGTGGTGGTGGCGCCCGCGGGCGGTTCCGAGGAGCCGGTGGCGACG
This sequence comes from Isoptericola halotolerans, assembly GCF_013149785.1. Lineage (GTDB taxonomy): Bacteria > Actinomycetota > Actinomycetes > Actinomycetales > Cellulomonadaceae > Isoptericola > Isoptericola halotolerans. Next base: position 720,249 of record NZ_JABEZU010000002.1, read on the forward strand.
GGCGCAGCCGTCGCCGTCTCCGGGGGGCCGGGGACGGGGGGCGTCTGCTGGTTCTCGTCGGGTGGGGTCACGGTCGGTGAACCTCGCTCTCCAGGGTGTCGAGCCGGCGGGCGAGCTCGCTGAGCGCGGCGTCGTCGGCGGGTGGTGGTCCGTAGATCAGGTCGGCGACCTCACGAGGGTCGCGCCGGGTGGCACGCACGACGGCGTCGACCACGGAGTCGGGGTGGCTGGACCTCGGAAGGCCGAGTCGCAGGGCGACCGCCTGGGCGGTGGCGGCGCGCAGCCCGGCCGCTGCGTGCCCGCGGGCGCGCGCCCGCCGGTACAGGCGGGCCCGCCCCCGGGTGGACTCGGCGGAGGGCACGACCACGGGAAGGTCCTCGGCGACGAGCCGCCCCAGGCGACGACCGCGCCAGAGCACGGTGACCAGGGCGACCAGGACGGCCCACCACAGGGCGGTGCCGAACCAGGAGGGCAGCACGGACCCGGGTGCCGGGTCCGGGGAGAGGCCCTCGTCGACCGTCGAGTCGGCCGGGTCCGCCACGAGCCACACGAGTCGTTCGTGGGCACCCAGCAGGTGCAGCGCGAGGGCAGCGTTCCCCTCGGTGAGCACCTCGTCGTTGCGCAGCAGGACGGGGTCGTCGACCACGACGACGGAACGACCGCCGCGCTCGAGCGCCGCCAGCACCGAGGCGCCGTCGGCGTCCGCCCAGCAGGTGGACACGTCGGGGGTCGTGCTCTCGAGACCGGGGGCGAGCAGCGAGGGTCCCGCCACCACCGCCGCCGGGACGGCGCACCCCGGTTCGACCGGTGCGTCCGGGGCCGGGCGCCAGGAGGTGCGCTGGACCTGGTTGCCGGTCGCCGCCCGCAGGAGCCCGTCGTCGGCGCCGGCGAGGACCAGGTCGGCGTCGACGGCGGCCAGCGCCTGGACCTGCTCCGGCAGCAGGTAGGTGGCGGGGGTGACCAGGAGCGTCGTCCCGGGCCCCGCGGCTGCCACCGCGTCGGCGACCCTCGTCACGTGCTCCACCTGGACACCCTGCCGTCCGAGGACCTGGGCGAGCGCCTTCGACCCGTCCGGGCGGGAGTTCTCGGGGTCGTAGGGGATCACGGACCCGGCCGGGCGCATGACGGCGAGGACCAGCACGGTCAGCAGCAGGGCGGCGATGCCGCCGACCACCCAGCGCGCCGCACGCCACCGGCGACGGCTCCGCGAACCGAGGGTCGTGCCGTCGCCGGTCACGGCGGCGGAGGTCCAGGTCCCTGTCGGCGACGTCGTGGGCGCGCTCACGACACCTCCTCGGCCGTCGTGGTCGGTGCCGTGGGCCGGGTCGCGGCCGCCTGCGCGTCGAGCGCGCGCAGGGCGGCGTCGTCGTCGGGGCCGGCCGGCAGGTGGCCGTAGCAGACGCCGTCGAACCGGCCGGCCGCGTCGTGCAGAGCCGTGCTCAACCCGGGCAGGCGGACGCTCGCAGCGACCGCGGCCTCGCGGGCGGTCCGACCGGGACGTTCGTCGAGCACCACGCGTTCCTCCAGCCCGCGCACCACGGCGCGGAAGCGTTCGAGCACGGCGAGCGCCCAGTCCTGCCGACGGGCGGCGTCGTCGGCGGCGGCACGCATCTGGTCGGCGGTGCGGGTGTCGTCGTCGTGGACGACGGCGGAGCCCCGGGCGGCGTGGCGGCGCAGCCGGGCCGGGCCCGCCACGAAGTACGCGACGGCCACCACGACGACGAGCACGACGAACAGGATCAGCGCCAGCCGCCACGGGCTGACGTCTACCGCACCGACCCCCTCGAAGAGGTCGACGATCCACAGGATGAGCCGCACCAGCAGCGACGGGTCCTCGGAGTACTCGGGCTTCGCGAGCTCCTCGACCAGCCAGCCGCGGGCCGTCTCGCGATCCGGTTCCACCGGTACCTCGGTCGCGTGCAGCAGGAGCAGGTCGCGTGCCGTCCCCACGCTCACCACTGCGGGGCGCCTCCTGCGGCCGCCGACGGGCCGGCCGGTCCGGGCGGCGGCTCGTTCGCCGCGCGCTCCGCGGCCGCGGCGAGCTGCACGTCGAGGCCCTCGCGGCGCATCCGCACGTCGGTGTAGACCAGAGCGACGACGCCGGAGACGAACACGAGGTAGACGATGCTCGCGACGACGGACGCCACCACGGTGGTCAGGAGGAAGCCCCAGCCGACGTCGTCGCCGTCGATGAAGATCCCGAAGAAGATGAGCGGTGTGGTGACGACCTGCCCGACGAACCCCGTGATGATGCCGGCGAGCAGCACCGTGCCGAAGACCCGCCAGAACGATCCGCGGGTGAGGCGCCAGGCGCGGGCGATCGTGCGGCCCAGGCCGCTGCCCTCCAGCACCAGCGCCGGTGCGACGAGCACGATCCGGACCCACAACCAGGCCACGAGCGCCACGAGCCCTACCGCCACCAGCACGCCCAGCAGGACGGTCAGGGCCACGGACTCGGTCGCCACGGCGACGCCGGCCACCAGCAGGACCAGGCCGATCGCGACGACGTAGACCGCGACGACGAGGACCACGGACCGCAGGATCATCCACCCGATGAGCACCGCGAGGCGGGGGCGCACCTTGTTCCAGACCTCGCCCACGGACATCTTGCGGCCGATCACCGACTGGCTCACCGAGACCGTGATGAGGCCCTCGGTGATGGGCTGGGCGATGAGCAGGGTGAGCGACAGGGCGCCGGAGACGGCCATGAGCTGGGCGAACATGGAAAGGTCCGTCGCGGTGAAGCCCTCAAGCCCCGTCTCGCCGCTGAACGGCTCGGCGAACAGGCGTGTCAGGGCCGGGACGGCGAACTGCGCGAGCAGGGCCGCGAGGAGAGTGGCGGCGGCGACCACCACCGACACGAGCCCGAGCATGACGGCGGGGTTGTGGCGGACCGCGCTGAAGGCGCCGTCGAAGATCTCGCCCAGGGAGAGCGGCCGCAGCGGGACGATGCCGGGCTTGGTCGCGGACGGTCCGTACGGGTTGGGCGGCTGCGGGCCGGCCGAGGGAGTCCCCGGGCCGTACTGGCCGGTTCCCTGCTGGTCGGAGCCGTACTGGCCCGGACCGTACTGTCCGGAGCCGTACTGGCCCGGACCGTACTGTCCGGAGCCGTACTGGCCCGGACCGTACTGCCCGTAGGCGGGAGGGCGTGGTGCCTCTCCCCACCCGGAGGGCGGCGTCGGCTGGTCGGGCGTGCTCATGCGGCCTCCTGGGGCACGGCGAACGGGACGGGTGCGTGACCGCCACGACCCTATAGGTTCGGGCGCCCCGCGGGCGCGCCCGGGACGGGACCTCGTGGACACTGGCACACTGTGGCCATGAAGTCCCGCGTCCTGGTGGTCGACGACGACACTGCCCTCGCCGAGATGATCGGCATCGTCCTGGAGTCCGAAGGGCTCGATCTGAGCTTCTGCTCCGACGGCGATGCCGCGATCGGCATGTTCCGTTCGACCCAGCCCGACCTCGTCCTGCTCGATCTCATGCTGCCCGGCAAGGACGGCATCGAGATCGCCCGTGAGATCCGCGCCGAGTCGGGCGTGCCCATCATCATGCTCACGGCGAAGACGGACACGGTCGACGTCGTGCTGGGCCTCGAGTCCGGTGCCGACGACTACGTCACCAAACCGTTCAAGCCGAAGGAGCTCGTCGCCCGCGTGCGCGCACGGCTGCGCCGTTCCGACGAGCCGGGACCCGAGCGGCTCAAGATCGGCGACATCGACATCGACGTCACCGGCCACACGGTCACCCGCGACGGGGAGCGCATCAGCCTCACCCCGCTGGAGTTCGACCTCCTCGTCGAGCTGGCCCGCAAGCCGTGGCAGGTCTTCACCCGCGAGGTGCTGCTCGAGAAGGTCTGGGGATACCGCCACAGCGCCGACACGCGCCTGGTGAACGTCCACGTGCAGCGGCTGCGCTCCAAGATCGAGACCGACCCCGAGAACCCGGTGGTCGTCCAGACCGTGCGAGGGGTGGGCTACAAGGCCGGTGCGCCCCGCTGACCGGCGCGTCACCGGTGCCGTGAGCAGGTGGGCCCGGTCGGTCGTGCACCGCTGGCGCTCCTCGATGCAGGTGCGCGTCGTCACCTCGGCCGTCGCGCTCGGGGTGGTGGCGGTGGCCGTCCTCGGGGTCTACGTGTCGACGTCGATCCGTGACGGGTTGTTCGACCAGCGCCTGGACCAGATCGAGCGGGAGAACGCCGCGGTGATCCAGGAGGTGCGCACCCGGCTCGCCGCCTCGCCGGCGACGCAGACCGGGGAGCAGCAGGCGCTGCTGCGTGACGTCATCCTCTCCCTCAGCGCGGGCGGGTCCAGCGCCCAGGACTACTTCCTGCGGCAGGCCCCCGACGAGCAGCTCCCGCTCGCCGACCCGTCGTCGCGCCAGGGTCTGGCGGTGACCGACGTCGTCACCCCCGAGATGCGCCAGGCGACGCTCGAGACGGGGGACCAGGTGCTGCAGTCCGTGCCGGTCCCCGCGGACTTCACCGAGACGGGCATGGAGGAACCGGGGGTCGTGGTCGGCGCCACGGTCGAGCTGCCCTCGGCCGGGACGTTCGAGCTGTACTCGTTGTACTCGCTCGCGTCCGAGCAGGAGACCCTCGGTTTCGTCCAGCGCACGCTCGCCATCGGCGCGGTGGCGATCCTGGCGATGATCGGGCTGCTGACCTGGACCGTCACGCGGCAGACGGTCGCCCCGGTGCGGCGGGCAGCGACCGCGGCGGCCCGCCTGGGCGAGGGCCACCTCGACGTGCGCGTGCCCGGCTCGCGCGGCTACGACGAGATGGCCACGCTGGCACGGACCTTCAACGAGATGGCTGACAACCTCGAGGACCAGATCGCCCGGATGGAGGAGCTCTCGGCCGCCCAGCGGCGGTTCGTCTCGGACGTCTCGCACGAGCTGCGCACGCCGTTGACGACGATCCGGATGGCCGGCGAGGTGATCCACGCCGCGCGAGCTGGCCTCGAGCCGTCGGCCCGGCGATCCGCGGAGCTGCTCCAGACCCAGCTGGACCGGTTCGAGGAGCTGCTCACCGACCTGCTCGAGATCAGCCGGTTCGACGCGGGTGCCGCCGTGCTGGACGCCGAGCAGCGCGACGTGCGCGGTGTGGTCAGCGCCGTGGTCGACACCTGTGCGCCCCTGGCGGAGCGCAAGGAGGTCTTCCTGTCGGTGGAGATGCCGGACGAGCGTGCCGACGCGGACATCGACCCGCGCCGCGTCGAGCGGATCGTGCGCAACCTCGTCGTCAACGCGATCGAGCACGCCGAGGGCCGGCCGGTCGAGGTCACGGTGGGTCAGGACGCCCAGGCCGTCGCGGTGGTGGTGCGCGACCACGGCGTCGGGCTGACACCGGAGCAGCTCAACCGTGTCTTCGACCGCTTCTGGCGGGCCGACCCGGCCCGTGCGCGGACGACGGGCGGCACCGGGCTGGGCCTGGCGATCTCGCAGGAGGACGCGCACCTGCACGGCGGGCGTCTGGACGTGTGGGGCCGCCCCGGGCACGGTGCGAGCTTCCGCCTGACGCTCCCGCGGCGGGCCGGCATCGAGATCGGCCGCCCCCCGCTGCCGGTCGAGGGCCCGCCGCGCTCCGGCGGGCAGCACGTGCCCACCGGGCAGGTACCCGTGGTCAACCCCCCGACCGGGCCTACCCCGACCGCTATCCCCGTCCTGCCGCCCGAGGAGGAGCACCGATGAGCCGGTCCACCCGACACCTGCTGTCGGCGGTCTGCGCCGCCACCCTCGCGGTGTCCGTCGCGGCGTGCGCGAGCATCCCGATGTCGGGTGGCGTCATGGAAGGGTCGGCCGAGGTCGACAGCGCCGAGGATATCGCGTTCGACGTGCAGGGCCCCGCCACCGACGCCGACCCGCAGCAGATCGTGCAGGGCTTCGTGAGCGTGGCGCAGTTCGGGCCCGCGTCGGCACAGACGTTCGACATCGCCCGGGAGTACACCACGCAGGCCGCGTGGTCCTCGTGGGACGAGTACACCCGGGTGCTGCTGCTCTCGGAGTTCCCGGAGTGGACGGTCGAGGAGCACGACGACGCGGCGGCGGCGACGACCGTGCGCGGGGAGGCCACCGTGGTCGCCTCCCTCGACGAGTCCGGGGTGTTCACGGAGCTTCCCGAGCCCAGCGTGGTGGACGTGACGTTCGACCTGACGCGCGGACCGGACGGGCAGTGGCGCATCAACGCGCTGGACGACGGCATGCTGGTGCTCGCGAGCTTCCTCACCTACGCGTTCCACCGCACGCCCCTGTACTACCCGACGTCGGACCGCCGGTGGTGGGTCCCCGACGTGCGGTGGTACCCGAACCAGTCCTGGCGGACGACGGCCACGCAGGCGATCCTCGCCGGCCCGCCGCCGTGGCTGGCGCAGTCGACCGTCTCGGTGGTGCCGGAGGGCGCCACCCTGGCCATCGACGCGGTGACGGTGGCCGACGACGGCACGATCGACGTCAGCCTGACCTCGGCGATCACCGAGGCGCCCCCGGACGACCGGGCACTGCTGGTGGCGCAGCTCGAGGCGACGCTGCGCGAGGGCGACGGCCGCAGCGTCGTGCTGTCCGAGGGGACCTCTCCGTTGGCCCCCACGACAGCGGCCGAGCCGTCCCGCCCGCTCACGACGGGTGACGCGGTCGTGGCTCTGGACGCCGACGAGGGACCGGAGCTGCGCCGTGTCGTGGGGCGGGAGCTGACGGACCTGGCCGCGCCGGTGGACGTCTCCGGGCTCGACGTGACCGCCGTGGGCGTCGGGCCCGACGACGGCACGATCGTCGTGCGGGACGGCGCCGACCGGCTGGTGCGGGTGTCCGACGAGGAGAGGTCCGAGCTGCTGGTCGGCGAGTCCCTGGTGGCCCCGTCGGTCGACCGCTTCGGCGTCGTGTGGACGGCGGACGGCGCCGGGCTGCGGGTCGCGCTGTCGACCGGTGGGACCGTGACCGTCGGGGCGGACTGGCTGAGGAACCAGACGGTCCGCTCGCTGCGGGTCTCGCCCGAGGGAGCACGGATCGCCCTGGTCACCGACGGCCCGGACGGCACCGAGGTCTGGTCCGCGGCCGTCGAGCGGGACGCCGACGACGTCCCGACCGGGTTGTCGGCACCGGTGCCCGTCGGCGGACCGGTCCAGGACGTGCAGTCCGTCGACTGGTCCGAGGAGTCGACACTCCTGCTGCTCGCCGGGTCGTCGGCCGCTGCGCGGAACCTCTACGTCGCGGGCGTCGGGGGCCTCGCCGGGTCGAACGACGGTCTGTCGCGCGTGCTGCCCACCACGACCGCGCCGGCGTCGGTGACGACCGGGGTCGGTGCGAGCCCGGCGCTCGTGATCGACGCCGAGGGGATGCTGCGCGTGCGCCAGAGCGCGGCGCTGTGGCCGACGATCGCGACCGACGTGGTCGCGGCGGCCTACCCGGGCTGACGGACCGCCCCGGTCGGAGCCCGTCCACAGCCCGCCATGGTCCACGTCGGCCTGAGCGCCCGTCGCTGCCGGTCACGCGCCTCGCCCATGCTGCACCGGTGCTCACCCGCCTCGCCCGCCTCGTCGTCCCCGTCTCCTGCCCCGGCTGCGGGCGGTACGACGTGCGGTGCTGCGCCCGGTGCGCGGGCGCCGTCGTCGGCGGGCCGCTGCGCCGGGTCGAGCACGACGCGCCGCGGCTCGACCGGCTGGACGACGAGGGGCCGCTGCCGGTCTGGGCGGTGAGCCGCTGCACCGGACCGGTGCGCGACGTCGTCGTGGCGTGGAAGGACCGTGAGCGCGCCGACCTCGACCGGCTGCTCGTGCCCGCCATGCGTCGGGCGGGGACGTGGGTGGCCCCGGCGGTCCGCGCCGCGGTCGGCGGATCCCCGGTGGCGGTCGTGCCCGCGCCCTCGGCGCCGTCGTCCCGGCTGCGTCGCGGACGCGAACCCGTCCGGGTGCTGGCGCGAGCGGTCGCCGACGGGCTGCGGGCCGGCGACGTGCGCGCCACGGTCGTGCCGGCGCTGCGGCGTCGAGGTGCCACCCGCGACCAGGTCGGGCTCGGCGCCCGGGCGCGCGGGCGCAACCTCGCCGCGTCGCTCGTCGTGCGGCGGGGCGCCGCCGTGGCCGGCACGCCGTGCCTGCTGGTGGACGACGTCCTGACCACCGGCGCGACCCTCGCCGCGGCCGAGCTCGCCCTCGCCCGCGCGGGAGCCGCGGTCCTCGGCGCCCTCGTCCTGGCCGCGACACCGCCACCGGACAGCGTCACCGAATCTCCCCACGCCGGACCGTCGCCAGCGGTTCACCCCGACGACACCTTGGGGTTAGTGTGAGAACCCGACGGCGAGCAGCCCGCGGCAGCGGACGGCTCGTCGCACGCGAGCGGACCGGGCGCAGCCCGGCGGCGGGAGGTGGTGTCACGACCGGCACCGACCGCGGTGCCCAGACAGCACAGCGGGCCGCCCCGAGGGATGCAGCGTGGGTGGCCCACGACGAAGTGGAGCACACGATGGAGATCGCCGTCGTCGGCAGGCACACGGACGTCACGGACAGGTTCCGTGACCACGTGGAGGACAAGCTCGCCAAGGTCTCGCAGCTCGCGCCGAACGCGCGCCGCGTGGACGTCGAGGTCACGCACGAGAAGAACCCCCGGCTCGCCGACCTGAGCGAACGGGTCGAGCTGACCGTCCGGGACAAGGGGCCCGTCATCAGGGCGGAGGCGGCCGCGGACGACCGCTTCGCGGCCCTGGACCTCGCGATCGACAAGCTCAGCGAGCGGTTGCGCCGATCCCGGGACCGGCGCAAGGACCACCGGCGTCGCGGACCGGACGTGATGCCCCCGGTCGACGTGCGCCCCTACGACGAGGTCCTGGCCGGCCGGCCCGAGCCCGAGCCGGAACCGGCGTCGCTCACCACGCCCGGCGACGCCGTCGAGCACCAGCTCGGGGACTCACCCGTGGTCATCCGCCAGAAGCTCCACCGTGGCGAGCCGATGACCGCCGACGAGGCCGTGGAGCACATGGAGCTCGTCGGGCACGACTTCTTCCTCTTCATCGACAAGGAGTCCGCCCGCCCGGCCGCCGTCTACCGGCGGCGCGGCTGGACGTACGGCGTGATCGAGCTCGACGCGACGTGCAGCGGCGTCGCGCCGGTGACCGACCTGGGCTGATCCCGGTCCGCTCCGGACGAGGAAGGCCTCCCGTCGCACGATCGCGTCCACGGACGCTGCGCGTCCTCCACTTCGGGGAGGACGATCGTGCGACGGGAGGCCTTCCTCGTCCTCGTCGGCCGTCGTGCGTGTCGGTGCCGACCGGCAGGATGCGGGCATGGAGTCGCTGACGAACGCCGAGGCGCGCCGGATGGCGCTGCGGGCACAGGGCCTGGACCGACCGCGCCGCGAGGCCCCCGTCACCCTGCGGCAGGTCACCGGCGTCGTGGACCGGCTGAACCTGCTGCAGATCGACTCGGTCAACGTGCTGGCGCGCGCCCACCTCGTGCCGTTGTACTCCCGGCTCGGCCCCTACGACACCGGGCTGCTCGACCGTGCGGCCGGGAAGGCACCACGACGGCTGGTCGAGACGTGGGCGCACGTCGCCTCCTACGTCCCCGCCTCGACGTACCCGCTGCTCGCCTGGAGGCGGCGGGCCTACGAACGAGAGGCCTGGGGCTCGATCTCCGCGGTGCCGCAGGCGCACCCGGCGGAGCTCGGGCTCGTGCGCGCCCTGGTCGCCGAGCAGGGGCCGGTGACCGCGAGCCGGATCCACGACGAGCTCGAGCGCACCGGCCGCACAGCCCCTCGCTCCCGCCTCGAGTGGGGCTGGAACTGGACCACGGCCAAGCGCTGCCTGGAGTACCTGTTCTTCACCGGCGAGGTGATGTCGGCCCGACGCAACGGTGCCTTCGAGCGCTGCTACGACCTCCCCGAGCGGGTGCTGCCGCCGGCCGTGCGTGACGCCCCGGACGTGCCGGACGACGAGGCGCTGCGGCGCCTCCTCGAGCTCGGTGCCCGCGCCCACGGCATCGGCACGGCGCGGTGCTTCCGCGACTACTTCCGGCTGCGCGGCCCCGGAGCCCAGCGGGCTCTCGCCGACCTCGTCGACGCCGGGGTGCTCGTCCCGGTCGCCGTCGACGGCTGGGCCGAACCCACCTACCGCCACCACGCCGCCGTCGTGCCGCGGCATGCCACCGGGTCCGCCCTGCTCAGCCCGTTCGACCCGCTGGTGTGGGAGCGCCGGCGGCTCGAGGCGCTGTTCGACGTGTACTACCGCATCGAGATCTACGTGCCGGCGGCGCGTCGTCGGCTCGGGTACTACGTGCTGCCGTTCCTGCAGGGCGACGAGCTCACCGCGATGGTCGACCTCAAGGCGGACCGGGGTGCCGGCGTGCTGCGCGTCGTCGCCGCGCACCGCACGCCCCACGCCGGCGCCTCGACGCCGGAGGCGCTGGCGGCCGAGCTCCGGCTGCTCGCGTCCTGGCTCGGCCTGGCCGAGGTGGACGTCGCGCGCGTCGGCGACCTGGCGCCGGACCTCGCCGCGGTGGTGCGCGGCGCGGCCGCACACGGTGCGCGGACGGTCGCCGGCTGAACAGGCACCGGTTGCTGCGCCGGTAGACTGCGAGCTCGATGCGTCGCGCGCGGGAGGAGTTCGGATGACAGCAGGCCTTCCCGCGGACGTCTGGATCCTCGCTGCCGGTGCCCTGCTCGTCGCCGCGATCCTGGCGGCCGGGTTCGCCGGGAAGGTCCGCATCCCAGGACTGCTGCTGTTCCTCGTCCTGGGGATGCTCGTCGCCGACGACGGCCTCGGCCTCGTGCGGCTCTCCGACGTCGAGCTCGCCCAGACGCTCGGCACGGTCGGCCTGCTGCTCATCCTCTTCGAGGGTGGGCTGACGACCAAGCCGGGGGACGTCCGCCGGGCGGCCGGTCCCGCGCTGGTGCTGGCCACCGCCGGCGTCGTGGTCACCGCGGCCGTCGTGGCGCTCGCCGGATGGTGGCTGCTCGACCTGGACCCGCTGACCGCGATGCTCATCGGGGCGGTCGTCTCCTCGACCGACGCCGCCGCGGTCTTCGCCGTGCTGCGGCGCTCGCCCCTGCCGCGCCGGATGTCCGCGCTGCTCGAGGTCGAGTCGGGGGCCAACGACCCGGTCGCGATCATGCTCACCGTCGGGCTCGTCGCGACCTTCACGGGGAGTCCCGACCCCACCGACTGGGTCGTGTTCGGCGTCACGCAGATCCTCGGCGGTGTGCTGGTCGGCGCGCTCGTCGGGCTGGCGGGCAGCTGGATGCTGTCGCGGGCAGCCCTCGGGCCGACGGGGGTGTACCCGGTGCTCGCGCTGGGGATCGCCGGGCTGGCCTACGGGACCGCGGCCCTGGTGGGTGGTTCGGGCTTCCTGGCGGTGTACATCGCAGGGCTCGTGGTCGGTGCGAAGGTCACGCTGCACCGGCGCGAGATCCGCACCTTCCACGAGGGCCTGTCCAACACGGCCGAGGTCGGGCTCTTCCTGCTGCTGGGCATGCTGGTCTTCCCGTCCCAGCTCCCGCCGGTGGCCGGCACCGCCGTGCTCGTGGCGGTCGTGCTGGTGCTCGTCGCCCGCCCGCTCGCCGTCGGGCTGTGCCTGGTCTGGTTCGGGTACTCGTGGCGCGAGATCCTCTTCGTCTCCTGGGTCGGGCTGCGTGGTGCGGTCCCCATCGTGCTGGCGACGTTCCCCGCGGTGGCGGGCTACCCCGAGGGCGACCTCATCTTCAACGTCGTGTTCTTCGTGGTGCTGACGTCCGCGGCGATCCAGGGAGTCAGCATCCGCTGGGTCGCGCGCGTGCTCGGGATCGAGGCGACACCGCACGACCTCGACCCCGTCACCTCGGGCCGCCCGCTCGCAGGGACCGGGGCCGAGCTCTTCGAGGTCCCGGTGCGGACGGACCTGGCGCTGGTCGGGCGCGCCGTCGCCGCCGTCGTCCCGCCGTGCGGGACGATCGCCGCCGTCGTCCGCGGCAAGGAGGCGCTCGCACCCCAGGCCCCCGTGGTGCTGGTACCCGGCGACGTGCTCCTGCTCATCGTGCCCCACCGTCCCGACGCAGCCCGTCAGGTCACGGCGTGGGCACGGGGCGAGGCGGTCGAGGAGCGACCGCACGACGTGGTCGACGAGCGACCGCACGACCCGAACCAGAAAGGCTGACGGCGCATGGACGTCCTCGCGTTGTACCTCGGAGCCGCGTTCGCCGGAGGGCTGCTGGCACGTCTGGCCAAGCTGCCGCCGCTGGTCGGGTTCCTGGTGGCAGGGTTCGCCCTGGGGATGGCGGGTGCACCGCACCTGCCCGGGATCGAGACGATCGCGGAGGTCGGCGTCGCGCTGCTGCTCTTCACCATCGGTCTCAAGCTCGACGTGCGGACGCTCGCCAAGCCGGTGATCTGGATCACGATGGCGACGCACATGGCGCTCAGCGTGGTCATCGGCCTGGGGTTCCTCGGTCTGCTGGCCGTCGCCGGTGCGGCGCTCCTGGGCGGCGAGTCCCTGCAGACCTTGGCCCTCGTCGGGTTCGCCCTGTCGTTCTCGTCGACGGTGTTCGTCATCAAGGTGCTCGAGGACCGGTCGGACGCCACCAGCCTGTACGGGCGGGTCGCCGTCGGCATCCTCATCATGCAGGACATCGCTGCGGTCGCGTTCATCGTGCTCGCCACCGGAGAGCCGCCCAGCCCGTGGGCGTTGCTGCTCGTCCTCCTCGTCCCCGCCCGGAGGGTCCTGCACCGGATCTGGGACGCGGTCGGGCACGGGGAGCTGCAGGTACTGTTCGGCGTCGGTCTCGCCCTCGGTCCGGGCTTCTACCTGTTCGAGCACCTGGGCATCTCGGGTGACCTCGGTGCGCTGGTGATGGGGATGCTGCTGGCCTCGCACTCCGGCTCCGGCGAGATGTCCCGGTCGCTGATGTCGTTGAAGGACCTCATGCTGGTCGCGTTCTTCCTCGAGATCGGGCTGCACGGCACGCCGACCCTCCAGCACCTCGGCATGGCGGCCGGCCTGCTCCTCCTCCTGCCGCTGCAGGCGGCCGGCTTCGCGCTGCTGCTGTGGATGCTGCGACTGCGCCGCCGGACGGCGATCCTCACCGGGCTGGTCCTCGGCAACTTCTCCGAGTTCGGCATCATCGTGGCCGCGGTGGGGGCTGACGTGGGGATGCTCGACGAGGACTGGCTGATCGTCATCTCCCTCGCCGTGGCGATGAGCTTCGTGCTGGCGGCGGTGGTCAACCGGCGGGGGGTCGAGATCGCCTCCGCCCTCACCCGCTTCCTCCCGGCGAAGGACCCGGCGTCCCTGCACCCCGACGACCGGCTCGTCGACATCGGCGACGCGGATGCCGTGGTGCTGGGGCTCGGCCGCGTCGGCACCACGGCCTGTGCCCGGCTCCGCGACGAGTACGGTCTGCACGTGGTGGGGGTCGAGCACGACGAGCAGCGGGTGGCCGCGCTGCGGGAACAGGGTGTCGACGTGGTGCTGGCCGACGCCACGGACCTCGAGTTCTGGGCCCGGGTCAAGCGCGCCGGCCACGTGCGGATGGCGGTGCTCACCATGCCGTTCCACAACGCGAACCTCATCGCGTTGTCGCGGTTGCAGGAGGCGGGCTTCGACGGGCAGGTGGCGGCGATCGCCCGGTACGACGACGACGCCGCCGAGCTGCGTCGGCACGGGGCGGACGCGGTGTTCCACCTCTACGGTGCCGCGGGCGCCGAGCTCGCCGACCGGGCCGCCGAGGCGCTGTCCACCGAGCGGTGACGTTCGTCGGTCGCGAACCTGGCCCCGGGGCCCGCCACGGGGGAATAGGATGACAGGCGGTGCGACCGGGACGACGGCGCCGTCGTCGGGCCCTGGTCGATGCCGCCGAACGGGCCCGGGAGGTTTCCCGGGCACCACCGACACGGGAGAACTGCGTGCCTGCGATCCTCGAGAAGATCCTCCGTCTGGGCGAAGGCCGGATCCTCAAGAAGCTGACCGGACTCGCCGAGCAGGTGAACCAGCTCGAGCCGAGCTTCCTCGAGCTCAGCGACACCGAGCTGGCCGAGGAGACGGGGCGGTTCAAGGAGCGGCTCGAGCACGGGGCGACGCTCGACGAGCTCCTGCCGGAGGCGTTCGCGACGGTCCGTGAGGCTGCCCGGCGCACGCTCGGTCACCGTCACTTCGACGTCCAGCTCATGGGTGGCGCGGCCCTGCACCTCGGGAACATCGCCGAGATGAAGACCGGTGAGGGCAAGACGCTGGTCGCGACGACGGCCGCGTACCTCAACGCCCTGACCGGCAAGGGCGTGCACGTCGTGACCACCAACGACTTCCTCGCCAAGTACCAGGGCGAGCTGATGGGCCGGGTCTTCCGGTTCCTGGGGATGACGACGGGTGTCATCATCTCGGGCCAGAACCCGGCCGAGCGCCGCGAGCAGTACGCGGCGGACATCACGTACGGCACCAACAACGAGTTCGGGTTCGACTACCTGCGCGACAACATGGCCTGGTCCCCGGACGACCTCGTCCAGCGCGGCCACCACTTCGCGATCGTGGACGAGGTCGACTCGATCCTCATCGACGAGGCCCGGACCCCGCTGATCATCTCGGGTCCGTCCGCGGGCGACACCAACCGGTGGTTCGTCGAGTTCGCCAAGGTCGTCAAGCGGCTCCACCGGGAGTCCGACTACGAGGTCGACGAGAAGAAGCGCACCGTCGGCGTGCTCGAGCCCGGCATCGAGAAGGTCGAGGACTACCTCGGCATCGACAACCTCTACGAGTCGCTCAACACGCCGCTGATCGGCTTCCTCAACAACGCGATCAAGGCCAAGGAGCTGTTCAAGCGCGACAAGGACTACGTCGTGCTGAACGGCGAGGTGATGATCGTCGACGAGCACACCGGCCGCATCCTGGCCGGGCGGCGGTACAACGAGGGCATGCACCAGGCCATCGAGGCCAAGGAGGGTGTGCAGATCAAGGCGGAGAACCAGACCCTCGCCACGATCACCCTGCAGAACTACTTCCGCCTGTACGACAAGATCGCCGGCATGACCGGTACCGCCGAGACGGAGGCGGCCGAGTTCCAGGGCACCTACAAGCTCGGCGTGGTCCCGATCCCGACCAACCGTCCGATGATCCGCAAGGACCAGCCCGACCTCGTCTACAAGAACGAGGAGGGCAAGTTCAACGCGGTGGTGGCGGACATCGTCGAGCGGCACGCCAAGGGCCAGCCGGTCCTCGTGGGCACCACGAGCGTCGAGAAGTCCGAGCTGCTGTCCCGGCTGCTCAAGAAGGCCGGTGTCCCGCACGACGTCCTCAACGCCAAGGAGCACGAGCGCGAGGCGTCGATCGTCGCGCAGGCCGGCCGTAAGGGTGCCGTCACGGTCGCGACCAACATGGCCGGCCGTGGTACCGACATCATGCTCGGTGGCAACGCCGAGTTCACCGCGGTCGCGGAGATGGCGGCACGGGGCTTCGACTCGACGGAGGACCCGGAGGCGTACGAGGCTGCCTGGCCGGAGGTGCTGGAGAAGGCGACCGAGTCGGTGGCCGCCGAGCACGAGGAGGTCGTCGATCTCGGCGGGCTCTACGTGCTGGGTACCGAGCGCCACGAGTCCCGCCGTATCGACAACCAGCTGCGTGGTCGTTCGGGACGACAGGGCGACCCGGGCGAGTCCCGCTTCTACCTGTCCATGCAGGACGACCTGATGCGGTTGTTCAACTCGGGTCTCGCCGAGACGATGATGGGCCGGGCGGGCTTCCCCGACGACATGCCGCTCGAGTCGAAGATGGTCACGCGCGGCATCCAGAGCGCGCAGTCGCAGGTCGAGTCCCGCAACTTCGAGATCCGCAAGAACGTCCTCAAGTACGACGACGTCCTGTCCCGGCAGCGCACCGTCATCTACGACGAGCGCCACCGTGTCCTGGAGGGGGAGGACCTGCACGAGCAGGTGCAGCACTTCCTCACCGACGTCGTCACCGCGTACGTCGAGGGCACGGCGGACGAGGGCAACGCCGAGGGTTGGGACCTCGACGGTCTCTGGACGGCGCTGCGCTCGGTCTTCCCGGTCTCGATCACCGTCGACGACGTCGCCGAGGAGGCCGGTGGCCGCGACCGCATCACGCAGGAGATGTTGCTCGAGGAGCTGCTCTCCGACGCCCGTGTGGCGTACAACGCCCGAGAGGAGTCCCTCGGTTCGCCCGCCATGCGTCAGCTCGAGCGTCGCGTGGTGCTCTCCGTCCTCGACCGCAAGTGGCGCGAGCACCTCTACGAGATGGACTACCTCAAGGAGGGCATCGGCCTGCGCGCGATGGCCCAGCGCGACCCGCTCATCGAGTACCAGCGGGAGGGTTACCAGCTCTTCCAGGCGATGACCGAGGCCATCAAGGAGGAGTCGGTCGGCTACCTGTTCAACCTCGAGGTCGAGGTCAAGCAGGCCGGTGAGGAGTCCGGAGACTCCGCCGGCGACGGGCCGGCGATCTCGGTGACGGCTGCGGCCGCTACCGCGGGCTCGTCCGCCGCGCAGGCGATCGGGGCGGGGAGCACGACCGTCGTCGGCGCCGACGCCATCGAGGACAGCCCGCAGGAGGAGCCGGCGGCGGCTCCCGACGGCCCGGAGGTCCCGGCGGCGTTCGGCGGTGCGGAGGAGCCGGTGCTGGTCGCGAAGGGTCTCGAGACCCCGAAGCCGCCGCAGAACCTCCAGTACTCGGCTCCGGGGGAGGACGGTTCCCCGTCCTCCGGCGGTGACACCCGGTCGGCTCGCCGCGCGCTGCACGGCGAGGCCTCCGCGGCCAACGCCGACGGCCGGACGTTCCCCGGGACGCCGCGCAACGCCCACTGCCCGTGCGGGTCGGGCAAGAAGTACAAGATGTGCCACGGCGTCAACGAGTGAGGTTCGCCCGGGGGTGAGGGCCCGCGGGGAGCCTGACACGGTCGGGCTGGTATCGGCTGAGTCTGCGGTTCCGCTGCGGGCGAGTGCCTCGTGCCTCGGCCCTCACCCTGCGCTGCACCTCCGCCTCAGCCGGGCTGGTATCGGCTGAGTCTGCGGTTCCGCTGCGGGCGAGTGCCTCGAGCCATCAGCCGAGCTCGAGGACGGCGACGCGCCAGACGCCTCGGCGCGCCTCGAGCCGGACGGCGGCCGCCCGGACCCGCCCGGCGTCCTCGAGGACCACGGTCGCCTCGGCCGTGCCGTCACCGAGTCGCACGGTGCGGATGCGCCGCACCGTGACCGGCACGCCGGTGCGCCCGGTGCCGCGACCGGGCTGGACGAGGCGCGCACGGTGCACGAGCTGGTCCAGGACCTGGGGGGTCACCCAGCGCGCGAGGTGCGTCGCCGGGCGTTCGCCGCGCAGCACCTCGACGGCGGCACGCACGACCGAACCGCACATCGCGGTCGGGTCAGGCAGCCGGGGTGACGGTGACTGGTCCGCGACCAACGGGCGGCCGGGCGTCGGCACGGGCTCCGCAGGGACGGTGCCGATGCGTACCCGCCGAGCCGGTGCGGGGCGTCTGGTGGTGGCGCGGGGTGGCTCTGCCGGTCTGCGGGTGCGTGGTGGCGTGGAGGTGCGCAGACGGCGGGAGGCGGTGCTCGTCGGGAGGGCGTTCTCGGACGTGGTCGCGGTCATCGTGACTCCGGGAGAGGTGCGGGTCGTGCTCGGGCCGGGCGTCGGTCGTCGTCAGTGGGCCTGAGTAGGCCTGAGTGGGCCTCAGCGGGGTTCGGGGGGTCGGTCAGGGTGCACGCAGAACCTGCCCCGGCAGGATGACGTCCGGGTCGTCCCCGATGACGTCGCGGTTCGCGTCGTGCCAGGAGGTCACCGCACGCAGCACGTCGGCGTCCGAGGCGTCCGGGGGGAGGTCGCGGGCCGCGATCGCCCACAGCGTGTCCCCTCGCACCACGACGACCTCGTCCTGCTCGTCGACCTGGTTCGAGGCCCGTTGGGCGTCGGTCACGTCGTCGTCCGTGCTCTCGGTCGGGGGCCGGGGGTCCGGCGCCACGGGTCGTTCGTCGTCGGTGGCCTGCACCGGGGGAGACGGCTGCTGCGAGGTGGTCTCCCACCCGAGGGAGACGACGGCGGCGGGCCCGTCACCGGGTGCGGGTCGGTCGTCGGCGAGGGCTGCTGCCGGTGTCAGCGCCATGCCGGCCCCGAGGCTCGCGCCGACGGCCCCACGGGCGAGCCGACGGACGACGCCTGGTGCCCAGCGGCCCACCACGTTGTCGGTGGTTCGGCCGGCCCGACCTCTGCGGACGGCGGCGACACCGACCAGAGCGGCGGTGGCCCCGAGCAGGACCCAGGTCGCGGCGGCGAGACCGGCGGCCAGCACGACCAGCTCGACCCAGTCGTCGACGCGCAGCGCCCCGGCGGCCTCGGGGCCGGTCGGCACGACGTCGCGTGCCCGCCTCCCCAGCAGAGCCACCGCGCCGGCCGACGCGGCGAGCACCGCGAGCAGGCCGGCGGTGCTCCTGGTCGACCCAGGAGCCCTGCGGCGAGCTCCCTGGGTCGTCGTCGCGCTGCCGTCCATCGGGCATCCTCCATCGGATCTGCCATGATCATGCTGGTTGATAGCGTTTGATGCTGCTGGATGGCAGATATTGAATCGCAGTGTGGCGATCCTGTCCAGGGGGAGGGCATCCTGGACCCGCTCCGGCCGGTCCGGGCAGGGAGGGAGTGGCAGGTGACGACCCCGGGCGCCGCGCGCTGGACGTTGCTCTTCGCGGACCTCGAGGCGCAGCTCGCGGCCGAGGAGGCGGCCGAGCGTGACGGCGCGGTCGCCGAGCTCACGCGCGCCGAGCAGGCCTCCGTCCCCCTCGTGGACCGGCTGCGCGCTGCACAGGGGCGTCCGGTGCGCATCGACCTGTGCGACGGCGAGGTCCTCGCCGGACGTCTCGCCCGCGTGGCGACCTCGTGGTTCCAGCTCGACGCGCGCAGGGCGCAGGGCGGACGGGTGCAGCACCTGGTGCCGCTGGCCGCCGTCGTCGGCGTCACCGGGCTGGGGCCGTACGCGACGCCGTCGAGCCGGCGCACCGACGGTCTCGGGCTCGGCACCGCGCTGCGGGCACTCCAGCGGGACCGCGCCCGTGTGCAGGTGCGCACCACCGCCCGCACGCTCCTCGGGCGGGTCGCCCGGGTCGGTGCCGACCACCTCGACGTGGTGGAGCTCGACACTCCGGCGGGGGAGGTGCGTGTCGTCCCGTTCGCCGCCCTGGTGCGCGTCAGCGAGGCGTGAGCGGCGCGGCAGGACTCAGCGGCGGGAGGACGCCGGCAGGCTCACAGGTCCCCGGAGTCGATCCGCGCGCGGGTGCGGTCGTACTGCCGGGCGATGTACTCCTCGAGCTTGGCCGACTCGACCCTCCAGACCTTCTTCGGTCCCACCTGGATCGCCGGCAGGTCGCCGGACCGCACGAGCGAGTAGGCCTGTGCGGCGGAGATGCTGAGGATCTCCTGCACCTCGGCGAGGGAGAGGAATCGGCTGGCCATGTCGTGATCTTCCCACACGGGTAGCGGTTCGTGCCGGTTGTCCACAGGGGGTGGCGGATGCTTCCCTTCGGTGCGGGCGTCCCGGATGATGGATCGCGCCGCCGTCGGCGGTCCGCCGGTCGCTAGCCTGCCTCGCGCCCGACGGACCGACCACCCGCACCGGACACCGCCACGCGTCCGGACGACTCCGAAGGACCACCGTGAGCAGAGAAGCCCTCCCGGCCCCTGTAGCCCCGCGTCTGCGCCGCCCGACCTGGCGTGATCCCCGGTTCGTCATCGGTGTGGTGCTGGTGGCCCTCGCCGTCGCCCTGGGCTCCTGGGTCGTCGCCGACGCCGACCGTACCGTCCCGGTCTACGCCGCCGCCGGCACCCTGACCCCCGGCGAACCCGTGGACGAGTCGCGGCTGCGGGCCGTCGACGTCAACCTCGGTGCCGAGGCGGACCGCTACCTGCGCGTCGACGCCGGGCCGCCCGACGGGAAGGTCGCCCTGCGGGTGGTCGGTGACGGGGAGCTGGTCGCCGTCACCGCGCTCGGGGACGCCACGGCGGTCGACGTGCGGTCGGTCGCCGTCCCGGTCGGAGCAGGGCTCTCGGAACGTATCCGCGAGGGCGCCGTCGTCGACCTGTGGTTCGTCCCGGCCACGGCGCACGGCGGGGCCGAGCAGCCCGAGCCGGCCCCGCTGGTGGCCGACGTCGTGGTCGAGCAGGTGGACGTCTCCGACGGCGGGCTGGTGCTGGCCGACCGAGGCACCCTCCACGTCCTCGTCGGCTCCGAGGACCTGGCCCCCGTCCTGGCCGCGCTGGGCGCCGACGGGCACGTCGCCGTCGTGCCGGTGACCGGCGCATGACGTCCGCCGAGGTCACCGTGCTCTGCGCGGTGAGCGGGCCTGCCGAGACGGACGTGGTGCTGGCGCTCGGTGCCCCCGGGTCCGGGGCCCAGGTCACGCGACGCTGCGGGGACCTGACCGAGCTCCTGGCGGCGGCCGCCGCGGGAGCGGGGCAGGTCGCCCTGGTCTCCGCCGACCTGCCCGGCCTCGACCGTGAGGCGGTCGGTCGCCTGCACGGTGCCGGCACGCGGGTCGTCGCGCTCGCGGACGACGGACCCGCGGACAGGCTCCAGGCGCTGGGCTTCGAGGCGGTCCTCGACGGGCCTGCCGACCCGCGCCTCCTGGACGCCGTGCGCGACACCGCGCGCGTCGACGACCCGCTCGCCACCTCGGAGATCGACCTGTCGGGCCTCGCCACCGGTGACGCCGGCCCGGGACGCGCCGGGACGGTCGTGGCCGTCTGGGGGCCCGTCGGCGCGCCGGGACGGACCACGACGGCCGTCGAGCTGGCGGCCGAGCTGGCAGGTCTCGGCGGACGACGACCAGGTCGTCGGCAGGCCCGGAAGCAGGCGCCGGCTGGACCGACGCAGTCGGCCCTCGTCGTCGACGCCGACACCTACGGGTCGTGCATCGCCTCTCGCCTGGGTCTGCTCGACGACGCCCCCGGGCTCGCGGCCGTCGCCCGGGCCGCCGCTCACGGCACCCTCGACCTGGCGACCCTCGCTCAGCACGCTCCCGTCGTCGAGGGGAGGCTGCGCGTCCTGACGGGGATGACCCGTGCCGCGCGGTGGCCCGAGCTGCCGGCCAGCGCGCTGGAGGTGGTGCTCGAGCGTGCGCGGTCGCTGACGGACTGGACGGTGGTGGACTGCGGTCCGCTGATCGAGGCCGACGAGCTGCTCATGTACGACACGCACGCCCCGCAGCGCAACGCAGCGACGCTCGCGGCGCTGCAGGCTGCGGACGTCGTCGTGGTCGTCGGCGCCGCCGACCCGGTGGGCATCCAGCGCCTCGTGCGTGCTCTGGAGGACCTGGCCGAGGCCCCGGTGCCCGTCCCGGCCGCACGCGTCGTCGTGGCCAACAGGGTGCGGTCCTCCGCCGTCGGCCCGGACCCCGAGCGTGCGGTCGCCGACGCCCTCGCCCGCTATGCCGGCGTCGGCGAGGTGCACGCGGTCCCGGACGACGGGCCCGCGCTCGACGCGGCGCTCCTGGCCGGACGCACCCTGGCCGAGCGTGCGCCGTCGTCGCCCGCCCGGCTGGCGTTCGCCGACCTCGCCGCGCTCGTCCGGCAGAGGGTCGGCGTACCCGTGCCGGCCTGAGGCACACTGGGCTCATGCGCCTCTACGTCCCCGCGACCTTCGACGACCTCGATGCTCTGTCCGTGACGTCCAGGGGTGCCCGGTGGGACGTCCCGGCCCGTGGGGCGCACGCCGTCACCACCGCCCTCGTGGAGACCCTGCCCGAGGAGGACGTGGAGACGCACGAGTACGCGGCCTTCCTCGCTGCGGCGGACGCCTCCCTGGTGCTCGTGGTGGGCCGCGGCGACGCCGTCCCGCTGCGGGTCGTGATCACCGTCGACGTCCCCGACGACGCCGTCACCGCGACCGGGAGCAGGACGGTCCCGTCGGGCGTCGACGTGGTGGCCGTCCCGGGCACGACGGTCGAGGCGATCCACGTCGACGAGCCCGCTGCGGCGAGCGACGTCCGGGCGGCGCTGGCGGCGGTGGACTCGGCCGACGACGCCGCGCTGGAGGTCCTCACCGAACGCGTCGGTGAGCGGGACCTGCTCTGGTACGACGCCACCGAGGTCCACGAGATCCCGCGCTCCGCCTGATCTCTGCCGCCGGGGGGCCTCAGCCGAGGTAGACGAGGGCCTTGTCGTGCAGCAGCCCGTTGGTCGCCAGCGCGTTGCCGCCCCACGGGCCGCTCGCGCCGTCGAGCGACGTGAAACGCCCTCCGGCCTCGACCACGATGGGGACGAGCGCGGCCATGTCGTAGAGCTCGAGCTCCGGCTCGGCGGCGATGTCCGCCGCTCCCTCCGCCACGAGCATGTACGACCAGAAGTCGCCGTAGCCGCGCGTGCGCCAGCACTCCCTGGTCAGGTCCAGGAACCCGTTGAGCTTGTCACGCTCCTCCCACCCGTCCAGGGAGGAGTAGGCGAAGGACGCGTCGCCCAGCGAGGAGACACCGGAGACGTGCATCCGCGTCGCCGCCGCGATGGACTTGCCCGTCCAGGCGCCCGAGCCCTTGGCCGCCCACCAGCGCCGCCCCAGGGCGGGGGCGGAGACGAGCCCCACGACCACCTCGTCGCCGTCGGCGAGAGCGATGAGCGTCGCCCACACCGGGACGCCGCGCACGAAGTTCTTGGTCCCGTCGATCGGGTCGATGATCCAGCGGCGTGCACCGCTGCCCGACTCGCCGAGCTCCTCGCCGACGATCGCGTCCCGCGTCCGGGCGCGGGCGAGCTGGGCGCGGATGAAGTCCTCGGCCCCGCGGTCGGCGTCCGACACGGGGGTCTGGTCGGGCTTGGTCTCCACGTGCAGGTCCACCGCCCGGAACCGGGCCATCGTCATCGAGTCCACCTGGTCGGCGATGACGTGGGCGAGGCGCAGGTCGTCCTCGTACGTGCGTCCGTGCCCGTGCTGGCTGGTGGTTCGCTGGAAGGTGGCCACGAGTCACACGGTAGCGGTCCGTGAGCCCAGCAGGCGGCGGAACGACGACAGGCGAGACTCGCGTGTCGTCCGGACCTGTCCTTCGGGCGCCTGCGCGACCCATTCGTCGAGGGCACAGTCGGGGGCGTCGGCCAGGTGGGTGCAGCCCCGTGGGCACCGGGCGGCGACCTCGTCGAGGTCGTCGAACGCTGCCAGGAGGTGGCCCACCTCGACGTGCGCCAGGCCGAAGGAGCGCACCCCCGGGGTGTCGATGACCCAGCCGTCGTGCGCACCGGGTGGCCCGCCGGGGTCCGGCAGCCGGAGCGCCACGGCGGAGGTGGACGTGTGGCGACCCCGCCCGGTCACGTCGTTGACCACGCCGGTGGCGCGGGCGGCGTCGGGGACGAGGGCGTTGATGAGGGTCGACTTCCCGACGCCGGAGTGTCCCACGAGCACGGAGGTGCGACCGAGCAGGTGCTCGCGCACCGCCTCGACGGTGTCGGTGGAGTCCTGGCGTGCCACCACCACCTCGACCCCGAGCGGGGTGTACAGGTCGCGCAGCTCGTCCGGGGAGGCGAGGTCCGCCTTCGTCAGGCAGAGCAGGACGTCCATCCGGGCGTCGTAGGCCGCCACCACGCAGCGGTCGATCATCCCCGTGCGGGGCTCCGGCTGGGCGAGCGCCGTGACCACGACGAGCTGGTCGGCGTTGGCCACGACGATGCGTTCGTACGGGTCGGTGTCGTCGGCGGTGCGACGCAGCACCGAGGTGCGCTCGGTGATCCGGACGATCCGGGCCAGCGTGCCCTCGGAGCCGGTCGTGTCCCCGACGACGTCCACCCGGTCCCCGATGACGGCGCGGGTGCGGCTCAGCTCGCGGGCCTTCATGGCCGAGATCTCCCGCTCGTCCGGGCCGCCGTCGTCGATCACCAGGGTGTAGCGGCCCCGGTCGACGCCGACGACGAGGCCCGTCACGGCGTCGGCGTGCTCGGGCCGCTGCTTGGTGCGGGGGCGTGACCCGTGCTTCGAGGGGCGTGCGAACCGTGCGTGCTCGTCACGGACCCGGCGCGCCATCAGGCCTCCTGTGCCGTCCGGCCCAGCATGCGCAGCCACATCGCGTCGAACCCGGGAAGGGTCTTGGCGGTGGTGGCGACGTCCTCGACCTGCAGGCCGGGCACGCGCAGCCCGAGCAGCGCTGCGGACGTCGCCATCCGGTGGTCGGCATAGGTGCGGAACACCTCGCCGTGCAGCGGGCGGGGAGTGATCACCAGGCCGTCGCGGGTCTCCTCGCAGCGCCCGCCGAGGCGGGTGATCTCCGTGGCGAGCGCGGCCAGGCGGTCGGTCTCGTGCCCCCGCAGGTGGGCGATGCCGCGCAGTCGGCTGGGGGAGTCGGCGAGTGCCGCCAGGGCGGCGAAGGTCGGGGCGAGCTCCCCGCCGGCGCGCAGGTCGAGGTCGACCCCGTGGATCTCGCCGGTTCCCGTCACGGTGAGGACGCCGTCGGTCACGGAGGCGCTGCCGCCCATCTGCTCGAGCAGGCCGGGCACCATCGCGCCGGGCTGCGTGGTGCTGGACGGCCACCCGGGCACGCGCACGGTCCCGCCGGCGACCAGGGCCGCGGCCAGGAACGGCGCGGCGTTCGACAGGTCGGGCTCGACGCGCACGTCGCGCGCGGCGACGGGGCCCGGGGTGACCTGCCAGATGCCGTCGCGGGAGTCGTCGACGTGCACGCCGACCTCGCGCAGCGTGGCGACGGTCATCTCGATGTGCGGCAGGCTCGGCAGGGTGGTGCCGATGTGCCGCAGCGTCAGCGGCCGCTCGAAGCGAGGCGCGGCGAGCAGCAGCGCCGAGACGAACTGTGACGACCCGGAGGCGTCCAGGTCGACGGCGCCGCCGGCGACCCGCCCGCGCCCGTGCACCGTGAACGGCAGGTGCGTCGGCAGGTCCGGCCCGTCGCCGGAGACCTGCACCCCGAGGGCGTGCAGGCCGGCGAGCACCGGGAGCATCGGGCGGACACGGGCCTCGGGATCGCCGTCGAACCGGACCTCGCCGTCGGCCAGCGCGGCCACGGGGGGCAGGAACCGCATGACCGTCCCGGCCAGGCCGCAGTCGACGTCGGTGTCGCCGGTGAGCCGACCCGGCGTGACGTGCAGCGTGCTGGGTGCTTCGCCCTCCGTGACGGTCGTGCCCAGGGCGCGCAGGGCGCCGATCATGAGATCGGCGTCGCGTGAGCGCAGCGCGCCCCTCAGGGTGCCCGGGCCCCCGGCGAGCGCGGCGAGGACGAGCAGCCGGTTGGTGAGCGACTTGCTGCCCGGGACCTCGACCGTCGCGTCCAGGAGGCCGTCGGCCACGGGGGCGTCCCAGAGCGGCGCGGTGGTCTGGTCGGGCGTTGTCGTCATGGGTCCGAGCCTAGTTGACGTCGGTCGCACGCCCTGGCCCGGTCCGGCGGTCAGGACAGCTTGGCCTTCACCTTGGCAGTGGTCACCTTGGCGTCCTTGGCCGCGGACTCCACGGCGTGCTGGGCCGACCTCGACGCCGACGCGCGGCGCTGCCCGATCCGGTAGCCCACGCCGGGCCTGCCCTCCAGGTCGATGCCGGCGATCACGGCCGCGCCGACGGCGCCGAGGTTGCGGACGAACCGGCCGGTCTTCTCGCGGCGCTCGTCCCCGCGGGACGAGAACGGCTGGTTGACCACGGCCAACGGCGCGCTGAGCGCTGCGAGCGTCAGCGCCGCGGTCCGGGGGGCGCGGCCGACGGCGAGCAGGACGGCCGCGCCGACGGTGGCGGCACCGTGGGCTCGCACCAGGAGCGAGACCTGCGTGTCGTCGAGCGGGTCGACCCCGAGTGCCTGCGTGACGCGGTCGGCACCCTCCCGGGCGGCGTCGGTGTGCTCGGCCGGGTGCAGCGCGGCCGAGAGCCCGTCATGGACGAACGGGACGGCCAGCAGGGGGCGGGCGAGGCGTCGCAACAGCATGGGCCCACTGTGGCAGAGCATGCGCCATCTTGCCTACCGGCGGCTGCTCGGGGGGGCCGCCTCGGACCTGTTCAGGACAGTCCGGCTCCTTCCCACCACTCGCGGTGGGAGCGGGGAGGGCGCCGTGTGCCGAGGCCGTCGCGTCGGACGGCACGGCGCAGGGCGAGCACTCCGGCGAGGACGGCCATGGCGGTGAGGAGCAGCAGGAGAGTGGTCATGGCAGTAATGCTGCGGCAGTCGATATCGAGACACGAGAGGGCTGGATGCCGAAGTCCGTCGACTTCCTGCCATCAGGTGCCCGGTGCCCGTGCGAACGACCCCGCGCCGGTGTCACGATGGCCGCGTCGGTGAAGCAGCCCGCCGCTCGCGCAGCAGCACTCGAGAGGAAGAGCATGAGCGACGACACGAGAGCCTTTCCCGCCCAGCAGCAGGAGCCACCGGGATGGACCGGCCAGATGACGCCGCGACCGGACCACGGCGAGGAGAGCTATCGCGGCTCGGGGCGCATGGTCGGCCTGCGCGCCCTGGTCACGGGCGGCGACTCGGGGATCGGGCGCGCGACCGCGATCGCGTTCGCCCGGGAGGGCGCCGACGTCGCGATCGGCTACCTGCCCGAGGAGCAGCAGGACGCCGAGGAGACGGCGCGCTGGGTGCGTGAGGCCGGCCGTCAGGCCGAGCTGCTGCCCGGGGACCTCACCGACGAGGCCGCGGCGCGGGCCCTCCCGGGCGACGCCGCGAAGGCGCTCGGTGGTCTCGACGTCCTGGTGAACAACGCCGGGTTCCAGATGGCGCGCCGCGAGTCGATCGAGGACGTGACCACCGAGGAGTTCGACCGCGTGCTCAAGACGAACCTGTATGCCCTGCTCTGGGTGACGCAGGCCGCGCTGGAGCACCTGTCGGACGGGTCGAGCATCATCAACAACTCGTCGATCCAGGCCTTCCAGCCGTCGACGTCCCTGCTGGACTACGCCTCGACGAAGGCGGCGATCAACAACCTGACCGTCAACCTCGCCGCAGAGCTGGGCCCGCGCGGCATCCGTGTCAACGCGGTCGCGCCCGGGCCGATCTGGACACCGTTGCAGCCCGCCACGCAGCCCGAGGAGAAGCTTGCCTCCTTCGGGCAGGACACTCCGCTGGGACGCGCGGGCCAGCCGGCGGAGGTGGCGCCGGCCTTCGTCTTCCTCGCCTCGCCCGCGGACGCGAGCTACGTCTCCGGCACCGTCCTGGGCGTCACCGGGGGCAAGCCGGTCTTCTGAGACGCCCGGCGACTTCTTGGTGTGCGTCGACTTCCGGCCACAACCGTGCCAGGCTGGCGGCATGATCCGACAGGTCGCTGCCGTCGTCGTCCCCGGTGTCGCGCCGTTCGAGCTCGGCATCGCCTACGAGGTGTTCGGCATCGACCGGAGCGCCACGGGCGGACCGAGCTTCGCCTTCACGCTCTGCACCCCCGAGCCCGGCCTCGTGCCGACCAAGGGCGGCTTCCCGATCGTGGTCGAGGCCGGGCTCGACGCGACCGAGCAGGCCGACGTCGTCGTCGTGGTCGCCTACGACGTCCTCACCGACGCCGTCCGGCCCGACGTGCCCGCGGCCTACCTCGACGCCGTCCGCCGCGCCCACGCGCGCGGCGCCTGGATCCTCTCGCTGTGCTCCGGAGCGTTCGTGCTGGCCGCGGCAGGCCTCCTCGACGGGCGCCGGTGCACCACCCACTGGATGTTCGCCGACCGGCTGGCCGCCGCCGCGCCCCTGGCCTCCGTCGACCCGGACGTGCTCTACGTCGAGGACGACCGACTCATCACCAGCGCGGGCACCGCCGCAGGGATCGACGCCGCTCTGCACCTGGTGCGTACGGAGCTCGGCGGGGAGGCGGCGCGCGCCATCGCCCGCCGGATGGTCGTCCCGCCGCAGCGTGACGGCGGACAGGCCCAGTACGTCGTCGACCCGCTGCCGTGCGAGGCCGACTCGCTGTCCGACCTGCTGGCCTGGATGCGGGAGAACCTCGCCGAGCCGCACACCGTCGCCACGCTCGCTCGCCGCGCCATGCTCTCGGAACGGACCTTCGCCCGCCGGTTCCGCGACGAGACCGGGACCACCCCCGGCGCATGGCTCGCGCGCCAGCGCGTGGCGCGCGCCCAGGAGCTCCTCGAGTCGACGGACGCCTCGGTCGACGAGGTCGCCCGGCTCGTGGGCTTCGGTGGGGCCGCCGCCATGCGGCACCACTTCGCGCGCCGCCTCGGGACCAGCCCGCTGGCCTACCGACGTCGGTTCGCGGCGGCCCTGGGGGCCTGACCGGGCGCGGCGAGCCGGTGACCGTCAGGGAATGCGAACCGCGACCCGCTGGTTGCACACGGATGTGACCGCCTGCCTGACCCGCGCCGCGCCCGCGGCCGACGTACCGCTGTTCAGCGTCCCCGCGACCGCCTTCGACCCGGCCGGGAACGTGGCGGACGCAACCCGCATGCACGGCCCTGCTGAACTACTCTCGACGGTGATGACCGACGAGACCGAGCGCACGCCGGGTGCGCACACGACCGCGGACGAGATCGGCGAGGACACCGAGCGAGCCCCGGAGGAGACGACGGCGGACCGCGCCGCGCGCTTCGAGCGTGACGCGCTGCAGTACCTCGACCAGCTCTACTCGGCGGCGCTGCGCATGACGCGCAACCCGGCCGACGCCGAGGATCTCGTCCAGGAGACGTTCGCGAAGGCCTTCGCCGCCTTCCACCAGTACAAGCCGGGGACCAACCTCAAGGCCTGGCTGTACCGCATCCTCACGAACACCTTCATCAACAACTACCGCAAGAAGCAGCGTCAGCCGCAGCAGGCGCAGACCGACGACATCGAGGACTGGCAGATCGCCCGGGCCGCGACGCACACCTCGCAGGGGCTCCGCTCCGCCGAGGCCGAGGCGCTGGACCGGTTGCCCGACTCCGACGTCAAGCGGGCGCTCGCCGAGCTGCCCGAGGACCGCCGCATGGTGGTGTACTACGCCGACGTCGAGGGGTTCCCGTACAAGGAGATCGCAGAGATCATGGGGACACCGATCGGGACGGTGATGTCCCGCCTGCACCGTGGCCGGCGCCAGCTGCGCGACCTGCTCGCGGACTACGCGGTCGATCGCGGCCTGACGGCAGCACCCGGAGGACAGTCATGACCAGCAACATCACCCCGGTGCCCCACGAGCCCGCCGAGGGCGAGAGCGACTGCGAGCACGTGCTCACGCACCTGTACGAGTACCTCGACTCCGAGATGACCGAGGCGGACGAGCACCGCATGCGTGCGCACGTCGCGCACTGCTCGCCGTGCCTGGCCGAGCTCAGCCTCGAGGAGCTCGTCAAGAAGCTCGTCAAGCGGTCCTGCGCCGAGCAGGCGCCCGAGACGTTGCGTCTGCGCATCCGTGAGCAGATCACGGTCATGACCGTCGTCGACTGACCGGTCCGGCGGCTGCACGAGATCGACCCTGCCGGTTCGAGATCGACCCGTGGTGGGTCGATCTCGAACCGGCAGGGTCGATCTCGTGGCGGGGTCCTCAGGCGTTGGGACGCTTGCCGTGGTTGGCGGCCTTGCTCTTCCGGCCGCGTCGCTTGCTTCCGCGCTTGCTCATGGCTGTCTCCTCAGGAGAAGGTTGACGTGGGGTCGTCCCATGATCCCACACGGCCGCCGCACCACGGCAGCCCGGCACCCCCTGGCACCACGGAGGCAGCATGAGCACCGAGTCCTGGGCGGTCGCCGCCCCGCAGTCACTCGAGGTGGAGCAGGTCTCGGCCGTGTCGGTCCGTCTCCAGGACGGCCGTGCCGACGTCGTCGTCGACGCCACGGCGGGCCGGACCACCCTCGAGGTGATCGAGGTCGGCGCCAAGCCGCTCCAGGTCGTGCGCGAGGGGGACCGGCTGAGGGTCGGGTACGAGCGGTCCAAGGTCGAGGCGTTCGTCGCCCGCGTCAGGGCGCTGGGCGACTCCGAGCGTGCCGTCGTGCGGCTCACCGTCCCGCCCGGCGTGAGCGTGGACGTGGGCACCACGGAGGCCGACGTCGACGTCACCGGGACGGCGGGGACGGTCGTCAAGACGGTCACCGGCACCATCAGGACGACCGGCACCACCGGCTCGCTGTACGTGCGCTCGGTCTCCGGTGACGTCGCGGCCTGCGGGCACTCCGGCGACGTCTCCGCCCAGGTCGTCTCCGGGGCGCTCGCCCTGGACGGCGCGCTCGGTCGGGTCTCGGCCAGCACCGTCTCCGGGGCTGTCGCCGTCACCGCCGCCGGCACGTGCCCGATGGTGACCGCGAAGACGGTCTCGGGTGACGTGGCGCTGCGCCTCGACGCGGGCACGCCCGTCAGCCTCAAGGTGCGCGGGGCCGCCGGGCAGGTCGTGGTGGACGGCGAGGTCCAGCCCTCGGCCCTGCGGACGCTGGCGGTGGACCGGACGGAGACGGGCGCCGGGAGCGTCGCCTACCTGACGGCGAACGTGACGTCGGCCCGCGTGATCGTCTCGCGCGGGTGACGCCGCTCAGGAACCGTCGGAGTCGCCGGGCAGGCCCAACCACGAGTGCCACCCCGTGTGCAGCACCAGCCAGGCCATGAGGCCGTAGCCGGCCTGGCCCGGGTACGTCGCCCCCGTGGTGGCGAGGTCGGCGAGCCACTGCTCGTGCTGGGCCAGCGGCGTGTACGTGTCCACGTAGGGCACACGGCGCCGGTTCGCGACGTCCGAGAACGCTGCCGAGAGCTCGGCGATGCGGTCCCCGTCCTCCGGACGCCCCGGTGGCGGGCCGACGACGAACGTCGCCAGCCGGCGCGAGTCGGCCACGTCGAGGATGTTCGCCAGGTTCAGCCGGGACCGCGCCACGGACAGCCCGGCAGCGAGGTCGTGCCGGCCCAGGGCGACGACGAGCCGGTTGTCGTGCGTCGACTCGGGGCCGAACCGGGGCTCCGTCTCGGCCTCCCAGCGAGCGCCGAGCGCCGACGTCGTCTCGCCGGGCACGGCCAGGACGAAGGACATCGCGGGCCGGTCGAACCGGGTCCTGGCCAGCACGCGGCCGGTCCACCCCAGGGCACGGGCGTCACCGACGCCGACGCCGAGCTCGTCGCCCACCACACAGATGCGCACCTCGCGCTCCGTCACGAACCTTCACCACCCTGCCGTTGCCGTTGCGCCGCCATTGTCCCGTGCTCGGACGCGGCATCGCATGATCCCACGCCGAGCCGGAGGGCTCAGCGCAGCGTGGCGCCCCAGCGCACCGTGTGCGCCTGTCCCGGTGCGAGAAGCACGAGCCGGTCGCCGGTGTTGAAGGCGTCGGCGTAGCAGCTCATCGGCTCGGCGGCGAGGCCGAACCGCCGGTGGCCGGCGATGTGGTCCGCGGAGCACACCTGCCAGCAGTCCATCGAGTCGTCCATCCAGACGGCCGGCGTCCGTCCGTCGGGGCAGCCGAGCAGGCACCAGGACAGGCCGTCGGCGTCGCGCGTCGCACCGACCCACGCGTCGTCCAGGTCGAGGCCCGCCAGCGATCGCGTCTCGCGCAGGTCGTGGTCGCCGGTGACGGGTTCGACGCCGGTGGGCAGCAGGCGGTCGTCGACCGTCACGTGCTCGGTCGCGTCGAGCCGGACGGTGCACTCGTCCAGGTCCGCGCCGCCGGAGGACAGCCACGGGTGGAATCCCACCCCGTAGGGGGCCGTGCCCTGGCCGACGTTGCGGGTCGTCACGCGGACCTCGAGACCGTGCGTGGCGTCGACCGAGTAGCGGACCTGGCTGGTGAGCTGGAACGGCCACCCCTTCTGGGCGGGCAGCGCGAGCTCCAGGGTCACGGCGTCGGCGGCGACGTCGACGGCGGTCCAGCGGTACCAGCAGCCGAGGCCGTGCAGCGCCGTCCCGCGGTCGGGCTCGCTGACGGCGAGCTGGTAGGTGGCGCCGTCGGCGTGGTAGCGGCCGTCCCGCAGCCGGTTGGGCCAGGGCAGCAGGACCGCGGCGTTGAAGACGGGTGCGGGTTCGTCCTCGGCGAAGGGGACGAAGACGTCGCGGTCGTCCACGGTGTACTCGCGCACCATCGCCCCGACCTCGGTGATCGTGGCGACGTGCGTCCCTGCGGTGATGCGGTACTGGGTGCCCGACGGCGCCACCGGCGCCGCGGGGTTCGAGGTCGTGTTCACGGTCACACCGTAGTCGCCGCGCCGTCGGGCGGCGGCACGCGTACCGTGTGGTGGTCACGTCAGAGGGAGAAACTCATGGATCAGCGGGTGCTCGGCCGGACCGGAAAGATGGTCTCGGTGATCGGCCTGGGAACCTGGCAGCTCGGGGCCGACTGGGGCGAGGTGGGCGACGACGAGTCGCGCGCCGTGCTCGAGGCGTCGCTCGAGGCCGGCGTCAACTTCTACGACACCGCGGACGTCTACGGCGACGGTCGTAGCGAGCAGGCCCTCGGTCGCTTCCTCGCCGCCCACCCGGGCGAACGGATCACGGTGGCGACCAAGATGGGTCGCCGCGTGGACCAGGTGCCGGAGAACTACGTCCTGGCGAACTTCCGCGAGTGGGTCGACCGTTCGCGGCGCAACCTCGGTGTGGACCGGCTCGACCTGGTCCAGCTGCACTGCCCGCCGACCGCCGTGTACTCCAGCGACGAGGTGTACGACGCGCTCGACACCCTGGTCGCGGACCAGGTGATCGCTGCCTACGGCGTCTCCGTGGAGACGGTCGAGGAGGCGCTGACCGCCGTCGGCCGCCCCGGGGTGGCGACGGTGCAGATCATCCTCAACGCCTTCCGCCACAAGCCGCTGGAGGAGGTCCTGCCGGCGGCCTCGGAGGCAGGTGTCGGGATCATCGCCCGTGTGCCGCTCGCCTCCGGGCTGCTCTCGGGCCGCTACACGAAGGACACGACGTTCGCGGCGGATGACCACCGGACGTTCAACAGGTCCGGTGAGGCGTTCGACGTCGGCGAGACGTTCTCCGGGGTGCCCTTCGAGACGGGGGTCGAGGCCGCGACACGGTTCTCCGCGCTGGTGGACTCCGCGCTGCAGCAGGACCTCACCCCGGCCCAGGCCGCGCTGGCGTGGGTGTGGCAGCGTGCAGGCGTCTCCACGGTGATCCCCGGGGCTCGCAACCCGGAGCAGGCGCGTCTCAACGCCGCGGCGGGTGACGCCAACGTGCTGGGCCCGCTGTTCGTCGCGGGCGTGCGCGAGCTCTACGACGAGCTGGTCCGCGACCACGTCCACGATCGCTGGTGAGCGCACCCTCCGCGCACCGCTGACGACGACGAAGGCCCTGGTCACACGCACTGCGTGCGACCAGGGCCTTCGTCGTCGCGGGACGTCAGCGGGTGAAGACCTGCTCCAGGAGCACTCGCTGCTCCTCCTTGTGACGCTTGGCGGTCCCCGCGGCCGTGGAGGCGGAGGCCGGCCGGGAGATCACGTCGACGCGCGGCAGGTCCTCGGGCAGCGCCAGGTGGAGGTACCACCAGGCCCCCTGGTTGCGGGGCTCGTCCTGCACCCACACGACCTCGGCGCCCTCGTACCGGGCGAGCTCGGCGCGCACCTGCTCCTCGGGGAACGGGTAGAGCTGCTCGAGGCGGACGATCGCGGTCGCGGTGTCGCCGCGCTGCTCGCGCTCGGCGATCAGGTCGTAGTAGACGCGACCGGTGCACAGCACCACGCGCTCCACGGCCGAGGCCGAGATCGTGCCGTCCGCCACCGCCACGTCGCCCAGCACCGGCTCGAACGTGCCGGTGGTGAAGTCCTCGACGCTCGACGCCGCGGCCTTGAGCCGCAGCAGCTGCTTCGGTGTCAGGACCACCAGGGGGCGGCGTGGCCGTGCGTACGCCTGCTTGCGCAGCAGGTGGAAGTACGACGCCGGGGTGGAGGGCTGCGCCACGGTCATGTTCTCCTCCGCGGCGAGCTGCAGGAACCGCTCGATGCGTGCCGAGGAGTGGTCGGGGCCCTGGCCCTCGTAGCCGTGCGGCAGGAGCATGACCACCGAGGAGTTCTGCGCCCACTTCTGCTCGGCGGACGAGATGAACTCGTCGATCACCGTCTGCGCGCCGTTGACGAAGTCGCCGAACTGCGCCTCCCAGAGCACGAGGGCGTCCGGCCGCTCGACCGAGTAGCCGTACTCGAAGCCGAGCGCCGCGTACTCGCTCAGCGAGGAGTCGTACACCCAGAACTTCGCCTGGTCGCCCGACAGGTACAGCAGCGGCGTCCACTCGGCGCCCGTGTTGCGGTCGTGCAGGACGGCGTGGCGCTGGACGAAGGTCCCGCGGCGGGAGTCCTGCCCGGCCAGACGCACCGGGGTGCCCTCCATGAGCAGCGACCCGAAGGCGGCGAGCTCGCCGAAGCCCCAGTCGACGCCACCCTCCTTGGCCATGAGCTGGCGCTTCTCCAGCATCTTGGCCAGCTTGGGGTGGACGGTGAAGCCCTCCGGCGGGGAGACGTGGACGTCGCCGACGCGCTCGAGCACCGAGTGCGGCACCGACGTCTGCCAGCCGACCATCGTGCCGGCGTCCTCGCGCTGGGACTCGGGCCGCTCCAGACCGGCGACCTCCTCGGCGCCGTCGGGGGCCGTGTACCCGCTGTCCTTGGTCTCGGTGAACACCCGCTCGAGCTGCGCCTGGTAGTCCTTGAGCGCCTGCTCGGCCTCCTCGACCGTGATGTCGCCGCGCGCCACGAGGTTCTTCGTGTACAGCTTGCGCACCGACTGCTTCGCCTCGATGAGGTTGTACATCAGCGGCTGGGTCATCGAGGGGTCGTCGCCCTCGTTGTGCCCGCGGCGGCGGTAGCACACCATGTCGATGATGACGTCGCGGTCGAACTGCTCGCGGTAGGCGAAGGCGAGCTCGGCCACGCGGACGCAGGCCTCGGGGTCGTCGCCGTTCACGTGCAGCACCGGGACCTGGTAGCCCTTGGCGACGTCCGTCGAGTAGGTCGTCGAACGGGACGACGACGGGCCCGTGGTGAAGCCGACCTGGTTGTTGATGACCACGTGGATCGTGCCGCCGGTGCGGTAGCCGCGCAGCTGTGCCAGGTTCAGCACCTCCGGCACCACGCCCTGGCCGGCGAACGCAGCGTCACCGTGGATGAGGATCGGCAGCACCGAGAAGCCGTCGCCACCGAGGTCGATGCGGTCCTGCTTGGCGCGCACGATGCCCTCGAGCACCGGGTCCACGGCCTCCAGGTGGGAGGGGTTCGCCGCGAGGTAGACCTTGGTCGTCGCGCCCGACTCGGCAGTGAAGTTGCCCTCGGTGCCGAGGTGGTACTTGACGTCCCCGGAGCCCTGGACGGACTTGGGGTCGATCTGGCCCTCGAACTCCTTGAAGATCTGCCCGTAGCTCTTGCCGGCGATGTTCGCGAGCACGTTGAGGCGCCCACGGTGCGCCATGCCGATGCCGACCTCGTCGAGCCCGTTCTCGGCGGCCTTCGACAGGATCGCGTCGAGCAGCGGGATGACGGACTCGCCGCCCTCCAGCGAGAAGCGCTTCTGCCCGACGTACTTGGTCTGCAGGAACGTCTCGAACGCCTCGGCGGAGTTCAGACGGCGCAGGATGCGCAGCTGGTCCTCGCGCGGGGTGCGGGCGTAGCCGTGCTCGAGCCGGTCCTGCAGCCACTTGCGCTGCGCCCGGTCGGCGATGTGCATGTACTCGATGCCGATCGAGCGGCAGTACGAGTCGCGGAGCAGCCCGAGGGTGTCGCGCAGCGTGGCCTTCGGGGTGCCGCCGAAGCCGCCCGTCGGGAAGATGCGGTCGAGGTCCCACAACGTCAGCCCGTGCGTCTGGATGTCCAGGTCCGGGTGCTTGCGCTGACGGTAGGCCAGCGGGTCCGTGTCGGCCATCAGGTGACCGCGGGACCGGTAGGAGTGGATGAGCTCGGCGATCTTGGCGGGCTTGGCCGCCTCGACCTCGGCGTCGACGGTGTTGTCGCGCACCCAGCGCACCGGCTCGTAGGGGACCCGCAGAGCGGCGAACACACGGTCGTAGAAGCCGTCGAGCCCGAGCAGCTTGCCGGCGAGGATCTTGAGGAACTCGCCGGACTGCGCGCCCTGGATGATGCGGTGGTCGTAGGTCGACGTGATCGTCATGACCTTCGACACGCCCAGGCGGGCCAGCCGCTCCTCGGAGGCCCCGGCGAACTCCGCCGGGTAGTCCATGGCGCCGACACCGATGATCGTGCCCTGTCCCTGCATGAGCCGAGGCACCGAGTGGACCGTGCCGATGCCGCCAGGGTTCGTCAGCGAGATCGTCGTCCCGGCGAAGTCGTCCATGCCGAGCTTGCCGCCGCGGGCCTTGCGCACGAGCTCCTCGTAGGCCGCCCAGAAGGCGGCGAAGTCCATCTCCTCGGCCTTCTTGATGCTGGGCACGAGCAGCTGGCGGGACCCGTCCGGCTTGGCCAGGTCGATCGCGAGGCCGAAGCCGACGTGCGCCGGCTGCACCACGTGGGGCTTGCCGTCGGTCTCCTGGTAGTGGGCGTTCATGACCGGCATGTCGGCCAGCGCCTCGACGAGCGCGAAGCCGATGAGGTGCGTGAAGGAGATCTTCCCGCCCCGGCCACGCTTGAGGTGGTTGTTGATGACGATCCGGTTGTCCACCATCAGCTTGGCGGGCACGGCACGGACCGACGTCGCGGTCGGTACCGCGATCGAGGCCTCCATGTTCGTCACGACGCGCGCGGCCGGGCCACGCAGCTTCTGGACGTCGTCGGTGGCCTCGGCGTCGTCGTCCTTCGGGGCGGACCGAGCGACCTCGGCGTACGGAGCGGTGGCGGGCAGGGCCTCGGCGACGGGGGCGTCCGCGGCGGAGACCTCGGGGTCGGCGGGGACCGGGGCCGGTTCGGCCGGCTGGGACGCCTCGGCGGCGGCCGTGCCGGACGCCGGTGAGGCGGTCGCGGACTCCTGGACGGGGTCCGAGGTCCGGGGCTCCTGGGTCGGCTCCGCGGGCGCAGGGCGCGAGGGTGGCTCCGCGGGGGACGCCGTGGGCTTCTGCGTGCCGTCCGCCGACTCCTCCGGGGTGTAGTCCGCGAAGAAGTCCCACCACGCGGGGTCGACCGCGTTCTTGTCCTTCAGGTACTGCTCGTAGAGCTCGTCCACGAGCCACTCGTTGGCTCCGAACGACGCACTCTCGGCGTTGATCGACTCTGACCCTGCCTTGGGGGACACCACGCCCGGATCGCCCACTTTCCCACATTGCTCGACTGCTTGGTCGGACGGCTCGGTCGAGCCGGTCCTCCTTGGACCCTGCACCCGGTCTCGGGCGCCTCCAGCCTATGCCCTCGACGCGCTCTGCGGAGCCTGCGCGACGGCGGTCCCTCGCGGTTGACGGCCCAGTCCCACCCTCGCGTGGTGCCTCGGTAATAGAGCAGGAAAGCGATGGCCGGGGTTGCTTCCTCCGGCGTCATGCGTGCCTCACGAAGGCGATGGTGGCACCAACGGGTGTGATCGATGTCACGGGGTCATGCGGCAGACTCCGTGGTGACGCCGGGAGCCGGTCGTGCCAGCGCCGGGAGCGCCACCCGCATCGTCGCCCCCGACTCGGTGTCCGCGACCTCGACGTGCCCGCCGTGCAGGTCCACGGCCCACCGCACGATCGCGAGACCGATCCCCGTGCCGCCGCTCGCGCTCGGCTGCGGACGGACGTCGGAGGTGCCGCGGGCGAACCGTTCGAAGACCCGGTCACGGTCCTCGGGGGCGATGCCGGGTCCTTCGTCCCCGACCTCGACGATCACGTGCTCGCCGTCCGGATAGGCGTCCAGGCTGACGGTACCGCCGTGCGGGGAGTGCCGGATCGCGTTCTGCAGCAGGTTGGTCACCACCTGGCGCAACCGTTCCACGTCGGCCTCGAGCGTCAGGTCCTCCGGGGTGACGTCCACGACGTAGGTGAGTCCCTTGGCGGCCTCGACCATGGACATCGCCTCGGCGCACTCCTCGAGGAAGTCACCCACCGAGAACTCGGTCAGCATCAGCGCCGACGCCCCGGCCTCGACCCGCGAGAGGTCGAGCAGGTACGTCACCAGCCGGCTGAGCCGCTCGGTCTGCTCCAGGGAGAGCTCGAGGGACGACGGCGTCGGTTCCGTGACGCCGTCGACCATGTTCTCGAGCTGGGCCTGCAGGGCTGCCACCGGGGTGCGCAGCTCGTGCGACACGTTCGCGATGAGGTCGCGGCGGACGTGGTCGGAGGCCTCGAGGTCCCCGGCCATGGTGTTGAAGGCCTCGGCGAGCTGGCCGACCTCGTCCTGGCTCGTCGACCGCACCCGGATGGAGTAGTCGCCGTCGGCCATCGCCTGCGCGGCGGCGGTCATCTGTCGCAGCGGCGAGGTCATGCCGCGGGCGAGGACCTGGGTGAGCAGCAACGAGACGATGATCGCCAACGGGAACGTGCGACTGGGTCCCAGCTCGTTGCGCAGGCCCACCCACGTGATGACGACGGCGACCGTGACGCTCGCGACGACCAGCAGCCCCAGCTTGACCTTCAGCGAGTGGACCGGGTCGAGCGGACGGACGTCCGGGATCCGGTGGTGGTCACGCCACCGCGTCCCGTCGTCGTGCGCAGCGGCCACGTCAGCCGGCCGGGGGCTCGAAGGCGTAGCCGACGCCGTGGACCGTCCGGATCAGGTCCGGCCCGAGCTTGCGGCGCAGTGCCTTGATGTGCGAGTCCACGGTCCGGGTGCCGCTCGCGTCGGCCCAGTCCCACACCTCGGCCAGGAGCTTCTCGCGCGTCTGCACCGTCTTGGGGGCGCTGGCGAGCATCACCAGCAGCTCGAACTCGGTCGGCGTGAGGTGGACCTCGTCGCCCGCCCGGTGCACACGCCGCTGGGCGCGGTCGATGGTGACGTCCCCGGCCACGAGCGGGGGGTCGGCGGGTGCGGCGGCGGCGGCCTGCGCGGCGCGCTCCACCCGTCGCAGCAGCGCCTTGACGCGGGCCACGAGCTCGCGCATCGAGAACGGTTTGGTCATGTAGTCGTCGGCGCCGACGCCGAGCCCGATGAGCATGTCGGTCTCGTCGTCGCGGGCGGTCAGCATGAGGATGGGCGTGGGGTGGTCGGCCTGGATCCGTCGGCACACCTCCAGCCCGTCGATGCCCGGCAGCATCACGTCGAGCACCACGGCGTCGGGGTGGAGCCGGGAGGCGGCCTCGACGCCGGACGTCCCGTCGCGCGCGACCTCGACGCGCCATCCTTCTGCGGAGAGCCGCTGGGCGATCGCCGTGGCGATCGCCGGCTCGTCCTCGACGACGAGGACCGTGGCGTTCTGCTGGCCCTGCCCCGGGTTGGTCGCGGTGGTGGTCATGGTCCCATCTTGCACGCAAGACCTGGGTGTGCGCTGGGGATGCGCTGGCGTGGCGGATCAGCGCGACGGAGCGCGGCTCGCGGGGATAGCATCGGGCCACGATGGACGACAGTCGAGATACCGGCCTGCGGGGCCTGCCGTGCTGAACGAGACGATCATGATCGCCGTCGGCGTCCTGCTCACCGCCGGGACCGCGATCTTCGTGGCGAGCGAGTTCTCGCTGGTCACCCTGGACCCTGCCGTCGTCGGTGGCGACGACGAGGAGGGCGACAGTCCGAGGCCCGGCCGACGGGCGCCCGACCGCCGGGACCGCATCGTCCGGTCCGGGCTGAAGCACCTGTCCACGGAGCTCAGCTCCGCGCAGGTCGGGATCACCGTCACCACGATCCTGCTCGGGTACACGGCCCAGCCGGCCCTGCTGAGCATGTTCGGCGCAGGGCTCGCCGCGACACCGCTCGGCGTGACGGCGGCCACCGTGCTGGCCGCCGTCCTGGCGCTGGTGGTCGTCAACGCCTTCTCGATGTTGTTCGGGGAGCTCATCCCCAAGAACTTCGCGCTGTCGGCACCGCACCCCACGGCACGGGCGGTCGTGCCGCTGCAGCGGGTGTTCACCATCGTGTGCGGCCCGCTCATCGGCGTGCTCAACGGGTCGGCCAACGCCATCCTGCGGCGGCTCGGGATCGAGCCGCGCGAGGAGCTCTCGGGGGCGCGTTCCGCGACCGAGCTGCTCTCGCTCGTGCGCCGCTCGGCCCAGGAGGGCACGCTCGAGAAGGGCACGGCGACGCTCCTGGCCAACTCGCTCGAGCTCGACGAGCTCGTGGCACGGGACGTCATGACCGACCGCACGCGCATGTCGGTCGTCCGTCGGGACACCAGCGCCGCGGAGGTCGTGGCCCTGGCGCACCGGACGGGCCACTCCCGCTTCCCGGTCATCGGCGACGACCGGGACGACATCGTCGGGCTCGTGCACCTCCGCCGCGCCGTCGG
Source organism: Isoptericola halotolerans (assembly GCF_013149785.1). GTDB lineage: Bacteria > Actinomycetota > Actinomycetes > Actinomycetales > Cellulomonadaceae > Isoptericola > Isoptericola halotolerans. Next base: position 760,323 of record NZ_JABEZU010000002.1, read on the forward strand.
TGTCCCGTTCGCGAAGCGGGGCGAGGTGCCGGCGGGTGCCCTCATGACCGACGCCCCGCGGGTCCCCGACACCGTCAGCCTGGGACCGCTGCTCGTCGAGCTGCGCGGTCTCGGGCTGCAGATGGCCGTCGTCGTGGACGAGTACGGGGGCACCTCGGGCGTCGTGACGCTGGAGGACGTGGTCGAGGAGCTCGTGGGCGACGTCGCGGACGAGCACGACCGCCGGCGCGGCGGCGTCGCCCGGGCCGCCGACGGGACGTGGAGCGTCCCCGGGGTGCTGCGCCCGGACGAGCTGGCCGAGACCACCGGTCTGCAGGTGCCGGAGGGCCCCGCCTACGAGACGCTCGGAGGGCTCGTCATGGCTCGGCTGGGCCGGCTGCCCGAGGCGGGTGACACCGTCGAGGTCGACGACGTCAGGCTGCGCGTCGAGCTCGTCGACGGGCGTCGCGTCGAACGCCTGCGCGTACAGCTGGTGCAGGAGGTGCCGCGATGAGCAACGCGACCGCTCTGTGGGTCGGGCTGCTGCTGCTCGTCGGCAACGCGTTCTTCGTCGGGGCCGAGTTCGCCGTCCTGTCGGTGCGGCGCAGCGCGATCGAGCCGCGGGCCCAGGCGGGGGAGAAGCGTGCCCAGGTCGTGCTGTGGGCGATGGAGCACGTCTCGCTGATGCTCGCGTGCGCCCAGCTCGGGATCACGGTCTGCTCGACAGGGCTCGGCATCATCGCCGAGCCGGCGCTCGCGCACCTGCTGGAGGGTCCGTTCGCGGCGCTCGGCGTCCCGGAGCAGCTCGTCCACCCGGTCGCTCTCGTCATCGCGCTGGGGATCGTGGTCTACCTGCACGTGGTGCTCGGCGAGATGGTCCCCAAGAACCTCGCGGTGACGGGCCCGGAGACGGCCGCGCTCTGGTTCGCGCCGCCGCTGGTCGTGATCGCCCGGCTGGTCAAGCCTGTGATCGTGGCGCTGAACTGGGTCGCGAACCACGCGGTCCGGGCGTTGGGCGTGGAGCCCAAGGACGAGGTGGCCTCCGCCTTCACGGCCCAGGAGGTGCAGTCGATCGTCGAGCGCTCGCGGGCGGAGGGTGTGCTGGCCGACGAGCAGGGCCTGCTCTCGGGAGCGCTGGGGTTCTCCGCGCGCACGGCACGGGACGTCATGGTGCCGCTCGGTTCGCTCGTCACGCTCACCCCGGGGGCGACGCCGGACGACGTCGAGCGGCTGGTCTCGCGGACCGGGTACAGCCGCTTCCCGGTCGTCGAGCCGGCTGCGGACCAGCCCGGGGGTGACGTGCCCGGTGCCCTGATCGGCTACCTGCACCTGAAGGACGTCCTCTACGCGACGAACGGTGACCGGGAGCGTCCGGTGCCCGCGTGGCGCGTGCGTGCCACGGCGCAGGTCGGTCCCGACGACGAGGTCGAGGACGCCCTGCGGGCCATGCAACGGTCGGGCGCGCACCTGGCGCGGGTGGACGACGGCGGCCGGACGGTCGGGGTCGTGTTCCTCGAGGACATCCTCGAAGAGCTCGTGGGCGAGGTCCGTGACGCGATGCAGCGGCGGCACTGAACAGGTCTTGAACAACGGGGGACTTGGCGGTGCGCCACGTCACCGCTAGGGTGCGGGCACGGAATGATCACACGGTGGGGCACAGTCGTGCCGTGAGATCGCACGAGCTCGGATCGACGGGTTGACCAGGGGTCGCGCGAGCGCGCGACGTGAGGCACGGAGGTGGCGTGGACACGACGTCGCAGGGCGGCGACGCCCCCGTCCCCCGGTCGCGACGTGAGATGCGTGAGGCTGCCGAGGCGCGCACCGGCCGCACGCCGCGTCGGCGCAGCCCCGGGCAGACCCGCAAGGGCGGTCGCGGTGCCCACGCGGCACCGGCCGGTCACACCTGGGTCACCCGCGTCACCGTCCTGGGTTCGCTGGCCGCCGCGACCATCGCGGTCCCCCTGACGGGCACGGCGGACGCGGACGACGGTTCCCCGTTCGACCTCGAGTCCCGTCCGACCGGTCCGAGCACCCTGGCGCTGCTGGAGTCGGGTGCGGACACCCCGGGCACGGCGGCCGCCATCGCGGCAGCCCCGCGCGAGCGCAGCGTGGCCGCCGCGAGCCGGTCCAGCGACCGCAACCCGCTGCCGGACTGCGACATGGACGCCCCGGTGGACGGTGGCAACGGTCAGCTCGCGGACCACTCGCTGTGCGACCTGTGGCAGAGCGGGGAGCAGCTGCGGCCCGACGCCGCCGTGTCGCTGAGCGCGCTCAACGAGGCGTTCCGTGCCCGGTTCGGCCGGGACCTGTGCCTCGTGGACAGCTACCGGTCGCTTTCGTCGCAGTACTCGGTCAAGGCGAGCCGCGGCTTCCTCGCGGCGACACCGGGGACCTCGATGCACGGGTGGGGCCTGGCGATCGACCTGTGCTCCAAGGAGACCGGCAGCGCCGAGGTCTACAAGTGGTTGTGGGACAACGCCCCGGCCTTCGGGTGGGAGAACCCTCCGTGGGCGCAGCGCGGCGGCTCGGGGAAGTACGAGCCCTGGCACTTCGAGTACCGGGCCGGCGTCGAAGAGGTCTCCACCTGGCACTGACGGTGACGGCAGGTCACGGGGACTCCAGCCGTTCGTTCTCCCCGAAGTCCTCCCGGAACCGCGGTCCCGTGCGTGCGAGCTCGTGGGCGTGGGCGGCGAACCACTCCGCGTAGGGCTCCACGGCGAGGGACTCGTTGGAGAACCGGCGGTCGTCGGTGATCTCGGTGACGCAGAAGTCGGGGATCTGCAGGCCGGTGACCGGGCCCGAGCGTTCGCACTCGGCGACGACGAGCGGGTGGTTGGCCCCTCCGAAGACGTCGATCGACCAGCCGTCCGCACCCAGCCAGACGGCGTAGCGGGTCTTGACGACGCGTGCCCCGCCGCGTCGGACCAGCTCGACCCCCACCAGCGGGTCGAGCTGGCGTTCCGCCTCGTACCGGGTCCCGCCCGCCGACGGCCCCTTGACGGTGACCGCGGCGAAGTCGAACCGGTCCTGGTGGGTGTCGAGGACGTCGCGCGGGTCGCTGTCGCCGTCCACCCGGGCGTCGACCCCTCCTGCCTGGACCCGCACGCGCAGCGCGTACCCGCCGTCGGACAGGTAGTAGGACTGGACGATGAGGGACGGGGCGTCCCGGAGCACGTCCGGGAGGTCGCGCACGAGGAAGCGGCGTTCGAACTCGAAGTCGGAGTAGCTCGTGGACATGCCTCCGACACTACTCGGAGGGAACCTCGCGGCGTTCGGGCCCGACGTACTGCGACAGCGGCCGGATGAGGGAGTTGGCGCCGTGCTGCTCGGCGACGTGCGCCGTCCAGCCCGTCACCCGTGCGGCGACGAAGATCGGTGTGAACGTCGGGGTGTCGAACCCCATGAGGTGGTAGGCAGGGCCGGCGGGGTAGTCGAGGTTCGGGTAGATGCCCTTGCGCTCGACGAACGCGGACTCCAGGGCGTCGTACAGCTCGCCGAGGTCCGGACGGTCGTAGTACGCCACGAGGGAGTCCAGTGCGGCCTTCATCGACGGCACCCGTGAGTCGCCGTGGCGGTAGACCCGGTGGCCGAAGCCCATGACCTTGCGCTTGGCGGCGAGGGCTTCGTCCAACCACGGCTCGGCCCGGTCGGCAGAGCCGATCTCGGCGAAGGCGTGCATGACGGCCTCGTTCGCGCCGCCGTGCAGCGGCCCCTTGAGCGCGCCGATCGCACCCGTGACGGCGGAGTACACGTCGGACAGCGTCGAGGCGATCACCCGGGCGGTGAAGGTCGAGGCGTTGAAGGAGTGCTCGGCGTAGAGCACGAGGGAGACGCGGAACGCGTCGACGACGGCGTCGTCGGGCACCTCGCCGAAGGTCTGCCACAGGAAGTTGCGGGCGTGGTCGAGGTCGTCGCGCGGGGCGACGGGCTCCAGGCCGTGCCGGCGTCGCTGGCTGTACGCGACGATGCCGGGCAGCTGGGCGAAGAGGTGGACGGCGCGGCCACGGTTCAGCTCCGGGTCCAGCACACCGTCCTCGCGGCCGAGGGTGTCGTCCAGGCCGCCGAGCTGGCTGACGGCGGTGCGCAGCACGTCCATCGGGTGCGCCTCGAGCGGCAGGTCGTCGATCGCGCGGCGGGTGCGCTCGTCCATCGGGCGCAGGGAACGCTCCAGGGCCTCCAGCTCGGCGAGCTCCGTGGCGGTGGGCAGCTCCCCGTGCCACAGCAGGTGCGCCACGGCCTCGAACGGCTGGGTGGCGGCGAGGTCCTGTACCGGGTACCCGCGGTACAGCAGGGAGTTGGTCTCGGGGTCGACCTTCGAGATCGCCGTGGTGTCGGCGACCACGCCGGCGAGGCCCTTGCGGACCTCGGGTGCGGGACGGGCCTCGGTCATCGGTGCTCCTTTGCTCTCAACGACGCGCGACGCCGGGTGGGCGCCGCCTCAGGTGGTGCGGTGGCGGTGGTGGTCCACCAGGGAGAAGTCGTACACGCCGGTGTCGAAGGTGTTGTACGCCGGGTAGTCGAGGAGCTCGTAGAGCTCGGCGCGGGTCTGCATGTGCTCCACCTGCGAGGTGAGGGAGCCCTCGGCCCGCAGGGTGTCGAGGGCCCGGTCGGCGGCGCCCATCGCGAGACGCAGCAGGGAGACCGGGTAGATCACCATCGCGACGCCGGCGTCGCGCAGCCGCGCGGCGGTGAACAGCTCGGACTTGCCGAACTCGGTCATGTTCGCCAGCACCGGGACGTCCAGCGCGTCGGCCATCACCTCGAACTCGTCGAGGTGCTGCATCGCCTCGGGGAAGACGGCGTCGGCGCCGGCGTCGACGAGGGCCTGGGCGCGCTCCACCGCCGCGTCGAGCCCTGCGCCGGCGCGGATGTCCGTGCGGGCCATGATCAGCAGGTTCTCGTCACGACGGGCCGTGACGGCCGCGCGGATGCGTTGCAGCGCGGTGGCCTCGTCGACCACCTGCTTGCCGTCGAGGTGGCCGCACCGCTTGGGGTTCACCTGGTCCTCGACGTGCAGGCCCGCGACCCCGGCGTCCTCCATCGTCTGCACGGTCCGAGCGACGTTCATCGCCTCGCCGAAGCCGGTGTCGGCGTCGACCAGCGTCGGCAGGTCGGTCATCCGGGCGACCTGCCCTGCGCGTCCGGCGACCTCGCTCAGCGTGGTCAGGCCGACGTCCGGCAGGCCGAGGTCGGCCGCGACGACCGCCCCGGAGACGTAGACGCCGTCGAAGCCCTTGGCCTCGATCAGCCGGGCGGACAACGGGTTGAACGCGCCCGGGAGCTGCAGCAGCTCGCCGGAGCCCAGGCGCTCGCGGAACGCCGCGCGCTTGGCGGCGGGGGTGAGGGTGGAGTACAGCATCAGAAGATCCCGGGGACGACGGCGGCACCGGCGGCCGGGTCGTCGGCCGGCGTCACGGTGAGCCCGGCCAGCTCGTCGGGGGTGAGCTCGGGCAGGCGCTGGGCGACGTCCAGGAACCGCTCGGCCTCCTCCGTGGTGAGCACGCCGTCCGCCAGGGTGCGGAACTTGTGCACGTACTGCTCGCGGCCGAACGGGCGGGCGCCCAGGGGGTGGGCGTCGGCCACGGAGATCTCCTCGACGACCCGCCCGCCGTCGACCAGCTCGATCTCGACGCGGCCACCGAAGGACTTCTCGTCCGGGTCGGACGAGTGGTACCGCCGCGTCCACTCCGGGTCCTCGGCCGTGGTGACCGTGCGCCACAGCTCGATCGTGTCGGGACGTCCGGCCCGCTGGGGCGCGTAGCTGTCGACGTGGTCCCAGGCGCCGTCCTGGAGAGCGACGGTGAAGATGTAGGGGATGGAGTGGTCGAGCGTCTCGCGGCTGGCCGTGGGGTCGTACTTCTGCGGGTCGCCGGAGCCGGAGCCGATCACGAAGTGCGTGTGGTGCGAGGTGTGCAGCACGATCGAACGCACCGAGCCCGGCTCGCGCAGCTCGGGGCGCTCTGTCCCGAGACGCCGCGCGAGGTCGATCCACGCCTGGGCCTGGTACTCCGCGGAGTGCTCCTTGGTGTACGTGTCGAGGATGGCGGTGCGCGGCTCGCCCTGCTCGGGCAGCGGGACCGTGTAGCGCGCCTCGGGCCCGGACAGGAGCCAGGCGATGAACCCGTCGGAGCCCTCGTAGATCGGGCTGGGGGAGGTCTGGCCACGCATGGCCCGGTCGACGGCCTCGATCGCCATCTTGCCCGCGAAGGCCGGCGCGTGGGCCTTCCAGGTGGAGATCTCGCCCTTGCGCGACTGCCGGGTGGCGGTGGTGGTGTGCAGGGCCTGCCCGACCGCCTGGTAGACGGTCTCCGTGGTCAGCCCCAGGAGGGTGCCGATCCCTGCGGCGGCGCTGGGACCGAGGTGGGCGACGTGGTCGATCTTGTGCTCGTGCAGGCAGATGCCCTTGACCAGGTCGACCTGGATCTCGTACCCGGTGACGATCCCGCGCAGCAGGTCCGCGCCGTCCCGACCCAGGTGCTGGGCGACCGCGAGGATCGGCGGGATGTTGTCGCCGGGGTGCGAGTAGTCCGCGGCCAGGAAGGTGTCGTGGTAGTCGAGCTCGCGGACCGCGACGCCGTTGGCCCAGGCGGCCCACTCGGGGCTGGTGCGCTCGCGGCTCCCGACGATCGTGGCCCCGGCGCCTCCTCGTGGCACCGGGTGCGCCTCGGCCTGGGCGCGGGCCGCGAGGATCGGCGCCCTGCCCAGCGAGGCGGTGGCGACCGCGGCGTTGTCGATCACGCGGTTGATCACCATGTCGGTGACCGCCTCGGTGGGCTCCGGTGCCGAGGTCGCCACGTCGGCGATCTTCCAGGCGAGCTGGTCGGTCCGGGCCAGAGGCTCGCCGGCCCCGTAGGTGCGCACGGTGTGGTCGATCATGGGTCCTCCGGATCGCGGGGGCTGGTGGCCGCGCGGGCAGCTGGGTCGTGCGGACCACGCGTCGTCGTCGACTGCTGCTTGGAACCTAACGCCTGGGCCCGACGGCGTCCAAGCCGGACGGGGGCGCCTCTGACTTCCTGCCGTGGCGGAGCAGGCCCCGGACGGCGAACCGGTGACGGTCTTCCTCTACGACTTCGGGACGGACAAGCCCTTCACCGCCGCGAGCCAGGTCCCGCCGAACGACATCATCGAGCTCTCCGGCGGGGTGAACGTCTTCGGCGACGTCGAGGCCCGCTGGACCGAGGTGACGTGGGAGGCCGTGGTCGACGCGGAGCCCGAGGTGATCATGATCCTCGAGTACAACGACCAGCCGGCGCAGGACAAGATCGACTTCCTGCGCTCGAACCCGACCACCGCCGGGCTGCCCGCCGTCGTCGGGCTCCTGCCGTTCACGGTCTTCTCGACGTTCCTCGTCGCGATCGCGGGGGACGCCTCGGCCGACGAGGCGTTCGTCGGGACGTTGCGAGGGCTGGGCGGGGTGGCGGCGCTGGTGACGGGCCTCGCCGTCGCCCCGCTGCTGGCCCGTTGGCGGTCTCCCCGCACCGCGGCGGTCGGTTTGGTCCTGCTGTCCGTCGCGGCGCTCGCCGGCTGCGTCGCCACCGTCCCGGCGCTCGTCGTCTTCTGTCTCGGTGTCGGTGCGGCGACCGCCGTGCTGACCCCGGCGCTCCTGCACGTCGCCACGGCGAGCTTCGCGGCTCGCGCCGACGGCGCCCGGGCGGCGACCCTCGTGACGGCCTTCCAGTCGCTCGGAGCGGTCCTCGCCGGTCCGGTGATCGGCGCGCTGGCCTGGTGGCTGGGATGGCGGGGAGTCCTGCTGATGACGTCGGTGCTGGCGCTCGTGCTGGCGGCGGGTCTGCTCCGTTCCTCCTCGGTGACGACTGCCGCACGGGCGCCGGCGGCCGGCTACCGGCAGGCCTGGTCCCGTCTGAGGTCACGCCCGGACCTGGTGGGGGAGGCATTCACACTGGTCTGGACCCTCAGCGGGACGTCGTTCTGGTCTTCACCGCGACCGGGCTCGTCGTCGCCCTGACCGCCACCGTCGTCATGGGCTTCAGCCACGCAATCGTCGCGGCGCAGGTGACCGCGGCCATCGCGCAGCGTGGCGGGGACGACACCGTCACGGCGTTCGGCCTCAACGCCGCGGGGATGAGCGCCGGGGTCTTCGTCGGTGCGCTGCTCGGCGGCGCCGGGCTCGCCGTGGCCGGTCCTGCGGGTCTTGCCGTGGTCCTCGCCCTGCCGGTGGCGGTGGCCGGGGCTCTCGTCCCGTGGGCCACCCGGCAGGTCGTCGGCGCCGAGTGACGAGCGAGGGCGAGGGATCGTTCACCGCTGTCGAAACCCTTGCTCCGCATGGTCGGCGAAGGCACGGATCACCCGTCCTGGTGTCGCCGCCATCCAGGTGGCGTCCAGGACGACCGGCGTGCCCCACCTCCGCAGCGACTGCTCGGTCCCTCGCAGCCCGGCGGACTGCCAGCGGGCCGTGACCTCGGCGGTGTCCGTCACGGCGACGACGATCACGCGGCCCCGCCGGTACACGTGCGGCGTCCGGTAGCCGCGGACCTCCGTCCATGCCACCCGCAGGCCGCGGTACGTGAAGCCGTCGGCATCGAGCCGCAGGACCACCCGTGACGGGCGGAGCGCTGCTGCCAGGAGACAGATCGCGGCGAGGGCGCATGCTGCGGCGATCACCGCGACGACGCGGCCGTCCGGTCGGGTCGGGTCGTGCACGAGCAGAGCGGACCCGGCGGCGGAGAGCAGCGCGCTGACGAGCGCGGTGCCGACGAGCCGGAGCCGTGAGGAACGGAGCTCGACGGGCGGGACCACGGTCGCACCCTAGCGTTGCGCTGACACGATGAGCAGGAGGACGCCGGCCAGGGCGGCCCCGGCCAGCGGGACGCCGAGGAAGAACGCGGTGTGCAGGCGTCTGCGGGTGCGGTGGTTCGCGACGGCCTCGTGCTCGCCGTCATGGAGCTCACCGAGGGGCCCCTCGGTGAGCCAGCGGTTGATCGCACGCGCCGACCCGCCGTGCGTGCGCGAGGTGGACGGCACGTGCAGGACAAGACGGAGCGGCCGGGCGCGCCGACGGTCGACGACGAGAGTCTGGAGCGGCTGGAGGTAGTACCAGGCGGTGACGTCGTCGAGGTGGATGCGGTGTCGTCGCGTGCGACCCCAGGCGCTGCGCGCGACCTCCACCGTCCGGGCTCCGGCGTCGTGCGTGATCAGCAGCTCGTAGGTGCAGGCCCGCAGCAGCACGAGGGCGAGCCCGCAGGTGAGGGCGGCGAACGCCATCGCGGCCGCCAGCGCCGTGACCAGGTGGTCCATCCCCGCGAAGACCAGGTAGGCGGCCGCCGACATCGCCGGGACGACGAGCGTGACGAACGGACCCACGGCATAGCCGCGAACCCCGGGCGGCGAGCGAAGGGCGGCGGGTGTGCGCACGGCTCGATGCTACGCAGGGCTTCTCGGGTATGGGACTCCTTCTCAACAATATAAGTGTATTGCAAGATGTTTATATGTGTGGTCTGATCGAGACATGGACACGGAGCCAGGACTGGCCGCAGCGGCAGAGCTCTTCAAGGTGCTCGGCAACGAGTCGAGGCTCCGCCTGCTGCACCTGATCGGGCAGGAGCCGCGTGCGGTGGGGGCGTTGGCGGACGTGACAGGCATGTCGCAGCCGCTGGTCTCGCAGCACCTGCGCACCCTGCGCCAGGCGGACCTGGTCACCGCAGATCGCCGGGGCAGGGCGCTGATCTACCAGGTGGCCGACCTGCACGTCACCCATGTCATCTCCGACGCGCTCGTCCATGTCCGAGAACCGGCCGCAGCCGTCAGTGCTGCGGACGAGGAGTCCCACCCAGCACAGGAGGAACCAGCATGACTGTCACCGACGTCCACGCCGAGCACACCACGTCCGAGCACGAGCACGGGGCCGACTGCGGCCACGAGGCCGTCCAGCACGGCGACCACGTGGACTACGTCCACGGCACCCATCGGCACGCCCTGCACGGCGACCACTACGACGAGCACGAGTCGGTCGCGGAGCACTCCGTCTCCGACCACACCCACGGCACGGACTGCGGCCACGAGGCCGTCGAGCACGACGACCACGTCGACTACGTCCACGACGGCCACCGGCACGCGGCCCACGCCGACCACTACGACGAGCACTGAGGATCGCCCGGGGCGTCGAGAGCGACCGCACCCCTGGGCACGACGGGTTCGAGCAACGACGAAGGGCGGCCTCGCATCAACGAGGCCGCCCTCTTTCGTGACGGTGCGCCTGAAGGGACTCGAACCCCCGACCTTCTGCTCCGGAGTTCGACGGCTCATCCAGCAACCGCGTGAACGTGCCGCCCGAGTCGCCCGAGACGCCCGAGTAAGGGCACGTCGAGGGGACGGGCCGGGACGTTTGGCGGGCACCGTGGCGGGCACTGCCGCACCTGAGAAAGCCCCGGCTGCGCTGGAACGCACCGGGGCGGGACAGGTGCAGTGTGAGTACACCCGTCAGTTCCGAGAGTATCGCTGGGGGCAGGTCCGGCGCGACTGGTCTGGCCGCACTTGGCCGGAGCCGCAAGCAGTTGGCGGAGTTGGTCGATGCGGTGGGGGTCGCGCAGCCGTGTCAGCGGCCGGTGGTCAAGAAGTGCAGGACGGCGTCGGGCGAGGCGCGGGAGGTGTCGATCCGGTGTGGTACCCGGTTTCGTCGCCGCTGCCCGAGTTGCGCGCATCTCTACCGCGGTGATGTGCGAGCCGTGATGTACGACGGCCTGAACGTGATTCGTGATGCGGCGGAGGGTGTGGGCGACGCACTGTTTTTCTTGACCTTCACGGCGCCGTCCTTCGGCCGGACGCATCGTGCGGCCAAGGGCTACGAGAAGGGTGGTCGGCGGTGTGGGTGCGGGCGTCGGCACGAGCCGGGCAGCGCGTGGCGCGGGGTACCGCTGCGCTTCTCCGAGTACGACTACGTGTCCCAGGTCCCGTGGAACTACTGCGCGGGCCGACTGCTGTCGCGGACGATGGACGAGGTGGGAAGACTCCTTGAACTGGACGGCCGGCCGACCTACATCACGGTGGCGGAGTACCAACAGCGCGGCGCTATCCACTTCCACACGCTGCTGCGGGTAAATCGACATCTGGTGCCGCAGATCAAGGCGGCGGTGCTGAAGGCCACCGAGGCGACGAAGGTTTACGCGGGAGCGGGTACTACGGGCGACAAGATCGGGCGGGGCGAGCAGATCGACGTGAAGCACGTCGAGATGAAGACCGGTGCTGAGGCGTACAAGACGGCGGGGTACCTCGCGAAGCTCGTGGGGTACAGCGCGAAGGATCTGGGCCGGGATCTGCTGGACGAGTCGGCTGCGGCGGATGCTCTCGGGGTGGCGGAGCGTGCCCGCGCGGTCCACGTGGGCTTCATGCGGGGTGCTGTGTCAGACGCCATGTACGGCCTGGATGATGTGGGCGGTCTGCCAGCACCGAAGAAGGTCGGGGAGTCCCGTCAGTTCGCCACCCCGGCGGCTGACCTGCTGGATGGTCCGCCGTCCGCGATCTGGGCTCAGGTCCGCAAGAGCGTCGAAGGGCTTCGGGCGCATGCTGTCGAAGTCGGTCGGCGTGATCTAGTGCCGATGCCGAGCGTTGATGCCCTGGGCGGACTGGATGACGCCACTCTGGGTGCTTCGGCCGGGGTGGCTCCGTGGGATCGTGAGTCGGTCCCACCCGGTCGTGATGGTGCCGGACCAGGGCAGGGCGTGCTGGTCGAGGTCATCCGTGACCGGGGACTGCGCTACGACCTTGTGGACCAGGACGTGGCTGACGACGTGGCGGCTGTGCCTGCTGAAGATGTGGGAGAGGTGGCACACCCTGCTGCCACGGGTCGGGTCCTGGAGCAGTGGGGGTGGCGGGGCCACGTGGTGAGGAAGAGTCGTCGGTGGGGCATGACGATGACGGAGTGTCGTGAGCGGCGCCGTCGTCATGCTGCCGAGCAGCGCGAGACGATGGGATGCGTTGAGGCCGTCGAGTGGCTGCCTGGCACGAGGGTGATGGAGCGCACCGAGTGGGAGGACCTGATCGCAGCGGCCAGTGCTGCGGTTCCCAGACCACACGGTTAAGCGAGTAGTCGGCCTGGTGGCAACCCCCGCGCGGAGCGAAGGGAAGCGGGTGCGGACCCGGCGCAGTGGGCGCCTAGTGTAGGCCGTTGCGCGGGTATCCGGGCAGAGATAGTCCACCACGGGAAAGAGCAGCCGAAGTTGCTTTCCGACGGTTTCTACTCGCTTGAGGAGATGGTTCGCCTTTTGCTTCGCCACCGGCTAGGTGTCGCCTCCGAAGCGTGGCCGCTGGACATTCAAGAGACCAACCTAAAGCGTCCGCTTGGGAAGGTCGCCGAGCGGCTTAGGGGAAAGGCGAAGGTCACGATGCGCCTACTGCACGATCGAGACGCGGCAGAGTCGCCCGACGGCTGATGGAGCGCCCCGCGTACTGGCCCGCCCCTGAGCATCTGATGCGCCGCGAGGGATCGATCATCGGCCCGCACAGGGACGACGCGGACCAGGTTCTGGCGGCCGCTGCGTTCCGCCGTTCGCTGCTCCGGGGCCCGACCCCGGCCGCGGTCGACAGCGACGGCTTGCCGTCGCTGAACGCGCACGACATCATCCGGGGTGTGTTCAACCCCGTATCGAAAGATCCGCCTGCAACCTGGGGCGCGACTAGAGTCCACGGCCTGTGAGGAACCGGTGGGCCTTGTCGAGCAGTGGGGCGGTGAGGCCGACACGGGGTGGTACTTGCAGGAGCATCGGTTGGCCCTGGGCGTAGTGCTCGGTCACGTAGTGCTGTCGCTCCTGAGTGAGGTCGTCGTCGATCCACGCGAACCGGGTTCCGCCTGCGAGGCAGCGTTGAACGGTCTTCAGCTTAGGCCAGGTGTCGTGTGGCTCGTCGCTGATCGGGACCTCGCCGAGCAGGGGGAAGTCGTCGAGCCCGAGAACGGGGGAGACCGTGCGTGCATCCTGCCCCCAGGACGTCAGCCATCGCAGTTCCACCAGCCCACGACGGCTGATGCCGTTCAGGTGCGCGATGACGTCGGGTCGGTACAGGAGCCGGTATCTCCCGACATGTGCCAGGGCCAGGTCATCGGTGGGCTCATCGCCGTACGGGCTGACGACACCGTCGAAGTCGAGGAGCAACATAGGTGGGCTGCTCATCGGAGCCTCCCGGGCCCATGCGTCGATGATGCGCCTGGAGGTGTCACGGGCTGTGGACTCTAGTCGCGGTTGGTGCTAGTACGGCGGACTTCGAGCGTGATGGGGTCGCGGAGTCTCGTGCCGTGCAGGACGGATAGGACGCGGGAGAGGGCCCGCTCGATGGTGGGTTCGTCGAGCGTGGCGACCACTTCGGTGTGCCCGAGCGGGTGCTCGCTGATCGTGGCGTGGTAGTCGCCGATCGCGACGGCAAGGGTGTCGTCCTCGGGGTCCGGGGATCCGGTGTAGGTGACGGTGACGGTGTACGTCGTGCTGGTACGGCCCACCAGGTCGTCGCCGCGGGTCCTAGCGTCGTCGGCGGACGCTACGTGACCTCGGGCGAGTGCCTTCAACCACTCGGGCGTACGCCGTCCCCGTCGCTGATCGATGGTGACGCGTGCTCGTGCGGCAGCGCGTAGTTCTCGTGGCGAGGTTGGACGTTCCGTCATGCGATGACCGTAGGCATGCGATCCGGGCTGCGCGACCACATGTTCCACCCGAGTGCGTGTGGTCGGGGCCATGGGTCCACACCCACCCATGGGTCCCCACCCACCCATGGGTCCACACCCACCCATGGGTCCCCACCCACCCATGGGTCCCCACCCACCCATGGGTGGGTGATGGGTACTCCAGTAGGCCGACAATTAGCAATGTGGACAGTTAGTCACGTGTCTATGATGGGGCATCACCCACCCATGGGTGGGTGTGATTGATGGATGGTGCGGGTGCTCGTGGGAGGGCGCGTTATGGGGGGGGGGGTGCCCACCCATGGGTGGTCTCTGGTCTATGGAGGTGCGCGACCTCAGTCGTCGTTTCCCCTGCCTCGCACCTGCTGTGCTTGCAGTGCTATGACCTGGGCTGTCGTGCGCGATGTGGAGATTCGGTGAGAAAATATCGACGTGATGCACGGGGCAACTAACTGTCCTGACCTGCACAGATGATATGACAATGCGTCGCAATGCCGTATTCACAAGCCTATTGCAGCAGGTCCCATCGCCGAGATCGTGGCATACGGGTGTGCGAGGGTCTGTGCGGAACCGAGAAACGGCTCGGTCTACGAGGTTCACGTGGATCTCGTGCACAGATGAGGAGGGACGCAGAATGCCGACGTACGCGGTGGATGGGAAGCGACAGGACATGGTCGCGACCGGTGTGGTGGAGCCGGAGATGGAGTGGTTCAAGAATGCTGAGGGGCAGTGGCGCTCCGGCGATGTGCAGGCTCGTCAGGAGGGCACGGGGCTGCCGCTCTGGGGTGTCGAGGTCGCCTATGCCTCCGAGGAGTGGGGGCGGGTGGAGACCGTCACGGCGATGGTGGTGGTGGGGTCGGCGACGCAGCCCGCTCCGTCGAAGTTCGCCCCGGTGACCTTTGGCGACCTGGTGGTGAGTGTGCGGGTCGACCGGAATAAGAAGCTGCGGGAGTCGTGGGTGGCGGGGAGCGTCGACCTGCCAGCAGGAAAGGCGCCTCGGTCGGCGGGTGCCTCGGATGCCTGAGGCGCAGGTCCGGGCTGTCTGGATTGCCGTGGTTGCCGCACTGCTTGGTGCGCTGGTCGCCGTGCCCTTCGCCTATGGGGCGGGCCTGGACCGAGGTGGGGAAGGGGCGCAGGGGCAGGCCGAGGCTTTCGTTGCAGAGCAGGAACTTCCAGATGGCGTGGTGGTCAGCATCTCCCGCAACTGCGGGGCTGTAGGCCTCACAGGGGTCGATCGAGACAGCGGGCTGCTCGAAGCGTCCGCCTGGGGTGCGTATGGGACCCCTGAGCGAATGGGAGCTACTGACACCTACGCGTACATCGAGGCGAGCCCAGACGTCACGAGTGATGGCTCGCACGTCGTGGTTGGAAGGCGCGGCTCACTGGAGTGGGGCGACGACCCGCTGGCCGAGGCGGTCGGCTTCGCGACGGACCTCGTTTCGTCGTCGTCGGGGGTGCCGATGGAAGCTGCGAGCTTTGACGCGTGGTGGGCCGTGTCTATGGGGGCTCCATTGATGGGTAGCTGGCCCCGTGTTCTGGTCGATCCAAACCGCCAGGAACGTGTCATGAGACCTGGCTCTGACGACGCTCACGTCTGCCACTGGGAGGCTGTAGCGGGAGACCGTGAGGTCACAGTCAACGGTCTCGTCGAGGGACGGGATCTGGACCTGATCCTGGTTAACGTGCAGGCCAAGCCGCTAAGGGACCGCTCCCTCTTCGGCCAACCGGCGGCCTTGCGGGCGCACCGGATGACGATGGTGGGCCAGAACGAGACGGGGTCGTGGGCATCCCTGCAGGAGTCCGGCCCGGATACTGCGCACCACTGGCGGGGGGTGGCCCAGTGAGAACGATCGGACGTGTCGTGCTCGCCCTGCTCGCGCTCACATTGCTCTACAGGTGGGCGACGTCCATTCCTCGGGACATCGTGGCGGGCCTGCTCGGTCTGGTCGCGTTGTTGGTGCTGCTACGGCGCCTGCTGCGGCGAGGGCTCCGCCGCTTGCGTGTCGGGTTGACGCTGTGGCGCCGGTTCGGACGGCGTGGCGGACGCATCGTGAAGCTGGCCCTGAGGGACTGGCCGGAGGTCGCCGAGCGCTCCGGCCTGACGCGGCGTGCGCGCGACCAGCACGGCGCCAGCGTTAGAGAAGTGCCTCTGGTTCGACACGTGGACCTCAACAACGGCAACGCGGTCCTGGAGGTCGAGCCAGTGGGTGGTTCCATCGCGGAGTACTCCGCGCGGGCTGCCGCGCTGGCGGGAGCGTTCGGCGCCGTGCGGGTGAGCATTGAGCCGGGTCGGTCACCTGGAATGGTGCGCCTGACAGTCGTCGACGCCGACCCCTTGTCCGACACGAGGGTGTCAACGAACCCGTACGTGGTGGGCGATGGCGTGCGCGTCGCGTTGGGGGTGTTCGAAGACGGTTCGCCATGGGAGCACGACTGGGTTGACGCCTCCCACGTGGCCCTCCAGGGTGCAACGCGCTCTGGGAAGAGTGTCATTACATACAGCTTGCTCGGGGGCGTCGCGGGCCGTGATGACGTGATCGTGACCGGCGTCGATCCTACGGGCGTCCTGTTTAGGCCCTGGCTGAATCACCCAGCTTCGGACCTGCGGGTCAGCGGGACGCGAGATATGTCAGCAGCAGCCGCAGTGCTTCACCGGCTGACCGAGATCGTGGACGCGCGAATTGCGGCGCTGGGTGACCGGGACAAGGTCGAGGCATTCTCGGCGGAGGAACCCTTGCTCTTGGTCGTGCTGGAGGAATACCCGGGGGTTCTCGCTGCTTCGATGGCGGAGGACGCAGGTCAGGCACGCAAGCCAGCTGAGCGGGTTCAACCCAGGATCAAGCGCAGTGTTCAGCGCCTCGTCCAGGAAGGGGCGAAGGTCGGGGTCAGAGTCCTCATCCTTGCGCAGCGCATGGACGCCGAGATCATCGGAGGCGCGGAGCGGTCGAACCTTGGTACACGCGTCTCGATGCGTGTGGATGCCCCGGAAGCGGTCCGAATGCTCCATCCGCAGGCACCGCAGGACGTGCCGGAGCGGATGACATATGCGAGCCCTGGCGTCGCATATGTGGATGTTCCTGGTCGTGGCGGTCGGTGGACGAAGGCGAATCTTATGGAGTACGGCGACTATCTCGCTGTCGTTCGGGGAGAGAACAAGAATGTGGTGCCGTCGTGATCGAGAAGAGAGGCGAGAAGGACTGCGAGGGCATGCTCAAAGTGTCCGACGTCGCGGCGGTCTTGAACGTGTCGACGTGGCAGGTTCGTCACCTCGTTCGTGGGAGGGGCCTGCCTGCCTACCGGGTCGGCGACCAACTCCGAATCGCACCCGATGACCTGAAGGCGTGGTTGGAGAGCAACCAGGAAGGCGGTACTGATGCCTGATCTGCGAGAGCGGCAGGTTGTCCTGACCCAGGGCGAGGTCGCGACTCTGCTCCGCGTGCCGGAAGGGACGCTGCAGGACCTCGCGCGACGTGGAGATGACAGCATTCCGCGTCCGTGGAAGGTGGGGCGGGCTTGGCGCTGGGCGGCCGACGACGTGTACGCGTATGTCGAGTCCCGCGGGCGGGTGACCTCTGCGTGAGCGTGACGAAGCGTACCCGCCTCGGAGTCGACGGTAGTGCCCGTGTCGTGTGGCGAGCGCGGGCCTGGACATATCCGCCTCATGGTGAGCGCAGGGAGGTCGAGAAGACGTTTAGAACGCGCCGTGAGGCCCTGGCCTGGGAGCGGGAGGCGGCCTTGTCGGCTCGTGGTCGAGACGTCGTGGTTGAACGGCTGCGGCTTGCGGACGCAGGGCTCTGGGAGCGGGCGGAGCCGGTGCTGCGGTCGCGTCTGTCTCCGAAGACTCTGGACCACTACCGCCGGGGGTACGCGGCGCGGGTGCTGCCGACACTCGGCGGGCTCGCGCTCGGTGACCTCGCGGTCGGGGACGTCGAGCGCGCGATGGCCTCGTGGGCTGCTGAGGGTGCGGGCCCGTCGACGGTCCGGCAGGCGCGTCTTGCGCTCAGTGCTGTCCTCAACGTCGCGGTCCGGGACGGGCTGCTTCGGGCGAACCCGGCGCGCGACGCTCGTCGTCCGGTAGGGGACTTGGCGGCTCGTCGGGCTCGTCGGGTCGGTCAGACCCTCACGCCGAGCCAGGTGCGGGCCCTGGTGGCTACGATCCGCCGTGTGGCGGGCGACCCGTACGCGACGATGGCGGATCTCGCGGCCGGGTCAGGGCTCCGGTATGGGGAACTCGCGGCGCTCCGGTGCGGGGACGTCGACACAGCGGCCGGGACGCTCCATGTTCGGCAGGCGGTCACGGAGGTGACGCGCGACGACGGTCCTGTGCCTGCGGGGCGCACCCGGGACGGCTCCCTCGTGTGGGGTGCACCGAAGGGTGGTCGGCAGCGTGTGACAGTCATCCCCGCGCACCTGCGGACGGTGTTGGCGTCGATGGTCGACGGCCGTCGATCGCATGAGCTGGTCTTCGTGTCGGTGCGCTCGGGGGAGGTGCCGCGTCCGATCCGGCGGAACACGTTCGCGCGGGCGACTCGCTGGACCGAGACGGTTCGAGGGCTCGGGTACCCGGGCTTTCGCATCCACGACCTGCGGGCGTGCTTCATCACGAACAGCCTCGCGGCGGGTGTGCCCCCGCACGTCGTCCGGGAGATGGCTGGGCACCATGACCTGACCGTCACGAACGGATACGCCCGGGCGCATGACGACGCGCTGACCAGGGCAGCCAAGCAGTTGGACGTGTGGTTCAAGACCGCGTGAAGGACCCCCGCTCAGCACGTCTGGCGGGCACCGTGGCGGGCACGAGGACGGGCCCGCAGTCAGAAATGAAGAGTGTGTGCGGCGATGTCAGCAACGAAAAGGGCGGCCTCGCATCAACGAGGCCGCCCTCTTTCGTGACGGTGCGCCTGAAGGGACTCGAACCCCCGACCTTCTGCTCCGGAGGCAGACGCTCTATCCACTGAGCTACAGGCGCGGGCGCCGACATCGACCGCAGAGCGATCGTTCGGCACGGTCACCGAGACTATCACCGCGGGGCCTCAGGTCGGAAACAGGAGGCGGAGGGCCGTCGTCGGGCCGATAGGATCGTCCGGTGACACCCGACGAGCTCTCCCGAGCACTCAGCGCTGCCCTCACCTCGGCCGTGGCCGACGGCTCCCTCGACCTGCCTGCCGACGCCGTGCCGGCGTCCGTGCACGTCGAGCGACCCCGGCAGCGCGAGCACGGCGACTGGGCGACGAACGTGGCGCTGCAGCTCGCCAAGAAGGCGGGTGTCGCACCGCGGGCGCTCGCCGAGGAGCTGGCGTCCCGGCTGGGCGCGACGCCGGGTGTCAAGGCGGTGGACGTCGCCGGGCCGGGCTTCCTGAACATCACGCTCGACGCCGCCGCCGCCGGCGAGCTCGCCCGCACGATCGTCGAGACCGGCGCCGTGTACGGCCGCACGGACGCGCTCGCCGACCAGACGATCAACCTCGAGTACATCTCGGCGAACCCGACCGGCCCGCTGCACATCGGTCACACCCGGTGGGCGGCGCTCGGTGACGCGATGGTCCGTATCCTTCGTGCCGCCGGCGCCGACGTGACGGCCGAGTACTACGTCAACGACGCCGGTGCGCAGATGGACCGCTTCGGCGGTTCGGTGCTCGCGCGGATCCGCGGCACCGAGGTGCCGGAGGGCGGCTATCGGGGCGAGTACGTCGCCGAGCTGGGGGCGAAGGTCCTGGCGGAGCACCCCGAGATCGTCGACCTGCCCGACGACGACGCGCTCGCGCTGGCCCGGGAGTCCGGCTACCGGGTCCAGCTCGCGGAGATCCGCGAGGTGCTGGAGTCCTTCGGCGTGCACTTCGACGTGTGGTTCTCCGAGCGTTCGCTGCACGAGTCGGGCGCGGTGGAGCAGGCGGTCGAGCGGTTGCGCGAACAGGGCCACGTCGACGACCGCGAGGGTGCGGTCTGGCTGCGCACGACCGACTTCTCCGACGACAAGGACCGGGTGCTCATCCGGGCCAACGGCGAACCGACCTACTTCGCGGCCGACGCGGCGTACTACCTGTCCAAGAAGGACCGGGGATTCCCGGGGAAGATCTACCTGCTCGGGGCCGACCACCACGGGTACATCAACCGCCTCAAGGCGATCTCCGCCGCGGCGGGGGACGACCCGGAGCGGAACATCGAGATCCTCATCGGGCAGCTCGTCTCCGTCGAGGGCGCCAAGCTCTCCAAGCGGGCGGGCAACATCGTCGAGCTGCGCGACCTCGTCGAGTGGATCGGTGCCGACGCGGTGCGCTACTCGCTGGCGCGCTACCCGGCGGACACCCCGTTGGAGCTTGCCGGCGAGGAGATGCTCAAGCAGTCCAACGACAACCCGGTCTTCTACGTGCAGTACGCGCACTCGCGCACCTGCGCGGTGGACCGCAACGCCGCGGAGCGCCAGGTCCGTCGTCACCACGACGACGGCGCGGACGCGTTCGACCCGGCGCTGCTGGACCATCCGACCGAGGCCGCGCTGATCGGCCGCCTCACGGAGTTCCCACGGATCGTCGCGCAGGCCGCGGAGCTGCGCGAGCCGCACCGCGTCGCCCGCTACCTGGAGGCGCTCGCCGCCGACTACCACAAGTGGTACGGCGAGTGCCGCGTCCTGCCGTACCCCGACGAGCCCGTCGAGGCGGTCCACCGCACCCGTCTGTGGCTCAACGACGCGGTGCGCCAGGTGCTCGCCAACGGCCTGGACCTGCTCGGCGTGTCCGCCCCGGAGCGGATGTGAGCGGCCTGGAACAGGCACCGACGTCGGCGCTGCCGACCGGCGGGCAGGGTGCGGCGGGCACGCCCTGGCCGTCGGGCGCCCGGCGTCGGACCGACGGCGAGCTCGAGGTCGCGGGCGTCTCGGTGAGCGGGCTGGCTGCCGAGCACGGCACCCCCGCCTACGTGCTCGACGAGGCGGACTTCCGGGCGCGTGCCCGTGCCTATCGCACCGCGTTCGAGGCCGCCTTCGCCGAGGTGGGCGCCGGCGTCGACGTCTACTACGCCGGCAAGGCCCTGCTGACCGTGGCGGTCGCGCGGTGGGCCACCCAGGAGGGTCTGCGGGTCGACACCGCCTCGGGCGGCGAGCTCGCGGTGGCCCTGCGTGCCGGCGTGCCGGGCACGTCGATCGGGCTGCACGGCAACAACAAGTCCGACGCCGAGGTCCTCGCCGCGCTCGACGCCGGGGTGGGCCGCCTCATCGTCGACTCGCTCGTGGAGATCGAGCGGGTGGCGGACCTCGCGGCGTCCCGCGGCGTGACCGCACCGGTGATGGTGCGCGTCACCACGGGCGTCCACGCGGGCGGGCACGAGTACATCTCGACGGCGCACGAGGACCAGAAGTTCGGTCTCGCGGTCGCCCCGGGGCCCGACGGCGGCACGTCCCCGGCGCTCGCGGCCCTGGAGGCCGTGGTGGCCCGCCCGGAGCTGGAGCTGCTGGGGATCCACTCGCACATCGGGTCCCAGATCCTCGACGCGTCGGGGTTCGAGGCGGCGGCGCGGGTCGTGCTGCAGCTCCGGGCGGACCTGGCTGCGCGGACGGGCGTGCTCGTCGGCGAGGTCGACCTGGGCGGCGGGTACGGCATCGCCTACCTGCCGGGGGAGGTGCCGTTGGATCCTGCGCGGATCGCGAAGGACGTGGCGGGCACCGTCGCGGAGGTCTCGGACGAGCTCGGTACGCCGCTGCCGCGGTTCTCGATCGAGCCCGGGCGGGCGATCGTCGGGCCCGCGGGTCTGACGCTGTACACCGTGGGGACGGTCAAGCCGGTCACCGTCTCGGAGTCGGACGCCGACGACGGCGGGACCACGTTCACCCGTCTGTACGTCTCGGTCGACGGCGGCATGAGCGACAACATCCGTCCCGCGCTGTACGGCGCCGACTACCACGCGGAGATCGTGGGGAGGGAGTCCGACGCCGGGCCGGTGCTCGCCCGCGTCGTCGGCAAGCACTGCGAGAGCGGCGACATCGTCGTCCACCAGGTCATGCTCCCCGGCGACGTGCGTGCCGGGGACCTGCTGGCGGTCGCCGCGACGGGCGCCTACGGGCGGTCGATGGCCTCGAACTACAACGCGCTGACCCGCCCGCCGGTGCTCGCCGTCGCCGACGGCGCCGCACGGGTCCTCGTACGGCGCGAGACCGTCGAGGACCTGCTCGCGCTCGACCAGGGCTGATCCGTCCTCACCATCCGGGACGGTGGCCCGCGGCAGGTCGGCCGCGGCTATCCTGAGCCACGTCCTCCCCGACCTCGACCAAGGTGGTTTCGTGCCTGCTGCAGCTGACCCGCCCACCGTGCCTGCACCGTCGGGCACCCCACGCGCCGAGGATCGTCCCCTGCGCGTCGCCCTGCTGGGCTGCGGCGTGGTGGGGACCGAGGTGGCGCGGGGCCTGCTGGAGAACTCCGCCGAGCTGTCCGCCCGCGCCGGGGCACCGCTGGAGCTCGTCGGCATCGCGGTCCGTGACGCGTCCCGGGAGCGCGAGGGCATCCCGTCCGGGCTGCTCACCGAGGACGCCGAGGCCCTGGTGGCCGAGGCCGACGTCGTCGTCGAGCTGATGGGCGGTATCGAGCCGGCCCGCACGCTCATCCTGCGGGCCCTCGAGCGCGGCGCGAGCGTCGTCACCGCGAACAAGCAGCTGCTCGCCGAGCAGGGCCCCGTCCTGTTCGAGGCCGCGGACGCGGCCCGGGCCGACCTCTCCTTCGAGGCGGCCGTCGCCGGGGCCATCCCGATCGTGCGGCCCGTGCGCGAGTCCCTGGCCGGTGACCAGGTCCAGCGGGTGCTGGGCATCGTCAACGGCACCACGAACTACGTCCTGGACGAGATGACCAGCCAGGGCCTCGATCTCGAGGACGTCGTCAAGCGCGCCCAGGAGCTGGGTTACGCCGAGGCCGACCCGACCGCCGACGTCGACGGGTACGACGCCGCGGCCAAGGCCGCGATCCTGGCCTCGCTGGCGTTCCACACGCGGGTGTCGATCCACCAGGTCGCCCGGGAGGGGATCCGGGCGATCACGCGCGACGACGTCGACTGGGCGCGGCGCACCGGTTACGTGCTCAAGCTGCTCGCGATCGCCGAGCGGACCTCGGAGGGCGTCGCGGCGCGGGTGCACCCCGCACTCGTGCCGACCGACCACCCGCTGGCGGCGGTGCGGGGGGCCTTCAACGCGGTGTTCGTCGAGGCCGAGTCCGCCGGTCCGCTGATGTTCTACGGCCAGGGTGCCGGTGGCCGGCCGACGTCGTCGGCGGTGCTCGGCGACCTGGTGTCCGCCGCGCGCGACCGGCTCGTCGGCGGCAAGGGACCGCGCGAGTCGGCCTATGCTTCCCTGCCGGTGCTGTCGGCGGACGCCGCCGTGACGCGGTACCAGATCCGCCTCGAGGTCGCGGACCGCACCGGCGTGCTGGCCCAGGTGGCCGGCGTGCTCGCCGACCACGGCGTCTCCATCGACACCGTGCGCCAGAGCGAGGCGCTGACGGCGTCGTTCGAGGCGGAACCGGCGTCCGAGCCCTCGGCCGAGGTCGAGCCGGAGGAGACCGAGCCCGTCGCGCGCCTGGTCATCACCACCCACGCGGCGCGCGAGGCGTCGCTGGCCGCCACCGTCGCGGCCCTGGACGGGCTCGATCCCGTCCGCCAGATCACGTCCGTCCTGCGAGTCGAGGGAGTCTGAGATGCCGGCACACCAGTGGCGGGGTGTCATCACCGAGTACGCCGACCGCCTGCCGGCCCACGTCACCGAGAGGATCGTGACCCTGGGGGAGGGCGGTACCCCGCTCGTCCCCGCGCCCGCGCTCTCTGAGCGCACGGGTGCCGAGGTGTACGTCAAGGTCGAGGGCATGAACCCGACGGGTTCGTTCAAGGACCGGGGCATGACGACGGCGATGTCCGCGGCGGCCGGCCGCGGGGCGAAGGTCGTCGTGTGCGCGTCCACGGGCAACACCTCCGCCTCGGCGGCGGCCTACGCGACCCGGGCGGGGATGACCTGCGCGGTGCTGGTGCCGGACGGCAAGATCGCGATGGGCAAGCTGAGCCAGGCGATCGCCCACGGCGCGAGGCTGCTCCAGGTCGACGGGAACTTCGACGACTGCCTCGTGGTCGCGCGCAAGCTCGCCGAGGCCTACCCGGTCGAGCTCGTGAACTCGGTGAACCCGGACCGCATCGAGGGCCAGAAGACGGGTGCGTTCGAGGTCGTCGACGCCCTCGGGGACGCCCCGGACATCCATGCGCTGCCGGTGGGCAACGCCGGGAACATCACGGCCTACTGGAAGGGCTACCGCGAGTACGCGGGCGTGCCCACCAGCGACGAGGGCCCGGGCGCGGCGCCGCAGGCCGTCGCCACCCGCACCCCGGCGATGTGGGGCTTCCAGGCGGCGGGCGCGGCCCCGATCGTCAAGGGGCACCCCGTGGACCCGGAGACGATCGCCACGGCGATCCGGATCGGCAACCCGGCCTCCTGGGCGCAGGCCGAGGCGGCGCGCGACGACTCCGGCGGCGTCATCGAGGCGGTCTCCGACGACCAGATCCTCGCGGCGCACCGGGTGCTCTCGGCCGACGTCGGTGTCTTCGTCGAGCCGGCGTCCGCGGCCGGCGTCGCGGGCGTGCTCGCCCGTGCGGAGCGCGGCCTGGTGCCGGCGGGCGCACGGATCGTGATCACGGTGACGGGCCACGGCCTCAAGGACCCGCAGTGGGCGCTGCGCACGCTCGACGGCGGCGAGGTGACCCCGACCCGCGTCACGGCCGACGTCGTGTCGGTGGCCGACGCGCTCGGGCTGGAGTGAGATGAGGCTCGGCGCCGACCACGTGCTGGTCCGGGTCCCCGCCACCAGCGCGAACCTCGGCCCCGGCTTCGACGCGATGGGGCTCGCCCTGGGGTTGCACGACGAGATCGAGGTCCAGCTCGTCGCGAGCGACGACGTGCGGGTCGAGGTCGTGGGAGAAGGCGCCGGGGAGGTTCCCGACGGCGCCGAGCACCTCGTGGTGCGGGCACTTCAGCACACGCTCGAGGCAGCGGGCGCACCACTGACGGGCGTGCACCTGCGCTGCACGAACCGCATCCCCCACGGCCGTGGTCTGGGGTCGTCCGCCGCGGCCGTGGTGTCCGGGATCGTCGCCGCCCGCGGGCTGCTGGCCGACCCGCACGCCCTGGACGCGCGGGCCATGCTCAGCATCGCCACCGCGTTCGAGGGGCACCCGGACAACGCCGCCCCCGCGCTGCAGGGTGGTGCGACGCTCGCATGGTCCGGCGCCGACGGGCCGCGGGCGGTGAGTCTCGAGGTCGACCCTCGGATCCGTGCGACGGTGCTGGTCCCCGAGGCGCGGCTCGCCACGAGCCGCGCGCGCGGTGTGCTGCCGCAGCAGGTCCCGCACGCCGATGCGGCCTTCACGGCGGGTCGGGCGGCTCTCCTCGTCGAGGCGCTCGCACGACGGCCTGAGCTGTTGCTGGACGCGACGGAGGACAGGCTCCACCAGGACTACCGCGCCGAGGTGATGGCGTCGACGACCGAGCTCGTGCGGGCCCTGCGGGCCGAGGGTCTGGCGGCCACCGTCTCCGGTGCGGGCCCGACGGTGCTGGTCCTGGCCACCGCCGAGCAGGAGCCGGCGCTCGACGCGTTGCTGGGTGAGCTGCTCGGCGGCGGGCGTGACGGCGCCACGGACGGTGGCTGGAAGGTCGGTCGCCCGGCGATCGATGCGACCGGAGCGACATGTCGCAGCGTCGGCCCGTAGCGGACCCTGAAAGTGATAGCATGAGGCAAGCCTTCGGGATCGACCACGACGGCACCCACCCCACACTGCTCCGCGCGAGTTCGCGCGTCGTGGCAGTCCGAGGAGTGTCAGGCCGCGGCGGCAGCGTCAACGTCACCGATATCCCGTGCAGAAGGCCGACAGCAACCTCGTCAGCCGACGTCGTCGTACCACTGACGTGAGGTTCCGCGTCCAGGCGCCCCCTGTGCCCGGACGCCCACCACCCCGGCCCGAGCGGTTCACCCCGCCGGACCGCATACGAGGGGGAAGGGTCCTTCGTGACGAACTCCAACGACAACCTGAGCTCGATGAAGCTTGCCGAGCTCCAGGCGCTCGCGTCCCAGATGGGCGTCAAGGGCACGAGCCGCATGCGCAAGGGCGACCTTGCCGAGACCATCCGGGCTCGACGCAGCGGTGGCGCCGGAGCTCCGGCGGCCGAGTCCCAGCGCTCGTCCCAGCGACAGCCCGCCACCGAGCGCCCCGCCACCGAGCGTCCCGCTGCTGCGACCGTCGAGCAGGCGCCGTCCGCCGCTCCGGTCGCCGCGGCGACCGCCGGCGCGACGGCGGTCCGGACCGACGCCCCGACCGAGTCCGGCCAGCGACGTCGTCGCGCCACCCGGCCGACCGGGTCCACCGGAGAGGCGGGGGGCCGGTCGGGCGAGCAGACCGGCGAGAGCAGCGTCGACCGGGAGGCGCGGCTCGCCGAGCTCGCCGACGCCGTGGCTGCCCCTCGCGAGCGCGGTCAGCGTCAGCGCGGCGAGCGTCAGTCCGGCCAGAACGCCCACCAGGGTGGGCAGCAGCCGGCACAGGGCTCCGAGCAGTCGGGCCAGGCCGGCCAGTCGGCGCAGTCCGGGTCCGAGGACCGCGGTGCCGGCGGCCAGAACGACCGGCAGCGCGCCGACCAGCAGGACCGCAACGGGTCCCGTCGCCGTCGCGGGCGTGACCGTGGCCGCGACCGCAAGCGCGGCCGCACCGGTGGACGCGGACCCGGCGCTCCCGACCTGGGCCCGGAAGAGGTCGTCGACGTCCGCGAGGACGACGTCCTGCTGCCCGTGGCGGGCATCCTCGACATCCTCGACAGCTACGCCTTCGTGCGCACGAGCGGCTACCTGCCCGGCCCGAAGGACGTGTACGTCTCGCTCAACCAGGTCCGCAAGGCGGGCCTGCGCCGCGGTGACGCCGTCGTCGGTGCGATCCGTCAGCCCCGCGACGGCGAGGAGCCGCCCGCCGGTGGCAGCCAGACGGGCAAGAACGTGCGCAGCAAGTTCGCGGCGCTCGTGCGCCTGGACACCGTCAACGGCATGACGCCGGACGAGGCGCGCCAGCGCCCGGAGTTCACCAAGCTGACGCCCCTGTACCCGCAGGACCGGCTCCGGCTCGAGAACCCCGAGGCGACCCGGCTCACCCCCCGCGTGATCGACATCGTCGCCCCGATCGGCAAGGGTCAGCGAGGCCTCATCGTCTCGCCCCCCAAGGCCGGCAAGACGATCATCATGCAGCAGATCGCGAACGCGATCACGGCCAACAACCCTGAGGTCCACCTCATGGTCGTGCTCGTCGACGAGCGCCCCGAAGAGGTCACCGACATGGAGCGCACGGTCAAGGGCGAGGTCATCGCCTCGACCTTCGACCGCCCCGCCTCGGACCACACGATCGTCGCGGAGCTCGCGATCGAGCGCGCGAAGCGCCTCGTGGAGCTCGGCCAGGACGTCGTCGTGCTCCTCGACTCCATCACGCGTCTCTCGCGGGCCTACAACCTGGCCGCGCCGGCGTCGGGCCGCATCCTGTCCGGTGGTGTCGACGCCGCGGCGCTCTACCCGCCGAAGAAGTTCTTCGGCGCTGCCCGCAACATCGAGGAGGGCGGTTCGCTGACGATCCTCGGTTCTGCGCTCGTCGAGACGGGCTCGAAGATGGACGAGGTGATCTTCGAGGAGTTCAAGGGCACCGGCAACATGGAGCTGCGCCTGTCCCGCAACCTCGCCGACAAGCGCATCTTCCCGGCCGTCGACGTCAACGGTTCCGGCACGCGGCGCGAGGAGATCCTGCTGTCGAAGGACGAGCTCGGGATCGTCTACAAGCTGCGTCGTGTCATGGGGGCGCTGGACCAGCAGCAGGCGATCGAGCTCCTGCTGGGTCAGCTCAAGAAGTCCAAGACCAACGTCGAGTTCCTCCTGCACGTGCAGAAGACGACGCCGGCAGGGCTCTCGGACGGGGACCCGGGCGAGACCATCTGACGTCACACCGGGAACACGCCCTGGCGCGCACGCGTTCTGGCACAATGGTTCGTCGGTCGACCGGTTCACGGCTCGCGGTCCTGCGAGGCGACCCGGCGGCATCACACCAAGGAGCATCATGAAGTCGGCTATCCACCCCGAGTACGTCACGACCGAGGTCACCTGCACCTGCGGCAACACGTTCACGACCCGCAGCACCGAGAAGTCGGGCAAGATCTCGGCCGACGTGTGCAGCGCCTGCCACCCGTTCTACACGGGCAAGCAGAAGATCCTGGACACCGGTGGCCGCGTGGCCCGGTTCCAGGCGCGCTACGGCAAGAAGTAGCACCCCGCACAGCGCCGGTGGTCCGCCCGACAACCTCTCCAGGGGCAGTCGGACGTCGGACCACCGGCGCTGTCGTGTCTCCCCGCCCACCGGTCCCCACGACGAGAGAGAAGAGCCGACGTGACCGAGGACTTCGCGGTGGCCGAGCCGTTGCTGGCCGAGCACGCCGACATCGAGCGCGCGCTCGCCGACCCTGCGGTGCACGCCGACGCCGCCCGGGCGCGGACGCTCGGCCGGCGGTACGCGGAGCTCAACCAGGTCGTCGGCGCCTACCGGGCGTGGGCGTCCGCGCGTGACGATGCCGCGACGGCCGCCGAGCTCATCGAGATGTCGGGCGACGACGCACCCGAGCTCACGGCCGAGCTGCCGGCACTGCGCGAGGCGGAGTCCGACGCCGCGGAGCTGCTGCGGCGCGTGCTGGTCCCGCGCGACCCCGACGACGGTCGCGACGTGATCCTCGAGATCAAGGCCGGCGAGGGTGGGGACGAGTCGGCGCTCTTCGCCGGCGACCTGCTGCGCATGTACCTGCGGTACGCCGAGCGCCGCGGCTGGAGCACCCAGGTCCTCGAGTCCACGGGGACCGAGCTCGGCGGCTACAAGGACGTCCAGGTCGCCGTGAAGTC
Organism: Isoptericola halotolerans; assembly: GCF_013149785.1. Classification (GTDB taxonomy): domain Bacteria; phylum Actinomycetota; class Actinomycetes; order Actinomycetales; family Cellulomonadaceae; genus Isoptericola; species Isoptericola halotolerans. The sequence continues at coordinate 788,850 of NZ_JABEZU010000002.1, forward strand.
CAAGGGTGTGCTGCAGGACCCCGGCGACGGGGTGTGGGCCCACCTCAAGTACGAGGGCGGCGTCCACCGCGTGCAGCGCGTGCCCGTCACGGAGTCGCAGGGACGCATCCACACCTCCGCAGCAGGCGTGCTCGTGTTTCCCGAGGTCGACGACCCGGGCGAGGTCGAGATCGACCCGAACGACCTGCGCATCGACGTCTACCGTTCGTCCGGGCCGGGCGGGCAGTCGGTGAACACCACCGACTCGGCGGTGCGGATCACCCACCAGCCCACCGGGATCGTGGTGTCCATGCAGAACGAGAAGTCGCAGCTGCAGAACAAGGAGCAGGCGATGCGCGTGCTCCGGGCGCGGCTGCTGGCCGCCCGGCAGGAGGAGGCCGCCGCCGCCGCGGCCGACATCCGCCGGTCCCAGATCCGGACGGTCGACCGCTCGGAGCGCATCCGCACGTACAACTTCCCGGAGAACCGGATCGCGGACCACCGCACGGGCTACAAGGCGTACAACCTCGACCACGTGCTCGCCGGGGACCTCGACCCCGTGGTGCGGTCGGCGATCGACGCCGACGAGGCGGCCCGGCTGGCCGCTGCCGGCGATGCCTGAGGCGGGGCCGAGCAGGGCGGCGGTGGACCAGCGCCCCACGGCGCTGCTCCGTACGGCGTCTTCCACCCTCGCGGCCGCCGGCGTCCCGTCCCCGCGCGTCGACGCCGAGGTCCTCCTGGCGCACGTCCTCGGTGTCGACCGTGCGGAGCTCCGCCGTCTCGCCGTGCTCGACGACCCGGTCGGGAACAAGGGGTCCGACGGCGGCACCGGGGACAGTGCACCGGTCGCCGAGGTCTTCGCGCGCCTCGTCGAGCGGCGTGCCCGGCGAGAACCCCTGCAGCACCTGACGGGCCGCGCCGCCTTCCGGTACCTCGAGCTCCACGTCGGTCCCGGGGTCTTCGTGCCCCGGCCCGAGACGGAGGAGGTCGCCCAGGTCGCCGTCGACGCGGCCGTCGTCTCCGTGCGCGAGCGCGGCAGCGCCGTCGTCGTCGACCTGTGCGCCGGGTCGGGTGCTATCGCGCTGGCCGTCGCGACCGAGGTCCCGGGGGCGTCGGTGCACGCGGTCGAGCTCGACGAGCAGGCTCACTCCTGGGCCGCGCGCAACGTCGCGAGGCTGTCGCCCGGCGGAGCGGCGTCGGTCGTGCACCTGGTGCGCGGCGACGCGCGCACCGCGCTGGGTGCGCTCGACGGCACCGTCGACGTCGTCGTCTCCAACCCTCCGTACGTGCCCCCGGGTGCGGTGCCGCACGACCCCGAGGTCGCGGACCACGACCCGCCCGTCGCCCTGTACGGGCTGGGCGGCGACGGGCTCGAGGTGCCGCGCGGCGTGACGGCGGCGGCCGTCCGTCTCCTGCGTCCGGGCGGGCTCTACGTCATGGAGCACGCCGAGGTGCAGGCCGAGGCCGCCCGCTCGATGGTGGCGGCCGCGGGCTTCGCCGAGGTGCGGACCCGGCAGGACCTCACGGGGCGGCCGCGCATGGTGGTCGGCAGGGCCCCCGGGCGTGCGCCGGGCGACGTGCGAACCGTGACAGACTGGGGCGTGTGAGCAGCGTGCACGACGTCACCGACGCGAACACCTGGGGCCCCGGCATCGACGAGGCGGTCAACACGATCTCCCGCGGTGGCCTGGTGGTCCTCCCGACCGACACCGTCTACGGGATCGGCGCCGACGCGTTCGACGCCGACGCCGTCGCCGCCCTCCTGGCGGCGAAGGGGCGCGGGCGCCAGATGCCGCCCCCGGTGCTGGTCCCGGACGTGCGGACCCTCGACGGGCTCGCGACCGAGGTGCCCGACGAGGCGCGCGCCCTGGTCGAGGAGTTCTGGCCCGGTGGCTTCACCATCATCCTGCGCGCACAGCCCTCCCTCCAGTGGGACCTGGGTGAGACGCACGGCACGGTGGCCCTGCGCATGCCCGACCACGAGGCCGCGCTCGCGCTGCTGCGTCGCACCGGTCCGCTCGCCGTCTCCAGCGCCAACCGGACCGGGCAGCAGGCCGCCCGCGAGGCGTCCGACGCCGTCGAGCAGCTCGGAGACGCCGTGGGGTGCTACCTCGACGGCGGCACGGCGCCCGGCGGGGTCGCCTCCACGATCGTCGACGCGACGGGGGAGCACCTGCGGGTGGTGCGCGAGGGTGCGGTGTCGCTGGACGAGCTCCGTGCGGTCACCCCCGTGCTCGGTCTCGGCGAGCAGCCGGACGAGCGGTCGGACGAGGAGCCCGGAGCGGGCCCGAGCGAGGTGCCCGCCGGGTGAGGGCCTACCTCCTGGTCATGCTCATCGCCGCGGCGGTGACCTACCTGGCCACCCCTGGCGCTCGGTGGGTCGCCACCCGGACGAACGCCATCTCCGCGGTCCGGGCGCGCGACGTCCACGTGCTGCCGACGCCGCGCCTGGGAGGGCTGGCGATGCTGTTCGGCCTCGTGGTGGCCGTGCTCATCGCCGGACAGATGCCGTTCCTCGACGGGGTGGCCGACGAACCGCAGGTGCTCGGCATCCTCGGGGGAGCGGTGATCGTGTGCCTGCTGGGGTGGGCCGACGACGTCTGGGACCTCGACTGGATGACCAAGCTGGCCGGCCAGGTGCTCGCTGCCGGCTTCATGGCCTTCAACCAGGTCCAGCTCACGTCGTTGCCGACGCCCGGGGGCCTCACGATCCCGTCGGCGAGGTTGTCGCTGTTCGTCACGATCCTCGTGGTGGTCGTCGCGATGAACGCCGTGAACTTCGTCGACGGGCTCGACGGGCTCGCGGCCGGGATCGTGGCGATCGGCGGCTCGGCGTTCTTCCTGTACACCTACTCGCTCACCACGCAGGCGAGCCCGACGGACTTCTCGAGCCTCGCGGCGATGATGACGGCCGTTCTGGTCGGCGTGTGTCTCGGGTTCCTGCCGCACAACTTCTATCCCTCGCACATCTTCATGGGCGACTCGGGGTCGATGGTCCTCGGGCTCGTCTTCGCCGGGGCGGCCATCTCGGTGACGGGGCGGATCGACCCGACGATCACCGACGCGCTGTCCGGCGCCCAGCGCGCCCCGCTGTTCATCCCGCTGCTGCTCCCGCTGGCCGTGGTGGTGCTGCCGTTGCTGGACATGACGATGGCGGTGGTCCGGCGGCTCGCCGCCGGCAAGTCGCCGATGGCGCCCGACCGCATGCATCTGCACCACCGGATGCTCGCGCTCGGGCACTCGCATCGCCGGGCCGTCCTCATCCTCTACGTCTGGACGGCCGTCTTCGCCTTCGGCGCCGCGGCGTTCGTGCGCTGGCGCTGGCAGGTGGTCGTCGTCTGGCTGCTCGTCGCGATCGTCGTGGCGCTCGTCCTCACGTTGGGCCCGCTGCGGACGCGAGGGCGCTTCCTCGACGACGACGTCGCCTCGGGCGCGCTGCCCACGGCCCACATGGCGGCGCCACCCGTCGTCCCGCCCCCCTCGAACCCGCACCCCAAGGAGTCGGACCATGACCGCACAGCCTCCCGCCCCGGACAGCCCTGAGGAGACGGGGCCGGACCCCGTCGCGACCGGGCGGTCGTTCGAGGAGGTCCATGCCGAGGAGCGCTTGATCCTGCGGCGTGCCATGCGCGACACCTTCGTCCTGGTCGTGTCGCTGCTGGTGCTCGGTGCCCTGGTCGGTGGCCTGGTCGTCGGTCCGGCCGGGGTGTGGGGCGCCGCGCTGGGTGCGGGTGTCGCCGCGTTCTTCTGCGGGACCACGATCTGGTCGATGCAGCGGACCGTGGGGGCGCCGCCGGCGCGGATGGCAGCGTTCGTGATGGGCGCGTGGCTGGCCAAGATCGTCGTGCTGCTCGTGGTGCTGGTGGTCCTGCGGGGCGCCGACTTCTACGACCCGTACGTCTTCGGTGCGGTGCTCCTGGTGGGTGTGATCGGCTCGGCGCTGCTCGACTACCGTGCGGTGGCGCGGGGGCGGATGCCGTACGTGCAGCCCTGATCGTCCCGGCGTGACCCGCGGTTTCGTGCTTTCTTTCACAAGTCGCAGGATCTTGCCGCTGATCGGCCCTCCGCGTGTCGGAGCACGGGTGATCATCCGGTAGGCTGTGCCTGAATCCATGACGGCCAGGTCCGACGACGTGCCATCTCCTGCGGTGTGCACCGGACCTAACGACCACCGGGAGTCCTCCTGTTCACGTCAGCGACCCCCACGTTGCTCGCCGCCTCTGACGAGGACGGCGGCTTCCACGCCCCATCGATCGCGGAGTTCTTCCCCGAGGCGATCCTGTTCGCGGGCACGCCCTTCGAGTTCAACCGGATCCACCTGATCCGGATCATCGCGGCCGTCGTCCTCCTGACGATCTTCGTGCTGGCGGCCCGTCGGGCCAAGCTGGTGCCCGGGCGGTTCCAGAACGTCATCGAGATGATCCTGGACTTCGTCCGCAAGAACATCGTCGAGGACATCATGGGCTCCGAGCGTGCGCGCCGGTACGTGCCGATGATCACGACGATCTTCGTGACGATCCTCGCGTTCAACCTCACGGGTGTGATCCCGTTCCTCAACCTGGCGGGCACCTCGGTGGCCGGTGTGGCGATCCTCCTGGCGCTGTGGGTCTTCGTGGCCTACTGGGCCGCGGGCATCCGTCAGCACGGGTTCTTCGGCTACCTGCGGGCCAACATGTTCCCGCCCGGTGTGCCGGCGCCGATCTACGTGATCCTCGCGCCGATCGAGCTGCTGCAGATCCTCATCATCCGACCGGCCTCGCTGGTCCTGCGTCTCACGGCCAACATGGTGGCCGGGCACATCATCCTCGTGCTCTGCTTCGCCGCGACGCACTACCTGCTGCTCGAGGCGACACCGGCGCTCAAGCCCATCGCGGCGCTGACCTTCGTCGGTGCCATCGCCGTCACCCTCTTCGAGGTCTTCGTCGCGCTGCTCCAGGCCTACATCTTCGCCCTTCTCGCCTCCGTGTACATCAACATGTCGCTGGAGGAGGAGCACTGACCCCACGGGTCGGACACCTCGGCGTCACCCCCTTACTCACCGACGCAAGTCACGACGCCGGACCGCCCGGTCCGGCGCCCAACGGAAGGAACCACAGTGGACATCGACGGCAGCATCAACACCATCGGTTACGGCATTGCGGCGATCGGCCCGGGTATCGGTCTCGGTATCCTCATCGGCAAGACCGTCGAGGGCATGGCCCGTCAGCCTGAGGTCGCCGGCCAGCTCCGCACGACCATGTTCATCGGTCTTGCCTTCGTCGAGATCCTCGCGCTGCTCGGCTTCGTCGCGGGCTTCATCTTCTGATGCCCGCCGCGGATCACCAGGTCATCCTTGCCGCGGAGGGCGGTGAGAACGACCCCCTGCAGCTGTTCATCCCACCGTTCTACGACTGGTTCTGGTCCGCGGTCGTGCTGGTCATCATCGCGGTCGTCTTCTACCGGATGGTGCTGCCGAAGTTCCAGGCGGTCCTGGACGAGCGCACCGCGAAGATCGAGGGCGGGCTCGCCCAGGCCGCCAAGGCCCAGGAAGAGGCCGCTGCTGCGCTGGCGGAGTACCACCAGCAGCTCGCCGAGGCCCGTGCCGAGGCGTCGAAGACCCGCGAGGAGGCTCGTGCCGAGGGCACGGCCATCGTCGCGGAGCTGAAGACGAAGGCCTCGGAGGACGCGTCGCGCATCATCGAGACGGCTCACCGTCAGATCGAGGCCGAGCGCCAGTCCGCGGCGGTCTCGCTGCGGGCCGAGGTCGGCACGCTGGCCACCGAGCTCGCGTCGAAGATCGTCGGCGAGTCCCTCGAGGACAGTGCCCGTCAGTCACGCGTGGTCGACCGGTTCCTCGAGGAGCTCGAGGCTGACCAGTCGGCGACGACGAGCGTCAAGGAGGGCTGATGCGAGGAACGAGCGGAGCATCGCTGGCCGCCGCTCAGGAGCGGTTCGAGCCGGTGCTGCGATCTGCGGCCGGCGAGGGCCTGGCACTCGGCGAGCAGCTGTTCGCCGTGGTGACGGCGCTCGACGGGTCCGGTGCGCTGCGCCGCTCGCTCGCGGATCCGTCGCGGGACGGCGAGGACAAGGCTCGCGTGGTGTCGGCCGTGCTCGCCGGCCGTTTCGACGAGCGTGTCGTCGACCTCGTGTCGGGCCTGGCCCGGTCGCGCTGGTCGCACGACGCCGACCTGGTCGACGCCGTGGAACGGCTCGCCCTGGACGCGACGCTCGCAGCGGCCGAGTCGCGGGGCGTCCTCGAGACGGTGGAGGACGAGCTGTTCCGCCTCACGCGGTCCCTGGTGGGGCAGCGTGAGGCCAAGCAGGCGTTGTCCGACGAGTCGTCGGCGCCGGCCCGCCGGGTGGCGCTGGCCGACGCCCTGGTCGAGGGCAAGGTCGACGAGGTCACGCTGGTGCTCGTCCGCCGTGCGGCGACCTCGCTGCGTGGCCGCCGGTTCGTGCCGACGCTCACGTGGTACGGGTCGGTGGCGGCGGAGCGTCGTCATCGCCTGGTGGCCTCGGTCACCAGCGGCTCGGTGCTGACCGAGGCGCAGGAGCAGCGCCTCGGCGCGATCCTCGAGCGGGCCTACGGCCGGCCCGTGCAGCTCAACGTGTCGGTCGACCCGGCCGTCGTGGGTGGGCTGCGTATCCAGGTCGGCGCTGACGTCGTCGACTCCACCGTGCTGTCCCGCCTGGCTGACGCCCGTCGCCGGCTGGCCGGCTGATCCATTCGACGCCCAGCCGGCCACCGGTCGGCGCAGATGAACGTTCGGTCGCTGCGGCGGCCACGACAGGAGAAGAGCAATGGCTGAGCTGACGATCAGGCCGGAGGAGATCCGCGCCGCTCTGGACAGCTTCGTGAAGTCCTACGAGCCCGAGGGCGCGGTGACCGAGGAGGTCGGTCGCGTCACCTTCGCCGCCGACGGTATCGCCCGTGTCGAGGGCCTGCCCGGCGCGATGGCGAACGAGCTGCTTCGTTTCGAGGACGGCACGCTCGGCCTCGCGCTGAACCTGGACGTGCGCGAGATCGGTGTCGTCGTCCTGGGCGAGTTCACCGGCATCGAGGAGGGCCAGGAGGTCCGCCGCACCGGTGAGGTCCTGTCCGTCCCGGTCGGTGAGGGGTACCTCGGTCGCGTCGTCGACCCGCTGGGCAACCCCATCGACGGACTCGGCGAGATCGAGACCGACGGGCGCCGTGCGCTCGAGCTGCAGGCGCCGGGCGTGATGCAGCGCAAGTCGGTGCACGAGCCGCTGCAGACCGGCATCAAGGCGATCGACTCGATGATCCCCGTGGGCCGCGGTCAGCGGCAGCTCATCATCGGTGACCGCCAGACCGGCAAGACGGCGATCGCGGTCGACACGATCATCAACCAGAAGGCCAACTGGGAGTCGGGCGACCCGACGAAGCAGGTCCGCTGCATCTACGTCGCGATCGGCCAGAAGGGTTCGACGATCGCCTCGGTGCGCGGCGCGCTCGAGGAGGCCGGCGCGCTGGACTACACCACGATCGTGGCGGCCCCGGCGTCCGACCCTGCCGGCTTCAAGTACCTGGCGCCGTACACCGGCTCGGCCATCGGCCAGCACTGGATGTACGACGGCAAGCACGTCCTGATCATCTTCGACGACCTGTCGAAGCAGGCCGACGCCTACCGTGCGGTCTCGCTCCTGCTGCGCCGCCCGCCGGGCCGCGAGGCCTACCCGGGTGACGTGTTCTACCTGCACTCCCGTCTGCTCGAGCGTTGCGCCAAGCTCTCGGACGAGCTCGGAGCGGGCTCGATGACCGGTCTGCCGATCATCGAGACCAAGGCGAACGACGTGTCCGCCTTCATCCCGACCAACGTCATCTCCATCACGGACGGGCAGATCTTCCTGCAGTCCGACCTCTTCAACGCCGACCAGCGTCCGGCGGTCGACGTCGGTATCTCCGTCTCCCGAGTCGGTGGTGACGCGCAGGTCAAGGCGATGAAGAAGGTCTCCGGCACGCTGAAGCTCGAGCTGGCGCAGTACCGGTCGCTCGAGGCCTTCGCGATGTTCGCGTCCGACCTCGACGCCGCGTCGCGCGGCCAGCTCGCCCGTGGTGCGGTGCTCATGGAGCTGCTCAAGCAGCCCCAGTACACCCCGTACCCGGTCGAGGAGCAGGTGGCGTCGATCTGGGCCGGGACGAAGGGCCGCCTCGACGACGTCCCCGTCCCGGACGTCAAGCGGTTCGAGTCCGAGCTCATCGACCACCTGCGCCGCAACACGGACGTCTTCGAGACGATCGTCGCGTCGGGCAAGCTGGAGCAGGAGACCGAGGACGCCCTCGCGGCCGCGGTGGACGACTTCCGCAACGGCTTCCTCAAGGGCGACGGCACCCCGCTCGTCGGCGGCGAGGACGCGGTGGCGGAGTCCGAGGTCGAGCAGGAGCAGCTCGTCGTGAAGAAGAAGGCCTGATCGTATGGCCGGAGGATCCCAGCGCGTCTACAAGCAGCGGATCAAGTCGACGCAGTCGCTGAAGAAGATGTTCCGCGCGCAGGAGCTCATCGCGGCGTCCCGCATCAGCAAGGCGCGGGGTCGCACCGCGGCGGCCGCGCCGTACGAGCGGGCGATCACGCGTGCCGTCTCGGCCGTGGCCACCCACACCTCGACAGACCACCCGCTGACGAGCGAGCGGCACGACACCAACCGTGCCGCGGTGCTCGTCATCGCGTCGGACCGGGGGATGGCCGGGTCGTACTCGGCGTCGCTCATCCGCGAGTCGGAGCGCCTCGTCGCCCAGCTCACGGCCGAGGGCAAGGAGGTCACCCTCTACGCCGCCGGGCGTCGGGCGATCTCGTACTACGGCTACCGGGGGCGCGAGCTGTCCGGGCAGTGGTCGTACGGCTCCGACAACCCGCAGTCCGACGTCGCCACGGAGATCGCCGACACGCTGCTCGGTGCGTTCCTGGCCCCGGTGGCGGAGGGCGGTGTCGCCGAGCTCCACGTGGTCTACACGCAGTTCGTCAACATGGTCACCCAGCGGCCGCGCGTCGTGCGGATGCTGCCGCTCGAGGTCGTCGAGGGCGTCGCGGTGCCCGGCGAGGACGAGGCGCTGCCGCTGTACGACTTCGAGCCGTCCCCGGAGCAGGTGCTCGACTCCCTGCTCCCGCGGTACGTGCGGAGCCGGATCTTCAGCTTCATGCTCGACGCCGCAGCCTCCGAGCTGGCCTCCCGCCAGCGCGCGATGCACACGGCGACGGACAACGCCGAGGACCTGATCCGTACCTACACACGCCTGGCGAACCAGGCCCGCCAGGCGGACATCACCCAGGAGATCAGCGAGATCGTCTCGGGTGCTGACGCCCTCGCGGCGTCGTGACCACCGTCCGACGCCGTCGACCGACGAACTCACACCCGAACCTTTCGAAGCGAGGCATGCAATGACCGCCACCACCGTGGAAGCACCACACGGCGCGGGCCCGACCGGGCCGGGGACCGGCCGCGTCGCGCGCGTGATCGGCCCTGTCGTCGACATCGAGTTCCCCGACGACGCGATCCCCGACATCTACAACGCCCTGACCGTCGAGCTGGACCTCTCGGCCCAGGGCGAGGGCGAGGGGAAGTTCACCCTCACCCTCGAGACCGCTCAGCACCTGGGCGACTCGCTGATCCGCGCCATCGCGCTGAAGCCGACCGACGGCCTCGTCCGCGGCGCCGTGGTCACGGACACGGGCGAGCCGATCTCCGTGCCCGTCGGTGACGTCACCAAGGGCAAGGTCTTCAACGTCACCGGCGACGTGCTCAACCTCGCCGAGGGCGAGAAGCTCGAGGTCACCGAGCGCTGGCCGATCCACCGCAAGCCGCCGGCCTTCGACCAGCTCGAGTCGAAGACCCAGATGTTCGAGACGGGCATCAAGTCGATCGACCTCCTGACCCCGTACGTGCAGGGCGGGAAGATCGGTCTCTTCGGTGGTGCGGGCGTCGGCAAGACCGTCCTCATCCAGGAGATGATCCAGCGCGTCGCGCAGGACCACGGCGGCGTCTCGGTGTTCGCCGGTGTCGGCGAGCGCACTCGTGAGGGCAACGACCTGATCGCCGAGATGGACGAGGCGGGCGTCTTCGACAAGACGGCCCTCGTCTTCGGCCAGATGGACGAGCCGCCGGGCACCCGTCTCCGGGTCGCGCTGTCCGCTCTCACCATGGCGGAGTACTTCCGCGACGTGAAGAAGCAGGACGTGCTGCTCTTCATCGACAACATCTTCCGCTTCACGCAGGCGGGTTCCGAGGTCTCCACGCTGCTCGGCCGCATGCCGTCGGCCGTGGGCTACCAGCCGAACCTCGCGGACGAGATGGGCCTCCTGCAGGAGCGCATCACCTCGACGCGTGGTCACTCGATCACCTCGCTGCAGGCGATCTACGTGCCGGCCGATGACTACACCGACCCGGCGCCGGCGACGACGTTCGCCCACCTGGACGCGACGACGGAGCTCTCCCGTGAGATCGCCTCGAAGGGTCTGTACCCGGCGATCGACCCGCTGACCTCGACGTCCCGCATCCTCGACCCGCGTTACGTCGGGCAGGAGCACTATGACGTCGCCACGACGGTCAAGCAGATCCTGCAGCGGAACAAGGAGCTGCAGGACATCATCGCCATCCTCGGTGTCGACGAGCTGTCGGAGGAGGACAAGACGCTGGTGGCGCGTGCTCGCCGAATCCAGCAGTTCCTCTCGCAGAACACCTACATGGCGAAGAAGTTCACCGGTGTCGAGGGTTCGACGGTGCCGCTGAGCGAGACCGTCGAGGCCTTCAAGAAGATCGCGGAGGGCGAGTTCGACCACGTCGCCGAGCAGGCCTTCTACAACATCGGTGGCCTCGAGGACCTCGAGGCCAACTGGGCGAGGATCCAGAAGGAGTACGGGGCCTGAGGTCCCGTCCGCGGACGCCCACGCACCGTCCCGCCGGCACCCTCGGTGACCGGCGGGACGGTGCCCCACCCTTGACTGAAGAACTCTGGAGCCCGACATGGCAGAGCTGAACGTCGATCTCGTCGCTGCCGACCGCAAGGTCTGGTCCGGTGGTGCGCGTGAGGTCAGCGCCCCGTCCGCCGACGGTCAGATCGGCATCCTCGCCGGACACACGCCGCTGCTCGCCGTGCTGCGGCCCGGCATCGTCAAGGTCTCCACGGCCCCTGGCCAGGTGGCGGTCGAGGCGCAGGTCAGCGGTGGCTTCGTCTCGGTGGACGCCGACGTCGTGACGATCGTCGTCGACGAGATCACCGAGGTCACCGGCCGCGAGAGCTCCCTGGCCTGAGGCGGGGCTCTCGTGGGGTATGCGCTCGGGGTCGTCATCGCGGTCGCGGTGGTGCTCGCCCTGGTGCTGGTACTGGGGGCGTCCCGCCTGCGGACGCTCTCGCGCCGCGTCGGCTCGTTCCAGTGCGGTGCGCGACCGGCGCGACCTCAGGCACCGTGGTCCGCAGGGATCGCCCAGTACGGGGTCGGGAGGATCGACTGGTGGCGCTGCTGGTCGCTCGCGCCCAGGCCCGCCCGTACCTGGCACCGGGACCGGCTGACGGTGACGGGCCGCGCGCCGCTCGACCAGGCCGGTCAGGTTGATCAGTACCTGGTCCGCTGCCGGTACGACGACGTCGACTTCGAGCTGACGATGTCGTCCGGCGCGTACGCGGGTCTCGCGTCCTGGCTCGAGTCCGCTCCGCCAGGGCGACGGGGTCTCGTCGTCTGACCGACCAGCCCACGAAGGAGGACCGTGCGACTCGTCGTCGCTCGATGCTCGGCCCGGTACACGGGCCGGTTGACCGCCCATCTCCCGCTCGCCGTCCGGCTCCTGGTCGTCAAGAGCGACGGGAGCGTCCTGCTGCACTCCGACGGCGGTTCGTACAAGCCGTTGAACTGGATGAGCCCGCCGTGCTCGATGGCGGTGGCGGAGCCGGAGCCGGCGGCCGTCGACCGCGGCGTGACCGAGGTCTGGACCGTCCAGCACCAGAAGTCGGACGATCGCCTCGAGATCGAGCTCCATGAGGTGCACCACGACTCCACGCACGATCTCGGCGTCGACCCGGGGCTGGTGAAGGACGGTGTGGAGGCTCATCTGCAGGAGCTGCTCGCCGCGCAGATCGAGCTGCTCGGAGCAGGGCACACCCTGGTGCGCCGGGAGTACATGACCGCGATCGGTCCCGTCGACATCCTGGCCCGGGACGGCGACGGCGGTACGGTCGCCGTCGAGCTGAAGCGACGGGGTGACATCGACGGTGTGGAGCAGCTGACGCGGTACCTGGAGCTGCTCAACCGGGACCCGCTGCTGGCACCCGTGCGCGGGGTGTTCGCCGCGCAGGAGATCAAGCCGCAGGCGAGGGTGCTCGCGACGGACCGGGGGATCGGCTGCCTCGTGCTGGACTACGACGCGATGCGCGGCGTCGACGACCCGGGGTCACGTCTCTTCTGACCACCGCCTCACTTTGTGAGGCAAGCTTCGTTATTGCTCGCTCGTGGTGCAGGATGGACACATGGCCCACTCCGCACCGCCTGCCGAGCCACCGGAGGCTCCCAGCGCCCCCGAGGTCTTCGCCGTCCGGGGCGACGTCGTCACGCCGACGGCTCTCGTCCCTGACGGCGCGGTGGTCGTCGCCGGGGACAGGATCGTCTGGGCAGGCCCGCTCGAGGACGCCCCCGCGGCGGGTGTCGGCGACGCCGTGCGTGCTGCGCCGGAGCCCGCGCCCGGCACCCACGTCCTCCCGGGGCTCGTGGACCTCCACGACCACGGCGGTGGTGGCGCGAGCTTCCCGGACGCCACCACCTACGCCGAGGCGTTGATCGCCGTCCGGCAGCACCGCAGCCAGGGAACGACCACGCTGCTCGCGTCCCTCGTCACGGCCGACCGTGCCGTCCTCCTCGAACGTGCCGCGCTCCTGGCCGACCTGGCCGACGACGGCGAGATCGCCGGCATCCACGCCGAAGGCCCGTTCCTCGCTCCGGAGCGACGGGGTGCGCACGACCCGGCCCACCTGCTGACGGGCGACGTGACCCTCGTGCGCGAGCTGGTCGAGGTCTCCCGCGGGCACCTGCGCACCATGACCGTCGCGCCGGACGTCGAGGGCGTGCGCGGCCCGGGTGGCGTCGCTGACGCCCTCGTGCGGGCGGGGGTGATCCCCTCGATCGGCCACACGGACGCCAGCACCGACCAGGCAGAAGAGCTGATCGCGCAGGTCGTCGCGGCGTTGGCCGCGGCTCCTGGGCCCTCACGCAGGATGACGGCGACCCATCTCTTCAACGCCATGAAGCCGCTCCACCACCGGGACGCCGGACCCATCCCGGCCTGCCTGGCGGCAGCCCGTCGTGGCGACCTGGTCGTCGAGCTGATCGGCGACGGCGTCCACCTCGATCCCGCCGTGGTGCGGACCGTGGTGCAGACCGTCGGCGTCGACCAGACGGTGCTGGTGACGGACGCGATGGCCGCTGCCGGGATGTCGGACGGGGCCTACGACCTCGGGCCGATGTCCGTCGCGGTGACGGACGGTGTCGCACGCGTCGTGGACGCGGCGCACCCCGAGGGCGGGCCCATCGCCGGTGGCACCGCGCACCTCGTCGACGTGGTGCGCTCGACCGTCGCGGCGGGGGTCCCGCTCGTGGCCGCCGTGCGCAGCGCGTCGTGGGTGCCGGCAGGGGTGCTGGGGCTCGACGACGTCGGGGGCATCGTCGCCGGCCGACGGGCCGACCTCGTGGTCACCGATCGCGGCCTGGTGGTGCACGAGGTGTGGCGCGGCGGTCGGCGGGTCTGAGCGGCCGCGCGGCACGTTGCCCGGAGCCCACCGACATCGGTAGCGTACGTCGAAGCGCTTCGACGCGCCGAGACACCGATCAGGCCGCACCGCTGCGGCTGGAGGAGACCCATGGACGTGCCACCGTTCCGCGACCACCGGCTGCCGGCACCGGAGCGTGCCCGCGACCTGCTCTCCCGGCTGACCCCCGACGAGCGCGTGGCGATGCTGCACCAGCGCATGCCCGCCGTCGACCGGCTGGGCCTCGCCGCCTTCCACACGGGCTGCGAGGCCCTGCACGGCGTCGCCTGGCTCGGCCGGGCCACCGTGTTCCCCCAGCCCGTCGGCCTCGCCACGACCTGGGACCCGGACCTGCTGCGGCGCATCGGCGACGCGGTGGCCACGGAGGTGCGGGCGAAGCACGCGGCCGACCCGACGGTCAGCCTCAACGTGTGGGCGCCCGTCGTCAACACCCTGCGCCACCCGGGATGGGGCAGGAACGAGGAGGGCTACTCCGAGGACCCGCACCTCACCGCCCACCTGGCCACGGCCTACTGCCGGGGGCTGCGCGGTGACCACGACCGGGTCTGGAAGACCGCCCCGACGCTGAAGCACTTCCTGGCGTACAACAACGAGACCGACCGGTCCTCCACCAGCTCCGACCTGAGCGCGCGGACCCTGCACGAGGAGGAGCTCCCCGCGTTCCGCGAGCCGGTCGTCTCGGGCGCGGTCGCGGCCGTGATGCTCGCCTACAACAAGGTCGACGAGGTGCCGGCGCACCTGCGGGCGGACCTGCTCGCGGAGCTGAGGTCCTGGACGGACCGGTCGCTCGCCGTGGTCTCCGACGCAGCGGCCCCGACCTTCGTCGTCACCGTGCAGCACGCGTTCCCGGACCGTGCGAGCGGCAACGCGGCCGTGCTGCGCGCCGGTGTGGACTCCTTCACCGACGACGACGCCGACCCCGCCCCGACGATCGCGCGGGCCGAGGAGGCGCTGGCACGGGGGTTGATGAGCAGGGAGGACGTCGACCGCGCCGTCCTCCGGCTGCTCGAGCTGCGGGTGCTCACCGGCGAGCTCGACGGCGACGACGACCCGTACGCCACCGTCGACGCGGACGCGATCGACCTGCCGGAGCACCGGTCCCTCGCCCGCGAGGCCGCGACCCGGTCCGTGGTGGTGCTGCGCAACGACGCGGGGCTCCTGCCCCTGGCTCCCACGGGATCCGTGGCCGTCGTGGGCCCGCTCGCCGGCGCCGTGCTCACCGACTGGTACTCCGGCACGCCGCCGTACGGCGTCGGCGTCGCGGACGCCCTGCGGGAGCGCTTCGGGGCGTCCTCCGTGGTGGAGGCGTCCGGTGCCGACGTCGTCGCGCTGCGTTCGGTCGGCGCAGCACGCTACGTGACGGTCTCCGGGAGCGGCGACCGTGTGGTCGCCGACGGGGTCGAGGTGGAGCAGAGCTGCCTGTTCGAGGTCACCGACTGGGGCGACGGCGTGCTCACCCTGCGGTCGCGGCGCACCGGTCGACTGCTCACCGGCGGGTCGTGGCCCGTGCGCGCCGACGCCGAACGCGTCGGCGGCTGGGTGGCCCAGGAGGCCTTCCGGCGGCACGTCCACCCCGACGGCACCTGGTCGCTGCTGCACCTCGGGTCGGGCCGGTGGCTGCGCACCCAGCGGGGGACCGGCGTGCTGTGCGCCGAAGGCGTCACCACCGTGGACGCCGACCGGTTCGTCCCCCGTCTGCTGGAGTCCGGCACGGCCGTGGTGGCGGACGCCGCGTCCCGGTGCGACGCCGTCGTCGTCGCCGTCGGGAACGACCCGCACCTCAACGGGCGCGAGACGCAGGACCGACCCGACCTGTTCCTGCCCGACGCCGCCGTCGAGATCTGGCAGGCGGCCGTCGAGGCCAACCCTCGTGCCGTGCTCGCCCTCGTCTCGAGCTACCCGTACGTCCTCGGTCCCGTGGCCGGGCGCGCCGAGACGGTCGTCTGGAGCAGCCACGGTGGCCAGGAGCTGGGCCACGGCGTCGCCGACGTCCTGGTCGGCGCCGTGGAGCCGACGGGGCGGCTGGCGCAGACCTGGCCGGCCCGGCCGGAGCAGGCCGGTGACCTCTTCGACTACGACGTCCGCGAGCAGCAGGTGACGTACCGTCACCTGCCGTCGACGGACCCCGGGAGGCCGGCGTTCCCGTTCGGGCACGGTCTGACCTACGGGGACGTGGCCTACGACGGACTGGCGCTCTCGGCGAGCGTCGTCGAGGCCCCGGCCGCCACCCGGGCCCACCCACCGCTGCACCCCGAGGACCTCGAGTCCCCGAGCGTCGTCACCGCGCGGGTGCGCGTGCGCAACGACGGGGCGCGCCCGGCGGAGGAGCTCGTCCAGGTCTACTCGCTGGGCTGCCCGGACGTGCCGGAGCCGACGCCGGTGCGGTTGCTGCTGGGGTTCCGGCGGGTCCGGATCGAGCCGGCGCAGGAGAGGGTGGTCGAGGTGCCGGTCGACGTCGCTCGCCTCGCCGTCTGGCGCGCCGCAGGCCCCGGACAGCTCGACGGGGCCCTGGAGGTCCAGCGCGGGACCTACCTGCTCGCCGCCGGGGCGTCGAGCGTCGAGCTGCCCGCGCGGGCCGAGCTGAGCGTCGTGGAGCCGGTGCGATGAGGATCGACCCGGAGGGCCGCAACGCCCAGGGGATCACGACGTTCGTCCTGTTCGTGGTCCTCAACGTCCTGTACATCGTGACGTGCCTGCCGCTCGTGACGATCGGCGCGGCCACCAGCGCGCTGTACGAGGTGACGTTGCGGTACGCGGACGAGGAGCGGGGCGACCTGATCCGCGGGTACTTCCGTGCCCTGCGGAAGACCTGGTGGAGAGCCACCCTCGTCCAGCTCCTCCTGGGCGTTCCCACCGCGATGCTGGCCTTCAGCGCCGTGTTCTGGCTGACCATGGACGGGGTGGTGACGGCGGTGGCCGGCCTGCTCGCCGCGCTCGGCTCGCTGCTCGGTGCAGCGGCCCTGCTGTACGGGTTCGCGCTGGTCGCCTGGTTCGACGCCCCCTTGCGCCGCACTCTGCACAACGCCGTCCTGCTGCCCCTCGTGGAGCCGGCCCGGACCATGGGGCTCGTGCTCCTGCCGGTCACGGCGGGATGCCTGGTGTTCGTGATGCCGCAGGCCGTCGTCGTCGTGGCGACGATCGGGTTCTCCGTCGGTGCCTACGTCAGTGCTCTCGTGCTGCACGACGTCTTCCGCCGGCGGCAGGCCGACCCCTCCGAGCTGGAGCCGATCAGCCCGCACTCGGGGCAGTGATCGGGCGACGTCACCGACGTCCACGGCGCGGGGCGGTGCACGACGGAGGGCCTGGGCACCGGTGCCCAGGCCCTCCGTGCGATGCCGCCTCGCGGTGTCCGGTTCAGCGGACGACGGCGCAGCTCACCCGAACTCTGCCGCGACGGCCTCGCGGGACTCGTTCTGTGCCTGGGCGTTGGCCATGTCGAACTCGAGGACGGCCTCGTAGCCGAGACCGTTGGCGGTGTTCTGCATCGAGGTGAGCAGGCTCTCGAACTCGGCCTCGTCCTTGGCGAAGACCATCTTCCAGGAGTGCTCGATGATGGCGGCCTTGGCCTGGTTGCGGTTCGCCTCGATCTCGCTGCCGTCCGGGGGTGCGACGTAGCTCGCGCCCGGTGCGACGATCAGCTCGCCGGCGGTCTCGAGGTACTCCATGGCGGTCGTCGCACCACCCACGCGAGAGCTCCAGTCCTCGGTGAGCGGGTTCGCCACCGACTCCTGGTAGCTCGGCCAGTAGGTGTAGCTGTAGGGGGAGTCGATCTCCGGGTTCACGTCCTTGGGCAGGACGGTGTTGATGTTGAGCGCCGACACGCCGTCCTCGTAGGCGCCGCCACCCCACTCGGCGGGCACGTCGGCGCCGCCCTCGAGGAAGACCTGCCGGCCGAAGTCGGTCAGCGCCGGCTCGCCGTCGTCGCCGAGCTCCCAGGTCAGGCCCTCCGGGCCGGCGGAGCCCATGGTCTGCGAGGAGTTGGCCATGACACCCTCGGGCGAGTACAGCCAGTCGATGAACGCCGCGAGGCGCTCGGGGTCCTCCGCGCCGGACCCGATGCCCAGGATCTGCTGACCACCGTAGACCTCGGCACCGTAGGAGAAGACCTTCTGGTCGTCCAGGGGGAGGAGCTCGAATCCCTTGCCCTCGGCCATGCGCTCCTCGGTGTTGTACGCGGACTGGCCGAGCCAGGGCCACCAGGCGAGGAGCACCTGCCCGTTCTGGTACTTGGAGAACATCGTGTCGTAGTTCTGCGTGGTCGACTCGGGGTCGACGAGGCCCATCTGGTTGGCGTCGAAGTAGAACCTCAGCGCGCGGACGTACTCCGAGTCGGAGTCGATGATGCTCTGGTAGTCGGAGCCGTCGGCCGCTGCCAGGACGAATCCGAGCTCGTCGTACCCGTAGAGCGTGGCGGGCTGCTTGGCGGTGACCATCATGTTGCCGTCCCAGTCCCCGAAGAGCGAGATCGCATAGGTCGGCTGGCCGTTCTCGGCCTCCGGCTGCGCCCGCTGCATCTCCTGCAGGACGGGCAGGAGGTCCTCGAGCGTCGAGACGTCCGGGTAGCCGATCTCACCGTAGAGGTCCCACCGCAGGTAGGCGCCGAACGTGGGCTCGAGGCCCTCGGACGGCTCGGTGGGCAGCAGGGTCGAGACCGCCGTGGGGAACCCGTAGACGCCGTCGGAGCCCTCGTTGAGCTTCTCGACCGCAGGGTCGAACGGGGCGACGTTCTCCATCGACTCGTAGTAGCGCGACGCGTCGAGCAGGAGCCCGCCCTGGATGAGCTCGTCCATCTGCTGGCCCTTGTCGACGATGACGAGGTCGCCCAGGTCGCCGCCCGAGACGCGGGTGTTGTACAGCGTGTCACCCCCGCCGGCGACGTTGGGAGCGATGATGTTGAGCTCCATGTTGAACTTGTCCTCGACGATCTTGCCGAACCACCCGGACTGGATCCCCATGTAGTTGGCCAGCCCGGAGAAGACGTCGACCGTGATGGGGTCGGCCTGCGACCAGTCCTGGTCGATGCTCACCGCCTCGGTGGACTCGTTCTCACCTCCCGGCCCGGAGCAGGCGGTCAGGGAGAGAGCCCCGACCAGTGGTGCGACCAGGATCGCCGCTGCCTTTCTCGACTTCATGACACCCCTTCGTGTTGCGTTGGCGCGCGGTCAGCCCTTGACCGCGCCGAGCATGATGCCCTTGACGAAATACCGTTGGAAGAGCGGATAGATGAAGATGATCGGCAGCACCACGATCACGGCGACGGTCATCCGTATCGACGTCGGCGTCTGGGAGGTCGCTGCCGACACGATGGAGCCGAGGTTTCCCTGCGCGTTCTGAGCGGCCTGCGCCAGGCTGCTCGCCTGGTTGGTGTAGGTGTAGAGCAGGTACTGCAGCGAGTACAGGCTCTGGTCGGTGACGTAGAGCAGCGTGTCCTGGAAGGAGTTCCACTGCGTGACCGCGGTGAAGATCGCCACCGTCGCGAGGATCGGTGTCATGTTGGGCAGGATGATCCGGAAGAACGTCCGGAACGTGCCGGCGCCGTCGATCTCCGCCGCCTCCTGCAGGGACCGTGGCATCGCCTCGACGTAGGTCTTGACGAGGATGATGTTGAAGGGCTGGACGATCAACGGGATGATGTAGACCCAGAACGAGTTCGTCAGCCCGAGCGTCTTCATCGTGATGTACATGGGGATGAGCCCGGCGCTGAAGTACATCGTGAAGATCGTCAGGCGGTACCACAGGGAGCGCTTCCACATGCGTTCCTGGGTGAACATGAACCCGAGGAACGCCGAGGCGAGGACGGTGCAGACCGTCCCGATCACCGTCCGTGCCACGGAGACGATCGCGGCGCTCGACAACCCCTGCAGCCCGGCGATCTGCTCGTAGTTGGACAGGTGGAGGCCCTGGGGGAGCAGCCGGACATCACCCAGTGCGCTCGCGTCGTTGGCGCTGACCGAGTTGATGATGAGGTAGTAGAACGGGTAGGCGCACAGCAGCGCCATGAGGAGGAACCCGGTGTAGTTCACGATCGCGAACGGGATGTCCCCCCGCGTCCGCTGCGAGCTCGGGGGAGTGCTCTTGCGAGGCTTCCTCACCGGCAGGGGAGACGGTGTCGTCACCATGTCTTGACGCCCTCCTCAGATGATCGACGTGCCACGGGCACGCTTGGCGACGGCGTTGGCCGCCACGAGCAGCAGGACCGATATCAGGCTCTTGAGCATGCCGATGGCCGTGGCCATCGACAGGCTGTTCCCCGTGATCCCGATGTTGTAGACGTACAGGTCCAGCACCTGGATGTACTCCTTGTTGAACGCGTTCTGGAAGACGTAGTACTGCTCCATGCCGTTGTTGAGCATGTTGGCGATGGACAGCACCAGGAGGACCACGTAGGTGGGCATCAGGTGCGGGAAGGTGATGTACCGCATGATCTGGAAGCGGCCGGCGCCGTCGATCCGCGCCGACTCGTACAGGGCGGGGTCGATCGCCGCGATCGCGGCGAGGTAGAGGATCGCCCCCCACCCGAGGCCTTTCCACAGGCTCCACAGGAGCATCGCCAGCCACACGTGCTGATCGGTGTCGAGGAACTTGATGGGCGTGGTGATGAGTCCCGAGTCGTGCAGGACCGAGTTCACCAGCCCCGAGGTGGAGAACAGCGAGAACGCGATCATGTAGACGAGCACCCACGAGATGAAGTTCGGCAGCGTTGTCAGCGTCTGGACGCTGTTGCGGAACCAAGGGGCCCTGATCTCGTTGAGCAGCATCGCGAAGAACACGGGCAGCAGGGACGTCGCGAATCCCAGGAAGCTCATCGCGAGGGTGTTCGTCAGCACCTGCCCGATCTGCTGCATCTGCGTCGGGGAGGACACCAGCATCTCGAACCACTGGAACCCGACGAACTCGCTGCCGGACATCCCGAGGGCGGGGCGGTAGTCGTAGAAGGCGGTGACCCAGCCGGCGAGCGGGAGGTACGAGAAGAGGAAGATCAGCACCAGGAACGGCAGGATCATCAGGAAGAGCGTCTTCGAGGACTGCGCGCTCCTGACCTCCCGCGAGCCGCGCCGACGCCGCGGGTCCGGCGCGGGGCGGAGCTTCGCGGGCGCCGCAGCGTTGGCCTCCGCCGTCGTCGGCGTTCCCTGGGTCAGGCTCACCTGTCACTCCCTCGTGATGGTTCGGCGCGAGGACGACCGTTCGTCGAAGCGCTTCGACATTAGTACCACCGGGAACCGTTCCAGCGCAACGATGTCCACCGGCGATCGGCCGCGCGGGGGCAGCAGTCGTGACCAAGATGTGATCTGGCCGTCTTGACCGACGCTTTCGGCTGTGGAAGTTTATCGATCAACGTAAATCGTTTTCGGCCCTTTGCACCGGATGCAGGGACGGACGCGGCACTCCCGGCGACGGCGCCGGGCGGACTCGAGGGAGAGAGCCATGACCAGACGACACGCGGGGCGGACCGGGCGCAACCGGCGGCTGGCCGCCGGGACGGCTGCCATGACATCGGCAGCGCTGGTGCTGGCGGCGTGCAGCAGCGGCAGCACGGGGGGCGACGGCGGCGGTGACCGTGACGGTGACGGTGACACGGTGGCTCTCGAGTGTGCGCAGGACAGCGAGGCGGACGCGCAGTTCACCGCAGCCGAGGCCACCTCGCTCGGGATCCTGTGGACGGACTGGCCGGACTACCCGATCAAGGACTCGTGGCAGATCTTCGACGAGATCGAGAACCGCACCAACGTGCGGCTCGAGACGACGAACATCCCCTTCAGCGACGCCGAGGAGAAGCGGGGTCTGCTGATCAGCGCCGGCGACGCGCCACCCCTGGTCCCTCTCATCTACACCGGGGACGAGCAGCAGTACGCGGCGTCGGGGGCGGTCCTGCCCCTGAGCGACTACGCCGAGTACATGCCGAACTTCCAGAAGTACGTCGAGGAGTGGGAGCTCGGCGAGATGGTCGAGAACCTGCGCCAGGCCGACGGCAAGTACTACATGACCCCCGGCCTGCAAGAGGTGTCCGTCCCGGTCTTCACGCTCCTGATCCGCAAGGACGTCTTCGACGAGGTCGGCGCTCCCGTCCCGGACACGTGGGACGAGCTGCGCGAGGGTCTGCGGCTGATCAAGGAGGCCTACCCCGACAGCCGTCCGCTCGCGGACGGGTTCGAGGGACAGTCGATGCTCAACTACGCCGCCCACGCGTTCGGCACCGTCGCGGGCTGGGGCTTCGGCAACGGCATGTTCTACGACGAGCAGACCGACGCCTTCGAGTACGCGCCCACCACCGAGGGCTACAAGAACATGGTGGAGTACTTCCACGGCCTGGTCGAGGACGGGCTGCTCGACACGGAGTCGTTCACCGAGCAGAACGACGGCATGGGCACCGTCCAGGAGAAGTTCGCCAACGAGGTCGTGTTCGCGGCGTCCGGGGCGGCCGGCACGGTGCAGGAGTTCGGCTCGGCGCTGAAGGCTGCCCAGCCCGACGCCGAGTTCGAGATCGTCCAGCTGCCGCCCCCCGGCGGCGACGCCGGCGCCGTCGTCGAGCCGCGGAACTTCTGGAACGGCTTCATGATCACGTCCGAGGCCGCGGACGACCCCGACCTGTGCACGTACATCCAGTTCGCCGACTGGCTCTACTACAACCAGGACGCCCGCGAGATGCTGCAGTGGGGCATCGAGGGGGAGACCTACACCAAGGACGCCGACGGGACGATCACGCTCAACCCGGAGTACAAGTACGAGTCGTACAACATCAACACCGACGAGGGTTCCATCGACATCAAGGCGGACCTCGGCTGGGCGAACGACGTCCTGGCCGGTTCCACCGAGTCCCGGAGCCTCAAGGAGTCGTACAACCCGGAGCAGTTCGTCGACTACCTCGACGTCGTGACGTCCACGCGGACTCCCCGCGAGCCCTTCCCGCCCGCGCCCCTGACGGAGGACGAGCTCGAGCGGGCGTCGCTCATGGCGACTCCTCTGAAGGACACGGTCGACACCGCCACGCTGCAGTTCATCCTGGGCCAGCGGGACATGAGCGAGTGGGACGACTTCGTCACCCAGCTCGACGGCCAGGGGCTGCCGGCCTACGTCGAGCTCATCAACGAGGCCAAGGACCGGTTCGCCGAGAACCAGGGTTCCTGACCGTCGCCGATCGATCGGTCCCGGGACGGGTCGGACGCCCTGTGCGTCCCGGCCCGTCCCGGGGCCCGACGAAGGAGTTCGCATGAGCGTCATCCCAGCGCGGGGCGGCGGGGAGAAGGTCGGCGTGGTGCCGAGCTCTGCGGTCGCCCCGGCGTCACCGCCGGGGGCCGGGCCCGGTCAGCAGATCGCGGTGCGTCGCCGGTCCGCCAAGGTCCCCTGGCGCACCGCGTTGCGCCGCGACTGGCCGCTGTACGCGATGGCACTGCTGCCGGTCGTCTTCCTGCTGATCTTCCGGTACGTCCCGATGCTCGGGAACGTCATCGCCTTCCGGAGGTTCCGCCCCGGAGGGTCGATCTTCGGTGACGAGTGGGTCGGCCTGCGCTACATCGACATGTTCATCGCCGACCCGACCTTCTGGCAGGTCTTCTGGAACACGGCGATCCTCGGCGGGCTCTCCCTGGTCATCGTCTTCCCGCTGCCGATCGTGCTGGCTCTCATGCTCAACGAGGTCCGCAAACGGGCCTTCAAGCGCACGATCCAGTCGATCACGTACCTGCCACACTTCCTGTCGATCGTCATCGTCGCCGGGATGGTCATGCAGCTGCTGTCGCTCGAGGGCACGGTGAACCAGATCATCGGTGCCTTCGGGGGTGAACCGATCGCGTTCCTGCAGCGGGCCGAGTGGTTCCGGACGATCTACGTCACCTCGGAGATCTGGCAGACCGTCGGCTGGGGCACGATCCTGTACCTCGCGGCGCTGACCACGATCGACCAGCAGCTCTACGAGGCCGCCGTCATCGACGGCGCCAACCGGTGGCGGCAGACATGGCACGTCACGCTGCCGGGGATCCGGCCGATGATGGTGACCCTGCTCATCCTCAACGTGGGCACGTTCCTCAACGTCGGGTTCGAGAAGGTGCTGCTGCTCTACAACCCGCTGACCTACGCCACCGCGGACGTGATCTCCACGTACCTGTACCGCGTGGGTCTGGTGGCCAACAACTTCAGCTATGCCGCAGCGATCGGACTGTTCCAGGCCATCATCGGCCTCGTGATGGTCCTGGGGGCGAACCTCGTCGCGCGTCGACTGGTGGGGACGAGTCTATGGTGACCAAAGACATCTTGAGCGCGCCGACGACGCACGGCGCCGTCGGGCCGCGTGACAGCAGGGGCTACCGCGTGTTCACGAGGGTGAACCTCACGCTGCTCGTCCTGATCTCGCTGATGATGCTCTACCCGTTCGTCACGATCGTCGCCCAGTCGCTGTCCGACCCGGCGGCGATCCGGGCAGGCATGGTGAGCTTCTGGCCGGTCGGGTTCAACACCGACACGTACAGCGCCGTGGCGCAGAACTCGATGTTCTGGACGAACTACCGGAACACCGTGGTGTACACCGTGGTGGGAACCACCATCGCCATGATCCTGACGACGACGTTCGCGTACGTCATCGCCAAGCCGCACCTGCGTGGTCGCGGGCTGCTCGTCGGGATCGCCGTGTTCACCATGTTCTTCAACGGCGGGCTGATCCCCAACTACGTCCTCATCTCGTCGTTGGGGATGACGAACACGATGTGGGCGATCGTGCTGCCCGGGGCGATCAACGTCTTCAACCTGCTGATCATGAAGTCGTTCTTCGAGAACCAGCCCCAGGAGCTCGAGGAGGCGGCGGCGATCGACGGGCTCGGATGGTTCGGCATCTTCGGCCGGATCGTCCTCCCGCTGTCGAAGGCGGTCATCGCGACGATGATCCTCTTCTACTCGGTGTTCTTCTGGAACGACTGGTTCGCGGCCTTCCTGTACCTCGATCGCCAGGAGCTCTTCCCGGTCACGCTGTACATCCGCAACCTCATCGCCGGTGCGTCGTCGGCGACCTCCGAGGGCGCCGCGCTGTCGGGGATGAGCACCGAGCTCCTCAGCGCGAACATCCGCGAGGTGACGATCATCCTGACGATCATCCCGATCCTGTGCGTCTACCCCTTCGTGCAGCGCTACTTCGTCTCGGGCATCATGCTCGGTTCGGTCAAGGGCTGAGCCGCGATGAGGACCCCGGCCGAGCACGGCAGCGGACCGCTCTCGCAGATCGCGGGAGCGGTGTTCCGCTACACCGTGCTCGGCCTGTGCCTGGTGGTGACGTGCGCCCCCACCCTGGTGGTGATCGTGCTGCTCGGCCAGGGGTCGTCCACCGTGCCGTTCCAGGTGCTCGCGCTGCTGCCGGTGGCGCCGGCGCTCTCGGCCGGGCTCTGGGCTGTCCGCGGGTGGCAGCAGGACGCCGACGCCTCGGCGTTCCTGCTCTTCGTCCGCGGGTGCCGGCGCAACGTGGGCGACGTGCTGAGGTGGTGGGTGCCGACGCTCGCGGTCGGCGGGGTGCTCGGGGCAAACGTCGCGCTCGCCGACGTGGTCCCGGGGGCCGAGCTCGTGCGGGGGCTGTCGATCGTCGTGGCCGTGCTGCTGCCGCTCTGGTCCGGGCAGATGCTGATCGTGACGACGTTCTTCGCGTTCCGCACGAGGGACGCCGCCCGGATCGCCGCCGCCGAGCTCTTCTCGTCCTGGCGGGTCACGCTCGCCCACGTGTCGCTGCTCGTCGTCGCGGTCGGGGTGGTCCGCCTGGGCACGGAGGCGCTCCTGCTGTTCTGTGCCTGGGCGTTCGTCGCCCTGCTCGAGGTCTCCTCGCGGCCGACCGTCCGGGACGTCCGCGTGCGGTTCACGGTCCGAGCCTGAGGCCGGACGCCTCAGCCCGGGGTGCCCGGTCCTTGGGCTGAGCTGCCGCGTTCGGTGAGCACCGGCGCGAGCAGCCGGGTCTCCGACGGTCGGGCGTTCTCGAGCCGTGCCATCGCCATCTCCACGGCCACCGCGCCGATCACCTCTCCGGGGATGTCGATGCTCGTCATCGGCACGTGCTGCGACAGGGCGATGTCGTGCGGGCACACGGCGACGACGGCGGTGTCGCGGCCGACGTCGCGGCCCCGTTCCCGCAGGTGCGCGAGGACGTGCGGCAGCGCCCTCTCGTTGTGGACCACGAAGCCGGTGGTGTCGGGGGCCTGGTCGAGCACGGCGTCGACGGCGCTGCGCGCGGCGTCGGGCGTCGACCCGCACGCCTGCACCACGCCGGTCAGGGAGCTCTGCGCGCACTCGGCGGTGAACCCGCGGAACACTCGGTCGGCGTACGACGTGTGCCGGGCCATGACCTCGGGCGGGGACCCGATGAGCACCACGTCGCGGTGGCCCGTCTGCGCCAGGTGACGGGCAGCGAGCCGCCCGGTCGCCTCGAAGTCGAGGTCCACGCAGCTCAGTCCACCGGCGTCGCGGGGCAGTCCGATGAGCACGGCCGGCTGCTTCACGGTGCCGAGCAGGGGGATGCGCTCGTCGTCCGCCTCGACGTCCATGACGACGATCGCGTCGACCATGGAACCGGCTGCCACCCGTTCGACCCCGGTCACGTCGTCCTGGGTGAGCAGCAGCACGTCGTGCTCGAAGTCCCGGGCCCGCGTGACCACCCCGGTGACGAACTGCATGATGACGGAGACGTCGACGCCGGAGCGCAGCGGTGCCATGAGCCCGATGACGTGCGTGCGCCGGGAGGCCAGCGCCCGGGCGCCCATGTGCGGTCGGTAGCCGAGGTCGGCGATCGCCTGCTCGACCCGTCGGCGGGTCGGCGCCGAGATCGAGCGCTTCTGCGACAGCACGTACGACACCGTGGACGACGACACGCCGGCGGCACGCGCGACGTCCTCGATGGTGGCCATGGCTCAGCTCCTCTGGGTGGTGACGGGGGACGAGGTCAGGCTCACGCTAGCGCCCCGCGCCAGGTGTCTCGTCTCGGGAGGACCGTCCGGGCGTGCGACGACGACGTCCAGGTCTCGCCCAGCGGTCAGGGTCGCTGCGGTGAGACGCCCGTCGTGCCACGCGAGGTCGACGACGACGCCTCCGCGGCCGCGCAGGCCGCGCACCCGTCCCGTCGGCCAACCGCCGGGCAGCGCCGGCAGCAGGTCGAGCCTCACGGCCCCGTCGCTGGTCCGGTGGGACTGCAGCAGCATCTCGGCGACGCCCGCGGTCAGTCCGCAGTTGCCGTCCATCTGGTAGGGCGGGTGCGCGCTGAACAGGTTGGGGTACGTCCCGCCCCGCTCGCCGGAGCCGCTGATCGCGGGTCGCAGCGCGAGGCGGACCTGCTCGGCCGCGCGCTCCGCCTCACCGAGCCGAGCCCACAGGGCCATCCGCCAGGCCAGCGACCATCCGGTGCTCTCCGGCCCTCGTCGCTCGAGGGTGCGGGCTGCGGCGCGGGCGAGCTCCGGGGTGCTCGTGGGGTCGATCTGGTCGAAGGGGTACAGCCCGATCAGGTGGGACAGGTGCCGGTGCTCGGGTTCGGCCTCGGGCAGGTCGGTGGCCCACTCGGCCACCGCGCCGCGGTGGTCGACCCGGGGGTCCGGCAGCGCGGCGGCCACGGCCTCGAGCCGCTCGACCCAGTCGTCCTCGTCGCCCAGCTCGCGGGCGACCGCCCGGCACGACGCAGCGAGACGGCGCACCAGGGCCACGTCCATGGTGGCCGACGTCGTCACGGCGGCAGGTGCGCCGTCGTCGGCCACGAAGTGGTTCTCGGGCGAGGTGGAGGGGGCGGTCCAGGCACGCAGCGGGCCGCCGTCGTCGGACGTTCGCACCCAGCCGAGGACGAACTGCGCCGCTCCGCGCAGCACGGGCCGGACGACGGTGCGCAGGAACTCGGGGTCGGGCCGGAAGCGGTGCCGCTCGACGAGGTGGTCGGCGAGCCAGACCCCGCCCCAGGGCCACGCCGACCAGCAGGCGTCGCCGTGCCCGGCGCCCACGGGCGCTGCGTGCCCCCACACGTCGGAGTTGTGGTGGCAGGCCCAGCCGTCGATGCCGTAGAGCTCGCGTGCGACGACGGCTCCCGGGCCGGCGGCGAGGTCGACGACGAGCTGCAGCAGGGGTTCATGGCACTCGCCGAGCCCGGTGACCTCGGTGAGCCAGTAGGCCATCTGCAGGTTGATGTTGGTGGTGTAGGCGCTCGACCACGGTGCGGGCAGCTCGGTGTTCCAGATGCCCTGCAGGGTGGCGGGGGACCCGCCCGGGCGGGAGGAGCACAGGAGCAGGTAGCGGCCGTAGTGGGCGGTGAGAGCGACCAGCCCGGGGTCGGGACGTGCAGCGGCGGCCGCGATCCGTGCCTCGGTGGTCAGCTCGGCGGCGCCGTCGGCCGCGGGCAGGCGCAGCTCGAAGCGCTCGTACAGCTCCCGGTGGGCGGACTCGTGCTCCCGGCGCCGGGTCGCCAGGTTCTCCGTCGCCGTCGCGCGGGGGTCGGCGTGGTCCGGTCGGCTCCGGGGGAGGGGCTCGGTCGTGGTGTCCACGAGCAGCACGTGCTCCCGACGGGCGGAGGTGCGCAAGGTCCCGTCCCGCACCCCGGCGCCGGGATCGTCCAGGGCCGTCACGGTGACGCGACCGGTCCGTCCGCGGTCGGTGTCGTAGCGGACCGGGTCGGCGACTTCCTCGTGGCCGGGAGCGACGTCGACCGGCAGGTGCCAGGTGGCCTCGAGACCGGGCGGACCGCCGACCGGGCGGCCCCCGAGCGTGCGTCCACCGTCGTCCTCGGCGTCGCCGCCTGCAGCGAGCAGGAGGCTGGTCAGCGCGACGGACACCTCGACGGGCCGGTCGGCGCGGACGACGTGGACGATCGGCCCG
Organism: Isoptericola halotolerans; assembly: GCF_013149785.1. Taxonomy (GTDB): domain Bacteria; phylum Actinomycetota; class Actinomycetes; order Actinomycetales; family Cellulomonadaceae; genus Isoptericola; species Isoptericola halotolerans. The sequence continues at coordinate 817,387 of NZ_JABEZU010000002.1, forward strand.
CCGCGGGCGTCGGCCCAGGTCTCCTGGGTGACCTCGCCCGTGGAGGCGGAGACCCAGGTGTGACGAGCGGTCGCCGTGCGCAGGTCGAGCTCTCGCCGGGTCAGCCGTTCGTCCTGCGGTGGCGCGGACGGCCGTGGCTCCGCGGGCTGCACGGTGATCTCGGCCGTGGCGAGCGGGAGGTACGCCTGCGCCCACAGGCTCTGCGTCCGGGCGAGCAGCGCCTCCGCGCGGCGGACGTCCCCGTCGTCGAGGGCACGGCGGGCCGTGGCGAGGTGCTCGGGACCGCGCGCGGCCACGCCGGCGAGCGGGTCGGCGCCGGGCACGCCCGACCAGGCGGAGGAGTCGTTGAGCCAGAGCCGCTCGGTGCCGGGACGCCCGGCGCACAGGGCGCCACGGAAACCGTTACCGACCGGAAACGCTTCGATCCATTTCGACGCGGGCCGGTCGTCGTGAAGCACGTGCTCCGCACGGAGGTGGTGCCGGTCCGTGCCGTCGGTCGCGGCCCCGTCCGTGGCCGTCGAGCGGCCGGATGTCGCGTACCGGTCGGCCCGGGGTCGGGTCGGGCTGCTGGGCACGTCGTCGTGCTCGGGGCCGTGCCCCGGGTGCTGGACTTCCGGCATGGAAGCAGGCTAGCGTGTTGAAACGCTTCGACAGAACGACCGCGGGCGAGACGCGCCGGTCGTACGACGTCGAGAGGCCGGCGCGCACGGTGGCGCGCCACAGGGAGGGGACGACGGTGTCGAGTCAGGGCGCGACGGCGCGCCGAGCAGCCGGGGGCAGGTTCGCGGAGCTGACGGGCGACCTCGGGATCCTCTACGGCGGCGACTACAACCCGGAGCAGTGGGATCGGACGACGTGGCGCGAGGACGTGCGCCTCATGGCGGAGGCCGGTGTCAACCTCGTCACCGTCGGGGTCTTCTCCTGGGCGCGCTACGAGCCCCGCCCCGGGGTGCGTGAGTTCGGTTGGCTCGACGAGGTCCTCGGCCTGCTGCACGCCGGGGGCGTCGCGGTGGACCTCGCGACGCCGACCGCCTCACCGCCCCCGTGGCTCGGCAGGCTGCACCCCGACACGCTGCCGGTCGACGCCGACGGCGTGCGGCTCGTGGCGGGCTCGCGCAACCAGTTCAGCCCCGCCTCGCGGGTCTACCGGGAGCACGCGCTGTCGATCACCCGCGACCTGGTGGACAGGTACGCGGACCACCCGGCCGTGCGGATGTGGCACGTCGGCAACGAGTTCGGGCAGGTCTGCCACGGAGAGGAGTCCGCGGTCGAGTTCCGCCGCTGGCTGCGGGCGCGCTACGGCACGATCGACGCCCTCAACGAGGCATGGGCCACCACGGTGTGGTCTCAGCACTACGCCGACTTCACGGAGATCGTTCCGCCACGACGCATGCCGTACCACGTCAACCCGTCGCAGGCTCTGGACTTCCGCCGATACTCCTCGGACCAGCTGCGCACGCTGTACCGCGAGCAGCGTGACGTCATCCGCGCCGTCGACCCGGAGCGACCCGTGACGACGAACCTCATGGGCTTCTTCCCGCTCGCCGACTACTGGTCGTGGGCCCAGGACCTGGACGTCGTCGCCGACGACGCCTACCCGGACCCAGGTGATCCGTGGGCTCCCGCCGACGCCGCCCTCGCGTGCGACCTGATGCGTTCCCTCGGCGGCGGAGCCCCGTGGATGCTGATGGAGGCCGCGGTCGGGTCCGTGAGCTGGCGGGACCACAACCTCCCCAAGTCGCCCGGGCGGTCACGCCTCGAGGCGCTGCAGGCGGTCGCCCGCGGGGCGGACGGTGTCTGCTACTTCCAGTGGCGGGCGTCGCGCGCCGGGGCCGAGAGGTTCCACTCGGCGATGCTGCCGCACGCGGGACCGGACACCCGGGTCCATGACGGTGTCCGGAAGGTCGGTGCCGACCTGCGCCGGCTGCGGGACGTCGTGGGCTCACCGGTCCCGGCGCGGGTGGTCTTGCTCTTCGACTGGGAGTCCTGGTGGGCGGCGGAGGAGCAGGCACGGCCCACGGACCGGCTGCGCACCCTGGAGGTGCTGCGTTCGTGGTACCGGGTGCTGTGGGACGCGGGTGTCACGGTCGACCTGGCGCACCCCGACGACGTCGCGGTGACGGGTGCCGCGGGCTACGACGTCGTCCTGGTGCCGCAGAGCTATCTGCTGTCCGTCGACGCGGCCCGAGGGCTCGCGTCGGCGGCGTCCCGTGGTGCGAGCGTCGTCGTGGGGCCGTTCACCGGCGTGGCCGACGAGAACGCCCACGTGCGGACCGGGCGGTCGCCCGTGCTGCTGCGCGACCTGCTCGGTGTCAGCGGCGAGGAGTGGGTCCCGTTGCCGGACGACGGGGTGCCGCTCACCCTCGACGAGACGTGGCCGCACGGCGGCGCCGAACCCTCCGGTGGCGCGCAGGGCGACGGGCACCGTGCCACGATCCTCGGCGAGCTCCTGCGTGCCGACGACGCGCAGGTGCTGGCCACCTTCGACGGCGGTCACCTCGCGGGCGGCGCCGCGGTCACCCGCCGGTCGCACGGAGCGGGAGCGACCTGGTACGTGGGCACGGTGCTCCCCGGGCCGCTGCTGCGTGACGTGCTGGTGGACGCCTGGGAGCGAGCCGGTGTCACGGGCGTGCTGGGAAGGGTCAGGACGGCATCTGGAGTCGAAGCGGTTCACCGGGGTCACGCGGTGTTTCTGCTCAACCACTCCGAGCGCCCCGCCACGATCCGCCTCGAGTCCGCGATGACGGACCTGATCAGCGGTGTGAACTGCACAGATACGACCACCATCCCCGCTCTGGACGCCGCCGTCCTGGTGCCGCGGGAGGCCTGAGGCCTCGCTGCCGAGGGGCGATGCCTTGACTCGACCACCGTGCTCCCTGATACTCGGTCATCGAAGCGCTTCGACGACGCAGTGACATCCCGGCTGAGCCGGCTCGACGAGGAGGACCGATGATCAACCGCACCCGCAAGGTCGCGAGGACCACCGCGCTGGTGGTGCTGCCGCTGGCCGCACTGACGGCCTGCGTCGGCGGGGGAGGGGGCGCCGCGCCGACCACGGGCGGCGACACCGATGCCGACACGCTGACGATCTGGCACTACGAGAACGACGACTCCGCGATGGGTCAGGCGTGGGCCGAGGCGATCGAGATCTTCGAGGCCGAGCACCCCGAGGTCGAGGTCGTCCTCGAGAAGCAGACGTTCGAGCAGATCCAGAAGAACGCCAAGATCGTGCTCACCGGCGACGAGGTGCCGGACGTCATGGAGTACAACAAGGGCAACGCGACCGCCGGGCAGCTCGCCTCGCAAGGCCTGCTGCGCCCGCTGACCGAGGTCGCCGAGGAGAAGGGGTGGGCGGACTCCCTGCCCGGCTCTCTCGCGACCACGGCGCGCTACGACGAGTCGGGCCTGATGGGCGACGGCGAGTGGTACGGGGTGCCGAACTACGGCGAGTTCGTCGGCGTGTACTACAACCAGGACATGTTCGACGAGCACGGTCTGGACGTGCCGACCACGCTCGACGAGCTCGAGGACGTCATGCAGGCCTTCGCCGACGAGGGCGTCACCCCGCTCGCCGAGGCGGGCGCCGAGTACCCGTTGGGCCAGCTCTGGTACCAGCTCGTCCTGGCGCACGGTGACCGCGACCTGGTCGACCGGTACCAGCTCTTCGCGGGGGACGCCGACTTCCACGGTCCTGAGATGACCGCGGCGACCGAGCAGCTCGACGAGTGGATCGAGGCCGGCTACGTGGCCGGCGACTCGGCCGCACTGACGGCAGAGGACATGGGGGTCTCGTTCATCAACGGCACCTACCCGATGATGGTCTCGGGCTCCTGGTGGTTCGGGCGCGTCGTCGAGGAGATGGACGCCGAGTGGGGCCAGTTCAACTTCCCCGGCAACGAGCTGCACGCCGGGTCCTCCGGCAACCTGTGGGTCGTCCCCACCAACGCCGACTCGCCGTCGCTCGCCGCCGAGTTCATCGACATCACGTTGCGCCCCGAGGTCCAGGACGTCCTCGCCCGGACCGGCGGGCTGCCGGTGGCCGGCGACCCGACGGTGATCGACGACGACAAGACCCGCGAGCTCACCGAGAACTTCCAGGAGATCCTCGACGCCGACGGGCTGGCGTTCTACCCGGACTGGCCCGTCCCTGGCTACTACGACGTGGTCGTCACCCAGCTGCAGTCCCTCGTCAACCAGTCGAAGTCGCCCGACGAGGTGCTCGAGGGGCTGGAGGCCGCCTACACCGACGGCAGGTCCGACCTGCTCGGTAGCTGAGCCGGTCCCGGCACCGAGGAGCCTCGAATGTCCGCACCACCCGTGGCGCGCACGCGCCGCCGTCGGCCCGCCTGGCTGCCGTACCTGCCCTACCTGATCCCCGGCGCGGTCGGGTTCGTCCTGATCATCGGGTACCCGCTGGTCACCAACGTCTACATCAGCCTCTTCTCCTGGCCCGGCGGCCTGGCACCGCTGGAGTGGGTCGGGTTCGACAACTACGTCGCCCTCTGGGGCGACTCCGCCTTCTGGACGTCGTTCCGGAACTCCGTCGCGATGATCCTGGCGATGGTGGTCGTGCCGACCCTGATCGGTCTCCTCCTCGCCGCGGTGCTCTTCGACTACCTCGGGCGGCGCTTCGGCGCCCGGGTGGCGTCGGTGCTGCGGGCGACGTACTACCTGCCGCAGATCCTGCCGGTCGCCGTCGCCGGCGTGCTGTGGAACTGGATCCTCAACTCCCAGACGGGAGCCCTGAACGTCATCCTTCGAGGTCTGGGCGTCGAGAACCCGCCCAACTGGCTCGGGGACCCGGCGACAGCGATGCCGAGCGTGATGCTCGTGCTCATCTGGGTCCAGATCGGCTACCCGGTGGTGATCTTCATGGCCGCGCTGCAGCGCGTCGACCCGGAGCTCTACGAGGCCGCCGAGCTCGACGGCGCGGGCTGGTGGCGGAGGTTCCGGGCCATCACCGTCCCGCAGATCAGGCCGGAGACGTTCGTCGTGACGCTCACCTCGACGGTCGCCGCGCTGAAGGTGTTCGGCCCGATCTACGTCCTGACGCGCGGTGGACCGGAGAGCTCGACGCTCGTGCCGAGCTACTACTCGTACCTCAACTTCTTCGACAAGTCCCGGGTCGGCTACGGGTCGGCGGTCGCGACCGTGCTGACCGTCGTGATCATCGCGGTGGCCGCGGTGATCCTCGTCCTGCAGGCGCGAGCCGAACGCCGTGAGGAGGCCGGACGCTGATGGTCACCGACACCCGCTCCACCACCGAGGTGGTACCGACGACGCCGGCGGCGACCGGCGTGCACCCCCGGAGGCGGCGACGTCGCGGCGCGGCCCGCTGGTTCGTGCTGGCCGCCGCGGTCGTCGTCGCGCTCGCGATGCTCGCCCCGTTCGTCATCATGGTCCTCAACGCGGTCAAGTCGCCGGCGGACTACGCCCAGAACGGTCCGTTGAGCCTGCCCGGTTCGCTGTACCTGGACGGGATCGTCACCTTCTGGCAGCGCGTGGACTTCCCCGTGAAGCTCTGGAACTCGTTCTTCATCGCCGGCGTCGTCGCCGTGCTGGGGTGCCTGATCTCGCTGCTCAACGCCTACGCGATCGGCATCGGCAAGGTCAGGGGCAGGCTCTGGATCGTGATGCTGTTCCTGCTGGCGAACATGCTGCCCCAGGAGGCGCTGATCTACCCGCTGTTCGACATGGCGCGGCAGGTGGGCCTGACGAACTCGCAGTGGTCGGTCATCATCATCTTCACGGTGGTCCAGTCGGCGTTCGGCACCTATCTCCTGGCGTCGGTCCTCGGCACGTTCCCGCCGGCGCTGCTGGAGGCCGCCGCCCTCGACGGAGCAGGCCGGTGGCGCATCCTCTGGCAGGTCGTCTACCCCATCGTGCGGCCCACGCTCGGCGTGCTGATGATCTTCTTCTTCATCTGGACCTGGAACGAGTTCTTCATCCCGTTGGTGATGCTGACGACGAACGACACCCAGACGATCCCGATCGCCCTGGCCTCCCTGCAGGGCGATCGCATGATGGATGCACCGACGACGAATGCCGGCGCACTGATCTCGCTCCTTCCCGCGCTGATCTTCTTCCTGCTCTTCCAGCGCACCTTGACCCGGGGCGTCACCGCGGGAGCGGTGAAGTGAGCCCGACGCCCCGCACCACCACCGACGAGAAGGTGAACCGACCATGAAGTTCACGGACGGCTACTGGCAGTCCAGGCCCGGCATCGAACCGCTCTACGCCGTCGAGGTCGACGACGTCCGCGTCGACGAGACGGCGGGCACGATGACGGTCTTCGCCCCGACGACCGTGATCCGCCACCGGGGCGACACGCTGAACAGGCCTCTGCTCACCCTGACGTACTCCTCGCCGGCGCCCGGTGTGGTCACCGTGCGCGTCGAGCACCACGCGGGCGGGGTGCGCCGCGGCCCGGACTTCGCGCTGCACCGCGAACCCGGCTTCGTGCCGGTGGTGAAGGTCGACGAGGCCGCCGGCGTCCTCGAGACCGGTGGGCTGACCGTCCGCGTGCACCGGCAGGGGCCGTGGCGAGTCGACTTCGAGCTGGACGGCCGGGTGCTGACCTCGAGCCTGCCGAAGTCGGTGGCGGCGGTCTCGGGGGACGACGGCGGGCACTGGATGCACGAGCAGCTCGCGCTGGCGCCGGGCGAGCACGTGTACGGCCTGGGGGAGCGGTTCGGCCCGTTCGTCAAGAACGGTCAGGAGGTGGACGTCTGGAACGCCGACGGCGGCACCTCCAGCGAGCAGGCGTACAAGAACGTGCCCTTCTACCTCACCAGCGGTGGCTACGGGGTGTTCGTGGACCAGCCCGAGAAGGTCTCCCTGGAGATCGCCTCCGAGGTGAGCTCACGCGTGCAGCTCTCGGTGCCGGGCCAGTCGCTGACCTACCACGTCGTCGCCGGCCCGGAGCCCAAGGACGTGCTGCGCCGGTACACCGCGTTGACGGGGCGTCCGCCGCACGTGCCGGACTGGTCCTACGGGCTGTGGTTGTCGACGTCCTTCACGACGGACTACGACGAGCGGACCGTGATGTCGTTCATCGACGGGATGGCGGAGCGCGACCTGCCGTTGAGCGTCTTCCACTTCGACTGCTTCTGGATGCGCGAGTACCAGTGGTGCGACTTCGAGTGGGACCCGCGGACGTTCCCCGACCCGGAGGGCATGCTCGCCCGCCTGCACGAGCGTGGCCTGAAGGTCAGCGCCTGGATCAACCCGTACATCGCCCAGCGCTCGCCGCTGTTCGCCGAGGCCGCCGAGCGGGGATACCTGCTGCGCACGGACGACGGCGGCACCTGGCAGTGGGACCTGTGGCAGGCGGGCATGGGCCTGGTGGACTTCACCAACCCGGAGGCGACGGCCTGGTACCTCGGGCACCTCGAGCGCCTGCTGGACCAGGGTGTGGACTGCTTCAAGACCGACTTCGGCGAGCGGGTGCCGGTCGAGGGCGTGGTCTGGCACGACGGCTCCGACCCCGAGCGCATGCACAACTACTACGCGCAGCTCTACAACGAGGCCGTCTTCGGTCTGCTGGAGCGCCGCCGCGGGACGGGGGAGGCGGTGGTGTTCGCCCGGGCCGCGACCGCCGGCGGCCAGCAGATGCCGGTGCACTGGGGCGGGGACTGCGACTCCACCTACGCGGCGATGGCCGAGTCGTTGCGGGGCGGGCTGTCGCTGGCGATGTCGGGGTTCGGCTACTGGAGCCATGACATCGGCGGCTTCGAGGGGACGCCGGACGCGGGCGTCTTCAAGCGGTGGCTCGCCTTCGGGCTGCTGTCGAGCCACTCGCGGCTGCACGGGTCGTCGTCGTACCGGGTGCCGTGGGTGTTCGACGACGAGGCGGTCGAGGTCGCGCGCCGTCTCACCCACCTGAAGATGCGGCTCATGCCCTACCTGGGCCGTCTCGCCGAGGAGGTCGTCGGGGACGGGACCCCCATGATGCGTCCGATGGTGCTCGAGTTCCCGCAGGACCGCGCGACGTTCGGCGTGGACACGCAGTACACGCTCGGCGACGCGCTCCTCGTCGCCCCGGTCTTCAGGGAGGACGGCACGGCGGAGGTGTACGTGCCCGAGGGCCGCTGGACGCACCTCGACCCCGGTGCGGTCGCCGACGGCGGTCCGATCGACGGTGACGTGGTGACCGGACCGCGGTGGGTCACCGAGACCCACGGGTTCGCGAGTCTGCCCCTGCTCGTGCGACCGGGTAGCGTGCTGCCTGTCGGGGCCCGCACCGACCGTCCCGACTACGCCTGGGCCGAGGACGTGACGCTGCACTGCGTGGAGCTGGCAGTCGGTCACGACTCCGAGGTCCGTGTGCCCGGTGGCGAGGGCGCACCGGCGACCTTCCGTGTTCGACGCACCGAGGACGCCGTCGTCGTCTCGAGTGGGAACGCTTCCACCCGATGGGCGGTTCAGGTCGGTGGCCTGCGGACCGAGGCCATCGGTCCGGGAGAAGTGAGGATCGACCTGTGAGCACCATCAGCACGACCGGACAGTTCCCGCCAGGATTCCTGTGGGGCACCGCCACCGCGGCCTACCAGATCGAGGGGGCGGCCGCCGAGGGTGGCCGCGGGCCGTCGATCTGGGACACGCTGTGCCGCGTGCCCGGCGCCGTCCAGGGTGGGGACACGGGCGACGTCGCCTGCGACCACTACCACCGCTGGGCGGAGGACGTGGACCACCTCGACCGGCTCGGGGTGAGCGCCTACCGGCTGTCGATCTCCTGGTCGCGCGTGCAGCCCGGTGGACGCGGCCCGCTCAACCGTGAGGGGGTGGAGTTCTACCGCAACCTCCTCGACGCGCTGCGCGAGCGGGGCATCACCCCGTACGTGACGCTCTACCACTGGGACCTGCCCCAGGAGCTGGAGGACGCCGGCGGCTGGGCCGTGCGGGAGACCGCCGAGGCGTTCGCCGACTACGCCCGCGCCATGGCCCGTGAGCTCGGCGACCGCGTGGCGCTGTGGACCACCCTCAACGAGCCCTGGTGCTCCGCCTACCTCGGGTACGCCTCGGGCGTCCACGCACCGGGCCGCACCGAACCGGCCGCGGCGCTCGCGGCGGTGCACCACCTCAACCTCGCCCACGGCCTGGCCGTGCGCGCGATCCGCGAGGAGATCCCGGGTGCGGCCTGCTCGATCACCCTGAACCTGCACGTGTTCCGGGCGGCGTCGGGCTCGGCGGCGGACGCGGACGCGGTGCGCCAGGTCGACGGTCTGGCGAACCGGGTGTTCCTGGGGCCGTTGCTCGAGGGCGCCTACCCGGCCGACGTCCAGGCCGACACCGCGGGCGTCTCGGACTGGTCGTTCGTGCTGGACGGCGACCTCGAGCTCGTGCGCCAACCGCTCGACGTGCTGGGGGTCAACTACTACTCGTCCACGCGGGTGCGCCGCTTCGTCGGCGACGGCGAGCCGGTGCGCGCCGACGGGCACAAGACGACGGCGGTCTCGCCGTGGGTGGCCGCCGACGACGTCGAGTTCCTCCCGCAGCCCGGCCCGCGCACGGCGATGGGGTGGAACGTCGAGCCCGCCGGGCTCACCGAGCTCCTGCTCGGCCTGCACGAGACGTACCCCGACCAGGCGCTGGCGGTCACCGAGAACGGTGCGGCGTTCGACGACGAGGTCGTCGAGGACCCGGCGCTGGGCATCGACCGGGTCCACGACGTGGCACGGGTCGCCTACCTGCGCGACCACGTCGCCGCCGTCGCTGCGGCGATCGACGCGGGCGCGGACGTGCGCGGCTACTTCGCGTGGTCGCTCATGGACAACTTCGAGTGGGCCTACGGCTTCTCCAAGCGGTTCGGCCTGCTGCGCGTCGACTACCCCACCGGCGAGCGGACGTGGAAGGACTCGGCGTACTGGTACGCCCGGCTGGCACGCAGCGGGCGTCTCCCGGCCGTGTTCGAGGCCGGCCCCACCGACTGACGACACGCCGGCCGACGACGCGCCCGGGTGTGCTCGACACGCCCGGGCGTCGTGGTGTGAGGAAGATCTGAGGCTCGGCGCTGCCAGGCGACCCGTAGCCGACCCGCAGACGACGCCCGTCGTCGTGCACAGGGTGTGGACCGCCGTCGTCCACGAGCTGTGGACGACGGCGGGCGAGCCGCACCAGCGCGCCCTCCGTGCGGCCTGCGAACGGTGGACCACGGGGTGGACGACGAGGGTGTGTCAGGGGCTCGTGCGACGATGCTCGCAGGTCTTCCCGAGGGCTCCTCCGAGGGCTCGCAGGGGCCATTCCGGGCGAATCACACCGGTGTAACCACAACAGTGTCGACCACTACATGTCGTGGGCGAGCGTCCGGCAAACACTAGGTGTAGTGTTTGAGGCACGCGGAAGCCACCGGCAGCCGCGGCAACAACATCGGCGTAGTTCCACTGGTGTCGTCACTGGTCACAGGCTCTCGGCAAGGGTGCCGACGGCCGACAGCGGCGGGCCGGGGACAGTCGCCAGGAACCACCAGACATGACACGGGACGACCGCCGATCGGGCGGCGAGACAGGGAGTGCGACATGAGCGTCACGGTCTACAGCAAGCCGGCCTGCGTGCAGTGCGATGCGACCTACCGCGCCCTCGACCGCAAGGGCGTGGAGTACACGGTCGTGGACATCACCGAGGACGCCGAGGCGCTCGAGATGGTTCGCGGGCTCGGGTACCTGCAGGCCCCCGTCGTCGTCGCCGGCGACACGCACTGGTCGGGCTTCCGCCCCGACCGCATCAGCGCCGTCGCCGCGCAGCAGGCCGTCTCGGCCTGATACTGCTCCGGCCCGGTCGCGGGTGCACCTCCGCGACCGGTTCGGCACGGCAGCACGTCCTTCGGGGGGAGGGTGACATGGGGTCGCTCGTCTACTTCTCCAGCGTGTCGGAGAACACGCACCGGTTCGTCCAGAGGCTCGGGCTCGAGGAGCTCGGGATGTCGGTCCACCGCATCCCGGTGCGCCCGGCCGACGGATTCCTGACGGTCGACGAACCGTACGTCCTCATGGTCCCCACCTACGGCGGGGGCAACGAGGGCGGTTCGGTGCCCCGCCAGGTCCGCCGGTTCCTCGGCGACACCCACAACCGGTCGTTGATCCGCGGCGTCATCGCTGCGGGCAACACCAACTTCGGCGCTGCCTACTGCATCGCCGGTGACATCATCTCGGCGAAGTGCCAGGTGCCGTACCTGTATGCCTTCGAGCTGCTCGGGACGGCCGAGGACGCCCAGCGCGTCCGTGACGGATTGGGACGATTTTGGCAACGACAGTCACTGATCTCGGCGTGAGCAGCACGCCCGGAGCGACCGAGCAGGACAGCGCGGTCGCCGTGCCCCTGCAGCAGTCGGAGCTCGACTACCACGCGCTCAACGCGATGCTGAACCTGTACGGTCCGGACGGCAAGATCCAGTTCGAGAAGGACCGCGAGGCGGCGTCCGCGTACTTCCGGCAGCACGTGCTGCCGAACACGATCGAGTTCGACACGCTCGACGCGAAGCTCGACCACCTGGTCGAGAACAAGTACTACGACCCGGCCGTGCTGGCGAGGTACTCCCGCGCGTTCGTCAAGGAGCTGTTCCAGCGCGCCTACGCCGCGGACTTCCGCTTCGAGTCGTTCCTCGGCGCGTTCAAGTACTACACCTCGTACACGCTGAAGACCTTCGACGGCAAGAAGTACCTCGAGCGCTTCGAGGACCGTGTCTCGATGGTCGCGCTCGGCCTCGCGGACGGTGACGAGCAGACGGCGCGCGACATCGTCGACGAGGTCATCTCCGGACGCTTCCAGCCGGCGACCCCGACCTTCCTCAACGTCGGCAAGGCGCAGCGCGGCGAGCCCGTGTCCTGCTTCCTGCTGCGCATCGAGGACAACATGGAGTCCATCGCGCGCGGCATCAACTCCGCGCTGCAGCTGTCCAAGCGGGGTGGCGGCGTCGCCCTGCTGCTGAGCAACGTGCGCGAGCACGGCGCGCCGATCAAGCACATCGAGAACCAGTCCTCCGGCGTCATCCCCGTGATGAAGCTCCTGGAGGACTCCTTCTCCTACGCCAACCAGCTCGGCGCGCGCCAGGGCGCCGGGGCGGTGTACCTGCACGCGCACCACCCGGACATCCTGCGGTTCCTCGACACCAAGCGGGAGAACGCCGACGAGAAGATCCGCATCAAGACCCTCTCGCTCGGCGTCGTCATCCCGGACATCACGTTCGAGCTGGCCAAGCGCAACGAGGACATGCACCTGTTCAGCCCGTACGACGTCGAGCGCGTCTACGGCAAGCCGTTCGCGGACATCTCGATCACCGAGAAGTACGACGAGCTCGTCGCCGACGACCGCGTCCGGTCCACGACGATCAAGGCGCGCGACTTCTTCCAGACCATCGCCGAGCTGCAGTTCGAGTCCGGCTACCCGTACGTCATGTTCGAGGACACGGTGAACCGGGCGAACCCGATCGCCGGGCGCATCACCCACTCGAACCTCTGCTCGGAGATCCTGCAGGTCTCCACCGCCTCGACGTTCCACGAGGACCTGTCCTACGACCACGTCGGCCGTGACATCTCCTGCAACCTCGGCTCCCTCAACATCGCCAGGACGATGGACTCGCCGCACTTCGGCCGGACCATCGACACGGCGATCCGCGCCCTGACGGCGGTCTCGGACCAGACGAGCATCGAGTCGGTGCCGTCGATCAAGCGTGCCAACGAGCTCGGGCACGCGATCGGGCTCGGTCAGATGAACCTGCACGGGTACCTGGCCCGCGAGCGGATCCACTACGGGTCCGACGAGGGCATCGACTTCACCAACATCTACTTCTACACGGTGGCCTACCACGCCATCGCGGCCTCGAACAGGCTGGCGAAGGAGCGCGGCCGGGCGTTCGGCGGGTTCGAGGACTCGACCTACGCCTCCGGCGAGTACTTCGACAAGTACACCGACGCGGAGTGGAAGCCCGCCACCGCTCGGGTCGCCGAGCTCTTCTCCCAGGCGGGCGTGCACATCCCGACGCAGGACGACTGGCGCGAGCTCAAGGCCTCCGTCATGGAGCACGGCATCTACAACCAGAACCTCCAGGCGGTGCCCCCGACCGGGTCGATCAGCTACATCAACAACTCGACGTCCTCCATCCACCCGGTGGCGGCGAAGATCGAGATCCGCAAGGAAGGCAAGCTCGGGCGTGCCTACTACCCGGCGCCCTACATGACGAACGACAACCTGGAGTACTACCAGGACGCGTACGAGATCGGCTACGAGAAGATCATCGACACCTACGCGGCGGCCACGCAGCACGTGGACCAGGGTCTGTCGCTGACGCTGTTCTTCCCGGACACCGTCACCACCCGCGACGTCAACAAGGCGCAGATCTACGCCTGGCGCAAGGGCATCAAGACGCTGTACTACATCCGCCTGCGCCAGCTGGCGCTGGAGGGCACCGAGGTCGAGGGCTGCGTCAGCTGCATGCTCTGACCTCCTGGGGGCGGGCGCCGCGCGCCCGCCCCGACCTCTTCCGCCTCACGTTCTCGAAGGACCCTGCCATGTCGCCCACGGGCAAGCTCAAGCTCATCGACCGCGTCACCGCGATCAACTGGAACCGCGTCCAGGACGAGAAGGACCTCGAGGTCTGGGACCGCCTGGTCGGCAACTTCTGGCTGCCGGAGAAGGTGCCGGTGTCCAACGACATCCAGTCGTGGCACACGCTCTCGGACGCCGAGAAGGTCATGACCACGCGCGTCTTCACGGGCCTGACGCTGCTGGACACGATCCAGGGCACGGTCGGGGCGGTGTCGCTCATCCCCGACGCGATCACGCCGCACGAGGAGGCGGTGTACACCAACATCGCGTTCATGGAGTCGGTGCACGCCAAGAGCTACTCCTCGATCTTCTCCACCCTCATCTCGACCAAGGAGATCGACGAGGCCTTCGCCTGGTCCGAGGAGAACCCCGCCCTGCAGCGCAAGGCCGAGATCGTCCTGGACTACTACCGGGGTGACGACCCGCTCAAGCGCAAGGTCGCCTCGACCATGCTGGAGTCGTTCCTGTTCTACTCGGGCTTCTACGCGCCGATGTACTGGTCGAGCCGCGCCAAGCTGACGAACACCGCCGACCTGATCCGCCTCATCATCCGCGACGAGGCCGTGCACGGGTACTACATCGGCTACAAGTACCAGAAGGGTCTCGCCCAGCTCACCTCGGCGGAGCAGGACGAGATGAAGGGCTACACGTTCGAGCTCCTCTTCGAGCTGTACGAGAACGAGGTCGAGTACACCGACGCGCTCTACGGCGAGCTGGGGCTCACCGAGGACGTCAAGAAGTTCCTGCGGTACAACGCCAACAAGGCCCTGATGAACCTGGGCTACGAGGGCCTGTTCCCGAAGGACGAGACGGACGTGAACCCGGCCATCCTCGCGGCGCTCAGCCCGAACGCGGACGAGAACCACGACTTCTTCTCAGGCTCCGGGTCCTCCTACGTCATCGGCAAGGCCGTCGAGACCGAGGACGACGACTGGGACTTCTGACCTCGTGTCGGACACCCGTCGCCCGTCGCGGCTGATCAGAGGCCCGGAACCGCAGATCCCTGCGGTTCCGGGCCTCTTTGCGTGCCGACTCTCCCTGGACACAGGAGGTCGGAGACGGACGGGAGCACCCGTTCGGTCGTGCCATCGCGCGTCAGGCGTGATGAACCGGGCTCGTCGCTGCAGAACCGCTCACCGCCCGTCGAGCACCGCTCCTCGAGCAGGGCTCAGACGCCCCCCGTTCTGACCTCCGGAGCGAAGGGGTACCTCCTCAAGCGACGCAGAACTCGTTGCCCTCGGGGTCGAGCATGACGACGTGACCGAGAACTGAACCGCGTTCGTCGGCGTACTCCTCCTCGCGCACGGTGGTCGCCCCCGCGGCCTCGAGCTCGGCGACCTTCGCGCGGATCAGGTCGGCCCGCTGGAGCCAGTCCCACGGTGGTTCGCCGGCAACCCGGATGTCGATGTGGAAGCGGTTCTTGGACGTCTTCGGCTCCGGGACTCGCAAGAAGCCGATCGCCGGGCCGGCTCCGTCCGGGTCGACCAACGAGGCGCCGTCGGCGTCGTCATAGCCCGGCTCTGGGACGTACCCCAGCGCCAGCGCCCAGAACTCAGCAAGCCGCAGCGGGTCGCCGGCATCCGCCCCGATGCTCCAGTGCACAGCCATCACCCGATCATAGAGCGGGCCGCCCTGAACCGCTGCTGACTCACCTGCACCCGACGCCGGCCGCGGGCCGCCCGCAGGAGCCGAAGGGCCTTGATGCCTCTCCCGGGTCTGTGCTCGACCGCCGGACTGCGTCGGGCGGACGACGGACCTCTTCCCGACCCGGCTTGACCCTGTGCCAGCCACATGGTCTTCACTCGGCGTGCCGGTGTCCACGCGGGCATCCGTGCGCGAGGACCGGGTCGGCATCGACGTCACGACGTCGACCGTGGTGAACCTGGCGCAGTCGTACACATCGACGGAGGGGTTCATCATGACCACGCAGAGACAGCGAGCAGCCATCGTCACCGGCGCGGGAAGCGCACAGGGGATCGGGTTCGCGGCAGCCCGTCTTCTCGGGGCCGACGGCACCCGGGTGGTGATCACGTCGACGACGGATCGCATCTTCGAGCGGGTCGCAGAGCTGCGCGCCGCCGGTGTCCGAGCCGAAGGGGTGGTGGCCGACCTCACCGACCAGGCGGGTGTCGACGCCGTCGTCGCGTGCGCGACGGACTCGTTCGGTGGCGTGGACATCCTCGTCAACAACGCCGGGATGACCTCCGTGTCCGACTCGTACGCGTCGGGCACCGCCGGTGCACTCTCCCGCAACCACTGGCAGGCCTCGATCGACCGGAACCTGACCACGACGTTCCTCATGACCCGTGCGGTGACGGGCCGCATGCAGGCTGCCGGCTACGGCCGCATCGTCAACGTGTCCTCGGTGTCGGGGCCCGTCGCCGCCTACGGTGGCGACGTCGCCTACCACGCGGCGAAGGCCGGCATCGTCGGGCTGACGCGCGCGATGGCGATCGACACCGCCGCAGCAGGCGTCACGGTGAACGCCGTCGCCCCGGGATGGATCGACACGGCGTCCGCCTCCGAGCACGAGCGGGTGATGGGCGCGGCAACACCTGTCGGTCGGTCCGGCACCGCGGACGAGGTGGCCTACGCGATCGCGTTCCTCGCCGGTGAGGGCGCGTCGTACATCACGGGACAGCTCATCACGGTCGACGGGGCGAACACCATCATGGAAGAGCGAGGGCGTTAGACCCCCGGCGGAGCTGCTCGCGTCGACGAGGTCGCGGCACGGGAACGGCGGGCCCTCGTGAGAGGGCCCGCCGTTCGTCGTGGTGCGTGCTCGGTCGAGAGTGCTCAGCCGGCGTCGAGGATGTCGACGACGAAGATCAGGTCCTCGCCGGCGAGCTCGTGGGAGCCGTCGGCCTCCGCCCCGTAGGCCTGCTCGGCCGGGACGACGAGGAGCACCTGGCTGCCCACGGCCTGGCCGGCCAGGCCCTCGATCCACCCGGGGATCATCTGGGCCAGGGGCCGGGAGAACGGGTCGCCACGCTCCCAGGACGAGTCGAAGACCTCGCCGTCGAGCGTCCAGCCGGTGTAGTGCGCGGTGATGGTCTGCTCGGCGTCCATCTCCTCGCCCTCGCCCTGGATCAGGGTCTGCACCACGAGCTCGTCCGAGCCCTCGTAGCCGTCCGGGATCTCGACCGACGGCGCACCCTGGTCGTCGAGCGTCACGGTCGGCAGGCCGTCGGCGGGCTCGACGGCCTCGCCCTCGGCGCGCGCCGGGATCTCGACGGCCTCGGTGATCTCCACGAGGTTGACGACCGTCGACGGCTCGTTCTGCGCGTCGTAGGTCGGGTTCGCGATGAGGAACCGTGTCCCCACGGACTGGCCCACCAGGGGCGCGGTGAGCAGCTCGTAGGTCGGGTCGCCGAGCAGGAAGCTCTCGGGGTAGTCCTGCTCCCAGGTGGAGCCGATGCGCTCCCCGGCGGCGTCGTAGGCGACGTAGTGCATCGTGACCTTCATGCCCTCGGTCAGCTCGTCGCCGTCTCCGGAGTCGACCACGACGGTGGTCGGCACGGACACCTCGAGCGCGTCGAACGCGAGCTCGGGCTCGTCGCCCACCTCGCCGGTGACCTCGATCGCCTCGACCGCCGCGATGTCGGCCTCGGTGGGCTCGGCCTGCCCCGGGGCGGCGGCGGACTCCGAGGCCTCGGCGGAGGCTTCGGCGGACGGGGAGTTCTCCTCGGGCGCGCCGCTGTCGTCGGCGCAGCCCGCCAGCACGAGCGAGGCGGTCAGCGCGACGCCTGCGGCGGCGGGGATACGGAGCTTCACGGGTTGCCCTTCGGTCGACGGTGGATCCGGCATACTCTAACGGCCGAACCTGGGCACCCTTTCCCCGGTTGCGGGTCGTGCGCGCACCGTGCCAGGACGCGTGACAATGGACGGTATGCCGTCGCGTCGACCGTCCCGGAAGCGTCCGTGGGGTGCGGAGCACCAGCCCCTCGACATGGACCGCGCCCTCGGCGGTGTCCGCCGGGTCAGCGCCGGCGACGGTGAGTGGACCGTCCGCCGGGTCCGGGGCAGCGACAAGGTCTACACCTGCCCCACCTGCCGCCAGCAGATCCCGCCGGGCACGCCGCACGTGGTCGCCTGGGCCGTGGACGCGCTCGGGGGAGAGGCTGCCGGGCTGGAGGCACGGCGGCACTGGCACTCGTCGTGCTGGGAACGGCGCGAGCGCCTGCGCTGACCTGCTGGGGCGCTCTCGTCCCGGCGAGCGTGAGCCGGCCGCCGAACTAGGCTGGGAGGGTGAACGACGACGCCACCGGACACCAGATCCGCTCGATGACCGTCCTGCCCGCACGTCGTGAGGACGTCGAGCTGCACACCGCCGACGGGCTCACGCTCGTCGGCGAGCTGGCCCTGCCGGCCGAGAACGATCCGGCGGCCAGCCTGCTGACGCTCCACCCGCTGCCGACCCACGGCGGGTACATGGACTCGCACGTCTACCGCAAGGCGGCCTGGCGGCTCCCGGCGCTGGCCGACCTGGCGGTGCTCCGTTTCAACACGCGCGGGACGTCGTCCCCCCGGGGCACGTCCGAGGGCGAGTTCGACGGCGGGGAGGCGGAGCGGTTCGACGTCGCGGCCGCGCTGGAGCTCGCCGAGTTCCGCGGGCTGCCGCACCCGTGGTTGGTGGGCTGGTCCTTCGGGACGGAGCTGGTGCTCAAGCACGGTGCCGACCCCAGCATCGAGGGCGCGATCCTGCTCTCGCCACCGCTGCACCGCGCCACGGACGACGACCTGGACCGTTGGGCGGACTTCGGCAAGCCACTCGTCGTCCTGGTCCCCGAGCACGACGACTACCTGCAGCCCGCCGAGGCGCGCGAGCGGTTCGCCCGGGTGCCCCAGGCCGAGGTGATCGGGGTCGACGGCGCCAAGCACCTGTGGGTGGGGGAGCCGGCCGTGCGGCGGGTGCTCGACGAGATCGTGCAGCACGTGCGACCGGGGCACGCCCCGCTGCCCGTGCGGTACGACGGCGAGGTGCAGCAGGCCTCGGACCTCGCCCCGGCCACGACGAGAGGATGAGGACGATGACGAGCCCGACCTTGGCGACCTTCCAGCTGCGAGACGGTGCCGGTGTGCCGCTCGTGCTGTTGCACGGCTTCCCGCTCGACCATCGCATGTGGGCGGCGATGGTCGACGAGCTCCCGCCGGGGCCGCGGATCGTCGCCGTGGACCTGCCCGGCCACGGCCACAGCGACCTGGGCCACCTCCCGCCGAGCCTGGACGCCGCCGCCGACCTCGTGCACACGACGCTGCGCGGGCAGGGGGAGGGGCACGCCGTCGTGGTCGGGTTGTCCATGGGCGGCTACGTGGCGCTCGCGCTGGCCGAGCGGCACCCGGAGTTCGTCCGCGGGCTCGGGCTCGTCGACACGAAGTCGACGGCGGACGACGACGAGGTGCGCGAGGTGCGGCAGCAGGTCGCCGCCGCCGTCACGAGCTCGCAGAACCTCGACGCGGTGATCGGGATGGCGGCGAAGCTGCTCGGCCCCACGTCCGAGCGTGAGCGACGGGTCCACTACCCGGCCGTCTACGAGTGGATCCGGTCGCAGTCGGTGGCGGGCGTGGCCTGGGCGCAGCGGGCGATGGCCGCCCGGCCGGACCGGACCGCCGTGCTGCGGTCCTTCACCGGGCCGGTCGCCGTCGTCGTCGGCGACGAGGACCGCATCACCCCGGAGGAGGACGCCCAGCACATGGTCGACGCCGCCGTGGACGCGACGCTGACCGTCGTGCCGGGCGCAGCCCACCTGAGCGCGCTCGAGGAACCTGCCGTCGTGGCGAAGGCGCTGGTCGACCTGTACGGGCGCGTCCACCGGCCCTGACCGGGCGCCGGCCCCGGGACACCCGACTACCGGGATCCCGGGACGGCGGCGGCCACGATCAGGCGCGGCTGGGAGCCGTCTCGTCGGTGGGCGAGGTGCTCTCCTCGGCGGACTGGGCCGAGGCCGCCCGTGCCCGCTGACCGGGCGTCTGGTCGAGGGCGGCGACGGCCGGGCTCTCGCTGCTCTCCGTCGCCCGGTCGTCCGCGCTCTCCGAGGAGGGCGCCGCCACGGTCTGCACGGGCGTCTCGTCGGACGACTTCTCGGTGCCCAGCAGGCTGCGGAGCTCCTCGAGGTACGAGTTGATCGAGTCGTGCCGGCGGGTGAGGTCCTCGAGCTGGCGCTCGGACGTCGTGCGGCTCTGCTCCGCCTCGGCCTGCGCGTCGGAGACCGTCTGCTCGGCGAACGTCCGTGCCTCGGCCACGATCTTGTCGGCCGTGCGACGGGCGTCGGCGACGAGCTCCTTGACATAGGTGTCGGACTCGGTGCGGACCTGGTCGGCCTGCTGGAGCGCGATGGCGACCCGCTTCTCGGCCTCGGCGGCGTGCTCCTCGGCCGCGGCGACGAGCCGCTCCGTCTCGGCCCTGGCGACCTCGTGCCGTTCGAGCGCCTCGGTCTCGACGCGCTCGCGCGTCTGCGCCGCCTCGAGCTCCGCGTCGGACAGCGCACGGCGTGCCCGTTCGCGCAGGTCCTCGAGCTCCGTCGTCACGGCGTTGGCGGCCTCGGCGGCCTGGTGCTTGGCGTCCGCGACGATGCGCGCGGCCTCGCTGCGGGTCCGCTCGAGCAGGTCGTTGGACTCGCGTTCCGCCTCCTCGCGCAGGGCTGCGGCCTCGGCCGCGGCCTCGGCGCGCAGCTGGGCGACCTCGCGGTCGGCGGTGACCCTCGCCTCGGTGACCTCCCGCTCGGTGGTCGAACGCAGGGTGCCGATCTCACGTTCGAGGCTGGCGCGACGCTCGCTCTCCTCCGTGGTGAGGGTGCTCATGATGAGCGCCGACTCCCGCTCGGCGGAACCGACCAGCTCCTCGGCACGGCGCTGCGCGCCCTGCAGCGTGCCCTCCGCCTCGGACGCCGTCGTCGACCGGATCTCCTCGGCCTCGCGGCGTGCGCTGGACAGCAGCTCGGACGCCTCGGTCTCCGCGCGCTGGCGCACCTGCCCGGCGGCCAGCTTCGCGCGGGCCATGACGTCCGACGCCTGCTGGTTGGCCTGCGTGAGGACCTCCGCGGCCTGCTCGTCGGCCGACCGCAGCAGCCGCTCCGCGCGGGCGCCGAGGCCGGCATAGGAGGGCTTGTCGTTCTCCCGGAGCTGGCGGTGCGCCTCCGCGAGCTCCGAGGAGAGCTGCATGGCGCGGGAGTCCGTGGCCTCGACGTTGCGTCGTGCCTCCTCCACGGCCTGCTCGAGTCGGGAGATCTGGTTCTCGACCGCAGCGCGGTCGTAACCACGCATGGTGATCGGGAAGAGCGTGCGCTCGTCGGACACGTGTAGACCTCCGTCTGTCGTGGGTGTCCAGGCTCCGGCCTACGATAGTGGTCGCTGACGGCCTCCGACACCTGAACCGTCCGTGAGATCCACCCGAAAGGGAAAGATCGACCGCTGCGGTGGTCGTGCCACCCGCAGTCGTGGGAGGCTCGGAGACGCTGGTACCGGACTCGTGAAGGGTTCGTGAACCGATCCGTCCGAGGAACCTTCCTGGTCCAGGGGGATCGCCACGCCTCCCTATCCTGAGGAGTCCACGTCGAAGGGAAGCTTGGTGCTGCAACGCATTCTCGGTGCCGTCCTGGTCGTCGCCGGCCTGGCCGCCATCGCGTTCGGGGTCGCGACCGCGACCGTCCTGCGCGAGTCGGACACGGTCGTCGCGACCGCTCGGCCCGTCGGTGACGGCACGGTGGTGGTCACCGACCCCGGGGTCCTCGACCTCGTCGACGCCGACGTCACGGTCACGGCCTCCGTCCCTGCGGGGCAGGAGGTCACGGTGGTCGTCGGTCGCGACGTCGACGTCCTCGGGTGGCTCGAGGGCGACCCCTACGCCCGGGTCACCGGGCTGGCCGACTGGGAGACGCTCACGACGTCGGCGGTGACGCCGGAGGAGGCCGAGGATCCCGAGGCCGAGCCCGCGGAGGGTGACGCCGAGGAGCCGCAGGACGTCGAGCTCCCGGACCCCGCCGGCTCGGACATGTGGATCACCGAGCTCACGGCGGCCGAGCAGGTCAGCCTGCGCTGGAACGACCGCCCGGGCCCGTGGGTGCTGCTCGCGGCCGGCACCGGTGCCGCCCCGGCCGACGAGGCGGACGAGGAGGCGGAGGAGGAAGGCACCGAGGCGTCCGACGCCGACGCGCAGACCGAGGCGTCCGACGCCGACGCCGTGGCTCCCACCCTGGAGCTCACGTGGGAGCGCGAGGTGAGCACGCCGCTGCTGTGGCCCGCGGTGGGGCTGGGAGGCCTCCTGCTGCTCCTGGGCATCGTGCTCGTCGTCGTCGGCGGGCGGCGGAAGAAGAGGTCGCGTCGGGGGAGCGCTGCTCCGGCTGCCGGCGCTGCGGCGGCCGCGGCCGGTGCGCCGTCGGCGTTGTCCGGCGACAGCCCGATCGCCCCCGACTCCCCGCTGTCCCCTGACTCGCCGGCGTCGCCCGCGTCGCCCCTCGGCTCGGCGGGCGGGGCATCGCCCTGGGCCGCCCCGGGCGCCGAGCAGGCACGGCCCACGCCCGTGGAGGAGCCGGGCGGTGCGTGGGAGCCCGCCACGGCGACCCGGCCCGACCCCGTCGCGCCGGAGGACGAGGGTTCCGGGACCGCACCCGTGCCCGTCGCCGGGCGCTTCTCACGACGCTCCCGGCTGCGGCCGACGCGGTCGGCGCCCGAGGTGCCGCTGCACGACGAGGGCGGGTCGCCGGACGTCGTGGAGGAGCACCAGGACGATGCGCCGGCCACGACCACGGGCTCGATGCCCGCGCTCGCCGACGGCAGGCCCCTGACGCGGCGTGAGCTGCGCCGTCGCGAGGAGGAGCGCCGAGCCGGTGCGCAGTCCGGGATGAGCCGGGCGTTCCGTGCGCTCACCGGTCAGACGCCGGTGGTCCCGCCCGCGGACGCGGCACCACCGGAGGTGGCCGACCCCCCCGCGGCCCCGGGCCGCCGGGCTGCTGCGTGGCGCGAGACCTGGGGTTTCGACGCCACGAGCACCGCGCAGGACGCCTCGCAGGACGAAACGACCGAAGGGGGGACCCGATGATCGCCCGCAGCACGCGCGCCACGCGTCGCGCCACCGCCGTCGCCGGCGTCGCGGCCACCGCAGCGCTTCTCGCCGGATGTGCCCAGGAGCTGCCGACCCCGTCGGCGGACGAGCCCTTCACCGGTCCGGTGCTGACCCTGGACCAGGAGGTCGCGGTCGTGGAGGACGTCGCGGCCGTGCTGGAGGAGGCAGAGGCCGAGGCATCCCCGAAGCTGCTCCGCGAGCGGGTCGCCGGTCCCGCCTTCGAGGTCCGCCGGAGCCAGATCGAGGTCGCCGCAGAGCTCGACGACGACTCGTTCGTCACCCGGATCCCCACGGATCTCGCGGCGACGATCATCCCGACGACCGAGACGTGGCCCCGGGTGTCCTACACGATCACCCAGCCCACCGAGAACCTCGAGGCTCACCGGATGGTGGCCTACCAGCAGGAGTCGGCGCGGGAGAACTACAAGCTGTGGCTGTGGGTCCAGCTCATCCCGGGGACCACGATGCCCAACTTCGCGGACCCCGAGGCGATCGGGTCGGAGGCGGTGGCCGCCGACGACGACTCGCTGGAGGTGACACCCGCCGAGGCTCTCGTCCAGTACGCGGACCTGGTCGCCCAGGGTGACGACTCGGACTACGCGGACGCCTTCGAGCTGCCCGAGGACAGCCAGGACCTCGTCAAGCGGGTGCAGGCCGACGCCCGCAACCTGCGGGGGTCCGAGGGCTTCGAGGAGGCCGACGGCCGGTACCGCCTGACCTACGCCGCGCGGGACGACGACCCCGTCGCCGTCCGCACCTCCGACGGCGGTGCCGTGGTCATGGGAGCCCTCGACGGCAACGTCCGGATCGACGTCGAGGAGGACGGCTCGATCGCCCCGTTCACGCAGACGCAGACCGCCCTGATGGACGGTGACGACGAGACGAACGAGCTGTACGTCGAGTACACCGACCAGGTGGCGCTCTACATCCCGCCCGCGGGGTCCGGCGAGCCGGTCCGCCCGCTCGGGTACTCCCACGACACGGTGACCGCCGCGAACGAGTTCCCCAGCGAGCGCAACACCGACCGTGAGGAGCCCGAGGAGTCGGAGGAGTCCGAGTGATCGGCGTGACGGCCGGAGGAGTCCCTCGCACCCGCCGGTCCTTCGTAGGATGAGCGCATGACCAACCCCGTGCCCGACCCGAGCTTCAGCCCGCGTGGCGCCGTCGACCTGTCGGCGCTGAACCGCCCGCAGTCCCCGCCGCCGGGAGAGCCGGGCGGCGCCCCCACCGCCGGTGGGTACGTCGTCGACCTCTCCGACGCGAACTTCCAGCAGGTCGTGCAGGACTCCACGAAGCACCTCGTGGTGGTCCTGCTGTGGAAGCCCACGGACCAGGCGAACGCCGACCTGGCCACCGCGCTGGGAGCGATCGCCGACGAGTACGCCGGCAGGTTCCTCCTCGGGCGGCTCGACGTGGACGCCCACCCCCAGATCGCCGCGGCCTTCCAGCCCGAGGGCGTGCCGACCGTCGTCGCCGTCCTGCAGGGGCAGCCGGTGCCGCTCTTCGCGGGTGGCGCCTCGGACGAGCAGGTCCGTGGCGTCCTCGACCAGCTGCTCGCGGCCGCCGAGCAGAACGGTGTGACGGGCCGCGCCCCCGCCCAGGGCGGGTCGGCGCCGTCGGCCGACGAGCCGGTCGAGGAGCCCGAGGCGCCGCTGCCGCCCCTGCACCAGGAGGCGTACGACGCGATCGAGCGCGACGACCTCGAGGCGGCCGCGGCAGCGTACGACAAGGCCCTGAAGCAGGACCCCAAGGACGCACAGGCGACCGCCGGGCTCGCGCAGGTGGCCCTCATGCAGCGCACCCGCGGTGCGGACCTCCACCAGGTCCGCGCGGCGGCCGCGGACGCGCCGGCCGACGTCGACGCCCAGCTCGCCGTGGCCGACATGGACATGCTGGGCGGCAAGGTGGACGATGCGTTCGCCCGCCTGCTCGAGATGCTCCCGTCGGCCGACGCCGACGCCAAGGAGAAGCTGCGGACGCGGCTCGTCGACTACTTCGAGGTCGTCGGGACCGCCGACCCCCGGGTGGGCAAGGCCCGCCGTCACCTGGCGATGTACCTCTACTGACCGCCACCGGCGCGGGCGTGGGCGAGCGCCCGCGCCCGCGCCGGCGTCACGCCGGGCGCAGGACGAGGCCGCCGAGCGGCGGCACCCGCAGCGCCACGGAGCGCTCCCGGCCATGCCATCGCACGTCCTCGGCGTGCAGCGTGCCGGTGTTGACCACCCCCGAGCCGCCGTAGTCGAGGGCGTCGGAGCTGAAGGCCTCGACCCAGGAGCCGCCGTCGGGCAGGCCGATGCGGTAGCCCTCGTGCGGACTCCCGGCGAAGTTGACCACGACGACGACGGGTGAGCCGTCGGCCGCGCGCCGGACGTACGCGAGGACGTTGGCCGCGGCGTCGTCCGCCTCGATCCACTCGAAGCCGGAACCGTCGAAGTCCCGCTGCCACAGGGCGGGAGTGGACCGGTACAGGGCGTTGAGGTCGCGCACCGCCCGCTGGACGCCGGCGTGCGCGGGGTCGTCCAGGTGCCACCAGTCGAGCCCCCGGCTCTCGTCCCACTCCGCCTCCTGGGCGAGCTCGGAGCCCATGAAGAGCAGCTGCTTGCCCGGGTGGGTCCACTGGTAGGTGAGGAAGGCGCGCACGCCCGCGAGCTGCTGCCAACGGTCGCCGGGCATCTTGCGCAGCAGGGAGCCCTTGCCGTGCACGACCTCGTCGTGGCTGATCGGCAGCACGTACTGCTCCGAGAAGGCGTAGACGAGCGAGAAGGTGAGCTCGCCGTGGTGGTGGCTGCGGTACATCGGGTCCTTGGCCATGTACCGCAGGGAGTCGTTCATCCAGCCCATGTTCCACTTCAGGCCGAACCCGAGCCCACCGGTGTCGGTGGGCCGGGTGACGCCCGGGAACGCCGTGGACTCCTCGGCGATCATCATGACGCCGGGGCTGCGGCGGTAGGCGGTGGCGTTGGCCTCCTGCAGGAACGAGATCGCCTCGAGGTTCTCGCGCCCGCCGTGGACGTTGGGGGTCCACTCGCCGTCGTCGCGCGAGTAGTCGAGGTAGAGCATGGAGGCGACCGCGTCCACGCGCAGCCCGTCGGCGTGGAACTCCTCGAACCAGTAGGTCGCGTTCGCCACGAGGAAGTTGCGCACCTCGCGTCGGCCGAAGTCGAACACCAGCGTGCCCCAGTCGGGCTGCTCGCCGCGGCGGGGGTCGGCGTGCTCGTACAGCGGGGAGCCGTCGAACCGTGCGAGCGCGAACTCGTCGCGGGGGAAGTGGGCGGGCACCCAGTCGAGGATCACCCCGATGCCCGCCTGGTGCAGCCGGTCGACCAGGTACCGGAAGTCGTCGGGGGAGCCCAGGCGGGCGGTCGGCGCGTAGTAGCCGGTGACCTGGTAGCCCCACGAACCCCCGAACGGGTGCTCCGCGACCGGCATGAGCTCGACGTGCGTGAAGCCCTGCTCGACGACGTAGGCCGTCAGCTCCTCGGCGAGCTCGCGATAGCTCAGACCGGGACGCCACGAGGCCAGGTGCACCTCGTAGACGCTGATCGGTCCGTCGTGCGGGTCCGACGACGCCCGGCGGGCCATCCAGTCCTCGTCGGACCACACGTGCTCGGAGCGGGCGACGACGGAGGCGGTCGCCGGGGGTGTCTCGCTCGCCTTCGCCATCGGGTCGGCCTTGGCGCGCCAGGTGCCGTCCGGGCCGCACACCTCGTACTTGTAGCGTGTGCCGGCGCCCACGCCCGGCACGAAGATCTCCCACACGCCGCTGGACCCCAGGGACCGCATGGGGTGCACCGCCGTCCAGCGGTTGTGGTCGCCCACGAGCCGCACGCCGCGGGCGTTGGGGGCCCAGACGGCGAACGCCGTGCCGTCGACGTCGCCCAGCGCGCTCGGGTAGGTGCGGTGGTTGGCACCCAGGACCTGCCAGAGCGTCTCGTGGCGCCCCTCGCCGATCAGGTGCAGGTCCATCTCGCCCAGGGAGGGCAGGAACCGGTACGGGTCGTCGACCGTCGCCGTGTGGTCGCCGTACCGGGACCTGACCCGGTAGTCGGGTGCGTGGCGCGTGCCGTCGTCGTCCTGGGCGACGGGCACGACCGCGGACCACACGCCGGCGGCGTCGTGCCGGGCGACGTGCTCGGTCGGGGGCGAGCCGTCGGGGCCGGCGAGGACGAGCACGACCTCGTCGGCCAGGGGTCTCAACGTCCTGACGACGGCGAACGCCCCCTGGGCCGGTCCGAGCAGGTGCGGTCCGAGCACGGCGTGCGGGTCGTGGGTGGTGCCCTGCGCGACGGCGGTGAGGACCTCGGGATCGACGGCTGGCGGCTCGGGTGTCATGAGGTCCACCCTTCCACCGCCGCCGCCAGTTGTCAGGACCAGCGCGCGACCGTCCTCGGCCCGCTCCGCCCCGGCCGGGGTGAGGACGTACGATCCTGGGCGAGGAGAGGTGAGGAATGGCCCGCATCACGATCGCCGACATCGCCGACCGCGCCGGCGTGTCGACGGGAGCCGTGTCGTACGCGCTGAACGACCGGCCGGGGGTGTCCGCGGCGACCCGTGAGCGGATCCTGGCGATCGCCGCCGAGATGGGCTGGCAACCGAGCCAGGCGGCCCGCTCGTTGTCCGGGGCGAAGGCCGAGACGGTCGGGCTGATCCTCGCCCGTGCACCGGAGACGCTGGGGTTCGAGTCGTTCTACATGCAGTTCGTCGCGGGCATCGAGCAGGTGCTCTCCGAGCGCTCGTACGGGCTGCTCCTGCAGGTCGTCCCCGACGTCGCGGCGGAGATCGCCGCGCACCGGCGCTGGCGTGCCGCCCGGCGCGTCGACGGCGTGGTCGTGGTCGACCCCCGCCAGGACGACCCGCGGCTGCCGCTCCTGAACGGCCCCGACGCGCTGCCCGCCGTCGTCGTGGGGGACCCGGCGCTGGCCGGCGGGGTCACGGCCGTCTGGACGGACGACGGCTCGGCGCTGCGCGAGTGCGTGCGCTATCTCGACGGGCTGGGTCACCGGCGGATCGGCCGGGTCACGGGCACCGAGGAGTTCGGGCACACGCACATCCGTGACCTGGCGTTCTTCGACGAGTCGAGGGCTCGGGGCCTGGAGCCGAGGGTGGCACGCGCTGACTTCACTCCGGAGGCGGGGGCTGCGGCCACGCGCACGCTGCTGACCTCGCCCGACCCCGTGACGGCCGTGGTCTTCGACAACGACGTGATGGCGCTGGCCGGTCTGGGCGTGGCCCACGGGCTGGGGATCCGGGTGCCGCAGGAGCTGTCGCTCGTCGCCTGGGACGACTCCCCGCTGTGCGAGGCCGCCTTCCCGCAGCTCACGGCGCTGAGCCACGACGTGACCCGCTACGGCGCGCACGTCGCGCGGCGGCTGTTCGACCGCATGGAGGGCGCGCCGTACGGCAGCTTCCTGGACGCGACCCCGGAGCTGCGGGTCCGTGGCTCGACCGGCCCCGCGCCGTCGGCCGCCTGATCGCCGCAGGATCACAGATCGGCAACGCCGGTGCCGGAGTGGTTGACCGCCGACTACTTAACCGCTTAATGTGCGTGACGACACCCCGTCAACGACGACTGGAATCGAGCGCGACATGGCAACGAAGCACAGGATCACCGGCGTGGCGGCCACCGCGGCCGCCGCGCTCGCACTGACCGCATGCGGCGGCGACGCCGAGCCGGGCCAGGCGGCCGACGACGGCGAGCCCGCGGGCGAGATCACCGTCATCACCCAGCGGACCGACATCGTGGACACCGTCTTCCAGGACTACAAGGCGCAGTTCGAGGAGCTGTACCCCGACGTCACCGTCACCTTCGAGGCGCTCACCGACTACGAGGGCGAGATCGCCGTCCGCATGAACACCGCCGACTACGGCGACGTCCTGCTCATCCCGACCAGCGTCACGAAGGACCAGTACGCGACCTTCTTCGAGCCGCTCGGCGGCGTGGACGAGCTCGGCGAGACGTACCGGCTCGTGGAGGAGGCGGCGTACGAGGACGAGGTCTACGGCGTCTCCATCACCGTCAACACCCAGGGCCTGGTCTACAACAAGAAGGTCTGGGAGTCCGCAGGGATCACCGACCTGCCCACCACGCCGGACGAGTTCCTCGACGACCTGCAGGCCGTCGCCGACCACACCGACGCGGTCCCGTACTACACCAACTACGCCGACGGCTGGCCCCTGAGCCAGTGGGACGGCAACCGCGGCGCCATGGGCGACCCCGAGTACCAGAACACCCACGTCGCCCACAGCGACACCCCCTGGGCCGACGACCAGTGGCACGGCATCTCGGACGGCCTGCTCTACGACGTCGTCGCGGCAGGCCTCAGCGAGAACGACCCGACCACCACCAACTGGGAGGAGTCCAAGACGCTCCTGGGGTCGGGCCAGGTCGCCACCATGCTCCTCGGCTCGTGGGCCATCACCCAGATGCAGCAGGCTGCCGAGGACGCCGGCGGCTCGGCGGACGACATCGGCTACATGCCGTTCCCGCACCAGGTCGACGGCACGTTCCACGCCCAGGTCGCCGGGGACTACAAGAACGCGATCAACGTCAACTCGGACAACAAGGCCGCGGCGCGCGCCTGGATCGACTGGTTCGCGGCCGAGTCGGGCTACGCCTACGACGAGGGCGGCATCTCCCCGCTCCTCGACGGCCCCACCCCGGAGACGCTGGGTGACTTCGACGCCGCCGAGGTGGAGTACGTCGAGATGACCCCTGCCCCGGCGGGCCAGGAGGCCTACGAGACCGACGTCGTCAACGCCGCCGAGATCGACCTCTACGGGAACATCTACCGACAGAAGCTCGTCGACATCGCCCGCGGCGCCGCCGACGGTGACAAGGAGTCGTACTTCGCCGACCTGAACCAGCGCTGGGCGGACGCCCGCGCGACCGTCGGCGAGTGACCCGGCTCCCCGGGGCGGCGGGAAGTCGCCGCCCCGGGGACATCACCGAGAGGAGGGCCGCCATGTCGACGGTCTCGTCCCCGGTCCGTGGGGCAGCAGCACGCGCCACGGCCACCCCACCACCGGCACCCCCGCGGCGCGGTCCGGGACGTGGCTGGAGGGTCACCCCGTGGCTCTTCCTCGTCGCTCCCCTCGGGCTGCTGGTGCTCTTCACCTACGTCCCCGTGGCCAACATGGTCTGGTACAGCTTCACGAGCTGGGACGGCATGGCACCGGTGAAGGAGCCGGTCGGGCTGGACAACTACACCCGGATCTTCACCGACCCGGACATGTTCAGCGTCTTCCTCGTGAGCCTGTACTACCTGGCGGGGGCGTTCCTCCAGCTGGCGCTCGCGCTCTACTTCGCCACGATCCTCAGCTTCCGCACGCGGGTCCGGAACTTCTTCAAGGGGATCATCTTCTTCCCCTACCTGATCAACGGCGTGGCGATCGGTCTGGTCTTCCTGTTCTTCCTGCGGCCGGGAGGGACCCTGGACGCCCTGCTCGCCCTCGTCGGGGTGGCCGAACCGCCCCAGTGGCTGGGCAACCCCGACCTGGCGAACATCTCGCTGGCGTCGACCAGCGTGTGGCGCTACATGGGCCTGAACTTCGTGCTGTTCCTCGGGGCGATCCAGTCGATACCGAACGAGCTCTACGAGGCGGCCGACCTCGACGGTGCCACGAGCTGGCAGAAGTTCCGGTTCATCATCGCCCCGGGCATCAAGCAGGTCATCGGCCTGACCACGATCCTGGCGATCTCCGGTTCTCTCGCCGTGTTCGAGATCCCCTGGATCATGACCGGCGGCGCCAACGGCACGACGACGTTCGTCATCCAGACCGTGCAGCAGGCCTTCGAGTTCAAGAAGTTCGGCCTCGCCTCGGCCATGGCCGTGGTGCTGCTGCTGATCGTGCTGCTGGTCACCTGGATCCAGCGCCGGATCTTCCCCGACGAGAAGGTGGACCTGACGTGACCGCCGTCCAGAACCCCCCTCGGGCAGAGGGACGTCCCGCCCCGACGCCGGGGCCCTTCGAGGGAGCGTGGCTCCGGCTGCGCCGCGGCGTGCGGCAGCTCCACCCGCTGCTCGGACCGGTGGCCATCACCGCGAAGTACGCCAGCCTGGTGGTCGCCTGTGCCGCCGCGCTCATCCCGCTGACGACGGTGTTCATGGCCGCCTTCAAGACCAAGGAGGAGTTCGCCACCTCCGACCCGCTGACCCCGCCGGAGAGCTGGACGAACCTCGACAACTTCGTGACGGCCTTCATCCAGGGCGGCATGGTGCGAGGGTTCCTCAACACCTCGATCATCCTCGTCGTGGCGCTCGTCGGGACCATCATCATCGGGACGATGACGGCCTACGCCGTGGACCGGTTCGACTTCCGCGGACGCCGGCTGGTCATGGGTGCGTTCCTGCTGGCCACCCTGGTCCCCGCGGTCACGACGCAGGTCGCCACGTTCCAGATCGTCAACGGTCTGGGCCTGTTCAACACCCGCTGGGCAGCCATCGTGCTGTTCACCGGGACCGACATCATCTCGATCTACATCTTCCTGCAGTTCATGCGGGGCATCTCGCGATCTCTCGACGAGGCGGCGATGCTCGACGGGGCAAACCGTCTGACGATCTACGCCCGGATCATCTTCCCGCTGCTACGACCCGCCATCGCGACCGTCGTCATCGTCAAGGGCATCGCGATCTACAACGAGTACTACATCCCGTTCCTGTACATGCCCTCGCGGGACCTCGGTGTCGTCTCCACCTCCTTGTTCCGGTTCATGGGGCCGTTCGGGGCGCAGTGGGAGGTCATCTCGGCCGGTGCGGTGCTCGTGATCGTCCCCACCCTCGTCGCCTTCCTGCTGCTGCAGCGCCAGATCTACAGCGGCCTGACCTCCGGAGCCACCAAGTGACCCAGCCATCCCCCCGCCGCCGTGCCGTCGAGCTCCACGAGGGCTGGACGGTCCGCAGCACGTCCCGGGCGGTACCCGGCCACCTCGCCGAGCGGCTCGCAGGGGCCGGCGTCCCGGCCGAGGTGCCCGGTTGCGTCCACACCGACCTGCTGGCGGCCGAGGCGATCCCGGACCCGTACCTCGACGACCACGAGCGCCTGCTGACGTGGATCGGTCGCAGCGACTGGGAGTACGCCACGACGTTCACCCACCGCGCCGACGGCCACGACCGGCACGAGCTCGCCTTCGACGGCCTCGACACGGTCGCCACGGTGCTGCTCAACGGCGTCGAGGTCGCCCGCACGGCCAACCAGCACCGGTCCTACCGGTTCGACGTCACCGGGCTGCTGCGCGAGGGCGACAACGAGCTCGTGGTGCGGTTCGCCGCGCCGGTGCCGTTCGCCGACGCGCAGAGCCTCGCCCTGGGCCAGCGTCCGCAGGTCAACCACCACCCGTTCAACGCGATGCGCAAGATGGCGGCCAACTTCGGGTGGGACTGGGGGATCGACGCCGCCACCGCCGGCATCTGGCGCCCGGTCCGTCTGGAGTCGTGGTCGGCGGCGAGACTCGGCACCGTGACGACGACGGCGACGGCGGACGCCGCGACGGGGGCCGGGCGTCTCGAGGTGCGTGCCGCCGTCGAGCGGGCGCCCGGCGCGCCGGACGAGACGCTCGAGGTCACCGTGCGGCTCACGGGTCGGGGGGTCGAGCACACCGGGACCACGAGGGTGACGGCCGGCGACGACCTCGCGACGCTGCGCCTGGAGGTGTCGGACGCCGAGCTCTGGTGGCCCCGCGGGTACGGGGACCAGCCGCTGTACGACGTCGAGGTGACCCTCGCCGCCGACAGCGCACCGCTCGACGCGTGGACCACGCGCAGCGGGTTCCGTTCGGTGCGTCTGGACATGACCCCCGACGACGACGGCACGTCGTTCGTCCTGGTCGTCAACGACCGTCCCGTGTGGGTCAAGGGAGCCAACTGGATCCCCGACGACGCGTTCGTCCACCGCGTCGACCGCGCGCGCTACGACCGCCGGATCGTGCAGGCCGAGTCGGCGGGGATCAACCTGCTGCGGGTGTGGGGCGGCGGCATCTACGAGTCGACCGAGTTCTACGAGCTGTGCGACGAGCGCGGGATCCTGACCTGGCAGGACTTCGCCTTCGCCTGCGCGGCCTACGCCGAGGAGGAGCCGCTGCGCGCCGAGGTCGAGGCGGAGGCCCGCGAACAGGTCGCCCGCCTGGCACCGCACCCGTCGCTGGTGCTGTGGAACGGCTCCAACGAGAACATCTGGGGATTCCACGACTGGGGCTGGCCGGCGGTGCTCGACGGCCGCACCTGGGGACTGGGCTACTACACCGAGCTGCTGCCCCGCGTCGTGGAGCAGGTCGACGGCACCCGGCCCTACACGCCGTCCAGCCCGTGGTCCGGCTCGCTCGACGTGCACCCCAACGACGTCCGGCACGGGTCGATGCACTCCTGGGAGGTGTGGAACCAGCTCGACTGGACGCACTACCGCGACGACGTCCCCCGGTTCATGGCGGAGTTCGGCTGGCAGGGGCCACCCACCTGGGCCACGCTCACCCGTGCGGTGAGCGACGCGCCCCTGACGCCGGAGTCGCCCGGCATGCAGGTGCACCAGAAGGCGACGGAGGGCAACAAGAAGCTCGGCCAGGGGCTCGCCACCCACCTGCGGGTCCCCGACGACATGGACGACTGGCACTGGGCGATGTCCTGGAACCAGGCCACCGCCGTCCGCGTGGCCGTCGAGCACCTGCGCTCCTGGGGGCCACGCTGCATGGGGTCGGTCGTCTGGCAGCTCAACGACTGCTGGCCCGTGACCTCGTGGGCGGCCGTCGACGGCGACGAGCGTCCCAAGCCGCTGCTGTACGCGCTCGGGCAGGCCCACGCCGACCGGCTGGTGACGATCCAGCCGCGGCCCTCCGAGCAGGCCGGCACCCTGGCGGCGGTGCTCGTCAACGACACCGACGAACCCTGGACCGGGGACCTCGTCGTCCAGCGTCTCGACCTCGCCGGGACCGAGCTCGCCAAGGGGCGTGAGGCCGTCCGGGTCGCGGCGCGCGGCACGCTCACGGTGCCGTTGCCCGACGACGTCGCGGCCACCGCCGACCCCGGGACCGAGCTGGTGCGCGCCACGGTCGGCACGGAGCGGGCGCTGTGGTTCTTCGCCGAACCGCGTGACTCCGGGCTGGAGGCACCGGCGCTGACCACGGCCGTCACCGCCGTCGACGGCGGGTACCGGGTGGACGTCCGTGCCGAGAACCTGGTGCGGGACCTCACGCTGCTGGTGGACAAGGTCCACCCGGACGCCCGCGTGGACGAGCAGATGGTCACGCTGCTGCCCGGCGAGAGCACCGAGCTGAGGGTCCGCGTGCCCGACGGCGTCGCCCTCGACGCCGGTTCGCTGACGGCCGGGCCCGTGCTCCGGTCGCTCAACCAGCTCGTCGCAGGTGCCCGGTGAGCGCCGTCGTGCCGCTGCCCGGCGGTCCCGTCCTCGGGATGACGTGGGGCTGGACCGGTGTGCGCGGCACCTGGGGCACCCCGGGGGCCGAGGCGTCGATGGACGCGATGGTCACCGAGCTGGCCACCACCTGGACGGCGGTGACCTACGCCGCCGAGCAGGCCACCGCCCAGTCCACGCGGATCCCGTTCCGCGACGCCCCGGCGCTCACCGACGAGGAGGTCCGCTGGGCCGTGCGGGCCGCCAGGGCACGGGGGCAGAAGGTCTGCCTCAAGCCGGTCGTCAACGTCGCGGACGGCACCTGGCGCGCCCACATCGGGTTCCTGCACCCCGACGTGCCGAACGAGCCGACCTGGGACGAGTGGTTCGCCTCCTACACCGCGTTCGTGGTCCACCACGCCCGGATCGCGGCCGAGGAGGGCGCGGAGATGTTCTGCGTGGGCTGCGAGATGGTGCGCTCCGACGAGCACGCCGAGTCCTGGCGCGCGGTGGTGGCCGCCGTGCGCGAGGTGTACGACGGCCTGGTGACCTACAACTGCGACAAGTACCAGGAGGACCGCCTCACCTGGTGGGACGCCGTCGACGTGATGAGCGCCTCGGGGTACTACCCGCTGGGGGAGTGGGAGGCGCAGCTCGACCGCATCGAGCCGGTCGTCGCCCGGGAGAGCAAGCCGTTCTTCTTCATGGAGACCGGCTGCCCGAGCCGCGCCGGGTCCGCGGCGCTGCCCAACGACTGGACGCTGCAGGGCCCGCCCGACCCCGACGAGCAGGCCCGTTGGTACGCCGACATGCTGACGGCGACGGCGGCGCGTCCCTGGGTGCAGGGCTGGGTGCTGTGGGACTGGCCCGCCACGCTCTACCCGCCCCAGGACGCTGTCACGAACGACGACTACTGCCCCTCCGGCAAGCCGGCCGCCGCCGTCGTCGCGGAGACGTACCGGCGTCTGGCAGCGGGGCCCCGGCCGTGAGCATCGTCCACCTGCGGGCCGGCGGGGTGAGCCTGGTCCTGGACGTCACCGGTGACCGGCTGCCGGTGGTGGTGCACTGGGGAGCCGACCTCGGCGACGAGCCGGACGAGGTGCTGCAGGAGCTGCGGACCGCCACGCAGCCCCAGCCCTTCGGCTACCCGGTGGACGGCCCCATGCCGGTCTCGCTGCTGCCCGAGGCCTCGGCGGGCTGGCCCGGCGCGCGCGGGGTGACCGGTCACCGGGCCGGAGCGGCGCCGTCGACCCGGTTCGTCGTGTCCCGGGTCGACCACGCCGGACGGGACGCCCCGTGGGCGACCGGCGTCGTCGTGCACGCCGGTGACGACGCGGCCGGGCTCGACCTGGTGCTCGAGGTCGAGCAGGCCCGCAGCGGGCTCCTGCGGCTGCGGGCCACCGTGACCGCCCGGGGCGACGTGGCGGGCACGTACGACCTCGGCGGCGTCCTGCCCGCGCTGCCCGTGCCGGCCCGAGCCACCGAGCTGCTCGACTTCACCGGCCACCAGCTCCGCGAACGCGCCCCTCAGCGCCTGCCCTTCGCCCACGGCACCCACGAGCGCAGCGGCCACCGCGGCCGTCCGGGGTTCGACTCCGGGTACCTGCTCTGCGCCGGGGAGCCCGGGTTCGGCGCCCGCTCGGGCGAGGTGTGGGCCGTGCACGCCGGCTGGTCCGGCAACCAGCGGATGCACGCCGAACGCTCGTACCACGGTGTCTGCCTGCTGGCCGCCGGCGAGCTCCTCGAGCCCGGCGAGGTCCGGCTCGCGCCGGGCGAGAGCTACGTCGCGCCCTGGACGTACGCCACCTACGGCACCGGGCTCGACGACGCGAGCGCCCGCGTGCACGACTGGCTGCGTGCCCGACCTGGACACCCGCGCACACCTCGACCCGTGGTGGTGAACACCTGGGAGGCCGTCACGTTCGACCACTCCCTCGACCGTCTCACGGCGCTCGCCGACGCCGCCGCATCGGTCGGCGCCGAGCGGTTTGTGCTCGACGACGGATGGTTCGGCGCCCGGCGGGACGACCGGGCGGGGCTGGGCGACTGGACCGTCGCGCGCGACGTCTACCCCGAGGGGTTGTGGCCGCTGGTGGACCACGTGCGCGGGCTCGGGATGGACGTCGGGCTCTGGGTCGAGCCGGAGATGGTCAACCCGGACTCCGGCGTCGCCCGGGCGCACCCCGAGTGGTTGCTCACAGCGCCCGGGGGCCGCGCACCCGGACAAGCACGGCACCAGCAGGTGCTCGACCTGGCCGACCCGGGGGCGTACGCCCACGTGCTCGGTCAGCTCGACGCGCTCCTCGACGAGTACCCCATCGCCTCCCTCAAGTGGGACCACAACCGGGAGATCGGTGAGGCCGGGCTGCCGCCGTCGGGCCGCGGTGCGGTCCGGGGACAGACGCTGGCCGTCTACCGGTTGATGGACACCCTTCGCTCACGCCACCCGGGGCTCGAGATCGAGACCTGCGCCTCCGGCGGCGGTCGCGTGGACCTCGGGATGCTGTCCCGCACCGACCGCATCTGGGCGTCGGACTCCACCGACGCCCACGAGCGCGCCGCGATCCAGCGGTGGACCTCCCTGCTCGTGCCGTACGAGCTGCTCGGGGCGCACGTCTCCGCGCCGGTGGCGCCGACGTCGGACCGCGCGCTGCCGCTGGACTTCCGGTGCGCGGTCGCCCTGTTCGGGCACTTCGGGATCGAGTGGGACGTCACCGAGGCGACCGAGGCCGAGCGGGAGCGGCTCGCCGCCTGGGTGGCGTGCTACCGGGAGCGCCGCGGGCTGCTGCACTCGGGTCGGGTGGTGCACGCCGAGGTGCCGGACCCCGCGTACGACCTGCACGGTGTCGTCGCGCACGACGGCTCCGAGGCGCTGTACGCCTGGGTGTGCACCGCGTCGTCGGACACCTGGCCGCCGCCGGCGGTACGGCTGCCGGGGCTGGACCCGGACCGGACGTACCGCGTCGCGCTCGACGGCCCGGCGCGCGACCTCGAGGGTGTCGCCGCTCGTTGGGGAGTGTCGCTGCCGTGGGTCGACGCCGGGGGAGCGGAGCTGCCGGGACGGCTGCTGGCGGAGGTGGGGCTGGCGATGCCGGTGCTGTTCGCCGACCGCGCGGTGCTCCTGCGCGTCAGTGCGACCAGCTGAGCACCCGGTCGTCCGATAGCCACGCTGGCAGTGAACGCCGGCGGGATAGTCACTGCTCTCCGCCGAGGCCCATGTGGGTGCGTCGCCGACTAAGTTCGAAAGATTGCCCCATTCTCGCCACTATGAGCTCGGCCTCCGAGGCAGGCCTGGACAGCAGTCGTGGTGTCCTTCACGAGCCGTTGAAACGACGGCAGGCTAGAGACGGGACCGTCCGGGTCGAGGCGCTCCAGTAAGGTGCTGCGATGGAGTCCGAAGTCGCGGCGCACGCGCCGCAGACGCTTGCCGGAACTCTCGCTGGCGGCTACGCAGGCGCGCGCAAGTATCTCCTTCGGTTGCTTGGCGGCCTCAATGCGTTGGAGTTTCGGGAGTCCCAGCGGAGTCTTCCCGGACGGGCGCCCCACGACGTCGCGGATGGCCTGCTCATCGGTCAGGAGCCAAGCTTCCGTCTCCTGTACTGGAACAACGGGAACGCCGGCAACTCTGGCCTCCGCAAAAGCGCTGTTTACTTCGGCGAGGCGCGGGCCCGAGTCTTCAGTGTCTGCATCGCGATGTAGGAATACTAGGTCATACGGGGTTACCATCTCGGCGAGAAGGGAGTCGACCTTCTGTCGAGATGTCCCGCTGCACGGAAACGGCACACCGGTCACCTCGTCGGCGCCGGCGCGGCGCACTAGTTCCCGCAGTACGACCACCACGGACCGGTCGCTCGGACCTTCGCCGATGAAGGCGAATGAGATCGTGCTCGACGACATCAGGCGTCGTCCTCGTCTCCACCAGCTCCCAGCTGGAACGCCAACTGGTCTCCAAGGTTAGTCTTCAGGTAGTCAACTACGTTGGACTTTGTCATCACCGTCACTGCGGCTGATGCACGCCATGACTCTTGCATGGGATGTAGGCGAACTGTGGTCGCTGCACGTCCACCGCGCGTTACGGGTGTAGGCATCGCAAGGACTAGATCGTCCTTGTCCTGCTTCCGTACAAACATCGGTGAATGTGTGTTGACGATGACCTGACGCATTGGATTCTCGTCACCTGGCGCTTCGTCGGGATCAACGGCGAGATCGTGCACGAGGTCTACCATTGCTTGGATTCTCGCTGGATGGATCCCGTTCTCGGGCTCCTCCATGCAGATTACGCCATCGAATTCCGGGTCAGCTTCCATGATGCTCAACGCAAGAAACCGCAGTGTACCGTCTGAGAGGTTGCGTGCGGGGATTTCCGGGCCGGCACCGATGCCAGCCTTCAAGGTGAGGAGCTCACGACGCTCGTCGAAATCGACCCGAATACTCCGGACGTCAGTTAGGGCTGACGCTGCCGCGGCAACCCGTGAGTTGATGTCAGTATCGGCGGTACCCATGCGCAGTAGGGCCGCGGCCAAGTGGGCTCCGTTTGGCGATACCGATGTAGGCGCGGTAACCTCGTCCGGCTGTCGCATTGCGGAAGGTTCGAGTGCAAGCAAATGCCACCGCCTCATTTCGTTCCGCGCAGCAAGGATCGTCGGAGCATCAACAGTGGTAGTAGTGCTAACAAGCGTCCTTGGCGCGCTGGCCGCCGGTGATTTGCGTGGCTGTCCCCGGCTTCCGCCATCTTGGTGGACGTTAATCGTAATATCACCGCTGTCGGTCTCTGCGGTCGAGATGAAATCTGCGTTGCGGCGGCGGTTGTAGATTGCCGTATCTCGGAATGATTTCTTACCTCGCGTCCATGGCATACGTTGCACCGCTTGGCCTGCTCGCATGCTCTCCAAGTTTTCCTCAAGAAGTCTGATGGTTGCGCTCCGCCCGAGCGGTCCGGTTTGCGCGGCGGGATGATATTCAAGTACGAGTTCATAGCGGAGCCAGGTGGTCGTAGCAGAACCCTGTCGGCCGAAATCGTCCGTTACATCGCTCGGAACGATCATCTCTGCGGCGAGTCGCATGCGACGCGGGCCATTATTGCCATCGTCGAAGAAGAGCATGCCCGGGTCCGCAGGTCCCCCGTCGGTGGACCGGACCATAGCCGCTGCCTCGACAAAGGTCCGATCGGCAAGAAGTGAAAGAAAAACGATAGCGTCAAATATGTTCGACTTTCCGACTGAGTTTGGCCCCGCAATGCATGTATACGGGCCAAAGTCGGAACTGAACCCCAAAAGATTCTTGAACCCATCGACTTCGAGTCGCGTCAGCATGCCCATGACCCTACAGAACAATCTGGGCGCTCGGGAGTCCGACGCGCGCACCGTGAACCATGTTGCTGCGGCTTCCGTGTCGGCATCGGATCACTAGTGGGGTCGGCGTGTAGGTCATGTCCGGCGACCGGCGGGTAGAAGTGGGCTCGGGGCGATTCGGTGGGTGGTTCCCGTTCTGCACGATCGCGTGGCAGCACTAGTCTCGGCGTGGTCGTACCGCTCCAGCGTTGCTTGGGAGGGCGGTTTCCGACGGCGTGCCGTCAGGCAACGCCGTGTCGCGGACCTGCAGGGCGTCTTGCGGGCCAGGAGCACGGCTGGGAAGCACGACGTCGCACCGGGATCGGACCGGGCCAAGAACACCACAGAACCAGCATGGTTCGTTGTGGATGTTGGTGCGCGAGGTCTCCAGTCGGCCCGTTGCGACAGGTTCAACCCACCCTGTGTGACGATGTTGCAGAAGAGGGCTCTTTGCCGTGGCAGGTCAGATAGTCAGCACCCGGTCGACGGCGCCGAGCGGGATGGGCAGCCACTCCGGGCGGTGGTGGGTCTCGTAGACGACCTCGTACAGCGCCTTGTCCAGGACCAGCGCACGCAGCAGCAGCTCCGCGGTGCCGTCGTCCATCAGGGCGCCGGGCCCCGACGCCGTCGCCGCGGCCGTGCGGTACCCGTCCACGAACGCCCGGGTCGCCTCCGCCTGCCAGGCGGCCGGGTCCGGTGCCGCCCCGATCGCGGCCGCGTAGTCGAACGACCGCAGCATCCCGGCCACGTCCCGCAGCGGCAGGTCGGGTCGGGTCCGCTCGGCGACGGGACGTTGCGGCTCGCCCTCGAAGTCGAGCACCTTCCAGGCGCCGTCGCCGAACAACGTCTGGCCCAGGTGGAGATCGCCGTGGACGTGCTGGGTCGGCAACGGGTGGGGCAGGGCCGACAGCCGCTCGACGAGCCGGTCGAACAGCGCGGCGATCTCGTCGGCGCGGTCCGCCACGGACGGGGCGTCGCCGACCGCGCGCTCGGCCCGCGCACGCAGCCCTGACACGAACGACGCCGCGTCGAGGGAGGGGCCGGGCGGCAGCACCCGGACCATGCGTTCGTGCAGCTCGGCGACCAGCCGTCCGAGGTCGTGGGCATGACCCGCGAACGACTCGCCGCGGCTCGCCACGTCGCAGGCCAGCTCGAAGCCGTCGGCCGCGTGCGGCACCAGCTCCGACACGATGGCCAGGTGCACCGGCAGGCCCACCGAGTCTGCGGCCGCCACGTCGATCTCCAGCGCGCCCAGGAACCGGGGCACCCCGTCCCAGCCGTCCTCGGTCAGTGCCTGGGGGACCACGACGTCGGGGTGCGGCCCGTCGGCCACCGTGCGCAGGATCTTGAGCATCCCACCCGCTCCACCGGGCGACGGGACGCCGGGCAGGATCACCGAGGTGTTCGACTGCTCGCCGGCCAGCACCCGGCCCCGCTCCGTGAGGGACTCCGGCCGGCCCTCGACCCCCATCGCCCGCAGCAGCGTCAGCCAGCAGACCGGGTGGGCGCCGCCGTCGTGCACGGCGACCTCGCCGGACGCCGTGGTGACGGTGTCGATGAAGCCCGGGCCGGGCGTCGCCGGGTCGGTGAGCACCAGCGGGACCTGGACGGTCACCTCGCCGCCCGGCAGGGCGGCCCCGACCAGGCGGGTGAGAAGCAGCACGACGTCCGCCGACGTCGCGGCCAGGGCCTCGCCGTCGGGCCCGGTGGTGGTCTCTTCCTCACCGTTCGCCTCGAACGTGACGGCGAGCCACGGGTCGGCGCGGACCTCGCCGTGACCGGGGTACCAGCGCCGTGTGGGCAGCCAGGTGGCCAGCAGGGCCTCGATGTTCGGGTCGGGTCCCTCGGCTGCGGTCCGCACGGCGACGTCGATCATGGCGGTCAGGCCTCCGTGTCCGTCGCTGTGCGGGCCCCGCCGTCGGGCGGCGTGGCCACCAGCCAGTAGAAGTCGCGAGACCCCCAGGAGAGACTGACCCGCCCGTCGGGGCCGACGGGCGGGAACTTCCCGCCACCGAACAGGTCGGTGAGCGACCACCCCTCGAGGCCCGGCGCCTCGATCGTCGCCGACCGGGCGGTGGCCGACAGGTTCGCGGCCACCAGGAGCGTCTCGCCGTCGGTGCGGGTGAACGCGAGGACCGACTCGTCGTCGGCCGCCAGGGCCGCGAACTCGCCGGTGCCGAAGGCCGGGTGCAGACGGCGCACGGCGAGCATGCCGTGCACCCAGTGCAGCAGGGAGCTGGGCTGCGCCAACTGTGCTTCCACGTTCGTGTGCTGGTAGTGGTGCACCAAGGACTGGTTGAGCGGCAGGTACAGCTTGCCCGGGTCGGCCGTGGAGAAGCCCGCGTTGCGGTCCGGCGTCCACTGCATGGGGGTGCGCACGGCGTCACGGTCCGGGAGCCAGATGTTGTCACCCATGCCGATCTCGTCGCCGTAGTACAGGCACGGGCTGCCCGGCAGGGACAGCAGCAGGGCGTGCGCGAGCTCGATCTCCTTGCGGGAGTTGTCCAGCAACGGGGCGAGCCGACGCCGGATGCCGACGTTCGCGCGCATACGGGGGTCCTGGGCGTACCACCCGTACATGGCGGCGCGCTCCTCGGTGGAGACCATCTCGAGGGTGAGCTCGTCATGGTTGCGCAGGAACGTGCTCCACTGCCCGCCGGGGGCCGGGATGTCAGGGGTGTCCGCCAGGATGTCCAGCAGCTGGGTGGCACGCTGGTCCTTCAGCGCGTAGTAGATGCGTGGCATGACGGGGAAGTGGAAGCACATGTGGCACTCCGGGTCCTCGGCCGTGCCGAAGTACTCCACCACCTCCTGCGGCCACTGGTTCGCCTCGGCCAGCATGATGCGGCCCGGGAACTCCTCGTCGATCATCCGCCGGACGCGACGCAGGAACTCGTGGGTGCGGGGCAGGTTCTCGCAGTTGGTGCCCTCCTCCTCGAACAGGTAGGGCACGGCGTCCAGCCGGAAGCCGTCCACCCCGATCCGCAGCCAGAACCGCGCGACCTCGAGCATCGCCTCGGCGACCTTCGGGTTCTCGAAGTTGAGATCGGGCTGGTGGCTGAAGAACCGGTGCCAGAAGTACTGGCGGCGGACCGGGTCGAACGTCCAGTTCGACGTCTCGGTGTCGACGAAGATGATGCGCGCGTCCTGGTATCGCGTGCTGTCGTCGGACCAGACGTAGAAGTCGCCGTACGGCCCGTCCGGATCGGCGCGCGAGGCCTGGAACCAGGGGTGCTGGTCGCTCGTGTGGTTCATGACCAGGTCGACGACCACCCGGATGCCCCGGGCGTGGGCGGCCTCGATGAGCTGCTGGAAGTCCTGCAACGTCCCGTACTGGGAGGCGATCGCGGTGAAGTCCGCGACGTCGTACCCGCCGTCGCGCAGCGGCGACGGGTAGAACGGGGGCAGCCACAGGCAGTCGACACCGAGCCACTGCAGGTAGTCGAGCCGGTCGACGATGCCCCGCAGGTCTCCCGTGCCGGCGCCCTCGGTGTCCGAGAAGGCGCGGACGATGACCTCGTAGAAGACCGCCTTGCGGTACCAGTCCGGGTCGTCGGTCAGGCCTGGCTTGGCCAGCGGGGGCGGCTCCGGCTGCGCCCGCGGCGGGAGCGCCTGGACGGGGATCTGACGCGTGATGGGGCGCGGCACGTCGACGCCCCCTGCGTTCACCGAGGCGTTCATGCCGGGCCGATCCTCAGCACGTGGGCCACCTGCTGCTGCGGGTCGAGGCGGACGAAGGGGTGTGCGCCCCAGGGGTACGACTGCCCGGAGAGCAGGTCGTGGGCGGTGAAGAAGGGTTGGTCCTCGACGCCCTCGGGTCTGACCAGTCCGAGGGCCTCCAGGTCGAGAAGCACCGTGGACTCCTGCACCTCGTGAGGGTCCAGGGTGAGGACCACGAGGACGACGTCGTCCTGCGTCGCGCCGGGGCGGCCGGTGGCGGGCAGGTGCTCGGCGCGGACCCGTCGGGAGAACGCGACCACCTGGTCGTTCGTGGTGGGGTGCACCGAGAGGTTGCGCAGCTGCTGCAGGGCGGGGTGCGCCCGGCGGACCTCGTTGAGCTTGCCGAGCAGCATGGAGATGCCGATGTCGTCGGCCTGCGCCCAGTCCCGGGGTCGGTACTCGTACTTCTCGTTGTCGATCTGCTCGTCGGCGCCGGGACGCGGCACGTTCTCGACGAGCTCGTAGCCGGAGTAGATGCCCCACGTCGGCGCCCCCGTCGCGGCCAGGACGGCACGGATCGCGAAGCCGGCGACGCCGCCCTCCTGCAGGTACGGCGGCAGGATGTCGTGCGTGGTCGGCCAGAAGCTGGGTCGCATCACGGCACCGGCCTCGCCGGAGACCTCCTGGAGGTACTCCAGGACCTCCTCCTTCGTGTTCCGCCAGGTGAAGTACGTGTAGGACTGGTGGAAGCCGATGCGGGCGAGGGTGGCCATCATCGCGGGCTTGGTGAACGCCTCGGACAGGAAGATCACGTCGGGGTCGGTGGCGTGGACCTCCGCGAGCAGCCACTCCCAGAAGTCCAGGGGTTTGGTGTGCGGGTTGTCCACCCGGAACAGGGTGACGCCGCGGTCGATCCACAGGCGGACCACCCGCAGGACCTCGGCGTAGATCCCCGCCGGGTCGTTGTCGAAGTTCAGGGGGTAGATGTCCTGGTACTTCTTCGGTGGGTTCTCGGCGTAGGCGATCGACCCGTCGGCGCGCACCGTGAACCACTCGGGGTGCTCGGTCACCCAGGGGTGGTCCGGCGAGCACTGCAGGGCCAGGTCGAGAGCGACCTCGAGCCCGTTCTCGTGGGCCTCGGCCACGAACGCCTTGAACCCGCGCTCGGTGCCGAGCTCGGGGTGGATCGCGTCGTGGCCGCCGTCGGGCGACCCGATGGCGTACGGGCTGCCCGGGTCGCCGGGCTGCGCCTCCAGGGTGTTGTTGCGGCCCTTGCGGAAGGTCGTGCCGATCGGGTGGATCGGGGTGAGGTAGACGACGTCGAACCCCATGGCCGCGATCGCGGGCAGCCGCTTCGCCGCGGAGACGAACGTCCCGGACCGCCAGGTGCCGTCACGACGCTGCGTCGCGCCCTCGGACCGCGGGAACATCTCGTACCAGGCACCCGTCAGCGCCAGCTCACGATGCACGCGCAGGGGATAGGTCGGGCTCGGGCTCATCATCCGGCGCAGCGGGATCCGGCGCAGCGCGTCCCGCACGGCCGTGGTGGTGGCCATCGCCAGCCGGGCCTCGGCGGGCCGGGTGGTGTCGGCCAGCTCGCGGGCGACGTCAGCGAGCAGCTCGGCGTCCTCGGGTGTGCGGCGCCGCTGCAGGCTCTTGGCGGTGATCTGCTCGAACAGCAGGGCACCTTCGGTGAGCATCAGGTCGACGTCCTGCCCGGCACCGACCTTGATGACGGCGTCGTGCGCCCACGTCGCGTACGGGTCGGACCACGCCTCGACGCGGAACGACCAGTCGCCGGTCGCGTCCGGCTGCAGGAACCCGCGGAAGCGGTCCAGGCCGGGGGAGACGTCCTCCATGGGCGCCCACGAGTGGACCTTGCGGTCCGGGCCGAACAGGACGGCGGTGGCGTTCACGGCGTCGTGCCCCTCCCGGAAGACGGTCGCCTCG
This sequence comes from Isoptericola halotolerans, assembly GCF_013149785.1. Classification (GTDB taxonomy): domain Bacteria; phylum Actinomycetota; class Actinomycetes; order Actinomycetales; family Cellulomonadaceae; genus Isoptericola; species Isoptericola halotolerans. The sequence continues at coordinate 862,270 of NZ_JABEZU010000002.1, forward strand.
ACGGGCACCACCTCGCCGGGGGTCGCCTTGGCCGGCCACCGGCCTCCTTCGATCACGGGCGAGACCTCGATCACGGGGATGCGACCGACGGGACGGGGTGGTGCTGGCTGGGGCGACGTCACACCCCCACGCTAGTCACGGCACCGCAGGTCTGCGCGACAACATGCCCGACGCGGCGTACCTTCCTTCGCCCGCCACCCGCCATCCGCGAAGTAGTACCTCCGGTTCTCCGGAAGTACACCGCGGGTACTTCCGGAGAACCGGAGGTACTACTTCGCGGCGTGCAGGCGGGTTGTCCACAGGCTGTCAGTGCCGACGGCGTCAGAACTGACAGCATCCCGGCATGGACGACACCGGCTCACCGACCCCCGGCCGACCGGAACGCGGGCCCTCCGGACGGCGCGGCCCCCGGCCCTCCATGACCGGCCCGCCGCAGGCGCCCGGCACCCGTCGTCCGGCTCGGCGACCCGGCGACACTGCGGTGCCGGAGCCACGCGCCCTGCCGGAGGTGGTGCGGTTCGACCCGGCTCGGCGCTCCGTCATCGAGCGATCGCTCCGGCGCGGTCAGCTGCGTCGGGTGCGGCAGGGCGTCTACCTCCCGGCGGTGGTGGACGACGGCGGCCCCGCGCTCCGGCGTCAGCGCCGCGTCCTGGAGAAGGCGGCCGCCGTCGCCGCGACCCTGAGGAGCGACGTCGTGTTCAGCCACGAGACGGCCGCGCTGATCCACGGCCTGGCTCTCTACCGACTCGCTGACGAGGTCCATGTCACCCAGCGGACCAAGCCGAGGGTGCGCAAGCGGTGGGACCCGGACCTGCGTCGGCACGCTGTCCCGCTGCCCGACCGGGACCGGACGGTGGTCCGCGGTCGGGCCGTCACGACGATCGAGCGCACCCTCGTCGACTGTGCGCGGTGGCTGCCCGGCCCGCAGGCGTTGGTGATCGCCGACTCCGCGCTGCGAGCCGGAGCCGACCTGCGTCGGGTCGGCAGGATCCTCGCCGAGGCAGCGGGCCGGCCAGGTGTCCGCCAGGCGCGGTGGGTGGTCGACCTCGCCGACGCGCGGGCGGAGTCGCCGGGGGAGTCCCTGGTGCGGTGGCACCTCCTGGACCATGGTCTGGCCGCTCCCGATCTGGCGGTCCCGGTCGCGACCCGACGGGGGACGAGCTGGATCGATCTCGGTTGGCCCGACCTCCGGGTCGGGATCGAGTTCGACGGTGCGGTCAAGTACTCGGGTGGAGACTACGGTGACCCGCACGAGCGGCTGGTGGCGGAGAAGATGCGGCACGACGCCCTCGTCGAGGCGGGGTGGTTCATCCTGCGTGTCACCTGGGCGGACCTCGGGGATCCGGCCGCGCTGGTGGGTCGCGTCCGCACCGCGCTCGCGGAGGCCGGGCGCCGTCGTCGCCTCGTGTCCGCGAAGTAGTACCTCCGGTCGCCCGGTAGTACGCCGTGGGTACTTCCGCAGCGCCGGAGGTACTACTTCGCGGTCAGGCGGTGGCCGCGAGCGCCCGCCCGGTGACCCGCCCGGTGTGCAGGCAGCCCCCGAGGAAGGTCCCCTCGAGCGCGCGGTGGCCGTGCACCCCACCGCCGCCGAACCCTGCGGCCTCCCCGACGGCCCACAGCCCGTCGAGCACCGAGCCGTCGTCGCGCAGCACCCGACCGGACGGGTCGCACCACAGGCCGCCGAGCGTCTTGCGCGTCAGCACCGACAGGCGCACTGCCAGCAGCGGCCCGTCCTTCGGCGTGGTCAGGGGCCGGGGCGGCGAGACACGGATCATCCTGTCCACGCGGAAGGTGCGGGCGGCGCGGGTGGCCATCACCTGGGGGTCCTTGCCGAGCCCGGAGGCCACCTGCGCGTCGCGGGCGCGGACGATCGCGGCCAGCCCAGCCGGGTCGACGTGCCCGCGGGACCCCGGGGTCGCCTCGGTCAGCGCGTTCATCCGCCCGGCCAGCTCCTCGGGGGTGTCGGCCCACAGGAACTCGGGGGACTCCTCGGCGAAGCGTGCCACCGGTCCGACGGCGCGGGGGAGCACGCGTTCGGCGAGCAGCCGCACGTCCTTGCCGGTCAGGTCCGGGTTCTGCTCCGAGCCGGACAGGGCGAACTCGGCGTCCATGATCGCCTTGTTGAGCACGAACCAGGAGTGGTCGTCGCCCCGGGTGGTGACGTGCTGCAGGGCACCCAGGGCGTCGAACCCGGGGAACAGCGGGGCCGGCAGGCGCCCGCCGTCGGCGTCCAGCCAGAGCGAGCTCGGTCCGGGCAAGATGCGGATGCCGTGGTTCGTCCACACCGGTGAGTGGTTCGCGATCCCCTCCGGGTAGTGCCACATGCGGTCCTCGTGGACGAGGGCGGCTCCGGCGTCCGCGGCGTGGCCGAGCATGAGGCCGTCGGTGGAGTCGGGGACACCGGAGAGCATCCGTTCGGGCAGGGTTCCGGCGTCCGGGCTCCAGCGGGCGCGGGCGGTGTCGTGGTTCGCCCCGATGCCGCCCGAGGCGACGACGACGGCGCCGGCCGAGATCTCCTCGGTGCCCACCGCCTCGCGGGACGAGGGGGCACCGCGCACCGCGCCGTCGTCGGCCAGGACCTCGGCGCGCAGCCCGGTGACGCGACCGTCGGTGACCACGAGGCCGGTGGCCCGACGGCGGAAGCGCAGCTCGAGCAGACCGGCCGACCGCGCCTGGAGCGCGGCGGCGACGAACGGCTCGAGGACGGCCGGGCCGGTGCCCCAGGTGACGTGGAACCGCGGCACGGTGTTGCCGTGGGCGGTGCCGTGGCCAGGGCCGAACGCATAGCCGCCGCGCTCGGCCCACTGCACGAGGGGGAACCAGCGCACCCCCTTGGCGTGCAGCCACGAGCGCAGGTCGCCGGCGGCGGCCTCGACGTAGTGCTTCGCCCAGGCGTACCCGTGGCGGTCCGGGCCGTGGCCGTCCTCGGCACCGGGGGCGAAGCGGGCAGAGCCCAGCCAGTCGGACCAGGCCAGCTCGGCGGAGTCGTGGACCCCGAGGCGGCGCTGCTCGGGGGAGTCCACGAGGAACAGCCCGCCGAACGACCACCAGGCCTGGCCGCCGAGCGAGGCCTCCGGCTCCTGGTCGAGCAGGATGACACGGCGTCCTGCCGCGGTCAGCTCGGTCGCGGTGACCAGACCGGACAGGCCTGCTCCGATGACGATGACGTCTGCGTCTGCCATGCGGGCAGTCTGTCAGAGGTCTCGGCGCGATCCCAGGGGTGGATCAGCGCCGCGCCACCAGCACCTCGACGCTCAGCGACTCCAGGGTCACGTGACCGGGTTCCTCGAACTCGTCGCCCTCCTCCGGTCCCGAGGGCGCGTCCCACGTCGAGCTCCACACGCGTTCCCAAGGGCCGGCGCCGGCCAGTGGTTCGGGGAGGGTGACGTCGGCGTCCTCCAGCCCGCCGTGGAGCAGCAGCAGCACGTCGGCCTCGTGGTCGTCGGGGCCGGGACGCAGCATCTGGATCACCCGGCGACCGCCCACGCCCCATGCCTCGTGGTCCATCGCGGCACCGGAGGCGTCGAACCACAGCAGGTCCGGCACCTGCTCACCGGGGCGTGGCGACCCGAGGAAGAACGACTCGGCGCGCAGGGCCGCGTGCTCGGCCCGCAGGCCCGTGAGGAACCGTGCCGTCGCGAGCAGCTCCGTGCCGGCCTCGTCCAGGTCCCAGTCGACCCACGACACGGGCGAGTCCTGGGTGTAGGCGTTGTTGTTCCCGCCCTGGCTGCGCCCCAGCTCGTCCCCGGCGGTGATCATCGGGGTGCCGGCCGCCAGGAGCAGGGTGGCCAGCAGGTTGCGCTGGGAGCGGCGCCGCAGCGGCACGACGGCGGACCACGGCTCGGTCGTCGCGTCGTCGCCGTCCGGCGCGTGCCCCTCCACGCCGTGGTTCCACGAGCGGTTGTCGTCCGTGCCGTCGCGGTTGTCCTCGCCGTTGGCGCGGTTGTGCTTGCGGTCGAACGCCACCAGGTCCGCCAGCGTGAAGCCGTCGTGGGCGGTGACGTAGTTGACCGAGGCGACCGGGCCGCGCATCAGGGGCGGGTCGGAGCGCCCGAAGAGGTCGGCCGACCCGGCCAGCCGGGTCGTCAGCTCCCGCAGGCCGTGCATGGGCTCACCGTGGGATCCCTGCCGGGGGGCCTCCAGCCAGAACGACCGGGCGGCGTTGCGGAAACGGTCGTTCCACTCGGCCATCGGCGCGGGGAACTGGCCCGTCTGCCAGCCGCCCGGCCCGACGTCCCACGGCTCGGCGACGAGCTTGAGGCCGGAGAGGACAGGGTCGGTCTGCAGCGCGACGAGGAACGGGTGGTCGGGGGTGAACCCCTCGTGGTCACGGCCCAGGGTCACCGCGAGGTCGAAGCGGAAGCCGTCCACGCCGACGACCTCGGCCCAGTAGCGCAAGGAGTCCAGGGCCAGCTGCACCACGCGGGGGCGCCGGAAGTCCAGCGTGTTGCCCGTCCCGGTGACGTCGGCGAGCGCGGCCGGGGAGCCGCCGTCGTGCAGGTAGTACAGGGGGTTGTCCAGGCCTCGCCAGGACAGGAAGAGCGCGTCGTCGCCGCCCTCGCAGGTGTGGTTGTAGACGACGTCGAGCAGCACCTCGATGCCCGCGGAGTGCAGCAGGTGGACCATGCCGCGCACCTCGTCGAGCACGGCGGCGGGGCCGGCCTCCTGCGCCGCGCGGGTCGCGTAGGCCGCGTGGGGCGCGAAGAACCCCATCGTGGAGTAGCCCCAGTAGTTGGACAGGCCGCGGCCCGCCAGCCACGGCTCGGCCGTCGAGGCATGGATGGGCAGCAGCTCCAGCGTGGTCACCCCGAGCGCGGTGAGGTGCTCGATCATGGCCGGGTGGGCCACGCCCGCGTAGGTGCCGCGCAGCTCCTCCGGCACGTCGGGGTGCTGCATCGTCAGGCCGCGCACGTGCCCCTCGTAGACCACCGTGTCCGCCCAGGGGACCCGGGGCCGGCTGAGCGCGGGCGGTTCGGGCAGGTCCGCGACCACCACGGCGTGCGGGACGAACGGCAGCGAGTCCTGGTCGTCCGGTCCGCCGTCGTCGGCCGCTCCACCGCCCAGGGTGGCCGGCACGTACGCCAGGTCCCCGTCATAGCCGCGGGCGTAGGGGTCCAGGAGCAGCTTGGCCGGGTTGTGCCGCATCCCGGCGCCCGGGTCCCACGGTCCGTGGACCCGGAACCCGTATCGCTGGCCCGCTGCGACGTCCGGGACGTGGCCGTGCCAGACGCCGTACGTGGGCCCGTCGAGGGGCACGCGTCGCTCGGAGTACCGCGCGGGGTCGTGCGCGTCCTTCTCGGGGGCGACGACGTCGATCAGGCACAGCTCGACGCCGGTGGCGTGGGAGGCGAGCACGGCGACGTCGATGCCGCCGTCCGGCGTGGTGCGCGCACCGAGCGGTGGGACGTGGCTGCGGGTCCGGTTGGGACGGCTCAGCGGGGTGACCTTGGGGCGGGCTTGCATGGGCCCATCCTGGACCAGCGGACCGACAGCCACGAACCGCACGGGCACGTGTCGCGCGATACGGACGACGGCAGGAGGGACGGTCCGGGCCGAGTAGGCTCGGCCCAGGCGGCCGCGCGTCGCCTGCGTCCATCCGTCGAGCACCTGGATCGGAAGGTTCCCCGTGCGCATCGTCGTTCTCGTCAAGTACGTGCCGGACATCAACGCCGAGCGGAAGTTCGCGGACTGTCGCGTGGTGCGCGACCCGTCCGAGGGGACGCTCAACGAGCTGGACGAGAACGCGCTCGAGGCGGCCCTGCGCATCGTCGAGGCCCTGCCCGACGACGAGCGCGAGACCAGCGAGGTCGTCGCCCTGACGGTGGCACCGCCCGCGGGTGACGTCGCCCTGCGCAAGGCCTACCAGATGGGGGTCGACCGCGGGGTCCGCGTCTCCGACGAGGCGCTGGCCGACTCGGACTACTTCGGTACGACGACGGCGCTCGCCGCCGCGGTCCGCCGGCTGGAGACCGAGGGCCCGGTCGACCTGGTCGTGACCGGCATGGCGGCCCTGGACGGGCTCGGCTCCGTGGTGCCGGCGCTGCTCGCCGCCGACCTCGGGCGGCCGTCGCTGACCTTCGCCAAGACGGTGACGGTCGCCGACGGCGCCCTGACGATCACCCGTGAGACGGACGAGGCGGCCGAGACGCTGACGGCGCCGCTGCCGGCCCTGCTGTCCGTCGCGGACACCGCGAACACCCCGCGGTTCCCCAACTTCAAGCTCATCATGGCGGCGCGCTCCAAGACGATCGAGGAGTGGTCGGCCGCCGACCTCGGCCTCGACGCGGCGACCGTGGGCGCCGCCGGTGCCCGCACCGCGACGACCCAGGCGGCGCCGCGTCCCGAGAAGCCCGAGGTCGAGCTGGTCCAGGACAAGGGTTCTGGTGGCCGCGAGCTGGCCGAGTACCTGATCCGCAACGAGCTGGTGTGAACGGAGTCGCCATGTCTGAGCCCACGCACAACCGCACCGTCCTGGTCCTGCTCGACCCTGCGACCGAGGTCCGCTCCAGCGTGCTCGAGCTGCTGACCATCGGCCGCTCGCTCGGTCGGGTCGAGGCCGTCACCCTGGAGGCTCCGAGCGTCGAGGCGCTGGCCCAGCTCGGCGCGTACGGCGTCGAGACGGTTCACCAGGCCGAGCTGCCCGCCGAGCTGCGCGGCGACGCCCGGCACCTGTCCGCCGTCGTCGCCGAGGTGCTGGCCGCCGCCGTGCGGCTCACCGACGCCGACGTCGTGCTGGCGCCCTCCACCTTCGCCGCCAAGGAGGCCGCGGCCCTGGCCGGACGCGCTCTCGGCGCGGGGGTCGTCATCGACGCCGCGGGGGTGACCTCGGGGACCGACGGCCGCGTCGTGGCGACCAAGCGTGTCTTCGCCGGGTCCTGGGACACGGCGTGCGAGGTCACCACCGACGTGGCCGTCCTGACGGTCCGCGCCAACGCCGTCGTGGCCCAGCCGGCCGAGGCCGCGGTGGCCACGGAGGTCGAGGGCTTCGCCGTCACCGTCGACGCCCCGCTGCCCGCGGTGGCCGCACGGACCGCCACGGCCCGTGACGCCGACCGGCCCACGCTGGAGGAGGCGGCCATCGTGGTCGCCGGGGGCCGGGGCACCGGCGGGGACTTCGGTCCGGTCACCGAGCTCGCCGACGCCCTGGGCGCGGCCGTCGGGGCCTCGCGCGACGCCGTATTCGAGGGGTGGTTCGACCGGTACGTCGGGCAGACCGGCGTGACGGTCGCGCCTCGGCTCTACATCGGTGCGGGCATCTCGGGCGCGCCGCACCACCGTGGCGGCATGCAGGCGTCGCAGGTGGTCGTCGCGGTCAACAACGACCCCGAGGCGCCGATCTTCGAGATCTGCGACTTCGCCGTCGTCGGTGACCTGAGCGACGTGCTCCCGCAGGCGGCCGAGGTCATCCGCGCCCACAAGCAGCAGGCCTGACCGCGAGATCGCAGGTGCGGCTCAGCCGCCGGCGAAGGGCGGCAGCAGGTCGAGTCGCGCACCGTCGGGCACGACGTCGCCCGGGGCCGCCCGGCGCCCGTCCAGCAGCACCGAGCAGCGGGACAGCACCGCCGCGGCCTCCGGCGACCTCTGCGTGAGCCGCCCGACGACGTCACCGACCGTGGCGCCGTCGTCGACCACCAGCGTCTCGCCGGGACGGCCCAGGGCTGCCCGGGCGGCGGCGAAGTAGCGCAGCTCCACCATGCCCCTAGCCCCCGATCGCGCTCATGGTCCGGTCGGGCTGGGTGAACGACGGGTCGTCCATCCCGTGCCCGGCGCCCTTGCCCCACATGGCCGTCCGCCACAGGTCGGCGAGCTGTGCGTCGGTGGCGCCGGCACGCAGCGGACCGAGCAGGTCGGTCTCGGTGTGCGCGAAGAGGCAGTCGCGCACCCCGCCCTCGGCGGTGAGGCGGGTGCGGCGGCAGTCGGCGCAGAACGGCTCGGTGACCGACGCGATGATGCCGACGCGCCCCCACCGCTGCCCGGTGGCGAGCGAGCGCACCTCGAAGCGCTCGGCGGGGGCGCCGTCGCGGGGCTCGTCGTCGGGCGCCAGCGCGAACCGGCGGCCCAGCAGCCCGCGCACCTCGGCCGCGGTGACCATCGCCGAGCGGTCCCACGAGTGGTCCGCGTCCAGGGGCATCTGCTCGATGAACCGCAGCTCGAACCCGCGCTCCAGGCACCAGGACAGCAGGTCGGCGGCGTGGTCGAGGTTGACCCCGCGCACCAGGACCGCGTTGATCTTCACCAGGTCGAACACGCGGGCGGCGGCGTCGATGCCGGCCAGCGTCCGCTCGAGGAACGGGCGCCGGGCGAGGGTGGCGAAGGTGTCCGGGTCGAGCGTGTCGAGGGAGACGTTCACGCGGTCCAGGCCGGCGTCGCGCAGCGCCTCCGCCCGCGTGTCGAGCCCGACGGCGTTGGTCGTCAGGCTGATCTCGGGCCGGGGCTCGAGGGCCGCGACGTCGCGGACGACGTCGACCAGGTCGCCGCGCAGCAGCGGCTCGCCCCCGGTGAACCGCACCTGGCGCACGCCGAGGTCGCGGGTCGCCACGCCCACCAGGCGCGTGATCTCGGCGCGCGCCATGACGGCGTCCCGCGGCAGCGCCGGCAGGCCCTCGGCCGGCATGCAGTAGGTGCAGCGCAGGTTGCACCGGTCGGTCAGGGAGACCCGCAGGTCGGTGGCGATCCGCCCGTACCGGTCCACGAGCCCGGGCCCGGCGGGACGTTCCGCGGGCAGGGTGCGCGACCGCCAGGCGGTGGGGACCTGCGGGATCCCGAGGTCGACGGAGGTCATGTGTCTCCTCGCGTCGACGCGGGCTCCCAGCCGAGTGCCAGCCGGGAGGCCTGGGCGGCGAGCTGGTCGTCGGGCTGGTCGTCGGGCAAGCGCGGGCCCGCCCCGGCGGCGAGCCCGCGCGCGTAGCCCACGAGGTAGGTGGTGACCGGGGCAGCGGGGCGGGCGACGTGGTGCGCGGCGTCGCGGGCGAGGTCGAGGACCTCGGTGACGTCCACGCTCCCGGCGGGCAGCTCGAGCTCTGCCTCGACGGCCTCGACCCACCGGGCGAGCACGGTCGGCGTCTCCTGCGTCATGGTGATCTCTCCTCGGCGTCGTCCGTCGCACGGCGGTCCGCCAGCCGTGCGGTGAGTCTGTCCCTATCGTCCCAGGTGTCGACGTCGTCGCTCATCCCCGTCTCGTCGGGCACCGTGACCAGGTGCAGGCCGGCGGCCAGGGTCCGCACCGGGGCTCCGTGCGGGTCCGTGCCCTGCAGGGCCGCGGCCAGGGCGTCACGGCGGTAGAGGCCGACGAGCCACTGGGCGCGGCCGGCCCGGACGAGGTGGGCACCGTCGGCCTCCGGGTGCCGTGCGACGGCGGCGTGCAGCGCGGGCAGGGCGGCGGCCGCCCCGGGGACGTCGACGGCCAGCACCAGCACCCACGGCGGTGCACCGGGCCGGCCCAGCGCACGCAGACCGGCGTCGATCCCGGCCACGGGGCCGCCGAAGGGCGGATCCTCGCGGGTGACGACGAGCGGCCCACCGCCCGTGCCGAGGATCTCGTCGGGTCCGACGACGGCGGTCAGCTCGGCGTCGGCGGTGGCGGCCAGGGCATGCTCCAGAAGGGTGGCGTGCCCGACGACGACGCGCGGTTTCGGGGTCCCGCCGAGACGGGCGGCGCGACCTCCCGCGAGGACGACGGCGTCGTACCTCATGGGCACCACGCACCCAGGGGGTGGACGGTCACCTCGTCGCCGACGGCGACGCCCAGCGTCCCGGCCGGGACCACGGCGAGGGCGTCGGCCCGGGGGAGCGCGGACAGGTGGTGCCCGTCGCGCGCGGCCGGGGTGACGCCGTCGGGGCCGGTGACGACGGGGAGCACCTGCTCGGCGTGCGGCGGGCACGACCACGCGCTCGCGGCGCGCACCGTGCTGGCCGGAGGAGGCCCGTCCCGGCCCGCGAGCCGTCCGACGGCGGGCCGGGCGAACAGCGCGAAGGACACGAGGGCGCTGACAGGGTTGCCGGGGACGGCGATCCACGGCACCCCCCGCCAGGTGGCGAGCGCCTGGGGTCGGCCGGGCCGCATGGCGACCGCCGCGACGTCCACGCCATCGGCCGCCCCGGAGGCCAGCACCTCGCGGACCACGTCGCTCGCTCCGGCGGAGACGCCCCCCGAGGTCACGATCAGATCCACTCCCGGATGTTGTGGGCGCGAAACCTGGCCCGAATCATCCCGTTCTGCGGCATGAATGGGCACGGAAATCGCGCCCACAACCCTGTCGAGGGCGGTAGTCAGGGAGTCGGCGGCGTCGGGGACCGCGCCGACGCGGACGACGTCCGCCCCGGCCTGCCGCGCGAGGGCGGCCAGCATGAGGGAGTTCGAGTCGGGGATCGTCCCCGGGGCGGTCGATCCGAGACCGGCGAGCTCGGTGCCGGTCGAGAGCACGGCGACGCGCGGTCGCCGGTGCACGGGCAGCGCGGTGAGACCGGCCGCGGCGGCGGCGGCGACGAGACCGGGGCCGACCGTGGTGCCGGAGTCGGCCAGCACCTCGCCGGCGGTGATGTCGGTACCGGCCCGCCGCACGTGGTCGCGCCGCTGGCGCCCCAGCGTCACCGTCCGCTCCGTCGTCGGGCGGCCCGCGACGAACCGGCCGGTCGAGGTGCGCTCGACGGGCACGACGGCGTCGAACCCGTCGGGCAGGGGTGCGCCGGTCATGATCCGCACCACCCCCGGATGTTGTGCACCCACAGCATCGAGGGGGTGGCCGGGGCGGGCGTCGGCGAGCACCGGCAGCGTGACGTCCGTGCCGTCGTCGGGCAGGTCGGCGCTGCGTACGGCGTAGCCGTCCATCGCGGAGTTGTCGAACGCCGGGACGGGGGCTGCCGCGACCACGTCACGTCCGACGACCAGGCCGATCGGGTCGGCTGCGTCCAGCGGCACGTCGATCACCTCGAGCGGGCGCACCAGGGCGAGCGTCGCCGTAACGTGCTCGGCGATCGTGCGCGGCGTCGGACCGGTCATGCGCTCACCGTAGGCCGCCGATGTGTCGCCGGTGCAGCGACGACCTCACAGTGCGCCCCAGCCCCCTGAGAGAATCGCCTCATCGAGAATTCACGGCTTCACACCGCGCAGCGAAACACCGCGTTCCTACTGTCGTCCTCACCGGCACGACGTCGAGCCGGTCCGGCTCCCGACACCTGTCGGTGGCCGCGGCCTCGCCCGGCGTCACCGGGCACGAGCACGGATGGGAGAACGACGATGGTTGCTCCGACGAGTGGGACCGCATCGTCCGACGCGGCGCCGACCAGCGCCGCCACCACGACGGCCGAGGCCACCGGCCCGGCCGGGACGGACGCTCCACCGCGCCGCCCCGTCCACCGCTCCGGGCGGTGGATCGACCACTGGGACCCCGAGGACCCGGTCTTCTGGCGCGACGGCGGACGCCGTATCGCCCGCCGCAACCTCGTGGTCTCGATCTTCGCGGAGTTCCTGGGGTTCTGCGTCTGGGCCATCTGGTCGATCGTCGTGCCGCAGCTGCCGGCCGCGGGCTTCGCGCTCACCGCCGACCAGATGTTCTGGCTCATCGGGGTCCCGGCGCTCGTCGGCGCCACCCTGCGCATCCCCTACACGCTCGCGGTGCCCGTGTTCGGCGGGCGCAACTGGACCGTCATCTCGGCTGCGCTGCTGCTCATCCCGACACTCTCCCTGGCGTTCATCGTGCAGCGTCCCGAGACGTCGTTCGGCGTGCTGCTGCTGGTCGCCGCGCTCGCCGGCCTGGGCGGTGGCAACTTCGCGTCGTCGATGGCCAACATCTCGTTCTTCTTCCCCGAGAAGGAGAAGGGTGCGGCGCTCGGCTGGAACGCGGCCGGCGGGAACCTCGGCACCGCCGTCGTGCAGTTCGTCGTCCCGCTGGTCATCGTCACCGCGGCCGGGATCTCGCTGGAACGCGCCGGGCTGGTGTTCGTCCCCTTCATCCTGCTCGCCGTGATCCTGTCGTGGCGGCTCATGGACAACCTCGGCACGGCCAAGGCAGACCCCCGGTCCTTCGGCGCGGCGGTGCGCGAGAAGCACACCTGGATCATCTCGTTCATCTACATCGGGACGTTCGGCAGCTTCGTCGGGTTCGCCGGGGTGTTCCCGACGCTGCTGGCCGGCCAGTTCCCCGAGGTGACCCTCTCGCTGGCCTTCATGGGCGCCCTCGTCGGGTCGGTGGCCCGTCCGGTCGGCGGCATCATCGCCGACCGGCTCGGGGGAGCGGTCGTGACCGTCGCCAGCTTCGCCGTGATGATCATCGGTGCCGTCGGCGCGATCCAGGCGCTCGGGACCGGGTCCTTCGCGCTGTTCTTCGGTTCGTTCATGCTGCTGTTCGTCGCGACCGGCATCGGCAACGGGTCGGTCTACCGCATGATCCCGATCGCGTTCCGGGTCGCCCGGGGCGGCGGCGCCGCGACGGCGAAGGCTGCCGCCGGGTGCATCGGGGTCGCCGGTGCCGTGGGAGCCTTCGGTGGCTTCCTCATCCCGCGCGGTTTCGCGATGTCGACCACGGCGACGGGCTCCCTGGTCCCCGCCCTGTGGGTGTTCGTCGGTGCGTACGTGGTGATGGCGGCCGTCACCTGGTTCGTCTACGGCCGGCGCAGCGGGGTCATGGGGGCGGCCCGCGTATGAGCAGGACCGTCGCCGAACCGGTCAGGACGCACTGCCCCTACTGCGCCCTGCAGTGCGGCATGCAGCTCACGCCCGGCCCGGTCCCGGCACCCGACGCGCCCGCCGCGTCGGTGTCGGCCCCGGCCGGGCGCGAGCCCCTGCCGGTCGTCGCACCGCGAGACTTCCCCACGAACGCCGGCGGCCTGTGCCAGAAGGGCTGGACGAGCGCCACGGTGCTCGGTGTGCCGGACCGCATCACCACGCCGCTGGTGCGCGGCGCCGACGGGGAGCTGGCCGCGGCGACCTGGGACGAGGCCCTCGACGTGATCACCGAGGGTGTGCGGTCCGTCCAGGCGGAGCACGGCCCGCAGGGCGTCGCGGTCTTCGGCGGCGGCGGCCTGACCAACGAGAAGGCGTACACGCTGGGGAAGTTCGCGCGGACGGTGCTGCGGACGCCGAACATCGACTACAACGGGCGGTTCTGCATGTCGTCCGCGGCGGCGGCCGGCAACCGGTCGTTCGGTGCCGACCGCGGTATGCCGTTCCCCCTGACGGACCTCGGTGGGGCCGAGGTCGTGCTGCTGCTCGGCTCCAACCCTGCCGAGACCATGCCGCCCTTCGTCCAGCACCTCGCCGGTGCCCGGGAGCACGGCGGCCTGGTGGTGCTGGACCCGCGCCGCTCGGCCACGGCCCGGCTCGCCGCCGACGGGCAGGGGATCCACCTGCAGCCCGTGCCCGGCACCGACATGGTCGTGCTGCTCGCGCTGCTGCACGTCGTCGTCGCCGAGGGTCTGGCGGACCGCACCTACCTCGCCGAGCGCACCAGCGGGTGGGACGACGTCGTCCGCTCGGTCGCCGCCTGGTGGCCCGAGCGCGCCGAGACGGTGTGCGGGGTCCCGGCCGAGGAGCTGCGCACGACGGCGCGGCGGCTGGCGGCCGCTGCCCCGTCACGCGGCGGCCGGGGTGCCTACGTGCTCACGGGACGGGGCGTCGAGCAGTCCTCCCAGGGGACGGCGACGGTCACGGCGGCCATCAACCTGTCGCTCGCGCTCGGGCTGGTCGGCCGGGAGGGGTCCGGCTACGGATGCCTGACCGGCCAGGGCAACGGTCAGGGCGGCCGCGAGCACGGCCAGAAGAACGACCAGCTCCCGGGCTACCGCAAGATCGACGACCCGGCCGCACGTGAGCACGTCGCCGGGGTGTGGGGCGTCGACCCGGCCGTCCTGCCCGGCCCGGGGCTGCCGGCCGTGGCGCTCCTGAACGCGCTCGGCACCCCGGGCGGGCCCCGGGCGCTGTTCGTGCACGGCTCCAACGTCCTGGTGTCGGCACCGAACGCCGACCGGGTCCGTGAGCGCCTCGAGGCGCTCGACCTGCTGGTGGTGTGCGACTTCGTGCCGTCGGAGACCGCCCGCATGGCCGACGTCGTGCTCCCCGTGACCCAGTGGGCCGAGGAGGAGGGCACGATGACGTCGCTCGAGGGCCGGGTCATCCGGCGCCGGCAGGTCACCACGGCACCGGGCGAGGCCCGCTCGGAGCTGTGGCTGCTCGCCGAGCTCGCGCGACGTCTCGGTTCCGAGGTGTCCTTCCCCACCGATCCCGCCGTCGTGTTCGACGAGCTCGCCCGGGCCTCGGCCGGTGGCGTCGCGGACTACTCGGGCCTGTCGCACGCACGGCTGGACGCCGCCGAGGACGCCGGCGCCCCGGGGCTGTTCTGGCCCTGCCCGGCCCCGTCGGCGGGGGAGCCGGAGCACCCCGGGACGCCCCGGATGTTCCTCGACCGCTTCGAGACACCGGACGGTCGCGCGCGCATGGTGCCGGTCGACCACGTCGGTCCCACCGACGACGTGCGCGGGGACGCCCCGACGTACCTCGTGACCGGCCGGGTGCTCCAGCACTACCAGTCGGGGGCCCAGACCCGCCGGGTGCCCGAGCTCGACCGGATCGTCCCCGAGCCGTACGCGGAGCTCCACCCGCAGCTCGGGCTGCGCGTGGGGGTCGCCGACGGCGCCCGGGTCCGCATCACCTCGGCTCGCGGGGTGGTGGAGGCCACGGCGCGGTGGACGGACGTCGTCCGCCCCGACACGGTCTTCATGCCCTTCCACTGGAGCGGGGCCGGCAGCGTCAACCGCATCACCAGCGACGCCGTCGACCCGATCTCCTCGATGCCCGAGTTCAAGGTGTGCGCGGTCAGCGTGAGCCCGGCCGCCCACGGCGAGCGCGACGTCCACGACAGCCAGGAGGTTCCGGCATGACTCTCCACGTGCCGCTCAAGATCGTCGTCGTCGGCCACGGGATGGTCGGCTCGCGCCTGGTGGACGAGCTGGTCCGCCGCAGCGCCGAGTCGTTCGACATCACGATCCTGGGCGCCGAGCCGTACGAGCCGTACAACCGGGTGCTGCTGAGCGACGTGGTCGCCGGCCGGACCGACGTCGCGGCGATCACCATGCCCGAGCCCTCCGGGGAGCACGTGACCACGCTCCGGGGCGTGTCCGCGGTGTCGGTGGACCGTCGAGCCCGCACGGTGACGGACTCGGCGGGCGCCGTGCACGGCTACGACCATCTCGTGCTCGCGACCGGGTCGCGGGCGAGGGTCTTCCCGGTGCCAGGGCTGGTGGACGACGACGGCGAGGTGCGGCTGCCGGCGGGCGTGCACGCCCTGCGCACGCTCGACGACGCCCGGGAGATCGTGGCGGCGAGCGTCAACACCCCCCGCGCGGTCGTGGTCGGCGGCGGGGTGCTGGGCGTCGAGGCGGCCTACGGCCTGGCGGGCCGAGGCCTGCAGGTCACGCTGGTGGACACCGCGCCGGCACCGATGGCCCGTCAGCTGGACTCGGCGGCGGGGTCGGTCCTCGCGGCCGGGCTGGAAGCATCCGGGGTGACCCTGCACAGCCGGACCAGCGTGAGCGAGGTGCTCGTCGCGGGCGGGCGCGCGGTGGGCGTCCGGCTGGCCACCGGCGGCGAGGACGGGGAGGTCGTCGCGGCGCGGCTGGTCGTCCTGACCACGGGGACCGTGCCCGAGGCCGGGCTCGCCCGTGACGCCGGCCTGAGCACGGACCGCGGGATCGTCGTCGGGCACGACCTGGCGAGCCCCGACGACCCGCGCGTCTTCGCGATCGGCGACTGCGCCCAGCCCCCGACGGGCTCCCGGGGCCTCGTCGCCGAAGGGTGGGACCAGGCCCGACGCCTCGCCGACCACCTCTCCTCGCTCGTCGCGGTCCGGGCCGAGCAGGCCAAGCGGGTCACCGCACCTCGCGAGCACCTGCGGTTCCCCCACGAGGGCGAGCGGCCCTCGATGGCGGTGCGGCTCGGCACGCTGATCGCCTCGCGCGCGGCCACGGACGCGGGCGTGGACACCCGCGGGACGGACGTGGTGAAGGTCAAGGCCGGATCGCTGAGCATTGTCGCGATGGGGGTGAGCGGCGCGCGGGACCGGGAGGTGCCGGGTCAGCGGGCCGTGACGCTGCACGACGCCGCGGCGGGCCGCTACGTCGAGGCGGTGGTCGCCGACGGGATCCTCGTCGGTGCCACCTGCGTCGGGGACCCCCGGGTCGCCGCGGACCTCACGGCCGCCTACACCCGCCGCACCCCGGTCCCGGTGGACCCGGCGTTCCTGCTCCTGACCCCGGTCATGCCGAGCGCGGAGCCGGCGTCGTCGCCGGAGCACATGCCCGACGACACCACCGTCTGCCGGTGCAACGGCGTCACCAAGCACGACATCACGCGCTGCTGGGACGACGGCGCCCGCACGCCGGAGGACATCGCGACCGCCACGCGCGCGACGACGGGCTGCGGCAGCTGCCGTGAGGCCGTGTGCGGGCTGGCGGACTGGCTAGCGGCGAGCCGCGCCGACGGCGGCGAGGCCGCGGACGCGGAGCCCGAGCCGGCCGGTCTCGCCAGCGTGTGACCACCCAGCCCCGGTGCGCCCGACGCATTCCCCTCGCTGTCGGGCGCACCGGACTCCAAGCATCCCGGTACGGTGGGTCGGGATGACCAGCGACGACGTGATGGATCGCCTCCCCGCGGAGGCTCGTGCCCGTGTGCTCATCGACACCCAGCTCGCCGCCACGGGGTGGGCGGTGCAGGACGCCAAGAACCTGAACCTGTTCGGGGGTCGCCCGGGCGAGCACGGCGTCGCGGTCCGCGAGGTGGTGATGGCGCCGGGTCACGGCCGGGTGGACTACCTGCTGTACGTGGACAAGAAGGTCGTCGGGGTCATCGAGGCCAAGCCGGTCGGCACCACGCTGAGCGGGGTGGAGTGGCAGTCCGCGATGTACGCCACCGGCCTGCCGGAGCGGCACCGCAAGCGGGCGTTCACCGTGGGCGGTCGGATCCCGTTCGTCTTCGAGGCGTCTGGCAGCGAGACGCACTTCACCAACGGCTACGACCCTGACCCGCGGGCACGCCGGCTCTTCGCGTTCCCCCGGCCGTCCACGCTGGCGCGCCTGGTCCGGGACGCCGAGACCGACCCGGACCGCCCGACCTGGCGGGCCAAGGTGCGCTCGATGCCGCCGCTCGACGTCGAGAGCCTGCGGCCGGCGCAGATCGACGCGATCACCAACGCGGAGCGGTCGCTGGCCGCGCAGCGGTCGGACCGCTCGCTGGTGCAGATGGCCACGGGCGCGGGCAAGACCTTCGCCGCCGTCACGCTGTCCTACCGGCTGCTCAAGCACGCCGGGTTCCGTCGCATCCTCTTCCTGGTCGACCGCAACAATCTCGGCGACCAGACGGCGGGGGAGTTCTCCAACTACGCGACGCCGGACGACGGGCGGCGGTTCACGGAGATCTACAGCGTCCAGAAGCTGCAGGCGGCGGGGATGCTGGCGAGCTCCGACGTCGTGATATCCACCATCCAACGTGTCCACTCGGTGCTGCGCGGCAAGGACGTTCCCGAGGGTGACGACCCGCAGCTCGACGACTGGGTGCCGGACGAGCCCGTGACGGTGCAGTACAGCCCTGAGATACCGCCGGAGTCTTTCGACCTGGTGATCGTGGACGAGGCACATCGGTCAATCTACGGCGTGTGGCGCGGGGTGCTGGAGTACTTCGACGCGCACGTCCTGGGCTTGACGGCGACGCCGGGCAAGCAGACGTTCGCGTTCTTCCGCCAGAACCTCGTCTCCCAGTACACGTACACCGAGTCCGTGGCAGACGGCGTGAACGTCGACTTCGACATCTACCGGATCCGCACCCAGGTGTCGGAGCACGGCGCGACAATCGAGGCGGGCACACACGTACCAAAGGTGGACCGCCGAACTCGTGTGCAGCGCATCGAGGCCATCGACGAGACGCTGGAGTACAAGCGCTCGCAGCTCGACCGGGCGGTGACGAACGTCAACCAGATCCGCCTGGTGCTGGAGACGTTCCGCGACCGGCTGTTCACCGAGATCTTCCCGGGCCGCACGACCGTGCCGAAGACACTGATCTTCTGCAAGGACGATGCGCATGCCGAGGAAGTCGTGACGCAGGTGCGGCAGGTGTTCGGCAAGGGCAACGACTTTGCCGCGAAGATCACGTACCAGGCCAAGGACCCGAAGGGTCATCTCCAGGCATTCCGTACCTCGGCGAGCCTGCGGGTCGCGGTCACGGTGGACATGATCGCCACCGGCACGGACGTGAAGCCGCTGGAGTGTGTGTTCTTCCTGCGTGACGTACGCAGCGCCCAGTACTTCGAGCAGATGAAGGGCCGCGGCGCGCGCACGATCGCATCGGCAGACTTCCAGGCAGTGACACCCGACGACGGCGCGACGGCGAAGACACGGTTCGTCATCGTCGACGCGGTCGGCGTCACGGAGCACGACTTCGTGGACCCTCCGCTGAACCGGGACCGGTCGGCCTCGCTGGAGCAGTTGCTGAAAAAGGCGGCGAGCCTCACCATCACCGAGCCGGAGACGGCGACCCTCGCGTCGCGGCTCTCGGCGCTGGAGCTGCAGCTCACGCCGTCCGAGCGGGCGGAGCTCGACGGCGTCGCGAGGCAGCCGCTCAAGCAGATCGCACGCGGGCTGGTCGATGCCGTCGACCCTGAGATCCAGCAGGACCGGCTCACCGAGGAGAGCGCGGCGGCGCTCGCGGCGGGGGATCCTGAGCCGACGATCGAGGATGTGGCCGAGCGGATGATCGAGGCGGCGATCGAGCCGCTGGCCGCTAACCCCGAGTTGCGCACCCGCATCCTGGAACTGCGCCGCCAGCACGACCTGATCATCGACGACGTCAACCCCGACGTCCTTGAAGACGCGTACGGCGTGGTCGATCCTCACCGGGCATGGACTGTGGTGGAGTCCTGGTTCGAGTACCTCACCGAGCACCGGGACGAGATCGCCGCGATCCAGGTGCTGCAGGAAGCGAAGGACGGTGGTGCACGACGCTCGGGCGTGACGTTCGAGCAGGTACAGGAACTTGCCGACCGTATCGCCCGGCCACCGCACCGCTGGACGCCCGACATCCTGTGGGCCGCGTACGAGCAGGTGGCGAAGGGTCGCGTACGTCACAACGCGCGGGCGCAGATCACGGACCTGGTCTCGCTCCTGCGGTTTACGCTGCAGGCCGACGACGAGCTGGTCCCGTACGCCGACAGGGTGTCGGAGCGGTACGCGGGCTGGCTGGCGCAGCAACAGCAAGCCGGGGTCGTCTTCACTCCGCAACAGAGGTGGTGGCTCGACAACATGGCGACTGTGATCGCCCACTCCGCAGGCATTGACGCCGACGATCTGGATGAGGCCCCGTTCACCGAGCGTGGCGGTGTCGACGGTGCGCTCCGGGATCTGGGCGATGATGCTGGGGAGCTGCTCAACGAGTTGAACCGGGAGCTCACCGCGTGATCGAGGTGCCGGCCGGGTGGTCGAGCGCGCCGTTGGGTGACGTCTGCAAGGTCGTGTCGGGCGGAACACCGAAGACCGCCGTAGATCGTTTCTGGGGTGGCGAAGTTCCCTGGATCACTCCTGCCGATATGTCGCGCGATCGGTCCCAGGTGCTGTATTCCGGGGCTCGCTCGTTGTCCGACGAGGGGTACAGATCGTGCGGCGCGACTCTTGTTCCGGAAGGCTCGGTAGTGGTCAGTTCCCGAGCCCCGGTCGGGTACGTAGCCATCGCAGGCCAGGAACTCAGCACGAACCAAGGTTGCAAGACTGCCGTTCCACCGTCGGGCATCGACTCGAAATACCTCTACTGGTTCCTAGTTGCGGCCAAGCCCGATCTCGAGGCGCGCGCCAGCGGGACGACGTTCAAAGAGATCTCCGCGAAGCGGTTCGCGGAAACGAGACTGTGGTGGCCTGAGCCGTCGGAGCAGGAGCGGATCGTCGAGATCCTTGAGGACCACCTCTCCCGCCTCGACGCTGGGGTGGACTACCTGCACGCGGTGCACAAGCGAGCAAACTCTCTGCGTCAGGCGTATCGACAGTCCGCGCTGGACGAGTTCGGTGCCGAACTCGTGCCGCTCGGCGACCTGGTCGCGAAGGTAGAGGCGGGCAGGTCCCTCGGTGGTGCTGCCCCGCCGGCGGCCGCGGACGAGTGGGGCATCATCAAGGTCAGTGCGATGACGTGGGGCGAGTTCCGTCCCAACGAGAACAAGCTCATCCCCGCAGAGAAGGCGAACGCCCGATACGAGATTCTGCCGGGCGACCTGCTCGTCAGTCGTGCCAACACATCGGCTTACGTGGGGGCGAGCGTCCTTGTGAAGGAGGCCAGACCGCGCCTGCTGCTCAGCGACAAGAGTCTTCGCCTCATGCCTGCGCCAGGCGTGTCCGCTGAGTGGCTCCACGAGGTGCTCCAGGCCCCCGGATCCCGCGATCAGATCTCACGGTTGGCGACGGGTACGAAGGACTCGATGCGCAACATCTCGCAGAAGGCCCTGCTGTCGATCCAGGTTCCCGTGATGGATGAGGATGCACAGACCGCCGTCGTCGAACGCTGTGCTCGGTCGGCCGAGATGGTTGGGACCGTTGTTGATGCCGTAGATCGGGAGCTCCGCCGGGCTGACCGCCTCCGCCGCTCCCTCCTGATCGCCGCGTTCTCCGGCCGCATGACGGGCGCGTCGTCGGACGTGGACCGCGTGGAGGAACTCGCGGAGGCGATGGCGTGATGGTGCGCACTCCAGGCAAGCAGGTGCGGCTGTTCCTGGTCGACGGCACACCCGGTGGCCTGATGACGGCCGAGATCATGAACTGGACGGGCCACGTGCTGCGCGGCAAGCACGACAAGCTGGGGGAGATCCGCCGTCGTCCGGAGGCACAGCGCACGTGTGTGTACATCCTGCTGAGCGACGACCCGGAGACCACCGGCGGTCGGCGTGCGTACATCGGTCAGAGCGACGACGTCGCGAGCCGGTTGACGCAGCACGACGCGCACAAGGAATTCTGGGACGAGGTCGTGCTGGTGACGTCCAAGGATGCCAACCTCACGAGCGCGCACGTGCGGTATCTGGAGGCGCGACTGGTCGCATTGGCGAAGGTGACTGGCCGTGCGCCGTTGCTCAACGGCAACGCGCCGACGGGTGGAGCACCCCTCCCCGAGGCAGACGCCTCGGACATGGACTACTTCATCGAGCAGCTGCGGATCCTCTTGCCGGTCCTCGGGATCGACCTGTTCCGTGGCCGTGACGTCTCGCCGTCGACCACGCGCAGTGCCACGCCGGCGGACATGGTGGCAACCGACGCTGCGACGTCGCCGGTGTTCCACCTCCGCAACCGCAAGCATGGCGTCGACGCGCGTGCCCAGCAGGTGGATGGTGTATTCACCGTGCTGACCGGATCGCGTATCCGGGCATCGATGCCGCCGCGCGCGGGCCACGGGACGAGCACCGCTCGTCAGTGCGCGGCTCGTCAGGAGCGGCACGCACAGCTGATCGCCGACGGGTCCGCGCACGTCGAGGGCACGTCGCGACGCTCATCCGCGACGTGGTCTTCAGCTCGTCGTCCGCCGCAGGAGCGGTGGTGCAGGGTGCCACGTCGGCCAACGGGCGCAAGGCATGGGTGGCGGACGACGGGACGACATTCGGGGGATGGGAGGACCGGGGCGTCTGATTCCGGTATTCGAACGTTCCGAAAGCGCGTACGATTGCTGCACTGAAGGAGGTCAACATGGCTGCCAGGTCGGTTGTTGCAGAGACGTACGTACCGCACGAGAGTGACAGCGCGCTCGCTGACGTGCGGAGCTTCATGGCCGCCCACGAGAGCAAGCACGGCAGCGCGCCGAACTCTCGCTTCCTCTTGGTCGGTGACAGCGAAGGCGACCAGGTCGAGCTGCCCGAGACGCTCTACCTGGTGCTCCGGCAGGCGGTCGATGCGATGGCCGCGGGCAAGGCCGTCACGATCAGCCTCCAGGAGCCACAACTCACCACCCAACAGGCGGCTGACCTCCTGGGGGTCTCCAGGCCGACGGTCGTCCGGCTCGTCGAGTCCGGTGAGCTGTCGGCGGAACGCGTGGGATCCCGTCGGCGGCTCGCGCTCGGTGACGTGCTCGCCTACCGGGAGAAGCGCCGTCGCCGCCAGTACGCGATGCTCGAGGCGACCTCGGTCGACCTGGATGATGAGGAGAACCCCGAGCTGATGATCGAAAGGCTCCGGGAAGCCCGCAAGGCCGTGGCCGGCAAGCGGGACGCCTGAGCCGACGTGTTTACCGCGCTCCTCGACACCTCCGTTCTCTGGCCGAGCCTGCAACGCGACGTCCTGCTCTCGATGGCGGCCGAAGGCCTCTACCGGCCCATCTGGTCCACCGCCGTCCTGCAAGAGTTGACGTGGGCGGAAGAGGCCAAACGTGTGCGCCGCGGCGCCACCCCGAAGAAGGCGCACGCAGCAGCTGAATGGCTCGTCACACAGATGACCCAAGCCTTTGACGATTCGTGCGTGCAGGGCTGGGAACCGCTCGTCGGTTCCTACGGCCTGCCCGACCCCGACGACGAGCATCTGGTGGCCGCAGCGGTCGTCGGCGGCGCCGGTGTGATCGTGTCGAGCAACCTCAAGGACCTCCCGGAAGATCGGCTGCCCGAAGGAATCGGCGCAGTCTCGGCGGCGCGATTCGCCGCCGACACGGTCTCGGTGTCACCGGGGTTCGCGCTGCGGGCGCTCGAGAACATCGCACAGCGCTACCAGAACCCGGCCCGGACGGTGCGCGAGCTCGTGGCCACGCTCGAGGCACGGTACGACATGACAGACGCGGCGACCCTCCTGGTCGCCGCCTTGGAACGTGAGGAGGACCGGCATGGCTGACGCTCGCCGTCTGGTCGACAAGATGTGGTCGTACGCGAACGTGCTGCGCGACGACGGCGTCGGCGTCATCGAGTACACCGAGCAGTTGACGTACCTGCTGTTCCTCAAGATGGCGCACGAGCGCGCCACTCGGAAGCTCAAGCCGGAGCGCGTGGTACCCGAGCGGTACTCGTGGCAGCGCTTGCTCGACGCCGACGGTGCCGCGCTCGAGACCGAGTACACGCTCATCCTGCAGGGACTGGGCCGTCAGCCCGGCACGCTCGGCACGATCTTCCGCAAGGCGCAGAACCGGATCCAGGACCCCGCCAAGCTGAAGCGGCTGATCCACGACCTCATCGACAAGGAGAACTGGTCGCAGTCCGGAACGGACATCAACGGCGACGCCTACGAGTCGCTGCTGTCCAAGGGCGCCAGCGACAAGGGTTCGGGTGCGGGCCAGTACTTCACGCCGCGGTCCATCATCTCGGCGATGGTCGATGTCGTGCAGCCCACCGTCGCGGACAGTGTGGTGGACCCAGCCTGCGGAACAGGCGGGTTCCTCCTCGCCGCGCACGAGTACGCCGCGCGCGACGCAGGGTCGATGACGCCGCCACAACGCGACCACCTGCGGGACACGTTCGTGCACGGAGTGGAGCTGGTGGACGGCACCGCGCGCCTGGCCGCGATGAACCTGTTGCTGCACGGCATCGGCGACGCCAACGGCGAGTCCGTGATCGAGGTCAAGGACGCGCTCATCGCCGACCCCGTGCGCCGCTGGTCCGTCGTCCTCGCCAACCCGCCGTTCGGCACCAAGTCGTCGGTCACGATGGTGGGCGCCGACGGCCGGGAGGCCCGCGAGGAGCGCGAGATCGAACGCCAGGACTTCGTCGTTACGACGTCCAACAAGCAGCTCAACTTCCTGCAGCACATCATGACGATCCTCGACATCAACGGACGGGGCGCCGTCGTGCTGCCCGACAACGTGCTGTTCGAGGGGGGCGCCGGCGAGACGCTCCGCCGTCGGCTGCTACGAGACTTCGACCTGCACACCCTGCTGCGACTGCCCACCGGCGTCTTCTATGCCCAGGGCGTCAAGGCGAACGTGCTGTTCTTCGACAAGAAGCCCGCGTCCGAGACGCCGTGGACGTCGAAGCTCTGGGTGTACGACATGCGCACCAACCAGCACTTCACGCTCAAGCAGAACCCGCTGACCCGTGCGCACCTGGACGACTTCGTCACCCGCGCTGCCGGGCCGCGCGAGCATCGGGTGGAGTCGGAGCGGTTCACAGCGTTCGCCTACGACGAGCTCGTCGCGCGTGACAAGGTCAACCTCGACATCACCTGGTTGCGCGACGAGTCGCTGGAGGACCTGGACGACCTGCCTGCGCCGGACGTCATCGCCCGCGAGATCGTCGAGGACCTCACCGCCGCACTGGAGGAGTTCGCCGCCGTCGCGGAATCGTTGGAGGCGGCGCGCAGCAGCGACCCCGTGTCCAGCTGACCTCGGCTCTGCGGCAGCCCCCGCTGCCGCAGAGCCGAAGGCCCTTCCTGCCGGTCAGCCGGCGGAGCAGCCGACCTCGGCGCCCGACGGCGCGGCGCCGGAACCGATGAACCCGTACGACGTCGTCGCCCCGGTGCCGAGCGTGCCGTTCCACGGCGCGTGCGTGACGGTGACGCCGTCGCCGGCGAGGGTGCCGCCCCAGAGCTGGGAGACCACGATGCCTGCGGGCAGGGTGGTGCTCCAGCCGTTCAGGGCGTCCCCGGCGGTGAGGGTGACGTCGGCCTGGTAGCCGCCCTGCCAGGAGCCGACGACGGTGAGCGCGGCGGTGCAGGAGCCGTCACCCGGGTCCTCGGTCGGGTCGGGGTCCGGGGTCGGGTCCGGGTCGGGCGTCGGGTCGGGGTCCGGGGCGCCGCCGAAGACGGAGGCCTCGACGGAGGTCTCCGAGAGACCGTCCGGTCCGGTGAAGATGCGCTCGCCCCAGGGCGACGGGTTCGTCACGTCGAAGCCCTCGACCAGGTCGAGGTACTCCACGGGGCTGCCGTTGCCGCTCCACGACCAGGCGAGCCAGCCGATCCCGAGGCGCTCGCTCTCGGCGAGGATCGTGTCCAGGGCGACGCTGCCGTCGGAGTGGTCCCAGCCGAACTCGCCGATCATCAGGGGCAGCCCGGCGTCGACGAAGTGCTCCAGGTACTGGGTGACGGTGGAGCCCTGGGCGTACACGCCGTACATGTGCACGGAGAAGATCGTGTTGGCGTCGGGGTCGGCCGCCGCGACGAGCGGGGCCTGGTCGCGCATGGTGTGCGTCCAGTCCTGCCCCCAGTTCGGGGCGTCGACCACCAGGACGTGCTCGTAGCCGACGTGGCGCAGCCGGTGGATGGCGGCGGAGGTGTCGTCGGCCCACCCGGCGTTGACCGCGGCGTCGTTGCCGTAGGGCTCGTTGCCGATGTTGACCATGATGTGGTCCTCGCTGCCGGCGAGCGTGGGGTAGAGGTACTCCCAGTAGTCGGCGGCCTGGTCGAGGGTGGCGGCGCCCGCCTGCTCGCCGTAGCCGGTGGTGTCGTGCACCTCGAGCTGGCAGATCAGCCGGTTCGCCTCGCACTGGTCGACGATGGTCGCGACCTCGGCGGAGTCGGTGCGGGTCCAGCGGTCGCCGCTGGCGAGCACCACGCGCACGGCGTTGGCGTCGACCGACTTGATGTCGGCCAGTGCCTGGGTGGTGGTGTGCGTGTACCAGGCGTGCGGGTGGTTGACGCCGCGCAGCACCAGGTCGGTGCCGTCGGCCTCGAGGAGGCGGCCGTCGGTGACGTGGAGGCCGGGTGGTTCGTCCGCGGCGGCCGACTGCGCGGCCAGCGCGGTCAGTCCTCCGGCCGCGAGCGCGGCTGCTGCGATGCCCGCGACGCTGCGGGTGCGAATGGTCGTCATGCGAGTTCCTCTCGGTCTCGTTGCCCTCTGCACGGTCACCGTGCAGGGGGAAGGGGCTCTGCCACCAGAGCATTAAGCGTTTAAGTTAGCATCGTCCGTCACCCGTGTCGGGTCCCACCCGGACGTTCTGTGTCCGGCGCCTCTCACGGCGCGCAGAGCGCGAGTGAGCAAGATGTTCCCGTGGGGTAACCACCACCTGACGGTGTGGTCACGGCCGCTGCCTAGGTTCGAGTCATGACCAGCGATCCCCCCACCTCAGGCAGCAGCACCCCGGGTGCCGACCGCCGTCACGTCGTCGTCGTCGGCGGCGGGATGGTCGCGCAGCGCTTCGTCGAGGCCCTGCGCGCCCGCGACACCGCCGGCGAGTGGCGCGTCAGCCTCTTCGCCGAGGAGCCGCGCAAGCCGTACGACCGCGTCGGCCTCACCCGCTACTTCGAGGTGCGCGACGCCGAGGAGCTCACCCTCGGCGACCCCGCGCTCTGGGACGACCCGCTCGTCGAGCTGCACCGCGACTGCACGGTCGTCGCCATCGACCGGGAGGCCCGGACGGTCACCGACCGCCTCGGCAACGTCCACCCCTACGACGAGCTGGTGCTGGCCACCGGGTCGAACGCGGCGCGCCCGCCGATCCCCGGCAACGACCTGCCCGGCGTCTTCGTCTACCGCACCATCGACGACGTCGCCGAGCTGCGCGGCTGGGTCGAGGCCAAGCGCGAGGCGGGCCGCGTCGAGACCCGGGGCGGCGTCGTCGAGAAGCCCGTCCGCGGCGCCGTGATCGGCGGCGGTCTGCTCGGGCTCGAGGCCGCCGGTGCCCTCAAGGCGCTCGGCGCCCAGGCCACGGTGATCGAGTTCGGCACGCACCTGATGGGCGTGCAGGTCGACCTCGGGGGCGGGCAGGCCCTCAAGCGCCTCATCAACGACAAGGGCATCGCGGTGCGTGCCGAGACCGCCACGAAGGAGATGAAGCCGCACCGCCGCACCGGCCACGTGGGACGCATGGACTTCGCCGACGGCGGCCGCCTCGACGTCGACGTCGTCGTCATGGCCACCGGCGTGCGGCCCCGCGACGAGCTCGCCCGCGAGGCCGGGCTGCCGGTCGGCGAGCGCGGCGGCGCCGTCGTCGACCTGTCCTGCCGCACCGAGGACCCGCACGTGTGGGCGATCGGCGAGGTGGCCTGCATCGAGGGCCGGTGCATCGGTCTGGTCGCACCGGGCAACACGATGGCCGAGGTCGTCGTCGACCAGCTCCTCGGCGGCGAGGCCGAGTTCCCCGGTGCGGACACCGCCACCAAGCTCAAGCTGTCCGGCGTCGACGTCGCCTCGTTCGGTGACGCGCACGGCCGCACCGAGGACTGCATCGAGATCGTCTGGGCCGACCCGACCGCGGGCGTCTACAAGAAGCTCGTCATGTCCGACGACGCGAAGACGCTGCTCGGTGGCGTGTTCGTCGGGGACGCCGCGCCCTATGCCTCGCTGCGCCCCATGCTGGGTGCCGAGCTGCCCGGTGACCCGGCCGCGTTCCTGCTGCCCGAGGGCACCGGCGGCGCCCCGGACATCGAGCTCCCGGACGAGGCGAACGTCTGCTCCTGCAACAACGTCTCCGCGGGCACCATCCGCGGTGCGGTCACCGACCACGACTGCACGTCGGTCGGCGACGTCAAGAGCTGCACCAAGGCCGGCACCACCTGCGGCGCCTGCCTGCCCCTGGTCAAGAAGATCACCGAGACCGAGATGACCAAGGCCGGCATCGAGGTCAGCACCGCGCTGTGCGAGCACTTCGAGATGTCCCGCGCGCAGCTCTTCGACGCCGTGCGCGTGGCGGAGCTGCACTCGTTCACCGAGATCATCGGACGGTTCGGCGTCGTGCCCGAGGGCGCCTCGAGCCCGGGGCGCGGCTGCGACATCTGCAAGCCCGTGGTCGGCTCGATCCTGGCCAGCCAGGGCAACGGCCACATCCTGTCCGGCGAGCAGTCGACGCTGCAGGACACCAACGACCACATGCTCGCCAACATGCAGAAGGACGGCACCTACTCGGTGGTGCCGCGGATGCCCGGTGGCGAGGTCACGCCCGAGGGGCTCATCGTCGTCGGGCAGGTCGCGAAGGACTTCGGTCTCTACACGAAGATCACCGGTGGGCAGCGCATCGACATGTTCGGCGCCCGCGTCGAGCAGCTCCCGCAGATCTGGAAGCGCCTGGTCGAGGCCGGCTTCGAGTCCGGACACGCCTACGGCAAGTCGCTGCGCACCGTGAAGTCCTGCGTCGGCTCCACCTGGTGCCGCTACGGCGTGCAGGACTCGGTCGGCATGGCCGTCGAGCTCGAGCTGCGCTACCGCGGTCTGCGCTCGCCGCACAAGCTCAAGATGGGTGTCTCCGGGTGTGCACGCGAGTGCGCCGAGGCGCGTGGCAAGGACGTCGGTGTCATCGCGACCGACAAGGGCTGGAACCTCTACGTCGGCGGCAACGGTGGCCAGACGCCCAAGCACGCGCTGCTCATCGCCGAGGACCTCGACACCGCCACCCTGCTGACCACCATCGACCGGTTCCTCATGCTGTACATCCGTACCGCGGACCGCCTGCAGCGCACCGCGCCCTGGGTGGAGGAGTACGAGGGCGGCCTCGACGCCATCCGTGACGTGATCATGGCCGACTCCCTCGGAATCGCCGAGGACCTCGACGCCGCCATGGCCGCTCACGTCGAGGGGTACGAGGACGAGTGGAAGGCCGTGCTGGAGGACCCGGAGAAGCTCGCGCGGTTCGGCTCGTTCGTCAACGCGCCGTCGACGCCGGACCCTGCGCTGGCCTACGTCCCCGAGCGTGGGCAGAAGCGCCCCGCCACCCCCGAGGAGATCGCCGCCGGGCCCGACGGCCCGGTCGACCCCTCGCTCACCGGACCGGTCCTCGTGGCCGGCGCCACGCTGGAGGTCCGCGCATGACCGTCACCGACAACCCGCCCGCGTCCCCGGTGGGGAGCGCCGTCGCCCGATGGGCCCCCGTCTGCCGGCTCGACGACCTCGTGCCCGAGCGGGGTGCGGCGGCCCTGCTGGAACGCACCGACGGGACGACCGTGCAGGTCGCCGTCTTCCGTCTGCTGGACGACACGGTGCGTGCCGTCCAGCAGCTCGACCCGTACTCCGGCGCGAACGTCATGTCCCGCGGCATCGTCGGCAGCCGGGGCGAGGAACCGACCGTCGCCTCGCCGATCTACAAGCAGGTCTTCGCCCTGGCCACCGGCCGCTGCCTCGAGTCGGGCGGCAAGACTCCGAAGCCGGGGCTGGACGCCCACCTGGAGCTCTTCGCCACCGAGGTGCGCGACGGCGTCGTGCACGTCGGGCTGGTCTGACATGACCGGCCGGGGGCGAGTCACCCTCGTCGGGGCGGGCCCCGGCGCCGCCGACCTGCTCACCTACCGGGCCTGGCGGGCGATCGCCCAGGCCGACGTCGTCGTCCACGACCGGCTGGTCCCTCTCGAGGTGCTCGACGACCTCGGCGAGGACGTGGAGGTCATCGACGTCGGCAAGGCGCCCGGGAAGCACAAGGTGCCCCAGGACGGGATCAACGCGCTGCTCGTGCAGCACGCCCTCGCCGGGCGCCGCGTGGTCCGGCTCAAGGGCGGCGACCCGTTCGTCTTCGGCCGCGGTGGCGAGGAGCACGCGGCCTGCACGGCGGCCGGGGTCGGCGTCGACGTCGTCCCCGGCGTCTCCTCGGCCCTGGCGGTCCCGGCGCTCGCGGGCGTCCCGCTGACGCACCGCGGCACGACGACGGCGTTCCACGTCGTCACCGCGCACACGCGCTCCGGTGAGCAGGAGCTGGACGACGTCGCGGTGGCCTGCGTCACGCAGCGGGCGGCTACGCTGGTGATCCTCATGGGGGTGTCCTCGCTCCCGGCGATCGTGACCCGGCTGCTCGACGCCGGAGCGGACCCGGACACCCCCGTGGCGATCGTGGAACGCGGGTCGACGCCGGAGCAACGGGTGACCCGTGTCGGGCTGGACCTGGCGGCCAAGCGGGCCGACGAGCTCGGGGTACGCGCGCCCGCCGTGATCGTCGTCGGGGACGTGGCGGCCGAGGGCCTGCTGGAGGGATCGAGTGAGCGAGGCGGAGAAGGCGTCCTGGGGGACCCGCGTGGCTGACACCTCGACGCGTCCTGCCCTGGGGCAGGTCATGGCGGGGTGCACCGTCCTGGTCACCGCGGACCGGCGCTCGGGCGAGCTCGCCGCCGCCCTCGAGCGTCGCGGCGCCGCGATCCGCCACGCGCCGGCGCTGAGCATGATCCCGCACGTGGACGACGACGCCCTCGTCGCGGCGACGGCCGACCTCATCGCGGACCCGCCCGACGTCGTCGTCGCCACCACCGGGGTCGGCTTCCGTGCCTGGGTCGAGGCCGCGGACGCGCACGGCCTGGCCGACGACCTGCTGCGGGTGCTCGGCGAGGCGCGCATCGTGGCCCGCGGTCCCAAGGCGCGCGGGGCGGTCCAGGCCGCCGGGCTCGCCGCCGACTGGGTCGCGGAGTCCGAGACGTCCGCCGAGGTGGCCGAGGTGCTGCTCAGCGAGGGCGTCGGTGGTCTGCACGTGGCGATCCAGCACCACGGTGCCGGGGCGGACGGTCTGGACGAGGTCTTCGCCAAGGCCGGGGCGCAGGTGTCCCCGCTGGTCGTGTACCGCTGGGGTCCGGCGCCGGACCCGGACGCGGTGCGGGCCTCGGTGCGCGCCGCGGCCGACGGCGAGGTCGACGCCGTGGTCTTCACCTCGGCACCCGGCGCCGAGGCCTGGATGGAGGCCGTGGAGTCCGCCGGTGTGCGGGACGAGGTGGTGTCCCGCTGCCAGACGGGCGAGATGGTGGTCGCCTCCGTCGGTCCGGTCACGTCGCGCCCGCTCGCGGCGCGCGGCATCACCCCGCTCGAGCCCGAGCGGGGTCGGCTGGGTGCGTTGGTCCGGGCGTTGGTGGGCCACTACGAGCACATCGAGTCCGTCGCGCTGAGCACCGTCGCGGGTCCGCTGCTGATCCGTGCCCGCGTGGCCGTGCTGGACGGGCAGGTGCTGCCGTTGTCACCGACGGGCGTCGAGGTGCTGCGGCTGCTCGCCTCCGCCGGCGGGGACGTCGTCTCCCGCGACCAGGTGCTCGAGGTGCTGCCCGGCGTCTCCCGCGACGGGCACGCCGTCGAGGTGGCCGTGGCGCGGCTGCGCGAGGCCGCCGGTCGCCGCGACCTGATCAAGACGGTCGTCAAGCGCGGGTACCGGCTCGAGCTCGCGCACGGCTGACCGCCGTCAAGGGCCCCGGTCCGGCGCGGGCAGCGTCACCGTGGCCCGCAAGCCGCCCAGCAGGCTGTCGCCCAGCGTGACGTCGCCCCCGTGCTCCCGGGCGATCTCGCGCGCGATGGCCAGGCCGAGCCCCGTGCCGCCCTCGTCCCGGCCGCGGGCCGACCCGAGCCGGGTGAACCTCTCGAAGACGCGGTCGCGGTCCGGTGCGGGGACCCCCGGGCCGTCGTCGTCCACCGTCACCACGCCGTCGCGCACCTCGACGACGACCCGCTCGCGGGCGAACCGGCGCGCGTTGTCCACCAGGTTGCGCACGACGCGCCCGACGGCGGAGGGGTCGGCCGTCGCGCGGCCCTCGCCGCGGACCTCGACGCCCGCCGCGGCCTCCCGGACCACCTCGGCCAGGTCGACCGCGCGAACCTCCAGGGGTGCGGCCCCGACCCGGGCCAGGACGAGCAGGTCGTCGGCGAGCGCCTGCATGCGGGCCACCTCGTGCTCCAGGTCCGCCGTCAGCTCTGCGCTCTCGTACGCCTCCGGGTGCGCCCGTGCGACCTCCAGGCTGGTGCGCAGGGCGGCGATCGGCGAGCGCAGCTCGTGGGCGGCGTCCGCCACGAAGCTCTGCTGCCGCTGCGCCGACGCGTCCAGCCGGTCCAGCATCTCGTTGAGGGTCCGGGCCAGGGCGGCGATCTCTCGGGCGGGGGGCACCGGCAGCGTGCCCGGCCCCCCGACGTCGCTGACCCGGGCGGCGCCGGCGCGCAGCTCCTCGACGGGCCGCAGCGCACGTCCGAGCACGACCCACGTGACGAGCCCGAGGGTGAGGGTCAGCAGCGGGACCACCACGCCGAGCGAGAGGCGCAGCGCGTCCAGCGCCCCCTCGATCGTGCCCAGCGGCAGGGCGGCCACCACGCGCTGCCCGTCGGGCGCCGTCCCGACGAGCACGCGCACCGGCCCGGTCCCGTAGGCCGCGTCGTCGCGGGTCGAGGTGCCGTCGGGGGTCTCCTCGAGCACCTCGGGCGCCAGGACGGGCAGCGTCCGGCTCGCGTTGGGCGACGTCGCCACCACCCGGCCCGAGGTGTCGACCAGCTGCACGACCTCGCCCGGCTCGTCGGCGGAGAGAACTCGCGGGACGCGGTCCTCGGCCACGAGCGTCGAGACCTGCTCGAGGGTGCCGACCAGGATGGCGTCGGTCGCGGCGATCCTGCTCTGGGAGACGACGGTGGTCAGCAGCAGCGCCCCGACCGCCAGGGTGATGCCGGTCAGCCCGGCCGCCGCGAGGGTCAGGCGCAGGCGCAGCGACCAGGCGCTCACCGCCCCACGACCCGGTAGCCGACGCCGCGCACCGTCTCGATCGTCTCCCGGCCGAGCTTGCGCCGCAGGTAGCCGACGTAGACCTCCACGACGTTGAGGTCGTCGCCCGCCGCGTCCCAGACGTGGTCACGCAGCTCGATCTTGCTCAGCACCTCGCCCGGCCTGCGCATCAGCTGCTCGAGCAGCGCCGTCTCGCGGGTGGTGAGCGCGACGGGTTCCTCGTCCCGGTGGACCTCGCGCGTGGCGGGGTCCAGCTCCAGGCGTCCCACCCGCAGGACGGCGGGCCGCGGCGGGGCCCCGCGTCGCAGGAGCGCACGCAGCCGGGCCACCAGCACGGTGAAGGCGAACGGCTTGGGCAGGTAGTCGTCCGCCCCGACGTCCAGGCCGCCGGCCACGTCGGCGTCGCTGTCCCGGGCGCTGAGGATCAGCACGGGCGTCCAGACCTGCTCGCCGCGCATCGTGCGGAGCACGTCGACGCCCGAGCGGCCCGGGAGCATGAGGTCGAGCACGACGACGTCGTGCCCTCCCTCCAGCGCCA
The DNA here is from genome assembly GCF_013149785.1 of Isoptericola halotolerans. Classification (GTDB taxonomy): domain Bacteria; phylum Actinomycetota; class Actinomycetes; order Actinomycetales; family Cellulomonadaceae; genus Isoptericola; species Isoptericola halotolerans. Next base: position 895,096 of record NZ_JABEZU010000002.1, read on the forward strand.
GCTGCAGGCCGGTGTCGCCGTCGGAGGCCACGTCGACGGCGAACCCCTCGGCCTGCAGCCCCCGGCGCAGCGCCCGCGAGAGCACCTGCTCGTCCTCCACCACCAGTACGCGCACCACCGCAGCATGGCACCCGCGAGCACGGCGTGCGTCCTCAGCCCGTGCCTTCTCAGGCTCGTCTCAGGCGCCGTCACGCACAGTGGTCCCATGGACACCACGCGCACGCTCTCGCCCCGCGCCCGGTGGACGATCCCCGCGGTCGTCGCCGGGGCCGTCGCCGCCGCCTTCGTCCTCCCCGGCGCCCTCGGTGCGACGGCGGACGACGACCTGCCCGCCCTCACGGCCGACCAGCTGGTCGACCGGGTGGCGAACGCCGACCCGGTGCCGGTCTCCGGGACCGTCGTGTACACGGCCCGGCTGGGGCTGCCGGACGTGACCGTCCCGGAGCTGCAGGGCGCCGGCCCGCTCGACCTGCTCGGCGGCAGCTCGACGGTCCGCGTCTGGTCCGACGGCGAGGACTCCTCGCGCGCCGCGCTGCTCGGCCCCGTCTCGGAGTACTCCGTGGTCCGGGACGGACCGGAGGCGTGGACGTACTCCAGCGCGGACGACGAGGCGGTCCACTACGTCGTCGACCCCGCGGACCAGGAGCGTTACGACGAGCTCGCCGAGAAGGCGGCCGCACCGCCGGTCGACGGCGACCTGCCCACCCCCGACGAGGCCGCTGACCTGCTCCTCGCCTACGCCCGCACGACCACCGACATCGACACGACGGGGCCGGTCGAGGTCGCCGGGCGTGCCGCCTACCAGCTCGAGATGAGCCCGCGGACCGACGGGACGCTGGTGGACCGGGTGCGGGTCGCCGTCGACGCCGAGACGTTCGTGCCGTTGCGCACCCAGGTGTGGGGCGTCGGCGACACCGAGGTTCCGGCCGTGGAGGTCGGGTTCACCGACGTCTCCTTCGAGGCGCCCGACCCGAGCGTCTTCGACTTCTCCGCCCCGGCGGGCGCCGACGTCCGCGAGGTCGTGGTGCCGCTGCCGGAGCCCGGGGCGATGGAACAGCCGCCGGCTGCCGACCTGGGCGGCGGCGAGGGGTTCGCGGTGCGCGGCACGGGCTGGGAGACCGTCGTCGAGCTCACCGACGTCGACGTCGACGCGATCCTCGGCGCCGCGGCCGAGGGTCGGCTGCCCGAGGGTGGCACCGGGTCCAGCGGGGCGGAGGCCCTGCTCGACGAGCTCGCGCCGACCGAGGACGGCGAGATGCCCGGGCTGCCGGAGCTCGACACGCGGGCCCTGTACGAGCAGCTCACGACCGAGGTCGACGGCGGCCGGCTGCTGACGTCGGCGCTGCTGTCCGTGCTGGTGACCGACGACGGCCGCGTCCTGGCGGGGGCCGTGCCGCCGGCCACCCTCGAGGAGCTCGCCGGATGACGGGTGCCGGGGGCGCCACAGACTCTGCGGTGCGCACCCGCGGGCTGACGAAGAGGTTCCGCTCCGGGCAGGTCGGCGTCGACGGGATCGACCTGCTCGTGCCGCGCGGGGCCGTCTACGGGTTCCTCGGGCCGAACGGCTCGGGCAAGACGACCACGATCCGCATGCTGCTCGGCCTCGTGGCCCCCACGGCGGGGACGGTCGAGCTGCTGGGGGCGTCCGTCCCTGCGGACGCGCGCTCGGTGCTGCCGCGGGTGGGGGCGCTCGTGGAGGGGCCCGCCTTCCACCCCTACCTCGACGGGCGGGCGAACCTCGAACGGCTCGACGCCGCCGACGCGACCGCGGACCCCCGCTCCCGGGACCGCCGGGTCGGCGCCGCGCTCGAGAGGGTGGGCCTGGCCGCGGCGGCGGCCAAGCGCTACCGGCAGTACTCGCTGGGGATGAAGCAACGGCTCGGGCTCGCCGCGACGCTCCTGCGGCCTCGGGACCTGCTGCTCCTCGACGAGCCCACCAACGGTCTCGACCCCCAGGGCACGCGTGAGGTGCGGGCGCTCGTGCGCGAGGTCGCCGCGGCCGGCACGACCGTGCTCGTCTCGTCGCACCTGCTCAGCGAGATCGAGCAGGTGTGCTCGCACGTGGGGATCATGAGCCGCGGGTCGCTGCTCGTCCAGGGTGCCCGGGAGGAGATCGCGGACGCCGGGACCACCGAGGTGCGGGTCGCCGTCCGCCCGGACCAGCGCGACCACCTGGCCCGGGTCGTCGGGGACCTGGGGCTCGGCGAACCACGGGTCGACGGCGACGTCCTCGTCGCCCCTCTCGGCGGGGTGGCCGTCGAGAAGGTCGCCCAGGCGGTGGTCGGCGACGGGATCGACCTGCTGGGGCTCGAGGTCCGGCGGCCCACGCTGGAGGACGTCTTCGTGCGGCTCACGGGGGAGGGCTTCGATGTCGCTCGTTGAGGCACCGGCCGCCGCCCCGGCACGCCGCGGGGCCGCCACCGCGCGGCTGCTGCGCAGCGAGCTGCGCCTGGTGTTCGGGCGCCTGCGGAACCTCGTCCTGCTCGCCGGGCTGGCGGCCGTCCCGCTGCTGATCGGGACCGTCCTGCTCGTCACGCAGGACACCCCGGTCGCCGGGCAGGGGCCGCCGTTCCTCGACCGGGTGACGGGCAACGGCCTGTTCCTCGTGCTCGCCGCGCTGGTCAGCTGCCTGCCGTTCCTGCTGCCGCTGTGCGTCGCCATCGTCGCCGGCGACGCCGTGGCGGGCGAGGCGGCCACCGGGACGCTGCGCTACCTGTTGGTGGTGCCGGTGTCGCGCACCCGCCTGCTGCTGGTCAAGGCGGTCGCGGTGCTGGCGTTCGCCGGCGCGGCGGTCGCCGCGATCGCCGTCACGGGGCTGATCGCCGGGGCGGCGTTCTTCGGCGTGGGGGACGTGACCCTGCTCTCGGGGGACACCGTCCCGCTCGCCGACGGGCTGCTCCGCGCGCTGGGCGTGGTCGCCTACGTCGCCCTGTCGCTCACGGGTCTGGTCGCCGTGGGGCTGTTCTTCTCCACGCTGACCGAGGTCCCGGTCGCCGCGATGGCCTCGACCGTGGTGGTCGCGATCGTCAGCGGCGTCCTCGACGCGCTGCCGCAGCTCTCCGCCGTCCACCCGTGGCTGCTCACCCACCACTGGCTCGACCTCGGCGAGTTCCTGCGGCTCCAGGTGGACGTCTCGGTGCTGCTCGCGGGCCTGGCCGTGCAGGCCGCCTGGGTCGCGATCTTCGGCACCCTGGCGTGGAGCCGGTTCACCACGGCCGACGTCTCGTCCTGAGGCGTCAGCCGGGGTAGACGTCGACCTCGGCGGCCTTGACGGTCCCGATCACGGTGCGCCCGGGCACCAGCGCGAGCTCGGCCACGGCCTGCGGGGTCACGTCCGCGGCGAGCTGGTCGGTGCGCACCCGCAGCAGGTCGCCGCGCGGCTCCACCGACCGCACCGTCCCGCGGAAGGTGTTGCGCGGCGAGCCGTGCGGGTCCCTCAGGTGCAAGGACACCGCCGCGGGCCGGAACACGGCGGTCATCGGCGCTCCCACCGCGACCCCGGGGTGCGACGCGTACCCGTGCACGACGGCGCCGCTCGCCGTGGAGACGCCGTCACCGGTCCACGTCCCGGACAGCAGGTTGAGGCCGGCGACGGACGCGGCGAAGGCGCTGCGCGGGCGCGACAGGATCTCCGCCGTCGGCCCTCGTTCGACGACCCGGCCGCCGTCGACGACGGCGACCTCGTCGGCGAGCAGCAGCGCGTCGAGGACGTCGTGGGTGGCGACGACGGTGGTCTGGTCGTCGAGCAGGTGCTGGAGCGTCTGGCGCAGCGCGGGGGTGACGTCGACGTCGAGCGCCGCCATCGGTTCGTCGAGCAGCAGCAGCCGGGGTGCCGCCGCGAGCGCCCGGGCGATCGCGACGCGTTGTGCCTGCCCGCCGGACAGGCCGGCCGGCCGGCGCTCGGCGAGGTGCGCGAGCCCGATCGCGTCGAGCCACCGGTCGGCCGCCGTCCCGGCGCCGCGGCGGGACCGTCCCTGGGCGCGCGGTCCGAACGCGACGTTGTCGCGGACGGTCAGGTGAGGGAACAGCATCGGGTCCTGGGCGAGCAGTGCGACCTGTCGGCGGTGCGCAGGGACCCAGGTGGTCGTCCGGCCGGCTCGGGCTCCGGCGAGGACCCGGCCGTCCAGGGTGATCTCGCCGTCGTGCGGGCGCAGCGTCCCCGCCGCGAGGCCCAGCGCCGTGGACTTGCCGGCGCCGTTGGGACCCAGCAGCGCCAGGGTGCGGCCCTCGGGGACGTCGAGCGTGACGTCGACCCCGCGCGAGGGGACCGTCGCGGTGAGCGTGAACGTCATGGCGCAGCCCGGCGGTGGGTGACGGCGATGACGACGACGGCGATGGCCACCAGCAGCAGGGACAGCGCCACGGCGGCGTCGGGGTCGGTCTCGCGCTGCAGGTAGATCTCCAGCGGGAGGGTGCGGGTGACGCCCTGCAGGCTGCCCGCGAACGTGAGGGTGGCACCGAACTCGCCGAGGGCGCGGGCGAAGGCGAGCACCGTGCCGGAGACGAGCCCCGGCCACACCAGCGGCAGCGTCACCCGCCGCAGCACCGTGGTGGGGCCCGCGCCCAGGGAGGCGGCGACGACGTCGTACCTGCTGCCGGCCGTGCGCAGCGCCCCCTCGAGGCTGACGACGAGGAACGGCAGCGCCACGAACGTCTGGGCGAGCACGACCGCCGTCGTCGAGAACGCGACCTGCAGGCCGAGCACCTCGATCGACTCGCCCAGCAGGCCGCGACGCCCGAACGTGGACAGCAGCGCGATGCCCCCGACGACGGGCGGCAGCACCAGCGGCACGAGCACGAGGGACCGCAGGAGGTCCCGCCCGGGGAACCGTCCACGCGCCAGCACGAGCGCCAGGGGGATGCCGAGGACGAGGCACAGCGCCGTGCTCGTGGCCGCCGTCTGCAGGCTGAGCACGAGGGCGGCGCGGGCGGGCTCGCTGGTGACCAGCGTCCAGTAGCCGGTCCAGGGCACGCGGGTACCCAGGGCGAGCAGCGGCAGGACGACGAACAGGCCGCCGACGACGGCGGGGACGTACGTCCAACGGGGGAGCCCGGTGGGGGCGGCGGCCGGGTCGTGGGCGATGGTGGTGCGGCCGGTGCTCATGGCGCGGCGAACCCGAGGTCGGCGAGCGTGCTCCGGCCCTCGGAGGACAGGACGGCGTCGACGAACGCCTCGGTGAGCTCGGTCTCGTCGGCGGTCCGGCCCGTGCGTTCCACCGTGGCGATCGGGTAGGCGTTCACCGCGCCGTCGGCCTCCGGGAAGGCGACGCCCTCGACCTGGTCGCCGGCGCGGGCGACGTCGGTGACGTAGACCAGCCCGGCGTCGGCTTCACCGCTGGTCACCTTGCCGAGGACGTCGGTGACGCTCGGCTCCTCGCTGACCGGGTGCAGGGTGAGGCCGGCGTCGCCGACGACGGCGGTGGTGGCGGCGCCGCACGGCACCTCGGGGGCGCAGACGACCAGGCGCAGACCCGGTGCGGCGAGGTCGGTCAGCGCGGCGACGTCGGCGGGGTTGCCGGGCGGGACCGCGATCTGGAGCGTGTTGGTCGCGAAGACCTGGGGGACGCCGACGAGGCCGTCGGTGACGAGCCTGTCCATGGTCGCGGTGTCGGCCGAGGCGATGACGTCGGCGGGCGCCCCCTGCTGGATCTGGGCCGCCAGGCTCGACGAGCCCGCGAGGTTGAGCAGGACGTCCACCCCGGGGTGATCGGCCTCGAAGTCGTCGGCGATCTGCTCGAAGGCCTGTGCCAGGGAGGCTGCGGCGAAGACGGTGAGGGTGGTGTCCGCCTCCGCGGCGGTGCTGCACCCGGCGAGCGTGACGGCGGCGCTCGCGGCCAGCAGCGCTGCCCGTGCGGCCACGCGGCGGGGAGGCGTCATGCTCTGTCCTGGTCGGGTGCCTCGATGACGACGTTCGTCGACTTGATCGTGGCCACCGCGACGGAACCACGTTCCAGCCCGAGGTCGCGGACGGCCTCGCTGCTCATGAGCGACACGACCCGGAACGGGCCGCACTGCAGCTCGACCTGCGCCATCACGGTGTCCACCGTCAGATCGGTGACCAGGCCGACGAACCGGTTGCGGGCCGAGCTCTTCATGCCGTGGGGGAGTCCGGGCGCGGTGGCGTGCTCGCGCGCGACCATGGCCACGTCGTAGCCGTCGACGACCTGGCGGCCGGCGCCGTCGCGGGTGGCGGTCAGCGGGCCCCGCTCGACCCAGCGGCGCACGGTGTCGTCGCTGACGCCGAGGTAGACGGCGGCCTCACTGATACGCATCTGCGGCATGAGAGCGACGATATGCCCGTGCATGCGGACTCGACAAGGGCCGGGGATCGTCCTGCGTCGATGCCCCGACCTGGTCGCCGGGTGCCCCGTAGGCTGGCGCCCGTGCATCACGACACGACGACCCGTCGGCCGGTGGCGGAGCACGCCGCGGCCGTGGCAGGCCTGGTCGGCCCGGCGCTCCGGCGGGCAGCCGCGCGGCGTGCGGTCCCCGCCGGGCTCGCCGACCTGCTGGCCGTCGCCGCGGGGGGCGCGGCGTTGGCACCGCGAGTGCTCGCGCGGGACGCCGTTGCCGCCGTCGACCTGCCGGGCTTCGACAACTCGCAGATGGACGGCTACGCGGTCCGCGCCGCCGACCTGGCCGGCGCGGCGCCGTCGGACCCGGTCCCCGTGCCGGTCGCGGCGCCGGTGCCGGCCGGGACCCAGCCCTCTCCGCTGGCCCCCGGAACCGCGGCACCGGTGATGACCGGCGCCCCGGTCCCGGCCGGGGCGGACGCCGTCGTGAAGATCGAGGACGCCGACCCACCGGCCTTTCCGGCGCCGGGCACCACGGCGACCGTCCGGTTCGGCGCGCCCGTCGCGCCGGGGACCTTCGTGCGCCGGAGAGGGTCCGACGTCGTCGCCGGGGACGTCGTCCTCCCGGCGGGCACCCCGCTCGGACCGCCGCAGCTCGGCGTGCTCGCCGCGGCCGGAGTCGTCGAGGTCGCCGTCGCCGAACCACCGCACGTGCTGCTGCTCTCCACCGGTTCCGAGCTGGTGGCGGCGGGCGGACGGCTCGGCCCGGCGCAGGTGCACGACGCGAACGGGGCCGCGCTGACCGCCGGGCTCGCGCAGGCCGGGGCCCGCGCCACCCACCGCGTCGTCCCCGACGACCCGGCCGCCCTGCGCGCCGTCCTGGCCGAGGCGCCCGACGACGTCGCCCTCGTGGTCACGAGCGGGGGCGTCTCCGCCGGGGCGTACGAGGTGGTGCGCCAGACCCTCACGGACGCCTGGTTCGGGCACGTCGCCGTCCAGCCGGGCGGGCCGCAGGGGCTCGGCACCATCGCCCTGGGTGACCCGGCGGTGCCGCGGGACGTGCCGCTGGTCGCGTTCCCCGGGAACCCGGTCAGCGCCTACGTCTCCTTCGAGCTGTTCCTGCGCCCGGTGCTCGCGGCGGCCACGGGGTCGACGCCGGCCCACCGCCCCCGTGGCCGGGCGCCGCTCGCCGAGGCGATCGACTCGCCCGAGCACCTGCGCCAGGTGCGCCGCGCCCGCCTCGACGCCGACGGCCGCGTCGTCATGGTGGGCGGTCCCGGGTCCCACCTCCTGGCCCACCTCGCGGCCGCTACGCTCCTGGTGCACGTGCCACCCGGCGTCGCCCACCTCGACGAGGGCGACGACGTCGACTACTGGGAGATCCGATGAGCGACCTGTCCCACTACCGCGACGACGGCGCCGCCCACATGGTCGACGTCACCGCCAAGGACGTCACCCAGCGCCGGGCCACCGCGCGCGGGGTCCTGCGCACGCGGGCCGACGTCGTCGACCGGATCCTGTCCGGCGACCTGCCCAAGGGCGAGGCGGTCGCCACCGCGCGCATCGCCGGGATCATGGGCGCCAAGCGGACACCGGACCTCGTGCCGCTGTGCCACCCGCTGCCGCTGTCGGGGGTGGACCTCGAGATCGTCCCGACGGGCGAGGCGGCCCTCGAGATCACCGCGACCGTGAGGACCACGGGCCGGACCGGCGTCGAGATGGAGGCGCTCACCGCCGTGACGGTGGCGGGCCTGACGCTCTACGACATGATCAAGGCGGTCGACAAGGCCGCCGTGCTGACCGACATCGCGGTCGTGGCCAAGTCGGGCGGGAAGTCCGGCGACTGGGTCCGCGGCGAGGAGCAGGCATGAGAGCCGCCGTCGTCGTCGCCTCCGACCGTGCCGCCGCAGGTGTCTACCCGGACCGCTCCGGGCCGGCCGCCGCCGCGTGGTTCACCGACCGTGGCTGGGAGGTGCTGCCCGTGGTGGTGGTGCCCGACGGCGAACCCGTGCGCGAGGCGCTGCTCGAGCTGCTCGACGGGCACGACGGCGAGGCCCCGGACGTGATCGTCACCTCCGGCGGGACCGGGGTCGCGCCGTCGGACGCCACCCCCGAGGTGACGCGCGCCGTGGTGGACCGCGAGGTGCCGGGGATCGCCGAGCTGGTGCGGGCCCGCTCGCTCGCCCCGACCGACCCGGCGAAGCCTGCGGTGCCCGGTGCTGCGCTGTCGCGGGGGATCGCCGGGGTCGCCGACAGCACCCTGATCGTCAACCTGCCGGGTTCGAGGGGCGGTGTCCTCGACGGGCTCGACGCGCTCGCCGACGTCCTGCCGCACGCGGTGGACCAGCTCCGCGGCGGTGACCACCCCGCCGTCGCCCGCCCCACCACTTCGCAGGAGGGGAGCGCCACGGTGCTGCGCGCCGACGTCGTCGAGTCACCGATCGACGACCGCCTCGTCGCGCTGAGCGACCTGGTCCGCGACGACGCCTGCGGGGCCGTGGCCACCTTCGTCGGCCACGTGCGCGACCACGACGAGGGTCGCGGGGTCACAGCCCTGCGCTACGAGTCGCACCCGGACGCCGCCCGGATCCTGGGGGAGGTCGCCCGGCGGGTGGCGCACCGCACGGCGGACGCCACCGGTGACACGGTGCGTGCCGCCGTCGTGCACCGGGTGGGTGACCTCGCGATCGGGGACGTCGCGGTCGTCGTCGCCGTCGCCTCCGGGCACCGGCAGGCCGCCTTCACGTGTGCGAGCGACCTGATCGAGGAGCTCAAGGCCGAGGTGCCGATCTGGAAGGAGCAGGGCTTCACGGACGGCTCCAGCGAGTGGGTGGGCTCGCTCGGCTGACGCGCCCGTCGGTCATCGGCTGTTTACCGGGGCGACAGCCTCGGGACGCACGGCAGTCATCGAGCGTTCCTAGCGTCTGTCGCGACCCCCCGGTCCCGAACCTGGAGTGCACCGATGACGATCGCCCCCGAGTCCCGCCCCACCCTGCCGCTCACCGTCGGGCCGCACTACGCCCGCGGCAAGCGGGCCGCCGCGACCTGCCGTTACAAGTGCGCCGACGCGTGCGCCCACCCCGCGCCGAACACGAGCGCCAACGAGTACTTCCGCGACGTCGCCTCCCGTGCCCTGAGCCGGCGCGTCATGCTCGGCGGCATGGCCGCGGCCGCGGCCGTCGTGGTGGTCGGCGCCGAGGTGGTCGGCGCCCAGCCGGCCGCCGCGACCGCCGCCGGCAAGCCCGGCGGCAAGGGACTCGCCTTCGGGGCGATCGAGCCGCAGCCGATGACCGTCGACGACCTCGTCGTCCCCGCCGGCTACGAGTGGTCGGCCATCGTCCGCTGGGGCGACCCGATCCTGCCCGGCGGCCGGGCGTTCGACGCCTCGGCGCAGACTCCGGAGCGTCAGGCCAAGCAGTTCGGCTACAACTGCGACTACCTCGACATCCTGCCCGACGACCCGAAGCACATCACCTCCATGGTCGAGACGCGGCGGGGCAAGCGCGGGCTCCTCGTGGCCAACCACGAGTACACCAACCCGGGCATCATGTTCGACGGCTCCTACGACGCTGCCACCCGGCGCGCGATCGAGCGGGCCGCCCACGGCATGTCCGTGGTCGAGCTGACCCGCGCCAAGGAGGGCACCCCCTGGGAGTACTCCCGGATCGCCCCGCGCAACCGGCGCATCCACATGGACACCGAGTTCGTCATCGACGGCCCGGCCGCCGGGCACGACCTGATGAAGACCGTCGAGGACCCCACCGGGACCCGGGTGCGCGGCACCCTCAACAACTGCGCCGGCGGCACCACGCCGTGGGGCACCGTGCTCTCGGGCGAGGAGAACTTCCACGGCTACCTGCGTGTCGACGGCGCCGACCCGCGCGATGCGCGCTACGGCCTGCGCAACGCCGCCACGGGGTACGGCTGGGAGAACGACGACCCGCGGTTCGACGGCAACAACGCCGGCTACGAGAACGAGAACCACCGTTTCGGCTGGATGGTCGAGCTCGACCCGTACGACCCCGACGCCGCACCCGTGAAGCACACCGCGATGGGCCGGTTCAAGCACGAGGGTGCGAACGTCATCCTCGCGAAGAACAAGCGGGTCGTGGCGTACATGGGCGACGACGAGCGGTTCGACTACGTGTACAAGTTCGTCTCGAAGCACGCGATGCGACCCGGCAACAGCGCCAAGGCCCGTGCCTTCAACAAGACGCTGCTCAGCGAGGGCGACCTCTACGTCGCACGGTTCGACGGCAACTCGCCCGGCGAGATCGACGGCTCCGGGGCGCTGCCCAGCGACGGCGCGTTCGACGGCACCGGCGAGTGGCTCCCGCTCGTGCTCGACGGCGAGTCCCAGGTCGAGGGCATGTCCCTGGCGGAGGTCCTCGTCTTCACCCGCCTGGCGGCCGACGCCGTCGGCGCCACCAAGATGGACCGCCCCGAGGACGTCGAGCCGAACCCGTTCACCGGTCACGTCTACGTCGCCTGCACCAACAACTCGAACCGCGGGACGGGCAGCAACGCGCCCGCCGACGAGGCGAACCCCCGTAGCTCGAACCGCCACGGCCACATCGTGGAGATGATCGAGGACGGCGGCGACCAGACCGCGACCACGTTCACCTGGAACCTGCTCATCGTGTGCGGGGACCCCGAGGTCGACGACACCACCTACTTCTCCGGCTTCCCGGCGGACAAGGTCTCGCCGATCTCGTGCCCGGACAACGTCGCCTTCGACACCGACGGCAACCTGTGGATCTCGACCGACGGCCAGCCGTCGTCGATCCAGAAGTGCGACGGCCTGTTCAAGGTCACGCTCGACGGGCGGCAGCGGGGGCGCGTCGAGCAGTTCCTGTCCGTGCCCCGTAGCGCCGAGACCTGCGGGCCGCTCGTGGACGTCCGCGACTCCATGGCCTACGTCAACGTCCAGCACCCCGGCGACGACGGCTCGTTCGCCGCGCAGACCTCCTACTTCCCGGACTACCTCGGCGCGGACGAGGAGGTGCCCGCCGGTGCCTGGCGCGGTCCGCGTCCCTCGACCGTCCAGGTGTTCCCGGCCGGTGCCGGGGAGAAGCCCGGCAAGGGGAAGGGCAAGGGCGGCAGGCACGACGGCCCCGGGCCCTTCCCTCCTGGTCGGGGTGGCCGGGGCAAGGGGTCGAAGAACCGCAGCTCGTTCCGTCCCGGGCCGGGGGAGCAGTTCCGCGGCTGACCCCCGCGAGTCAGCGAGTCCCCAGCAGGTAGCGCACGGCCTGGTGCGCCGTGCGCTACCTCGCACCGCCGCTGGGATGAGAACGGACCTCCACGGGGTTCGTAGACTTGATGACCGTGACAACCACCGAGGCGCCCGGCGCCTACCTCGACCACGCCGCCACGACACCCATGTCGCCGGCGGCGCTCGAGGCGTTCGTCGCCGAGGCGGGCCGGACGGGCAACGCCTCGTCCCTGCACTCCGCGGGCCGGGCCGCCCGTCGGGTGGTGGAGGAGTCCCGCGAGTCCGCCGCCGCCGCGCTCGGCGCGCGCCCCAGCGAGGTGATCTTCACCGGGGGCGGGACCGAGGCGGACAACCTCGCGATCAAGGGGATCTTCTGGGGACGGCGGTCCCAGGACCCGCGGAGGCGGCGCGTGCTGGTCTCGGCGGTCGAGCACCACGCGGTGCTCGACCCGGCGTTCTGGCTCGCCGGTCACGCGGGTGCGGACATCACGCTGCTGCCCGTCGACGGCGAGGGGCGCCTCGACCTCGACGCGCTGACCGACGAGCTCGCCGCCCACGGCGACGAGATCGCCCTCGTCTCGGTCATGTGGGCCAACAACGAGGTCGGGACGCTGCAGCCCGTGCGTGAGGTCGCGCGGATCGCCCACCGGCACGGAGTCCCGGTGCACACCGATGCCGTGCAGGCCGTCGGGCAGGTGGAGGTCGACTTCGCGGCGTCCGGCGTCGACGCCCTGACCGTCACGGGCCACAAGCTGGGCGGGCCCGTCGGCGTCGGTGCGCTGCTCGCCCGGCGCGACCTGCCCCTGGAGGCCGTCTCGCACGGCGGCGGGCAGGAGCGCGGCGTGCGCTCCGGGACCCTGGACGTCGCGGCGATCCGCTCCTTCGCCGTCGCGCTCCGCGAGGCCGTCGACGCACGCGGGGAGCGGGCGACCGCGCTGGCCGACCTGCGTGACGTCCTCGTCGCCGGTGTGCGGCGCGTCGTTCCCGACGCCGTCCTGCGAGGGCCCGCCCCGGATGCGACGACGCCGTCCGGCGACATGGCCCGGCTGCCTGCCAACGCGCACTTCACGTTCCCCGGCGCGGAGGGTGACTCGCTGCTGTACCTGCTCGACTCGGCCGGGGTGCAGGCCTCGACCGGGTCCGCCTGCCAGGCCGGGGTGCCGCAGCCCAGCCACGTCCTGCTCGCGATGGGCGTCGAGGAGACGGACGCCCGTGGCGCGCTGCGCTTCTCGCTCGGGGCCTCGTCCACGCGCGACGACGTCGACCGGCTCCTCGAGGCGCTGCCCGGCGTGGCCGAGCGTGCGCGAGCGGCCGGCCTGGTGTCGACCCGTCCGGGAGGTGTCGCATGAGGGTGCTCGCCGCCATGTCCGGTGGGGTCGACTCCGCGGTCGCCGCCGCGCTCGCCGTCGAGGCGGGGCACGACGTCGTCGGGGTCCACATGGCCCTGAGCCGCAACCGGGACCAGTTCCGCACCGGCTCGCGAGGATGCTGCTCGATCGAGGACGCCGGTGACGCGCGTCGTGCCGCCGACGTCCTCGGCATCCCGTACTACGTCTGGGACCTGTCCGAGACGTTCGAGGAGACGGTCGTCGCGGACTTCCTGTCCGAGTACTCGGCGGGTCGCACGCCCAACCCGTGCGTGCGCTGCAACGAGCACATCAAGTTCGAGGCGCTCCTCGACAAGGCGACGGCCCTGGGCTTCGACGCCGTCGCCACCGGGCACTACGCCCGGATCGAGACCCACGAGGCCGATGACGGCACGCGCACGCCCGAGCTGCACCGGTCGCCCAACGACGCGAAGGACCAGTCGTACGTGCTCGCCGTGATGGGGCGCGAGCGGCTCGCCCGCTCGATGTTCCCCCTGGGCGGGTTCGCCAGCAAGGACGAGGTGCGCGCCGAGGCGGAGCGCCGGGGGCTGTCGGTCAGCGCGAAGCCGGACTCCTACGACATCTGCTTCGTGGCCGACGGCGACACCCGCGGCTTCCTGCGCTCGCGTCTCGGTGAGCAGCCGGGCGAGGTGCGGGACACCGACGGCAACGTCGTCGGCGAGCACCAGGGCGCCTACGCGTACACCGTCGGCCAGCGCAAGGGCCTCGGCCTCGGCAAGCCTGCGCCCGACGGCCGGGCGCGCTACGTGGTGGACGTGGACACCAGCTCCAACACCGTCGTCGTCGGCGCGGCCGAGCTGCTCAGCGTCGACCGCATCGCGGGTCAGAAGGCGGTCTGGCTGGCCGCGGCACCGGACGACTGGACCGCCTGCGAGGTGCAGGTCCGGGCGCACGGCCGGGCGGTGCCCGCCCACGCACGGGCGGTACCAGGGCCCGACGGCGCCGCGTCGGGCCTGGAGGTCCGGCTCGGCGAGCAGCTGCGCGGGGTCGCGGCAGGGCAGTCGGTCGTCGTCTATCGCGGGACGCACGTGCTGGGGCAGGCGACCGTGACGCGCGCCTGGCGTGACGCGTCGGCACTGGCCGGCGCGTCGGGCACGGGGTCCTGAGAACGGACGCCCGTCCGCCCACGGGGGAGCGGTGGGCCGTGCGTACCTTCGCGAGTGGGACTACGTGGACCAGTTCTGGCACACGCTCGTGCAGGTCGGTCTGGACCTGGTGGACGAGGGAGTCGCCGACCCCTTCTTCCTGGACCAGTCGATGCCGATCCGTGCTCGCGTGCCCCGGCGTGAGCCGGAACGGGTCCTCTTCACGGTGGTGGACACCACGGTACGGGTCGGGCGTCGGGCCTTCCTCCGTCAGCTCGCGGAGCACGCCCTGTGGTTCGACGACCGGCACCGCCGGGTGACCGGAGACGTGATGAGCACCTACCGGGCGGACGCGGAGCGGGTGCGCGCGGCAGCAGAGGCATGGTGAGGTCCACGCCCTCGCCGCGTAGTCTCCCGGTGTGAGCTATTCGAGCAAGGCCCGTCAGGCATCGGCGCACCGCCGGCCCGGCTGCTGGGACGTCGTCGAACCCGTCTTCCGGGTGGGGGAGGCATGACGGCGGTCAGCGGCCACGGGCCGTGGCCGGGCGGCGAGCGGGAGGAGCTCGAGGCGCAGCAGCAGGTCTTCGGCGACCTCGCGGAGCTGCCGACCGGCGTCGACGCGATCCCGTTCCTCACCCAGCTCACGGACCGGGGCCCGGGGGCCGCGCCGACCGGGCGCACCGCGACGCTCCTGACCGAGATGCCGGTCGAGCTCGGCCCGCACGGGTGGAAGCTCACCGACCGCCCAGGGATGGACGAGCGCCGTGCGCGGGCCTTCCTGCGCGAGGACCTGGGCGCTCTCGCGATCGCGGCCCACGGGTATGAGGGACCTCTGACCGTCGAGGCCACCGGTCCGTGGACCCTCGCCGCCGAGCTGTGGTCGGCTCGCGGGGACCGTGTGCTCGCCGACGTCGGCGCGCGCCGTGACCTGGCGTTGGCGCTGGCCTCGGGCCTGGCGGACCACGTCGCCGAGGTGCGCCGCCAGGTGTCGGGTGCTGAGGTCGTCGTGCAGCTCTCCGAGGCTCTCCTGGGTCAGGTGCATGCCGGTGTGCTGCCCACCTTCTCGGGCTACTCGCGGATCCGCGGCGTGGACGGCCCTGCCGTGGTCGAGGGTCTGCGGCCGGTGATCGAGGCCGTGCACGACGCCGGAGCGACCGTGGTCGTGCACCTGGGCGGCACGTGGGTGGGCATCCCGCCGGTGGTGCTGGCCGGGGCCGACGCGATCGGCCTGGACCTGTCCGCCGTCGGGCCCGAGGGGTGGAACGAGCGGGCGTGGGAGCTCGTCGCCCGCGCGACCGAGCGCGACGTCATGCTCTGGGCGGGGCTGCCGCCCGCTCGGGTCTCCCAGTGTGCCGGCCCCGCGCTGGGCGAGCTCGTGGGCCTGGTGACGGAGCCGTGGCGCCGTATCGGTCTGCCGGCGGCCGGGCTGGCCGGGCTCACCCTGCTCGGTGCCATGGCGCCGGGGGGCGGGTCGACCGGTGGGGCGCCGGAGGAGCATCGAGCGTTGCTCGCGAACCTCGGGCGCGTGGCCGAGGCCGTGACCGAGCGCGCCCACGCCTGAGGCCTGCCTCCTACCACCTGCGACCGTCGTGGTTGCCACGTCCCGGCCGGACGGCTAGCGTTGCCGTCACCCGATCGTCGATGCGCATCGATGATCCGGCGCGGACCGATCCTCGAGGAGGCGACCATGCCCAAGGCTCCGACGAGCGCCGACGTGGCGCGCGAGGCCGGGGTCTCGCAGTCGACCGTCTCCTACGTGATGAGCGGCAAGCGGCCGATCTCGGAGAAGACCCGCCGCCGTGTCGCCGAGGCCATCGACCGGCTCACGTACGAGCCGCACGCGGGAGCCCGCGCCCTGGCGGGGCATCGGACCAGCACCATCGCCGTCGTCATGCCGCTGCGGCAGGCCTCCAGCGCGGAGCGGCTCATGATCTTCGTCGAGGAGTTCACCTACGCGGCCCGTCGGCGCGACCACGACGTCCTGCTCGTCACGGCGGACGAGGGCGCCGCCGGACTGCGGCGGGTCGCCGGGAGGTCGCTGTGCGACGCGATCGTGGTCATGGAGGTCGGCAGCCACGACGCCCGCGTGGAGACCGCGCGAGGCCTGGCGGTCCCGGTCGTGTTCGTCGGGATCCCCGACGACGGCGAGGGCCTGGACTGCCTGGACTTCGACTTCGAGGGCGCCGGCGAGGTGATCGTGTCCGAGCTCGCCGGGCTGGGGCACCGCACCGTCGACGTGATCGGGTGGGGTGAGGACGTCCACGCCCAGGGCTTCAACTACATACCGCGGTTCACGGCGGGCGCCGAGCGCGCCGCGCGGCGGTCGGACGTCCGGCTCCGCTGGCACCGTGCGAGCACGGGGGAGGACGTGCGGCGGGCGGTCGACAATGCCCGCGCGGCCTCCGGGGTGCCCGCCCTGGCAGTCGTGACGGCGATCCCGGAGACCCTGCATGCTCTGTCCGAGCGAAGGTTGCGCCCCGGCCGGGACGTCGACGTCGTCGCCCTCACGACGGGCTTCGTGTCCGAGGCCGACGGGCTGACGAACGTGTCGACCCGCCCGCGAGACGTCTCGCGCCGGGTCATGGAGCGGGTGTTCGGGCTGATCGACGGCGACCTCGCCACCAGGGGCGGTGCCGACCTCGTCCCCGCCTCACTGACGCGCGGCGGATCGACACGGTCCCGCCCGGCCGACCGACCGGCAGGGCCGGCGGACAACCACCGAGAGAAAGAGGCATCATGACCGCACCGATCCGCGTCACCGTCTGGGGCGAGAACCGGCACGAGCAGCTCGAGCCCTCGGTGGCCGCGCGCTACCCCGACGGCATGCACGGCGCCGTCGCCCAGGGCATCGAGCACCACCTCGGTGACGGCGTGCGCGTGCGCACCGCGACCCTCGACGACCCGGAGCACGGCCTCACCGAGGAGGTCCTGCGCGACACCGACGTCCTGACGTGGTGGGGGCACGCCGCGCACGGCGAGGTCTCCGACGAGGTGGTCGACCGGGTGCACCGGCACGTGCTGGCGGGCATGGGCCTGATCGTGCTGCACTCCGGGCACTGGTCGAAGATCTTCATGAGGCTCATGGGGACCAGCTGCACGCTGCGCTGGCGCGCCGAGCACGACCGCGAGCTCGTGTGGACGGTCGACCCGACCCACCCGATCGCCCAGGGGATCCCGCACCCGATGATCATCGAGGAGGACGAGATGTACGGGGAGTTCTTCGACGTCCCCGCTCCCGACGAGACCGTGTTCCTCAGCACCTTCTCCGGCGGCGAGGTCTTCCGCTCCGGGATCACGTACCGCCGTGGCTACGGCAAGATCTTCTACTTCCGCCCCGGCGACCAGGAGTACCCCACGTACTTCCACGACGGTGTGCGCCGGGTGATCGCCAACGCCGTGGAGTGGGCCGTCACGGTGCGCCCGGAGCGCGCCGCGCCCACCCTGCTGCGCTACGACACCGACGACTTCTACCGTGGCCACGGCTACGAGGGTCCGCTCGATCCCGAGGCCGAGGCGGCCCTCGCCGAGCCTGCGGCCACGACCTCGGACGAGGACGCCCGATGACCGTGCCGCTGGTCCTGGTCGGCGCGGGCGGGATGGGACGGGCGTGGCTCGCCGCCATCGAGGCCGACCCGGGGGCGCAGCTCGCGGGCGTCGTGGACCTCGACGTCGACGCCGCCCGCAGGGCACTCGCCGACGCCGGTCTG
Organism: Isoptericola halotolerans; assembly: GCF_013149785.1. Lineage (GTDB taxonomy): Bacteria > Actinomycetota > Actinomycetes > Actinomycetales > Cellulomonadaceae > Isoptericola > Isoptericola halotolerans. Next base: position 912,781 of record NZ_JABEZU010000002.1, read on the forward strand.
CCGGACGTGCCGGTGGGCACGGACGTGGTCGACCTGGCCCGGGAGACCGGCGCCCGCGCCGTCGTCGACGTCACCGTCCCGGCGGCCCACCACCCGGTGACGACGGCAGCCCTGTTCGCCGGCCTGCCGGTGCTGGGGGAGAAGCCGGCTGCGTCGACGGTCGCGCAGACGCTCTCTCTCGTGGCGGCCGCCGAGGTCACGGGCCAGCTGTTCATGGTCAGCCAGTCGCGGCGGTACAACCACCAGCTCGCGGTCTTCCGGGAGCAGGCGCGGTCGCTGGGAGCGCTCGGGGTGCTGACCACCGAGTTCTTCAGGGCGCCACGCTTCGGCGGCTTCCGCGAGCGGATGGCGCACCCGCTGCTGGTGGACATGGCGATCCACCCGTTCGACAGCGCGCGCTACCTCACCGGTGCTGAACCGGTGTCGGTGTACTGCGAGGCGTTCAACCCGTCCTGGAGCTGGTACGACGGCGCCGCCGCGGCCGGCGCTGTGTTCGAGATGACCGGTGGCCTGCGCTACGCCTACACGGGGAGCTGGTGCAGCCCTGGTCGGGAGACCTCGTGGAACGGCTCCTGGCGGCTGTCCGGCGAGGGCGGCACCGCGCTGTGGGACGGCGACCACGACCCGGTCGTCGAGCACGCCCCCGGCACCGAGCCCGCGGTCGGGGCGGCGGCTGCCCCGGGCGACGGGATCGCCGGGTCGCTGACGTCGTTCCTGGCCGCGCTCGACGGCGGCCCCACGCCCATGGGCGAGGTGCACGAGAACGTGCTGAGCCTGGCCATGGTGGAGGCCGCCGTGGAGTCCGCGGAGTCCGGCGTGCGCGTGCGGATCGACGACGTGCTCGACCGTGCCCACGAGCGGGCGCTGGCCGACGAGTCCCGCAGAGAGGTCCGCGTGCAGCTGTCCTCCTGGGGGTCGGCCCGCACCGCGCTCGGCGTCTAGGTGAGCCTGGCGCGCAGGAACGTCCAGGCCAGCGCCGTCATGTAGGCGGCCTGCGCGTTGTTGGCCGCGCCGCCGTGGCCGCCCTCGATGTTCTCGTAGTAGGTGACGTCCTTGCCGGCGGCGAGCATCTTCGCGGCCATCTTGCGGGCGTGGCCCGGGTGGACGCGGTCGTCCTTGGTCGAGGTCGTGAACAGCACCGGCGGGTAGTCCTGGTCGGCGTCGAACAGGTGGTACGGCGAGAACGTCTGCAGGAACTCCCAGTCCTCGGGGACGTCGGGGTCGCCGTACTCGGCGACCCAGGAGGCACCGGCGAGAAGGTGGGAGTACCGCTGCATGTCGAGCAGCGGCACCTGGATCACCACGGCGCCGAACAGGTCGGGGTACCGGGTCAGCATGTTGCCGGCGAGCAGCCCGCCGTTGGAGCCGCCCTGGACGCCGAGGTGGTCCGGGGCGGTGATCCCACGCGCCACCAGGTCGCGGGCGACGGCGGCGAGGTCCTCGTACGCCCGGTGCCGGTTCTCACGCCGTGCGGCCTGGTGCCAGCGCGGCCCGTACTCGCCGCCCCCGCGGATGTTCGCCACGACGCGCACGCCCCCGTGGGCGAGCCAGGCGCGGCCGGCCGTCCCGGAGTAGCCGGGCAGCAACGGGATCTCGAACCCGCCGTAGGCGTACAGCAGCGTCGGGGCGGTGCCCGGCGTCGTGGGGTCGGCCGGCCGGACGAGGTCGCCGCGACCCACCACGAAGTACGGCACCCGGGTGCCGTCGTCGGACGTCGCGAAGTGCTGCTCGACCACCATCTCGCTCGCGTCGAAGAAGGTCGGGGAGGACTTCAGGGGCTCGGGGTCGGCGGCGTCGCGCCCGGGGCCGACGACGGTGGTGAGCGCGAGGGTGGCCGGCTCCAGGAAGCCGCTGCTCGTGACCCACACGTCGTCGCTGTCCACGGGCGAGACGGCGCGGACGCCGACGGTCAGCAGCTCGCCCCCGACGGGCAGCGACGATCGTGACCACGGCGCGCCGGGGTCGTCGCCGGCCGCGAGGTCGGGAGGGGTGAGCACGTGCAGCGCGCTCTTGACGTCGTCGAGGACGTTGACGACCAGGTGGTGGCGCGTCCAGGTCGCCCCGACGAGCGACGTCGAGGCCGAGGGCTCGAACAGCACGGTGAGGTCGCGCGACCCGGCGACGTACGCGTCCACGGGTGCGGCCAGCAGCGAGCCGCCCGCGTAGCGGCGGTCGGCCACCGTCCAGTCCTCGCGCAGCTCGACCAGCAGCCACTCGCGGTGGAGACCGACCTCGGCGGAGTCCGGGACGTCGAGGAGGACGAGCTCCTGGTCGGGCTTCCCCACGTGGTGCACCAGGTACGTCTCGGAGCGGTAGAACTCGATCGCCCGCTCCACGACGTCGCGCTCGAAACCTGGCGTACGGGACCGGCGTCCCATGATGTACATGTCGTCGTCGGAACCCTCGTAGACCACCGTCGCCTGGTCCAGGGTGTCCCCGCGGCGCCAGAGCTTGACGATCCGGGGGTATCCCGACGCCGTCATGGTGCCCGGCCCGAGGTCGGTGTACACGTAGACCGTGTCCTCGTCCGCCCAGGAGAGACCGCCCTTGGCCAGCGGGCGCGCGAAGCCGCCCTCCTCGACCGGCACGAACCGCTGGTCGACCAGGTCGAACTCCCGGGTGACGTCCGCGTCCGAGCCCCCGGGCGACAGGTCCACCAGCGCGCGACGCCAGGGCTCTCCCGCAGCGAGCTGGTCCGGTGTCGGCCGGAGCACGGACGCACCGTGCCAGACCCACGACTCGCCCTCCGCGGCCGCGAGCGCGTCCAGGTCGAGCACCGTCTCCCAGCGGGGCTCCTCGGTGCGGTACTCCGCGAGGGTCGTGCGTCGCCACACCCCGCGCTCATGGTCGCCGTCGCGCCAGAAGTTGTAGAGGTGGTCGCCGATCCGGGAGACCTCGGGGATGCGGTCGTCGGAGTCGAGCACCTCGAGCACGGAGTCGCGCGTCCGGTCGAGCTGCGGGCCGCCGAGACCGGCGTGGCAGTGCTCGTTGCGGGCCCGCACCCACGCCAGGGCCTCGTCGCCGGTCACCTCCTCGAGCCAGCGGTACGGGTCGGCGACGGCCGTCGCGTCGGTCCGGAGCAAGGGGTCGGCACTCATGGCTGGGACCCTAACCCGCTGGTCCGACACCCCGTGCGCACGACGCCCGGGCCGGGGCGCTGCTCTTTCACCCTCGGCAGCGCTGTGGTAGAAACTCCTGGTCAGGGCTTCGTTGCCCGCTTTCAGGCCTTCCCACGGGTTCGCGGAGAAAAGTCGTTGCCGGGCGATCTGGTGCGCGACGCCGCGGGACCCGACCTCACACCGACGGAGGTGCGGTGAGCACGACGAACCCGACCCGACCCGGTGCGACCGGGCGTGTGCTGCCGTGGGTCCTCGTCGCGGCCATGGTGCTGTGCGTCGCGGCCCTCCCGCTCGTCGACCCGTCGGTCGCCTCGTGGTCGCTGTGGGTGCTCGGTGGGGCGGCGGTGGTCCTGCCGGTCAGCGCGGCCGTGATGCTCTCCCGCGCCGCGCGCCGCGAGGACACCGCCTTCCGCGCCCTGCTCGCCGAGCGCGACGGGCTGGCCACGAGCCTCCACCAGACGGCCCAGGCGTTGCAGGGGACGACGGCGGCGCTGACGGCCGAGCAGGAGGCGAGAGCCGACCAGCGGGCGGCCGTCGAGACCGCCGTCGTCTCGCTGAGCCGCAAGGTCCAGTCGTCCGCGCACCGCATCCAGGAGGAGGCGGCACGCATGGTCCAGCGGCACGCCACCGACCCGGACGTCCTGCAGACCTCGATGCGCATCGACCATGCCGCAGCGCAGCACGCCCGGCAGGCGCAGAGCCTCGTCGCCCTGTGCGGGAGGCGTCCCGGTCAGACCTGGGAGGACGCCCTGCCCCTGCCGGACGTGGTGAAGGCCGCCGCCGGTCGGATCACCGCGTTCCACCGCGTCGAGGTCTCCGGCGACCCCGGGCTGGCCGTCACCGCCCGCGCCGTCGAACCGCTCGTGCACGTCGTGGCCGAGCTCCTCGCCAACGCCACGCAGAGCTCGCCGCCGAACACCCAGGTCCTCGTCGTGATCCGCCAGGTGCAGCGTGGCGCGGTCCTCGAGATCGACGACTGCGGGGTCGGCATGGACCCGCGGGAGCTCTCCAGGGTCCGCGCGGTCGCCGCCGGCGAGCACCCCGTCGGGATCGCCGACCTCGGCGAGGTTCCCCAGACCGGCCTGGCCGTGGTCGGGACCTACGCCCGGTTCCTCGGGCTGCGGGTCGACCTCACCGAGTCGGTGTACGGAGGGCTGCGCGCCGTGGTGATGGTCCCCGGGGACCTGACCGAGGTCGCGGCGACCGCACCGGACGTCCTGGCGCCCAGCGTCGACGAGGCGTGGGCGGCCGACGCGGGGCCCGCGTCGTCGACCCCGCGGCAGCCCGCCCGGGGTCGGTCGGAGTCCGGTACGGGTCCGGGCAGGAGTGCCGAGCCGTCGGCTCCCGGGGCCGCGGCAGCACCTCCGGCGCTGCCTCAGCGCCGCTCCCGTCGAGCGGCGATGGACCGTGCGCCCACCTCGGGGAGCGGTCTGCCCCAGGTGGTGCCGCCGGACACCGACCCGATGTCGGACCAGACCGCGCAAGAGGCGGGAGCCTGGATCGGCGCCTTCTTCGCCGCGACGGCCGACGCACCGCAGGACGACCCTGATACCCACCCGTCCGTCGTGACGGACGGGACCTCGGAGGACAGATGACCACCCAGACGACCGGAGCGACACCCGGGACCGAAGACCCCGACAGCTGGATGCTGGACCTCGTCTCTGGGGTGCGCGGCGTGCAGCATGCCGTCGTCCTCAGCTCGGACGGGCTGGTGAGGGTCCGGACGGACGACACCGACCCGGACACGGCCGACAAGGTCGCAGCGGCCTGCGCGGGCCTCGTCGCCCTCGGGATGAGCATGGGCCGCGAGTTCGGGGCCGGTGACCGTCTGCGCCAGGTGGTCGTGGAGTTCGACGGTGGGTTCCTCTTCGTGCGGGGCGCCGGCGACGGTTCTCGCCTCGCGGTCGTCACCGACGCGACCGTGGACCCGGGGCTCGTCGCCCAGCAGATGCAGGCACAGGTGCTCATGATCGGCGAGCACACGCTCGGTACGGACGCGGTCAGCTGAGGGATGGTGCCATGCGCTCGGACGGATATCGCGACCACCCGGTACGTTCCTACGTCCTGACCGGCGGTCGGGCGCACCCGACCCGCAACACGCTCAGGCCGGAGACGCTGCTGCGTGCCGTCGACGACGGCCGCGAGCTCCCGGCGTCAGCGGGTCGGCACGAGCGCACGCTCGTGCGGACCTGTCGGGGCACCCTGGCCCTCGCCGAGCTGGCGGCGCACGTCCACCTGCCGGTGAGCCTGGTCGCGGTGCTGGTCTCCGACCTGGTCGACGGTGGATACCTGGCCGTGCTGTCGACCCCGGCCCACGACCTGCCCGCGAAGGATCTGCTGGAGGAGGTGCTCGATGGGCTCCGCCGCCTCTGAGCCCGGCACGGCACGGCACCTGGCCCCGACCGTCGACAGGTCGGTCAAGGTCCTGGTGGTCGGCGCGTTCGGCGTCGGCAAGACGACGCTCATCCGTGCGGTGAGCGAGATCCCCATGCTCAGCACGGAGGAGTCGATCACGACGGCCAGCGTGGGCGTGGACCCACGCCGGGGCGAGAAGCGGACGACGACGGTCGCGATGGACTTCGGCCGTGTCACCGTCGGCTCGAGCACGGCGCTGTACCTGTTCGGCACCCCCGGTCAGCGCCGGTTCTGGGACCTGTGGTCCGGGCTGGCGGACGGCGCGGTCGGGGCCCTGGTGATGGTCGACACCCGCGACCTCGCCCAGAGCTTCGAGGTCCTCGACCAGCTCGAGGAGCACACCCGGTTGCCGATCACGGTGGTCGTCAACGAGTTCCCGGACTCGCCGCGGCACGGTGTCGACGAGGTGCGCGCGGCGCTCGACCTGCCCGCCGGCACCCCTGTCGTCGCCGGTGACGTCCGGGGGCGCACGGGGGCGGTCGAGGCGCTCACGACGCTCGTCGCCCACGCGTTGCAGCGGGCCGAGGGCGTCGCCGCATGAGCGTCACCGCCGCCGGCCGTGTGGTGCGGCTGGAGGAGGTGGCGGACCGGCCGCTGCTCGCCGACCTGGCCGGGCGGGCGGACGCCCGTCAGGGCTACGCAGACCTGCGGTCCCGCTGGGGTGCCGTCGCACCGGTGGACCTGGAGCCGGGAGTCCCGGCCTGGCTCGTCCTCGGCTACGACGAGGTCAGCACCGTCCTGCGCAACGAGGTGCTGTTCTCCCGCGACTCCCGGGACTGGCGGTACGAGGCCGAGCGGCTCGTGGCCTGGCGCTCCCCGGCACGTGCTGTCCTGGCCCAGACGGACACCGCCCACGACCGCGACGGCGCGGAGCACCGTCGTCTGCGTGCCCCGCTGGCCGACGCGCTGGCCGGCATCGACCACAAGCGGCTCACGCGGACGGTCGCCGTGGCGTGCACGTCGACACTGGACCGCCTCGCCGCCCGGGGGAGCGCCGACCTCGTGGCGGACTACGCGGTGGACGTCCCTGTCCGGGTCCTGGCCGACCTGCTCGGCATGACGCTCGCTGACGCCCGGCGACTGCGCGAGCTCACCGTCGCCCGACGGTCGGGGACGGAGGCCGCCTACCCTGCGCTCGCCGAGACCGAGAACCTGCTCGCCACGTTCGTGGCCGGGCGACGGGCCGAACCGGGCGACGACCTGACGTCGCAGCTGCTGGCTCACCCGCAGCACCATCACGACCTGGAGGTGATGGGCGCCGTCGGGCTGCTCTTCCGGACGGCCCACGACGCGGAGATCTCCTGGATCGCCACGGCGCTGCGCCGCCTGCTGGTGGACCCGGGTTTCGCGGCGACGGTGCACGGTGGGCGGTTGTCGATCGATGCCGCCCTGGACGAGATCGCGCGTGACACGCCGCCGGTGCCGCACCTGATGCCGCGGTACGCGCTGGAGAACTGCGACCTCGGTGGGCAACCGATCGCTGCCGGGGACGCCGTCGTCCCCGCTGTCGCCGCCGCCAACGCGGACGGCGCGGTCCAGGCGGCCGACCCGTGGGAAGAGGTCGACGCGCGGTTCCACCTGACCTGGGGGGTCGGTGCGCACGCCTGTCCGGCGCACCGGACCGCCCCGTTGCTCACCCGGCTCGTCGTCGGACACGTCCTCGGTCGCCTGGCCGACCTAGAGCTCATGGTCCCGCCCGAGGACATCACGCCCGTCCGGTCGGCGTGGACGTGCTATCCCCGAGAGCTACCGGTCCGGTTCCGCTGAGCGACCGGCCCGGGAGTCCGTGCTCCCGGGCCGGTCGCTCAGGCGGTGACGCGGGTCCGCAACCGGCCCGCGACCCGGCGGTACGCCGTCGGGTCGACAGGCAGCAGCCACTGCTTCACCCGGGCAGGACCTGAGAGGTTGAGGTCCAGGTCGTCCAGCAGCTCGTCGACCTGGTGCAACGAGAACGGGATGATGTTGGTGCCCCGGGCGTGCTTGCCCTCGGTCCGCTTCTCCATCCAGTCCACGCGGTCGGCGACGTGCTCGCGTCGCACCTCGACCGGGGGGAGGTCCAGAGCGCCGGCCAGGTGGGCGGCGGTCCACACGGCGGCCATCTCGGCCGACAGCGGGCTGAACAGCGAGGAGTTGTAGCCGGCGAACGTCAGGTGCGGGACGTCGTGCGGGAGTATCTGACGGTAGAGCTGGAAGTTGCCCCGGTCGTCGAGCAGCCGGTCGGTGACCTCCTGGTCCAGGAACGGCACCCGCTGGTGGAACCCGGTGCCGCACACGACCAGGTCGGCGCGCACCATCCTGCCGTTGCTGAGCACCGCCGCCGGGGCGCCGTCGTCGTCGGTGGTGAAGCGCTCGACCTCGGTGTCGCGGTGCACGGTGATGGCGCCGTCGGCGACCTGGTCGTAGAGGGCGTCGGACGCCAGCGAGACGGTGGAACGGGCGATGTCCTCGAACTCGCCACGAGGGACGAGGCCGAGCTCCTTGAGCCGGAGCTGCTTCGTGGTGACCGCGGCCACGGAGGAGAGCATGGACTTGCGCACGGCGTTGCCCGGGCCGTGGAGGAACTTCTCCACCCCTGCGAGGTCCTGGTAGCGGAAGAGGGCCTCGCCCAGCCGCGTGAGCAGCAGGTACTTCATGTTCACGGCGTTGCCGAGCTTCTTGGGGACCTTCCACAGCAGCTTGCGGGCCACCAGGTGGGTGTCGGCGGCGACCGGGCCGATCTCCGCGGCGACGTCGCAGGCCGACTTGCCGTAGCCGACGACGACGACGTTCTTGCCGCGGGCGTCCTCCACCGAGCCGAGCTGGCTCGCGGCCACGACCTTCCCGCCGGCGCGCAGGAGCTGCGCGAGCCCCTCGAACGCGGGGATCACCGGGTCCGAGAAGATGCCGTTGGCGACGACGACGTGGTCGAACCGCTCCGGGTCACCGACCGCCTCCCCGGAGTGCCGGGACGTCACGAGCCAGCCGTCCTCGGCGTCGGTGAGCTCGGCGCGCACGACCTCGGTGGACAGCCGCAGCGCCTCGGACAGGCCGTGTGCCTCGACGTACTGCTCGAGGTAGGCCTGGACCTGCTCGCCGCTCGGCCACTCCGGGTAGTGCTTCGGCATCGGCAGGTCGGAGAACGAGTAGGAGCCCTTGTTGTTCTGCGTGTACAGACCCGTGTACCGGCGGGTGGCGCTCCAGACGCCTCCGACGTCGGGGGCCTTGTCGAACACGGCGACCTGGTGGCCGAACTCGGTCAGGACCTTGGCGCTGGCCAGACCGGCGAATCCGGCGCCGACGACGGCGATCTTCATGGAGGCGTCCTTGCTTTCGGTCGGTGCGGGCGATCGGATGGATCGTAGCGGTCCGGACACACCGGGCGATAGACCCCGAGAGCGGACTAATCGGTCGGTGTGCCGGACGGGATCACCGGTCGCCACGACGGCGGCTGCGGGTGCCGCGTCAGGTCTGCTCGTGTCGGCGTCCCACGGCAAGATGGGACCGTGACCGAGACGAACGACCCCGCCGCCGACCCCTCCGCGCTCGACGAGCCCACCGCGCAGCGCCGGTGGGCGGAGCTGGTGGCTCTCGTCGAGGAGGACCAGCGGGCCTACTACCAGCACGATGCCCCGCGGGTCTCCGACGCCGCGTACGACGCGCGCCTGCGGGAGCTGGAAGCGCTCGAGGCGGCCCACCCCGCCCTCCGCACGCCGGAGTCCCCGACGCAGCGGGTCGGTGGTCAGGCGGCCTCCGGGTTCGCCACCGTCGAGCACCTCGAACGGATGCTCTCCCTGGACAACGTGTTCAGCGTCGACGAGCTGCGGTCCTGGGACGCGCGGATCGCGCGCGACGTCGGGGTCGAAGGAGGTGACGTCGGCTATCTGTCCGAGGTCAAGATCGACGGGTTGGCGATCGCGCTGCTGTACGAGCGGGGACGGCTGGTGCGCGCGGCGACGCGTGGCGACGGCCAGACGGGTGAGGACATCACGGCCAACGCGCGGCGCATCGCGGAGATACCGCAGCGGCTCGCCGGCGACGACCTCCCGGAGGTCGTCGAGGTGCGGGGCGAGGTCTTCATCCCGGTCTCCGCCTTCGGTGAGCTCAACGAGCTCCAGGAGGAGCTGCGCGAACGGGCGCTGGCCGAGGCCCGGGAGCGGGCGGACGGGCGGGCCGCCGCCACCCGCGCGTTCGACGAGGAGAAGGCGCGGGTGGCCGCGCTGCGCCGGTTCCCGCAGTTCGCGAACCCGCGCAACGCCGCTGCCGGAGGCTTGCGACAGCTGTTGGACAAGAAGGCGGGCCTCGAGCTCGAGGCGGGCCTGGCTCGCGTGAGGTCCCTGCGGATCTATGCGCACGGTGTCGGCGCGCTGCAGTGGACCGAGGGCGAGCACGCGGAGCTGACGAACCTGTCGGACGCGTACGAGCTCTTCGCACGGTGGGGCATCCCCGTCTCGCCGCACAACCGCGTCGTGGAGGGTGTCGACGGGGTGGTCGAGATGATCACGTACTTCGCGGAGCACCGGCACGACATCGAGCACCAGCTCGACGGCATCGTGGTCAAGGTCGACGCCCTGGCCGACCAGCGGCGGCTCGGGGCCACGAGCCGGGCCCCGCGATGGGCCACCGCGTACAAGTACCCGCCCGAGGAGGTCAACACCCGCCTCGTCGCCATCCAGGTGGGAGTCGGGCGGACCGGCCGCGCCACGCCGTACGCCGTGATGGAACCGGTCACGGTGGCCGGGTCCACGGTCCGGCAGGCCACCCTCCACAACCAGGACGTCGTCAAGGCCAAGGGGGTGCGCATCGGCGACATGGTGGTGCTGCGCAAGGCCGGCGACGTCATCCCCGAGATCCTCGGTCCCGTGACGGCGCTGGCCGACGACGGCTACCCGCGCGAGGACTTCGTCATGCCCGAGGCCTGCCCCGAGTGCGGCACGCCGCTGCGCGCCATGAAGGAGGGGGACGTCGACCTGCGCTGCCCGAACGCGGAGTCCTGCCCGGCCCAGGTGCGGGGACGCGTGGAGCACATCGGGTCCCGGGGCGGCCTGGACGTGGAGGCCCTCGGCGAGGTGACGGCGGCCGCGCTCACGCAGCCGCTGGAGCCGAAGGAACCGCCGCTGCGCACCGAGAAGGACCTCTTCGACCTGACCGTGGAGCAGCTCGAACCGATCCGGGTGGTCGTGCGCGACAGCGAGACGGGGCTGCCCCGGGAGTGGGACGGGCGCGGCGAGTCCGCCGAGCTGACCATGCCCGACGGGTCGACGGCGGTGGTCAAGGTGGTCCGGCCCTTCCAGAAGAAGCGCAAGCTGTCCAAGGCTGCCGAACGTGAGGCGGTCGCGGCGGGGGAGTCGCTCTACGAGCCCTCCACGCAGGCGACCAAGCTCCTCGAGGAGCTCGAGCGCGCCCGGACCAAGGACCTGTGGCGGATCCTCGTCTCGCTCAACATCCGGCACGTCGGCCCGGTGGCGGCGCGGGCGCTCGCGGACTGGTTCGGCTCGTTGGACGCGATCCGTGCAGCCTCCCGCGAGGAGCTGGCCGCGGTGGAGGGCGTGGGCCCCGTGATCGCCGACGAGGTGCTCGCCTGGTTCCGGGTCGACTGGCACCGCGAGATCGTGGAGGCGTGGGCCGGGGCGGGCGTGCGGTTCGCCGTCCCCGGCCACCCCGGCCCGGCCGTCATGGCCGAGAAGGCTGCCGAGGGGCCCACCGGTCCGCTCGCCGGGCTGACCGTCGTCGTCACGGGGTCGCTCGAGGGGTACACGCGCGACGGGGCCAAGGAGGCGGTCATCGCGGCCGGCGGCAAGTCGTCCGGGTCCGTCTCGAAGAAGACCGACTACGTCGTCGTGGGGGAGAAGGCCGGGTCGAAGGAGACCAAGGCACGCGACCTCGGTCTGCGGATCCTCGACGAGGGGCAGTTCACCCGACTGCTCGAAGGTGGCCCGGAGGCGCTCGAGGGCTGAGGCGCCGCCGGATCAGGGCGTCGAAGGCTCCCGCGCGGCCCAGAGGAGCCCTCGTTCGATCATCGTGCGGATCTGGGGGACCTGGAGGTCTTCGACGCCGTGCCCGATCGTGCAGGCAAACACCTTGCCGCGGCCCCAGCGCCGGGTCCACGCCACCGGGATCGTGACCGGCTCGTTCCACGGCGCGTCGGGGTGCACGGCGTGCGTGGTCGTGGCGAGCACGTCGCACAGCGCGTCGGTGTGGAGCCAGTACTGCTCGGTGGTCAGGCGGATGCGCGGGCCGATCCCCTCGACCACCGGGTGGTCGGCGCGTTCGGGCCGGATGAGGATCTCGTGGTCGACCATGTCGCCCGGGTGCGCGACGAACTGACCACCCACGATGTGCTGGTAGTCGGTGGCGCCGCGGAAGGCGTCGAGCAGCCCACCGTGCCATCCGGCCAGGCCGGTGCCGTTCTCGACGGCGAGGCGCAGCCCGTGCATCTCGTCGGCGAGGATGTCGCCCATGGTCCAGCTCTGGACGATCAGGTCGGTGCGGGACATGACGGTCTCGTCGGCGTACACCTCGAGCGATTCCTCGACGGACACGTCGAACCCGGCGTCGTCCAGGAACGGGAGGAAGAGGTCCGTGGAGCCGACAGGGTCGTGTCCCTGCCAGCCTCCGCGGACCACGAGGGCCCTACGCTTGCTCACTGGTCCTCCTTGACGGTGATGAGGGCGTCGATCGAGTGCGGTGCGAGGAAGCGGTCGGTGACCAGGGTGGCGGCGCCGACGACGCCGGCGTGGGCGCCGGCCTGCGAGGTGACGATGCGCAGGTGCTGGGTGGCCAGCGGCAGGGACCGCTGGTAGACGACCTCGCGGATGCCGGCCACGAGATGCTCGCCCGCCCCGGCCAGGACGCCACCGATGATGATGCGTGACGGGTTGAGCAGGCTCACCGACGCCGCCAGGACGGTGCCGATGTCCCGTCCGGCCTGGCGTACCGCCTGGCCGGCTGCGACGTCGCCGGTGCGGACCAGGTCGACGATGTCCTGGGTGGTCCGGATCCGGGCACCCCCCTCGCGCAGGGCGGAGGCGATCGCCAGCCCGCCGGCCACCGCCTCGAGGCAGCCGGTGTTGCCGCAGCGGCAGGGGGTGTCGGCGGCCCCGGACACGGCGACGTGCCCGAGGTCGCCGGCGGCCCCTTGCGCGCCTCGTCGTAGCTCGCCGTCCATCACGACCCCGGCCCCGATGCCGGTGGCGACCTTGACGAAGAGGAGGTTCTGCTCGTCGGGGCACACGGTGCGGTGCTCGCCGAGCGCCATGACGTTGACGTCGTTGTCGACGACGACGGGCGCACCCAGGAGCCGGTGCAACGTGCCGGGCACGTCGGCGCCGTCCCACCCGGGCATGATCGGCGGGTTCACGGGCCGGCCGTCGGCGTGGTCGACGGGCCCGGGGAGACCGATGCCGATCCCGGCGAGCTCGTCGAGCTGCCGTCCCGCGTCGGTGACGAGCTTGGCACCGGTCTCGGCGACCCAGGACAGCACGTGGTCGGGACCGTCGGCGATGGCCAGCGGTTCCTGCGTCGAGGCGAGCGAGTTGGCGGCGAGGTCGGTGATGGCGAGACGCGCGTGCGTGGCCCCGAGGTCGACCCCGAGCACGATCCGGTTGGACGGGTTGAACGCGAACGTCGACGGGGGCCGTCCGCCGGTGCTGGTTGCCTCGCCCGCCGGGACGAGCAGCCCGATCGCGGTCAGGGCGTCGATGCGTGCGGCGACGGTCGACCGGGACTGCCCGGTCTCGGCGACGAGCGAGGCGCGCGTGTGCGGGGTGCCGTCCCGGAACAGCTGGAACATCTCGCCGGCCCCGGTGGGACGTGGCGGGAACTTCTGCAGCCCTTCCATGAGCACAGTGAACCACGCCCCTTTGCGGTGTGTGTTTTGGTCGCTCGGTGTCTATCACGAGCGGGTAACGATCACAAAGTACCCGCACTTTTGCTTGACGGCCAACATAAGTCCGTCTACGTTCGTCACATGGTCACAGAAGACCCCCCAGCACCGCTGCTGCAGATGCAAGGCATCGTGAAGACGTTCCCCGGCGCCCGAGCGCTCGACGGGGTGGACCTCGACGTCCTGCCCGGCGAGGTCCACTGCCTCCTCGGCCAGAACGGCGCCGGGAAGTCCACGCTCATCAAGGTCCTCGCCGGCGCCCACCAGCCGACCGACGGCACGATCCTCATGGACGGCGAGCCGATCGACATCCCCCACCCGGTGGCGGCGCTGGAGCACGGCGTCGCCACGATGTACCAGGAGCTCGACGTCGTCGACGGTCTCACCGTCGCCGAGAACATCTTCCTCGGTCACGAGCTGGCGACCGGCGGGTTCACCAGGCGCCGCGAGCTCGTGCGCCGCACCCGCGAGATCCTCGCGCGCCTCGGCCACAGCGAGATCTCGCCGAACCGCGAGGTCAGCTCGCTGCCGGCCGCCGGCAAGCAGGTCGTCTCGATGGCGCGTGCCCTGTCGCACGACGCTCGCGTCATCGTCATGGACGAGCCGTCCGCCGTGCTGGACTCCGGCGAGGTCGACAACCTCTTCCGTGTGGTCGAGGAGCTGACCAACCAGGGCATCGCGATCATCTACATCTCGCACCGGCTCGAGGAGATCCGGCGCATCGGCGACCGGATCACCGTCCTCAAGGACGGCAAGACGGTGGGACGCAACCTCCGCGTCGCCGACACCCCCACCGACGAGCTCATCCGACTGATGACCGGTCGCGACGTCGAGTTCGTCTTCCCCGACAGCCCCGGCGTCGCCGAGGACGCTCCCGTCCTGCTCGACGTCGACGGGCTGGCTCTGGACGGGACGTTCCACGACGTCTCGTTCCGGGTGCGCTCGGGCGAGATCGTCGGGCTGGCAGGTCTGGTCGGCTCGGGGCGCTCGGAGATCATCGAGACGGTCTACGGCGCGCGGCGCGCCTCCCGGGGCACCGTCACCGTGTCGGGCAAGAAGCTCCGCCCGGGTGACGTGCCCGCCGCGGTGGACGCCGGGATCGGCCTCTGCCCGGAGGAGCGCAAGAGCCAGGGGCTCGTGCTGGACGAGCCGGTCTACCGCAACATCACGCTGTCCTCCTTCGCGAGCCTCGCCCGGGCCGGCTGGCTCGACGAGCCTGCTGAGAAGAAGGCCGCGACCGTGCAGATCGAGGCGCTCGACCTGCGGCCCCGCGACGCCGGACGCGCCGCACGCACCCTCTCGGGCGGGAACCAGCAGAAGGCGTTGCTCGCCCGCTGGCTGGTGCACGGCTGCGAGGTGCTCCTCCTCGACGAGCCCACCCGCGGCGTCGACGTCGGAGCCCGGTCGGAGATCTACGCGCTGATCCGCCGCCTCGCGGACGCCGGGAACGCCGTCGTCGTGATCTCCAGCGAGATCCCCGAGGTCCTCGGGCTGGCCGACAACGTCCTGGTCGTCTCCGACGGCGAGGTCGTCCACCGGTGCCCGGCGAAAGACATCAACGAGCACGGTGTGCTCGACCTCGTCATGGAAGGAAGTGTCGCGTGAACACCCAGACATCAGCACCACCGGCCGAGGAGCACGCCTCCCGGTCGTCGTGGCTGCGCGGCTCCGCCGGGCGCAATCTCGGGCTGGTCCTGGCGCTGGCGCTCATCTGCGTGGTCGGTGTGATCACCGGCGGCGAGCGCTTCGCCGACTGGGGGAACATCCTGACCATCCTGCGGCTCGCCGCCGTGCTGGGCGTGGTGTCCATCGGGATGACCTTCGTCATCACCTCGGGCGGCATCGACCTGTCGGTCGGTTCCGTCCTGGGGCTCGCGACGGTCTGGGCGACGACGCTCGCCACCCAGACGATGGCCGACAGCTTCCACTGGATCGTCATCGTCTTCACCGCCCTCGCGGTCGGCACCGCGGCCGGCCTGATCAACGGGGCGATCATTGCCTACGGCAAGGTCGTGGCGTTCATCGCCACCCTGGCGATGATGGCCGGCGCTCGCGGTCTGGCCGAGATCATCTCGGACCGGCAGACCCAGCGCGTCCAGTCCAACGAGTTCACGGCCTTCTTCCGGGCGGACTTCCTCGGCGTGCCCGTGCTCGTGTGGATGTTCGTCGTGGTGGCGATCGCCGGCTGGTTCCTGCTCAACCGCACGACCTTCGGCCGCCGCACCGTGGCCATCGGCGGCAACGCCGAGGCAGCCCGGCTGGCCGGCATCAAGGTCAAGCGTCACACGGTGTACATCTACGGTCTGGCCGGGCTCACCGCCGGCATCGCCGCCGTCGGGATGCTGGGCCGGACCACGGCCGGCACGTCCACCAACGGGTTCCTCCTGGAGCTCGACGCCATCGCCGCCGTCGTCGTCGGGGGCACCCTGCTCGCCGGTGGTCGCGGCACCATCTTCGGCACCGTCCTCGGCGTCCTCATCTTCACCACGCTCACGAACGTGTTCGTGATGAACAACATGTCGTCCTCGGCCCAGCTCGTGGCCAAGGGCCTCATCATCGTCGTCGCCGTGCTGCTCCAGCAGCGTTTCGCCAACAAGCCGTCGTCGACGACCTAGCCGCGACAAGCCTCTCCCATCAACACCGGATCGAATCGAGGAAGATTTCATGTCCGCACGAATGACTCGAAACCACCGTCTGCTCGGCCTGACGGCCGCCGCAGCGACGACTGCCCTCCTGCTGAGCGGTTGCGTCAGCAACGAGCCGCCCGAGGAGGAGAACGACTCCGACTCCATGAGCGCTGACGAGGGTGCGGCGGGCGGCACCGCGAACGACGAGCCCGGTGAGACCATCACCATCGGCTTCTCCGCCCCCGCCGCCGACCACGGCTGGATGGGTGCGATCACCCGCGCCGCGCTCGACGAGGCGGAGGGCTACGAGGACGTCGAGCTGCGGCAGGCCGAGGCCACCAACGACGTCAACATGCAGATCAGCCACATCGAGCAGTTCATCAACGAGGGCGTCGACGCCATCGTGCTGCTGCCCTTCGACGGCGACGCCCTGACCGAGATCGCCATCGAGGCGATGGAGGCGGGCATCCCGGTCGTCAACGTGGACCGCGAGTTCTCCAGCCCGTTCGCCGCCCGCGCCACGATCCTGGGCGACAACTACGGCATGGGTGTCTCGGCCGGCACCTACATCTGCGAGCAGCTCGGCGGCCAGTCGGACGCCGTCGTCGCCGAGATCCAGGGCATCGCCAACCTGCCGTTGACGCAGGACCGTTCGGAGGGCTTCGCGGACGCGCTGAGCGACTGCGGCCTGTCGGTCTCCACGCAGGTCTCCGCCGACTTCACGATCCAGGGCGGCGAGACGGCGACGTCGAACCTCCTGCAGGCCGAGCCGGAGATCGACGCCATCTGGAACCACGACGACGACCAGGGCGTCGGCGTGCTCGCCGCGATCGACAACGCCGGTCGCGACGAGTTCTTCATGGTCGGCGGCGCCGGCTCGCTCGACGTGATGGAGGAGATCCAGTCGGGTGACTCGGTCCTGCAGGCCACGGTCATCTACCCGTCCACGCAGGCGGCCGACGGGATCAAGATGGCCCGCCTCATCGCCCAGTCCAAGAACATGTCCGACCTCGCCTCGGCGGGCGTGCCGCGCACGACCCAGCTGTTCGCGCCCGTCGTGACGGCGGACAACGTCGACCAGTACCTGGAGATCGGCTTCCGGTCCTGACGGACGCACACCTCGACCCGGCGGCGGGGCCCTGTCCCCGCCGCCGCGGCCCTGGCCGCCTCGCGGGCACGGGCCGTGCCCCACGAAGGAAGGACCACACACATGGGTGATGCAGCACGCGCCCGTCTCGGCGTCGGGATGGTCGGCTACTCGTTCATGGGCGCCGCGCACTCGCAGGCGTGGCGTACCGCACCCCGATTCTTCGACCTGCCGCTGCGCACGGAGATGACCGCCGTCGTCGGACGTGACAAGGAGCGGGTCACCGAAGCCGCCGAGCGGCTCGGGTGGGAGTCCACCGAGACCGACTGGCGACGACTGCTGGAGCGGGACGACATCGACCTCGTCGACATCTGCACGCCCGGCAACACGCACGCGGAGATCGCGATCGCGGCGCTCGACGCCGGCAAGCACGTGCTGTGCGAGAAGCCGCTGGCGAACAGCGTCGCCGAGGCCGAGCAGATGACGGCCGCCGCCGAACGGGCCGCCGCCCGGGGCGTGCGCTCCATGGTGGGCTTCACCTACCGGCGTGTCCCCGCGATCCAGCTGGCTCGCCAGCTCGTGGCGGAGGGCCGGATCGGCGAGGTCCGCCACGTCCGGGCCCAGTACCTGCAGGACTGGCTCACCGACCCGGCCGCACCGCTGTCATGGAGGCTGGACAAGGCGAAGGCGGGATCGGGCGCACTGGGCGACATCGGTGCCCACGTCGTCGACCTGGCCCAGTTCGTGACCGACCAGTCGGTGGTGGGGGTCAACGGCACGCTCGAGACCTTCGTCACCGAGCGGCCGGTGGCGGCGTCGTCGAGCGGGCTCACCGGCGAGGCCGGCGAGGGCACGGGCCCGGTGACCGTCGACGACGCGGCGCTGTTCTTCGGCCGGCTGTCCGGTGGCGGGCTCGCGAGCTTCGAGGCCACCCGCTTCGCTGCGGGCCGCAAGAACGCGATCCGCCTCGAGATCAACGGATCCCGCGGTTCGGTGGCGTTCGACTTCGAGGACATGAACGTCCTGCACTACTTCGACGGCGACGAGCCGGGCGCGACGGCCGGCTTCCGCCGCATCGTGGTGACCGAGCCGGAGCACCCGTACGTCGCCGCCTGGTGGCCCCCGGGCCACGGGCTCGGGTACGAGCACGGGTTCACCCACCAGGTCGTCGACCTCGTGGAGGACCTCGCGGCAGGCAGGGCGCCGACGCCCTCGTTCGCCGACGGGCTGGCGGTCCAGCGCGTGCTCGACGCCGTCGAGCGGAGCTCGGACTCGGGCGGTGCCTGGACCGAGATCTGACGGCACCACCGGTGGCCGGCGACGACGCCGGCCACCGGTGAGCCTCGCCCCGGCAGAGGAAGGAGGCACGACGACGCCCGTCCGCGGGCAGGACGACCGGCGACACCGTCGCCGTCAGGCAGACGAGAGCTCAGGGCCGAGCTCTCGCCACGCCTCGGAGCGCAGCACCACTGACCCACCACGAAGGAGATCTTGGTGATACACGTGCTCTCGCGCAGACCGCGCGCAGCGACTCGCCTCGTCGCGAGTGCCGCCGCCGCAGCGGTGTGCCTACCCCTGATGCTGGCGACGGCGGCGAGCGCCGCCGTCCCGGCTGCCGCAGACGAAGCCGTCGACGTCGACGTCGCGGCCGAGACCGACCCGTTCGACGTCCTCGTCTTCTCCAAGACGGCGGGATTCCGCCACGGCTCCATCCCTGCCGGCATCGCCGCGATCGAGCAGCTGGGAGTGGAGAACGGTTTCTCGGTGGACTCCACCGAGGACGCCGGGGCGTTCACCGACGAGAACCTCGAGCAGTACGAGGCCGTCGTCTGGCTCTCCACCACCGGTGACGTGCTCAACGACGAGCAGCAGGAGGCGTTCGAGCGCTACATCGGCAACGGCGGCGGCTACGCCGGCGTCCACGCCGCCTCCGACACCGAGTACGACTGGCCCTGGTACGGCGAGCTGGTCGGTGCGTACTTCGCCTCGCACCCGGCGAACCAGGACGCGACGATCAAGGTCGAGGACTCCGTCCACCCCTCCACGGACCACCTGCCCGAGCGGTGGGAGAGGTACGACGAGTGGTACAACTTCCGCTCCAGCCCGCGGGACGAGGTCCACGTGCTCGCGTCGCTGGACGAGTCCACGTATCAGGTCGGCAGCGGCGCCATGGGCGCCGACCACCCGATCGCCTGGTGCCACGAGTACGACGGCGGCCGGTCCTGGTACACGGGCGGCGGTCACACCAACGAGTCGTTCGCCGAGCCGGACTTCCTGGAGCACCTGCTCGGGGGCATCCGCACCGCGGCCGGGGTCGTCGACTCCGACTGCTCGGCCACGCAGAGCGACAGCTTCGAGATGGTCCCGCTGGACCAGAGCACCGCGAACCCGATGATGCTCGACGTCGCACCTGACGGCACGGTCTTCTACGTCGAGAGGGACGGGCGGCTGCGGGTCATCGACCCCGAGACCAACGTGACCTCGACGGCGATGACCCTCGACGTCACGCAGTCCAACGAGGACGGTCTCACGGGTGTCGTGCTGGACCCCGACTTCGCCGAGAACGGGTGGCTGTACCTGTTCTGGTCGCCGCGGGTCGTCGGTGACCAGGGACCGCACAACCGGGTGTCACGCTTCGACGTCGACCTCTCCACGGGGACGGCAGACCCGGCGAGCGAGGAGACCGTGCTGGTCATCCCCACGCAGCGCGAGACGTGCTGTCACGCGGGCGGTGACATGGTCTTCGACGCCGAGGGCAACATGTACGTCGCCACCGGCGACAACACCAACCCGTTCGAGTCGCAGGGCTTCACCCCGACCGACGAGCGCAGCGGTCGGCAGAACTACGACGCGCAGCGCACGTCGGCCAACAGCAACGACCTGCGGGGCAAGATCCTGCGGATCACGCCGCAGCCGGACGGCAGCTACACCGTGCCCGAGGGCAACATGTTCGAGGCCGGCACAGCCGACACGCTGCCGGAGATCTACGCGATGGGCTTCCGCAACCCGTTCCGCATCGGTGTGGACCCGGCGACCGGGAACGTCCACGTGGCCGACTACGGGCCCGACGCGAACAGCGCCAACCCCAACCGCGGCCCTGCCGGGACCGTCGAGTGGAACGTGGTGAGCGAGCCGGGGTTCTACGGGTGGCCGTACTGCACCGGCCCGAACGAGGACTTCCGTGACTACAACTTCGCGACCGGTCAGTCGGGAGCGGCGTTCGACTGTGCCGGGGGAGCGGTCAACGACTCCCCGAACAACACGGGGATCGAGCAGCTGCCGCCCGCGATCGGTGCCGAGGTCTGGTACGGGTACGCGGCGAACCCGCTGTTCCCGGAGATCGGTGGCGGTGGTGCCCCGATGGGCGGCGCCGTGTACGAGTACGACGCCGAGCTCGACTCGGACGTCAAGTGGCCCGCGTACTGGGACGGCAAGGCGTTCTTCGGGGAGTGGAACCAGGGACGGATGTACTCGTTCCAGCTCACCGGCGAGCAGCGCGACGACATCGTCAACATCAACCGGGTGCTCCCGGGGATCCTGGACCCGTCCGAGGGCTTCAACCGTCCGATGGACTTCGACTTCGGGCCCGACGGCGCGCTCTACGTCATCGACTGGGGTGCCGGCTTCGGTGGGAACAACGACACCTCGGGCATCTACAAGGTCAACTACGTCAAGGGCAACCCGGCGCCCATCGCGCGGGCCTCGGCCGACGTGACCTCGGGCCACGCCCCGTTGACGGTGCAGTTCTCCTCGGAGGGCACCCGGCACCCGGGTGGCGAGGAGTACACCTTGCAGTGGTCCTTCGGTGACGGGTCCGAGCCGAGCTCGGAGCCGAACCCGACGCACACCTACACCGAGAACGGCGCCTACACGGCCCAGCTCGTCGTGACGGACACGGCCGGCCAGGTCGGCGTCGCGAACGTGTCGATCGTGGTGGGCAACGAGGCGCCGAGCATCTCGATCACCTTCCCGGAGAACGGCGGGTTCTTCGAGTGGGGCGACCAGGTCCTGTACGAGATCGAGGTCGACGACCCGGACGGCGAGGTGGACTGCAGCGACGTCACGATGTTCACCTCGCTCGGTCATGACTCGCACGCCCACCCGTTCGACGAGCTCGAGGGCTGCTCCGGCTCGTTCCAGACGGCGCGCGACGAGGGCCACGGCATCGAGGCGAACATCTTCTGGGTGATCGAGGCGACCTACTCGGACGACGGCGGGGAGGTCGGGGTGCCGCTGACGGCCAACGACCTGCAGGTGCTGCAGCCGAAGCTGCTGCAGTCCGAGTTCTACACCTCGACCGGTCGGCTCGAGGGTTCCACGAGCGGTGGTGACCCCGGTGTCGTGGTGGAGACGACCGGTGACTCCGCCGGTGGCGGCCAGAACATCGGCTACATCGAGCCGGACGACTGGTGGGCGCACGAGCCGATCAGCCTGGCGTCCGTCGACGGCATCTCGCTGCGCGCGGCATCGCCGAACGGTGGACAGGTCTCGGTGCGCTGGGACGCCCCCGACGGCCCGGAGATCGGCAGCATCGAGGTGCCCGCGACCGGTGACTGGCAGGCCTACACGCTGGCGGGCACGGAGCTGTCCGACGTCCCGTCGGGCACGGGCACGCTGTACTTCGTGCTCGTCTCCGGGCAGGCCAACGTGAACTGGATGGAGATCGACGGCCGGGGCGTCACGGACAACGTCCGGCCCGACGTCGAGCTCACCGTGGAGCCGACCTCCGGCACCGCACCGCTCGACGTGGTCGCCACGGTCGTCGCCGACGATCCCGACGAGACACCGGGTGACCTCGAGATCGCGTGGGACGCGGGCTTCGGTGACGGCTTCGAGGCCGGTGCCGAGACGTTCGAGGTGACCTACGACGAGCCGGGCACCTACCGGCTGCAGGTGCGTGTCACCGACGGCGGCGGTGCGTTCGCCGTCGAGTACGCGACGATCGAGGTCGACCGGGAGACGTCGGAGCCGGGTCTGTGCTTCACAGGGCGGTCCGACGACTTCCTCGGGGACGAGCTCGATCCTGAGCGGTGGGACGTCCTGAACCGTGACCAGGGTCTGCAGGTGGCGGACGGCCACCTGACCCTCCCGGCCACGCGGAGCGACTTCTACGGGACGAACAACGAGGACGTCCCCAACCTGGTGCTCCAGGATCTGCCGGAGGGACCGTTCACCGCGACCGCCAAGCTGACGGTCGAGGCGAACGCCCAGTACCAGCAGGCAGGTCTGCTGATCTGGGACGGTCCGGACGACTACGCCAAGATGGTGATCCAGGGCAGGTCCGCGCCGGCCGACCCGGCCACACGGGTCTTCCAGTTCATCCGTGAGGAGGGCGCAGACCCGCAGGAGGTCGGTGACTCGAACACGGCGGCACTGGGCGCCGCGTACCCGTCCACGGTCTACGTGCGACTGGCGAGCTCGGACGGGAGCGACCTGAACGCGTCGTACTCGGCCGACGGCGTCACCTTCACCGAGATGCCGCAGACCAAGTCCCTCGACGGGCTGGACGACCCCCAGGTGGGTCTGTTCGCGCTCGCCGGCTCGGGGACCCAGGCGGACATCGTGGAGGCGCAGTTCGACTGGTTCCACATCGTGCCGGACGACACGGCGTCGACCCCGGGACCGGACGACGAGTTCGAGGGCGACGCCCTGGACACGTGCCGGTGGGAGGTCGTGCGCGAGGACCCGTCGGGCTACCGGGTGACCGGGGGCGCGCTGGAGATCGACACGACCGCGACGGACATCTACGGCACGGACAACAGCGACGTGCCGAACATCGTGGTGCAGGACCAGCCAGGTGACTCCTGGACGGTCCAGACCCTGGTGGACGGTTCGGCCCTGGACGAGCAGTACCAGCAGGCCGGGCTGATCGTGTACGGGGACGACGACGAGTACGTGAAGTTCGACTACGTCGTCGACAACGCCCCGGGAGCCGAGGTCAGTCGTCGTCTCGAGCTGCGCAGCGAGGTCGGCGGTGCCGTCCAGAACCCGCAGCCGGGTGTGGACAACCTCGACTCCGGCACGTGGTGGCTGCGGCTCACCCGCGACGGGGACACGTTCACCGGGTCCTACTCGGCGGACGGGGAGGAGTGGTCGACGCTCGGCCAGACGGTGTCGCACGCCGGTCTGGACGACGCCCGCGTGGGGCTGTACGCCCTCGGCGGGCCGCAGACGGCGTCCAGGACGGCGTCGTTCGACCACTTCCGTGTCATCGGCGACTCCGCACCGCTGACGGTGACGGGATCGATCGATCCGGCGGAGCCGGACGGTCCGGACGGGTCGTGGCTGGGACCGGTGACGGTCACGGTCGAGACCGACGGTGGCCCCGAGGGCGCCACCGTGTACCGCGAGGTCAACGTGGACGGCGCCGGCTGGGCGGAGTACACGGCCCCGGTCGTGGTGTCCGAGCCGGGCGAGCACGAGGTGCAGATCCGGGCCTCGGCCGGTGACCAGGAGGTCGTCGGCGAGACGGTCACCTTCACGATCGCCGAGCCGGAGACGATGACGGCCACCCCGGCCGTCACCGTGACGCAGGCGACCTGCGACGCCGGTGGCTCGATCGCCGGCGTGGCGGTCGACGGTGTCAAGGGGTACGTCTTCCACAACTGGGTGGACGGGGCGCTGGCCGGAAAGCCGGCGAACCTGTCCGACCTGGCGCCGGGGCAGTACCACGTGATCGCCACCCCCGAGGACGGGTACGTGCTGGAGCTCGACGGTGACTGGAAGTCCAGCCCGTCGGGGAAGGCCACGCTCGTCGTCACGATCGCCGACCCGGAGTGCGCCACCGAGGTGACACCGTCGGTGGAGGTCACCCAGGCGACGTGCACCTGGGCGCCCGACGGCACCCTGGCGACGACCGGCGGCTCGATCGTCGGTGCGGAGACCGAGGGGCTGCGGTACGTGATCCGTCCGGTGACCGACGACGGCGCGGGTGCGGTCGTGACCGACCCGTCCGACCTCGAACCCGGCACGTACCGGGTGGCCGCGAGGCCGTCCGACGGCTACGTCGTCGCACCGGAGGGTGCCTGGAGGGTGAACGCCAGCGGTATCGGCGTCCTCGTCGTGACGATCGACGAGCCCGAGTGCCCGGTGGCCGGTTCGCCGGCTGTCGTGGTGACCCAGCCGCAGTGCGGCGACAAGGGCAGCATCGTCGGGGTACCGATGGACACCGTCCGGAAGTACGACCTGCACCACTGGGACGACGGCAAGCGTGGTCGCAAGGTGTCGGGCTCGGCTCTCGCGCCGGGAACGTACCAGGTGACCGCGTCGCCGGGACCGCGTGTCTCGTTCGTCCTGTCCGGCGACTGGGAGGAGTCGAACGGACGCCGTGCCACCCTGCTCGTCACCCTCGAGGAGGTGACGTGCGGGTGATCTGATCCCGGTGCCACGAGGCACCGGGCACCGTGGGCGGGCGCGCGTCGACCTGCAGGTATCCCTGGCCCGGGACCTGCAGGGAGCGGGTCCGCCCACGGCAGGCCGGCCCCGAGGGGCCGGTGCCTCGGCACAGGGCGGGTGCGCTCCGGTCCTGTGCCGAGGCTTCCGCTCCGGTCGCGAGAGAACCCGGGCGCTCGACGATCGTGAAGACGTGAAGAGATGAGGGAGACCGAGATGAACCAGGTGGTCGACGCCGTACCGGTGGGTGCGGCACGCACGTGGTGGGCGCGGCTGGTCCTGGCCGCCCTGCTGGCGCTCGGCCTGGCCGCTGTGCCGGCGCCGGGTCTGGCTCACGGCGGCGACGTCGCCGCCGAGCTCGGCACGGACGGTGCCGGGGGCGTGACGGTGCTCCTCACCTGGAAGAACGACGGGCATCCCGTCGAGGAGTCGGCGGAGGTCGTCGTGACCGGCCGTTCGAGCGCAGGTGAGGAGGTGGGCCCGCTGACCCTCTTCTCCGCCTCCTCCGGGGTGGGCTGGTACAAGTCCGAGCCCGGCGAGCTCGGTCCTGGCCACTGGACCCTGGAGGTCGACGTGACCGGCCCGGACGAGTTGTCCGCCTCGGCGTCCGTGGACGTGCTGCCGCCGCCGAGCGCCGCGCCGGTGGCCGACGACCAGACCGATACCGATACCGACACCGGGACGACGGGGGCCGACGCCGCGGGCGCGCCGACGTCGTCGAGCGACGGCTGGGCAGGCCGCGGCTGGATGCTCGCCGCCCTGCTGGTGGCGGGCGCGGTCGCGGTCGTCCTGATCCTGCGTGCGCGTCGCGCACGAAGCTGACCCTGGCCCGACGTCGTCGGGCCCCATCCGAGAGGAGCCGAACATGGCACGACCGATCAGTCTCTTTACCGGTCAGTGGGCCGACCTGCCGCTGGAGGAGGTCGCCACGCTGGCCTCCGGCTGGGGCTACGACGGCCTCGAGCTGGCGTGCTGGGGAGACCATCTCGACGTCTCACGCTGGGACGACGCGGAGTACGTCCAGGGGCGTCTCGACCTGATGGCCCGGCATGGCCTGAAGATCGTCGCGATCTCCAACCACCTGACGGGCCAGGCGGTCTGCGACGACCCGATCGACCGCCGGCACCAGGAGATCCTCTCGCCGGAGGTCTGGGGCGACGGCGACCCGGAGGGTGTGCGCCGGCGGGCCGCCGAGGCGATCAAGGACACGGCGCGGATGGCGGCCCGGTTGGGCGTGCGCACGGTGGTGGGCTTCACGGGGTCCTCGATCTGGAAGACCGTCGCGATGTTCCCGCCGGTGCCGGCGGACATGGTCGACGCCGGGTACCAGGACTTCGCCGACCGGTGGAACCCCATCCTCGACGTCTTCGAGGAGGAGGGGGTGCGGTTCGCGCTCGAGGTGCACCCGAGCGAGATCGCCTACGACTACTGGACGGCGCAGCGGACGCTGGAGGCCATCGGGCACCGAGAGTCGCTCGGGCTCAACTGGGACCCGAGCCACATGGTCTGGCAGGACCTGGACCCGGTGAGCTTCCTGTGGGACTTCGCCGACCGGATCTACCACGTGCACTGCAAGGACACGAAGAAGCGGCTCAACGGTCGTAACGGGCGGCTCTCGTCGCACCTGGCCTGGGCGGACCCCCGCCGTGGTTGGGACTTCATCTCCACGGGCCACGGTGACGTGCCGTGGGAGGACGCGTTCCGGATGCTCAACGCGATCGGCTACGACGGCCCGTTGTCGGTGGAGTGGGAGGACGCCGGCATGGACCGGCTCGTCGGGGCCGCCGAGGCCGTCGGCTTCGTCCGCCGGCTGGCGTTCGACGCCCCGGACGCCGCGTTCGACGCAGCGTTCTCCTCCAAGTAGCGGCGCCGGCCGCGCCGGCGAGTGCGTGCGCGGGACGACCCCTCGTCCCGCGCACGCCCCGGCGAGCGACCGCGCCAGGGGCGTCGTCGACCGGCCGGCCGCGCCCGCACGACCACAGTGAGAGGAAAGCCGTGCGCCACCCCAGATCGTCGGCCCGCGTGGCCGAGTCCACGAAGCGCCCCGTGCCACGCCTCGGACCACGGCGTGTGGTCGCCCTCGTCGCGGGGGCGACGGTCGCGGCGGTGCTCGTCGTGATCGCCGTCCTGTCGTGGGGTGACGACGACGGCCCGACGTCCGGCGCCGCCGTCGACCCCGCACGGGTCGCGGAGCTCGAGCGCGCCGAGGTCGAGCGGAACGAGCAGACCCTGGAGGCGCTGGCGGAGTTCGGCCTCGAGCTCCAGGACGAGCTCTCGCCGGTGCTCGAGGGACTGCAGGCGGCGGAGCCGCCGGACGGGTCGTCCCGTCGAGAGCCGACGGCGGAGGAGCTCGACCGGTGGCGCGGCGTGCTCGATGCGCTGGCGACCGACGCCGAGGCCCTCCCCCTGGGCGCGACGGAGCACAACATGGTCCGTCGGGGCTTCGCCCTCACGGTCGAGATGCTGGGCAGCTCGGTCGACCTCGTCGAGCAGGGGTCTGCGGCCGACCCGCCGACCGCGGGCACGCTGTACGGGCTCTCGGGCGACGTCCGGGGACAGGCCGTCGATGCCTTCGGCATGGCCGCGATGCAGCTCGACCTGCTCTACATCGCGGCGGACAAGGGGCACCTGCACGTCGTCCTGCGCGCAGGGGAGGACGGCGCTCCGATCGACGACCCGCACGCGGGCCACGGGCACTGAACGGTGCCGTCCGCGACCGCCCGTGTCAGTGGATGTCGCCGCGGAGCATGACGATGTCGTCGTGCTCGACCCCACCGACCACGTAGGTGCGACGCCCGACGACGTCGAAGCCGTACCGTCGGTAGAACGCCTGGGCGCGGGTGTTCTCGCTGTTGGTCCCCAGCCAGTACGGGAGGCCGGGCGCGAGCTGCGCCGCTTCCTCGGACGCCGTGGCCATCAGCCGGGCGGCGGTGCCGGCCCCGAGGTGGTCGGGGCGCACGTAGATCTTGGACAGCTCGACGTAGGGGCCCGGCCCGGCGGCGGTCCGCAGCGCGGCGGCCTCCTCGTCGCCCGGCTCCCCCCGGGCGAGCAGCGCGTAGCCGGCAGGCGCACCGCCGTCGTCGGCGACCAGCAGGCGGTGGTCGGCCGACAGTGCCCAGTCGGTGAAGCGCGCCGGCGTGAGATGGGCGGCCACGTGCGCGGCCATGGTGGCGACCGGTGTGCCGGGCGGGCACGCGAGCGGGAAGGTCAGCGCGGCCAGCCAGGCGATCTCGGCGGCCTCGGAGGGGCGGGCGGGGCGGACGACAGCGGTGGTCACGCCCTCGAACCTAGCGTGCTGCGGTGCGCACAGGAGGGGTCGCGTCGGCGTGTGCCGGGGGTCACGGTCACCGGAGTTGGCGCGGCCGACATCGGCGTGTAACGTTCTCGACGTCAGCCCGACAGGGAACGGACACCGCGAGGTGGCCGCCGGGGCTGGAACTCACATCGAACAACCAGGACCCGCCTTCGTGCGCGGTCAGGTCAGAGATGTGGGGCCTTCCGAGAGTCAGCCTCCGGGCCGCGAGAGCGGGTTGGACAGGGCGAGGCGAAACGGGTAAGGTTGAAGGGTTGCCCCGGATGGGGCCGGAGCGGTTGTTCCGGTGCTGGATGGTGTGCGTCGGTTGTTTGAGAACTCAACAGTGTGCT
>NZ_JABEZU010000003.1 GCF_013149785.1 Isoptericola halotolerans
GCGTGGTGCTTGTCGTGGTGCAGCTCCATGATCTTGCCGCTGATGTGCGGCTCCAGGGCGCTGTAGTCGTAGGGCAGGTCAGGCAACGTGTAGACAGCCATGCTCATCTACCTTCCGTCGTCGGGCACCGCAGGGTGCCGGGGTGGTCAGCGCCGAGCAGGTGGGGGAACCACCCGCGCGGACAGAACAAGAAACCCGCGCACCTCCCGTCGTGACGGGGGATGCGCGGGTCTCTGTGACCTATCCGCTCAGGAGACTCACTGCTCCCGATCGGCGTTCTCTGTCCCCGAGACGAGCTCGGGGGAGCGGGGGGCGGCCTCGATCTCGTCGTGCTCGCCGTGCGCGTGCGCGGCAGCGAGCTCGGCCGGGGTGACCGGCTCGACACGATCCTCGAAGAAGAACCGGGACAGCTTCTGCCACTGCTTGTCCTTCTGGTACCCCGGACGCTTGACACCACGGGCGTCCGTCGCCGGCTCGATCTCGAGCGGTCGATGGGCGTCGTAGTTGACGCGCAGCCAGCGCTCCTGGTCGTCGAGCGGGCGGTGCACCTCGATGTACTCACCGTTGGCGAACCGCACGATGCGGCCTGTCTCGTGGCCGTGCAGGACGAGCTCACGATCCTTGCGCTGCAGACCGAGGCAGATGCGCTTGGTGACCCAGTAGGCGAACACGGGGCCTGCGAAGAACAGGATCCGGAACGCCCAGGTGATCTGGTTGAGCGACATCCCGAAGTGCGTCGCGATGAGGTCGTTCGAGCCGGCGAGCGCGAGGATGATGAACGCCGTCAGGAACGCGACGCCCAGACCCGTGCGTGCCGGGACGTTGCGCGGGCGGTCCAGCACGTGGTGCTCGCGCTTGTCGCCGGTCACCCGCGCCTCGATGAACGGATAGACGAAGAGGAACGTGAACAGCAGACCGGGGATGACCACCGCAGGGATCAGCACGTTCAGCGACAGTGTGTAGCCGAAGATCACCCATTCGGTGGCATAGCCCGGCATGAGGCGCAGCGATCCCTCGAGGAACAGCATGTACCAGTCGGGCTGTGCACCGGCCCCGACCGGAGAGGGATCGTACGGACCGTAGTTCCACACGTTGTTGATGCTCATCGTCGCGCCCATCAGGGCGAGGATGCCGAAGACGATGAAGAAGTTCCCGCCCATCTTCGCGATGTACACCGGGAAGAGCGGGTAGCCGACCACGTTCTTGTCCGTGCGGCCGCCGCCCGGGTACTGCGTGTGCTTGTGCAGCACCATGAGGAACAGGTGGACGCCGATGAGCACGAGGATCAGAGCCGGCACGAGCAGGATGTGCACGGTGAAGAGCCTCGGGATGATGTGCTCGCCCGGGAACTCGCCGCCGAAGAGGAAGTACGACGTGTACGAGCCGATCACCGGGATCGACTTCACGACACCGTCGGTGATGCGCAGGCCGTTGCCGGACAGCACGTCGTCCGGCAACGAGTAGCCGGAGAACCCGGCGGCGAGGCCGAGGATCATCAGCACGGTTCCGACGAGCCAGTTGATCTCACGCGGCTTGCGGAAGGCACCGGTGAAGAAGACGCGCATCATGTGCACGACGATGGAGGCCATGAAGACCAGCGCCGCCCAGTGATGGATCTGGCGCATCAGCAGGCCGCCGCGAACCTCGAACGACAGGTCCAACGTCGAGGCGAAGGCCACCGACATGAGCTGGCCCTGCATCGATTCGGGGCCAGCCCCGTGGTACTCGATGAGCGCCATCGACGGGTCGAAGAACATCGTCAGGAAGACGCCCGTCAGGAGCAGCACGACGAAGGAGAACAGTGCCATCTCGCCGAGCATGAAGGACCAGTGGTCCGGGAAGACCTTGCGCGCGAACTCCTTGACCGCGACGCCCACTCCGGTGCGCTGGTCGAGGTAGTCGGCTGCCTTGCCGGCCGGGGTCGTGGGGGGCTCGACGGTGGAGGAAGGGCTGGTGTCGGTACTCACTTCAGACGCTCCCAGTAGCTCGGGCCGACAGGCTCGGCGAAGTCGTCCTGCGCCATGAGGTAGCCCTCGTCGTCGACCGTGATCGGCAGCTGCGGCAGCGGCCGGTTCGCGGGGCCGAAGACGACCTTGGCGCCGTCAGCCATGTCGAACGTGGACTGGTGGCACGGGCACAACAGGTGGTGCGTCTGCTGCTCGTAGAGAGCCACCGGGCAACCCACATGGGTGCAGATCTTCGAGTAGGCGACGATCCCGTCGTAGGACCAGGTCTCACCCTCGGGGGACTGGTCGGAACGAAGGTCCTCGGGATTCAGCCTGACGAGGAGCACGACGGCCTTGGCCTTCTCCGTGATCCACTCGTGTGACCGCATCTCTTCCTGCGATGCCTCCGGGATGACGTGCGCGACCGAGCCGACCGTCAGGTCGGAGGCCTTGATGAGACGCCCGGAGGGGTCGTAGGCGAGACGCCTGTTGCGCTCCCAGATCGTGTGACGGAACTTGGAGACGTCCCAGTCACCACCGACGCTGGAGATCAGCGGGACGGCGAACGTCAGGGGGAACAGGGCGAGAGCGGAGACAGCCGCTCCCTTGAGCACGCCTCGACGGGCGATGCCGGAGTCCTCGGCGCCGTCGGCGAGGTGCTGGACGGCGACCGCGCGCACCTCGGGCGGGCTGGCGAGCTCGTGGCGCTCGTCCACGTGCTCGTGGTCGCTCATGAGGGACTTCGCCCAGTGGATCGCCCCGACACCGATGCCGAGCAGCGAGATCGCCATGGTGACGCCCAGCAGGGCGGTCGACAGGCGGGTGCCCTCGGTCGTACCGTCCGGACGCACCGCGAAGTACGCCACGAGGCTGGCGATCGCGCCGAGGCACGAGATGGCGAAGATGATCGTGACGATGCGTTCGTTGCGCCGTGCGGCCTGCGGGTCGGTGTCGGTCAACCGCGGCTTGTGCGCCGGGACGCCGGGGTCCTCGAAACGCTCCGGAGAGGTGGAGGACGTCGCCGTGACCTCCTGACCGGGGTGGGGGTTCTGGTTCGCGCTCACGAGGACTTCGCTCCGATCCACACTGCTGCGCCGATCATCAGACCGAGCCCGACGACCCAGGCCCACAGACCCTCGCTGACGGGCCCGAGAGAGCCCAGCGAGAGGCCACCTGCGGATCCTTCGCGCTGCTCGACGAGATAGGTGATGATGTCGCGCTTCTCCTCGGGGTTGAGGTTGGCGTCGTTGAAGACCGGCATCGACTGCGGGCCGGTCAGCATCGCCTGGTAGATGTTCCGCTCCGAGACGTCGTACAGGGGCGGGGCCCACTTGCCCTCGGAGAGCGCGCCACCGGCGCCGACGGCGTTGTGGCACATCGCGCAGTTGGTGCGGAACAGCAGCGCGCCGTTCGCGGAGTCACCGAGCGCGGCGTCCACCTGCTCGTCGGTCGGGATGGCAGGACCGGCTCCGAGCGACGCGACGTAGGCCGCGAGCTGGGCAGTCTGCTCCGGGTCCATCTGCGGCGGCTTCTCGGCAGCCTGCGGCCCGGTCATCTGCATGGGCATGCGGCCGGTCGAGACCTGGAAGTCGACCGACGCGGCTCCCACCCCGACCAGCGAGGGCGCCTCGGGGGAGCCCTCGGCGTTGGGGCCGTGGCACGTGGCGCAGTTGGCCTGGAAGAGACGCTTCCCTTCCTCCACGTCGGTCGCTGTGCTGGCGGTCTCGGCAGTGGCCGGACTGGGTGCCAGGACGGCGTACAAGCCGCCCGTGACCAGCAGCGCCAGCAGCAGCAGCACGACCGGGGCGGCCCGGTGGTGCCGGCGGGCGGCGAGTGCCTTCACGAAAATGTCCTCGTCTCGCAGGTGGATGGTGCAGGGTCGGAGGGGTCGGCGACTGCGCCGGCCCCGGACTACTTCAGGACGTAGATCACCAGGAACAGGGCGATCCACACGACGTCGACGAAGTGCCAGTAGTAGGACACCACCAGTCCGGTGGTGACCTCGTGGTGCGTGAAGCGCTTGGCCCGGAAGGACCGGCCCAGCAGGAACAGGAAGGCGATGAGTCCGCCGGCCACGTGCAGACCGTGGAAGCCGGTCGCCAGGTAGAAGACCGAACCGTAGGCGCTGGAGGAGATCGTCAGACCGTGCTCGACGAGCTCGGCGTACTCGAAGATCTGACCGGCGACGAAGATCGCCCCCATGAGATAGGTCAGCGTCATCCACTCCGTCATGCCCCAGCGGTTCACCTGGAGCAGGGAGCCGGTGCGCAGCGGCTGGAACCGCTCCGCGGCCAGGACGCCGGCCTGGCACGTGATCGACGAGGCGACCAGGATGCAGGTGTTGATCAGCGGGAAGATCAGGCTGACCTGTCCCGCCTCGGCCGCCCATTCCTCTTCGGGCATGACCGAACGGACGGTGAAGTACATGGCGAACAGGCCCGCGAAGAACATGAGCTCGCTGGCGAGCCACACGATCGTCCCGACCGAGACAGGGTTCGGTCTGTTGACGGTCACGTGCTGATGGGCGTGGGGGGCAGCAGCCGTTGCAGTCGACACATCAGCCATTATGGCGGACGTGAGGCGGGTTCGAGGACCCGGGGGGTGCACTTCGTGGAGATCCGGCTCACCGAATCTGCAGAAACGTGCGGTCGAGCGAGGTGTTCGTGACGGATCGAGGAAGACTGCCACGAAAAGACCACGTCACGTCGGTGACCGAGGTGACGGACCTGTGCCACGATGCCATCAAAGATCTGCGAAGGGATGCTCGATGACGACAGGCCCCCGTGTCCTGCTCTACAGCGACGACAGCACCGTGCGTGAACAGGTGCGCCTCGCTGTCGGCCCACGCCTGAGGGCGGGGTCGGCCGAGATCGCCTGGACGGAGGTAGCGACGGCGCAGCAGCTCGTCGCGACGGCCGAGAGCGGCCGGTTCGACCTGCTGGTCCTGGACGGAGAGGCTGACAAGGCGGGTGGCATGGGTCTGTGCCGTCAGCTGAAGAACGAGGTCTACTCCTGCCCGCCCGTCGTCGTGCTCACGGGACGGCCGCAGGACGCCTGGCTGGCATCATGGTCGCTCGCCGACGCCGTGGTGCCGCGGCCGCTCGACGCGCTGGTGGTGCAGCGAGCGGTGGCGGAGACCCTGTCGCCGGCAGCCTGAGCCACGGCGTCCGCCGTCTGCCCGTCCCGAACCCCTGCTGGAAGTGACTGCCGTGACCCCGAGTGCCCTGACCGACCACACCTGGCCCGGTGTGCTCACCGAGCTCATCGCCGGCGGCGACCTGACGGCGGAGCAGACCTCCTGGGCGATGGATCAGGTGATGTCCGGCGAGGTGCCGGCGACGCGTCTGGCGGGCTTCCTCGTCGCGCTCCGCGCGAAGGGGGAGACGGCGGAGGAGCTGGCAGGGCTGGCTGACGCCATGCTCGCCCACGCGGTCCGCATCGAGGTGGCCGGCCCGACGGTCGACCTGGTCGGCACGGGCGGCGACCGGCACCACACGGTCAACGTCTCGACGATGGCGGCGGTCGTCGTGGCCGGCGCCGGGGTGCGGGTCGTCAAGCACGGCAACCGGGCGGCGTCGTCGTCGTCCGGCTCGGCCGACGTGCTGGAGGCGCTGGGGGTGCGGCTCGACCAGCCGGCCGAGCGGGTCGCCGAGATCGCGCACGAGGTCGGTATCACGTTCTGCTTCGCGGGCCTGTTCCACCCGTCGATGCGGCACGCGGCCACGGCGCGTCGTGACCTCGGCGTCGCGACGGCGTTCAACTTCCTCGGCCCGCTGACCAACCCTGCTCAGCCCGGGGCGACGGCCGTCGGGTGCGCGGACGCCCGGATGGCGCCGCTCATGGCGGGCGTGCTCGCCTCGCGCGGGACGGATGCGCTCGTGTTCCGTGGCGACGACGGCCTGGACGAGCTGGCCGCCACCGGGAAGGCGACGGTGTGGGAGGTGCGCGGCGGGCGGGTCGTCGAGCAGCGTCTCGACGCGGCGGCGGACCTCGGTCTCGACAGCATCGGGATCGCGGACCTGCGTGGTGCTGACGCGGCGCACAACGCTCAGGTCGCCCGCGAGGTGTTCACCGGTTCCGACGAAGGCCCCGTCCGGCAGACGGTGCTGCTCAACGCCGCGGCTGCGCTCGTGGCGGACCGGTCGCTGCCGGGCACGGCCGAGGGTTCGCTGCGCGACCGCCTGGCCGCAGGGCTGGACCACGCGGCGCGCAGCATCGACGACGGCGGCGCGGCGACGGTCGTCGAACAGTGGGTGGCGGCCACGCAGATCTGAGACGCGGTCTCACCAGCGGGTGTTCCGGGCTTCCGGGTCCGAGCGGCTCAGTCGTCGAGCCCCAGGGCGAAAGCCTGCTCCAGATCGTGGTGGGAGTACGCCCGGAAGGCGATGAGCGTCTCGGTGCGCAGCACGCCGGGCACCTTGCTGATGCCGTCGGCGATCACCGACGACAGCTCGTCGTGCTCGCCGACCCGGACCATCGCCACGAGGTCGGCCTTGCCGGTGACGGAGTAGACCTCGCTCACCCCACGCAGGTTCGTGACCTGCGTGGCGACCTCGGGGATCCGGTCCGGCACGGTGTCGATGAGGACGATCGCGGTCAGCATGCCGTCATCGTATCGGGGCCGCGCAGCGCGAGCGCGACCGAGGCCGACACGTCCTCGAGATCGGCGTGCGCGACGGCCGAGCGCACCGGGCAGGTCCACGGGTCCGAGGTGTGCACCAGGCGGACGCCCGGCTGATCGAGCCAGTCCAGCACCAGCGCGGCCTCCTCCGGATGGCAGGCCGGCGCCGGAGGGGACGGGGGCTCGACCGCCTCCGCCGTCGCACGCAGCGCGTCCACCACCGGCAGGGGGTCTTCACCCGGGCCCGTCACCGCCGTCCCGGAGAACCGGGCATGACGCACGACGACCAGCTCCCAGCCGCCCGCGGCCGTCGGCCGGGCGGCCACGAGCTCGGCGCAACGGCTCAACGGGTCGAGGCGCTGCGCCCGGGCGGCGGCCGCGACGAAGGACCGGAGTCGATGGGTCACCTGTCCGGCCTCCTCGAACCGCTCCTGACCGGCCAGCCGGGCCACGCGCTCGGCGAGGAGACGGACCACGGCACCGGGGTCACCGGTCAGGGCGGTCCGTGCTTCCTCCACGACGGCCGCGTAGTCGTGGTCCGGTTCCGTCGTCGCGACGCACGGTGCCGAGCAGCGTCCCAGCCCGGCCAGCGCGCAGGGGCTGCGGCGGACCCGCGAGACCGGGGGCAGCCGTGGGGTGCACCGGCGCAGCGCGATCGCGTCGTGGAGCGCCTCGACGGCGGCGGTGGCGGCCCGTCGCGACGAGAAGGGACCGATGTGCGGGACGTCGCCGCGCACCTCCGGCACCACCGACAGCCGCGGGTACGCCTCGTCCGTCAGTCGGACCCACGTCTGACGCTCGGGGTGCTTGGACCGGCGGTTGTACCGCGGGGCGTGCTCCGTGATCAGGCGCAGCTCGCGGACCTGCGCCTCCAGCGGTGTCGCGCAGACGACCGGTGTGACCGCGTGCGCGATGCGGACCATCTCGGTGATCCGGCGCCGCTTCTCGGCCGCGGTGAAGTAGGACCGCACACGCCGCCGGATGTCCGTGGAGGTGCCGACGTAGAGCACCTCGCCGTCCGGTCCCCGGAACTGGTAGACGCCGGGGGCGCTGGGCAACCCGTCCGCCAGCGTCGCCTTGCACCGGACGTCGGCGGGGACCGGGTCGGCAGCGGTGGCGAGGTCCTCGAGGTGCGTGACGCCGAGCGGGGCGAGGCGCTCCAGCAGGGCGTGCAGGACGTCGACCGTGGCACGGGCGTCGGCGAGCGCTCGGTGGTCGGGCGACGTCCGGGCCCGGAAGAGCCGTGCCAGCGTGGCGAGCTTGTGGTTCGGTGCCTCGTCACGCAGCACGACGCGACGGGCCAGCGGCAGGGTGTCCACGACGGTGAAGCCGGGCCACGTGTAGTCCAGGTCGGCGCAGGCGGCGCGCAGGAAACCGACGTCGAACGGGGCGTTGTGGGCCACCAGCACGCAGCCGCGGGCGAACTCGAGGAAGCCCGGCAGCACGAGCGCCACGTCCGGTGCCGTCGCGACCATCGACGTGGTGATGCCCGTGAGCCTCGCGACGAAGGCCGGCACCGGCCGCCCCGGGTTCACCAGGGACTGGAACTCGCCGAGGACCTCGCCGCCGCGGACCTTGACCGCACCGATCTCGGTGATGCCGGCGTCGCTCGCCCGGCTGCCGGTGGTCTCCAGGTCCACGACGACGAAGGTCACGTCCTGCAGCGGTGTCCCGATGTCCGCGAAGGACGGCTGGACCGCCGCCGTCGCGGCCTGCGGAGCTCGTGCGATCGACATGGCGGGGACCGTAGTCCCCGCCACCGACAGCAGGTCAGTCCGGGGACTGCTCGCGGGTGTCGAGGTAGAGCGCCTCGACGTCGTCCGCGAAGTCCTTGAGCACGACCGAGCGCTTCACCTTGAGGGACGGCGTGAGGTAGTCGTTCTCGACGGTGAGGTCCTCGGCGAGGATCGAGAACTTGCGGATGGACTCCGCGCGCGAGACAGCCTTGTTGGCCCGGGCCACGGCCGCGTCCAGCGCGGCCAGGACATCGGTGTCCGTCCGGGCCTGCTCGACGGTCATCTCGGGCTTGTCGTGCATCTTCAGCCAGCCCGGAAGACCCTCCGGGTCGATGGTGATCAGGGCACCGATGAACGGCCGGTTGTCGCCGACGACGACGCACTGGCTCACCAGGGCGTGAGCCCTGATGCGGTCCTCCAGGGCGGCCGGGGCGACGTTCTTGCCACCGGCCGTCACGATGATCTCCTTCTTGCGGCCGGTGATCGACAGGAAGCCCTCGTCGTCCAGCGTGCCGAGGTCGCCCGTGCGGAACCACTCGCCGTCGAACGACTCGGCCGTGGCCTCGGCGTTGTTGTGGTATCCCCGGAAGACGTGCACGCCCTTGAGCAGGATCTCGCCGTCCGCGGCGATCTTGACCCCGCAGCCGGGCAGCTGGGTGCCGACCGAGCCGATGCGGTTCGCCGCCGGACGGTTGACGCTCGTGGGGGCGGTGGTCTCGGTGAGGCCGTACCCCTCCAGGATCGTCAGGCCGATCCCGCGGAAGAAGTGGCCGAGACGCTCTCCCAGCGGTCCTCCGCCGGAGACGGCGTAGCGGGCCTGCCCGCCCAGGGCGGCCAGCAGCTTGCCGTAGACCAGCCTGCCCGCGACCTTGTGCTGGACGTTCAACCAGAACGACGGACCACCGGTGTCCTGGGCACGGGACCACGCGATCGCGGTCGCCGTGGCCCACTGGAAGATCTTCAGCTTGCCGCCGGCCGCAGCCTTCTGCTCGGCCGAGTTGTAGACCTTCTCGAACACTCGCGGCACGGCGAGGACGAAGGTCGGCTTGAACGTGCCCAGGCCCTGGGTGACCGTCTTGACGTCCGCCCAGTGCCCCAGCACGCTGCCACCGGCGATGGCGAGCACCTCGATGAACCGTGCGAACACGTGGGCCAGGGGCAGGAAGAGCAGCGTGCGGCCCCCGGAGGCGAAGACCTCCGGCACCGCGGCGACGGCGTTGGTGGCGAGCGAGGCGAAGTTGCCGTGGGTCAGCTCGGCGCCCTTGGGCCGACCCGTCGTGCCCGACGTGTAGATGATGGTCGCGACGTCGTCCAGACCGGCGAGGGCTCGGCGGCGGA
This sequence comes from Isoptericola halotolerans, assembly GCF_013149785.1. Lineage (GTDB taxonomy): Bacteria > Actinomycetota > Actinomycetes > Actinomycetales > Cellulomonadaceae > Isoptericola > Isoptericola halotolerans. Next base: position 9,642 of record NZ_JABEZU010000003.1, read on the forward strand.
CGATCTCGGCGTCGTCGACGTCGGCGCCCGCCGCGACGAGGTCGGCGATCGCGCCGTCGTCGATGGACAGCACCTCGCGCAGCGTCGGTGCGTCGTCGGCGACCTGTCCGACGACGGCGGCGAGCTCGGCGTCCTCCACCACCAGGACGGTGACACCGGCGTCGGTGACGATCCACTCGACCTGCTCGGGCGACGACGTCTCGTAGACCGGGACCGGCACCGCTCCGGCCGCCCACGCGGCGAAGTCGAGCAGGGTCCACTCGTAGCGCGTGTGCGACATGATCCCGACGGGGTCGCCGGGCTGGACGCCCTTGGCGACGAGCCCCTTGGCCACGGCCACGACCTCGGCGTCGAAGGCGGCGTTGCTCAGGCTCTCCCAGCCGTCACCGGCCGGTCGTTCGATGATGGGCGCGTCGGGATCCTTCGTGACGCGATCGGTGAGCAGGTCGTTGAGGTTCGACGTCGGGGGCAGCTCCACGAGCTGCGGTGTGGTGATCTCGTCCATGCTGACTCCAGTGGCAGGGCTCGTCCGTGGCGGTCACGATACCGGGTCGCACGGGCGCCGCGGTCACGGGCTCGCATCAACTGGTGGACGGTGCGTCCGCGGTGGTCGCGGGTCGGTAGTCTGGTGCACCGGCGCGCCCGGGCGCGCCGACGTGTCGGTGCGACTGCCCCGTCGGCCCGACGTCCCCGAGATCGAACGTGAGGACTTGACGCATGCACGCCATCGGAGTCGACATCGGCGGAACGAAGATCGCCGTCGGCGTCGTGGACGAGGCCGGTCGCATCCTGGCCAAGGTCCGGCGGGACACCGCCGCCGACGACGTCGCGAGCATCGACCGCGCGATCGCGGACGCCTGCGTCGAGCTGGCCAAGGAGCACGAGGTCGGTGCCATCGGCCTGGCCGCGGCGGGCTTCGTCAGCCCGGACCGCACCTCCGTGCTGTTCGCGCCCAACATCGCCTGGCGCGAGTACCCGCTCGCGCAGAAGGTCCGCGACCTGGTGGGCCTGGACGTGCCGGTCGTCGTCGAGAACGACGCGAACGCCGCCGGGTGGGCGGAGTTCCGGTTCGGTGCCGCGCGCTCGGCGACCGACATGCTGCTGCTGACCATCGGCACCGGGCTGGGCGGCGCCGTCGTGGTCGACCGTGAGCTCGTGCGGGGCAAGTGGGGGGTGGCGGCCGAGGTCGGGCACATGCGCGTGGTGCCGGGCGGGCACTACTGCGGGTGCGGTCACGAGGGCTGCTGGGAGCAGTACGCCTCAGGCACCGCGCTGGTGCGCGACGCCCGCCAGGCGGCGACGGCCTACCCGGACCGAGCCCGCCGACTCGTGGAGCTCGCGGGCGGCGACGCGGCCGACATCACCGGACCGCAGATCACGCAGGCCGCGCAGGCCGGCGACGCGCTGTCGATCGAGCTGCTCGCCACCCTCGGCCGGTGGATCGGCGAGGGCGCGGCCTCGGTCGCGGCCCTGCTGGACCCCGAGCTCATCGTCCTCGGGGGAGGGGTCGGGGCGGCGGGCGACCTGCTGCTGACGCCGGTGCGCAAGGCGTACGAGTCCGAGCTCTCCGCCCTGGGCCACCGTCCCGTCGCGCAGATCGAGCTGGCGCAGCAGGGCAACGAGGCCGGCATCATCGGCGCCGCCGACCTGGCGCGCCGCTGACTCCGCCACCGCCTCAGACGACGGCACCGGGGTCGTGGTCCTCCGGGTCACGCCGGTGGGGCATCCGCCAGACGAGGACCGCGATCGCGGCGAGGAACGACCCGCCACCGGCCGGTCCGACCCACCCCGGCACCTCGAGCTCCGGCAGCATGGCCCGCAGGATCACCGCCACGACCGTGAGCACCGGGACGGCCACGGCGACCGTCCAGGCGAGAGCGAGCAAGGGTTCGCGGTGCGCGACGAGGTCGGGGTCCGGGGGGACGAAGTGGTCCTCGGCCTCCTCGAGCGCCTCGACCTCGGGCGTCGTCGCCCAGTCGCGGGGGCCGGCAGGCTGCACGGGTGCGGGCGTCTCGCCGGGTGGCCGGGAGGCGTCGGCGGGTTCTGCGGGTTCCGGGCGCCCGGTGGGTTCGGTGGTCGTCCCGGCGTCCTCGACGACGAACCGGGACTGCTCCACGTCACCCAGACGTGCGACGATGTCGGACCAACGGGCGTCGACGTCGGCGTCCGGAAGGTCGTCCGGTTCCGCGTCCCGGTTCGGTGAGGCCATGGGACCACTCTATTGTCGTCGGCGAGGCCGCGAGGAGGACCGTTGTTCTACTGGATCATGAAGCACGTGCTGGTCGGGCCGTGGCTCCGGCTCGCCTTCCGTCCCTGGACCAGGGGCGTCGAGCACGTGCCGGACTCCGGTGGTGCGATCCTGGCGAGCAACCACCTGGCCGTGATCGACTCGTTCGTGCTGCCCATCGTGCTGGAACGTCAGGTGAAGTTCCTCGGCAAGTCCGACTACTTCACCGGCCGTGGGCTCAAGGGCAGGCTCGTGGCCGGCTTCATGCGTGGTGTCGGCACGATCCCGGTGGACCGCTCCGGCGGCAAGGCCAGCGAGGCCGCGCTGCGTACCGGGATGCGCGTGCTGGACGAGGGCGACCTCTTCGGCATCTACCCGGAGGGGACGCGGAGTCCCGACGGGCGCCTGTACCGGGGCAAGACGGGAGTCGCCCGTCTGGCGCTGGAGTCCGGCGCGCCGGTGGTCCCCGTGGCGATGGTGGGCACCGACGTCGCGCAGCCGCTGGGACGGGTGATCCCCAAGCCTCGGCCGATCGGTGTCGTCTTCGGTGAGCCCCTGGACTTCAGCCGCTACCGGGGGATGGAGACCGACCGGTTCGTGCTGCGAGCCGTCGCCGACGAGATCATGTACGCCGTCCTGCGGCTCAGCGAGCAGGAGTACGTCGACGTGTACGCCGCCACCGCGAAGGTGCGGCTCGCGCAGGGACTGCCGGTGGACGCCCCGCCCGGCGCGGCGCGGCCGGCGGCGCCGGAGCCCCCGGCCGCGGAGCCCCCCGCGCAGGACCCCGCCGGCTGAGACGAGGTCACGCGCACGCGCGGGACCTCACTAGGATGGGCACCGCTGTCCATCCCCAACGAGAGGTAGCCCCTCATGTCGGTCCGTCGTGTCGCCCTGCTGACCGCCGGTGGTTTCGCACCGTGCCTGTCCTCCGCCGTCGGAGGTCTCATCGAGCGGTACACCGAGCTCGACCCGTCGATCGAGATCATCGCCTACCAGTACGGCTACCACGGCCTGCTGACCGGCACGAAGATCGAGATCGACGAGGAGGGCCGCCGTCAGGCGGGCGTCCTGCACCGGTTCGGCGGCTCGCCCATCGGCAACTCGCGCGTCAAGCTCACCAACGCCGCCGACTGCGTCAGGCGTGGGCTCGTCCGCGAGGGGCAGGACCCCCTGCACGTCGCCGCGGAGCAGCTCAAGGCCGACGGCGTGGACGTGCTGCACACCATCGGCGGCGACGACACGAACACCACCGCGGCGGACCTCGCGGCCTACCTCGCGGAGAACGACTACGACCTCACCGTGGTCGGCCTGCCGAAGACCATCGACAACGACGTGGTGCCGATCCGCCAGTCGCTCGGGGCGTGGACCGCCGCCGAGGAGGCCGCCGGGTTCGCGGCGAACGTCATCGGCGAGCACCGCTCGGGCCCGCGCATGCTGATCGTGCACGAGGTCATGGGCCGGCACTGCGGCTGGCTGACGGCGGCCGCCGCCGCGGAGTACCGCAAGTGGCTCGACGCCCAGGAGTTCGCCCCGGCGCTCGGCCTCACCCGTGAGCGCTGGGACGTGCACGCGGTGTTCCTGCCGGAGCTCGCGCTCGACATCGATGCCGAGGCCGAGCGTCTCAAGGCGATCATGGACACCGAGGGCAACGTCAACATCTTCCTGTCCGAGGGTGCGGGCATGCACGAGATCGTCGCGCAGCTCGAGGCCGCGGGCGAGGAGGTCCAGCGCGACCCGTTCGGGCACGTCAAGCTCGACACGATCAACCCGGGCCAGTGGTTCGCGAAGCAGTTCGCCGAGAAGCTGGGCGCCGAGAAGGTCATGGTCCAGAAGTCCGGCTACTACTCGCGCGCCGCGGCCGCGAACGCCGAGGACCTGCGCCTCATCAAGTCGATGACCGACCTCGCCGTCGAGTGCGCCCTGCGCGGCGAGGCCGGCGTGATCGGCCACGACGAGGAGGACGGTGACCGTCTCAAGGCGATCGCGTTCCCGCGCATCGCCGGTGGCAAGGCGTTCGACGTGCACACCGAGTGGTTCGGCGAGCTGCTGGCCGGCATCGGCCAGTCCCTCGTCCCGGCGCAGCCGGCCGAGCACTGAGGCGGACGGGCACCATGAGCAGCGCCGTCGACTCCGTCGCGCCGGGGACCGACCCGGACGGCCTGGACCGGTTCCGCGGCCTCGAGGCGCGGCAGCAGCCGGTCTGGCCCGACGCCGACAGCCTCGCCGCGGTCGTGGCGAGGCTGTCGGTCGCGGCGCCGCTCGTGGTGCCCGCCGAGGCCGACACCCTCACCGACCGCCTCGCGGCGGCAGGCCGGGGCGAGGCCTTCCTGCTGCAGGGCGGCGACTGCGCGGAGACCTTCGCCGACGCGAACGCCACCCGCATCCGCAACAAGGTCCGCACCATCCTGCAGATGGCCGTCGTGCTGACCCACGGTGCCAGCACGCCCGTGGTCAAGATGGGCCGGCTCGCCGGGCAGTACGCCAAGCCACGGTCGTCCGACGAGGAGACCCGTGACGGGGTGACGTTGCCGTGCTATCGCGGCGACATGGTCAACGGGCACGCGTTCACGTCCGGCTCGCGTACCCCGGACCCGGCACGGCTGGAGCAGGCCTACCGGATCTCGACGGCCACGGCGAACGTCGTGCGCGCCTTCACCCAGGGCGGCTACGCCGACCTGCGGCGGGTGCACGAGTGGAACCGGGGGTTCATGGAGAATCCTGCCTACGCCCGCTACGAGCGCACCGCGACGGAGATCGACCGCGCGATCCGCTTCATGGACGCCTGCGGGGCCGACTTCGACGCGCTGCGCACCGTCGAGTTCTTCCTCAGCCACGAGGCGCTCATCCTCGACTACGAGCGCGCGCTGACCCGCATCGACGCCCGCACGGGCAAGCCCTACGCGTCCAGCGCGCACTTCCTGTGGATCGGGGAGCGGACGCGGCAGCTCGACGGCGCCCACGTCGAGTTCCTCTCGCACGTGGCCAACCCGATCGGCGTCAAGCTGGGACCGACGACGAGCCCCGGTGACGCGATCGCGCTGGCGCGGCGCCTGAACCCCGAGAACCGCGAGGGGCGGCTGACCTTCATCACCCGCATGGGTGCCGGCCGCGTGCGCGACGTGCTCCCGGACGTCGTGGAGAAGGTGACGGCGGCGGGCGTCGCGGTCACCTGGGTCACCGACCCGATGCACGGCAACACCATCACCTCCGAGTCCGGCTACAAGACGCGCAGGTTCACGGACGTCCTGGACGAGGTCACCGGCTTCTTCGAGGTGCACCGCGCCCTGGGCACCGTGCCGGGCGGCCTGCACATGGAGCTGACCGGCGACGACGTCACCGAGGTGCTGGGCGGCAGCGAGGAGATCTCCGACGCCGGCCTGGCCGAGCGCTACGAGACGCTCGTGGACCCGCGCCTCAACCACCAGCAGTCGCTGGAGACTGCGTTCCAGGTCGCGGAGATGCTCACCAGACGGTGAGGGTCACGGTCGTGCCGACCGCTGCCGTGCCGTCCACGTCCTGGAACCGCACCGTGTCGAGCAGCCCGCCCAGGTAGCGGTTGACGTCGACGTCGAACCCGGCGTCCTCCAGCGCGCCGACGGCCTCCTCGCTCGACATGCCGACGACGTCCGGCACCTCGGCGTCGGGCGGGCCGGCGGAGAGGGTCAGGGTGACGGTGTCGGTGCGGCGAGCCGTGGCGCCCTGCTCCGGGTCCTGGCTGAGCACTCGCCCCTCGTCGACGTCGGTGGAGTGCTCCGGGTCGGAGTACTCCACCGCCAGTCCGGCGTCCGACAGGTCGCTCTCGGCGCCGTCCTTGCCGAGGCCGACCACCTGGGGCACGCGGACCGGTGCCGGCCCGTCCGAGACGGTGAGCCGGACGGCCGTGTCGTGCGGCTGCTCGGAACCCTCCGGGACCGAGACCTCGAGCACCTCGCCGGCCGGGGCGTCGTCGTCGTAGGCCGTGCGGGCCTCGTCGACGGCGAAGCCGGCCTCGCGCAGCGCCGCGCTCGCCGCGTCCTGCTCGGCACCGACCAGGCCGTCGGGGACCGTCAGCATGAGCACGCCGAGCGAGACGCTCAGGGTGACGGTCCCGTCGACGCGCACGGGGTCGCCGGGCACGGGGTCGGTGGTCACGACGTGCCCGGCGGGGACGTCGTCGTCGTGGGCCTCGACGGTGTCGGCCTCGAGGCCTTCGGCGGTGAGCGCCGCCAGCGCGTCGTCCTGCGTCGCGCCGGCGAGCTCGGCCGGGACGGTCGTCCACGCCCCGGGTCCGTCGGCGAACCACCACCAGGTGCCGTACGCCCCCGCCCCGAGGAGCACCGTCAGGACGGTGAGCCACACCACGAGCCGGCGTCGACCGCGAGGACGGCCGGGGGAGTCGGCGGCGTCGGCGCTGTCGTGCTCCAGCGTCCGGGCCGGGGAGGTGACGAGATGCTCGGTGTCGTGGGCCCGGACCGAGACCTCGGCGAAGAACCCGGCCGGGATCTCGTCGACGGCGGCGTCCTGCGCAGGCTCGACGGTCTCGATCCCCTCGGGCGACGAGTCGGTGGCCTCCGGCGCCGGGGCCGGGGGCTCCGGTGGGTCGGCGGCACGGGCGAGGACCGCGTCGTCGAGCACGGCGCGCAGCCCGACGACGGCGGCCAGCGCGGCACCCGCGTGCGCCGGGCGGCGGCTCGCGTCCCGCGCGGTGAAGGCGGAGACGAGCTCGTCCACGTCGGCGCCGAGCCAGTCCACCCGCTGGGACGGCGGCGGGAAGTCCTCGTGGACGTGGTGGAAGGCCACCTGGATCGGCGGCTCGCCCGGGTACGGCAGCGAGCCGGTGAGCATCTCGTGCAGCAGCACCCCGACGGCGTAGACGTCGGTGGCGGGGGTGCAGCCCCCGGACGTGATGACCTCCGGGGCCAGGTACGCGACGGTGCCGAGGATGGTGCCGGTGGCGGTCGAGGTCACCTCGGTGACGGCGCGGGCGAGCCCGAAGTCGGCCACCTTGACCTGGCCGTCGTCGTCGATGAGGACGTTCTCCGGCTTGACGTCCCGGTGGACCAGCCCGACCCGGTGCGCCGCCGACAGGGCGGCGAGCACCTGCTCGGCCACGTCCAGCGCGCGGTCCACGGTCAGCGGGCCGGCCTGCAGCTCGCCGCGCAGGTTGGTGCCCGGCACGTACTCCATGGTCAGGTAGCTGGTGGCTCCGTCGACCCCCTGGTCGTACACGGCGACGACGCCGGGGTGGGACAGCCGGGCCGAGGCGCGGGCCTCGCGACGGAACCGGGAGACGAAGCTCGCTCCCTCGACGCCCTCGGCGAGGTGGGGGTGCATCACCTTGACGGCGACCTCGCGCCCCAGGCGGCGGTCCTGCGCCCGGTAGACGGTCGCCATCCCTCCGCGGGCCACGCGCGCGACGATCTCGTACCGCCCGTCGACCAGGCGGCCGAGGAGAGGATCGGTCGTCGTGATGGCCACGTCAGCGAGTGTAGGAGCAGCGGCGCGGCACGGCCTGCAGGCGCGGCGGCATAGGCTGGGGCCGTGAACGACGCACCGCAGGACCTGCCCCTGGACGACCTCGACGATCTCGTCGGTGAATGGCTGACGCTGCCCGATCTCGCCGACGCCCTCGGTGTGGCACCGGGCCGGGCCCGGGGTCTGGTGGCCTCCCGCCACGTCATCGGGGTCAAGCGCGGCGAGCGCAACACCCTGCAGGTCCCGGCGGCGTTCGTCGTCACCGGCCCGCACGGCGACCCGGAGGTGCTCGAGACGCTGCGTGGCACCATCATCCTGCTCTCGGACCTCGGGGTGTCCGACGTCGAGGCGCTGCGGTGGCTGTTCACGCCGGAGGAGACGCTGGGGGCCACGCCGATCGAGGCGTTGCGCTCCGGCCGACGCGCCCCGGTCCGCCGGGCCGCTCAGTCCCTGGCCTGACGGCCGAGGCCTCCCTGGCCCTCAGGCGGCCCGGACGACGGCGGCACGGGCGAGGCCCTGGAGGACCTCCCGCCCCCGCGGGTCGAGATCGGCGGCGGCGAGGGCGGACATCCCGGCCGCCGCGAGGTCGTCGATGAGGGTCTCCACACCGGCCACGGCTCCCGACGCGACGATCGCGGCACGGAGCGTGGCGACGTCGTCGTCGGTCAGCCGCGGGTCGCCCAGGTGCTTGGTGACGAGGCGGCGTGCGTCGTCGTCGCCGTGGGCGAGCGTCCGGGCGATGAGCACCGTGCGCTTGCCCTCGCGCAGGTCGTCGCCGGCGGGCTTGCCGGTGACCGCCGGGTCGCCGAAGACGCCGAGCAGGTCGTCGCGGAGCTGGAAGGCCTCGCCGAGCGGCAGCCCGGCCGCGCCGATCGCGTCGACGCGGTCCGACGTCGCCCCGGCCAGGACCGCTCCCAGCATGAGCGGCCGCTCGACGGAGTAGCGGGCGGACTTGGCCCGCAGCACGAGCCGAGCGCGCTCCTCGTCGGCGGCGGGGTCCTCGCCCCACGGCTCCGCCTGGACGAGCATGTCGAGGTACTGCCCGACGACGACCTCGCTGGTCATCGCGTCGAAGAGGTCCCGCGCGGCGCGGGAGACGGGGGCGTCCAGGGCGTCGAGGGCCGAGGCCGCCTCCCGGTGGCAGGCGACCAGGCACAGGTCGCCGAGCAGGATCGCCGCGGCCGTGCCGAACCGCTCGGCCTCGCCCGTCCAGCGCTGCGCCACGTGCCGTGCCTCGAACACCCGGTGCGCCGTCGGCCGGCCGCGGCGGGTGTCCGAGGCGTCCATGACGTCGTCGTGCAGCAGGGCGGCGGCCTGGAACAGCTCGAGCGCGGCACCGACCCGGACGACGGCGTCGCGGGCGGCCCCGTGGGACGCTCCGCCGTGCGCGCGGAAGGACCAGTAGCAGAACGCGGCGCGCAGGCGCTTCCCACCCTCCAGGAGGCTCGAGACCTGGTCGGTCATCGCCGTCGTGCCGGGGCCGGTGGCTGCGACCTCGTCGACCAGGCCGGCCAGGTGCCGCTCCAGGGCGGCGTCGACGTCGTGGCGCAGGTTCTCGGTCTCGACCAGGTCGGAGGCGGCAGACATGGTCCACAGCCTAGTGGGGCGGGGAGCTGTGCAGCTCGGTCTACCCGGCCTCGGCGGTGACGTCGAGGACGCTGCCGGACAACGACACGAGGCGGCGGTCCCCGTCGTCGAGCACTCCCAGCAGGACGGTCTCCACCCGCGGCTTCTTCTTGCCCTTGGTGCGGGTGTACGCCGTCTGGACGGTCAGGGCGGACGCGTCGACCGTCTCGGACTCCTCGAACCCCGCCTCGTCGAGGCGCTCGGCGTACCGGTCGACGACCTCCTGCGTGCTCAGCCCGGTGGACAGGTTCAAGGAGATCTCGAGCAGGTCGTCCTGCGCGGGGACGGCGGAGCTGGCCAGGACGGCCGAGTCCTCCGGTGCGCCGAGGAGGTCGGTCGGGAAGTCCGGGGCGTACCCGCCGACCGCCGTCGCGGGGTCGAACGACGGCAGGGCGGTCGGGGAGGGCGCCTCGAGCTCGGCACCGGGGCCGGGCGGGGGAGTGTCGTCCACGGGCTGCGCGTGGCAGCCGCTCGTCGCCGCCAGGCCGAGCGCCAGGGAGGCGCACAGGGCGCCACGCGTGGCGCGACGGCGAGAGGTCGGGGGCACGGCCTCACGGTAGCGGGTCCCCACCCCCAGCGGACACCGTCCCCAACAAGGTTCCCGGCCGTGTCCGGGCCGATGGTGGCTGCGCTCTGATCAGAGGCATGACCACCAGCCTGGACCTTCCCGACCCGACGACCATCCCGCTGCGGTCTCCGCACGACGTGCTCGCCGCCGTGCCCTACCGCCTCGGCTTCCGGCCGACCGAGAGCATCGTGCTCGCCTGCACGACCGCGCAGGACGAGCCCGGTCTCGTCGCCCGGGTGGGGCTCGAGGACCTGCGGTCACCAGGAGCCGACGCCGGGCTGGCGGCGCTCGCCCGCGCCGTCGCCGGCACACGCCCCGAGCGTTGTCTGCTCGCGCTGTACACCTCCCACGACGTCAGCGCCGCGGCCGACGCGCTCGAGGCCGTCCTGGACGCCGTCGAAGCGGTCGTCCCCGTGGACCCCTGGCTCGTCACGCCCGACGGCTACCGGGGGCTCGGCTGCGAGGACCCCACCTGCTGTCCCGAGCCGGGGCACCCGCTCGGAGCGCTCGACAGCAGCGAGATCGGTGCCGCGTACGTCCTCGCGGGGCACGTGGCGGCGGACTCCGCGCAGGCGGCGTTCGCGATCGCCCGGGCGTCCGACGCCGCCCGCAACCTCGCCGGTCGCGCCGCGCGGCGCAGCGAGATCGCCCGTGGGCGCACCGCGGGCGACGATGCCGGACGCCTCCGTTGGCGCGGGGATGCCCTGGATGCGTGGCGTGAGGCGCTGCGCACCGTCGAGGTCGGGCAGGGTCCGGACGGCGGTGACGGTGGCCTGGGTCCCGCTCTGCTCGGCAGGGTCGCGGCCGGCCTCGCGGACCGTGCCGTCCGGGACGCGGTGCTGCTGACCCTGCTGCCCGGCGGGGAGGAGGCGGCGCGCGCCACGACGGGCGCCGGCGACCGTGCGACCGTCGACGAGGAGACCGGCCAGGCGTTGGGCCGGGTGGTCGACCCGGCGCGAGGCGTCGCACCCGACGTCGAGGTCATCGCGCGGGCGCGTGCCGTCCTGGAGCAGGTGGACGCGCACGTGCCGCAGAGGCTGCGTGCTGCCGGGCTCACGTTGCTCGCCTTCCTGGCGTGGTGGGCCGGTGACGGCCCCCGGGCGTCCTACCGGGTGGCCGAGGCGCTCGACGTCGACGAGTCGTACCGTCTCGCGCGACTGGTGCACTGCGTCGTGTCCTCGGCCCTGCCGCCCGGCTGGATCCGCGCACGAGCCGGCAGGGCGAGACACCCGGCCCCGAGCAGGACGCGGCCCACGGGCGACGTCCGGTAGCGTGCCACCCATGGCGATCGTCGTGGGACATCTGGGAACGCCCGAGGGCAGGGAAGCGCTCGTGGCCGCGGTCTCCGAGGCGCGGCAACGTGAGAAGGCTCTCCTCGTGGTGAGCTCGGGGTCGAACCCGGCCCCCGAGGAGCTCGAGGCCCTCGCCGGCCGTCTCGCCGACGCCGGCGTCGAGCATCGCGTCGTCCCGGGCACCGGTGACCTCGCCGACGACCTGGTCCGGACCGCCTCCGACGAGCACGGCGAGCTCATCGTCATCGGCCTGCGACGACGCAGCCCGGTGGGCAAGCTCATCCTCGGGTCCGGCGCCCAGCGCATCCTGCTCGAGGCGCCCTGCCCCGTCCTCGCCGTCAAGCCCTGACCGCCCCCGGATGCCGTCGCCGTCCAGGGAATAGGGGGCTGGCAACCCGGTGTTCACCTCGATATCACACGCGTCCCCACCCGGGATCGTGGTCCAGGACACGGTGCGGACGCCGTGTGCTCCACCGGCTGGTAGATGTCGCCGGTACAATAGAGGTATCCGCTCGAGCCGAGAGGTCCCCGTCCCCGGCTGACACGGCGGTTCACCGCCCCCTCGAATGCCGAAAGGTCGGTTTGTGGCGTCCACTGCGCAGAACCCCCCGCTGCCCCGCGAGTTCGACAACTCTGCCCTCTCCGAGCTGCTCGCTCGGGGGACCGCCGACGGTCGCGTCGACGCGGAGAGCTTCCGCACCGCGTGCGAGACCGCCGCGGTGGGTGACCCCAAGCGCCTGAAGGCGGTGCTGCGCGCGTTCGCCACGGCAGGCGTCGAGATCGGTGTGCCGGTCGCCACCAAGGTGGCCGCGGCGTCGACCAGCAGCGCCGCGACGAAGACGGAGGCGCGGGCCAAGGCTCCCGCCGCGAAGAAGGCTGCGACGTCGTCGGCGAAGAAGTCGACGAGCTCACGGTCCACCACGGAGACGTCCGCCTCCTCGGCGCAGGACGCTCCGGAGGACTCCGCCGCGGAGAAGAAGGCCCCGGCCAAGAAGGCTCCCGCGAAGGCTGCCGCCAAGAAGGCGGCTCCTGCGGTGAAGACCACGCGCAAGGCCGCAGCCAAGGCGCACAAGCCGGCGCCCGAGCCGGACGGCGTGCCCGTGGAGGACGACGACGAGCCGGAGCAGGTGCCCGAGCGGATCACCGCCCTGCCGCGCAACGGCCGCAAGAAGGAGGACGAGCGCGGCGGCTTCGTCGTCTCCGACACCGACGACGACGACCAGCCGGCCCAGCAGGTCGTCACCGCCGGCGCCACGGCCGACCCGGTCAAGGACTACCTGAAGCAGATCGGCAAGGTCGCGCTGCTGAACGCCGAGCAGGAGGTCGACCTCGCCAAGCGGATCGAGGCCGGTCTCTTCGCCGAGGAGCGCCTGAACAACGACTTCCCGGACTTCGACCGCACCAAGGCCAACGCCGAGGAACGGCGCATGTGGCGAGACCTGAAGTGGATCGCCCACGACGGCCGCCGGGCCAAGAACCACCTGCTCGAGGCCAACCTGCGCCTCGTGGTCTCCCTGGCCAAGCGCTACACGGGCCGCGGCATGCTGTTCCTGGACCTCATCCAGGAGGGCAACCTCGGTCTGATCCGTGCGGTGGAGAAGTTCGACTACACCAAGGGCTACAAGTTCTCGACGTACGCCACGTGGTGGATCCGCCAGGCGATCACGCGGGCGATGGCCGACCAGGCCCGCACGATCCGTATCCCCGTGCACATGGTCGAGGTCATCAACAAGCTCGCTCGTGTGCAGCGCCAGATGCTCCAGGACCTGGGCCGCGAGCCCCTGCCGGAGGAGCTGGCCAAGGAGCTCGACATGACCCCCGAGAAGGTCGTCGAGGTCCAGAAGTACGGTCGTGAGCCCATCTCCCTGCACACCCCCCTCGGCGAGGACGGCGACAGCGAGTTCGGTGACCTCATCGAGGACTCCGAGGCCGTGGTCCCCTCCGACGCGGTGTCGTTCACGCTCCTGCAGGAGCAGCTGCACCAGGTGCTGGACACGCTGTCCGAGCGGGAGGCCGGCGTGGTCTCGATGCGGTTCGGTCTCCAGGACGGGCAGCCCAAGACGCTCGACGAGATCGGCAAGGTCTACGGCGTGACGCGTGAGCGGATCCGCCAGATCGAGTCCAAGACGATGTCGAAGCTGCGGCACCCGTCGCGCTCGCAGGTGCTGCGCGACTACCTCGACTGAGCCGGAAGCGACCGAGCTCGTCACGCACGAAGGCCCCGCACCCATGGGTGCGGGGCCTTCGTCGTGCTCGGGGCGTCTCTCGACCGTGGACGCGTGGTGTCAGCGCGCGCCGTGCTCGGCGTGCAGACGGTCGGTCTCGTCCTGGACGTGCTGGGCGACGGACTGGTAGGCGTCGGCGTGCGCCCGTGCGTGGTGCCCGCAGAAGAGGAGCTCTCCGACGGGCAGCACGACGCGCACGTAGGCCTGGGCGCCGCAGCGGTCGCAGCGGTCGGCGGCGGTCAGCGGCTCGGTCGTCTCTTCGGTCGTTGTGCTCACGACACCATCAAACCATCTGGCGGTGCCGTTGTTCCCGCCCGGGGGGTCTGGTTCGCTGCGGGCGATCACGGCGTGGGTCACACCCGGGCCGCGAGGGCGGAGCGCCTGCCCCGGTCGCGGCGGGAACTCGACTACCCTCGGGGGCGTGACAGCCACCTCCGAGTCCGGTTACACCGCGCGCCACCTCTCCGTCCTCGAGGGTCTCGAGGCCGTCCGCAAGCGACCCGGCATGTACATCGGGTCGACCGACTCCCGCGGCCTCATGCACTGCCTGTGGGAGATCATCGACAACTCCGTGGACGAGGCGCTCGGTGGCCACGCCACGAAGATCCGCGTGGTGCTGCACGCCGACTCCTCGGTGACCGTCGAGGACGACGGCCGCGGCATCCCGGTGGACCGAGAGAGCAAGACCGGGCTGTCCGGCGTCGAGGTGGTGTTCACCAAGCTGCACGCCGGTGGGAAGTTCGGCGGCGGCTCGTACACGGCCTCGGGTGGTCTGCACGGCGTGGGAGCGTCGGTCGTCAACGCGCTCTCGGCCCGTCTCGACGTCGAGGTGGACCGTTCCGGCAAGACGTACCGCATGACGTTCCACCGCGGCGAGCCCGGCCTGTTCGACGACCCGGCCACGGGGCCGACGCCGGACGCCCCCTTCGAGCCGTTCGTCGACCACAGCGAGCTGCCCGTCGTCGGCAAGGCGCCGCGCAAGGTGACCGGGACCCGGGTGCGCTACTGGGCGGACCGCCAGATCTTCCCGAAGTCGGCCGTGTTCGCCTACGACGAGCTCGTGACCCGCGCCCGCCAGACGACCTTCCTGGTGCCCGGCCTGGAGATCACGGTGCGCGACGAGCGCGGGCTGCCCGGCACGCCCGGGGAGAACGGTCCGCACGAGGAGGTCTTCCAGCACTCCGGCGGTGCGGTGGACTTCGTGGAGTTCCTCGCCCCGGACACTCCCGTCACCGCGACCTGGCAGCTCCAGGGCTCGGGGACCTTCACCGAGACGGTGCCGGTGCTGGACGCCAAGGGCCACATGTCGCCCCAGGAGGTGCGGCGCGACTGCGAGGTCGACATCGCGCTGCGGTGGGGTTCCGGGTACGAGACCGAGCTGCGCACGTTCGTCAACATCATTGCCACGCCCAAGGGCGGGTCGCACCGCACCGGGTTCGAGCAGGGCCTGCTCAAGACCGTGCGCAAGCAGGTCGAGGCGAACGCGCGCCGGCTGAAGGTCTCGACGCGGGACACCTCGGAGCGGATCGAGAAGGACGACGTGCTCGCCGGCCTCACCGCCGTGGTGACCGTGCGGCTCGCCGAGCCGCAGTTCGAGGGCCAGACCAAGGAGGTCCTCGGCACCGCGCCGGTGCGCCAGATCGTCTCCCGGGTGGTGGAGAACGAGCTCAAGGCGCTGATGACCTCCACCAAGCGCGACGAGAAGGCCCAGTCGTCGCTGCTGATGGAGAAGGTCGTCGCCGAGATGCGAGCGCGCATCACCGCCCGCAAGCAGAAGGAGATCTCTCGGCGCAAGAACGCCCTGGAGTCCTCCTCGCTGCCCGCCAAGCTCGCCGACTGCCGCAGCGACGACGTCCAGCGGTCCGAGCTGTTCATCGTCGAGGGTGACAGCGCCCTCGGGACGGCCAAGCTGGCGCGGTCGAGCGACTTCCAGGCGCTGCTGCCCATCCGCGGCAAGATCCTCAACGTCCAGAAGGCGTCGATCAGCGACATGCTGCGCAACGTCGAGTGCGCGGCGATCATCCAGGTGATCGGTGCCGGCTCGGGACGGTCCTTCGACCTGGACGCCGCGCGCTACGGCAAGATCGTGCTCATGACCGACGCCGACGTCGACGGCGCCCACATCCGCACCCTGCTGCTGACGCTGTTCTACCGGTACATGCGTCCGCTGCTGGCCGACGGGCGCGTCTTCGCCGCCGTCCCGCCGCTGCACCGCATCGAGGTGGTGGGCTCCGGACGGCGCAAGGGGGAGTACCTGTACACGTACTCCGAGGCCGAGCTCAACGCCACCCTGCGCAAGCTCGACAAGGCGGGGCGCCGCTACAAGGACGACATCCAGCGGTACAAGGGCCTGGGGGAGATGGACGCCGACCAGCTCGCCGAGACCACGATGGACCCTCGTCACCGCACGTTGCGCCGGGTGACGGTGGAGCACGCCGAGGCCGCCGAGCGTGTCTTCGAGCTGCTCATGGGCTCCGACGTCGCCCCGCGCAAGGAGTTCATCGTCGCGGGGGCGCACGCGCTGGACCGGTCGCAGATCGACGCCTGACGGCCGGGGGAGCGTGGAGCCGGAGCAGCGTCCGCATGGCGGCGCTGGACCTCAACGGTTCTCGTCGGCGGCTAGGCTCGTCCCCGTGAAGACCATGATGCGCAAGACGTCGTCCCGCCTGCTGACCGCGACCGCGGCCGGAGTGCTCAGCATCGGCCTGCTGGCCGGCTGCACCGGCGAGGACGACCCGGCCCCGGAGGCGAGCGTCGAGGCCTCGACGGAGGCTGACGCCGGGGACGAGGCGCCGGCGCAGGACGTCACCGAGCTGTCCTACGCGGGCGAGGACGGACAGACCGCCCTCGATCTGCTGCTCGTGCACGACCCCGAGGCCGAGGTGAGCGGCGAGGGCGAGATGGCCTTCGTCACCGCGATCAAGGGCCACGCTGCCGAGGACGGTGCGGAGTTCTGGGCCTTCTACGTCGACGGTGAGATGGCGCAGGTCGGCGCCGGCTCGTTCGAGACCGAGGACGGCCAGCAGATCCAGTGGAAGCTCGAGGAGATCGAGTGAGCCCCGCCGCCACGCCCGAGCGGCTGCCCGACCTGAGCGCGCGCGACCTGGCGGAGCGCTGGTGGCGCCCTGCCGTCGCCGTCCTGCTCGTCGTGGCGGCGGTCGTGTGGCGGCTCGTCAAGGACGACCTCGGCGCCCCGCCGAACCTCGAGCTGTCGACGTTCGCCGCCTTCGCCGCGGCGGGCCTCCTGCGGCACCGGCTCGCGATGCTCGCCCCGCTGGTGGTCGTGGCCGTCAGCGACGTCTTCCTCACCAACTCGGCGATCCTGCTGTTCACGTGGTCGGCCTGGGCCGCGATCGGTGTCGTGGCGTGGTGGACCCGTGGTGCCTCCGGTGGACGGCGCTTCCTGGCCGCGGTGATGTTCGGCGCCGGGAGCTCGATCGGCTTCTACCTCTGGACCAACTTCGGCGTCTGGCTGCAGGGCCGTGGCACGTTCTACCCGGCCGGCTTCGACGGCCTGCTGGCCAGCTATGTGGCCGGCCTGCCGTTCCTGCGTCCGATGCTGCTGGGCAACCTGGTGCTGCTGCCGGTCGCGGCCGCCGTCGTCGCGCTGGTCGAGCGGCTCGAGCACGCGCACGTGCTCGGGACCGCGCCCGGCCGCGCGTGACGCCCACCGAGGGCGGATAGCCGCGTCCCTGCTCAACGGCGCTCCGGAGCGGTCAGGTCTCCGGTCCCCGGGGTGCCGTCGACCAGTCCGTAGTGCAGGTGCACGACGCCGCGGGGGCTCGCCGTCGGCGGGTCCAGCAGCGTGAGGTTGGCGGGGATCTCGCCGCCGTCGAACACCTTCTTGCCGCCGCCGAGCACGACGGGATAGAGCCACAGGTCGAGCCGGTCGAACAAGCGCTCGTGCAGCAGCGTCTGGACGAGGTCGAGACTCCCGATGACCTTGACGTCCTCGTGCCGGTCGCGGACCTCGTCGATGGCCCGGGGCAGGTCGGGGCCGAGCTGGGTGGAACCGGCCCATGCCAGCTCCGGCGCCCCGCGGGAGGCGACGTACTTGGGGATGCGGTTGAACAGCGTGGCGATGTCGTCGTCCGGGCCGCCACCTTGATGGGGCCAGTGAGCAGCGAAGATGTCATAGGTGCGCCGCCCGAGCAGCAGGGCGTCCGTGCCCTCCAGGGCGGCAGAGACCTGGTCTCCGGTGACGTCGTCGAACAGCGGCGCCTGCCAGCCGCCGAACCTGAATCCGCCCTCGGTGTCCTCGTCGGGCCCGCCGGGGGCCTGGCCGACGAGGTCCAGCGTGGCGAAGAGCTCGATCCCGAGAGTTCCCATGGTGTCCTCCAGCGGTGCGGGTGGTCGAGGATCAGACCGGTACCCGGCGCAGGAATCATCGGCGGTGCGCAGGGACCGCGCGGCGAGATCGCGAAACTTTGCGCTGCGACTCGCTACGCTGGGGCCATGCCGAACCTCCGTGCCGACGGCGTCCCGCGCCCTACGCTCGCCCGCGTGGCCGCGGAGACCGACGTGTCCGTCTCGACGGTCTCGAAGGTGCTCAACGGCCGGGCCGGTGTGTCGTCGGCGACGCGTGAGCGAGTGGAGAAGGCGCTCCGGGAGCACGGCTACAGCCGGCGCAACCAGGTGCAGCCGTCGGCCCGGTTCATCGAGCTGGTCTTCAGTCGCATCGACAACAGCTGGGCTCTGGAGATGATCATCGGTGCCGAGAAGGTGGCCCGCGAGTCCGGCATGAGCGTCCTGCTGACCGAGTCCGGTGACCGGCACTCGCCGGGCCCGGAGTGGGTGTCGGGGGTGCTGGCCCGTCAGCCCGCGGGGGTGATCCTGATGTTCTCGGACCTGTCCCGCGAGGACCGCCGGATGCTGCGCACGCGAGACATCCCGTTCGTCGTCATCGATCCGGCCGGCGACCCACCGCCCGACGTGGCGTCGGTCGGCACCGCGAACTGGTCGGGCGGGTTCATGGCCACCCGGCACCTCATCGAGCTCGGGCACACCGAGATCGCCATCATCACGGGTCCCGACGACATGCTGTGCTCGACGGCTCGGCTGTCGGGCTACCGGGCTGCGATGGACGCCGCCGGGCTGAGCGTCCCTGCCGGGTTCGTCGTCTCGGGGGACTTCCATCATGAGGACGGTCTGGAGCGGGGAGGCGAGCTGCTCGACAGGGCACGGCGCCCCACGGCGATCTTCGCCGGCAGCGACCTGCAGGCGCTCGGCGTCTACGAGGCGGCCAGGGAGCGCGGTGTCGGGATCCCGGACGAGCTGTCCGTCGTCGGGTTCGACGACATCCGCCCCGCCGCGTGGGCGGGGCCTCCGCTGACGACGGTGCGTGCCCAGCTCACGGAGATGGCCGAGACCGCGGCACGACTCGTCCTGCGGATGCGCCGGGAGGCCACGCCCGAGCGGATCGAGCTGGCCACCCGCATGGTCGTGCGGTCCAGCACCGCCGCTCCGCCGGCGGGGGGCTGACGATGCGGGCAGAGCCGATCGGTGCGCCGTGCACCTTCCACGGTGAGGGTCCCTTCTGGGACGGCGTCAGGGACGAGCTGCTCGTCGTCGACATGCTCGCGGGGGACGTCGTCCGGTTCGACGGCGCGGGCGTTCCGACCCGCCGCCATGTCGGGGACGTGGCGGCGGTCGTGCGTGCGCGCCGCGGCGGCGGGTACGTCCTCGCCCTCGAGCGTGGGTTCGCGCTGGCCGACGCCGAGCTGTCGGTCACGGAAGAGATCGCCGTGCTCGAGGGTTCGGCGGTGCGGATGAACGACGGCGGCTGCGACCCCCAGGGGCGGTTCTACTGCGGCACCATGGCGTACGACGTGACCCCGGGTGCCGGTCGCCTGTACCGCTTGGACACCGACCGGACGGTCACCACCG
Organism: Isoptericola halotolerans; assembly: GCF_013149785.1. Taxonomy (GTDB): domain Bacteria; phylum Actinomycetota; class Actinomycetes; order Actinomycetales; family Cellulomonadaceae; genus Isoptericola; species Isoptericola halotolerans. Next base: position 28,920 of record NZ_JABEZU010000003.1, read on the forward strand.
TCCTGGACGGCGTGACGATCTCGAACGGGTTGCAGTGGAGCGTCGACGGCTCCCTGGCCTACTACAACGACACACCGACCGGGCGGGTCGACGTGTTCGACGTCGACCCCGACACCGGCGAGTTCTCCGGCCGTCGGCCGTTCGCCGTCGTCCCCGACGACGCCGGGAAGCCGGACGGCATGGCCGTCGATGCCGAGGGCGGCGTCTGGATCGCCCTGTGGGAGGGCGGCCGGGTGCACCGGTACGACGCCGGGGGCATCCTGACCGAGGTCGTCGAGGTGGCGGCGAGCCGGACGACGGCGTGCACGTTCGGCGGGCCGGACGGGCGGACGCTGTTCGTCACGACGTCCCGCCTGGGCGTCGACGACGCCGCAGAGCCCTTGGCAGGTGCGGTCTTCGCCGTCGACACCGGCGTCGTGGGCGCGACGCAGCACGCGTACGCCGGCTGACGGCGACCGTGCCTCAGGAATGCTCCAGGATGCCGTCCACGCGTCGCGGAACATCCCACGGGTTCGCTTCCCGCAGCGGAGGAGGCAGCAGCCCGTCGGGCACCGACTGAAAGCTGACCGGCCGCAGGAACCGTTCGACGGCGGCTGTCCCGACGGACGTCGTCGACGCGGCCGTGGTCGCCGGGTAGGGGCCGCCGTGCTCCATCGCGTGGGTCACCGAGACTCCTGTCGGCCAGCCGTTCCACAGCACACGCCCCGCCCGGTCGGCGAGGACGTCGAGCAGCGAACCGACGAGACCGGTCTCCGTCTCCGTCCCCTGGACGGTCGCCGTGAGCTGGCCGTCGATCGCCGCCGCGGCCTCGACGAGCTGGCCGGGGTCGTCGTAGGAGACGATCAGCGCGGCCGGGCCGAAGCACTCCACCTCGAGCTGTTCGCGTGCCCGGGCGTGCTGGTCGTAGGTCGTCGCGAAGAGCGTGAGGGCGGGTTCGGCCGCCACGTCGGGGCTGCCCGCGAGCACCGCGACCTCGGGCCGTGCGGCGAGCTCGCCGACGGCGGTGGCGAAACCCTCATGGGTGCGTTCGTTCAGCATGGGCGCGCCCGGCAGCCCGGTCGCGGCCTCGGCGAGGCGCTCGGTGAGCCCTGACCCGGAGGGGACGAAGACGAGTCCCGGTTTGGTGCAGAACTGCCCTACGCCGAGCGTCGCGGACCCGACGAACCCGTCGGCGATCTCCCGGGCACGGTGCTCGGCGGCGCCGGGGGTCACGAAGACGGGGTTCACGCTGCCGAGCTCGCCGAAGAACGGGATCGGGTCGGGGCGGGCGGCCGCGAGGTCGAACAGGGCGCGGCCACCGGCCAGCGACCCGGTGAAGGCGCCTGCCTTGATCCGAGGGTCCGAGACGAGCCGACGGCCGTTCTCGGTCCCGACGACGAGGCCGAACAGTCCGTCGGGCGCCCCGGCCGCACGCAGGGCGTCGGTCACGACCTGCGACGTGAGACGCGAGAGCCGGAGGTGACCCGGGTGCGCCTTGACGACGACGGGGCACCCGGCAGCCAGCGCCGACGCGGTGTCTCCGCCGGCCACCGAGAACGCGAACGGGAAGTTGCCGGCGGACCAGACGGCGACCGGGCCGAGCGGGCGCAGCATGCGCCGCAGGTCGGGCCGCGGTCCCATGCCCCATTCCGGGTCGGCGTGGTCGATCCGGACGCCGAGGTAGGAGCCCTCGCGCAGGACGTCCGCGAACAACCCGAGCTGGAACGTCGTGCGCACCAGCTCGCCGCGCAGCCGCGGTTCGGGAAGGTGGGTCTCCTCCTGCGCGACCTGGACGAGCGCGTCGGCGGCGGTCGTGAGCGCCTCGGCGACGGAAGCGAGCCACCCGGCCCGGGCGGCCGGTGTGGCGGTAGCCGCCTGCTCGGCGGCAGCCGCGGCAGCGGCGACGGTCTGCTCGAGCTCGGCGTCGGACGTCGGTACGGTCGGCTCGTTCATCGTGTCTCCTGCGTCTCGGGGCGTCGTCCGACCACGACGACGCGGTTGGTCAAGGATCCGATCCCGTCGACCTCGATCCGCACGACGTCGCCCGCGGCGAGGGTGAAGTCCGCACCGGGGACGATGCCGGTCCCGGTGAGCAGCACGGCGCCGGCCGGGAGGTCGAGCGCGAGCACGAGCCACCCGGCGAGGGCGTCGAGGTCGCGGGCGAGCTCGGCCGTCGTCGTGGATCCGGTGAACACCTCCTCGTCGTCGCGCTCGACGGTGAGCCGGACGGCCCAGGGGCCCTCCGGCGCCGCCCAGACCGGGACGATCTGCGTCCCGAGCGCGCACGAGCGGGTGTAGACCTTGGCCTGCGGGAGGTACAGCGGGTTGTCGCCCTCGATGGATCGGCTGCTCATGTCGTTGCCGACGACGTAGCCGAACACGGCCCCGGCCCGGTTCACGACGAGACCCAGCTCGGGTTCCGGGACGTCCCAGCCGGAGTCGGCCCGGATGCCGACGTCCTCGCCGTCGGTGACCACCCGGGCGGCCGTCGACTTGAAGAACAGCTCGGGCCGCTCCGCGGTGTAGACGCGGTCGTAGATCGAGGGCTCGGTCGACTCCTCGGTGCGGCCGTCCCGGCTGCGTCGGTAGGTCACCCCGGCGGCCCAGACCTCCTGCTCGTCGACGGGTGGCAGCAGGCCGGCGCCGGGGTCGATCACGGAGCCTTCGGCCCGTGCGGTGTCCACCGCCCGGCGGGCCGCGTCGAGCGGCAGGGCGAGCAGCGCGCCGAGCGTCGTGCCCAGGCTCCGCATCCCGCCGTCGTCGGCCCGGACGGCCCACCGGGGCCCGTCGGGGGACTGGACCCGGACGATGGCCCCCGGGGTCCCGGCCTGCATCGATGACTGCTCAGTGTGACTCACGTGCTACCTCCGCACCGCTCGAGCCGACGAGGAAGTCGAGGTCCGCGCCGGTGTTCGCCTGCTGCACGTGGTCCACGTACAGCTTCTCCCATCCGCGATCAGGTGCCGCGAACCCGTCGGCCGTCGCCGCCGGGACGCGGCGTGAGCTCAGCTCGTCCTCGGGCACGAGGAGCTTGAGCCGCCGTGCCGGGACGTCGAGGAGGATCTCGTCACCGTCCCGGACGAGTGCGAGGGTCCCTCCGGCCGCGGCCTCCGGGGCGACGTGCAGGACCACGGTGCCGTACGCGGTCCCGCTCATCCGACCGTCGCAGATGCGCACCATGTCGCGGACGCCCTGGGCGAGGATCTTCGGGGGCAGCGGGAGGTTGGCCACCTCGGGCATCCCCGGGTAGCCCTTCGGCCCGCATCCGCGCAGCACCAGGACGGACGTCGCGTCGACGTCGAGGTCCGGGTCGTCGATGCGTGCGGCGAAGTCCTCGACCGAGTCGAACACGACCGCGCGGCCGCGGTGGACGAGCAGCTCCGGGCTGGCGGCGGCGGGCTTGATGACGGCGCCGTCCCTGGCCAGGTTGCCGTGCAGGACGGCGATGCCCGCGTCGGGGGCGAGGGGTCGGGACCGCGGCGCGATGACGTCCTCGTCCCACACGGGGTTGGTCCCGAGGTAGGACGCCAGCGGGCGACCGGTGACGGTGATCGGGTCGTCGTCGAGCAGGTCGGCCACCTGGTCGAGGACGGCGAGCAGGCCGCCGGCGCGGAACAGGTCCTCCATGAGGTGCGCGCCCGCGGGCTGCAGGTTCACCAGGAGGGGCACGTCGGCACCGATCCGGTCGAAGTCCTCGAGCGTGAGCTCGATGCCGAGCCGACCGGCGATCGCCAGGAGGTGCACGACGGCGTTGGTCGAGCCGCCGACGGCGGCCAGGGCCACGATCGCGTTGGTGAACGAGCCGCGCGTGACGACCTGGCTGATCGTGCGTCCGGCCGCCACCTGCTCGACGGCGAGACGGCCGGAGGCGTGCGCCGCCTCCAGCAGGCGGCTGTCCGCGGCGGGTGTGCCGGCCAGCCCGGGGATCGTCGTGCCCAGGGCCTCGGCCATCACAGCCATCGTGGAGGCGGTGCCCATGGTGTTGCAGTGCCCGCGGCTGCGGATCATCGAGGACTCGGAGCGCAGGAACGTGGCCTGGTCGAGGCGGCCCGCCCGGACCTCCTCGCTCAGCTTCCACACCCCGGTCCCGCACCCGAGGGGCGAGCCGCGGAAGGTGCCGTTGAGCATGGGCCCGCCCGGAACGACGACGGCGGGCAGGTCCACCGAGGCGGCGGCCATGAGCAGCGCGGGGATGGTCTTGTCGCACCCGCCCAGCAGCACGAGGCCGTCGACGGGGTTGGCTCGGAACATCTCCTCCATGGACATGGCGGCCAGGTTGCGCCAGAGCATGGCCGTGGGTCGCACGAGGGTCTCGCCGAGGGACATGACGGGAAGGTCCAGGGGGATGCCGCCGGCCTCGTAGACACCGTTCTTCACGGACTGCGCGACCTCGTCGAGGTGTGCGTTGCAGGGCGTGAGGTCGGAGGCGGTGTTGGCGATGGCGATCTGCGGCCGGCCCTCGAACGCGCTGGAGGGTACGCCGCGGCGCATCCAGGCACGGTGCAGGTAGGCGTTGCGGTCGTCGCCCCCGTACCACTCGCTGCTGCGGAGCGTGGTCAAGTCTTGGACTCCTTCGTCGAAGAAATGTTTCGGTTGCGAGACCGAAGATTTTCTGGTGGCAGCGTAGGAATCGGAGGAGGCCCTGTCAAGGGTTGCCGCGGCCAGCCTCGGATGTCTAGCCTGTCGCAAGCCGAAACGTTGAGCGCAAAGTTTCGCTCTCGTCATCCGACCTCTGGCGTCGTCGCCTGAAGGGGAGCCCCATGACTGTCTTGCATGTCGCCATCACCGGATCGGACTCCGCGGCGGGGAGCGCGACCGCTCCGCTGCGCACCGTCAACCGCGCGGCCGCGCTGGCTCGACCGGGAGACACCGTCCGTGTGCACGCCGGTGAGTACCGCGAGTGGGTCAAGCCCGCTCGCGGCGGGCTCAGCGACTCCCGTCGCATCACCTACGAGGCTGCCGAGGGCGAGCACGTGGTGATCAAGGGCTCGGAGCCGGTCACGGACTGGAGCCGGGAGGACGGCGACGTCTGGCGTGCCGAGATCCCGAACGCGGTCTTCGGCGACTTCAACCCGTTCGACCAGGCGGTGGAGGGCGACTGGTTCGTACCACCGGCCGGCGGTGGGGTGCCGCACCTCGGTGAGGTGTACCTCGACGGGCGCAGCCTCTACGAGGTGCACGAGCTCGCCGCGGTGGCCGACCCGCCGCTGCGGACCGAGGACGTCGACGACTGGACCGGAGCTCCCCAGGCCATCGACGACCCGGAGCGGACGCGGTACGTCTGGTACGCGGAGGTCGGTCCGGAGGTGACCACCCTGTGGGCGAACTTCCAGGGAGCCGACCCTCGCGCACGCCTGGTCGAGGTCAACGTGCGCCGGTCGGTGTTCTACCCGACCGAGCATCACCTCGACTTCATCACCGTACGGGGGTTCGAGCTGGCCCAGGCGGCGACGCCGTGGGCGCCGCCGACCGCCGACCAGCCAGGGCTGATCGGACCCAACTGGGCCAAGGGCTGGATCATCGAGGACAACGTCATCCACGACGCCAAGTGCTCGGCGATCTCGCTGGGCAAGGAGGCCTCGACCGGGCACAACTTCTCGTTCCACCGCGGTGACAAGCCGGGCTACCAGTACCAGCTCGAGTCCGTCTTCTCCGCTCGCCGGATCGGGTGGGACCGTGAGCACATCGGCTCCCACCTGGTACGCCGGAACACGATCTTCGACTGTGGGCAGAACGGCGTCGTCGGTCACCTCGGTGCGGTGTTCTCGCGGATCGAGGACAACCACATCCACCACATCGGGACCAAGCGGGAGTTCTACGGGTACGAGATCGGCGGCATCAAGCTGCACGCCGCGATCGACGTGCAGATCGTCCACAACCGCATCCATGACTGCACCATGGGCACCTGGCTCGACTGGCAGACCCAGGGGGCGCGCGTGTCCCGCAACGTCTTCTCCGCGAACACGCGCGACCTGTTCGTGGAGGTCAGCCACGGCCCCTACGTGGTGGACAACAACATCCTGGCGTCGGGCATCGCCCTGGAGGTCTTCAGCCAGGGTGGCGCGTTCGTCAACAACCTCGTCGCCGGTGCCGTGCGACTCGAGGCCGTCCTCGACCGCGCCACGCCGTACCACCGGCCGCACAGCACCCAGGTCGCCGGGTTCGCCGTCGTCGACGGCGGGGACGATCGCTACCTCGGCAACATCTTCGTCGGTGGTGATGCGCGGCCGGCCTACCTGCCGGGGAGCCCTGGCTACGGTCCGAGCTCACACGGCACGGCGGGGTACGACGGCTGCCCGCCCGACTTCGAGGCCTACCTGGCCAGGGTGAACGAGACGGTGGGCGACCACCGGCGGTTCTATGGCGTCCGCCAGGCCGCGTACATCCAGCACAACGTGTATGCCAACGGTGCTCGCTCCTACGAGGCGGAGAGGGGCGCCGTCGTCCTCGATGTCCCGGTGACCTTCGCCGTCGTCGACGAGGGGGAGGCGGTCTACCTCGAGTGCGATCTCCCCGAGCCGGTGGCCACCGGCTGGAGCGGGCCGGTGACGAGCTCCGACCTGCCGCGGGCGAGGATCGTCGACGCCGACTTCGAGGAGCCTGACGGATCGCCGCTCGTCATCGACGCGGACCTCCTCGGCGTCGCCCGGCAGCCCGGGCAGGCGTACCCGGCGGGACCGCTGGCGGAGATGCCCACCGGCGCCCGCCGGACACGGGTGTGGTGAGCCCGGGGAATTCCTACGTTGTCATGACGACCGCGCCACCTGTTGACACGCCTGGGGCAGGACACCATTCTGGGTAGTGCAGGGGTTACGACGTTGTAACAGATGGTCCCGTCGTGGTCCCTCGGCCGGGCACCGACATCGGTCCTCGTGCTCGACGGAATCGAACTGCGAACGAGAGGCACGTCGATGGTGATGGAATCTCAGGCGAGGGTCGCGGCCCCGCCGAAGCGGCGAGGGCGAAGAGTCCTGGCGATCGTGGCTGCCGCCGGCGTCGGTGCGTCGGCGCTGGTCGCCGCGCAACCAGCGTCTGCGGACCCCGTGAGCCAGGACCCCTGGGTCGGTGAGGTACCGGACAACCCGGTCTCCGACGTCTACCGGTTCACGGTGCCGTCGGAGGCCGTGACCGAGACGACCGGGATCCAGGACGGGCTCGTCGCCGTGCAGGGGAACTTCGGCCCGGGCAAGGCGTGGACCGACCTCAACATGGGGACCAGCGGATCGAACCTGACCGCCACGTACGGGCCGCTCGAGCCCGGCCTGTACTACTACCAGTACGTCGTGCGTCCCGCGGCGGACCAGGACGCGGTCGCCTTCCGCAACCCTGACGCCCCGCAGGAGGTGACGTCGGAGCCCACGTACAGCACGCTGTTCGTCCCCGGACCAGGAGCGGAGTGGCTCGCGGACGTCGCCGACGGCGGTGAGCTCACGCCGCTCGACTACGGAAAGGGTCCGAAGCGGTCCGGCGAGGCCCTGGTGTGGACGCCGCCGGGCTATGACGAGGACCGCGCCGATCCCTACCCGGTGCTGTACCTGCTCGCCGACGAGGCGCAGAGCCACCGCGAATGGGTCGAGCTCGGCCGCCTGGGCCAGATCATGGACAACCTCACGCTCGCCGGCGACGCCGAGCCGATGGTCGTCGTCATGGGGGACGCAGACTCCGTCGGGCCCGGCGGTGCGGGCCGGGAGCTGTTCCACGCGGCGGAGCGCGGCCTCAACGTCTCGAAGGACGGGGAGGCACGCGCGATCGCCGGAGTCGGCCGTGGTGCGCAGCGGGCGCTGGAGGCGCTCGTCCACAAGCCGCGCGACTTCGCCCACGTCGGCTCGTTCTCGGGCGGCCTCGACAAGCGGATTCCCCGGGGCAAGGTCAAGCAGATCAACGAGTCGACCGACATGGTCCGCCTCTACGCGGGCAACGTCACCGACCCCGGGTACGACGCCACGGTAGCCCTGGCCGAGACCCTGACGGGTGCGGGAGTCGACTTCCAGTCCGACGGGTCGGACCCAGCGACCGGTGGCACGTGGGACACGGGACAGAAGAACCTGCGCGACTTCGCCCAGCGCCTCTTCCGGGACGTCGCGGACGAGGGCCCGAGCGAGGGTCACCTACCGTTCGTCCAGCACGAGCTGCCGGCACCGGGGACGACGCCGACACCGTGGATCGACACCAACGGCGTCGTCACCTTCGAGGTGGGGCCCGAGTTCGCCGACGCGAACAACGTCACCGTCTGGGGCAACTTCGGGCGGTCCGGGAGCTGGCCGCGCACCCCCATGGAGCGACAGGACGACGGGTCCTGGCGCCTGTCGTTGGCCCTCGAGGGCGGCTCGTACTACTACAAGTTCGTGGTCGACGGGGTCGACCACAAGGACGGGGGCAACCCGACGAGCGTGTTCTCCGAGCCGGCGTGGAGCACCTTCGCCGTCGAGGGCGACACCCTGCGCGGCCGGTACACGGCCGAGGTCCCGGCCGAGGCGCGCGGTGAGGTCGACGTCATGAGCTACCCGAGCACCGCAGGTGGTGGCCAGGAGCGTTCGGCGTACGTCTGGACGCCCCCGGGCCACGACCCCGCCCGCGCCGAGCCCTGGCCGGTGCTCTACCTGCAGCACGGCGGCGGACAGACCTGGACCGACTGGCTCGAGGTGGGCTACATCGATCGCATCCTCGACAACCACCACCGGCAGGGCACCATCGAGCCGATGGTGGTCGTCATGGCCAACGGCAACGGTGTGGACTTCCCCACGGAGATCACGACGCGGATCGCGCCGGCCGCCGAGGAGCAGTACAACGTCAGCCCCGAGGGCGACAGGCGTGCGCTCGCGGGACTGTCGATGGGCTCGGGCCACACGCTCAGCACCCTGTGGGCGCACCCGGGCGAGTTCGGCTACATCGGGGCCATGTCGGCGTTCGGCGGCCCGCCCGCCGGCGCGGACGTCGAGGCCATCAACGAGGGGACGAAGCTGCTGCGGGTGTACACCGGTGACGTCCAGGACTTCACCTATGGTGCGACGCTGCAGCTCGTGTCCGCGATGGAGAACCGTGGTGTGAACCACGAGTTCGCCCCCGTCATCCCCGGGCCGCACAGCTGGGACGTCTGGCAGAAGTCGGTCATCGACCTCTTGCCGCGCCTGTTCACGGAGGACGTGGACGCGCAGGACTGACGGCACACGGACGGTGCGGCCGGTGGGAGTCTCCCGCCGGCCGCACCGTGCGTGGTGGCAGGGGTCAGGCCGGCGCCGAGAACCCCGTGGACTCCCGGCGGACGACCCGGAACTCGGGCTTGACCGTTCGCGGTGGCGCGGTGCTCCGGTTCGGGCCGATGCGCTCGAGGAGAAGCGCGACCGCCTGGTCCGCGATCTGTTCCCGTCCGGCGTCGACCGTCGTCATCGACGGCGTGGAGTACTGCGACTCCTCGATGTTGTCGAAGCCGATCACGGCGACGTCCTGCGGTATGGACACCCCGGACGCGCTGAGCGTGCGGATGGCCCCGAGGCCGAGCGTGTCGTTCAGGGCGAAGACGGCGTCGAACGCGATGCGCTCGTCGAGGAGCGCCCTCGTGGCGGCCGCGCCCGCCGCCCGGCTCCAGTGCTCCGCCGGTCGGATCAGCTGCGGGTCGACGGACAGGCCGGCGTTCTTCAACGCTTCGCGGTAACCACGGGTGCGCAGGGTCGCAGAGCTGAGGTCGCCGGCTCGCTCGGCCTCAGGATCGGCTCCGACGACGGCGATCCGGCGCCGCCCGCTGTCGATGAGGTGGTCCACGGCTGCGCGAGCCGAGCTGACGTTGTGCATCGTGACGTGATCCGTCGGCCCGCCGAAGATGCGTTCGCCGAGCAGCACCACGGGGATGTTCGCGTCGAGCGCGGCCGCGTCCGACTGCCCGAGGCTGATCGGGTTGAACAGCAGCCCGTCGATGAAGTGTGGCCTGGACGTGCCTGCGACGGCGAGCAGCTCTGCCTCGCGCTCGCCGCCGGTCTGCTCGACGAGGACGCTGACGCCGCGCGCTGCGGCTGCTCGGATCACCGCGTCGGCGAGCTCGGCGAAGTAGTTCTCGCGCAGGGCCGGCACGGCAAGACCGATCACTCCTGTGCGTCCGGAACGCAGCCCTCGTGCTGAGAGGTTCGGGCGGTACCCGACCTCCTCGATCGCCTGCAGCACGCGCTCTCGCGTGGCGGGGCGCACGTGCGGGTGGTCGTGCAGCACGTTGGAGACCGTCTTGAGCGAGACTCCAGCGGCGCTCGCGACGTCGCGGATCGTCGAACCCACCGCTGACCTCCCCCTCCTGGTCTGCGTACTGTAGCCCGTCACTCGTCGCACGGAATGATCTGTCGACACAGGAGTTGTACCGACCGTGACTTCTCTCGACACCCGCCTCCAGATCGAGGTCTGGTCCGATGTCCTGTGCCCCTGGTGCTACATCGGCGACGCACGCCTCGAGGCCGCCATCAAGGACTCCCCGCAGGCCGACCGCATCGACATCCGGATCCGCACCTTCCAGCTGGACCCCGAGTTCCCCGCCGTGCCGACGCCCGTCGTCGACTACCTCGCAGCCAAGAAGGGCCTGCCGGTCGAGCAGGCCGAGCAGATGGAGGCCCAGGTCGCCGAGCTCGCCAGGGCCGAGGGGCTCGCGTACGAGCCGAACCACCTCGTCCAGAACACGCTGGACATGCTGCGCCTGGTGCACCTCGGCAACGACCACGGGGTGGGCTGGCAGTACATGACGGCGATGCAGACGGCCCTGTTCAGCGGGGACCCCGAGGCTTTCGTCCCCGAGACCCTGGTCCGCCTCGGTGCGGACCTGGGCATCCCCGAGGCCGAGGTGCGCGACGTCCTCGCGAGCGACCGCTACGCCGACGCCGTCCGCGCCGAGCACGAGGAGGCGATCGCGCTGGGCGCTCGCGGCGTGCCGTTCACGGTGCTCGGAAGGCGGCTCGGGATCCCTGGCGCCGTCCCGGTCGAGAGCTACCGCCAGGCGATCGACCAGGCCTGGGAGCACGTCGATGCCTGAGGCCCTGCCGTTGACGTTCCTCGCGGTCGACGACGCCGCGGCGTGCGACCCGGTCACGGGCGTGTGCGCGGTCCCGGATGCCGAAGAGCCGGCGCGCAGGGACGACGACGTCGCTCGTTGACGGTCAGTCGTCCCGGGACGGCCGCGACGAACGCAACCGCTTCGTCGTCGACCGCTGCTTCTTGGTGGTCAGCCGCCGCTCCTGGGACCCGCGCGTGCGCCGGGTGGCGCGGCGCGCGGGCCCGGGAGGAGCGACGGCCTCGGCGACCAGTGCCGCCAGGCGGTGCGCAGCGGCCTCCCGGTTCCGCCGCTGCTCGCGGTGCTCGGAGGCCGCGACCGTGAGGACGCCGTCGACCAGGCGATGACCCAGTCCGGCGAGGAGACGGTCCCGCTGGACGTCGCTGAGCACCGCCGAGCCTCCGACGTCCCAGGACAGCTCCACTCGGGAGTCGGTGGTGTTCACTCCCTGCCCGCCCGGCCCGGAGGACCGTGAGAACCGCTCGGTCAGCTCCGCCCGGGGGATCGTCAGCGCAGGGCTGACGACGAGTCCGGAGCGGATCGGCGAGGGCATGTCCCCATGGTGCCGTGCTCCGAGCCCGCGGTCACCCGGTATGTTCGATGCCGTCCAGCTCGGCCACGTCCTCGGCAGAGAGGACCATGCCTGCGCCGGCGAGGTTCTCGCGCAGGTGCGTCGCCGACGACGTGCCCGGGATGAGCAGGATGTTCGGCGACCGCTGCAGCAACCACGCCAGGGCGACGGCCTTCGGCGTGGTCGTCCGGCGAGCGGCGACCGCCGAGAGCGCCGAGGACTGCAACGGGGTGAAGCCGCCGAGAGGGAAGAACGGCACGTACGCGACGCCGTCGGCGTCGAGCTTGTCGATGAGCCCGTCGTCGTGGCGGTGGGCGAGGTTGTACATGTTCTGCACGCACACGATCGGCGCGATGGTCTGCGCCTCGGTGATCTGCTGCTCGGTCGCGTTGCTGACCCCGAGGTGGCGGATCAGACCCTCCTGCTGGAGCTCGGCGAGCGTCTCGAACGCCTCGGCGAGCGAGCCGGGCCGGGGGCCTTCCGCGTCCCCGAGCCGGAGGTTGACCAGGTCGAGGGTGTCGAGCCCCAGGGACGTGAGGTTGTCGTCGACCTGGCGGCGGATGTCGTCGGGTCGCCGGGCGGGGGGCCAGCCGCCCTGGTCGTCGCGCGTCGCACCCACCTTGGTCGCGATGCGCAGCGGCCCGGGATAGGGGTGCAGCGCCTCGCGGATCAGCTCGTTGGTCACGCGCGGCCCGTACGCGTCGCTGGTGTCGAGGTGGGTGATGCCCAGGTCGACCGCGGTCCGCAGCACGTCGAGTGCTGCCTCGCGATCGGCAGGCGGTCCCATGACCCACGGGCCGGTCAGCTGCATGGCGCCGTAGCCGAACCGGGTGACGGTCAGGTCGCCCAGCGTCCAGGTGCCGCCGGGGAGTGTCAGGGAGGTGGTGCTCATCGTGTCGCCTCTCGTGTGCTCGGGTGGTGTCTGTCGCTTGCCTGCCCCAGCATGGGAGAGTTACTTCCTGTCAGGAAGTAGGCACTTGAGAGTGCGTAACCCACCCATCGGTGAGAGGTGCGACCCATGACGAAGACGGCGGCCCAGAAGCGGGCTCAGGCCAAGGTGGAGTACGACGCGTTCCTGGCGGGCTGCCCGAGCCGGCAGCTGCTCGACCGCATCTCCGACAAGTGGGTCGTGCTGGTCCTGTGCGCACTGGGCGACGACGGCGCTCCGACGGCGATGCGCTACTCGGAGATCGCCCGTCGCCTGGCCGGGGTCAGCCAGAAGATGCTGACCCAGACGCTCCGGTCGCTGGAGCGCGACGGCCTGATCACCCGGACCGTGACGCCGACCGTCCCGGTGACCGTCTCCTACGAGCTGACCGACCTCGGCCTCTCGCTCCGCGAGATGACGCGCGGGCTCAGGAGCTGGGCGCAGACGCACATGGACGAGGTCCTCGCCCAGCGCCAGGACTACGACGCGCGCAGCTCCTGACGGTCCGCGCCACGGTGGTTCGGACGTGAGTACGATCGGCCGTGAGGCGGTCAGCCGGTCGCTGGGTGGGTGAGGCACCAGCGCGTCACCGAGAGAGGAATCTCGCATGCATCGTCTCCTGGTCGGTCAGAAGCTCTGGTCGATGCGTGGACGCTTCGACGTCAGCAACGAGGACGACGGTGTCGTCTACACCGTCGAGGGCAGCTTGTTCCAGATCCCCAAACAGTTCACGATCGCCGACCCCTCCGGACGTGAGCGCGCGCGGGTCTGGAAGAAGCCGGTGTCGTGGCAGCCGCGATTCTTCGTCGAGGTCGACGGCGTGGAGGTGGCGACCATCGAGAAGCAGTTCACGTTCTTTCGGCCCCGGTATGAGATCCACGGCCCGGGTCTGACGGTGAGCGGTGACTTCTGGGACATGAGCTTCGAGATCCAGAAGGACGGCGTCGTGGTGGGCCGCGTCGACAAGAAGTGGGCCTTCCGCGACAAGTACGTCATCGAGGTCGAGCGTCCCGAGGACGAGCTGCTCACCGTCGGCATCGTGCTCGCGATCGACTACGTCAAGCAGAGCGAGCAGTCTGCCGCGGCAAGTGCGGGCTCGGGCTGAGCAGACGTTCGCGAACTCAGCCAGGCGCGGAGGCCCCTACTCCTGGATCGTCGAACCGAGCTCGTGCAGCACGGCCGCCCGGGCGTCGCGCCCGCGGTCGCCGCGCCGGGTGACGAGCGCCTCGACGAGCGCTTCCGTCACCAGCATCAGCGCGGCGCGGGACGTGTGGATCAGCTCGTCCTGGAACGACTCGTTGACCGGCGGGACGACCAGCACGGTGTCGGCGCTCTGCGCCACGGGGGACTGCGCGAACGAGGTGATCGCCAGGACCGGGGTGCCGCCGTCGTGCGCGGCGCGCATCACCGCGAGCGTCGCGTCGTTCGTGCCGGACCCCGAGACGACGAGACAGACGGCGTCAGGTCCGAGCTGACGGGCGGCGATCCGTTGCGCGAGCGCGTCCTGGAGCAGCTCGGCGGGCCGGCCGGCCGACGTCAGGCGCAGCACGAGGTCGAGCCCGAGGGGCGAGGAGAGTCCGTTGGCGACGACGAGCACGCGCCCGGCGTCGTCGAGGCGCTGGACGAACTCCTGCAGGACCTCCTCCGTGAGGCCCGAGATCGTGTGGCCGAGGCGCGCGGCGAACCGCGCGACGGACTCGCGCAGCCCGCCCAGCATCGTGCCGTCGGCGGGGTTGTCCGCCGTGGTGCGCAGCGCGAGCTCGCGGGCGGCGGCGACACGCAGCTGCGGGTAGCCCTCGTACCCGAGGGTCTGCGCGGCGCGCACGACGGTCGCCCGGCCCACGCCGACGTCGTCGGCGACCTGCTGGGCGGAGCGTTCGACGGCGGCACCGAGGTCGGCGGCGAGGGCCTCGGCGACGCGGCGCTCGCCGGGGTGCATCGAGGGCAGGAGGGTGACGATGCGCGCCGTCGGGGGCGCCTCGACGGATCCGGACCAGGCCATGTCAGGTCCCTTCCATGATGCGGCGGCGCAGTGCGCCCGAGACGGCGTCGACCGCCATCGTGGTGGCGACGACCACGATCAGCAGCATGCCGACCGTGTCCCACGCACGATAGTTCGTGTAGTTCGCCAGCATGCTCCCGATCCCGCCGGCGCCGACGAGGCCGAGCACGGCGGACATGCGGATGTTGATCTCGAAGCGGTAGAGAGCGAAGGACAGCAGCGTCGGCAGGGCCGCCGGCCACAGCGCCCAGCGGATGACGGCGGTCCGGCCTCCGCCGGCGGCTCGCACGGCGTCCGCGGCACCGTCGCGCAGCGTCTCGATCGTCTCGTAGGTCCACTTGCCCTGTGTGCCGATCCCGGCGATCCCCAGCGCGAGCGCGCCCGTGAAGGGCGTCAGCCCGGTGACGGTGAGCAGGACGAGCGCGATGATGACCTCGGGCACGGCCCGGATGACGGCGAAGAGGCCGCGCAGCGCGAGGCGCAGCCAGGCCGGCCCGACGCCGTGGGCGGCGAGCATCCCGAGCGGGATCGACACGACCACGCAGAGCATCGCGCCGAGCCAGGCCATGGAGATCGAGCGCCACATCTCGAACAGGGCGCGCGGCAGGCGCGACCAGTCGGGGTCGGCGAACATCAGGGTCCCGTAGTCCCGGACGGCGGCGGGCAGGTCGCGCAGGTCGGCCCACTCGACGTCCAGGGTGGCGGTGGCGACGAGGAGCACGACGCCGACGACGGCGGTGGCGGCGGTCTGTCCGCGGCGCGACGGGCGCGGGGGCAGGGCGACGCCGGGGCGGGTGGCGGTGGTTCGTGTCCGGGCTTCCACGGTGCTGCTCACGCGAGCCTCCGGCGCAGGATGTTCGAGGCGGCCTCGATGACGAGCACCACGACGAGGATCTCGAGGATGATGACCGAGACGTCGCCGTAGGCGAAGAACCCGAACCGCTCGTCGAGGAGCCGACCGATGCCGCCCGCGCCGACGATGCCGAGGATGGCGGAGATGCGGACGTTCAGCTCCAGGGCGTAGAGCCACTGGTTGAGGAACAGCGGGAGGTTCTGCGGCAGGGCGAGGGTGCGGTTGATCTGATGCTGGGTGGCGCCGCCGGCGCGGGCCGCCTCGAGGTACGGGTGCTCGGCGGAGTCGATCGCCTCGGAGACCAGCTTGACGACGATCCCGACGTTGAACAGCACGAGGGCGAGCAGGCCGGGCAGCGCTCCGACGCCCACCATGGCGACGAGGATGGTCGCCCAGACGAGGTCGGGGACCGCGCGGAACACGTTGACCACCGCCCGCACGGCGGAACGGGTCAGGATGTTCGGGTTGGTGGGGCGTGCCGCCCAGAGGGTGAGCGGCACCGACAGCGCGGCGGCGATCGCGGCGCCGACGAACGCCATCTGCAGCGTCTCCAGCATCGGCTGGACGGTGCGCGGGAAGAACGCCCAGTTCGGCTGCAGCAGCGCGGACAGGTTGGCGGCGCCGTGGCGCCAGTTGCGAGCGATCGCGCCGAGGTCGATCTCGACGCCGCCGATCGCGGGCAGGCAGGTCGCCACGGTGAACGCCGCGAGGGCGGAGACGATCAGCGCGCGGCGCGGCCAGGTGCGCGGCCGGGGTGGGACCTCGAAGCGCGCGGCGGGCTCCGCCGTCGTGCCGCTCATGTGCGGTCCCCGAGGCGGTCCTGCGGGCGGATGCGACGGCCGTAGATCTGCTCGAAGTCGGCCTCGGTGGCCTCGGCCGCCGGGCCGTCGTAGACGACCTCGCCGGCGCGCAGCCCGATCATGCGCCGCGTGTACTGCCGGGCGAGGTCCATGAGGTGCAGGTTGACCAGCACCGTGAGGTAGCGCTCGGTGTTGATGCGTTCCAGCTCGGACATGACCGCGTGCGCGGTGGGTGGGTCGAGGCTGGCGACGGGCTCGTCGGCGAGCATGATGCTCGGCTCCTGCGACAGCGCCCGGGCGATGGCGACGCGCTGCTGCTGGCCACCGGAGAGGGAGCCCGCCCGCGTCCAGACCTTGTCGAGCATGCCGACGGTGTGCAGGGCCGACAGGGCGACCTCGCGGTCGTGGGCGGTCGGGACGCCGAGGAGCCCGCGCAGCGCACCGGCCTGCGCGAAGCGCCCGACCAGCGTGTTGCGGTAGACGTCGATGCGCGTGGCGAGGTTGAAGCCCTGGAAGATCATGCCGATGTGCCCGCGCACCTGCCGCAGGCGGCGTCCGCTCAGACCGGAGACCGTGTACGGGCCGACGGTCACGGTGCCGCTCGTGACGGGCACGAGGCCGTTGACGGCGCGGATCAGGGTCGACTTGCCGGAGCCGGACAGGCCGACGACTGACACCATCTCGCCGGCGTCGATGGTCAGGGAGACGTCGCGCAGGGCTGCGGTGCCGTTGGGGTAGGTGACCGAGACGCCGTCGAGGCGGATCGGCCACGCGGAGGCCGGGGCGGCCCCGGCCTCCGCACGGGTGTCGAGAGTCATGGAAGAGGGTGCTCCTGGTCAGCCGGCGAACTGCTCGAGGACCTCGCCGTAGCGGGCGATCTCGTCGTCGGCGGTCTCGGCCGTCCAGTCGGACAGACCGACCAGCTCGAACATGACGTCGGCGGCCTCGGGGGAGGAGTCCGCGTAGTCGTCCATGAGCTGGGTGAGCTCGGCGACGAGGTCGTCGGGCAGGGTGTCGGTGACGGCGACGCCACCGTTGGGGATCATCTCGGTGTAGGCGAAGGCCACGGCCTTGTCGGCGATGTCGGGGACCTCCTCGACCACGGTGGTCCGGGCGTCCCAGTAGGCGAAGCCGACCTCAGCGTCACCGTTCGCGACGGCGAGCACGGCGTTGTTGTTGCCCTCGACCGGCACCTGGGTGATGTCGGCGTCGGTGTCCAGGCCGGCCTCCCGCATGAGGACCACGGGGTACTGGTAGCCCGCGGGGGAGGTGGCGGCCTGCAGCGCGACGTTCGCACCGGCCAGGTCGCCGAAGACCTCGGCGGCGGCCGGGCCCTGACCGGTCGCCGCGGCGCCGGCCTCCTCGATGCCGTTGCAGTAGGAGAGCTCGATGTCGCTCGCCTCGTAGGTGGCGAGCACGGGCTCGTCCTCGCAGTAGGTGTCGGGGTCGTTCGTGTAGGCCACCGAGGCGTAGGACGTCGCCCCGAACCGGACGTCGCGCAGGATCAGCTCCGCGCCGTAGCGCTCGGTCGCCTGGTAGAGCGACCCGGCGTCGGTGATGATGACCTGCGACTGGTCGGCGCCGAGCGCCTCGACCGTGGCGGTGTAGTTGTTCGCGACGACACCCTCCACCTCGATGCCGAGGCCGTCCGAGAGGTACGTGGTCAGCGGGTCGAGCGCCTCGGCGAGGTTCTCACCCTCGACCGACGGCACCAGCGACATGGTGATGGACTCGGGCCACTCGGTGCCGCCGTCGTCGGCACTGCCGGCGGCATCGGTACCGGCGCAACCGGCGAGCGCGAGGACGAGCGCCGCGGCGGCGCCGGGAGCGAGCAGGGACTTGCGCATGGGAGGGCTACCTTTCGAGGGAGTCGGCCGTGCCGGACGGCACGGGTTCCGGGGGGAGGGCTGTGGTCGCTGCGGTGGCGGCAGCGTGGGCCCACGCCGTGATGCCGGCGGCGAGGGCGTCGAGCGTCCGCGCGTGCATGGTCACGTCGGCGGGCGGCGTGGCCGCGGCAGCCGCGGCAGCCGCGGCAGGGCCGACGAGCGCCGTGGCGGCACCGAGCGCCGCGGCGGGCGCCAGGTCGTTCTCCACGATGTCCCCGACGGCGAGCACCGGTCCTTCTGTGAGCGCGGCCTCGACGATGGGGGTCAGGCCGGTGGGCTTGCCGACCTCGTAGTGCAGGTCGGTGAAGCGCTCGCGGACGCCCCACACCGTCAGTAGGCGTTCGACGCCGACGCCGGGGGCGTTCGTGGCGAGGACGACGGTGGTTGTCTGGGGGAGTGCGGCGAGGAGCTGCGCGAGGCCAGGGGCCGCGTCGACGGGTGCCTCGGGGGTGCCGAGGAGGTCACGGCTGGCGAGGTAGGCCTGCTGCAGGGCGGCAGGGTCGACGCCGTCCTGGCGGGCCAGCGTGCCGACGACGTCGTACCCGTCGCGGAACTGTGTGGCCGTGCCGGCGTCGTGGTCGCGCAACGTGGCCATGACCCGCTCGAAGTACCCGGGACCGGCATGCTCGGCGACCTGCCGGGCGAACGCGAGCACGGGGCCGTCACCGACGGCGAGGGTGCCGTCGAAGTCGAACAGGATGGTCGGGGTCACGCGGGCTCCTCATGTCATGGACGATGCGTTCACCGTAGGGAGCCCGCGTGAACGGAAAAGTCATGAGGAGGTGAACGGTGGATGTCAGCCGCGGGAACCTGGCGTCCGCCGGTGGGACATCAACTGTGCAAGAGGTAGTCCAGAGAGTGTGCAAACGGTAGCGTAGCGACCGGGAATGCGGTAGCGTGCGTGGATGGCGGAGTATCAGCGACGGATCATCGACGACCGTCTCGACGAGCTGCAGCCCCAGCTCCGTGCGATCTCGATCCACGGCCCCAAGGGGGTGGGGAAGACCGCGACGGCTTCCCAGCGCGCGGCGACGATCATCTCCCTCGACCGCGATGCGACGCGGACCCGCTTCGCCGCCGCGCCCGACCGGATGCTGGCGGAGGCCGACGGACCGATCCTCATCGACGAGTGGCAGCGCTGGCCGGAATCGTGGGATGTCGTGCGCCACGCGGTCGACGAGGGCGTGCCACGCGGGCGCCTGATCCTGGCGGGAAGCTCGGCGCCGCGTGGCGCGACCGTGCACTCGGGTGCTGGGCGCATCGTGCCGTTCCGGCTGCGCCCCCTCAGCCTTGCTGAACGATCACTCGAGGTGCCGACGGTCAGCGTCGCGAATCTGCTCCGTGGCGTGGTGGACGTCTCGGGCTCGACGGACCTGGCGTTGCCCGACTATGTCGAGGAGATCGTCGCCAGCGGGTTCCCCGGCATCCGTGACGAGCCCGAGGACGTGCGCGAGGAACTGCTCGACGCCTACGTTGACAACATCATCCAGCGAGAGTTCCCCGAGCAGGGCTATCCGGTCCGCAGACCGGAGACCCTCAAGGCGTGGCTGGCCGCCTATGCCGCCGCGACCTCCACGACGACCGCGTACAACGCCATCCTCGCCGCAGCCACTCCCGGACAAAGTGACAAGCCGGCGAAGACGACGACGATCACCTACCGAGATGCCCTGTCGGGGCTCTGGCTCCTTGACCCGGTCGAACCGTGGACGCTGGGCAACAACAACTTTCAGCGGCTCGCGATGGCGCCGAAACACCAGCTGGCCGATCCGGCACTGGCGGCCAGGCTGCTCGGTGCGACGAAGGAGTCGCTGCTCCAGGGCAGCGATGCGCAGCTGCTCGGTCTGCTGTTCGAGCACCTGGTGACGATGAGCATCCGGACCTACGCGGAGGCGGCACGCGCCAAGGTCTTCCATCTGCGGACGCGAGACGCTCGTCGTGAGGTGGACCTCGTCGTCGAGCGTCGAGACGGTGCGGTCCTCGCGATCGAGATCAAGCTCGCAACCCACCCGACCGACCGCGACGTCCGCCATCTGAACTGGTTCCGGGACCAGCTCGGGGAGAGGTGTCTCGGGGGAGTCGTCGTGACCGCAGGGAGCGACGCCTACATGCGTCGGGACGGCATCGCCGTCGTCTCTGCGGCCCTACTCGGACCGTGAGGCTGCGGCCTCGGAACCGGGACCTTAAAAGACCAGAGCCTCCATCAGACCCAGGACGATTCACCGTAGTCGCACTTGCGCTGGTGGCCGAGGGCATTGACGCGGTACCCGCAACCCTGGCAGCGCTGGTCTGCCAGCCACGCCGCAATCTCCGCGACCACCGGGACGAGGCTCGCGCCCCACTCGTGGTGGAATTGCAGGAGGTTCGGGTGCTCGACGTCAACAAACGGGAGGTGGAGCCTGCCGCTTTGCTCCCGCACGCGCACGACAAGCCATCCCGCGTCGAGCATGGCGTGCGTTTGCCGAACATCCCTCCGGACCTGTTTCGGCCCGCTCGGGCCCCACTCGCCGTGGAACCATGCACCGTCATACTCGACGGCGACGCGGCGATCGTCGTCAGGAATCGTACCGAATGCGTCAACCTGGATTCCCGGTCGGGCGTTCTTCGGCGCGATGTAGCCGGGCACGTCCACGCGGATGGTGTGGTCTGAGTTCACGCCGTCGAGTACGGCTCGCAGCAGTTCGCGAAGGGCCTGCTCCGGTTTGGATGTCGGGACACTGTTGCAGAGCGGACACCCCTGGCCGCTTAGGTGCTTGTTCGGGGTCATTGGGAAGTCGCCATGGACGTAGCACGTGATGAGCACATGGCGGTTCGCGCGGCTATAGTCGACGTGCGCGTAGCCGTAGGTGATTCCGTGGATGGCTTGCGCCTTGGCGGCGAAGCCCGCAGCGGCAGCTGCGATCACGTCCAGTCCTCGAGCGCGCCTGTCGTCATTTGCGCACTCTGGGCACCCGTGGCCCTGTAGGTGGTTGTTTGCCTCCGCCTTCCACATTCCATGCTCAGGGCAGATGGCAGTGACCTTTGAATGCGCGTTCTGGTACTCGCGATCGATGTGGGGGAACTCGTAGACGGTGCTGCGCTTGGCGTGAACGCGCGACACGAACAGCTCGGCGGCCTCGGCAGCCTGGGTGCGGCCACGGGTGCGGGCCTTGTCGGTGCGGCACTCCCTGCAACCTTTGCCAGACAGGTGCGTGCCGGCGCGCTGCGTGAACCAGCCGTGCTCTGAGCATCCGAGGGTCACCTCGCCGTCCCAGCGGGTGTAGTTGGCGCGGGAGTAGTCCCAGCGATCACCGTGCTTAGCGAGCGACTTCTCAATGAAGTCCGCCGTCGTGAGCTGAACGTTTCCAGCGCAACGGGGGCATCCCTGACCCTGGCTCAGGTGTGCGTCCGGCGTCTGCGCGAAAGCGCCGTGCTCCGGGCAGCCTATGGTGAGCTTGGTCTTGGCATTGACGTACTCGGTCAAGCCGTAGTCCCACCGTCCGTTGTGGAGGGCGGTGGCCTCGGCGATAAACTCTGCCGTGGTCTTTCTGCGCATTGCCTTCCGCCCTCCCTTCGTACGCTGATGTGCTGGCGACGGTGTGTCAACCATATGCGGCGCCGCCGACAGCAAGCACGTCCTCGGTTAGGCTCCGACCGCGCCCACATCGCACGAGCGCGGATCGATCAGCTTCAAGACGGGCCCGCGGCCGTCACTCACCGATTGGGTCATACGAGCGGACGACGCGGACCCTTACATCAACAACGTCACGCGTGCAGGGTGTGCAAAAAAGGGCTGGCGGGGCGACCTGCTGCACTGCATTCGGCCTAGGAGACACCCTGGCCGGGGACGTACAGCGGACCGTGCTGGCACGCGGTTTCGTGCAGGGCCATGCCGGCGATCCGGGCTTCGGCTTTGGTGAGGCCGTTGAAGTCCACTGACGCATGGTCGTGTGGGTTTTCGGCCGCTGCGCCATCATCCACGCATGCCAGTCCGTGCTCATTCGCATCGCCCACCTTGACGCCCCAGGTACCGACGGAACTGCGACCGTGGTCTTCGGTGTGGCGGCGATGAGCCTCTTGAGGGGCGACCCGACCGCGCAGTGTGGACATCAGGCCCTTGTCTGCACTCTGCGATCGGAAGGCGGTCCACATGGGCTGGCCTGCGGCAGTGTCGTAGAGGCCTGGGGGGACCTGCCGATTGAGCACCTCGTCGATGTCACCGATCATGCTTCCCTCGTTCATGCCAGCATCCCCGTTTCCACGAACCTAATCACGATGTCGGCATCGAATGGTCCTTCTAGTTCCTGGTGAGCGCCGGTTTCCTTAAAGACGGCGAGCAAGTACATGTCGCCGTCAGCGAGGAGTTCGGCCGTGCAGGCGGTCCACTCAAGCAGCCATTCAAGGACGATCGAGCCGTCACCGTCGGCACCGATCGCGACGTGATGCTTAGCGAGCGCTAGACGTGTCACCAGCTCTTCGGCGTGGCGCAGGGCGGCACCCCCGGGCGCGCGCGTACTCGGACCCCACCAGCCGGGCTGGAGGTTGCCCAGCTCGCTCAGCCGAGCCATGAGTGCCTTCTCTGTCGCGGTTCGGACGATGGTCACCTGGTTGACGTCGTGGAGGCTCCTGACCTCGCCTCGGGAGTTGAACACTGCCGTGCCGCCCACCGTAACGTCAGGTGCGGTCACACCGTCGGCTGCAAGCACATCCTTGACGGTCTCGGCGACATTGCGCTCCTGGGCGCCAAGGTGGCAGGTGAGGCTGCCGCCTGCGGTCAGGTCCAGGCGGAAGGTGCCCTTCGACCCGTCGAACTCGGATATGACGCCTTCAGCCACGTGCCAGTCTGGCTCCGCCAGGACCTCGTCGATGAGCGCAACCGTGGCGCGAACGGTGGCCGTGAGCACCGCGTCCGTCTCTGGCTCATAGAGTTCCGCGTCCGAGCGTGGCTTGGCGAAGGCAATAGATTCGTTCGGCTGAAGAGTCTTGCCCACCCTTTGAAGCTGGGGCAGAGCGGCGCGCGGGAACAACGCTGGCAGCCTGCGGTCGACCGCGACTGCGGCGATCGTCTCGTTGACTATGTCGCGTGCGCGGACGAACAGTGGCCCTGGGTCCTCCTGGTCATCGTCGCGGTCGGCTGGGCGGGTGACCAGCTGCAAGACCGGCCGGGCGCTGCCTTCCTTGATGCCGATCAGCCGGAGGTCGAACGCGTCCCTTAGCCCACGGACGTAGCGCCGTTCAGGGTGCTCCTTAAGCCACTCTAGGCGTGCTACCTCGTAGAGGAGTTCGCTGTAGCGTTGAAGCTCCGCGGCAGCGGCCGTGGGCATGCCCAGCCCCGTGTCGAACCGTCCACCAGCCATGCGGAAGTAGACGAATCCGTCCCGGCTGGCCGCAGCCCTCTCTAGGCCGCGTCGAGCGTCGTCACGATCACTGCCGGTGACCTGGTCCTCATCGCTGGGCATCTGCGTAGATTAGCGAGTGAATGTCAGGGGTGAGACCCAGAGCCGCTGCCCAACGAGTCTCGGAGACAGAATTCACCCAGCAGGGTCATCTCTCGGCCGTCGAGGCGATCGGTAGGGCGTACAGGAGCGCGAGGTCCTGTCGTCGCTGGCTCTCCCGCAGGCGGAGGTTCACGCCCCGGGCCGGCTCGCGGGCGCCCCCGATCCTCTTCACTGGTTGGGGCGTAGAAGCCGCCGAGGCATCTGCAGCGACTCGCTTTGCGCACGAACTAGGTACGCTGACACGCTTCCAGAGATGGCTGGATTCGTGCCCCTTCCGGATGTCGCGCCAGTCACGGTGATCTCGACGACGCCGGCCAGGTCGCCTGTACTTCACACGGAGAAGTACTTGCACTCAGGATGATGCAGCACGAACGCGTCCGTCGACTGCTCCGGGTGCAGCTGCAGCTCGTCGCTCAGCGTCACACCGACACGTTCGGGCCTGAGCAGCTCGACGACCTTCCGGCGGTCCTCCATGTCGGGGCACGCGGGGTACCCGAGCGACATCCGCGCACCGCGGTACTCCAGCTTGAACATGCCCTCGACGTTCTCCGGGTCCTCGTCGGCGAACCCGAGCTCGGAGCGCACGCGCGCATGCCAGAACTCGGCCAGCGCCTCGGTGAGCTGCACGGACAGCCCGTGCAGCTCCATGTACTCGCGGTACTTGTTCGCCTCGAACAGCTTCGCCGTGTACGCGGACACCGGCTCACCCACAGTGGCGAGCTGGATGGGCAGCACGTCGAACTGCCCTGTCTCCTCGACCCACGGCTTCGGCCGGATGAAGTCGGCCAGGCACAGGTGCCGGTCGCGCTTCTGGCGGGGGAAGGTGAAGCGCAGCCGCTCCGTCCCCGGCTGACCGCCGGAGCCGCCGTCGGGCGCCCCGATCTCGCCGGACGGCCCCGTCATGCCGGGCCCGTGGTGCGCGACGACGATGTCGTCACCTTCTGACCACACGGGGAAGTACCCGTACACCACGGTCGGGTCCATGACCTGGTCCCGGCGGATCGTCGCCAGCCACTCGGCCAGACGTGGACGCCCCTCGGTCTCCACCAGCTCCTCGTACGAGGCGCCGTCGTCCCCGCGCCCCGGCTTGAGGCCCCACTGGCCCATGAAGGTCGCGCGCTCGTCGAGGAATGCCGCGTAGTCGGCAAGCTGGATGCCCTTGACCACGCGGGTGCCCCAGAACGGGGGAGCGGGGACGGGGTTGTCGGCGGCGACGTCGGAGCGCGTCGGCAGGTCCTCCGGCGCGGTCTCGGTGACCTTGACGACGTTGTGCCGGCGCTTGCGCAGCGCGGGCAGCCCGACGTCGTCGGGTGAGGCGCCGCGCGCCACCGCGACCAGCGGCTCCATGAGCCGCAGACCCTCGAACGCGTCGCGGGCGTAGCGCACGACGCCGGGGAACTGCGACGCGAGGTCGTCCTCGACGAACGTCCGCGTCAGCGCCGCGCCGCCGAGCAGGATCGGCCACTTCTTCGCGAGCCCCCGCGACTCCAGCTCCGCGAGGTTCTCCTTCATCACCACGGTCGACTTCACCAGCAGCCCGGACATGCCGATGACGTCGGCGTCGTGCTCCTCGGCGGCCTCGATCATCGCGGAGATCGGCTGCTTGATGCCGATGTTGATCACGGTGTAGCCGTTGTTGGTCAGGATGATGTCCACGAGGTTCTTGCCGATGTCGTGCACGTCGCCGCGCACGGTGGCGAGCACGATGACGCCCTTGGACTGCTCCTCGGCCCCTTCGACCTTCTCCATGTGCGGTTCGAGGATCGCGACGGCAGCCTTCATCACCTCGGCGGACTGCAGCACGAACGGCAGCTGCATCTGCCCGGAACCGAACAGCTCGCCGACCACCTTCATGCCGCCCAGCAGGTGGGTGTTGACGATGTCGAGCGCCTTCATCCCGTCGGCCAGCGCCGTCTCGAGGTCGCCCTCCAGACCCTTGCGGGCGCCGTCGATGATGCGGCGCTCCAGCCGCTCGCCCACGGGCAGCGCCTCGAGCTCGGCGGCGCGCTGGTCGCGCAGCGCCGCGGAGTCCACGCCGGAGAACGTCTCCAGCAGGTGGGACAGCGGGTCGTGCGTGAGGTTGCCCTCGTCGTCGTAGACGCGCCGGTCCCACACGAGGTTGTCCGCGGCCTCCCACTGCTCGTCCGGGATGGCGGTGCGGGGCAGGATCTTCGCGGCGTGCACGATGGCGGAGTCCAGCCCGGCCTGCACGCAGTGGTGCAGGAACACCGAGTTGAGCACGGTGCGGGCCGCCGGGTTGAGCCCGAACGACACGTTCGAGACGCCCAGCGTGGTGTGCACCTCGGGGTAGCGGCGGGTGAGCTCGCGGATCGCCTCGATCGTCTCGATGGCGTCGCGGCGCGTCTCCTCCTGGCCGGTCGCGATGGGGAACGTGAGGGTGTCGACGATGATGTCGTCCACCCGCATGCCCCAGTCGTCCACCAGCGTGTCGATGAGTCGCGAGGCGATGGCCACCTTGGTCTCGGCGGTGCGGGCCTGGCCCTCCTCGTCGATGGTCAGGGCGATGACGGCGGCCCCGTGCTCCTTGACCGCGGGCATGATCCGCTGGAACCGGGAGCCCGGCCCGTCGCCGTCCTCGAAGTTCACCGAGTTCACCACCGCGCGCCCACCCACGAGCTCCAGCCCGGCGCGGATCACTTCCGGCTCCGTGGAGTCGATCACCAGCGGCAGGGTCGACGCCGAGGCCAGCCGGGAGACGACCTCACGGACGTCCTGGACGCCGTCGCGCCCCACGTAGTCGACGCAGACGTCCAGCAGGTGCGCGCCGTCGCGGGTCTGGGCGCGGGCGATGTCGACGACGTCGTCCCAACGGGACTCCAGCATCGCCTCGCGGAACGCCTTGGACCCGTTGGCGTTGGTGCGCTCGCCGATCGCCAGGTACGAGGCGTCCTGGCTCAGGTCGGTGTGCGAGTACAGGGAGGCGACGCCGTTCTCACGCTCCACCTCGCGCGGGGGCAGCTCGCGCCCGCGCACGGCCTCGACCACCTGGCGCAGGTGCTCCGGCGTCGTGCCGCAGCAGCCGCCCACCATGCCGAGGGAGAACTCGCTGACGAACTGCGTGTGCGCCGCGGCCAGCTCCTCGGGCGAGAGGGGGTAGACGGCGCCGTCCGGGCCGAGCTCCGGCAGCCCGGCGTTCGGCATGCACGTCACCGGCACCTCGGAGTGCCGGGCCAGGTGGCGCAGGTGCTCGCTCATCTGGTCGGGTCCGGTGGCACAGTTCAGGCCGATCGCGTCCACGCCCACGGCCTGCAGGGTGGTCAGGGCCGCGCCGATCTCGGAGCCCATGAGCATGGTGCCGGTGGTCTCGACCGTCACCGAGGCGATGACGGGCACCGAGCGGCCGACGCCGCCCTCGGCGACCGGACGCATCGCGTCGTGGCACGCCGTGACCGCCGCCTTGGTCTGCAGCAGGTCCTGGCTCGTCTCGACCAGCAGGGCGTCCGCGCCGCCCTCCAGGAGCCCGGCGGCCTGCTCGGCGAACGTCTCGCGCAGGTTCGCGTACGTGGTGTGACCCAGCGACGGCAGCTTGGTGCCCGGACCCATCGAGCCCAGCACCCAGCGCGGGTAGTCGGGCGTGGCGAAGGCGTCGGCGCGCTCGCGGGCGATCGCTGCACCGGCGCGGGCCAGCTCGCGGATGCGGTGGTCGATGCCGTAGTCCGACAGGTTGGACCAGTTCGCACCGAAGGTGTTGCTCTCGATCGCGTCGACGCCGACGGCGAGGAACTCGTCGTGCAGGCTGCCGATGAGGTCGGGCCGGGTGACGTTGAGGACCTCGTTGCAGCCCTCGTGCTGCTCGTAGTCGTCCATCGAGGGGTCGGCCGCCTGGATCATCGTGCCCATCGCGCCGTCGGCCACCACCACGCGGGTGTGCAGCGCCTCCCGCAGGGCGGCGGAGCGGGCGTCGGCAGCGGAGAGATCGAGCGTCGAGGTCACCGGCCCAGAGTAGTCGCGACGCCACATATCCCGATGCGGTGACTGCCTCATGAGACCTACCCTCGGGGCATGGCCGCCACGCAGACCTCGACCCATCTCGCCCCGATCGCCGAACGGGCGGACGCCCCGGCGTCCCTTCCCTCGATCACCGCGGGGGACCTGACCTGGCGGCCCGCGGTCGCCGACGACGCGCCGGCGCTGCTCGACCTGCGCAACACCATCGCCGAGGCCGACGCCGAGCCGTACCGCGAGACGCTCGAGGAGATCACCGACCTGTTCGACGCCCCGTGGCGCCGCTTCGACACCGACTCCCTGCTGGGCGT
Source organism: Isoptericola halotolerans (assembly GCF_013149785.1). Lineage (GTDB taxonomy): Bacteria > Actinomycetota > Actinomycetes > Actinomycetales > Cellulomonadaceae > Isoptericola > Isoptericola halotolerans. The sequence continues at coordinate 56,713 of NZ_JABEZU010000003.1, forward strand.
CGACGCCGAGGGCACCCTGCGGGCCTACGGGTTCGTGGAGACCATGCCGGGGGACACCCGCACGGTCCGCGCCTTCCTCTTCGGCGGCGTGCACCCGGACCGCCGGGGCGAGGGCATCGGCCGTGAGCTGTTCGCGTGGCAGCTCGCCCGCGGACGGCAGGTGCTGGCGGCCTCCGGCAAGGACCTGCCCGCCCGCCTCGGCGTCTTCGCCGAGGACGACGGCCCGGTCGCCAAGCTGCACCTCTACGAGCGCGCGGGGCTCGCGCCCCGCCGCTTCTACACCGAGATGCGACGCGACCTGCGCGACCTGGCGGGCGCCCCGCTGCCCGAGGTCGAGCTCGCGGGCTCGCTGCGCCTCGTGCCGTTCAGCGACGAGTACGACGACGCCGCGCGCCTGGCGCACAACGACGCGTTCCGCGACCACTGGGGCAGCGAGCCGCAGACCCCCGAGCAGTGGAGCCGAGGACGCACGGCCTTCGTGCCGCAGTGGTCCTACCTCGTCGTGGACGACGCCCCCGACGTCGAGGCGCTCGTCGCCGACCCGGACACCGACGCCGAGACCGCCGCCGCGCTGCGCGCCGGAGAGCCGCTGGTCGTGGCCTACGAGATGGCCGCCCGGTTCGACGAGGACTTCGAGGTCAAGGGATACACCTTCGGGTACACCGAGCTGCTCGGGACGCGCCGCGCCTACCGGGGCCGCAAGGCGGGCCTGGCGGCGCTCGCGGCCGGCATGCGTGCCTTCGCCGCCGACGGCATGGAGTACGCGGGCCTGGACGTCGACACCGCCAACCCCTCGGGCGCGCACGGCATGTACGCGGCCCTCGGCTTCGAGGTCACGCACTCCTCGCGGATGCTCTCGATCGAGCTGTAGGCGCTACGCTCCCACGGGTGACTGCCGCCCCTGCCGACCGCCCGTTGCTGAGCTCGCGCGCCGCCCGCGTCGCGGCCGGCGTCCTCGCCGCGCTCGCCGTCGTGCACCTGGTGGCGCAGCTCCTCGACCTCACTCCGGTGGCCGATGCCACCCAGTGGTTCCTCATGCCGGCGCTCGCGGCCACCCTCTGGTGCACGACGACGTCGCCCCGGTCGCGCCTGGTGCGCCTGACCCTCGTCGCGCTCGGCTTCTCCTGGGTGGGCGACACCCTGCCCGACGGGTTCTCCGGCGACGCGGCCTACCTGGCGATGGTCGGTGCGTTCCTCTGCGCCCAGGTGATGTACGTGGTGGCGTTCTGGCCCCACCGGCGCGAGTCGGTGCTGGTGCGTCACCCGGCGGCCTCCGCGGTGTACGTGTTCCTGGCCGTCATGCTGGTGGCCACGTCGCTGCCGGGCGCGCCCGGCGTGCTGGGGGTCGCCGTCGTCGTCTACGCGGTGTGCCTGACCTCCATGGCGGTGCTGGCCACGGGCGTGCACGGGCTCGCCGCGATCGGCGGCCTGCTGTTCCTCTTCTCCGACGCGATGATCGCGCTCGGCCTGTTCGCCGACGCCGTGCCGCCCCTGTCCGAGTTCTGGATCATGGCGTCCTACGTGCTGGGTCAGGTGTTGATCGTCGCCGGGGTGGTGGCGCGTCAGCGCGGCTGAGACGTGCGCTGGAGCCACGCCTCCGGTTCGTCCAGGCCGGTGAACCCGGCGCGCAGGTACACTCCGCGGGCCTCGGGGGCGGCCTTGAGCAGGACCCTCTTGAGGCCGAGGGTGTCCAGGTCGGCCAGCGCGCCGTCCACGAGCCGCGTGCCGAGCCCTCGCCCACGGTGCGCCGGGTCGACGATCACGTCCGCCAACCAGGCGAAGGTGACGCCGTCGGTCACCGCGCGGGCGTAGGCGATCTGCTCGCCGGTGGCCGTGTAGATCCCGTAGTTGCGCGAGGCGGCGATCGCGGCGTCCTGGGTGGCTCGGGTGCGGCCGGCGGCCCAGTAGGCGTGCTCGCTCAGCAGCTGGTGCACGCGGGCGTGGTCGAGGCGGGCCGGGTCGGCAGAGAACTCGTCGGTCACGGGGCGATCCAAGCATGCGGGCGCCGGGTGGGGCGCACGGCTCTCACGATGCGACGGTCTCCTCGCGGCGGAGGAGCGCGGCGTCCAGGTAGTCGGCGCCGAAGGTGCTCTTGCGCTGGTCCAGCGTGCCCGGGCGCATCTGCTCACGCTACCGGCGTGAGTGTCGGTGGTCACACCTACGCTCGGGGCATGGACATCATCCTGGTACCCGGATTCTGGTTGAGCGCGTCTGCCTGGGACGCCGTCACCCCGCCGCTCGTGGCCGCGGGCCACACCGTCCACCCGTTCACGCTGCCGGGGATGGGCTCGGTCGACGACGACCGGTCCGGCATCACCCTGGAGGACCACGTCGGTGCCGTGGTGGCGGCGGTCGACGCGCTGGACGACGCGCAGGTGGTCCTGGTGGGACATTCCGGTGGCGCGGCGGTCATCCACATGGTCGCGGATCGCCGTCCCGGGCGGGTCGTCCGCAACGTCTACGTCGACTCGGTGCCGATGGGGCACGGCAGCGTCATCAACGACGAGCTGCCCGTCGTGGGCGACGAGATCCCGCTGCCCGACTGGTCGGTCTTCGACGAGCCCGACCTGGTGGGCCTCGACGACGACCTGCGGGCGCGGTTCCGCGCGGCCGCGGTCCCGACGCCGGCCCGCGTGGCGTCCGATCCCGTCGTCCTGAGCGACGAGCGGCGCTACGAGGTGCCGACCACGGTCATCGCCTGCGAGGCGTTCGAGGGCTTCGACAGCCCGAGCTCGATGTACCGGCACTTCATGGGTGCGGGCTCGCCGTACACGGCGGAGCTGGCAGCGATGCACGACTACGAGATCGTCGACCTGCCCACGGGCCACTGGCCGATGTTCACCCGTCCGGTCGAGCTGGGGGAGGCGATCGCCGCCGCCGTCTCGCGCTGACGGGCGGCTGGCGCCCGCGGACCGATGTGCGGTGGCCAAGGACTCCGAGACTCGCGCCCTGTCTGACCCTCGCCATGTCGAGCCTCGGCGTGGTCAGCCGATCGCCGCCACGGGCCCGGCCAGCGGCGTCCCCGAGCCGTCGCGGCGCGGGCTCTCCTCCGGCAGCTCGGCGGGCTGACCGCCCGAGCCGACGGCCCGCGCCGGCCCCTCGCCGACCCAGGCCAGGACGAGGGAGTCCTCGCCCTTGAGGAAGCGGTGCGCCCGCACGCCGCCCGTGGCCCGGCCCTTGCCGGGGTACAGCTCGTAAAGCGTCACCTTGGCCGACGCCGCGCCGGTGCCCGGCAAGGCCCCGGACGCGCCGGCGATCGTCACCACGGTGTACAGGTCACGCGTCGCTGCTCGCACGACGCCGAAGAACACCACGCGCTGGTCCGCACCGAGGCGGATGCCCGCCATGCCGGCCGCGGACCGACCCTGCGGTCGCACGGCCGAGGCGTCGAAGTGCAGCAGGTTCGCGTCAGAGGACATGAAGACGAGCTCGTCGTCGTCGGCCGCCGGTGCGGCCCCCACGACGGCGTCGCCGTCCTTGAGCGAGATGACGTCCCACACGTCCCCGTTGCGCGGGGCATCGCCCGCGGCGAGTCGCTTGACGACGCCGTTGCGTGTCCCGAGGGCGAGCGTCGGCGCGTCCTCGGCCAGCGAGACCACGGCCAGCGCTTCCTCGCCCGGGTCCAGCGTCACCATCTCGCGCACCGGCACCCCGCCGGACAGCGACGGCGGGCCGTCCGTGGACGGCATGGACGGCAGCTCGAGCACGGAGATCTTGTGCAGCCGACCGGTGGTGGTGACCAGACCGATCTCGGCGCGCGTCGTCGCCGCGACGTCGCTGCGCAGCGCGTCATGAGCGTGTCGTCGCCCGGCCCGCTCGACCGGGGCGTCCGCGCCCTCTCCCGAGGTGCGCGCGAGCAGACCTGTCGCGGACAGCAGCACCCGGGTGGGGGCGTCCTTGATCTCCAGGTCGATCGCGGGAGCCTTGCGGCCGCGCGCTGGGGCGGCCGCAGCCGACGACGCCGTCCCCCCGGCGGAGTCCAGCAGCACGGTCCGGCGCGGGGTGCCGTAGGTGGCGGCGACCTCGCCCATCTCGTCCGAGACGACGGCGTGCAGCTTCGCCTCGTCGCCGAGGATCTCCTCCAGGGCCGCGATCTCCTTCTCCAGCTCCGACTTCTCGGTCTCGAGCTCGATGCGGGAGAACTTGGTGAGCCGGCGCAGCTGCAGGTCGAGGATGTACGTGGCCTGCGGCTCGGACAGGTCGAAGACCGACTGCAGCCGTTCGCGAGCGGTGGCGGCGTCGTCGGAGGTCCGGATGACCTGGATGACCTCGTCGATGTCGAGGATCGCGACGAGCAGACCCTCTACCAGGTGCAGGCGGTCCTTGCGCTTGGCGAGACGGAAGGTCGAGCGGCGGCGGACCACGTCCACACGGTGGTCGACCCACACGCGCAGCAGGTCCAGGAGGCCGAGGGTGCGCGGCTGGCCGTCCACGAGGGAGACGTTGTTGATGCCGAACGAGTCCTCGAGCGGCGTCGTCCGGTAGAGCTGCTCCAGCACGGCCTCCGGGTCGAACCCGGTCTTGACCTCGATGACCAGCCGCATCCCGTGCGAGCGGTCGGTGAGGTCCTGGACGTTCGTGACGCCCTGGATCTTCTTGTTCTTCACCCCGTCGGCGATCTTCTCGATCACCTTCTCCGGGCCCACCGTGTACGGCAGCTCGGTGACGACGATGCCCTTGCGGCGCGGCGTCACGTTCTCGATGCGGGCGGTGGCGCGGGTGCGGAAGGAGCCGCGGCCGGTGCGGTAGGCGTCGCGCACGCCGTCGAGCCCGACGATCTTGCCGCCGGTGGGCAGGTCCGGGCCGGGGACGTAGCGCATGACGTCCTCGAGGGTGGCGCCGGGGTTCTTCAGCAGGTGCTGACCGGCGGCGACCACCTCGACGAGGTTGTGCGGCGGCATGTTCGTCGCCATGCCCACCGCGATGCCGGAGGCGCCGTTGACCAGCAGGTTCGGCACGGCCGAGGGCAGCACCTCGGGCTGGGTGAGCTTGTTGTCGTAGTTCGGGACGAAGTCGACGACGTCCTCGTCCAGGCCGGCGGTCATCGCCATCGACGGGGCCGCGAGGCGGGCCTCGGTGTACCGCGGGGCGGCCGGGCCGTCGTCGAGCGAGCCGAAGTTGCCGTGGCCGTCCACCAGCGGCAACCGCAGCGAGAAGCTCTGCGCCAGGCGTACGAGCGCGTCGTAGATGGCGGTGTCACCGTGCGGGTGCAGCTTGCCCATGACCTCGCCCACCACGCGCGAGGACTTGACGTACGCGCGGTCGGGGCGCAGCCCCATGTCCGACATCATGTACAGGATCCGGCGCTGCACGGGCTTGAGCCCGTCGCGCGCGTCGGGGAGCGCCCGCGAGTAGATGACGGAGTACGCGTACTCGAGGAACGACGTCTCCATCTCCGCGGCGACGTCGATGTCGACGATCTTCTCGTCGAACGGCTCGTCGGCGACGGCTGCGGCCTTCTTGCGCGCCATGCGGTGCGGCTCCCTGGATCGTTCTCGGCTGCGAGGTGGTGCCCGACGGCGGCATATCGGCCCCGTACGGACGTTCGAGGGAAGCGTAGCGCCAGTGCGCGGCAGGGCGGTGCAGACGGGCCGATGCGTGCTCGACAGGGCGCCGTCTCGAAGATGGTTCACTTGTTCGAGGAGCATCGCGGCGAGATTGCGGAGGGTAATCCTGATGGCCAACGTTCTGGTGACGGGTGCGTCCCGGGGGATCGGTCGTGCGATCGCGGTGGCTCTTGCCGGCCGTGGTGACCGGGTCGCTGTCCACTACGGCTCCGACCGGGAGGCGGCCGAGGAGACGCTCGGACTGCTGGCCGGCGCGGGGCACACGGTGGTGGGCGGGGACCTGGGCCGGCCGGAGGGCGCCGAGAGCATCGTCACGGCGGCGACAGGGGCGCTCGGGGGAGTCGACGTCCTCGTCAACAACGCGGCGATCGCGCCCAGCGCACGCCGTCATCATCCGATCGAGACCGTGGACTACGCGGACTGGCAGCGGATCTGGCGGGAGATGATCGACGTCGACCTCATCGCTGCGGCGAACATGACGTATCTCGTCGCGCGGCAGATCATCGCCCGCGGTACCGGTGGGACCATCGTGAACATCGGCTCCCGGGGAGCGTTTCGCGGTGAGCCGGAGTTTCCCGCGTACGGAGCGGCCAAGGCCGCGCTGCACGCCTTCGGGCAGTCGATGGCCGTCGCCCTCGCCCCGCACGACATCGCGGTCGCGTCGGTCGCTCCGGGGTTCGTCAGCTCCGAGAGGCAGGCGGCCAAGCTGGCGAGCCCGACGGGCGACGCCGTGCGGTCGGAGAGCCCGTTCGGGCGGGTAGGGACGCCGGAAGAGGTCGCGCACGCGGTGCTGTACCTGACCTCCCCGGGGGCGGTCTGGGCCTCAGGCGCGATTCTCGACCTCAACGGCGCCTCCCACCTGCGCACCTGAGCTCTGGCGCGACGGTTCGACCCGGTGCACCGGCCGATGAGCACCACCTCGCCGCCCTGGTTTCTGCTCGGGCGACGTCGCTGACACCCCGAGGTCAGTCCAGGTCGAGGTGCAGCCTCAGCGCGTCCTCGACGGCCGCGAGTTGTTCACGTGTCAGGCGGCCCGCACGTTCGACCAGTCGTGAGACGTCCAACGCCCGAACCTGCTCTGCCTGCGCCTTGGAGTCGCGTGGCAGTCCGGAGGACTCCTGGTCGATCAGCACCTGGAACGTCAGCACCCGGCGAGTGCTGCTCGTCAGTGGCACGACCGTGAGGACGCCGCGTCCGAGGCGTCGCGCCACCCTGTTGTGCGCGTCGTGGGACACGATGACGACCGGCCGGACCTTGTCGGACTTGGAACCTCGCGAGGGGTCGAGGTCCGCGAGCCAGATCTCACCGCGGTGCATCGGCGTCCAGTCCGTCGCCGACGGTCGCATCCCAGGCGTCGGCATCGTCCGAGTCCGCCCACTCCTCGATCGCCTCGGCGTACTCGGCCTCCAGGTCACGGGCCTGCAACGCCTTGATCGCGGCATGGATCGTCGCCGAGCGTGAGGACAGTCCCACGCGCTCGGCGTAGGCATCCAGGTAGCGCAGATCTTGCTCCCGCAGGCTCACACTGACTTTCATACCCTTGATGCTACTCCGGTAGTCCGCTCCCATGCCCGGGACTCGGAGGGGACACCCGAGTGCCCGGTGCGCGCAGCGGATAGCCTGCTCGGATGGAGGATCTGCGCCCCGCCCCCTACCCGGTCGAGTGGGAGGCCGACGTCGTGCTGCGCGACGGCACCACGATGCACGTGCGCCCGATCCGGCCCGACGACGCCGATGCGATCCAGCGGTTCCAGGAGGGCCAGTCGGAGCGGTCCGCGTACTTCCGGTTCTTCGCGCCCATCAAGCGGCTCACGGACCGTGAGCTCTCGCGCCTCGTCACCCTCGACCACCAGGACCGCGTCGCCCTGGTCGCGGTCCGCCCCGGGACGGACGACGACGGCGCCGAGCGCGACGACGTCCTCGGCGTCGCCCGGTTCGACGTCATCACCGACGGCGAGGCGGAGGTCGCGTTCAACATCGCCGACTCCGTGCAGGGCAAGGGTCTGGCCTCCGTGCTCCTGGAGCACGTCGCGGCGGCCGCGCGCGAGCGCGGGGTGCGGCGCTTCACGGCGGAGGTCCTGCCGCAGAACTCCTCGATGCTCGGGGTCTTCCGCGACGCGGGCTACGAGATCAGCCAGCACCTGGACGACGGCATCGTCTCCGTCGGCATCGACCTCGACCCCACCGAGCGCTCTCGCGCCGTCATGGCCGACCGGGAGCACCGCGCCGAGGCGCGCTCGATGGCGGGCCTGCTGTCGGCGCGCCGCGTCCTGCTGGTCGGGCCCGGCCGGGGGGAGCAGGGGCACGACGACGGCACCCCCGAGGCGCTGCTCGCCCGTCGCGTCCTGGACGCCCAGGTCAACGACCCCGGCGACACCGAGCTCGTCGTCCTCGACCCGCCCGGCGACGTGCCCGACGGCGTGGAGCACGCGGCCGGGTGGGACGCCGTCGGGCAGGTCGATCTCGCCCTGCTGGCCGTGGAGCCCGACGACGCCGTGGACACCGTCCGGCGGATCGCCGCCACCGGGGCGCGCGGCGTCGTCGTGCTGTCCGGCGGGTACGCCGAGGCCGGCACCGACGGCCTGGAACGCCGCCGCGAGCTGCTGCGCACCGCGCACGCCGCCGGGATGCGCGTCGTGGGGCCGGTCTCCTACGGGGTGCTCACCACCACGCCGGGTGCCGCCCTGCGCGCCAGCCTCGCCCTGCACCCGCCGCGGCCCGGCGTCGTCGGCCTCTTCTGCCAGTCGGCGGCGGCCGCCGTCACCCTGGCCGCGACGTTGGAACGGCGCGGACTCGGTGTCTCGTCGATGGTCTCTGCGGGCCACCGCGCCGACGTCTCCGGCAACGACCTCATGCAGTACTGGCAGGACGACGACGCCACCGAGGTCGTGTGCCTGTACCTGGAGTCCATCGGCAACCCGCGCAAGTTCTCCCGCATCGCGCGGCGGCTGTCCGCCGTCAAGCCGGTGGTGGTGGCCACCGCGGGCCGGTCCGGCCAGGTGGTCCCGCCCGGGCACGCCGTGCGCGCCACGCACGCCCCGCGACGGCTGCTGGACGAGCTGCTGCGCCAGTCCGGCGTCATCCAGGCCGCCAACACCCACCAGCTCATGGACATCGCCCAGGTCCTCGCCCACCAGCCGCTCCCGGCCGGGGGCCGCGTGGGGATCCTCGCGTCCTCGGCGGCGCTCGCTGCCCTCGTCGCGGAGGCCGCGGCGTCAGCCGGCCTGACCGTGGCCGCCTCCAGCGACTTCCTGCGCCCGCACGCCCGCGAGGAGCAGATCGCCCAGACCGTCGACGCGCTCTACGCACCCGGCGCGTGCGACGCTGTCGTCGTCGTGGACGTGCCCGTCGTCCAGCCGCGTACCGGGGCGATCGCCCGGGCGGTGGCCGAGGCCGCCGCCCGCACCGGGCGCACCACCGTCGCCTCCATGCTCGGGCTGCACGGCATGCCGGACGAGCTCACCGCCGAGGCGCCCGACGGCCGCATCGTCCGCATCCCGGCGTTCTCCACGCCCGAGGACGCCGTCGTCGCGCTCGGCAAGGTGGTCGAGCACGCCGGCTCCCGGGCCGAGGAGCGCGGCCACTACGTGATGCCCGACGGCGTGGACGCGCGCCGGGCGCGCCGCCTCGTCACCGGCTGGCTCGCCGGGCGTGACGCGTGCGACCTCGACGCCGACGAGGCCGCCGAGCTGCTCGCCTGCTACGGCCTGCGCCTGTGGCCGTCCCGGCAGGTCAGCACGCCCGAGGAGGCGGTCGCCGTCGCGGACGAGCTCGGCTGGCCCGTCGCGCTGAAGAGCGCCTCGCCCGCGCTGCGGCACCGCAGCGACCTCGGGGGAGTGCGGCTCGACATCGCCGACGCCGCCGAGCTGCGCGCCGACGTCGCCCGGATGCGGGAGAACGCCGCCACGGTGCTCGGCGTGCAGGACGCGGTCTTCGAGGTCCAGTCCATGGCGCCGGTGGGGGTCTCCTGCGTGATCCGCTGCGCCGAGGACCCGCTGTTCGGCCCGATGGTGTCCTTCGGGCTGGCCGGCGACGCCGTCGACCTGCTCGACGACGTCGCGCACGGCATCCCGCCCCTGACCGACGTGGACGTCTCGGCCCTGGTGAGCACCGTGCGCGCCGCGCCGCGGCTGTACGGCTACGGGGGAGCGCCGCCCGCGGACGTCGACGCGCTCGAGGACGTCCTCGCCCGTGTCTCCGTCATGGCCGACGACCTGCCCGAGCTCGCCTCCCTGGAGCTGTACCCCGTGACGGTGGCCGAGCAGGGCGCCTCGGTGCTGCACGCCACCGTGCGGCTGCGCCCCGCGGGCCGCCGCGCCGACTCCCTGCGCCGCGCCCTGCCGGGCTGACGGCGGCGTGCGACTGCTCTGTCCACAGCAGGTCACACGGCGTTGCCAGGAGTGGGAAGATGGGCGGGTGCCTTCTGCGACCGCCCGCAAGAACCTTCGCGACGACCTGACCGCCCACGTGTTCCGGGCCGGGTACTACCCGGACCTGGTCAACGACGTGATCGACGTCGCGCTCGCCGACGAGCCCGTCCTCGCGCACCTCGTCCAGGCGGAGACCACGTTCGACAGCCAGGTGCGCCGTCACCTGACCGTCCTCGTGCTGACCCCGACGCGCCTGGTCGCCGCGCACGTCGACGACCACGAGGGCGACGCCGCCAACCCGTCGTCCGCCGCGGCCACCACCGAGGCCGTACCCCTCGGCGAGGTGCGGTCCGTCGCGCTCACGCACGTCGTGGCCGAGCCCGCCGACCACCGGCCCGGGGACAGCGCCGCCGAGCTGACGCTCGCGGTCGGCTGGGGCGCGGTCTCCCGCCTCGACCTCGAGCCCGCGACGTGCCCGGACCCGAACTGCGAGGCCGACCACGGGTACACCGGGCAGATCACACCCGACGACATCGTCGTGCGGGTCTCCGACGCCGCCGAGGGGCGCGACGCCGTGCGCCGTGCCGCCGCGTTCGCCCGCGAGCTCTCGGCCGCCACCGGGGTGGGCGGGCGCCCCACCCGATGACCGCGATCCCGCTGCCCGACGACCTCGTCGCGCCGTCCTACGGCACCGACTCCCTGGCCGCGGTCCTCCCGGCAGCCGCCGGCTGCCTCGGCGTGGACGTCACCACCAGCACCGGCCTGCGGTCGACCGCCTGCGCGGCCGCGCTGGGTCTGCCGGCCGCGCGGCGCGTCGTCGTCGTCATGGTGGACGGCCTCGGCCTGCACAACCTCGCCGAGCGCGGCGGGCACGCACCGTTCCTGCGCCGCCTGCTGCCCGAAGCGCACTCGTTGGTGACCAGCTTCCCGTCGACGACGGCGGCCGCGCTCGCCACCTTCGGCACCGGCACCGCACCGGGCCTGACCGGCATGCTGGGGTACACCCAGCGCAACCCCGCCACCGGCGGGCTGGCCACCATGGTGTCCTGGCAGGAGCAGTCCGACCCGTACCGGCCCGAGCCCAAGACCTCTGCGCCGCTGGGCACCGACCCGGCCGACCTGCAGCGCGAGCCCACGGTCTTCGAGGCGCTCGGCGCCGGGGTCAGTGTCGTGGCCCCCGGTCCTGCCAAGTTCGCCGGGTCCGGCATGACGCGCGCCGCCCTGCGCGGACCGCGCTACGTGGTGGCCGAGACGTTCGCCGAGCGCGTCGACGCGACGCTGCGGGCCCTGCGCGACGACGGGCTCGTCTACCTCTACCAGGGCGAGGTCGACGCGGTCGGGCACCAGCACGGACCGGACTCGTGGCAGTGGGGCGACGCGCTGGAGGCCACCGACGCCGAGCTGCGCCGCCTCGCCGCGAGCGTCCCGGCCGGCACCCTGATCCTCGTCACCGCCGACCACGGCCAGGTCACGACCGACCCCGCCCGCCAGCACGACGTCGCCGCCGTCCCCGCCCTCGACCAGGACGTCGCCCTGCTCGGTGGCGAGCCGCGCATGACCCACGTCTACGCCGCCCCCGGCGCGGACCCCGCGGGGATCGCGCAGCGGTGGGCCGCCACGCTGGGTGAGGACGCCGTCGTCGTGCCGCGCGACGCCGCGACCGACGCCGGCTGGCTCGGGCCCGTGGCCGACCACGTGCTGCCCGCGGTGGGTGACGTGCTCGTCGCCGCGCGGGGGAGGGCCACCGTCGTCGACTCCCGGCTGCACTCCGCCAACGCCCGGCGCATGCCGGGCGTCCACGGGTCGCTGACGCCCACCGAGATGGTCGTCCCGCTGCTCGTCGCCTTCTGAACACCGCCGTCTGACAGGATCTGAGCATGGCCGAGCTCGTCTTCTTCTCCGGGACCATGGACAGCGGCAAGTCGACGCTGGCCCTGCAGACGGACCACAACCACCGCGCCCGCGGACGCCACGGCATCATCTTCACGCGCAACGACCGCGCCGGCGCGGCCCGGCTGTCGTCGCGGCTCGGCCTCGAGGTCGACGCGCGCGAGGTCACCGAGGACACCGACTTCTGGCAGGTCATCACCGCCGAGCGGCAGCACGGCCACGTCGTGGACTACCTGGTGTGCGACGAGGCGCAGTTCTACTCGCCCGCGCAGGTCGAGCAGCTCGCGCGCCTGGTCGACGAGATCGAGATGGACGTCTTCGCGTTCGGCATCACCGCCGACTTCCGCACCCGGTTGTTCCCCGGCTCGGCACGTCTCGTGGAGCTCGCCGACCGCATGGAGGTGCTGCAGGTGCAGTCCCTGTGCTGGTGCGGGGCGCGGGCCACCCACAACGCCCGGACCGTCGGCGGGGTCATGGTCGTCGAGGGCGACCAGGTCGTCGTCGGGGACGTCGCCTCCGGGGCGGAGGTCGCCTACGAGGTGCTGTGCCGCCGGCACCACATGCGACGGATGACCCAAGACACCGCCCGGCGGCTCGCGCCGTCGACGGACACGCTGCTCGACATGCACTGAGCGGTGCGACCGGCCTCAGGACGAGGGGCGCGCACCGCCGAACACGATCTCGTCCCAGCTCGGCACCTGCGCGCGCCCCTTGCGCGGGGAGCGCCGACCGGACTTGCCCGGCTTGGGCGGGGCGGGGACGTCGCCCAGGACCGCCGACGGCACGGGCGCCGCAGTGCCCGGCACCACCGGTTCGGTCGCCACGGGGTCCGAGGTCACGGGCTCCGCAACCACCGGGTCGGTCGCCGTCGGTCCGGGACCGTCCGTACCTGGCGTCGACGGTGAACCTTCCGGGCCGCTCGCGGCTCCCCGGTCGGTCTCCGGCTCGGTGGCCGGTGACCCGCTGCCACGCGCGGAGCCGGTCTCCGGCGCAGGGTCCTCGTCCGTGGCCTGCTCGGCGGGCGCTGCGCCCGGCGAGTCGGCCGAGCCGGCGCTGCGCGAGGCACGCTGCGCGTCGCGCCGCGCACCGAGGTCGACCACGCTCGCGCCGTCGTCGGGCACGGGTGGGGGTGTCAGATCGAGGGGCAGCTCCTGGTCCTGCGGGCCGGCGTCGCTGCGTCGGGGCCGTTGCGCCGGACGCTGACCGCGCCGACCTGCCAGGTCGTCGAGCAGCCGTGCCGTGGCGTCGCCCGCCGGATCGGGTGGTGCGGGGCGTCGCCGGTCGACCACGCCGGGCACGCCCAGCACCTCGGGGGAGACCGGGTCGTCGGGCTGCCCGAGCCAGCGCGCCTCGTCGTCCAGCGCGACCACGACGCGGCCCTTGGGGTCGAACGACCAGCGGGCGGTGCGCTCGCGCTCCCCGGCGGTGAAGCGGACCTCCACGTGCCACGGGGCGTTGCCCTCGCGCCGGGCGGTCCACGTGGCCTCGCCCTCGCGGACGCCCCGCGCGGCCAGACGGCTGTCCGCCAGCTCACCCAGGTCGGTCTTCCCCTCGGGGTCGACGTGGTGGGTGCGCACCTGGTTGACGACGTGGTCGCGTTCGGTGATGACCGGCCACTCGTAGCGGCGCACGTGCTCCAGGGGAAGCCCGGAGGTCTCGGCCAGGTCCTCGGCCGTCGCCCCGGCGCGCAGTCGTGCCTGCACCTCGCGGGGACGCAGCGTCGCCGCGGACTCGGCCTGCAGCGCCTCGGTCCGCGGCCTGTCGCGACGGACCGCGGCCCGCAGCGCCTCGGTGATCGTCAAGGTGTGCTCGACGCCGTCCGGGCCGCGCAGGACCAGGCGCTCGGCGTCCTCGTGCAACGTCACGAGCTCGAGCTCTGCCATGGTTCCTCCTCACGCCCGCCCGCACGGCGGGCCCGCTCGTTCGAGGGTGCCACCCGTGACGGCCCGCCGCGTGCAGGCGCGTCGGTGTGCCGCGAATCCTCGGTTGCTCGTGGCCCGGGCGCTGGACAGGATGACCCCGTGGAGAACCTGATGGCCGGAGTCAGCGTCCTCGAGACGGCAGCCGTCTTCGTCGCGGCGGTCTCCGGGGCGCTGGCCGCCGTGCGCAAGCGGTTCGACCTGTTCGGCGTGCTGGTGCTGGCCTGGGTGTGCGGGCTCGGCGGCGGCATCCTGCGCGACCTGCTCATCGGCGACACCCCGCCGGTGGGCATCTCGAGCTGGCGGCTGGTCGTCGCGGCGCTCGCGGCGGGACTGGTCACGTTCGTGCTGCACCCGGGGCTGGCCCGGCTGCGCCGCTCCGTGGTCGTGCTCGACGCCGCCGCGCTGTCGTTGTTCGTCGTCCAGGGCACGACCAAGTCGTTGGAGCTCGACGCCGGGCTGCTCGCCTCGCTCGTCGTCGGTGTCCTCACGGGCGTCGGGGGTGGTGTCCTGCGCGACATGCTCGTGGGCGAGACGCCCCTGATCTTCGCCGACCGGCAGCTCTACGCCGTCCCGGCGATCCTCGGCGCGGGCGCCGTCGTCGTGCTGTGGGAGACGGGGTGGTGGGCGTGGTGGTCCGCGCTGTGCGTCGTGGCCTTCGTGCTGGGCTTCCGGCTGCTGTCCCTCGCGCTCGGCTGGGTCGTGCCGCACGTCGGCGGCGGCTGGACCGGCCGGTGGGGCCGGGAATCGGGCAGGATGGACGGGTGACCTCACAGCCTGCCCTCCCGTCCGCACCCGAGATCGCCGACCTGCGCTCCCTGGCCCGATCGCTCGCGCTCGAGGCCGGGGCGATGGTGCGTGGTGGCCGCCCCGACCGGGTCGTGGTCGCGGCCACGAAGTCCACCGACGTCGATCCGGTGACCGAGATGGACCGCGCCTCGGAGGCCCTGCTGCGCCGGCGTCTGGCCGCTCGCCGTCCGCAGGACGCGATCCTCGGTGAGGAGGGCGACGACGTCCCCGGCACGAGCGGTCTGACGTGGGTCGTGGATCCGATCGACGGGACCGTCAACTACCTGTACGGCATCGCCTCCTACGCCGTCTCCGTGGCCGTGGTGGCGGGCGGGACCGACCCGGCCACCTGGACGCCGCTGGCCGGGGCCGTGCACTCCGTGGTGGACGGCGTGACCTGGACGGCGGCCCGCGGTCAGGGTGCTGAGAAGGACGGTCGGGAGCTGCGGGTGCGCGAGGCGACCTCGCTCGCGACCTGCCTGGTCGGCACCGGCTTCGGGTACGACGCGACGCGACGGGCGCACCAGGCCCGCGTGCTGGGGCAGGTGCTGCCCCGGGTGCGCGACATCCGCCGTCTCGGTGCGGCGGCCATCGACCTGTGCCTCCTCGCCGAGGGCTCCCTCGACCTCTACTACGAGCGTGGTCTCAACCCGTGGGACGTCGCCGCCGGAGGCCTGGTGGCCGTCGAGGCCGGTGCCGCGCTGTCCGGGCTGCGGGGAGCGCCCGCGACGCAGCTCATGACCGTCGCCGGGGCGCCGGCGCGGCAGACGGAGCTGGTGGCCCTGCTGGAGGCCGCTGACGCCGACGGGCTCGAGTGACCCGGCGCGAGGCTGAGATCAGCTACTGTTTGCGCTGGTCAACCCGGGTGTGACCGGCGCGACACGGCGTCGTGTCGCGTACCCGCCACGAATAGTGCAGAATCCGGGGGCCGACCGGGAACAAAACCAGTCCGCCGAGCATTACCAGCGCGTACCGCCACCGACCCCCACGGAGTGTGACACCACAGATGGCAACCGACTACGACGCACCCCGCAAGAACGAAGAGGACAACGAGCAGGACTCCATCCAGGAGCTCCAGGCCCGTCGTTCCGACAAGTCGTCGGGTGTCGTCGACGAGGACGAGACGGAAGCCGCGGAAGGGTTCGAGCTCCCGGGCGCCGACCTGTCCGGCGAGGAGCTCGCGGTGCGCGTCCTTCCCCGCCAGGCTGACGAGTTCACGTGCTCGAGCTGCTTCCTCGTGCACCACCGCAGCCAGCTGGCCTACGAGAAGAAGGGCCAGATGATCTGCACGGAGTGCGCCGCCTGACGTTCGAGCCTGGCACCAGTCCAGTCCCCGACACCCGGGCCGTCATGTCCTCGACGTGACGGCCTTCGTCGTCCCCGGACCGTGCGGGCCGACGGCGCCGGAGCGCTCAGCGGGCCGCCGCCTCCTCGATCGCCGCGGCCAGGTCGTCCGGACGGCGCGTGGAGATCAACCAGTACGGCGTCGGGTCCAGCGGGTCCACCAGCTCCGCCTTGAGCCCCGTGCGGGCCCAGCTGCGCAGGCAGACGTACGCGCGGGCGTCGAGCTCCGGCCCGAGCTGTACCCGCATCTCCTCCGCGCTGAACACGGGGGTGACGGGCCCCAGCAGGCCGACGGGGACGTGGGCGGTCCCGGCGCGCAGCTCGCCGTCGGCTACCTCGACCACCGGGGCGGTGGCGACCAGGGCGGCGATCACGCCCGCCGCGGCCAGGATCCCTGCGCCCGGCGCGACCAGCGGGGCGACGGGCAGGACCACCACGGCCACGATCACCCCGAGCCCCACCGCGGCGACCCACGCGCCCGGTCCCGGCAGCAGGCGCTCGCGGAACAGCGGTGTCGGCGCCGAGCCGGTGGTGTCGGATGATCGCGTGGACGCGTCGTTCATGCGTACATCATCGCAGGCCCCAGGTGTCCGATAGGCTGCCCCGGTGCCTGAGAATGCGAGCCCGCCGGTGACCGACCCGAGCACGCTCGACGTGCTCGTCACGATCCTGGACGACGGCGTTCCCGTGCCCGCCTACGCCCATCCGGGCGACGCCGGTGCGGACCTGGTCACGACGCGCGACGTCGAGCTCGCCCCCGGCACGCGCGACGTCGTGCCGACCGGTGTGGCGATCGCGCTGCCGGAGGGCTTCGCGGCCTTCGTCCACCCCCGTTCCGGCCTCGCGGCGAAGCACGGCGTCACCGTCGTCAACGCCCCCGGCACCATCGACGCCGGGTACCGGGGCGAGATCAAGGTCGTGCTGGCCAACACCGACGCCACCGAGACCGTCCGGCTGAGCCGTGGTGACCGCATCGCCCAGCTCGTGGTCCAGCGCGTCGAGCACGCCCGCTTCCTGGTGGCGGACCGTCTGCCCGGGTCGCACCGCGGCGACGGCGGGTTCGGGTCGAGCGGTGGGATCACGCCCGCCTGACCTGCGCGTTTAGACCGGTGCCACGATCGGTCTAACCTGGATACAGGACGGCGTGCGCGCCGTCGGAATCGACGAGACAAGGAGATCCCTGGTGGGTCTGTTCCGGCGCAAGGCGTCGACGAAGGCGACCGAGTCCGCCGCTGCGGACGAGACCGCTGCCGCTCCGGGCGGAGAGCCCGGGGGCGCGGAGCCGACGGCGGCGCCCGCGGGGCGCGGACCGTACGACTCCTCGCAGGTGACGGCCATGGGGCCGCGCGTGGACCTCGGAGCGGTCTGGCTGCCGGTGCTGCCCGGGCTGCAGCTGCGCATGGAGGTCGACAAGAAGTCGCAGAAGGTCACCGGAGTGGCGGCCTCGCTGCAGGGCTCCGTGCTGCAGGTGCAGGCCTTTGCCGCGCCCAAGACAGGTGGCATCTGGGACGAGGTGCGCGAGGAGATCGCAGCGTCCCTGACCAAGCAGGGCGGGACGGTCGACGACGTCCCCGGCGCGTTCGGCCGCGAGCTCGTGGCGCGCATCCCGGCGAAGACGGCCGAGGGCAAGCCGGCGGTACGGCCGGCGCGGTTCATCGGCCACGACGGCCCGCGCTGGTTCCTGCGCGGCGTGCTGTCCGGGCGCGCCGCCGTCGACACCGAGGCCGCCAAGCCGCTGGAGTCGGTCTTCGCGAACATCGTCGTCGTCCGCGACTCGAACCCTCGCCCGCCCCGGGACCTGCTCACGCTCACGTTGCCGCGGCAGGCCCGCAAGGACGGTGCGGGGGCCGACACCACGGACGGGCTCCCCGACACGACGCCGCAGGCCCCGTCCTTCGACCCGCTCACGCGCGGGCCGGAGATCACCGAGATCCGCTGAGGCCCCCGGTGTCCCTGCGCAGCATGGTCCGCACGGCTCTCGCCTCCACCGACGAGGTCGCCGCCGACGAGGAGCGCACGGCCGCGGCGCTGGTGACGGGCTGTCGCCCGCTCGAGGAGCTCGAGCCGCGTCATCGCGGCGTTGCTTCCGGCGTCCTGCGCTCGGTCGTGCTGCGTCCACGACAGAACGTCCCCAGCGTGGAGGCCGAGCTGTACGACGGGTCGGGGACGTTGCACCTGGTCTGGCTCGGGCGCCGGGAGATCGCCGGCATCGAGCCAGGGCGGCGGCTGCGCGTCGAGGGCATGGTGACGGTCCGCGACGGCCGGCGCACGATGTTCAACCCCCGGTACGAGCTGCGCGCGCGGGCCGGCGAATGAGCCGGCAGGACGAGGAGCACGAGGACCACGTGAACGACCAGCGCCACGCTCCCGAGGCGACGACCGGCGACCCGACGTCCTCCGGCGAGGGGCCACGTCGCGGGATGCGCGCCGTGACCGCCGACTCCTTCTCGTTCACCGAGGCGGTCGGCGGGGTACGGGGCGTCGTCGAGGCGATCCTGCCGGGACTCGTCTTCGTCGTCGTCTACGTCGTCACGCAGGACCTCCCGCCGTCGTTGCTGTCAGCGGTGGGGGCCGCGCTGGTGGCCGTCGTGGCACGCCTGGTCCAGCGCACCCCTGTCACCCAGGCTCTCGGCGGCGTGCTCGGGATCGCCGTCGGTGTCGTGTGGGCGTGGCGGTCGGGCGAGGCCCAGGACTTCTACGTCGTCGGGCTGTGGACCAACGCCGCCTACCTGCTCGCCTTCGTGATCTCCATCCTGGTGCGCTGGCCCCTGGTGGGCCTCGTCGTCGAGGGGATCCGGGCCGGATTCTCCGACCCGTCGACCCGTCGCGCCGGGGCCGACAGCGACACGGAGCCTGCCGAGGACGGGCAGGAGAGCCCGTTCGCCGCGTTGGCGGCCTGGCGGTCCGACGCCGGGCTCGTGCGCCGCTACACCATCGCCAGCTGGTTCTGGGTGGGCCTCTTCGCCGTGCGCCTGGTGGTCAAGGTCCCGCTCTACCTGAACGGCGACGTCGGGTGGCTCGGCACCATGCACCTGATCCTCGGCGTCCCGCTGTGGGGTCTCGTGCTGTGGCTCACCTGGGTCGTGGTGCGCGGCGCTCACTCCCGTGGCCGGGAGCCTGCCGCGACCTGAGGTTGGCGAGCCGCCCTCAGCCGAGCTCGGGCCCGTCGACGACGAGTCGCTGCAACATGTCAGGGTCGGACTCCTGGCCGGTGACGAGCATCAGCTCGTCGCCGGCCTCCAGCGCGTCGTCCGGGGTCGGGCTGAAGGGCCGGATGCCGCGCACCACGCAGGCCAGGACGACGTCCGGCGGCCAGACCACGTCGCTGACCCGCAGGCCCACCAGCGGGGACTCCTCGGGCAGGGTCACCTCGAGGATGTCGGCGCCCGACTGGTGGAAGGTGAAGATCCGCACCAGGTCGCCGACCGACACGGCCTCCTCGACCATGGCGGTCATGATGCGCGGCGTCGAGACCGCGACGTCGACGCCCCACGACTCGTCGAACATCCACTCGTTGCGCGGGTTGTTGACCCGGGCGACCGTGCGGGGCACGGCGAATTCCGTCTTGCTGAGCAGGGAGAACACGAGGTTGACCTTGTCGTCCCCGGTGGCCCCCACCACGACGTCCGCCGAGGACACGTCCGCCCCGTCGAGGGAGGACGTCTCGCAGGCGTCGGCCAGGACCCAGTCGGCGTCGGGGACCTGGGAGACCCGCATGGCCGACGGGTTCTTGTCCACCAGGACGACGTCGTGGTCGTTGGCGAGGAGCTCGGAGGCGATGGACCGGCCGACCGACCCGGCACCGGCGATGACGACACGCATCAGTCCTGGTCCTCCTCGGGCCCGGGGGTGTGGGTGATCAGCCTCTCGACCCGGGCGGCGTCGTCGGCGTGCATGAGCACGTGCAGCTCGTCGTTCTCCTGCAGCAGGGTGTCCGGCGCCACGAGCCGCGCCTCGGCGTACCGTGTGAGGAACGCGACCCGTGCGCCGGTGGTCGCCTCGATGCGGCGCACGGACTTGCCGAGCCAGTCGGGGTGGTAGTCGACCTGCGCGAGCCGGACGACACCGGTGGGGTCGCGGTACTCGTCGGTCGCCCCGAGCGGGAGCATGCGCCGCATGACCTGGTCCGCGGTCCAGCGGACCGTCGCGACGGTCGGGATGCCGAGGCGCTGGTAGATCTCGGCCCGGTGCGGGTCGTAGATCCGTGCGACGACGTGGTCGACACCGTAGGTCTCCCGGGCGACCCGTGCGGCGAGCACGTTGGAGTTGTCGCCGTCGGAGACCGCGGCGAACCCGTAGGTGTCCTCGATCCCGGCCTGCACGAGCGTCTCGCGGTCGAAGCCGACGCCGGTCACCTTGTGGCCGGCGAAGTCGGGGCCGAGCCGGCGGAAGGCGTCGGGGTTCTGGTCGATGACCGCGACCGAGTGGCCGCGCGCCTCGATCTCCTGCGCGAGCGAGGAGCCCACGCGGCCGCATCCCATGATCACGAAGTGCACACCACGGAACGCTATACCCCTGGCAGCCGGTGTGCCGACCCGCGCCGGGACGCCCCGTCGGGCATAGCATGAGTCACCGTGTCGGACATCGCAGACGCCGCGAAGCGGCTGCTCCTAGGGCGCCCCTTGCGCAGCGAGAGCTCGAAGCGCTCTCTCCTGCCCAAGCGCGTCGCGCTGCCGGTGTTCGCCTCGGACGCGCTGTCGTCGATGGCGTACGCCCCGGACGAGATCCTGCTGATGCTCGCGCTCGCGGGCATCGCGGCCACCGCGTTCTCCCCGTGGGTCGGGCTCGTCGTCGTGGTCGTCCTGCTGGTGGTGGTCGCCTCCTACCGCCAGATCGTGCGCGCGTACCCCTCCGGTGGTGGCGACTACGAGGTCGCGACGACCAACCTGGGCCCGACGGCGGGCATCGGGGTCGCCTCGGCGCTCATGCTCGACTACGTGCTCACCGTGGCGGTGTCGTTGTCCGCGGCGTCGCAGTACCTCGCGGTGCTCGTCCCGTCGGCTCGCGGCCACGAACCGCTCGTGGCCGCCGCGCTGGTCGCCGCGCTGACGGTGGTGAACCTGCGCGGCGTGCGCGAGTCCGCCTGGGTCTTCGTCGTGGTGATCTACTGCTTCATGGCCGCGCTCGGGGTGCTCGCCGTCGTCGGCGCGGTGCGGTTCTGGTCCGGTGACATGCCGCAGGCGCCCAGCGCCGACCTGGAGCTGGTCCCCGCGGCCGGGTACGAGCAAGGGCTGCTCGGCATCGCCGGCGCGTTCCTCGTCGCGCGTGCCTTCGCCTCGGGCGCCGTCGCGCTGACCGGCGTCGAGTCCATCACCAGCGACGTGCCGGCCTTCCGCCGGCCGAAGAGGCGCAACGCCGCCACCACGCTCGCGCTGCTGGGCGCGATCTCGGCCGCGATGCTCATGACGATCCTGTTCCTCGCGCAGGCGACGGGCGTGAAGTTCGTCGAGGACCCCGCCACGCAGCTCACCCGGGACGGGGTGCCCGTCGGCGACGACTACGAGCAGCATCCCGTCCTCGCCCAGCTGGCCGAGACGGTGTTCGGCGGGTTGTCCGTGGTCGCCGCGATCACGATCGGCGTCACCGCGCTGGTGCTGCTGCTCGCCGCCAACACGGCCTTCCACGGGTTCCCGGTCCTGGGGTCGCTGCTCGCCAAGGACGGGTACCTGCCCCGTCAGCTGCACACCCGCGGTGACCGCATGGCGTTCTCCAACGGCATCGTCACGCTCGCGATCGCGGCCGGCGTGCTGGTGCTCGTCTTCAACGCCGAGGTCACGACCCTCATCCAGCTCTACATCGTGGGGGTCTTCGTCTCGTTCACCCTCTCCCAGCTCGGGATGCTGCGGCACTGGACGCGCGAGCTGCGCAAGGAGCCCTCGCGCGCCGTCCGGGCCCGGATGAAGTGGTCGAGGGCGCTCAACGGCCTGGGTTTCGGCCTGACCTCGGCCGTCCTGGTGATCGTCCTGGTCACGAAGTTCACCCATGGCGCCTGGATCACGGTGGTCGCGATGGCCGTGCTCTTCGTGCTCATGCGCGCCATCCGCAAGCACTACGACCGGGTGCGGTCCGAGCTCGCGCTCGACGACCTGTCCCGGGCGCGCGCGCTGCCCAGCCGCGTGCACGCCGTGGTGCTCGTCTCGCGGGTCCACAAGCCGACGATGCGTGCGCTCGCCTACGCGCGGGCGTCCCGACCTTCCTCGCTGGAAGCCGTGACGGTGGGTGTGGACGCCGACGAGATCGCCGACCTGCGCCAGCGGTGGGAGGCGCTGGACCTGCCGGTGCCGTTGCGGGTGCTGGACTCGCCCTACCGCGAGATCACCCGCCCGGTCCTGCACTACGTGCGGTCGCTGCGCAGCGAGTCCCCGCGCGACCTCGTCGTGGTGTACATCCCCGAGTACGTCGTGGGCCGGTGGTGGGAGCACCTGCTGCACAACCAGTCGGCGCTGCGGCTCAAGGGCCGGCTGCTGTTCACCCCGGGCGTGGTCGTCGCCTCCGTCCCGTGGCAGCTCTCCTCGTCCGCGGGGTACACGGGACTCGAGAGTGACGAGGTCGAGGGCCGCCGACCGCTCTGAGCAAGGGACAATGGGTCGGTGACCCGACCCCGCCGATCGTCCCCCCGCCCCCGCCCCGTCGACCCGAACGTCGGCCTCGAGCTCGTGCTCGAGGTCGGTCCCGTCGCCCACGGCGGCCACTGCGTCGCGCGGCACGAGGGCCGTGTCGTCTTCGTGCGGCACACGCTGCCCGGTGAGACCGTCCGTGCACGCGTGACGGAAGGCGGCAAGAAGTTCTGGCGCGCGGATGCCGTCGAGGTCCTGGAGTCGTCCGCGGACCGGGTCGAACCGGCCTGGCCGGCCGCCGGCCCCGGTGGCGCGGGGGGCGGCGAGCTCTCGCACGTCTCCCTGCCCGCCCAGCGCCGGTGGAAGGCGGCCGTCGTGGCGGAACAGCTGCAGCGGCTCGCCGGCCTGGAGCTCGATGTCACCGTCGAGGCCGCACCGGGCGACGACGAGAACCACGGGTTGGGGTACCGCACCCGCGTCGAGCTCGTGACCGACGGCGGGGGGCGCGCGGGCATGCGGCGCTTCCGTTCGCACGACGTCGTCACGCTCGACGCGATGCCGCTGGGGACCCCGGAGGTGGCGGCGCTCGCAGAGAGCGAGAGCGTGTTCACCCACCGTTGGCGCCCGGGCCAGCGCATCGAGCTCGTGGCGCCGGCCGGTGGCGAGACGCCGATGGTGCTCGTCGACGGCACGCCGTGGCGACGGGGCCGGCCGGACTTCCGTCCCAACGCCCGCCGCTCGGTGAGCGAGACGGTGACGGTGGGCGGCACCGAGCACCGCTACCGGGTCGCTGCGGACGGGTTCTGGCAGGTGCACCGCGAGGCGCCGGCCGTGCTGGCCGGCGCGGTGCTGGACGCCGTCGGTGACGTCACCGGGCGGACCGTCCTCGACCTGTACTCGGGGGCCGGGCTGTTCACGCTCCCGCTCGCGGCCGCCGTCGGGGAGCAGGGGCGTGTCGTCGCGGTCGAGGGCGACGAGCAGGCCGTGAAGGACGCCCGACGCAACGTGCACGGCCTGGACCAGGTCGACCTGCGCCTGGGCGCGGTGGACCGGGTGCTCGCCGGCAGCGCAGGTGACGCCCAGGGCGACGTCGGTCCGGCCGACGTCGTGGTGCTGGACCCGCCGCGTGCGGGCGCCGGGCGCACCGTCGTCGACGCGATCGCGGGCCGGGCGCCGGGTCGGATCGTCTACGTGGCGTGCGACCCGGCGGCGCTGGCACGCGACATCGGCCTGCTCGCCGGGCACGGCTACGGCCTGACGAGCCTGCGGGCGTTCGACCTGTTCCCGCACACCCACCACGTGGAGTGCGTGGCGGTCCTGGACCGCTGACCCTCCCGGTACGGTCGGGGTCATGGACGGGGGAACCACGGACGGACGAGGGCCGGTGCGCCGCTGGCTGCCGCTGCGACTGGCGGTGGTCGCGGTGGTGGCGCTGGCCGGTCTCGTGGTCGCGCTGCTCGTGCGGCAAGAGGATCCGGACCTGGTCCTCAACAGCTACCGGGGCGCACCGGCCGGTGCGGAAGCCACGGAGGGCATGGAGCCGGGCTGGGTCCTCGGGCAGGACGGGCGGCTGGCCGTCTACGCGGCGGGCAGCTCGTCCTGCCCGTGGACGCCGACGTCGGTCACCGCCGAGGGCGACCTGGTCTCGGTCCGTCTCGAGGTCGACGACGGCATGTGCACGGCGGACATGGTCTACACCACGCACGTCGTGGCCCTCCCGGCGGGGGTCGACCCGCAGTCGCTCGAGGTGGAGCTGGAGCTGGTCGCCCCGGGGTGACCCGGGACCGCCGGACGTCTCAGGCGAGCCGCGCCGCGGCCGAGGCGAAGCCGAGCCAGGTGTGCCGGTTGCCCCACCAGCACCAGCCGACCTTGGCAGCGCCGCGGCGCTCGATGCCGCCCCGGCCGGTGCCGTTGGAGATCCACACCGCCGGCGTGCGCGTGTCGAACGAGCCGTCCGGCTTGCGCAGCCGGGAGCCGATCGTCATGAAGCACCGGTTGCGTTCCAGCGCCGTGGGGTCCTGCAGCACCCAGTGCAGGCCCTCGGCCAGGGTCAGCGGGCTGCGGCCGCGCCCGGCGATCTCGGGCGACGCCTCGGCGGGGGACCAGTTCGCCAGGTCGTCGCCCCGGTCCGGGCCGACGACGGCGTAGACGTCGCTGGTGGGCTCGTCGACGCCCGTGGGGGCGAAGGCGTCGACGTCGGGCATGTCGACGACGACGAACCCGGGACGCTCGTCCGTGCCGCTGCGGGTGCGGACCTGGCGGCGCAGGTGCGGCGCGAGGGACGACGGCGGCAGGTGCCGGGGGTGCACCACGAGCAGGGAGCCCTCGGGCGCGCGTCGGGCGAGCTCTGCGGCGGCCGAGTGCAGGGCTGCGGGGTCGAGGGTTCCGTGGTCGGTCAGCAGGCCGAGCTCGACCAGGTGGGCGGCCTGGGTGGCGAGGGAGGGCAGGGGTGCGGGCACGCGGGGTCCTTCCGTGGGGGGAGCGGCCAGGGTGCAACGCCTGGCGGCCCGACGGTGTTCCCGACCGTGTCGGGTCACGGTGAGGCACCCCTAAGTATCTTGACGTCAAGATATATGGGTTATGCTGGGGCCAGCCCGGCGGCCTGTGCGTACGCTGGGCGGAGCCCCCGGAAACCTCGGCGTCGGAACCATCTCCCGATCGGTGCCCGCGCCGGAAAGCCCCCGTAGAAGGAGCCGCAGTGAGCAGCGTGGACACTTTCGGATCGAAGGGAACCCTGGACGTCGCAGGGAACTCGTACGAGATCTTCCGGCTGTCGGCCGTCGAAGGGCTCGAGCGCCTGCCGTACGCGCTCAAGATCCTCGCCGAGAACCTGCTGCGCACGGAGGACGGTGCCAACACCACCGCCGACCACGTGCGCGCCCTGGCCGCCTGGGACCCCGACGCTCAGCCGAGCACGGAGATCCAGTTCACGCCGGCCCGCGTGATCATGCAGGACTTCACCGGTGTGCCCTGCGTCGTCGACCTGGCGACGATGCGTGAGGCCGTCGCCGAGCTCGGTGGCGACCCGACCCGCATCAACCCGCTGGCACCGGCCGAGATGGTCATCGACCACTCCGTGCAGATCGACGTCGCCGGCCGCGCCGACGCGTTCGAGCGCAACGTCGAGTTCGAGTACCAGCGCAACCACGAGCGCTACCAGTTCCTGCGCTGGGGCCAGACGGCGTTCGACGACTTCAAGGTCGTCCCCCCGGGCACCGGCATCGTCCACCAGGTCAACATCGAGTACCTGGCGCGCACCGTCATGACCCGCGAGGTCGACGGCGTCCTCCGCGCCTACCCGGACACGTGCGTCGGCACCGACTCGCACACCACGATGGTCAACGGCCTCGGTGTGCTCGGCTGGGGCGTCGGCGGCATCGAGGCCGAGGCCGCCATGCTCGGCCAGCCCGTGTCGATGCTGATCCCGCGCGTCGTCGGCTTCAAGCTGACCGGCGAGATCCCGGCGGGCGTCACCGCCACCGACGTGGTGCTGACCATCACCCAGATGCTGCGCCAGCACGGTGTGGTCGGCAAGTTCGTCGAGTTCTACGGCGAGGGCGTCGGCCAGGTGCCGCTGGCGAACCGCGCCACGATCGGCAACATGTCGCCGGAGTTCGGCTCCACCGCGGCGATCTTCCCGATCGACGGCGTCACGGTCGACTACCTGCGCCTGACCGGCCGGTCCGAGGAGCAGCTCGCGCTCGTCGAGGCCTACGCCAAGGAGCAGGGCCTCTGGCTGGACCCGTCGTCGCCGGACTACGTCGAGCCGACGTTCTCGGAGTACATGGAGCTCGACCTGTCCACGGTCGTGCCCTCGATCGCCGGCCCGAAGCGCCCGCAGGACCGCATCGAGCTGTCGAACGCCAAGGCCGCGTTCTCCCGCGACCTGCCGAACTACGCCGCCGACGTCATCGACGCCGTCGACCAGGCGGAGAAGGAGTCCTTCCCGGCCTCCGACTCGCCCTCGACGCACGAGCAGGTCCGCCGCACCGTGCCGGTCACGGACTCCGAGGGCAAGGAGTTCGAGCTCTTCCACGGGGCCGTCGCGATCGCCTCGATCACGAGCTGCACCAACACCTCGAACCCGTCGGTCATGCTCGCCGCCGCGCTGCTCGCCAAGAAGGCCGTGGAGGCGGGCCTCGAGGCCAAGCCGTGGGTCAAGACGTCCATGGCCCCGGGCTCGCAGGTCGTGACGAACTACTACGAGAAGGCCGGCATGTGGCCGTACCTGGAGAAGCTCGGCTTCCACCTGGTCGGTTACGGCTGCGCCACCTGCATCGGCAACTCGGGCCCGCTGGACGAGAAGATCTCCGAGGCCGTCCAGGAGCACGACCTCGCCGTCGTCTCCGTGCTGTCCGGCAACCGCAACTTCGAGGGCCGGATCAACCCCGACGTCAAGATGAACTACCTGGCATCGCCGCCGCTGGTCATCGCCTACGCCCTGGCCGGCACCATGGAGTTCGACTTCGACGCCGACCCCCTGGGTCGCGACGAGAACGGCAAGCCGATCTTCCTGCGGGACATCTGGCCCACCGCGGACGAGGTCGAGAAGACCATCGCGACGTCCATCAGCCGCGACATGTTCACCAAGGACTACGCGGACGTCTTCGCCGGTGACGACCGCTGGCGTGCGCTCGACACCCCCGAGGGCGACACGTTCGCCTGGGACACCGAGTCCACCTACGTGCGCAAGCCCCCGTACTTCGAGGGCATGGGAGCCGAGCCGTCGCCGGTCCAGGACATCTCCGGTGCGCGGGTGCTCGCCAAGCTCGGCGACTCGGTCACGACCGACCACATCTCCCCGGCCGGCGCGATCAAGCCGGACAGCCCCGCGGGCAAGTACCTGGCCGAGCACGGCGTGGGACGCCGTGACTTCAACTCCTACGGCTCGCGCCGAGGGAACCACGAGGTCATGATCCGTGGCACCTTCGCGAACATCCGCCTGAAGAACCAGCTCCTCGACGGCGTCGAGGGCGGGTTCACGTACAACTTCGTCAAGGGCGAGCAGGACACGATCTACGACGCGGCGCAGGACTACGCGGCGCAGGGCACCCCGCTCGTGGTGCTCGGCGGCAAGGAGTACGGCTCCGGCTCGTCTCGCGACTGGGCGGCCAAGGGCACCGCGCTGCTCGGCGTCAAGGCCGTCATCACCGAGTCGTTCGAGCGCATCCACCGCTCGAACCTCATCGGCATGGGCGTGCTGCCGCTGCAGTTCCCCGCTGGTGAGTCGGTGGAGTCGCTCGGCCTGGACGGCACCGAGACCTTCGACATCGCGGGCGTCACGGCGCTCAACGACGGCACGACGCCGGAGACCGTCGCGGTGAAGGCCACGAAGGCCGACGGCTCGACCGTCGAGTTCGACGCCGTGGTGCGCATCGACACCCCGGGCGAGGCGGACTACTACCGCAACGGCGGCATCCTGCAGTACGTGCTGCGCTCGCTCGTCGCCTGACGCGTCCGACGCACACCGTCCGACGCCCCGTCGCTCCCTGGTGGAGCGGCGGGGCGTCGGCCGTCTGCCCGCTCAGGCGGGCACCCGGGTGACGTGGTCGACGACGGCCCGCGCGACCGCGGGGTCGTCCAGCACGCGGTTGTGGCCGAGCCCCTCGACGAGGAGCAGCTCGCTGCCCGGGTGCGCGGTGTGGAGCCGGCGAGCGTCGGCGGGGTCGTTCATCGAGTCGGTGGTGCTCTGGACGAACAGGGTCGGGACGTGGGCCGGGACCGGGTGGTGGGTCAGGTCGAGCTCGGTACGTGGCGCGTCGACCGCGGGGAACATGACGCGCGCGGCACGGTCGGCGAGCCGGTCGTGCAATCGCGGCGGGAGCCCGGACTGGCGGACGAACGAGCCGATGACGGACTCGAACCCGGTGGGCGCCGCGATCGACACGAAGCGCTCCGCGGCGAGCCCGTCCCGCAGGGCGAGACCGGCGGCCATGGCCCCGAGGGAGTGCCCGACGACGGCTGCCGCAGGGCCGACCTGTTCCTGGACCGCTCGGAGCGTGGCAGCGTGCTGGACGGCCTGGGTGGAGCGGCCGGAGGAGTCGCCGTGCGCGACGCCGTCGAAGGCGACGGGCTGCAGGCCCGCGGACTCGAACGCCTCGACGAGCCGGGCGAACCGCGAGGCACGCAGCTGCCAGCCGTGGACGAGCAGCACCGGGGGAGCGTCGGGATCTCCCCAGGCGTAGGTGGCCACCCGCTCGTCACCGACCCGGACGAGGCGACGGCGTGCGGCGTCGTGCACCGGCTGGTCGACGGGCCGGATGCGGGAGGGCGGACCGACGCGGCGCATGGCGCGGACGCCGAGCCCCACGGCGAGCGGCGGGGCGAGGGTGCCCAGCACACGGAAGCCGGTGCGGACGGGAGCGGGGACGAACGGCACGGGGACCTCCGGAGGACCAAGTAGGTGTACGACCGTTCGCACAGTAACACTGAACGAACGGTCGTACTATCACTCCATGACGCCGATCCCGGAGCCTGCCCCGACCGACGGTCGCCGAGCGAGAGGCGACCGCACCCGCCGGGTCGTTCTCGACCACGCGGTGCAGGTCGCCTCCGTCGACGGGCTCGGCGGGCTGACCTTCGGCACGCTGGCAGCCGCCGCGCCCGTGAACAAGAGCGCGATCGCCGGGCTTTTCGGCTCCAAGGAGGGGCTCCAGCTCGCCGTCGTGGACCATGCCCGTGGCACGTTCGTCGACGAGGTGGTGGTCCCTGCTCGTTCCGCCGAGCCGGGCCTCCCGCGGCTGTGGGCCCTCGTCGGTTCCTGGACCGTCTACTCCCGTTCCCGGGTGTTCGCCGGTGGCTGCTTCTTCCGAGCGGCGGAGGTCGAGCTCGACGGTCGCGCACCGGGACCGGTGCGCGACGCCGTGGTGGAGACCCAGGAGCAGTGGGACGGCTACCTGACCCACCATGCCGACCTGGCGGCCGCCGCGGGACAGCTCGAGGCGGAGACCGACGCCGTCCAGGTCGCCTTCGAGATCAACGCCCTGCTGGGCGCTGCGAACGACCGCTCGCTGCTGTTCGCCGACGACGGCGTCTACGCCCGGGCGAGCCGCGCGATCCGGGCGGCGTTGCTCGCGAGGGGCGCCGACCCCACCCTGCTCGCGTGAGGGGGAGGGCTCGACGGCAGGGCCGGGTTCAGGCGAAGCCGAAGACCACGGGAAAGGCCACCACGACCAGCGTCGCCCAGGCGGCGTAGACCGGCAGGTAGGCCGTCTGCCACGTCTCCAGCGCACCGAACCCTCGCCGTCGGCGACAGAATCCCGCCAGCAGCCATCCGGTGCGCACCAGGTGGACCAGCAGCAGGAGGTTCAGCCCGAGCGCCGCGACCTTGTTGGGGCTGGCGCCGAACTCCGCGATGCGTGTGAGCATCGCCGTCAGGGCGACGGTGTCGACCGCGAGGGCGGCGACCACCATCGCGAGCTGGAGGACGTCGAACAGGCCGGGTCGTGCGAGCGGGTCGCGCGCCGAGATCGAGTAGAGCAGCAGCGCGAGCACCAGGATCAGCACCGCGTCGAGCAGGAGGAGCAGCCCGCGGTCGACGGTGGTCAGTCCGCCGACCGCGACGAGCACGGTGAACGACACGGCCAGCATCACGGTCGTGAGCGGCGTGAAGACGCGTGTCAGCACGGGAGCCATGTTCTCGACGACCTGCTGCTTGGCCTCGACCAGCCAGGCCGCGACGATCAGGGCGCCCGGCACGCCGAACGGGATCAACCACTGTTCGAGAGCGGGCTCGAGGTCGACGTCGACCAGGCCCAGCAGCCCGAAGGTGAGGCCGACGAGCACACCGCTGCCCAGGGTGATGAGCGCGACGTAGATCGCCAGCTCACCGGTGAAGCGGACGAAGTCCATGCGACGGTCGGACGATCGCCACCGGCCCCCCACGTATGCCAGGCCGACGAGCGCCCAGGGCACGACCGGTGCGTGGACGGCGGCCAGGACGACGGTCGAGCCGGAGGGGTCGAAGGGGTAGGCGTTCAGCACCACGCCGAGGACGGCGAACGCTGCGCCCAGCATGCCCAGCGTGCGCCAGGTCAGCCGCCGCTTCCACGCCAGGTACCCGGCCAGGAACGGTGCGACGAGCAAGCCGGCGTTGCGCAGCAGGGTGCTCTCGTCCCAGAAGGTGGTGCCGAGCTTGACGGCC
Source organism: Isoptericola halotolerans (assembly GCF_013149785.1). Classification (GTDB taxonomy): domain Bacteria; phylum Actinomycetota; class Actinomycetes; order Actinomycetales; family Cellulomonadaceae; genus Isoptericola; species Isoptericola halotolerans. The sequence goes on from NZ_JABEZU010000003.1 coordinate 87,292, forward strand.
AGGCCCGCACCGAGGGCGAGCGTGAGAACGACGGTGAGCTCCCGGCGTGCCTCCGACGAGCCGGCGTCGTCGGCGTCGGGCACGAGCACGAGCTGCTTCCACAGTCGCTCCGAGTGCTCGCGGGCGAACTCGCGCGAGATCGCGTCCAGGCGACCGAGGCGCTTGACGGCGACGAGGAAGGCCTCGTCGTCGTCGAGCCCGGTGGCGGTCAGGTCGGCCACCCGTTCGCGCAGGTGATCCTCCATCTCGTCCACGTCGGCAGGAGCGATGGCGCGGTGCCGGTGGACGTAGTCGCGCCACCGGGCGACCTGGGTCTCCAGGCTCGTCGTGGAGTCCGTCATGCGAACCCTCCTGCGGTGGCGGGGCCGCCCGGCAGCGGCCTCGAGACGGCCTCCCAGGCCTGGTTCAACGTCTTGCTCACGACGTGCCACTGCGCCTGGCGCTCGGCGAGCGTCTCCCGGCCGGCCGCGGTGATCGCGTAGTGCTTGCGGCGCCGTCCCGACTCCGACCGGCCCCAGCTCGCCTCGACGAGCCCGTGGCGCTCCAGGCGGTGCAGCAGCGGGTACAGCATCCCGTCGGTCCACTCCATGTGGCCGTCGGACAGCTCGGCAACGCGTCTGGCGATGGCGTAGCCGTACGACTCGCCCTCGGCGAGGATGCCGAGCACGAGGGGTGTCGCGGAGGCTGCGACCAGGTCCTTTTCGATGTGCACGGGTCTCCATCCCTCGATCTGCTAGGTATTAAACCCTCGCAGTTCTAGGTATGGCAAGCGCCGGAGCGGTTCAGGACCGGCCGTCCGGTCAGCCGCGCACCTCAGGTGTCGGCGAGCACCCGGGCCAGGGCCTCCGCGCCCATGCGGCGCACCCACTCGTGCTCGGGACCGGACTCGAGCATCGACGTCGACATCGTCAGGGCCCAGCCGCGGGCGCGGAGCCAGACCGGGTCGTCGTGCGGGTAGCGGTCCGAGAGTGCCTCCCCGTAGACCGTGCGACCCGTGGCGTCGAGCACGAGCCACGCGGCCGCCAGGTCCGTCGCCGGGTCGCCGGAGGTCATGTCCCCGAAGTCGACGACGGCGGCCAGCCCGTGCGGCTCCGCGCTCGCGCCGTCGTCGAGCACGAGGTTGCCGGGGTGCGGGTCGCCGTGGATCCACAGCGGCGGCCCGTCCCAGGCGGGAGCATCGACGAGCCGGGACCACAGGGCGAGCACGCGGTCGCCGTCGGGCACGATGCCGCGCTCGACGCGCCCGTGCACCGCCGCACCCCGCGTGGGCAGTGCCGCGCTGCGGAAGGGGTTGACCGGGGCGTCCGGTGGTGCCGGTACGTGCAGCGCCCGGTGGAAGGCAGCCAAGGGTCCGGCGGCCGTGCGCCGCTGCTCCACCGGGACGTCCGCGGCGCGGAGGCCGGCGATCCACGGCACCACCGACCATGACCACGGATACCCCAGGGCCGGACTCGGACGGCCGACCCGCACCGCGACGGGCACGGCGACCGGCAACCGCGCGGCCAGGACCGGCAGCCACTGCTGCTCGTGCTCCACCAGGTGTGCGGCGATCTCGCGGCGCGGCACCCGGACGGCCAGGTCGTCGCCGAGACGCAGCATGACGTTGTCCCAGCCCTCGGCCACGGGGCGCAGGGGGAGCGCGGCCAGGTCGGGATGCTGCTCGGCGAGGAGCGCGCGCACCAGGGCGACGGTGACGTCCAGGTCGGCCTTCACGAGATGGTGCTCACAGGTCGAGCTCCAGCTCGTGGGCCCGGTCCCAGTCCTCGGTCCAGCCCAGGTGGTCGAACATCGCGTCGAGGATGCCCCCGGTGAAGCCCCAGACCAGGTGCTGCGTGCCGCCGTCGTCCACGAGGAAGCCGGGACCGCTCCAGACCTGCCCGCCCCGGCGCAGGACGGTGGTCACGCGGTTCGAGGGGTGCAGCAGATCGGCCACCGGCGCGCGGAAGACGTGCGCGGACTCGGCCGGGTCGACGACGCCCACGGCGGACTGCCGGGCCCACCAGCCGAGCACCGGCGTGACGACATGGTTGCTGACGGGCATCGGCAACGACTCCAGGATGCCGAGAACCTCCACGCCCGCGGTGTCCACCCCGGTCTCCTCGGTGGCCTCGCGCAGCGCCGCCTCCACGACACCCTCGTCCGGCTCCACGCGCCCGCCGGGGAACGCCACCTGTCCCGCGTGGGAGCGCAGCGTGGCAGCGCGCGCCAGCAGCAGGACGTCCAGGTCGCGGTGCACGGCCAGCGCCTGGGCGTCGTGCTCCGCGGCGAGCGAGTCCAGGACGCCGAACAGGACCAGCACGGCGGCGGGGCGGGCCGCCGAGAGGTCGATCTCGCCGCGGGCATGGCGCCAGGGCCCCGTGAAGGCACCGTCGTCGGCCAGCGCGGCGAGCTGGTCGCGTGCGGTGGGCCCGTTCACGACGTCACCAGGAGGTGGCCAGCGGCATGCCCTCGGCGTACCCGGCGGCGGACTGCACGCCGACGACGGCACGTTCGGCGAACTCGGGCAGCGTGCGTGCGCCCGCGTACGTGCAGCTCGAGCGCAGCCCCGAGGTGATCTCGTCGAGCAGGTCCTCCACACCCGGACGGGCCGGGTCGAGGTACATCTTCCCCGTCGAGATGCCCTCCTCGTAGAGAGCCTTGCGGGCGCGGTCGAACGCGGTGCCGGCGCCGGCGGTGCGGGCCGCGACGGCTCGTGCGGACGCCATGCCGAAGGACTCCTTGTACTGCCGCCCCGAGCCGTCGTCGTGCAGGTCTCCCGGCGACTCGTACGTCCCGGCGAACCAGGAGCCGATCATCACCTGCGAGGCTCCTGCGGCGAGCGCGAGGGCGACGTCGCGCGGGTGGCGGACCCCGCCGTCGGCCCAGACGTGCTTGCCGAGCTCGCGCGCCGCCGCGGCGCACTCCAGGACCGCGGAGAACTGCGGACGCCCGACGGCGGTCTGCATGCGGGTGGTGCACATCGCGCCGGGGCCCACGCCCACCTTGAGGATGTCGGCACCCGCGGCGACGAGGTCGCGCACGCCGTCGGCCGTGACGACGTTGCCCGCGACGACCGGGACGTGCGGGAAGTCCGAGCGCACCGAGCTGATCTCGCGCAGGGCCGCGAGCATCTTGTCCTGGTGGCCGTGCGCGGTGTCGACCACGAGCACGTCGACGCCCGCGGCGAGCACCTCGCGCGTCTTGGCGGCGACGTCGCCGTTGATCCCGACGGCGGCACCCACCCGCAGGCGCCCCTGCCCGTCGAGGGCGGGGGAGTAGACGGTGGAGCGCACGGCACCCTTGCGCGTCAGCACCCCGACCAGGACGCCGTCGCGCACCACCGGCGCGAGCTGGACCTTGGCCGCGTGCAGCAGCTCGAAGGTCGCGGCCATCCCGTCGGTCTCCACCTGCGCGGCGTCCAGGGTCACCAGGTCGGCCGACATGATCGTCCCCACGCGGGCGAAGCGGTCCACCGACAGGCAGTCCGCCTCGGTGACCACGCCGACCGGCCGGCCGTCGTCGACCACCACGGCCGCCCCGTGCGACCGCTTGCCCAGCAGCGTCAGGACCGTCGCCACCGTCTCGGTGGGGGTGACCGTCACGGGGGTCTCGATGACGGGGTCCTTGGACTTCACGTCGGCCACGACGTCGGCCACCACGTCGACGGGCACGTCCTGCGGCAGGATCGCGATCCCGCCGCGCCGGGCGATCGTCTCGGTCATGCGGCGTCCCGAGACGGCCGTCATGTTGGCGACCACGACGGGGATGGTGGTCCCGGTGCCGTCGTCGGTCGACAGGTCGACGTCGAACCGGCTCGTCACGTCGGAGCGCGACGGCACCATGAAGACGTCGCCGTAGGTCAGGTCGGTGGTCGGCCGCTGGCCGTCGAGGAAGCGCACGGGTGCCTCTTTGAGGGTTGTGTCGAGGGAGGATCCTTCCGACCCTCGAACGCTCGCCGACGGTCAGGTCTTCCCGCCGGCCACTGTCGAACCTATCGTGCGACGGCGGTCGGCGGTCGGCGGTGCCCCCGACGTCCCCACGGTCGTCGCGCCGTCCCCACGGGGACCGCACAGCCACGTGGCGAACACGGCTTAGAGTTGTCGGATGACCAGTGGGAGGAACGCATGGGGCTGCTGAGCACGATCGAGACGCCCGCGGACGTGCGACGGCTGAGCCCTGCGCGGACGCGGCAGCTCGCGACCGAGATCCGCGACTTCCTGGTCGAGAACGTCTCGCGCACCGGCGGGCACCTCGGGCCGAACCTCGGCGTCGTCGAGCTGACGATCGCGATGCACCGCGCCTTCGCCTCGCCGCGTGACACGTTCGTCTTCGACACCGGCCACCAGTGCTACGTCCACAAGCTCCTGACCGGCCGCCAGGACTTCTCGGCGCTGCGCAAGCGCGACGGGCTGTCCGGCTATCCGAGCCGGGCGGAGTCCGAGCACGACGTCGTGGAGAACTCGCACGCCTCGACGGCGCTGTCGTGGGCCGACGGCATCGCCAAGGCCAACACCGTCCAAGGGCGGGACGACCGGCACGTGGTGGCCGTCATCGGTGACGGGGCCCTCACCGGCGGCATGGCCTGGGAGGCGATCAACAACATCGCCGCGGACGCCGACCGCCGCCTCGTCATCGTCGTCAACGACAACGGTCGCTCCTACTCGCCGACGATCGGCGGCGTCGCCAACCACCTGGACACGCTGCGGGTCACCCGCGGCTACGAGGCGTTCCTCGGCTGGGGCAAGCGCACGCTGCACCGCACCGGCGCGCCGGGACGGTTCGCCTACGACTGGCTGCACGGCCTGAAGAAGGGCCTCAAGGACGTCGTCGCCCCGCAGGGCATGTTCGAGGACCTCGGGCTGAAGTACATCGGGCCCGTCGACGGCCACGACACCGAGGCCACCGAGGCGGCGCTCCGTCGCGCCAAGGCGTTCGGCGGTCCGGTGATCGTGCACGTCATCACCGAGAAGGGCCGCGGCTACACCCCGGCCGAGGAGGACGTCGCCGACCGGTTCCACGCCGTCGGCAAGATCCACCCCGAGACCGGGCTTCCGGTGGCGCCGTCACGCTTCGGCTGGACCCAGGTGTTCGCCGACGAGATCGTCGAGATCGGCCGACGGCGCAGCGACGTCGTCGCGATCACCGCGGCGATGCTGCACCCCGTGGGCCTCGCCCCGTTCGCGCAGGAGTTCCCCGAGCGGACCTTCGACGTCGGCATCGCCGAGCAGCACGCCGTCACCTCGGCCGCCGGCATGGCGTTCGCCGGGCTGCACCCCGTCGTCGCCGTCTACGCCACCTTCCTCAACCGTGCGTTCGACCAGGTCCTCATGGACGTGGCGCTGCACAAGGCCGGGGTGACGTTCGTGCTGGACCGGGCGGGCATCACCGGCGACGACGGCGCGAGCCACAACGGCATGTGGGACATGGCGATGCTGCGCATCGTGCCCGGCCTGCGCCTGGCCGCCCCGCGCGACGAGGTGACGCTGCGCTCGGCGCTGCGCACCGCCGTCGACGTCGACGACGCCCCCACCGTGGTCCGCTACCCCAAGGGCGCGCTCGGCGACCCGATCGAGGCGATCGAGGAGCTCGAGGGCGTCGACGTCGTCGCGCGCCACGCGCCCGCCGCTACGGCCCCCGCGGGCCGTCGCGTGCTCGTGGTCGGGGTCGGCTCGATGGCGGGCGCGGCGCTCGTCACCGGGGAGTCGCTGGCCGTGCACGGTCTCGAGGTCGACGTGGTCTCCCCGACCTGGGTGCTGCCGGTCCCGGAGCGCCTGGTCAAGCTGACCGGTGAGCACGACCTGGTGGTCACCCTCGAGGACGGTGTGGTCGACGGCGGCGTCGGGGCGATGCTCGCCCAGCGCGCCGCCGAACAGGGCGTGCGCACCGCCTTCGTGCACCGCGGCCTGCCGGTCGAGTTCCTCGACCACGCCTCACGCGATCAGATCGTCACCGAGCAGAGGCTCCGGGCCGAGGACGCCGTCCGGGACGCGCTGGCCGCGCTCGCGCAGGACTGAGCCGGCGGCCGACGACCTCTCAGGAGTGGGTGACCTTCACCGCCCGCTCGACGACGCCGTGCAGGTCGCCCGACTCGGCGAACCAGGCGCGCTGCTGCGCCGCCCCGCCGCCGGTCGACCAGAGGCGCCCGAGCAGCTCGGTGACGACGTCCAGGTCGCCGGTGTCCACGAGGGCGTCCCGCACGTGCTGGACGAGCTGCCCGACGACATCGTGGGCGGGCGCAGGCTTCCAGGTCAGGGGTGACACGAGGTTCTCGGAGAGCCCGGACCGCCCTGCGCGCCAGGCCGCCGTGCGTTCCAGCTCGACACCGGGGTCGGCGGCCGGGCGTCCGTCGGCGGCCTCGCGGGCCGCCGTCTCGACGAGGCCGCGCACCAGAGCGGCGACCAGCGTCGTGGTGTCCGGGTCGAGACACACGTCCATGACGCGCACCTCGACCGTCGGGTAGCGGGGCGAGAGTCGCGCGTCGAAGAACACCATGTTCCGGTCCAGGACGGTCTCGGTCGCCACGAGGGCGTCGACGGCGGCGTGGTAGGCCTCCGGCGTGCCGAAGTGCCGGGTGGGGCCGGCGGTCGGCCACCGCATCCATACCTGGGACCGGAAGCTCGCGTAGTCGGTGTCCTCGCCCTGCCAGAAGGGTGAGTTGCTGCTCAGGGCCATGATGGTGGCCAGCCACGGTCCGATCCGGTCGACGACGGCGACGCCCTCGGCGTCGTCCTCGACGGCGACGTGCACGTGGCACCCGCAGGTGAGCTGCTCGCGGGCCGTCATGCCGAAGACGTGCCGGGCCCGCTGGTAGCGCAGCCGCGACACCGTGGTGCCCGTGAAAGCGATCGGGGACGTGGCCAGAGCGACCGCGCGTGCCTCGACACGGTCCGCGGCGTCCTGGGCCCTGGCGCGGCCGGCCCGGATCTCCGCGGCGAGGTCCGTCAGGGAGGCGTGCGGATGCGTGGCGGTCTCGAGCTGCTCCTCCATGAACTCCGGCTCCAGCGCGCCCGTGCCGCCGCCCTTGGCCGGGTGACCGGACGCCTCCAGGGCCTCGGCGGCCTGGGCGACGGGCGAGCCGTCGGGCCCGACCAGCAGGAACTCTTCCTCGACCCCCATGGTGCGCGGCTTCGTCATGTCGGCATCATGGGGCCAGGTCCCGCTGGTCGCGCGTCGACACGCTGCCGCCGACACGTCAGGGCGCGGACACCCGCCGTTCACGCGCGTCTGCTTGAAATCGACCATGGGTCGTACTCGCACCGTCGTGGCCGCGCTGGGCATCCCGCTGGTGGCTGCGACGGCAGCGGCCGCGATCGTCGTGGTGCTGAGGCGCCAGGCGGCGCTCGCCCGACGCCGGATCGGCAAGGCGCTCGGCGAGGTCGCCCTGGACGCCGACCGCGTGTGGCGCCGGCGCTACGCGGGAGAACCGCTCGAGCTGCTCGTGATCGGTGACTCCGTCGCCGCGGGGCTCGGTGCGGAGCGGCGCAAGGACACGCTCGGGGCGCGCGTCGCCCGCGGGGTGGGCACGAGGCTGCAGCGCCCCGTGCGGCTGCGGTGCGCCGCCGTCGTCGGCTCGGAGTCCTCGGCCCTGGCCGCCCAGATCGACACGCTGGACACCGGCTACCGGCCCGACGTGGCGCTGATCGTCGTGGGCGGCAACGACGTGACCCACCGGGTCCCCCCGACGGTGTCCGCCCGCCATCTCGTCGAGGCGATCGAACGGCTCCAGGTGCGGGGGAGCGCCGTCGTGGTCGGCACCTGCCCGGACCTCGGCGCGCTGCGCGCCGTGCCCCAACCCCTGCGCACGCTCGGTTCGCGGGCCTCGCGGCAGCTGGCCGCGGTCCAGTCGGTCGCCGCCCGCCGGGCCGGGGCGCACACCGTGTCGCTGGCCGACGTCGTCGGGCCGTTCTTCGTCTCGTCCCCGGAGGAGGCCTTCAGCCTGGACCGTTTCCACCCGAGCGCGCTGGGGTACCGCCGCACGGCCAAGGCGCTGGTGCCCTCGGTGCTGGTCGCGCTCGGCGAGCGTGACGAGCTGCCACCGGGCCACGGCGCCCCCGACCCCCTCGCCGGGACGCGGCGTCGGCCCCGCGGCGGACGTCGAGGTCGCGCCGGGGGCCGACGTCGCGGCTGACGCTCGCGGGCCTAGCGATCCTGGTCGTCCGCCTCGGCGAGCGCGGTGAGCCACTCCGCCCAGAACTTCTTCCACTGGTCGGCCTCGGCCGCGGTGGGGATCGACTCGTGCGTGGCCGTCAGCCGGCACCGGTCACCGACGGCGTCCGTCGACAGCATGAGGACCCCCTGGTCGACGTCCCCGTCGGGGCCGCTCTCGGTAAGGGTGAAGCGTGGCCGCTTCACCCCGGGCCGGGACCGCGGCACGAGCGTCAGGCCCGGCACGAGCGTGTCCGGTCCGCCGTCGTCCAGCAGCCGGGCGCGGACCGTCTGCCGGTCCGCGTCGAGCAGCCTGGACCGGCTGATCGTGAAGGTGCCGTCCGGCATCTGGCCCGGCAGCCGGATGCCGGTGATGCGCTCGTAGCCCACCACCACCGTCTGCACCCACCAGCCGGAGAAGGTGGCACGCTCGGTCACCCACGCGACGATCTCGGGGTGCGAGGCGGACCGGCCGGGTCCCGCGTCGATGTCTGCGACCCACTCGTCCCAGCCGAGGCCGGTCGCCTCGCGGACACGCTGGTCGGACAGCTCTGGTTCGCTGACCCAGCCGCCGGCGCCGGTGGCGGGTGCGGACAACAGGTGGCGTCGGGCGGCGGCGTAGCGCTCGCCGGTGCGGACCATGCGCTCGCGGACGCGGCGCTTGAACGACTCCTGGGTGGTCATGGGGACTCCTGTGCTCGCTGGCGCGCCACCTGCGGCTCGCGCCCACCGGTGCCGCACCGGAACACGGATGTCCTGCGCGACGCGTCGAGCACTCGAGGTCCCCTTTGCCCTCACCTCCGGGCGACTGCCCGGTGGTCCCGGTGGCGCGAGCACCGGTCCGAGGGTGGGGCGGGACGCACCGCCCGATCCCGACCATACTCCGGACCGTCACGCCCTGCCAGGGCTCGTGCCGGTAGCGTGCTGGGGTGATCTGGCTGTTCGACCTCGACAACACGCTCGTGAACCGCGACGCCGCGTTCGCCGCCTGGGCGGGCAAGGCGGTCGCCGACCACGGGCGTACCGACGCAGACCTCGCGGCGATCGTGGCGGCCGACGACGGCGGCTTCTCCCGCAAGGCCGACCTCGCCCGGGTGATCATCGACCGACTCGGGCTGCCGGACGACGTCCCGGCGACCATCGAGCTCTTCCGTGCCGGGATCCGCGAGCACGTCGAGGCCTACCCGGGGGTGCTCGACACCCTCGACGTGCTGCGTGGCGCCGGCCACCTCGTCGGTGTCGTGACCAACGGCGACCCGGCCCAGCAGCGCGGCAAGATCGCCCGCTGCGACGTCGAGCGCCACGTCGACGCGATCGTCGTGTCGGGGGAGGAGGGCGTCGAGAAGCCGGACCCGCGCCTCGTCGAGACCGCCCTCGAACGGCTGGGTGCGGCGGACGCCGACCGGCGCGACGTCTGGATGATCGGCGACGCCGCCCACGCCGACGTCGCGGTCGGCCGGGCGGCCGGCACCCGCACCGGGTGGGTGTCCCACGGGCGGGAGTGGTCGGGCGGCGCGCGGCCCGACGTCGTCGCCGCAAGCACTCGCGACGTCGTGGCGCTCGCGGCCTCGCCGGCGCACGGTCGCTGAGTGCTGCCGGGGCGCGGCGTGGCGGAACCTCACGCATCAGCGGCCGACGGGTGAGCTTCCGCGACGTCGGTCGAGGACGGTGCCGTGGGACCTCGTCCTTCAGCGGTGCCTTGCTCGGCACCGGACGCACCGGCGGCCCGGTCCCGACGTCGGGACCGGGCCACCGGTGGTGTCACCCGGGGAGGGCATCGTCAGGTGACCTCGGCTCAGGCGGAGCCCCCGGGGACGTTCGCGACACCGTCGGGCAGGAGCCTGCGGCCGAGCACCCGCTCGCTGTACCCGGTGCGGTCCAGGTACGGCGTGATCCCACCGGTGTGGAAGCCCCACCCGGCGCCGAGGATCATGCACAGGTCGATCTGGGACGGGTCGGACACGACCTGCTCGTCGAGCATGTGCCCGATCTCGACCGTCAGCGCGGTGAGCACCGAGTCCAGCACGCCCGCGGCGTCCAGCACCGGGGTGCCGGCGCGACCCTCGGTGCCCGCCGGCAGCGCCTCGCCGAACACGCCCTGGATCGCCGGGTCCACCGGCTTCGGCAGCCCGCGGCCCGGTGCGTCGAGCACGACTCGCGTGCCGTCGGCGACGATCTTCTCCAGCCCGGCCGAGCGGGGGAACCGGTCGCCGAGGTCCTCGCGCAGCGAGGTCAGCACGTGCAGCCCGACGGCGGGACCGACCAGGTCGAACAGCTCGAAGGTGGGCATCGGGAAGCCCAGCGGCGCCAGGGCGGTGTCCGCGACCTCCACCGAGGTGCCGTTCTCGACCGCCTCGACGACCTTGCCCATGACGAGCACCAGCAGCCGGTTCACGACGAAGCCGGGACGGTCGGCCACGAGCACCGCCGTCTTGCGCAGGCTCTTCGTGATCGCGAACGCGGTGGCCAGGGCCTCGTCCGAGGTGTGCTCGGCGTTGACGACCTCCACCAGCGGCATCTGGGCCACCGGGTTGAAGAAGTGGATCCCGACCACGCGCTCGGGGTGGCGCAGGTCCGCGGCCATCTCGGTGATCGACAGCGCCGAGGTGTTGGTCGCCAGGACCGTGTCCTCGCCGACGATCTCCTCGAGCTCGGCGAAGACCTTCTTCTTCAGGCCCATGACCTCGGTGACCGCCTCGATCACGACGTCGCAGGAGGCGAGGTCGGTGATCTCGGTGGTGCCCGAGACGCTGGCGACGATGCGGTCACCGACCTCCGGCTTCATCCGGCCGCGAGCGACCAGCTTGTCCACGGTGCTGCGGACGAAGCCCAGGCCCTTCTCGACGCGCTCGGTGTCCAGGTCGCGCATGACGACCGGGACGCCCAGACGCTGCGAGACCAGCAGCGCGATCTGGGCGGCCATCAGCCCGGCACCCACGATGCCGACGCGCGTCACCGGCCTGGCGAGCCTCTTGTCCGGCGCGCCCTTCGGCTTCTTGCCCGACGACGTGAGCTGGAACGCGTAGACGCTCGCCCGCATCTCGTCGGACATGATGAGGTCGGCCAGCGCCTCGTCCTCGGCGGCGAACGCCTCCTCGCGCGAGGCGGTGCGGGCACCCGCCAGCAGGTCCAGCGCGCGGTAGGGGGCCGGCCGGGAGCCGTGGATCACCGCGTCGAGGCGCTCGCGGGTGGCGTGCACGACGGCGTCCCACACGGGCTGCGGGTCGAGCTCCCGCCGCGCCGGGGTGACCTCACCGCGCAGCACGCGGGCGGCCCAGTCGACCGACCGCTCGAGGAAGTCCGCGGCCTCGAACAGCTCGTCGACCAGGCCGATCTCGAGGGCCTCGGCGGGCTTGAACGGCTTGTTCGCCGCCGGCCGGGTGAGGAGCACGTCGACGGCCTTCTCGATGCCGACCAGGCGCGGGACGAGGTAGGCGCCGCCCCAGCCCGGCACGAGCCCGAGACCGGTCTCGGGCAGTCCGAGCGCTGCGGCGTCGGACGCCACGGAGCGGTAGTCGCAGTTCAGCGCGACCTCGAGGCCGCCACCGAGCGCCAGGCCGTTGACGAACGCGAACGTCGGCACGCCCATGGTGTGCAGCAGCTCGTAGGCGGTGTGGCCCGAGCGGCCGAGCTCGAGCGCCTGCTCGCGTGAGGTCACCGCCCCGACGCCGAGGAGATCGGCGCCCGCGGCGAGGAAGTAGGGCTTGCCGGTGACGCCGACGCCGACGATCTCACCGGCGGCGGCCCGCTGCTGCAGTGCCCTCAGTGCCGCGGTGAGCTCGGCGAGGCCCTCGGGGCCGAGGGTGCTCGGCTTGGTGTGGTCGAGCCCGTTGTCGAGGGTGACGAGCGCGAGGGTGCCGCCGCCGTCGGGCAGGGCGACGTCGCGCACGAGCGAGTGGGTGACGCGCTCGGTGCGCCCCTGCGAGGTCTGGGTGGTCTCCGCCATGGTCAGTTCAGCCCTCCGTGGTTGCCGGGACGTGGCCCGAGTAGTCGGCGTGGTGCGGGTTCTCCCAGATCACGGTGCCGCCCTGTCCGAGCCCGACGCACATGGTCGTGATGCCGTAGCGGACCTCGGGATGCTGGGCGAACTGGCGGGCGAGCTGCGTCATGAGACGCACGCCCGAGCTGGCCAGCGGGTGGCCGACGGCGATCGCGCCGCCGTAGCGGTTGACGCGCTCGTCGTCGTCGGCGATGCCGTAGTGGTCCAGGAAGCTGAGCACCTGCACGGCGAAGGCTTCGTTGATCTCGAACAGGCCGATGTCGTCGATGCTCAGCCCTGCCTTCGCGAGCGCCTTGTCGGTGGCCGGTACGGGCCCGTAGCCCATGATCTCCGCCGGGACGCCGGCGAAGGCGTAGGAGACCATCCGCATGGCGGCCGGCAGGCCGAGCTCGTCGGCGGTCTCGCCCGCCGCGAGCAGCGACACGGTGGCGCCGTCGGTGAGCGGCGAGGCGTTGCCGGCCGTGACGCGGCCCCCGGGCCGGAACGGCGTCTTGAGACCGGCGATGCCCTCGACGGTGGTGCTGGGCCGGGGGAGCTCGTCGGCGGTGGCCAGGCCCCACCCCTGCTCGGTCGAGCGGACGGCGACGGGCACGATCTCCGGGCCGATGTCGCCGTTGGCGACGGCCTTGGCGTACTTGGCCTGGGTGTCGACCGCGTACGCGTCGGCCCGCTCCTTGGTCAGGTGCGGGAACTTGTCGTGCAGGTTCTCGGCTGTCACGCCCATGTTGAGCGCGGCCGGGTCGACCAGCTTCTCGGCGAGGAACCGCGGGTTGGGGTCGGCGTCCAGGCCCATGGGGTGGCGCCCCATGTGCTCCACCCCACCGGCGACGACGACGTCGGACGCGCCGACGGCGATGCTGGAGGCCGTGGTGGTCACCGCGGTCATGGCGCCGGCGCACATGCGGTCGATCGCGTAGCCGGGCACGGAGTGCGGCAGTCCCGCCAGGAGGCCGACCGTGCGGCCGAGGGTGAGCCCCTGGTCGCCCTGCTGGGTGGTCGCGGCGATCGCGACCTCGTCGATCCGGTCGAGGGGGAGTCCGGGGTGGCGGCGCAGCAGCTCGCGCAGGGCCTTGACGACGAGGTCGTCGGCCCGCGTCTCGGCGAGGAGCCCGTCGGCCTTGGCCTTGCCGAAGGGGGTGCGCACCCCCTCGACGAAGACCACGTCGCGCAGTGCGCGGGGGGCCGGGTCGCGGGTCGTGCCGGGGGCCTGGGGGGCCACGGTCATGGCAGCTCCGTCCGTTGCGGTGGTTCGGTTCCGACGGTGCCGGGAGCATCGTCGCTCGGAGCCTCCGGAGGATCACCCGGGGCTCAGGTACACGCTACCGCGCGTACCGGAAACAGCATAGACCATCTGAGACCGAGTATCAGGAGCTTGTCGGCGGCTGGTCACACCTCGGCGAAGGCGGTCGCCAACCGTTCGGCGAGCAGGCCGATCTGCCACTCGCGCGCCTGTCGGCCGCGCAGGAAGTCGGCGATCTCCGGAGCCCCCGCGGGCCGAGGAGGCGTCCAGCACACCCGGCGCAGGGCATCCGGCTGCAGGAGGTTCTCGGACGGCACGCTGTGCTCCTGCGAGAGCTGCGACACGATCTCGCGGGCCGCGTCGAGGCGACGCGCTGCGACCGGGTCTCGGTCCGCCCAGGCGCGGGGTGCGGGAGGGGCGTCCGTCCGGGGCCCGCGCGTCGAGGGCAGCGCATCCTCGTCGAGGGCGAGCGCCGCGTCGATCGCCTGCTGCCACACCGGCGCACGCCGTCGGGCACCCTTGGTCGCGAACTCCGGCAGCGCGACGAGCTGCGGCACGGTGCGCGGCAGGGCCTTGGCCGCTGCGACGATCGCGCGATCGGGCAGGACGCGGCCGGGCGAGACGTCCCGCTGGCGGGCGTTCGCCTCTCGCGCCTCCCACAGGCTGCGGACGACGGCGAGGCGTCGCTGCCCCGTGACCGTGTGGCTGCCGGAGGTGCGGCGCCAGGGCTCCACCCGCGGCGGCGCGGGCGGCAACGTCCGCACGTGCTCGAACTCCTGGGCCGCCCACTCGCTCTTGCCCGCCGCGGCCAGGCGTTCGGCGAGCACGTCCCGCACGGCCACGAGCACCTCGACGTCCAGCGCGGCGTACCGCAACCAGTCCTCGGGCAGCGGACGCGTCGACCAGTCGACCGCCGAGTGCTCCTTGGCCAGCCCGAGCCCCAGGGTGTCGGCCACGACGGCGGCGAGGCCGACCCGCGGCATCCCCAGCAGGCGGGCGGCCAGCTCGGTGTCGAACAGGCTCGCCGGCCGCAGCCCGTGCTCGGTGAAGCCGGGCAGGTCCTGGGAGGCGGCGTGCAGCACCCACTCGGCGTCCCCGACGGCCTCGCCCAGCGCGGACAGGTCAGGCAGCGGCACGGGGTCGATCAGCGCCGTGCCGGCACCCTCCCGACGGACCTGGACCAGGTACGTCGACTGGCCGTACCGGTATCCCGAGGCGCGTTCCGCGTCCGCGGCGACCGGTCCCGAACCCGCCGCGAAGGCCTCGACCACCCGTGCGAGCGCCTGCGGGGTGTCCACGACCCGCCCGACGCCGTCGGCGGGCTCGGTCAGCGGGGCGATCTCGACGTCGTCGGTGGCGTCGGCAGGCAGGGCTGAGCTCATGGACCTACCGTACGGCGCCGCACGTCCAGCGCGGTCACCCCGTCCGGCAGCGGTGGCAGCCCGCCCGCCGTCGACATCAGGTCCGCCCAGACCTCCAGGTGCGCGCCGAGGTCGGTGCCGGTCGGCGTCCAGGAGGCACGGATCTCCAGGTCGACGGCCGCGGGCGTGGCCTCCAGCTCCCCGTAGCTCTGGGAGAGCACCCGCGTGACCGTCCCGCCGGCGGCGATCGCGCCGACCCCGGCCGCCCCGAGGTTCTCCGTGACCCACGTCCAGGCGACGTCGCCGAGCATCTCCTCGGCGGCCAGCTCCGCCTCCAGCCGCGTGCGCACCAGCGTCACGACCCGGAAGTCACCACGCCACGCCTCCTGGCCGTCCGGGTCGTGCAGACCCACGAACCTCCCGGTGGCGATCTCGTCCTCGTCGAGGAAGACCTCGCCCTCCAGGGCCAGCGAGAACGGGGCCACCCGCCGGGGCCCCGGAACCTCGACCAGCCGGACCTCCGGGCGCAGGCGACGCCCGCGCAGCGAGGCCAGGGCGGCCGCGAACCGTTCCGGCACGTCACGCTGGGTTCCGCTCACCGCACCACCGTACGACGCGGGCCGGTGTCCGGATCCCGGCGCGTGGGCGTGTCGCCCCACGCGGACGACTAGGCTGGTCGCGGCCTCCCGGGCACGCCGTCAGCAGGCGCCCGGACACGCTCTTCACGAGGAAGCAGGAATCGATGACAGCACGTGCCCAGATCGGTGTCACCGGACTCGCGGTGATGGGTCGCAACCTCGCGCGCAACTTCGCCCGCCACGGCTACACCGTGGCCGTGCACAACCGCAGCTACGCCAAGACGCAGTCCCTGGTCGAGGAGGCCGGCCACGAGGGCGACTTCGTGCCGTCCGAGTCGATGGCCGACTTCGTGGCCTCGCTGGAACGACCGCGCAAGGTCGTCATCATGGTCAAGGCGGGTGCCGCGACCGACGCCGTCATCGACGAGCTGCTGCCGCTGCTCGAGGAGGGCGACATCGTCGTCGACGCCGGCAACGCGCACTTCCCGGACACCATCCGCCGCGAGGAGGCGCTGAGCGCCCGCGGCCTTCACTTCGTGGGCACCGGCGTGTCCGGCGGTGAGGAGGGCGCGCTGCTCGGCCCGTCGATCATGCCCGGTGGCACCCGCGAGTCCTACGAGTCGCTCGGGCCCATCCTCGAGGCGATCTCCGCGAAGGTCGACGGCACGCCGTGCTGCACCTACGTCGGCCCGAACGGTGCCGGGCACTTCGTGAAGATGGTGCACAACGGCATCGAGTACGCCGACATGCAGCTCATCGCCGAGGCCTACGACCTGCTCAAGCAGGGACTCGGTGCCTCGGCGGCGGAGATCGGCCAGATCTTCGCCGAGTGGAACTCCGGCGACCTCGAGTCCTTCCTCATCGAGATCACGGCCGACGTGCTGCAGCACGTCGACGCCGAGACCGGGTCCGCCTTCGTCGACATCGTCCTGGACCAGGCCGAGCAGAAGGGCACCGGCCGCTGGACGGTGCAGAACGGCCTCGACCTGGGCGTGCCCATCACCGGCATCGCCGAGGCGACCTTCGCCCGCGCGCTGTCCGGCTCCGTCCCGCAGCGCGAGGCGGGCCACGCGGCGCTGCCCGCGCACACCCAGGAGTGGGAGATCGGGGCGGACGACGACTCCCGCGCCCGTTTCGTGGAGGACGTCCGGCTGGCCCTGTACGCGTCGAAGGTCGTCGCCTACTCCCAGGGCTTCGACCAGATCGCCGCGGCGTCCGCCGAGAACGGCTGGGACATCGACCGTGGCGCGATGGCCCGCATCTGGCGCGGTGGGTGCATCATCCGCGCCCGCTTCCTCAACCGGATCACCGAGGCGTACGAGCGGGACGCCAACCTCCCGCTGCTGCTCGCCGACGAGTACTTCACGAACGCGGTCGGCAACGGTCTCGCGGCGTGGCGCCGGGTCGTGGCCGCCGCGGCGCAGAACGGCGTCCCGACGCCCGCCTTCAGCTCCTCGCTCGCGTACTACGACGGTGTGCGCGCCGAGCGCCTCCCGGCGGCGCTGATCCAGGCGCAGCGCGACTTCTTCGGTGCGCACACCTACCGCCGGACCGACCGCGAGGGGACGTTCCACACCCAGTGGTCCGCCGACCGTACCGAGCAGGAGGCCTGAGAACCCTCGTGAGCAGCTCACCTGCGGAGTCCGGGGCCGCGGGCCCCGGGTTCCACCCCGTGATCGTCGGGTCGGACATCGGCGTGTACGGCCTGACGCGTTCCTTCCACGAGCAGTACGGCCTGCGGACCACCGTGGTCGCGTTCGCCGAGCCCGGCCCCATCGCGCACTCCCAGCTCATCGACACCGTGCTGTCCGGCACGGCGCCCGCCGAGATCGTCGCGACGCTGGAGCGGGTGGCCACCGAGCGGCGTGCGGCGGGCCACCGCGAGCCCTTGCTGCTGCAGTCGAACATGGACTGGGTGGTGCGGATCCTCGCCCACCACCGCGCCGTGCTCGAGACGGCGGGCTACGTGCTGCCGTACGCGGACGTCGAGCTCATCGACCGGATCTGCGACAAGGCCGAGTTCTCGGCCGTGTGCGCCGAGCTCGGCATCCCCACACCGGACACCGTCATCCAGGACTTCGCCGCCGCCGCGGACGAGCAGTGGAAGCCGGAACCCGTGGCCTTCGACTACCCGGTGATCGCCAAGCCGGCCTCCAGCGCCGACTACCACGACGTGCGGTTCACGGGGAAGAAGAAGATCTACGAGATCGCCACGCCCGACGAGCTCGACCGGCTCTGGTCGTCCTTGCGTGGCGCCGGCTTCCGTGGCCGGTTCCTGGTGCAAGAGATGATCCCGGGCGACGACACCCAGATGCGTTCGGTGACCACCTACTCCGACACCTCGGGCCGGGTCACCCTGCGGTGCTCCGCCCGGGTGCTCCTCGAGGAGCGCACCCCGGCCGCCCGGGGGAACCCCTCGGCGATGATCGTCGAGCCGGTCAAGGAGATCCTCGACGCCGCGCAGCGGATCTGCGAGCGCACCGGGTGGCGCGGGTTCGCGAACTTCGACGTCAAGCTGGACCCGCGCGACGGCGTCTACAAGTTCTTCGAGCAGAACCCCCGCATCGGCCGGAACAACTACTACCTCACCGCAGGTGGGCAGAACCCGACCGAGGTGCTCGTGGACGACGTGATCCGCGGCGAGCGTCGCGAGCTCGTCACCGCCCGGCGCGAGGTCCTGTACTCCGTGGTGCCGCACGCGCTGCTGCGCCGCTACGTGCTGGACCAGGGGCTGCGCGCCCGTGTGGTCGGGCTGATGCGCACCGGGCGGTCGGTGCACCCGCTGCGGTACCCCGCCGACGCGAGCCCGCGCCGTCGTCTCTACGTGCTGACCGCCCTGGTCAACCACGTGCGCAAGTACCGGCGCTACTACCCGACCAGTGCGCTGCGGGCCAACTACGACGCTGCGCAGGCCGCGTCGGCCGCCCGGCCCTCGGCGGGACGGGGGAGCCGATGAACCGGCGGCTGCAACCGGTCGTCCTCGGCGGCGACATCGGTGCGTACTCCCTGGCGCGCACCTTCCACGAGGCGTACGGCGTCAAGCCGGTGGTCGTCTCCGGGATGTCCACCGGCCTGGTGCGACACTCGCGGATCCTGCACCACGTCGCCGAGCCGCGCATCGACGACCCCGACGCGATCGTGGCCCGGCTGCGTGCGGTGGCCGCCGAGCACACCGACGCCGACCTGATCGTCATGGGGTCGGCGGACTGGCTCGTGCGCACCCTGGTGGAGAACCGCGACCGCCTGGAGGACCTCTACACGATCCCGTACGTCGGCGAGGAGCTGCTCCTGCGGCTGACCGACAAGGAGGGCTTCGGCGACCTGTGCGCCGAGCTCGGGATCGCGCACCCCACGACGGTCGTGCACGACGTCGCGGCCGGGGGCC
The DNA here is from genome assembly GCF_013149785.1 of Isoptericola halotolerans. Lineage (GTDB taxonomy): Bacteria > Actinomycetota > Actinomycetes > Actinomycetales > Cellulomonadaceae > Isoptericola > Isoptericola halotolerans. The sequence continues at coordinate 105,980 of NZ_JABEZU010000003.1, forward strand.
GGCCGGACACCTCCGGTCTGACGTTCCCCGTCATCGCCAAGGCGGCGAGCACCGCCGCCTATCACGACGTCGAGTTCGCGGGGAAGAAGAAGGTCTTCCTCGTCGACACGCGCGAGGAGCTCGAGGGGCTGCTGGGTCGGGTCCGCGACGCCGGGTACGCGGGCTCGTTCGTCATCCAGGACTACATCCCCGGCGACGACTCGGGGATGCGGATCCTCACCTGCTACTCGGACGCGAACGGCAAGGTGCGCTTCTCGGCGTTCGGCCACGTGCTCCTCGAGGAGCACACCCCCGGCGCCCTCGGCAACCCCGCCGGCATCATCACGCAGGTGCAGCCCGACGTCGTCGAGCAGGCGACTCGCCTGCTGGAGCACGTCGGCTGGACGGGTTTCGCGAACTTCGACCTGAAGTACGACCCGCGCGACGGTCGCTACGTGTTCTTCGAGCTCAACCCGCGGCTGGGGCGCTCGAACTTCTACATCGCGGCGGCGGGGGCCCACGCGGTGAAGTTCTCGGTGCACGAGCACCTGCACGGGCTCGACCCGGACCCTCGTGCGGTGCTCGGTGCCGACGTGCCGGTGTCCGCCACCGGCGAGCTCGAGGCCCGCAGCCTCTACACGGTGCTGCCGGGTCCGCTGCTGCGCCGCTACGTGCTCGACGGCGACGTCCGCGCCGAGGCGCGCCGGCTCGCACGTCGCGGACGGTCCACCAACCCGTTGTGGTACCGGGCCGAGACGGACCCGCGCCGCATCGCCTACCTCTGCGTCGCGCAGCTCAACCAGTGGCGCAAGTACGCGCGCCACTACCCGCTGGCCGAGGCGCGCCGGCTGGCCTGGCACGGGCCGGCGACGGGAACGGCGTGAGCGAGCCCGAGCCCCTCGCGGGTGCACCGACGCCGCCGGTCGGGGTGATCGGCGGCGTCGGCCCCCTCGCGACGGCGTACTTCCTGCAGCGTGTCGTCCAGCTGACGGAGGCCGACCGGGACCAGGAGCACGTCGACATGGTCGTGCTGAACCACGCCACGGTGCCGGACCGGACGGACTTCGTCGTCGGCCGCTCGACGCTGGACCCGGGACCGGTGCTCGCCCGCGACGCACGGCGGCTGGAGGACTTCGGGGTCCGCTTCCTGGTGATGCCGTGCAACACGGCGCACTACTTCACCCAGCAGGTGCTCGACGCGATCACCGTGCCGTTCGTGTCGATCGTCGACGTGACCGTGGAGGCTGCCCGGCGCCGTGACCCGTCGCTGACGAAGGTCGGCCTGCTGGCCACCGCGGGGACCGTGGCCTCGGGGGTCTACGCCGACGCGTTCGGCGCCCACGGCATCGAGGCGGTGACGCCCGACGAGGCCGACCAGGCGCTGGTCAGCACCGTGATCTACGACCAGGTCAAGGCGGGGCTCCCCGCCGACGTCGAGATCCTGCGTGCCGTGGCCGGGCGACTGGTCGAGCAGGGCGCCGGCGTCGTCGTGCTGGGCTGCACCGAGCTGTCGGTCGCCGCCGTCGATCACGGGCTGCTCGACGAGCCGCCCTTCCTCGACTCGATGGACGAGCTCGTCCGCGCGACCATCACCCGCGCCGGTCACCGCGTCCGCTGAACGGGTCCGCGGCCCTGGCTCTGCGGCCCCCCGCGCAGGGGTGCGCTCAGCCGAGCTCCGACGTGCCCGCGTAGAGGTGGAGCACCGGCACGTGCAGCACCTCACGGGCACGGGAGGCCCAGTCCGTGTGGAACGTGTCCTCCACGGCGTGCGGGTAGGTCACCACGACGACCTCGTCGCCACCGTCGGACACGGCACGTCGCAGGGTGGGCAGCGGGTCGTCCTCGGTGACCTCGCCGGAGGCCACGGAGCCGGCAGCTCGCAGGAGCCCCACCGACTCGGCGACCTGCTCGGCGGCGGTCGCTGTCGCCTCCGCCGGGTCCGGCTCGCGCCCGACGAGGTCCTCCCAGGCCGCGCGCAGCTCCAGCATGCCGAGGTGGTCGAGCACCGACGCCACGACGTTGTGCTCCGTGTCCGCGGGGACGAGCACCCGGTAGGTGACGTCGTCGTCGGGGTGCAGCGACGTGATGTGCTCGACGTCGGCCGAGGTCAGTGCGTCTTCGGTGAGGACCACGACGGTCCGAGGTGCGTCCGGCATGGCAGCAACCTACGGCACCGTCGCCGCCGGTGCCCGGTGAGCCTCCGGGTGACCGCGCAGGTCCCAGCGGGCCAGCTGGGTGCCCGACGGCGCGGCGAGCAGGTGGGCGAGCCGTGCCGCACGCACGCGGGCGGTGGCGGCCTCGCGAGCGGCGGCCACGATCCGGCCGGGACCCGGTCCCACGAGCAGGGGAGCGGTCGTCAGGCACAGCTCGTCCACCAGGTCCGCGGACAGCATCGAGGCCAGCAGGCGCGGACCGCCCTCGCACAGCACCCGGGACATCCCCCGCTCGGCGAGCGCGGCGGTGCCGGCCGCGAGATCGATCGTGTCGCCGTCGCCCGCCACGATCACCCGGTCGGCGCCGACCTGCGCGGACGCGGAGGTCTCACCGGCCGCACCGGTGACGACCCAGGGCGGTCGCGCGCCGTCCAGGACGCTGCCCGGGAGCCGTCCGCTGCGCGTGACCAGTGCCAGCTCCAGAGGCCGCTCGGCGAGGTGCCCCAGCCCACGGGGACGGGTCAGGGACGTGTATCCCTCGTCGCGGGCGGTCCCGGCGCCCACGAGCACGACGTCGGCGAGGGCGCGCAGGACGCGGAACACCCGCCAGTCGGCGGTGTCGTTGATCGAGCCCGACCGGCCGTCGTCGCCCCAGGCGCCCCCGTCCACGCTGACGATCATGTTCGCGCGCACGTGCCGGCGCGCGGGCAGGGCGTACAGCGAGGCCAGTCTCCGTTCCGCCGGGTCGGCGGGGACGTCCTCCGGTTCCGGGAGCAGCAGCCGCAGCGGCGGGGTGGTCGAACTCACAACGGCCAGCGTACGGCTCGGACGTAGGCTGGAGGATCGTGACCGCCGTCCAGTCCTCCACCTCCCGCGCGATCCCGGGCCCCGACGACCTCACCCCCAGGTCCCTGGTGTCGGTCCGGCCCGCCGTGTCGTCCCGACGGCTGCTGGACGACCTCGTCCCGCCGCCGCACTTCGACGACGCCCGGTTCTCGACGTACCGGGCCAACCCGGAGCACCCGAGCCAGGCTCGCGTCCTGTCGCGCCTCGAGGAGGTGGCGGCCGAGATCGTCGCCCCGGCGCCCTCCGGTCTGCGGGCGCTGCTGGGCCGCCGTCGGCCGGCGCCGGCGGTGTACATGGACGGCGGGTTCGGCGTCGGCAAGACGCACCTGCTCACCTCGCTCGCGCACGCCGTCACCGAGGCCTCGGGCGAGGGGAGCGCCGCCTACGGCACCTTCGTGGAGTACACGAACCTCGTGGGTGCGCTGGGCTTCCTGCCCACCGTGGACGCCCTCGCCGGCCGCCAGCTGGTCTGCATCGACGAGTTCGAGCTGGACGACCCGGGCGACACCGTGCTGATGTCGCGACTCCTGCGTGAGCTCGCCGACCGCGGCGTCGCGCTCGCCGCGACGTCCAACACCCTGCCCGACGCCCTGGGGGAGGGGCGGTTCGCCGCCGAGGACTTCCTGCGCGAGATCCAGGCGCTCGCCGAGCGCTTCGAGGTGCTCCGCGTCGACGGCGAGGACTACCGTCACCGAGCCGTCGTGACCGATGCCGAGCCGTTGCCGCTGGAGTCGGTCCGGGCGGCGGTCGAGGCCCGGCCACGAGCGGCGCTGGACGACTTCGCCGATCTCCTCGCCCACCTGTCCACGGTGCACCCGAGCCGGTACGGCGCCCTGCTCGACGACGTCGAGATGGTCGCGCTGACCGGGGTGCGCCCGGTGACCCGTCAGGAGGTCGCGCTGCGGCTGGTCGTGCTGATCGACCGGCTCTACGACCGCGACGTCCCGGTGCTGCTCGCCGACGTGGACGCGGCGGCGCAGCGGGCGCTGTTCACCGACGAGATGCTCCGCGGTGGCTATCGCAAGAAGTACTTCCGGGCGCTCTCCCGCCTCGGTTCCCTGGCCCAGGAGGGCCGGCGCCTGGCCACCGACTGACCCGGACGGGTCAGGTCTGCTCGGCGGCGACGTCGCGGCGCAGCACGACGATCGCGCGGGCGGGCAGCCGGAGCCGGCCCGCGACCAGGTGCGTCGCCTGCTGCCCCCAGGAGGCGGCGACCCGCCAGGACCCGACGGGCGCGGGCAGGTGCTCGGACAGGTCGATCTCGACGCCGTGGGGCTGCGTCACGGTCGCCAGGGCGCTGTCACCGCGGCGCAGGACCAGCACGCCGGGCCCGGTGCTCGACTCGACACGGCGGGCGAGGTCGGCGAGCGACGACGGGCGCAGCGTCAGGAGCTGACGTGCCCAGGCCACGAGGCGTCGCGAGGCCAGGTCGGGCATGGCCACCGGCACGTGCTCGGTGTCGAGCACCAGCGGGGTCCCTGCGAGCGTCGCGAACGCGAGCAGCGCGGCGCGGGCGTCGACGACCGTTCGCGGCGCGGGTGCCGCGGTACCGGAGCGGGCGCTCTCGGACCAGGGTGTCGCGTGCGCGGCGGCGGGGAGCCGGGTGAGGTCGTCGACGAGCACCGGTGCCGACCGGGCGGCCGCCCGGTGCGCACGTCGCAGGGTGGCGGGGGCGCGGGCGTGCACGCCACCTGGCGGGAACGCCGCGTCGGCGATCTCCAGGAGGTCGTGCGTGGGCTCCGGTCCGTCGTCGGTGAGGATGCGGCCGACGACGGACGTGAGCCGGTCGCTGCGGCCCGGTCCGTCCATGAGGAGGGTGCGCAGCCGGCCGGTACCAGCCGCGACGGCCTGGACGGCCTCGGCGAGCTCGCTGAGGAAGGGCATGCCGGAACGGTCCACGAGGACCTCGACGTCCAGCAGGAGCCCGTCGACGTGGTAGTCCTCGAGCCAGCGCCGCGCGTCGGCGACGAGGAAGTCGCGGGCTCCCCGGTTGCCCGACCCGTCGAGGTTGATCCGCGGGCTGTCGCGCCGCTGCGCCGTGCCGGAGCGCGGTCCGATCCGTGAGCCGCTCGCGTAGGGGCCGAACGCGTGCAGACCCAGGGCGTCGGCCACGGCCCAACGGTGCGGGAGGTCCAGGACGACGGCGAGTCCCGCCTGGTGCGCACGGTCGACGAAGCGCTGCAGGGCCGCCGGGCCGCCGTAGCGGTCGTGCACGGCGAAGAGCCGTACCCCGGCCTCGGGTCCAGCGACGGGGTCGAAGGCGGAGAGCGGCGAGAGCTCGACGCCGTCCACGCCCAGCGCCGCGACGGCGGGCAGCAACCGGCCTGCGGCATCGAGGGTTCCGTCGGGGGTGGCGGTGGTGACGTCGAGGTGCAGCAGGACGCCTCGGGTCAGGTCCACGCCGCGCCAGGTCGAGTCGTGCCAGGTGAAGTCCTCGTCGAGGACCCGGCTGGGGCCGTGGATGCCGTGCGGCAGGAGGGTGCTGCAGGGGTCGGGCAGGGGAGGGCCGCCGTCGATCGAGAACGCGTAGTCGGTGCCGGGCGGGAGACGGTCGTCGGCGCGCCAGTATCCCGGTTCGTGCGCACCGACGAGGCGCATGGTCCGCCGGACGGGCGTGCCGGTCGCACGGGGCAGCACGACCTCGACGGAGCGTGCACGCGGCGCCCAGACGAACGGTTGGCGTCCGGGCCAGCGTTCCTTGGCCCGGGGTTGCGGTGCACGGGTGCCGGGGGCGAACGCTGCCTCGTCGGGAGGATCGGCTGCGGTCACGCCCGACACCATAGTCCTGTCCGGGCGTCGGCGGCGCGAAGGTCCGCACTGCGGTGCGGCCACGGACGGGGGCGGCGGGGTGACGTGGCGTGACGCGATGGTATCGATTCGAGGTCCTGATAAAAAAGTGTGCCAAGCGGGAGCGAGCAGAGGCCTGCACTGGTAGACCTGGAGCATGAGCACAGACCAGGGGGAGGGCAGCCCCGCACCGGGCCGGCATCTCCTCGACGAGTCGATCGCGTCGCAGGCCCGGATCGCGCCGCGCCGCCGGTCGCTCACGGAACCGCACGGCGACCCGCGGCGAGGCGGGGACGCGACCAAGGCGCCGACCTCGCTGTCGCAGCCGGAACGACAGGCGCACGACGGAGCGTCGAGCGGGCACTCCTGGGACGACCCCGACGAGCTCTGACAGCTCCGGGGAGCCATCAGCGCGGTCGGCGGTCCGCTCCCACCTCGATCAGCCGCGGCATGCCCGCGGGCGCCACCTCGCTCACGGCGAGGTAGCGCGCCTCGGCCCGGTGAAGCCGGATGTGCTCGTCCAGCGACCACTGCGGCCCGTTGCGCAGGACCATGCCGCACGAGCAGTCGATCTCCACGCTGCCGTCGTCGTGGTGGCGGGCCTGCCCGACGGTGACGTGCGAGGCGCGAGCCCGCACCTTGGCGCGATGCATCACGGCGGAGACGGCCGGAGGGCTCTCGGCGCTGCGGGCGGGTTCCACGTCGGCGAGCCTACCCGTCGTGCCCGTCATCCCTCCGTCGGCAGAGGCTCGTCGGGGCAGGTGGACAGGACCCGCACCATGGCGTCCCGTTCCGCCTCGGTGACCCACAGCTCGTAGCGCACCTTCACGGCGACCTGCCGGGCGACGTACTCGCAGCGGTACGGCGTGTGCGGGGGCAGCCAGGTGGCGGCGTCGCCGTCTCCCTTGGCGCCGTTGGCGGGACCGTCGACGGCCAGGAGGTTGAGCGGGTCGTTGGCGAACTCCCGGCGGGTCTCGGTGTCGAGCTGCTGGGCACCCTTCTGCCAGGCGTCCGACAGGGCGACCACGTGATCGATCTGCACGGCGGTCGACGTGGTCTGCCCGCGCTGGAACTCGATCACCGTGCCGGTGAACGGCTCGGCCAGGGTGCCGGTGAGGACCACGCACTCCTCGGTGCCGTCCTGGTAGGTCACCTCGGTCAGGTCGCGGGCCAGGATGTCGTTGCGGGTGTCGCACCCGTTGCGGTCGACGTCGGCCCAGGCGGGACCGAACTCGTCCCGGTCGTACCCCGTCTTCGGCGCGCGCCCCTTGACCTCGAGCTGGTCGACGCCGGCCAGGGCGGTTCCTGGTGACGCAGTCGTCCCTGCCCCGGTCGTCAGGGTGGCGAACGGCCCGTCGGTGCCGGAGGCGAGGTCGTCGACCAGGACGACACCACCGGCGAGGAGGACGGCGACCAGCAGCATGAGCAGCCGTCGGCGGCCCCGCGGGCCGGTGGTCGAGGGCGGTCGCGACACGGATGTCTCCTTCGTGAGGTTCGTCCGCATCCTGGCGGACCTGGTCGACCGCGACGAGCAGCGTCGCTGGGACGACGAGAGCCCCGGACCGATCGGTCCGGGGCTCTCGCGGTGGTGGGCGATACTGGGATCGAACCAGTGACCTCTTCCGTGTCAGGGAAGCGCGCTACCGCTGCGCCAATCGCCCGTGGAGCGGATGACGGGACTCGGACCCGCGACATCCACCTTGGCAAGGTGGTGCTCTACCAACTGAGCTACATCCGCACGGCCGGACAGGCCCGAGGAGAAATCCCCGGCGATCCGGCGCCTGTGGAACATTACTGGACGTACCGCGTGCTGGTCCAATCGCGCCGGGTGTGACCTGCACCTCGACCGCGCGAGGAGGGCCGCCGTCAGGCGGACTGCCGGGCGGCGAGGCGGGCCTGGACCTCCGGGCGGCGCAGAGGAGGGACGGACGGCGGGGGCTGCTTCCGGGCAGGAAGCTCGCCCAGCAGCCGCGTCACGATCGCGGCGATCTCGGCCGCCGCGGTCTCGCACGGCTCGCGCGACGCGGCGGCCGCGTTCGACGCGACCCCGGTGACCTTGCGGACGAACTGGGCGGCGGCCGCCTCGATCTCCTCGGGGGTGGCCGGCGGCTCGAGGCCGCGCAGCGTGGTGATGTTCCGGCACATGGCCACGACGCTACGCCTGGCGGGTGGGCCATGCACGAGAGCCCCGGACCGATCGGTCCGGGGCTCTCGTGGTGGTGGGCGATACTGGGATCGAACCAGTGACCTCTTCCGTGTCAGGGAAGCGCGCTACCGCTGCGCCAATCGCCCGAGGTGGGTACGGGATTCGAACCCGTGTATACGGCTTTGCAGGCCGCTGCCTCGCCTCTCGGCCAACCCACCAGGAGAAGACGTGCTCTCCCGCTTCCTCGTCTCCGAGACCGCAGGGAGGGGGCCTCCGAGCGGATGACGGGACTCGAACCCGCGACATCCACCTTGGCAAGGTGGTGCTCTACCAACTGAGCTACATCCGCGCGACCGGGCATCGAGGGTGACCCCCGTCGTTCCGGCGCGAGGGAAACACTAGTTGACCCATCCCGAATACGTCCAATCGCCGCAGGCGGTGTGGCGAGGGCGCGGCCTGACATACCGTTCGCTGCGTGGACGAACCGACCTCCTGGGCCTCCTTCGCCGGCCGACTCGCCGTCGACGTCGTGGAGTGCGTCGATCTGGAGCACGACGCGCACCGGCTCGCCGAGCCGGGGCCGTGGTTCGTCGTCGTCGACTTCGAGTCCTTCGGCCGGGGCGGGCGGGCCCGTGCCTGGCGCTTCGCCCGCGTGTCCGACGGTGGCCCACCCGGCGGGACGTCGCCGTCAGGCAGCGCCTGGCAGGGCCCTGAGCCGGGGGACTGGCACAGCTCGATGGACCGCGCGACCTACGAGGCCGCCGTGCGCCGGGTGCGCGAGCACGTCCGCGAGGGCACCGTCTACCAGGTCAACGTCTGCCGGGTGCTGCAGGCACCGTTGCCGGCCAGGGGCGACCGCGTCACCGGCGAGCCGGACGCCGCGGCCCTCGCCGGACGCCTCGCCGTCGGGAACCCGGCACCGTACGCGGCCGCCGTGCACGTGCCCGCAGGCTCCGGCGTCGACCCGGTCTGGGTCGTCTCGGCGTCACCGGAGCTGTACCTGTCCCTGGACGGCGGGGACCTGGGGTCGGGCCCGATCAAGGGCACCGCGCGCACGCCGGCCGGGCTCACGGCGAAGGACCGGGCCGAGAACGTCATGATCACCGACCTGGTGCGCAACGACCTGCACCGGGTGTGCCGACCGGGGACGGTCGCCGTCACCGACCTCCTGGCCGTGGAGGAGCACCCAGGCCTCGTGCACCTCGTCTCCCGCGTCCACGGCGCGCTGTCGGAGACCGTCGCCACGTCCGCCGATCGTTGGGGGAGCGTGCTGCGTGCCACGTTCCCGCCGGGCTCCGTCTCCGGGGCGCCCAAGTCGTCGGCGCTGCGGATCATCGAGGAGCTCGAGACAGCCCCCCGCGGGCCGTACTGCGGCGCGGTGGGCTGGGTGGACGGCGGCCGGGCCGAGCTCGCCGTCGGCATCCGGACCTTCTGGTGGGAACGCGGCCCGCACGACGACGGCGTGCTGCGGTTCGGGACCGGGGCAGGGATCACCTGGGGTTCGGACCCCGCCGCGGAGTGGCGCGAGACGGAGCTCAAGGCAGCGCGCCTGGTCGGGCTGGCCTCGACGACCAGCCGATGAGTTCGCGGCCCCGGCCGGGTCGTCAGGGCATGACCCTCGTGACCTGTGACCTGTCAGTCTCCCTCGACGGCTACGCCGCCGGCCCTCGCCCGACGCGTGAACGCCCCTTCGGGGACGTCGTGGGCACCGGTGAGGTGCTGCACGGCTGGATGTTCGACCACGCTCCGGACCACGCGGACGAGATCGCCCGGATCGTCGACGCCGGCGCCTTCGTGATGGGTCGGCGGATGTTCGGCCCGGACAGCGGGCCCTGGGACCTCGGCTGGCGCGGCTGGTGGGGCGAGGACCCGCCGTACCACGCGCCGGTGTTCGTCCTCACGCATCACGAGCGTGACCCGTTGCCCATGGAGGGCGGCACCACCTTCCACTTCGTCACCGGAGGCCTGCGCGAGGCGGTGGCGCGCGCCCGCGACGCCGCCGGGACGCGGGACGTCGCCGTGGCCGGTGGCGTCACGACGGTGAACGCCTGCCTGGCTGCGGGGCTGATCGACGAGCTGCGCCTGCACGTCTCGCCGGTGGTGCTCGACATCCCGGGCGGGGTGCGGCTCTTCGACGGCGTGGGCCGCATCGGGCTCGAGGCGACCGACGTGCGGCACACGCCCGAGGTGACGCACCTGACCTACCGGCGTCGGGCAGACTGACCCCATGAGTCTTGTCATCTGGGCCGAGGGCCGGTTGGTCGCAGCAGGGGAGGCCGCGATGAGTGCGGTCGACCACGGCATCACCGTGGGCGACGGCGTCTTCGAGACGTGCACGGTCTTCGACGGGCACGTCTTCGCGCTCACCCGTCACCTGGCGCGCCTCGCACGGTCGGCCAAGGGCCTGGGCCTGCAGGCCCCGGACGAGAGCAGGGTGCGCGAGGGCGTCGCGGCAGTCGTGGAAGAGATGGCTGCGACGGTGGGCCCGTTCGACGGCCGGCTGCGCATCACCGTGACCGCCGGCGTCGGCCCGCTCGGCTCCGGGCGCGTGGAGGGGGCCCAGACGGTCGTGGTGGCCGCCCAGGACTCCGTCATGGCTCCCACCTCACGCTCGGTGCGCTCCCCGTGGCCGCGCAACGAGCGGTCGGCCATCGCCGGCCTCAAGACGACGTCGTACGCCGAGAACGTCGTGGCCCTCGCCCACGCGAAGGACCAGGGCGCCGACGAGACGATCCTGCCCAACACGGTCGGCGACCTGTGCGAGGGGACGGGCTCGAACGTCTTCGTCGAGCGGGCCGGCGAGCTTGTCACCCCCCGGCTCGACACCGGGGCGCTCGCGGGCATCACCCGCGAGCTCGTGCTCGAGTGGGGTGCCGAGGCCGGCCTGCCCGTCCGCGAGGCGCGCGAGGGCGAGCTGCCGTTCGACGTGCTCGACGAGGTCAGCGCCGGGCGGGCGGGTCTGGTGCTCACGTCCTCGGGCCGCAACGTCCAGCCCGTGACCTGGCTCGACGGCGTCGACGTCGCCGTGGGCGAGGTCTCGCGCGAGGTGCGCGACCTGTTCGAGGTGCGCTGTCGCGAGCGCCTCGACCCCTGAGGCCTCACCTGGGCGGACGCCCGTCGCGCTGTGGTCCACGCCGCAGCGGCCCGGTTTGGTCCCGCGCCCGATCTGTGACTACTATCGACCTCGCACTCGGGCGATTGGCGCAGTGGTAGCGCGCTTCGTTCACACCGAAGAGGTCACTGGTTCGAACCCAGTATCGCCCACCGAGCAGAAGAGCCCCTGACCCGCCGTAGCGCAGGTCAGGGGCCTTTAGCGTTCATGGTGCCGCGGCGTCGCATCCGGTACCACCGTGGTGCGGTCCGGTTCATCGGGAAGCCCAGCCCCGAGGTGTCGGCAGGCTCGACGGAGAGCAGCTCCCAGCGGGCGAACGCCGCCTCGACCTCGTGGGGTGCGACGCCCTCGGTCATCCAGCGCAGCCGGGGCCCGAAGGCCAGCAGCAGCAGGGTCGCCCCCGGTGCGGCGAGCGCGGTCACCCCACGCCCGACGTCGGTCCGCTGCTCCGCAGTCAGGCCTTGGAGGCACCCGACGTCGAGGAAGAGGTCGAAGGTCCCGACGCCGGCGGACTCGAGGTTCGTCACGTCGCCCACCACGTAGGTGGCCCGCGCCGGTGCCGTCCGTCTCGCCGCGTCGATCGCGCGCGGGACGAGGTCGATCCCGACGGCTTCCCATCCTCGTCGTGCGAGCGTGGACGTGTGCTGGCCGCGTCCGCACCCGAGGTCGAGCGCCCGGCCGAACGGTGGGCGCCGCTCTGCCTCCTCGCGGTCGAGCAACGGCCCCAGCCCGGCGGTCCCACCCCGGTACCTCTCCCACGGAGTGAGGCCGAGCCGGTACAGCATCGCGTAGTTCGTCATGCGAGCGCCCTCCCCGGTCCCATGACAGCACGCCCGGTCACCGGCGTCCATGCCCAAAATGGGTGGTTCCGACGCGCGCACCTCGTGAATGTTTGGCACCGTCAGGGTGACGAACGGCACAGGGCTGTGTGCCGGGCTGGCACCAGGTGGAGGCCTTGATGAGCGATCGGCGCGGCATGACGCGACGGGGGACCGCGACGGGTCGGCGGCCGAGAGGGCGGCGGGGGTGGTCGGTGCTGGGCGTCCTGGCCCTCGCGCTGCCCATGGTCGTTGTCCCGGCGACGACGGCGTCGGCGGCGACGTGGGGTATCCAGAAGCAGGAGCTGTCGTCCGGTCCGTACGAACCGGGGGAGCAGGTCCAGTGGTCCCTGTCGATCTCGTGCTCCGACCCGAACGCCGACCCCTGCGTCCCCACGACCCTGACGGACCCCCTGCCGGACGGGCTGAGCCTGGTCAGCGCCTCGATCCAGAGCGGGGGTGGCGCGACAGGCCCCGACCTCGTCGCCGATACAGACACCGACACTGTCACGTACACGGCGGACAGCGTGCCCAACGGCGGGCAGGTGCAGATCCTCGTCACGGCAGAGGTCGACGCGGACATCCCCTACGGGACGACGAGCCTCACGAACACCGCGTCGGTCGTCTCGGACAACGCGGACGAGGCGCAGGCGACCGACGACATCGACATCGTGGTGCCGCTGATCGTCGACTCGGAGACCACCAAGACGATCGAGCCCGACGGCGCTCTCGCCGTACCCGGCACCTCGGCGACCATGACGATCGGCGGGACCAACACGTCGAACGACGCCGTCGACACGCTCGTCATCCAGGACCCGGTCGACCCCGCCGCCGACCCGAACCCGTTCACCTACCTGGAGTTCGTGGGATGGGGCGACGTGACCTGGCCCGCCGGGGCTACGTCGGCCGACGTGACCTACACCTGTGCCGACGGGTCGAGCCCGACGGAGAGCACCACCACCGCGGACACCCTGCCCGAGCCGCCGGCCGGTTGCGTCGTCGAGGGCTTCACCGTGGTGTTCAGCGGCGAGATCGAGCAGGGCGCGACCGCCACCCTGCCGGTCGACGTCCAGCAGAGCGACGCGGTCACCGACCTCGCCGAGACCACCACCGTCACCAACGACACGTCGTCGTACGTGACGCACCCCGACGGCGAGTCGGACCCGACGACGGCGAGCGACGACTACGTCATCACGCCCCCGGACAACAGCGTCGAGGCCTTCAAGAGCTTCGACCCGGCGACGGTGAGCGCCGGTGACCCGACGACCGTGACCATCGGCGGGACCAACACGGGCACCCCGGTCGACACCCTGACCATCACCGAGCCGGCACCGGGGACCCCCAGCCCGTTCGAGGGGGACGACCCGATCACCTTCACGGGGTGGGGTACCGACGGTGCCGGCGCCGGGGTGGCCTGGCCCGCCGACGCCGACGCCGCGTCCGTGACCTTCACGTGTGCGGACGGCACCACGACCGACCCGATCGACGCGACGGCCCCTGACACGCTGCCCGACCCGCCGGTCGGGTGCGAGGTCGTCGGCTTCTCGGTCACCTTCACCGGCGACATCGTCACCGGGGGGCAGGCCACCATCCCCTTCACGGCGGACACCGACCCCGACCAGGACGCCGAGGACGTCACGCACACCAACGAGATCGCGGCGAACGTCCCCAACGCCGACGACACGGCCTCGGCGGACCTCGTGACCCTGACCGACCGGCTGGCGACGGACACGGACAAGCTCATCTCGCCGTCGACCTTCCCCGCCGTGCCCGGCCAGGCGGTCATCGTCCAGCTCCCGACGCAGCTCCTGCCGTTCGGCCCGGAGGGCTCCACCACCAACGCCGACCAGGTCGTCGTCCAGGACCCGATCGACCCCGCGAACCCGGACGACTTCTCCGAGAACTTCGTCCCGACGGCGGTCCGGTCCACGGACGTGCCGGCCAACTCCACGCTGACCGTCAACTACTGGAACGGCGCGGAGTGGGTCCCGGCGCCCGACTGCGGTCCCTACGCCGGGCCCGACACGGTGAGCTGCGACCTGCCGGCCGACGCGCAGGGCGTGCAGTTCGTCTACGACTCCACGGGCGACGGCTTCCCGCCCGGCACAAGCTTCCAGCCCAACTTCGTCGCGGAGTACACCGGCCCGACGGACCGTGACGACCCGATCGAGAACTGCGGTTCCTCCAGCGGGTCGTCCGGCACCGTGGCACCCACCGAGCCGGCGATCGGCTGCGCCACCGTGGACCCGTTCCCGGTGGACCCGGGCCCCGGACTGGACTTCATCGCCAAGGACTTCCTCGGTGAGCAACCCGTCAGCGTGCTGGCCCGCTCGGACGACCAGGTGACCGCGCAGATCACCTGGTCGACCAACGGCTTCTCCGGTGTGGACCCGATGGTCATCTCCGACATCGCCGACCCGGAGACCACCGCGATCGCCGACTCGTTCTACGACGCCTTCGACCTGGTGCGGATCGAGGCGATCGACGCGTCCGTCGACCCCCTGATCGGGTTCGACGCCATCATCGGCGTCGAGCTGTACGACGGGACGACCTGGGTCCAGGCGACCGACTCCACCTGCACGGTCAGTACTCCGTGCGACGGCGGCATGCCGGCGGTGGACCTCACGACCGCCGAGCAGGAGTCGACCGTCTCGGCGCGCGTGGTCTACACCGAGTCCCCGTCGCGCAGCGTCACGCCCGCCGACCCGACGGCGCCCGCCGCCGGCGACGGTGTCGCCCGGTCCACGCAGGCTGACGGCCGCCACCTGGACCTGACGTTCGAGGTGCGGGACGTCAAGCGGTCGGACGGGTCACCGGCCCTCGGCTCGACGAACGGCACGATCTACAACACGGCCGACCCTGGCCTCGTGAACGACACCGCCCGCGGTACGGCGACCTTCGACGGCGACGAGTACACGGACACCGACGACGCCGACGTCCTCATCATCGACCAGCCCCTGAACGTGACCGTCGCCAAGGACTGGACCGGCGGGCCGATCTCGGTGCCGCCGCCCGGCACCCCCGAACAGTTCTACCCGTCGACGACGGTGACGATCGCGGGCACCAACGCCTCGGCCGCCAAGGTGGACCAGCTCCGTCTGGTCGAACCGGGAGCCCCCGACTCCGGCGCCCTGCAGACGGCCGACGGCACACCGCCCTTCGACGTGTTCGACCTGACGGTGATCGAGCTGACCCCACCCGACGGGGCGACGTCCACCACGGTGACGCTGACGGACGACGACGGCACCACCGAGCAGCTCGACGAGGCCGGGGCCGAGGCGCTCACCGCCGCCGACCTGGCGGACGTCGTCGGGATCGAGGTCTCCTACGACGGTCTCGTGGAGCCGGGTGCCACGGGATCGATGGACCTCACGCTGCGGCTCCGTGGGACGGACCGGTACACCGGTGAGACGCTGCTCGACGGCGAAGGCACGATCGTCACCCAGAACCCCGTGCCGAACGGGGCGGCCGCGACGATCAACGACCCGGGCGGCACCGACGACGACGTCCGTCAGGCCTACGACGACGCGGACATGACGCTGCAGACGGCGTCGATCGAGCTCGAGGTCGGTAAGTCGTTCGACCCGGACACGGTGATCGAACCCTTCCGCGGTGCGAACCAGTCCGATGACCCGGTGGTCATGACCCTCACGGGCCAGCCGCTCGGCCCGTCGCGCAGCGTCGAGATGGTGCTCGTCGACGACGACCCACAGTTCTGGAACCAGTACGACTTCGTCGGGTTCGACCCGAGCGCCTCGCTGGTCACCCCGATCCAGCAGGTCCAGGTCGACGCGTTCGTCGGCGGCGTGTTCTCCGGCAACCCCGGCTCCCCGGACCCCGTGACGCGCGCCGGGGGCGACTGGGTCCTCGACGACGACGTCTCCGGCACCTTCGACCTGCCCGCCGGTGTAGCGCCGGAGGACGTGCAGGGACTGCGGTTCACGTTCACCCGCACCGACGGGGCGGTCTGGGAGAACCCGGCCACCCCGACGCAGCCGGTGCCGATCCAGATCCTGCGCCGCGACGACCTGCGCTCCGGGGGCGAGGTGCTGCCGGACCTCGAGGCCAACCCTCCGGCCCCGGGCGAGGACGCGCCGGGCGTGGCGAGCAACACGGTCCAGGGCTCCACCACCGGCGCCGACCTGGTGGTCGACCCCGACACCGGTGACACGGTGCCTGTCAGTGCGGACGACGACGCCGCGGCGTCGATCCTGTACCAGCACGCCACGAACGCCGTGGAGATCGTCAAGGACTTCCGCGGTGTGGTGTCCGGCGGGACCGAACCACCGGACGCCGTCGTGCCCATGAACATCACGGTCACGAACACCGGTGACCGGCCGATCGTCGACCCGGTGATCATCGACGACCCGATGCCGACCGACGACGATGGGGCACAGCTCCGGCTCGCCGATGTCGACCAGCCGTTCTCCTACACGCTGGACGGTGCCACCCCCGACCCCGTCAACGGCGCACCCATGCCGACCGATCCCGGTGACGTGACGGTCGCCCAGTCCGGCGACATCGACTCGCTGGAGTTCACGTTCCCCGAGGGGACCGTGCTCGAGGTCGGCCAGACGTACACGATCACCGTCCAGGTGCAGTTCCGCGTCACCCTGGCGGCCGGGACCACGCTCGAGAACACCGCCGGCGTGATCGGGGACCGCCCGTGGGACGAGTGCGTCACGCGCCTGGACGACGGGACGGGCGCCTGCGAGGCCGACGCCGACGTCACGACCGTGCCCTCGGCGGCGCTCAGCCAGTCCAAGCTGGTCAAGGCGACGAACGACGAGTACCCCCTGGGCCTCATCGTCGACCCTGACCAGCCCGGAGACGTCCAGCCCGAGGACTGCGTGCCCAACGCCGCCGGCTTCTACGCCTATCCGTGCACCCCGGTCATCCCGCCGGGCGAGAGCCAGACGTGGCGGATCCGGGTGGACAATGTCGGCAACCTGCCCCTGAGCAAGGTCGTCTTCTACGACCGGTTCCCGGCGATCGGCGACACCGGTTCGTTCGCGGACTCGGAACGCGGCTCGGCCTGGGGTCCGTACTTCACCGACGACCCGCTCCCGCGGGTCGTCAACGCCCCGGGCGACTCCACGGTCGAGTACTTCTACACGACCGTCGACGACTACTGCATGGACGACATCAACGACCCGCTCAACGAGCCGATCTGCCCGGACGACCCGGAGACCGGCTGGGCACCGCTGACCACCGACCTGGCCGACAGCGTCCTGCAGGACATCACGGCGATCAAGAACGTCGTGACCTTCCCGGAGGGCGAGTTCTTCCAGCCGGGTCAGTTCATCGCCCTCGAGGCGACGTCGACCACGCCGCCGGAGGCGCCGGAGGCCGGCGACCGGTCGATCGCCTGGAACTCGGCTGCCGCGTCCGGTGTGGCCATCCTGCCGAGCGGGAACCAGACCAACCTGCTGCCTACCGAGGGCACCAAGGTCGGCGTCGCGACGGCCACCGGGTCGTTGAACGTCGTGAAGTTCGCCTTCGGCGACGGGTCGCAGTACGCGCCGGAGGAGTTTCAGCTCTTCGTGCAGTGCACCTCGGCCGTCGGTACCTGGGTGGAGACGGAGCTCGAGCCGATACCGATCACCGTGCCCCTCGGAGGGGCGGTGACGGTGCCGAACCTGCCCTACGGGGCCGAGTGCACGATCGTCGAGGACGGCTCGAACGGCGAGACGGAGCTGGTCGTCGGGACGGTCACCATCGGTCAGGAGCCCGATATCGCCGGCATCACCGCCGTCAACGTCTACCAGCTGTCCAGCATCGAGATCTCCAAGGAGGTCGTCACCGACGCGGTCGACCAGGACGGCAACCCCGTGCCGTTCGGCCCCTTCGAGGCCACCGTGGAGTGCACGTTCCTCGGCGACCCCGTGTACGCGGAGGGTTACGGCCCGGACGCACCCATGGTGGTCACCATCGAGGACGGCGAGACGGTCGAGCTGACGGGCCTCCCCGTGAACTCGGAGTGCACGGTGACGGAGACCGGGACCGGCAACGCCTCGTCGGTGACGATCACGGTGGCGCAGGCCGGTCAGGACCCCGTCGTCACCGACGGCCCGTCCGCGGACCTCACCCTGGAGCCCGACGTCCTGGGTGAAAGCACCAACGACGTCACGCTCACCAACACCTACGACGTCGGCGCGATCGACCTGCTCAAGGTCGTCGACGGCGAGGGTGCGGAGCAGTACGGCGCCGGGCCGTTCACGATCGCCGTGGTGTGCACCTACGACGACGACGGCGACGGTCCGGGCGGCCCGCGGACCGTCTACGACGGTGAGGTCGTCCTCGGCGCGGCGGGCCCGCTGGACGCCCAGATCGCGAACCTGCCCGCCGGAGCGGAGTGCACGATCACCGAGATCGACGACGGCGGCGCGACCGGTGCGGTCGTCCTGCCCGGGACGGTCACGGTGGGTGCCGGCGAGACGGCCGAGGTGATCATCACCAACACGTTCGACGTCGGGGTGATCGAGGTCGACAAGGAGCTCGAAGGTCTCGGAGCCCTCTACGGCCCCGGACCGTTCGAGGTCACCGTGGCGTGCACGTACGAGGGTGTCGACATCCCGGTCCCCGGCGGCGCGGCGCGCGAGCTCCTGCCGGGGGAGCCCGTGACCTTCGACGGGCTCCCCGTCGGGGCGGAGTGCACCGTCACCGAGACCGACGACTTCGGTGCCTCCTCGACCACGGTGAGCGTCGACGGCGGCGAACCGGTGGACGGCACCAGCGTCGACGTGGTGGTGCCGCCCGCGGACGGTGGCGACCCCACCGCGGTGACCGTCACGATGACCAACACCTTCGCCACGGCGCCGCTGGTGGTGCGCAAGGCGGTCGACGGCGACGGTGCGGAGTTCGCCCCGCCGATGCCCGACCTGCCGCCCCTGCCGGAGCTCCCGGATGGGCCGATCGACGCCGACACGCTCGCCGAGCTGCTGGAGCTCGTGGCGCAGTACCTGAGCGAGGTGCCGTTCGACGAGTTCCCGTACGAGGTGACCGTCGAGTGCACGACCTCCTTGGGGGAGGAGGTCCCGATCCCGGGCGGCGGCGTGCGCGCCTTCGGTCCCGGGTTCCCCGGGCTGTACTTCGGCCTGCCGGACGGGGCCACCTGCACGGTCACCGAGACGGTGACCGGCGGTGCGATCTCGGTGAGCATCGCCCCGGACCCCGTGGCGATCGACGGCGGTGCGACCGTCCTGGACCCCGTCGAGGTCGTGGTGACCAACAGCTACGACCTCGGGTCGATCGAGGTCGAGAAGGTCGTGGACGGTCCGGCGGCCGAGTTCGTCACCGCACCCTTCGAGGTGTCGCTCGACTGCACCTTCGAGGGACAGGCGATCGAGGTACCGGGCGGCGCGACCCGCACGGTGACACCGGACGAACCGGCCACCTACGACGGTCTGCCGATCGGCGCCGAGTGCGTGGTCACCGAGACCGACGACGCCGGCGCCGCCGCCTCGACGGTGTCCACCACCGTGGACGGCGGCGACCCGGGCGAGGTCGTGGTCCCGGGCATCGACGGCGAGGCCGTCGTGACGGTGACCAACACCTTCGCAGCGGGCTCACTGGAGGTCGAGAAGGTGGTCGACGGCGAGGGAGCCGAGCTGTGGGGCACCGGGCCGTTCGAGGTGTCGCTGGCCTGCACCTTCCAGGGCGAGGCGATCGAGGTCCCGGGAGGGGAAGCGCGCGACCTCGAGCCCGGCGACACCGTCGTCTACGACGGGCTGCCGGTCGACGCGCAGTGCGTCGTGACCGAGACCGGGACCGGTGGCGCGACGTCCACGGCGGTCGCCGCGGTCACCGACGGCGGTGAACCGGGTGCGGTGGTGGTCCCCGGACCCGACGCCGACCTGCCGACGGTGGTCGTGACGAACACCTTCGGCGTCGGTCAGGTCGTCGTCACCAAGACGCTCGCCGGGAAGGGCGCGGCCGAGCACACCGGCGACGTGCTGACGGTCGAGCTGGCCTGCACCCGGGACATCGACGGCGAGCAGGTCGAGATCGACGTCCCGGGCGGCGCGGAGCGCGAGCTGAGCGCGGCGGGTGACTGGTCAGCCGTCTACGAAGACCTGCCGCAGGGTGCGACGTGCACGCTGGCCGAGACCGACGCCGGTGACGCCCGGTCGGTGTCGGTCACGGTGGCCGGCGAGACGACCACGGCGGACCCGGCGGAGCAGGTGCCGACGTCGCAGGAGTTCGTCGTCCCGGTGGGCGAGGGATCGGCGGTGGACGTGGGCGTCACCAACAGCTGGGACGCCACGCCGGGCTCGACCACCCCCGGGACGGGCGTCCCCGGGGCGGGTTCCCTGCCGAGGACGGGCGCGGACCTGACCTGGGCCTGGCTGGCGGCACTGATGCTCATCGGCACCGGCTACGCGCTCGTGCGCCTACGCCGTCGGTCGCCGTAGGCGCGGTTCGCTCAGGCGGCCTGGGCGTAGCGGTGCCGGACGACCTTCCCGTCCGGCACCCACGCCTCGGCCTCGACACGGGCGGCCGGTTCCACCCGGACGTCACAGCCGAGGTGGACGTGATCGGCGACGACCGCGTCCGCGCCCACGATGGAACGGGGGCCCAGGTGCACGCGGTTGCCGACGCGTGCACCTCGCCCGACGAAAGCGCCGTGGTCGACCCACGTGACCTCGCCCAGCCTGGCCCCGGCCTCGACACGGGCGCCGCTCTCGACGTACGTCCCGCGCCCCACGACGACGTCCGGTGCGACGTCGGCCTGGGGAGAGACGTAGCCGCCGTCGCCGTGGCGCACGTAGCGGACGGTCTCTCCGGCGTCGTTCTCGAACTCGATGCGCTTGGGCATGCGGATGCGTGGCATGGTGTGCCCCCTTCGCGGGGTCCCGGGGGCCTGAGGCCCGCTCCGGGACGCGGACGATGTGCTGTTCTTTCCAACGTTCCGGGCCGGTGAGAGATTCCCTCGGACGGCCCGCAGGGTGCGGTCGCCGCAGGTCAGCGGTGCTCAGGCACCGGTGAGGCCACCGCGCACGACGGAGTCCCCCGAGTGGGTGGGGTCGCCGTCGAAGGGCTCCTCGGAGACGTCCACGAGCGAGTAGGTCTCGAGGTCCAGACCGGCAGGCAGCGGGAAGGTTCCCGAGTCGCCGCGCAGCACGCCGAGGCTCACCATCCCGCTCAGGTCGTCGGCCAGCAACCACACCTCGCGGTAGCCGTCGCCCTGCTCGGTGCCGAGCACCGTGACGGAGACCTCGAGGTCACCGTCGGGGTTCTCCTCGACGACGGCACGGCCGGACGCCGACGGCCACTGCGGCAGCGGCTCCAGCTCTGCCTCCGCGACCGTCACGGGTGGTGCCACCACGGGGGGCTCCTCGACCTGGGACCTCTCCCAGGCGATGCCGCCGCCGACACCGGCGACGAGCGCGACGCCGGCCGCCGCGGCGGCCCAGAGCATCGGGGGCCGACGGCGCGAGGCGAGCTCGACGACGGGCGCCGGCTCGGCGTCGTCCGGCGCGAGTCCGAGCTCGTCGCGCACCCGGTCCCAGACCTCTGCGGGAGGGGTGACGAGACCGACCTCCTCGGAGCGCGCCACGCCCGTGACCTGAGCGAAGGAGTCGACCTCCGCCCGGCACCCGGCGCAGGAGGCCAGGTGGGCGTGGTCCGCGGGGGAGGCGGCGTCGTCCTCGCCGAGAGCGAGGAGCGCGAGAACCTCTGGGTCAACGTGCTGCACCATCCACCTCCCATCGTGTGCGCAGCCTGGACAGGCTCCGTCGGATATGACTCTTGACGGTACCGAGCGGCAGGGCGAGCTCCTGGGCGATCTGCGTGTGCGTCATGTCCTGATAGAACGCGAGCCGCAGGATCGTCCCCGCCGGGTCGCCGAGCCGGGCGAGCTCGTCGGCCACGACCGCCCGGTCCACGACTCCTGGACCGACCGGGTCCGGCTCTCCCCGAGGGTTCGGAGCGAACGCCTCGGCGGCTTGCTGCTGGCGCCGGATCCGCTCGCGCGACGCATGGACGTCGGCGATCTTGTGCCGGGCGATCCCCAGCAGCCAGGTCGACAACCGCGCCCGGGAGGGGTCGTAGCTGCTCCGGGAACGCCAGGCGGCGACGAAGACCTGCTGCGTGACGTCCTCGGCGTCGGACTGCTCGCCCAACGAGCGCAGAGCGACCGTATGGACCAGCGGGGACCACCGGCGGTATGCCGCGGCGAGCCCTTCCTCCGCACCGGTGGCGAACAGGGCCGCCACGTCGTCGTCGGTGGTCGGGGGTGCAGCACCCTCGGCCCCAGTCGTCACAGATCCTCCGTGGTCCAACGTGGCGTCGCCGGTCGACGATGCCCGTAGCGGACAACCTAGCGTGCTGTGCGGACGGCGTCATCATGCCACCGCCGTGACCACCAGGTTGTCCTCGTAGTGCCCCGCCTGCGCGTCCCAGCGCCCCCCGCAGGTGACCAGGGCGAGCCGGCGTTCGCCGGTCCGGTCGAAGATCTCGTCCAGCGGCACCACCTCCTTCGAGAAGCGCTCCACCGTGCTCACCGTGTACCGGTGGCGTTCGCCGTCCTCGTCCGTGACGACCACCACGTCGCCGGTCGACACGGACGTCAGGCCGGCGAACGCGCCGACCCCGTCGATCGTGTCGACGTGCGAGGCGAGGACGACCGTGCCGACGTCGTCGCCGGGGGCAGGTCCGAAGCGGTACCAGCCGGCGACGTCCCCCGCGCCGGGCAGCTCCATCGTGCCGTCGGCCTCGACGCCGACCGGGCTGACCGGGACGTCCAGCAGCCCCGAGATGCGCAGCCGCTGCGGGTCCGCGGCCGCCGACCCCTCGACAGGGTCGGCGCGGACGACGGGCACCTCGGGCAGCCCGGTGGGTGGGGCGGTCGGCTCCGGCGCGGAGACCTCGTCGGGGACGGGGACCTGATCCGGAGCGGAAGCTGTCGGGCTCTCGGTGCGGGGGACCTGCGATCCCACCACGTCGCCGTCGTCCGTCCCTGTCACCAGGGCGGCCCCGCCGGCGACCGCACCGGCCAGGAGCACGGCCGCCGCCGTGCGGCGCACCGGGCGCGAGGCCCGGAACGCCGCACGGCGGCGGTCGGCAGTCACTTGCGCTCGCGGCCCACCCGGACCGCGTTCTTGACGCCCACGGTGATGGCGAGCCCGGCGACGAGCGCCATGAGGATCCCGGCCGCCATCGGGCTGAACCAGCCGTGGTGCTGCTCGGCGGCCGCCCCGGTCGTCCCGGAGGGGACGCCGTCGGGGCTGGAGTGCATGCCGTCGACCGTCTGGACCGCCAGTGCGAGGGAGTCCTCGTCGAGCGAGCCCCAGGCGTAGACGATCGTGTTGACGCCTTCGGCGACGTCGACGTCCGTCGGGCCGACCACGGGGTCGGTGGTCCCGGCGGCGGCGACCGCAGCGGGCACGGTCCCGGCGGGCAGGTCGAGCACCTCCTCGTCGGGGTTCTCCAGGCCCTCGATGACCGGGTCGTCGCCGGCCAGCACGTCCACGGCGGGCGCCGCGGCCACGTGCCGGACCGTCAGGCGGCCCTCGCCCGCGGCGATCTCCGAGGTGTCGTTCGTGAAGAGGGTGGCCGTCGGCGAGCCCTCGGCGTCCAGGTGCGCGGCGGCGGTGTAGCTCATGCCGCCCTCCAGGGGCAGGTCGATGGGACCGATGACCGGGTCGGAGTCGTCCTCGGCGTCGGCTGCGGTGATCGCCACCGTGTAGGTGTCGGGCGCCAGCTCCAGCGGCCCGGCGAGGTCGCCGGGCTCGAAGTCGTCGAGCGTGAGGTCGCCGTTGACGTAGACGTCCACGGTGGTGTCGGGCACGCCGTGCAGCACGGAGAGCATCGCGTCGCCGTCGGCTGCCGCCGCGGGCAGGGCGAAGGCGGTACCGGCGGCGGCGAGGGCCGCGACGCCGAGCGTCGCCGTGAGTCGGGTGGTGCGCATGAGTCCTCCTGGTGTCGAGCCTCGTCCGCGAGGGGACGAGGACTGCATGTGTCGGTCACCAGGGATTCGTGCACAGGGGCCTCGACGGATGCACCGCGGCAGAACTTCTTCCGGCCGGCGGTCCGCAGACCCGTCGTCAGGAGGGCGAGCCGTCCGCGTGGGCACGGCGGCGCGGCAGCGGTCCGTCGCCCCGTGCCCACGTGGCGGGGTAGGACACCGTGGTGGCGTGGGTGCGCGTCAGCGGGTCACCCAGGGGGTCGGCGCCCAGGGCCGAGGCCACGTGGAGCAGGGGGCGCTGGTTCTCGAACTCGCGCGCCAGGTCGTCGAAGATGGGGGTGTCGGTCGTACGCACCTGGCCATTGTGCGAGCGGTGGCCCCTCGGCTCGACCCGACGCGGCCACCTTCACAGTCACCTCACACGACGTCCCCGAGCAACGGAGGCACGGTGCGGCCTCCTGTTGCGGTGCAGTCTGGTCGGATCGATGATCGTGGCGGGTGACCAGCATCTTCGGGCGTCCCGTGCGCCGTCCTGTACCGCCTGCCGGCGCAGCACAGCCGTGCCGCACGCCGCGCTCGAAGAGCTGGCCGGCACCATCGACGAGGAGGACTGACGCATGCCCAGGAGAAGGGGACGCCCCGGACTGGTCGGGACGATGGCACGGACCGCCGTCAACACCGGGACGGCGTCCGCCACCAGCCGGGCCCTGGACAACCGGGCCGACGCGCGCGCGGACCAGCACGCCGGCGCTCAGGCCTACGACACGCTCACCCGGCTCCAGAGTTCGGGTGAGATGAGGTCCGCGGGCCCGCTGCCGGACGCGGAGCTCGCGGCCGCCAAGGCCACGATCCTCGGCTGAGTCCGCCGTGTCCGCACCCGTCGACGAAGTACCCGGCCACGAGCACGTCGAGGGGCCCGAGGACGCCGTCCGCACGCGGGGGTACGTCGGCCTGCTCCTGCTGGCCGCGGCGATCGGCATCCCGGTCTCCTTGGCGGCCTTCGGGTTCCTGGCGCTCCTGCACGCGCTCGAGCACGCCGTGTGG
Organism: Isoptericola halotolerans; assembly: GCF_013149785.1. GTDB lineage: Bacteria > Actinomycetota > Actinomycetes > Actinomycetales > Cellulomonadaceae > Isoptericola > Isoptericola halotolerans. The sequence goes on from NZ_JABEZU010000003.1 coordinate 130,773, forward strand.
GAGTCCCTGCCCGAGGCTGCCGGGTTCGAGACGCCACCGTGGTGGTGGGCGATGCCCTGGATCCTCCTCGCCGGGGTCCTCGTCGGCGTGGCGGTCCGGTGGCTGCCCGGTCGTGGCGGCCACGTCCCGGTCGACGGGTTGGCTCTCGGGCCTGTCCCGGCCGCCTCCGTGCCGGGGATCCTTCTCGCGGCGCTCGGCGGCCTGCCGCTCGGTGCTGTGCTCGGGCCCGAGGGGCCCCTGCTCGCCCTGGGGTCTGCCGTCGCGCTGCTGCTCGTCCGCCCGATCGGCAAGACCTCCGCACCGACGGCCCAGGCGCTCCTGACGGTCGCGGGCGCTTCGGCAGCACTGGCCGCCATCTTCGGCAGCCCGCTGGTGGCGGCCGTGTTCGTCCTCGAGGCCGTGGGCCTGGCCGGACCCAGGCTCGCGCGGGTGATCCTGCCGTGCCTGCTCGCCTCCGGCGTCGGCGCGCTGGTCTTCACCGGCATGGGGTCGTGGACCGGGCTGGAGATCGCCTCGCTCTCCCTGCCGGAGATCGACGGACCTCAGCGTCCGGACCTGGGCGACGTGCTGTGGACGGTCCCCTTCGCCGTGCTCATCGCCTTCGGGGTGCGTCAGGTGCACCAGATCGGCCACCGGGTGGCGCGGATCGCCGCGGGGCGGCCGGCACGGACCGCCGTCGCCGCGGCCGTCACCGTCGGGCTCTGCGCGAGCGCGTACTCGCTGCTGACCGGACGGTCGCCCGAGGAGGTCGTGCTCTCCGGGCAGAGCATGCTCGAGCCGCTCGTGTCCGACGCGCCCTCCTGGCCGCTGCTCGCCCTGGTGGCGCTCGTGGTGTTCAAGGCGCTCGCCTACGGGGTCTCGCTCGGCGCGCTGCGTGGCGGCCCGATCTTCCCGGCGCTGCTGCTCGGCGCGGCCCTGGGCGTCCTGGCCTCCGGGTTGCCGGGCTTTGGCGTCGTCCCGGCGGTGGCGGCAGGGATGGCCGCAGCCACCGCGACGACCCTGCCGCTGCCGGTCTCGTCCGCGGTGCTCGTGATCCTGCTGCTGGGCCCGAACGGGGCGGCGATGGCCCCCGTCGTGCTCATCGCGGTGGTCGTCGCGTTCGTCGTCGAGCAGATGGTGCTCACGCAGCGTCGGGCCGGGTGAACAGGGCCCACCCGGTCAGGTGGTCGGCGACCTCACTCGCCGGTCTCGCCGTCGAGCGCCTCGCGCAGCAGGTCCGCGTGACCGTTGTGGCGGGCGTACTCCTCGATCATGTGCACGAGGATCCAGCGCACCGAGAACCGGCCGTCACCGTGGTGGCTCTCCCGCGCGGAGAGCGCGTCGGGCCCGCCCGTGGCGAGTGTGGCCTCGAGCACCTCGTCGGACGAGGCGACCGCCGTGTCGAAGAGCCCCCGCAGCACCTCGGCGGGGTCGCCGAGCGCGGAGTGCCACTCCCAGTCCGGGTCGTCGCTCCAGTCGACGGCGTCGAACGGGGGCAGCGGGTCCTCGCCGGCCAGCACGACGCGGAACCACTGCGACTCGACATAGGCCAGGTGCTTGAGCAGCCCGGCCAGCGTCATCGTCGACGGGGCCAGCGGGGTGCGGAGCTGCTCAGCGCTGAGCCCGGCCGTCTTCCGCCGCAGCGTGTCTCGGTGGTAGTCGAGGAAGGACCGCAGGGTGGTGGTCTCGTCGCCGCGCAGCGGTGGTTCGACGCGGGTCGGTCCGGTGGTCACGGCAGCACTCTAGACCCGCCGCCCGGCGAGCACGGCGGCGCGCTCGAGCACGTCGTCGAGCATGGTGGCGGTGAGCCGCCCGGTGGAGGTGTTGTGGGGCGACACGTGGTAGCAACCCAGCACCGTCAGGTCCGGTCCGGAGCCGTCCTCCGACCGGCGCAGGCTGACCTCCGTCCCGTGGGCGAACCGGGGCCGGGGGCGAGGGACGGCCCAGCCCTGCTCGTCGAGGGACGCCAGCAGTGCGCCCCACCCGAGGGCCCCGAGGGCGACGGCGACCCGCAGCGTGGGCGAGAGCAGCTCGAGCTCGCGCGCCAGGTAGGGCGAGCACCGGTGCCGCTCGGCGGGGGTGGGACGGTTCTGCGGAGGAGCGCAGCGCACGGGTGCCACGAGGCGCAGACCGTCCAGCCGCATCCCGTCGTCGCGCCCCGTGGCCTCGGGCTGGTTCGCGAAGCCGGTGCGGTGCAGCCCGGCGAACAGGAAGTCCCCGCTCGGGTCGCCGGTGAACAGACGCCCGGTGCGGTTGGCGCCGTGCGCGGCCGGTGCCAGCCCGACGACGACGACGGCGGCACGGTCGTCCCCGAACCCGGGGACCGGTCGGGCCCAGTAGGTCTGGTCGCGGAACGCGGCGCGTCGATCCGCCGCGACCTGCTCGCGCCAGGCCACCAGGCGAGGGCACGCGCGGCAGGTGACGACGTGGTGGTCGAGCGCCTCGAGGCTGTCTGCGGCCCCGGCGGTGGCCGGGTAGGCGTCGTCGTCGGGTACCCGGTTCACCCCGCCATGGTCGCCGCTGCCAGGAGTCGTCGCGAGTCCTGTGCGGGCGTAGGTTGGTCTGCGAGCCGGGCCGGGCGAGCCGACTCGCCGCCCGACCAGTGGGGGTACTCCGATGGGATTCCTGGACAAGGCCAAGGGTCTGGTCAACGAGGCGAACCTCGACAAGGCCAGGAAGCTGGCCAGCGACGAGAACGTCGACAAGGCCGCGGACGTCGCGAAGAAGATCTCACCGGACTCGGCCGACGGCACGATCGATGCCGCTGCGGACAAGGTCAAGAGTCTCAACGACAAGTCCTGAGCCGGCAGGTCGGTACGATCGGGGGGGCGTCGCCGTCACGGTGACGCCCCCCGGCGGTGCCGTGCGCCCGCTGAGCCACGAACGAACCTGAGGAGCACTGTCGTGTCCGACGCCGCCGCGCCGCTGTCATCGCCCGCACCCGACGAGGGGCCCACCACGGTGACGGTGACCGAGCCGACGACGGGCGCCGAGCTCTTCGCAGGGCGCCGCGAGGTCGTGGTGATGCGCGTGGACGGCGAGCTGCTCGACCTGTCGCGTCCGCTCCGGACGGGCGACGTCGTCGAACCGGTCACGATCGACTCGCCGGACGGTCTGGCCGTGCTGCGTCACAGCGCGGCGCACGTCCTGGCGCAGGCGGTGCAGCAGGTGAACCCCGAGGCGCGGCTGGGCATCGGCCCGCCCGTCAAGGACGGCTTCTACTACGACTTCGACGTCGCCGAGCCCTTCACGCCCGACGACCTCAAGAAGCTCGACAAGGCCATGGTCCGCATCATCAAGGAGGGGCAGACCTTCCGTCGGCGCGTCGTCACCGAGGACGAGGCGCGTGCCGAGCTCGCCGCCGAGCCCTACAAGCTGGAGCTGATCGGGCTCAAGGGCGGCGCAGCGCCCGCCGGGGGTGACGACGCAGGTGTCTCCGTCGAGGTCGGCGCCGGTGAGCTCACCATCTACGACAACGTCCGTGGGGCCGGCCGCGAGAGCGAGACGGTCGTCTGGTCGGACCTGTGCCGGGGGCCGCACCTGCCCAGCACGAAGCTCATCGGCAACGGGGTGCAGCTCATGCGATCGGCGGCGGCGTACTGGCGCGGCAGCGAGAAGAACCCCCAGCTGCAGCGCATCTACGGCACCGCGTGGCCGTCCAAGGACGAGCTCAAGGCGCACCTCGAGCGGCTGGCCGAGGCGGAGCGTCGTGACCACCGACGGCTCGGCAGCGAGCTCGACCTGTTCAGCTTCCCCGACGAGATCGGCTCCGGGCTGGCGGTGTTCCACCCCAAGGGCGCGATGGTGCGCATGGAGATGGAGGAGTACTCGCGCAAGCGGCACGTCGAGTCCGGGTACTCGTTCGTCAACAGCCCGCACATCACCAAGTCGAAGCTGTTCGAGACCTCCGGGCACCTCGACTGGTACGCCGACGGCATGTACCCGCCGATGCACCTGGACGCGGAGCTCGACGACGAGGGCAACGTGCGCAAGCCGGGGCAGGACTACTACCTCAAGCCCATGAACTGCCCGATGCACAACCTGATCTTCGACGCGCGCGGCCGCTCCTACCGCGAGCTGCCGCTGCGCCTGTTCGAGTTCGGGACGGTGTACCGGTACGAGAAGTCCGGCGTCGTGCACGGTCTGACGCGCGCTCGCGGATTCACCCAGGACGACGCGCACATCTACTGCACCCGCGACCAGATGCGCGACGAGCTCACCTCCCTGCTGACCTTCGTGCTGGACCTCCTGCGCGACTACGGGCTGGACGACTTCTACCTCGAGCTGTCGACCCGCGACCCGGAGAAGTCCGTCGGTGACGAGGACAGCTGGGAGGAGGCGACCCGCACCCTCGAGGAGGTCGCGACCGCCTCGGGGCTCGAGCTCGTGCCGGACCCGGGCGGTGCCGCGTTCTACGGCCCGAAGATCTCCGTCCAGGCGAGGGACGCCATCGGCCGCACCTGGCAGATGTCGACCATCCAGCTCGACTTCAACCTGCCGGAGAAGTTCGACCTGCAGTACACCGCCGCGGACGGCACCCGGCAGCGACCGGTCATGATCCACCGGGCGCTGTTCGGGTCCATCGAGAGGTTCTTCGCGGTGCTGCTCGAGCACTACGCCGGCGCCTTCCCGGCCTGGCTCGCGCCCGTGCAGGTGCTGGCCGTCCCCGTGGCGGACGCGTTCGACGACTACCTGGGCGACGTCGTCGCCCAGCTCCGTGCACGGGGCATCCGGGCCGAGCTGGACACCTCCGACGACCGGTTCGGCAAGAAGATCCGCAACGCCGCCAAGGAGAAGGTGCCGTTCGTGCTGATCGCCGGCGGTGAGGACGCCGAGGCCGGGGCGGTCTCGTTCCGCTTCCGTGACGGCACCCAGGAGAACGGCGTGCCGGTGGCGGACGCCGTCGAGCGGGTCGTGGCGGCCGTGCGCGATCGCGAGCAGGTCTGACGATGACCGGGCCGGGCGACGGGCCGGATCAGGTCGCGGCCGATCGGTTCGGGCCGCCGGAGGACGACATCGCGCGCCTGTGGACCCCGCACCGCATGGTCTACATCGGCGGGCAGGACAAGCCCGCCGACTCGACGCCGCAGCAGTGCCCCTTCTGCCGCATCCCCACGGGCGAGGACGCCGACGGACTGGTCGTCGCCCGGGGAGCGGACTGCTTCGCGCTGCTGAACCTGTACCCGTACAACGGCGGGCACCTCATGGTGCTGCCGTACCGCCACGTCTCGGACTACACCGACCTGACCGGGGCCGAGACGACCGAGCTCGCCGCCATGACGCAGGAGGCGATGCGGGTCCTGCGCACGGTCTACGCGCCGGCCGGCTTCAACCTCGGGATGAACCAGGGAGAGGTCGCCGGTGCGGGCATCGCCGCGCACCTGCACCAGCACGTCGTGCCGCGTTGGCTCGGGGACGCGAACTTCCTGCCGGTCGTCGGGCGGACCAAGGCCCTGCCCGAGCTGCTCGCGGACACCCGCGCACGGCTCGCCGCGGCGTGGCCCGCCCGGTGAACGACGCCGGCCGCTAGCCTGACGACGCCGGTCTGCCGGCATCACGAGACGAGGAGCACCCATGTTCGGCCGCCTGCGGGCCACGATGCAGCGCCTGTTCACGCCCTTGGCGAACCTGCTGCTCCGCCACGGGGTGTCGCCCGACGCCGTGACGATCGCCGGCACCGTGGTCGTCACCGTCCTCGCGCTGACGCTGCTGCCCACGGGTCACCTGACTCTCGGTGCACTGCTCATCGGTCTCTTCGTCCTGACCGACTCGCTCGACGGTGTCATGGCGCGGGCGAGCGGCCGCAGCGGGCCGTGGGGAGCCTTCCTGGACTCCACGCTCGACCGGGTGTCGGACGGCGCGGTGTTCGCGGGGATCACGCTGTGGTTCGTGCTGCACCCCGACGAGACCTGGGCGACCGGGGGAACCGTGGCGGCCCTGGCCTGCCTGGTCCTCGGATCTGTCGTGCCCTATGCGCGCGCCCGGGCCGAGTCGGTGGGCGCGACGGCCGCCGTCGGCATCGCCGAGCGTTCCGACCGTCTCGTCGTGGCCCTGGTGCCCACCGCGTTCGTCCAGCTCGGCCTGCCGGTGCCCGTCCTGGTCGTGATGCTCGGTCTGCTGGCGATCGCCAGCCTGGTCACGGCGGCGCAGCGGGTCGTCACCGTGCGCACACAGCTCCTGACGACTCCCGAGGAGGCCTGATGGTCGACCTGGCCGCGGCGTACACCTTCGCCTGGCGCCACGCCCCGAAGGTTCCCGAGCCCGTCCTGCGCGCCGTGTTCGACCTGGCGGCGGACGTCGCGTGGCTGCGACGTGGAGCGGGGGTGCGCCGCCTGGAGGCGAACTACGCGCGGGTGCGCCCGGACCTCGACGACCGGGCGGTGCGGCGCCTCGCCCGGGAGGGCATGCGCCGCTACCTGCGGTACTTCCGCGAGGCGTTCACCCTGCAGGGTGCCACCCCGGAGCAGCTGGACGCCCGGGTGCGGGTCGAAGGGCTGGAGCACGTCATCGCGATCACCGACGACGGGGGGTCGGCGTCGCTCGCGCTCGCGCACCTCGGCAACTGGGACCTCGCGGGTGCGTGGGCGTCGCCCAGGCTGGCGCCGGTGCTGACCGTCGCTGAACGGCTGAAGCCACCCGAGCTGTTCGAGCAGTTCGTCGAGTTCCGCGGATCGCTCGGGATCGACGTCCTGCCCCTGGGTGACGACGGCGTCTTCCGGAACCTGGTGCGCGGCGCCGAGCACGGGCCCCGGATCCTGCCGCTGCTGTCCGACCGCGACCTCACGGCCCAGGGGGTGGAGGTCGACCTGCGCGGGCACCGCGCGCGGGTGGCGGGCGGTCCGGCCGCGCTGGCGGTCGCGGCCAAGGTGCCCCTGCTGCCCGTAGGGATCCGGCACGAGCGTCTGACCGGTGAGCGACGGCGACGGGCGGGCACACCCTGGGGCATCGTGATCCGCTTCTTCCCGCCGGTCGGGCCTCCCGACGACGGCAGCCGCAGGGCGCAGGTCGAACAGCTCACGCAGGCCTGGGTGGACGTCCTCGGCGAGTACATCGCCCGGCACACCGCGGACTGGCACATGCTGCAGAGCGTGTTCGTCGCCGATCTCGATCCCGAGCGGTACGCACGCACCCGTGCCGCGGCAGGGGAGGGACGATGAGGCCCTTGCGCGTCGGCATCGTCTGCCCCTACTCGTTCGACGCACCCGGCGGGGTGCAGTTCCACGTGCGCGACCTCGCCCAGGCGTTGCGGGCCGCCGGCCACGAGGTCTCGGTGCTGGCACCGGCGGACGACGACACCGAGGTGCCCGACGTCGTCACGCCGGCGGGTCGCGCGGTCCCGGTGCGCTACAACGGCTCGGTCGCCAGGCTGTCCTTCGGTCCTCGCGCCGCCACCAAGGTCCGACGCTGGATCGACGCCGGGGAGTTCGACGTCCTGCACCTGCACGAGCCGATGACCCCGTCGCTGTCGATGCTCGCCCTGTGGGTCGCCGAGGGGCCCGTGGTCGCCACGTTCCACACGTCGCAGGTGCGGTCGCGGGCGCTGCAGGTCGCACAGCCGCTGCTCAGGCAGTCGCTGGAGAAGATCTCGGCCCGGATCGCCGTCTCCGAGGACGCGCGGCGCACGCTCGTCGACCATCTGGGCGGTGACGCCGTCGTGATCCCGAACGGCGTGTACGTGGACCGGTTCGCGGACGCAGCGCCCGCAGAGTCGTGGCGAGGCACCCCTGAAGCGCCCACCGTGGCGTTCCTGGGACGACTCGACGAGCCCCGCAAGGGCCTGCAGGTCCTCGCGGAGGCGGCACCGGCGATCCTCGCCGCGCACCCGGGCACGAGGTTCCTCGTCGCGGGCAAGGGCGACGCCGGACGGTCCGCGGCGCAGTCGGTGCTGGGGGAGCACGGTGGCTCGTTCACCTGGCTCGGCGGTGTCAGCGACGAGGACAAGGCCGCCCTGCTGCGCTCGGCGGACCTGTACGTCGCCCCCCAGACCGGCGGCGAGAGCTTCGGCATCGTCCTGGTCGAGGCGATGAGCGCCGGGACCGGGGTCGTGGCGAGCGACCTCGGCGCGTTCCGACGGGTCCTCGACGACGGCACGGCGGGCAGGCTGTTCCGCACCGGGGACCCGCAGGACCTCGCGGCCTCGGTGGTCGCCGCCCTGGCCGACCGGGCCGACACCGCCGCCCGGGCGGCTCGTGCGAGCGCCTTCGTCCGGCGTTTCGACTGGTCGACGGTGACGGACCAGGTGCTGGCCGTCTACGAGATGGCCGTGGCCGCGACGGAGGCGCTGGGGACCGGGACCGTGCGGCACGACCTGCGTGCGGAGCGTTCGTGGTTCCTCGGGCTCCGCTCGCGTGCCGACGTGGCAGGTGAGCGATGAGCTGGTCGGAGGCCGCGCTGCTGACGGTGGTCCTGCTGGGGCTCGCCCTGTGGTGGGTGTGGGTCGCGGCGTCGCGGCTGGACCGCCTGCACCACAAGGTCGTCGCGTCGCGCCTGGCCCTGCAGGCACAGCTCGACCGCCGCGTGCGCACCTCGCTCGACCTGGCGTCGTCCGGCCTGCTCGACCCGGCCAGCTCGGTGCTGGTCGCGGACGCGGCCTTCGCGGTGACCGCGACCGTCGAGCGGTCCGGCGAGCAGGACGGTCCTGCCGAGACGGTCGACGGTGTCCCGTCGCCGGCCGAGGCCTTCGCCCTCACTGGCCTGCCGGTGGAGCGTGAGCGCGCCGAGTCCGCGCTGTCGGTGACGCTGCGCTCGGTGCTGGAGGACGCCGAGGCGGTGTCGGGGCTGCGTGCCTCCGTGCCCGGTGACGAGCTCGTCGACGACCTCGCCGCGTCCTGGTACCGCGCCCAGCTGGCCCGGCGGTTCCACAACGAGGCGGTCGCGCAGGCGCAGCGGGCGCGGCGACCGCGCCGGGCCCGGTGGCTGCGCCTGGCCGGACGGGCCCCGTGGCCGCAGACGGTGGAGCTGGACGACCAGATGCCGGACGGGATCGACGGCGTCTGAGGCCCCCGTAGGATGGGTGTACGACGTGGACCACGTCGGCACGGCCGGCACGACGCCGGGACGTGCTCGCAAGAACACTGTGAGGTTGCGTTGAGCGAGACCACCGGGACCCCGGCCGGCACGACGGGCGTCGGCGAGGTGGGCACGGCCCGCGTCAAGCGGGGCATGGCCGAGATGCTCAAGGGCGGCGTCATCATGGACGTGGTGACCCCCGAGCAGGCCAAGGTGGCCGAGGACGCCGGTGCGGTCGCCGTCATGGCGCTCGAGCGGGTGCCCGCCGACATCCGCGCCCAGGGCGGCGTGGCGCGCATGTCCGACCCCGACATGATCGAGGGCATCGTCGAGGCGGTGTCGATCCCGGTCATGGCGAAGGCGCGGATCGGCCACTTCGTCGAGGCGCAGGTCCTGCAGTCCCTCGGCGTCGACTACGTCGACGAGTCCGAGGTGCTCACCCCGGCCGACTACACCCACCACATCGACAAGTGGGCTTTCACCGTCCCGTTCGTGTGCGGTGCGACCAACCTGGGCGAGGCGCTGCGCCGCATCACCGAGGGCGCTGCCATGATCCGGTCGAAGGGTGAGGCCGGCACGGGTGACGTCTCGAACGCCACGACGCACATGCGCCAGATCCGCCAGCAGATCCGGAACCTGACCTCGCTGCCCACCGACGAGCTGTTCGTCGCCGCGAAGGAGCTGCAGGCGCCGTACGAGCTCGTGGCGGAGGTCGCCCGCACGGGCAAGCTCCCCGTGGTGCTCTTCACCGCCGGTGGCATCGCCACCCCCGCGGACGCCGCGATGATGATGCAGCTCGGCGCCGAGGGCGTGTTCGTCGGCTCCGGCATCTTCAAGTCCGGCGACCCGGCGGCCCGCGCCAAGGCGATCGTGCAGGCCACCACCTTCCACGACGACCCCGACGTCGTCGCGAAGGTCTCTCGTGGCCTGGGCGAGGCGATGGTCGGCATCAACGTCGAGGAGGAGCCGGAGCCCGTCCGGCTCGCCACGCGCGGCTGGTAGAGCATCGGAGCGAGGGGCCCGCGGACATCTCGTGTCCGCGGGCCCCTCGTCCGTCCCGGCAGCCCCGCTCAGCTCCCGGGCACGATGCCGGTGCGCCCCTGCCAGGAGCCGTGCTCCGAGAGCGGACGGAAGCGGAAGGTCGCGAACTCGTGGTGGAAGTCGCGGCGGCGACGTTCGACCATCGCGTCCGCGTGGCGTCGGTCGGCGGGGACGTCGGCACGACCGTGCACCATCTGCTCCATCTCACGGACCGAGCGCCACACGGAGAACGTGGAGATCGTGCGAGGCGGCCGGATGGCGGCCAGGGCGAGCGTGGTGCCGGGGTGGTCGCGCACCTGACGTTCGACGGGCCTGCCCCATCGCAGGAACCGTGGCACCTCGGGCAGCCGCATCCGTGCGACGGTCACCGCCACGACGGGTTCGTCCTGGTCCCAGGCGCCTGCTCGGGGCGGCAGGCCGGGCAAGGCCGCCAGCCGGGACCAGCGGCGCAGGTACTCCAGCCGCACGTGCCAGCCGGCCGCCACGTGGCGGCCGAGGGCGTCGTGCGTCAGGAACTGGTCGACGGCATCCTCGTCGCGCCACTGCGCGAAGACGGCGATCCGTCGCAGCTGCAGCCGGTCCGGCGAGACGACGGGCGCCCCCAGGCGCATGAGGGCCAGGCACTCGGCGTGGTCGAGCCCGGGCGTGGTGTTGCCCGACGGCGGTCGCAGCAGCGCGCGTGCCGTCACGGTGGCCGGCATCTCGGCGAGGTGAAACGTGTGGATCATCGTGGGGAACGCTACGTCGGTGCGGGGCACCTATGCTGAACGGCATGCCGAACCGATCGAGCGCGCCGTCCGCGCGCAGGCCTGCTCGGGCGACGGCGGAGCGCCGTCGGTGACGTCGTCGGAACCTGCGGCGGCGTCCGTCTCGTCGTCGCTGGGGCCGGACTGGGTCCTGGGTGAGGACGGGCTGCGCCACCGGCGCGCGGCCCGCGTGATCGTCCTCGACGAAGCGGGACGCGCGCTGCTGGTGCGCGGCCACGACGCGGACCAACCCGGTCGGTCGTGGTGGTTCACCGTCGGCGGGGGGATCGAGCCGGGGGAGTCCGAGGTCGCCGCGGCGGTCCGCGAGGCCCACGAGGAGGCCGGCCTGGAGCTGGCCGAGGACGACCTCGAGGGCCCCGTGATGACCCGGGCCGGGATCTTCCACTTCTTCGCCGAGACCTGTCGTCAGGACGAGGTCTTCTTCGTCGCCCGCGTCTCGCGTCACGAGCCGTCCGACGCCGGATGGACCCCCCAGGAGCGCGATGTGCTCGACGAGATGCGCTGGCTGAGCGTCGCCGAGCTCCGTGCCCAGCGGATCGAGGTGTTCCCGACCGTGCTGCCCGACGTCGTCGCCGCGCTCGCGGACGGCTGGGACGGCGTCGTCCGTCACCTCGGGACCGAGCACGACGACGAGACCGCCTGACCCTGCAGGCCACCCCGGGTTCGTCTACCGTGGCAACTGGCTGATACCGACCGTGCCGACGAGGGCGTCGCACGCGAACCGAGTGGGGGACTCAGGATGAGACGGCTGACGAAAGCCGCGCTGGCCACGGGCGCCGGCGCACTGCTGCTGCTGGGCGGCGCGCAGACGCTCGCTTACTGGACGGCCGACGGGACGGCCACGGGCACCGACGTGACCGCGGGGACGCTCACCATGACCGACGGAGCGTGCGGGGACTGGCTGCTCGAGACCGGTGTGCCGGTCGCCGAGGGCATCGTGCCCGGTGACACCCTCACCACGACGTGCACCCTCACGGTGGGCGGCACGGGCGACCATCTGGCGCTCGGCGAGATCACCGTCTCCGATCCCACGTGGGCCGAGGCCAACGCGCTGACCGCCTCGCTCGACGTCTCGCTCGCCGGCGCCACCCTCGGGGGCGCGGAGCTCGACCTCCCGCTGGCGGAGCCCGCACCCTTCTCCGGCACGCAGGACCTGGTCGTGAGCGTCGAGGCGGTGTTCGACACCGCGGCGGGCAACGACACCCAGGCGCTGACGGCGGCGCTGGACGACGTCACCGTCCAGGTCACCCAGGCGCACCTCGTGCCCTGACGCGGGGCTCGCGATGCGCGCCGTGCTCCGACTCGCCGGACGCGGCCTCGCCGCCGCCGTCCTGGTGGTGGCGGGCGTCGCGTTGCTCCTCGGCGTCCTGGTGCCCCGCGTGGCGGGAGCGACGCCGTACACGGTGGCGACCGGGTCGATGGAACCAACGCTCGGCCCCGGGACGCTTGCGGTGGTCAGGCCCGTGGACACCGCTGCCGTGGCGACGGGCGACGTCCTGACGTACCAGCTGCGCTCCGGTGAGCCCACCGTCGTGACGCACCGGGTGGTGGGTCTCGGCACCACCGCGGGCGGGGAGCGGACCTTCGTCACGCGCGGGGACGCCAACGAGGTGGCTGACGTCACGCCCGTCCGGGCCGTCCAGGTCCGCGGCACCCTCTGGTACGCCGTCCCGTGGCTCGGCCACGTGTCCAGCCTCGCGTCCGGCCAGCAGCGACAGGCTCTGGGCGGGATCGTGGCCGTCGGGCTGTTCGGCTACGCGGGCTGGCTCCTGGCCGGCGAGATCAGGGCGCGACGCGCGAGGGCCGGCACGTGAGCGCGCGGCCGCGTCGCGGCCGGGCGGCACGGTGCGCAGCGGCCGTCGTCGGCTCCGGTCTGACGGGTGCGGTGGCGCTGGCCGTGGCGGGCCCGGCGGGAGCGGTCCTCCCGGCACAGGCCGCCGTCGCCGTCGCCGACGAGCGGCCCGCGGTCGCCCTGAGCGTGGACGGTCAGCAGTGGTCCCGCAGCCTCGGTGTGCCACTGCTCGACGCCGAGCGGGTGTGGGTGCCGGGCGACGTCGAGCGGGCGTCGTTGCTCGTACGCAACGACGGGCCGAGCCGGGCGCGCGGGAACGTCTCCGTCACGCTCGACGGTGACCCCGAGCTCGTGCAGGCCCTCGAGGTCCGGTTGCGGACCGACGGTGGGCGCCGGCACGACGGCGGGTCCGCGCCGCTCGCCCTGGGCCGCGGTGCGGTGCAGCCCATCGAGCTGGAGGTGGCCTTCGACCCCGACAGCGGGAACGCGACGCAGGGGACGACGGCGCACCTGGGCGTCTCCGTCGTCCTGGAGGGGGACCCGGTCGTCGACGACGAGGAGCCGCCGCCCGGGGACGAAGCGCCCGACGGAGCGGCCGGCGGGGCAGACCCCGGCGGGGTGTCCGGTCGAGAGGCGAGCGGCAGCTCGCCCGATGCCGGCCCCCCGGACGCTGTCACGTCGCGCGGGCCGCTGCCGCGCACTGGTGGCGACACCGCCCGGCTGCTCGCGCTCGCCGTGGCAGCGCTCGTCGGCGGGGCGGTGCTGCGATCGATCCGCAGGGACCGGGGAGGCGCCCGTGCGTGACCCGCGCAGGAGGGCTCCCGGCGTCGTCCTCGCCGTGCTGCTCGCGCTCGTCCTGATCGGCTCGGCCGGACCGGCCTGGGCGTGGTGGGTGGTGGACGCACAGACGGACGCGCCGGACCCGGTCGCCGCGGGGACGGTCGACGTGCAGGTCGCCGGCCTGGGCAACGAGCTCGTCGGTCCCGGTGGCACGGTGGCGTTCCCGGCGCTGAGCCTGACCGGCGCGTTCCCCGGCAGCGGGGACTCGGAGATCGTCACCGTCCGCAACGCGAGCAGCCGGTCCGTGACCGTCACCGCGACGATGACCCGGACGGGCAGCCTCACCACGGCCTTCACGACCCTGGCGACGTTCGGCGGGACCGACACCGGGCCCTCGTGCAGCGGTGGCTCCGGGGCGACCACCACGATCGCGGCCGGCGGGACCGCGTCGCTGTGCCTGGCGGTCGGGCTGTCCGCGACCGCACCGACGGCGACGCAGGGGCAGTCGGGCGGGGTGACGACCACCCTGACGGCCACGCTGCCGGGGACGTCCTGGACCGACCAGGGCACGATCACGAGCGGGGCGGTGAGCGCGGGGGTCGTTGCCGCGCCGGTCCTGAGCTGCGGACCGCTGGGTGTGCTCTCGGTGACGTTCAACTGGACAGCGGTGACCGGGGCGACGTCGTACCTCGTCAACTTCGGGGCAGGCGGCTCGCAGACCGCCACCCAGACCGGGACGAGCCGGACGATCGTCACGGCGATCAACGGCGGTACCGCCTGGGTGCGGGCGCAGCGCAACTTCGGCCAGACGACGTGGACCTCCGTGCCGTCCAACACGCGCAGCTACACGGTCGCCGTGGTGTCGCTGTGCGGCTGACGGCGTCCGGGAGCTGAGCGGGCCGGCCTCCTTCCGGGGCTACTGCTCGATCGGGCCGGACGGCGTCAGCACCGGACCCGAGCGCCGGGTGCGCAGCCACACCACCACCGCCGCACCCACGAACACGAGGCTGTTCAAGATCACCAGGCTGAGGCTCACGGGCGCGGAACGGTCGAGCCGTTCGGCGAGATCGGCGTTCAGCGCGATCCAGAAGACGAACGTGAGCGTGTTCACGACGGCGTGCAGCACGATCGCGATCTCGAGCCCGCCGGTGCGCCAGGTGATGAACGCCGCGGTCACGGAGAAGATGACGTAGAACGCGTTCCACATCGGGTTCCCCGTGGTGTGGATCACGGAGAAGATCAGGGAGGACACGCCGATCCCCAGGATCAGCGACGTCGTCCGACCGCGCCCCCAGCTCGCCGCGATGCGGAAGACGAGCCCGCGCAGGCCGTACTCCTCTCCCGCGGCCTGCAGCGGCAGCAGCACGAGGCTCACGACGAGCAGCCAGATCACGTCGCTCTGCAGCCACTCGGTGGTCCGGTAGGGCGTCATGTGCTCCGCGACGGCCAAGGTGATCAGCAGTGCGGGGCCGATCGCCAGCAGCGCTCTCCCGAACAGGCCGAAGCGGAAGCGAGAGACCACCGAGGTCAGCGATGCGCCAGGCACTCCGTAGAGCCAGCGCTGGAGGACCATGCTCCAGGGCACGAGCAGCGCGGTGGCGATCAGGCTGGCGCTGTGCGCCACCGGGGTGAGGACCCGACCCTCGTCGCCCGGCGCGCCCGGCGAGAGCAGCCCGTCGACCCAGCTACCGAGGTAGTAGAAGACGAGGATGAAGGCGAACATGCCGCCGATGAGAAGTGTGATGGCCAGGAGGCCGCGACCGATGCGACGCTCGTCTCCCGCCAGGACCCGGTGGTACTCCACCCCGGGCGGAACTGATGCTGGTGGAACTGGTGCCCGGTCAGGCCCGCTGGCCAGGGCCTTCTGGTCTCCGTGGGAACGCACGCTGTCTCGTCCTCTTCTGCCGTGATCGGGTGATGGGTGCTTGCCTGAGCAAGTCCAGACCCTGACGTCGCGTCCGGCTCAAGCCTCGGGGCTGTGAGGTGGCGCACACCCTCCGCACGAGCTCCGGGTCGTTCCGGCTGTCCGACCGCGCGGCGTCCGGCCCCGCGGCCGGTCGTAGGATGGACGGTTGTGAGTACTCCGACCATCGGCGTCCTGGCCCTGCAGGGCGACGTCCGTGAGCACCTGACCGCCCTCGCCTCCGTGGGCGCCCGCGCCGTGACCGTGCGGCGACCGGACGAGCTGGCCCTCGTCGACGGGCTCGTGCTCCCCGGCGGGGAGTCGACGACCATCGACAAGCTGCTGCGCATCTTCGAGCTGCGGGACCCGCTGCGGGCCCGGATCAAGGAAAGTCTTCCGGTGTACGGCTCGTGCGCCGGGATGATCCTGCTCGCGGACCGGATCCTCGACGGCACGGCCGACCAGCAGACCATCGGCGGGATGGACGTCGTCGTGCGGCGCAACGCGTTCGGCCGGCAGGTCGACTCGTTCGAGACCGACCTCGACGTCGTGGGAGTCTCCGACGGGGGTGCGGTGCGCACCGCGTTCATCCGCGCTCCCTGGATCGAGGAGGCCGGGCGCGACGTCGAGGTGCTGTCGCGGATCCCGGCCGTGGATACCCAGGGCCGTGCCGTGGCGGCCGCCGGTAGAATCGTCGCAGCACGGCAGGGTCCGCTGCTCGCCACCGCGTTCCACCCGGAGATCACGGGGGACACGCGCGTGCACCGGCTGTTCGTCAGCATGGTCGCGGGCGGCTGAGCAGGTTCCCCGCTACCGTTCGACGCCAGTGAAAGTGCCATCGGGAACGTAGGGAGTCAGGGAGAGGCATGTCAGGTCACTCGAAGTGGGCCACGACCAAGCACAAGAAGGCCGCGATCGACGCCAAGCGGGGCAAGCTCTTCGCGAAGCTGATCAAGAACATCGAGGTCGCTGCGCGCACGGGTGGTGGCGACCTGGCGGGCAACCCGACGCTGTTCGACGCCGTCCAGAAGGCGAAGAAGTCCTCGGTCCCGAACGACAACATCGACCGCGCGGTCAAGCGCGGGTCCGGCGAGGGCGCCGACGCCGTCGACTACCAGACGATCATGTACGAGGGCTACGGCACCAACGGCATCGCGGTGCTCGTCGAGTGCCTCACCGACAACAAGAACCGCGCCGCCGCCGAGGTGCGGACCGCCTTCTCCCGCAACGGCGGCAACCTCGCCGACCCGGGCTCGGTGTCGTACCTCTTCTCCCGCAAGGGCCTCGTCGTCGTGCCCAAGGCCGACGGCGTCACCGAGGACGACGTCATGCTCGCGGCGCTCGACGCCGGCGCGGAGGAGGTCACGGACCAGGGCGACTACATCGAGGTGCTCTCCGAGGCGACCGACCTGGTGGCCGTCCGGTCCGCCATCGTCGACGCCGGGCTCGAGTACGACTCCGCGGACTCGGTCTGGCACCCGTCGATGCAGGTCGAGGTGGACGTCGAGGGCGCTCGCAAGATCATGCGCCTCATCGACGCCCTCGAGGACAGCGACGACGTGCAGAACGTCTACGCGAACTTCGACGCCTCCGACGAGGTCATGGCGGCCCTCGACTCGGAGGACTGAGGACCGACACGGAGCACGCCGCCCGGCCACGCTCCTCGGAACTGTCGGTGCTGCGTGAGACAGTGACGCCGTGCGAGTGCTGGGAGTGGACCCGGGTCTGACCCGGTGCGGTGTCGGGGTCGTGGACTCCCGGCCCGGGCGGCGTGCGGACCTCGTCGGTGTCGGGGTGCTGCGCTCGGCGCCGGAGACGAGCACCGACCTGCGGCTCCTCGAGATCGCGGACGGCCTGGACGGCTGGTTGGACGAGCACACGCCGGACGTCGTCGCCGTCGAACGGGTCTTTGCGCAGAGCAACCGGGGCACGGTGATGGAGACGGCCCAGGTGGCCGGTCTGGCCATGGTCGCCGCCGCCCGGCGCGGCGTGCCGGTCGCGCTGCACACGCCCAGCGAGGTCAAGGCCGCCGTCACGGGATCCGGCCGCGCCGGCAAGGAGCAGGTGCAGCGCATGGTCGTGAGCATCCTGAGCCTGCGGGCGGCGCCGCAGCCGGCCGACGCCGCGGACGCGCTGGCGCTCGCGATCACGCACCTGTGGCGCCCCGCCGGCGCGCTCCAGGGCGGTGACCGGCACGAGGCGACGGCGGCGCAACGCGCGTGGGCGGCGGCGGAACGCCGCTCCAGGGCCCCGGCACGGTATCGTACGAGTGTTCGAGGGAAGGAGGGTGCCCGGTGATCGCTTCGCTGGCAGGCACCGTCGCGCAGGTGTCGCTGGACCGTGCCGTGCTCGACGTCCAGGGCGTGGGATACCTGGTCCACGCGACGCCCGCGACCCTCGCCGGGCTCCGTCCCGGGGAGCCTGCCCGGCTCCAGACCACTCTCGTGGTCCGCGAGGAGTCGATGACCCTCTACGGCTTCGCCGATGCCGACGAGCGTGAGGTCTTCGAGACGGCGCAGTCCGTCTCGGGTGTCGGCCCTCGCATCGCCCTGGCGATGCTGGCCGTCCTGACCCCGGACGCGCTGCGGCGGGCGATCGCCGCCGAGGACACGGCGACCCTGCGTCGGGTACCGGGCATCGGGGCCAAGAGCGCCCAGCGGATCGTGCTGGAGCTGACGGGCAAGCTCGGGGCTCCGGGCGACGACGGCGCGTTGCGCGTCGTCGCGCCGGCGGACGCCCGCGCTCAGGTCGTGGAGGCGCTGACCGGTCTCGGCTGGTCGTCCAAGGTGGCGGAGGACGCCGTGGCCAAGGTCCTCGCGGACGAGGGCGCCGACGTCGTCGACGAGGCGCAGGTCCCGGGCACCCTGCGGGCCGCGCTGCGACGGCTGGGTCCCCGTGGCTGACGGCGAGATCGACCCCGGCTCGCTCGGCGAACGCCTGGTCGGGTCCGGCGCGGACGAGGTCGAGCGAGCCGCCGAGGCCGCGCTCCGGCCGAAGACTCTCGACGAGTTCGTCGGCCAGCGGGTCGTGCGCGACCAGCTCTCGCTCGTGCTGCAGGCCTCTCTCGCCCGCGACACCGCGCCGGACCACGTCCTGCTCTCCGGACCGCCCGGGCTCGGCAAGACGACCCTGGCGATGATCATCGCCGCGGAGCTCGGGACGTCCCTGCGCGTGACGAGCGGACCGGCGATCCAGCACGCGGGTGACCTCGCCGCGGTCCTGTCCTCGCTGGAGGAGGGCGAGGTCCTCTTCATCGACGAGATCCACCGCCTCGCCCGGCCCGCCGAGGAGCTGCTCTACGTCGCGATGGAGGACTTCCGGGTCGACGTCGTCGTCGGCAAGGGTGCGGGGGCCAGCGCGATCCCCTTGGCGCTGCCGCCGTTCACCGTGGTGGGCGCGACCACCCGGTCCGGGCTGCTGCCGGCACCTCTGCGCGACCGGTTCGGGTTCACCGGGCACCTCGACTTCTACGGCGCCGGTGAGCTCGAGAAGGTCATCCTGCGCTCGTCCCGGCTGCTCGGCGTCGACATCCGCCACGAGGCGGCGCACGAGATCGCCGGCCGGTCCCGGGGGACTCCTCGGATCGCTAACCGTCTGCTGCGACGGGTGCGCGACTGGGCCCAGGTGCGCGGCGACGGGGTGCTCGACCTGCGCGCGGCGCGGGCGGCGCTCGAGGTCTACGAGGTCGATCCCATCGGTCTGGACCGGCTCGACCGTGCGGTCCTCGATGCGTTGTGCCGGCGGTTCGGCGGCGGGCCGGTCGGACTGACGACGATGGCGATGACGGTCGGTGAGGAGCCCGAGACGGTCGAGACGGTCGCCGAGCCCTACCTGGTGCGCGAGGGTCTCGTGGCCCGCACGCCGCGCGGTCGGGTCGCGACGGCCGAGGCGTGGCACCACCTCGGGCTGGAGCCGCCCCCGGGCACGTGGGCCTCCGGGAGCGGGACGGTGGAACCGGGAACCACCGGGCGGTCGCGGACGTTGTTCGACGAGGTCTGAGGCCGTTGCGGCGACCTCTAGACTGAGCAGACACCCGCACCCGGCCGAAGGACTGACGCTACGTGGACCCCTCGATCATCATCCTCTTCGTCGTGCTGGCGGCGCTCATGTTCTTCATGAGCTCGCGCACGCGCAAGCAGCAGAAGCAGCAGGCGGAGTTCCGCTCTGCGCTCGCACCGGGTCAGGAGGTCATGACCGGGTCCGGGATGGTGGGCACGATCGTCGAGATCGACGACGAGTCCGACACCATCACGATCGAGTCCACCCCGGGCACGCAGACGCGCTGGCTGCGGGCCGCGATCGCCAAGCGGACGGACACCTCCGGGCCGGTCGACGAGGCGGAGGAGCCGGCCGAGGCCGAGGCGACCGACGATGCGGGTAGCATCGCCCCCGCAGACGGTAACGTCGACGTTCCTGACGACCTCTCCGGGCTGGACACCGCGCAGCGGGAGTACAAGGAGAGCAAGCGCCGGGAGAACGGCGAGACCGAGGACAAGTGACCTCCGCGCCGGCCGGGTCCGCCCGGTCGGCGCCATCACGCGTCGGCCACGGCGGCCGCGCGCACACGGGAAGAGAACCAAGTGGCCAACTCCAGCACGAAGCGATCGCGTCCGGTACGCACGCTCGTGGTCTTCGCGATCCTGTCCATGGTGGTGCCGTTCGCGGCGTTGCTCGCCGGGATCTACTTCGATCCGAAGTCGGACGACAACCCTGACGGTGCGACCCCGACGCCGGGGCTCGCCCTCGACCTGCAGGGTGGCACCCAGATCATCCTGACGCCGATCTCCACCGACGGCTCGGAGATCACCGAGGAGGCGATCGACGAGTCGATCAACGTCATCCGGCAGCGCATCGACTCCTCGGGTGTCGCCGAGGCCGAGATCGCCAACCAGGGTGGCGGCAACATCGTGGTCGGCATCCCGGGCGAGGTGGACCAGGCGACGATCGACCTGGTCTCGCAGCCCGCGCAGATGCGGTTCCGCCCGGTGCTCACGTACACGATGGGCCTGCCCGCCGACGAAGCCGCAGAGGACGAGCCCGCGACGGAGGACGGCGCTGACGACGGGGCCGAGGATGCCGCTGACGACGGGGCCCAGGACGGCGCTGACGACGGGGCCGAGGAAGGCTCCGACGAGGCGGCCGAGGAGGGCTCCGCCGCCGACGTCGACGCACGCATCGCGGAGGAGGCCACCGAGGTCGACCCCACCGACCTCTCCGACCTGGCGCAGATCACGCCGGCCGTGCAGGAGAAGTTCGACGCGCTGGACTGCACCGACCCGGAGAACCTGATCGGCGGCGGCGGTGACGACCCGGACCTGGTGCTGGTCACCTGCGCCAACGACGGCAGCTTCATGAAGTACATCCTGGGACCGATGGAGGTCGACGGGACGCACGTGACGACGGCCAGCTCCGGCCTGGTGCCGGGGCCGAACGGCTCGGTCACCAACGAGTGGGGCGTCTTCATGGAGATGGACGCCGAGGGCACGGCCGACTTCCGCGACACCACGCAGCGCCTGCAGGGCCTCGAGGAGCCCCGCAACCAGTTCGGCATCGTCCTCGACGGGCTGGTCATCTCCGCACCGTCGCTGGCGCCTGGCGTGATCATCTCCGACGGCCGCCCGCAGATCTCCGGCAACTTCACCCGGGACTCGGCGGCCACGTTGGCCAACCAGCTGAGCTTCGGGTCCTTGCCGATCGCCTACGAGGTCCAGAGCCAGGAGACCATCTCGGCGACCCTCGGCTCGGAGCAGCTGCGCAACGGCCTGATCGCGGGTCTCGTCGGCATGGTGCTCGTCGTCGTCTACTCGATGTTCCAGTACCGGGCGCTGGGCCTGCTGACCGTGGTCTCGCTGCTGGTCGCAGGCGCTATCACCTTCGTGGCGATCGACCTGCTGTCGTGGACCATGGGCTACCGGCTGTCGCTCGCGGGTGTGGCCGGCCTGATCGTGGCGATCGGCTTCGTGGTGGACTCGTTCGTCGTCTACTTCGAACGCGTCCGTGACGAGCTGCGGGACGGACGCTCCTTGGCGATGGCTGTCGAACGCGGCTGGAAGCGGGCCCGGCGTACCGTGCTGGCCGCCAAGACGGTGAACCTCATGTCGGCGGTGATCCTGTACTTCATCTCCGTGGGAGGGGTCCAGGGCTTCGCCTTCACACTGGGTCTGACGACCCTGGTCGACATCCTGGTCGTGTTCTGCTTCACGCACCCGATGATGCAGGTGATGACCAAGATTCCGTTCTTCCGGGACGGGCACCCCCTGTCCGGCCTGTCCCCGGACCGGCTCCGGGGCAGCAAGGGTCCCCGGTACGTGGGGGCCGGGCGCTTCTCCGCGCCGGCGGGTGCGCCCTCCACCAGCTCGCCGGACGACCCGCAGGAACGGCAGCCGGTCCTGGCCGGTAGCGGTGCGAAGGGTGCGGCGGCCGCTGCGGGCGGTCGGATGACGATCGCCGAGCGCCGGGCCGCGGCTCGCCGCGCCGAGCGCGACGGGATCGGCGACGACCCCGGTGTCACGGGCGAGGACGCCCCCACTGATTCCGGCACGAACGAGGAGAACCGCTGATGGCCGGCAAGCTCAACTTCGCCCGGTGGGGCAACGACCTGTACACGGGTCAGCGCTCGTACCCGATCGTCCAGAAGCGGCGCCTGTGGTTCTCGATCGTCGCCGCCTTCGGCGTGGCCGCGATCCTCGTCCTCGGCATCAAGGGCCTCACGCTCGGGATCGACTTCCGGGGCGGCTCGCAGTTCACCGTCACCCAGGCCCAGACCACCGAGCAGTCGGTGGGCATCGAGGCGGTCCAGGAGATCCTCCCCGAGGAGGAGCCCCGGGTCGCGGTCCTGGGCGGGAGCGCCGTCCGTGTCCAGACCACCCTGGTCGAGGGTGCCGAGGAGCAGGCCGTCGTCGAGGCGTTGGCAGACGCCTACGGCGTCGACCCGCAGGCGGTCGATGCGTCGTTCGTCGGACCGACCTGGGGAGAGCGCGTCTCGGAGCGGGCCCTGTGGGCGACCATCGTCTTCGTGCTCGCCGCTGCGGTCTTCATGGCGATCTACTTCCGCGCCTGGCAGATGTCGGTCGCGGGTATCCTCGCGATGCTCTCCGACCTGCTGATCTCTGCGGGCGTCTACGCGCTGGTCGGCTGGGAGGTCACACCCTCGACCGTCATCGGCTTCCTGACGATCCTCGGCTTCTCGCTGTACGACAAGATGGTCGTCTTCGACAAGGTGCGGGAGAACACCGCCGGCGTCCTGGACCAGACGCGCAACACGTATGCCGAACGCGCCAACCTGGGTGTGAACCAGACGATGGTGCGCTCCATCAACACGTCCGTCCTGTCGCTGCTGCCCGTGGCGGGCATCCTGTTCATCGGCGCGCTGTGGTTGGGTGCGGGCACGCTGCGGGACCTGTCGCTGTCGCTCTTCGTGGGGATCCTGGTGGGGGCGACGTCCTCCATCTTCCTGGCGACGCCGCTCGACGTGGCCCTCCGGGAGCGGGACCCCAAGTACCGGGAGCACACGGAGCGCGTCCTGGCGCTGCGACAGGAGCTCGCCGCGTCGGGGGGCGAGGAGGCCGAGCTCGCCGCCGCTGCCGCCGGTCGCTCGCAGCTCATCCCGGGCCACCACCAGGGGAACGCTGCGCAGCCGAGGCGCAAGCGTGCACGGTGACACCACCGGCATGACGGACGACATCTCGCTCGTCGCCCTGTCCGGGCTCGGCCCGGACAGGGCGGCCGAGGTGCGGGCGCTCGTCCGGGACGTCCCGGACTACCCGCACCCGCCCGTGGTCTTCCGCGACATCACCCCGCTCCTGGCGGACGGCGGGGCCTTCGGGGACGTGATCGAGGCGTTCGCCGACCTGGCCGAGGCGCACGGCGGCATCGACGTCGTCGCCGGCATGGAAGCACGAGGTTTCCTCCTGGGCGCGCCGCTCGCCACCCGGCTGGGAGTCGGTTTCGTGCCGCTGCGCAAGGCCGGCAAGCTGCCGCCCCCGGTGGAACGCGTGGACTACGAGCTCGAGTACGGTTCGGCGTCGATCGAGCTGCGCACCGGAACACTCCGACCGGGTTCCCGTGTTCTCCTGGTGGACGACGTGCTGGCCACCGGCGGGACCGCTCGGGCCGCAGCCACCCTGGTGGAGCGGTGCGGCGCCGTCGTCGCCGGCCTGGCGTTCCTGCTCGAGCTCGCCGGGCTGGGCGGTCGTGAACGGCTCGCCGGGAGGACGGTCGACACCCTGTTGCGAGCGGAGTCGTAGACTTGCCGTCCCGCACGTCGCCCGACCGGCGTTGGTGGAAGGAGGTGCCCGTGGCTGACGAGACGCAGGTCAAGCGCGCCGCCGAGGCCCCTCGCCCCGGCACGGGGAACCGTGTCCGGAACCGGCTCGTGCGTCTGGGTGTCCGCGGTGCCCCGGCGAACACCCCGGCGCTGGAGCCGCTGCTGCAGGCCGTGCGCACCAACCACCCGAAGAGCGACCTGAGCGTCCTGGAGCGGGCCTACGCCACCGCGGAGAAGGCCCACCGTGGACAGCAGCGCAAGTCCGGGGACCCGTACATCACGCATCCTGTGGCGGTCTCCACGATCCTCGCAGAGCTCGGTTTCGACGGGGCGACGTTGGCGGCGGCACTGCTGCACGACACCGTCGAGGACACCGACTACTCGCTGGACGATCTCACCCGGGAGTTCGGCGCCGAGATCGCGATGCTCGTCGACGGTGTCACCAAGCTCGACAAGGTCACCTACGGCGATGCTGCGCAGGCCGAGACCGTGCGCAAGATGGTCGTCGCGATGGCCAAGGACATCCGCGTGCTGGTCATCAAGCTCGCCGACCGTCTGCACAACGCACGGACCTGGAAGTACGTGTCGGGCTCGTCGGCGTCCCGCAAGGCTCGCGAGACGCTCGAGATCTACGCGCCCCTGGCCCACCGCCTCGGGATGAACACCATCAAGTGGGAGCTGGAGGACCTCTCCTTCCAGACTCTGTACCCCAAGGTGTACGACGAGATCGTGCACCTCGTCGCCGAGCGTGCTCCGGCCCGTGAGGAGTACCTCGGGGTGGTGCGTGAGCAGATCTCGGCGGACCTGCGTGGTGCCAAGATCCGGGCCACGGTCACCGGCCGGCCGAAGCACTACTACTCGATCTACCAGAAGATGATCGTGCGGGGGCACGACTTCGCCGAGATCTACGACCTCGTCGGCACGAGGGTGCTCGTCGACTCGGTCCGCGACTGCTACGCGGCGCTCGGCGCGCTGCACGCCCGGTGGAACCCGGTACCGGGGCGGTTCAAGGACTACATCGCGATGCCGAAGTTCAACATGTACCAGTCGTTGCACACGACGGTGGTGGGGCCGGGCGGCAAGCCGGTGGAGATCCAGATCCGCACGCACGACATGCACCGGCGCGCGGAGTTCGGGGTCGCGGCGCACTGGAAGTACAAGGAGTCCGCCCGGGCCGCGAAGGACGGTTCGAAGGACCCGCGCGCGAACGACATGGCCTGGCTGCGCCAGCTCGTCGACTGGCAGCGCGAGACGGCCGACCCGGGGGAGTTCCTCGACTCGCTGCGCTACGAGATCGGCGCGGCCGAGGTGTACGTCTTCACCCCCAAGGGCGAGGTCATGGCGTTGCCCGCCGGAGCGACCCCGGTCGACTTCGCGTACTCGGTCCACACCGAGGTCGGTCACCGCACCATGGGTGCCCGCGTGAACGGCCGTCTCGTGCCGCTCGACTCTCCGCTGCAGAACGGCGACGTGGTCGAGGTGCTCACGTCGAAGGCCGACACCGCGGGGCCCTCTCAGGACTGGCTGGCGTTCGTGAAGTCCGGCCGGGCCCGCAACAAGATCCGCCAGTGGTTCACCAAGGAACGGCGCGAGGAGGCCGTCGAGCGGGGCAAGGACGCCATCACGAAGGCGATGCGCAAGCAGAACCTGCCGATCCAGCGGTTGCTGAGCCACGAGACGCTGGTGGGCCTGGCGAACGAGCTGCGCTATGCGGACGTGACGGCGTTGTACGCCGCGGTCGGCGAGAACAACGTCTCGGCGCAGCACGTGGTCGAGTCGCTGGTGAAGTCGCTCGGCGGCGAGGACGGCACGGCGGAGGACACGGCCGAGGCCGCGCGTCCTGGTCAGGCCACACGCCGGTCCCGGTCGACCGGTGACCCGGGGGTGGCGGTCAAGGGTGTCGAGGACATCTGGGTCAAGCTCGCCAAGTGCTGCACGCCGGTACCGGGTGACGAGATCGTCGGCTTCGTGACCCGTGGTGCCGGGGTGAGCGTGCACCGCGCCGACTGCGCGAACATCGTCCAGCTGCGCTCCCAGCCCGAGCGGATGGTCGACGTCGAGTGGACCACGGGGGCGAACACGATGTTCCTCGTGCAGATCCAGGTCGAGGCTCTCGACAGGTCGCGGCTGCTGTCCGACGTGACACGGGTGCTGTCCGACCACCACGTCAACATCCTGTCCGCGACGGTGTCGACCTCGACCGATCGGATCGCGATCTCCCGGTTCGTGTTCGAGATGGCCGAGCCGGCCCATCTGCAGCAGGTGCTGGCCGCAGCCCGCAAGATCGACGGGGTCTTCGACGTCTACCGGATCACCGGGACGAAGGCCGCCGACGTCGGCAGCGTCGCCCCGGAGGCGCCGGCGGACGCCTGACGACCGGTCCGCCCGACACGGCTCGCCTGACACCGAGCGCCCCCTGGCGTCACGGCGTAGGTTCACCCCCATGGACCTTCCTCTGGAAGCCCCGATCCGACCGATGCTAGCCCGCGCGGTCGCTGCTGTGCCTGATCAGCCCGACGGCCGGGCCGACTGGGTGTACGAACCGAAGTGGGACGGCTTCCGGGCGATCGTCTACCGCGACGGCGACGACGTCCGTCTCGACTCCCGCAACACCAAGCCCATGCAGCGGTACTTCCCCGAGGTCGTCGAGGCCGTGCGTGCCGAGCTTCCGCCGCGGTGCGTCGTGGACGGCGAGATCGTCGTCGCCCGCCCTCCGGAGAGGCCCGGTGACGTCGCGCGCCTCGACTTCGACACGCTCAGTCAGCGGATCCATCCGGCGGAGTCACGCGTCCGGCTGCTCGCGTCGACGGTGCCGGCCAGCCTGGTGGTCTTCGACGTGCTCGCCGAGGGCGACGAGGACCTGAGCGACCGGCCGCTGTCCGAACGGCTGGAGCGTCTCGACGGGTTCGCACTGCACGGACCGCAGGTGCACGCCACGCCGCGCACGGGCGACGCCGCCGTCGCCCGTGGATGGCTGGAGACGTTCGAGGGGGCGGGGCTGGACGGCGTGATCGCGAAGCCCTCCGACAGCTCGTACGAGCCGAACAAGCGGGGCTGGCTCAAGATCAAGCACGCCCGCACCGCCGACGTCGTGCTGGCCGGCCTGCGCGAGCACAAGACCTCGACGCCGGAGCGTCCGCTCGTGGGCTCGCTGCTCCTGGGCCTCTACCAGGACCGCACCGACGACAGCACGGACGGCCGCACGACGCTGCAGTTCGTCGGGGTGGCGGCGTCCTTCCCTGCCGCCCGTCGTGCAGCCCTGTACGACGAGCTGGCCCCGTTGATGCTCGAGCCGGGGTCCTCCGAGGCGGGCCGGCACCCGTGGGCCGACTGGCAGGACCCGGCGGTCGCCGACGGCACGGCGGGGCGACGGCGCCCCGGCGCGCAGTCGCGGTGGAGCGCCGGCAAGGACCTGTCCTTCACCCCGCTGCGTGCCGAGCGCGTCCTCGAGGTCGGCTACGACCACATGGAGGGTGCGCGGTTCCGGCACACGGCCCAGTTCAAGCGGTGGCGTCCTGACCGTGAGCCGGCGAGCTGCACCTACGACCAGCTCGTCGAGCCGGTCGGCTACGACCTGGCCAGCCTGCTGCCCGGTGCTCCGGGCACGGGGGACCGATGATTCCCGGACGCCACGAGGGTCGGTAGCGCATGGGAACGGTGAGATTCGGGATGATCAGCTGCTCGCTGGACGGTTACGTCAACGATCGTGACGGAGAGATCGGGTGGACGGCGCCCAGCGACGACCGGCACGCGTTCATCAACCAACGGGTGGGTGACGTGAGCGTGTTCGTGATGGGCCGAGAGATGTACGAGATGCTCCGTGTGTGGGACGACTGGCCACCGGGCCGGGAGGTCGAGGACGAGTTCGCGGCGCTGTGGGCCCGGACGGAGAAGATCGTCTGCTCGGACACGCTCGGGCCGGTGGGCGCGCCGCGCACCACGGTCGAGCCGAGGTTGACCCTGGACCGCCTGGACCGGATCGTCGCGGAGACCGACGGCGTCGTCGAGGTCTCCGGACCCACGACCGCTGCCGACGCGCTGCGGTCCGGCCGGGTCGACGAGATCGACGTCTTCGTCCTGCCACGGGTCGTCGGCGCGGGCAGGCGTGCCCTGCCGGACGGGATGGAGGCGATGCTCGAGCTGAAGGAGAGCCGGGCGTTCAGCGACGGCGCGGTCTACCTGTCGTACGGGCGTCCCCGGGCCTGAGGGCCCGATCCGGTGCGGTCAGCCGCCGGACTGCTCGCGTCCCTTGGCGCGGCTCGGCTGCACCCGCTTCGGCTCGCCCGGCATCTTGGGGTACTCGGGCGGGTACGGCAGGTCGCCGAGGCCGTGGTCGGTCTCGTCGCGCCGGGCCAGCTCGAGCGCGGCGTCCAGCGAGCAGTCCGTCGCCGTGTCGCGATCGGCGCGCAGCGGTGCGAACAGGTCTCCGCCCTCCGCGAACCGTGCCGGCACGGTCGCCACCGTGAAGTCGTCGGGGCGGGCCTGGCCGAGCTCGTCCCACGTCAGCGGGGTCGAGACGGTGGCGCGGGGGTTGGGCCGGATCGAGTACGCCGAGGCGATCGTGCGGTCGCGAGCCATCTGGTTGTAGTCGACGAAGATCTTCTCGCCCCGCTCCTCCTTCCACCACCGTGTGGTGACCTGTTCGGGCAGCCGACGCTCCAGCTCGCGGCCGATCGCGATGGTGGCGCGCCGGGCCTGCGTGAACGACCACCGCGGTGACAACGGGACGAAGACGTGGACTCCCCGGCCCCCCGAGGTCTTCGGGTAGCCGACCAGGTCGAGCTCCTCGAGCAGGTCGCGCAGGTGCGGCGCGACCGCGGCCGCGTCGTCGAACGTCGTGCCGGGCTGGGGGTCGAGGTCGATGCGCAGCTGGTCGACGGCCTCGACGTCGTCGCGCCGGACGGGCCAGGGGTGGAACGTCAGCGTGCCCATCTGCGCGGCCCAGGCGACCACGGCCAGCTCGTGCGGGGCGACCTCGTCCGCGGTGCGACCGCTCGGGAAGGCGATCCGGGCGGTCTCCAGCCACGACGGAGCGCCCTTGGGCACGCGCTTCTGGTAGAACGCGTCGCCATGGCTGTCGGACCGGGTCGCCATCACCGCGCCCTCGAAGTAGCCCTTGGGCCACCGCTCCAGGGTGGTCGGGCGGTGCAGCAGCGCACCGAGGATCCCGTCGCCGACGGCGAGGAAGTACTCCGCGACGTCGAGCTTGGTCAGTCCCGCCTCGGCGAAGACGACCCGGTCAGGGCTGGAGATGCGCACGGTGCGGCCGCCGACGTCGAGCTCGACCGCGTTCGAGGGAGCCATGACGCCACGCTACGCCGAGCCGGCCCCTGCCGCCGGTCCTGACCTGTCCGCGAGGGACGCCTCGGCGGCATCGAGCAACCGACGTGCGCGAGGTCTGCCGACCGCGCGGGTCCGCAGCTCCAGCGATCGTCGCGCCCGCCGCAGGTCGGCTCCCGCCCGGTGGACCAGGTCGAGCACGACCGGCACCGGGTCGGGGTCGTGGAGCACCAGCTCCACGACGGTGCGGTGCGGGACCGTGACCGGCACGCCGTCCAACAGGGTGGTGTCGCCGCGCAGGAGCGGGCTCTGCCACAACCGGGACCCGGGTGGTCGGTCCGGTTGATGCCGCCCGGCGCGGTAGGTGAGGTGCAGGACGCCGCCGTCGTCGTACCCGGTGTGCACCCATGCCGCGGTGCGCCCCGTCACGACGGCGCCCGACGGGACCTGCCGGGCCAGCAGGCCGGCACGCTCGTCGGGCCCGACGGCAGTTCCGGCAGGACAAGCGGCGTCCGGGCGCAGCAGCTGCACGTCCCCGTCACGCACCAGCGTCTGCCATGCCACGGGACCTCCGACATCGGACGGCCCGAGGACGACGCGCGTCGCTCGTACCGGGGTGAGCAGGTCGCCGAGGGAGCGGGTGGCAGGGTCGGTGCGGGCGGCGGGCACGAGAACCTCCGGGACGACGACGGTGGCTGCGGTGCGAACGTAACGCACCACAGCCACCGTCGGTCGGCCGGCACGGGCCGGCTGTGGACGACGTCGTCGTCCACAGCCGTCGTCAGCCTCGGGAGTCCTCTGCCGCCTGGACGACCTGCTCGAGCCAGGATCGGCGTGCGGTGATCGCGGCCTCCAGCTCCTCGGCCGTGCGGCGGTCACCCGCTTCCTGGGCCGCCGCGAGGTCCGTCTCGAGCGAGGCGATGGCGTCCTCGAGCTGGGCGGCGGCACCCTCGGCACGGGCCTGGGTCTCCGGGTTGGTGCGCCGCCAGCGGGCGTCCTCGGCCTCGCGCACGGCGCTCTCGACGGCGCGCAGGCGTCCCTCGACCCGCTGGATGTCGCCGCGAGGAACCTTGCCGGCCTCCTCCCACCGGTCCTGGATGTCGCGCAGCGCGGACTTCGCCGCTGCCAGGTCCGAGACCGGCAGCAGCGCCTCGGCCTCGGTGAGGAGCTGTTCCTTGACCTTGAGGTTCTCCCCGTACTCGGCGTCGATGGCGGCGTTCGCCTCGTCCCGGGCACCGAAGAAGGTGTCCTGGGCAGCCCTGAACCGTCCCCAGAGGACGTCGTC
The DNA here is from genome assembly GCF_013149785.1 of Isoptericola halotolerans. GTDB lineage: Bacteria > Actinomycetota > Actinomycetes > Actinomycetales > Cellulomonadaceae > Isoptericola > Isoptericola halotolerans. The sequence continues at coordinate 160,875 of NZ_JABEZU010000003.1, forward strand.
GTCCCGGCGGTTGGCCCGTCCGGCGGCCTTCCACTGGGCCATGAGGTCGCGGTAGGCGGCGGCCGTCGCGCCCCAGTCGGTCGAGTGCTGCAGCGACTCCGCCTCGACCACGAGCCGTTCCTTGGTGGCCTTCGCCGCCGTGTTGCGCTGCTCGAGCTCGGCGAAGAAGTGGCGACGCTCGCGGTCGAACGCGGTGCGTGCGTGGCTGAACCGCTTCCAGAGCGCCTCTTCGGTCGGGCGGTCGATGCGCGGGCCGTGCCGTTGCGCGTCCTTCCACGAGTCCAGCAGCGCACGCAGCTCCTCGCCGGCCGGGCGCCACTGCATCTTCGACGGCTCCGTGCCGGCGATCTTCTCGGCGGCCTCGACGATGGCGGTCCGGGCCTCGATCGCGCGGTCCTTGGCCGCCGCGCGCTCCGCCTCGAGCTGCTTGCGTCGCTCGGCGGCCCGACCGCGCAGCGCCTCGACCCGGCCGCGCAGCGCGTCCAGGTCGCCGACGGCCGCGGGCTCGGCCGTCTCCTCCGCGAGCTTGGACAGGGTCTGGTCGATCTCGCGCACCGACAGGTCCGCGCTGTCCAGACGCGTCTCGAACAGGGTCACCTTCGCCGCCAGGTCGAGGTAGCGCCGGACGTAGAGGCTCAGGGCCTCCTCGGTGGAGACCCCGGGGTACTGGCCGACGCTGCGCTCGCCGGTGGCCTCGCGCACGTACACCGTGCCGTCGTCGTCGACCCGGCCGAACCCTGTGGCCGCCGCTTCCTCGGCCGCGTCGTGGACGACGGGGGCGACCGGGGCGGGCGGTGCGGCCGCCGCGGGGGAGGAGGCGGGCTGGGGCCGACGCAGGGCGGACGGCTTGGGCGCACCGGGCTTGGGTGGGCCGGGTCGCGGCGCCGCGGGCTTCGCCGACGCGGCGTCCTGCTCGGAAGCCTCGGTGGGAGGAGTCTCGGCCGTCGCCTGCTCGGCGGGACCCTCGACGTGGTCGGGGCCGTTCGAGCCGGGGATGCTCTCGCTCACTGGGTCTCAACTCCTTCGATGATGACGGGGCTGGCCGGGGAGCCGTCAGCGGCCCCGTCGGTCGTGCCCGCGTCAGCGACTGCCTGGACGGTGTCCAGACCGGACGTCACGGTGCCGAACACCGTGTACCCGCCTGCGGCGTCGGACGGGATGGTGGAATCCTCGTAGACGAGGAAGAACTGTGAACCCATCGAGGCGCCGTCGCCGCCGCGGCGTGCCATCGCCAGCGTGCCGGCCGGGTAGGTGTCCGCGGCCGGTGCGTTCTCGACGGGGCCGTAGGAGTAGCCGGGTCCGCCGGTGCCGCTGGCCGTCGGGTCGCCGCACTGCAGGACGTGGATGCCCTCGGTCACCAGACGGTGGCACGCGGTGGCGTCGAAGTAGCCCTGCTGTGCGAGGGAGACGAAGCTGGCGACCGCCTGGGGCGCCTCCTGCCCGTCGAGCTCGAGGTCGATCACCTCGGTCGTGCCGTCGACGCACAGGTCGATCGACACCGTCCACGTGCGGTCCTCGGCGACCGACGGGTCGGGCAGCTCGCCACCCTCGCGCGGGTCCGTCGAGACCGGGCTGCACCCGTCGGACGACGTGGGCGGCTCCGAGCCCGCGGCGTCGGGGGACGCCGTGGACGACGTGGGCAGCCCGGCGAGGACCACCGCACCACCGGCGACCAGGGCGAAGACGGCGAGGATCGCCACGATCACGGCGACGCGACGTCGGCGTTCTCGCTTGAGGCGCTGCCGTTCGTCCCACTTCGCCTGCCGCTTGCGGGCGTACTCGCGCTCGCGCTTGCTGGGCGCCACCGTCGTTCGTCCCCTCTTCGTCCGTGCTCGCACGGGATCGTGCGCGTGCGACAGTCTAGGGCGCGCGGCGCCCCTCAACCGCCCGAGAGCGCTGGCCGCGGCCTCGGGCGGGGCGCTCGGACGACGCTGGACCAGACCGCTACGGTGGCGTCATGGACGTGCGCGTGGTCGTTGCACCGGTGTTCGGGACGAACTGCTGTGTCGTCACCGCCGACGCCGAGCGGCCGGACGGGCGGCGTGACTGCGTGGTGGTCGACGCGGGCGCGGGCACCGTCGGCGGCGTGCTGCGCCTCGTCGAGGAGCACGACCTCGTCCCCCAGGCGGTGCTCGCCACCCACGGCCACGTCGACCACACGTGGGACGCTGCGGCCGTGTGCGAGACGTTCGGTGTGCCGTTGAGGCTGCACGAGGCCGACGCCTACCGGGTCGCCGATCCCTTCGGCACGATCGGGCTCGGCAGCGACGAGGGGCCGGTGGCCGCGGTGAGCGAGGCGCTGACCCAGGCGCTGACCGACTTCGGGTGCACACCGCGCGACTACCGGGCGCCTGCGTGGATCGAGCCGTTCGACGGCACTGCGCCGCAGGTGGTCGCCGGCGACGTGCACCTGCGTGCGCTGCACGCGCCCGGGCACACGGAGGGCTCGACGCTCTTCCTCGTCGACGGCGGTGCGCGGCGCGGCGTCGTCCTCAGTGGCGACGTGCTGTTCGCCGGGGGCGTCGGGCGCACGGACCTGCCGGGAGCCGACGTCGACGCGATGCTCGCCACGCTGCGCGGGGTGGTCGCGAGCCTGGACCCGGCGCTCGGCGTCGTCCCGGGGCACGGCCCGACGACGACGGTGGGCCACGAGCTGGCGACCAACCCCTTCCTCGGCGGCTGACCGACGGACGCGTCCGCAGCACCGGCGCGGATCTGGGAAGATCGGCGCATGGCTCGCATCACCCCCCTCTCCGGGTTCCCCGAATGGCTCCCCGACGGTCGCGTCGTCGAGCAGCACGTGCTGGACGTCCTGCGCCGGACGTTCGAGCTGCACGGGTTCGCCGGGATCGAGACCCGGGCGGTCGAGCCGCTGGACCAGCTGCTGCGCAAGGGCGAGACCTCCAAGGAGGTCTACGTGCTCCACCGCCTCCAGGCCGAGGACGAGGAGGACGCCACGGCGCCGCGGTCCGAGAAGCAGCTCGGCCTGCACTTCGACCTGACCGTCCCGTTCGCGCGCTACGTGCTCGAGAACGCCGGTCGGCTGGCGTTCCCCTTCAAGCGCTACCAGATCCAGAAGGTCTGGCGGGGCGAGCGGCCCCAGGACGGCCGGTTCCGGGAGTTCACCCAGGCGGACATCGACGTCGTGGGTGCCGGCGAGCTGCCGTACCACTACGAGGTCGAGCTGCCGCTGGTCATGGCCGAGGCGCTCGGGGCCCTGCGTGACGTGGGCGTGCCCGCGGTGCGCGTGCTGGTCAACAACCGCAAGGTCGCCGAGGGCTTCTACCGGGGGCTGGGTATCGAGGACGTCGAGGGCGTGCTGCGGCAGATCGACAAGCTGGACAAGATCGGCGCCGAGCAGGTCGCCGCACTGCTGGTGTCCGAGCAGGGTGCGACGGCGCAGCAGGCCGGGGCCTGCCTCGACCTGGCGGCCATCAGCGGCAGCGACGCCACCGTGGTCTCACGCGTCCGGGCGCTCGCCGACGAGCACGGCGCCGGCACCGAGCTGCTCGACGAGGGCCTGGGCGAGCTCGCCGCGCTGATCGAGGCAGCGGCGGCCCGCGCGCCGGGCGTCGTCGTGGCGGACCTGAAGATCGCCCGCGGCCTCGACTACTACACCGGCTCGGTCTACGAGACGGTGCTGGTCGGCCACGAGGACCTCGGTTCGATCTGCTCGGGTGGCCGGTACGACACCCTCGCCTCGGACGGCAAGAACACCTACCCGGGCGTCGGGCTGTCGGTCGGCGTCTCGCGGCTGGTCTCGCGGTTGCTGTCCGCCGGCCTGCTGGCGGCCACGCGTGGTGTCCCGACGTCCGTGCTCGTGGCGGTCTCGGACGAGGAGTCCCGCGCGACGTCCGACGCCGTGGCTGCCGCGCTGCGTGCCCGCGGCATCCCGGCGGACGTCGCGCCGACGGCGGCGAAGTTCGGCAAGCAGATCAAGTTCGCCGACCGGCGTGGCATCCCGTTCGTGTGGTTCCCCGGCGAGGAGCACCAGGTCAAGGACATCCGCACGGGTGACCAGGTGGCCGCCGACCCCGCTGTGTGGGCACCTCCGGCCGAGGACCTGCACCCGAGGGTCGTGCCCGCCGTCTGACCCGCGGCCGTCAGGCCTCGAGGAGCGAGAGCACGTTGCCGGCCGGGTCGGCGAACCAGGCGATCGTGGGACCCTCGGCCGGGTCCGTGCTCCGGACGATCCCGTCGTCGTCGTGCGGGAAGCCGGGGTAGCGCAGCAGCTCCGCACCTCGCTCGGCGAGGTCGGCGGCCGCTGCGGCGACGTCGGGCACCTCCAGGTTGAGGACGGTGAACGATGCCGGCTCGTGCGCGTCGCCCTTGGGGTAGACGAACACCGCCGAACCGCCCGTCACGTCGAGCTCCAGCCCCATGGGGTTGCGGCGGACGGTGAGCCCGAGGACGTCCCGGTAGAAGTTCTCGGCGGCGTCGAGGTCGTCGACGGAGAATCCGCTGAACGCGCGGTGGACGGTGAGCATGGTGGTCTCCTTCGTGGCGGGGCCGGTCTCCGGCGTGCAAAGGGTGGACCGACGTCACCGGAAGAACTGAGCGGTGACACCTGCGTGTCCTGGCAGCACCCCGTCTCGTCGCACCCGGCCCTCGGTTGAACTCCGGTGCGAACATGTGTTCGAATGAGCCATGAGATGGGACGCGCAGTCGATCACCGCGGACGACGGGGCACTGCCCGGGCTCGACCGGACCGGCCTGGCCCGCGCAGGCCTGGTACGCACGGTGCGCACGCCGGAGTTCGCCGGGATCACGTTCCACGAGGTGCTGGCGAAGAGCGCGCTGTCCAAGGTGCCGGCCGCGTCCCGCATGCCGTTCGGCTGGACGGTCAACCCGTACCGGGGCTGCAGCCATGCCTGCCGCTACTGTTTCGCCCGTCCGACGCACGAGTACCTCGACCTGGACGCCGGCAAGGACTTCGACTCGGAGGTCGTGGTCAAGACGAACGTCGACGACGTGCTGCGCGCCGAGCTGGCGAGGCCGTCCTGGCGGCGCGAGGCCGTCGCCCTGGGGACCAACACCGACCCGTACCAGCGTGCCGAGGGACGCTACCGGTTGATGCCGGGCATCATCACCGCGCTCGCGGACTCGGGCACCCCGTTCTCGATCCTCACCAAGGGCACGCTGCTGCGACGCGACCTGCCCCTCATCGCCGAGGCCGCCGAACGCGTCGAGGTGGGCCTCGGGGTGTCCTTGGCGTTCGTCGACGAGAAGCTGCAGCAGCAGGTCGAACCGGGCACACCGACGCCCCGTGCGCGGCTCGACCTCGTCCGGGCGGTGCGCGACGCCGGTCTGCCCTGCGGTGTGATGGTGGCGCCCGTCCTGCCGTGGCTCACCGACTCCACCGACCACCTGAGACGACTGCTGGACGCCGTCGGTGAGGCCGGTGCGACAGGGGTCACGGTGGTCCCGCTGCACCTCAAGCCGGGCACGCGCGAGTGGTACCTCCAGTGGCTCCAGCAGGACCACCCGCACCTCGTGGCCGGGTACGACCGCGTCTTCGCGGGCGGGACCTACGCCCTGAAGGCCTACCGCGAGTGGTTGTGGGAGCGGGTGCGACCCCTGCTCGACGAGCACGGGTTCGGACGGTCCGGGCACAGGTCAGGGTCCGGCGCCACCGGCCGGCGTGGCGAGCTCCGTCCGCACGGCGAGGGCGACTACCCGGTCGGCTCCATGGTCGAGAGCTCCGCCGGAGGGGCCGTGGCGGGCATGCCGCGGCACGGTGGGGGTGTCGAGGTTGCCGGTGCCCAGACAGACCAGGCACTCTTCTGAGGCCGCTGGTACGTCTCGCATGGATCCGTCCCGGTGACCGTGGGCTCCCGGCGTGGGCCATGACCCGACCGCCCCGGACGTCCGGAGGGGTCACCGGACGAACGAGAACCACAGGACGAACAGGCAGAGGGCCAGCATCCCGGTCGCGTTGACGAAGAAGTTCCGCCCCAGGTCGCGGGCCCGGACATGGAAGGTCATGGCCACGACGAAGTAGGCCACCAGAGAGGCCGACGTGACGGCGCCGAGCACCGGGATCCCGAGGCCGGCGACCAACCCGAGTGCCGCCGCGGCCTTGACCCACGGGGTGACCCACCACCACCGCTCGGGGAAGTTCACGTCGCGGAAGCACTGCGCGATGAAGGGCACGGGCTTGATGCAGAGGACGGCGTCGACGGCCGTGACCAGAGCCAGCACCAGCACCGGCCAGGTCGGATCGGGGATCGACCGCATGACTCGAGGCTACGACACAGGACGACGGCCGTGAACCGGGTGGTGTCGAGGACGTCAGCCGTCGGCGCCCAACCGAGCCGGGAAGCCGCCGGTCGCGATCGGGCCCCACCGCTCGATGGTGATCCGCACCACCGACTTGCCCTGCGCGACCATCGCGGCGCGGTACTCGTCCCAGTCGGGGTGATCCTGGCCGGCCGCGGCGCGGTAGTACTCGACCAGCGGCTCGACCGACTCCGGCAGGTCGAGGACCTCGGCCGTGCCGTCCACCTGCACCCACGCGTCGCCGAAGTCCTCGCCCTGGGACATGAACGACGCCTGCGGTCGCCGGCGCAGGTTCGCCGCCTTCGCGCGTTCCGGGTAGGTCGAGACCACGACGCGTCCGGCCTCGTCGATCCCGTAGGTGACCGGGCTGAGCTGGGGGCGACCGTCGCCACGGGTCGTCACGAGCACCCCGTTGCGGCGTGACCGCAGGAACTCGACGAGCTCCTCGCGAGACACGGTCGTGCTGGTCGCGATCTGGCGGGCCATGGTGTTCTCCTCGCGGTGGCGGTGCGGTGCCCCAGTAGGATGGCACGGGCGTCGCGCGCGCCCCACGCCGGACGCCGTGAGGCTCCGGCGGACGCAACCATCTCGTTCGAAAGGACCCCTTCGTGCTCCGCACCCACACGGCCGGCTCACTGCGGGCCGAGCACATCGGCCAGACCGTCACCCTCACGGGCTGGGTCGATCGCCGCCGGGATCACGGGGGAGTGGCCTTCATCGACCTGCGCGACGCCTCCGGCATCGCGCAGGTCGTCATCCGTGACGAGGACACCGCGCACCCGCTGCGCTCGGAGTTCGTGCTGCAGGTCAGCGGCGAGGTCTCCCGCCGTCCCGACGGCAACGCCAACCCCAACCTCGCCACCGGGGAGGTCGAGGTCATCGCCACCGACGTCGTCGTGCTGAACACCTCCGAGGCGCTGCCCTTCCAGGTGTCCACGGCGCTCGCGGACACGGAGGTCATCGGCGAGGAGGCGCGCCTCAAGCACCGCTACCTCGACATGCGTCGGCCCGCGCAGGCGCACGCCCTGCGGCTTCGGGCCAAGGTCAGCTCGGCGGCCCGACGGGTGCTCGACGCCCGTGACTTCGTCGAGGTCGAGACCCCGACGCTGACTCGCTCGACGCCGGAGGGTGCTCGTGACTTCCTCGTCCCGGCCCGTCTGGCGCCCGGCTCGTGGTACGCCCTGCCGCAGTCGCCCCAGCTGTTCAAGCAGCTGCTCATGGTCGGCGGCCTGGAGCGCTACTACCAGATCGCTCGCTGCTACCGCGACGAGGACTTCCGGGCCGACCGTCAGCCCGAGTTCACCCAGCTCGACGTCGAGATGAGCTTCGTCGAGCAGGACGATGTCATCGCGCTCACCGAGGACCTGCTCGCCGAGATCTGGTCGCTCGTCGACGTCGAGGTGCCCCGCCCGATCGAGCGGATCACCTACGCCGACGCCATGCGCCTGTACGGCACCGACAAGCCCGACCTGCGCTTCGCCAACCCGCTGGTCGAGCTCACGGACTACTTCAAGGACACCCCGTTCCGGGTGTTTCAGAACGAGTACGTCGGTGCCGTCGTCATGCCTGGCGGTGCCTCGCAGCCGCGTCGCCAGTTCGACGCCTGGCAGGAGTGGGCCAAGCAGCGCGGCGCTCGCGGCCTCGCGTACGTGACGTTCGCCGCCGACGGCACGCTCGGTGGCCCGGTCGCCAAGAACCTGTCGGACGCCGAGCGCGACGGTCTCGCCGCCGCGACCGGGGCAGAGCCGGGCGACGCGGTGTTCTTCGCCGCGGGCAAGACGTCGGAGTCGCGGGCCCTGCTCGGCGCCGCGCGGGTGGAGATCGCCGAGCGGACCGGCATGATCGACGCCGACGCCTGGTCGTTCGTGTGGGTCGTCGACGCCCCCCTGTTCAAGTCTGCCGGCGAGGCCGCCGAGGAGGGTGACGTGGCCCTGGGCACGTCTGCCTGGACGGCCGTGCACCATGCCTTCACCTCGCCGCACCCGGAGTGGCTCGACCGTTTCGAGTCGGACCCGGGCAACGCGCTGGCGTACGCCTACGACATCGTCTGCAACGGCAACGAGATCGGTGGTGGCTCGATCCGTATCCACCGCCGCGACGTGCAGGAGCGAGTCTTCGACGTCATGGGCATCGGCCCGGACGAGGCGCAGGAGAAGTTCGGGTTCCTGCTCGACGCGTTCAAGTTCGGGGCTCCGCCGCACGGCGGCATCGCCTTCGGCTGGGACCGCATCGTGGCGCTGCTGACGGGCTCGCCGTCGATCCGCGACGTGATCGCCTTCCCGAAGTCGGGCGGCGGCTACGACCCGCTGACGCATGCTCCCGCGCCGATCTCGGCCGAGCAGCGCAAGGAGGCCGGTGTGGACACCGTGGCGGACGAGGACGCGGACCAGGCCTGAGCACCACGGCCGAACATGCCCTGGCGACCGCCGAACATGCCGTGGCGGCCCGTCAGTCGAAGCTGACGGGCCGCCACGGCATGTTCGACGCCGGGCGGGGCGTGTCGGTATCTCTCCGTAGGCTGGCCGCATGGATCTGTTCGACGCCGCGGTGACCGGCAAGCACGGCACGCCGGTGACCACGCGGTCCGGATCGGGCGCTCCCTTGGCCGTGCGCATGCGTCCGGCGACCCTCGACGAGGTCGCGGGTCAGGAGCACCTGCTGGTCCCCGGCTCGCCGCTGCGTCGGCTCGTCGGCCCGTCCGACGGGTCGGCGACCCGGGCCGCGCCCGGGTCGGTGATCCTCTGGGGTCCGCCCGGCGTGGGCAAGACGACGCTGGCCTACCTCGTCGCCACCGGCTCCGGTCGCCGCTTCGTGGAGCTCTCCGCCGTGACGGCGGGCGTCAAGGACGTCCGGCAGGTCATCGAGGACGCTCGCCGTCGTCTGGCCACGGGGGGCGAGGAGACGGTCCTCTTCATCGACGAGGTCCACCGGTTCTCCAAGGCGCAGCAGGACGCGCTGCTGCCCAGCGTCGAGAACCGCTGGGTCACCCTCGTGGCGGCGACCACGGAGAACCCGTCGTTCTCCGTCAACTCCCCGTTGCTGAGCCGCTCGCTGCTGCTCACGCTGAAGCCGCTCACGTCCGAGGACGTCCGGGCCCTGGTGCGACGTGCCGTCGCCGACGAGCGGGGGCTCGCAGGAGCGGTCGTGCTCGGGGACGACGCCGAGGACCAGCTCGTGCGCATTGCCGGTGGGGACGCCCGCAAGGCGTTGACCGTCCTGGAAGCGGCAGCAGGGGCGGTGCTGAGCGACGCACGGGACGGCGGGGAAGCGGGGGCTGCGGGCCCGGGCGCGCTGGTGACGGTCGACCTGGAGGCCGTCGAGCGTGCCGTCGACGTCGCCGCGGTGCGGTACGACCGGGACGGTGACCAGCACTACGACGTGATCTCCGCGTTCATCAAGTCGATCCGTGGGTCGGACGTGGACGCCGCCCTGCACTACCTGGCCCGGATGATCGCCGCGGGCGAGGACCCGCGGTTCATCGCTCGACGTCTGGTGATCTCCGCGGCGGAGGACGTCGGCATGGCCGATCCCTCCGCCCTGCAGACCGCCGTGGCCGCGGCGCAGGCGGTCCAGCTCATCGGCATGCCCGAGGGTCGGATCGTGCTGGCCGAGGCCGTGGTCCACCTGGCGACGGCACCGAAGTCGAACCGTGCGTACGCCGGGATCGGCGCCGCGCTCGAGGACGTGCGGTCCGGTCGTGCCGGCGTCGTGCCCGCCCACCTGCGCGACGCGCACTACGCAGGTGCCGAGAAGGTGGGACACGGCAAGGGCTACGTCTACTCCCACGACCAGCCGCACGGCGTGGCGGCCCAGCAGTACCTCCCGGACGAGCTCGTCGGGCGCCGCTACTACGAGCCGACGGACCGTGGGTACGAGCGGCAGGTCGCCGAACGGCTGGAGCGCGTCCGCGCTCTGCTCGCCGGGTCGGGCCCGGCCTGAGCACCGTGGTCCGCGACCCCCTGGCAGTGTCCTGACGGAATCCTGAGGCAGCCTTGCCACGGTCCGGAGCAACTCTCGCGCCGAGCGTCCCACGATCGGACCATGAGCCTCCGCACGAGTGCATCCCGCAGCCGATGACCACCGCCGGCACCGACCTGGCGCGAGCCTGGGCGTCGCTCGAGGAGGAGCTCGACGGCGACCGCGAGGCCGTGGAACGGTTCGTGCTCGCCTGGAGCGAGCATCTGGAGGAACGCCTGACGGCGGTCGGCTACGCGCTGGCGGCGGGCGACGAGCCCGCTGCCCGGACGACGCTGTCGACCCTCCGCCAGTCCTCGCGAGCGGTGGGAGCGCACCATCTGGCCGCCCTTGCCGGGCGCGCTCTGCGATCGCTGGACTCCGGTGCCCAGGCTGCCGCGAGCGTGCTGCTGCCGGCACGCTCCGTCGCCGACGACACGCTGCGCGTGGTGGCCACGCAGCTCCTGGCGTGGCATGCGCGAACGGCACGAGCGCAGATGCGTTAAGATGGTCCGGTTGCCCTCGAGGCGACCGCCTGGGACCTCGGCCCCGCGAGCATCTCGCTCCGTCGGCTGGTCCCGCACCCGACACCCTCGGCCCTCGTGGCCGGTGTGCCTCGGGTGTGACCTCACCATCCCACGACAGGACAGGAAGCAACCGTGACTGCTGTCACCAAGTCGCGCCGCCAGGTGCGCCTCAGCCGTAAGCTCGGCATCCCGCTGACGCCCAAGGCCGTCAAGCACTTCGAGAAGCGCCCTTACCCCCCGGGTGAGCACGGCCGCGCCCGTCGTCGCACCGAGTCGGACTACGCGGTGCGTCTGCGCGAGAAGCAGCGTCTGCGCGCCCAGTACGCGCTGCGCGAGAAGCAGCTCCTCAAGGTCTACGAGGACGCCCGCAAGCACCCCGGCCTGACCGGTGAGGTCATGGTCGAGGACCTCGAGACCCGCCTGGACGCGCTCGTGCTGCGCAGCGGCTTCGCCCGCACGATCCTGCAGGCTCGCCAGGCGGTCACGCACCGTCACATCCTCGTCGACGGCAAGATCGTGGACCGCCCCTCCTTCCGCGTGAAGCCGGGTCAGACGCTCCAGGTCAAGCCCAAGTCGCAGACCACGACGCCGTTCCAGGTCGCCGCCGCCGGCGCCCACCGTGACGTCCTGCCGGAGCTCCCGGGCTACCTGGACGTCAGCCTGGAGAAGCTGTCGGCCACCCTCACGCGCGCCCCGAAGCGCGCCGAGGTCCCTGTCACCTGCGAGGTCCAGCTGGTCGTCGAGTACTACGCCCGCTGACCCTGCTGCACGACGGCACACCGGACGCCCCGCCCCTCTCAGGGAGCGGGGCGTCCGGCGTATAGGGTGGCCGAGCACCCGATCGAGGAGATGACAGATGTCCGTTGGGGACGTGGCGGGCCTGGTCGCCGCCTTCGCGTTCGTGCTGCTCGTCGGCTTTCTCGCCGTGCCGCTGGTCAAGCTCGGCAGGGCTTTCGACGAGACGACCCGGTCCATCCGTGAGCTGACCGAGCACTCCGTGCCGATCCTGGACGAGGCGGCCACCACCGTGGCCTCCACGAACGACCAGCTCGTCAAGGTCGACACGATCACCACGTCCGCTGCCCAGGTCAGCGAGAACGTCTCGGCACTCACCGGTCTCTACGCCTCCACGCTGGGTCGTCCCCTGGTCAAGGTCGCGGCGTTCTCCTACGGGGTGCGCCAGGCGTTCGGTGCGTCCTGGCGCAAGCAGGCCGCCGACGACGGCGGTGACCCCCGGTGATCCGCCGCCTGTTCTGGGTGGGTGTCGGCGTGACGATCACCGTGGTGGTGATCCGCCAGGGTCGGCGTGTCGTGGCCCGCTACACCCCCGAGGCCGTCACTGAGCGCGCTTCCGAGCTGGGGCGCACGGCATCACGCCGCACCGGCACGTTCCTGTCCTCGTTCCGTGGCGAGTTCACGGCGGCACGGGACGCGCGAGAGGCCGAGCTGGTGGCCGCGCTGCTGGCGGAGGGCCAGCCGCACCCCGACGAGGTGCGTGCCGCCCGCGCGGACCGTGGCCGCCACGCCGCCCGCGGCGCCTCGTCGTCGGCCGCCGCCGCCGCGACCGCTGACCCCGAGGCCCGGATCCGGGCCGACGAGGACGAGCTCGGGTACTCGTTCTGAACCGGACCTGCCTCGGGGGATAATCCTGGGCAGGTCTGCCCGACCGCCGTCGGGCACCATCGATCACGTCACGAAGGACACCATGCGTACCGCCGAGATCCGTCAGCGTTGGCTCGACTACTTCGAGTCCAAGGGGCACACGATCGTGCCGAGCGTCCCCCTGGTCTCGCCGGACCCCACGATCCTGTTCACGATCGCGGGCATGGTGCCCTTCATCCCGTACATCCTCGGTACCGAGAAGGCGCCGTGGCCCCGTGCCGCCAGCGTGCAGAAGTGCATCCGCACGAACGACATCGAGAACGTGGGCCGCACGACGCGGCACGGCACGTTCTTCCAGATGAACGGCAACTTCTCCTTCGGCGACTACTTCAAGCGCGAGGCCGTCGACTTCGCCTGGGACCTGCTCACCTCCGACCAGGCGGCCGGCGGCTACGGTCTCGACGGGGACCGCCTGTGGGTGACGATCTGGGAGAAGGACGACGAGGCCTACGACGCGCTGACCCAGGGCGTCGGGCTCGACCCGAAGCACATCGTGCGGCTGCCGCGCGAGGAGAACTTCTGGGACACCGGGCAGCCCGGCCCGGCGGGCCCCTGCGCCGAGTGGCACTACGACCGCGGCCCGGCCTACGGGCCGGAGGCCGAGGGCGGCACGGTGGACCCGGGCGGGGACCGGTACCTCGAGATCTGGAACCTCGTGTTCGACCAGTTCGTCCGTGGTGAGGGGCAGGGCAAGGACTACCCGCTGCTGGGCGAGCTCGAGCACAAGAGCATCGACACCGGTGCCGGCCTGGAGCGGATCGCGTACCTGCTGCAGGGCAAGGAGAACCTCTACGAGATCGACGAGGTCTACCCCGTCATCGCGACGGTGGAGGAGATGTCCGGCAAGCGGTACGGCGCGGACGGTGAGGACGACGTGCGCATGCGCGTCGTGGCCGACCACGTCCGCTCGGCGCTCATGGTCATCGGCGACGGCGTCAGCCCGTCGAACGAGGGCCGGGGCTACGTGCTGCGCCGACTCATCCGGCGTGCCGTGCGCTCGGTGCGGCTGCTCGGCGTCGAGGACGAGGCGCTGCCCGCGCTGCTGCCCGTGTCCAAGGACGCGATGAAGGCCTCGTACCCGGAGCTCGAGGCCGACTTCGGCCGGATCAGCCAGGTCGCCTACGGCGAGGAGGACGCCTTCCGTCGCACCCTGACCTCGGGCACCACGATCCTGGACACCGCGGTCTCGCGCGCGAAGAAGACGTCCGACGGCGGGCCGGCGGTCCTCGGCGGTGACGAGGCGTTCCGCCTGCACGACACCTACGGCTTCCCGATCGACCTGACGCTCGAGATGGCTGCCGAGCAGGGCGTCCAGGTCGACGAGAAGGCGTTCCGGTCCCTCATGGCCGAGCAGAAGCAGCGGGCCCGTGCGGACGCGCTGGCGAAGAAGACGGGTCACGCCGACCTGCGTGCCTACGAGTCGCTCCAGAAGGCGCTCACGTCCCCGGTGGAGTTCCTGGGGTACACCGACCGGCAGGCCGCGGTGCAGGTCGAGGGCCTGCTGGTGGACGGTGTCCCGCAGCCCACGGCCACGGCCCCGGCCGACGTGGAGGTCGTGCTCGACCGCACGCCGTTCTACGCCGAGGCCGGCGGTCAGCTCGCCGACCAGGGCACGATCGCGCTCGACAGCGGTGCCATCGTCGAGGTGGACGACGTCCAGCGCCCGGTCGCCGGGCTGTCCGTGCACCGGGGGCGGCTCGTCGAGGGCACCGTGACTCTGGGGGACCCGGGCACGGCGACGATCGACACGGGGCGGCGCGTGGCGATCAGCCGCGCCCACTCGGCCACGCACATGATCCACAAGGCGCTGCACGAGCTGGTCGGCCCGGACCGCACGCAGGCCGGTTCGGAGAACGCCCCGAGCAGGATCCGCTTCGACTTCCGGTCCCCGGCCGCCGTGCCGGCGTCGGCCCTGAGCGAGATCGAGGAGCGGGTCAACACCCGCCTCACCGAGAACCTCGAGGTGACGGACGCCACGATGTCGCTGTCCGCCGCCCGCGAGCTCGGTGCGATGGCGCTGTTCGGCGAGAAGTACGGCGACAACGTCCGGGTGGTCTCGATCGGCGGTGACTGGTCGCGTGAGCTGTGCGGTGGCACGCACGTCCGGGCGACCGGCGAGCTCGGCCGGGTGGCGCTGCTGGGCGAGTCGTCGATCGGTTCCGGCGTGCGCCGGGTCGACGCCCTGGTGGGTGACGGTGCGTACGGGTTCCACGCCACGGAGCACGCCCTGGTCGGCCAGCTGACGGGCCTGCTGAACGCGCGTCCGGACGAGCTGACGGAGCGTGTCGGATCCCTGATGACGCGCCTGAAGGAGACGGAGAAGGAGCTGGCTTCCCTGCGGCAGGGGCAGCTCCTGGCCGCGGCCGGGACGCTCGCGGCCGACGCGCCGCGTGTGGGCGACGTCCGCGTCGTCGCGCACGACGCCGGGACGGTCGGTGGGGCGGACGACCTGCGGGCGCTCGCCCTGGACGTGCGCGGCCGGCTGGGCGACTCTGCTCCCGCCGTCGTGGCGGTGGCGGGGGTGGCGAACGACCGCCCGCTCGTGGTGGTCGCCACCAACGCCGGGGCCCGCGACGCCGGCCTGCGCGCCGGTGACTTCGTCAAGGCCGCGGCGAAGACGCTGGGTGGCGGCGGTGGCGGCAAGCCGGATCTCGCGCAGGGTGGCGGCCAGGACGCGTCCGCGGTCCCCGCAGCCCTCGAGGGCGTGCGGGCGGCGGTCGGCGAGGTCGCCGGTGCCTGACCTGCCGCGGGGGGCCCGGCTCGGCGTGGACGTCGGCAAGGCGCGGATCGGGCTGGCCGGGTCGGACCCGGACGGCCTGGTCGCCACGCCGGTCGAGACGGTGGCCCGCGTATCGGCCGTGCCGACGACGGCGGAGGGCGACCCGGCCGTCACCGCCGACGTCGCGCGCATCGCGGCTGAGGTGGTCGAGAGGTTCGCGGCGGTGGTCTACGTCGGCCTGCCGCGCCACCTGTCGGGCCACGAGGGGGCGGCGACGGCGGACGCCCGGGGGTTCGCGACCCGCCTCGCCCGCGAGATCGCGCCTGTCCCGGTGCATCTGGTGGATGAGAGAATGACGACGGTGGCGGCTCACGCGCAGCTGCGCGCGGCCGGTAGGAAAACCTCCCAGCATAGACCCGTGATTGATCAGGCAGCAGCCGTTATCATTCTGCAACACGCACTCGACGTGGAGCGTGCGACGGCCGGTCGTGCCGGCGAGCACGTCGAGCCGTGACGGCCTGATGACCACTGGACGACCGACCCGAAGGATGATCTCGGCGTGACGGACCTCTTCGAGCCATCGACGGCGGAACGCCCTGCGCCTCTTCCGTCGCGGGGCCGCTCCGCGGCGAGCAAGCGCGCGGCACGCAAGCGTCGACGTCGGCGGCAGCAGCGCACGGCGATCGTGCTCGTGCTCGTGCTGGGCCTGCTCGGTGGCGGCGCCTACGTCTTCTGGGACCGGATGAGCAGCGCGCTGGGTGGCCTCGACCTGTCGTTCGGGTTCAACAGCGCCTCCGAGGACTACTCCGGTCCGGGCGTGGACCCCGTGCAGGTGGTGATCCCCGCCGGTGCCACGGGCACGATGATGGGCACCGTGCTCGCCGAGGCCGACGTCGTGGCGAGCGTGGGAGCGTTCACCCAGGCGTTCGAGAGCTCGCCGGCGGCCGCGAGCATCCAGCCGGGCACGTACGAGCTCTACACGCAGATGAGCGCTGCGGAGGCGATCGAGTCCCTCCTGACGAACGAGAAGATCGAGACGAGGGTCACGATCCCCGAGGGGTACGTCGTCGAGCAGGTCATCGACCGGATCGCCTCCGTGACCGAGTTCTCGCGCGAGGACGTCGAGGAGGCCCTCGCTGACCCCGAGTCCATCGGCCTGCCCAAGTCCGCCGGTGGCAACGCCGAGGGCTGGTTGTTCCCCAAGACCTACTCCGTGCAGCCGGACGACACGGTCGTCGACCTGCTGTCCACGATGGTCGGTCAGACCAAGGCCGAGCTGAACGCTGCCGGGGTGGACAACGCCGACCGGCAGGACGTGCTCATCAAGGCCTCGCTGGTCGAGCGCGAGGCCAAGCACGACGAGGACCGCCCAAAGATGGCGCGGGCGATCGAGAACCGGTTGGCGACCGACATGGCTCTGCAGATCGATGCCACGACGGCCTACGGCATCGAGAAGTCCGGCACCGAGCTGACGCACGCGGACAACAACGATGCGAGCAACGAGTACTCGACCTATGCACACGCGGGTCTCCCGCCGGGCCCGATCGCGAACCCGGGTGCGGCCTCCATCGAGGCCGTGGTGAACCCCGCAGACGGGCCCTGGAAGTTCTGGTGCACCGTGAACCTCGACACGGGGGAGACCAAGTTCGAGGAGTCGCACGAAGCGCACCTCGTCAACCAGGCGGAGCTGCGGGCCTGGCAGAGGGAGAACGGCCACCGATGACCGCGACACGGCGCGCCGCCGTCCTCGGCCACCCTGTCGGCCACTCGCTGTCACCGGTGCTGCACACGGCGGCCTACGACGCGCTGGGCCTGGACGGCTGGGAGTACACGGCTGTCGACACCACGGTCGAGCAGCTCCCGGGTCTCGTCCGGGGACTCGACCTGGGCTGGGCCGGGCTGAGCGTGACGATGCCGCTCAAGCATGCCGTGATGGAGCTGGTCGACCACGTCGACCCGCTGGCACAGGCCGTCGGAGCGGTGAACACCGTCCTGGTGGCCCCCGCGCAGTGCGGGGTGACACTGACCGGCACCAACACCGACGTCTACGGTCTCGTCGAGGCGATCCGCGAAGGACTGGCGGAGCGTCACGGCACTCGGCGGGCACCGGTGCAGGACGCCGTCGTCCTGGGCGGGGGAGCGACCGCGGCCTCCGCCCTCGCGGCGCTCGGCGAGCTCGGCCGCACAAGCCCGCTGGTGCTCGTGCGCAGCCTCGCGCGGACCACCGGGCTGCAGGAAGCCGCCGCGCGCATGGGCGTCACGCCCCGCTTCGAGGTGCTCGAGCCCGCCGCGGCCTCGCGGGTCCTCGCTCGCGCGGACGCCGTGGTGTCGACGATGCCCGCCCACGCCGCCGACCCGGTGGCCCACGCCCTGCAGCAGCAGGGTGACCGGCCGGGCGGCGTGCTGCTCGACGTGGTCTACGACCCGCGACCCACCGCGCTGTCCCGGGCGTGGGCGACGAACGGCGGGACCGTCGTCGGCGGTGAGCGCATGCTCCTGCACCAGGCCGTCGAGCAGGTCCGGCTCATGACCGGCCGCCCCGGCCCGGTAGCGGCGATGGACGCCGCCCTGCAGGGCGTCCTGGCCGCCGAGGTCGTCTGACCGCGACCGGGGGCCCGCCGCGACGTCCGGCATCCGATCGGGCGTCCCGTGGGTCGGGACGAGCGTGAAAGAATCGCCACCATGCTGCGCTGGTTGACCTCGGGAGAGTCGCACGGTCAGGCCCTGGTCGGGGTGATGGAAGGTCTGCCCGCCGGGGTGGAGCTCGTCACGTCCGACATCCAGGACGCCCTGGCCCGCCGCCGCCTCGGCTACGGCCGCGGCGCACGGATGAAGTTCGAGCAGGACACCGTGCGCGTCCTGGGCGGTCTGCGTCACGGTGTGACGCAGGGCGGCCCGCTGGCGATCGAGGTGGGCAACACCGAGTGGCCCAAGTGGGTCGACGTCATGTCGGCGGACCCGGTGCCGCCAGAGGCGCTGAAGGTCGACGCCGGCACGGGCGACGAGCGCGAGATCGCGCGCAACCGTCCGCTCACCCGGCCTCGCCCCGGCCACGCCGACCTGGTGGGGATGCGCAAGTACGGGTTCGACGACGCGCGGCCCGTCCTCGAGCGCGCCAGCGCGCGCGAGACGGCCACCCGCGTCGCGCTGGGGGTCGCCGCCGCGAAGTTCCTCGAGCAGGCGCTCGGTGTCCGGCTCGTCAGCCACGTGACCTCGATCGGTCCGGTGGAGGTCCCCGAGGACGCCGACCTGCCCACCCCCGACGACGTCGCCGCGCTGGACGCGGACCCGGTGCGCTGCTTCGACGCCGCCACGAGCGAGGCGATGGTCGCCGAGATCGACGCCTGTCGCAAGGACGGGGACACCCTGGGCGGTGTGGTCGAGGTGCTCGCCTACGGCGTGCCCACCGGGCTCGGCACGTACGCGCACTCCGACCGGCGGCTCGACGCGCGCCTGGCGGCCACCCTCATGGGCATCCAGGCGATCAAGGGCGTGGCCGTCGGCGACGGGTTCCGCACCGCGCAGCGCCGCGGCTCGGCCGCGCACGACGAGATCGAGCGGGACGGCGAGGGGCGGATCCGGCGGCGTTCCAACCGTGCCGGTGGCATCGAGGGCGGCATGTCCAACGGTGAGGTCGTCCGGGTCTCCGCCGCGATGAAGCCGATCTCGACGGTGCCGCGTGCCCTGGCCACGGTGGACGTCGCGACCGGCGAGGCCGTGACGGCCCACCACCAGCGCTCGGACGTCTGCGCGGTGCCGCCCGCCGCCGTCGTCGCCGAGGCGATGGTGGCCCTGGAGCTGGCGCAGGCCGCGCTGGAGAAGTTCGGCGGCGACTCGGTGGCCGAGGTGCGCCGCAACGCCGAGGCCTACCTGGCGTCCATCCCCGAGCTGCTGCGATGAGCGACGCGCAGCCGCGGGTGGTGCTCATCGGCCCGCCCGGCAGCGGCAAGACGACGGTCGGGACGATCCTCGCCAAGAAGCTGTCGGCGGGCTTCCGCGACACCGACAGCGACGTCGAGGAGGCGGCCGGCAAGACGGTGGCGGACATCTTCGTCGACGACGGCGAACCGCGCTTCCGTGAGCTGGAGCGTGAGGCCGTCACGACGGCGCTCGCGACGCACAGCGGGGTGCTCGCCCTCGGGGGCGGCGCGGTGCTCGACGCCCACACCCAGAATGCGCTGGCGGCCTACGCGGCCGGCGGCGGCGTCGTCGTCTTCCTCGACGTCTCCCTGGCCCACGCGGCACCGCGCGTCGGCTTCAACCAGGCTCGCCCGCTGCTGGTCGGCAACCCGCGGGCCCGCTGGGCCGAGCTGATGGAGGCGCGCCGACCCACCTACGAACGGCTCGCGACGGTGCACGTCGTCTCGGACGGGCGCACGGCAGCCCAGGTCGCCGGCCAGATCCAGCAGGAGGTACAGCCATGACCGTCCGCGTGACCGTGAACGGTGACCAGCCCTACGACGTCGTCGTGGGACGCCATCTGCTCGGCGAGCTGCCGGGGCTGCTCGGCCCGGACGTGCGGCGGGTGCTCGTGATGCACCCCGCGTCGCTGGAGGCCACGGGCGAGGCGGTCCGCGAGGACCTGGTCGCCCAGGGGTACCAGGCCTTCGCCGCGGAGCTGCCCGACGCCGAGGAGCAGAAGACCGCCCAGGTGGCGGCGTTCTGCTGGCAGGTGATGGGACAGGCCGACTTCACCCGCTCGGACGCGATCGTGGCGGTCGGCGGCGGCGCGACGACGGACCTCGCCGGGTTCGTCGCGGCCACCTGGTTGCGCGGCATCAAGGTCGTGCACGTGCCGACCACGTTGCTCGCGATGGTGGATGCCGCCGTCGGAGGCAAGACCGGCATCAACACCGCCGAGGGCAAGAACCTCGTCGGCGCCTTCCACCCGCCGGCCGGGGTGCTCTGCGACCTCGCCGCGCTGGAGTCCCTCGACCGATGGGACCTGGTGGCCGGGATGGCCGAGGTCGTCAAGACCGGGTTCATCGCCGACGAGCGCATCCTCGAGCTCGCCGAGGAGCACGCCGACGCCCTGCGCGAGTGGGCGGGCGCCGGCGCCACCGAGGAGACGTGGGCGGTGCTGACCGAGCTCATCGAGCGTTCGGTGCGCGTCAAGGCCCGGGTGGTGGGGGAGGACCTCACCGAGCAGGGGCTGCGCGAGATCCTCAACTACGGCCACACCCTGGGCCACGCGATCGAGCTGGTCGAGCGCTACCAGCTGCGGCACGGGGCCGCTGTCGCCGTCGGCATGGTCTTCGCGGCCGAGCTCGGCCGGCTCGGCGGCAAGCTCGACGACGCCGTCGTGGCGCGGCACCGGGAGATCCTCACCGCGCTCGGTCTGCCGACGACGTACCGCGGGGACCGGTGGGACCAGCTGGTGGCCGCGATGCGCCGGGACAAGAAGGCTCGCGGGGACCTGCTGCGGTTCGTCGTCCTGGACGACGTCGCCAAGCCGGTGCGCCTCGAGGGGCCGGACCCCACGCTGCTGGCGGCCGCGTACGCCGAGATCTCGAAGGAGCCGCCCACCGGAGGCCCCGGGGTGCCGGTCCAGCTCATCCCCTGAGCGCTGTCACACCCACAGCCCGCGTTCGACCAGGACGTCGCGGAGCAGGTCGGCACGGTCGGTGACGATCCCGTCGACGCCGAGGTCGATCAACCGCCGCATCTCGGTGGGGTCGTTGATCGTCCACACGTGGACGAACCTCCCTGCGCGGTGCGCGGCCGCGACCGTCCGGGCGTCGACCACCGTCACGCCGTCGTCGGCCCCCGGCACCTGCAGCGCGTCGACCCGACGCAGGGCGGCCCGGACCACCGACGGGATCCGGAGGCGGGTACCCACGAGGAACCCGATCACCTCGCTGCGGCCGGCGCTCGTGGCGACCGGCCGTGACAGCCGCGCCACGGTGGCACGACGCCGCCGCGGCGAGAACGACGTGACGCAGACGCGGTCGTGGCTCGCCGTGGACTCGATCGCCGCCGCCGTCGGGGCGATGCCCGAGTCCGCCTTGACGTCGATGTTCACCCGCAGGTCGGGCCAGGTGCCGAGCACGTCGGTCAGCAGCGGCACCGGTTCGGTGCCGCCGATGCGGGCACGGCGCACCACGTCCCAGGGCAGCTCCGCCACGAGGCCGCTGCCGTCGGTGGTGCGGTCCAGCGACTCGTCGTGCAGGGCGACGGCGACCCCGTCGCGCGTGCCGTGCGCATCGGTCTCGACGTACCGGTAGCCGAGGTCGACGGCCGCCGCGAACGCCGCCATCGAGTTCTCCAGGTTGGCCCGGCCGTGCGAGAACCCGCGGTGCGCCAGCGCCGCGAAGGCCCCGCGACCGGTGTCGCCCGCTCCGCCGCCGAAGTAGGGATGCTGGGGCCGTGGCACGCGCGTCATGCCGCACCTCCCGGCAACCGGTCGCCCAGGAAGCGCACGACCGCATCGAGGTACTCCTGGCGTGGTGCGTCCGCGGACAGGCTGAGGTCGTGCACGGCCCCGTCGACGACGAGCTCGGTGACGTCGGTGCCCAGGCGGGGGAACAACCGCGCGAGCTGGCGGGTGTCCAGGACCGTGTCCTGGGCGTCGAGGAGGGGGTTGTCCGGGCTGTCCGGCCCCGAGGCGCCCGCGCGTGCCGCCAGCACGGGGACCGGGACGTCCAGACCGCGCGCCAGACGCAGCTGCGCGCGCCGCACGGCCAGGAGCCACGCGGCCCGGGCGGGCTGCCCGTCCGGCTTCTTCAACCGGGTGTCGAACGACCACCGACCGCCGTTGTCGACGTGCTGGTACGTCGCGTAGACCGACGGGTGGGTGCTCACCACCGCCAGCGGTCGCACCCTGCCCAGCACCCCCAGCAGACTCGTGTTGACCTGGCGGGACAGCCACGATCCGGCCAGGTCGAGGAAGGGCGAGTCGAGCACCAGCGCGTCCGGGCCCGTGGCACCGTGCGCGTGTGCCCACACCACCGTGGTCAGCCCGCCCGTGGAGTGGGCGTGCACGGCGAGCGGCGAGCCGGGTTCGAGGGCGCGCACGCTCGACAGCGCGGCGTCGAGGTCCGCGCCGAACTCCCGCAGGGAGGTGGTGAAGTGCGGTGGCAGGCCCGCCTCGGCGGCGACGTCGACCGGCGGCCGCAGCAGCGAGCGCCCCGCCCGTCGTAGGTCGACCGCGTAGAAGCAGTACCCGGCGTCCGTGAGCGCGTGGGCGAGGTGGTCCTGGAAGAAGTAGTCGTTGTACCCGTGGACGTGGAGCACAGCCCCCCGTGGGGCGTCAGGGCGGCCGGTACGTCGCACGAGCGTCGCGGGACCCAGGGGAGCGGACTGGAAGCCGTCGAGCAGCGGGTCGGGTTCCCAGACGAGCTCGTCGGGCAGTGGGGCGGTCGGCGACGCTGGCACGTGGGTACCGTACGCCGAAGGGGATGCGCGCGCCCTGCGACCGTCCTTCTGCGCGGCGCTACCCACCGTTCACCCGGATGCGGCAGACTCGGCGCCCATGAGCGACGCCACGCCGACGAAGCCGTCGGAACACGACTCCGGTCACCCCTTCGACGCGCTCCCGGCGACCGAGCAGCGTCGACGGGTCCGGTCGTGGGCGCTGTGGGACTGGGCCACCCAGCCGTTCAACACCGTGGTGCTCACCTTCGTCTTCACGGCCCTGTACCTGACCGGGGAGTCGTTCCTCGACCCGGCGGTCGTCGCCCTGGGGGAGGACGATCCTGCGTACACCCGGGCGCTCGCAGGCCTGACGAGTGCCCTGGGTGGGTGGATCGCGGCCGGCGGTGTGCTGGTCGCGATCCTGGCTCCGGTGCTGGGTCGGCGGGCCGACGTCACCGGCCGGCGCAAGGCCTGGCTGGGTGCCGGCACGATCCTGCTGGTGGTCTGCATGTTCGGCCTCGGGTTCGTCCGGGCCGACCCCGGCTACTTCGTGCTCGGGGCGGCGCTGATCTCGCTGGGCAGCGTCGCCAGCGAGATTGCCGGCGTCAACTACAACGCGATGCTCACCCAGGTCTCGACACCTCGGACCATCGGCAAGGTCTCGGGCCTCGGCTGGGGGCTCGGCTACGTCGGCGGGATCGTCGCGCTGGTGGCCGTCGTCGTGGCCCAGACCTTCGACTGGTGGGGGATGCCCACCGACGACGGGCTGGCCTACCGGGTGATCGCCGTGGGTTGTGGGCTCTGGGCGGTGGCGTTCGCGTGGCCGCTCTTCCGGAACGTCCCGGAGGCGCCTGCTGCCTCGGACCGTCCCCGGGTCGGGTTCTTCGCCGGGTACGTCGAGCTGTGGCACGACATCCGTGAGCTCTTCCGCACGTCGCGCACCACGTTCTGGTTCCTGCTGGCCAGCGCCGTGTACCGGGACGGGCTGGCCGGGGTCTTCACCTTCGGTGCGATCGTGGCGGCCGTGTCCTTCCGCTTCTCGCCGGACGAGGTGATCGCGTTCGGCATCGCTGCGAACCTCCTGGCAGGGGTGAGCACGATCCTCGCCGGTCGCCTCGACGACCGGCTGGGGGCCCGTCGCGTCATCGTGTGGTCGCTGGTGGGGCTGGTGGTCTGCGGGCTGGTCGTCGTCGCGCTGCACTCGTCGGGCACCGTGGTGTTCTGGGTCGCGGGCCTCGCGCTGACCTGCTTCGTCGGTCCGGCCCAGACGGCGTCCCGGTCGTACCTGGCCCGGATGACGCCGGCCGGTCAGGAGTCGGAGATCTTCGGTCTGTACGCCACCACGGGCCGCGCCGTGTCGTTCCTGACCCCGCTGCTGTGGGGTGTGGTCATCGCCCTGACCGGTGCGACGATCTGGGGCGTGCTGGGCATCGTGGCCGTCATCCTCGCGGGCCTGGTGCTCATGCTGGTCGTCACCGACCCGGTCGAGGACTGACCAGGAGAGTCGCGCGGGCGAGCGCCGTCGCGTGCTCGACGACGGCCGTGCGACGAGCAGCCGCGGCCGTGCCCGGAGCGACGAGCGCGGTGAGCGCGGTGAGCGTCCAGGCGCTGGTGACGAGCATGACCACGGACAGCAGGAGCTGTCGCGCGGAGGCGTCGTCGGGCACGGCCAGGGCGTCGCGCAGGTGCGAGGCGACCTCCGAGCACGACGACACCCGTTGCACGGCTGCCGCGGGTTCGTCCAGCTCGAGGCTCTCCCAGGCGAGCAGACGGGCGACGTCCGGGTCGGCCGCGTACCGGTCCCACAGGCGTCCCGCCCACCGGCCGAGGGCATCTTCGCCGTGACCGTCCAGATCGAGGCCGTCCAGCAACCCGTCGAGGCGGTGGGTCAGCACGTGGTCGAAGAACCGCCGCTTGCTGCCGAAGTAGGCGTAGATCCGCTCCTTGTTGACCCCGGCGTCGCGGCTGACGGCATCGACGGAGGTCCCGGCGAACCCGGTGGCGGCGAACTGCCGGCCGCCGGCGTCGAGCAGGCGCTCGCGGGTACTCGTGGTGTCCCTGGGCATGTGGTCACCCTAGACGCCAACCGTTCGGTTGGCATAGGGTCCGACCACCGACCGAACGTGTGGAGAACTCGATGAAGGCACTGGTCCTGGGCGCGCGGGGCGCCGTCGGACAGCATGTCGTGGCCGCGCTGCGCGGCCACGGGCACGACGTCACCCCGGCGGGAAGGTCCGGGTCCGACGGTGGGGTGCGCGTCGACCTGTCCGCCCCGGACGGCGCCGTCCGGCTGCGCGAGGCCGCTGCCGGGCAGGCCGTCGTGATCAACGCCTCCGGCGTGGAGGAGCCCTGGATCGCGGGCGAGCTCGGCGGGGCGGCGCTGGTGGACATCAGCGCGAGCAGCGCCTACCTGGTCGCGCTGCGTGCCTGCGCTGCGCCGAGCACCTCCGTCGTGCTGGGAGCGGGCCTCGTGCCCGGCCTGTCCACCGTGCTGGTCGGTGCGCTCGAGACACGGCCGGGCGACGAGGTCGACGTGGCAGTGATGCTCGGCTCGGGGGAGAAGCACGGGGCGGCTGCCGTGTCGTGGACCGAGAAGCTGGTCGGCACCGACGTGCATGCCCCGCCCGAGGGCGTCCGGGTCCGCAACCTGCGGACCCGGCGCCGCGTGGTCGGGCCGGACGGGCGGCGACGGACGTACCTGCGGACCGACTTCGCCGACCACGTGCTCCTGGACGACCTCGTCGTGCGGTCGTGGCTCACGCTCTCCAACGGGCCGGCGACGGCGGCCCTGGCGCTGGTCGGCCGGCTCGGGAAGGGCCGCCGGCTGATCAGCGGCGCTCCGCTCGTCGGCTCCGAGGAGTGGAGCCTGCAGGCGACCGTGCGGCGCACAGCACAACGGCTCGCGGCCACCGGGTCCGGTCAGTCCCGTGCCACCGGTCTGCTCACCGCCCTGGCCGCCGAACGTGTGGTGTCCGCCGCGCCGGGGCGATGCGTCACGATGGCTGACGTCGTCGCGGTCGACGACGCGCTCGGGGTGCTCGAACCGCCCCTCAGTCGTGTCCGGCCGGCAGGACGTTGAGGTTGCTGCGGAAGAGGTTCGTCGGGTCGTAGGTCGCCTTGGCCTCGGCCAGCCGCCGACCGGTGTCCCCCGGGTAGGCCTGCGCGAGCAGGGTGGGGTCACCGTCCATGACGAAGTTGGCGTAGGCCCCGTGCCGGCCCCGGCGCACGCGGTCGGCGACGTCCGCCACCCAGTCGACGTGCTCGGCGACCGCCTCCGCCGTCGGTTCGGCCGCGGCGACGACGCCGGTGATCGGCGCGTCGCGGTGGGCGTAGGCGGTGGCTCCGGTCGGGACGTCGGCGACGGCACCGCCGAGGACACGCAGCTGCACCACCCGCATCATGGCGGTGCTCGACCCCAGGGCGTCCAGGATGTCGGCTGCGGCGGCCTCGTCGACGTCGTCGGCGTAGAACGACCTGTTGTGCATCGCCATCGGGGGGCCGTCGGGGCCTTCGAGGAGCCCGATGTACGGACCGGGGGCGACCAGGTCGGCGATGATGCCTCCGGCCTGCTCGCCGAGCGCGCGCAGCGGTGCGAGCGCGGCGTCGGCGTCGTCGACGCCGCCGGACCAACAGAGGTTGACCATGACGACGAGGCGACCGTGTGCCTCCTCGGGGAGGAACGGCACCGGCGGGGCCACCATGACCATGACGATGGCCGTGAGCTCGCGAGGGGCCTGGCGAAGCGTCGCGACCACACCCGCGACGGTGGTCGGTGTCGCCGGCAGGATGAGCGGGCCACCGACGACCGTCCCGATCTCGTGGGTGTCGAACGTCAGCTCCGTGACGACACCAAAGTTTCCCCCGCCCCCGCGCAACGCCCAGAACAGGTCGGGGTGCTCCTGAGCGGAGGCGGTCCGCACCTGTCCGTCGGCAGTGACGACCCGGGCCGAGTGCAACGAGTCGATCGTCATGCCGAGCCGGCGGGACAGGAACCCGACCCCGCCCCCGAGGGTGATCCCCGCGACGCCCACCGTGCCGGCGTCGCCGAAGGGCGTGATGAGGCCGTGCTGCGTCGTCGCGGCGGTGTAGGCGCCGGCTGTGACGCCGCCCCCGGCGGTCGCCCTCCGGGCGGCGCGATCGACCTGGACGTCATCGAGCCCGCGGACGTCGAGCACGAGCGCCCCGGGCCGCCGGCCGCGGCCGAGGGCAGAGTGGCCCCCGGAGCGGACCGCGAGCTCGAGCCCGTGGTCGGCAGCGAAGCGGACCGCGCGGGCCACCCCGGCGGCGTCGGTGGGACGGACGACGGCGTCCGGTACGGCGTCGACGCCGCCGGGCCGGATCTGGTGCGCAGCGACGAATCCCTCGTCCAGCGGTGTCAGGACGAGGGAGGTGCCGTGGAGGGCGGCACGCAGGGCGGACGGCGACAGGGTGCTGGTCATCGGGGCCTCCGTGGGCAGAGCGGTGGGGTGCGGGACGTGCGCGACCACCAGCATCGGACTTCGAGCAGGGTTGAGGTCAAGGGATTGCCTCCGGGTGTGTCCGCCGGTCGGACGCCGCAGAGGGGTGGGTACGCTCACGGCCATGACAGTCGACGACGCCGCACGTGTGCTGATCCTCAACGGTCCCAACCTCGGGCGCCTCGGCGTCCGGGAGCCGGAGATCTACGGCCACGCCTCCATGGCCGACCTCGAGCGGGAGGGCGTTCGCTGGGGGAACGACCTGGGCCTCGCCGTCCAGGTGCGCCAGACCGACGACGAGTCGACCCTCGTCGGCTGGCTGCACGAGGCGGTCGACACCCGCTCGCACGTGGTGCTCAACCCTGCAGCCTTCACCCACTACAGCTACGCGCTGCGCGACGCCGCCGCCCAGGTGGTGACCTCGCAGCTCCTGCTGGTGGAGGTGCACCTGTCGAACCCGGCGGCGCGCGAGGCGTTCCGGCACTACTCCGTCGTCGCCGGCATCGCCACGGGTACCGTCGCGGGGTTCGGCTTCGATTCCTACCGACTCGCCCTGGAGGCGATCTCGAACAAGCTCCTGGGCTAGATGGCGCACGATCAATGCCTGGGCCTTGTCCAATTGTCATCAATACTCTAGGCTTGATCCATGATCGTCTTGACGATTGACCAGAAGTCGAGCACGACGCGCGGGGATCTCGTGCCCGCGCTGCTCGGGCGCCTCCAGGCCCGGGGCGCGACAGGCGACGCGGCGCGGGGACTCGTGCGCCCCTTCGAACGCACCGTCGGCGACGAGGTCCAGGGCGTCCTGGCGGCCGACGACGACGGTGCACGCCTGGCGGTCCAGCTGATCGGCGACGTCCTGCGCGACGGCGGATGGTCGGTCGGGGTGGGAGTCGGCGGCGTGGACGAACCGTTGCCCGCCACCTCACGCGCCGCGGCCGGGCCCGCGTTCGTCAGGGCGCGGGCGGCCGTCGAGGAGGCGAAGGGCCGAGGCAGCGCGGTGCCCCTCGCCGTCGTCGGCCCACCGGATGAGCCGGCGGCGACGATCGCCGGCGACGCCCAGGCACTGCTCCGGCTCCTGGGCGCACTCGCGGCGCGGCGTTCCGCCGCGGGATGGGAGGCGATCGATACCCTCGGCGAGCACGGTGGGGTCGACGCCCCGCAACGCGCGACCGCGGCACGTCTCGCGATCAGCGAGCAGGCCGTGAGCCAACGTCTGCGGACGGCGCTGTGGGCGGAGGAGGTGGCAGCCCGGCCGCTCGCCGCACGCCTGCTGCGGGCCGCGGACGCGGCCGCGACGGCCGACGACGGCCGGGCCGGCGAGAACGACGACGAGGAGTGAGACCGTGGCGGATGTCCTGGCGGTGACCGGTGTGTCGGTGGCGGCGCTCGCCCTGAGCGTCGGTCTCGGCGCATGGTTGATACCGCTCCTGCTGCGCCACGCCGAGTCCGGCCCCGGCGCCCGGGCGGAGGCGCTGGCGGTGCTCGGCAACGGCACCTGGATCGGTCTGCTCGAACGGCTGGCCATCACCGGGACGATCCTCGTCGGCCACCCCGAGGGGGTCGCGGTGGTCGTGGCGGTCAAGGCGCTCGGCCGGCTGCCCGAGCTGCGGGAGCACCCGGTCGCCGGGGAACGGTTCGTCGTCGGGACCCTCGCCTCGCTGGTGTGGGCCGCCGCCGCCGGCCTGGCGGGGCACGCCGTCCTCGACGCGCTGTAGTATGTTCCGGGCCCTCTGTGGGCGCCGAACGCTTCCCGACAGGCCCCGTGCCTGACCCCGAGACCCGCCGAGGACGAACAAGAACGTGGCTACCTCCAACGACATCAAGAACGGCACCGTGCTGCGCATCGACGGGCAGCTGTGGTCGATCCTCGAGTTCCAGCACGTCAAGCCGGGCAAGGGTGGCGCGTTCGTCCGGACGAAGATGAAGAACGTGCTCTCGGGCAAGGTCGTCGACAAGACCTTCAACGCGGGTACCAAGGTGGAGACGGCCAACGTCGACCGCCGCGACTTCCAGTACCTGTACATGGACGGCGCCGACTACGTCTTCATGGACACCGACACCTATGACCAGATCATGGTGCCGGCCGCCACCGTGGGGGACGCCAAGGACTACATGCTCGAGGGCATGAGCATCATGATCGCCTCCAACGACGGTCAGCCGCTGTACGTCGAGCTGCCGTCGTCGGTCGTGCTCGAGATCACCTACACCGAGCCCGGTCTGCAGGGCGACCGCTCCACCGGTGGCACCAAGCCTGCGACGCTCGAGACCGGCGCCGAGATCCAGGTGCCGCTGTTCCTCGAGCAGGGCACGAAGGTCAAGGTCGACACCCGCGACGGGTCGTACCTCGGCCGAGTGACCGACTGACGTGGGCTCTCGGACCAAGGCGCGCAAGCGCGCGGCCGACATCCTCTTCGAGTCGGAGGCCCGCGGCGTCGACCCCCTCGTGCTGCTGCAGGACCGCGTCATCGAGCCGCACGCCGAGGCCTCCGTGCCGCAGTACACGGTGGAGCTGGTCGAGGGTGTGGTGGCGCACCGCGAGCGGATCGACGAGCTGCTGGAGACCTACTCGCGCGGCTGGACGATCGCCCGGATGCCGGCGGTCGACCGCGCGCTGCTGCGCGTGGGGACGTTCGAGCTGATCTTCAACGACGACGTGCCCGACGTCGTGGCCGTGGACGAGGCGGTGGACCTCGCCCGCGAGTTCTCCACCGACGACTCGCCGGCCTTCGTCAACGGGCTCCTCGGCCGGTTGCTCGAGATCAAGCCGACGCTGCTGGCCTGACGCGCCGAGCGCTCGCCCGAGGTGTGACGCAGCCGACGACCACATGGTGGTCGTCGGCTGCGTCGTCTCCGCCGTACCGGGTTACGCTGACGCCGACCGACCCCCTTTAATCCCGTCCAGTGAGGCGGAGAAGGAGTCCCGTTGAGCCCTGGTCCCGCCCTGCCCGAAGACGACCCGGACGGCACGACCGTCCTGTCCGCGAGCGACGTCGCCCGCGCACTGACCCGCATCGCCCACGAGATCGTCGAGCGCGCCCGCGGGGTCGACGACCTCGTCCTCCTCGGCATCCCGACGCGCGGGGTGACCCTCGCCCACCGACTGGCCGCACGGCTTGCCCAGATCGACCCGGCGTTCGACGCCGAGGCCTGCGTGGGCGAGCTGGACGTCACCATGTACCGCGACGACCTGCGCCGGCAGCCGACCCGCGCCGTGGGCGTCACCCGTCTGCCGGCCGTCGGCATCGAGAACCGGACCGTCGTGCTCGTCGACGACGTGCTGTTCTCGGGACGGACGATCCGCGCCGCGCTCGACGCGCTCGGCGACATCGGACGCCCCCGTGCCGTCCGTCTCGCCTGCCTCGTCGACCGAGGCCACCGTGAGGTCCCGATCCGTCCCGACTTCGTGGGCAAGAACCTGCCGACCGCCCAGAGCGAGCGCGTGCGCGTGCGCCTGGAGGAGGTCGACGGCGTCGCCGACTCCGTCGAGATCGCCGGTCGTGCCGAGGGCGACGGGAGCGCGCGATGAAGCACCTGCTGTCGACCGCGGACCTCTCCCGCGACGAGGCCGTCGGGCTGCTCGACACCGCGGCACGGATGGCCGCCACGCAGTCCCGCGAGATCAAGAAGCTGCCCACGCTGCGCGGCCGTACGGTGGTCAACCTCTTCTTCGAGGACTCGACCCGGACGCGCATCTCGTTCGAGACGGCGGCCAAGCGTCTCAGCGCGGACGTCATCAACTTCTCCGCCAAGGGATCGAGCGTCTCCAAGGGCGAGTCGCTCAAGGACACCGCCTTGACCCTGCACGCGATGGGCGCCGACGCGGTCGTGGTCCGGCACTGGGCCTCCGGGGCGCCGTACCAGCTCGCGCACGCCGGGTGGCTCGACGCCGCCGTCCTCAACGCCGGCGACGGGACGCACATGCACCCGACCCAGGCGCTGCTCGACGCGTACACGATGCGCCGGCACCTCGCCGGGCGGGCGCAGGGACTGCGGTCGCCCCACGACGACGGCGTCGGCGCCGACCTCACCGGCCTGCGGGTGGCGATCGTGGGCGACGTGCTGCACTCGCGGGTCGCGCGCGCCAACGTGGCCCTGCTGCACACCCTCGGCGCCGAGGTGACGCTCGTCGCGCCCCCGACGCTCGTGCCCGTCGGGGTCGAGGCGTGGCCCTGCCGCACGTCGTACGACCTCGACGCCACGCTGGTCGACTGGCAGCCGGACGCCGTGATGATGCTGCGGGTGCAGCGCGAACGCATGTCCGGCGGGGCGGGGGCGTTCTTCCCCAGCCCGCTGGAGTACGCCCGCTACTACGGCCTGGACGCCAGGCGGCTCGCGACGCTGCCCGAGCACGCGATCGTCATGCACCCCGGACCGATGAACCGCGGTCTGGAGATCTCGGCCGAGGCGGCGGACTCCGACCGCGCCGTGATCGTCGAGCAGGTCGCCAACGGCATCGCCGTGCGCATGGCGGCCCTCTATCTGCTGATGGCCGGGGACCGCTCGGCGGAAGGGAACGACCTGTGACCGAACTGACCGCTGGACCGACCACCTACGTGCTGCGAGGGGTGCGCCCCCTCGGCGGCGACGCCGTCGACGTGGTGCTCGACGCCGGGACCGTCGCGGAGATCACCGCCGTCGGGGCCGCCTCGGCCGACGGCGCCACGGTGATCGAGGCCGCCGACCACGTCCTGCTGCCAGGGCTCGTCGACCTGCACACCCACCTGCGCGAACCGGGCCGCGAGGACGCCGAGACCGTGGCGTCGGGCACCCGGGCCGCCGCGGTCGGCGGCTTCACCGCCGTCCACGCCATGGCCAACACCTCGCCGGTCGCCGACACCGCCGGCGTCGTGGAGCAGGTGCACCGCCTCGGCGAGCAGGCCGGTTGGGCCGACGTCTTCCCGGTGGGCGCCGTGACCGTCGGCCTGGACGGGGAACGTCTGGCCGAGCTGGGCGCGATGGCGGACTCCGCCGCGCGCGTGCGAGTCTTCTCCGACGACGGCAAGTGCGTGCACGACCCGGTCCT
The DNA here is from genome assembly GCF_013149785.1 of Isoptericola halotolerans. GTDB lineage: Bacteria > Actinomycetota > Actinomycetes > Actinomycetales > Cellulomonadaceae > Isoptericola > Isoptericola halotolerans. The sequence goes on from NZ_JABEZU010000003.1 coordinate 192,852, forward strand.
CATGCGGCGTGCGCTGGAGTACGTCAAGGCGTTCGACGGCGTGGTGGCGCAGCACGCGCAGGAGCCGCGCCTGACCGACGGTGCGCAGATGAACGAGGGCGTCGTCTCGGCCCAGGTCGGCCTGGCCGGCTGGCCCGCCGTGGCCGAGGAGGCGATCATCGCCCGCGACGTGCTGCTCGCCGAGCACGTCGGCTCGCGCCTGCACGTGTGCCACCTGTCCACCGCGGGTTCGGTCGAGATCATCCGCTGGGCGAAGTCGCGCGGCATCGACGTCACCGCCGAGGTCACCCCGCACCACCTGATCCTCACCGACGAGCTGGCCCGCACCTACGACGCCACCTACAAGGTCAACCCGCCGCTGCGCACCGCCGCCGACGTCGAGGCGGTGCGCGACGGGCTGGCCGACGGCACCATCGACATCGTCGCCACCGACCACGCGCCGCACACCCGCGAGGACAAGGACTGCGAGTGGGGAGCGGCAGCCTTCGGCATGACCGGGCTGGAGACGGCCCTGAGCGTCGTCCAGCAGACCATGGTCGACACCGGCCGGCTGACCTGGGCCGACGTCGCCCGCGTGCTGTCCACGACCCCCGCACGCATCGGCCGCGTCGAGGCGGTCCAGGGACGACCGATCGCCGTCGGCGAGCCCGCCAACCTCACCCTGGTCGACCCCTCCGCACGACGTGTCGTCGACGGTACCTCCCAGGCCACCGCCAGCGCGAACACCCCGTTCCGGGACCACGAGCTGCCGGGCCAGGTCGTGGCCACGTTCCTGCGCGGACGCGCGACCGTGCTCGACGGCGTCCCGGTACCCGTGCACCCCGGCGTGGGAGGTGCGCGATGAACCTGCCGATGCCCGTCGCCGTCGGGATCTGGGTCGTGATCGGCGTGCTGCTGCTCCTGCTCGTGCTCACCGGGCGCCGACGCATCGCAGCCCGCACCAGCCACCTCGTGCCGTCGCCCCCGGCCCCGCCCGCGGAGGAAGGCTCGCTCGGAGCGCTGCGCCTCGGGCCGATCGAGGCGACGTACGTCTCCAGCACGCTGTCCGGCGACTGGCTGGCCCGGGTGGGCGCTCACGAGCTCGGGGACCGCAGCGCCGCGCAGGTGACCGTGCTCGACGGCGGCGTCGTCGTCGACCGGGAGGGCAGCGCACCGCTGCTCGTGCCCACCGCCTCCCTGCACGACGTCGGTACCGCGGCGGGCATGGCGGGCAAGTACGTCGGCCGGGACGGCCTGGTGGTGCTCACCTGGCAGGTGCCCGCCGACGGCGAGACCGACGCGGCCCTGCTCGACACCGGCCTGCGCACCCGCTACAGGGCCGACAAGCCGCGCCTCGTCGAGGCCGTGCGCTCCCTCCTCGACCCGTCCACCCCGAGCCCGAAGGACACGAAGTGACCTCCAGCACCAGCACCGACCCGGCGGTCCTCGTCCTCGAGGACGGCACCGTCGCGCGCGGCGTCGCCTACGGCGCCCGCGGCACCACCCTCGGCGAGATCGTCTTCTCCACCGGGATGACCGGCTACCAGGAGACGCTCACCGATCCCTCGTACCACCGCCAGATCGTCGTCATGACCGCCCCGCACGTGGGTAACACGGGCGTGAACGACGACGACCCGGAGTCCCGCAAGATCTGGGTCGCCGGCTACGTCCTGCGCGACCCGGCGCGCCGCGCCTCGAGCTGGCGTTCCCGGGGCGACCTGGCCGACGAGCTCGCCGAGCAGGGCGTCGTCGGGATCGCCGAGGTCGACACCCGCTTCCTCACGCGGCACCTGCGTGAGCTCGGCGTCATGCGGGCCGGCATCTTCTCCGGCGACGACCTGGTGCGCGACGGCGTCGAGCGCGGCGTCGACGACCTCGTCCAGGAGGTGCGCGGAGCCCCCCTGATGGCCGGCGCGGACCTCGCCCGCGAGGTCACCACCGCCGAGGCCTACACCGTCGAGCCGCGCGGCCTCGAGGACGGCGCCGACCCCGTCGCGACCGTCGTCGCGGTCGACCTGGGCATCAAGTCGATGACGCCGGTGCGCCTGGCCGAGCGGGGCGTGCGCGTGCACGTGGTGCCCCAGTCGACCACCTTCGCCGAGGTCGAGGCGCTGCTGCCCGCGGGCGCTCCGGGCGGGGTGTTCTTCTCCAACGGTCCCGGCGACCCCTCGGCCGCGACCGCCGAGATCGACCTGCTCCGCCAGGTGCTGGACCGACGGATCCCGTTCTTCGGCATCTGCTTCGGCAACCAGCTGTTCGGCCGGGCGCTCGGCTACGGCACCTACAAGCTCGGCTACGGCCACCGCGGCATCAACCAGCCGGTGAAGGACCGCACCACCGGCAAGGTCGAGGTCACCGCACAGAACCACGGGTTCGCCGTCGACGCGCCGCTGGACGCCGTGAGCACCGCCCCGCTCGACACCGTGCGTGACGACCAGGGTGTCGACGGAGCGCGGTACGGCCGCGTCATCGTCTCCCACGTGGGGCTCAACGACCAGGTGGTCGAGGGCCTGACCGCCCTCGACCTGCCGGCCTTCTCCGTCCAGTACCACCCCGAGGCCGCTGCCGGCCCCCACGACAGCGCGTACCTGTTCGACCGCTTCGTCGACCTCATGACCACCCGCGAGCCCGTGACCGTCCCGCCCGCCGCCCTCGCGGCGCTGGCCGGCGGCACCACCGGCGAGAAGGAGAACTGATGCCCCGCCGTTCCGACCTCTCCTCCGTCCTGGTCATCGGGTCCGGCCCGATCGTCATCGGCCAGGCCTGCGAGTTCGACTACTCCGGCACGCAGGCCTGCCGGGTGCTCAAGGAGGAGGGCCTGCGCGTCGTCCTGGTGAACTCCAACCCGGCCACGATCATGACCGACCCCGAGTTCGCCGACGCCACCTACGTCGAGCCGATCACCCGTGAGGTGCTCACCTCGATCATCGCCAAGGAGCGCCCCGACGCGCTGCTGCCCACCCTCGGCGGGCAGACGGCGCTGAACGCCGCCATCGAGCTGCACGACGCCGGCGTGCTGGACGAGTACGGCGTCGAGCTCATCGGCGCCAACATCCCCGCCATCCAGAAGGGCGAGGACCGTCAGCAGTTCAAGGACGTCGTCGAGGTGTGCGGCGGTGAGTCCGCCCGCTCGCTGATCATCCACACGATCGACGAAGCGGTCGAGGCGTCCGCCGTGCTCGGCTACCCGATGGTCGTGCGTCCGTCCTTCACGATGGGCGGCCTGGGCTCCGGCCTGGCCTACGACGAGGCGGACCTGCGCCGGATCGTCGGCCAGGGCCTGCACTACTCGCCGACCACCGAGGTGCTCCTGGAGGAGTCGATCCTCGGCTGGAAGGAGTACGAGCTCGAGCTGATGCGCGACAAGGACGACAACGTCGTGGTCGTCTGCTCGATCGAGAACGTCGACCCGGTCGGTGTGCACACCGGCGACTCCGTGACCGTGGCACCGGCCATGACCCTGACAGACCGTGAGTACCAGAAGCTGCGGGACATCGGCATCGCGGTCATCCGCGAGGTCGGCGTGGACACCGGCGGGTGCAACATCCAGTTCGCCGTGGAGTCCGACACCGGTCGCGTCGTCGTCATCGAGATGAACCCGCGGGTCTCGCGCTCGTCGGCGCTGGCCTCGAAGGCCACCGGCTTCCCGATCGCGAAGATCGCGGCGAAGCTCGCCGTCGGCTACACGCTCGACGAGATCCCGAACGACATCACCGGCGTGACCCCGGCGAGCTTCGAGCCGACGCTGGACTACGTCGTGGTCAAGGTGCCGCGGTTCGCGTTCGAGAAGTTCCCGGCGGCGGACGACACGCTGACCACCACCATGAAGTCGGTGGGCGAGGCGATGGCCCTCGGCCGCAACTTCACCGAGGCGCTCGGCAAGGCGCTGCGCAGCATCGACAAGGGCGGCGTCGACTTCCACTGGCACGGTGAGGCACCGTCGGGTCCCGCGCTGGAGGAGCTCCTCACCGAGATCCGGCGTCCCACCGAGGGTCGGCTCGTCGGGGTGCAGCAGGCGCTGCGCGCCGTCCACGCCGGGCACGCGACGCTGGAGCAGGTCTTCGAGGCCACGAAGATCGACCCGTGGTTCCTCGACCAGGTCCTGCTCATGAACGAGGTCGCCGAGGCCACGGCGTCGTCGTCGACGCTGACCGCTGACGTGCTGCGGCGTGCCAAGCGGCACGGGTTGTCGGACGCCCAGGTGGCGCAGCTGCGCGGCATGGGACCCGGCGGGACGGCGGCGGTGCGCGAGGCGCGGCACGCGCTGGGTGTGCGTCCCGTCTACAAGACGGTGGACACCTGTGCCGCGGAGTTCGCGGCGACCACGCCGTACCACTACTCGTCCTACGACATCGAGACCGAGGTCGCGCCGCGCGAGCGCGAGGCGGTCATCATCCTCGGCTCGGGTCCGAACCGCATCGGTCAGGGCATCGAGTTCGACTACTCGTGCGTGCACGCGGCCCTGACGCTCAAGGACCGGTTCGAGACCGTCATGATCAACTGCAACCCCGAGACGGTCTCGACGGACTACGACACGTCCGACCGTCTCTACTTCGAGCCGCTGACGCTCGAGGACGTCCTGGAGGTCTACGAGGCCGAGCTCGCCGCGGGCCCCGTCAAGGGGATCATCGTCCAGCTCGGCGGGCAGACCCCGCTGGCGCTGGCGCAGCAGCTGGCCGACGCCGGGCTGCCGATCCTCGGCACGACGCCCGAGGCGATCGACGCCGCCGAGGACCGCGGCCTCTTCGGCCAGGTCCTGGCCGACGCAGGCCTCCCCGCCCCGGCGTTCGGCACCGCCCGGTCGTTGGGACAGGCCCAGGAGATCGCCGAGCGGATCGGGTACCCCGTCCTCGTGAGGCCGTCGTACGTGCTCGGGGGGCGCGGCATGGAGATCGTGTACTCCGCCGACCAGCTCACGGGGTACGTCGAGCGGGCCCTCGACGCCGCGGCGACCGCCGCGCTGGTGTCGCGGGCGCCGGGCACCTTGCCCGCGCCGCTGCTCATCGACCGCTTCCTCGACGACGCGATGGAGATCGACGTCGATGCGCTGTTCGACGGCACCGAGCTGTTCCTGGGCGGTGTGATGGAGCACATCGAGGAGGCCGGGATCCACTCCGGCGACTCCGCGTGCGTGCTTCCCCCGGTCTCGCTGAGCCAGGCCGAGGTGGAGCGGATCCGCCGCTCCACCGAGGCCATCGCCCGCGGCGTCGGCGTCCGCGGTCTGCTCAACGTCCAGTACGCGCTCGTCTCGGACGTGCTGTACGTCCTGGAGGCCAACCCGCGCGCGTCGCGCACGGTGCCCTTCGTGTCGAAGGCCACGGGGGCCTCGCTGGCGAAGGCCGCGGCCCGCGTCATGGTCGGCGAGTCCATCGCCGACCTGCGTGCCGAGGGGATCCTGCCCGCCGAGGGCGACGGCGGCACGCTGGACCTCGGGGCCCCGCTCGCCGTCAAGGAGGCGGTGCTGCCGTTCAAGCGGTTCCGTACCGCCGAGGGGAACGTGGTGGACACGGTCCTCGGCCCGGAGATGCGGTCGACCGGAGAGGTCATGGGCTTCGACAAGGACTTCCCGCACGCTTTCGCGAAGTCGCAGGCCGCGGCGTTCGGCGGGCTGCCGACCTCGGGCACGGTGTTCGTCTCCGTCGCGGACCGCGACAAGCGCTCGATCGTCTTCCCGGTCAAGCGGCTGGCGGACATCGGCTTCGAGATCCTGGCGACCTCGGGCACGGCCCAGGTGCTGGCGCGCAACGGCATCACGGCCACCGCGGTGCGCAAGTACTCCGACGGCGCCGGCCCGGACGGTGAGCCCACCGTGGTGGACCTCATCACCGAGGGACGGGTGGACCTCGTGGTCAACTCCCCGTCGGGCCAGGGTGCCCGCGCCGACGGCTACGAGATCCGGGCGGCCACCACTGCCGCGGACAAGCCGATGGTGACCACCGTGGACCAGCTCGCCGCGGCGGTCCAGGCCATCGAGGCGGTGCGCGGCGGGCCGTTCGAGGTGGCGAGCCTGCAGGAGCACGACGCGGCGACCCGGGCTCGCCGGGAGGACGCGCAGGCGGCGGCGGTCGGCGCATGAGCGCGCCGGGGACCCGGGTCCCGTTCGGCGCGCGCCTCGCGGCCGCGATGGACGAGCACGGTCCGTTGTGCGTCGGCATCGACCCGCACGGTCCGCTGCTGCGCGACTGGGGCCTGCCGGACGACGCCGCAGGCGTCCGGGAGCTCGGCCTGCGGGTCGTGGACGCCCTCGGCGGCCGGGTGGCGGCGCTCAAGCCCCAGGTGGCCTTCTTCGAGCGGCACGGGTCGCGGGGGATCGCCGCCCTGGAGGAGGTCCTGGCCGCAGCACGCGCGGCGGGCACGCTGACCGTCGTCGACGCCAAGCGGGGGGACATCGGGTCGACGATGTCGGCCTACGCCGACGCCTTCCTCTCCGACGGCTCGACACTTGCCGGCGACGCGGTCACCGTCTCGCCGTACCTCGGTTTCGGCTCGCTGTCACCGGCCCTCGAGCTGGCGGAGGCGACCGGGCGCGGCCTGTTCGTGCTGTGCCTGACCTCGAACCCCGAGGGCGCGGCGGTCCAGCACGCCGTCGGCTCGGACGGCCGCAGCATCGCGGCCTCCGTGGCGGCACAGGCGGCACGGCACAACGCCGGCGCGTCGCCGCTGGGGTCGGTCGGGCTCGTGGTCGGAGCGACGATCGGCGACGCGGCACGAGCCACGGGGACCGAGCTGGAGGCCGTCAACGGACCCCTGCTGGCACCGGGGGTGGGCGCCCAGGGCGCGGGCCAGCGCGAGCTGGCGGACGTGTTCGGCGGTGCGCGGGGCAACGTGCTGGCCTCGTCGTCCCGTGGTGTGCTCGCCGCAGGGCCCGACGGGTCGGCGCTGCTCGCGGCCGCACGGCGGTCGGCCGACGAGGTGCGGTCGGCGCTGCGGGCCGGGCGCTGACCTGCGCACGGGCGCGCGTCGGGGTGTCGGAAGTGTCACAGCACTTCACCCCCGGGCCGTCCGGTTCGGGCCCTTTGAGCGCCTATTTCACGCTCAATCGACTCGCCGGGTGCGGCGCGATCGGGCCAGCGATTGCCGCCGCCGCAGGTCGTGGCTACTTTCGAGGGAGCACGACGTCCAGCACGACCTCCTGTCGGATCGATTGAGTAGGTGACTTGCGTGGCCCTTCCTCCACTCACCCCGGAACAGCGTGCGGCGGCCCTCGAGAAGGCCGCCGAGGCACGGCGCATCCGGGCAGAGATCAAGAACCGCCTGAAGTACTCCCAGGGTTCGTTGCGGGAGGTGATCGAGCAGGGCCAAGCGGACGACGTCGTGGGCAAGCTCAAGGTCGTCTCGCTGCTCGAGTCGCTCCCGGGAGTCGGTAAGGTGAAGGCCCGGGCGATCATGGAAGAGATCGGGATCGCCGAGACCCGCCGCGTCCGTGGCCTCGGGCCGCACCAGGCGCAGGCGCTCATCGAGAGGTTTGGCTGAGATTTCCGCACCACGCGCCGGCGTGCCGGCACCCCATGACGCCCAGGACGACGTCGTGCGAGGACCGGCACGCCTGACCGTGCTGGCCGGGCCGACGGCTGTCGGCAAGGGCACGGTGTCGGCCGACATCCGTGCTCGGTACCCCCAGGTCTGGCTGTCGGTGTCGGCGACGACCCGGCCGCCGAGGCCCGGCGAGGTGCACGGAGTGCACTACCTCTTCGTGAGCCCGCAGGAGTTCGACCGCATGGTCTCCGACGGCGAGATGCTCGAGTGGGCCGTGGTCCACGGGCGGCACCGCTACGGGACCCCACGAGGACCGGTGGTCGAGCACCTGTCCGGGGGGCGACCGACGCTGCTGGAGATCGACCTGCAGGGCGCGCGCCAGGTGCGCGACGCCGTGCGGTCGGCTGGTCTCGACGCCCAGTTCGTCTTCCTCGCGCCGCCCAGCCGCGAGGAGCTGGTGCGGCGCCTGGTGGGTCGCGGCACCGAGGACGCCGCGGAACGCGAACGCCGGCTGGCGACGGCCGAGGTCGAGATGGCTGCCGAGCCGGAGTTCGACGTCACGATCGTCAACGACGACGTCACACGGGCCACGGACGAGCTGGCACACCTGCTGGGAGCTCGGGCCGAGGGCGCGGCCCCGGCGGCCTCGCAACCGGCTTGATCCCGGCGGGTAGACTTGTCAGCAGGCTTCTGTCCTGCCCTTCCCCTTCTGGAATCACCCCTCCGGTGGCCGCCGCCACCGGCCCGTTCGTCTGCTTGGAGTGACACTCATGGCCGGAACCGTTCCCGAGCCGATCGGCATCACCGACCCGCCGATCGACGACCTGCTCACGCACAGCGAGTCGAAGTACGGCCTCGTGCTGTACGCCTCGAAGCGTGCGCGCCAGATCAACGCCTACTACGCGCAGCTCAACGAGGGCCTGCTGGAGAACGTCGGTCCCCTGGTCGACACCCGCGTGCAGGAGAAGCCGTTGTCGATCGCCATGCGAGAGATCAACGAGGGTCTGCTGACGTCGGAGCCTGCCGAGCCCGCTCCGGAGGAGCCGGCGACGGCTCCGCTCGCGCAGGGTGTCGAGGTCGTCGAGTCGGAGCACGCCGCCGGCGACGAGATCGTCTGAGGCTGCGCCGCGAGCCATGAGGATCCTGCTGGGGGTCAGCGGCGGAATCGCCGCCTACAAGTCGGTCCTGCTGCTGCGGCTGCTGCGTGAGCAGGGCCATGCCGTCCGGGTGATCCCGACGGCGGCTGCGCTCCGTTTCGTCGGCGCCCCGACCTTCGAGGCGCTCTCGGGTGAGCCGGTGAGCACCGAGGTGTTCGACGACGTCCCCGGCGTCCAGCACGTGGCCCTCGGGCACGGTGCGGACCTGGTGGTCGTGGCGCCGGCGACCGCCGATCTCCTGGCGCGCGCCGCGGCGGGCCGCGCGGACGACCTGCTGACCTCCACGTTGCTCACCGTGCGCTGCCCGGTGGTGATGGCGCCGGCGATGCACACCGAGATGTGGGCGCACCCGGCGACCCGGGCGAACGTGGCGACCCTGCGCGAGCGGGGGGTGCACGTGCTGGAGCCGGCCAGCGGGCGCCTCACGGGCGCGGACACGGGTCCGGGGCGATTGCCGGAGCCCGAGGAGATCGCACGCTTCGCCCTGGCCGCGGTCGAGGATCGGCACACGGCGGGTGTCGCGTCGCAGGACCTGGCCGGCCGCCGTGTGGTGATCTCTGCGGGTGGGACGCGCGAGGCGATCGACCCGGTGCGCTTCATCGGCAACCGGTCCAGCGGCCGTCAGGGGGTGGCGCTGGCCGAGGCGGCCTGCGCCCGTGGTGCCGAGGTGACACTGGTGGCGGCGAACCTGCCGGAGTCCCTCACCCACCCTCTGACCGCGGCCGGCGCGACGGTCGTGGGTGTGTCGTCGACGGCCGAGCTGCGCCAGGCGGTGCGCGGTGCCGCACCGGGTGCCGACGTCGTGGTCATGGCGGCGGCGGTGGCGGACTTCCGGCCGGCACGCACCCCGACGGCCAAGATCAAGAAGGTCGCCGGGGCGCCTCCCGCACCGATCGAGCTGGTGGAGAACCCCGACGTGCTCGCGGAGCTGGCGGCCGACCGCCTGCGTGCGGGGCAGGTCGTCGTCGGTTTCGCCGCCGAGACGGGTGACGACGCCGGCTCGGTGCTGGAGCACGGGCGGGCGAAGGCCCTGCGCAAGGGCGCGGACCTGCTGGCGGTCAACGCGGTGGGGGAGGGCCTGGGGTTCGGCGCGGAGATCAACGACGTCACCGTGCTCGACTCCCGTGGCGAGACGGTGACCTCCGTCGCCGGGTCGAAGCGCGAGGTGGCCGACGGCCTGTGGGACGCGATCGCGAAGTACTTGACCAGCATGTGAGACGATCTCGGATCGTGGGATATTTCGCCCTCGTCGTGCCGGGATCGGCGGGTCGGTGGACGTAGGCTGAGCGCATGACCGATGCGCTGCGCCTCTTCACGTCCGAGTCCGTGACCGAGGGACACCCGGACAAGGTGTGCGACCAGATCTCCGACGCGATCCTGGACGCCCTGATCGCCCAGGACCCCCGGTCGCGGGTGGCCGTGGAGACGATGGTGACCACCGGGCTGGTGCACGTGGCCGGGGAGGTCACCACCGAGGCCTATGTCGAGATCCCGCAGATCGTGCGCGAGGTGGTGCGCGGGATCGGGTACACGTCCTCGGCCATCGGGTTCGACGGTGACTCCTGCGGGGTGTCGGTGTCCATCGGGCAGCAGTCGCCGGACATCGCGCAGGGCGTCGACACCGCCCTCGAGCGGCGCACCGACGCGGACGACGTGGACCCCCTCGACGCCCAGGGCGCCGGCGACCAGGGGCTGATGTTCGGGTACGCGACCGACGAGACCCCCTCCCTGATGCCGCTGCCGATCTTCCTGGCGCACCGGCTCTCGGAACGACTGGCCGAGGTCCGCAAGTCTGGTGAGGTCGCCGGTCTGCGCCCCGACGGCAAGACCCAGGTCACCGTCGGGTACGACGGCGATCGCCCGGTCAGCCTCGACACCGTGGTGCTGTCGACCCAGCACGACGCCGACATCGAGCAGGACAAGCTCTACCGTGAGGTCGCCGACCACGTGGTCGACCCGGTGGTGGACGCCGTCGCGGCGTCGGTGGGGCTGGAGATCGGGGACGTGCGCCTGATCGTCAACCCGACGGGCAAGTTCGTCGTGGGAGGTCCGCAGGGCGACGCCGGGCTGACCGGCCGGAAGATCATCGTGGACACCTACGGCGGGATGGCGCGCCACGGTGGTGGGGCGTTCTCCGGCAAGGACCCGTCCAAGGTGGACCGCTCGGCGGCGTACGCCATGCGGTGGGTCGCCAAGAACGTCGTGGCGGCCGGGCTGGCCCGGCGCTGCGAGGTGCAGGTGGCCTACGCGATCGGCAAGGCCCACCCCGTGGGGCTCTACATCGAGACGTTCGGCACCGAGACGGTCGCGCCGGCCCGGATCAGCGCCGCCATCCGGGAGGTCTTCGACCTGCGGCCGGCCGCGATCGTGCGCGACCTGGACCTGCTGCGCCCGGTCTACGGCCCGACCGCCGCGTACGGTCACTTCGGCCGAGAGCTGGAGGGGTTCACCTGGGAGCGCGCCGACCGCGTGGACGCCCTGCGCGCCGCGGTGTGAGGTGAGTCGGTGACCCGTGGTTCCATGTCCTCGTGACGACCTCTGACGAGCCCGAGCAGCCCGCGCTGCTCGGGCTCGACGACGTCCCGGCCGCCCGGACGGGGCGCCGCCGGGCCCGCACGAAGGCACCTGCGGGGCCCGCCGACGTCGACCCGGTGGCGAGGGTGGTGCTCGACCTCGCACCGGCCCACCTGGACCGTGAGTTCGACTACCTCGTGCCCGCCCCGCTGGCCGACGACGCGCGGCCGGGGGTGCGGGTGCGCGCCCGCTTCGGTGCCCAGGAGGTCGGCGGGTTCCTCGTGGCCCGTGCCGCGACGTCGGACCACGACGGCCGGCTGGTCGCGCTGCGACGTGTCGTCTCGCCGGACCCGGTCCTGGCACCCGAGGTCCTGGAGCTCGCCCGGCGTGTCGCCGAGCGGTACGCGGGCACGCTCTCCGACGTGCTGCGGCTGGCGGTGCCGCCGCGGCACGCCCGCGTGGAGGCCGAGGTGCGTGACCTGCTGGCGGCCGAGGGGGTCGGCAGCGACGCGGGTGACACCACCCTGTCCGCGCCGCCCGCACCCTCCGCACCCACGGGAGACGGCTGGACGGCCGTCTGGGCGCCGTACCGCGGCGGTGAGGCCTTCTGCCGCCGGGTCCTGGCCGGGCAGTCCCCGCGGGCCGTGTGGACGCCCCTGCCGGGCCTGGAGCGCCACGGTGACCGGCCGGCGCAGACCCCGCACTGGACCGCGGCCGTCGCGCAGGCCGTGCGGGCGGCACTGTCCGGGGGCCGCCGGGCGCTCGTGGTCGTCCCCGACGCGCGCGACGTCGAGCGGGTCTGCGCCGCGCTGGCCGTCGCCGGGGTGGCCGACGTGGTGCGCCTGCAGGCCACCGACGGTCCGGCGCCGCGCTACCGGGCGTTCCTGCACGCGCGGCACGGTCTGGCCTCGGTCGTGGTCGGCACGCGTGCGGCGATGTTCGCCCCGGTCCCGCAGCTCGGTCTGGTCGTGCTGTGGGGCGACGGCGAGGAGACGCTGGGCGAGCCGCACGCCCCGTACCCGCATGCCCGGGACGTGCTCGCGGTGCGCAGCGAGCTGCAGGGTGCTGCGTTCCTGCTCGGCTCGCCCGGCCGGACCGTGCAGGCGCAGGCCATGCTGGCGGCCGGCTGGGCGCAGGAGATCGCCACCCCGCGCGACGTGCTGCGTGCCCGCGCACCTCGGGTGCGCGCGTTGACGTCGGTGGAGCTGGCGCGCGAGGGCGCGGGGGCGGCGGCCCGGCTGCCGAGCGCGGCCTGGCGTACCGCCCGTGAGGCGCTGGCCGAGGGGCCGGTGCTCGTCCAGGTGCCCCGCACCGGATACCTGCCGGTCGTGGCGTGCGCCCGCTGCCGCACGGCCGCCCGGTGCGGCCACTGCCACGGACCGCTCGGCATGCGCGGGGCGACCGCGGCACCGCAGTGCACGTGGTGCGGCCGCCTGGCCGGTGCCTGGCGGTGCGCCGAGTGCGGCCACGACCGGGTGCGCGCCGTGCGGGTCGGCTCGGAGCGCACCGCCGAGGAGCTCGGCAGGGCCTTCCCCGGCGTGCCGGTGCGCGTGTCGGCCTCCTCCGCGCCGGGCGGCATCCTCGACCGGCTGGAGGCGACGCCCGCGATCGTGGTCGCCACACCCGGTGCCGAACCGGTGCCCGACGACGGGTATGCGGCCGCGTTGCTGCTGGACGCCGCGGTGGCCACCGCCGGGACCGGGCTCGCCACCGCCACCGAGGCGGCGCACAGGTGGCTCGCCGCGGCCGGGCTCGTGCGCCCGGCGCCGCGAGGCCAGGTGCTGCTGGTGGGGGACGCGGCGCCGGCCCCGACCAGCGCCCTGGTGCGGTTCGACGCCCCGGGCCTGGCCGAGCGAGAGCTCGACGAGCGCCGCGAGCTCGATCTGCCGCCTGCGGTGCGGGTCGCCGCCGTCACCGGTGACCAGGCGGCCGTCGACGCCCTCGTGGGCCGTGTCGAGCTCGCCGACGGCGCGGCGGTGCTCGGGCCCGTCGACCTGCCCGACGACGGCGCGCGGCTCGAGGCCGCGGTGCGTGTGGTCGTGCGGGTTCCCCTGGCCCGGGGCGTCGACCTCGCCCGACAGCTACGCGCCTCCCTCGCGGTCCGGGCCGCCCGGCGTGAGGGGGGCGCCGTCCGTGTCCAGCTCGACCCTGCGGAGATGCTCTGATGACGAACCACCCGGCCCCCGGGCCTTCTTCCCGCGAGCGCGCCCAGCGTGACATCGACGCCGTGATCTACGACTTCGGCAACGTCCTGGTCGGCTGGGACCCCTACGGAGCCTTCGACGGGCTGGACCGGGCCGGCGTCGACGCCTGGATGACGGACGTCGACTTCGGGGCGTTCAACCTTGCCCAGGACGCCGGCCGCACGTGGGCCGAGGCCGTCGCCCATCTGGAGGCCCACCAGCCTCGTCTGGCCCCGATGGCCGCCCGGTACGCCCGGGAGTACGCCGGCACGCTGACCGGGCCGGTGGCGGGGTCGGCCGAGCTGGTCGCCGAGCTGGCCGCCGCCGGGGTGCGTCTGTACGGCCTGACCAACTGGGCTGCCGACACCTTCCACCACGCCGCCCCGGCCGCGCCCGCCATCGACCTGCTGCGCGACGTCGTGGTCTCCGGACGGGTGGGACTGGCCAAGCCCGACCCCGCGATCTTCCGCCTCGCGCTGGACCGGTTCGGCGTGGAGGCGGCCCGCACGGTGTTCGTCGACGACACGCTGCACAACGTCGAGGCCGCCCGCGCCGTCGGGCTGCACGCCGTGCACTTCACGGACACCGCCGCGCTGCGGGTGGCGCTGGCCGGTCTCGGTCTGCCCGTGACGACGCGGCCCTAGACTTGCACGGTGCGTCTGCTCTTCGCCGGAACCCCGGAACCTGCTGTCCCTGCGCTGCGTGCGCTGATCGACTCCTCCCACGAGGTCGTCGCCGTGCTGACGCGTGCCGACGCTCGCGCCGGGAGGGGGCGCCGCCTGGTGCCGAGCCCTGTGCGCGGCGCCGCTGAGGAGGCCGGGATCCCGGTGATCACGGACGCTCCCCGCGGCGATGAGTTCGTCGAGCGCCTGCGCGGCCTGGAGGTCGACGCCGCCCCCGTGGTCGCCTACGGGCACCTCCTGCGCCCCGACGTGCTGGCCGTGCCTCGCCACGGCTGGGTGAACCTGCACTTCTCGGTGCTGCCCGCCTGGCGCGGTGCCGCCCCCGTCCAGCACGCCGTCCTGGCGGGGGACGAGGTGACCGGTGCGACCACGTTCCTGCTCGACGAGGGCATGGACACCGGGCCGGTCCTCGGTACCACCACCGAGACGATCCGGCCCCGCGACACCTCCGGCGACCTGCTCGGCCGCCTGGCGACCTCCGGAGCGCAGCTGCTCGTGGCCACCCTGGACGCCCTGGAGGCCGGTGAGCTCTCCCCGCAGACGCAGCCCGCCGACGGGGCCTCGCTCGCCCCCAAGATCACGCGCGAGGACGCACTGGTGCGCTGGGCGGACCCGGCGCTCGCGGTCGACCGGCGCATCAGGGCGGTCACCCCCGCCCCCGGGGCGTGGACCACCCTGCCCGTCGACGGCGGTCCCAGCGACGGCGCAGCGCCCGGCGTGCGCCTCAACCTCGGTCCGGTCACCCCACGGCCCGAGGTCACCGGCCTCGCGCCGGGACAGGTGCGCGCCACCAAGGCGGAGGTGCTCGTCGGCACCGGAACCTGCGCCGTCGCGCTCGGCCAGGTCCAGCCCGTCGGCAAGAAGGCCATGGCCGCCGCGGACTGGGCCCGTGGTGCCGGCCGTGCCGTCGTCGACGCCGGTGTCCTGGGAGGTGCGCGATGACCGACGACCGCCGTGACGACCGTCGTGATGCTCGGGGACGCCAGCGTGGCGCCGCCCGCTCCCGCGGGCAGGGCCACCGCACCTCCCAGGCGCCCTCGCAGCGGCGCCGGGCCACCGACCCGGCCCGCACCGCCGCCTACGACGTGCTGCGCGAGGTCGACGCCTCGGACGCCTACGCCAACCTGGTGCTGCCGCCGCTGCTGCGTGAGCGCGGCATCGCCGGGCGCGACGCCGCCTTCGCCACCGAGCTCGCCTACGGCACCCTGCGCCTGCGCGGGCGCTACGACGCGATCCTGTCCCGCTGCGTCAGCAGACCCCTGGACCAGCTCGACCCCGAGGTCCTCGACGTGCTGCGCCTCGGGGCCCACCAGCTCCTCGGCATGCGGGTGCCCGCCCATGCTGCGGTCTCCGAGACCGTCGGGCTGTGCCGCGACCGGGTGGGGGCCGGTCCGGCCCAGATGGTCAACGCCGTCCTGCGGGCGGTGGGACGCACGAGCCTGTCCGACTGGCTCGACCGGATCCGCGCGGAGGCCCCGGACGAGACCACGGCGCTCGCGCTCACCGGCTCGCACCCGGTGTGGATCACCCGCGCCCTGCGCGAGGCCCTGCACGGCACCGGACGCTCCACCGACGAGCTCGCCGACCTGCTCGAGGCCGACAACACCGCCCCGCGCGTCACGCTCGTCGCGCGCCCCGGCCTCGTCGAGGCCGATGAGCTGACCGCCGGCGACCGGGAGGCCCGCCTGAGCCCGGGTCGGTGGGCGCCGACGGCCCACGTGCTTGCCTCCGGCACCGACCCTGCCGCCCTGCAGGCCGTGGGCGACGGACGCGCCGGCGTCCAGGACGAGGGCTCCCAGCTCGTCACCCTGGCCCTGGCCGCCGCACCGCTGGGAGGCCGCGACGAGCGCTGGCTGGACCTGTGCGCCGGCCCGGGCGGCAAGGCGGCGCTCCTCGGCGCGCTCGCAGCCGGGCGGGGCGCGCGCCTCGTGGCCAACGAGGTCCAGCCGCACCGCACCCGGCTCGTGCGCCAGGGGATGCGCGCCGTGCCCGACGACGCCGTGGAGGCGGTCCGGACCGGGGACGGGCGCGAGGTCGGTACCGAGGAGCCCGGTGCCTACGACCGCGTCCTCGTCGACGCCCCCTGCACCGGCCTGGGCGCGCTGCGCCGTCGTCCCGAGTCCCGATGGCGCCGCACGCCGGCCGACCTCGGCACGCTGACGGGTCTGCAGTCCGAGCTCCTCGGTTCTGCGCTGGACGCCGTGCGGCCCGGGGGAGTGGTGGCGTACGTGACCTGCTCGCCGCACCTCGCCGAGACGCGCCTGGTGGTCGACGACGTGCTGCGCCGCCGCGAGGACGTCGAGCGCCTGGACGCGCGCGCCGTGGTGCGCGACGTGCTCGTCCCGGGCGCCGAGATCGACCTCGGGGCCGACGACGGCGGAGCGGGTGGCCTGGACGTCCAGCTCTGGCCGCACGTGCACGGCACCGACGCGATGCACCTGACGCTGCTGCGCCGGACGGCCTGAGCAGACCCTCGCCGCGACGACGCGGTCGTCGACCGGGTCTCCGCGGCGACGGACGAACCCTGCGACCGTGGCGGGGGCGATGGTGAGGGTCTGCTGCAACGGCTCACACACCCCGTCAGGTTTTCCTTGCCACCTCGGCCAGTGTCGGGATAACCTGACCACCCTGGACGTTGCCGCGAAAACCTGTCACAGGAGAGGTGCTGTCATGCCCGAGAGCGCACGCTGGACGCACGCACGCAGTTCTCGTGACATCGGCCGGTTCGTCCAGCAGGCCCGCCGACGTCGCGGCACCAGCCAGGCGGCGCTCGCGGATGAGCTTGGACTGACCCGGCAGTATGTGTCCGAGGTCGAGTCCGGCGCCGGGAATCTCTACATCACCCGGCTGTTCGAGATGTTCGACGAGCTCGGCATCGACGTGCGCCTCGCCGAAAGGACCAGGGATGGCAGCGACGGAGATTGACGCCTGGCTCTACGGCAGCCGGATCGCCCGCTTCACCTCTCGCCGGACGGCGAACAGTGTGCCTCGGGCCGATCTCGTCTGGGACCCGGGCGCGGCCGACCGCTGGGGCTACGGATCGCGGATCCTGTCCCACCTGCTGCCGATCGAGCAGGACTCGCCACCCTCGCCCGCACGCGCCAGCGCCTGGCTCGACGGCCTCATGCCCGAGGGGCGTGTGCGCGACAACATGGCGATGGAGGCGGGGGTCGATCCCGAGGACGCCGTCGGCTTCTTCGGCGCGTACGGCGGCGACACGGTCGGTGCGTTGGAGTTCGTGGCGGCGGACTTCAGCCCGCGGCGTCACCCGCAGGAGCCGGTCCTGCTCGACGACGACGGGGTCGGCGCACTGCTGCGCGAGACGCTGGCTCGCGCCGGTGGGCAGGGCCGCAGCCAGCACCTGACCAGCTCGCTGCCCGGCATGGAACCCAAGATCGGGCTCGTCCACGCCGACGGCACGTGGTCCCGGGCGTCGCCCGACCAGCCGACCACGCACATCCTCAAGGTCGCACGCGCCGCTGACTCGCCCACAGCCGACCTCGTCGACACCGAGGCGGCGGCGCTCGACCTCGCCCGGCGCATCGGCCTGACCACGATCGACGCCCGCGTCGAGACGTTCGACGACATGCGGTGCATCGTGGTCTCCCGCTACGACCGCGTGCCCGATGCCGACGCGCCCGGCGGGCTGCGTCGCATCCACCAGGAGGACGCCGCCCAGGCGCTCGGGATCAACACCCGCGACCCGGAGCGCAAGTTCCAGCACGGACGGGCGCTGCCCTCGTTGGCCCGGATCGCCCAGGTGCTGCGCGACGACGGGGCGCGGCCGGACCCGCTCCTGGCGCTGACCGCGCTGAACCTCGCCGTCGGGAACACCGACGCCCACGCGAAGAACATCTCGATGCTGCGTCGCCAGGACGGCACCGTGGCTCTCGCCCCCGCCTACGACGTCTCGATGCACCTGCACCACTCCCACGCCTCGCGCGTCTTCGCGATGGACGTCGCCGGCGAGCGGGACATGGATGCGATCACGGGGGCGCACCTCGTCGCCGAGGGCGTCGCGTGGGGCCTGCCCCGCCGACGGGCGGCACGCGTCGTGACGCGGACCCTCGACGACCTCAGGGCGGCGCTGGGCGAGATCGACCGGGACATGCACCCGGGTGTCCCGGTCGAGGCATGGCGCACGGTGGTCGACCGCACGGACACGCTGCGCCGTGCGGTCGACTGATCAGTGCAGCGATCGCTGGAGCAGCATCGTGCTGACGCTCCGGCCGTGCTTGACTCCGACGTCGTGCAGGGTGCCGACCACCTCGAAGCCCAGGCGCCGGTGCAGCGGCAGCGACCCGGCGGCCGCGGGGTCGTCGGCGACGACGGCGATGAGCTGCCGCACGCCGGCCAGCGAGCAGGCGTCGATCAGCGCCGAGAGGAGCCGGGTGCCCGTCCCGCGACCCTGGGCGGCGGGGGAGAGGTAGATCGTCGTCTCGGCGGTGTGACGGTAGGCGGCCTTCGGGCGCCACGGGGCGGCGTAGGCGTACCCCACGACGGCGCCGTCGACCTCCGCGACGAGGAACGGCAGCCCGCGGCCGGCCAGGTCGTCGAGGCGGGCCTGCCAGATCTCCGCCCCGGGCGGTTCCTCGTCGAACGTCACGGCGGTGCCGAGCACGTACGGCTCGAGGACGGCGGCGACGGCGGGCAGGTCGTCCCGCCTCGCGGCGCGGACGACGGGCCGGGTGTCCGGGGAGGCAGGGCGTGCTGAGGTGTTCACGGCGCGAGCGTAGTGCGCCGGTGACGGATGCAGAGGTTGATCGGCGCCGTGCGAGCGCCGCGACCCGGACTCGACCAGGATGGGACCCGACCAGGAGAGGTCCTGACCGGATGTCGAGAACGCGGACCGGGCTGCGTCCCCGTGGTGAGAGCGGCTACGAGAGCCGTCCCGACGAAGGAGAGCGCGATGACCAAGTACCTGCTGCTCAAGCACTACCGCGGCGCACCGACGGCCGTGAACGACGTCCCGATGGACCGGTGGACGCCGGACGAGGTGTCCGCCCACATCCAGTACATGAACGACTTCGCCGCGCGGCTCGAGGCCACGGGCGAGTACGTGGACGGCCAGGCCCTCTCGCCGGAGGGCATGTTCGTCCGGTACGACGGCGAGGGGCGGCCCCCGGTCACCGACGGGCCGTTCCCGGAGACCAAGGACCTCATCGCGGGATGGATGGTCATCGACGTCGAGGACCACGACCGTGCCGTCGAGCTGGCCGGCGAGCTGTCGGCTGCTCCCGGCGCCGGCGGCGAGCCGATCCATGAGTGGCTCGAGGTGCGCCCGTTCCTGACCGCACCGCCGACCATCACGGAGTGAGGCCGTGGACGACACCCTGCTGAGAACCCTCACGCCCAGGGTGATCGGCGTCCTCTGCCGTCGCGGAGCCGACTTCGCGACGGCAGAGGACGCCGTGCAGGAGGCTCTCCTGGAGGCCGTGCGACGGTGGCCCCACGACCCGCCGCGCGACCCGCAGGGCTGGCTCGTCACCGTCGCCTGGCGCAAGTTCCTCGACGCCGTCCGCGCGGACATGTCGCGACGACGGCGCGAGGAGCAGGTCGAGGCCGAGCCCCCGCACGGGCCGGGTGCGGCGTCCGACGACACCCTCCGCCTGTACTTCCTGTGCACCCACCCGACCCTGACGCCCTCGTCGGCCGTCGCGCTGACGCTGCGTGCGGTCGGTGGCCTCAGCACGCGTCAGATCGCCCAGGCCTACCTGGTCCCCGAGGCGACGATGGCGCAGCGGATCAGCCGGGCGAAGCGCGCCGTGTCGGGCGTCCGTCTCGACCGACCCGGCGACGTCACCACCGTGCTGCGCGTGCTCTACCTCGTCTTCAACGAGGGGTACACCGGTGACGTGGACCTCGCGGCCGAGGCGATCCGGCTCACCCGTGAGCTGCGGGCGATGGTCGACGCCCCGGAGGTCTCGGGCCTGCTCGCCCTGATGCTCCTGCACCACGCCCGACGCCCGGCACGGACCCGGGCCGACGGGAGCCTCGTGCCCCTCGCCGAGCAGGACCGCGGACAGTGGGACACGGAGCTGATCGCCGAGGGGGTCGAGGTCCTCCAGGCGGCGCTCGTGCGTGACCGGCTGGGCGAGTACCAGGCACAGGCAGCCGTCGCGGCGCTGCACGCCGACGCGCGGACGGTCGCGGAGACCGACTGGGTGCAGATCGTCGAGTGGTACGACGAGCTGGTGCGCCTCACCGAGAACCCGGTGGCACGGCTCAACCGTGCCGTCGCCGTCGGCGAGGCGGACGGGGCGCGGGCCGGGATGGCCGCGCTGTCCGAGCTCGACCCCGGCCTGCCGCGGTTCACGGCAGCGGCAGCCTACCTGCACGAGCGCGACGGCGACCGCGCGACCGCAGCGCGCCTGTACGCGCAGGCCGCCGGGACGGCGACGAGCGCGGCCGAACGTGACCACCTGACCCGTCAGGCGGCTCGGCTCCACGTCGAGCGTGCGTGAGCGTGGTGCTCGGTGGTGTCAGACGCCGGCGGGCGGCCATGATCCGATGATCACGGCCATGACGGCGAACGTCACCAGCTCGTGGGCGACGTTCAGGATGGTCAGTCCGCGCGGGCGTCCCTCGAAGGCGTCGTGGGTGACGAACCGCGCCGCGGTGAACCCCGCCCAGAGGAAGCCCGCCGTCGCGAGGGCGGCGGCGAGGAAGCCCCCGCCGTAGAACTCCCAGGCGATGTAGGTCGCGCCGGCCAGTACCCAGGCGGACACGAAGCTGACGATCACGGTGACGAGGATCGGGCCGACGGCGCTTCCCTGCTTGTCCGGGTCGACGTGCGCGAGGCGCATCCACCTGTTCCCGAAGACCTTCGGCGTGTACCAGATCGAGCCGACGACCATGGTGGAGACCGTGGCCACCACGACGGCCCAGTAGTTGATGTCGGGAACCATGCGATGCTCCTTCGCTCGCGCACTTACCAGAAGGCGACCGGCCCTACGCTGGGCATCATGGCAGCCTTGATCAACCCGAGCATCCTGTCGGCCGACTTCGCCAACCTGGAGCGGGACCTGCAGCTCATCGCCGGCGCGGACTACGCGCACGTCGATGTCATGGACAACCACTTCGTGCCCAACCTGACGCTCGGCCTGCCCGTGTTCGAGCGGCTGGCGCAGGTGTCGCCGGTGCCGCTCGACGGCCACCTCATGATCGAGGACCCCGACCGGTGGGCTCCAGCGTTCGCCGAGGCGGGCGCGGCGTCGGTCACGTTCCACGCCGAGGCGGCGCAGGCACCGGTCCGGCTCGCCCGTGAGCTGCGCCGCCTGGGCGCGCGGGCGGGGGTGGCGCTGCGGCCCGCGACACCGGTGGAGCCCTTCCTGGACCTGCTGGCAGAGGTCGACATGATCCTCGTCATGACCGTCGAGCCAGGGTTCGGGGGGCAGTCGTTCATCGAGGGCACGTTGCCCAAGATCCGGCGTGCCCGGCAGGCCGTCAGCGAGTCCGGCCTGGACGTGCACATCCAGGTCGACGGGGGAGTCTCCCGGGACACGATCGAGCGCGCCGCCGACGCCGGCGCCAACGTCTTCGTCGCAGGCTCGGCGGTGTTCGGTGCGGAGAACGTCCCGGCAGAGATCGGGGCGCTCCGCGACCTGGCGAGCCGGCACACGAACTGACGCAAGGACGACGGCTTTCGCGACATCTTCCTGGGTATGAGGACGAAGGACGCGCACATCCCGGGCGGAGCAGGACTCGCCGCCGTCGCAGCCCTCACCATCGCCGCATGTGGTGCCGGTGACGGTGACGAGACGTGCTTCGACTGGGCGGTGCACGACACCCCGGTGCAGGCCGCGCAAGACGCCCTGGTGGTCCGCGGCGCCGTCGTCGGTGCGGCGGGGGAGGGCGCGGCCTGGGGCGTGCGCGCGGCGCGGTGGGACGTCGCCGTCGACGAGGTGCTCGCCGGCGAGGGCGTCGAGGCAGGTCAGCAGGTCACGGTGCTGTCCTCGCCGGAGACCTGCAACGGCGGGCGCGGCCCCTACCCGGTGGGTGACCCCCTCGACGTCGACGGTGAGGTCGTCGTCCTCCTGCACGACGACGCCGAGCTCGGGTTCCGGACGGTCACGCCGTTCGACGGCGTCGTTGCCGTCGGGCCCGGCGGGGACCTGCCCGCGCGGTGGCCGTCGGACCACCGCCGTCCGTGACGGGACCTAGATGCCCAGCACGGCTCGGGCGATGAGGAAGTAGACGATGAGCCCCGTCGCGTCGATGAACGTCGTGATGAACGGGTTGGAGAAGACCGCGGGGTCGACCCGGAGCTTGCGCGCCACGATCGGCATCACGCCCCCGACCGAGGCGGCGAGCGTGCACACGGCGACGAGGGTCAGGCCGACCACCAGGCCGATGTCGGTCCCGTAGAGCAGTCCGACGACCGCGAGCCCGAGCGCGCCGAGCAGGGTGCCCAGCAGCAGCCCGACCCGGACCTCCCGGCCCAGCACGCGCAGCACGTCGCGAGGGCGGACGTCGTCGAGCGCCAGGGCCCGCGTGATCGTCGTGGCTGCCTGGTTGCCGGTGTTCCCGCCCGTGCCGATCAGCAGCGGGACGAACAGGCTCAGGACGACCATCCGCTCGAGCGTCTCCTCGAAGACGCCGAGCACCTGGACGGTCAGCGAGGCACCGACGGCCAGGGCGAGCAGCCAGACCACCCGAGCGCGCACGACGGCGGTGATCGGCGTCGCCAGGTAGGGCCGACGCAGCGGTTCGGCACCACCGGAGCGTGCGGCGTCCTCCGACTCGGCCTCCTCGAGGATCGACAGCGCGTCGTCGACCGTCAGGATGCCGACGAGACGCGACTCGTTGTCCGTCACGGGCAGGGCGAGCAGCTTGCGGTCTGCGCACTCACGGGCCGCGAGCTCGGCGTCGGCCGTGGCCAGGACCGCGAACGGCTCGTTCATGACGGACTCGATCGTGTCGCCCGGGGATGCCCGCAGCACGTCACGCAGGCTCACGACGCCGACCAGCCGCCGGCTGTGGTCCACCACCGGCACGGTGTAGATCGTCTCGGCGTCGTCGAGCCGGAGCCGGATCCGCTGCAGGGTGTCGCCGACGGTCGTGCCGGGTGAGGTGGTGGCGTACTCGGGGCTCATGCGCCGGCCGATGGACCGCTGCGGGTAACCGAGCACGGCCGACGTCATGTCGCGCTCGTGCTGGGGGAGCCCGCGCAGCAGGCGGTGGGCCACCTTGGCGGGCAGCTCGTCCAGGAGGGGGACGCGATCGTCCGGGTCCAGGTCCATGAAGAGCCGTGCGACCTCGTCGTCCTGCAGGGCGTGCACGAGCTCTCCCTGCAGGACCGGGTCGAGGCCCTCGAAGACCTCGAGGGCCACGTCCTTGGGCAGGAGCCGGTAGAGGACGGCGCGGTCGCGGCGACCGAGCCGCTCGAGGACGTCGATGACGTCGACGGGGGAGAGGCCGGCGAGCGTCCTGCTCGCGGCCGTGAGCCGACCTTCGGCCAGGTCGTCCTCGACGGAGGTGATGAAGTCGTCCTCGCGGGTCGTCACGGGAGGCCTCCGTCCGGGGTGGTTCGCCGCGCAGGTGATGACGGCGCGATCGGGGGTCAGGCTATCCGATCCGGTGCGGGAGGCTTCGAGATAAATAGTGTGCCAAGCGCATCCTGACACTGTGACCTCCGTCCCGTAGGACGAAACCCCGCACGGACGACAGGGGGTCGGCGTCTAGGCTGGCGACGTGAAGACCTTCGACTCCCTGTTCGCCGAGCTGTCCGAGAAGGCCCGATCCCGACCTGCCGGGTCCGGGACGGTCGCCCAGCTGGACGCCGGCGTGCACGCGATCGGCAAGAAGATCGTCGAGGAGGCTGCCGAGGTGTGGATGGCGGCCGAGCACGAGTCCGACGAGGCCGCCGCCGAGGAGATCTCGCAGCTGCTGTATCACCTGCAGGTGCTCATGGTGGCCAAGGGACTCACCCTGGAAGACGTGTACGCGCATCTGTGAGCGCCCGGCGGGCCGTCGGCGCCCCGACCCCGCCGCAGCGCGTGCTCCTGACCGCACCACCGTCGTCGTCCCGCCCGATCCGAACGAGGTAATCCGTTGCTCCGCATCGCCGTCCCCAACAAGGGGTCGCTGTCCACGCCCGCCGCCGAGATGCTGCGGGAGGCCGGCTACCGCCAACGCCGCGACACCCGCGAGCTCGTCCTCGCCGACGCCGACAACGACGTCGAGTTCTTCTTCCTGCGCCCCCGTGACGTCGCCGTGTACGTCGGTTCGGGCACGGTCGACGTCGGGATCACCGGGCGTGACCTGCTCCTGGACTCCGACGCCGGCGCGATCGAGCACCTGCCGCTCGGTTTCGCGGGGTCCACGTTCCGTTTCGCGGCGCCGGCCGGCACCGTCGAGACGGTCGAGCAGATCGCGGGGAAGCGGGTGGCGTCGTCGTACACCACGCTGGTCCGCGCACACCTGGCGGAGCGCGGCGTCGAGCCCGCTGCGATCGTGCACCTCGACGGTGCCGTGGAGAGCTCGGTGCGGCTCGGCGTCGCGGACGTCATCGCCGACGTCGTCGAGACCGGTACCACGCTGAAGGCTGCCGGTCTGGACGTCTTCGGGGAGCCGATCCTGCGTTCCGAGGCCGTGCTCATCCGGCGGTCCGGGGAGGGCGTCCCCGACGGCCTGGACATCCTCACCCGTCGGCTGCAGGGCGTGATCACCGCACGCGAGTACGTGCTGCTCGACTACGACGTGCCGATGGAGCTGCTGGACGCGGCCGTCGCCGTCACCCCGGGCTTCGAGTCGCCCACCGTGTCCCCGCTGCACAACGGGCAGTCCGCGGCCGTGCGGTCGATGGTCCGGCGCTCCGAGACCAACCAGGTCATGGACGCGCTGTACGACGTCGGTGCCCGCGGGATCCTCGTGACCCTGATCCACGCCAGCCGCCTGTAGAGCCATGTCCGACGACGACGCGCGCACCCGCTTCCGGACCTTCCGTCCGTGGTGGGCGCGCGTCGCCGTGGCCGTGACGGGCCTCGTGGCCGTGGGAGGCAGCCTGCTCGTCGGGCTCCTCTCGGAGCAGGGCGTGCTCCTGGGGCCCGGCACACGGCTGACCTTCGTGGCGTTCGCCGTGGGGGCGGCGTGGCTGCTGTGGAGGCTCGGTGGCGTCCACGCACGGCCGGACCAGCACGGCCTGACCGTGCGCAACGTGGCCAGGTCGCGGCGCGTCGCCTGGGAGGAGATCGTCGGTGTCCGGCTGACCATGAACGACCCGTGGGTGGTGCTGGACCTGTCAGACGGGAGCACGCTCGCCGTCATGGGCATCCAACGTGCCGACGGCGAGCGGGGGATGGCGGAGGCCCGCCGGCTGCAGGACCTGGTCCGGCAGCTCGGCGAGGCCTCCGAGGAGCCCTGAGGCTCCGTTCGTTCAGTGGGCGGCGTGCGCCGGGCGGCGCTCCGTGCGCGGGGCGCGCCGCTCCGGGGCGCCCTTGTCGACGGAGATCCGCAGCTGGCGGCCGGCCACGTTGGCGCGGCCGATGCGGTTCATCGTCGCGTCGTCGAGCGGCTTGGTGATGTCGACCAGCGAGAAGTTGCCGAAGATGTCGATCTTGCCGATGTCGCCACCGCGCAGACCGCCTTCGTTCGTCAGCGCACCGACGATCCCGCGCGGCTGCGCGCCGTGGGTGTGCCCGACGGCGATGCGGTAGCGCGTGCCGTCGGCCGGGCGGCGGATGCCGCGCGCGCCCTCGGCGCGGTCGGCCCGGGGGTGACGGCGGGTCCGGTCACCGTCGCGGTCGGTGCGCTCGGCGCGGTGGGTCTCGCGCGTCCGGCCGCCCTTGACCTCGGCGCGCTCCTTCTCGTGCTCCGCCTGAGCGGCGCTGTGCGCGGGGCCGTCGTCGCCGACCGCGAGCGCCAGGAGCGCCGCGGCGACCTGAGCGGCGTCGGGTGCGGTGCCGTCCTCGCGGGGGGCGAGGTGCTCGCTCAGGAGCTCGGTGTACAGGTCGAGGCGTCCGGACTCGAGGCGGGCGGGCACGGTGCCCAGGATGGTGCGGGCGCGGTGCGCGGAGACGTCGCGGGGCGAGGGGATCTCCGCCTCGGTGAGCTTGGCGCGGATGGTGCGCTCGATGTGCTTGAGCTTGCCGCGCTCGTGCGGGGTGACGAACGACAGGGCCTTGCCGGTGCGTCCGGCGCGGCCGGTGCGGCCGATGCGGTGGACGTAGGCCTCGGCCTCGCGGGGGATGTCGAAGTTGACGACGAGGCCGATGCGGTCGACGTCGAGACCGCGGGCGGCGACGTCCGTGGCCACGAGGACGTCGAGGGAGCCGTTGCGCAGCCGCTCGACGATCTTCTCGCGCTCCTTCTGGGCGACGTCGCCGGAGATGGTGGCGGCCGAGACACCGCGCTCGACGAGCGCGACCCCGACCTCCTCGGCGGCGGCGCGCGTGCGGGTGAACACGATGGTGGCGTCCGCCTCGGACGTGGCCAGCACGCGCACCAGCGAGCCGACCTTGTGGCGGAACGGCACGACGGCGTAGGTCTGCTCGACGGCGGTGACGGTGCTGGACTGCCGGGAGACGGCGACCTGGACCGGGTTGTTCAGGTGGGTGTCGGCGACGGCGCGGATGGCCGGCGGCATGGTCGCGGAGAACAGGGCGACCTGGCGCTCGGTGGCTGCCTGGCCGAAGATCTTCTCGACGTCCTCGGCGAAGCCCATGCGGAGCATCTCGTCGGCCTCGTCGAGGACGAGGAACTTGACGGTGTCGAGGTGGAGCGAGCCGCGCTCGAGGTGGTCCATGACGCGGCCCGGGGTGCCGACGACGACGTGGACGCCGTCGCGCAGCGCGCGCTGCTGGGGCACGTAGGGGGCACCGCCGTAGACGGGCAGGACGCGCAGGCCGGGCAGGTGGGTGGCGAAGCTCTCGACGGCGTCGGCGACCTGCATCGCGAGCTCACGGGTGGGGGCCAGGACCAGCGCCTGGACGTGACCGCGGGAGACGTCGGCGGCGGCGTCGACCGCTGCCAGGAGCGGGAGGCCGAAGGCTGCGGTCTTGCCGGTGCCCGTCTGGGCGACGCCGGTGATGTCGCGGCCGGACAGCAGGGCGGGGATCGCCTCTGCCTGGATGGGGGAGGGGGTGGTGAAGCCCAGGTCGTCGACGGCCTTCTGCAGCGCTGCGGGAAGGTTCAGGTCGGCGAAGGTGGTCTCGGGCTCGGTGGGCAGGGTGGAGTCAGGGGTGCTCATGGCAAGGTGACCGTTCGTCGGGTGCGGGGGGAGTCCTGCCACGCCCTGGGGCGCGGCGGTCGCTCGGTCCCGGACACACACCTGCACCTGGCTTGATCTGTACTGCTGGGGCCAGGGCCTACGAACACGCGGGAAGACGACGAACTCCGAATGGATTGTCCTCATCGTACGGGTCCTGGTCGTCCGATGGCAGGGGTCGGCGCGGTGAGTTTGCCCACTGCGCGGCGTCCTGCCTGCTGCTGCGTAGGATGTGCCCGGCAGGGGACTCGAGGGACACGGGCGGTGATCGTGCAGGCAGGGCAGGGTAGTTCGGCGGTGTGGACGGTGCCGAACGTGGTGAGCATGCTGCGCCTGGCGCTCGTCCCGGTCTTCGCCGTGCTCATCGTCTCCGGCGAGGACGTGTGGGCCCTGATCGTGCTCGCCGTCTCGGGAGCCAGCGACTGGCTCGACGGCTACCTCGCGCGTCGGCTGAACCAGGTCACCAAGCTCGGGCAGGTCCTGGACCCTGCGGCAGACCGGTTGTTCATCCTGGTCACGCTCGTCGGCCTGCTCTGGCGTGGCGTCGTGCCGTGGTGGGTGCTCGCGCTGGTGGTGCTCCGTGACGTGCTGCTGGCGTGCCTGGCGCCGGTCCTGGCACGCCACGGGTACGGACCCCTGGCGGTGACCGTGGTCGGCAAGGCCGGCACGTTCGCGCTGCTGTACGCGTTCCCGCTGCTGCTGCTCGCGGAGGACCCCGGGCCGGTGGGCACCGTGTCGCACGCGGTGGGCTGGGCGTTCGCCTGGTGGGGGATCGGGCTGTACTGGCTCGCCGGCTGGCACTACCTCGTCCAGACGCGTCGTCTGGTCCACCAGGACCGCGAGCGCCGGGAGGGAACGGCGTGACGGCGTCGTCCCGCGGGCGCCGACCGGACGAGTCGATGACGCTGCTGGTCGAGGTGATGGAGAAGCCGCTCGACCCGGGGTACGCGGAGGCGGCACGACGGCGGGCCGCGGGGGAGCCGTCGTCGCGGGGGGCGGGTCCGCTGCTGCTCCTGCTGGTCGCGGTGCTGCTGGGGCTGATGACGGTCACGGCGGCGCAGGAGCTGCGCACGCCGTCGGAAGGACCCTCGGCGCGAGAGCTCCTCGAGCAGGAGATCACCGACCGTCAGGCTGCGGGCGACGCTCTGCGCGAGCAGACGGTGGCGCTGAACGGCGAGATCGAGCAGCTGCAGTCCGCCGCCCTGTCGGAGTCGGACCAGGGGCTGCTGGACCAGCTCCGGCTGGACGGGGTGGTCACGGGCTCCACCGCCGTCTCGGGTCCCGGGCTGGAGATCACTCTCAGCGACGACACGGGCGACCCAGGCCCGGACGTGGCGCCCTCGGACCTGCGGGTCCAGGCGGTCGACCTGCAGACGGTCGTCAACGCGTTGTGGGCCTCCGGTGCGGAGGCGGTGAGCGTGGGCGGCCAACGACTGACGTCGTTGTCGGCGATCCGGCATGCGGGCGAGGCGATCCTGGTGGACCTGGTGCCGCTGCCCGGTCCCACGTACGTGGTGCAGGCCATCGGGGACCCGGAGGCCATGCAGGCCGCGTACGCTCGGACGGGCGCGCCGGCCTACACCCAGCTGTTGGCGTCGGAGTGGGGGATCGAGTCGACGATGAGCACCGTGGAGGCCATCGATCTTCCCAGCGTGGGCGGCCAGGGCCTGCGGTACGCGGAGCCGGTGGCGCCGGCCCCGGACGAGACTCAGGAGGAGAACCCATGATCGCCGTCGTCGGTCTCGTGATCGGTGTGCTGGCAGGACTGGTCCTGCACCCCACCGTGCCGGTCGCGCTGCAGCCGTACCTGCCGATCGCCGTGGTCGCGGCGTTGGACGCACTCTTCGGGGGGCTGCGGGCCAAGCTGGACGGCCTGTTCGACGACAAGGTCTTCGTCGTGTCGTTCCTGTCGAACGTGCTGGTGGCGGCGTTCATCGTCTTCCTCGGCGACCAGCTGGGTGTGGGCTCGCAGCTCTCGACCGCGGTGGTGGTGGTGCTCGGGATCCGGATCTTCTCCAACGCCGCGGCGATCCGCCGGCACCTGTTCAAGGCATGAGCATGAGCGACGAGCGCGACGACGACATCCCGCAGGATCCCGCGGGCGCGACGACGGACCCCGAGGGGAGCACGTCGCCGGCCGACCCCGACCTGCCGACGGGTCTCGAGAGCGGCGAGGGCGACGACCTTCGCGGCGGCGGGAGCCCGTCCGGTGCCGCGAGCGCCACCGGTGCGGCTCCGCGACCGGCGACGTGGCCCGGTCCGGGCACCGGCGCGGTGCCGCGCGTGGTGCCGCAGCAGGTCCGGGAGGGCGCCCCGGTGTCCTCCGGCGGCTGGCGTGCCTTGGTCCGGGCGATGCGACCGCGGGCGAACCGCTCGCAGCTCCTGGCCGCGGTGCTGTGCGCGGCCCTGGGCTTCGCGCTGGTCGTGCAGGTCCAGCAGTCCGCGCAGGACCCCCTGTCGTCCGCTCGCCAGGACGACCTGGTGCGGTTGCTCGACGAGGTCACCCAGCGCTCTGAGCGGCTTGCCGAGCAGGTCGCCGAGCTGTCGGCCACGCGCGACGAGCTGCAGTCCGGCTCGGGGCAGGCGCAGGCCGCCGTCGACCTGGCCGAGGAGCGTGCCGGCGCCGAGGGCATCCTGTCGGGGCGGTTGCCGGCGGTCGGGCCGGGGCTGGAGATCGTCATCCGGGACCGTCAGGGGGCGCTGGAGGCCTCGGCCCTGTTCAACGTGCTCGAGGAGCTGCGCAACGCCGGCGCCGAGGTGGTGGAGCTCAACGACGTCCGCCTGGTGACCTCCACGTGGTTCCGGGACACCGACGAGGGGGTCGTCGTCGACGACCAGCCCCTCGAACCGCCGTACCGATGGACCGTCATCGGTGACCCGGCGACGCTCAGCCCTGCCCTCGAGATCCCCGGCGGTGCGCTGGCCACGGTGCGCACGGCGGGCGCCGAGGCGACGACGTTCTCCCACGACGAGGTCGAGGTCACCGCGGTGCGGGAGCCCACCGAGCCGCAGTATGCGACCCCCCGACGTCCGGAGAGCTGACGCGGACGGCTCGTGCTGCTTTCCGCCAGGACGGGAGACGGGGTAGGTTTGTCGGACGACGGCGCACGTCGGACCGCCCGACCCGGCCAGGAGGACTGATGACGGACCCCCGCGCACTCCCGCACGAGACGGGCGTCGACACGACGGCTCACCTCGGCAGGCTCGGCGCGCCCGCTGAGGAGCAGTTCCCCCGTATCCCTCTGACGGCGGAGGAGAGCGCGGCCGTGGCCGCACTGCCCCGGCACTCGGCGTTGCTCGTCGTGCAGTACGGATCCGGCGCCGTCGGCGAGCGCTTCCTGCTGGACTCCGACCGTACGGTCGCCGGGCGCAGCGAGAACGCCGACATCTTCCTCGACGACGTCACCGTCTCACGCAAGCATGCCGAGTTCGTCAGGGAGTCGGAGCGGTTCGTCGTCCGCGACATCGGTTCGCTGAACGGCACCTACGTCAACCGGGACCGCATCGACGCGGCGACGCTCGCGACCGGCGACGAGGTACAGATCGGCAAGTTCCGGATGTCCTTCCACGCGAGCCCGCAGGCGCCTCGGGACGACCAGGCGCCGGTCTCGTGACGTCAGGCGCCGGGGCCGACCAGGTCCTGGAGCCTGACGACGCCCCCGAGCCGTGGCCTCGTGGGATCTCTCGCCACGCCTCGATGCGGATCTCCGAGGTGCTCGGCCAGCTCCGTGGCGACTTCCCCGCGGTCTCGCACTCCAAGCTGAGGTTCCTGGAGGAGCAGGGGCTCATCACCCCGGTGCGCACCCCGGCGGGCTACCGGCAGTACAGTGCGGCGGACGTCGAGAGGCTGCGCTTCGTCCTGGCCGAGCAGCGCGACTCCTACCTCCCGCTGAAGGTCATCAAGGAGCGGCTGTCTGCCATGGACGCCGGGGAGCCCGCACCCGGCCCCGCGCCGCGACTCGCCTCCCCGGTCGAGGACCCGGCGGGTCCCTCGCGTCGCCGCTGGACCGTGGAGTCGGTCAGCGAGGCGAGCGACATGCCGGAGGACTTCGTCCGCGCGCTCGTCACCGCCGGTGTGCTGCGCACCTCGTCCGGCTACCTGGACACCTCGGCACCGGACGTCGTACGGATCGCCGGTCGCCTTGCCGAGCACGGCATCGAACCGCGGCACCTGCGGCCGTTGCGCTCGTCGGCCGACCGGCACGTGGGCCTGGTGGACCAGGTGGTCGCCCCCTACCGCAGCCAGCAGACGACCGATGGTCGCGCGCACGCCGCGGAGCTCGCCGAGGAGCTCGGCGACCTGGTGTCGCGCCTGCACGGGGCATGGGTCCGCGAGGGGACCGCCCAGCTGGGGTAGCCGGGCACGAGCATCCCGGCTCCGCAGCGCGGGCAGGCTCCCGGCGGCATACCGTGGACGGTGTGGAGAGCGACGACGAGGCCGAAGCGCCGATGGTGCCGGTCGAGGTGCTCGGGGTACGGCAGCAGCAGGCCGATCAGGAGATCGTGGTCCTGCTGTTCGACACCGCCGCCGAGCTCGCCGTACCGATCGTGATCGGAGCGCGGGAGGCATCCGCGATCGCGATGGCCCAGGCCGGGGTCGCGACCCCACGACCCATGACCCATGACCTGCTGCGCGACCTGCTCGGTGCCGTAGGTGTCAGCCTGGACCGTGTCGAGATCGTCTCGCTCGACGGCGGCATCTTCTTCGCCGAGCTGGTGCTCTCCACCGGCGTACGGCTCGACTCGCGCGCTTCCGACGCGATCGCGCTCGCCGTCCGCACCGAGAGCCCGGTGCTGTGCTCGGCCGAGGTGGTCGCCGCGGCAGGGGTCGAGGTCGTCGACCTCGACCAGCAGAAGGAGGTCGAGAAGTTCCGTGACTTCCTGGACCACGTCACCGCCGAGGACTTCACGACGCCCGGGGGGCCTCCCGAGCTCGGGGACGACACGCCACCATGACCTTCAAGTCCCGGATGAAGGTTGGCGGGCTATGGTGGAGGCGAACCCTCGACCGGTGGTTCACGGTCAGCACGGCAGGTCACGGGATCGCATCGGTCCGCGACACGCCGACCCGCTCGCGCACGACGTCTTTGACGCCCCTGGTGGGCGGTCCTAGCGTGGAACCGACATCTTGGAGGCACAGTGAACAGCAGCGGTGAGGTGAGCGTCGAGGCCGGCGCGGTGCCGGCCGGCGCCCAAGGACTTCTCTTCGGTGAGGACCTCACGGAGCAGGACAGCGGCACCGGCTACCGCGGCACCACGGCATGCCGTGTCGCGGGCATCACGTACCGGCAGCTCGACTACTGGGCTCGCACCGGGCTGGTCGAGCCGTCGATCCGGTCGGCGAGCGGTTCCGGCACGCACCGTCTCTACAGCTTCCGTGACGTGCTGGTGCTCAAGGTGGTCAAGCGGCTCCTCGACACCGGGGTGTCCCTGCAGCAGATCCGCGCCGCCGTGACCCAGCTGCGCATGCGAGGGGTCGACGACCTGGCCCAGATCACGTTGATGAGCGACGGCGCCTCCGTCTACGAGTGCACGTCCCCCGACGAGGTCGTCGACCTCGTCCAAGGAGGTCAAGGGGTCTTCGGCATCGCCGTCGGGCGCGTGTGGCGCGAGGTCGAGGGGACACTGTCCCAGATGCCCACCGAGTCTCTCGACGACGAGGGCGGGCCGTACGGTGAGGACGAGCTCGCAGCCCGCCGTCGGGCACGCCACGTGGGCTGATGCTCCTGACGTTCCACGGGCACGCCTGCGTCGCGCTCGACGGCGGTGGTGCCCGTCTGGTCATCGACCCCGGTACTTTGGCCGACAGCGTGAGCGCGTTGGTGGGCGCCACCGCGATCCTGGTCACGCACGAGCACCCCGACCACCTCGACGTGGAGTCAGCGGTCGGGGCGATGCGCGCCGACGAACTCCTCACGGCCCACGGCACGGCAGGCGTGCTGTCGATGCTGGCTGCCGCCGGCGCGCCGCCGACCAGGCTCCACGAGGTCACACCCGGCCAGGAGCTCCGGTTCGGCGACGCACGGGTCGCCGTCGGCGGCGGTGACCACGCACCCATCCACCCCCGCGTGCCGCAGGTCGAGAACCGCTCGTTCACCGTCGGCATGGGCGACAGGACCGCCCACCACCCCGGCGACTCCTTCGACCTGCCCGCAGGAGGCATCGACGTGCTGTGCCTGCCGGTGTCCGGCCCCTGGCTCCGCCTCGCCGAGGCCATGGACGCCGCGCAGGCCGCGAGCGCCCGCACGGTGGTGCCGGTGCACGACGCGCTGCTCAGCGAGGTCGGCCATGAGCTCGTGCGCAGGTGGCTCGACACCGCCCGGCTCGGAGGCGAGTACGCGTACCGCCCGCTCGACGTGGGGGAGTCCCTCGAGGTCTGACGGCACGCCTGCCGGTCAGAGCAGGGGCTCGAGCGGCTCGAGGATCCGTTCGGCGATCTTGGTCAGCGGCGAGCGCTCGGTCCACTCGTCGTAGGTCAGCTCGCGGGAGTTGGACTCGTCCATCCGGAACACCTCCTCGAGCGTGCTCGCCAGCCCGTTGTCGACGATCTCGAGATTGATCTCGTAGTTGCCCGTCAGGCTCAGGCGGTCGATGTTCGCGGTGCCCACGGTGGACCAACGACCGTCGATCGTCGCCGTCTTGGCGTGCACCATGGCGCCTTCGTAGAGCATGATGCGCACCCCGCCGCGCAACAGCTTGGTGTACCGCCCACGGGCGAGCCAGTCGGCCAGCGAGTGGTTCGAGCGTTCGGGCACCAGCACCCGCACGTCGACGCCGCGCGCGGCGGCCGCGAGCAGGGCCTGGAGGATGTCGCGGTCGGGGATGAAGTAGGCCTGCGTGATGTAGACGTGGCTCGTCGCGCGGTCGATGGCGTCCAGGTACAGCCCACGGATCGGGAAGACGAGGTCGCTGGGCGCGTTGCGGGCGGCGCGCAGGCTGGGCTGCCAGTGCGCCGCGCCCTTGTCCTGCAGCACGGGGTGCTTGGCCGAGCGCCACCGGTTCCAGAAGTCGACGAAGGCGTTCTGCAGCTCCCACGCCGCACGGCCCTGCAGCCGCAGGTGGGTGTCGCGCCACTTGGTCGCGTACTCCTCACCGATGTTGTAGCCGCCGACGAAGGCGGTCTCCTCGTCCACGACGAGGATCTTGCGGTGGTCCCGACCGGAACGACGCACGTTCAGGGTGAGCAGCCCTGCGCGCAGAGCGGGGAACCGCAGCACGTGGACCTGCGGCGGGAAGTGGAAGAAGGACCGCGGCACGACGAGGTTGGCGAAGGCGTCGTAGATGACGTAGACCTCCACCCCTCGTGCGACGGCGTCCGCGA
The DNA here is from genome assembly GCF_013149785.1 of Isoptericola halotolerans. GTDB lineage: Bacteria > Actinomycetota > Actinomycetes > Actinomycetales > Cellulomonadaceae > Isoptericola > Isoptericola halotolerans. Next base: position 227,372 of record NZ_JABEZU010000003.1, read on the forward strand.
TGGCCTGCTTGAAGCGTTCGCCGGTCTGGTCGCCCTTCCAGATGTACGACTCGAGGAAGACGGTGTGCTGCGCGTGGTCGATCGCCTCGAGCATCGCGTCGTAGAGGTCGGCGCCGTAGGTGTACAGGGTCGCGGTGGTCCCGTCGATGTCCGTCGACGTCGGTGGTGCCGTCGGGAACTTGCTGTCGAGGGGGTACCGCTGGCCACGGATCTTGTCGGTCACCATGACCGCCGCGCCGGCCACGAGCGGCACGGCGCCGGCGATCAGCGCGACACGTCGGGCGGCCCTGCCGATGCGCCGCCAGTCGGCCTGGATCCGGACCGGGGACGTGGGGCGGGGGTCGAGGGAGCGGGGCACGGTCTCACGCTAGCGGCGACGGCTGCGTCGCGCCTGGTGATTCGGCCGCGAGTCCGGGTGAGTCTGCCCCCAGCGCGCCGGAGAGCGGGTGCGTGCGGATGGCGGCGGCAAGCTCTCCGTCGATCCGGTCGAGGTAGACGCCGGTGGTCGCGATGGACGAGTGGCCGAGCAGCTCGGCGACGACCTTGACGTCCCACCCGTCGGCGACGAGGAGCGTCGCCGTGGTGTGCCGCAGCGCGTGCGGGGTGGCCGGGCGGCGGTACGGCTCGGGCATGCGGGCCACCGCACGGGCGAGCAGCGCCCGGATGGCCTGGGTGTCGAGACGGCGCCCGCGCCAGGACAGGAGCAGGGCGCGCTGGGCGTCGGGGTCGTCGGGGCGTCGGGCCGCGAGACGTGGACGCAGCTCGCCCAGGTAGAGCTCGAGCGCCGTCGCCAGGGGAGGGCTGAGGGTCACGGAGCGGTGCGTGCCGCCCTTGCCCACGATCCGCCACCTGGTCTCCTGGGGCTCACGGACGAAGTCGGCGACGTCGGCGCGGGCCAGCTCGGAGACACGGGGGCCGAGCACGAGCAGCAGGGCGACGACGAGCCGGTCGCGTGGTGCCAGCGCCTGGTCGCGCCGGGGACGGTCGCTTCCGGTGGTCGAGCCCGTCGAGACCATCAGCGCCTGCGCGGCCGACGCCGACAGCGCCGTGCGAGCGACCCGTAGGCCGCCCCGTGCCCTGGCGGGGGGTGACGCCCACTGCATCGGGTCGGCCTGCACCCAGCACTCGCGCGCCGCGTGGGTGAAGAACCGCGTGACGGACTGGCGGAACCGGTTGACCGTGGCCGTCGAGCGGCCGGGTGCTCCCTTGCGTGCCGGGTCGACGTACCGGCCGTCGGGGCTGGCCTGGTAGCGCACGAGCGCGTCATCGACGTCGTCGCCGGTGACGTCGTCGAGCACGCGCTGCGGGCCGAGCAGGCCGCAGAGCTCGGTGATGTCCCGCTCGTAGCTGCGGCAGGTGGCGGGTGACAGCACACCGCGGACCGCCTCGACGCGGACGGAGGCCAGGTAGCGGTCGGCGGCCTCGGCCACGGTGATGCGTTCGAGGCGCGGGGGAGCAACCATGGTCCGCACTCTAGGCGGGACCCCCGACACTGCCACGGGGGCGACCGGCACGCACAAATGGCCTGTGACCTGCGGCTGCGATGGCGGGCCCGGGCTGCTGTCGGCGGGTCAGCCTGAGCGTCCGCCCGTGTCGTGGGCGTCGGCCTGATCAGCCGTCGTGAACCGGCTCGACGAGCGACCGCAGCAGCAGGCGCAGGCCTGCCGCGACGTCGTCGGCCCCGGGCACGCCGGGAAACGCGAGTCGCCGCAGCACGACGCCATCGAGGTGCGCCATGACGATCGCGGTGTGCTCCGCCGGCCGGGACGACCCGATCGCAGCCAGCCAGCTCTGACCGATCGCCGCGACCCGTCGGCCGGCCCGTTCGACCTCGCGACGCAGCGCCGGGTCGCGGGCTGCCTCCGTGAAGAGCGCATACCGCGCGACGCTGAGGGTGCGCAGCGGGCCGGTGAGCTGTTGGACGGTCGCGGCGAGCGTGGTCGCCAGCATGTCGGGGGAGGCGGGGCGGTCCCGGGCCGCACGCCGTTCCCAGCCGACCAGCTCAACCTCGACGAGTCGTGCCGTCATCGCCTGGAGGAGTGCCTCGCGGGTGCGGAACAGGTTCGACGTCGAGCCGTTCGGGAGCCCGGCGGCCGCGTCGACGGCTCGGTGCGTGAGTGCTCGCAGGCCCTCCGTGCCGATCACCTCGATCCCTGCGTCGAGGACCCGGTTCACCCGGGACGGGTCAGCTGCCATACGGTGACACTACAGGTGTAGTCAAACGACTACACCTGTAGTAGCGTCGCGAGCATGCAGACTGCGACGATCATCGGCGGCGGGATCTCCGGCGCGGCGAGCGCCGTCGGGCTCGCCCGCGCCGGCTGGCACGTGACGGTGCACGAGCGGGCTGATCGGCTCGAGACCAGCGGCGCCGCGCTCGGCATCTGGCCGACTGCCCTGACGGCCCTCGACGAGCTGGGCCTGGGGGAGCAGGTGCGGTCGGTTGCCACGCCGCAGGGGTCGGGCGTTCTGCGCCGGCCCGACGGGAGCCGGATCGCGACCATCGACGCCGACCGGGTCAGCAGACGGGCGGGTGACGTCGTCCACCTGGTCGCCCGCCGTGACCTCGCGGCGATCCTCGACGCGGCCCTGCCGGCGGGCGCCGTACGGTACGGGTCGCCGGTGCGCGCGGACGGGCGCGAGTCGCGGGCGTCCGACGTCGTGGTCGTCGCCGACGGCGTGTTCAGCGCCAACCGGAGCCTGCTGCTCGGCGACCGGTTCCAGGCGCGGCGCACAGGACAGACCGCGTTCCGCGGCCGGGTCGCGGTCATGACGCACGAGGTGAGCGAGACGTGGGGTGCCGGCCGACGCGTCGGCCTGTCGCCGTATCGCGACGGGACCACCAACTGGTACGCCTCTGTCGATCAGGCTCCGGCCCGTGGGCGTCCCGGGGAGGCTGAGTGGTTGCGAGGCTGCTTCGCCGGGTGGCACGAGCCGATCGGCGAGGTCCTGGGCGAGCTGGACGACCACGACGTCTCGCGCCACGACCTCTATGACGTCCACCCCCGGCTGCCCACCTACGCCGCCGGCCACGCGGTGATGGTGGGGGATGCCGCGCGCGGCATGACGCCGGACCTCGGGCGCGGTGCCTGCGAGGCGCTCGTCGACGCAGTGACGCTGAGCCGCTGTCTGTCCGGTGGTCGCGCGAAGGGGGAGAGGGGCGAGGCGGTCGACGTCGGGCGCGCCCTGGCGCGGTACGACGCCACGCGGCGCCCTGTGACCCAGCGGCTGCAGGCCGCGTCCTACGGGCTGGGCAGGCTCGCGCACGCGCGGCGCATGACGGTCCTCCGTGACGTCGCCGTGCGAGCGGCGCTGTCGTCCTGAGCTCGCCCACACGACTGTGTTGCGCCAAACACAATGGTTTGACCTGTCTGTCCGTTTTAGCCTAGCGGACCGACCGGCGGGACGCGACCGAGATGGTGTCCGAGAACACCGGGTCGCGCCCGTCGCAGGCGTCAGGCCCGTGCGATCATCGAGGGCAGGGCCCGACAGGGCTCCCGGACGAGGGGTGCCGTACCCGGAGCGCGACAAGACGGCATCGGGGAGTGTTCTGTCATGGCATGGATCATCCTGGTCGCGTCCGGTGTGCTGGAGGCCGTCTGGGCGACGGCTCTGGGTCGCTCCGAGGGATTCTCGCGGCTCGTGCCCAGCATCGTGTTCGCCGTCGCGCTCGTCGCCAGCATGGGCGGGCTGGCGTACGCGCTGCGTGAGCTGCCGGTCGGCACGGCCTACGCCGTCTGGGTCGGTATCGGCGCCTCGTTGACCGCGGGCTACGCGATGGCCACCGGCGCGGAGCCGGTGACCGTCCTGCGGATCGTGCTGATCCTCGGGATCGTGGGCTGCGTGGCCGGGCTGAAGGCCACGACCCACTGAGCCGGTGCCGCGGGGCCACCGGGGTCGTCGAGGGGACTGGTCGAGCCGCTCCTTCTGCGCCGTAATGACATAATGCACATTATCGGCCTTCTACTGAGGTGTGCCTGAGCCGCTCCTGAGGCCCCGTGGAGCCCCCGCGCCGTGCACCTTGAGCGCCTGAGGGAACCGCGCCGATCCGGTGCGAACGCTGGTCGGGTGCTTCGCCGGCGACGACGATTGCTTGAGGACACCGCCGGAGGCTTGGTGTCGACCGCACTCGTCGACATGGGAGCCTCCGGTGAACGCCTCGTCGAACCGCCCGACACGCCAGCAGCCCGTCCCGACCGGGACGGCGCCGCGCGTCGTCGTGATCATCCCCGCGCACGACGAGCAGGACGCCCTGGCGGACACCATCGCCTCGCTCTCCGCCCAGACGCGTCGCCCCGACCGGGTGCTGGTCGTCTCCGACAACAGCACCGACGAGACCGTCTCGGTGGCCCGCGCCGCCGGAGCCGAGGCCATGGAGACGGTGGGCAACTCCTCGCGCAAGGCGGGTGCGCTGAACCAGGCCATCGCCACGGTGAGCGAGGACGTCGTCATGGTGCTCGACGCCGACACCACCGTCGCCACCACCTTCATCGCCGAGGGCCTGGCGGTCCTCGCCGCCGACCCGACGGTCGCGGCGGTGGGCGGCGTCTTCCGCGGCCGCCCTCCCGTCGGCTACCTGCAGCGCTGCCAGGCCAACGAGTACACCCGGTACGGCGTCCAGGTGGACGTGACCGGCCGGACCGCGGTCCTGACGGGAACTGCTGCCCTGGTGCGTCGCGCCGCGATGGACGAGGTCGCCGCCGCGCGCGGCACGCGTCTTCCCGGCCGCCCCGGGGACGTCTACGACCGGGCGGCCATCACCGAGGACTCCGAGCTGACGCTCGCGCTGCGGACCCTGGGCCACGAGCTGCGCTCCCCCGTCACCATGAGCTGCACCACCGAGCTGATGCCCACCACCGGTGACCTGCACCGCCAGCGTGTGCGCTGGTACAAGGGCATGCTCGACAACCTGGCCACCTACGGCCTGACCCGCACGACGGCCCGGTACGTCGGTCAGCAACTGATGCTGGTCGTCGGCACGCTCATGATGTCGGCCTTCCTCCTGCTCACCGCGCTGACCGTGGCGACCGGAACGTTCGTGCTGTCACCGGTGTGGGCGTGCGTGGGCCTGCTCTTCGCCGTGGAGCGGCTCGTGACCGTGTGGAGCGCGGGCGGCCGCGCCCGTCTGCTCGCGGCGTTCGTCCTGCCCGAGCTGGTCTACGACCTCGCGCTCCAGCGCGCATTCGTCCACGCCCTCGCCCTGTTCGTCACCCGGCGCCAGACCACCTGGAACCACGTGACCGTCGCGGCCTGAGCCGCACGCAGCGGCCCACCGCAGCACCACTCCCCTGCACGCCCACCTCCTGGGTGCGCCCTGTCGCGCCCGGACCCATCGCACGACCCACCACTGAAGGAGCTTGTCATGTACCAGTCCACCGTCGCCCAGACCGCCCCCGTCCTCGCTGCCACCGGCGTGGCCGCCGCCTTCCACGTCGTCGCCGCCTGGACGCTCCTGGTCGCAGGCCTCGCCCTGATCACCACCGCCCGCGTCCTGCACCGACGACGTCAGGCGGCACGCGCCCTGCGTGCGTGAGGCCCACGCGGCGCCGCTCAGGCGAACCGTTCGGAGAACGCGTTGCGGAACATCCCTGCCGGGTCGTGCCGACGCTTGACGGAGAAGAACTCGTCGAGCATCGGGTATGCCTGGGCGACCTGCGCCCGCGTGTAGTGCTGCTGGTACGGCAGGTAGAACGTTCCGGCGTGGTCCAGCGCGAGCTGCACCAGCTGCTCGGTCAGGTCTGCCATGTCCGCGTTGGCTTCGTCCGACACCTGCTGACTGAGGTAGAGCACGACTGCCAGACGGTCGTCCGGTGCGTACCTCAGCAGCGTGTCGTCGTCGTGGACGGCCCGCACCGAGGCGCTGAGCAGCTCGGCGTCGTGCTCGCGCAGCACGGGTGCCACCGCTGCGAGGAACTCCTCCAGCCGCTCCCCCGGCAGGAAGTACTCCTGGAGGATGTCCGTCCTCGACAGCTTGTGGCGGAGGATCCCCAGGTCGTTGTACATCGCCTGCGTCCGCGGCACGAAGCACGCCTCGGCCTCCCGGAGGGCCTCGTTGCGTGACGTGGCGCACGGCCGGTGACGGGGAAGCACGTCCTTCTGCACCTTCCAGCGCACCTCCTGAAGGGGTCCGCCGTGCCGTGCCAGGTTGAGGACGAACCGCCCGGGGCGGGAGTCCTGGACCTCGACCAGCGGTGGGATCGGTTCGGCCCACTCCCCGTGCTCCGTGTAGGTGTACAGGATCGCCTCGCCGAGGTACGACGACGGCGCCGTCGACAGGTGTGCGTACATCATCCGCACCGAGTCGTCCGGGACGATCTCGGCGGAGTAGATGTCTGCGAGGTCGGCGGCGGGCACGACCCTCTGGTCCAGCCGGTACACCGTGTTCGGCACCGTCTCCAGCTCGATCTCGGTGATCACGCCGAGCAGGCCGTACCCCCCGATCACCGCACCGAACAGCTCGGGGTCGCTCTCGCGGTCGATGGCACGTACCTGGCCGTCGGCGGTGACGAGCCGCAGCGATCGCACGGTCCCTGCCAGAGAACCTCGGCGGAAGTCGACGCCGTGCGCGTTGGCGGAGACGGTACCGCCGACGCTGAGGATGTCGATGCTCGGCATGGCCGCCACCGCTCGCCCGTGCGGGTGCAGGGCCTCGAGCACGCTTCGCCACGTCGCCCCGGCTCCGACCCGGACGGTGCCGGCCGCGGTGTCCAGGTGCACGTGGTCCAGCCGGCGCATGTCGAGGACGAGACCGCCGGGGAACGACGCCTGCCCACCCATCGCGTGCCGGGTCCCGCTGGGGCTGACGACGAGCTCCCGCTCACGGGCGTACGCGAGCGCCGTGACGACGTCGGCCTCGGAGCGGGGACCGGCGACGCCGTGGACCGCGACCTCGTTGAGGCAGCTCGCGTCGTTGACCACGCCGCCGACCTGCGTCAGGAATCCGGGGGCCTCGGGCGGCGCATGGTCCGTGGGGCGCAGCCCGTGCGTGGCGTCGAAGGCGATGGTGCGGGTCTCGGCCGTGCACTCGCGTGCTGTCGTGGGCGCTCCGGAGTACCGGTCCCACGTGACGAGGGACAGGAGGAGCGTGCCCGTGAGCGCGCCGGCGACCACCCATCGGCGCACCGTGTGCCTGCGACGTCGTGCCACATGCTGAACCTATGCCGGGCCGGGCTCTCCCGCGGGACGAGCCCTCGCCGTGGCGGCGCGTCGGTCAGGCGCCGACGTAGTCCGCCAGGTGCTGGCCTGTCAGTGTCGACCGGTCTGCCACGAGTCGGGCCGGTGTGCCCTGGAAGACGATGGTGCCGCCGTCGTGCCCGGCGCCGGGGCCGACGTCGATGATGTGGTCGGCATGCGCCATGACGGCCTGGTGGTGCTCGATGACGACGACGGTCCTGCCGGCGTCCACGAGTCGGTCGAGCAGCGCGAGCAGGTTCTCGACGTCGGCCAGGTGCAGGCCGGTGGTGGGTTCGTCGAGGAGGTACACCCCACCCTGCTCCCCCATGTGCATGGCCAGCTTGAGGCGCTGTCGCTCTCCGCCGGACAGTGTGTTCAGCGGCTGGCCGAGGTGCAGGTACCCGAGGCCGACGTCGCGCAGGTGTCCCAGGATCTTGTGCACGGCGGGGATCCTCGCCTCGCCGTCGGAGAAGAAGTCGTGGGCCTGGGAGATGGACAGGTCGAGCACCTCGGCGATGTTCTTGCCGGCGAGGGTGTAGTCGAGCACCTCGGCCATGAACCGCTTGCCGCCGCAGTCCTCGCAGGGGCTCTCGACGGTCTCCATGAACCCGAGCTCGGTGTAGATGCGTCCGTTGCCCTTGCAGGTGGGGCACGCGCCTTCGGAGTTGGCGCTGAACAGGGCCGGCTTGACGCCGTTGGCCTTGGCGAAGGCCTTGCGCACGGGTTCGAGGAGCCCGGTGTAGGTGGCGGGGTTGGATCGGCGCGAGCCCTTGATGGCCCCCTGGTCGACCACGACGACGCCTTCCCGGCCGGCAAGGTTGCCGTGGACGAGCGAGCTCTTGCCGGAGCCGGCCACGCCGGTGACGACGGTCAGCACGCCGGTGGGGACGTCGACGTCGACGTCGCGCAGGTTGTTCTGCGACGCGCCGCGGATCTCGAGCGTGCCGGTGGCCGGTCGCACGGCGTCCTTGACTCCCACGCGCAGGTCCAGGTGCTTGCCGGTGAGGGTGTCGCTGTCCCGGAGGCCGTCGACGCTGCCCTCGTAGCAGATGGTGCCGCCGTCGGAGCCTGCGCCCGGGCCGAGGTCGACGACGTGGTCGGCGATCGCGATCGCCTCGGGCTTGTGCTCGACGACGAGCACGGTGTTGCCCTTGTCGCGCAGGTCGACCAGGAGCTCGTTCATGCGGGCGATGTCGTGCGGGTGCAGGCCGATGGTGGGTTCGTCGAACACGTAGGTGACGTCGGTCAGCGCGGAGCCGAGGTGTCGGATCATCTTGACCCGCTGGGCCTCTCCCCCGGACAGGGTGCCGGCGGGGCGTTCCAGCGAGAGGTATCCCAGACCGATGGCGACGAACGAGTCGAACAGGTGCAGCAGCGCCTTGACCAGGGGTGCCACTCCGGGCTGGTCGATGCCGCGTGCCCAGGTCGCGGCGTCGGTGATCTGCATGGAGCAGACCTCGGCGATGGTGCGGCCCGCGACCTTCGCGGATCGCGCGGACGCGTTGAGACGGGTCCCCTCGCACGCCGGGCACGGGCCGAACACCGCGGCGCGCTCGACGAACCTGCGCACGTGCGGCTGCAGCTGTTCGGGATCCTTGGAGAACATCGACTCGCGCAGCTTCGGGATGAGGCCTTGATAGGTCATGTTCATGCCGAGGGCCTTGATCTTGGTCTTGTCCCGGTGGAGCAGGTCGTGACGCTCGGTGTCCGTGTAGTCGCGGATCGGCTTGTCGCCGTCGACGAACCCGGACTCGGCGAACCCCTTGACCATCCACCCGTCGGCCTTGTAGCCGGGCACGAGGATGGCTCCCGCGTTGAGGGACAGGGACTCGTCGACGATGACGGACAGGTCGAGGTCGGAGACGGTGCCCCGGCCCTCGCACTCCGGGCACATGCCGCCGAGGTAGACCTGGTCGCGCACGATCTTCTTCTCGGTCTCGCCGCCCGCCTTGTCGGTGGCGAAGACGCCGCTCGCCTTGGAGGTGGGCACGTTGAAGGAGAACGCTGTCGGCGGTCCGACGTACGGGTCGCCGACGCGGCTGAACAGGTTGCGCAGCATGGCATGGGCGTCGGTGACGGTCCCGACGGTGGAGCGCACGTTGGCGCCCATGCGCTCCTGGTCGACGAGGATCGCGGTGGTGATGCCGTCGAGGTGGTCGACGTCGGGGCGAGGCAGCGACGGCATGAACCCTTGGATGAAGGTCGAGTACGTCTCGTCCAGCAGCCGGCGTGACTCGGCGGCGATCGTGGCGAACACCAGTGAGCTCTTGCCCGAGCCGGACACTCCCGTGAACACGGTCAGGCGACGCTTGGGCAGCTCGACGGAGACGTTGCGCAGGTTGTTCTCGCGGGCACCTTCGACACGGATGACGCCGTGGGTGTCGGCGGGGTGCGGGGCGTTCTGGGGGGTTCGGGGGGCCATGAGCCGGGGTTCTCCTTCGTCGAAGCCAGTTTCGTACGGCGTACTGAAACGAGCGCGGCACAGATTAGCATACGCCGTACGAGATCGGTGGCGCAGGGGTCGTCACCGCTGCGCGATCGACCGCCGGGGGGTGAGACGGACGACCGGGTAGACCCTGGTGCTCTTGGCCTGGTACTTCGCCAGGCTCCGGATCGCCTCCGACAGATGCTGCCAAGCAGCCTGCCTCTCGTCTCCCTCCAGGACGTGGGCCGTGACCGGCACCGGCTCGCTGCCGTGGACCTCGACGGCGCACCGGTCCGTGTCCGCCATCAGGTTGTCGAACCAGTCCGGATGGCGCTCGCCGCCGCCGGAGGCCACGACGATCCAGCCGGGGTGGCCGTCGTCGACGAACGCCAGCGGGTTCTGCCGGGGCGCGCCGCTGCGCCGACCCACGGTGTGCAGCACCAGCAGGTCCATGCCCATCTGCCGGCCACCGCGGCGGCGGAGCCTGGCGACGGTGCGGGCGTTGGCCGTGTGCTGCAGCCATCGGGAGAAGCGGCCCGGGCGCCGCGGCGCGGTGGAGGTGGTCGTCATGATCGGCCGACCTCGTCGATGCGCACCATGTTGCCCGCCGGGTCGCGGAAGGCGCAGTCGCGCACGCCCCACGGCTGCTCGGTCGGTTCGGAGACGACCTCGGCGTCGGCGGCCTGCAGCCGGTCGAAGACGCCTTCGAGGTCGTGGGTGCCCAGGATGATGGACTGGTAGCTGCCCTTGGCCATCAGCTCGGCGATGGTCCGGCGTTCGTCCTCGGTGACGCCGGGGTCGGCCGCGGGCGGGGTCAGGACCAGGCGCACGTCGCGCTGGGCCGGAGAGACGAGCGTGAGCCAACGCATGGTGCCCTGGCCGACGTCCTGGGTCAGCTCGAAACCGAGCAGGTCCCGGTAGAACGCCAGCGAGGCATCGGGGTCGGTGTGCGGCAGGAAGGTGGTGTGGATGACGATGTCCATGCCCGCCACGCTAGACACGTGGCGAGGGCGGCGCTTCTCGATTCCTGATCGGTCGGGCGACCTGCTTGGTCACGCAGGAGGGCAGCTCGGCCGCCGGCGTCTCGCAGGCCCGACGGCGGTACTCGCTCGGGGGCATGCCCACCAGCTCGGTGAACCGGGTGGAGAACGTGCCCAGCGAGGAGAAGCCCACCTCGAAGCACGCATCGGTCACGCTGCGGTCGCCGCGCCGCAGCAGTGCCATCGCACGCTCGATCCGACGGGTCATGAGATAGCTGTACGGCGACTCCCCGAAGGCCGCCTTGAACTGTCGGCTCAGATGGCCCCCGGACACGTGCACGCCCCGCGCCAGGGCCTCGACGTCGAGCGGCTGGGCGAACTCACGGTCGATCCGGTCACGCACGCGTCGTAGCAGCGCCAGGTCGCGGAGCCGCCGGGAGTCGCTCGAAAAGCTGGTCACGACCGCCATTCTGCGACGTCGTGGCCCTGGCCGCCGCCGGACGCGGCGGTGGTCGGGGGCGTGGGGGCACATGTGGCGCACGCCACGGTCGAAACGATTCGAGTTCGCCGCGGTACCGCCCTACGCTTCTGCTCGATGACCAAGAACCTCACGAGCGGGCCCCCCACCCGGCTGATCGTGCTCTTCGCGCTCCCGCTGCTGGTGGGGAACATCTTCCAGCAGCTCTACCAGTTCACCGACGCAGTCGTCGTCGGGCGCCTGATCAGTGTGGACGCCCTGGCGTCCGTGGGGGCCACCGGCGCAGTGATCTTCCTGCTCATCGGATTGTCGTGGGGGTCCTCCACCGGTCTGGCCATCCCGGTCGCGCGGGCCTACGGGGCCGGCGACCGTCAGGCCCTGGGCCGCACGGTCGCCGCCGGCACCGCGATCTCCGCCGGGCTGGCGGTCTTCATCACCGTCGTCGGCGTCGTGACCGCACGCCCGCTGCTGGAGCTGCTGGAGACCCCGCCCGAGCTCGTCGACGACGCCGTGGCCTACCTCGAGGTGACCTTCTGGGGCGCCTCGGCGATGGTGGCGTTCAACTACCTGTCGGCGATCATCCGCGCCCTCGGCGACAGCCGCACGCCGCTGGTGTTCCTGGTGCTCTCGTGCCTGATCAACGCGGTGCTCGTGGTGGCCCTCGTCGGCGGTCTCGGGATGGGCGTGGCCGGAGCAGCGCTGGCCACGGTCGTCGCGCAGGTGCTGTCGGTGGCCGCGTGCCTCGAGCTCGTCCGGCGGCGGATGCCCGAGCTCGCCCCCCGGGGCGAGGACTGGCGGCTGCGCTGGTCGGACCTCGACGAACCGGTGCGGGTCGGGCTGTCCATGGGGCTGCAGATGTCCGTCATCGCGGTCGGTGCGGTGGTGCTGCAGTACGCGGTCAACTCCCTCGGAGCCTCTGCCGTGGCCGCCTTCACCGCGGCGGCTCGCGTCGACATGCTCGCCGTCACGCCGCTCAACTCGCTGGGTCTGGCCCTGGCGACCTACGTGGCGCAGAACCGCGGCGCGGGCAGCTGGCGGCGCGTGCGGGCGGGCGTGCTGCGCACCACCTGGCTGGCGCTCGGTTGCGCCGTCGCGCTCGGCGGCGTCGTGATCACCGCCGGTGTCCCGCTCGTACGGCTGTTCGTCGGCGACGACGACGCCGTGGTCGCCATGGCGCGTCAGTACCTCGTCGTCAGCGGCGTGCTGTACGGGTTCCTCGCCCTGCTGTTCGTCTACCGCAACGCCGTGCAAGGCCTGGGACGTGCGGGGTCACCGACCGTCTCGGGGTTCGCCGAGCTCGTGCTGCGGGCGGTGGCCGGGATCGTCCTGGTGCGCGAGCTCGGGTTCCTCGGGGTGTGCCTGGCCGCGCCCCTGGCATGGGTCGGCGGACTGGTGCCGGTCGCCGTGGCCTGGTTCCGAGAGCGCGCCCGGATGGCCGGCCCCGTCGCGCCCGTCGCGCGTGCTGTGCCGGTGGGGGTCCAGGTCGACGACGCGGCCGAGACGCCCCTGCCGCCGGTGCGTCGCCGTCGGACCTCCCGGGCCGGTCGGACCTCGCGACCGGCCAAGACGCCACGGGGTCACGTCCGGCCGGGTCGGTCGCCCGTCAGGGACGGCCTGCACGGCGGTGCGGTCCCGGTCCGACGGGGGACGGCCCCCGCCCCAGCAGGTCACCGAGTCGCGCGGCCAGGCGCACCGAGGCGTCGATCTCTGCGCGTCGGATCGAGACGGACTCGACGTTGAAGCCGAAGGGGATGTCGTGCCGGGTGCAGAACTGCGCCAGGTCCTCGGCGATCGACACGCACTGGTCGAAGGAGGTCGCGAGCGGGTCCGGTGCATGGCGCAGGTCGTTGCGCATCCAGCGCGGCACGTGCACGCCGAGCCACTCGAGGAACTCGAGGGTCTTGCGCGACCCGCACACCGACAGCGTGAAGACCACCGGTGCGGGATCGCGCCCCTGCGCGGCGCAGTCGTAGCGGTAGTCGGAGACCATCGACTTCGCGGCACCGACGTCGTAGACGACCTGGGTGACGAAGAAGCCCACGCCGGCCGCCTGCTTGCGCCGCATCCGCTCGTGCTCGTCCCCGCGTGCCTCGTGCCGCTCGGGGATCGCCACTCCCCCGAGCTCGAGCTCCGGCGCGTGCCGGCGGCGCAGGTCCTGCGCCTCGCTCAGCGTGGTACGCACGGCGCTGCCGCTGGACGACGCGCCCACCAGCACCGTGCTCACCTGCTGCGGGTCCTGGGCGCCGAACCACCCTGCCAGCTCCCCGGTGGTGTACTTCCCGGTGCTGCGGTAGACGACCACGGGGCCGTCCCAGCCGGTGAGATGACGCGTGCGGAACTCCCCCGGGTCGAGCGTCGGCAGGTAGGGGAACGGCCGCTCGTCCGGGTTGCGGTCCGTCTCGTCGTCGATGTCGTACAGCACCAGGGCGTCCAGGTCGAGGTCGCGCAGGCGCTCGCAGGTGCGGTCCGCGATGCGCTGGGCGTCCTCTGCCGTGGTCGTGCGTCGTGGCGGGGTGACGGCGAAGAGCAGCAGCGGACGCTGCGGGTCGGCGGTGCTCCAGGGGCCGAGGGCCATCGGGACTCCGTCTCGGGGGCGTGGCGGTCAGTCGTGCTCGACGAGCACGACGGTCACATCCTGCCCGGTGAGCCTGAGGTTGTCCCCGTCGAACGCAAGGGCCGGGCCGGATGCGACGAGGTCGCTGAACCACTGGTCCTGGGCCATGAGCTCGTCGCTGCACGCCATCATCGTCGACCGCATCTCGCCGGTCAGCCGCAGCGTGCCGTCCTCCCAGGTGGCCGGTGCGGACATGCTGTTGCAGCCAGGCTGCAGCCCGACCGAGTCCTCGGTGAACGCCACCACGACCTGCGAGCCGGCGGCGAGCTCGTGCCCGGTCACCTCGACCGCGACGAAGGTTCGCCCGGCCACGTCCTGGGCGCCGGTGGTCCCGCAGGCCGCGAGCGCCGTCGCCACCACGGCGGCGGCCAGGGCGACGGGAGGCCAGGTCAGGTGTGTGCTCCTCACCCGCACAGGCTAGTGCCCCGTGATGGCCGGCGAGTGGTCTCAGGAGGTCGAGACCGAGCGCACCGCTTCGGCGACGGCCTCGGCGACGCGGTGGTCGAACACCCCGGGGATGACGAAGGCGCTGTTGAGCTCGTCGTCGTCGACGACGTCGGCGATCGCCAGGGCGGCGACGCGCAGCAGGTCGTCGGTGATCTCGGTGGCGCCGACGTCGAGCAGGCCGCGGAAGAGCCCGGGGAAGGCGAGGACGTTGTTGATCTGGTTGGGGTGGTCGCTGCGGCCGGTGGCCACGACGGCGGCGTGCTCGGCCGCGGCGATGGGGTCGACCTCGGGGGTGGGGTTGGCCAGGGCGAACACGATCGCGTCGTCGTTCATGGTGGCGATGTCGGCCCCGGTGAGGATGTTGCCGGCGGAGACACCGATGAAGACGTCCGCGCCGGCCAGGCCTTCGCGCAGGGTGCCGGTGAACCGGTCGGTGTTGGTGTTCTCGGAGATCCAGCGGCGGTGGGGGTCGCCGTTGGTCAGGCCGGGGTGCAGGGCGCCCTCGCGCCCGAAGGCGACGATGTGCGCGGCTCCTTGGGCCTTGAGCAGGCGGATGATGGCGTTGCCCGCCGCGCCGACGCCGGAGACGGCGATCCGCACCTCGGACAGCTCCTTGCCGACGACCTTGAGGGCGTTGACCAGGGCGGCGAGCACGACGATGGCGGTGCCGTGCTGGTCGTCGTGGAAGACGGGGATGTCGAGCTCGGCGCGGAGCCGCGCCTCGATCTCGAAGCAGCGCGGTGCGGAGATGTCCTCGAGGTTGACTCCCCCGTACACGGGTGCGAGGGCCTTGACGATCGAGATGATCTCCTCGGTGTCGGTGGTGTCCAGGCACACGGGCCAGGCGTCGACGCCGCCGAACTGCTTGAACAGCGCTGCCTTGCCCTCCATGACGGGCAGGGCGGCGGCGGGGCCGATGTCGCCGAGGCCGAGCACCGCGGTGCCGTCGGTGACCACGGCCACGGTGTTGCGCTTGATGGTGAGGCGGCGGGCGTCGTCGGGGTTCTCGGCGATGGCGGTGCACACGCGGGCGACGCCGGGGGTGTAGGCGCGTGACAGGTCGCGGCGTGTCTTGATGGGTGTCTTGAGCGCCACCTCGATCTTGCCGCCGAGGTGCAGCAGGAAGGTCGAGTCGGACCACTTGAGCACGTGCACCCCCGCCAGCGCCTCGAGGGTGGCCACGACCTGCTCGCTGTGCTGGGTGTCGACGGTGTCGCAGGTGACGTCCACCACGAGTCCGTCGGGGGTGGAGTGGGCGATGTCGACGCCGGTGACCGCGGCGCCGGCGTCGGCGACGGCGGCCACCACGGTGCTGGTGGCACGCTGGGAGGCGGGGACCTGCACGCGCAGGGTGATGGTGTAGCCAGGGCTGGGCAGTGCCACGGCGGTTCCCTTCGAGACGGCGACGTTGCCGGCGCCCAACCTACCGGACCTGACCTGCCGGCCGGCACAGGCCGGCGCCGGTCACTGCGCAGTCGACCGGCACCCTGCGGCGCGTGCGAGGTGCAGCACGGTGGCACCTGCCAGGACCATGACGAGGGCGCCGGTGGGAAGGACGAGAGGGCCGTGGCGGCCGGTCCCGGCGACCGTGAGCCACAGCAGGCCACCGACGGTGGCCGCGTACGCGCCGACGACCGGCCCGGTGCGTGCCAGGCGGGCCGCGGCGGCCGCACGCCGGGTGCGGTGGCCGTCGGTGGGTACGCCCGGGCGGCGACGTGCGGAGGCACGGTTCTCGATCGGGGCGAGCAGCATCACGAGCACGGCCAGGACCACGGCGAGCGCCGCGAGCCAGGGGACGCGCCCGGACCACCACGCGGTGGTGCTCGGGTCGCTGGGGGGCAGCCACCCGAGCGTGTCGAGGGCGAGCGCGCCGAGCAGGGCGGCGACCAGGTGCCACAGGTAGACGGTGAGCACGACGGTGTTGACGGCGACCACCGCGGTCCAGGGGCCCGGGCGGGCCAGCCACTGCCGGGCGGGCCGTGAGAGGAGGGCGACGACGCCGAGCTGGGTGGTGGCGAGCGCCAGGAGCGCCAGGGTGGGTGGTGCGGGGTTCTGCATCGCGGCCCCGGGCACGGTCACCATGCTCACGGGGTAGGGTCCGGGCACGGTGAGCAGCACGAGCGCGGCCATGCCGGCGACGACGATCAGTGCGGCGCGTCGGGGGCCGAGCGCCAGGGTGCCGTCGTGCCAGGCGTAGCCGGCGTGGTGGACGGCGAGCCAGCCGAAGACGAAGCTGCCGGCCCCGGCGAGCTCGTGGCCGGTGGTGAACCGCAGCAGGTCGCCGGCGGCGACGCCGGCGACCAGGACGACGGGCACGGCGAGGCCGTAGCGTTCGTGCAGCCGGTAGGTCAGGGGTGTCAGCGCGGTCACGCCGAGGTAGACCACGAGGAACCACAGCGGCAGGATCACGAGCGCGACGGCCTGCTCGACGACGTCGGGCGGGGCGTGTGCCAGCCGGGCGACGCCGGCCCCGGCGGCCACGACGAGCAGGAAGACGGTCAGCGGCGGGAACAACCGGGCGCTGCGGTCGAGCAGCCAGGCCGTGGCGGTCTCGCCGCGGTCGCGCTGGTGGGTCCACGAGATCGCGCTGACGGCACCGCCGACGAGGAAGAACACCGGCATGACCTGGAACAACCAGGTCAGCCCGTGGGCCCAGGCCAGCTGCGGCAGGGCGGTGAAGCCGGTCAGGTGGCCGTCGTGCGTGCGTCCCACGGTCATCAGGAGCCAGTGCCCCACGACGACGGCGCAGATCGCGGCGGCGCGCAGCAGGTCGAGGTCACGGCGTCGTGACGCCGGCGTGCGTGCCGCCGCCTGCCTGATCGGGCGCACCGTCCCACGGTATCGAGACGGCGGCTCCAGGCATGTCGGGCGCTCGCGCACCCGGGTGCCGCGAGCGCGGACGGGGGGCGGCCACCGGTGTGCCGGTAGGTTGCCGTGGGTGACCAGCGACCTTCCCGGCCTCGACGACGCCCAGCGTGCGCTCGTGCGGTCCTGGTTGGGTGAGACGGCGCTCGTGGCCGACCACTCCTGGGGCCTCACCGACACCGCGGTGCTCCGCCTGCGGGCCGAGGACGGCACGCACGTCGCGGTGAAGGCCTCCGGGCCCGCCGACCACCACCTGGATCGCGAGATCGTCGCCCACCAGACGCTGCTGGCGCCGCTGGTGTCCGGTGGGCGGGTGCCGCGGCTGCTGCACGCCGACCGCGAGCGCCACCTGCTGGCCACCGCGTGGCTGCCGGGCGACCTCGTCGAGGGAGGTGCGGCCGAGAACGACCCGGACACCTACCGCCAGGCGGGCGAGCTGCTGGCGAGCCTGCACGCGCTGGGTACGCACGTGGACGGCGACTGGGAGGCGGCGCAGGACGCGCGCGCGATGCAGTGGCTGGACGCGCCGCACCGCATCGACGCCCGTCGCGAGGAGCGGCTGCGTGCGGTGGTGGCGGCGCACGCGCACCCGCCGGTGCGGGTGGTGCCCACCCACGGCGACTTCCACCCGCGCAACTGGGTCGTCGACGACGGCGTGGTACGCCTCATCGACTTCGGGCGGGCGGACTGGCGCGCGCCGTGCACGGACCTGGCCCGCCTGGACCGTCAGCAGCTGGCCGGTCGCGAGGATCTCGCTGCGGCGTTCGTGGCCGGCTACGGCGGTGACCCGCGCACGGGGTCCGCCTGGCGGCGCACCCTGGTGCGCGAGGCGATCGGGACGGCGGTGTGGGCCTGTCGGGTCGGTGACACCAGGTTCGAGGCGCACGGTCACCGCCTGATCGACGCGGCGCTCAGGGACGGCGGCTGACGCACCGGCCGGCGTCGAACCTCAGCGCCACCCGAGCGCCGGGGCGACGTGCTGCACGACGTTCTCCACGACGTGCGCGTTGTACTCCACCCCGAGCTGGTTGGGCACCGTCAGCAGCAGCGTGTCGGCCGCGGCGATCGCGGTGTCGCCCTCCAGGTCGGCCACGATCTCGTCGATCTCGCCGGCGTAGGTCTTGCCGAACCGGGCCCGGACGCCGTCGAGGATGCCGACCTGGTCGGTCGAGCGGGTCTCGAGCCCGAAGTAGGCGCGGTCGCGGTCGTCGGTGATCGGGAAGATCGACCGGGACACCGACACGCGCGGCTCCCAGGGGTGACCCGCGGCGGACCAGGCGTCGCGGAACCGCTGGATCTGCTCGGCCTGCAACGCGTGGAACGGCACCCCGGTGTCCTCGGTGAGCAGCGTCGAGCTCATGAGGTTCATCCCCTGGGCGGCGGTCCACTCGGCGGTCGCGCGCGAGCCCGCCCCCCACCAGATGCGCCGTCGCAGGCCCGGCGAGTGCGGTTCAAGGCGCAGCAGGCCGGGCGGGTTGGGGAACATCGGTCGCGGGCTCGGCTCCGCGAACCCCTCGCCGTCCAGCAGCTCGAGGAACCGTGCGGTGTGCCGGCGGGCCATGGCGGCGTCGTCCTCCCCCGTGGCCGGGACGTGGTCGAAGTGCCGGTAGCCCTCGATGACCTGCTCGGGTGATCCCCGCGAGATGCCGAGCTGGAGCCGCCCGCCGGAGATGAGGTCCGCCGCTCCGGCGTCCTCGGCCATGTAGGCGGGGTTCTCGTAGCGCATGTCGATCACGCCCGTGCCGATCTCGATGCGGCTCGTGCGCGCCCCGACCGCGGCCAGCAGCGGGAACGGGCTGGCCAGCTGACGGGCGAAGTGGTGCACCCGGAAGTACGCACCGTCGGCCCCGAGCTCCTCGACGGCCTCGGCGAGCTCGATCGACTGCGTCAGCACGTCCGCGGCGCTGCGAGTCGCCGAGGACGGGTGGTCGGTCCAGTGACCGAAGGACAGGAACCCGATGTGCTTCATACCGGCGTCAACGCGTGCCTGCGGGCGGCATTCCCGGCCGGGTCGACGTCCAGCCGCCCGGGCCATAGTGTCGAGCACGTGCCCAGGGACCCGGTGGTGACGACCAGCGTGCTCGCCGTCCCGCGAGCGGTGCTGTGGCGCCACGCGACGTCGTTCGCCGGGATCCGGGCCGAGCTGTGGCCGTGGGTCGCGATGACCACCCCGCCGGCGATGCGTGGACCGGCCGGCGGCGCGCCGATGACGACGGGCGGCCCGCTGGGACGCAGCGTGCTCCTGCTGGGAGGCTGGTTCCCGGTCGAGTACGACGACGTGGTGGTCGCCCAGGTGGAACCCGGCCGTCGGTTCGTCGAACGGTCGCAGACCCTGACCATGGCGCGCTGGGAGCACGAGCGGGCGCTGGAGGACGTCGAACCGGGCGCGTGCCGGGTGCGTGACGTCGTCTCCTTCGACCTGCGGGCGGTGCCCCGCAGCGTCCCGGGCGCCGCCCGCGCGGTCCGCGCGACGGTGTCGGCCCTCTTCGCCCACCGGCACCGACGACTGCGCGCACGCTTCGGGGTCCCGGGGGCCGGAGCGCAGACTGCTCGAGGTGCGGGCCCATGATCCTCGCCCACGACGACGCCGGTGCCGGCACGCCCGTCCTGCTCGTGCACGCCGGCGTCGCCGACCGCCGCATGTGGGAACCCCTCGTCCCCGCGTTGAGCCACGCCTTCCGCGTGGTCCGCCCCGACCTGCGCGGGTTCGGTGACACACCGTTGCCGGGCGGCGAGTACGCCGACGCCGACGACCTCGCCACGCTCCTGGACCACCTGGACGTGGCCGACGCCGTCGTCGTCGGCTCCTCGTTCGGCGGGCGCGTCGCGCTCGAGCTGGCCGCCACCCATCCCGGTCGGGTGCGCGAGCTCGTCCTGCTCAACCCGGACCTGGACGGCGTCGCACCGACCGAGACCGCCGAGGCCTTCGACGCCGCGGAGGACCGGCTGCTGGAAGCCGACGACCTCGAGGGCGCCGTGCGCCTCAACGTCGCCACCTGGCTCGGCCCCGACGCAGACCTGTCGGTGCGCGAGGCGCTCGCGGCCATGCAGCGCCGAGCGTTCGACATCCAGCTCGCCGCCGACGCCAGCGACGACCCTCCCGAGCCGCGCCGGGCGGCGGTGGACCTGGAGGCCGTCGTCGTGCCCACGGTGGTGGTCACCGGCGCGCACGACATGGACCACTTCCGCCACCTCGCGGCGTACGCCGCCGAGCACATCGGCGGCGCGGAGCTCGTCGAGCTGGACTGGGCCGGTCACCTGCCGGCGCTCGAACGCCCCGACGCGGTGCGGGCGCTGCTGCTCGACGTGCTGCGCGACGACCCGACCGTGCACGCCCCCTGAGACCTCAGGCCGGGCAGCCTTCCCGGGCACGTGGGGTGGCCGACGTCGGCTCCCCGGACGGGTCGAAGGATCGCTGCAGCGTGAAGGCCCACGCCGTCGGGCCGTGGGCACGCAGGTGCAGCACGCGCTCCTCGGCCTCGGCGACGGTGGGGCGATGGCCTGCGGTCACCCACCAGCACGCGGTGTAGGCCTCGGTCATCCGCGAGAACCACTCGCGCCGGCGCTGCAGCACGGCACGGTGCAGGCCGCCGTAGACGAACGTCGACAACGCGGCGAGGTCCTGCCACACCGACATGTTGACGATCACGCCCGGCGAGTCGTCGACGTCGAACCGGAAACCCTCGATGTCCGTCGCGTCGCCCCCTTCGCTCTGCAGGCGCCACACGTAGCCCGGTGAGCTCTCGGCGAGGTGGTTCACCGGTGCCAGCAGGTCGACGAAGCCGGCGAGCGCCTCGCTGTCCAGCGGGGCCAGCAGGCGGGCGACGTTGACCTGGGCGAGCTCGAACGACGACATGGGCGCGATCCTGGCACAGCGGCGCCGCTGGCACCACGCCCGGTGTCCGGTACGGCGCTCGCGCCCGGCCGTTCAGGACCGGTCGCGGTCCTGGGCGGCGAACCACGTCACGGCGAGCACGCAGGCGTCGTCACGGCGCGTCGACCCGGTGGCGGTGACCTGTGCCCGCAGGGCCTCACCGGCCGGAGGCCGGCGCACGGTGCGCGCCAGGTGCGCCAGCCCGTCGGGCAACGCCTGGTCGCGCCGCTCGACCACCCCGTCGGTGTACAGCAGGACCGCGTCGCCCGGTGCGAGCCGTACCTGGCCCTGCCCGCGGGGTGGACCGACCTGCCCCGGGTGCGCCCCGAGCGGGGTCGATCGACCGTCCCACAGGTACTCGACGGCGTCGCGACCGACCCGCAGCGGCGGCAGGTGGCCGGCACAGGCGTAGGAGAGCACACCGCTGCCGGTGTCGAGCTCGGCGTAGACGAGGGTCGAGCCGAAACCCACCTGCCGGTCCACGACGAACCGGTCGACCAGGTCGAGCACCTGAGCCGGACCGAGGTCGGGGCCTGCCAGCGCCCGGGTCGCCGTGCGCAGCTGGCCCATCGTGGTCGCGGCCGCCAGACCGCTGCCGACCACGTCGCCCACGACGACGGCCAGGGTGGTCGGGTCGACCCAGAACGCGTCGTACCAGTCGCCGCCGACCTCCATGCCGCTGTCGGCGGGGACGTACTGCGCCGAGACGACGACGTCGTGACGGCGCGGGAGGTCGACCGTGAGCATGGCGTGCTGCAGCTCGTGGGCCACCGACATGCTCCGCTCGTGCAGCAGCGCACGGTCCAGCGCCACCCCGCCCTGCTGAGCGATCGTGGCCAGGGCGTCGATGTCCAGCGGCGGGTCGGCGGGACGGCCCCGCACGCCCACGACCAGGTCACCGTGCGAGCCGGCGGCACCGACGACCGCGACCGTCAGGTCCCCTTGCGGCCCGCGGCGCACCCCACCGGCGGCGGCCACCGGCCGTTCGAGGGCCACGTCGGCCACCCCCGGGTGCGAACCGACGGCCGCCAGCAGCGCGGCACGGACCTGGTCACCCCCGGCGGCGTGCGACAGCGCGGCCGTGGCCTGCTGCACCCAGCGCAGACGCTCGGCCGACCGCTCGGCCGTCTCCCGGGCGCGCACCAGCTGCTGCTCGAACTCCGCCCGACGACGCACCGCCAGCACCGCGACGTCGATCCCGCTCGGCGTGACCGCCGCCGTGAGCAGTGCCGGCAGGGGTCCGTCGGGGGTGCGCACCTCGATGCGCACGGCCTCGACGCGACCGGTCAGCGTCAGGGTGGGCGTCACGTGCGTGTCCCAGTAGATGCGTCCGCCCACGGTGAGCAGGTCGCCGATCCTGCGTCCGGTCACCTCGTGGGCAGCGCCGTCCGGCCCCGCTGCCCAGGCGACGAACGTGTCGTTCGCCCGCAGCACGTGGCCGTCCGTGTCCAGGTGCAGCAGGCCCAGCGGCGCCGTCGACCAGGCGTCGGTGCTCATCTTGGCGGGTGCGGGCCGGGCGGGCCGCCCAGGTAGTCCAGCACGGCCGCCGTGAGCACCTCGGGCGCGCTGAGCTGTGGGCAGTGACCCACGGCGTCGATCAGGACGAACTGCGAGCCGGCCAGGTGCTCGTGGACGTAGCGGCCCACCTCCACCGGCGCGATGACGTCCTCGCGGCACTGCACGACCAGGCTCGGGACGTGCACCCGTGCCAGGTCGGCCCGGTTGTCCGACAGGAACGTCGCGCGAGCGAACGCGCGGGCCACCTGCGGGTCGGTACGGCGGAAGGAGTCGGTCAGCTCGGCGCCCAGTTCGGGGCGGTCCGGGTTGCCGACGATCACCGGGGCCATCGCGTCCGACCAGGCCAGGTAGTTCGACTCGAGGGTCTCGAGCAGCTCGTCGATCTCCGCGGCGCTGAACCCCCCGCGGTAGCCGTCGTCGTCCAGGTAGCGAGGGCTGGGCCCCACGAGCACCAGCCGCTCCACCAGGTCCGGGCGCCGGTCGGCCACCAGCAGCACGACCGTGGCGCTGACGGAGTGCCCGACCAGCACCGCAGGGCCGAGCCGGAGGTCCTCGAGCAGGGCAACCATGTCGTCGGCGTACCCCTCCAGGGAGGCGTGCCGGTCAGGGTCGAAGGTGCTCGGGTGGGCACCGCCCGCCCCGGCGTGGTCGAACAGCACGACCCGGTGGTCCACGGCGAACGCGTCGACCACGCGGTGCCACATCGTCTGGTCACAGCCCAGGCCGTGTGCGAGCACCAGGGGGGTGCCGTCGGGCGGGCCGACGACATGCACGTTGTGGAGTGCGCCAGGACTCACGCGCACACCCTAGTGGCCGCCCGGCGCCCCGCGCACGGGGGCGGGGTGGCCGCTGCACCAGCACGGTGCCGTCGGGCAGGATGGCGCGGTGCACATCACCCAGGAGTCACCCGCCGCCCCGGACGTCCGCGCCCTGCTCGACGAGCACCTGTCCGACATGTTCGCCACCTCTCCCCCGGAGTCGGTGCACGCCCTGGACCTGACCGCCCTGACCGCCGCCCACGTCACGTTCCTGACCGCCCGCGCCCACGACGGGCAGCTGCTCGGCTGCGGTGCGCTCAGCGAGCTGACGGCCACGGCCCCGGGTGCACCGGGGCACGGGGAGCTGAAGTCCATGCGCACCGCGCACGCGGCCCGCGGACGCGGGGTCGCCACGGCGGTGCTCGAGCGGCTGCTCGGCCTGGCCGCCGAGCGCCGGTATGCCCGGGTCAGCCTGGAGACCGGGACCGAGGAGTACTTCGCCCCGGCGCGGCGGCTCTACGCCCGCCACGGGTTCGTCGAGTGCGGCCCGTTCGCCGACTACGTCACCGACCCGCACAGCGTGTTCATGACGCTGTGCCCGGTCGCCCCCGCCGCGGGTGCCGCCCCGGGGCACGGCCGGGCGCGGACGGCCGAACGCTGAACGACCTTGCAGGTCAGCGGCTTGCTCCGAGCGCTAGGGTCGGCCCATGGCCTACACCGAGAAGCGCGGCACGCGGGGCGGGACGACCTCCTACGTCGGGCGCTTCCGCGTGGACGGCCGGCTGCGCAGCACCCGCGCCTTCCGGTCCCGGCGCGACGCACTGGCCGAGGCACGTCGCGCCGAGGAGGCGGGAAAGCTCGGCACCTGGGTGGACCCGCGCGGGTCGGCGATCGCCCTGACCGCTTGGTTCGATCAGTGGCAGAAGGGCCGGGCCGATCGTGCGCCGCGCACCCTGGAGTCGGAGCGTGAGCGGTTCCGCTCCCTGGTGGCACCCACGTTCGGTGACTCGGCGCTGCGACGCATCACGCACGAGGACGTCACGCGCTGGGCCGCCGGGATGCGGGCACCCCGCACCGGCGAGGTGGCCTCCCCGGCCCGGCGACGCGACGCCGTCCGGCTGCTCGTGGCCCTGCTCGACGCCGCCGTCGACGCGCGCCGACTCACCGCGAACCCTGCCCGCACGCCCTCGGGCCGGGTCCCCGGGCTCCCCCGGGCGCCGAGGACCAAGGCGCACCGCTACCTCAGCCACGAGCAGCTGCGCCGGGTCGCCGACGCCGCGCGGAGCCACCAGGGACGCACCCTGATCCTCCTGGCCGGGCTGACCGGGCTGCGCTGGGGCGAGCTGTCCGCGCTGCGCACCGGCGACGTCGACCTGCTGCGCCGGCGCATCACGGTCGAACGGGCCTACACCCGGCTCGACGACGGCACGCTGCTGCTCGGGGACACCAAGACGCACGCCCGCCGGGAGGTGCCGGTGCCCGGGGCGCTCGCCGCCGACCTGTCCGTGCTGCTGGCTGCCCGAGGTGCCGGCCTGCTGTTCGTGGGGCGGGACGGCGGACCGCTGCGCCGCGAGAGCTTCGACCGCAGCGCCTTCCGTCCCGCGGTGCGAGCCGCGGGCGGTGCGGTCACGACGTTGCAGGAGCTGCTCGGGGTTCGCCTGACGCGGGTCGTGGACGCGGCGACCCTGGACGCGGTGCGTCGTGTCCAGGGTCAGGCCGGGCTGGCGGACACCGGCGTGGTCGATCCCGGCACCTGGGAGGTGCTGGCCGTCGAGGACCGGCGACGTCGCGACGCCCTGACCCGCGCTGCGAAGATCGCCCGGACACACCGGCTGGACGTCGCGTCCCGGCTCACCCTGGGCGCCGGGGCGGAGGACTTCGAGCCGCTGACCCTGCACGACCTGCGTCACACGGCTGCCTCGCTGGCCATCGCCGGCGGCGCGAGCGTCAAGGCCGTCCAGCGCATGCTCGGCCACGAGTCGCCGGTGCTGACGCTGCGCACCTACGCCGGCCTCTTCGAGGACGATCTCGACCGGTTGGGCGAGGCGATGTCCGCGCAGTTCACGGCGCAGGACTTTGCAGCCGATGCTCACCAGACGCTCACCCCGAGCCAGGTACCGACGCCTGGCGTGATCGATCTTCCGCGCATCGTAGCGCGCTGACCTGCGCACACAGCATCCACCGACCCTTCAGTGGTTTCTTGACGCACCCGCTTTGGAAAAGCGGGTGACGGTAGAACAACCAGGAGAGTAGGAGTAGTTTGTGCAGACTTCTCCTCTTCCTCCTAGCGGCGGGCGTGACAGTGACCGAGACGATCGAGACGACCGGGGCCACAGAACCGGCAGAGCCAGCAGCTGGTCCCCCAGAGCCCGAGACGCAGCAGGTGCCGGTCACCGCGCGTGACCGGGTGTACGCCGCCGCCGAAGCCCTCGTGGCGGAGGACGCCGCGGTCACCGTCACGACCGTGCGCGAGCGCGCCGGCTGCTCCAACGCCGTCGCGACCACCTACCTGCGCCGCTGGCGCGAGGACCGGGCCGCTGCCGAGGCGGAGGCGTCGCGGCTGCCTGCGCTCCCCCGCGGCGTCGGGCTGCTCGTCGAGCGAGGGGTCACGGCACTCTGGGCCGAGGCGGTCCGGTCGGCCCGCACCGAGCACACCGCCGAGCTGGCCACCGCTCGCGAGCAGCTGGCCACCGCTCGCGACGACGCCGGCCGCCTCGCCGCTCTGCTGGACGGCGCAGAGGCCGAGCAGGCGACGGTCCGCACCGACCTGGCGGCCACCCGCGCCGACGCCGAGAACCTCGCTGCGCGGCTGGAGGCGGCGAGCACCGCGCGCGACGAGGCCCGGGCCGAGGCCGCCCAGGCCGTCGGGCGGGCCGCGGCGTCGGACGCGCAGCATGACCAGGCCCGCACGGAGATCGCCGACCTGCGCGCCCGCCTCACCGAGGCGGAGCGGGACCGCGCCGCACAGGCCGAGGCCCGCGCCCAGGCACAGGGTGCGGCCGAGGGCACCCGCGAGGCGCTGGTCGAGGCGCGGGCCACGCTGGAGCATGCCCGCGCCGCCAGCCTGCGTGCTCAGGAGGACCGGGCTCAGGCCGACGCCGAGCGCGCCGCGGCGCTGGCAGCCGTCGCGCGGCTGGAGGGCGAGACCGCCGCGCTGCGGGGTGAGCTGCAGGCCGCGCGGGAGCAGGCCGCGCGGGCGGAGCGTGAGCGCGCCACCGAGGCGGCAGCCCGCGCCCAGGCCGAGGGCGAGGCGGCGGGGCTGCGCCAGGTGCTCGAGTCCCGGCCCGCCGACGCCCCGGGCCGGGACTGATGGCCGCCGCGCAGGCCGGCGGCCCGCAGCTCGACCGGCGGTTCATCTGGCGAGGGCGGGAGATCGCCTGGACGGCGTTCGGTTCCGGTCCGCCCCTGGTGTTCTGCCACGGGACACCGTGGTCGTCGTGGCTGTGGGCGCCCTACGCCCGTGCCCTGTCCACCGAGTTCACCGTCCACCTGTGGGACATGCCGGGGTACGGCGCCTCGTCCAAGGCGCCCGAGCACGACGTCGACCTCGGCACCCAGGGACTGGCGTTCGCCGCACTCCTCGACCACTGGGCCCTCGACTCGCCCCACGTCGTCGCCCATGACTACGGCGGCGCGGTGTCCCTGCGCGCCCACCTCCTGCACGGACGGCCGTACGCGTCGCTGTGCCTGGTCGACGTGGTCGCCCTGCGCCCGTGGGGCTCGCCGTACTTCTCCCTCGTGGCCGAGCACGCCGACACCTTCGGCCGGCTGCCGGCGCCCGTGCACCTCGGCGCGCTCGAGGCGTACGTCGCCGGCGCCAGCCACCGCGGGCTGCGTCCCGAGGAGACCGCGGCGCTCGTCGACCCGTGGCGCGACACCGCCGGGCAGGCCGCGTTCTACCGGCAGATCGCCCAGGCAGACGAGCGCTTCACCGCCGAGCTCGAACCGCTCCTCGGTGAGATCACCGTGCCCACGCACGTCGTCTGGGGCGAGGAGGACACCTGGATCCCCGCGGACCGGGCCGATCGGCTGGCCGCCGCGCTCGGCGGCACCAGTGTCACGCTCGTGCCCGACGCCGGTCACCTGATCCAGCTCGACGCGCCCGTCGCGCTGGCCACCGAGCTGCACCGGTGGCTGACGCGCGTCGAGGCCGCGCGCTGACCTGCCGCTGACGGCTCAGTACCAGCTCGCCCGCACGTGCTCGAAGATCAGGTTCGTCTCGGTCAGGGCGACCCCCGGGTTCGCCGACAGGTTCTCGATGACGAAGTCGTTCAGCCCGTCCGAGTCCGGAGCCGCGACATGGACGAAGAAGTCGTGCGCGCCGCCGAGCAGGTAGACGTTCATCACGCCCGGCAGCTCGGCGAGCTCGCGCAGGAACGCCTTGAGCCGGGAGCGGGCGGCGCCGTGCATCCGCACCGCGACGATCGCCTGCAGGGGTCGGCCCGCCAGCGCGGGGTCGACGTCCGCGTGGAAGCCTCGCAGGACGCCCTCGTCACGCAGGCGCCGCACCCGGGCCAGGCAGGTCGACGGCGCGATCCCGACCTTCTGGGCCAGGGCGTTGTTCGCCAGTCGGGCGTCCTCGGCCAGCGCCGCGAGCAGTCGGTGGTCGACGTCGTCGAGCCGCACGTGCACCAACGGTCGGCGTTCCAGGCCCGACTGGCCGCCCACGCGAGTCCGAAGATCGTTCGAGCGCGGCGCCTTCTCCACGCCTCGTCCTGAAGAAGCAGGCAACATAGCGCCAATCTACCGAATAATCATCGGAGTGCGTGCACGGCGCCGAACGGAAGCATCACACTGGTGGTGAGCGCCGTCACACCCTGACGCGCCCACGGCAGCTCGTACCCGAGCCCGAGCAAAGGCGGCACACCATGGACATCGCGGTCCCCAGGGAAGTCAAGAACCACGAGTACCGGGTGGCGATCACCCCGGCCGGGGTGCACGAGCTCACGGCGCACCGCCATCGCGTGCACGTGCAGTCGGGCGCGGGGCTCGGCGCCGGTGTGACCGACGAGGAGTACGAGGCCGCGGGCGCAGTGATCACCGCCGACGCCGACGCCACCTGGGCCGCCGGGGAGATGGTGCTCAAGGTCAAGGAGCCCGTGGCCGAGGAGTACCACCGTCTGCGGTCCGACCAGGTGCTGTTCACCTACCTGCACCTGGCGGCGGACAAGGCGCTCACCGACGAGCTCCTGGCCCGCCGCGTCACGGCGATCGCGTACGAGACGGTCCAGACGACCTCCGGTGCCCTGCCCCTGCTCGCCCCGATGTCCGAGGTGGCCGGCCGGTTGGCCACCCAGGTCGGCGCCGCCACGTTGCTCAAGGCGGCCGGGGGCAGCGGGGTGCTGCTCGGCGGGGTCCCCGGGGTTGCTTCCGGGCACGTCGTCGTCATCGGTGCCGGCGTGGCCGGGATGAACGCCGCCCGCATCGCCGTCGGGATGGGGGCGAGGGTCACCGTGCTGGACACCGACGCCGACGTCCTGCGTGCCGCGGACCGCGAGCTCGGCGGTCGGGTGCAGACGCTCGCCTCGAACCGCCTCACGCTCGCCCACGCCGTGCTGGAGGCCGACCTCGTCGTCGGAGCCGTCCTGGTCGCGGGCGCCAAGGCGCCCGTCCTCGTGCCCGACGACCTGGTGTCCCGCATGCGTCCCGGCTCCGTGCTCGTCGACATCGCCATCGACCAGGGCGGCTGCTTCGAGGGCTCACGTCCCACCACGCACGAGCAGCCCACCTATCCCGTGCACGACTGCATCTTCTACTGCGTCGCCAACATGCCCGGCGCCGTCCCCCGGACCTCGACCTACGCCCTGACCAACGTCACCCTCCCCTACGTGGGCGCGCTGGCCGACCACGGCTGGCGTGGCGCGTTGCGGGCCGACGCGACGCTCACCCACGGCCTCAACACCCACGACGGGGCCGTCACCCAGGCCGGCGTCGCCGAGGCGCACGGCCTCGAGCAGGTTCCCGTCGACGAGGTCCTGTGACGCCCCCACCGGTGGGGGCGTCGCCCGGGAGACGGTCGCGACGTCAGGACGCCAGGGCGTGCCCGACGGCGCGCACCAGGCCGCTGGTGCTCACGGCACCACGGCGGTAGCGCTCGGCCGCCACGGTGAGGGCCTCGGCGACGTGCGGGCGCACGCCGGCCGTCTCGGGGCGCCACACGTCACGGTCGAAGACGGCTGTCCGACGGGCAGGACCGCGACGCAGTCGCCCGGCCAGAGGTTCGACGGCCGCGGCCACCTGCCGGCGGGCCACCATCGGACCTCGATACCTGGCGCCCGGGTTCCATCGCTGGTCAGGTCGGGTGCCGCCGTCGTCGGTCATGTCCCCATCCTTGCGCCCGGGGTCGACGGCGCGCAAGCGGTCGACGCCCTCAGGAGTCGGGGAAGCCCTGCGGGTTGGCGGACTGCCAGCGCCAGGTGTCGGCGCACATGTCGTCGATGGTCTTGCGTGCGTGCCAGCCGAGCTCGGTGTTCGCCCGGGTCGGGTCGGCCCAGAAGGCCGGGAGGTCTCCGGCTCGACGAGGTCCGACCTCGTAGGGCAGCTCGCGTCCCACCGCCCGCTCGAAGGCCTTGAGCATCGCCAGCACCGAGGTGCCGGTCCCCGTGCCGAGGTTGAAGGCCCGCACCGGGGTGGCCATCGAGTCCAGGTGCTCCAGGGCGGCGACGTGCCCGGCGGCGAGGTCCTCGACGTGCAGGTAGTCGCGCTCGCAGGTGCCGTCGGCGGTCGGGTAGTCGTCGCCGAACACCGTGAGCTTCTCGCGGCGCCCGACGGCGACCTGCGCGATGAACGGCATGAGGTTGTTCGGGATGCCCTGGGGGTCCTCGCCGATCTCGCCGGACGGATGGGCACCCACCGGGTTGAAGTACCGCAGCAGCGCCACACGCAGCCCGTCGGTGGCGGCCGCGACGTCGGACATGATGCGCTCGATCATGACCTTCGTCTGCCCGTACGGCGAGGACGAGGACAGGTGCTCGTAGTCCTCCTGGTAGGGCACCGGGGCGTGCTCTCCGTAGACGGTGGCCGAGGAGGAGAAGACGAGGCGTGGCACGTCGTGGCGGCGCATCGCCTCGAGCAGCGACAGGGTGGAGTCGAGGTTGTTGCGGTAGTACTCCAGCGGCTTGGCCACCGACTCCCCCACCGCCTTGAGGCCGGCGAAGTGGATGACCGCGTCGAAGGACTCGTGGGCGAACAGCAGCTCGGTCTTCTCGGCGTCCGTCAGGTCGATCGCGTGGACCGGCACGTGGGTCCCGGAGAGGGACTCCAGGCGCCCGATCACGGTCGGCTTGGCGTTGGAGAAGTCGTCGACGACGACCACGTCGTGCCCGGAGGCGATCAGGGAGAGGACCGTGTGAGAACCGATGTAGCCGGCACCGCCGGAGACGAGGACGCGCATGCCGCCGAGCCTACCCGGGTGACGGTGTCTGCCCGGGAGGTGCCCATGGACGCCGCAGGTCCGTCAACGGCCGAGCAGGTCGGCGAAGTCGGGCGTGTCGCCGAAGGGGTCGTCGACGCCGCCCCCGGCAGGCCGGGCGGCGACCGCGTCGGCGAGCTCACGCCCGGCCCGGGCGATGCGCCGCGGCAGGGCGGACTCGTCCTGACCCGCCCAGTCGTCCGTCGCGGCGAACACGACGGTGGGCATCACCTGGGTGCGCAGGTAGGTCAGCAGCGGCCGCATCGAGTAGTCGAGCGCCAGGGAGTGCCGTGGCGTGCCGCCGGTGGCGCCGAGCAGCACGGGCTTCCCGGTCAGCGCGTCGGGGTCGATGATATCGACGAACGACTTGAACAGCCCCGAGTAGGTCGTGGTGAACAGCGGGCTGACCAGGATCAGTGCGTCCGCCTCGGCCACGGTCTGCAACGCCTCGGCGAGCCCGCCGGAGGGGAACCCGGTGAGCATGGCGTCCATGATCGCGTGGGCGTGCTCGCGCAGCTCGACGACCTCGACGTCGACCTCCAGCCCGGCGGCACGCAGCTCGTCGGCGGTGGCACCTGCGAGCCGGTCGGCCAGCAGGCGCGTCGAGGACGGCTGGGACAGTCCGGCGGAGACGACGGCGAGAGTGCGGTGGGTGCTCATCGGACGGACTCCTCGGCTCGGGCGCCCGTGACGGCGTCGACGCCGTCGCCCACGTGGGTCGCGGCGGTCCGGCCGGCGGCGCGTGCGGCGGCGACGCGCTCGGCGTGGGTGGGCGGGTTCAGCGGCACGTCGTCGGCGGGGCGCTTGGCCTCGACGATCTTGCGCAGCTCGGGCACCACCTCGCCGGCGAGCAGGTCGATCTGCTCCAGCACGGTCTTCAGCGGCAGCCCGGCGTGGTCGATGAGGAACATCTGGCGCTGGTAGTAGCCGACGTCGTCGACGAAGGACGCGTACCGGTCGATGACCTGCTGCGGGGAGCCGACGGTCAGCGGCGTCTGGGCGGAGAAGTCCTCCAGCGACGGTCCGTGGCCGTAGACCGGGGCGACGTCGAAGTAGGGGCGGAACTGCCGCACGGCCTCCTGGCTGTTGCGGTGCAGGAACACCTGGCCCCCCAGGCCGACGATCGCCTGGTCGGCACGTCCGTGGCCGTGGTGCTCGTAGCGCTGGCGGTAGAAGCGCACCATCTGGCGGGTGTGGTGCATGGGCCAGAAGATGTTGTTGTGCAGGAACCCGTCGCCGTAGTAGGCGGCCTGCTCGGCGATCTCCGGGGAGCGGATCGAGCCGTGCCACACGAAGGGCGGGACGCCGTCGAGCGGTCGCGGGGTGGCGGTGAAGCCCTGGAGCGGGGTCCGGAACTTCCCCTCCCAGTCGACGACGTCCTCGGTCCACAGCCGACGCAGCAGGGCGTAGTTCTCCACGGCCAGCGGGATGCCGTTGCGGATGTCCTGGCCGAACCACGGGTAGACGGGACCGGTGTTGCCGCGACCCATCATCAGGTCCATGCGGCCGTCGGAGATCACCTGGAGCATCGCGTACTCCTCGGCGAGCCGCACCGGGTCGTTGGTGGTGATCAGCGTGGTCGCCGTGGACAGCGTGATGTCTTTGGTCACGCCGGCGAGGTAGCCGAGCATCGTGGTGGGGCTGGAGGCGACGAACGGGGGGTTGTGGTGCTCGCCGGTGGCGAAGACGTCCAGGCCCGCGGCGTCGGCGTGCTGGGCGATGGTGAGCATGCTGCGCACACGCTCGCTGTCGTCCGGTGCCCGCCCTGTGGTCGGGTCGGGCGTGACGTCGGAGACGGAGAAGATGCCGAACTGCACGATGACTCCCAGGATCGCTCACGGATCCATGCGTTTGCATGTATCGACGGGCTCAACCCGCGCTTCCTCCCGATTGTTCCCGGTCGTCGGGCTCACACCAGTGCGCGACGGGGTGACGTCACCCACAACGGCGCCCTGCAGCGGTTCTCGACTTGCGTGGCGGGCTCGCGCTCGCCAGCCTTGACCTGCACCGGCCCCCACCCGGAAGAGCCGGTACGCTTCACCGGTTCTTCACGCCCGCGCGGAACAACCCCCGCCGGGCGCGCGTTGGAGAACAAGGCCCCTAACCCATCGACCTGTGGAGGACGACATGCCCGACCGCTCCCTGCGCGGCATGAGCATCGGCAGCAAGAGCATGGAGTCCGACGAGGGCGTGGACTTCGCCCCGCGGTTCCAGGCCCACTACGACTGCCCCAACGGCCACACCATCATCCTGCCGTTCTCCACCGAGGCCGAGGTCCCCCCGCTGTGGGAGTGCCAGTGTGGCGGTGAGGCGCTGCTGCGTGACGCAGAGCGCCCCGAGGCCAAGCCGACCAAGCCCCAGCGCACCCACTGGGACATGCTGCTCGAGCGCCGCTCGGTCTCCGAGCTCGAAGAGCTGCTCGACGAGCGTCTCGAGCTGCTGCGCGCCGGCAAGCTGCGCCGCTCCGCCTGACACACCGCCCACCTCGGGGTCGGCACCCGGTACAGAGATGAAGAATGCGGTCCTCCCTCGACGGAGGACCGCATCTTTCGTTCCCGCGACGCTCGGCGAGCGTCAGGGGCGCCTCCCGCGCCCGGCCGACGCCGCACGCAGCTGTGCCCACCGGTGCCGCACACCCCACAGCGTGACCTTCGTCAGCGCCTCGACGACGATCGAGCGCGACATCTTCGAGCTCCCGGCCGCACGCTCGACGAAGGTGATCGGCACCTCGGCGACCGCTCCCCCGCCCTGCAGCACCCGCCACGTCATGTCGACCTGGAAGCAGTACCCGTGCGACTCCACCGACCGCAGGTCCACCGCGCGGAGCGCAGCGGCCCGGAACGCCCGGAAGCCGCCCGTCGCGTCGCGCACCCCGATACCGAGGGCCCCACGCACGTAGGTGTTCCCCCCGCGCGAGAGCACCGACCGGTACCACGGCCAGTTCACCACCCGCCCTCCCGGTACCCAGCGTGAGCCGATGACCAGGTCGGGAGCGTCGTCGGCCACCAGCCGCCCGAGCAGCCGGTCCAGCTCCTCCGGGCGGTGCGAGCCGTCGGCATCCATCTCGCACAGCACGTCGTACCCCCGCTCCAGCCCCCAGCCGAAGCCGGCCACGTAGGCCGCGCCGAGGCCGCCCTTGCCCGCCCGGTGCAGCACGTGCAGCCGTTCGTCGTCGGCCGCTCTCGCCGCGGCCAGGTCCCCGGTCCCGTCCGGCGAGGCGTCGTCGACCACGAGCACGTCGACCTGCGGCGCCTCGGCGCGCAAGCGGTCGAGCAGCCCGGGCAACGACTCGCGCTCGTCGTAGGTGGGCACGATCACCAGCGTCCTCATCGCTCACCCCGGCGCGTGCGGCGCTCGCGGACGGCGGTCACCAGCCCGGCCAGGGTCAGGCCCGCCCCCAGAGTGCTGATGATCCAGCCGGGCCAGTAGCCCGCCTGCACCGCCGGGGTGAGCGTGGTGCGCAGCGGCAGCGCGGCGACCATCTGGTCGGCGGTGAACAGCCCGGTGCCGGCCAGCAGGGTGCCGTCCGGCGCGACGATCCCCGAGACTCCGACCGTGGAGATCTGTACCGCGGCACGTCCCGTCGCGATGGCCTGCATGCGGGTCATCGCGAGCTGCTGGGTGGACTCGGCCGTGTACCCGAACGACGCGTTGTTGGTGGGCACCACCAGGACCTGGGCACCGCGGGCGACGGCGTCGCGGACGATCTCGTCGTAGGCGACCTCGAAGCAGATCACCGTGGCGAGCGGGACCACCGACCCGTCGTCGCGAGGCAGGTCCACCACCGCGGGCTCGACGCCGGGCAGCATGTCGGTGGACACCCGGTCGACCTGGTCGGAGAAGATCCGCACGAAGCCGCGCAGCGGGATGTACTCGCCGAACGGTGCCGGGTGCTGCTTGGCGTACCGGTCGGTGACGCCCTGACCCGCCCGCCACAGCAATGAGACGTTGTAGCGCCCGCCGGTCTCAGGGAACTCCTGGGCCCCGACGAGGATCGGCGCGCCGACCGCCTCGGCCGCGTCGTCGAGCGCGGCAGCCACCTCCGGCGCCTCCTGCGGGTCGAGGTCGGAGCCGTTCTCGGGCCACAGCACGACGTCGAGGTCCTCGGGGCGGGAGGCCAGCACCGCGGTGCCGTCCAGGTGGTTGTTCAGCACCTCGGCGCGGTTGGCGAAGGACCCCAGCCCGGGCTCGGTGACGTTGCCCTGGACGGCTCCGGCGACCAGGACGGGTCCGTCGGCCTCGTGGGTGGCGGTCCCGGCATCGACCACCGTGGAGTCCAGCTCGGCGGTGGCGACCGGGGTGGCCCGCGGGTCCGACGGCAGCGGGAGCAGCGCGGGCGCCACCACGACCGCCGCCGCCGCGACGACCAGGATCCCCGCCGACGTCGTCGCCCGGGCTGCCGCGCCCGGGATGCGGCGGGAGCGCCGGGCGAGGACGACCCGTCCGACGGCGAGGGCGCCCAGCGCACCGGCGAAAGCCACCAGCAGCGAGGCGAGCACCGATCCCCCGAGCCAGGCCGACCGGCCGGTCGGGGCGTCGACCACGGTCCAGGCCAGCCGACCCCAGGGGAACCCCCCGAAAGGGGCTTCCGAGCGCAGCTGTTCGACCGCGACGAGCACGAGGGCGAAGGCCCCGGCACGGGCGACGGCCCACCCGGTCCCGGACCCGGGCGTGCGGAGACCGGGAAGGCGGCGCGCAGCTGTCCAGGCCGCCCCCAGCAGTGCGCCGAAGGAGGCCTGCAGCCCGGCCAGGGCCAGCCACGGGACGGTGTCGGTGGCGAAGTTCGCCCACCAGATGTGCGGCAACCAGAAGGTCAGCATCGCGACGAACCCGACGAGCGCGTTCCAGCCGGCGGCGCGCCCGGTGTCACGGCGCAGCGCCGCGAGGAGCAGGGCGACGGAGACGAGGGCCAGCGGCCAGGCCCCGACGTCGGGGAAGGCCGCCCACAGGCAGACGCCCGAGGCGACGGCGAGCAGCAGCGTGACGGGGCGGGAGGTCCACAGGTCCGCGTGCGGGACGTCGCCGGGCACCGGCGGGTCGGCGGCTGGGCCCTCGGTGCGGGGAGGCACGGTAGCGGTCATCGGTCAGGCGTCGAGGGCGTCGTACAGCACGACGCCGTCGCGGACGGTACGCAGGCACTGCGGTGCGGGTGCGCCGGGTGACAGGTCGGGCAGCAGCGGCTGCCCCGAACGGGCCTCGGGGTTCCACTGGGACAGCCGCCCCGGGGCGGACTGGACGGCGAGCTGGTCCGCCCGCCAGACGGCCAGGTGAGCGGGGGCCCCGACCCGCAGCTCGCCCGCGCCGGTGTGGTCGAGGCCTGCCAGTCGCCACCCGCCGCGCGAGTGGGCGCGGAAGGCCGCCCGTGCGCTGATCCGCTGGGAGGAGTCGGCATGGCTGATGGCGCCGCGCACCGCCTGCCACGGGTCCGACGGGGTCACCGGGGAGTCCGACCCGAACGCCAGAGGGACCCCGGCACCGGCGAGGTCGGCGAAGGGCGACAGGCTCGAGGCACGGGGCCCTCCCAGTCGCGTGGCGTACATCCCGTGCGGGCCGCCCCAGGTGGCGTCGAAGGCGGGCTGGATCGACAGGGCGACGCCGTACAGCAGCAGCGCCGACAGGGCCGCGGCGTCGACCAGCATGGCGTGCTCCACGCGGTGGTGGCCGCTGCGCACCACGGAGGCGTCGGCCAGCCCGGCCGCGGTCTCGAGCCCGTGCATCAGCTCGTCCATCGCCCGGTCGCCGATGACGTGGAACCCTCCCTGCAGCCCGGCCTGCGAGCAGGCGACCAGATGGGCGGCGATCTGGTCGGCGGACAGGTGGAGGACTCCGTTGGGCGAGGTGCCGGGGGCGCTGGGGTAGGGCAGGTCGGCATACGGCGCCCGCATCGCGGCCGTGCGGGACCCGATCGTGCCGTCGACCGTCAGGTCGCCGCCGGCACCGGTCAGGAAGGGCAGCTCGGCGCGCAGCTGACGCGCGTCGTCGGCCGACGCACACAGCTCGCCGCGGTAGGCGACCACGTGCGGCAGCAGCTCGTCGGGGTCGGCGGCCAGGGCCATCAGCTCGGTCAGGCCGGCGCGGGTGTCGACGTGCGGGGCACTCATCTCGTGCACGCCCACCACGCCGCGCGACGCGGCCTGGCGCAGCGCCTGACGATAGGCGCGGGACCGGCGTGCCGGGTCGATGTCGCGGGCGGCCGTGCGGGCCTTGACGTACGCGGGGCCCCACACCAGCCCGCTGCCGTCCCAGGAGTGCTCGTGGTCGATGCCGGTGGATGCCGCGAAGGAGGACGACACCAGGGCGGCCTGCCCGTCGACCCGCACCGCCAGGGTGGGGCGTCCGCCGGTGGCGGCGTCCAGCTCTGCGAGGTGCGGGGCACGCTTCGCCGGCCAGGCGTGCTCGTCCCAGCCGTAGGCCAGGAGGACCTCACGGCCTCCCGGGTCGGAGGCGTCGAGCGCGCGGGCTCCGGCCGCCAGGGCGTCCAGCGCGGCCGCCAGGTCCGGCGTGGCGCGCGGCGTGAGGTCGACGGCCTCCAGCGCGAGGCCCGTGTCCAGCGTGCGCACGTGGGCGTCGACGAACCCGGGAGTCACCAGCGCCCCGTCGAGGTCGACCACCTCGTCGGCCCGTGCGGCCAGCCCGGCCGCGGTGTCCTCGGCACCCAGCCAGGCCACGACCCCGTCGTCGACGAGGATCGCCTCGGCGAACGGGTCCGCGGAGGAGTGGACGACACCGTTGCGGTACAGGGTGGAGGTCACGGCCGAAAGCCTAGAGCACCACGCGTCAGGGTCGCCGTCGACCTCCTCACGATGCTGTCACGATCACAGGCTCGAGTAGGCCACCACCCCGCGCAGCACCGCGTCCTGGGCCCTGCGGGCCGCGGCCCGCAGGGCCGGCCGGGGCGCGGCGACCGCGAGCTGGTCGAGGACGTCGACGACCTGCTTGCACCAGCGGACGAAGTCGCCGGCGGCGACGTCGGTGCCGCGCAGCACCGCGTCGAGGCTCTTGCCGGACGCCCACCGGTGCACGGCACCGGCGAGCCCGAGGTCCAGCGGCCCCGTGGTGTCCAGATGGTGGGAGGCCTCCAGGGCGACCACCTGCGACCAGACCTCGGCGGTGGCGTCGAGCGCCGTCGCCAGCCGTCCCTCGGGGCCGCCGGGGACATACGGGTCGCTCGTCTCCTCCCGCCGGCCGGAGTAGACGACGGCGGAGACCGCTGCGGCGAGCTCGGCCGGGTGCAACCTGTCCCAGGTGCCCTGGCGCAGGCACTCGGCCAGCAGCAGGTCGTCCTCGGCGTACAGCCGGCGCAGCCAGAGCCCGGACTCCGTGACCACGACCTTGCCGCCGCCGTCGGTCCCGAGGTAGCCCAGCGTCCGCAGGACCGCGCAGGTGCGGTCGAAGGTGCGCGCGACCGAACCGGTGCGCCCCTCGATGCGACGCACGAGCGTGGCGTGCTCGCGGCGCAGCGTCGTGGCTCGCGTCGCCCACCGGGCATGGTCGTCCCGCTCGGGGCAGGAGTGGCACGGGTGCGCGCGCAGCTCGGCGCGCAGGCGCTGGACCTGCTCGTCCGTCGAGGCGTCGCTGCGACGCCCGGGTCGGCGGCCACCGGGGGCGCGTCCGTTGCCGCCGTCGTCGGCGAAGGCGCCCAGCGCGTTGCGCATCGAGGAGGCGAGGTCACGGCGGGACTCGGGCCGACGCGGGTTGAACCCGGAGGGGATCTTCACCCGCGTGACGGTGCGCACCCCGCCGGGCACGTCGGCCAGGGTGAGCTTCTTGACCTGCTTCTCCTGGGTGAGCACCGTGGGTCGTGGCCCGTCGAACCCGCCCTCGGCCTGCCCCGGGTCCAGGACCACCACGTAGCCGCGCCGCCGCCCCGTGGGGACCTCGACGACGTCGCCGCGCCGCAGCTTCTCCAAGGACGACACCGCGTCGGCACGCCGGGCGCCCTGGTCGGCGCGCGAGAGCTCCTTCTCCCGGTCGCTCAACGCCTCCCGGATCGACATGTACTGCCCGAAGTCGCCGCGGTCGCACGACATCGCCTCGGTGTAGCCCTCCAGGGCCTCGGCGTGGGCCTGCGCCTGCTTGGCCAGGCCCACCACGCCCCGGTCGGCCTGGAACTGGGCGAAGCTCGTCTCCAGGACGTCCCGGGCCCGGTCCGCGCCGACCTGGCCGACCAGGTTGACCGCCATGTTGTAGGTCGGGCGGAAGCTGGAGCGCAGCGGGTACAGACGGCGCGAGGCCAGGCCCGCCAGCGCCACGGGGTCCAGACCCTGGTGGTCGACGACGACGGCGTGCCCCTCGACGTCGATGCCGCGTCGCCCGGCACGCCCGGTGAGCTGGGTGTACTCCCCGGGGGTCACCGGCTGGTGCGCGGTGCCGTCCCACTTGACCAGCTTCTCCATCACCACCGAGCGGGCCGGCATGTTGATGCCCAGCGCCAGCGTCTCGGTGGCGAACACCACCTTGACCAGGCCGCGGGCGAACAGCTCCTCCACCGTCTCCTTGAAGATCGGCAGCAGCCCGGCGTGGTGGGCGGCGATGCCCCGGCACAGCGCGTGCTGCCACGACCAGAAGCCGAGCACGTCGAGGTCCTCGGGCGGGATCGTCACGGTGCGCTCGTCGACGACGCGGCGGATCTCCGCCTCCTCCTCGGCGTCGGTCAGCCGCAGGCCCGCGCCGAGGCACTGCTCGACCGCGCCCTCGCAGCCGGCGCGCGAGAAGATGAAGTAGATCGCCGGCAGCAGGGCGTCGGCGTCCAGGGCCTCCACGACGCCGAAGCGCCGCGGTGTGCGCCGCTGCGGCACCGCCCCCCCGGCGGGCCGGGCACCGCCGCGGCCACGGTATCCGCGGTCCCCGCGACCCCGTCGGCCGCGAGCCGGACCGGCGTCGGAGCGCCCGTGCGTCCGGAACAGCCGGGCCAGGTCAGGGTCGATCGGCGGGTTCGTCCCCGGGTCGGTCGGGTCGACGTGCCCGGCGTACAGGTCGAACAACCGCGGCACCCCGCGCGGTTCGGTGGGTGCGGTGATGACGTGCTGCCACAGCGGCACGGGCCGGCGCTCGCTGACGACGACGGCGGTGTCGCCGCGGACGGTGGCGAGCCAGTCACCGAACTCCTCGGCGTTGGACACCGTCGCGGACAGGGACACGAGCTGGACGTGGTCGGGAAGGTGGATGATCACCTCTTCCCACACCGGTCCGCGGAACCGGTCGGCGAGGTAGTGCACCTCGTCCATGACCACGTAGGCCAGCCCTTCGAGCGCCGTGGAGCCCGCGTAGAGCATGTTGCGCAGCACCTCGGTGGTCATGACCACCACCGGTGCGTCGGCGTTGATCGACGTGTCCCCGGTGAGCAGCCCGACGTTCGCGGCCCCGTGGCGCCGCGCCAGGTCGTGGAACTTCTGGTTGCTCAGCGCCTTGATGGGCGTGGTGTAGAACGCCTTGGTCCCCGAGGCGAGCGCCAGGTGGACGGCGAACTCGCCCACGACGGTCTTGCCCGCCCCGGTGGGTGCGGCGACCAGGACGCCGCGACCTGCCTCCAGCGCGGCGCAGGCGTCGGCCTGGAAGGGGTCGAGCTCGAAGTCGAGCTCCTTGCGGAACCGTCCGAGCTCGCCGAGGGCGTCGGCCTTGTCGCGGGCGGAGCGGGACCGGGCGGCGGCGTACCGCTCCGCTGGGGTGAGATCGG
Organism: Isoptericola halotolerans; assembly: GCF_013149785.1. Lineage (GTDB taxonomy): Bacteria > Actinomycetota > Actinomycetes > Actinomycetales > Cellulomonadaceae > Isoptericola > Isoptericola halotolerans. Next base: position 267,591 of record NZ_JABEZU010000003.1, read on the forward strand.
CCGTCATGGTCGCCAGCCTACGGCGGACCCGGACAGGTTCCCGCTCGGCGCCGTGGCGGCGGCTCAGAGCCGCAGCGCGACCAGGATGCGCAGCGCCCCGGGCACGGCGGTGGCGGTCAGGGGCAGCGGGCCGAGCCGTTCGCCGTCGCCGTGAGCGTCGGGCAGGGGTGCCGCCGTCGGGTCGGGCGAGCCGGGGGCGATGGTCACCGCCCGGGCGCGCAGCACGTGCACGTCGGGGCGGTGCACGTGGCGTCCGGAGAACATCAGGGGGAAGATCCGGGCGGCGGCGGCACGGGTCAGCACGGGGGCCACGAGCACGTCGAGCAGGCCGTCGTCGACCACGGCCCGGGGGGTGACGCGGATGCCCCCGCCGATGCGGTCGGTGTTGGCGGCGGTCACCATCGCGGCCCGCCCGTGCCACGCCCACCCGTCCTGGGAGGGCTCCAGCGGCAGGCCGCCGTCGTCGGTGAGCCCGTGCAGCCGCAAGGAGTACGGCCAGGCCCGGAAGGTGGCGATCTCGGCCAGGGCGGCCCGGGTGTACCGCCCGCGGGAGCGCATCATCTCGGCGCGGGCGTTGACGGCGGCGTCCAGCCCTGCCGACACGGCGCCGGCGACCCAGCGGTCGGCGCGGTCCGGGCCGGAGACCCTGATGGCGTCGACCTGGCGCACCGAGCGGGCGTCGACGGCGGCGCGCAGATGGTCGACGCAGGCCGGCACGTCGCCCCGGGGCATCCCCAGGCAGGCGGCGAAGTCGTCGCCGCTGCCGACGGCCACGATCCCGAGGGCGGTGCTCGTCCCGGCGACCGCCTGGGCACCGAGGTGGACCATCCCGTCGCCGCCGACGACGAGGGCGTCCACGGCCCGGGCCTCGACCGCCGCCCGGGCCCGGGCGGCGGTCTCGGTGGCCGTCGGCGCGGACAGGTCGACGACCTGGTGGCCGTCGGCGCGCAGGCGGGCCGTCAGGTACCGGCCGGCGCGGGTGCCTCGTCCGGACCCGGCGGTGGGGTTGACCACGACGCCCAGCCGTGACCCGCCGGCGGCGCGAGAGCCGTTCACCCCGTGGGGGCGACCCGTCGGCGCTCGACGCGGCGGTCGTGCAGGAAGCAGATGCCCGTCGCGATGAAGTACAGGGCGCAGATCGGCAGGGCGATACCGAACATGCTCAGCACGTCCATCGTGGGGGTGGCGATCGCGGCGAACAGGAACGAGATGAGGATGGCCCACCGCCACCCGGCCATCCAGGTGCGTGCCCGCACCGTCCCCATGAGGTTGAGCACCACCATGAACACCGGGACCAGGAACGCGATGCCGCAGGCCAGGATGAGGCGCATCACGAAGGAGAGGTAGATCTGGGCGCCGACCAGGTTGGAGCTTCCCTCGGGGACGAACTCGTTGAGGACCTCGACGATCAGCGGCAGGACGAACCAGGCGAGGGAGGCGCCGGCAAGGAACATCGGCACCGCCGCCACGAGGAAGCCGTAGACGTAGCGACGCTCGGTCCGGGTCAGTCCGGGGTTGATGAACGCGAACACCTGGTACAGCCACCACGGGCTGGAGACGATGACCCCGAGGAACAGCGCGACCTTGACCTGCATGTCGATGGCCGTGGCCACACCGTCGAAGTTCAGCCCGATCAGCGCGCCACGGCGCTCGGCGGCGTCCTGCAGGGGCTGCACGAGCGCGCTCAGCAGGGGGTCGTACAGGATCCAGCCCAGGACCGCGCCGGCGAGGAGACCCAGGGCGATGCGCACGACGCGCTTGCGCACCTCGACGAGGTGGTCGCGCAGCGGCATGCGCCCCTCCGGGTCTCGGGGGGTGCGAGGCATGGTGCGCTCAGGTGTTCTGCGGGTCGTGCGGACCCTTGGCCTGGTGCGAGGTCTGCGACGGCTGCGACGTCTCGGGGGTGGCGGGCGCGGTGGTGGAGGCGGGGCTCGTCGTGGAGGTGCCCTGATCGGTCGAGCGCGGGGCGTCGGCGTCGTCGGTGAGCTCCGAGACCTCCTTCTTGAACACCTTCAGGGACGACCCGATGCTGCGTGCCAGGTCAGGCAGCCGCCGGTAGCCGAAGAGCAGGACGATCAGCAGGACGAGCACGACGATGACGTACGGGTTTCTCACGAAGTCCCACTCCCAAGGTGTTCGGCGCGCGCCATGTCCCGGCGCAGCTCCAGTCTAGGCACACGTCGTCACCGGGTGGAATACCGCTCGTGGCGGCGGCGCTCCCACCAGGTGCTCGTGGTCCAGGAGCGCCACGTGGCCGCCTGGCGCTGCCGACGCAGGGCTCGTCGCCGGAGCCGCTGCCGACGTCGCTCGGCCACCCGTCCGCGCAGCACCTCGGGCGGGTCGAACATCGTCGCGGAGGTGTCGGCCCGCTGCTCCTCGGCACGCCGGAGAGCCTGGTCGAGCCGTTCGGAGACCTCGCCCACCGTGCGCCCGGCCGCACCGGCCTCGCGCAGCAGGCGAAGACCCGCCCGCACCACGCCCCAGGCGACCCAGCCGAGCACCGCCAGCGCGGCGACGACCAGCAGCGACCACACCCACACCCACATGCGGTCAGCCTAACGGCGTGCTGTCGGTGCCCTCATCGGCATCGGCCGCCAGCGCGGCCCGCGCCGCGGCGGCCACGTCGGCGGCCACGTCCGGGGGTTCCACCGCCAGGACGTCGGGGGCGTTGGTCAGCAGCAGGCGGCGCAGCCAGGCCGGGTTCGTCACCCGCAGCCTGACCTCGAACGACCCGTCGGGGAGGTCCCTGACGCCCTCGACGGGAACCTCCTCGGCGACCCAGCGTGCCGGCGACGCGAGTCGTAGCGTGGCCACCCGGGGCGACTGACCCACGTCGGCGGCCACCTGCGCGAACACGTCCACGTCGGGATCCAGGTCGTGCTCGGCCACGTCGAGGTCGGTGGCCACCGCCTCCAGCACCCGGTCCACCCGGAAGGTGCGACGACCTGCCGCCCGGTAGCACCAGCCCACCAGGTAGGTCGCGTCGTCCTGGGTCACCAGGCGCACCGGGTCGACGTCGCGCTCGCTGACGGCGTCCGCCGCGTCGACGTACCGCAGACGCACCCGCCGACCCGCCGCGACCGCCCGCGTCAGCACACCGAGGACCCGGCTGTCCCCCTCACCGCCGAGCCGCACGTCCACGGCGTGCGCCGCCTCGCCCGTGGCCGCCGTGAGCTTGGCCAGCGCCGAACCCACCACGGCCGTGCGCTCGGCGTCGGCCTGCACCGCCGGAGTGGTGTGCATCGCTCGCAGCGCGGCCACCAGCGCCACCGCCTCGCGGGTCCCGAGCCGCAGGGGGCGGGTCAGCCCCCGGCTCTGCGTGAGCGTCACGAGCCCCTCTTCCAACGAGAACGCGTCGAAGTCGATGAGGTCGTCCGGCATGTACCCCGGCGTCCCCGAGACCCACAGCGCGTCGATGTCCTGCCGGATGCGCTCGGTGCTGACCCCGAACTGGCGGGCGAGCTCGTCCACCCCGACCGGGCCCGCGTCGTCCAGGTAGGCGACGATCCCCAGCAACCGCACCAGACGGTCGTCAGCCCGCTCAACCATGCCGCTCCCCCGTCTCGCCCGCCCCGCCGTCCAGCCGCGCCGCAGCCGCCAGCCGGCGGCGCACCTCGGAGCGCAGCTCGGCCGGCTCGACCACCAGCACCGCTGCGCCGTACCCCGCCACCTCGTCCGCGATGGCCGTCATCGACCGGAAAGGCACCGCCACGACATCGCGGCCCCGCGGCGCTCGCGGCACCCCCGGCCCCGGCCCGACAGCGCGTGCCCGCAGGACCGGTGCCCTCTCGGGGGCCACCGCGAGGAGAGCCGTGCGCTCAGCGCCGACACGGGCGCCGAGGGCGGCGTCGACGTCGACGCGGTCCGGGATCGTGTACGCCCCCGCCTCGGCGCCCACCCGCACCCGCCCGTCGATGCGCGAGAGCCGGAACACCCGCGTCGCCTCGCGCTCGCGGTCGTGCCCGACCACGTACCACCCGCCACCGCGTGCGGCGATGCGCCACGGTTCGACGGTGCGGGTGCGCACCTCGCCGGTGTTGGCCGCGCGGTAGCGGAACGTGACCACCCGTCGCTCCGAGACGGCCTCGAGCAACGGGCCGTAGGCGTCCCCGGCGGCCCGCAGGCGCGGCGTCAGCCCGGCGACGGCGTCCCCGGCAGCGTCCGCCGCACCGGCGGCCGCGAGCTTCGTCATGGCCCGGGACATGTCGGTGCGCAGCGTCTTGTCCGACCACAGCTGGGCGGCCAACGCCACCACCCCCAGCTCGGCGGGCGTCAGGTCCACCGGCGGCAGCGCGTACGCGTCGTTGTCGATGCGGTAGCCGACCTCGTCGCTGTGCCCCGAGCCCTCGACGGTCACGATCGGCACGCCGAGCGCGCGCAACGTGTCCTTGTCCCGTTCGAACATCCGCTCGAAGGCCTCGGTGGAGGGTGCCGCCCCGTACCCGTGCACGCCGGAGCGCACCTGCTGCTTCGTCATCGCCGCCGAGGTGTTCACCAGCGCGATGACGAGGTTCAGCAGTCGCTCGTCCGGTCGGGTCGGCGGTTCGCCCGCCGCGTGGTCACCTGCCATCGGCCACCACGGTAGCCCCAGGTACGCTCTCACGGGTGACGACAGGCCCGACCCACCGACGAACTGCCGCCGACCACGTGACCTGGCGAACCGGGACCGTGACCGCACGCCACCGTTCGTGGCCGGGCGCCCGCGAGCTCGCGGTGCAGCTGACCGAGCCGCTGCCCTCGCCCGACGACGCCACCGGCACCCGTGAGGTGCGGGCCCTCGCCTACACGGCCCTGGTGGGCGACCCCGAGGTCGGAGACCTGCTGGCGCTGAACGTCTCGGCGCTGGCCCGTGGTCTCGGCACCGGCGGGTACGCGTTGGTCGTGGCACCTGCCGACCCCCGTGCGGTCCCCCCGGACCCGCCTGCCGGCCCGGGGCACCTCGTCAAGGCGCGCTACACACCCTTGCAGGCGCTGGTGCTCGGCGTCGACGAGCAGGAGTCCGACCACCACGGCGTGCTGCAGGACGCCGACGACCTGGCCGGGCTGCCCGTGGTCGTCGCCGACCTGCACTCCGCGGTGCCCGCGATCGTCGCCGGAGCCCGGTACGCCGCCGAGTCCGCCGGAGCGGCCCCGCCGCGGGTCGCGTACGTGATGACGGACGGCGGTGCGCTCCCTGCCGCCTTCTCGCGGACCGTCGCGGCGCTGCGCGAGAGCGGCTGGCTGGCCTCGACGATCACCGTCGGCCAGGCGTTCGGGGGCGACCACGAGGCCGTCTCCGTGCACAGCGGTCTGCTGGCCGCCCACCACGTCGTGGGCGCCGACCTCGTCGTCGTCGCCCAAGGACCCGGCAACCTCGGCACCGGCACCCGGTGGGGGTTCTCCGGCGTGACGGCCGGCGAGGTCGTCAACGCCGCGGCCACCCTCGGCGGCCGGGCCGTCGCGTCCCTGCGCGTCTCCGGGGCGGACCGGCGCGACCGACACCTCGGGGTCTCCCACCACTCCCTGACCGCCTACGGCCGGGTGGCGCTCGCCGCCGCCGACGTCGTCGTACCCCGCCCCGACCCGGAGCTGCAGGCCCACCCCGCCTGGGGCGCCGGGCTCACCCAGCGCATCCACGACCAGGCCGACACGCTCTCCGCACGCCACCGCCTCGTCGAACGAGCAGCCACCGTGCAGCTGCTCGACGTCCTGCACCGCTGCCCCGTGCGTCTCTCCACCATGGGTCGCGGCCTCGATGCGGACCCCGCGGCCTTCGTCACCGCCGCCGTCTCCGGCCAGCACGCCTACGACCTGCCCGTATGAGACCGCGTGACCTCGGCACCCACCCGGCGACCCTGGTCGTCCTGACCGCCACGGTCCTGCTCGGCGCCGCCACGGCCACGCCCTGGCGCCTGACGTTGCCCGCTCCCCTGCTCGAGATCGCGCTCGGCGAGGCACCCGAGCCCGTCGTACCGCCCCCACCCCCGCCCGGGCCACCTGACGACCCGACGGCACGCGACCCGGACGACACGCTCCTCACCGTCCTGGCCGTCCTGGGCGTCGTCGCCCTGGTGCTCCTGCTCTGGGTCGCCGCCCGCAAGGTGCTCGCAGCGCTCCGCAGCACGACACCAGCACCCGCCCCGCCCGAGCCCGACACGCTCGACCCCGGGACGGACCTCGCGACCGACGCGGAACCCACGATGCCCCTGCCGGAGCTCGTCGACGCGGTCACCCGGGCCCTCGCCCTCCTCGACGCCGCCGACGGACCCCGCGACGCCGTCGTCGCAGCCTGGGTGGCTCTCGAGGACGCCGCCGCCGAGCACGGCACCGCACGCGACCCTGCCCAGACCCCCACCGAGTTCACCGCCCAGGTGCTCGCCGCCACAGCCGCGCCGCCCGACCACGTCACCGCCCTGCGCCACCTCTACCAACGCGCACGCTTCACCACCCGCCCCACCGCTCCCGAGGACGTCGCCTCCGCCCGCGACGCGCTCGTCCACATCGCCCGCAGCCTCGACACCCCCGACGCACCATGACCCGCCGCCACGTTCCGGCAGCCCTCGCCCTGCTCACCGCGACCCTGCTCGCCACCACCGGCACCCTCGACACCGTCCACGCGCTGACCCTGCCCGCCGGAGCGCTCGTGATGTGGCACGCCTGGCACGCCCTGGGCACCGGCACCGAGTCCGGCTGGGCGCCCGCCCCCTCCGAGCAGCGCCACGGCGCACGCCACGACGTCACCGACCTCGGCTGGGCCGCCCTGACCCGCGACGGCCGCGTGTCCGCCCGCGTCACCCGGCGCGTCACGGCCATCGCCGCCCACCGGCTGGCACCCCACGGCATCGACCTCGCCGACCCCACGCACCGCGACGCCGCCGCCGCACTCCTCGGACCCGACGTCATCGACCAGATCCGCTCCCGGCGCCCACCCACACCACGCACCCTGCACCGCTGGCTCGACGCCCTCGAACGCATCCCGCCCACCCCGACCCGACCCGGAAGGCACCCCCGATGACCCACCAGACCCCCGTCCTCCCGGTCGCCGACGTCGCCGCGCACGCTCGCGCCGTCCTCGACGAGATCGGCACCGCCGTCGTCGGCATGCGCGACTCCCTCGAGCTGGCGCTCGCGGCGGTGCTGGCCGGCGGGCACGTGCTGTTCGAGGACGTGCCGGGCCTGGGCAAGACGCTGGCGGCCCGTTCCCTGGCCACGGCGATCGGCCTGGACTTCGCCCGCCTGCAGTGCACCCCCGACCTGCTGCCCAGCGACGTCACCGGCTCGAGCATCTTCGACCCGGCGACCCGTGAGTTCGTCTTCCGCCCGGGCCCCGTCTTCACGGGCCTCTTCCTCGCCGACGAGATCAACCGCACCGCTCCCAAGACCCAGTCGGCACTGCTCGAGGCCATGGCCGAACGGCAGGTGTCCGCCGAGGGCACGACCCGTCCGCTGCCTCGGCCGTTCCACGTCGTCGCCACGTCCAACCCGGTCGAGTACGAGGGCACCTACCCGCTGCCCGAGGCGCAGCTCGACCGCTTCATGGTGCGTCTCGCCGTCGGGTACCCGGACCGGGATCAGGAGCGCGACGTCCTCCTGCGGCGCGTCGCACGGCGCCAGGAGGCTGCTCCCGTGCGGCAGGTCGTCGACGCGGAGACCGTGCTGGCGATGCAGGCCGGTGTCGAGGCCACCGAGGTCGACCCCGACGTCGCCGCCTACTGCGTGGACCTGGCCGCCGCCACGCGAGGACACACCGCGCTCGAGGTCGGTGCCTCTCCGCGTGGTTCGCAGAACCTGCTGCTCCTCGCGCGGGCGGTCGCGGTGCTGGACGGCCGCGACCACGCGCTGCCCGAGGACGTCAAGCGGGTCGCCGTGCCGGTGCTCGCCCACCGCCTCACGCTCACCCCCACCGCCTGGGCCGCTGCGGTCCGCCCGGAGGACGTCGTCCAGGATCTGCTCGCCACGGTGCCGGGTCCGGCGACGGTCGGGTCCGATCGGTGAGCTTCGGTGCCGGCGAGCGAGAGGACGCTCGCGAACGAGGACTGCGCGGACCGGGCGACCCTGTGTGGCGTCGAACGCCGCACGCCGTGGCCGGGACGGTGGTAGGCCTGGTGCTGCTGACCGTCGGGCTGCTGGCCGGGCGCCCGGACGTGGCGCTGGTCGGGGTCCCCGTGCTGCTCGGTGTGGCCTGGACCGGACGACCCGGTGCGCTGACGGAGGCGGCCCCGGACCGCGCGACACATCATGCGCTCACGGCCGCGGACCGACCCGCCGCACCTGGTGAGCTGGCGGCCGTGCTGACCCTGGAACCGTCGCCCGGCGTGGAGGTCGTGCACCTGCGCGTCGCCGCGCCGGGGCATCGCACGGCAGAGGTGCTCCTGGCGCCCGGCCCACGCATGCTCGAGCTCGGGTTGGCGACCGTACGGACCGGACCGCAACCGACCTTCGTCGCGGACGTGCGAGGCGTCGGTGCCGGCGGTGCGGTGGCCGAGGACGCCGAGCGCACCGCAGCCCCGGAGCGCCTCGTGCTGCCCGCCGCGATGCCGCTGGGTCGGGTGCCGCTGCCGGCTCGGCTGCGCGGGTTGACGGGCCCGCACGTCTCCCGGCGGCTGGGCGACGGCGGCGAGCTGCGCGACGTCCACCTCTTCACCCCGGGCGACCGGCTGCGCCGGATCGACTGGCGGACGACAGCACGCAGGTCACCTGCGCTGGAGGAGCTGTACGTGCGGCGTACGTATGCCACGGCGGAGGCGACCACGGTCCTGGTCGTCGACTCGCGTGACGACGTCGGCCCCGACCTGCGGACGTGGCGGGGCAACGGACCGCTGCGCATCGACGAGCCGACGTCGCTCGACCTGGCGCGTCATGCGGCCGCTTCCGTGGCGAGCGCGGTGGTGACCGCCGGGGACCGGGTCGGTCTCGACGACCTCGGACGGCGCCGCCGGCCCCTGCCGCCGGCGGCCGGACGACGTCACCTTCGCCGGGTTCTCCACGGGCTCGCGACGTGCAGCCCGCTCGGCGCACCGGCGCGCCGCCTGCGCCCTCCGCGACTGCCGGCGGACGCCATCGTCTACCTCTTCACGACGGCGCTCGACGACGAGTCGTTGCGCATGGTCCGTACCTGGCACGACCAGGGGCACCGGGTGGTCGTCATCGACACCCTGCCGGCCATCCATCCCGTCCACGAGGTCCATCTGCGCCTGGCGTGGCGCGTGACCCGCATGGAGCGGGACGACCGGCTGCGCCAGATGGCGGCGGAGGGAGTCCCGGTCATCGCCTGGGCGGGCGACTCCCGTGCCCAGGCGGGCGCTCACCTCGAGGCGTTGGTGCGGGCGTCGGAACGGCACCGCGGACCGGCACCGGCGGGCCTGGCCTCGGGGGCGACCCGATGAACCTCGCCGCCGAGGTCGCCGAGCTGCGCCGTCGCCGGACGGAGCGTCCGCTGCCCAGGGTTCGCGTCGAGCACGGCCGGACCGTGCCGGTGTGGGTGCTCCGGACAGCGGCAGGTGCCGCCGTCGCCGCCCTCGTCCTGGCCTCGGGACGGCGCTCCGGCCTTGTCCTGGAGCCGGTCGTGGTGCTCGCGGTCCTGCTCGCCGCGTGGGCCGTGTGGCGGCCGGGCGGCCTCTCGGCCCACCTCGCCGTCCTGCTCGCAGGCCTGATGCTGCTGGGCTCCAGCGTGTCCCCCGTCGACCCGGCAGTGTTCTGGATCGCACCGTGCGGCTACCTGGCCGTGCGACTGTGCTGGTGGGCAGGCAGGAGCGGGCTGCGGTCACGCGTGGAGCTGGCCGTCCTGCGCCGCAGCGGCGGCCGGGACCTCGCGGTGGTCGCGGCGAGCCTCGTCGTCGGTGGGGGCGCCTGGCTGGTCGCCGGGGTGCCCGTCGGCGGGCTCGTGGTGATCGGAGGTGCCGCGCTGCTCGCGCTGGCGTGGTCACTGCTGCCACGATGACCCGATGACACCGCTCGAGATCCGACCGTACCGCTCCACCGACCGCTCGGCCGTGGCCGAGGTCTGTGTGCGCACGGCCGCCGCGGGTGCGGACGCGCGGGGCGTCTACTCCGACGACTCGCTCATGGCGGAGGTGTACGCGCTGCCGTACGTGGACCACTCGCCGGGCCTCGCGTTCATGGTCGTCGACCACACCCCCGCTGCCGCGGGGGACCTCCTGGCCGTGGACGACGGACGCCTGCTGGGCTATGTCATCGGTGTCGCCGACACCCGGGCGTTCGTCGACTGGTGGGAACGCGAGTGGACGCCCGGGTTCGTCCGGCGACACCCGGCCCCCGGCCCTCCGACGGGCGCCGAACCCGGCTACAGCGAGTCGGCCCTGCTGCACGACGGTGCGCACCCCGAACGCATGGTGGCCCACCTCAGCGCGAACCAGCTCGCCGAGTTCCCTGCCCACCTGCACATCGACCTGGTGCCCGAGGCGCAGGGACGCGGTCTCGGGCGCCGGCTCGTCGACACGTTGCGTACGGCGCTCGCCCGCCAGGGTGCCTCCGGCGTCCACCTCGGCTACGACCCGTCGAACACGGCGGCCCGGGCCTTCTACGACCGGCTGGGCTTCCGCGAGCTGCCGACGCCGGTCCCCGGCGTGAGCTTCCTGGGGATCGCCACGGGCTGACGCCCCCTCTTCCGGGCCCTGTCTTGTCGTGCGCGGGTGGTGCCACTATGTTGCTGGTCGGTGCTTGGCACACTATTTATTCTCGACGAGCTTGACGCCCGGGTCGACCAGACCGGCTTCCGTCCACGCCCGGCGCACCTGCTCGAACCGTGTCGGCAGCGGCGGGCGGGTCGCGCCGTACCGCGCGTTGGTGCGATGGACGAAACGTCGCCACGACAGCACCAGCCCCTGCCGGGTGATCGGCAGCCCGCTGGAGACCGTGGTGCCGTTGTCGTGCGTGTGGTGCACCGTCAGGAGCAGCGCCCGTGGGACCGAGCCCTCCAGCTCGGCCGCCAGCTCGGTCCGGACGGTCATCCAGTGCCGCAGCAGCACGACGACCTCGGGGGACAACCGGTGTCGGCGGACGGTCCGGTGCTTGCCGTGACGCACCACGACGCTCCCCTCCCCCGCACCCCGCCGACCTTCCGAGCGCCCGTGCGTCCCGTCAGCCAGGTCGAGGTCCTCGGCACGGACACGCAGGAGGTCCCCGTACCGAGCACCGGTGGCACGGGTGAGCCCTGCGACCACCGCGAGCCGGACGACCTCCGGCTTGCCGTCCGGACGCATCGCCTCGACAGCGAGCTCGCGCCAGACCCACTCCGCCTCGTCGAGGGTGACGGGGGGCCGTGGGTAGCGGGCTGCGGTGTGGTCCGCGGACTTGTCCATGACGTCATGATGGCAGGCTTGGCACACTTTTCTTGCCGACGCGCCGACGAAGGGACATAGGCTCGGGCAGATGTCGTCGCGCCCGCCCAGCACGCTCGCCTCCGGTGTCGAGCACGAGCTCGTCGTCAAGAGGTCGCGGTTCCTCACCTACCTCTCCCCCGCCACGACGGAGGCCGCGGTGCAAGAGGCCGTCCGCGACCGACGCGCCCTGTACCGGGACGCCCGCCACCACTGCGTCGCGTCCGTCCTGGGGCCCCACGGGGAGACGCGGCGGTCGTCCGACGACGGCGAGCCCGCCGGCACCGCCGGCGTCCCGATGCTCGAGGTCCTGCGGCACCGCGAGATGACCGACGTCGTCGCCGTCGTCACGCGCTACTTCGGTGGCGTGCTGCTCGGAGCCGGAGGGCTCGTCCGCGCCTACTCCGGCGCCGTGGCCTCCGCGCTCGACGCGGCGGTCGACGCCCGAGCGGTGCTTCGCCGTCAGGCTCTCGTCGAGGTCACCGTCGACGCCCCGCACACCGACGCCGGCCGGCTCGAGCACAGGCTCCGCGAGTGGGCCGCCGCCCACGGGGCGGTCACCAGGCCCACCCGCTATGCGGACAGCGCTCGGCTCACGCTCCTCGTGCCCCGCACCGAGCTCGACAGGCTGCACCACGACGTCGCGTCAGCCACCGCAGGCTCGGTCGTCCCCCACGTCGGCGACGAACAGGTCGTCGACGTCCCCCGGTAGGACTCAGACGATGCCGGCAGCGGTGATCGTCGACCCGCTGGGCACGGTACCCCGGTCGGCCTCCGGGGCCGGGAGCGCACCGGCGCCCTCGACGCGGACGCCCGCTCCGAAGGTCCAGTCGCCCTCGACGGTCAACGCCGTCGACCTGCGCAGCGACGGGGGCCCGGCAGCGAACCGCTCGTCGAACGCCCCGATCGTCTTGTACGCCGACGACAGGCGCACCAGCGGCGCCTCCACCTGCGCGACGAGACGGTAGTCCTCGGTGAGCTCGTAGGCGTCCGAGCGCAGCAGCAGCAGGTCGTTCGTCGTCTTGACCGGCAGGAACCGCTCCCGGCCGACCTCGATCGCCGTGGCTCCCTCGAAGACCGCCACGGCCGCACCCATGGCCGACTCGATCTGGACGACCTCCGGCGACGACGAGTCGGTCGGGTCGACCGTCTTGGCGTTGCGGATCAGGGGCAGCTCGAGCACACCGCCGGTACGGTCCAGCTCCGCGGCCAGGACCTCGAGGTCGAACCACAGGTTGTTCGTGTGGAAGTAGCGGTGCCGCTCCGGGTCGAGGGAGACGTCCAGGTCGTCGGGGTGGGTCTGCGCCGTCTCCCGCTGGATGATGCGGCCGTCCGAGCGGCGGACCACGAGCTGGCCCCCCTTGACGTCAGCGGGCGTCTTGAGGCACATCTCGGCCGCGTAGGGTGCGCCGGAACCTGCGAACCAGGCAGCGATCTCACCGTCGGGCGCGGCACCGAGGTTGTCGGAGTTGGAGACGCAGGCGTAGCGGAACCCGGCGTCCAGCAGGGCCCGCACCACCCCGTTCGCGTGCAGCGCGGGGTACAGGTCGCCGTGACCCGGCGGGCACCACTCGAGCGTCGGGTCGTCGGGCCACTCGACGGGCTCGAGCGTGTCCGCGCGCAGCTTGGGCTCGCGGTTCTGCAGGAAGTCCAGCGGCACCCCGTCGACCGCCAGGCCCTCGTGGCCCGCCAGGGCGGCGCGGGTGTCGTCCTGGGTCCGGAAAGAGTTCATGAGCACCAGCGGGAGGGGGGCACCGGTGGCCTGCCGGGCAGCACGGACCTGGCCGACGATCACGTCGAGGAACGACAGCCGCCGCCCGTCGTCGGTCCGGCGCACCTCCAGCAGCGACTTGGCGCGGTCCATGCCCATCGAGGTTCCCAGCCCGCCGTTGAGCTTGATGATGGCGGTGCGGGCGAGCGCGGCGGAAGCCTGCGCGTCGTCGATCTCCAGGTCGGCGTGCCGGGTGATCCCGGAGAGAGGCTCCACGTCGGCCTCCCGGACGAACCCGCTCGCGCCCTCCTCCAGCAGCCGGTAGAAGCGGCTGAACACGTCGACGGCGGCGGGCGCGACCCCCGCCGTCCTCATCTTGTCTCGGGCAAGCTCGAGTCCACGATCGCTCATGGCCAGCACCCTAGCCCGAGCAGGTGCCGGCGGTGCGAACGGTCCGCGCCGAGCTGCCCGACGGGGCTTCTACCGGAAGGGCTCCGGATCGCCGGCCCCGGCCCGCACGACCTCCGGGTACCCACGGGAGTAGTCCACGACGGTCGTCGGTGCCGCCTCCACGTCACCGGAGTCGACGACGAGGTCGACCTGGCGGTCCAGCTCGTCCGCGACCTGCCAGGCCTGCGTCATCGACTCGTGCTGCCCCGGCAGCACGAGCGTCGAGCTGAGCAACGGTTCGCCCAGCTCGCGCAGCAGGGACTGCACCACTCGCGAGTCCGGGATGCGGACACCGACCGTCTTCTTCTTCGGGTGAGCGAGCCGGCGCGGAACCTCTGACGTCGCGGGCAGGATGAAGGTGTACGGGCCGGGTGTCGAGGCCTTGATGGCGCGGAACGCCGAGTTGTCCAGCCGCACGAGCTGACCGAGCTGGGCGAAGTCGCAACACACGAGCGTGAAGTGGTGCTTGGCGTCGAGGCGCCGGATCCGTCGGATCCGCTCCGTGCCGTCGTGCTGTCCGACGCGGCAGCCGAGCGCGTAGCCGGAGTCCGTCGGGTAGGCGATGAGCGCGCCGGCCTCGAGCGCGTCGACGACCTGACGGACCGCGCGCGGCTGCGGGTCGACCGGATGGATGTCCACGAGACGTGCCATGCGGCCAGGCTACGCCGCGAACCGCTCGACGGCGCAGGTCAGCGCTCGGGACCGGTGAGCGCGCGGCGCAGCTCCGCCTCGCTCGCGTTGCCGCCGCTGCACACCACGCCCACCCGGGCGCCGACGAACTGCTCGGTGTGCGCGAGGACCCCCGCGAGCGCGGCCGCACCGGCTCCTTCGGCCACGGTGCGCGTCGTCGTGAGCAGGGCACGCTGCGCGTGGGAGATGCTGTCGTCGTCGACCAGCAGGAACTCCGCCAGGTGCGAGCGCAGGATCCCCTGCGTGAGGGCGAACCCACGGCCCACGGCGAGACCTTCGGCCCGGGTGCCGTTCCGTCGGCCGAGCAGCTCCCCCGCACGCCAGGAGTCGTGCGCGGCGGGCGAGGCGGCGGACTGGACACCGACGACACGCACGTGGGGGGCGAGCGCCGCCGTCACGAGGCAGGCTGCCGCAGCACCCGAGCCGCCACCGACCGGGACCACGAGGACGTCCAGGTCCGGCGCCTGCTCGAGCAGCTCCAGCGTCGCGGTCGCGACCCCGGCCACGAGCTCCGGCTCGTCCGCGGCGCTGACGAGGCGAGCCCCCCGGTCGTGGGCGGTCGCGGTGGCGAGCCGGCGGGCGTCGTCCAGGCTCTCACCGTGCAGGACGACCCGTGCGCCGAGCGCCCGCACGGCGCGCTCCTTGATCGGGTTCGGTGCCGACGGCATGACGATCGTGCACGGTGCGCCGACCTCGCGCGCCGCGTCGGCGAGCGCCTGGGCGTGGTTGCCGGTGGAGTACCCCACGATCCCCCGGAGCCGGGCGTCGGACGAGAGCTGGTGAATAAGGTTCAGCGCGCCCCGGATCTTGAAGGCGCCCGTGCGCTGCAGGTTCTCGTGCTTGACGACGACCTGCGATCCTCCGGCGCCCGCCTCCTGCACCAGTCGGTCCAGGGCGTGGTAGCTCATCGCGGGCGTCCGCACGACCAGTCCGTCGATGCGCCGGCGGGCCGCCAGCACGTCGGTCAGGGTCGGAGGTGTCAGGTCCATGGATCCAGGATCGGTCGTCGTGAAACATCGGTCCAATGCCACATCGTGACCTCAGTCATCGTCTGCTTCGATAGGTCGCTCGTATGCTGAGCCGATGACCGACGTGCCGCCTCCCGCCGCTCAGCTCGACCTGACCCGGCTCCGGGTCCTGGCCGCCGTCGCACGGACCGGCTCCGTCACCGCAGCGGCGCGCGAGCTGCACTACGCGCAGCCGTCGGTGAGCCACCACCTGGCCCGCCTGGAGACCGAGGCGGGCATCCCGTTGCTGCAGCGCGCCGGACGGGGGGTTCGGCTCACCGAGGCGGGCGAGCTGCTCGCCGACCGTGCCGAGGAGATCATCGCGCGGGTCGAGGGCGCGCAGCGCGAGCTCGACGCGCTGGCCGGCCTCCGTGCGGGCAGGGCGCGGTTGGCGGCCTTCCCCTCTGCGCTCGCGACGATCGTGCCGGACGCCGTCACGCGCCTGCGTGACCGGCACCCGGGTCTCGGCGTGGGCCTGGTCGAGGCGGAGCCGCCCGAGGCGGTCGGCGCGCTGCGGGCCGGCGAGGTCGACGTGGCGCTCGTCTTCGAGCACACCGACGTCGACGGGGGCCGCGCCGTCGACGACCTGTCACGGTTCGAGACCACCGCGGTGCTCGACGACGCGGTGTACCTGGTCACCTCGGCGGATGCACCGCCGCACCCGGGCGATGCCATGACGATCCTGCGCTCGCACGCGACCGACACGTGGATCGCCGGCTGCGAGCGGTGCCGTGCGGATCTCCTCGCGCGGTGCTCCACGGCCGGCTTCGCTCCCCGGCTCGCCTTCGAGACCGACGACTACGTCGCGGTCCAGGCGCTCGTCGCGGCCGGTGCCGGCGTGAGCCTGCTCCCCGGGCTGGCGCTGCGAGCGCACCGGAACCCGGACGTGGCCGTCCTCGCGCTGCCCGGCGCGACCCGCCGGGTCCTGGCGCTCACGGTCGGCGCGCCGACTCCCCCGGCCCGCGCCCTGGTGGAGCTGCTGGTGGCCAGCGGCGGCGCCTGACGAAGGGCTCGGCGTCAGCCGGGCAGCACCGTACGACGCAGGTGCTCGCCGAGGCGCGGGTCCGGGTCGATGCCGGCGAGCATCGACCCGAAGAGGACGGACTCACCGATGCGGACGAACGCGAAGGCCGTCTCGGCGACCGAGAACTGCAGCGGCGCCAGCGCGCCCGCGTCGAGCTCGCGGCGGATCAGCGTCGCCCAGGCCTCGACGTTGCGCACGTGCACCCGGGCGGTCGCGCCGAACAGCACCCGGGTCGCGTCCACGGGGTCGACGGCGAGGTACTTCTGCAGAGGTTCGTGCGTGCCGACCTCGTCGTCGAAGCGTCGCGCGACGGTCAGCAGCCGCTCGACACCGCGCAAGCCCGCCGCGTCAGCGCCGTCCCGGGCGAGCTCCAACGTGCGCGCCGCCAGCTGCCACAACACGTCGCCGAGCAGCCGGTCCCGGCTCCCGACCACCCGGTAGAGCGTCGCCCGGCTGACCCACAGGTCCTCGGTCAGCTGGTCCATCGCCAGCCCGCCGGAGGCGACGAACTGTCGGCGCGCAGCGCGAAGTGCGACCGGGTACGTGATGACGCGGCCCCGGCCACCTCGGAGCGTCTGGTTCTCGACCACGATGTCGCACCTGCTTTCTCTGAGCACGTCCGGCCAGCATACCGTCTGGTCGGTCGGCCGCCAGTGCGCAGGTCAGACGAGCGAGTCCTGCCACGCCCTGTGCAGCGCGGCGAACCGTCCGCGCCGGGCGACGAGCTCGCCCGGGGTCCCGTCCTCCACCACCGTGCCGTGCTCCATGACGAGGACCCGGTCGGCGATCTCGACCGTGGACAACCGATGGGCGATGATCAGCGCGGTCCGGTCGGCGAGCAGCGTCTGGAGCCCACGCTGCACCAGCCGCTCCCCCGGCAGGTCGAGCGAGCTCGTGGCCTCGTCCAGCACGAGCACGGCGGGGTCGGCGAGGAAGGCACGGGCAAAGCTGATCAGCTGCCGCTGCCCGGACGAGACCCGGCCACCACGCTTGTTCACCTCGGTGTCGTACCCCTGGGACAGGCTCTGGACGAAGTCGTGCACGCCGACGGCCCGGGCGGCCGCCTCGACCTCGGCGTCGGTGGCCTCCGGCCGCCCCAGCGCGATGTTCTCCCGCACCGTCCCGCTGAAGAGGTACGCCTCCTGCGTCACCATCACCACGGCACGTCGCAGGTCGGCGGACGACAGGTCCCGGACGTCCACCCCGTCCAGCAGCACACGGCCCTCGCGCGCGTCGTAGAAGCGTGTCACGAGCTTGGCGAGCGTCGACTTGCCCGCGCCGGTCGAGCCCACCAGGGCGACGGTCTGCCCGGCCGGGATCGTCAGGTCCAGCGCGGGGAGCACGACCGGGCCGCGTCCGTAGCCGAAGGTGACGTCGTCCAGCCGCACCTCTCCGCGGGCGCGCGGCAAGGGGGTCGGGTGCCGAGGTTCGACGACCGTCGGCTCCTCGGCGAGCAGCCCGGAGACCTTCTCCAGGGCCGCCACGGCGGACTGCAGCGCGTTGTAGAACATCCCGAGCTGCTGGATGGGCTGGAAGAACCGCTTGACGTACAGCAGCACGGCCACGAGCGCACCCAGCTCGAGCCCGCCGTCGTACACGCGCCAGCCGCCGTAGGCGAGCGCGGCCGCCACCGTCACGTTGCCGATGAGCACCAGACCCGGCTGGTAGCGCCCGTTCACCCCGAAGATCCGCAGGTTGGCGTCCCGGTACTCCTCTCCCAGCACGGAGTACGCGGCGTCGACGGCCGGTTCACGACGGAAGGCCTGCACGGCACGCATCCCGGTCATCGTCTCGACGAACTTCACGATCAGCCGCGCCGAGGCGGTGCGTTGCTCGCGGTAGAGCAGCTGCGAGCGCCGCTGGAACCAGCGCGTCAGCCACCATGCCGGCACCAGTGCCCCGACCAGCACCAGACCGGAGCGCCAGTCCACGACGAACAGCGCGACACCGGTGAAGAGCATCAGCATCAGTGACGACACGACGCCTGTCAGCCCGCCGTCGAAGAGCTCGCGCAGCGCCTCCAGGTCGGAGGTCTGCCGGCTGATCACGCGGCCCGAGGTGTAGGACTCGTGGAACTCCAGAGAGAGTCGTTGCGTGTGGCGGAACACCCGACGGCGCAGCTCCAGCAGCACGCTCTGAGCGACTCTCGCCGCCGCCCGGACATAGGCACCTGCGCAGACCCCGCCCAGCACCGCTGCCACCAGGTAGGTACCACCGACGGCCACGAGCGGGCCGGGGTCGCCGTCCCGCAGGGCGGGCAGCGCCGAGTCGACACCTGCCTGGACCAACAGCGGTCCGGCGACCTGCCCGAGAGTGCCGACCACGATGAGCGCGCCGGCCCATGCCAAGGGTCGCCACCGGGGGCGCAAGAGCTCTCCGAGCAGCCGTAGCGAGCGTCGTCGCACCGCCGTGGACGTCGCCCGGTCCAGCAGCGACGTGTCGTCCGAGTGAGCGTCACCCGCCCAGCCACCGCGATCGGCCCGGGAGCTCGTGGTCACTGGGTGTCCTCCGTGTGCCGTGCGCCGTGCGGGTCCGTCGTGTCGTGCGCGGTCGCGTCCCAGTCCTGCTCGAGCGAGCTGATGATGGACCGGTAGTGGTCGTCGGTGTCGAGCAGCTCGCGATGCGTCCCGACGGCGCTGACCCGCCCCTGGCTGAGCACCGCGACGCGGTCGGCGAGCGCCACCGTGGAGGGCCGGTGCGCGATGACCAGCGTCGTCGTCCCCGCGAGCACCTGCCGCAGCCTCGCCGTCACCGCCTCCTCGGTGGCGACGTCGAGCGCCGAGAGCGGATCGTCCAGGACGAGCACCCGAGGTCGCGCCGCGACGGCCCTGGCGAGGGCGAGGCGCTGCCGCTGGCCTCCGGACAGCGAGAGCCCTTCCTCCCCGATGCGTGTCTCGAGGCCCTGGGGCAGGTCGTGCACGAACGTGGCCTGGGCGACCTCGACGGCCTCGTGCAGCAGCCGGTCCCGCACCGTGTCCGGGAGGCTGTCGTCGACGCCGAGCAGCACGTTCTCGCGCACGGACGCCGAGAACAGCGTGGGGTCCTCGAACGCGACGGCGACCGCCCGGCGCAGGTCGTGGCGGCTCAGCGCGCGCACGTCGTGGCCGTCGATCTCCACAGAACCTGCCGTGACGTCGGCGAGGCGGGGCAGCAGCATCGCCAGCGTCGACTTGCCGGAGCCGGTGAGACCGACGAGCGCCGTCGTGGTCCCCGCCGGCAGCTCGAGGTCGACGCCGTCGAGCACGGGCTCGGGCGCGTCCTCGTACCGGAAGGCCACACCCCGTAGCACGAGCCGCCCGTCGCCCGGTCCCAGGGCCTCCGCGTCGGCAGGAGCCGGGTCGGTCACCGGGTTGGGGGTCTCGACGACCTCGAAGAACCGGTCGACGGCGGTGCGGGCGTTGAGAGTCATGGACAACGTCATACCGAGGTCGACGACCGGGCCGTTGATCACCGCGGCGGTGAGGAAGAACGCGACCAGCGCTCCGACCGAGATCTGCCCGTCCGCGGCCAGCCACACGCCCAGGATCAGGCACACGGCGAGCGTCAGCTCGGGGATGAGCTGCAACGACGTCGTGACGGTCGCCTGGTTGCCGGCCTTGCGGATCTCGGTACGCCGCAGCTCTTCGGCCTGGTCGGAGAAGGACTCCAGGGCGGCGTCGCCTCGTCCGAACGCCTTGAGCACCCGGATGCCGTGGACCGACTCCTCGACGGTGTTGGCGAGATCGCCGGACTGGTCCTGCGAGAGGCGGGCGATCACACGGTAGCGTCGCGAGAAGCGGTAGGCGATCACGGTCACCGGGACCGCGCCGGCGAGATACACCACGCCGAGCCAGCCGGCAGTGGCGAGCAGGATCCCCACGCCCACGACGATCGTGACCAGGCTGACCACGAGCTGCAGCAGGCCGAAGACGAGCCACCGGCGCAGCAGCCCGAGGTCGGCCATGGACCGGCTGAGCAGCTGGCCGCCGGACCACCGGTCGTGGAAGGCCGGCGGCAGCTGGAGCAGGTGGCGGAAGAGCACGGTGCGCAGCACCGCCTCGACCCGGGTGCCGGGGTACATCACGAGGTTGCGCCGCAGCAGGATCAACCCGGCCTCGGCGACCCCGAGCCCGAGCACCGCCAGCGTCGGCCAGAGCAGGGCGGTGCGGTCGTCGGCGGACAGGCCCGTGGCGAGCGGTCCCTCGACGAGGCTCTGCAGCACGCGGGGGATCGCGAGGGCTGCCAACGAGGCACCCAGCGAGGCCGCGAGCCCGGCGATCAGTCGAGGGAGCGCGGGGCGGACGTAGGGCAGCAGCCGCAGCACCGACGCGACGGTGCCGAGCTGGGAGCCCGCGGGCGCGGACCGGGCCGGCGACGGGGAAGGAGGGGGTGGCATCGCTCACATCTTCCCACCGACCACCGACATGCTTGCCCGGGCACACCGCCCGGTGCACGAGGGGCTGCCCGTACGATGCCCGCCCTGGACGGCGGGCTGCTGGTGGGTGCGGTGACGGGTGCAGTACTCCGCGGTCGACCAGCTCCTGCACCACCACGCGCCGGACACCGAGGCCGAGCAGCGGCAGTGGTCGGCCCGCATCATCGAGCGGTGCCGTGCGGCCGAGGCGTCGCTCGGCGACCTGTTCGACTGACGGCTTACCGCACCGTCGGCGCGGCTGCCGCGAGCTGCCCGCGCAGCACCCAGAAGTGGTCGACGGGACCACGGCCGCGGCCGACGTGCAGAGCGTCACCGGCAGCGATCGCCCCGGCGAGCCACGACTTGGTCTCCCGCAGCGCGTCCCCCCAGTCGCCGCTGCGCACGTACCGGGTGACCAGACCGCTGGACAGCGAGCATCCCGTGCCGTGGGTGCTGGAGGTCGTCAGCCGTTCGCCCGAGACCTCGAGAACCGGGCCGTGGGCCCCGACGAGCGCGTCCGGGACGAGGTCACCGTCCAGGTGCCCACCCTTGGCCACGACGAGGACCTGGTGGCGTTCGGCGAGCAGTGCCGCCTGGTCCAGCACCCGCTCCCACCGGGTGGCGACGGGCTCGCCGAGCAGGACGGCCAGCTCGGGCGTGTTGGGGGTGACCACGTCGGCCCGCGCGAGCAGCCGGCGCAGCGCCTCCTCGCCGGCGGCGTCCAGGAGGCGGTCACCCGACGTGGCGACCATGACAGGGTCCACGACCACCGGTGGGCGCCCGGCGCCGCCGAGCCCGCCCAGCCAGTCGTCGACGACCTGCACCACCTCGGCCGTCGCCAGCATGCCGATCTTGACCCCGTCGAGGGTGACGTCGGCGCACAGCGTCTCAAGCTGTTCGGCGAGGAACGACGCCGGCGGCACGTGCACGGCGCTCACCCCCGTCGTGCTCTGGGCGGTGAGCGCCGTCACGACGGCCATGCCGTACCCGCCGGCGGCGGCCACGGACTTCAGGTCGGCCTGGATCCCCGCTCCCCCGCCGGGGTCGGACCCGGCGACGGACAGGACCCTGGGCACCTGCTCGGGCGACGAGACGGTGGGCAGCGTCGACGGCATGGGCGACATCCCTTCGTCAGTGCGGACTGCATCAGGTTCGACGGGTGTGATCTCAGCTCCCGGTGGGCGCACCCCGTGTCGTGAGGACACCGT
Organism: Isoptericola halotolerans; assembly: GCF_013149785.1. GTDB lineage: Bacteria > Actinomycetota > Actinomycetes > Actinomycetales > Cellulomonadaceae > Isoptericola > Isoptericola halotolerans. The sequence continues at coordinate 289,392 of NZ_JABEZU010000003.1, forward strand.
AGCGCCCGTCCGCGAGACGGTGTCTCACCGAACGCGCCCGTGCGCGTCACCGGCGAGATTGCCGATGCCCCGCCACGGCGTCCGGGCGGAGCCTGTCGGGGCAGTCATCCGTCAGAGAGGACGAACCATGCAGCACTCATCGATCAGGTCCAGGGCCGCCCGACGTGTCACCGCCGCGCTGGCCTCCCTCACGGTCGCGGTGGGCCTCGGCGCCGCCTCCGGCTCCGTGGCCCAGGCGGCGGACAACCCGTACGAGCGCGGTCCGGCACCGAGCGAGTCGAGCATCGAGGCCACCCGCGGCCACTACGCCGTCTCCGAGCGCAACGTCTCGCGCTTCGTCTCCGGGTTCGGCGGCGGCACGATCTACTACCCCACGACCACCAGCGACGGGACCTTCGGTGCCGTCGTGGTCTCGCCGGGCTACACGGGTACCGAGAGCAGCATCGACTGGCTCGGGCCCCGCCTCGCGTCCCAGGGCTTCGTCGTGCTGACGATGGCCACGAACACGATCTACGACCAGCCCGACTCGCGGGCACGCCAGCTCCAGGCCGCCCTCGACTACCTCACGGGGTCGAGCCCTGTCGCCGACCGGATCGACGACGACCGCCTGGCGCTCATGGGTCACTCCATGGGCGGCGGGGGCACGCTGCGCGCCGTGGACGACAACCCGGACATCAAGGCCGCCATCCCCATGACTCCGTGGCACACCAAGAAGAACTGGTCGACGGTCACGACGCCGACCCTGGTCTTCGCCGCGGAGAACGACTCGGTGGCACGGCACGAGACCCATGCCGAACCGTTCTACAACTCGTTCAGCGACGACCTGCCCAAGGCGTACCTCGAGCTCGACGGGGCCAGCCACTTCGCGCCCAACTTCTCGAACACCACGATCGCGAAGTACTCGATCTCGTGGCTCAAGAGGTTCGTGGACGACGACAGCCGGTACACCCAGTTCCTGTGCCCCGGACCCTCGACCGGGCTGTTCTCGCCGGTCGAGAAGTACGAGAGCTCCTGCCCGTTCTGATCGCCGGACCGCACCCGGTCGGTGGGTGGCCGAGCCGCGGCTCGGCCACCCACCGACCTGTGCAGCGGCACAAGCCCCGATGGCGCTCGCGCCTCGCGCCCCTAGCCTCTGGCCATGGAGACGACCTCGGCGACCCGCGGACGGGTCGAGCTGGCCCGCGGCCTGCGCCTGCACGCGCAGGGGCCGGCTTCCGACGCCTGCGCCAGCCTCGCCCTCGCTCGCGCCGGGCTCACCGCCCGCCCGGGTTCGGCACCCTCGCAGTCGGCGGCCACCGCGGCGCTGTGCGCCGTCGACGCCGCCTGGGCGGCCGGAGACCTCCCGGTCTGCGTCGAGACCGTGCGGGAAGGCCTCGCAGCGCTGCGGCACGCTCATGGCACGGCGCACGACTACCTGACGGGGCTCCTCGCGCTGCTCGAGGGGCGCGAGGGGTCCGCGGCGCTGCAGCGCGTCGTGCGGCGGTCCCGGGACAGACACGACGGAGAGACGCTGCTGCGGGGGGCATCGGCGGCCCTGTTGACCGGTGACCTCGTGGCAGCGTGCCGCGCCGGGGCGCAGGCCCTGGCCCGTGCTCGCTCGACCGACGACGTCTCCCTCGTCGCCCGCGCCACCGAGCACCTCGCCTATGCCGAGCTGAGGGCCGGGCGCCATGCGCAGGCTCGCGAGCACGCCGAGACCGGCTGGCAGGCCGCGGTCCGGTCGGGGCGCGTGAACACCGCCGCGCACCTCCGGGCCGTCCTGGCCCTGGTGGCCTCGGTGCAGGGCCCCTCGTCCGAGGTCGCCGACCACGCGGCCGCCGCGTCGCGCACCGCACGGCAGCACGGGCTCGCGCCACCGGTGACCCTCGCCGAGTGGGCCCTGGCTCGTGCAGAGCTCGCCGACGGACGCCCCGCCGACGCCGCGACGCGGCTCGGCTCGCTCGTCGCGCCGGTGGACGGCGGGGCCCACTTCGCCCTGCGTGGTCTCGTCCTGCCCACGCTCGTGGAGGCGGCCGTCGCGGCCGGGGACCCCGCGCGGGCACGGGCGGTGCTCCCCGAGCTCGAGTCCTGGGGCCGTTCGGCCGCCGACCCGCTCGCCCCGGCGTTGCGGCTGCGATGCCGGGCGCTGCTCGCGCCCGAGCCCGGGCAGGTCGACGACCTCTATGCCCGTGCTCACCTCGCGCACCTCGAGGCCGCCGGTGACTTCGAGCGTGCCCGTACCTTGCTGCTGCACGGGATGTGGCTGCGTCGGCAGCGACGACCCGGCGAGGCACGCGGACGGTTGGGGGCTGCCCTCCAGCTCCTCGAACGCTGCGGCGCCGAGCTCTGGGCGGGGCCGGCCCGTGCCGAGCTCCGTGCAGCCGGCGCCGCCCCGCGCGCGCCGGAGCCGGACGGGTCGGCGCCCGACGGACTGGCCGGCCTGACACCCCATCAGGCACGGATCGCCCGGTGCGTGGCCACGGGCGAGACGAACCGCGAGATCGCCGCCCGGCTGGCGGTCAGCGTCCGCACCGTCGACTGCCACCTGCGCAACATCTTCGCCGCCCTCGGAGTGCGCTCACGCGTCGAGCTGGCCCGCCGGGTACCGACCGCTCCGGACGCCCCCTAGAGACCGACCGGCCGGTATGCCATCCTGGGGCGACGGGACGACGACGTGGTCGTCCGGGAGGAGGAGTCATGCCCGACACGGCCGTGGCCGCCCCGTCCGTCCGCCAGGAGGCGAGCCGGGACCGTCGTGACCCGCCCTGGTCCCGCCACCGGCTCGTCGCCTCGCTGCTCGACGGCTCCTGCCCGCTGGCCGACCTGCGCCGCGCTGCCGTCGCCCTGGGGATGCCGCTCGTCGGGTCCTACCGGGTGGTGGCCCTGCACGCTTCCGGGCAGGCTCGTCGTGCCGCCGGACGGGCCGCTCTCGGCACCGCCCACGGCCACGTCCACTGGCACGGTTCGCGGCCCGTCGAGCACGCGATCGTCCTGCTCGGCGACCCGGACCGGCCGGACCTCGTCGACGAGCACCAGGTCGCAGCGCTTCCGGCGGGCGTCCGCATCGGCGTCAGCATGCCCGTCGAGGGCCTCGCCGCCCTGACCGACGCGCGACGTCAGGCGGTCAGCGCGCTGCACCTGTGCCCTCCGCAGGGAGGGTACGTCGACCTGTCCGCGCACCTGCCGGCCGCCGTGCTCGACGCCGACCCGGCACTTGCCGACCGGCTCCGCACACAGGTCCTCGGCCCGCTGGCGACCGCAGGACCGGACCACACCCTCCTGCTCGACACGTTCGCGGCATGGGTGGACTCGGACGGTTCGACCCGGGAGGCGGCACGGCGTCTCGACTGCCACCGCAACACCGTGACCAACCGCCTGCACCGGCTCGAACGGCTGACCGGGCGGCGCGTCGACAGGCCCGCCGACCTCGTCGACCTGACGCTCGCCCTGGCCGCCCACCGACGCACGCGGCGTCAGCACGACGGCCAGCCGCGCTGACGGCCTGGCGTCAGGCGCCAGGGATCACCCGACGCACCGTGTCACCGAGCGTGACCACACCGGTCAGCCTCCCGGCGTCCATCACGACCGCCAGCTGTTCGCTGGCGCGCCGCATCCCCGACAACGCCTCGTGCACGGCTTGCTCAGGACGCAGGACGAAGGCCGGCCGTGCCAGCTCGCGAGCCGGCCGCTCGGGCGGCTCGAGAAGCGTGTCGCGCACGTGCAGCACCCGCGGAGCACCCTCGTCGCTCTCGACGAGGATCCTCAGGTGCCCCGACCGCCGTGACGCCTCCTGGACGTCGGCGACGGTCGCCGTCGTCGGCACCGCCGTCGGGCGTGACCGGCCCGCCACGAGGGACGACACCTGCTGGGTCGTCAGGTCCAGCGCGCCGGACAACGGCGTCCTGATCGAGGCGTCGATCGCGCCCACCTCGGCAGAGTGCTCCACCAGGTGCCGGATCGTGGCGGCGTCCTGACCGCCGACGGCGGCGCGGTCCACCGGCTCGACGCCGGAGGCGGCGACGAGCCGGTTGGCCACCCCGTTGATCCACAGCAGCAGAGGGCGGAACACCCAGATGAAGGCGCGCGCCGGGGGCGAGACGAGGATCGCCGAACGTTCCGGGTGGGCGATCGCCCAGGACTTGGGTGCCATCTCCCCCACGACCAGGTGCAGGAAGGTGACCAGCAGCAACGACAGCCCGAACGACGCGACATCGGCCAGCCAGTACGGCAGGCCCCACGACTCCAGCACCGGTGTCAGCCAGTGGTCCACCGCGGGCTTGGTCACCGCCCCGAGCGCGAACGTGCAGGCCGTGATGCCGAGCTGTGCGCCCGCGAGCATCACGGTCAGCTCGTTGACACCCCGCAGCGCCGCCCGTGCCCCGCGGCTGGTCGTCGCACTCTCCTCGAGGCGATGACGACGCGCACCGAGCAGCGCGAACTCGATGACGACGAAGAACGCGCTCAGCGCGATCAGACCCGCGGTGACCGCGGTCACCACCCAGGGGTTGCTCATCGCAGTCCTCCCTCGTCCTGGCCGGACCACGAGGTCGCGGCATCGCCGGCCGGCTCGTCGAGCGTCACCCGCACCGTGGCGGGGACCCGGCGTTCGACCTCGAGCACCTCGGCGTGCAGCATCCGCCGCACGGGTTCCTCCAGCGCGAGGTCCGCAGGGTCCACGGGCAGCTCGATGTCGACGCTCTCCCCGACCTCGGGCAGACCACCGCAGGTCGCGATGACCAGACCTGCCAGGGTCTCGTAGTCGCCGCGCGGCAGGTCGTGGCCGATGGCCCGCGCCACCTCGTCGAGGTGGACGTCGCCGTCCATGCGCCAGGCCCCCGGGCCCTCGGCCTCCACGACCTCGTCCTCGTCGAGGTCGTGCTCGTCGGACAGCTCGCCGACCACTTCCTCGGCGAGGTCCTCCAGGGTGAGGATGCCGGCGAACCCGCCGTACTCGTCGATGACGCACGCCAGCTCGTCGTGGACGGCCGAGAGCTCCGCCAACGCGTCCGGCAGCATCATGAGCGTGGGCACGACGGTGGCCGTCCGCATGATCTGCGACACGGGCCGGTCGTCGTCCGTGCTGGACAGGACGTCGGCCAGGTGCACCACCCCGACCGGCTGGTCCTCCTCGGAGGTCACCGGGTACCGCGTGTGGGCCGTGGCCATGCGTCCGCGGACCTCCCGGATCGAGTCGTCGACGTCCACGGTGTCGACGCGCGAGCGCGGCACCATCGCGTGCTCGACGTCGCGCTGAGGGAAGTCGAGGATCCGGTCGAGCATCATCGACAGGTCTGCGGGCAGGTCGCCGCTCTCGCGCGAGTCGGCCACGATGTGCCCGAGGTCTGCGGCGGTCGCGCTGGAGTCGACGTCGTGCACCGGCTCGATGCGCACCAGCCGTAGCAGCGCGTTGGCCGCGTGGTCGAAGACGGTGATCAACCAGCCGAACGCGGCGAGATAGATCTGCGTCGACCGGGCGAGCCGTCGAGCCAACGGCTCCGGATCGGCGATGGCGAGGTTCTTCGGGTACAGCTCACCGAAGATCATCTGCAGCACGGTCGAGGCGGCGAGGGCCAGGACGGTGCCGACGGCGACGCTCACGCCGACCGGGACGCCCACGACCCCGAGGATCTCCCCGAGGCTCACCCCCACGAGGGGTTCGGCGACGTAGCCGACGAGCAGGCCGGTCACCGTGATCCCGAGCTGTGCCCCGGAGAGCATGAACGAAGTGCGCCGGGTGACCGCGAGCGCCCGCCCCGCGGTGACGTCGCCGGCCTTGGCGGCGGCTCCCAGCCGGGAGCGGTCCACCGACATGTAGGCGAACTCCTGGGCCACGAAGTAACCGTTGGCCGCGATGACGATGGCGATGACGACGAACCCCAGCAACAGGGTTCCCACGGTGATCAGCAACGGGTACCGCCGTTCACCACGGGGCCGACGGTACCCGGCCTATCATCACTGTCTGCGGATGCCGCAGTTGTGCTCACGAGTTGTTCCACGCCTCCCAGCGAGTTGGTCTGGGCAGGATGATATCCGACGCCGGTCAGGCGGGCCGCGGGTTCGACAGCACGAGCCGCAGCACGTTGCGGGCGGTGCGCTGCAGCTCGCCCAGCGTGATGCCGTCCGGGCGGGCGAACGACTCCAGCAGGGACCCGTCACCGCTCTGGACGTCACGGTCCCAGGCTCCGGGCATGTTGACGTCGACCTGGGCACGCACGCGGTAGGCGTCGTTGCGCAGGGCAGGGAAGTCGGGGTCGGTGGCCTCGCGCAGCCACCAGTCGGTCATCACCGCTCCGGTGAACCCCCACTCGCCGCGCAGCACCGTCGTCACCAGGTCGTGGTGGTAGTGGCCCCAGGTGCCGTTGATCTTGTTGTACGAGGTCATGATCGTCCGAGGAGCGGCCTCGGTGACGCAGATCTCGAAACCGCGCAGGTAGATCTCTCGCAGGGCACGCTCGGAGACGCGCGAGTCGTGGTGCTCGCGGTTGGTCTCCTGGTTGTTGGCCGCGAAGTGCTTGGGGCACGCCGCGAGACCGGCGTGCTGGATGCCGCGCACGGTGGCCGCACCCATCCGGCCGGTGAGCAGCGGGTCCTCGGAGAAGTACTCGAAGTTGCGACCGCACAGGGGGTCGCGCTGGATGTTCATCCCGGGCGCGAGCAGGACGTCCGAGCCCTTGGCCTCCATCTCCTGGGCGAGCAGCGTGTTCAGCCGTTCGACCAGGTCCGGGTTCCAGGTGGAGGCGAGCGCGGTCCCGCAGGGCAGGAGCGAGGTGTGGGTCGCCAGCCGGATGCCGGCCGGGCCGTCGGTGGTGGTCAGCGCGCGCACGCCCTTGGCGCGCAGCGAGGCCACGGTGCCACCCAGAGCGCCGGCGTTGCCCGGCGCGCCCAGGGCGGAGTCCATGACGTAGTCGCCTCGGCTGAGGGCCTCGAGCTCGTCGTCGTCGAGCTGGGCGAGGAAGGTGTCCAGGTTCGCGTGACCGCCGGCGACGTCGTCGAGCGTGATGCCGAGGTCGCCGGTGCGGTCCAGAGGCTTCGGCAGGTTCGCCGTCACACGGTCGCGCCGGGAGACCGTGGCGACCGGCACGGGGCGGTGCTCGGCGAGGGTGCCGTCGTCGCCGGCCCGGGCCACGAGACGGTCGAAGACGTGCTCGGGACGCACGGCCGCGACCTCGCTGAGGCGGCGCACGACCCGCAGCTCTGGCACCTCGACCGTGCCGCAGGCACGTGCCGAGCGCACGTCCGTGCCCACGAGCACCTCGTAGCCTCCGGCCTCGAGGACGAAGGCGGACCGGTGCCCGGTGACCCCGGCGTCGTCGTAAGCGGCGACGTCGTCCAGGTCGAAGGCGAGCTCGAGCGTCTGGGACTCCCCCGGCGCGAGCGACCGCGTCTTGGCGAACGCGGCGAGGTGCCGGGCCGGTCGGCCGAGCAGGCCGTGCGGTGCGCGCACGTACACCTGGACGACCTCGGTGCCGGACCGCGCCCCGGTGTTGGTGACCTCGACCGGCACGACCACGCGGCCGGCGTCGTGCGTGGCGCCCGGCGCACGCAGGTCGAAGCTCGTGTAGCTCAGGCCGAAGCCGAACGGGTAGAGCACCCGCTCGGGGGCGAACGTCTCGAAGTAGCGGTATCCGACGTAGACGTCCTCGACGTACTCGTTGTGCTCGTGCCCGCCGAAGTGCCCGGCGGTCGGGTAGTGCTCGTAGCGCTCGGCGATGGTCGCGGTGAGCTTGCCGCCGGCGGGCACGGCGCCGGTGAGCACGTCGACGACGGCGCGCCCGGACTCCATGCCGCCCTGCCAGGCGAGCAGCACGGCGTCGAGGTCGTACTCCTGGGTCCAGGCGAGGTCGATGACGTTGCCGGTGTCGACCACGGCGATCGTGTGCTCGAACGCGGCGGTCACGCGCTCCAGGAGGGTGCGCTCGTCGTCGGTGAGGTGGAAGCTGCCCGGCTCGAGGGCCTGCTCGCGTGCCTCGCCGGCGGAGCGGCCGATGACGACCAGGGCGAGGGGCGTGCGGGCGGCGACCGCGGTGACCTCGTCGGCCGACAGCGGCATCTCGGGGTGCGAGCGCGGCCAGGTGCCCCACTCCGGCTCGGCCTCCACGGGGTTCTCCGCGCACCAGGCGGTGTAGCGCTCGGCGAGCGGGGCGTCGACCTCGACGACGTCGCTGACGCGCAGCGCGTCCAGGAGGTTCCACCGGTAGGGCGGGCGCACGTCCCCGCCGGAGCCGTAGCCGACGGTGAAGTAGTCCTGCTGGACGCGGCCGAAGACGGCGATGGTAGCGCTCCCAGCGACAGGCAGCAGACCGCCGTCGTTCTTCAGCAGCACGATGCCCTCGGCGGCGGCCCGGCGGCAGGTCTCACCCATCCCGTCCGGGATCCACCGGTCGTCGGACCGGAGCTGCACGCGCCCCTGGGCGAGCTGGTCGGTGCTGTGCGCGGCCACGCCGATGCCTGCTTCTCGTTCGATCACGCCCAGTACTCTACGCGGCCGCGCACCAGGGGTTCAGCCGTCGACGACGGAGACGCGCACGTCGATGTTCCCGCGCGTGGCGTTCGAGTACGGGCAGACCCGCTCGGCGGCGTCCGCGAGCGCCTGCGCCTGGTCGGCCGGCAGCCCGGGGACGACGACCTCCAGCTCGACGGCCAGCCCGAAGCCACCCCGGCCGTCCGGTCCGACATGGACACGTGCCCCCACGGAGGTGTCGTGCAGGCGGACCTTCTGGGCCCGCGCCACGGCCTGGAGCGCGGAGTGGAAGCACGCCGCGTAGCCGGCGGCGAAGAGCTGCTCGGGGTTGGCACCGTCGCCCGAGCCGCCCATCGGCTTCGGGACGGCCATCTCGAGGTCGACGCGGCCGTCGTCCGAACGGACGTGGCCGTCGCGGCCCGCTCCGGTGGACAGGGCCTCGGCGGTGTAGGTGATGGAGGTGGGCATGGTGGAGTTCCTCTCGACGTCGGTGGTGCGGCTCAGGAGCCGGCGAGGCGGGGCAGCCGGGCGGTCGCGGCGTGCAGACGCCTCAGGAGGTCCTGGGCCTCGTCCGGGTCGCCGGGCATCCGTTCGGCGAGGCACCGCTGCAGGTCGGCCAGCTCGGTGCGCAGGCCGTGGCCGTCGTCGGTGAGCGAGACCATGACGACCCGCTCGTCGTCCGTGGCGCGGTGCCGCGCGACCAGGCCGCGCGCCTCCAGCCGTTTGACCAGCGGTGACAGCGTTCCCGAATCGAGGTCCAGCAGCCGCCCGAGCTCACCGATGGTGAGCGGCACGTCCTGGTTGGCCCCGAGCACGGTCAGCACCAGGTACTGGGTGTAGGTCAGGCCCCACGGTGCGAGCAGCTCGGCGTAGACGCGCCCGATCCGACGCTCCAGGGAGTACACGGCGAAGCAGAGCATCGGGTCGAGGGCGGAGGATCCTCCGGCGTCCGGCATGCCAGCGATGATTGCACACCATGAGATTGTGCACAATATGAAACCGGATGCAGCGGTCCGTGCCACCGGCACGGCGGGGCGAGAGCGCTGCACCTAGGGGTTCAGGTCACCCTCCTGGGCCGCGTGCAGCGTCGCGTACCGGCCGTCGCGGGCAAGCAGCTCGACGTGGCTCCCGACCTCGACGACGCGGCCGTGATCGAGCACCACGATGCGGTCGGCCTGCCGGATCGTGGACAGCCGGTGCGCGACCACCAGCGTGGTGCGCCCCTGCATCAGTCGGTTCAGCGCGTCGCGCACGGTCGCCTCCGCCTCGGGATCCAGTGCGCTCGTGGCCTCGTCCAGGAAGAGCATCCGCGGGTCGCGCACCAGCGCCCTCGCGATCGCGAGGCGCTGACGCTGGCCGCCCGAGAGCCGGGCGCCGCGCTGACCGACCACCGTGTGCCAGCCGTCGGGCAGCGCGTCGACGAAGTCGGAGGCGTTGGCGTCGCGCAGCGCGGCCGCGACCCGCTCGTCGGACAGGTCCTCCAGGCCGTACGCGACGTTGTCCCGGATGGTGCCCTCGAACAGCACCGACTCCTGCGGCACCACGGACACCGCCTGGCGCACGGTGCGCAGGTCGAGCTCGGCCATGTCCTGACCGTCGAGCAGGATCCGGCCCGCGGTCGGCCGGACGAACCCCAGCACGAGGTTCAGCAGCGTGGACTTGCCCGAGCCGGAGGACCCGACGAAGGCGACCGTCTCCCCCGGCCGCACCTCCAGGTCGACCTCGTGCAGGGCGTCGGACTCCGCGTCGGGGTAGCGGTGCGAGACACGCTCGAGGCGCAGGCGGCCCTCGACCGTGTCGGCCGGGCGCTTGCCGGCGTTGTCCTCGAGGTCGGGCTCGGCCAGCACCTCGGCGATCGAGCGCATCGACTCCACACCTCGGGCAGTGACCGGCACGAGGTTGAGCACGCTCGTCAGGCCCTGGGTCAGCAGCCCGAAGTAGGTCGAGAGCAGCACCACCTCGCCGGGGGTGATCGCCACCAGCCCCGTGAGCGAGACGACGGCGGCCAGCACCAGGCAGCACACGCCCAGGAACTGCATCGCCACCCACGAGACCGACGCCACCCGCCCGTTGAGCATGTCGAGCGAGAACGCGGCCCGGCGCACGTCGTCGGCGCCGGAAGCCACCCGGGTGGTCGCGGTGCGCTCCAGGCCGTGCGCCCGGGTCACCGGGATGAGCGAGGCCATCTCCCCCACCTGCGTGGCGAAGCTCTCCATCTCCCGGCGGAAGAGCTCGTTGCGGGTCCGCGAGCGCCGGGCCATCGCGCGGCGGATCAGCAGCGCCGTCGGGATGGCCAGCGCGTACACGGGCAGGAACTCCGGCACCTTGATCGCCGTCATCGTCACCGCGCCGACCAGCACCATCAGCGCGGACAGCAGCGGATGGGTCACCTGCTGGAGCATCATCTCGACGTTCTCCACGTCGCGGACGACCTTGGACTGCACCAGGGCTGCGCTCGAGCGGGCGTAGTAGCCGATCGAGAGCCCTTGGAGATGCTCGACGAGCGCGTTGCGCAGCCGGGCACCCGTGCCACGCACGACGGTCATGAAGTTCCGCGTGTAGACGATGTGGTGCGGGTAGTTCTGGGCGAGGAGCACCGCCGCGAGGGCGAACCACAGCAGCACCGAGGTGACGCTGCCGCCCTCGGCCACGATGTCGATCACGGCGCCGGTGATGACCGGCAGGAACCACAGCGGGACCTCCTTGACGGTGAAGGCGTACAGCGCCACGGCCAGGCGGCGGGGCCGGGTACGAAGCAGCCGCAGGATGGAGCGGACCGGATGGGCGCCGTCGACCCGGTCCAGGTCCGACGGGTGGGTAAGGGCTTTCCTGCGCATGCCGACGATCGTATCGATTCGTGGCGGCCGGCGTCGCCCTCCCGCTCGCCCGGTTCGACCCAGGACGGCGGAGCGTCGTGGTGGGACTCGGCAGCAGCGACGCCGGTTCGCCGACATGCGCACGCTCATGATCGCCCAGCCCGAGTCGCTGCACGACGACGAGCTCGCTGGTGGGGTGACGGTCGAGCAGACATGGCCGACGCTACGACACGCTGCACGAGGCGCAGCGCGGCTGACCCGGAGGGCCCGGCCCCGGCGACGACGAGGTCGAACGTGCGTTTCTGACCCGCAGTCTGTACTTTCTTCCCTGGTGAGTCAGGAAGCGGCTCCTTGGTGAGACGCAGACTGGAGCACGTCGTGTCTTTCGACGACCCTGCCGCCCGTGGCCTACGACCGACCGGGCAGTACCGGCTCGACCTCTCGACCCACGAGTGGTGGTGGTCCGACGGCATCTACGCCCTGCACGGGTTCGCCCCGGGCGAGGTGGTGCCGACGACGGATCTCGTCCTAGCGCACCATCACCCCCAGGACCGCGACCGGCTCGCCGACTTCCTGGCCACGGCCCGCCCTGCGCAGGAGCCCTTCGGCGCCCTGCACCGGGTCGTCGACGCCGGTGGCCACGAGAGGTCGGTCGTGGTCGTCGGGCGCGTCGACCTGGTCGGCTCCGACCCTCAGGACGGAGCGACCCTGCACGGCTACGCCACCGACGTGAGCGACCCGGTCCGACGCCGGGCGAGCAGCGTCGCGACCCGCCAGATCGAGGCGTCCTCGCGCACCCGTGGCACCATCGAACGGGCCAAGGGCGCTCTCGCTGCGGTCTACCGGATCGCTCCCGAGGCGGCGTTCGACCTGATGCGCACCAGCTCGAACCGCCGCAACACCCCGCTCCGCGAGATCGCAGCGACCGTCGTCGATCTCACGGCGGAGCAGCACGCCGAGCGGCGGGCACGCCTCGACGCCCTGCTCGAGCACCGACCGGCGAGCACGGACGGTCGACCCGCCGGTGGGAGGAGTGCTCGAGAACCGCGGCAGGAACCGCGCCCTGCGGCGAGGTGAGCCCCGACGGCCCGAGACCGCCGTGCGTCAGTTCGACCGGCGGCGCGCGAGCTGGGCGTCCCGCATGTGCGGGCGCCGGTCGGGCACGACGGCGCCGAAGACCTCCTCGACCTGCTCTGCGGCATGCTCACCCAGGCCTGGTGCCGAGGCCAGGGCCGCCATCACCTGGGCAGCCGTCTGCCGCAGCCCGGCGCCGGTCTCGCCGGACCGCTGGACGAGGAGGGACTCGGCGGCGTCCTCGTCGATGCCGTGCACCGCCATCAGCACACCCTTGGCACGCTCGATCGAGGCCGCCGAGACGTAGGCGGCGTCGATGGCCCGCTTCACCTGCTGCTCGACCGCCTGACGGCGCACGGGGGTCACGTCGACGACGTAGCCGACGATCTGGTCGACGCCCGTGGTGCGGCCCCGCCGTGCCTGACCGGTGATCAGCAGGTCTCGGTTGCGCCCGTGGGCGTCCACGATGCGGTGCGAGCAGGCGAACGTCCGGCCGCTGCGCAGGGCGGCGAGAGACTCCTTGACGAGCCGCTCCCTGTCGTCGGCGTGCTGGTGGCGGCGCAGCACCTCGAGGCTGGGCTCGACCTCACCGGGGGCATACCCGTGGATGGTCGAGACCTCGTCGGACCACCACCAGCGGCCGCTCTGCAGGTCTGCCGAGTACCGCCCCACGAGCAGGCCGGTACCGACCGCGAGCGCCGCAGCCAGCTCCTCGGCGCCGAGAGACCTCGGCTCCTGCGGCTCCGCCGCGACGAAGGGCTCGGTGGGAGTCGACAGGGGTTCAGTCGTCTGAGTCATGGCTCGGGCTCCATCCTACGTAGTCCGAAGCCGCTGCTTGACCTCTTTCGTCACGTTAGCCCCTTTGCGGGAGAAGTGCGACCGCGCCGGACCCCTCGCCGAGCTGTTGTCGCGCGACCGGCCGCGGCGTAGCGTCGAGGCCACGCGCACGCGGCGCTGCCGTCCCTGTTCCTGGAGGCATGATGACGACGGTCCCCCCGGACGAAGCTCTCGAGAAGTTCCTGTCCCGCGGGGACGACGCCATGGTCGGCGAGTACCACGTGGACATCACCACCGGCCGGTGGTCGTGGTCGGACGCCATGTTCCGGATCCACGGGTTCGAGCCCGGTGAGGTCGTGCCCACCGCCGAGCTCCTGCTCGCGCACAGCCATCCCGAGGACCGGGAGCACACGCAGGACGTGCTCGACGAGGCGCTGTGCAGCGACCAGCCCTTCGCGATGATCCACCGGATCGTCGACGCCCACGGCACGGGGCACGTCGTCGCCACCCTCGGCAAGGGCCGGTGTGACGACCAGGACCGGGTCACCGAGCTCACGGGATACATGCTCGACCTGTCCCACAGCGTGCGGGACCTCGCCTCGCAGGAGGCCGACGCCTCGATCCAGGCCGCGGCCCGCAGCCGCCGTGACATCGAGCAGGCCAAGGGCGTGCTCATCATGGTCCTCGGGGTGGACGACGACGGCGCCTTCCAGATCCTCAAGCGCCTGTCGAACGACACCAACACGCCACTGAGGCAGCTCGCCGCATGGCTGATGACGATCGCACGCGAGGCGGACAAGCCGTCGCGGGACACCCTGCTCGAGTTCCTGACACGGTTGCGGGCCGGCGAGTCCGTCGACCCTCGAGGCGAGGGCCTCGCGTGACGACGCACCCTGCGGGAGCCAGGCTCGGCGACGTCCTGACGGCCTCGTCGTGGCTCGCCCGCCGCCGCGACCCTCAGCGCCTCGGTGCTCGACATCTCGGACCGGCCGTCGCCTGTCGGGCATGAGCGCCACCCCCTCGACCGGCACCCCGGCACCGCCCGCCGTCAGCGGCGCCCCGGACCTCCCGGCGTGGGTCACCACCGCCGTGCACGACGCCGGCGCCCGGTTCGTGCCGCTCGGCCCCGAGACCGAGGGCTGTCGTGGTTCGGACCGCTCGGGGCGGACGGCCTCGGCGAGGCGCTGGCGGCCGGGCTGCCGTTGGACGACGCCGACGTCGTCGTCCTGGCCGCGGCCCTGACGGACCGGACCCTCGCCCTGATCGGCGCACCGGGGCTGGCGGCGATGAAGCCTGGTGCCACGCTCGTCAACGTCGCCCGTGGTGCGCTCGTCGACACCGACGCGCTGGTCGCCTCCCTCACGTCGGGCCGGCTCGGGGCCACGGCCCTCGACGTCACCGACAACCAGCGGCGGTCCGTCGCGGGCCACACCCTGGTCGGCCTGGTGGACCCCGGGACCGGCTACTGAGGTCACGCGAGCCGCAGCGGAGCCGTGACCTCAGATCTCTCTGTACTTGCCGGGCGCATCCGGTGCGGCCAGCCGCACGGCCTCGATGCCGTACCAGGCGTAGCCGACGGCGAAGAGCAGCCGTTGCGCCGCACCCTCGAGCGCCGGCATGGTCAGCGCGACCGCGGTGAGCAGGACGGCTGCACCGACGGCGACGACGTCCGCGACGCGGATCGGCCCCGGACGGGGCCCGCGGCGGATCGCCACGGCGAGCACCCCGACGACGAACGCGGCGACCACGGTGGTCGCGGCCACGGTGTGCAGGGAGTCCTCGACCGGGTCCCAGCGGCTGCTGTACCAGGGGCGGTGCGAGACCACGGCCAGGCAGATCATGCCGAGGCCGTAGACGCCGTGCGCGCCACGGCCCCACGCACCCCAGGCCTGCGCCGACCGCGCCGCCTCGAGCAGGACGGCGAGCCCCACCAGGACGAACCCCGACCGGGCGACCCACGCTCCGGGCACCCCCTGGCCCGCGGCGTGCGCGACCGAGTGCCGGACCACGTCGTAGGAGTCCTGGACGACCAGCGGCGCGAAGGCGACGAGCGTGGCGCTGGCCGCGAGCAACCCGAGGACGACGGCGGCCGAGACGCGGTTCACGGCGGCACCGTCCCGCTGCCGTCGCCACCGACTCTCGGCAGGCCGGCGCCGCTGTGGTGGTGACCACGATGTCGCGCGGAACGTCCCGACCGTCCAGGCCGGTGACCTACGCTCGACACATGGCCACCTTCTCCTCGGTCACGCGCCCGCACGTCCTCTCGGCGCTCGCCGAGCACGACGACCGCGGACCCGTGGCGTTCCTCAAGCTCTACGGCTTCACCCCGACCCCCGGGGTCACCCTCACCTACAGCGGCACCACGTACGACGCGACGGCCATCCTCGCCGTCGCGCACCGGTACGCCACCGGCCGCGCCGCGCTGCCCGAGGAGATGGCCGACGGGAAGGTCGCCGTCGGGGCGCTGCTGCGCAAGCGCGGCTTCGAGATCATCGGAGGTTTCGACACGACTGCCCCGTCGCGACGCGCCCCGCAGCGGGCGGCAGCGGCCCCGAGGACGCGCCGGGCGCAGGAACCGGAGAAGCCGACTCCGGTGTGCCCGACGTGCTTCATGGCGCTGCCGGCCACGGGGACCTGCGACAGCTGCGGCTAGCGCTCGGCGCACCATCGATCAACCATCGGTCAGGAGGCGCGGGCGGCCGGCTCGCGCAGGATCGACGTCATCTTCTTGCCGCCCGCCACCTCGTCGACCAGCTTGTCCAGGTAGCGGATCTTCTGCATCAGCGGGTCCGAGATCTCCTCGACCCGGTGGCCGCAGACGACGCCGGTGATCAGCGACGCGTTCGGGTGCATCCGTGGCGCCCTGGCGAAGAAGATCTCCATGTCGATCTCCTCGTCCAGCGCCTGTCGCAGGCCTGCGTCGTCATGGCCGGTGAGCCACCGGACGACCTGGTCCACCTCCGCCCGGGTGTGGCCCTTGCGCTCCACCTTGGCGACGTAGAGCTCGTAGATGCTCGCGAAGCTCGTGGTGAAGATGCGGTGTCCCGCCATGACCTACCTCCTGGGGCGTCGTCGTGTCTCCCTGCACCTGCCGACATCGTCACACGACGGCGCCCACGCGATCGCCCTCGACCGGGGCGTCAGCGGGCAGGCCCCGGGTCGGGCCGCGCCACGGCGAACCGTTCCAGCTCCCGGACCAGCAGCGGCAGGAGCTCGGGGTCGGCCAGCGCCCGGAAGTGCCCGGGGGTGGCGAGCCGGACGTTGGTCGCGCCGGGCAGCCGACTGCCCGTGGGGACGTGCGGGTCGAAGAACGTGGCCGCGGACACGATGCGCGCGTTGTCGGCGCGCTGCGCGTCGAGCGCGGTGATCACCTCGTCGTGGGGCAGGAAGTCCCGGACGCTGCGCAACGGCAGGCACCTGGCGTACGGCGACCCGGCGAACGGCGTGTTCACGGCCACCATCCCCGAGATGCGGTGGCCGACGTCCGCGCGGCCCATCAGGCTCTTGCCGATCAGCCCGCCCTTGCTGTGGGCGACCACCACCGCGGCGGTGAGGTCCTCCTCGACCAGTGCGGCGGCCACCAGGTCGGTCATGTCCGGGATGCTGCCCCGGTTCAGTCCCAGCGGCGCCACGACGTGGACGGCGTAGCCACGACCGTGCAGTGCGCGCGCCAACGGCTCCAGGAATCTCCAGCTCTCGTAGACGCCGGGCACGAGCAGCACCGGTGGCTGCCTCGCGGCGGGCAGGCGGGAGTAGGTCTCGGGTCTCGTGCGGGACATCAGTCCCGCGAGCTGCCGCCGGACGGCGTAGGCGTAGTCCGCCGCCCACCATCCGGCGCCCCGCAGGAGGCGGCTCACGGCGTCCGGGCTCGGGGGTCGCTGACACCTTGTCGCACGGCCACGAGGTTACGCCACCAGCGCAGACGCGCCCGTCGTATCAGATCCGCACCGCGCGCCCTCCGAACAGATAGACGGGCTACCGAGCTCGGACGCCGGCCGGACACCGGCACACGTGCACCGCCGACCACGGAGAACCGAGGGTGCCATGTCCACGAACATCCCCTGGAGCGTCCGGGACACCCGGACGGGACCGGTCCCGCTCTTCATCCTGCAGTTCGACCGGCACGGCACCCTGACCTCACCTCGATCGCTCACGGCCCTGGTCGAGGCGGCGCGTGACGCGACGGACGTCGTGATGATCTCCCACGGCTGGAACAACGACTGGCAGGCGGCCACATCACGCTACGGCAGGTTCTTCGACCATCTCGAGCAGGTGGCGTCGTCGCGTCCGGGCCGTCGGCCCTACCGACCCGTGTACGCCGGTGTGTTCTGGCCGAGCGCTGCCCTGGTCATGCCCTCCGAGCGCGGGCCGGACATCGCCGGGCCCGGTGCGGGGCTCGACCAGCAGCTGTCCGCGGAGCTGGCGGTGCTGGAGGAAGACCTCGGCTCGGAGCACGCCGGACGGCTGCAGAGCATCCTGACCGACCAGGACGCGGGGCGGCAGGGACTCGCCCGGCTGGCCGACCTCCTCGCGGCCCTGCCGGCGGCGGGCGAGGACGAGACGCACACCCTGGTCCCGGCGGAGGACGGTGCGGCCCTGGCCGCGGTGTGGCAGGACACGCTCTCGCGGCTCGGCTCCCGGCCGACGCGGCCCGGGGGGATCATCGCCGACGACCGACCTGCGACCCCGCAGATGGCGGGTCTCGACCCGTGGGGGATGCTCCGGGGTGCGGTGCGCCTGGCGACGGTCCGCCAGATGAAGGACCGGGCCGGTCGCGTCGGAGGCTCCGGCGTCGCCGCCGCGCTGCGCACGATCGCCGCCCGGACGCCTGCGAGGCTGCACCTGGTCGGGCACTCCTACGGGGCACGGGTCGTCCTGTCCGCACTGTGCCACGGTCCCGCCCCGAGCCGGCCCGTGGACTCGGTCCTGCTCCTGCAGGCAGCGGTCTCCGCGTACGCCTTCGCCGAGGACGTCGGAGGTCGCCCCGGCGGCTACCGCGTCGCGTTCGACCGCGTGCGCAGCCCGATCGTCACGACGCGGTCGGCGAACGACCTGCCGCTCACCAGGGTGTTCCACCTCGCCCTGCGACGGCGGGTCGACCTCGGTGAGGCCGAGATCGCGGGCGGGCCGACCTCACGCTTCGCGGCGCTCGGTGGCTACGGTCCCCAGGGGGCCGACGCCGAGACCCTCTCGCTCGCTCGCATGCCGGACGTCGGCGACCCCTACCCCCTCGACCAGCATGCCTCCGGTGCGCCCCCGAGGCTCGTGGCGGTCGACGGCACCTGGTGCATCCCCAGCCACGGGGGTGTCGAGACCGCCCCCACCGCGTGGGCGCTGGCGAGTCTTGTGCGTGCCGCAGGGCGAGCCCCCGGTTGAGACCCCGACGATGGCCAAGAACCTGCGCACCGAGATCGCGCTTCCCACGCTGCGGATCAGCGTGGACCTCGCGAGGGCCGACGCCGTCTTCGCGACGGCGCACGACCGTGCACGCCCGCAGGAGGTGGCACGGTGCCCGCTGCGGGACCTGGGGCTGCCGAGCTCGGTCGACGGTCCGGTGGCCGACGCCGCACTCACCGTCCCGGCGGAGGTCGTCGCGCGCCTGGATCGCGCCGCCCGCGAGCTCGGCACCTCTCCCCTCCCCCCGGCCCAGGCACTGTGGCTGGAGTTCCCGGCGCCGCGCGGCCTGGTCCACGTCCTGCCCTGGGAGCGGCTCCTCGCGTCGCTGGAGCGGCCGCTGTTCCGTCTGCCCTACCACCCGGTGCGGCCCCAGAAGCCCGGCCCCCGGCTCGACGTCGCGATCTGCGCCAGCTCACCGTTCCGCACCACCGCCTTCGACCCCGCCGAGGTGCTCGCCCACCTCAGTGCGCAGTACCTGCGCCACGCAGGTCGAGACGTCACCGTGCACCTGTTCACGGACGCCGCCCACCACGCCGCGACCCGGGCCGCGGTGGAGTCGATGCTGTCCTACGACCACACCCTCGGGGCGTTCGAGCCGCCGATCGTGCACGAGCCGCCGGGGCGGCCCCGCCACCCGTCGTCCTCCCACGGGTCGCACGCGATCACCAACCCGTGGCTGACCTGGCTCAGCGACGGGGTGGACGGCGGCAGGCTCGACGTCGTCCACCTGGTCGCGCACGGATCGATGTCGTCGGGCCGCGGCTCGGTGGCACTCGCCACGACGCCCCGGACCGAGCCCGGGACGACCCCCGCGAGGTTCGTCGAGGCTGTCGAGCTCGTCGAGCTGCTCACCCGTGTGGGGGCTCTCGGGCTGGCCCTGTCCTCGCCGCCGGGCAACCGCAGCGCGGCCGGCCTGCGCGAGCTCGCCGACGACGTCGCCCGCGTCCGACCGGGTGTCGCCGCCGTGCACGACCTGGCCGACGACCCCGAGGCTCGCCAGCTCGGCGCCGCCCTGCGCATGGTGTTCGCACCCTCGCAGGACCAGCACCCGCCGCTGCCGGCGATGGCTGCCTGGGTGCATCCGCTGTTCGTGGGGCGCGGGGGCCTCGAGGCCTACGCGGACGACGTCGCCGGTCCCCTGCGCGAGCTCACCTCGACGCTCCTGCTCGACGAGGACGGACGGTCGTCCTTCCTGCAGCCCGCGACGCGCCGGTCCGCCGCAGAGGTCGACTCCGAGTCGTGGGTGGCGTCCGCGTCGCGCAGCATCGAGCAGCTCCAGATGGCGTGGCTGCCGCCCTCGCTCGACCTGCCCGTCGACCGCGCCGCGGTCGAGGCCCTGGACCGCGTGGCGGGCCTTCTCGAACAGCACGCACACCTCGCCTATCCCGACGACCCGGGCGGCGCGGCAGGGGGAGGTCCCCGATGAGCCGCGTGGTCTTCCAGCTCTCGGCCCTGGGTGACCAGGAGCGACGGTCCACGCGACCCATCGTGCGGCTCGTCGAACCGGTCGACGACGACGCGGTCGACGAGGAGTTCGACTGCCCCGCCGTCACCGCCCGGGGCGCAGACGTCAACACGCAGGCGGGCGACCGGCTGTACCAGGCGCTCGCCACGCACCGCTCGCTGCTGGACCACCTGGGGGCGGCA
Source organism: Isoptericola halotolerans (assembly GCF_013149785.1). Lineage (GTDB taxonomy): Bacteria > Actinomycetota > Actinomycetes > Actinomycetales > Cellulomonadaceae > Isoptericola > Isoptericola halotolerans. The sequence continues at coordinate 309,543 of NZ_JABEZU010000003.1, forward strand.
CGGGTCAGCACCGACGAGAGGTTCGCGGTGTGCGCCGAGATCCTGCCGCGCAGCGGTGCGGACACCCTGCCCTGGGAGACCCTCAGGTTCCCCGGGGACGGGCCGTACCTCGCCCTGGAGCCCAAGTACGCCCTCGCCCGGGTGGTCCGCGCGACGGCGCCTCCGCACCCCCTCTACCAGCTCGTCCCGCCCCTGCGGGTCGTCGCGCTGCTGTCGTGCCTGGGACTGACCGCCGCCGGTGAGCTCGCCCGGCTCCGTGCCGTCGTGCAGGAGTCCGACGGGATGTTCGAGCTGCTCGTGGTCCTCGGCGAGGCCGACCTCGCGGCGGCCCTGCAGGACGACATCGACGCCGGACGGGCCCCGGGAGTGGCCGGCGTCCACCTGGTACCCCCGGACCACCACGACCTCGTCGAGCTCGTCAACGCGTTCCGGCCGCACGTGCTGCACCTGTTCTGCCACGGCTCGGCCGACTCCGCCCCGCACGTGCGGCTCGCGCTGAAGCAGGACTGGTCCGCCGCCGAACCGGGCATCGGACTCGCTCTGCAGAGGGAGCAGTTCGCGAAGTTCCGCTGGGACGCCGACGGCGGCCCGTGGCTCGTCGTGCTGAACTGCTGCGAGGGTGCCGCCCCGTCACGCGAGGGTCTGACGTCCCTGGCACGCGACCTGGTCAGCTCCGGGGTGGCGCCGGCCGTGATCGGGATGCGCGAGCCGATCACCGGTGCCGTCGCGCACGCGGTGACCCAGGGCCTGTACGGCGCCCTGCGCCAGGAGCTGTCCTCGAGGACCGCTCGAGCCACCTCGACCTCCACCCCCCTGGACTGGGCGGCTCTCGCCGTCGCGGCACGGCACCGGCTCGTCTCCGAGTTCAACGTCGCCCGCGGCTCGACGCTGACCACGACGCAGGCCCAGGACCAGAGCCGCGAGTGGACGCTGCCGGCCCTCTACGTGCGCTGGGAGGAGTTCCAGCTCCAGGTGACCACGGGGACCTCCGAGCCGGGGGCCGAGCGTGCGTGGCGGCTGGAGGTCGCCGCGCTGCAGAGCGTGCTGACCTCGTTGCCGCCCGGGCAGGGTACGGCGTTCCGGGCTGCGGCCGTCGAGCGGGTCGCGGAGCTCGCCGAGCTGCTCGGGGTCACCCCCGAAGAGCTCGCGGAGGAACCATGAGGCGCGGCCCGGCGGTCGACCCGGCCTTCCCTGTCATGACCGACGCGTGGTCCGGGACGGAGCCGGTCACCGGCACCTTCGCACCGGACCTGTCGGCCTGGCTCGCCGGTGAGTTCAGCACGGCCGAACGGACGGCACGCCCAGCGCCCGCCGACCCCTGGGACTGGAGGCACCCGGACGTCGGCTGGGGCCTTGTCGCCCGCCAGCCCGAGGGGGCGGGCCGCGACGAGCTCGTGGCGATGGCCGACCTCCCTGAGGACATCCGGCGCCTGGTGACGGCGCGCGGCGGCAGGGTGTTCCGGTACCAGCCCGGACGCACGTACTCGCAGTGGACGCTCGTCGACCACGAGGGCGACGCCCAGCCGTTCCTGCCGGCCGTCCCGGCCGGGACGGGGGCCGGCTCGCTCCCCGCGTTCCTGCTCGTCTACGGCAACCCGGCGCAGGTGCCCTGGAGCGTGCAGCTCATGCTCAACCCCGTGCGCCACGTCGGCCGGCTCGACCTCGAGGGCGTGGCGTTGACCCGCTACGTCGACGCCCTGCTCGGCGAGTGGAGCGAGTCAGCCGCCCGGTGGTCGGCCCCGGTCGTGTGGGCGGTGGACCACCGGGCGGGCGAGATCACGACGCTCATGCGCGACGTCGTCGCCGCACCTCTGCACGGCGACATGCAGCAGGACGACGAGCTACGGCCCACCTTCGTCGACGGCCGGTCCACCGACGCGACGGTGGCTTCTCTCACGGACGCCCTGGCCACCGGCCGGCCCGCCGTCGTCGTCACCAGCAGCCATGGCCAGACCGGCCCGCTCGACGACCTCGCGGCCATGCGCGCCGACCTCGGCAAGCTCGTCGACCACGACCACGCGCTGCTCGACCCGCAGGAGCTGTTGCGGTCCTGGCAGCCCGACGGGGCGATCTGGTTCGCGCAGGCCTGCTGCTCCGCCGGGGCGGACGGCCGGTCGGCCTACGAAGGACTCTTCGACGGCGACCTGGCAGCGACGCTCGACGGCGTCGCACGCCTCGGCCCCGTCACCTCGCCGCTGCCGCGTGCGCTGCTCGGTGCCGACAAGCCCCTGCGGGCCTTCGTCGGACACGTCGAGCCGACGTTCAACTGGACGCTCGAGTTCCCACCGAACGCCCAGGAGCTCACCTCCCAGCTCCGCACGGCGCTCTACGAACGACTCTTCCTGGGCCTGCCCGTGGGGTACGCCATGGAGCCCTTCTACCGGCCTGTCGGCGGGCTTCTCCAGGGGTACCACGCCGCGCGACGGGAGTACCAGAGCACCTTCGGTGCGGCTGCCGCACCCAGCCTCGACATGATGGTGTACAGCCGGGTCACCGCGCTCGACCGTGCGAGCACGGTCATCCTGGGCGACCCCACCGTGGCGATCCCGGTGCCGCCCCCGCAGCGGCTCCCGTCGGCGCGGGCTGGTGAGCAGCGATGAGCAGGATGAGGTTCGCCGGGAAGAGCTACAGCAACGGCAGCGTGCCCTCCGCCGTGCTGGCCGAGGTCCTTCCCTCCGGACGTCACGGCGTCAGCAGGACGTCGCGGGCCTATCTGCGCCGGGACGCAGCAGCGTCCTGGAACCGCGCCGTCGCCGAGGTCCGGTCCGGTACCGGCCTCGACCTGACCGTTCGCGGGTGGAACCGCTCGCTCGCGGAGCAGCGACGGTTCTTCCTCGAACGCTACCGGCCGGGAGCGCACAGCCCTTTCGGTGACTACCGGCGGTACGGAGGATCCACCTACGGCCGGGTGCGCGGTGCGGCGGCAGCCGTCCCGGGCTACTCGAACCACGGCTGGGCCCTCGCGGTCGACGTCAACGACTTCGGCGGTGTCGGCGAGTTCGGAAACGCCCGCCGCGTCCGGGCCTTCCCGATCCTTCAGCGGCACGGATGGACGGACACGGAGGGCCGTCGCGTCAGGGAACCGTGGCACCTGGTCTACAGCCCGACCTCCGATGTCGGGGCTCGCCGACGTGCGCCGACCGCCCGCAGGACGCGGGCACCCCGACGGCCGCCGACGATCCGCCCGGGCTGCCCCCGGTCCTCCTGGACACGGTTGTGGAAGGAGTTCCTCACGGCGGAGGGTGACTTCGGTGGCCGCCCCGGACCGGTCTTCGGCGAGGCGCTCGCCGACGCCACCCGGCGGTGGCAACGGCGGGCCGGCCTGCACGACGACGCCGTGGTCGGCCCGCGCACCTGGTACCGGGCGGTCCAGGGGGCGCGGTACCAGGGCACGGGTGCCCGCGTGAAGATCGCTCAACGGATCGCCGGCCTGCGCGGACAGGACGTGGACGGCCGGGCGGGGCCCGTCTTCCTGAGGCGCTGGAAGCAGATCCAGCGCTGGCTGGGCGTGGTCCCGGACGCGAGCATCGGGCACAGGACGGTCGCCGCCCTCGTCCTGAAGGGCTGAGCCAGGGAGTCGCGTTGCGGCTCAGCCGGTCAGCGGGACCAGGGGTGGCACGACGCAGGTGCTGCTCACCGGGACGCGCCGCTGCTCGTCCGCGGCGCGGATCACGGACTCCATGACGTCCAGCACGTGCAGCGCCACCTCGGCCGAGGCCCGGCCGGTACGCCGGTCGGCGCTCCGGGAGACGTCCACGAGACCGAACCCACGGGCGGCACCCCGGTACCCGGCACCGTCCGGCAGCCTCGCCCAGTCTCCGCTCGTCCCTCGAACCTCAGCGGCACCGTCGAACGTGTTCGGGTCCGGCACCACCATGGATCCCTCGTCGCCGTGCACCTCGATCGGCATGGCCCGGGTAGCCGGTGCGTCGAAGCTCATGACCAGGGTGGAGACGGCGCCTGAAGCGTGCTCGGCGAGGGCGGTGACGTGCGTCGCCACCGCGACCGGGACCTGCTCGCCGGCGCGCGGGCCGCTGGCGATGGTCCGAACCTCCCGCGGCCGGCGCGCCACGGCCTGCACGGACTCGACCGGCCCGAGCAGGTGCACGAGCGCGGTGAGGTAGTACGGACCCATGTCGAAGAGCGGGCCACCACCGGGGGCGTAGTAGAAGTCGGGCTGCGGGTGCCAGAGCTCGTGGCCGGCGCACGCCATGGTCGCCGTCGCCGAGACGGGTCGGCCGATCGCACCCGCCTCGACAGCGGCACGCGCCGTCTGGATCCCCGTGCCCAGGACGGTGTCCGGCGCGCTGCCGACGGCCAGTCCGGCCTCGGCGGCTGCCTCGAGGACCTGGCGCGCCTCAGCCGTCGTGGCGCACAGCGGCTTCTCGTTGTAGACGGAGAAGCCGTTCTCGAGCGCCGTCAGGGCGACCTCGGCGTGGGCGCCGGGCGTCGTGAGGTCGAGGACCCACTCGATCTCGTCGTCGGCCCACAGGTCGTCCAGGCTCGCCGCACGCACCCCGTGGGTCTCGGCGGCACGCCGCGCACGGGCCGGGTCCGCGTCGGCGACCGCCACGACCTCGAGGTCGGGGACCCGCCCGGCCGTCTCGAGATACGTGGAGCTGATGACGCCGCAGCCCACGACGCCGATCCTCAACGGGTCGCCCATGCCATGCCCCTCTCGATGATCGTCCGCACGGACGGGTGGGAGACCGTCTCGACGTCGTGCCCGGGCGTGACCACGCAGACGCGCCCCTGGCCCCACGTGCGCGTCCAGACCGCGGGGCGGACCAGGGGGCGTGACCACGGCTCCCAGGAGGGCGCGGGCACGGTGGTGGTGGCGAGCACGTCGCACAGGTCGTCGGTCAGGACCCAGTACTGCTCGGTCGTCAGCTCGAAGGAGTCGAGGCCGGCGACGACGGGGTGGTCCGCCGCGCCGGGCAGGATGTCGATCGTGTGCGGGACGTAGTTGTCGGCCGCCTCACCGACCCGCTCGTCCGGGTGCTTGCCGGGGTGCGCGGCGAACTGCCCACCGACGAGCTGGAGGTACTCCGCGTTGCTGCGGAACGAGTCGGCGATCCCTCCGTGCCAGCCGACCAGACCGGTGCCGGCGGCGACGGCCCGGCGAAGGCCTGCGACGGCGTCGCCGGAGATCTCCCCCATCGTGAAGCACTGCACCACGAGGTCGACGTCGGACATCCGGTCCTGGGCGTACACCTCCGGCGTGTCCTCCACCCGGACGGTGTGGCCCGCGGCCTCCAGGCCGGGGATGAACAGGTCCGTGGTGGCGACGGGCGCATGGCCGTCCCATCCGCCACGGACGACGAGCACCTGTCCCACGTGCGCCTCCTTGAGCGAGTCGTGATGCCGAGAGATCGATCTCTCGGCGGTCAGGCTAGCCTTCCGCGCCGTCGGGCAGCAACCCGCCACCCGCCGTGCGTTCAGACCGACCGTCGCCGCGTGACCGACGTCGGGAGGAACTCTTGCCGTGGTGGAGAGCCCGGCGCGCCGAGCATCTCCAGCACGAGCCCGGCGGCGCGCTCCCCCATCTCTCGCAGCGGCTGGCGCACGGTGGTCAGCGGCGGAGAGGCCGACTCGGCCACCACCGTGTCGTCGAAACCGACCACGGAGACGTCGTGCGCCACCCGCAGCCCGGTGTCGTGCAGCACCCGCATCGCACCGAGGGCCATGAGGTCGGAGCCCGCGAAGAGCCCGTCGAGGTCCGGTCGCCGGGCCATGACGTCCCTCGCCGCCACGGATCCTGACTCCAACGAGAAGTCACCACCCACCACGAGTGCCGGCCGGATCTCTCGGTCCTCCAGCTCGTCCTGGAAGCCCCGGAGGCGGTCGTCGGACGGTGCGTAGCCGGCCGGCCCCGTGATCGTCGCCAGCCGGCGTCGCCCGGCCTCGAGCAGGACGCGGGCAGCCTGCCGACCACCGCCGTAGTTGTCGCAGTCGACGACGCTGAGCCCGGCGTCCATCGCCGTCGTCGGCCGTCCCACGAAGACCATCGGCAGATCGAGCTCGGCCAGCTCGCGGAACAGGGGGAGGGACTCGCGCTGCAGGACGACGACGGCGGCGTCGACGTGGCCGGCGCTCAGGTAGCGCACCAGCGGCTGCCGGTCACGCTCGTCGTCCAGGAGGAGCACGGGCTGCAGCGAGCGCCCGAAGAGCACCGACGACGCTCCGCGCAAGGGGGCGCCCACGAAGGGCCCGCTGCCTCCGTCCAGCTCGCTGCTCGGGGCCACGAGCGCGACCGAGCCTGTCGACCCGCTCCGCAGCGCGCGCGCCGCCGTGTTCGTCCGGTAGCCCAGCGCCTCCGCCGACTCCAGCACCCGCCGAGCGAGGTCAGGGCGGACGGTCTCGGCACCGGCGAGCACGCGCGACGCCGTCGCGCGGGAGACATCGGCGGCACGGGCGACGTCCAGGAGCGTGGGGCGGAGGCGCTGCGTCGTCACCCGAGCATCGTCCCACCACCGCGCGGTTCATCCCGCCGCGGTAGGGCAGGATATGCCCCGTGCACCTTCATCACGACGAGAACGCGGCGAGCCAGGCCGCCGCGGCTCCCACCGGGGACCGCGCGACGCGCAAGGTGCGCGCGGTCGCGGCACAGCACCGCGCGGCGCTCGGCAACCTGCGCCATGTCGAGGCGGCCACGCCGAACGCGCCCGCCTGGGCCACGACGGCGGCCCTCGTGCTGCTCTTCAGCGTCGGACCGCTGCTCGGCAACGCCTCGGTGGCCGAGGCTCTGTGGCTCCTGCCGGTGTGGGTGGCCATCGCAGGCCTGGTGCTGTGGTTCCTCGGCTCGGAGAAGCTGCTCGTCCTCGACCGGGGCGTCGTCGTCGGCTCCTTCGCACCGTTCCTGCGCCCGTTCGTCGTGCCGTTCTCCTGCGTCGAGGCCACCAGTGTCCGCGCCGTCGTCGGCAGCACCCGCGCGATCGGGGCGCTCCTGGCGGACCGTGGTGTCTCCCGGTCGAGCCGCACCGTGCTGTGGTCGCGGCGGGCGGTGACGTTCGTCGGTCCGTCGACGGTCGCCGCCCGACGCTTCGCCGAAGCCCCCCTCGACGCCCCGACATCACAGGACGTCGGCGCCGACCTGTGGGTGTTCTCCGCACGCTCCGCCCGCCGTCAGGAGACCGTCGTCCGCGCCCTGGCCGCCGCGCTGGACGATGCGCACGTGGCCGACGTCGAGCAGGTCCTGGCGCACGCGCTGCCCGCCCGGCGCCTGACCGCCACGCCCGCGGGCGCCGATCATCTGCGCCTCCCCGAGCGCTGGCGATCGGCCGCGGCCCGGCACACCAGGACCGGACCGCACGCGACCGACGGCCGCCCCCGGTAGCCCGGCGACTCCGCGCCGTCCACCATCGACCCAGGAGTGATCGTGAAGCCCGCACGTGCCGATGCCCGTGGCCGCCGTCCACGACGGAGCCGCCGCGCCGTCCACCCCGCTGGGCAGGACGCGATGGACCCACCGACGCCGCTGTCCCACGAGGAACGTCGCTACCAGGAGCTCTTGCGCACCGCCCCGGCCAAGACGCGGTGGGTGCTCCTGATGGCGGTGCTCTGCCTCGGGTTCTCGATCGTCACGCTCGCGGCCCTTCTCGGCGGCTACTACGACGGCCAGGTCAACCACGCCCGCTGGTACGGGGTGGTGCTGCTTCTCGTGGCCGGTGCGTACTTCCTGTGGGGATGGAGCAAGATGCGCCACGGTCCTGTCCCGCCCGCACGCACCGACCCGTTGGGCAGGGAACGGTGAACCCACCGACGCCGCCGTCCGACGAGGAACGTCGCTACCAGGAGCTCTTGCGCACCGCCCCGGCCAAGACGCGGTGGGTGCTCCTGATGGCGGTGATCTGCCTCGCGTCCTCGGTCGGGCTGCTCGCGGCCTTGCTCGGCGGCTACTACGACGGCCAGGTCAACCACGCCCGCTGGTTCGGGGTCGTGCTGAACCTCGCTGCCGGCGTGTTCTTCCTCTGGGGATGGAGCAAGATGCGCCACGGACCCGTCCCGCCCGGAGGCCGTCCTCGACGGTAGACGAACGGCCCGCATCGAAGGGTGTTCGATGCGGGCCGTTCGGCCTGCTGACCTGGGCTTCGAGCCCTGGTCACACTGTCGGGCTGACAGGATTTGAACCTGCGACCCCTTGACCCCCAGTCAAGTGCGCTACCAAGCTGCGCCACAGCCCGTCCGGCCCGCTCCCTCACGCCGAGGCGTCAGGATCCAGACCGGTCCGGCCCCGGAGGGCCGACCGAAATACTACCCCAGACCGGGCGGCCTTCGTCCACCCGGTCCGACGGGTGTGGCGGGGGTCACCGAGACCGATGGCCAGCCGGTCGGAGGCGAGCCCGCCGTCGGTCCCGGTCGCGAGCGGCGAGGCGCCCGTGCCCTCGGTGAAGCGCCTGGGCAGGAGGTCGATGACCGACTTCTGCCGCAGGTCTGAGCCATGCGGCCCGGGAGTACCGGACGTCGTCGCGCAGCGCACCTGCTCGACCTCACTCATGCGGGCGCCGGCAGGCATAGCCCACCCGGGCAGGCATCCCACCCTCAGGTGGCGCGGATGCGCGCGGAGTCGTTGACAACCTCGACCGGCCACCCTTACTTTACCGATACACAGCGCCGGGCTGTGGAGCGACTCAAGGATGAGCGACTGTGACCGATCGAGAGCTAGGCGTGGTCAACCCGACGCGTCGACTCCCTCACGACGAGGCGAGCGGTCGTCACCACCTCGACGGCGTCCTCACCGGACACCGCGTCCTCGATCCGACCCAGCAGCCGCTCCATGATGTGCGCCGCCATCGACTCGTTGCCCGGATCGATGGTGGTCAGGCGAGGCACCAGGTACTCGCCCTCGACGTCGTTGTCGAAGCCCACCACCTGCACCTCGTCCGGGACGCGTCGGCCCAGGTCGGCGAGCGCCCGGAGCACTCCCATGGCCGCGGCGTCCGTGAGGACCAGGACACCGTCGAACGGCACACCTTGGCCGTGCAGCCGCATCACGGCCTCATACCCGTCGGCCGTGGTGAACGGGGCGGCGTCGATCACGAGTCGGTCGTCGACGGCGAGACCAGCGCGAGCATGCGCCTGGTGGTAGCCGCGGGTACGCAGCGTGGCCATGCTGTCGACACCGCGGTCCGGGCGACCGCCGACCAGCGCGATCCTGCGTGCCCCGCCCTGGATCAGGTGGGTGACCGCCAGCTCCGCACCGCCGACGTTGTCCATCATGACGTGGTCGAACGGCCCCGCCAGCCGCCGCTCTCCCAGCAGGACCACCGGGACGCCGATGCCGGCGGCCAGCACGTCGGACGTATCGAGCTGCACCGGGCTGAAGACGATGCCGTCGTAGGGTCGCACGCGATCGGACGCGATCGCCAACAGCTCACCCTCGCGGCTGGCACCCGTGCGCTCGACGATCACGTGGTACCCCCGAGCCCTGGCCATCGTGTCGAGCCGCACCGCCAGGTGCGAGTAGTACGGGCCGTCGAGATGTGGGACCAGCAGACCGATCGCTCCGCTGCGTCCGGCCCGGAAGTGCCGGGCGGCTGCGTTGAGGCGGTAGTCGAGCCGCTGCACCGCGGCCATCACCCGGGAGCGGGTCTCCTCGCTGGCGCCAGGGCGTCCGTTGATGACGTTCGAGACCGTCATCTTGGACACTCCGGCCTCGCGGGCCACATCGCTCATCGTCACCACGTCGACCATGATGCCCGCTCCGTCATCCGAACGTGCGGACGGGTGACCACAGCCCGCGTCGAGAGATCGGACCGACTCATCGGCCGGCATCACGGTCGTCAGCGGCAGCGGGTCCGTCCACGTACCGAGCACCTCCCCTCACGAAGGATCAGCATCGTATGAAGAAGGTTCTCTACTCCCAGCGTCTCGCGCCCTACTTCTTCATCCTCCCGTTCGTCCTGACCTTGCTCGTCTTCTGGCTCGTTCCGGTCGGCCGATCAGTGGTCATGAGCTTTCAGGAGGTGCTGTACGGCCAGACGACCTTCATCGGGACCGCCAACTATGAGCGGCTGGGGCGTGACCCGATCTTCTGGAAAGCGGTGTACAACAGCATGCGCTACATGCTGCTCACGCTGCTCCTCCTGATCCCCATCCCGATGGTGCTCGCGGCGATCGTCAACTCCAAATTGGGCAGCAGCCGCCTGAAGAACATCTTCAAGGCGTCCCTGTTCGTCCCGGCGCTGACCTCGGTCGTCGTCGCCGGCATCGTGTTCCGGCTCATGTTCTCCGAGACGCCCTCCGGACTGATGAACGAGGTCGTCGGATTCTTCGGGTTCGGACCCGTGCGGTGGCTGCGCGAAGACCTCACCGGCCTGGTGGCACTCCTCGCCCTCGCTGTCTGGCGGTGGGCCGGCGTCAACATGATGTACTTCCTCGCCGGGATGCAGGCCATCCCCCACGACTACTACGAGGCGGCATCGCTCGACGGCGCGAGCAAGGTCCAGCAGTTCTTCCACGTCACCCTGCCCAACCTCAAGCCGACCATGGTGTACGTCACGACGATCAGCGTGTACGGCGGCCTGGCCATGTTCCTCGAGAGCTTCATGCTGTACGCCGGCAACAACTCGCCCAACAACCAGGGCCTGACGATCGTCGGCTACCTGTATCGCAAGGGCATCCAGGAGAACGACCTCGGGTTCGCCTCCGCCGTCGGTGTGGTGCTCCTCGTGCTGATCCTGGCCATCAACCTCACGCAGCTGACCGCGACGGGAACCTTCAAGAAGGAGTCGGTGCGATGACACTCCGGACGACCACACCACCCGACGCGACGCAGGGCCGACGCACGGAAGAACCCCGCCTGACCCATCGGCGCGCCTCCCTGATCCAGGCTGCCTTCCTCGTGCTGATCGCGGCCGTCGCACTGATTCCCCTCCTGGCGATATTCCTGGGCACGTTCCAGGACGGCAACGTGATCATCCGCAACGGGATCTCGTTCTCGGTCGACTTCTCGGAGCTGAGCCTCGACAACTACGTGATGCTGTTCACGGACTCAGGGCTGTACTTCCGGTGGTTCTGGAACAGCCTGATCATCACCATCGTCCAGGTGGTCGGCACCCTGCTCGTGAGCTCTTTCGTCGCCTACGGGTTCGCGATGTACGAGTTCAAGGGGAAGAGGCTCGGCTTCATCCTGGTGCTCATCCTCATGACGGTGCCGTTCGAGATGCTGATGCTGCCGCTCTACGTCCAGGTCAACAACTTCGGTGCGGCGGACCAGTACTGGATCGTGGTGCTGCCGTTCCTGGCCCAGGCCGTGACGATCTTCTTCTTCCGGCAGTACTTCCTCGGCGTGCCGAAGGAAGTCCTCGAGGCAGGTCGTGTGGACGGTGTCACCGAGTTCGGCATCTTCTTCCGACTCGTGGTGCCGATCGCCAAACCTGCGTTCGCCGCCATGGCGATCCTCAACGGCATGATCACCTGGAACAACTTCCTGTGGCCGCTGCTGGTGCTGCGCTCACCCGAGAAGTTCGTCCTGCCGATCGGTCTCAACACCCTCCTGACGCCGCACGGCAACAACTACGAGCTGCTGATCATCGGCGCGTTCTTCTCGCTGATCCCCATCCTGATCCTCTTCCTGGCGTTCCAGCGGTTCTTCATCGACGGCATGACCGCCGGCGCCGTGAAGGGCTGACACGACCGCTCCCTGGTGGACCTGACCGCTGAACCTCTCAAGACAGGAGCAAGACGATGCACATCCGAAAGACCTTGGCCACCACGATGGTGGCGGGCCTGGCCGCCACCGCGCTGGCCGCTTGCGGCAGCAACGGTGACGGTGGCAGCAGCACGTCGGACGGCGAGGTCATCGAGGGTGCCGAAGCCCCCGAAGGCGCCACCCCGCTCGACATGTGGGTGTTCGCCGAGCTTCACGCCGCCGTGTACGACGACATGGCAGTCCGGTGGAACGAGGACAACCCTGACCGACCGATCGACCTCAACATCACCGTCTACCCCTACCAGGACATGCACGACAAGCTCCTGCTCGCCGTGAACTCGGGACAGGGCGTGCCGGACCTGGTCGACATCGAGGTCAACAAGTTCTCCAGCTTCGTCAAGGGTGACAACCCGCCGCTCGTCGACCTGACTGCGGCAGCGCAGCCGTACGTCGACGACATCGTGCCGGCACGGCTCGATCTCTACAGCCGTGACGGGCAGATCTACGGCTACCCGACGCACGTCGGCGCCTTCGTGGCGTTCTACAACACCGAGCTCCTGGAAGGCGCCGGGATCGACTACACGACGATCGAGACGTGGGACGACTTCGCCGCGGCCGGATCCACCTACAGCGAGGAGACGGGCAACGCCTTCAGTGTCGCGAGCACCAGCGTGTTCTTCACGGAGCCGCTGGCGATCGCCCAGCGCGGTGGCCAGCTCTTCGACGACGGTGGCCTCGGCGGCGTCGACGTGAACAACCCCGAGACCGTGGCCGCGATGCAGATGTTCCAGGACATGAAGGACGCCGGCGCGCTCTCCACGATCCCCGGAGGAAGCCCCGACTCCGAGGAGGCGTTCGGCGCCATCAACAACGGTGACTACGCGGCCATCGTCTACCCGGCGTGGTACACCTCCCGCTTCGTCGACTACATGCCTGACCTGGCCGGCAAGATCGCCATCGCCCCCGCACCGCAGACCGAGGGCTCGCCCACCCTGACGATCGGCGGCGGCGGCACCGGCACCTCGGTCCCGGTCGGCTCGGAGCACGAAGAGCTGGCCACCGACTACCTCGCCTACGCCAAGCTCTCGCTCGACGCCAACATCGCGGTGTGGGAGGTGCTCGGCTTCGACCCGGTGAACATGACGGTGTGGGAGGACGAGGCGATCACGCACAACCCGGACAACAAGTTCAACGAGTACTTCCAGACGAACCTGTTCGACGTGCTGAACTCGGTGCAGGGCGGGATCGGCCACTTCGAGTCGTTCGCCAACGAGGACCTGCCCGCGGTCGACAACTGGTTCCGCACAGTCACCCTGAACGAGGTGTACGAGAGCGGTACGCCGGCGCAGGACGCTCTCGATCAGGCACAGAACGACCTGCAGAACGAACTGGGTCAGTAGACCTTCTGCACCGACCAGCGCACGGGCGGAGCGGCCGAGAACGATGCCGCTCCGCCCGTGCCGCACCACCACCGGAGCAGCGTTGGCGCGGGACACGCGGGCCCCTGCGTGCGGAGCGTCTACCTGGCGCGTGCCGGGGCCCGCTCAGGTCGCTCGGCGCGCAGCGACCGGGCGCAGCGACCTCACGACGTGCGCCGTCGCGAGCGCCGCCGCCGTCGCCTCGTAGCCCTTGTCCTCGTGCGACCCGGCCAGCCCTGCACGGTCCAGCGCCTGCGCCTCGTCGTCGCACGTGAGCAGACCGAACCCCACGGGGACCGTGTGGTCGAGCGCCACGCGGTTCAGCCCGTCGGTGGCAGCGGCGCAGACGTACTCGAAGTGGGGCGTGCCGCCACGGATCACGACGCCGAGCGCCACGACGGCGTCGAAGCCGGCCGCCGCCGCGGCCTGGGCGGCCACGGGCAGCTCGAACGACCCCGGCACCCGCAGCACCTCGGGCTCGACCGAGTGGTCCGCGCAGGCCCGCCGGGCGCCGTCGAGCAGCCCGTCCATCACGGTCTCGTGCCAGGAGGCGGCGATCACGGCCACCCGCAGGTCCGAGCTGTCCACGGCGTGCGTGGCCGGTGCTCCCGCCCCGCTCATCGCGCACCCTCGCATGCCGTCGTCATCTCGTTCATGGCTTCTCCTTCAGGTTGGACTCGAGGGTGAAGGTCGGCCCGCATCGAAGGCTCGACCTGAGGGTCAAGGTCGGGCAGGTCGTGCCCCATGCGGTCACGCTTGGTGCGCAGGTACGCGACATTGTCCGGCACGGGGTGGATCGCCAGCGGGACCCTCTCGGTCACCGCCACTCCCCCGGCGCGCAGGCCGTCGACCTTGGCCGGGTTGTTGGTCAGCAGCCGCACGTCGGACACGCCGAGATCACGCAGCACGTGCGCGGCGGCGGTGTACTCGCGCGAGTCCACGGGCAGTCCCTGGGCGAGGTTCGCGTCGATGGTGTCGTGCCCGCCGTCCTGGAGGCTGTAGGCGGTGAGCTTGGCCACCAGACCGATCCCTCGGCCCTCGTGCCCGCGCAGGTAGACCACCACGCCGCGACCGGCCTCCTGGACCGCCCGCAGCGAGGCGTCGAGCTGGGGCCCGCAGTCGCAGCGCAGCGAGCCGAAGGCGTCGCCGGTGAGGCACTCCGAGTGCACCCGGGTCAGCACCGGGTCCCCGGCGTCCAGGTCGGCGAGCGACCCGGCCACGAGCGCGACGTGCTCGTCACCGGTGACGCGGTCGCGGTACCCGACCGCCGTGAGCTCGCCGTGCCGGGTGGGCAGCCGGGTCACCGCGAGGCGGTCCACGAGCGACTCCGTGGCCCGCCGGTAGGCGGCCAGGTCGGCGACGCTGATCAGCTCGAGGCCGTGCTCGGCCGCGAAGTCGCGCAGGGCGGGCCTGCGCATCATGGTGCCGTCGTCGTGGGTGAGCTCCGCCAGGACCCCGGCGCTCCCCCGGCCCGCCAGGCGAGCCAGGTCGACGGCGGACTCGGTGTGCCCGCGACGCACCAGCACCCCGCCGTCGTGCGCGCGCAGCGGCAGCACGTGACCGGGCCGCGTCAGTGCGGAGGGGGACGCTGTCGGGTCGGCGAGGACCCGCGCGGTCCGCGCCCGGTCCGCACCCGAGATGCCGGTCGAGACGCCCTCGGCGGCGTCGACGGTGACCGTGTACGCGGTGCGGAAGGCGTCGCGGTTGTCGGTCACCATGAGCGGCAGCGCGAGCCGGTCGAGCGTGGCGCCGTCCGCGGCGACACAGATCAGGCCGCTGGTGTGCCGCACGGTGAACCCCATGAGCTCGGGGGTCGCGGCCTCGGCGGCGAAGATCAGGTCGCCCTCGTTCTCCCGGTGCTCGTCGTCGACCACGACGACGGCCCGCCCGGCGGCCACGGCGGCCAGGGCGCGCTCGACCCGCTCCACCAGGTCGACGTCGGCACCCGTCCCGCGCACGACGCCGTTCATGGCGCCCTTCATGACGTCGCTCCGGACGTCGCCAGCAGCCGTTCGACGTGCCGGGCCAGCACGTCGGTCTCCAGGTTGACCTGGTCGCCCACCGCCCGGGCCCCCAGGGTGGTCCGGGCGAGCGTCTCCGGGATGAGGCTCACGGCGAAACGGTCGGCCCCGGCGTCGACGACGGTGAGCGACACGCCGTCCACCGCGATCGACCCCTTGGTGACGACATAGCGGGCGAGCTCCGCAGGAAGAGAGATCTCCACGACCTCCCACCGCTCGCCCGGGGTGCGCGACAGCACGGTGCCGACGCCGTCGACGTGCCCCTGCACGATGTGCCCTCCGAGGCGCCCGGTGACGGGCAGGGCGGGCTCGAGGTTCACGGGGTCACCGGCGACGAGCGCGCCGAGCGAGGTGCGCTTCAGCGTCTCGGCCATGAGGTCGGCGGTCCACGAGTCGCCGTCGAAGGCCGCGACGGTCAGGCAGCAGCCGTTGACGGCGATCGAGTCGCCCAGCCGCACGCCGTCGAGCACGTCGGTGGCCGCGACGGTCAGCCGAGCGGCGTCGGTGGTGGACTCCAGCGCTTGTACGGCGCCCAGCTCGGTGACGATTCCGGTGAACATCAGGTCTCCTTCCGCGGCCGCAGAGTCAGCCGCACGTTCGTCTCGCCGGGCCCGGGGTCACCCGGTCCGTCGACAGGGTCAGGGGTGAGGACGGTGACGTCGACGACCTCGAGGCGCACCGCCCCGGTGATGGTGTCGACGCCGAGGTCGCCGACGACGGCCGGGCCGGCACCGAGGAGCACGGGTGCGACATAGGCGACGACCTCGTCGACGAGGCCCGCGCGCCAGAAGGCGGCGGCGAGCGTGGCACCGCCCTCGAGCAGGACGTGGCGCCGGTCGTGCTCCCACAGGGTCGCCAGCGCCGCACGAGGGTCGCGGGTGCGCAGGTGCAGGGAGGCGGCGCCGTCGGGTCCGGTCGTCGCGAGCCGGGCCCCGGTCGGGACGTCCCGCAGCCCCATCACGGCACGCAGCGGCTGGGGCCCGCGCAGCGGTGCATCGCGGACCGTGAGCGACGGGTCGTCGGCGGCCACCGTGCCGGTACCCACCAGGACGGTGTCGACCTCGGCACGCAGCCGGTGCACGTCCGCGCGGGACGCCGTCGAGGTGATCCATCGTGAGGTGCCGTCGGCTGCGGCGGTCCGCCCGTCGAGCGTCGCGGCGAACTTCCAGGTCACGAACGGCCTGCCGAGCTCCATCGCCGCCGACCAGACCGGGTTCAGCGCGAGCGCCTCGTCGACGAGGACCCCGCCGACGACGTCGACCCCTGCGGCGCGGAGCAGCTCACCACCGCCGGTGGCTACCGGGTTGGGGTCGCTCTGGGCGTACACCACGCGGGCGATCCCGGCGTCGAGCAGCGCCTGTGCGCACGGACCGGTGCGACCGGTGTGGGCGCACGGCTCGAGGGTGACGACGGCGGTGGCACCGCGCAGCGCGTCCGGACCGACCGCGTCACGCGCGTTCGCCAGGGCTGCGGCCTCGGCATGGGGCGTCCCGGCGCCGCGGTGGAGACCCTCGGCGATCGTGGCGCCGTCGGCGTCGAGCAGGACGCAGCCGACGCGGGGGTTGGGCCCGAGGTCGAACCCCTCGGTCGCGGCGAGCACGAGCGCGCGGCGCAGCGCCTCGTGCTCGGCCGGTGTCACGGCCGCCGTGGTGGCGGAAGTCATGTGCTGCCCCTGTCGTCCGGTCGCGGACCGCTGGGGCGTGCACGGAGTCGTCGCCGCGCACCGGGCTCGGAGCCGAGGGCTCCGCGACGTGGAGGACTCCACGCCGGCGGTGAGCGGGCGAAACCGTCGCGTGCGTCTTCCCATCCGGACTTTGACCGTCGGTCCAGGAGTTTCACCTGGTCAACCGGTCACTGGCTGTGACCGGGTCGCGGACTGTTACCGCCGGCTCGGATTTTCACCGACCCCAGAGCACGCGAGCTGTTGCTCGTTCGTCCTGCGACGATACCGCACCACGCGGGGCCAGCGGTGCGAGGCCCGTCACACGACGGCTCAGCGGCGTCGGCGCTTCTCCCGCACGCGCACGCTGATCGAGATGGGCGAGCCCTCGAACCCGAAGGCCTCGCGCAGACGGCGCTCGATGAACCGGCGGTAGCCGGCCTCGATGAACCCCGTGGCGAACAGCACGAACCGCGGCGGGCGGGTGGAGGCCTGCGTGGCGAACAGGATGCGCGGCTGCTTCCCGCCGCGTACCGGGTGCGGGTGGGCGGCCACCAGCTCACCGAGGAAGCCGTTGAGCCGGCCCGTCGGGATGCGGGTGTCCCACGAGTCCAGGGCGGTCTCCAGAGCCCTGACCAGCTTGTCCGTGTGCCAGCCCGTCCGGGCCGAGACGTTGACCCGCGGCGCCCAGGTGACCTGGACGAGATCGCGCTCGATCTCGCGCTCCAGGAAGGGCCGGCGGTCCTCGTCCATGAGGTCCCACTTGTTGTAGGCGATGACCACGGCACGGCCGGCGTCCACCGCCTGAGAGATGACGCGGGTGTCCTGCTCGGTGAGCGGCACCGACGCGTCCACCAGGACGACAGCGACCTCCGCCTTCTCGATGGCGGCCTGCGTCCGCAGCGAGGCGTAGAAGTCGGCGCCGCTGGTCTGGTGCACACGCCGCCGGATGCCGGCGGTGTCGACGAACCAGTACGGGATGCCCTTGATCTCCACGAGCTCGTCGACGGGGTCGCGCGTCGTGCCGGCGGTCTCGTCGACCACCACCCGCTCGGCGCCGGCGATCTTGTTCAGCAGCGACGACTTGCCGACGTTGGGCCGTCCGACCAGGGCGACGCGACGCGGCCCCTCGGGGCGCAGCGTGCCGTGCTCGGAGTGCTCGGGCAGGGCGGCCACGACCGCGTCGAGCAGGTCGCCCGTCCCCCGGCCGTGCAGCGCCGAGACCGGCCGCGGCTCGCCGAGCCCGAGCGCCCACAGGTAGGAGGCGTCCGCCTCTCCTGCCGGCCCGTCGACCTTGTTGGCGCACAGGATCACGGGCTTGCCCGAGCGCCGCAGCATCTCGACGACCCGCTCGTCGCTCGCGGTCGCCCCCACCTGGGCGTCCACCACGAAGACGACCGCATCCGCGAGCGAGACCGCGACCTCGGCCTGCTCGGCCACCTTCGACTCGATCCCGGCGACGTCGACCTCCCAGCCGCCGGTGTCGACCAGGGTGAAGTGCGTGCCGGACCACTCCGCGGGGTAGCTGACCCGGTCGCGCGTCACCCCCGGCTTGTCCTCCACGACGGCCTCGCGACGGCCCAGTATCCGGTTCACGAGGGTCGACTTGCCCACGTTCGGACGGCCGATGACAGCGAGTACCGGCAGGGCACGCTCGGCCGGGCTCAGGCCCTCGTCGTCCCACTCGTCGGACAGCAGCTGCCGGTCGGACTCGTCGAGCTCGAAGTCCTCCAGGCCGGCGCGCAGGGCGCGCTCGCGCGCCTCGTCGTCCTCGAAGTCGTCGAGGGAGTCGAGGGCGACGGGTTCGGTGGCGACGGACTCGTCGACGGCCGCAGGCTCGGGCTCGAACGGGCCGTCGATGACGTCGGCGGGAGTGTTCTCGGGGCCGTCGGCGTGGGAGGTCATGGCAGTCATTCTCCCAGGTGCCGGCACGAGGGCACCACGTCGGGCCCCACGAGGCGACGAGACACGCGTCACGCCCGCACCGAGCGGTGGCAGGGCACCGTCAGACGGCCGCGCGCTCCACGACGGTCAGCACGGCGGCGACCGTCTGCTCCAGGTCCAGCTCGCTGGAGTCGACGGTCACCACGCCGTCGGCCGCCACGTGGAAGGTGCTGACCGTCGAGTCGTCGCGGTCACGGCGCAGCACCTGGTCGCGGGTCGCCTCGACCGAGGTCGCGTCGGCGGTGCCGTGCACCTCGAGCGAGCGCCGACGCAGGCGGGCCTCCTCGCTCGCCGTGAGCAGCACCCGGGCGTCGGCGTCCGGAGCGACGACCGTCGTGATGTCCCGACCCTCGGCGACGATCCCGCGACCGCCGGAGAACCCGCTGTCGCCCTCCCCCGCGATGATCTCGCGCTGACGCCGCCGGAGCTCGTCGCGCACCTCGAGGTTCGTCGCGACCTGCGAGACCGCCGCGGTCACGTCGGTGGTCCTGATCGCCGCGGCGACGTCCTCACCGTCCAGGGTGACCCCGGGTGCGGCGGGGTCCACTCCCATCACCAGCGGCATCGACCTCACGGCAGCCGCGACCGCGGCGGCGTCCTCGAGCGGGACGCCCGTGCGCACGCACCACAGCGTCGCGGCCCGGTACATCGCCCCGGTGTCGAGGTAGGCCAGGCCGAGCCGGGCGGCGACCGCCTTGCTGACGCTGGACTTGCCGGACCCGGACGGGCCGTCGACGGCGATGGTGACCACAGGTGCTCGCTCTCGTTCGCTGAAGGGTGGGGCGCGGGGGAAAATCTACAGGTCGACCGCGCGCATGAGGGTGCCGAGCTCCGTGCGACCCAGCACACGCGTGCGACCCGTCTTGAGGTCGCCGAGCACGATCGGGCCGATGCGGGTCCGGACCAGGCGCGCGACGGGGAACCCCACCGCGTCGAACATGCGGCGCACGATGCGGTTGCGACCCTCGTGCAGCACGACCTCGAGCATCGTCCGACCGGGGACCGCGTCCACGACACGGACCTTGTCCATCCGCGCGGTGCCGTCGTCGAGATCCACGCCGGAGGTGAGCTGCTTGATGACCCGGGGATAGACCTCGCCGCCCTCGACGGTGACCAGGTAGGTCTTGGGGATCTCGTAGCGCGGGTGCGCGAGCCGGTTGCCCAGCTCCCCGTCGTTGGTGAGCAGCAGCAGCCCCTCGGAGTCCGCGTCGAGCCGACCGACGTGGAACAGCCGCTCCGGGCGGTCCTTGACGAGCTCTGCCACGGTCGGACGCCCGTCCGGGTCGCTCATCGCCGAGATCATGTCCAACGGCTTGTTGACCGCGACCGTGATCTTCGACGGGTCGAGCTGCACGCGCATGCCGTCCACCCGGACGACCGCCTTGCCCGGGTCCACCCGGACACCCAGCTCGGTCACGATCTGTCCGTCGACCTCGACCCGGGCCTCGGAGATGAGCTCCTCGCACTTGCGACGGGACCCGAGGCCCGCCTGGGCGAGCACCTTCTGCAGGCGCACGCCGTCGGCGACGTGCACGTCGACCGTTGGCGTCTGGGTGTTCTGCGACTGCTGAGGGCGACGACGGCCGCCGCGGCGTGAGGTGGGCATGGCCCTATTGTCGCAGGACTCGGTCGGTGAGGTCGCCGACGGCCTCGATGCCCGGCAGGTGCGGCGCGAGCGGTGGCAGCTCGTCGAGCGACGACCACCCCATCCGGTCGAGGAACTCCCCCGTGGTGCCGAACAGCACCGCCCCCGACAGCGGGTCCTGGCCGACCTCGGCGACCAGCCCGCGGGCGAGCAGGGTGCGCACCACGCCGTCGACGTTGACACCGCGTACCGCAGAGATCTGCCCGCGGGTGACCGGCTGGCGGTAGGCCACCACCGCGAGCGTCTCGAGGGCGGCCTGGCTGAGCCGCGACGACTGGCCCTCGAGCACGAACCGGCTCACCACGTCGGCGTGCTCGCGCGAGGAGTAGACGCGCCAGCCCTCCGCGCCCTCTCGCAGCTCGAAGCCCCGTGGGCGCCCGCCCGTCTCACCGCGGTACTCCGCGGCCAGCGTCGCGAGCAGCTCGGCGACCTCGGCGGTCGGGCGCGCCACGGCCGCGGCGAGCCGTTCGGTCCGCACCGGCGTCTCGGCGACCATGAGGATCGACTCGAGCGCCGCGGCGAGCCCGCCGGGCAGCTCGTCGACGTCGAGCGCCGGGTCGTCGGACGCGCTGGCCGACGGGTCGGAGCCGTCCCGTGCGGTCGTGTCCTGCGTCATGCGGCTCCCTCCACGGCGCCCTCGAACTCCTCGATCTCCGTGCCGATCTCGTCACCGTCGTCACCGTCGTCACCTGTCCACCGCACCGTGAGCTCGCCGAGCGGCGCGACCTGGTCGAACGCCACCTGACCGGCCCGGAAGAGCTCCAGCAGAGCCAGGAAGCGCGCCACCACGACGATCCGTTCCTCGCCGGCCGTGAGTGTGCGGAAGGTCGCCACGTGGTCGCGTCGCAGTCGTCGCGCCACGACGGTGGCCTGCTCGCGCACGCTCACCGCCGGTGCGTGCAGGTGGCTCAGACCGACGACCGGTGGTTGTCGCGGCTCGAGCGCCTTCGCCGCCAGCTCGGCGATCCGCCCGGCGTCCAGGGTCCAGACGAGCTCGGGCAGCAGAGCGGCCACCTCGTGCTCCATCGGCACCGAGCGCGGGACCCGGCGCCCCTCGGTCGCCCACCTCTCGGCCAGGACCGTCGAGACCTCCTTGTAGGCGCGGTACTGGAGCAGCCGGGCGAAGAGCAGGTCGCGCGCCTCGAGCAGCTCGAGGTCCTCCGCGTCCTCCTCCACGATCCCCGGCAGCAGCCTCGCAGCCTTCAGGTCGAGCAGGGTCGCGGCGACCACCACGAACTCGCTCGCCACGCCCAGGTCCCAGGAGGGGTGCGTCTCGCCGCGTCCTGCGGCCTCCCGGGAGGCCGTCTCGGCCGCCCGGATGTGCGCCACGAAGTCGTCGGTCACGGCGGCCAGCGCGACCTCCGTGACGTCCAGCTTCCGCCCGGTGATGAGCGACAGCAGCAGGTCGAACGGTCCGTCGAAGTTGTCGAGGTGGACGGTGAACGCGCCCGCCCGTGCCGGTTCCCCCCGACGGCCGGTCTCAGGCGGTGCGGCCACGGGCGACGAGCTCGCGGGCGAGCTGGCGGTAGGCCGCCGCGCCGCGGTGCGACGGCGCGTAGGCGGTGATCGGCTCAGCGGCCACGGAGGCGTCGGGGAACTTGACGGTCCGTCCGATGACGGTGTGCAGCAGGGTGTCCCCGAAGGCCTCGTGCACGCGCTGGACGACCTCGCGCGAGTGCAGGGTCCTGGAGTCGAACATGGTCGGCAGGATGCCGTCGACCTCGAGGTCGGGGTTGAGCCGGTCCTTGACCTTGTCGATCGTCTCGACCAGCAGGGCGACGCCGCGCAGCGCGAAGAACTCGCACTCCAGCGGGATCAGGACGCCGTGGGCCGCCGTCAGGGCGTTCACCGTGAGCAGGCCGAGGGACGGCTGGCAGTCGACGAGGATCACGTCGTAGTCGGCCAGCGCGGGCCGCAGGGCGCGCGCCAGGATCGACTCACGCGCGACCTCGCCGACGAGCTGCACCTCCGCGGCCGACAGGTCGATGTTGGCCGGGACCACGTCGAGGTTCTCGATCGCGGTGGGTCGCACCACGTCGGACAGCTCGACGTCGCGGTCCATGATCAGGTTGTAGACGCTCAGCTCGAGCTCGTGCGGACTGACCCCCACCCCGACCGACGCGGCGCCCTGCGGGTCGAAGTCCACGAGCAGCACCCTGCGGCCGTACTCCGCCAGGGCCGCCCCGAGGTTGATCGTCGTGGTGGTCTTGCCGACCCCGCCCTTCTGGTTGCACATCGCCACGATGCGGGCGGGTCCGTGGGTGGTGCGCGGGGGCGGTACCGCGAAATCGGGCATCGGTCGTCCGACGACGTCGGTGGGCGCGTCGTCCTCCGTCGTCTGGTGGCCCGGGATCCCGGGCAAGGTGCTCTCGGCCGTCGCAGGCTGCGTCATCGTGTCGCTCCCCCCGGGTGCGTCGCTCACGCCCGTCACGCTACACCGGCGGTGTCCGGGGCACCGGTCCGGCGCGCGGCGCGGCGGACATCGACGGCCCGGTGCCGGGCGCTGCCGGGCGGGAGCCTAGAGCGCACGGGGATGCGTGGCCGCGTAGACCTCTCGCAAGGCTTCCGGGGTGACCATGGTGTAGATCTGCGTGGTCGTCACCGAGGCGTGCCCGAGCAGCTCCTGGACCACCCGGACGTCGGCCCCGCCGGCCAGCAGATGGGTGGCGAAGGAG
Organism: Isoptericola halotolerans; assembly: GCF_013149785.1. Lineage (GTDB taxonomy): Bacteria > Actinomycetota > Actinomycetes > Actinomycetales > Cellulomonadaceae > Isoptericola > Isoptericola halotolerans. Next base: position 332,559 of record NZ_JABEZU010000003.1, read on the forward strand.
TGCCGCAACGTGTGCGGGGAGACGTGCTCGGTCAGACCCGCCCGCGTGGCCGCGCCCTGCAGCACCGCCCAGGCGCTCTGGCGCGAGAGCCGGGCGCCTCGCGTGTTCAGGAAGAGGGCGGGGGTGCTGCGAGCCCGGGCCGACCCGGCCACCGCGAGCGCCGGCCGGCCCCGGACGAGGTAGGCGTCCACGGCGTCCCGGGCGTACGACCCGACGGGGACCACACGTTCCTTGCTCCCCTTGCCGAACAGCCGGACCATCGCCTCGGCCCCGACGTCGTCGACGTCGAGTCCGACCACCTCGCTGATCCGCCCCCCGGTGGAGTACAGCAGCTCCAGCAGTGCCCGGTCGCGGAGCCCTGCGGGAGTGTCTCCCGACGAGGCCGCGCCGAGCAGGCGGGCGACGTCGTCGACGCTCAGGGCGTGCGGGAGCCTGCGCGTCTGGGTGGGTGCGGCCACCTCGGCCGCCGGGTCGTCGGCCGTCCAGCCCTCGGCCCGGGCGAAGCGGTGCCACCCACGGACCGCGGCGAGCGCTCGGGCCGACGACGACGCGGACAACGGGCGACCACCGTCGGCGCCCTCGCGCACGGCCGTCAGGAAGGCGGTGACGTCACGCTCGTCGACCTGGTCCAGCCCGGTGCGACCGGCCCCGGACAGGTGGGCGGCGTAGCGGCCCAGGTCCCGCCGGTAGGCCGCGACGGTGTTCTCCGACAGCCCTCGCTCGACCCGCAGGTGGGCGAGGTAGTCGCGCAGCGCCCTCTCGAGGGCGGGTTGCAGCAGTTCGGCCGGTGCGCTCACGCGCCCATCATGCCGCGTCGGCGTCGGCCGGAGGTCACCACGGCAGGAAGACGTCCACCGCGACGGCGACGAACAGCAGCGTCAGGTACGTGATGGAGGCGTGGAACACCTTCATGGCGCCGGGCCCGCTGCGTTCCCGGCCCTGCGACCGGCCGTGCGCCTTGCGCAGCATCGCCACGGTCAGCCACAGGAACCACCCGCCGAGGGCCGCGGCGACGACCGTGTACACCCAGGTCATGCCGGCCAGGGGAACCAGGGCCAGGGAGCAGGCGATCATCGCGACGGTGTGCCCGACCATCTCTGCCGCGACCCGGCGGTCGGAGGCGACCACGGGCAGCATCGGCACGCCGGCGTTGGCGTAGTCCTTCTTGAACTTCACCGACAGGGGCCAGTAGTGCGGCGGCGTCCAGAAGAAGATGACGCCGAAGAGGGCCAGCGCGGCCCAGCTCAACGACTCGGTGACGGCCGCCCAGCCGATGAAGACGGGCATGCAGCCGGCGATACCGCCCCAGACGATGTTCTGGGAGGTGCGGCGCTTGAGGATCATCGTGTAGCCGACGACGTAGATCGCGATGGCCCCGAAGGTCAGCCACGCCGCGGGGACGTTGACCAGCCACGCGAACCACAGCAGCGAGACCACGCCGAGCGCCGTGGCGAAGATCAGCGCGTGACGCGGCACGATCTCGCCCGTCACCAGCGGCCGACGCTTCGTGCGGTTCATCACCTCGTCGATGTCGCGGTCGAGGTAGCAGTTGAAGGCGTTCGCGGAGCCGGCCGCGAGCGCACCACCGACGAGCGTCTTGACCACCAGCCACAGGTCGGGCAGCCCGCCCTGCGCCAGGATCATCGTCGGGACGGTGGTGACCAGGAGCAGCTCGATGATGCGCGGCTTGGTGAGAGCCACGTAGGCACCCACCCTGCTGCGCCAGCCGGTGCTCCGGCCGTCGACGTCGCGGCGCACGGCGGCGCGGGTCGAGGTCGACGGGTCGGGCGTCGTGCGGCTCGGGGTGCTCACGCGCGTGGTGCTTCCGTTCGCGAGGGGGTCGGGCAGGGCGGGTCCATCGTACGCCGGGGTGCGCGACGTCTCGCACCAGCACGGCGGGAGTGCGGTGTGAGAAACATCAGCGGCCCGGACCGCCGGCCGCGACCACATGGTGGGACGGTTCCGAGGCGTTGACGCGTCCGCCCGCCGTCACCGCTAGTGTGGAGACGCACACCGCAGGGCACTGGTGCCGTCGTGCGCACCGGTTCGTCCGCTGCGTCCGGCGACCGTCCTCGCCGCCACGGCGAGGCCTGCCGCGCCCGGCCACCGCAGCAGAGCACCCGGGGCACCGCCTCGGGCAGGAAAGAGGCATACGTGAACGCGTTCGACCCCGCACTGTCGCCGCTCGAGTGGAACGAACTCGACGCGCGCGCGGTCAAGTCCATCAAGGCGCTCGCCGCCGACGCCGTCGAGAAGTGCGGCTCCGGCCACCCCGGGACGGCGATCTCGCTCGCGCCGGCCGCGTACCTGCTCTTCCAGAAGGCGATGCGGCACGACCCGAGCGACCCGGCATGGGTGGGCCGCGACCGGTTCGTGCTGTCGGCCGGGCACTCGTCCCTGACGCTGTACCTCCAGCTCTTCCTGGCCGGGTACGGCATGGAGATGGACGACATCGCCGCGCTGCGCACCTGGGACTCCCAGACGCCGGGCCACCCGGAGTACGGCCACACCCCCGGCGTCGAGATCACCACCGGTCCGCTGGGCCAGGGGCTCGCCTCCGCCGTCGGCATGGCCTACGCGTCGCGTCGCGAGCGGGGCCTGCTGGACCCCGACGCCGCACCCGGCACCTCGCCGTTCGACCACCACGTGTACGTCATCGCCTCCGACGGCGACCTGCAGGAGGGCGTCACCTCCGAGGCCTCCTCCTTGGCCGGCACCCAGCAGCTCGGCAACCTCGTCGTGATCTGGGACGACAACAAGATCTCCATCGAGGACGACACCGAGATCGCGTTCACCGAGGACGTGCTGGCCCGCTACGAGGCGTACGGCTGGCACACCCAGCGGGTCGACTTCACCCAGGGCGGCACCGGCTACACCGAGGACACCGACGCGCTCGGCGCAGCGCTCGCCGCCGCCAAGGCCGAGACCGGCAAGCCGTCCATCATCGCGCTGCGCACCATCATCGGCTGGCCCGCCCCCACCAAGCAGAACACCGGCGGGATCCACGGCTCGGCCATGGGCGCCGACGAGATCGCGGGCATGAAGACGGTCCTCGGGCTCGATCCCGAGAAGTCCTTCGACATCGACGACGAGGTGCTCACGCACACCCGCGCCGTCGCCGAGCGCCAGGCCGAGCAGCGCACCGCCTGGGACACCGCCTTCGCGGCGTGGAAGACCGCGAGCCCCGAGAAGGCTGCGCTGCTGGAGCGACTCACCGCGGGCGAGCTGCCCGAGGGATGGGTCGACTCCCTGCCGACCTTCGAGGCGTCCGAGAAGGGCATCGCGACCCGCGCGGCCTCGGGCAAGGTTCTCTCGGCGCTCGCCGACACCCTTCCCGAGCTCTGGGGCGGCTCGGCCGACCTGGCCGGATCCAACAACACGACGATGGACGGCGCGGCCTCGTTCGTCCCGGTGGAGCACGCCACCAAGAAGTTCCCCGGCAACCCGTACGGGCGCACGCTGCACTTCGGCATCCGCGAGCACGCGATGGGATCGATCCTCAACGGCATCGTGCTGCACGGCCTCACCCGGCCGTACGGCGGCACGTTCCTGCAGTTCTCCGACTACATGCGGGCGTCCGTGCGACTCGCCGCGCTGATGGGGATCCCGTCCACCTTCGTGTGGACGCACGACTCGATCGGGCTCGGCGAGGACGGTCCGACGCACCAGCCCGTCGAGCACCTGGCCGCGCTGCGTGCCATCCCGGGTCTGGACATCGTCCGTCCCGCGGACGCCAACGAGACCGCCTGGGCCTGGCGCGGCATCCTCGAGGAGCGCCACCACCCGGCCGGTCTCGTGCTGACCCGCCAGGGGGTGCCCACGTTCCCGCGCGGCACGGAGGGCTTCGCGGGCGCCGAGGGCACCCTTCGTGGCGGCTACACGCTCCTGGACACCGAGGGCACGCCGGACGTCATCCTGGTCGGCACCGGCTCCGAGGTCCAGCTCGCGGTGGAGGCGCGCGAGCTCCTCGCCGCCGACGGCGTGGCTGCGCGTGTGGTGTCCCTGCCGAGCCGGGAGTGGTTCGACCGCCAGGACGCCGAGTACCGCGAGTCGGTGCTGCCGTCGTCGGTCAGGGCCCGGGTCTCGGTCGAGGCGGGCGTGGCCCAGGGCTGGCGCGACATCGTCGGCGACGCCGGCCGGAGCGTGTCGCTGGAGCACTACGGCGCCTCGGCCGACCACCAGACGCTGTACCGCGAGTTCGGCATCACGGCCGAGGCCGTGGCCACCGCCGCCCGCGAGTCCCTCGCGGCGGTTCGCGGCGAGTAGCACCGACGACGGCGGCCGGCGAGCGTCGGCCGCCGTCGTCGTCCACCATGTGACGGACGCGGTGGTGCGGCCACCGCCGGCGAGGCAGGAGACCTGACATGACCGAGACGAACCGACCCACCCGGCACCTCTCCGAGGCAGGCGTGTCCATCTGGCTGGACGACCTGTCGCGCGAACGGCTCGACACCGGAAACCTCGCGGACCTGATCGAGTCCCACGACGTCGTCGGCGTCACCACCAACCCGACGATCTTCGCCGGCGCGCTCGCGGCGGGCAACGCCTACGACGGCGCGCTCACCGAGCTGGCGGGGACCGACGTCGAGGCCGCGGTCGAGACCATCACCACGGACGACGTCCGTGCGGCCGCCGACGTGCTGCGCGGCGTCTACGACGCCACCGACGGCGTCGACGGCCGCGTGTCCATCGAGGTCGACCCGCGCCTCGCTCGGGACACCGCTGCCACCGTCGCGACAGCGCGGCGGCTGTGGCACACGGTCGACCGTCCCAACATCATGATCAAGATCCCGGCCACGGTCGAGGGCCTCCCCGCCATCACGGAGACCATCGCCGCCGGGATCAGCGTCAACGTCACCCTGATCTTCTCCATCGACCGCTACCGCGCCGTGATGGACGCCTTCCTGACCGGTCTGGAGCGTGCACGGGCCAACGGGCACGACCTGGCCCCCATCGGGTCGGTGGCCTCCTTCTTCGTCTCACGGGTCGACGCTGCCGTGGACTCGGCGCTGAACGACGTCGGCACCGACACCGCCCTGGCCCTGCGGGGCCGGGCAGCGATCGCCAACGCCCGGCTCGCGTACGCCGCCTACGAGGACGTGTTCTCCTCCGAGCGGTGGCACTCGTTGGCGTCCGCCGGGGCGCACCCCCAGCGTCCCCTCTGGGCCTCGACGGGCGTCAAGGACCCCGCCTACCCCGACACCCTGTACGTCACCGAGCTGGTCGCGCCGGGCGTGGTCAACACCATGCCCCAGGCCACGCTCGACGCCGTCGCGGACCACGGCGAGATCACCGGCGACACGGTCTCCGGCACCGCCGAGGAGGCGACCGCGACGCTGCACGCCGTCGAGGCGCACGGCATCTCGATGGACGAGGTGACCGCGCGCCTCGAGGACGAGGGCGTGTCCAAGTTCGAGAAGAGCTGGGACGAGCTGCTCGCCACCACCCAGACCGGCCTCGACGCCACCGGCGCCTGAGCGCGCGACGCCAGAACGCTTCACCGACGACCGCACCACGACAGAGACGGGGCACCGTGAGACCGGCCAAGATCACTGCTGAGCAGAACCCGCTGCGCGACCCGCTCGACCTCCGCCTGCCCCGGATCGCCGGTCCGTCCGGACTGGTCATCTTCGGTGTCACCGGCGACCTTTCCCGCAAAAAGCTGATGCCGGCCGTCTACGACCTCGCCAACCGTGGCCTGCTGCCGCCGGGCTTCGCCCTCACCGGGTTCGCCCGCCGCGACTGGGAGGACGAGGACTTCGCGCAGATCGTCCACGACGCGGTCAAGGAGCACGCGCGCACCCCGTTCCGCGAGGCGACCTGGCAGCAGCTCAGCGAGGGCATCCGTTTCGTGCAGGGTTCGTTCGACGACCCCGAGGCCTTCGAGCGCCTGCGCAGGACCGTCGAGGACCTGGACGCCGAGCGTGGTACCGGAGGCAACCACGCCTTCTACCTGTCGGTGCCGCCGAGCGCCTTCCCCCTGGTGTGCGAGCAGCTCGCCCGCTCGGGCCTGTCCGAGTCCGCCGAGGACGCCTGGCGCCGGGTGGTCATCGAGAAGCCCTTCGGGCACGACCTGGCCTCCGCCCAGGAGCTCGACGCCGTGGTGTCGAAGGTCTTCGAGCCCGAGTCGGTGTTCCGCATCGACCACTACCTCGGCAAGGAGACGGTGCAGAACATCCTGGCGCTGCGCTTCGCCAACCAGATGTTCGAGCCGCTGTGGAACAGCAACTACGTCGACCACGTCCAGATCACGATGGCCGAGGACATCGGCATCGGTGGGCGTGCGGGGTACTACGACGGGGTCGGCGCGGCACGGGACGTGATCCAGAACCACCTGCTGCAGCTGCTGGCGCTCGTGGCGATGGAGGAGCCCGTCAACTTCGACGCGGACGCGCTGCGCGCCGAGAAGATCAAGGCGTTGTCCTCGGTCCGGCTGCCCCGGGACCTCTCCCGGCACACCGCCCGGGGACAGTACGCCTCCGCGTGGCAGGGCGGCGAGAAGGTCGTCGGTTTCCTCGAGGAGGAGGGCTTCAACCCGGAGTCCACCACCGAGACCTACGCTGCCGTGCGTCTCGACATCGACAACCGGCGGTGGGCCGGCGTCCCGTTCTACCTGCGCAGCGGCAAGCGTCTCGGACGTCGGGTGACCGAAGTCGCGGTCGTCTTCAAGACGGCGCCGCACCTCCCGTTCGAGAGCTCGCTGACCTCCGACCTGGGCAGCAACGCCCTGGTGATCCGCGTCCAGCCGGACGAGGGCGTCACGTTGCGGTTCGGGGCCAAGGTCCCCGGCACGGCCATGGAGGTCCGCGACGTGACGATGGACTTCGGGTACGGGCACTCCTTCACGGAGTCCTCCCCCGAGGCCTACGAGCGGCTCATCCTCGACGTGCTGCTCGGCGACCCGCCGCTGTTCCCCACCCGCGAAGAGGTCGAGCTGTCCTGGAAGATCCTCGACCCCGTCATCGCGCACTGGGCCCAACGGGGCCGTCCGGAGACCTACCCCGCCGGGTCGTGGGGTCCCCCGTCGGCCGACGCCATGATGGCTCGCGACGGACGCACCTGGCGCCGTCCCTGATCCGCCGGCACGACCAAGGAGCACTCCCATGATCATCGACATGCCGGACACCACGACGAACGCGGTCAGCAAGCGTCTCGACCAACTGCGCGACGAGGGTGGTGCCGTGGCCCTCGGCCGCGTGCTGACGCTCGTCGTGGTCGCCGCCGAGGTCGACATCGAGGCGGCGGTGTCGGCCGCGAACGAGGCCAGCCACGAACATCCCTGCCGGGTCGTGGTCGTCGCGCCGCTGGCCACGCACGCCGCGACCGGACGGCTGGACGCCCAGATCCGCGTCGGCGGTGACGCCGGCGCCTCGGAGGTCATCGTCCTGCGGTGCGCCGAGCCCCTGGGTGACCACCCCGACACCCTGGTGATGCCGTTGCTGCTGTCCGACGCGCCGATCGTGGTGTGGTGGCCCACCGGTGGCCCCGACGACCCGACGGCCGACCCCCTGGGCGCCATGGCGCAGCGCCGCATCACCGACACGACGACCGCGGACGACCCCGTCGCCAAGCTGGGAAGCCTCGCCAGGTCGTTCACCGAGGGCGACACCGACCTCGCCTGGGCTCGGGTCACCCTGTGGCGCGGGCTGATCGCCGCTGCGATCGACCAGCCACCCTACGAGCCGGTGACCTCCGTCCGTGTCGAGGGACAGGCGGAGCACACCTCGCTCGACCTGCTCGCCGCCTGGCTGGGCCTGAAGCTGAAGTGTGCGGCGACGGTGGTCCGTACGCCCGGCTCGGACGCCATCACCCGTGTCACCCTCGAACGCAAGAGCGGGCCCATCGTCCTGGACCGGCCGGACGGCCGCGTCGTGACGATCAACCAGCCCGGCAAGCCCGAACGTCGCATGTCGCTACCGATCCGGTCGCTGTCGGAAGCGCTCATCGAAGAGCTGCGGCGGCTCGACCCCGACGAGATCTACGGACAGGTGCTGGGCAAGGGCCTGGGCCGGATCGCGACCGTCGAGGATGCCTCGTGAGCACCCGCCTGGTCGTCGTCCACCCGGACGCCACCGTCCTCGCCGAGGCGGCCGCCGCGCGGCTCCTGACGCGCGTCCTGGACGTCCAGTCGCTCCGCAGCCCGGTACACCTGGTGCTCACGGGCGGAACCGTCGGGATCAAGACGCTCGCAGCCGTGGCCGCGAGCCCGTTGCGCGACGCCGTCGACTGGTCCGGCGTCCACCTGTGGTGGGGCGACGAGAGGTTCCTGCCCTCCGGCGACCCGGAGCGCAACGAGACGCAGGCACGCGCGGCGCTCGTCGACGACCTCGTGCGGTCCTCGGGGCTCCCCACGGCGAACGTCCACGCGGTGGCGCCCTCCGGGGAAGGTCCCGGGGAGGCGGCGACGCCGGAGGAGGCCGCGGCCGCCTACGCCGCCGAGCTGTCGGCCTTCGCGTCGCCCGGCGGTCAGGTACCGTCGTTCGACGTGCTGCTGCTCGGTATGGGGCCCGACGGACATGTCGCGTCACTCTTCCCGGACCACGCGGCGCTCGCCGCGGTCGGCGCGGTGGTGGGCGTGCACGGCTCGCCCAAGCCGCCGGCGGAGCGGGTGTCCCTGACGTTCGCGGCCATCGGCAGCGCGCGGGAGGTGTGGGTCGTCGCGGCCGGTGCGGAGAAGGCGGCGAAGGCCGCCGCCGCACTGTCGGACGGACCTGTCACCGAGGTCCCCGCGGTGCGTGCTGTCGGACACGACCGGACCCTGTGGCTGCTGGATGCCGCTGCGGCCTCCGGGCGTGGCTGAGCGCGTCCCGCGGCCAAGCAGCCACCGCCGACGCCGAACGTCGTGAGGGGGGCGATCCTGCGGCAGGATCGCCCCCCTGACGACGTCGTTCTCAGCGCGAGGCGGCCACACCTCCGGAACGACGGTCGCGCAGCATGGCGAGCGCCTCGTCCAGCAGGGCCGCGCCGTCGGCCTCGGACCGACGTTCCTTGACGTACGCGAGATGAGTCTTGTAGGGCTCGTTCCGCAGCGGTGCCGGAGGGTTCGCGCGGTCCCGACCCGCGGGAAAACCGCACCGCGGGCAGTCCCAGTGCTCAGGGGGCTCGAACGCCTCCACCACGGCGAAGCTCGGTCTCGTCTCGTGACCGTTGAGACACCAGTACGAGACCACGGTCCGCGGTGCGACCTCGCCGCGTTCCTGCTCTCCCATCGGTCCGGCCCCGACCCGCGAGCCACGGATAGCGTGTCCAGCAGATGCCACGTGTCGTCCTCACCTTCGACTCAGTGGGCGTTGCCCACGGACGATCCTCGTGCCCGACGGCGCGCCCCCGTGCCGTCCGACGCCGCGCCCCCCGGTGCGGCTCGTTGGAACGTCAGCTCACCTTCGTGGCGAGCCCGAGGAGGACGACGACCACGACCCACACCAGGGCGATACCCACGGTGATGCGGTTGAGGTTGCGCTCTGCCACGCCAGAGCTGCCCGCCGCACTGGACATACCGCCCCCGAACATGTCGGACATGCCCCCGCCCTTGCCCTTGTGCATCAGGATGAGCAGGATCAGGAACGCGCTGGTGAGCACCAGCACGACGTTCAGGAAGATGGTCAACGCGGCGAACATGAGTGTCCTCGGTTCTCGGCCGCCTCACGGCGGGCTGACGGCGCCGGGATTGCCCGGCGGGCTCAAGAGTAGGTGACGAACGCCTCTTGTGGCGAACCCCTGGCATGACCAAGGGCTGACCGCCACAAGAGGCGTCCTGGACGGACGGGCACGCGGGCGCGCCTCGTCCCGGCTCGTCAGGCCACGTGCGACTGGTACCGCACGATCTTCGCGAACTCCACCGGGTCGAGGCTGGCGCCGCCCACCAGCGCGCCGTCGACGTCGGGCTGCGCCATGATCTCGGCGACGTTGCCCGACTTGACCGAGCCGCCGTACAGGACCCGCACCCCGGCGGCCAGCTCGGCGTCGTACAGCTCCGCGAGCCGAGCACGCACCGCCCCGCAGACCTCCTGGGCGTCCTCCGGCGTGGCGACCTCGCCCGTCCCGATCGCCCACACCGGCTCGTAGGCCACGACGATGCTCTTCGCCTGCTCGGCGGGGACGCCCTCGAGCGCACCGTCGAGCTGAGCCAGCGTGTAGGAGACCTGGTCCCCCGCCTTGCGGACGTCGAGACCTTCGCCCACGCACAGGATCGGCGTCACGTCCTTCGAGAACGCCGCCTTCACCTTGGCGTTGACGACGGCGTCGCTCTCGGCGTGGTACTCCCGGCGCTCGGAGTGCCCGACCGCGACGTAGCTGCAGCCCAGGCGGGCGATCATGGCGCCCGAGACCTCACCGGTGTAGGCACCGGACTCGTGCTGCGAGACGTCCTGCGCGCCGTAGCGGACCTCGAGCTTGTCCGCGTCGACCAGGGTCTGGACCGACCGCAGGTCGGTGAACGGGGCGAGGATCGCGACCTCGACCGCGGAGTAGTCGTGCCCGGCGTCCTTGAGGGTCCACGCCAGCTTCTGCACCGCGGCGATCGCCTCGGCGTGGTCCAGGTTCATCTTCCAGTTGCCCGCCATGAGGGGCGTGCGCTTCGTAGCCACTTCTTCGTCCTTCGTGTCGTGGATGGTTGGTCGCGTGAGCAGGCGAAGGTCAGTCTGCCAGGACGGTCAGCCCTGGCAGCTCCTTGCCCTCGAGCAGCTCCAGGCTCGCTCCCCCACCGGTCGAGATGTGGCTGAAGCCCTCCTCGTCGAACCCGAGGATGCGGACGGCGGCGGCGGAGTCGCCGCCCCCGACGATGGAGAACGCACCGGCCGAGGTCGCCTCGATGATGCCCTGGGCGACGGCGCAGGTGCCGCCGGCGAAGGCGTCGAACTCGAACACACCCATCGGGCCGTTCCAGGCGATGGTGCGCGCGTCGGCCAGCTTGGCGGCGAAGAGCCGCGCGGAGTCGGGGCCGATGTCCAGGCCCATCTTGCCGTCAGGGATCGCGTCGGCCGCGACCGTCGTGTGCGGCGCGTCGGCCGCGAACGAGTCCGCCGCGACGATGTCGGTCGGCAGCACGATCTCGACCCCGTTGGCCTCGGCCTGCGCCAGGTAGCCCTTCACCGTGTCGACCTGGTCGGCCTCCAGCAGCGAGGCCCCGACCGAGTGGCCCTTGGCGGCCAGGAACGTGAAGACCATCCCGCCACCGATGAGCAGCCGGTCGGCCTTGGTCAGCAGGTTGGCGATGACGCCCAGCTTGTCCGACACCTTGGAACCGCCGAGCACGACCGCGTAGGGGCGCTGCGGATCGGTCGTCGCCCGCGAGAGCGACTCGACCTCCTTGAGCACGAGGTCGCCCGCACCGGCCGGCAGGATCTGCGCGACGTCGTAGACCGACGCCTGCTTGCGGTGCACGACACCGAAGCCGTCGGACACGAACGCGTCTGCCAGCCGGGCCAGCTCGGCCGCCAGCTCGGCGCGCTCGGCGTCGACCTTGGAGGTCTCCCGGGCATCGAAGCGGACGTTCTCCAGCAGGGCCACCTGGCCGTCGGCCAGGCCCTCGACGGCGGCGCGGGCGGAGGGCCCCACGAGGTCCGACGCGAGCCGTACGTCCTGCCCGAGCAGCTCGCCGAGACGTGCTGCGACGGGTGCGAGCGAGTACTTCGCGTCCGGTGAGCCCTTCGGCCGGCCCAGGTGGGCCATCACCACGACACGCGCGCCGGCGTCGGACAGCCGCTGCAGGGTGGGCAGGGCGGCACGGATGCGGCCGTCGTCGGTGATGGTGGTGCCGTCCAGCGGCACGTTGAAGTCGGAGCGGACGAGCACGCGCTTGCCGCGCAGGTCTCCGAGTGTGTCGATCGTCTTCATGAGCTCACCTCGTGCAGAAAGGTCGGTGGGTGGCAGGTGCCGGTGACACGACGACGTCCGCGGGTGCGGCGGTCGGCTCGTCGCACGGACGGGCGGCCCGCGCACCCGCGGACGTCGTGGTCACTCTCGGGTCGGGCAGCTCGTCAGAGCTTCGCGCCGACGAGCTCCGTGAGCGACACGAGGGAGTTGGAGTAGCCCCACTCGTTGTCGTACCAGGAGACGACCTTGACCTGGTTGCCGATCACCTTGGTGAGCTTCGCGTCGAAGATGCTCTGGTGCGGGTCGGTCACGATGTCCGAGGAGACGATCTCGTCCTCGACGTACGACAGCACACCCTTCAGCGGCCCCTCGGCGGCAGCCTTGACCGCGGCGTTGACCTCCTCGACCGTGACCTCCTTGGAGGCCTCGAACGTCAGGTCGGTGGCCGAACCGGTGATCACCGGCACGCGCAGGGCGTAGCCGTCGAGCTTGCCCTTGAGCTCGGGCAGGACCAGGGCAACGGCCTTGGCGGCACCGGTCGTCGTCGGGACGATGTTCTGCGCGGCGGCGCGGGCACGGCGCAGGTCGCCGTGCGGGCCGTCCTGCAGGTTCTGGTCACCCGTGTAGGCGTGGATCGTGGTCATGAGGCCACGCTCGATGCCGATCGAGTCGTTGAGCGCCTTGGCCAGCGGCGCGAGGCAGTTCGTGGTGCACGAGGCGTTCGAGATGATGTGGTGCGCGGCCGAGTCGTACTGGTCGCTGTTCACACCCATGACGAAGGTCGCGTCCTCGTTCTTCGCCGGAGCGGAGATGATGACCTTCTTGGCGCCTGCGTCGATGTGCGCCTTCGCCTTCGTGGCGTCGGTGAAGAAGCCGGTGGACTCGATGACGATGTCCGCACCGAGCTCGCCCCAGGGCAGGTTCGCCGGGTCGCGCTCGGCGAGCGCACGGATCTTGGTGCCGTCGACGATGATGTTGTCCTCGTCGAACTCGACGGTCTTGCCGAAACGACCCAGGGTGGTGTCGTACTTCAGCAGGTGCGCGAGCGTCTTGTTGTCGGTCAGGTCGTTCACGCCCACGACCTCGATGTCCGCACCCGACTCGACAAGAGCCCGGTAGAAGTTACGTCCGATGCGGCCGAAGCCGTTGATGCCGACGCGGATGGTCACGATAGCCCTCCTCAGGGCGCGCCGGATCCGAACCGGCGCACACGGTTGATGCCAACTCTCGCGCGCACTCGGCGCGCTGGTAGACACGGAGCCACCCCGGAGGTCCCGTGACGCATGGCCGGGACATCGAACCCAGGGTCACACCGTCGTCACCTGACACCTCGGAGCCTATACCCATCCGTTGCCGGGTGCTGACTCCGGTCGCCCGTGAGACAGGTGGTCCGACCAGTGGTCGGCGGCGCTCTCAGAGGTCCAGCAGGTCGGGCGAGAGCCCCGCCTCGGTGTCGGGGATGCCCAGGTCCATCGCCCGCTTGTCCGCCGTCGAGAGCAGCCTGCGGATCCGGCCCGCCACCGCGTCCTTCGACAACGGCGGGGACGCGAGCTGGCCGAGCTCCTCCAACGAGGCCTGCTTGTGGGCCAGACGCAGCTCCCCGGCCTCGCGCAGGTGCTCCGGCACCTCGTCGCCGAGGATCTCGAAGGCGCGCTGAACCCGGGCGCCGGCCGCGACCGCCGCCCGCGCCGAGCGACGGAGGTTCGCGTCGTCGAAGTTCGCCAACCGGTTCGCGGTGCCGCGCACCTCACGCCGCGCCCGCCGCTCCTCCCACGTCGCACGGGTGGTGACTGCGCCCATCCGGCGCAGCGCCTCGCTGATGGCGTCACCGTCACGCACCACCACCCGGTCGATGCCGCGGACCTCACGCGACTTCGCCTGGACTCCGATGCGCCTCGCGGCTCCCACCAGTGCCAGCGCCGCCTCGGGTCCGGGGCAGGTGACCTCCAGGGACATGGACCTGCCCGGCTCGGTCAACGAGCCGTGCGCGAGGAACGCCCCTCGCCACGCCGCTTCTGCCGCGTCCACGCCACCGGAGACGACCTCCGGTGCCAGCCCCCGCACCGGTCGCCCTCGCGAGTCCAGCAGGCCGGTCTGGCGAGCCAGCGACTCGCCGTCGCGCACGACCCGGACCACGTACCGGTCGTTCTTGCGCAGCCCCCCGGCACGGACGACGATCAGCTCGCTGGCGTGCCCGTACAGATCGGAGATCGCCCGCCGCAGCCGTCCGGCCGCGGACTCCGTGTCGAGCTCGGCCTCGATCACCACGCGGCCCGAGATGATGTGCAGACCACCCGAGAACCGCAGCATCGCCGACACCTCGGCCTTGCGGCACGACGTCCGAGTCACCACGTGCCGTGCCAGCTCGTCCTTCACCTCTACCGTCAGCGCCATGGCGTCATCCTGCCACGCGCCCATGACCTGCGCCGTCGAGGCAGGCGTGGGGCCTCACCCGGCCGGTGTGCCCTCGAAGACGTCACGGTAGGCGGCGGCGAGGCGCAGCGGGTCGTGACGGGGCGTGCCGTCGCCGCGCGCCACAGGCGCCAGGACGAGCCGCGCACCGAGCGCCTCGGCGGCACTGCTCAGCTCGTCGAGGTCACCGGCGGCCGACCGGTCCGCGAGAACCACGTCGATCGCGAGACGGGGTGCGTGCCGGTGCAGCGCGGCGAGATGTTCCGCCGCCGTCAGACCGTGCGTCTCGCCCGGTTCCGCGCTCAGGTTCAAGGTCACGCAGCGCCGCGCCGAGGTGGCGTGCAGCGCCGCTGCCAGATCCGGGACGAGGAGGTGCACGAGCACCGAGGAGTACCAGGACCCCGGACCCAGGACCACCCAGTCGGCGTCGAGCACGGCCCGCACGGCCTCGGGGCACGCCGGTGGATCGGCAGGGCGAAGACGCAGCTGGTCGATCCGTCCTCCGCACCGCGCGACGCTGCTCTGTCCGACCACCGTGCCGGCCTTCCCTCCGTCCATGACGTCGGCCTCGACGACGAGGGGCACCGAGGCCATCGGCAGCACGCGGCCCCGCGCGCCCAGGAGCCGGCCCACCCAGTCCAGGCCCTCCACGGTGTCGCCGAGCCGCTCCCACAGAGACACGATGAGGAGGTTGCCCATGGCGTGCCCGTCCAGCTCACCGCCCGTGGCGAACCGGTGCTGCAGCAGATCGCTCCAGGTGCGCCCCCACTCCGTGTCGTCGCACAGCGCCGCCAGCGCCATGCGCAGGTCACCCGGCGGCAGGACGTCGAGCTCGTCGCGCAGTCGGCCGGACGAGCCACCGTCGTCGGCCACCGTGACGACGGCCGTGAGCCGTTCGGTCAGCAGCCGCAACGCCCCCAGGCTCGCCGACAGGCCGTGTCCTCCGCCGAGCGCCACGGTCGTCGGCCCCTCCGGACGGCCGAGGTCGCGGGGCTCCGGAACGCTCCGTGCCGCGTCGGCACGGGATGGCGTGGCGTTCAGGGCGCTATTCCTTCCCGAGGTCGCGGGCCGTGACGGTCACGTTCTGCCCGGCGGCCCGCAGCCGGTCGGCGATCTCCCCCGCGATCGCGACCGATCGGTGCTTCCCGCCGGTGCAGCCCACGGCGATCGTGGCGTAGCGCTTCTCCTCGGCGAGGTACCCGGCCAGCACGGGCTCCAGGGCCGCGACGTACCGTTCGACGAACTCGGTCGCACCCGGGCGCTCGAGCACGTAGCGGCGCACGGCGTCGTCCTGCCCGGTCAGGTGACGCAGCTCCGAGATCCAGTAGGGGTTGGCGAGGAAGCGCACGTCCACGACGTGATCCGCGTCCAGGGGCAGGCCGTACTTGAAGCCGAAGGCCAGCACGTTGATGCGCAGCGCGTCGACGGCACCGGCGGCCACGGCGTCCCGGACCTCCTTGGCGAGGTCGTGCACGGAGAGGTCCGAGGTGTCGACGACGACGTCGGCCCGCTCGGCGATCGACGCCAGCACCCGCCGCTCCGCCGCGATGCCGTCCAGGATCCGGCCGTCACCCTGCAGCGGGTGCGGGCGCCGCACGCTCTCGAAGCGTCGCACCAGCACCTCGTCCGAGGCGTCCAGGAACAGGATCCGGTAGGTGATGCCACCGGCGCGCAGGTGGCCGAGCGCCTCGGCCAGCTCCGGGAAGTACTCACGACCGCGGACGTCGACCACCACGGCGAGCTGGTCGACCGACGATCCCGCTCTGGTCATCAGGTCGACGAGCGGCACGATCATCAGCGGCGGGAGGTTGTCGACCACGAACCAGTCGAGGTCCTCCAGCACGCCGGCGGCGCGGGAACGCCCCGCCCCGGACATGCCGGTGATGATCAGCACCTCCGGGTCGGAGCGCGGTGGCGCCGGGGTCGCGGCCTCGATCTCGGCGATGCCCTGGGGAACGGTGATGGGCGACGGTTCGCTCATGGGCCCAGCATGCCAGTCCGGTCGCCGTCGTCCGCGCTCGCCGTGCCCGACACGCCGGTGCCGGCCAGCGCGTCGACGACCGCCCTCGCCGTGCGGGCGCCCACGCCCTTGACCTCGGCGACCTCCTCGACGCTCGCCGCGCGCAGGCGCTTCACCGAACCGAAGCGCGCCAGCAACGCCTGCTGGCGGGCCGGCCCCAGCCCCGGCACGCCGTCCAGGACGGAGGACACCATGCCCTTGCTCCGCCGACGACGGTGCTGGGCGATGGCGAAGCGGTGCGCCTCGTCGCGCACGCGCTGCAGCAGGTACAGGCCCTGGGACGCCCGTTGCAGGATCACGGGGTAGTCGTCGCCGGGCACCCAGACCTCCTCCAGCCGCTTGGCCAGCCCGCACAGTGCGACGTCGGTCACCCCCAGCTCGGCCAGCGCACGAGCGGCCGCGGCCACCTGCGGAGGGCCGCCGTCGACGACGACGAGCTGCGGCGGATAGGCGAACCGTCGCCTGTCCCCCTCCTCCGCGTCAGGACCGACCTCACCGGTGGTCCCCAGCTCTCCGGACGCGTGCCGGTCGTCCAGGTAGCGGCGGAACCGGCGGGTGATCACCTCGTGCATCGCGGCGGTGTCGTCGGCCGCACCGTCCCCGTCCGGACCGCGCACCGAGAAGGAGCGGTACTCGCTCTTGCGCGGCAGGCCGTCCTCGAAGACGACCATCGACGCCGACTGGTACGAGCCCTGGGTGTGCGAGACGTCGTAGCACTCGATCCGCAGAGGCGCCTCGTCCAGGCCCAGCGCCTCCTGCAGCTCGGCGAGGGCCTGGCTGCGGGTCGTGAGGTCCCCGGCGCGCCGCGTGCGGTGCAGCGCGAGAGCCTGCTCGGCGTTCGCGTGGACGGTCGCGGCCAGCTCCCGCTTGTCCCCCCGCTGCGGGACCCGAACGTCGACCCGTGCGCCGCGCAGCCCCGTCAGCCAGGCGGTGACCTGCTCCAGGTCGGTCGGCAGGACGGGCACCAGGACCTCGCGCGGCACCGCGTCCCGCGCGACGGCACGGGCCTCACGGTCGGTCGCCGCCGGGTCGCGGGCGTCGGCGACGGCCCCGTAGACCTGCTGCAGCAGGTGCTCGACGAGCTCGGCGTCTGTGACGTCCTCGACCTTCTCGACCACCCAGCCGCGCTGGCCCCGGATCCGGCCGCCCCGCACGTGGAACACCTGGACGGCAGCCTCCAGGTCGTCGCCTGCCAGGGCGAAGACGTCGGCATCGGTCGCGTCGGAGAGCACGACGGCGTTCTTCTCCGTCACACGCCGCAGCGCCGCCAGGTCGTCACGCACCCGGGCGGCGCGCTCGTACTCCTGGTGCGCGGCCGCGTCCGCCATCTCCTGCTCCAGCCGCCGGACGAACCGCCCGGTGTCGCCCGCCATGAAGTCGCACAGGTCGCTCGCCAGGGCACGGTGATCGGCAGGGCTGACCCTGCCGACGCACGGCGCCGCGCACTTGTCGATGTAGCCGAGCAGGCAGGGCCGGCCGGACTGCTCCGCACGCCGGTACACCCCGGCCGAGCAGGTCCGCACGGGGAACACGCGGAGCAGGAGGTCGAGCGTCTCGCGGATCGCCCACGCGTGCCCGTACGGACCGAAGTAGCGCGTCCCCGGACGCTTGACCCCGCGCATCACCTGCGCACGGGGGATCTCGTCCCCCATCGTCACCGCGAGGTAGGGGTAGGACTTGTCGTCGCGGTACTTGACGTTGAACCGCGGGTCGTACTCCTTGATCCAGGAGTACTCCAGGGACAGCGCCTCCACCTCGGTCCCGACGACGGTCCACTCGACGGACGCCGCCGTCGTCACCATCTGCTGGGTCCGGTGGTGGAGGTTCGCGACGTCCTGGAAGTAGCTCGAGAGCCGTTGACGCAGGTTCTTCGCCTTGCCGACGTAGATCACCCGACCGTGGGCCTCGCGGAACCGGTAGACACCCGGCGAGGTGGGGATCTCCCCCGGTCGTGGACGATAGGTCGCAGGGTCGGCCATGAGCCCCAGGTTAGGTCAGGACACCGACACGGCGGGAAACCGTCAGGCGGCCGCGTCAGCCAGGTGCAGCGGGGCAGGCTCGACGACGACCGAGAAGTTGACGCTCCGCGCGAGGAAGCACATCGCGTGCGCACGGCGGTGCAGGCCCGCGACGTGCTCGTCCGTGGCCTGCTCACCCGGTTCCACCACCACACGCGGGCGCAGCGTGACGTCCGTGAACTGCCCCTCGCCCCGCGACTCGACCCTCATCGTGCCCGACGCGTCGTCGACGTACTGCCGCACCGCCAGGCCGGTCTCCGCGGAGAGGTGCAGGAACCACAGCATGTGGCACTGCGACAGGCTGGCCACGAACAGGTCCTCGGGGCTGTACCGGGCGGGGTCACCACGAAAGGCCGGGTCCGCCGAACCCGGGATCCCCGGACGGCCGGGCAGGGCGACGTCGTGGTCGCGAGAGTAGGCGACGTACGACGACGTCACGGCCTCCGGGCTGCCCGGGTCGACGCCCGAGGCGGGCCAGGTGACGGCGACCGAGTACTCGTGGTGGGCTCCCATGGCCACACCGTAGAGGCTCAGGCGGCGTCGCGCTTGGTGGCCCGCGCCTTCTTCGCGCTGCGACGCCGTGCCGGCGCCTCCGGCGTCGTCGGACGCCGGACCGGGGCGACCGGGACGTCCGCGTGCGTCGCGAGCGTCTCGGCGAGGTAGCGGCCCGTGTGGCTCGCCTCGACCGCAGCGACCTGCTCGGGCGTCCCCTCGGCGACGACCGTCCCGCCGCCCGAGCCGCCCTCCGGCCCCATGTCCACGACCCAGTCGGCGCTCTTGACGACGTCCAGGTTGTGCTCGATGACCAGCACGGTGTTGCCCTTGTCCGCCAAGGACTGCAGGACCCCCAGCAGCTTGCGGATGTCCTCGAAGTGCAGGCCGGTCGTCGGCTCGTCGAGGACGTAGACCGTGCGGCCGGTCGAGCGCTTCTGCAGCTCGGCGGCCAGCTTGACCCGCTGCGCCTCACCACCGGAGAGGGTCGGCGCCGGCTGCCCGAGCCGCACGTAGCCCAGTCCGACGTCCACGAGCGTGCTGAGGTGCCGCGAGATGGCGGGGAACGCTGCGAAGAACTCCGCAGCCTCCTCGATCGGCATCGCCAGCACGTCCGCGACCGTCTTGCCCTTGAAGTGCACCTCCAGGGTCTCGCGGTTGTAGCGCGCCCCGTGACAGACCTCGCACGGGACGTACACGTCAGGCAGGAAGTTCATCTCGATCTTGAGCGTCCCGTCGCCCGAGCAGGCCTCGCACCGCCCTCCCTTGACGTTGAAGGAGAACCGGCCCGGACCGTAGCCGCGGACCTTGGCCTCCTCCGTCTCGGCGAAGATCTTGCGGACGCGGTCCCAGACACCCGTGTAGGTGGCCGGGTTCGACCGCGGTGTGCGCCCGATGGGGCCCTGGTCGACGTGCACGACCTTGTCGAGGTGCTCGATGCCGGTCACCCGTGTGTGCCGGCCCGGCACCTGCCGGGCGCCGTTCAGCTCGTTCGCCAGGACCGTGTGCAGGATCGAGTTCACGAGCGTCGACTTCCCGGACCCGGAGACACCGGTGACGGCGGTGAGGACTCCCAGGGGGAACGACACGTCGATGTCACGCAGGTTGTTCTCCCGGGCACCCACGACGGTGACCCGACGCTCCGGGTCGACGCCCCGGCGGGTCGCCGGGAGCGCGATGCTGCGCCGACCCGACAGGTAGGCGCCCGTCATCGACCCCTCGGCCTCGAGCAGCCCCGCGAGGTCGCCCGAGTGAACCACGGCGCCGCCGTGCTCCCCCGCCCCGGGACCCACGTCGACGATCCAGTCCGCCGCCCGGACCGTGTCCTCGTCGTGCTCCACCACGATCAGGGTGTTGCCCAGGTCGCGCAGCCGGGTCAGCGTCTCGATGAGACGCCTGTTGTCCCGCTGGTGCAACCCGATGCTCGGCTCGTCCAGCACGTACAGCACCCCGACGAGTCCGGAGCCGATCTGCGTCGCCAACCTGATGCGCTGCGCCTCACCGCCCGAGAGGGTCCCGGCCGCCCGTTCCAGGGTCAGGTAGTGCAGCCCGACGTCGAGCAGGAAGCCGAGGCGGGCGTGGATCTCCTTGAGCACCTCACCGGCGATCGCCGCTTCCCGGGTGCCGAGCTCGAGCGCGTCGAGGTACTCCTTCGCGTCGCCGATCGGTAGCCGGCACACGTCCCAGATGGACTTCGAGCCGACCTTGACCGCGAGGACCTCCGGCTTGAGGCGAGCGCCGCGGCACTCCGGGCACGGGACCTCTCGCATGAAGGCCTCGTACCGCTCCTTGGACCAGTCCGACTCCGTCTCGGTGTGCCGACGCTCGATGAACGTCACGGCGCCCTCGAAGCCCGTCGAGTACTGCCGCTCGCGCCCCCACCGGTTGCGGTACTTCACGTGCACCTCGTGGTTGCGCCCGTGCAGGACGGCGTCGCGGGCGCGCTGCGGCAGCGCACGCCACGGCACGTCCATGGAGAACTTCATCTCCTCCGCGAGCGCCGTCAGGACACGTTCGAAGTACTCCGAGGAGGTCTGCGCCCAGGGCGCGACCGCCCCTTCGCGCAACGTGCGCTCGTGGTCGGGCACGACCAGCTCCGGGTCGACCTCCAGCCGGAAGCCGATCCCCGTGCACTCGGGGCAGGCTCCGTAGGGGGCGTTGAACGAGAAGGTCCGCGGCTCGATCTCGTCGAGGCTCAGCGGATGGTCGTTGGGGCACGCCCGCTTCTCGGAGTACTTGAGCTGGCGCGGAGCGTCGGCGTCTGCCCCTGTGCCACCCGAGGAGTCGACCAGGTCGACGACGACCAGGCCGCCGGCGAGCCCGAGGGCCGTCTCGACGGAGTCGGTGAGCCGCCGTCGCACGCCGTCGCGAGCGACCAGGCGGTCCACGACGACCTCGATGTCGTGCTTGACCTTCTTCTCCAGCGCCGGCGGGCTGCTGAGCTGCACGGTCTCGCCGTCGACCCGTGCCCGCGCGAAACCCTGCGCCTGCAGCTCGGCGAAGAGGTCGAGATACTCCCCCTTGCGGCCGCGCACGACCGGCGCGAGGACCTGGTACCGCGTGCCCTCCGGCAGCTCGAGGATCTTGTCGACGATCTGCTGCGGCGTCTGCGCCCGGACCGGCTCGTCGCACACCGGGCAGTGCTGGGTCCCGGCCCGGGAGAACAGCAGCCGCAGGTAGTCGTACACCTCGGTGATGGTCCCGACGGTCGACCGGGGGTTGCGGTTGGTCGACTTCTGGTCGATCGAGACGGCCGGGCTCAGCCCTTCGATGAAGTCGACGTCAGGCTTGTCCATCTGGCCGAGGAACTGCCGGGCGTAGGCGGACAGCGACTCGACGTAGCGCCGCTGTCCCTCGGCGAAGATCGTGTCGAAAGCCAGCGAGGACTTGCCGGAACCGCTCAGGCCGGTGAAGACGATGAGCGAGTCCCGCGGCAGGTCGAGGTCGACGTTGCGCAGGTTGTGCTCACGGGCACCGGAGACGACGAGACGATTGCTCACCGCAGCATCCTACGGCGACCCACCCGCATTCGTACAGGTGTTCCATGTCACCGCCCGGCACTCCTGCAGGGCGGAGCATCGCACCGCCGGTGGGTCGAAGATGCTTGGATGGCGACATGAAGACCTACGCCGTCACCTATGACTACGCCCCCGGCAGCGCCGCCGCCCGCGACCGGGTGCGTCCCGCCCACCGTGAGCTCCTCGGGACACTGCGCACCGCAGGGTCCGTCCTCGTGTCGGGCCCCTTGCCTGCGACCGACGAGCACCCCGACGGCGCCCTGATCGTGGTGACGGCCCCGTCGGAGCAGGCCGCGACGACCCTGCTCGACGGCGACCCCTTCCGTCTCGAGGGCCTCGTGGACCGGCTGACGGTGCGCGAGTGGGTGCCGGTCATCGGCGGCTTCTCGACCTGAGGCCGACCCGCGCGTGGTCGGCTACGCCGCGCTGTCGCGCGTCAGGACCTTCTGGCGGCGGCGCGAGGCGAGCAGCGAGAAGATCGTGGTGATCGCCAGCACGACGACGATGAAGCTCAACGAGACCGCCGTCGGGATCTCCGGGATCGCGTGCACGGGCTCGCCACCGTTGACGAACGGCAGCTCGTTGGTGTGCAGCGCGTGGATGACCAGCTTGACGCCGATGAACCCCAGGATCGCGGCGAGACCGTAGTTGAGGAAGACCAACCGGTCGAGCAACCCGTCCACGAGGAAGTAGAGCTGCCGCAGTCCCAGCAGCGAGAACGCGTTGGCGGTGAAGACGAGGAACGTCTCCTGGGTCAGGCCGAAGATCGCCGGGATCGAGTCGACGGCGAAGAGCAGGTCGGCGCTGCCGATGGCGATCATCACGATGAGCATCGGGGTGACGTACCGCCTGCCGTCGATCCTCGTCGTCAGGCGGTGCTCGACGTAGGTGTCGGTGGTCGGAAGGACCCGCCGCGTCAGCCGCAGCACGGCGTTCTCGCTGAACTCCTCGTCGTGGTCGGTCCCGGCACGGGCCTGAGCGACGGCGGTCCAGATGAGGAACGCACCGAAGACGTAGAAGATCCACGCGAAGTTCGCGATGAGCGCGGCACCGGTGAAGATGAAGATCGTCCGCAGCACCAGGGCGATGGTGATCCCGATCAGCAGCACCCGCTGCTGGTGCTCTCGGGGCACCCTGAAGCTCGTCATGATCAGGACGAACACGAAGAGGTTGTCGACGCTCAGCGACTTCTCGGTGACGTAGCCGGCGAAGTACTCACCACCGTAGGTGGGCCCCCAGACGACGAGGACGACGACCCCGAAGAGGAGTGCGACGGCGACGTAGGCCAGTGACCACCAGGTCGACTCCTTCAGGGTCGGGGCGTGCGGCGTGCGCACGTGGCCGACGTAGTCGATGGCGAGCATGGCGAGGATCGCGCCGACGGTGGCGATCCATACCCAGACAGGCACGTCCATGGGGTACTCCTTCGGTACACAGAGTCAGTACCGAAGGTCTCCTCCACCTGTGGTCGCGCCAGCAGGTCGACAGGGCCGGTCCGGCGACGACGCCCGACGTGATGACGGCCCTGCACGTTGTGGAGTACTCCCCCTCGTCGAGCAGTCAGCATACGGCACCGCGAGGGTCACCCGGTCGCGTCACGCATCTGGCGCAGCTCCTTCTTCAGGCCCCCGATCTCGTCCCGCAGCCTCGCGGCGACCTCGAACTGCAGCTCGGCAGCAGCGGCGTGCATCTGGTCGCTCAGCTCCTGGATGAGCTCGGCGAGCTCGTCCGCGGCCAGCCCTGCCAGGCGGTTGCCCGACGTCGCGGCCTCCTTCGGCGTGCCGGGCACGGCTGCCCTCGGGCGACCGTCGCCCGGCGTCTTGCGGTAACCGCCGGCCAGCAGCTCTGCGGTGTCGATGTCCTCGCGCGCGAGCATGTCGGTGACGTCCGCGATGCGCTTGCGCAGCGGTTGCGGGTCGATCCCTCGCTCCGCGTTGTAGGCCTGCTGCTTCTCCCGTCGCCGGCTCGTCTCGTCCAGGGCGAACCGCATCGCCGGGGTCACCTTGTCGGCGTACATGTGCACCTGACCCGTGACGTTGCGCGCCGCTCGTCCGATGGTCTGGATCAACGAGCGCTCCGACCGCAGGAAGCCCTCCTTGTCCGCGTCGAGGATCGCCACGAGCGAGACCTCCGGCAGGTCGAGGCCCTCGCGCAGCAGGTTGATCCCCACGAGCACGTCGTACTCGCCCATCCTCAGCTCGCGCAACAGCTCGACCCGCCGCAGCGTGTCCACCTCGGAGTGCAGGTAGCGCACCCGGACGTCCTTGCCGAGCAGGTAGTCGGTGAGGTCCTCGGCCATCTTCTTGGTGAGCGTCGTCACCAGGACGCGCTCGTTGCGGTCCACCCGGTCGCGGATCTCGCCGAGGAGGTCGTCGATCTGGCCTGTCGTCGGCTTGACCACGACCTCCGGGTCGACGAGGCCCGTCGGCCGGATGATCTGCTCGACGACACCGTCGGACATCGCCAGCTCGTAGTCGCCGGGCGTGGCCGACAGGTAGACCGTCTGGCCGATCCTCTCGACGAACTCCTCCCAGCGCAGCGGCCGGTTGTCCATCGCGCTCGGGAGCCGGAAGCCGTGGTCCACGAGCGCCCGCTTGCGGGACATGTCACCTTCGAACATGGCGCCGATCTGCGGCACCGTCACGTGCGACTCGTCGATGACGAGCAGGAAGTCCTCGGGGAAGTAGTCGAGCAACGTGTTCGGTGGCGTGCCCCCCTCGCGGCCGTCGATGTGGCGCGAGTAGTTCTCGATGCCGTTGCAGGTGCCGATCGAGCGCATCATCTCGATGTCGTAGGTGGTCCGCATGCGCAGCCTCTGTGCCTCGAGGAGCTTGTCCTGCTTCTCCAGGTCGGCCAGCCGCGCCTCGAGCTCGGCCTCGATGCCGCCGATCGCGCGCTCCATGCGCTCGGGCCCCGCGACGTAGTGCGTCGCCGGGAACAGGTACACGCTGCTCTCGTTGCGGATCACGTCACCGGTCAACGGGTGCAGGGTCTGGATCGACTCGATCTCGTCGCCGAAGAGCTCGATCCGGACGGCGAGCTCCTCGTAGACCGGGATGATCTCCACGGTGTCGCCGCGCACCCGGAACGTCCCACGGGTGAACGCCATGTCGTTGCGGGTGTACTGCATCTGCACGAACCTGCGGAGCATCTCGTCGCGGTCGACGACGTCGCCCACCTCCAGACGCACCATCCGGTCGACGTACTCCTGCGGCGTGCCGAGACCGTAGATGCACGACACCGACGCCACCACGACGGTGTCGCGCCGCGTCAACAGGTTCGACGTCGCCGAGTGTCGCAACCGCTCGACCTCGTCGTTGATCGAGGAGTCCTTCTCGATGTAGGTGTCCGTCTGGGCGATGTACGCCTCGGGCTGGTAGTAGTCGTAGTAGGAGACGAAGTACTCGACGGCGTTGTTCGGCAGGAGCTCGCGGAACTCCGTGGCGAGCTGCGCGGCGAGCGTCTTGTTCGGGGCCATGATCAGGGTGGGACGCTGCAGCTTCTCGATCAGCCAGGCCGTCGTCGCGCTCTTGCCCGTGCCGGTCGCCCCCAGCAGGACGACGTCCTTCTCCCCTGCCTGGATCCTCCCCGCCAGGTCGCCGATCGCGGCCGGTTGGTCACCGCTCGGTTCGAACTCCGAGATCACCTCGAAGGGTGCCACGGTGCGCTGCAGGTCGGTCACGGGTCGCATGGCACCACGGTAGGCCGTGACACCGACATCCGGCCCACGGGACGAAGGCAGGTGCCGAGGTCGAGTGCCGGGACCGATGCTCGGGTCAGTGCCCGGGTCAGTGCTCGGCGCCCGCCGCGACCAGCAGGTCGCCGGTCCCCGCGACCTGGTGCCGGACTGCGGTCCGGACCACCGCGGACAACGCCCGGGCCGCCGTGGCCGGAGGGACGACGTCGCCGGAGGGCACGTGCACGAACCCCACCCGGACCGGCCTGCCGACGACCGCGTGCGCCAGGGCGTAGAAGGTGGCGTTGCAGACGTACGTCCCCGCGCTGTTGCTCACACCGACCGGCACACCCAGCTCCTCGACCGCGCGCAGCGCCGCCTTGATCGGCAACGAGGTGAGATAGGCCGCCGGACCACCGACCACGACCGGTTCGTCGATCGGGCGACGACCGTCGTTGTCGGCGATACGGGCGTCCGCGACGTTGATCGCCACCCGCTCGAGACGCACGGTGCCCGTGCCGGCCGCCAGGCCCACACTTACCACGACCTCCGGTTCGTGCTCGACGAGCAGGCGCCGCACCGCCAGGGCAGCGCCTGCGAACGTCACGGGCAGGCGGGCGGTGACGAGCTCGTGGTCGCCTCCCGCGGCGCCCCACGCGTCCGCCACCAGCCGGACCGCCTCCCAGGACTCGTTGACCGTCGCCCCGCCGAACGGCTCGAACCCGGTGACCAGGACCCTCACACCAGGTCCTCGGCGTCCAGCTCCTCGGCGACCTCGCCGGACACGCGCTCCCAGAGCTCGTCGACCTGACCCTGCAGCTGCTGCAGCGTCCCGGTACCGTCCAGCACGACGTCGGCGAGCGCCAGTCGTTCGGCGTCGTCCGCCTGGGCCTCGACCCGCGAGCGCGCCTCGGCCGGGGTCAGAGCACGTCCCGCGACGAGCCGCTCCACCCGCTGCTCGGCGGGGGCGTGGACGACCACGAGCAGGTGGAACCGGTCCGCCTGGCCGGTCTCCACCAGCAGGGGGATGTCGTGCACGACGACCGCCCGGGGGTCCGCCGCGCCGGCCATCGCCTCACGCTCCGCCGCCAGACGTCGCACCTGCGGGTGCACGATGTCCTCGAGCCGCGACCGCGCGGCCCCGTCGCCGAAGACGAGCCGTCCCAGGGCGGCACGGTCCAGCGAGCCGTCGACGGCCAGGACCCCGTGCCCGAACTCCTCGGCCACCTCGACCAACCCGACCGACCCGGGCGCCACCGCCTCGCGGGCCAGCACGTCGTGATCGATCACGACCGCACCGCGCTCGCCGAGACGCCGCGCCACCGCGGACTTGCCTGCTGCGATACCACCGGTCAGACCTATGCGGAACATGGGTCCATCCTGCCCCGGCCGTAGGCTGCACGCCATGAGCATGAGCGGGCAGGCATCGGGTGGGCGACCGGTCGGTGGTGCGATGGGCGGACCGATGCGTTCCTACCTCCAGGACAGGTCGGTGCGCAGCCGCCGCCTGCCTCGCCAGACGCTGCGCCGCATCCTGGCCTTCGCGCGGCCCTACCGCGGCAAGCTCGTCGTGTTCGTGGGGCTCCTGCTGGTCAGCGCCGCCGCCGGCGCGGCGGTGCCCCTGCTGTTCCGCCGGCTCATCGACGAGGGCATCGGCGGCGGGGACCGAGGCATCGTCCTGCTCATGGCAGGATGCGCGGCCGGGATCGCGCTGCTGACGGCCCTGCTCTCCCTCGCCGAGCGCTGGATGTCGGCGGTCGTCGGCGAAGGGCTCATCGTCGACCTGCGCACCAGCGTCTTCGACCACGTGCAGCGCATGCCGCTGGCCTTCTTCGCCCGGGCCCGCACCGGTGCGCTGGTCCAGCGGCTCAACGGCGACGTGCTGGGCGCGCAGCAGGCCTTCACGTCGACGCTGCAGACCGTCGTCTCGAACGGTCTGACGGTGGTCTTCACGCTCGGGGCGATGTTCGCCATGTCGTGGAGCCTCACGCTGCTCTCGCTGGTGCTGCTCCCGGCCTTCGTCCTGCCGGCTCGCTGGTTCGGGCGGCGGATCGCGGCCCTGACCCGTCGCGGCTACGAGCTGGACGCCGACGCCGGCCAGCTGATGAACGAGCGCTTCAACGTCGCCGGCGCCCATCTCGCCAAGGTCTTCGGTGACCCCGACCGCGAGGCGGCCCGGTACGCGGAGCAGGCCCACGCGCTGCGCGACGTCGGCGTCTCGCGGGCCATGTACTCCACCTGGTTCCGCATCGGGCTGACCACGCTGGCGTCGGTCGCCATCGCTCTGGTGTACGGTCTCGGCGGACTGCAGGTGATCTCGGACCAGCTCACCGTCGGCACGCTCGTGGCCCTGACGGCCTACCTGGGCCGCCTGTACGGCCCGCTGACGGCGATGTCGAACGTCCAGGTCGACATCATGACCGCGCTCGTCAGCTTCGAGCGTGTCCTGGAGGTGCTCGACCTCGAGCCGACGGTGGCCGAGAAGCCCGGCGCCCTCGACCTGCGCGCCGCGGTGACGAACCGTGGCGCCGGCGTCGAGCTCGACCACGTGACGTTCCGCTACCCACGGGCCGACGAGGTCTCGCTGGCCTCGCTGGAATCGGTCGCCACGGTCCGCGAGGATCCGTCGTCGACCACCCTGCGCGACGTCACGTTCTCCGTGCCGGCAGGGTCGATGGTGGCCCTGGTCGGTCCGTCCGGAGCCGGGAAGACGACCATCTCCCAGCTCGTGGTCCGCCTGTACGACCCGACCTCCGGCGCCGTCCGCATCGCCGGCCAGGACCTGCGCGACGTCACCGCCGACTCCCTGCGGGCGACCGTGGGCGTCGTGTCCCAGGAGGCGCACCTCTTCCACGACACCGTGGCGGAGAACCTGCGGTACGCCCGACCCGACGCCACGGACGCAGAGCTGCACCGCGCCCTGGGGCAGGCCCGGATCGCTGACCTCGTCGCACGGATGCCTGAGGGTCTCGACACCGTCGTCGGCGACCGTGGCTACCGCCTCTCCGGTGGCGAGCGCCAGCGTCTGGCGATCGCCAGGCTCCTGCTCAAGGCGCCCGACGTCGTCGTCCTCGACGAGGCCACCGCCCACCTGGACTCCGAGTCGGAGGCAGCAGTGCAGGCCGCTCTCGACGAGGCCCTCAGCGGGCGGACCTCGCTGGTCATCGCGCACCGGCTCTCGACCGTGCGCGCGGCCGACTCGATCGTGGTGCTCGACGACGGGGAGGTCGTCGAGCAGGGTACGCACGCCGAGCTGCTGGCCTCGAGCGGCCTCTACGCCGAGCTCTACCGCACGCAGTTCGACCTGGACGACAGCTCGTCCTCGTAGCACGACGACGGCCCGCCACCCCGAAGGGTGACGGGCCGTCGTCGCGTCAGCGGCCGCTCACGGCCGTCGACTGTCGGCTCAGTTGCCGGTCAGCTTCTCACGGAGCGCGGCGAGCGCCTCGTCGGAAGCCAGGGTGCCGCCGGTCTCCTCCTGCTGCACCGGGGCAGCCGAGGAGTAGGACGACGAGGAGGAAGCAGTCGACGAACCGCTGCTGCTCGAGCCGCTGGAGACGACGTCCCCGGCCGCAGCGTCGGCGTCGGCCGACAGCGCGGCACGGACCTGCTCGCGGTGCGACTCCCAACGCGCGTGCGCCTTGGCGTACTCCGCCTCCCAGGCCTCACGCTGCGTCTCGAAGCCCTCGAGCCACTCGTTGGTCTCGGGGTCGAAGCCCTCGGGGTACTTGTACTCGCCGTTCTCGTCGTAGTCGGCCGCCATGCCGTAGAGCGCCGGGTCGAAGTCCTCGGACTCCGGGTCCATGCCCTCGTTGGCCTGCTTGAGCGACAGCGAGATCCGACGACGCTCGAGGTCGATGTCGATGACCTTGACGAAGACCTCGGCACCCACCTGGACGACCTGCTCGGGCAGCTCGACGTGGCGCACGGCCAGCTCCGAGATGTGCACGAGGCCCTCGATGCCGTCCTCGACACGGACGAACGCACCGAACGGCACCAGCTTGGTGACCTTGCCGGGCACGACCTGACCGATGGCGTGCGTCCGGGCGAAGGTCTGCCACGGGTCCTCCTGCGTCGCCTTCAGCGACAGGGAGACGCGCTCGCGGTCGAAGTCGACGTCGAGAACCTCGACGGTGACCTCCTGACCGACCTCGACGACCTCGGACGGGTGGTCGATGTGCTTCCAGGAGAGCTCGGAGACGTGCACGAGGCCGTCCACGCCGCCCAGGTCGACGAACGCACCGAAGTTGACGATCGAGGACACGACACCGGGGCGGACCTGGCCCTTCTGCAGGGTCTGCAGGAAGGTGGAGCGGACCTCGGACTGCGTCTGCTCGAGCCAGGCACGGCGCGACAGGACCACGTTGTTGCGGTTCTTGTCGAGCTCGATGATCTTGGCCTCGATCTCCTTGCCGACGTACGGCGCGAGGTCGCGGACACGACGCATCTCCACCAGGGAGGCGGGCAGGAAGCCGCGCAGGCCGATGTCGAGGATGAGGCCGCCCTTGACGACCTCGATGACGGTGCCGGTGACGACGCCGTCCTCTTCCTTGATCTTCTCGATCGTGCCCCAGGCGCGCTCGTACTGTGCGCGCTTCTTGGACAGGATCAGACGGCCCTCCTTGTCCTCCTTCTGGAGGACGAGAGCCTCGACGGCGTCACCGACGGTGACGACCTCGCCCGGGTCCACGTCGTGCTTGATGGAGAGCTCCCGGGACGGGATCACGCCCTCCGTCTTGTAACCGATGTCGAGGAGGACCTCGTCGCGGTCGACCTTGACGATCGTGCCTTCCACGATGTCACCATCGTTGAAGTACTTGATGGTGGCGTCGACGGCGGCAAGGAAGTCTTCCTCGGTGCCGATGTCGTTGACGGCGACCTGCGGGGCGGACTTCGTGGTGGAGATGGTCATTGAGTAGTTGCTCCGATGCGGACAGGGCATAGTACGGACAGGGTCGTGGTGCGTGTGTCTCGAACGTGCGTCTCGTGCGTGCGTACGCAGGACAACCGGTGCGCAAGCGCACTGCACCGCGGACCATCCTATCCGTGCGGTTTGGAGGGGTCAACGCCACCGACGCCTCCGGCCGACGCCGGCCCTGAGACCCCGGTCACGCGAGCGCCGCGGCCACCCCGAGAAGGTCCGCGGGGACCTGCTTGATCTTCCCGGCGACCTCCGCCAGGTCGACGAGCACGACATCGTCCCCGTGCAGAGCCGTCATCACCGCCGAGGAGCCGGCGGTCACCGCGTCGACGGCGGCCACCCCGAAGCGCGAGCCGAGGATCCGGTCCGACGGCGTGGGCGTCCCGCCACGCTGGACGTGTCCGAGCACGGTCACCCGGGTGTCGAACCCCGTGCGTTCCGAGAGCTCAGCACCGAGACGTTCCCCGATCGCGCCGGCGACGATCTCGCCGAACGGACCGAGCCGTGTCTCGTAGTCCATCGAGGTGCCCTCGGCCGGGACGGCGCCCTCGGCGACGACGATGATCGAGAAGCTCGCGTGCGCCCGGTGCCGGTGCCGCAGGAACTTCACCACCCGGTCGATGTCGAACGGCTCCTCGGGGGCGAGCACCAGCTCCGCCCCTCCCGCGATGCCCGACGTCGCCGCGATCCAGCCCGCGTGCCGCCCCATGACCTCGACGATCATCACGCGGTTGTGGCTCTCGGCCGTCGTGTGGATGCGGTCGACCGCCTCGGTCGCGATGGTCACCGCCGTGTCGAAGCCGATCGACCGGTCGGTTCCCCACACGTCGTTGTCGATCGTCTTCGGGATCGCGACGATGCGGACGCCCGCCTCGGCGACCTTGCTCGCCGCGTGCAGCGTCCCGTCACCGCCGATGCAGATCAGAGCCTCGATCCGTTCGGCCTCCAGAGTGGCGAGCACGGCGTCCATGCCGCCGTCCTCGGCGTGGGGGTGGTAGCGGGCGGTGCCGAGCAGGGTGCCACCGGTGGGCAGCACGTTGCGGATGTGGGACCGGGTCAGCGGCATCACGTCACCGTCGGCGAGACCTCGCCAGCCGTTCCGGAAGCCGACCATCGAGTGCCCGTGCTCCCCCTCGCCCCGCTTCACGACGGCGCGGATGGCGGCGTTCAGTCCCGGGACGTCGCCACCCCCGGTCAACAGCCCGACACGCACGATGCTCCTCCAGCCAGCTCGGTGATGAGGCACCCGGAGGCTACCGCGCGGATGTGTCCGTCAGGTGTCGGGTGTCACGATGTGGCGGTGACTGCGACCTGGTTCGGCTACCGCGAGACACCCGACGACGACGGCGCCGCGCGCCGCTGGTGGGACGCCCACGCCGAGGAGTATCTCGCCGACCACGGCGACTTCCTCGGGGACGCCGGGTTCCGGTGGGGCCCCGAAGGCCTCACGGAGGCCGAGGCGGGGCTGCTCGGCGACGTGCGAGGGGCCCGGGTGCTCGAGGTGGGTGCCGGTGCGGCGCACTGCTCGCGGTGGCTGGCCGCACGCGGCGCGGCCGTCGTCGCCACCGACGTCGCGCCCGCGATGCTCGACGCCGCCGCACGCCTCGACGCACGGACCGGGCTCACCGTTCCCCTCGTCGAGGCCGACGCCCGCGCCCTGCCCTTCGAGGAGGGGAGCTTCGACGTCGTCTTCACCTCGTTCGGGGCGGTGCCCTTCGTGCCCGACGCGGACCGCGTGCACGCCGAGGCGGCACGGGTCCTGCGTGACGGCGGGCGCTGGGTCTTCTCCGTGACGCACCCCGTGCGCTGGTCCTTTCCCGACGACCCCACCACGCAGGGGCTGACGGCGCACCGCTCGTACTTCGACCGCCGCCCCTACGTCGAGGCGGACGCGTCGGGACGCGTCGTCTACGCCGAGCACCACCGGACCGTCGGCGACCACGTGCGCGACATCGTGACGGCCGGGCTCCGCCTGCGCGACGTCGTCGAGCCCGAGTGGCCGTCCTGGAACACCCAGACCTGGGGTGGCTGGGGTCCGGTGCGCGGCGCGTACCTGCCCGGCACGGCGGTCTTCGTCACCACCAAGGACTGACGGCCGCGCCGCCCGGGGGCTCAGTGGCCGGCGTCGTGCCAGGTCTCGCCCGCACCGACCGAGACGTCGAGCGGCACCTCGAGCGCGTAGGCCGCACCCATCTTCGTGCGCAGGACCTCCTCGGCGGCCTCGCGCTCGCCCGGCGCGACCTCGACCACGAGCTCGTCGTGGACCTGCAGCAGCAGCCGCGATGCCAGCCCGCGCTCGTCGAGCTCGCGCTGCACCCCGAGCATGGCGAGCTTGATGATGTCGGCCGCGCTGCCCTGGATCGGCGCGTTGAGCGCCATCCGCTCCGCCATCTGGCGACGTTGTCGGTTGTCGCTCGTCAGGTCGGGCAGGTACCGGCGGCGCCCCAGGATCGTGGCGGTGTACCCCGTGGCCCGGGCCTCCTCGACCACGCCGGCGAGGTAGTCGCGCACCCCACCGAACCGGGTGAAGTAGTCGTCCATCAGTCCCTGTGCCTCGCCCGTGGCGATCCCGAGCTGCTGGGACAGGCCGAAGGCGCTGAGTCCGTACGCGAGCCCGTAGCTCATCGCCTTGACCTTGGCCCGCATCTCGGCGGTGACCTCGGCGGGCTCCACGTCGAAGACCCGCGAGCCCACGTAGCGGTGCAGGTCCTCGCCCGACCGGAACGCGGCGATCAAGCCCTCGTCGCCCGACAGGTGCGCCATGATGCGCATCTCGATCTGGCTGTAGTCGGCGGTCAGCAGCGTCTCGTTCCCTGCACCGACGCGGAAGGCCCGCCGGATCCGTCGGCCGGACTCGGTCCGGATCGGGATGTTCTGCAGGTTCGGGTCGGTCGAGCTGAGCCGACCCGTCGCGGCGATCGTCTGCTGGAAGGTCGTGTGGATGCGACCGTCGGGCTGGACGGCCTTGAGCAGGCCCTCGACGGTCGTGCGGAGCTTGGCGGCGTCGCGGTGCGCGAGCAGGTGCGCCAGGAACGGGTGCTGGGTCTTGGTGAACAGGTCCTGCAGCGAGGCGGCGTCGGTGGTGTACCCCGTCTTGATCTTCTTGGTCTTCGGCATCCCCAGCTGCTCGAACAGCACCTCCTGGAGCTGCTTGGGGCTACCGAGGTTGACCTCGCGACCGATGACGGCGTAGGCCTCGGCGGCCGAATCCGCCACGGCGTCGGCAAAACCACGCTCCAGCTCGGTCAGGAACCCCGTGTCCGCGGCGATCCCGGCGTCCTCCATGCGCACCAGCACACCGGCCAGCGGCATCTCGACGTCGTCGAGCAGACCACGAGCGCCCCTGTCGTCGAGGCGTCCGGCCAGAGCCTCGGCGAGATCGGCGACCGCGACCGCGCGGTGGGCCGCCTCGGTGCCGGCAGGCGGACCCTCGGCGAGCTCGAGGTCCAGCGACCCCTGCGCGGACGCTTCCTGGACCGTCAGCTCACGGTGCAGGTGCCGCACGACCAGGTCGGCAAGATCGTAGCCACGCTGGTCGGGGTAGCACAGGTATGCCGCCAGGCCCGTGTCGCAGACGACGCCGCCCAGGTCCAGGTCGAGCCCGCGGGCCGCGAGCAGGTGCCAGGCGACCTTCGCACCGTGCACCACCTTGGACGACGCGTCGTCGGCCAGCCAGGACGCCAGGGCACGCTCGTCGTCGGTGGCGACCGTCGTCAGGTCGACCACCACCGCGCTCGCCGACCCGTCGGCGCTGTCGGTCGCCACGGCGACCTGCCAGGCGTCCGCCCGCCCGGGGCCGCCCGTCCCGGAGACGTCCAGGCCGAGCACCCGTCCCGCGTGCTCGGCGAAGAAGTCGGCGAGCGCACCCTGGTGCAGCGCGAGCGCGACCCCTGCGCTCACCACGTCCTCCTCGGCGTCGGAGGCCGCGGGGTCGACGGCGAGCAACCGGTCACGGAGCGCACCGAACTGCAGCGTGTCGGAGACGGTGTGCACCGCCTCGCGGTCGAAGCCGACGAGAGCGAGGTCCTGCACCCCCAGAGGCAGCTCGACGTCCGTGAGCAGAGCGTTGAGCTCGCGGTTGAGCCGCACCTGGTCGACGTGCTCGCGCAGGGCCTCGCCCCGTTTGCCCGTCACCTCGGCCCGACGCTCGAGCAGGCTGTCCAGGTCCCCGAACTGGGTGATCCACTTGGCGGCCACCCCCGGGCCGACGCCCGGCACCCCGGGCAGGTTGTCGCTCGTCTCCCCCACCAGCGCGGCGAGGTCCGGGTAGCGCTCGGGGCGGACCTTGTACTTCGCCTCGACCGCCTCGGGAGTCATCCGCGCCAGCTCGGAGACCCCCTTCTTCGGGTACAGGACCGTGACGTCGTCGTTGACGAGCTGGAGGGAGTCCCGGTCGCCGGAGCACACCAGCACGTCCATGCCCGCCTCGGTGCCCTGGCGGGCAAGGGTGGCGAGGATGTCGTCGGCCTCGATGCCGTCGCGCTGCAGCGCCGGGACACGCAGCGCCTCGAGCACCTCCTTGATCAGCGGGACCTGGCCACGGAAGACCTCGGGGGTGGCGTCGCGGTTGCCCTTGTACGCGGCGAACCGTTCCGTCCGGAACGTCACCCGACCCGCGTCGAACGCCACGGCGAGGTGCGTGGGCTGCTCGTCGCGGAGCAGGTTGGTGAGCATGGAGAAGAAGCCGTAGACCGCGTTCGTCACCTGACCCGAGGAGGTCACCAGGGTGTCGGGCAGGGCGAAGAACGCCCGGTACGCCATCGAGTGGCCGTCGATGAGCAGCAGTCGGGGTCGGGTGCCGGCGGCGGTGCTGCCGGGACTGCTGGTGCCGTCGGTTCGCGCTGAGGTCGTCACGGGTGCCAACCTATCTCCCATGACCGACACCGACGCCTTCCCGCAGGACACCGCCGGTTGGGAGCAGGCCGCGACCGGCACCCTCATCGAACGCACCGGGATCGTCCTGACCGAGGTGGGCGCGCGCACCACCCGAGGCCGCATGCCCGTGGCCGGCAACACGCAGCCCGCAGGTCTCCTGCACGGCGGGGCGACGGCGGTGCTGGCCGAGACACTGGGCTCCGTGGCCGCGCAGCAGCACGCCGGCCCCGGACGGGCGGCCGTGGGGATCGAGCTGAACGTGACGCACCATCGCGGGGTGCGATCGGGACAGGTCCACGGGGTCGCGACGGCGCTCCACCTCGGTCGCTCCACCGCCACCTACGAGATCACCGTAACGGACGACGCCGACCGGCGGGTCGCCACCGCCCGACTGACGTGCATGGTGCTCGCGGGACGCTGACGTACCCGGCCGGCGTCAGGAAGCGTTGGTGGCCTGCTCCGCGCGAAGCTCCGCCTCGGCGGCGTGCTCCGCCTGGAAGGCTCGCAGGTCGACCGGCCCGGTGGGCAGACCGGCCTCACGTGCCCGACGGCGCCGGGCGACCAGGTCCTCGATGGCTGCTCGGGTGGCGTCCCGTCGCCGACGTCCACCGTCACGTCGCCGCACCACGGTCCCGCCCGTCGCGCCGTCCTGGGCGAGACGCCGCTCCAGGACCGGCACCGCCACGACACGGTGCCCGGCCGCCGGCGCAAAGCCGAGCCGGGCCAGGAACCGGTGCATCTCACGGGCACCGGGCGCGGGCGCGCAGTAGACGGCCTCGGCGCCGGAGGCGCTCGCGAGCCCCAGCGCCGAGCCCAGGAGCGCCCGACCGACCCCGTGGCGTCGTGCGGCGGGCGCCACGAGGATCGCGTCGACGTAGAGGCTCGGCACCAACGAGTAGAAGTGAGGTTCGAGCACCCGGGCCAGCAGGAAGCCCACGACCGCGTCCTCCTCGACGGCGACCAGGAGCTCACCCCCGGCTGCGACGAGCACGCTCAGGTGCTCGCACAGGCGTCCGGGGTCGGAGGCGGCCGTCGTCGAGCCGTCCGGAGCGAACTTCGCTGCCATCTCGGCGACCTCGAACAGGTCGTCCTGGTTCGCGGAACGCACTACGACCGCTGCACGCATCGACACTCCCTCCGACGCTTCAGATGACCTCACCACAGAAGGTCACGAAAAGATCACGACTCCCTGGTGACCATAGCCGTCACCAGGGAGTCGCACAACGTGTCTCAGGCGCCCACCTGATCGATGACCGCGTCAGCCACCTCGCGCATGGTCAGTCGCCGGTCCATCGACGTCTTCTGGATCCAACGGAAGGACTCCGGCTCGCTCAGACCCATCTTCGTCATGAGGAGACCCTTGGCGCGGTCGACGCGCTTGCGAGTCTCGAAGCGCTCCTGGAGGTCGGCCACCTCGGACTCGAGCGCCCCGATCTGCTGGTAGCGCGAGATCGCGATCTCGACCGCCGGCAGCAGGTCGGCAGGGGTGAAGGGCTTGACGACGTACGCCATGGCCCCGGCGTCCCGTGCTCGCTCGACCAGCTCGGTCTGGGAGAACGCGGTGAGCAGCACGACCGGCGCGGCGTGCGCCTTGCCGATCCGCTCGGCGGCGGAGATGCCGTCCAGCTCGGGCATCTTGACGTCCATCACCACGACGTCCGGCTTGAGGTCCGTGGCCAGGGCGACCGCCGTCTCGCCGTCGCCCGCCTCGCCGACGACGTCGAACCCTGCCTCGCGCAGCGTCTCGACGACATCCATGCGGATGAGGGCCTCGTCCTCCGCCACCACGGCGCGGCGGGCAGGCTTCGCAGAGGTCGCGGGCGGCGCCGGCTCGGGGTCGGCGTCGATCAGCGGGGGCAGGTCGAGCGGCAGCTTCTCGTCGGTCACAGGGACCATCGTAGACCCCGCGAGCACCGGTCGCGTGCTCCTGGGCGCAGCGCGCCGGTGTGACCGTGCGCACCCCGTTCCTCGGTGTGGGGCGGTTGCGCACCACGGCCCCCGGTGTGGTTCGATAAGGCCGCTGCCGACAGCGCCCCGGTAGCCCAACTGGCAGAGGCAATCGGCTCAAACCCGATCCAGTGCGGGTTCGAATCCCGCCCGGGGCACGGCATTCCCGCAGGTCACAGCCTCACCAACCGCATATCTAGCACTCGCCTACAGGAACCTGCCTACAATGGTCAGATCGTAGGCGAGTACCAGTCGCGCCTACCGCCCGACGACAACCGGTGGTGAGGTTCCACATGGCATCTGTGACGCCCTCGAAGCGAGCGCGGGGTTACGCCTGGCGGGTCCAGGCACGTGACCGCCACGGCACGATGCGCCAGGAGACGTTCTACGGCGACGACGCCCTGGCCGTGGAGCGCGCGGCCCGCGACTTCGCCCGGCTGGTGGACCGCGTCGGCATCACCGAGGCGTCCCGGATCCGCACCGAGCGCACCGGTGCAGCTGCTCGAGGAGCGATGACCGTCGCCGGGTGGATGACGAAGTATCTCGACCCGGCCAGCGGGGCGCTCAAGGTCTCCCCCGGCACCCGCAGCGAGTACCAGCGCATCGCCGCCGAGTGGATCACCCCCCGCCTCGGCGAGATCCCGCTCGACTCCCTCGACGTCGAGGACGTCACGAAGTGGGTCGCGTGGATGGAGGACCAGTCCGGCAAGGACGGCGGTCACGTCGCGACGAAGACCATCAAGAACCGGCACGGGCTGCTGTCCGGCGCGCTCGCCGTCGCCGAGGCCCGAGGCCTGCGCAAGGGCAACCCCGCCCGGGGCGCGAAGTTCACGCGCCGCCGCAAGGACGGGATGGTGATCCTGACGCAGTCGGAGTTCGCAGTGCTGCTGCACTTCCTGACGCCGTCGCGCCGGCCGCTGATCATGTGGCTGGCCGGGACCGGCATGCGCTTCGGCGAGGCGACGGCCCTCACGTGGGGCGACATCGACCGCGACGCCCGCCCGATGCTCGCGCACGTGACCAAGGCGTGGCAGAAGCCGCCCAAGGGCGGCGGCGAGTTCCTCGGCCCACCGAAGACCGAGGCCGGCGAGCGGACGATCTCCGTCCCGGACTCCCTCGTTGCTCAGCTCGGCAAGCCCGGCCGCGGCGACCGGCTCGTGTTCACCAACACCAAGGGTGAGCGGGTGCGCTCCGGCGCGCTGTACGACGCGTGGTCGGGCGCGCTCGACCGGGCCAACGACGCGGCGCGGTGCGCGGAGGCTGGCCTCTCCCCCATCGGGAAGCGCCCCCGCGTGCACGACTTGCGCCACGCGCACGCCTCGTGGCTCATCGGCGCCGGGCGCCCGCTGCCGTACATCCAGGCGCGGCTCGGTCACGAGTCGATCACGACGACGATCGGGACCTACGGGCACCTGCTCCCCGACGCACAGCAGGGTGACGCCGACGCCGTTGCACTGGCGATGGGCGCCGTGCTGCCCGTGGCCGTGGTGCCGCAGATCGCGGGGTGACGTCAGGAAATCCCGGCGACCTCCGGGATGGTCAGGATTCCCCGGCATTCGGGCCTTGATCACCGCTGATCCAGGCTGAGGCCTAGACCGCGCGCAACCGCCAGCGGCCCGGCGGTGTCGTCGCGCCGCGCCACACGTCGGTCTGCCAGACCTCG
This sequence comes from Isoptericola halotolerans, assembly GCF_013149785.1. Taxonomy (GTDB): domain Bacteria; phylum Actinomycetota; class Actinomycetes; order Actinomycetales; family Cellulomonadaceae; genus Isoptericola; species Isoptericola halotolerans. The sequence continues at coordinate 371,414 of NZ_JABEZU010000003.1, forward strand.
ACGAGCCGCCGGGTGACCTCGAGCTCGCGGGCGATCGCTCCCGGGTGCTCTCCGTGCGTGCGCTCGGCCAGCGCGTAGTCCACAGGCGAGATGAGCAGCTGGGCCGCGTAGGCGTCAGCCTCCCGCTCGTCGCGCTCGACGTCGTGGTAGAGCGTCCAGTCGTGCCCGAGCGTCCAGTGGCCCATCTCGTGGGCGAGGGTGCACCGCTGCGTCAGGACGGACTTGCGGTGGTTGAGCAGTACGAGCCCGGAGCGCCGCAGCTCCCCCGCGCGCCGGCCGAGGTCCATCCACTTCACGTGGACGCCGAGCTCCTCAGCAGCGGCGATCAGGTCCTCGAGCGTCACCAGTCCAGGTCTACATGCCCGAGGCGACGAGTGCACGGCGGCGTGCCGCGGGTCCTAGATGTCGCGGACCCATGTCTCCATCCCCTCGTACACGCCGAGCGGCTCGAACAGAAGCGACCCGAATGCAGCCTTGCTCTCTGCGTTGTCTGGATGGATGCGCGTGAAGACGCCGCAGTCAAGGCTGTAGAGCAGCTTGTGTGCGGCGAGGACGGTTAGCGCCTGCTCGATCGCGGCGCGGCCGTACCCGCGGCGGGTGCACCGCTGGGCACGCGCCACCGCCTGGATGACGAACTGCTCGTCGCTGGGGTCGAAGCCGAACGCTACGACCGCCGCGAGGCCGTCGTCATCGTGTCCGACAAGGATGGCGTCCGGGTCGTCGACAGGAGGGCGCAGGTCACGAACGAGACCCTGAGCCCTGAGCGCGTAGAGCTGGGGGTGATGCCGTCCGCGATGCGGGTCGTAGGTGTAGCCCGGCGGATCGGCGCAGATGAACGACTGCAGTTCACGCCGATCACGCCTGCCGGCGTCACGCCAGGCGAGACTCACGCTTCGCCTGGAGCCAGGCGGCCACGTCCTGCCGCTCCTGGCCCGCCAGCGGGCGCATCGCCGTCTCGCGGTACTCGCGCGCCAGCCGGGCGCGCTCGCGATCGGTCAGCCCGTCGTTGCCGACGCGATCCGGGCCCACCAGAACGCGCTCGACCGAGGGTCGGCGTGTGAGGGTGTGGCGTGACATGTCTCGACGGTAGCGCAATCCGTGAGCCATGCACACGATCCGTGAGCCGTGTCACGCCTCCTCCTGCTGCGCCTCGGCCTCGTCGTCGGCGTCGTCGTCACGCGCGGCGAGCACGTGGTCGTCGGGGTCGATCCGCTCGCCGTCGAGTGTGTAGCGGTCGTGCGCCGGCTCGTGGCCGGCCGTCTTGATGGGGGCGGGATGCTCAGCATTGCCCACCACCTCCTCGTTACCCAGGTAGCCCATGTCGTGGACCACAGCCTCGAGGAGCCGCTCGTACGGGATCCGGGTCACGCTGGCGATCTGCCGCAGCTTCTCCGGCGAGGGCTTCGCCTGCCCGGCCTTCCACTGCGACATCGCGCTGCGCGAGACGCCGATCTTCGACGCCAGCGCCGCCTGCGACACGGGGAAGAGCTGCGCGTCGCGCCACTCCTCGATCAGCGCCCAGAGCTTGCTCGTAGTCACGGTTCCTCCTTCACGGGCACCACAGTTCAGGCCGACAGGGCATCCCGTCCAGCGGGGTGGGCACCGGGCGCACGGGACGTCTGGACACCAAATCACGCGCGCCGCAGCCACAGGTCAGCGTACCAACGGCGCACTTCTGCGGCTCCTGCGGGCATGGCAGGGCCTTGCGGGGTGGGCACCGGGTATGTATGTTTGTCGCAGAACGCTGGACACAACGACAAGGGGATGGATACAGTGAGGACACCAACACCGACACCGATGGGAGCAATCTGGATGGTCCTCACCGACCGCAAGAAGCTCGCCAAGCTGATGGTGATCCAGGACGTGTCGCAGCGAGAGCTGGCGAAGGCTGCCGGCTGGAAGTCGCACTCGTACCTCGGCCGCCTGCTGCGAGGCGAGGTCAACACGCTCGACCTTGAGCCCGCCGTGCGCATCGCGATGTACCTGCAGGTGGGCACGGACGACCTTTTCATGTCCAGGTCGTCCAGCGATTCACGGCGGAACGCGAAGCGTCTCGTGGCTGCTTGACCGGATCGGGCCGACCCAGTTCCGCGCGGGCCGGTCACACATCACCCCTGCCGAGCACCTTCATCAGGCGAAGGCAGCAAGAAGCCCCCGCAGTCCCGGCCAGGGCAACACGCGAGGGCTCCTCTACAGGAAGAAGGATCGCATGACCCAGCTCCAGCCATTCGACTTCGACGGCACCGCCGTCCGGGTCATCACCGACGAGCACGGCGAGCCGTGGTTCGTGCTCACCGACCTCTGCAAGATCCTCGGCCTCACCCGACGAGCAGCCGCCGTTGCCGAGCGGCTCGCCGACGACGAGAAGGGTGTACGCCTGGCGGACACCCCCGGCGGCCCCCAGAACCTCACGATGGTGACCGAGGCCGGCATGTGGACGGTCATCCTCCGCAGCGACTCCCCCGCCGCCGAGCCGGTCCGCCGCTGGGTCACCCACGAGGTGCTCCCGACGATCCGCCGCACCGGCCAGTACGGCGCCGCCCCGGCGCTCACCGAGGACCAGATCGTCGCCCAGGCGCTGCAGATCACGACGGCCAAGGTGAGGCAGCTCGAGGCGAAGGTCGAGCAGGACGCCCCGAAGGTCATCTTCGCCGACGCGGTCGCCACGTCGCGCACCGACATCCTCGTCGGCGACCTCGCCAAGATCCTCAAGGGCAACGGCGTCGAGGTCGGCGGCACGCGGCTGTTCGAGTGGCTCCGCCGCGACGGCTACCTCATCAAGCGCCGGGGCACCGACCGGAACATGCCCACGCAGCGCTCCATGGAGCTCGGCCTGTTCCGGGTGAAGGAGACCGCGGTCACCCACTCCGACGGCCACGTGACCATCTCGAAGACGCCGAAGGTCACCGGCAAGGGCCAGACGTACTTCATCAACCGGTACGTCGGCGCGGAGGTGGCGGCGTGAACACCCTCGCCATCGTCCTGTCGTCGCTCGCGATCGTGGTGTCGCTCATGTCGATCCGCCTTGTGCGGGAGGCGTCGAGGCTCCGTCGGAAGGTCGAGGAGCTCAGGATCCAGTCGGAAGCTGCCGCTGCCACTCGTGCGTATCGCCCCCGGGCCGACGGGACCAGGTGGCCGAGATGACGCGCCCGTCAGTCGCCAACGATGTCGCCACGAAGAACGACATCGACGAGCCAGGGGCGAGCCGGTCGACTGTCCGCTGGCCGTGCACCACAGCTCTCGCTGGCGGGGTGATCTCGACATCGAACACGGACTCGTCGCCGTCGTTGACCAGCTCGTACGACTCGTCCGCCAGGAGGCGAAGAGCCCAAGGTGCCCGATATCTGGCCGCGGCCTCCTCTTGGAGCTCCACCGATCGTCGCGCGGCATCGGCTTCCACGTGCGCATATCGCAGCGCAAAGGCGGCAACTCCGAGTGCGACGACAGAGACCACGAAGGCGGCGACATCCATCCCCGCAACCTACCCAACCGGAGGTCCGCGATGAACGCCCTCACTGTCCGCGACGTCGCGGAGCGTGAGCAGACCTCCACGCAGACCGTGCGCGGCTGGCTCCAGCGCCACGAGCTCGACGGCTACCGCACACAGGGCACCCGAGGCCCGTGGCGCGTGGCACCGGAGGACTACGAGAAGTTCCGCCAGGCGCGCAAGGCGATGAACGCCGACCCGTGGGCACGCACCCGCGCGCGCCGCACCACGTCCTGACAGCACAGCGCCCCGTGGCTCAACCGGAAAGCAGACCACGGGGCACCGACACAAGGAGTATCCCTCATGGGAACCGCAACCCTCATCCGCGACGTCAGCAAGAACTTCGCGGGCCACGCCGCTCTCTACCGGCTCGACCCGCCCCTGCGCACGACCGACTACGCGACCGACGAGCCGGTCGAGTACGAGCACGTGATCGTCTCGGCCACGGCGGTCATCTTCTCCGGCCCCGAGACCTACATCTTCCCGGGCGACCCCGAGACCGACCAGGTCACGTCATGGGGCGAGCTGGGCGGCTCGTACCGCGGCGGCCTCGACCACGCCGAAGCGCTCCGAGGCGCGGGCGACGGGTACGACATCGCCGCTACGGAGGCATGACAGATGACTGCTCAGATCATTGAGTCCCGAGTGCAGGAGCTGCTCGACGGCGGAGTCCTCGCGAAGGGGTCGCACGCCTCGTTCGAGTCGGGCGCCTGCGCGATGGAGTGGGTCAGCTACCTCGCCGGCCAGGGGCACACCGACGCCCCCGACTGCGCATCACCCGTCCTGCGCGCCTTCACCATCGGCCTGAACGACCAGTGGGGCACCGAGCAGCGGCAGAAGCTCCGCCCGTTCCTGCCCCGCATGGTCGGCACCGCAGGTGACGGACAGGACGAAGCGCGCTCCTACCTCGCGCTCGACTGGCTGGTCCGCACCTACACCCCCGCGTGGCTGGACCTCGCCGGGCTGACCGAGGAGGCGACGGCACTGCGGGACCTGCGCCGCATCGCGGACCTGACGGCCGCGGAGGCGGCTGGTCCGGTCGTGCGAGCGGGCCGAGAGAAGGCAGCCGCTGCCAGGGACGCTGCCGGGGCCGCTGCCTGGGACGCTGCCGGGGCCGCTGCCTGGGCCGCTGCCTGGGCCGCTGCCTGGGCCGCTGCCTGGGCCGCTGCCTGGGCCGCTGCCTGGGCCGCTGCCTGGGACGCTGCCGGGGCCGCTGCCTGGGACGCTGCCGGGGCCGCTGCCAGGGCCGCTGTCCGCCCGACCGTGGAGACGTTGCAGGCGTCCGCGCTCGACCTGCTGGACCAGATGATCGACCCGAGCGTGGGTGAGTCCCGATGACCACCCTCTCCCGCGTCACCGCTGACTCGGATCTCCCGCCCCTCGTCGTCCCCGACCCCGCGACCGAGGGCGTCTCCCCCGACCAGGTCGCCGCCGAGCCGACGCCCGAGTGGGACGCCGTCGTGGCGCAGCTCGGTGACCCGACGGCGGTGACGGCATGAGCGCGACCTACTGCCTCCAGATCACCGAGGCGAACCACGACGAGGACCAGTTCTTCACGCTCGGCGGCGCCGGATGGGACAGCGCGCACGACCGCCAGGTCGCGATCGACAGCATCCCGCGCCTGGAGCACGACTGCGAGGACCCGACCGTCCGCCGCTGCTACATCGTCGACGTCCTCGACCCGGTCGACCAGTTCACGATCGACGACAACTTCGAGATCGACGAGGCCACGGCCCACACGCTGCTCGGCGTCGAGGACTTCGAGCCGCTCCGTGAGCGCGAGCGGGCCGCGTTCGCGGCCGTCGAGGCGGTGACGGCATGATCCTCCGCCGCCTCCTGCGCCGCCTCGCCGCCGCCCTGGTCGAGGAGGGCCGCCCCGACCACCCGCCGCGCGCGGTCCGCACCTCGTCCGCCCCGCTGTCCGACGTCGAGCGGGTCGCGATCGCCACGGGCGTCATGACCCAGCGCGGACCCGCCTGGGCCGACACCACGCCGCTCGGCGTGCACCGCCGACTCGCGCACGAGCTCGCCGAGATCCACGCCCTGCAGGCCGACGCCGAGGGCATGGAGATCGCGCACCACGACCTGCTGCTCGTCTCCGCCAAGTCCGGCACCCACATCCCCGACGTGCTCGCCCTCGAGGCGACCGCCTACCTCACCGCCGAGGAGACTTCCCGATGAACCCCACCTCGCGTCACGACGACGTCCACACCTTCGACCGGCCGGGCGCACCCCAGGCCTCCCTGCACGCCGCACTCGTCGAGGCGGAGCGCACCGGTGGCATGGTCCAGATCACCGGCCCGTCCTACGTCGACGCGCTGCGGGCCGAGTCCGGGCTGCCGGACCCCGCCAGCCTCCCCGACGACCCGGACCGCCCGGTCGGCGAGGTGATCGACGTCGTCCCGGGCGCGCTGGTCCGCCAGCCCGCGGGGTCGCGCCGCCCGGACCCCGCCGAGGTGCCGTCGTCGTCCCAGGGTGGGCTCGCCGCGCACATCCCGCTCGTCGAGACCCCGCAGGCCGCCCGCGACCTCATGGCCGGCGCCGGGATCGACCTCGCTGGCTTCGACCGCGCGCTCGCCCAGGCCCGCGAGGGTGCCGAGGAGCACGCCGACCGCCCCGTGCTCGCCGCCTACGACGACGGGCACGCCCAGGGCCACCGCGACGGACTGACGGCCGCGCTGCGGATCGTCGCGCGGTTCGAGGGCATGGCCGTCCAGACCGACCCGGCCTACGCCGCGCTGCTCGGCAACATCCGCGACGCGATCGCGGCGGAGGTGCAGCCATGATCCACGAGCTCAAGATCCGCGAGACCTGGTTCGACCGGGTCGCCGCTGGCGAGAAGCGGGCGGAGGTCCGCAAGCACGACCGCGACTTCCAGGTGGGCGACGCGCTCCGGCTGGTCCGGGTCGGCTCCTACGGCAACCCGACCTACCGGTTCGTCGAGCGCGACGAGCGCGGCCGGTTCGTGAACCAGCACGTCGAGGTGCCGCCGATCGATGTCCGCGTGACCCACGTACTGCCCGCCGCCCAGGCGGACGGCCTCACCGAGGGCTACTGCCTGCTGTCGGTCGAGGTGATCGCATGACCCGCAACGACCACCCCCAGCGCATCGACCAGGTGCTCGGCGACGCGCACGACGCGGCGAAACATGGCGTAGGCATGCGCGGTCTGGCCGCGTGCGTCGGCATGGCGCCGACGGTGCTGCGCCGGTTCTTGACCCGCCACGGCCGCGACGACCTCGTGGCGCCGCTGCTCGCCAACGACGAGTCGCTGCGATCCCAGGGCGTCCTCGACTTCGGAGGTGCCGCATGACCGCCCACGACACCCACCAGCACGCCGAGGCCGACCGCCGATCCCAGCCCGCGACGCCCGAGCTGACCCTGCAGGACGCGTGCGACTGGCTGCACCGCGAGGGCCTGGTCCCCACGGAGCGGATCGAGGGCGTCGTCGAGGACGGCGAGGTGTACGACCTCACGGCATGGGAGAGCCGGGTGAAGGCCGAGGCGCTGCGGGATGCAGCCTTGGTCGTCAACGACCAGGGGGACTCCTGGACCCTCTACGACCGCGCCGAGCGCATCCAGAGGGGTGAGGACCTGTGAGCCGCGCGAAGATCGTCGGCCGCCGGAGGGTCGTCGTCGAATCCTTCCCCGCCCGCGGCGGCGTCGGTCGGAGTTACCGGCGAGATGGCTGGTCCTACGCCTACGAGGTCACCGACTCCCAGGGCCAGGTCGTCGCCAGCGACAGCACCGGTGCCGGCGGGTGGCGCGGGCTCGTCCACGACGCCTCACGCCGGGTCGCCGCCGTCCGCACGGTCGAGCAGATCGGCCACCGACTGCGCCCGTACTGCGAGCTCGTCGACGAGGCGGGTGATGACCTGTGACCGCCACGACCGAGCTGCAGGGGATCGTCCTGGACCTCCCCGATGCCGAGTACCGCCAGGCGCCCGGCCTGTCGTCCACCGGGGTCAAGCACCTGCTGGACTCCCCCGCCCGGTACCAGTGGGAGCAGACGCACCGCACCGACAAGCGCGCCTTCGACCTCGGCCACGTGGTCCACGCCGTCATTCTCGGCGCCGGGCTCGACGTCGCCGTGATCGACCACCCCGACTACCGGACCAAGGCCGCCCGCGAGGAGCGCGACGAGGCCCGGGCCGAGGGCCACGCGCCGATCCTGCGCCACGAGTGGGAGCAGGTCGAGGTCATGGCCGCCGCGGTGCGCGAGCACCCCGACGCCGGGCCGCTGCTGACCGGGGGCGAACCGGAGGTCTCGCTGTTCTGGGACGACCCGGAGACCGGAGTCCGCTGCAAGGGCCGCCTGGACTACTGGCACTGCTCCGGCGTCGTCGTCGACCTCAAGTCCACCGGCCGCACCGCGGACCCGCGCCGCATCGACCGCCTCTCCTACGACCTTGGCTGGCACCAGCAGGCTGCGCACTACATGGCCGGCGTCGAGTGGGCCATGGGCGAGCGCCCCCGCTTCATCCACGTCGTGCTCGAGGTTGACGCCCCGCACTTCGTGTCCGTCGTCGAGCTCGATGACGAGTACCTCGCCGACGGCGCGGCCGACGTCCGCCTCGCCACCGACGCCTACGCCCACTGCCTGGCCACCGACGACTGGCCGGCCTACCCCGCAGGCATCCACACCATCGCGCCACCGAACTACGCGAAGCGCGCACGAGCACTGGAGATCGCATGAGCAACGTCTACTACGACCCCGAGAAGTTCGGGCTGCGCACCCTCGGCGAGCTGGACTTCTCGTCCGGTTCCTACGAGTTCGACCTGAGCGTCGTCTGGACCGACGGCACCGCGCTGTTCTGGGCCGACGACGCCGGGTGCTCCTGCCCCTCGCCGTTTGAGTCCGTCGGCCGCGACGACCTCTCGACCGGCTCGATCGACGCCCTGCGCCGCTACCTCCACGAGCGCCAGCAGGAGCAGTACACCCAGTACGTGAAGCACGACGAGGTCGTCGACTTCATCGCGCGTGTCCGCAAGGAGATGGCCAAGTGAACACCGACCTGACGACCACCGGAGCCACCGCGCTCACCATCGACCCGCAGCAGTCCGGCTTCACCGACATGCAGGTCTCCGCGCTGCAGCACATCGGCGTGCAGGACGCCTCTCCCGGCGACCTGGCCGTGTTCTTCCACGTCGTGCAGCGCACCGGCCTGGACCCGTTCGCCCGCCAGATCTACATGATCGGGCGCAAGACGAAGGACCAGCGCACCGGCGAGTGGACGACGAAGCAGACGATCCAGACCGGCATCGACGGCTTCCGTCTCATCGGCCGCCGGGCGTCCGCCCGCAGCGGCGACAGCGTCTCGGTCGCCGCGCCGCAGTGGTGCACCCGCGACGGGAAGTGGCTCGACGTCTGGTCCGGCGAGTGGGGCACCCCGCTCGCCGCCCGCGTCACCATCACCCGCGACGGCGACCCGTTCACCGCCGTGGCCATGTTCGACGAGTACAAGCAGACGAAGCGCGACGGCGGCCTGACCCAGATGTGGGCCCAGCGCCCCGCCGGCCAGATCGCGAAGTGCGCCGAGGCTGCCGCCTGGCGCATGGCCTTCCCGCAGGACCTCGCCGGGGTGTACTCCGACGACGAGCTGCAGCACGCGGACAGCCCGCCGCCGCAGCGCGCCCGCCGCCAGTCCGCCGCCGACGTGCTCGGAACCAGCGAGGCCGACCGACCAGCAGAGCCGGAGCCATCCGCCGACGCGCCATCGGCCCAGGCCGTCAAGGCGCTGTGGGCCACGCTCAACGAGGCCGGGATCAGCGAGGACCGCGACGAGCGGCTGCGCTGGATGAGCAACCATGTCGGCCGCGAGGTCGCCACGAGCAAGGACCTGACCGCGGCCGAGGTCTCGCAGCTGATCGACACCGCGAAGGCGAACGCTGAGTACGCCGCCGAGGTCGCCGCGACCTCTGAGGCGGGTGAGCAGGCGTGAGGACCCGCATCGATCCCGCCGAGGTCGCCCGGCTGCACGCCGAGGGCCTCGTCGACCGGGAGATCGCCGAGCGGATGGGCTGCTCCGGCAAGGGTGTCTACAACGTCCGCGGCCGACTCGGCCTGTCGCCCAACGGCGCCGGCGGACGAGGGCGCAGGGCTGCCGACGGGGGGCGACGGGCCGGTAAGGCAGTCGGCCGCCCACTGGTCCAGGACGGCGGGGCCACCCGCACCTACCCGACCGACTGGGCGCTCAAGGCGAGGTGCCGCGCCATCGGCCCGCAGGACGAGGACGCGGACCCGTTCTTCCACCCCGAGCAGGAGCGCGGCCCGATGCGGCGGATGCGCGAGCAGCGCGCCAAGGCCGTGTGCGCCGAGTGCCCCGTGGCCGGCCTGTGCCTGGAGGCTGCGATGCGGGTCGAGGGCGACGTCACCACGGGCCGCTACGGCGTCTACGGCGGCTACACGCCCGAGGAGCGCGTCGAGCTGCTGGCGCTGCGCCAGGCGGCCGACGACGTCGCCCAGACAGTGCGGGACGGCCAGACGCTGCAGGTGGTCGCATGAAGATCGTCGGACTCGACCTCTCCCTGACCAGCACCGGCGTCGCTGCGATCTGCGACGACGACACGGTCCCGGCCCCCTACGCCTTCGTCGACCGCATCACCAGCAAGCCGTCCGGCAGCACCCTCGAAGCCCGTAACCGGCGCCTCGCCATCATCGTCGACGCCGTCCATGGCTGGGTCCACGACGGGGCCGACCTCGTCGTCATCGAAGGCCTCGCCTACTCGTCCACGAGCGGCAAGGCCGCCGAGCGCGCCGGGCTCTGGTGGCTCGTCGTCCACCGCCTCATCGCGAACGGCTACCCGGTCGCCGAGGTCCCGCCGACCTCGCGCGCGAAGTACGCCACCGGCACCGGCAACGCGGCGAAGGACGCCGTGCTCGCCGCCGTCGTGCGGCGCTACCCGGACGTCGAGGTCACCGGCAACGACGAGGCGGACAGCCTCATCCTCGCCGCGATGGGTGCGCGGTGGCTGGGCCACCCGATCGACGACCTTCCGAAGTCCCATCTGGACGCCATGACCAAGGTCCAGTGGCCCGAAAGGAGCGACGCATGACGCCCGACGTTCGCGCCCTGTCCCAACGATTCTGGGGACGCTGGGCCGTCATGGTCATCCCCGGCGCACCAGATGCCTGCTGGCCTTGGGAGGGTCGCCTCGACGCCAAGGGCTACGGGTTCATCAAGGTGAACGGGAAGACCACCCGCGTGCACCGCGTCGCCTGGCTCCTGGCGAATGGCTCCTGGCCGCCGCCCGGAATGGTGGTCCGCCATCGCTGCGACAACCCTCCCTGCTGCAACCCGGCGCACCTCCAGCTCGGCACCGTCCGTGAGAACGTCGCCGACTGCATCGAGCGCGACCGTCGTGCCCATGGCGAGAGCCTTCGCCAGGCGAAGCTCACCGAGGCCGGCGTCCGCGACATCCGCCGACGAGCCGCGGCTGGCGAGGCGCACCGAGCGATCGCCGCCGACTACCGAGTGACCCGCCAGGCGATCACCTTGGTCGTGAAGCGCAAGAACTGGCGCCACGTCCTCGACGACCTGCCCGCCGCGCACCTGGCGGCCATGGCCAAGGTCGAGTGGCCGGAGGTGGTCCCGTGCTGATCGGCGCTCTGTTCGCCGGGTACGGCGGCCTCGACATCGCCACCGAGCGCGTGTTCGACGCCCGCACTGCGTGGGTGTCCGAGTTTGACGCCGCACCGTCGCGCATCCTCGCGCACCGGTTCCCCGACGCGCCGAACCTCGGGGACGTCACCAAGGTCGACTGGTCCGCCGTCGAGCCCGTCGACATCATCACCGGCGGCTCACCCTGCCAGGACCTCAGCCACGCCGGGAAGCGCGCGGGCATGAAGGCTGGCACCCGGTCCGGCCTGTGGGCGTCCATGTGCGACGCCATCGAAACGATCCGCCCGCGCTTCGTGGTGTGGGAGAACGTGAGAGGAGCACTCAGTGCCGGAGCCGATAGCGCGGTGGAACCCTGCCCGATCTGTGTGGGAGACGGAAGCGGTGTCACTCTGCGGGCACTCGGACGTGTTCTCGGAGACCTGGCCGAGCTCGGGTACGACGCGGCGTGGTGTGGCCTACGCGCTGCCGACGTGGGAGCCCCGCACGGACGCTTCCGGGTCTTCGTCCTCGCCTGGCCTGCCGACGCCGAGAGCGACCCGAGGGGGCTCGGCGACCGAGACCATGGCGCTGCTGCGGACCCCTACGGCGCAACTCGCGGTGAACGGGGGCTCGCAGCACCCGGACAAGCGGAAGGCGGGCGGTCACGGGCCGACGCTGGCCGACGAGGTGGAGCACCTGCTCCCGACGTGACCCTGCTGCCCACGCCAACAACTCGCGACGGCAAGGGGCGCAACCAGCGGGGCGACGACACGTGCCTCCCGGGCGCGCTACTGCCGACGCCCCGCGCGACAGACGGCACGAAGGGCGGACCGAACCAGCGCGGCAGCTCGGGCGACCTCATGCTCCCGAGCGCAGTCCGGCTCATGCCGACGCCGCGTGCGACTCACTGGGCCAAGACCTCGGAGCGTGCCCGGGTGGAGTACGGGTCCTCGGACTCCCTCCCGGACCTCGTCGACAAGCGGACGTTCGGCCAGTACGCCGACGCCATCGCCCGCTGGGAGCCTGTCGTCGGACGTCCTGCCCCCGCGCCCACCGAGCCCACCGGAAAAGGTGGAGTGCACCGCCTGAGCCCCCGGTTCGTCGAGTGGATGATGGGCCTCCCCGACGGCTGGGTCACCGACGTCGGGCTCTCCCGCAGCGAGCAGCTCAAGGCGCTCGGGAACGGCGTGGTGCCCCAGCAGGCCGAGGCCGCACTGGGGCACATGCTCACCGTTCGCTCTCTTGAGGCGGTGACGTCGTGACGTACTCGACGAGAGCCCGCCGCACGACGTCGGACACCGTCTCGCCGTTCTTCTCTGCCTGCTCGCGCGCCGCCGTCCACACCTCGTCCGAGACGCGCACGTTGCGGAGCGTGGTTCCTCGCGCCACGTCAGGCCCGACCGATGCGCGCGCCGACCGTGGCCCGACCGCCCGCACGCTCGCGGGAGTCGGCGGTCTCGCGCTGGGAGCGGACGACCTCGGCGCGCGTCATGCCGAACGAGATCACGTCGTCGGGAGCGCCCGCCGCCTCGAGAGCGTCAGCCTCGGCGCGCATGTTGGCGACGACCTGGGCGGTGCGGGCGGAGATGCGGCCTGCCTGGGTGCTGGTGACGGTGCTCATGGTGACTCCCTCGGTGGTCCCTGCGGTGCGTGTACCCACACCCTAACACCATGTGTACCTACACCGTCAACCCGAGAGCGGGTGAAGACCTCGTGACGCCCTGCCCGCGCTGCCGCCGCTACGTCGGCACGACCGTCTGGGCCCGGATGTGGCACCTGCAGGTCCACGGCTGCCCACCACCACGAGAGGAGGGGTGATGGCTGTTCCGCGCTTCGAGGGCCAGTCCGACGCCGAGGCCGCCGTCATGGCGATCTGGGCGACGGTCGGCGTCGCCATGGATGTGGCCGCCGGTCGCGCCCTCGACCCCAACTCATACCCCCTCGTCCCGCTGGGGCGCGACGCCGCCGCGTCGCACTTCATCCGCAAGACGCTCGGCGATCTTCTCGAACTCGGCTACTGCCCGGAGGGCTGGGAGAAGGCGTTCATGGGACCCCTCCCTGGCGATCCCAGCTGGGGCGGTTCGTGATGGGCGCCCGCAACGTCTCGGCCGTGTTCACGCTCTGGCCCGATCTGCCGCCCGCCCCGAAGGTGCTGCTGCTCGGCATGGCCCTGGTGGCACTGGACAACCCGAGCGACAAGGGTCGGCCGGCGCGAGTGTTCTTCGGCGGCGAGGACACGCTCTGCGAGTACTCGGGGCGCTCTCGATCGGCCACCTACCGAGCACTGTCGCTGCTCCGCGAGGCGGGCGCGGTCGAGGTCATTGACGCCGGCCGGAACCGTCACCGGGCTGTGTACAAGCTCGTCCTGACCGCCGAAGAGGTCGAGGCGAAGCGTCCGAACCTTGGGACCGGGAAGGGTCCCAACCTTGAGACGGAAGGGTCCGAAGGTTCGGACCGGAAGGGTCCCACAAACGCGACCCCTAGGAACCACGGAGGAAGAGACCAGGAATCACGGGGAGGAGATATCTCCAGCAAGGTTCCCGTCTCACCTGCCGCTGTGGACGACGACGCAGACCCCGATTCCACCCTGACCGACGCCGAACGAACCGAGCGGCACAACCGGCAGCTCATCGAGACCCACGGACTCATCCCGGCACTGCGACTCATCGAGGGAGGCAAGACCGCATGAGCACCGACCACCGAGCCCGCTGCGCCACCCACCACCACAGGCTCCCGTGCCCCATGCATGCCGCCGACCACAAGGCCGGCGACCACACCGGCCGCCCGCAGGCCGACTGCCCCGACTGCGCCACCCCCGCACCCACCCCCGACGCCGCCCGAGCCGCGGGGAACGACCTGGAGGACTCATGACCCAGCCCACGAAGTACCGCAAGCTCCCCGTCGAGATCGAGGCCGTCCGGTTCGACGGCACCAACGCCCAGCAGGTCGCCGAGTGGATCGGTGAGGAACAGGACGGCTGGACCTACAGCGACCGGAACGACTTCTACGAGATCGAGACGCTCGAGGGAACCATGACCGCCCTGCCTGGCGACTGGATCATCCGCGGCGTGCAGGGCGAGTTCTACCCCTGCAAGCCCGACATCTTCGCCGCCACCTACGAGGCCGTGGAGGACTGACCGATGACCGACTTCCGAGAGGCGCTCGCGTGCGCCATCGCACCGAGCCTGGTGGACCGCCAGAACCGCCTCGACAAGGCGCTCTCGCAGCTCGACGTGCTCGGCCTGACCGACGACGAGAAGCGCCAGGCTCTCGACGCCACGACGAAGCTCGCAGCCTCCGGCGCGCTGCACGAACCCGAGCTCGTCTACGTCCTGTGCCGGATCGCGGCCCAGGGGTGCATCACCGATGCCGACCTCGCCGCGCTGGAACACGCGGGAATCAAGGACCGCACCCATGGACGGAGCACCCGATGACCGAGACGCCCGGCATCGAGACGACGCCCGAGCGCATTGGGGAGCGCTTCTGGCCCAGGGTGCAGATCACCGGCTTCTGCTGGGAGTGGTCCGCCGGACATGACCAGAAGGGCTACGGGTACTTCTACGTGGGCAAGACGACGCTCCGCGCGGAGGAGTGGGAGAAGCGGCACTACGACTTCCACACCGAGTGCCTGCTCGCGCTGGTCGAGGGCGAGATCGAGAGGAGCACGACATGAGCGCGTGCATCAGCCGACACGGCGAGTACAGCGACCACGAGCCAGACGAGACCTACGCCTGCCGCCTGTGCGGAGCGATCGACACCGACGCCCTCGTTGCCGAGGTGCGGCGCCTCACGCAGTGGAAGGCCGAAGCGCTCGAGGTGCTGTCCGGCTGGGAGAGCGTCTGGGAATCGCTGGGCAGGCCGGGACAGCTCGGGCAGCCGAAGTCCACCGGAGTGTTGGCCGAGGTGCGGCAGCTGACCGAGGAGCAGGACCGGG
Organism: Isoptericola halotolerans; assembly: GCF_013149785.1. Lineage (GTDB taxonomy): Bacteria > Actinomycetota > Actinomycetes > Actinomycetales > Cellulomonadaceae > Isoptericola > Isoptericola halotolerans. Next base: position 386,435 of record NZ_JABEZU010000003.1, read on the forward strand.
TCGTCACGCTGGCGGCAGCGGACCGGGACTACGCCTACATGCTTGAGGGCGTCGTGGAGCGGGTGGAGGCGCTGGTGTTCCCGCTGGAGGACGGCGGCCCCACCGACGACGAGACCCTGAGCGTCCGGGACCTCCGCGCCGCACTGCACCCGCAGGAGCCGCACGCGCCCGCCCAGGACGCGGGGAGCGGGTCGGACGGGGCCGAGGGCGCGGGGGGCGGGAACGGGGCTCAGATCGCCGGGAGCGACCGCAAGCGGTACGTCGTCACGGTGCCTTCGTGCAACTGCGACGCCGAGAGCACCTTCGTCGAGCTGACCGAGGAGGAGGTGGCGCTGCTGGAGCGCGTCGACAAGGCCCTCGACCCGCTCGCGGGGATCGGCGTCGAGCCGGTCGAGGAGGCCGAGGAGTGGCACCTGGACGCCGCCGAACGGCACGCCCGCTGGAACGCCATCGAGACGGAGGAGCCATGAGCCCGCACATCGCCTGGCAGCGGGCGACAGACGACGTCGAGCGACGTGTGTCCGCGCTCGAGGACGCCCGTGACGAGCAGTGCCCCCGGTGGATCGCCGCCACTGCGACTGCGCTCGTCTTCCTCGCCAACCTCGCCCGATGGGAGAAGTCATGACCCTGGACGAACTGCCACTGGGGACGGTGCTCGACGAGCTCGCCAGCACCTACGAGACCGTGGCCAGCCTGCCTGCCGTCGTCGAGCGCATCGGCGGGGCCAGCACCGGCAAGCCCGGATCGAAGCTGCCGCCCGGGATGAGCGAGACGCTGGACGTCGACGAGCACGAGCGGGCCGTCCACGAGCTCGACGAGTGGGCCGAGTTCGTCGGCCACGTCCTGCTCGACGAGGGGCTCGCCGGCCCCGTGCCGGACTCGACGCCCGGACGCCTGCGGTTCGCCGCGACCTGGTCCACGGTCGTCGAGAACCACCCGGACATCATGCTGCGGTACGCGCTGCAGCAGGACGCCCGCGAGCACCTGGTCACGATGCGGCGGCTGTCGCGGCGGGGGACGCGGAAGGTGCGCACCGAGAGCGCGTGCATGGACGTGGCGTGCACGGGCCAGTTCGTGGCGACCATCGACGGCCCGGAGGTGGACGGCTACATCGTCTGCGACCGCTGCGGCATGCGCGTCGAGAAGGACGTGTGGGAGCGGTGGGGCTCGAGGTCCGAGTGGATCACCGTCGAGCGGGCCATGACCATCCTCGGCGTCACGACCAAGCAGGCCGTGTGGCAGCGTGCCAAGCGCGGGAAGTGGCGGCGGCAGGGCGACGGGCGACACGTGAGGTACCACGCGGAAGACGTCCGCGGGGAGACGAGTGGAAGGATGAGCGCATGATCGACCTGGAGAACATCGGGCCGGCGGACATCGGCAAGGCGTTCCGTGTCACGCACCGGCTCGGCGCGGTCGAGGGCCCGCTGACGCACGTCGAGTGGGACACGGGAGCCGTCGAGGACTCGGTGGCCTGCGAGGCCACGCCTCGCTACGTCGCCGGTGCGACGACCGTCAGGCTCACCATCGGCGGCCAGAGGTTCACGTTCGAGCAGACCGGCCACGGCTACCGCGGCCCGGGCATCGAGCGGGTGGGCGCATGACGATCGTCGAGTTCCTGACCGCACGCCTGGACGAGGACGAGGCGGTGGCGCGAGCACTCATCGGGTCGCCGCTCGCTGGTGAGTTGATGGGTGCGGGCGTCCCGCTACCTCGCACCCCGGAAGGCCTGAGGTTCATGGCGTACAACCTGCCTCAGCGTGTGCTGATCGAGGTCGAGGCGAAGCGGCGGATCGTGGCGCTGCACAGCGGCGACGCGGCGTGGTGCAGCTGGTCGCAGGACGCGAACGAGCGCCACGGCGACGGGCCCGACTGTGACACGCTCCGCCTGCTCGCGCTACCCCATGCCGACCACCCGGACTACGACGAGGCGTGGAGGCTGTGACCAGCATCCATAGGCGCACGGCGCGTCAGTAGCGCAACCGATAGGCGCGGGCTATGCTGACAACTGTCAGCGCAACCAGTGCGCCCCGAAGGCCCTCCACCTCACGTAGGCGGGGGGCCTTCGGCGTACCCGGGGAGGTGTGCATCGTGCGCACCGTCGTCCTCCTGTGCGGGCCACCCGGCGCCGGCAAGACCACGCTTGCCCGCCAGTCCGACCTCGAGGTGTACGACCGGGACGACCCGCGATGGGAGTCCGAGTCCCACTTCACCCGCACCATCGCCCTGCTACGCACCAACCCGGGGGCACGGGCCGTGGTCATCCGGTCGGGTGCCACCACCTCCGCCCGCCGCAAGGCTGCCGCCCTGATCGGCGCCACCCACACCTACCTGGTGGACCCCGGGCGGGCCGAGGCCATGCACCGGGTCAAGGGGCGTGGGCGGGACGGGTGGAGGAGGGAGTGCCAGGGCGTGCTGCGCTGGTACGCAACCCACGACACCGACGACCGCGTGCAGGCTTTCCCCGGATGGGACCAGCTCGGGCCCGCCGCACTGCCGCCCGCTCCGCCCGTCCGCACCGTGAGGCGCACCGCCGCGGCCCGAGGCTACGGCGCAGCGCACCGCCGAGAGCGCGCGAGGTGGCAACGCACCGTCGACCAGGGCCTCGCGAGCTGCGCACGCTGCCACGGCCCGATCTTGCCCGGTGAGCAGTGGGACCTCGGGCACACCGACGACCGCACTGGCTGGACCGGACCCGAGCACCCTTCCTGCAACCGCTCAGCAGGCGGCCGCAACGGCAACCGAGTCGCTCGGGAGCGTCAGCAGATGGTCCGACGCGGCTGGTTCGACTGACGGCTCGCGAAATAGGACATAAGGGGTAGGGGTGGGTCCGAAGTTGGGCCGGCCGGCCGCCTCGACCCCCGGGCGCATGGACTTTCACACACAGAGCTCTCAGGTTCGGCGAGGGGGTCCGGGGTGAGCGATCGACTCGACCGCCTCAAGGCGCTGGCCGACACCCTCGAGGACTCGATAGCCCAGGCGGACCCGGAGAAGCGCGGCCCGCTCGCGGCCCAGTTCCGGGCAACCCTCGCGGACATCGAAGCGCTCGACCAGGACGCGAAGGCGGGTGACCCGATTGACGAGCTCGCCAAGCGCAGGTCTGCTCGTGGAGCAGGCACCGCCTCGGGTGAAGATCGCCCCGCCCGGGGGTCGCGCTAACTCCTGGGAGGACGTCGCTGACCTGTCGACGGCGTTCGGGCTGACGCTCGACCCGTGGCAGGAGCTGGTGCTGCAGTGCGCGATGGCTGAGCGTGCCGACGGCCGCTGGACTGCGAGCCGCGTCGGCCTGTCCGTGCCGCGGCAGAACGGGAAGTCTCAGCTCATCGTGTCCCGCGCCCTGGCCGGCTCGCTGTTGTTCGGCGAGAAGACGGTCATCGTGTCGGCGCACCAGCAGGACACGGCGCGCGAGACCTTCATGAAATTCATGGAGCTGATCGAGGCCAACCCTGCGCTCGAGGCTCGCCTGTCCGGCGGCAGCATCCGCACGGGCATCATGAACGCGTTCAACCGTGAACAGATCAAGTTCGCCAACGGCTCGGTCGTCAAGTTCAAGGCCCGGTCGGCACCCGGTGGTCGCGGCTTCTCGTGCGACGCGCTATTCCTCGACGAAGCGCAGATCCTCAGCGCCCGAGCGTGGGCGTCGATCAACTCGACGATGTCGGCCCGCCCGAACCCGCAGGTGTGGCTCCTGGGCACACCGCCCACCCCCGAGGACGACGGCGACGTATTCGCCCGCGCTCGCGACTCGGCGATGGACGGGTCGAGCACTCGGTCGGCGTATCTGGAGTGGTCCGCCGACCCTGCCGACGACCCGGCGCTCGAGGAGACGCGCGCGAAGGCGAACCCAGCGTGGAACAGCCGGATCAACCACGACGTGGTGCAAGGCGAGTACGAGACGTACTCGCCCGAGCAGTTCGCCCGGGAGCGGCTAGGCATCTGGGACGAGGACGTGCTCGACGTGTTCGCCGGCGCCTGGCCCCGCTGCAAGGGCGAGCCGCCGACGGTCCCGCCGGTGCGCCTGGCGGTCGCATGCGACCCCGACCAGTCCCAGGGCGCGATCCTCGCCTCGGCGGTCGACGAGGACGGGATTGTGCACGTTCGCCCGCTGCGCTACGAGCGCGGCACGGGGTGGCTCGTCGAGGCTGCGGCCGAGCTTGCCCGCGAGCTCGGAACGCCGGTCGTCGTCGACGGTGGCGGCCCGGCCGCCTCGCTGGTGCCAGACCTGAACGCCGCCGGCGTGCCGCTGCGAACCCTCAAGACGTCCGAGTTCCTCGACGCCTGCGCGGAGTTCCACCAGCTCGTGATGACCCAGCGGCTACGACATGCCGACTACGCCGAACTCAACGACGCGGTGCGCGTCGCCGTCAAGCGCCCGGTCCAGGATCGCTGGGCATGGGGGCGCCGGAAGTCCGCCGGCGATATCAGTCTGCTGGAGGCCGCAACCCTCGCTACCTGGGACGCACTGCATCCGCTCAAGACGAAGACCCCGACCGTGCATCGCTGGCCTGCTACCGCTGGGAGGTGAGCCCGTGGGCTTCCTGTCTCGCCTCTCCGCGCTGATCCCGACCCCTCCGACGGCCGCGCCGCCCGAGCGCCGCGAGTTCACCCCGTCGGTGCCGACCAACTTCGAGTCCGGCCTGTCGAGCGCCGGCGAGCACGTATCCGAGCGCACGGCCATGCGGTCGGTCGCCGTGTACGCCTGCGTGAAGCTGCTCGCCGACAACATCGCGACGCTGCCGATGGACTGCCTGCGCAAGGTCGACGGCATCCGCCAGGAGGTGCCGCGAACGCCAGCGCTCGTCCGGCGCCCGAACCCGTCGATGACCAACGTGGACTTCTACAGCCAGGTCGTGACGTCACTCGCCCTGCGCGGCAACGCCTACCTGATCGTCCAGGCGCGCGACGCCCTGGAGTACCCATCGAGCCTGCTGCCGGTCCATCCAGACGACGTGCAGATCGAGATCGACGAGCGCACCTACGCCGTGACGTACCGCTTCGGTGGGGAGGTCATCCCGGCCGCCGACATGGTGCACATCCCGCGACTGCGCGCCCCGGGCGCCGCGCTGGGCATCTCTCCCATCGGCGAGGCGGCGCAGTCGATCGGCCTGGACCTCGCAGCGCGCAAGTACGGTGCGAAGTGGTTCGGCGAGTCCGCGGACCCGTCATCGGTGCTCGAGTCGGCCGACGACCTGACCCAGGAGCAGGCCGACCGCAACATGGAGGCCTGGATCGACTCGCACGGCGGCAAGCGCCACCCCGCGATGCTGTCCGGCGGCCTGACGTACCGGCGCATCTCCATCACGCCCGAGGAGTCGCAGTTCCTCGAGACGCGCCGCTTCCAGACCGGCGAGATCGCCCGACTCTTCGGCGTGCCGCCGCACATGATCGGCGACACCGAGCGGTCAACGTCATGGGGCTCCGGGATCGAACAGCAGTCCATCGGATTCGTGCGGTTCAACCTGCGCCCGTGGCTGACCGTCATCGAGCAGGCGATCTCTGACCTGCTCCCCCGGGGGCAGTTCGTCCGCTTCAACGTCGAGGCGCTGCTGCGCGGCGACACCAAGGCCCGCTACGACGCCTACGTCTCGGCGCGCAATGCCGGTTGGCTGAACGTCAACGAGATCCGCGAGCTGGAGGACCGTGCCCCCGTCGAGGGCGGCGACGAGTACCTGCAGCCGCTCAACATGGGCCCTCTCGGGTCCGACCCGCTCGCAGACAAGGGCGGCGACCAGGGAGGTTCCGATGGACCGCAGGAGTGACCTGCTCGGCACGCGTGAGCGTCGCCTGATGACCGCACCCATGCAGGTGCGCGCCGATGGCGACGACACGCTCGTCGTCGAGGGGTACGCGAGCGTCTTCGAGTCGCCCTACGACATCTGGGGAGGACCCGACAAGGGCGGTTTCACCGAGATCATCGATCGTCGTGCCTTCGACAAGACGCTCAAGTCGAACGCGGACGTCCCCCTGCTGCTCAACCACGGCGGCATGCCTCTGGCGCGCACCAAGTCGGGCACGCTGCAGCTCTCGACCGACAAGCACGGCCTCAAGATGCGTGCCGAGCTCGACCGGCGCGACCCCGAGGTGCAGTCCCTCGGGGTCAAGCTCGAGCGCGGCGACATGGACGAGATGAGCTTCGCGTTCTACGCGATCCGCGAGCAGTGGGACGACGAGAAGGCCGAGCGTCGGCTGACCGAGGTGTCGATCCACAAGGGTGACGTCTCGATCGTGAACTACGGCGCGAACTCGGCCACCTCCGTCGGGCTCGTCGACGCCGTGCGCGCTCTGGCCGAGGCCGACGAGTCCGAACTCGCCGCAGCGCGCTCCAGCCTCGACCGCGCTGAGGCCGAGGCCGCCCAGCGCCACCTCAACGCGTACCTGCGCGCACAGCGCGGTGCACGCACCACGACTTCCCTCGCCGCCGCCCGTGCGGTCATCGAGGGCCTGGCCTGACCTCAGGCCACCCGCAACACCCCGTTCGCGCCGTCACCCCACGCCCCCGCGCCGCAGCAGCACTGCACCCGGGCCGCGTCGCCGTGCCACCCGAGCGATCCCCCGCAACCCACTACCCGGACACCGGGAGAAGGGAGATGCCGTCATGGACGAGCGTCTCAAGCGGCTGATCGCCAAGCGCGAGGCAGCCCAGAAGGAGCGCGAGCAGCTGCTCGCCCAGCGCAAGGCCATCGTCGAGGTGGCTGAGGACGAGGCCCGCGAGGACCTCTCCGAGGAGGAGGACACGGAGTTCCGCGGCCTCACCGCCAAGATCAAGGACAAGGACGGCGAGATCGCCCGCTTCGACGAGCGGATCTCCGAGCTGTCCGAGGAGGCCGAGCGCGAGGCCAACATCACCGACGGGGCTCGCGCCGTGCAGCGCGCACGCCGCCGCGCGGAGGTCGTCTCCGAGGAGGCCACGTACCGCCAGGACGGGCGCGCGTCCTACTTCCGGGACATCGTCTCGGTCGGCCTCAACATGGACGGCGATGGCGGTGCCCGGCAGCGCCTCGACCGCCACGCCCAGGAGGTCAAGGAGGCCAAGGGCGAGTACCGCGACCTGACGCGCACCGACGGCGAGGGCGGATTCTTCGTCCCGCCGGCGTGGCTCATGTCGCAGTGGGTGGAGCTGGCCCGTGCCGGCCGCCCGACGGCGAACGTCGTGCCCGGCGAGCCCCTGCCGCCCGGCACGGACTCGATCAACGTCCCGAAGGTCGCCACCGGCACCTCGACGGCGATCCAGACCGCGGACAACGCGGCCGTCTCCGAGACGGACCTGACCGACACCTCGGTGCCGGCGCCCGTGCGCACCATCGCCGGTCAGCAGGACATCGCGGTGCAGCTGCTCGAGCAGTCTCCGGTCAGCTTCGACCAGGTCATCTTCGGTGACCTGGTGGGTGACTACGCGACCAAGCTCGACCAGGGCGTCCTCTCCGGAACCGGGTCGAACGGCCAGGTGGTCGGCATCCGGAACACGGCCGGCATCGGGACCGTCGCGGTCGCTGCGGCCACGGTCGCCGCCATCTACGGAGGCATCGCCCAGGCCACGTCGCAGATCAACACGAGCCGGTTCCGCCCGGCCACGGTGATCGTCATGCACCCGCGCCGCTGGTCGTGGCTGCTGGGCCAGCTCGACTCGAACGACCGCCCCCTGGTCGTGCCGGGCGCGCAGGCCCCGCAGAACTCGCTCGCGTCGTTCGGCTCCCTCGGGGCCGAGGGTGTCGTCGGCACTCTGCTCGGCCTGCCGGTCGTGCTGGACGCCTCGATCCCCACGACGCTGGGCACCGAGTCCAACGAGGACGTCATCCTCGTGATGAAGGCCGACGACCTGCGCCTGTGGGAGTCCGGCATCCGCACCCGCGTCTACCCCTCGGTCGGCTCGGGCACCCTCACGGTCCGCCTGCAGGTGTACGGCTACCTCGCCTTCACCGCCGGCCGCTACCCGCAGTCGGTCGTGGAGCTCACCGGCGCCGGGCTCGTCGACCCGTACGCCTGATCCACGCAGGGGCGCCCGGCAGCACGTCGGGCGCCCCTCGCTCATCGAGAGGACGAGCCATGGCTCTGAGCAAGAACCGCGCCGGTGCGCCGGCGACACGCGACTACGACGCCGACCGCAAGGCCGCCACCGAGCGACTGCTCGCCCGCGCCGAGCGTCAGGGCGACAGCGCGACCGCCGAGAAGGCTGCCGCCATGCTCGGCCGCAAGCCCAAGGGTCGCGGCCGCACCCCGGCCAAGGAGAACGCCGCCGAGCGCCAGGCACCCGAGACCGCCAAGGACTGACGTGGTCCGCGTCGACACCCACTACCCGCTGCTGCGGGCCCGGCGTGAGCGGGACGCCACAGCCGCTCTCGTGCCGGTGGTCGACGCGATCACGGATGACCTGGCCGCCCGCCTGTCGACCGGGGCGAGGATCACCGTCCCGGCCGCCCTGCGCCGAGACCTGCGCGACGTCATCCACGCCGAGCTGACGACCACCGCGGACGAGGCCGGCCAGCGCGTCGCCCTGGCTCTCGGTGACGAGCGGGCCCGCAAGTGGGACCCCGAGGTGATGCAACCGTGGCTGCGCAAGACGGCCGCGAGCATCGCCGACGGCGAAACGGAGTACTGGGCACGGCTCGTGCGCTACTTCGCCGAGAACCCCGACGAGGCGACCGACGCGGCGATGGACGCACTGGTCGTGCGCATCTCCAAGCAGGCGCCTGCCCTGGCTGGTGACATGGTCACGGCCTCGATCAGCTTCGCTGCGCAGGATGCCGGCGAGGCCAACGACGCCGAGTTCAAGGTCTGGCGCGTCAACTCGACGAACCCGCGCGAGTCGCACGCCGCACTGTCCGGCGAGACCGTGCCCATGCGGGAGTCGTTCTCCAACGGGCTGCGCCAGCCCGGCGCCCGCGGCCCTGCCGAGGAAACGGCCAACTGTCGCTGCTCGATCGACATCGTCAAGGGGGACTCATGACGAATGACATGGTCGGCCCTGAGGACCTCGACGACCGACCCGGCGCCCCGTTCTCCGAGACCGAGGTCGACGCCGCCGTGGCCGCCATGCGCAAGACGGCAGGGTGGCACATCGCCCCCAAGCGCCCTAGCGAGACCGTCTACCTCGACGTGGGCATGCGGGAGCGGGTGCTGCGGCTGCCCACCCTCAAGCTCGACGAGATCGCCGACGTCCGCGACGCGACAGGCGACGACCCGGTCACGATCGAGCCGGGCGGGTACCGGGCCTCGCGCAGGACCGGGCTCGTGCGCCGCACTGGGGGCTACTGGCCGGCAGGGTACGAGGCGGTCGAGGTCGACATGACCCACGGCTACGACGAGACCCCGCCGGACCTTCTGCCGCTGATCGCGCAACTTGCCCTCACCGAGCGCCGCGACCGGTCCGTGCGCACCGTGTCGGTCGACGACGCGTCCACGACCTACGCGAACGCCACGACGGCGCTGGCGGGCATCGCTGGTCGGACTGGCGCCCTGGCGCCCTACGTGATCCCGGTCGTGCGATGAGCATGCTCGACGCGATCGCTGCGGCCATCGGTCCGATGCGACGCCAGGCCGAGTCCCTCATGGTCGACCTCTGCACGGTTGGCCGCCCCGGCGAGCCGGTCATGGACCCCGAGACGGGCGTCGTGACCACGCCGGCGATCGAGGTCTACACCGGCCCCTGCAAGATCCAGACCTACGCCCCACACGAGCAGACCCCGGAGGCCGGCTCGTCCTCGCCGACGGTGCAGCGGTACTCGATCCATCTACCCGTCACCGCGGGCCCGGTGCACGTAGGTGACGTCGTCTCGGTCGGCTCCCGCCGCTTCCGCATCACCGCCCCGTTCGACAAGACGTGGATGACCGCGCAGCGGCACTACGTCGACGAGCTCACGACCGTCGAGGAGGCGTGATGACCGGCATCTCGTTCGACACCTCCGAGCTGCGCACCCTCTCGGCAGACCTGGCCGCGGCGCCCGAGAGTGCCGCCAAGAAGGTCCCCGCGATCCTGGGGCGAGGCGCGAAGAACATCCGCGACCAGATGCGCTCCGAGGCCGAGAAGAGCCGCCGGTACTTCAAGCTCGGCTACACGATCGACTACGAGAAGGTCCGCGAGGAGGGCACGTCGTTCTCCACGGAGATCGGCCCGAACCGCGCCCGCCACGAGCAGGCCAAGCTCGCGCACGTCGCGTACTTCGGTGGCGTGCACGGCGGTGGCGGCACGCTGCCGGACCCGCAGGGCGCGCTGGACGCCGAGGCGCCGGAGGTCATGAAGTACCTGGCGCGCGAAGCGGCGGACGTCTTCTGATGCTCGCGCACCTGCAGGCGCTGGAGGCGTCCCTGGCGACGCTGGGGCGCCCGGTGCACCGGATCTACGCGCCGGACGACGCGCTGGCCGACCTGCCGTACCTCGTGCTCGAGGCGCCCGGCTGGGGCGGCGTGCTCGACATGCCGGTCTGTGGCACCTCGCATTCCCTGCACACGACCTTCCGCGTGAAGGCCGTCGGGGCGAACCCGGACTCCGTGCTGCTCACGCTGCGCCGGGTCCGGGCGCTGTGGTCGCCGGCTCACGAGTGGACCACGGTCCCAATGCCCGGGCGCCTACTGCAGGTCCACTACGAGCGATCCGAGGCCGTCTTCGTCGACCGCGACGTGACCATGCCGGCCTCGAACACCCATCCGGGCGTCGGCGTCGAGACGTACTCGCTCGACTCTCAGCCCGCCTGACCCCTACCCACCCGACCCCGTCGCGCCAGCGTGCGGGGTTCTCGCCATGCCCCCAGGAGGCTCATCGTGCTCGTCGACGCCTACGACAACCGCACCGGCAAGAAGCTCCCGAACCGGGTGCCCGCCAAGGCCATCGGTCACCCGGTGGTCGGCCCGCACCTGTCCCGTACTCCGCGGTCGAAGGCCGCGGGCAAGAAGGCCGCGCCGTCGGCGCCGGCCAAGTCCACCGAGACCCCGGTCGCCGGGGAAGGAAAGGAGTGAGCCATGCTCACGCTCGCTGACGGCCGTACCCGGGTCGACGTCACGCTGACCATGCCCGAGGGCTACGACGAGGGGGACTTCGCCGAGCCCCTGGAGCTCACGCTCACGGACCTCACGGCCCTGATCGACGCCACGTGCCAGATCAACAAGCCGGACTACCGGCTCTCTGCGTCCGCGTCGGACACGGTGCCGGACCAGCCACTGTGCCGGTCCGGGAACGCGACGACGTTCGGCAACTCGAACTACGAGGGCACGGTCACGGTCCTGCGCGAGCTGGACGAGACCGGCCACGTCGACGCCGCCGAGGACACCCTCTTCACCGCGATCGGCGAGAAGGGCGTGATGGCGTACTTCGTCGAGCGGATCGGGCCGAAGGCCACCGTCGCGCTCGCCGAGGGCGACGAGGGCTGGATCTACGAGGCCCTGACGGACGAGCCGCAGGAGCCCTCCGACCGCTCGGGCTACGTCAAGAACATCGTGCCGCTGGGCATCCAGTCCCGGCGCCGGTTCGCGATCGTCGCTGGCCCCTGACAGACCCCCGGCCCGCGCGTCTCACAGGTGCGCGCGGGCCGGGCACCACCCCTGACCTGTGACCTGACCTGTGGACCTGTGAGGAGAGACCTGTGGACCAGACCAAGGACGCCGCCGGCGTCACCGAGGACTTCGACCTGCTGGCCTTCGTGGAGACCGGCACCATCGCGACCCGTGAGGTCGTGATCTACACCGACCACGAGGCCGCGCGCCGCTGCCAGGAGATCGAGGCCGCGCTCGACGCGCTCGACGACGACGGCCCCGACGACCGCAAGCAGGACGCGCCCCTGGGCGCCGAGTCCGACGAGACCCGCCGCGCCGAGCTCGAGGCGGAGGCCGAGCAGTGGCTCGAGCGGCTGCAGGCCTCCAAGATGACCTGGACCGTGCGGGCGCTGTCGAACGACGAGATCAAGGCCTCCTTCGACGTCGTCGCGGCGCCGAAGATGCCGGTCCCGCCGAAGGAGGGCGTGGCCCAGGCGATCAAGGACCGGTGGCACGAGCGCGTCGAGGAGTACGGCCGCAAGAAGGCCGAGGCCGACGAGGACCGCAACCTCGTGCTGGTCGCCAACGCCGTCGTCGGGATTGAGACGCCGGCGGGCTCCACCGGCTCCGTGACCGTCGAGCAGCTCAAGGCGCTGCGGTCCAAGCCGCACGGCCAGCAGTGGATCGACCGGCTGTACACCGCTGTGGACGCGGCGACCTCGGACGAGGTCGAGCCGCCGGTCCCTACGTCGCCCGGGCGCTCCACGAGCTCCCGGGGCTGACCCACGCCCTCCGGGTCGCGCAGAAGTGGTCTGTGCGCCCGGAGGCCTACCTCGGCCTCGGCAAGCCGAACCGGCCGTGGACGAACCGTGACCGGGTGCTCGCTGGCGGGCTGGTCTACCTCGAGCAGTCCCTGAACGCGCACGGCATCCCGTCGTGGGTCGCTCAGGACCCGGACCGGATCTTCGACGTCGACGAGGTCGTGGACCATGCGGCGGCGCTCGTCGAGGATACGCAGGCCGAGTACGCGAGCAACCCGACCGCCGACACCCACGGCCTGCGCATCACCGTGCAGGACAAGGGGCCGCGGGGGTCTCAGTTGGCCGGGGAGTAGAAGGTGATCTCCGGCTCTCCGGACTCCATGCTGCACTCCCAGTGCGCGTAGGGGCGCTCCTCGCCACCGACGATCTGGCCGATCGTGCCCTTGATGAAGTCGCCGTCGGTGAACGTCACCTCGGTGAAGCGGTTGTCGCCGCCGTAGGTGCTACTCGCAAGGCTCCGACACTGGCTTCCTGCGGACTCGCCGCCGCTGAACGACGAGATCGTGCACGAGGCGATCAGCAGCAGCACCAGCCCTGCCGGTACGGCACAGCCCCACAGAAGGCAGCCGTTGCCGCCCTTCTTGGCCCCCTCGGGCGCCTCCTCGGTCACCAGCCCTGCTCCTTGACGTCGATGCAGCGCTCGCCCGTCTGCGGGGCGCGATCGAGCGGCCCAACGCCTTCGAAGGTGCAGTAGTAGCCGTCAGTGCGCCGATCCTGCTCGCGCGCTTCGTACACCTGGACGGCCGTGTAGATCGCTCCCACGACCACGAGGACGCCGAGGATCACGAACATCGGCGCCGACCTCCACCACGGCGCATACGTCTTCGTCTCCTGGGCAGTCATCGACCCATCGTCTCAGAACTTCATACCGACCGGGGGGTGATCTCGTGGCTGATGAGCGCTCCTGCGGGATCGACGGATGCGACCGGGCCCTCCGGCCGGGAAGCGGCCGAGGCATGTGCGGGATGCACTACCAGCGTTGGCGGACTCACGGCGACCCGCTGTACGTCACCCCGCGAACCAAGGTGGTCGGCGTCGGCAAGTGCTCGATCGACGGGTGCTCGGGAGTCGTCCAGGCCCGCGGATGGTGCACCAGGCACTGGACGCGATGGCATCGCCACGGTAGCCCTACGGCCCGAGCTCGTGGCGAGGTCGTCGACGGTCGGAAGGTGTGCCCGAGGTGCGGCGTCGATACCCCGGTGGTCGAGCTGCGAGGCCCGTACTGCCGAGAGTGCAGCAACCGTCGCGCGGCGGAGTGGAAGAGGAAGAACCCGCGCGACCGCGTGACGAAGTATCTCGACGCCCGCCGCGCCCGCGTGCTGGGCGCAGAGTTCGAGGTCTTCGACCGGGTCGAGATCTTCGAGCGAGACGGCTGGGTCTGCGGCATCTGCGATGAGCCCGTGGATCGAGGCATCGCCTGGCCTGACCCGATGAGCCCGAGCCTGGATCGCGTCGTGCCGATCGCACGCGGGGGCTCCCACACGCGCGCCAACACCCAGTGCTCGCACCTCACCTGCAACACCGCCAAGGGTGCCCGAGAGGAGGTCGCCTGATGGCCGATGACAGGACTGTCCGCGTCGTGATGCGGGCCGAGATCGGCCAGTACAAGCAGGCGATGGACCAGGCCGCGAAGGCGACCGAGAAGGTCGGCGAGTCGACGGAGAAGGTCTCGAGCTCGGCGCGCAAGGCGTCGGGTGTCATCGTCACCGTTGGCGAGTACGCCAACCGCAGTGGCAAGCAGACCGAGTCCGCCTTCCAGCGGATGGTGAAGTCGGCCGAGCAGAACCGCCAGGCGTGGGACGCCACCGGCAAGGTGCTGCTGACGGTCGGCACTGCGACGGCAGCGCTCGGCGCGGCCGCGCTCAAGACGGGCATCGAGTACAACCAGTTGCAGCAGACGACCCGCGCCGCGCTGACGACACTGCTGGGTTCGGCTTCGGCCGCCGCCGACCAGATGGACCGGCTCGACGACTTCGCGCGCAACAGCCCGTTCTCGAAGGCTGTCTTCATCCAAGCGCAGCAGCAGATGCTCGGCTTCGGTGTCGAGGCCGAGAAGGTCGTCCCGGCCCTGTCTGCGATTCAGGACGCCGTCGCAGCCATGGGTGGCTCGAACGAACAGATCGCGGCCATCTCCGAGATCATGGCGCGGATCAACTCCGAGTCGCGCCTCAGCGGTGATGCGCTGCAGCGGCTGGGGTACTACGGCATCGACGCCGCGCAGCTCATCGGTGACCAGATGGGCAAGACGGCGTCCGAGATCCGCGACATGGCCAGCAAGCCGGGCGGCATTCCGGCCGCCCAGGTCTGGGACCCGCTCGTCAACGGCATGCAGGAGGAGTTCGCGGGCGCGGCCGACGGCGTGAAGGAGACCTTCGCGGGGGCCGTGGATCGAGTGAAGGCCGCGTGGCGCGACTTCGGCGCCGAGCTCGCCAAGCCCCTTGTCGACCCTGAAGGCGGCGGCGCGCTCGTCGACCTGCTCAACTGGGCCGCCGACATGATGCGAGCGTTCGAGCGCCTGCCTGAGCCGCTCCAGAACACCGCTACGGCGCTCGCTGTCATCACGGCCGCCGTCGGTGTCCTCGGGGGCGGGTTCGCCCTCCTGACGCCGCGGATCGTGGCAGCCAACGCCGCCCTGACCGACTTCGCGACGCGCGGCAAGGGTGCGGCGCTGGCCGTGAAGGGCGTCCGGGCGGCCGCCGTCGGGCTGCCCGCCGTGCTGGGCGCCGCCGCCGTGGCCTTCGGTATCTGGGCTACGAGTGCCGCTGAGGCGCGCGCAGAGACCGAGGCGTGGAAGGCGACCCTGGACGACGCCGGCAACACGACCGCCGACTCGATGACACGCCTCTCCGAGGTCCTGACGCAGGATCAGCGCGGCTGGCTCGACCGCCTGGCGGGCGCCGACTTCTACTCGATCAAGTCCGCCGCGGACGACCTCGGCCTCTCGGTGGAGCAGCTCGCGGGCTACATCCAGGGCGTCCCGGAGGACATCGCCGCCGTTACCCGTGCTGCTGAGGAGTGGGACGCCAGCCAGAAGAACGTCAACGACACCGAGTTCTACAACCGCGGCCGGATTGTCACCGACATGCTCGACGAGCAGCGCAAGTCGCTCGGCCTGGGAGCCGAGGAGGCTCGCGCCGCCGGCAGTGCAGCGGACGACCTCGGCGCGGCTCAGGACGGCATGTCCGACTCCGCCTACGACGCGACCGCAGCCATGGAAGAGCAGCAGAAGGCGCTCGAGGCGGCGGAGAAGGCGCTCGAGGACTGGCGCGACATGGTCGCGGGCGCGGACGCGTCCTTCATCGGCCTGACGGACGGCTTCCAGTCGGTCATCGACAAGAACCGCGAGATGGCCGAGGAGGCCGCCGTCGCGTCCGGCGACGCCGAGAAGTCGTGGGAGGACTTCTACGACGGCACGACCGTCAGCATGAAGGAGTGGATCGCCGAGCTGGAGGCGCAGGCCACGGCGCAGGCGAACTGGCGCGACAACATCCTCAGCGTCACGCGTGACATCCGCGAGCAGATGCCAGCCGACATGGCGGCCGCCGCGCACGCGATGGTCGACGAGCTCATCGAGGCGGGCCCTGCGGGCGCCGCGGCGCTGCAGACCTTCGCCGACGCGAGCCCGAAGCAGCGTGAGCGCCTCGTCGAGGCGTGGCGCGGCACCGGCGGCGACATCGTCGAGGCTGTCGAGTCGGAGCGGAACCCGGTCATCCAGATCGAGGCTGACGGGTCGATCGCTGAGAG
Organism: Isoptericola halotolerans; assembly: GCF_013149785.1. GTDB lineage: Bacteria > Actinomycetota > Actinomycetes > Actinomycetales > Cellulomonadaceae > Isoptericola > Isoptericola halotolerans. The sequence goes on from NZ_JABEZU010000003.1 coordinate 402,460, forward strand.
GGATCTCGGTCTCCTGCTGGACGAGATCAGCAAGGCCGAGGGCACCCTCTCAGTCGAGGGCGACACAATTCGGGCATCCGAGGCGGTGCGCTCGCTGACGGCCGAGGTCAACGAGGCCGAGGGCACGGTCACGATCTATGGCGCCGACGGCGAGGCCGTCGCGACGCTGCGTGACTACGTGGCCGACGTCGACGCGACCGACGGCACCGTGACGATCCTCGGCAAGGACGACAAGGGTCGGGCGACCGTCGTCAGCCTGACCGACTGGATCGACGACCAGGGCGCGTCGGTCAAGGTCGACGCGGACACGTCGAACGCGCTCAAGTCGCTGGAGCTCTTCCGCTCCGAGGTCACCAAGCCGATGACGACGACCGTCAACGGCAAGGTCGTCTTCGACTTCGCCGCCAACGGCAAGGCCAACGGATTCGGCGACGGCGAGGGCCACGGCTGGCCCGGGACCACTCCGCGCGGCGTGGGCCAGATGACACAGGCCGTCAAGAGCCTGGATCCGGGCGCGCAGATCACGTCGGGCTACCGGCCGGGCGCAGTCACGGCGACCGGCCGTCCGAGCTACCACGGAATGGGCCGAGCCGTCGATATCGTCTCGCCGAACATGGGGCGCACGTTCGACCTGCTGGCGCAGGCCTTCGGTTCGCAGGCGAAGGAGTTGTACTACACGCCGCGCGGCTTCATCCGCAACGGCCGACGGACCAACGACGTCGCGGACGTCACGCGCCGCACGCACAACAACCACGTGCACCTGGCGCTGGCGGCCGGCGGCGGGGTCCGCGGACCCGGCACCGGCACCTCGGATTCGATCCCGGCGCTGCTGTCGAACGGCGAGCACGTGTGGACCGCCAAGGAGGTCCAGGCGGCTGGCGGTCACGGCGCCATCGAGGCGATGCGCCGGGCCGTGCTGGGACAGGTGGAGGCGTTCGCCGCCGGTGGCGCAGTCGGGTCGGCGGACCGGGCTTTGGGTCGCGCGCAGGAGCGTCGTGACCGGGCGCGCGAGCGTGCTCAGGCGGCGCGTGCCGCACAGCGCAACGCCGAGCGGGCGCTGTCGGATGCACAGAAGGGTGGCGCCCCGGACTCGCGGGTGCGGACTCTGGAGCGGCGGGTGCGGGACGCTGAGAAGCGCACCGCGACGGCGGAGCAGCGTCTGGACGAGCGTCGTCAGGCGGTGCAGGACCAGCGTGCCCGACGTGGTCGTCTGCGCGAGGAGCGGCGCGAGCTTCGGACCGACGTCCGGCGCGGCGCCATCCAGGACCAGGCCACGGGGTCGCTGTCGGGGGCCTACGCGGTCGCCGACGACATGATGGGCCTGGCGCGCTCGGGTGACCTGACGAAGAAGCAGTCGAACCGGCTGGCGGACGCGTCCCGGTCGGCCGAGCGCGAGATGCGCAAGCTCTACGCGCAGGCCGAGAAGATCGAGAAGCGGCTCGCCGACGCCCGGGACCGGGTCCAGGAGCTGGGCCAGATTTCCTCGCAGGTGTCGAACACGATCACCGGCGGCTTCTCGCTGGCCGACGCCGCCAGCCCGCAGCAGCGCACGAACGCTCGCGGCGAGGTCTGGTACGACTCCCCGACCGGGAAGTCGATGCTGGCGAAGGCGAAGGCCTACGCCGGCCGGGCGAAGAAGTTCGCCTTGACGCTGCGCAAGCTCGAGCAGCAGGGCTTCTCCGGCGCCGTCCTGCAGGAGGTCGCCTCCATGGGCGTCGAGGGCGGCCAGGAGGCCGCTGACGCCCTGCTGCAGCTGTCGAAGTCGGACGCGAAGCAGATGAACGCGGCCTACAAGGACATCGAGTACTGGGCGGGTCGCTCGGGCCAGGTCGTGACCGAGGGTTTCTACAAGGGCGGCCTGTCGGCTGCCGAGGGCCTCGTGGCGGGCCTGGAGAAGAACCAGAAGAAGATCGAGTCGCAGATCGAGAAGGTCGCCAAGGGCATGGAGAACGCCCTCAAGCGGGCGCTCGGGATCAACAGCCCGTCGCGCGTCTTCCGCGACCTGATGCACCACGTCGGCGACGGCGCGGTGCTGGGCCTGCGGGACTCCGAGGCTGGCGTGTCGAAGGCCGCGGCGAACCTCGTCGCGCTGCCGTCGGCGGTCTCGCCGTCGGTGTATGCGACGCCGGTCGGCAACCGCAACCCGGTGAAGGTCGACGTCGGGAACGTCGTCGCGCACATGTCCGACGCGCAGATCCGCCAGCTCGGCGAGTACATCGTCACGGCCCAGGCCCGGACGGCCGCCGGTGTCGTGGCCGGGACCACGGCCGCCCAGGACAACGCGTCCCGCTACGTGACAGGAGTGCGCTGATGCCCACGAGCTCGGACGGCGTCATGGAGGCCAACTTCGACCCGCAGCGGAACCTCGTGAACCTCGTCGTCCATGGCGAGAACTGGTTCTTTCCGGAGTCGCCGGTCGAGATGACGATTCTGCGCTCGACGCCGGCGCAGGTCGCCACGCCCGTGCGCGGCGCGGAGCGCGTGCTGGCGCCGGGCGGGACGCTGGTGTGGTCGGACAACGAGGCGCCGATGGGGGTCGAGGTTCGGTACCGCGCCGAGGGCTTCTACAGCTCGGGCGGGTCGCACGTCTCGGCCCAGGCGATCGTCCCCATGATGGGCGCCGCGTGGGGCCTATGGGTCAAGGTCCCGGGCCGCCCGGAGCTGACGACGCGCGTCGAGGTGAACCTCGCGCCCGAGCAGTCCCGCGAGACGCTCGGCGGGTACTGGCAGATCACAGGGGCGGTGACGCAGGCCGGATTCCAGGAAGTGTCGGGCCCCACGCTGGCGCAGTCCGCCGGCATGGGGGCGCTGATGATCCCGGACCTGGAGGTCACGACGTACTCCCCGGCCGAACTGTCGGCCCTGCAGCGTGCTGTGCGCCAGGCCCCGGGTCAGGTGGTGCTGCTGCAGTCCGGCCAGCCCGAGGAGATCCCCTCGGGCTACTACCAGGTGCAGTCGATGAGCACGACGAACCCCGCGGGAATGCGCTCGGACCTGCAGCCCCTGCGGCGCACGCGGCTGTCGCTGGTCGAGGTGTCGACTCCCGCGGGCCCGGCGACCGGCTGGTCCGGCGCGACCTACGGGGACGTGGCCGATGCGTTCGCGACGTACCAGGACATCGTCGACGCGGACGTCTCCTACCTCGACCTCGCGACGGGCAACTTCTGATGTGGCCGGTCCCCGAGGCCTACGACGACGTCGTCCGGTCCTCCAACGGCCTGAGCGTGACGGTGGACGTCTTCAAGGCCGGGGTGCGGCTCTACTCGGGCCTGCCGGTGGTCGGGGGGTCGATCACGGTGGACGCCACCTCCGCGACCCGGCGCACCTGCAGCCTGACGCTGCCGCCGTTCCTGCCGACCGGGGCCTACTCCCAGGCACCGGCGCTGCCCGACCCCCTGGACGGGGCGCCGCGGCTGGCCACCCGCGGCCATGAGCTGCGGGTCCGGCACTCGCTGATCACCTCGGACGGCACGCCGCTGACCATCCCTGTCGGGCGGTTCCGGGTGGACGACCTGTCCGGGTCGGCCCTGGGTCGCACCGAGGTGACGCTGGGCGGAGTCAGCCGTGAGGCGCACGTGGCCGACGACGTCTTCATCAGCCCGCGCACCGTGCAGGGCCCGTCGGCGGCGGCGCTGATCGGCCAGCTGATCCGCGAGTCGCTGCCCCAGGCCGTCGTGATCAACGTCGCCTCGCACGACGCGCCCGTGCGAGAGATGACGGAGGGCTCGGACCGGTGGGGCCTGATCCTCACGCTGGCGACCTCCATCGCGGCCCAGGTCTACGCCGACCCGCTCGGGCAGTTCGTGATCGCCGACTCCCCGACGGTCGACACCGAGCCGGTGTGGACCTTCGCTCCCGGCGGGCGCTACTCGCCAGGAGGTGGCCGCACGCTCGTGGACGCCCAGCGCGCCGAGTCCCGTGCCGACGTGGTGAACCGGGTCGCGGTGCAGGGCAGCACGCCCGACGGCGCCCCGGACCCGATCGTGGGCGTGGCCATCGACGACGACCCGACGTCGCCGACGCGCTGGGGCGACCCGGACGCCGGCGCCTGGGGTCGAGCGTCGGTCGTCATCTCCCAGCCGAACCTCACGTCCCTGGCGCAGTGCCGCACGGTGGCGCGCGCCGAGCTCGCCAAGCGGACGGGGGCCGCGGCCGGCCTGGACCTGTCCGCCGTGCCGCACGCCGCCCTGGAGGCGCGCGACGTCGTCGACGTCGTCGTGCCGACCTCGGCGTCCGGGTACTCCCACACGGTCCGCCGCCATGTCATCGACCGCTTCACGCTCCCCCTGACCGCTGGAGGCGACTTCCCTGTGACGACGCGCGACCTGCGGGCGGTGACCGCATGACCTCGCCTGCTGCGGTCCTCGAGATGGTCCGGCGCGGGCGGACCCCGCTGCCCCGCATCGCCATCGTGACGGCGGCCACCTCGGGCACCCCGATGTCCGTCACCGTGCGGTTCGTCGAGGGCGGCGCGACCTTCCGCCCGCTCGTTCTCACGCACCTGCCGCTCCCGGCGGTCGGGTCGCACTGCCTGATCCTGCCCGCCGACGGCGGGTGGGTGTACGCCGGGGCCGTCGCTGACCCGAGCGGCGCCGTCGACTACCGCACCGTGGACTTGCTCCTGGAGCACAACTGGCACAAATCGAACTCGTCCGCGTCCCCGACGCCTTGGCAATCCCAGAGCGACCGCGGCAGCAGCGGGTATGTCGAGCAGGGCCGCTGGGGCCCCCAGGAGGGCGGGCCCGGCGCCCCCACCCCGACAGCCCTGCCGACAGTCGACTACGCCACGATCCTGCTGCACAACCTCGCCGCGCTCGACGCGATCGCGGCAGCCGCCGGCACCGTGCACCTGGTCGAGCTGGTCATGACCCGCACCGACCTCGCCACACCCGTCCAGGCGTCGCCGCGGATGTACGGCCACCAGTACACGGCGAGCAGCCCCCCTGTCGTCGGGCAGGAGCCCGTGCCGACGCCGGGCTTCGGGCCGCTGAGCCTGCCGGGCTTCTCGTCCGGGCAGACGGCCCGCTGGGTGCTCCCCGCCGCGTGGACGACAGCGCTCGCGTCCAGCGCGATCGAGGGCATCGGCTTCTACTCCGAGAGCACGGCCGACCGGTTCTTCTCCTCGCCCGAGGGTTCAGCGCTCGCGCTCAACGCGCGCCTGGTCGTGACCTACACCGCCCCGACGGACCTGTGGGAGTGAGCGCCGTGACCGACGAGGCCCCCGAGACCACCCAGCCGCCCCAGCCACCTGTGGAGGTCGACGTGTCCGACCACGACGCCGTCTTGCGCGCCCTCGGCTTCGACCCCGACCAGGTGCAGGCCGTCGTGCTCACGCGCACCGGCCGCCTGGCGATCGCCGCGGACTACCCGCCCACCGAGCACGACCCGGAGCCCGAGCCCGAACCGGAGCCCGAGGTCCCCGACGACCCCGAGGAGATCTGATGCTCATCGACCAGTGGCAGGGCTTCACCGGCCTGCCGGACTACGGCGACGTCTCGAACATCCCGACGCACCTCCAGGGCGCGTTCAACTTCCTCGGCGACCGCGCGGTCCCCCGGTATGCCTCCCCTGCCGCCCGCGACGCCGAGCTGCCTTCGCCCACCGTCGGGCAGATGGCGTGGGTCGGCTCTCCTGCCGCGCTGCAGGTCTACGACGGCGTCGGGACGCCTCCGTGGAAGACCGTGTGGCAGCCCGAGGACCCCTGGCACAACCTGACCTACACCAACGGGTGGGGCGGCACCGGCCGGTACCGCCGCGACTCGGCCGGGAACCTCCACGTGCAGGCGCGGCTCACGACGGTCGGCACCTCGTCCACCGGCGCGCAGCCGGCGTTCGCCCTCCCCGAGGGGTACCACCACACCCTCAGCACGTTCCTGCGACTGCCCGCTGGCGTCAACAGCTTCACCCTGGGCGCCGACGCGTACTTCTACAACGACGGCAGGGTCACGATCTCGCACAACGACCCCGGGTACGTCTCCATCAACGAAGTCCTCTCGCTCCGGTAGGCGCCGTCCGATGACCGACCCCACCCTCGACGCGATCAACGCGACCCGCGACGACGTCCGTGCACTGCGCACCGACCTGTCCACCATGGTCACCCGACGCGAGCACGAGGCCGAGGTGCGACGCCTCGACGCCGAGACCGCCACCCTGCGCCGCGACCTGCACGACCACGAGTCCGACGCCGAGAAGCGCCACGAGCGCTTCGCTGCCGAGGCGCGCGCCGCGGACGCACAGGTCCTCAAGGAGCTCGAGGCCGACCGCAAGCAGCGCGCCGCGGAGATCGCCAAGGCCGCCGAGGCCCGCAAGCAGGACCGCCGCTGGGTCGTCGGAGCGATCATCGGCGCCGTCGGCGTCGCGATCCCCCTCGCCCAGCTCGTGCGCGCCCTCACCCTCTGACCCACCCACCTGCAGCCCGCCCGCGTCCGCCGGTGGGCCCGTTCGCATGCCCTGGAGGCACCCCGTCATGGTCACCATCCGCTCGCGCCGATCGTGGGGCGCCCGCCGCCCCGACGGCGACGTCACGCTCACAGGGCTCGCCCGCGAGGTGTTCCTGCATCACACCGTGACCACGCACCTGTCGCCGAACGCGACCGTGGCGCAGGAGCAGGCCGAGATGCGCAAGATCGAGGACATCGGTTACCGCCGGTTCGGCCGCTACGGCATCGGCATCTCGTACAACGCGATCGTCTTCCCGTCCGGCCGTGCCTACCAGGGCGTGTCTTGGAACCGCCGCGGGGCGCACACCGGGGGCCGGAACAGCACGGCCCGTGCGATCTGCTTCGCCGGCAACTACGAGACCCGCGAGCCGACCGCCGCCGCGCTGGCCACGGCCGCCGCGATCGTGGCCAAGGGCCGTGGGAAGTGGTGGGTCCGGTCCGCGCCCGTGCGTGGACACCGCGATGTCGCCTCCACCGCCTGCCCGGGCCGGTACGTGTATGCCCAGCGCGCCCGCATCGCGGCCGGCGGCGCGCTCCTCGGCGGAGGTGGCACCTCGCGCCCCACCGCGCCGAGCAAGCCCGCACCCACGCCCGCCACGGGTATCGCGACCGACGGCAAGTGGGGCCCGGACACCACCCGCGCCCTGCAGCGGCGCCTCAAGGAGGCCGGGCTCTACTCGGGCGCCGTCGATGGCCAGATCGACTCCCAGAACCGGCGCTGGCGCGACCGGAACCTCGGCCTGCGCTCCGGCTGGCAGTGGAAGCGCCGCGGCTACACCGGCTCGCGCACCATCCGCGCCCTGCAGGGCGTCGTCGGCGCCAAGCAGGACGGCCTCGTCGGACCCGAGACCTTCAAGGCACTGCAGCGCTGGCTGCGTGACAACGCGATCTACTCCGGCGCGATCGACGGCGAGCTGTGGAACCCGTCGTCCACCATCCGATCCCTCCAGCGCGTCACCAACTCGAAGCGAGGCTTCAAGCGATGAGCACCTACCAGCCCACCATCCCGCCCAAGGTCCGCACGATCGCCTACTACACCGCCCTCGTCGTCGGCGCGCTCGCCACCGGCTCCGCGGCCATCACCGCGGCCGTCGCCCCCGAGCATGCCGAGACGGTCGCCGCCGTCGCGGGCGCCGTGTCCGGCATCGTGGCCACGATCGCCGGCGGGCTCGGCGTCGTCTACCGCCCCGACGGGCAGGTGACCACCGAGGACCTGCCCGAGCCGTGGCTCGACGACGCCCCGGACGAGCTCGAGGACCCCGTCCGGTGATCTGCCCGCCCTGCGACCTCGACGGCCCGTGCGACGCCGCGGACTGCGAGGCGCGCGACCCGGGCGTCTACCGGTGCGCGTCGTGCACCGCACCGTTCCCCTCGGCCGCGGCTGCACGCCGGTGCGCCGAGATCGACGAGAGTCCCGGCTTCACCGACTGACCTGGAGGTCACGATGGCTGCATCACCAGCACTGCTCGACCTGATGGCCACGGCCGCGGCCGCGGCGATCACCCACGCCGGCCTGGTCGACGAGACCGGGACCGAGCTGACGGGCGGGGACTACGCCCGCCTGCCCGCCACGGCATCGGCCGACGGCGCCGACGTCCGCCTGGGCGGCGACCTGACCTTCCAGGTCCCGGCCGCGACCACGGTCGGCGGATGGCGTGCCTACGACGCCTCGACGGCGGGCGCGTCGTGGGGCGGGAGCGACCTGACGGAGGAGTCCTACACCGGCGCCGGGCAGTACGACCTCCACGGCGCCGACACCGGGTTCACCGTCTCGGCGGACTGACCGGTGCTCGTCGCCGACTACGGCTTCTCCGAGGGGTCAGGGTCGAGCGCGGCCAGCACGGTCGCCGCGCCGCCCCTGACCCTGGACGCCGGGACGTGGGTCGCCGGTCATACCGGTGGCGGCCTCGGTGTCGTCGGGGGCCGGGCCGCTTCCGGGGCGCCCTTCACGGCGTCGGCCCCCAGCTGGACGGCGATGTGCTGGGTCCGCTTCGACACGCTGACCGGCGCCGCCCCGACGCCCGTGATGCTCGAGGTCTCGGCGACCGCCTACGCGCTGATCAACCTCTCCGCCGCGGCGAACGTGTCCGCGTTCATCCGCTCCGGCGGGGCGAGCGACGTCATCCAGACCGCCAGCGTCGGCCCGGCGTCGGCCGGCACCTGGTACCACCTGGCCATGACCTACGACGCGGGCACGCGCACCCTGTCGTGCTACGCCAACGGCACCCTGGTCGGGACCGGGGTGCTGCCCGGCAGCGGCACCCTGGACGCAGGGTCTGTCACCGTCTCGGCCGGCGGCCACCCCAGCGTGCCGAGCACCTGCACCGTGGACGACGTGCGCCTGTACGACTCGGTACTGAACACCGCGGCGATCGCGGAGGCGATGGACACCCCCGTGCCCGACCCGTCCTCGGCGCCGTCGGGCGCATCGGTGGCCGTCGTGACCGTCACGTCGTCGGGCACCGGGCGCAAGGTCGCCGCCGGGTCGAGCATCACCGGCGCATCCGTGAGCACCACCGGCGCCGGATCGAAGACGGCCACCGGTGCGAGCACGGCGGCCGCCGGCGTCACGGCCACAGGGTCCGGCCGCCGCAGGGCCTCCGGGGCGGCCGTCGCGACCATCACCACCACGCCGGCCGGCGCAGGCTCCAAGGCCACAGGCGGGTCGTCCGTCGCCACGGTCGGCGTCACGGCTCTCGGCTCAGGCTCACCGGTGCACACCCGGGGCGGATCCTCGGTCGCCACCATCGGCGTGGCCGCGACCGGCACCGGTGTCGCCCGTCGCTCCGGGGCGTCCGTCGCGTCGGTGCGCGTGACCGCCTCCGGGTCAGGCCGCAACCCGGCCGCCGTCGGTGGCGAGCTCGCCCTCTCGTCCGGGCCGTACGGCGCACCCCTGCGCGCCGGGTCACCCTCGGGCGCCAGCCTTGCCTCCGGCGCTCCGACCGGACGGCCCTTGATCACCTCGACCCCCCGGAGGTAGCAGTGCGCATCGACCGCAGAGGCCGCGAGACCGTCTCGTGGGACCTCAGCCACGCCCCCGCGGGCGACATCGAGGCCACCTTCGACGGCACCGACTGGCACACCATGGACCGGTCCGGCGAGACCGTGAGCCTGCTCATCGCCGGACCTGACGCCATCGACAACCCCGCCGGCACCGTCGCGCTCGCCTCCGGGCGGCACTACGCCCTGCTGCGCGCCGCGGCCGCACCCGAGGTGCTCATCCGCAGCGCCGGCGTGATCGACGTGGTGACGCTGCCGCCCGCCTGATCGACCCCGAGCACGACGACGACACCCGCTCACTGCACGTCGACTGACCTGCACTCAGGTGCACTGACGGCCCCCGGCTGCCTCTCCGAGGTGGTCGGGGGCCGTTTCGTCGTACCCAGGACGCACACTGGCCCCATGCGCCCGCCGATCCCCGACCACCGCCACCTCATCGCGCACCAGGCGGCCCGGCCGCCCGGGCACGAGGTGTACGACGAACCGCGGCCGGCCCGCTGCACGGCGCGGACCTACGGCGGCGACGTCGTGACGCTCGACGGCGCGGTCACGGCGCGTGCACGGGGCATGCTCGCGTTCACCGCGGAGTACCCCGGGTGGGGCGAGTGGACCGCGTGGGTCGATCAGGAGTGCTGCGAGCCGATCTAACGTTGCAACGCCTGCGCCCGATCCGTCAGCAAAGGTTGCGACGGATCAGGGGTGAGACGTCGGAGCCTTTTCCACAGCCCTGTGCACGCCGCCCGCTCCCCCGGCCCGCCGTCGGACACCCTGGCGCGATGGACCCGCTGACCGTGCTCGCCCTCGCGCAGCTCGACGAGGAGTACCGCGCCGTCGTCGGCCGGCTGCCCGAACGGCCCGGCCGGGACCCGGAGTTGGGCGAGGCCGTGCGGCGCCAGATCGAGACTGACGGCCGAATCCGTGTAGGCGTGTCTACATCAGGCCTATCGAAACCGTTGAAAATCCGCCTACAAATCACCAGGGCCGCAATGTCCGAAATCGGGCCGGTTTCGCGGCCTGACCTGCGGCGATGGGTGGTTGGCAGGGGCGGGTTCGAATCCCGCCCGGGGCACCGCAGCACGAGAGCCCGGGCCGCCGCAGCGGCCCGGGCTCTCGTGCGCTGGTGCGCCAGGTTCACCGGCGCCCGACGGTCAGCCGGCGAGGGCTCCCCCGTCGCCGTGGCTGCCGACCTTGTGCACGAGGATCGAGTTCGTCGTGCCCGGCACGCCGACCGGCGCACCGGAGACGATGACCACCCGGTCGCCGACCTCGGCCAGGCCGTTGGCCTGCAGCGTCTGGTCGACCTGACCCACCATGGCGTCCACCGATCCCACCTCCGGCACGGTGTACGTCGTCGTGCCCCAGCTGAGCGCCAGCACGTTGCGCACCGACTCCTCCGGGGTGAAGGCGAGCAGCGGGATGCCCGAGCGCAGGCGCGACATCCGTTTGGCCGAGTCCCCGGACTGCGTGAAGGTGACGAGGTACTTCACCCCCAAGGAGTTGCCGATCTCGGCCGCGGCCCGGGTGATGATGCCGCCACGGGTGTGCGGCGACGAGCCCAGCGGGGCGATCCGCTCCCGGCCCATCTCCTCCGTGGCCTCGATGATCCGCGCCATGGTCTGCACGGTGATGATCGGGTAGTCACCCACGCTGGTCTCGCCCGAGAGCATGACGGCGTCCGCGCCGTCCAGCACGGCGTTGGCGCAGTCCGAGGCCTCGGCGCGGGTCGGCGTCGGGCTGGTCGTCATGGACTCCAGCACCTGCGTGGCCACGATGACCGGCTTCGCGTTCTGGCGGGCCAGCTCCACGATACGCTTCTGGACCAGCGGGACCTGCTCCAGCGGCATCTCCACCGCGAGGTCACCGCGAGCGACCATGAAACCGTCAAAGGCCGCCACGACCTCCTCGAGGTTCTCCACCGCCTGCGGCTTCTCGATCTTGGCGATGACCGGGACGACGCGCCCCTCCTCGTCCATGATCCGCCGCACGTCCTGGTAGTCCTCGGCGTTGCGCACGAACGACAGGGCGATGAGGTCCGCCCCCATCCGAAGCGCCCAGCGCAGGTCGTCCGTGTCCTTCTCGCTCAGCGCCGGCACCGAGACGGCGACGCCGGGCAGGTTGATGCCCTTGTTGTTCGACACCGGGCCGGGCACCTCGACGGTCGTGACGACGCGCGGCCCCTCCACGGCGGTGACACGCACGCGCACCTTGCCGTCGTCGATGAGCAGGGGGTCACCCACCCGGGCGTCCTGTGCCAGACCCTTGTGGGTGGTGGAGACCAGCTCACGCGTCCCCACGACGTCCTCGGTGGTGATCGTGAAGGTGTCACCCACCTGCAGGAGGTGCTTCTCGTCGCCCCCGAACCGGCCCAGCCGGATCTTGGGCCCCTGCAGGTCCACCAGGACGGCGACGTTTCGCCCAGCTTCCTGGGCCGCCGTGCGCACGCCGTGATAGACGGCCTCGTGCTCCGACTGCTCGCCGTGGCTCCGGTTGATCCGGGCCACGTCCATACCCGCGTCGACCAGCTCCCGGAGCTTCTCCGGGGATGCTGTCGCGGGTCCGATGGTGCACACGATCTTCGCTCTGCGCATGTCTCCAGCCTCGTCGTCGTACTGCCCCGGTACCGACCGGGGCCGTCCCGGACGCCACACGGCGCCCGGGTTCGTGCTCATCCTCTCAGGGCCACCGTGCGCGGGCCCACCGGGGCCGGCAGCTCTGTGCTGCCCTGGAGGAACCTGTCCACGGCGGCCGCGGCCGCCCGACCTTCGGCGATCGCCCACACGATGAGGGACTGACCGCGGCCGGCGTCGCCGGCCACGAAGACGCCCGGCAGCGTGGTCGCGTAGTCGTCGCCGCGGCGCACCAGGCCGCGGCTGGTGGTCTCGGCGCCGGTCTGGGTGACCAGCTCCTCGGTCTCGGGTCCTGTGAATCCCATCGCGATGAGCACGAGATCCGCGGGGATCTCTCGCTCGGTACCGGCCCGGGGAACTCGTCGACCGTCGTCGAGGTACTCGGTCTCGGCGACCTTCAGTGCTCGGACCGCACCGCTGTCGTCGCCGACGAACTCTACCGTCGAGGCGAGGAACGTCCGCTCCCCGCCCTCCTCGTGAGAGCTCGACACCTCGAAGACGATCGGGTCGGTGGGCCACGGCTGGTGCTCAGGGCGCTCGGTCGGCGGCCTCTTGCCGATGGCGAGGGTGGTCACGCTCGCAGCGCCCTGGCGCAGGGACGTGCCCACGCAGTCCGAGCCCGTGTCGCCACCGCCGATGACCACGACGTGCTTGCCCTCGGCGTCCGGCACACCCTCGACCGGCCTGCCCGCCACCGCCTTGTTGGACGGCGTGAGGAACTCCATCGCCGGGTGCACGCCCTCGAGGTCGTTGCCCGGGACGGCGAGCTCGCGCGGGACGGTGGCACCCGTGGCGATCACGACGGCGTCGAAGCGCCGGCGCAACGCGTCCCAGGTGATGTCCTTGCCGATCTCCACGCTCGTGCGGAACCGCGTGCCCTCAGCCTCCATCTGCGCCAGTCGCCGTTCGATGTGCGACTTCTCGAGCTTGAAGTCGGGGATGCCGTAGCGCAGCAGCCCGCCGATCGCGTCGTCCCGCTCGTAGACGACGACGGTGTGCCCGGCACGGGTCAGCTGTTGCGCCACCGCGAGCCCGGCGGGGCCCGATCCCACGACCGCCACCGTCGAGCCGGTGAGGCGCTGAGGCACCTGGGGCGTCACCAGACCTCGCTCGAAGGCCTCGTCGATGATCGAGACCTCGATGTTCTTGATCGTGACCGCCGGCTGGTTGATGCCCAGCACGCAGCTCGTCTCGCACGGCGCGGGGCACACCCGGCCGGTGAACTCGGGGAAGTTGTTGGTGGCGTGCAACCGTTCGATGGCGTCGGCCCACTGGCCCGTCCGCACCAGGTCGTTCCACTCCGGGATGAGGTTCCCGAGCGGGCAGCCTTGGTGGCAGAACGGGATGCCGCAGTCCATGCAGCGGCCGGCCTGCTCCTTCAGGAAGGGCTGCCCCTCCTGACGGACCTCGTGGGTGTCGCGCCAGTCACGCAGCCGCACCTCGACCGGGCGGCTCGGCGGGAGCTCGCGCTCCCGTACCTTCAGGAATCCACGGGGATCAGCCACGTGCCACCTCCATGATGTGCTCCCAGAGGGAGGGGTCGAAGTCGTCGCCCTCTCCCAAGGGCGTACCAGCGGACTGCGCCTCGGCCAGTGCCGTACGGACGTTCGCCCAGGCAGGAGGCAGGACACGGGAGAACCGTGCCCTCGTGCCGGCGTCCTCGAGCAGCTCGGCCGCGACCGGCGACCCGGTCTCCTCCTGGTGCTCGGCCAGCAGCTCACGCACCCGGGCCCAGTCGTCGTCCTCCAGCGGGCCGACGACGAGCTCACCGTTCGCCACCGACGCCGTGTTCATCGCGCCCTCGCGCAGGTTCAGCACGTAGGCCACGCCGCCGGACATCCCGGCGCCGAAGTTGCGGCCGGTCGGTCCGAGCACGACGACCTCACCACCGGTCATGTACTCGCAGCCGTGGTCCCCCACGCCCTCGACGACCAGGGTCGCGCCCGAGTTGCGGACCGCGAACCGTTCGCCGACACGCCCCCGCAGGAGGATCTTGCCGCTCGTCGCTCCGTAGCCGATGACGTTGCCGGCGATGACGTTGGCGGCACCGTCGAGCACCGCCGCCCGGTCGGGCCGCACGACGATCCGGCCACCCGACAGGCCCTTGCCGACGTAGTCGTTCGCGTCGCCGAAGAGCCGCAGGGTCACCCCGCGCGGGACGAACGCCCCGAACGACTGGCCCGCCGAACCGGTCAGGGTCACGTCGATCGTGTCGTCAGGAAGCCCCTCGCCGCGGTACCGCTTGGTCACCTCGTGACCGAGCATCGTGCCGACCGTGCGGTTGACGTTGCGCACCGGCACCTCGATGCACACCGGGACGGCGTCCTCGAGCGCCGGCGCCGCCTGGGCGATGAGCTGCTGGTCGAGGGCCTTGTCCAGGCCGTGGTCCTGGTCCCGGGTGCGGTGGAGCGCGGTGCCCGCCGGGTGCTCGACCCGCTCGAGGACCGGGGCGAGGTCGAGCCCCTCGGCCTTCCAGTGGTCGACAGCCTTGCGCGTGTCCAGCGCCTGGACCTGACCGACGGCCTCCTCGACCGAACGGAAGCCCAGGGAGGCGAGGTGCTCACGCACCTCCGTGGCGATGAACTCGAAGAAGTTGATCACGAACTCGGGCTTGCCGGTGAACCGGCGCCGCAGCTCCGGGTTCTGGGTCGCGACGCCGACCGGGCACGTGTCCAGGTGGCAGACCCGCATCATGATGCAGCCCGAGACCACCATCGGTGCGGTCGCGAAGCCGAACTCCTCGGCCCCCAGCAGCGCGGCCACCACGACGTCGCGGCCCGTCTTCATCTGACCGTCGACCTGCACCGTGATCCGGTCTCGCAGGTTGTTGAGCACGAGCGTCTGCTGGGTCTCGGCCAGGCCGATCTCCCACGGCGTCCCCGCGTGCTTGAGGGAGGTCAACGGGCTGGCGCCCGTCCCGCCGTCGTGGCCCGAGATGAGGACCACGTCGGCATGCGCCTTGGACACCCCCGTGGCGACCGTGCCCACACCGAACTCGGAGACGAGCTTGACGTGGACCCGAGCGCTCGGGTTCGCGTTCTTGGCGTCGTGGATCAGCTGGGCGAGATCCTCGATCGAGTAGATGTCGTGGTGCGGCGGCGGCGAGATGAGTCCGACCCCGGGGGTCGAGTGCCGGGTCTTCGCGACCCACGGGTACACCTTGGGACCAGGAAGCTGACCGCCCTCGCCGGGCTTGGCACCCTGCGCGAGCTTGAGCTGGATGTCGTCGGCCTGGGTCAGGTACTCGCTCGTGACGCCGAAACGTCCGGAAGCGATCTGCTTGACGCGCGAACGCCGCCGCGGGTCGTACAGGCGCTCCGGGTCCTCACCGCCCTCGCCGGAGTTCGAGCGGCCCCCGATCTCGTTCATCGCCACGGCGAGCGTCTCGTGCATCTCCTGGCTGATCGCGCCGTAGGACATCGCACCGGTGTTGAACCGCTTGACGATCTCGCTGACGGGCTCGACCTCGTCGATCGGGATCGGCTCACGGTCAGGGTCGAACCGCAGCAGCCCCCGCAGGGTCATCAGTCGCTGGGACTGCTCGTCGACACGGCGGGTGTACTGCCGGAAGATCTCCATGCGACCCGTCCGGGTGGCGTGCTGGAGCCGGAAGACCGTCTCCGGGTCGAAGAGGTGCTCCTCGCCGTCCCGCCGCCACTGGTACTCCCCCCCGGTGGTGAGCCGTTCGTGCGGCGCGTGGTTGCCCGAGGCCGGGTAGGCCTCCGCGTGACGTGCCGCCGTCTCGGCCGCGATCACGTCGAGGCCGATGCCGGCGAGCCGGCTGGTCGTCCCGGTGAAGTAGTCGTCGACGAGCTCGTGGGAGAGACCCACCGCCTCGAAGACCTGCGCGCCGCGGTAGGACATGATCGTGGAGATGCCCATCTTGGACATCACCTTGAGCACCCCCTTGCCGAGCGCCTTGATGAGGTTGCGCACGGCCTCGTCGGGAGCGACGTCCAGGTAGCCGCGCACGGCGAGGTCCTCGACGGTCTCCATCGCGAGGTACGGGTTGACGGCGGCCGCGCCGTAGCCGATCAGGAGCGCGACGTGGTGGACCTCGCGGACGTCGCCGGCCTCCACGACCAGCGAGATCCGCGTACGGGTCTGCCGGCGCAGCAGGTGATGATGCACCGCGCTGGTGAGCAGCAGGGACGGGATCGGCGCCTTCTCGGCGTCCGAGTCCCGGTCCGAGAGCACGATGTGCGTCGCGCCGGCCTCGATCTGCGCGTCGATCTCGGCGAAGATCTCCTCCAGGCGTGCGTGCAGCGCACGGCCGCCACCGGAGACGTCGTACAGACCTCGCACGATCGCCGCCCGGAACTCGCCCTCCAGCCGGGCGTCTCGCTCGATCCGCACGATCTTCGCGAGCTCGTCGTTGTCGAGCACCGGGAAGGGCAGCAGGAGCTTGCGCGCATGAGCGGCGGTGTCGTCGAGCAGGTTCGGCTCCGGGCCGATGGCGCCACCGATCGACGTCACCAGCTCTTCGCGGATCGCGTCCAACGGCGGGTTGGTCACCTGGGCGAACATCTGCGTGAAGTAGTCGAACAGCAGACGGGGACGGCTCGAGAGCACCGCCACGGGCGTGTCGGACCCCATGGCGCCCAAGGGCTCCATGGCCTGGTTCGCCATCGGGGTCAGGATGATCTTGAGCTCTTCCGAGGTGTACCCGAAGGCACGCTGGCGACGCTGGACCGACGCGGGCGAGTGCGCGACGTGCTCACGCTCAGGCAGCGACTCCAGCGAGATCGAGTTCTCCTCGACCCACTTCGCGTACGGGCGCTGCGCCGCGAGCTGAGACTTGACCTCGTCGTCCTCGACGATCCGGCCCTGGTCGGTGTCCACCAGGAACATGCGACCGGGCTCGAGGCGCCCCTTGCGGACGATGGTCGCCGGGTCGAGGTCGAGCACCCCGGCCTCGGACCCGAGGACGACGAGCCCGTCCTCGGTGACCCAGTAGCGGCCCGGACGCAGACCGTTGCGGTCCAGCACCGCGCCGATGAGCGTCCCGTCGGTGAAGGTCAGGCAGGCCGGACCGTCCCACGGTTCGATGAGGTTGGCGTGGTACTCGTAGAAGGCCCGCCGCGCAGGGTCCATCTCGGCATGGTTCTCCCAGGCCTCCGGGATCATCATGAGCACCGAGTGGGGCAGCGACCGCCCGGACAGGTGCAGCAGCTCGAGCACCTCGTCGAAGCTCGCCGAGTCGCTCGACCCGGCGGTGCACACGGGCAGCAGCGGCGCCAGGTCTCCGAGCGCCTCGCTGGCGAGGGTCCCCTCACGGGCCGCCATCCAGTTGCGGTTCCCCCGCACCGTGTTGATCTCGCCGTTGTGGGCGATCAGCCGGAACGGCTGGGCCAGCGGCCACGACGGGAAGGTGTTGGTCGAGAACCGGGAGTGGACCAGCGCGATCTCCGACGCGTAGCGCGCGTCGGAGAGGTCGGGGAAGAACGGCTCGAGCTGGGCCGTGGTCAGCATGCCCTTGTACGTGAGCGTACGAGCCGACAGCGAGGCCAGGAACAGCCCGAGCTCGTTCTCGGCACGCTTGCGCAGCCGGTAGGCCCGCCGGTCGAGGTCGATGCCGGCGAGCTCGCGTGCCGGGTCCGCGACGATGACCTGTCGGAAGACAGGCATGGAGGCGCGGGCCGTGGGACCGACGAGGTCCGCGGTCACCGGCACCTCGCGCCAGGCGAGCACGTCAAGCTTCTCCTCGACGGCGATCGCCTCGAAGCGACGCGCGACGGCGTCCGCCTCGGCAGCGTCCTGCGGGAGGAACGCCATGCCGATCGCGTACCGACCGGCGGGCGGCAGCTCGACCGCGACGACGTCACGGACGAACGCGTCGGGGATCTGGGTGAGGATCCCCGCCCCGTCGCCGCTGTTCTCCTCTGCACCGACCGCACCGCGGTGGTCGAGGTTGAGCAGCGCGGTCAGGCCCGCGTCGACGATGTCCCGTCCGGGCGTCCCACGCAGGGTCGCGACGAACGCGACACCGCACGCGTCGTGCTCCGTCGCCGGGTCGTAGAGGCCCTGCGCCTCGGGTGGCGCGACCCAGTGCTGCGGCGTGGTCATCAACACCGTCCTCCTGAGCGCCCGCGTGCGGGCGCGTCTCTGCTTCAAGGGTGGTTCGGGACGTCGTCGGCCCGTCGGACTTGTCAGGTGCCGCCTTCCCGGGTGGTGACCCGGTCGGCGACACCTCAGGCGCGAGCTGCCGGGCCCTGGTCGGGTCCGGAGGCTGACGCTTCCGTGTCGGTCGTGTCGGTGGTGCCCTCGGCGTCTACGGCCTCGGCCGTGGCGTCGGGGTCACCGTCGGTCTCGGACTGCACCCCCGGGTCGTCGGGACGACCCGGCAGCGCGACGCCGTCCTCGCGACCCGGACGCAGCCGGCCGATGACGACGAACGCGACGAGGGCCCCGAGGCCCACGACGATCGAGGTCCACACGTTCAGCCGCAGCCCGAGCACCATCTCGGCGGTGTCGATGCGGAGCATCTCGATCCACACCCTTCCCAGGGTGTAGACCGCGACGTAGGCCCAGAATACCCTCCCATGACCGAGCCTGTACCGGCGGTCGAGCCACACGAGAAGTGCGGCCGCCGCGAGGTTCCAGAGCATCTCGTACAGGAACGTGGGGTGGAACAGCGTCCCCTCGGCGTACTGCAGTCCCGTCGCCGGGTCGATCGGAAGGTAGGCCGGGTCGATCTGCAGCCCCCAGGGCAGGTCCGTCGGCGCGCCGAACAGCTCCTGGTTGAACCAGTTGCCCAGCCGGCCGATCGCCTGGGCCACCAGGAGCCCGGGCGCGAGCGCGTCCGCGAAGGACGACAGGCGCACGCCGAGCCGGCGGCACCCGATCCACGCGCCCACCGCACCCAGGGCGACCGCCCCCCAGATCCCGAGACCGCCCTCCCAGATGTACAGGGCGCTGACGGGGTCGCCGTTCGGGCCCCAGTAGGGCTCGGGCGTGGAGAACACGTGGTAGAGCCGGCCTCCGACGATGCCGAAGGGCACCGCCCAGAACGCGATCTCGAGCACGTCGTCGGGGTCCCCGCCCCGGGCCTTCCACCGCCGCATGGTCATCCACGCGGCGACGACGATGCCTGCCAGGATCGCGAGCGCGTAGGCCCGGACCGGTACCGGACCGAGGTACCACGTGTGCTGTGCGGGGCTCGGGATCGACGCTGCGAGCTGGCCGGTGACGGTCACGAGTCTCCTCCGGTGGTGCGGGCGCGCGCGACACCGGCCGCGAGCTCGCCGGTCACCCTGCCCAGCGCGTCCAGGCGGTCGGCCCACGGGTCGTCGGTCAGCAAGGTGCGGACCAGCGCGGATCCGACGATGACGCCGTCGGCGAAGCGTCCGACCTCCGCGGCCTGGGCGCCGGTCGAGACACCCAGACCGACGCACACGTGGCGGGCGCCTGCAGCGCGGGTGTGCGCGACCAGCTCCTCGGCGCGCTGCCCGACGGCCTCGCGTGCGCCCGTGACGCCCATGGTCGAGGCGGCGTAGACGAACCCTCGGGACGCCTGCGCGGTGAGGCGCAACCGGTCCGGCGTCGAGCTCGGGGCCACCAGGTAGACCTTGTCCAGCGCGTGCTCGTCGGCAGCAGCACTCCACTCCTGCGCCTCGTCGGGGATGAGGTCGGGGGTGATCATCCCCGCTCCCCCGGCAGCGGCCAGGTCGCGTGCGAACGCCTCCACGCCGTATCGCAGCACCGGGTTGTAGTAGGACATCACCAGCGCAGGGATCTTCCCGCCCGAACGGTCCGCGACCGCCTCGACGACGGCGAGCACGTCCCGCACGCGCGCCCCGCCGGCCAGGGCGGCCTCCGCCGCACGCTGGATGACGGGCCCGTCCATCACCGGGTCGGTGTACGGCACCCCGACCTCGACGACGTCCACGCCCGCGTCGACCATCATCGACACCGCCTCGATCGAGCGCGGCACGTCGGGGAACCCCACCGGCAGGTAGCCCACGAGCGCCGGGCGGCCGACCGCAGCCAGCTCGTCCAGCCGCGCGGCGGTCCTCGAGGTCGTCACCGTCCCGCTCACCGGTCTCCCTCCGTGGTGTCCTCGTCGAGCAGGCCGAACCAGCGCGCCGCCGTCGCGACGTCCTTGTCCCCCCGGCCCGAGAGGTTGATCAGGAACACCTGGTCCGTGCGACCCTCGTCGACCATGCGGCGTCCCAGCCGCAGCGCACCGGCCAGCGCGTGCGCCGACTCGATCGCAGGGATGATGCCCTCGGTCCGGCACAGCAGGCGGAAGGCCTCCATCGCCTCGCTGTCGGTGACGGGCTCGTAGGTGGCGCGCCCGATGTCGTGGAGCCAGGAGTGCGCGGGGCCGACGCTCGGGTAGTCCAGGCCGGCGGAGACCGAGTGGCTCGGACGCGTCTGCCCGTCGTCGTCCTGCAGGAGGTAGGAACGCGCCCCGTGCAGGACCCCGGGCGCACCGCCCGAGAACCGGGCGGCATGCCGCCCGGACTCGATGCCCTCGCCCCCTGCCTCGAAGCCGTACAGGGACACCTCGGCGTCGTCGAGGAAGGCGTTGAACAGTCCCAGCGCGTTGGAGCCGCCACCCACGCAGGCCATGACGGCGTCGGGCAGACGACCGACGCGCTCCATGACCTGCTCGCGCGCCTCCTCGCCGATGATGCGGTGGAACTCGCGCACCATCTCCGGGAACGGGTG
Organism: Isoptericola halotolerans; assembly: GCF_013149785.1. GTDB lineage: Bacteria > Actinomycetota > Actinomycetes > Actinomycetales > Cellulomonadaceae > Isoptericola > Isoptericola halotolerans. The sequence continues at coordinate 423,200 of NZ_JABEZU010000003.1, forward strand.
CGGTCCCGTGACCGTGCCGAGCAGGTAGTGGGTGTGGTCGACGTTCGTCACCCAGTCCCGCAACGCCTCGTTGATCGCATCCTTGAGGGTGCGGGTGCCCACCGACACGGGCACGACGGTCGCTCCGAGCAGTTCCATGCGCGCGACGTTGAGTGCCTGCCGGCGAGTGTCCTCCTCGCCCATGTACACCACGCACTCGAGGCCGAGGAGCGCCGCAGCCGTCGCCGTCGCCACGCCGTGCTGGCCCGCTCCGGTCTCGGCGATGACCCGCGTCTTGCCCATCCGCTTGACGAGCAGGGCCTGGCCCAGCACGTTGTTGATCTTGTGCGAGCCGGTGTGGTTGAGGTCCTCGCGCTTGAGGAACACGCGCACGGGCGCGGTGCCGTCCCCGTCCGCGTCGGCGATGTGCGCCGCGAAGCGAGGGACCTCGGTCACCGGTGACGGCCTGCCCGTGTAGTCGCGGTGCAACCGGGACAGCTCGGCCGCGAACGCCGGGTCCCCCTGAGCCTTGCGGAACTCGGTCTCGAGCTCGTCGAGCGCGGCGATGAGCGCTTCGGGGACGTAGCGACCGCCGAACTGCCCGAAGTAGGGCCCCTGGACGTCGGCGAGCTTCTCGGCGACCTGATGAGCCAGGGTCTCGGTCAGCGCGTCTCGCACGGGCTGCTCAGGCTGCTCGGGCACGGGCGCTCCTTCATGGCGTGGGGGGTCAGTTCGGCGGGGCGGCGGCCGCCTCGGGAGTCACGGCTGGGCGGCGGGTCGTACGGACCACAGAGCGGGGTGCTGCCCCGCCGCGACGAGGTCCGCGACGGACCGTCGAGGCTCGCCGTCGGTCACCAGTGCCTCGCCGACCAGCACGGCATGAGCCCCGGCGCGAGCGTAGTCCATGACGTCGTGCGGTCCCCGCACGCCCGACTCCGCGACCCTGACCACGTCGTCGGGGATCAACGGGGCCAGCCGGGAGAAGGTGTCGCGGTCGACCTCGAGCGTCTTGAGGTTGCGTGCGTTGACGCCCACCACCCGCGCCCCGGCGTCGAGGGCACGACGCACCTCGTCCTCCGTGTGCGCCTCGACCAGCGCCGTCATGCCCAAGGAATGGACCCGCTCGACCAACGACGTCAGCACGGTCTGCTCGAGCGCGGCGACGATGAGCAGGACCACGTCGGCTCCGTGCGCCCGCGCCTCCCACACCTGGTACGGGGTCACGACGAAGTCCTTGCGCAGGACCGGCACGTCGACACGTGAGCGGACGGCGTCGAGGTCGGCCAGGCTGCCGCCGAACCGGCGCTGCTCGGTGAGCACCGAGATCACGCTCGCCCCACCTGCCGCGTACTCGACCGCCAGGGCCGCCGGGTCCGTGATCTCCGCCAGGGCGCCCCTGCTCGGGCTGGACCGCTTGACCTCGGCGATGACTGCGACCTTGTCCTCGGACAGCAGACGGCTGCAGCACTCGAGCGCGCCCGGTGTCTTCGCGGAGCGTTCCTTCAGCTCGTCGAGCGAGGTGCGGGCCTGCCGCACGGCGAGATCCTCGCGGACCCCTGCGACGATGTCCTCCAGGACCGTCATGCTCTTCCCTCCCTCGTCGTCTTGCTGCCATGGTAGGCCCGTCTCACCGGCGCACCGACCAGTGCCCGAGGGACGAGACGCTCCACCCGGCGGGACGTCGCCGTTCGCAGCACCCGACGGAGCACATCGTTATCACCCCGTGACGCGCCCAGGGCGTGCATGCCACGGCGCCCGCACCTCGTGAGGTGCGGGCGCCGTGGGACGCGCGAGTGGTGACCGGGCTCAGTGCGAGCTCGCCGAGCGACGGGGCTCTACTCCCGGCTTCGCCTGGCCGTAGCCCATGTTGCGCAGGACGAGCCCTGCCACGCAGGCGAGCAGGACGATCACCAGCCCCGCCCAGAAGATCGCGAACGGCACGCCGGGCAGGCAACCGACCGCGGACACGAGCGCGCCGGTCATGACGCCGACCATGGCGGTCCAGGCCGCGACGGTGTGGCCGTGGTTCGTGGGCGGGACCGCGTCGGGCAGGTAGATCGGCTCGGCGGTGGTGTTGTCGGTCATGGGCGAGGCATACCTTTCGTCGCGTGCTGCTGGCACTCAGACTACCGGTCGGCAGACGGGTCCGTGCCCCTCGTGAGCGCGTCCCAGTCGGCCTGGGCGTCCGGTCCGGCGTCGTCCGGGTCGTCGCGGTCCGACGCGACGCCGGGCGAACCGTCGCGCTCGTGCCGCGCGTCGCCGCCCGACCACGAACGCACCCCCAGAGCCGCCAGCACGGCCACCACGACGACGGCGGCTCCCACAGCCACTGTCACCCACGGCCACGGCGTCACCTCCACCGGTGAGGTCAGCGTCGTGACCCCCGCGGCGTCGGCCGCGGCGGACACCGCGGGGGCGCGGGCGTCGAGGAGCACCACGACGGCACCGCTCGCCACGGTCGCGCCGGCGAGACCGGTCGCCGTCAGCGCGATCCACCGCGCGACCCGTCCCGCCAGCGTGGCTGCGAGCGCACCGGCCAGCACGACGAACGCCGCCGCGCTCACCGCCGGGGCCGCCGCCGTCCCGGGCACCTCGATCACGACCTCGGGCTCGAGCGCCGTGGCCACCGTGGTGCGCAGCCACACCGGCGCGGTGACGGCGAACGCCGCACCGCCGAGCAGCAGCAGCAGGACGACGGCGCGGGACCGGGAACGGATCACGGGGCCGTCCCCGCCCCCGCCGTGCCCAGGTCGGAGAACCGTGCCGCGAGCTGCACGGCCCGGACCGCCGCGGCCGCCTTGTTGCGGGACTCCTCGTACTCCAGCGCCGGCACCGAGTCGGCGACGATCCCGCCGCCGGCCTGCACCGAGGCCCGGCCGTCACGCAGCAACGCGGTGCGGATGGCGATCGCCATGTCCATGTTCCCACCGAAGTCGAAGTACCCGCAGGTGCCCCCGTAGATGCCCCGCGAGGCAGGTTCGAGCTCGTCGATCATGGCGATCGCCCGCGGCTTCGGTGCGCCGGACAGGGTGCCTGCCGGGAACGTGGCACGGAACGTGTCCAGCGCCGTCGCGCCCGGTCTCAGGCGACCGACGACGGTCGAGCACAGGTGCATGATGTGGCTGAAGCGCCGCACCGTCATGTACTCCACGACCTCCACCGAGGTCGGCTCGCAGACCTTGACCATGTCGTTGCGCGACAGGTCGACCAGCATGAGGTGCTCGGCACGCTCCTTGGGGTCGGCGAGCAGCTCCTCGGCGAGCTCGACGTCGTCCTCGACCTTCTCTCCGCGAGGCCGCGACCCCGCGATGGGGTAGGTCGTGACGTGCCCGTCGTCGACCTTCACCAGCGTCTCCGGGCTGGCTCCGACGACGGCGAAGTCGCGTCCGCGATGGTCGGCCAGCTGGAAGTAGTACATGTATTGGCTCGGGTTGATCGTGCGCAGCGCGCGGTAGACGTCCAGCGGCGGGGCGGGGCAGTCGAGGTCGAGCCGCTGGGACAGCACGACCTGGAAGACCTCGCCGTCACGCACACCCTCCTGCCCCGCCAGGACCGCGGCCTCGTACTCGGCGCGGGTGGATCGGAACTCGATCGCGGGCTCGGGCACGTCGTCACGCAGCACGGTGCGCTCGGCGCGGTGCGACGTCGCGAGCCGGTCCGCGAGCGCGTCGAGCCGGGTGACGGCGTCCGCGTGCGCCTCGTCGACGCGGTCGTCCGTCCCGTCGGCGTTGATCGCGTTGGCGATGAGCCAGACCGACCCGGTCAGGTGGTCGACGGCCACCAGGTCGGTGGCCAGGGTCAGTGCGACCTCCGGCACGTCGAGCTCGTCGGGAGCGTTCGCCGGGAGGGTGGGTTCCCAGTGGCGCACGACGTCCCAGCCCATGGCTCCGACGAACCCTCCGGTCAACGGCGGAAGCCCCTCCACGGGCACGGTGCGCAGGGCTTCGAGAGCGGACTCCAGGACCTCGACCACGTCCCCCTCGACGGGGATGCCGGCGGGGACGTCCCCGGTCCACACGGCTCGTCCGCCGTCGGAGAGCAGCGTGGCGCGGGCCTCGACACCGACGAAGGACCACCGCGACCAGGAGCGTCCGGCCTCGGCGGACTCCAGCACGAAGGTGCCGGGCCGGCCGCCGGCGAGCGAGCGGTACAGCCCGACCGGGGTGACGTCGTCGGCCAGCACACGTCGTACGACCGGGATGACACGGCGGTCGCGTGCGAGCTCACGGAAGGTGCTCAGCCGCGGCCACGTCGCACCCCAGGTGAGGTCCTCGGCCGTCGGTGCGACGGCGGGGGCCTGGGGCGGCTGGGCGGCGGGTGTGCCGGCGGTCGGGGTCACCGGGCCTCCTCGGTCTCGTCGGTGTGCTCGGCAGGGCCCTGGGGCGGGCGTGACCCGACGACGGCGGGCAGCGCTCCCCCGGCGTCGAAACAGGTGTGCGCACCCGTGTGGCATGCGGCACCGACCTGGTCGACCTGCACGAGCAGGGCGTCGCCGTCGCAGTCGATCGCGACGCTCTTCACGTACTGGAAGTGCCCGGAGGTGTCCCCCTTGCGCCAGTACTCGCTGCGCGACCTGCTCCAGAACGTCACGCGCCCCTCGGACAGGGTGCGTCGCAGCGCCTCGTCGTCCATCCAGCCCAGCATGAGCACGTCTCCGGTGTCGTGCTGCTGCACGATGGCGGCGACCAGGCCGTGGTCGTCGCGCTTGAGACGGTCTGCAGTGCCGGGATCCAGCCCGTTGCCGTTCAGGTCAGCCACCCCGGCATCTTCCCACGCGCCGGCCGGTCGCCGGGTCGGTGACCGGATCGAGGACGCCCGGGACGTCACCGTGTCTGGGCCACCCAGCTCGCGTGCATCCGGGCATACACCCCGCCGGCCGCGGCGAGCTCGAGGTGCGGGCCGGCCTCGACCACGTGACCGTCGTCGACGACGACCACCAGGTCGCTCGCCTCGGCCGTCGACAGCCGGTGCGCGATCGTGATGGTCGAGCGGCCCGAGGTGAGCGCGTCGAGCGCACGGGCGATGCGCACCTCGGTGGCAGGGTCGACGGCGGACGTCGCCTCGTCGAGGACGAGCAGGTCGGGTGCGGCGAGGTAGGCGCGCGCCACCGCGACGAGCTGGCGCTCCCCCGCGCTCAGCGCCTCACCGCGCTGCCCGACGTCGGTGTCCAGCCCGTCGGGCAGGTCGGCCACCCACTCGGTGAGGCCGAGCGCCGCGAACGCCGCCGCCACCCGCTCCCGCACCTCGTGGTCGACGGCGCCCTCGGCGGGCAGGTCGCGCAGGCCGTACGCGACGTTGGACGCGATGGTGCCGTCGAAGAGGAAGCCCTCCTGCGGCACCAGCACGACCCGCTCCCGCAGCCGGCGCAGCGGGATGTCGCGCAGGTCGACGCCGTCCAGCTCCACCCGCCCGGCGCTCGGGTCCATCAGACGTGCCACCAGCTTGGCGATCGTCGTCTTCCCCGAGCCCGTCTGCCCGACGACCGCCACCTTCTTGCGGGCGGGCAGCTCGAGGTCGATGCCGTGCAGCACCTCGGGGCCCCCGGGATAGGAGTAGTGCACACCGCGCAGGGTCACGCGGGCGTCTCCCCGAGGACTGGCGGCGGCGCCCGAGCGCCCGTCGGCGTCCTCGACGTCGATGGGTGTGTCCACCACGGCGATGACACGACGCCAGCCGGCCACCGCGTTCTGCAGCTCGTTGAGGATCTCCGTGGCCATCTGGACGGGACCGGTGAACAGCTGGACCAGGAACAGGAAGGCCACCAGCTGCCCGGCGGTCAACCCGCCGCCGATGCCCAGGTAGGACCCGACCACGACGACGACCGCCAGCACCAGGTTGGCCAGCAGCGTGCCCGAGGAGAACACGACCCCCACGAGCACCTGCGCGCGGCCCTGGGCCCGGCGCGTGTCCTCGATCGCACCGTCGATGCGTCGTCCCGTCCGGTCCGCCACGCCGTACGCGCGCACCGTCTCGGCGCCGACCACCGCCTCGGAGACAGCGCCCAGCATGGCCCCGACCTTCTCCCGCACGACGGTGAACCGGCGGCCCACCGCGCGCTGCGCGAGACGGATGACGAGGAACAGCGGGACGAAGCACAGCCACACCACGACCGTCAGCGCCGGCGAGTACACGGCCATGAGCACCGTCGCCACGCCCACCTGCAGCGTGGAGACCATGAGCATGATCCCGCCCCACTGCACGAACATCGAGATCGTGTCGACGTCGTTGGTCACCCGGGAGACCAGGGCTCCTCGACGCTCCGAGCCCTGCGACAGCGTCGACAGGTCGTGCACGTGCCGGAAGGCCTTCACCCGCAGGGCCGCCAGGCCGGCCTCGGTGGACCGGAACAGACGGACGTTCACCACGGCCGTGCACAGCCCGGCGAGGATGATCGCCCCGGCGGCCACGGTGGAGAGCAGCGCGACCCTCGTCGGCTCGGGACCGCCGTCGGCCAGGATGCCCTCGTCGATCGTCTGCTGCACGGCCAGCGGCACGACGACCCGGCCCGCGGCGGCCAGGACCGCGAGGGCCAGCGTCAGCCACAGCCCCTGCACGATCTGCGGCGAGATCTGCACGCCGCGGCGCAGGGTGGCCAGCACCCCCAGGTCGCTCGTCGTGGCGATGCGCGAGTCGCTCATCGTGCGCCCTCCTCGTCGTCGTCCCAGGGTTCGTGGACGTCCTCGCCGGCCGCACGCTCGTCGACGAGCTCTCGCTCGCGCCGTGCGGTCTCCACCTCGTAGGCGGTCGCCAGGTCCCGGTACCCCGCGTCGCGCGCGAGCAGCTCGTCGTGGCGGCCCGTGTCGACCACCCGGCCGCCCTCGAGATGGACGACGACGTCAGACATCGACACCGAGCTCATCCGGTAGGCGACCATGACGACCGTGACCGGACGCCCCGTACCGACCGCGTCGGCGGCGAGCCCGGCGAGGATCTCCTGCTCGACCCGCGGGTCCACGGCGCTGGTGGCGTCGTCGAGCACGAGCAGGCGTGGGCGGCGCACCAGCGCCCGGGCGATCGCCAGACGCTGACGCTGACCGCCCGAGAGGTTGGCGCCGCGCTCGCCCAGGGGTGCGTCCAGGCCCTCGGGGAGCGCCCGGACGACGTCGTCGACCCGGGCCAGCCGCAACGCCTCCCACACACCTTCGTCGACGGCGTCGGAGACCTCGTCCGCGAGCGTCACGTTCGCCCGGACCGTGTCCTCGAAGACGAACGTGTTCTGCGCCACGTAGGCGACCTGCGCCGGCACCTGACCGGCCGCGAGGTCCCGGACGTCGACGCCGTCGAGCAGCACCCGCCCCCGCGTGGGGTCGCTCAGGCGGCTCAGGAGAGAGACCAGGGTCGTCTTGCCGGCGCCGGTGGGACCGACGACGGCGACGGTGGCGCCCGGCGCCACCTCGACGTCGATCCCGTCGAGCAGCGTCGCCGTCCGACCGGCGGACGGTACGTCCACCCCGACGTCCTCGAGGCGGACACCGATCCCGGTCCCGCCGGCAGGCAGGACCCCGTCGCCGACCTCGATCTCTCCCTGCGCGTCCAGCACCCGCGAGATACGGTCGTACCCGACCAGCGCCCGCGGGATCTCGCCCAGCACCCACCCGAAGGCACGCACGGGGACGGCCATCATCGTCAGGAGGTAGGCGGCGGTCACGACGTCGCCGACCTCGACGGCGCCGCTGGCGGCGCGCACGGTACCCACTCCCAGGACCAGCAGGGTGCCGAGGTTGGGCAGCAGCTCGATCACCGGGTCGAAGACCGCCCGGATCCGACCGGCACGCACGTTGGCGGCGCGCAGCTCGTCCGTGCGGCGCGCGAACCGTGCCTCCTCCCGGTCGGCCGTCCCGAGCGACTTGACGAGCAGGGCGGCCTCGAAGGACTCGTGGGCGACGTCGGCCACCTCGGCGCGCAGCTGCTGCGCCCGGGTCACGGCCGGGGACATGTACCGCTGGAACACGACGTTCGCCGCGATCGCCGCCGGGATCACGACCAGCGCCGCCAGGGCCAACCACGGGTCCACGCTGAACAGCATCCCGGTGGCCACCAGGATCATGACGACCACGCCGAGCGCGAACGGCAGGGGGTTGAACACACCGGTGGCGGCCTCGACGTCGGCGCTCGCGTTGCTCAGCAGCTGACCGGTGGGGTGCGCACGGTGCCACGACAGGGGAAGGCGCAGGTACTGCCGGGTGACGCCTCGCCGGTGGTCCGCCTGGATGCCCACCACGCCCCAGCCTGCCCAGATGCGTCGCCCGGCCACCGAGAGCGCCAGGGTCAGGGCGACGGTGGCCAGCACCCCGCCGGCGAGCCAGATGTCGGCACGGGCCGCCTCGTCGCCGGCGAGCGCGGGGACGACGACGGCGTCCGTCGCCCAGCCGACCGCCCGGCTGACCGCCACGGTGGCGGCGCCGAAGACGGCCGAGGCGAGGACGGCGAGGACGTAGAGACGGGGTTCGGTCCGCATGCCGCGCCAGACGAGCACCGTCCCGCGGCGCAGTCGTGAGCCGGACAGTGCGGCCGGGCGAGCGGGTTCGGGCACAGCAGACCTCGCAGTCGTCAGGGATCGAATCGATCCTAGCGCCTGGCGCACGCTGGTTCGCCCGGGCATCCGTCCAGGTGGCCCCTCGACAGGACGGCTCAGCGCACGTCGACACCCGCCGCGCGCATCGCGTCCTTGACCTGACCGATCGTCAACGTCCCGAAGTGGAAGACGCTGGCGGCCAGCACCGCGTCCGCGCCGGCCCGGGCGGCCTCGACGAAGTGCTCGGGCGTCCCGGCACCGCCGGAGGCGATGAGAGGCACCGACACCCGCTCGCGCACCGCAGCCAGCATCTCCAGGTCGAAGCCGGCGGTCGTGCCGTCCGCGTCCATCGAGTTCAGCAGGATCTCTCCCGCACCCAGCCCGGCCGCACGCTCGGCCCACGCCACGGCGTCGATCCCCGTGCCGCGCCGCCCGCCGTGGGTCGTGACCTCGTACCCCGACGGCGTGATCGTGCCACCGGTCGCGCGGCGCGCGTCCACCGACAGCGTCAGCACCTGGTTGCCGAACCGGTCGGCGATCTCCGCGATCAGCTCCGGCCGGGCGATGGCCGCGGTGTTGACGCCCACCTTGTCCGCCCCCGCACGGAGCAGGCGGTCGACGTCGTCCGTCGTGCGGACACCGCCGCCGACGGTGAGCGGGACGAAGACCTGGTCGGCGGTCCGTCGGACGACGTCCACCATCGTCTCGCGGTTGCCCGACGACGCGGACACGTCGAGGAAGGTCACCTCGTCGGCGCCCTCGGTGTCGTACCTGTCGGCGAGCTCGACAGGGTCACCCGCGTCACGCAGGTTCGTGAAGTTCACGCCCTTGACGACGCGGCCGGCGTCGACGTCCAGGCACGGGATCACCCGTACGGCCACAGTCATGTGCTGGTCATCCTCCAGTGGTCGGGTCGTCGGGCGCCGCCGCCCGCGAGGCCTCCTCGACGGGTTCGTCGATCTCGTCGGTCGTGTCCTCGCCGGCCCCGCCCTCGGAGGCCTCCTCGGTGACCTGGTACCGCGCGTCCAGGATGTCGACGACGTACACGAGCGTCTCGTCCGCGAGCTCGCTGCCGGTGCCACCGTAGCCGAGCTGCGGCGGCACGACGAGCATCACCTGCGAACCCACGGACTGCTCGAGAAGACCTTGGTCCCAACCCTCGATGAGCCGGCCGATGCCGATCGTCGCGGACTGCGGGGCGACGTCGGGGTCCCAGCTCGAGTCGACCACCGCGCCGTCGCTCCATCGCACCAGCACGTACCGGGCCGTCACCACCTGACCGATGTCCACCTGCGGCCCGGAACCACGCACCAGCGGCTGCACCAGCAGCTCGTCGGGGGGCTCGGCGTCAGGAAGCCGGACGGACGGCGAGCCGTCCAGGTCCCGCACCACCCGCGGCAACCCCTCGGGAGCCTCGACCGTGGTCCCCGACGCCCGGGTGGGCAGCACGTCCACCACGAGGACCACCGGGACGTCGCCGTCCTTCTCCACCACCAGCACACGCGCCCCGACACGCTTGCCGCGCAGGGAGTCGTACAGGTTCTGGCCCAGCGACTCGGGCTCGAAGGTGTACCAGGCGGGGGCGTCCAGGTAGGTCGACGAGATCACGCTGCCGTCGCGGCCGTCCTCCGCGTACATGTGCAGCAGCACCGGGCCGCCGTCCTCGATCGGCTCCCCCGCGCCCGGCCGGACGGTGCGGGAACCGGACCGGACGACCTCGTACGGCTGCGGGTAGTCGACCACGGGCGGCTCACCCTCGGCACCGCTCACCTCGACCGGCACCTGGGACGGCACCGACGACGGAGTCAGCTCCTCCAGCAGGGGCGACGAGCAGCCACCGACGGCCGCCACCGCGAGCCAGCCGGCGACAGCAGCAGCGAGCAGGCGGGGACGACGGGGCAGCACCGGGACAGTCTGCCACGAGTCGTCACATCGACTCGATGAGCCGCTCGACCCTCTCGTCGACGTTGCGGAACGGGTCCTTGCACAGCACGGTGCGCTGCGCCTGGTCGTTCAGCTTCAGGTGCACCCAGTCCACGGTGTAGTCCCGTCGCGCCTCCTGGGCGGCACGGACGAAGTCGCCGCGGAGCTTGGCGCGTGTCGTCTGCGGCGGGACCGCGGTCGACTCGAAGACCTCGAGGTCGGTCACGACGCGATCGACCATCCCCCGTGCAGCGAGCAGGTTGTACAGCCCTTCGGTCCGCGAGATGTCGTGGTAGGCCAGGTCGAGACGAGCGACGCGCGCATCGTCGAGGGTGAGCCCGTGCTTGGCCTGGTAGCGCTCGATGAGACGCTTCTTGATGACCCAGTCGAGCTCCCGCTCCACGAGCGTCAGGTCGCCCGACTCCAGGGCCCTGAGCCCTCGCTCCCACAGGTCCAGCACCTGCTTGACCTGCGGCGTGAGCTCGAGGTGGGTCTCGACGTGCTCGCGGACGCGTTGGTAGTACTCCCCCTGCAGGTCGACCGCCGTGGCCGTGCGCCCGTTCGCCAGCTGGACCGGAGCCAGCCCGGACGAGTCATGGCTGATCTCCCGGATCGCCCGGATCGGGTTCTCCAGCGTCAGGTCGCGCACCGGGATACCCGCCTCGACCAGGCGGAGCACCAGGTCGGTGGCACCGACCTTCAGCATCGTCGTGGTCTCCGACATCGACGAGTCCCCGACGATCACGTGCAGCCGGCGATAGTGCTCGGCGTCCGCGTGCGGCTCGTCACGCGTGTTGATGATCGGGCGCGACCGCGTCGTCGCGCTGGAGACGGCCTCCCAGATGTGGTCCGCACGCTGCGACAGGCAGTAGGTGGCACCCCGGGGCGTCGTCAGCACCTTGCCCGCGCCGGTGAGCACCTGGCGCGTGATGAGGAACGGGACAAGCACGTCGCTCAGGCGGGAGAAGTCCCCCTGCCGCCGGACCAGGTAGTTCTCGTGGCAGCCGTAGGAGTTGCCGGCCGAGTCGGTGTTGTTCTTGAACAGGTGGACCTTGCCCGGCAGGCCCTCGTGCTCGAGGCGTTGCTGGGCGTCGGCGACGAGACCTTCGAGGATCCGCTCACCACCACGGTCGTAGGCGACGAGCTGGCGCACGTCGTCGCACTCGGCCGTGGCGTACTCCGGGTGCGACCCGACGTCGAGGTAGAGCCGCGAACCGTTGCGCAGGAACACGTTGGACGACCGGCCCCACGCCACGACCTTGCGGAAGAGGTAGCGGGCCACCTCGTCGGCACTCAGGCCGCGGCCGTCGTCGGCGGCGCACGTGACGCCGTACTCCGTCTCGAGCCCGAAGATCCGTCGGTCCATGGTCTCCCCCTCAGTCGTTCCCGGCGAGCAGGCCCGCGAGCACGTCGCCGTGCAGGCGGCGGAACGTACGCCGCGGACGGTCGCGCTCGAGCACCGCGACCTCCAGACCGGACGCCGGGATGGGGCGCTCGGCGCCCTCGGCCGCGACGGTGCCGTCCGGGGACACCGCGCCGAGCGCGCTCACCGCGACACGGAGCACGGCCCCCAGGTCCATCCCCTCCGACCACGCGGCACGCACCCGCGCCGTGAGCTGGTCGGCCTGGCCGCCCATCACCACGAAGCCGTGCTCGTCGGCCACGGACCCGTCGTAGCTCAACCGGTAGAGCTGGTCCTGCGCCGGTGCGGCACCGACCTCGGCCACGACGAGCTCCACCTCCAACGGCTTGGACTCGGTGGTGAACACCGTGCCGAGCGTCTGGGCGTAGGCGTTCGCCAGCCCGCGGGCCGTGACGTCCGTGCGGTCGTAGGAGTAGCCGCGCAGGTCCGCGTACCGCACCCCGGCGACCCGCAGGTTCTCGAACTCGTTGTACTTGCCCACCGCAGCGAACGCGATGCGGTCGTAGATCTCGGAGATCTTGTGCAGGGCACGCGACGGGTTCTCGGTCGCGAACGCGATGCCTCCGGCATAGGCGAGCACGACGACGGACCGCCCGCGTCCGATGCCCTTGCGTGCGAAGTCCGCCCGGTCCTTCATCAGCTGCTCGGGCGAGACGTAGAACGGCATGCTCATGCGTGCTGGCCTCCCTCGCTGCGTGCGGCGACGATCCGTCCGACGACCGCCGCGAGCGTCTCGTCGTCGACGCGGCGGTAGCCCTCGGCCGTCACCGTGGCGACCACCGGCCAGATCCTGCGCACGGTGTCCGGCCCGCCGGTCGCGCTGTCGTCGTCGGCCGCGTCGTAGAGGGCCTCCACGGCGACCGAGACGGCACCCTCGGAGTCCAGCCCGGCTCGCCACAGCTTCTTCAGCGCACCGCGGGCGAAGACCGAGCCGGAGCCCACCGAGTGGTGCTCACGCTCCTCGTACCGCCCGCCGGTGACGTCGAAGCTGAAGATCCGGCCCGTCCCGCGATCCAGGTCGTAGCCGCCGAACAGCGGGACCACCGCCAGCCCCTGCAGGGCCATGGGAAGGTTGCCGCGGATCATCGTCGCGAGCCGGTTGGCCTTGCCGTCGAGGGACAGCAGCGAGCCCTCGATCTTCTCGTAGTGCTCGAGCTCGAGCTGGAAGAGCCTCACGAGCTCCACGGCGATGCCGGCCGACCCGGCGATGCCCACCGCCGAGTACTCGTCCGCCGCGAACACCTTCTCGATCTCCCGGCTGGCGATCATGCTGCCCATCGTGGCGCGACGGTCACCGGCCAGCACCACGCCACGCTCTCCGTCGGTGCCGAACGTCAGGGCGACGATCGTGGTGGCGTGCGGGGCCAGGTCGGCGGTGCTCGGAAGGGTGGCCGTGCCAGGTGTCGAACGGTTGCCGGGCAACAGCTCCGGTGCGTGCGCCGTCAGGAAGTCCACGAAGGAGCTCGACCCCGGACGCAGGAACGCGTCCGGCAGCCGGCCCGAGGCGTCAGCAGGACTCATCGACACTCACTGCCCGCCCTTCTGCACGAAGCCGCGCACGAACGACTCGGCGTTCGACTCGAGGACCTCGTCGATCTCCTCCAGCAGCGAGTCGACCTCGGCGTCGGACTCGGAGACCTGCGGGGCGACCGGTGCCGGCACCTCCGCGTCGTCGTCGGGCGTCCGGTCGTCGCGCTGCGGGTTGACGCGTTCCTGACCAGCCATGGGGTCCGCCTCCTTCGTCGTTGCTTCGAGGTGTGGTCAGCCTATGCCGTGCGGGGGACGATGCGAGCCGGGCGGCTCACGTGTCGCCGCGCAGACCGGCCAGCAGCGCGGCCGCGTCCGGGCTGGCGTCCAGCAGCTCGCCGATGTGCGCGGCGGTACCGCGCAGCGGGTCCAGCATGGGCACCCGTTGCAGCGACGCAGCGCCCGGGACGTCGAAGATCACCGAGTCCCAGCTCGCCGCGGAGATCTCGTCCGGGAAACGCTCCATGACCTCCCCCCGGAACCATGCCCGGGTGTCGTGCGGCGGGTGGTGGACCGCTCGGGCGAGGTCGTCCTCGGACACCAGTCGTTCGACGGCTCCCGCCGCCAGGAGACGGTGGTAGACGCCACGCTCGGGCCGGACGTCGGACCACTGCAGGTCCATCGCGAGCAACCGCGGATGGTCCCAGGCCAGGCCGTCACGACGACGCAACCGGTCCAGCAGGCGTAGCTTGGCGACCCACTCGACCTCGCGGGCGCAGGACGACGGGTCCTGGCCCAGGCGTCCGATCACCGAGCGCCACCGCTCGACCACCGCGTCGGACTCGGCGTCGGTCCCGAGCGCCGCCAGCGAGCGGGCGGCCACGTCGAGGTAGCGGGCCTGGATCTCCAGCGCCGTCGCCGTCGACCCGTCCGCGAGCTCCAGGGGCACCGACAGGTCGAGGTCGCGCGAGACCCGGCGCACGTCGCCGACGGGGTCGGCGAGCCGGAGCGCCGCGAGCTCCGCGCGCGCCGGGACCCCGGCCTCGGCGAGGTCACCGAGGTGCTCGGCGACCCAGAGCACCAACGACGTGGTGCCGAGCTTGAGATAGGTCGCCACCTCGAGGTGGTTGGCGTCGCCGAGGATGAGGTGCAGCCGCCGCCAGCGGGTCCGGTCGGCGTGGGGCTCGTCGCGCGTGTTGACGATCGGCCTGCGCAGCGTGGTCTCGAGCCCGACCTCGGCCTCCATGTAGTCGGCTCGCTGGGAGAGCTGGAACCCTGCCTCGTCCCCCGTCGGGCCGAGACCGACACGCCCCGAGCCCGTGAAGACCTGGCGCGTGACCAGGAACGGGGTGAGCAGCTCGACGATGGTGCCGAACTCGAGCCTCCGGTCGACGAGGTAGTTCTCGTGGGTGCCGTAGCTGGCCCCCTTGCCGTCGGCGTTGTTCTTGTACAGCACGACCTCCGAGCCGGGCACCTGCGCGAGCCGGCGGGTCGCCGCGAGCATCACCCGCTCCCCGGCCACGTCCCACAGCACGCCGTCGCGCGGGTTCGTCACCTCGGGCGAGGAGTACTCCGGGTGCGCGTGGTCCACGTAGAGCCGCGCCCCGTTGGTGAGGATGCAGTTCGCGGCGCTCGGGTCGTCGTACTCCTCCGCCTCGGGACGCTCGATCCGTTCGGGGCCCGAGGGCCGGTCCACCACCGGTCCCGAGGGGGCGGGCGACGTGGGGTCGTCGGTGAGCAACGACGGGTGAGCGGAGGCGCGCTGCAGGTGGAACCCCCGCGCGTCGGCCAGCGGGTCCTCGTCGTCGTAGTCCCAGCGCGCCGGCGGGTGCCCGGGCCGTCCACCCTGGACCGACGCGCGGTAGGTGGTGACCACCTGCGAGCTCATGAGCATCGGGTTGGCCGTGGGCCGCCCCGGCGCCAGCACGCCGTACTCCGTCTCGATCCCCATCACGCGTCGCACCGTCACGTTGCCACCCTATGCGTCCGGCCGTGCCGGGCACGGCGCCCGCCCGCAGGGAGAGACGACACCCACGGGTCCGCCCGCCGTCGCCCCTAGGCTGTGCCCGTGAACGACTGGTTCGAGGCCACCGTCCCGCACGACGGGTGCGGTGCGGCCGCGCGCGCCGTCGACTGGGGCTCGACGAGCCTGGGCCACCCCCGCGCCTGGCCGGAAGGCCTGCGCTCCGCCGTCGAGCTCTGCTTCAGCACCCTGTTCCCGACGCTGGTGACCTGGGGCCCGGACCTGGTCATGATCTACAACGACGGCTACCGCCGCATGCTGGGCTCGGACCTCCACCCACGGGCGATGGGGTGCCCGGCCGCCGAGCTGTGGGGCCAGATATGGGAGGACGTCGGGCCGTTGTTCGACGAGGTGCTCACGAGCGGCGAGCCGACCTGGAACGAAGACATGCTGCTGTGGATGAACCGGTCGGGCTATGTCGAGGAGACCCGGTTCACGTTCTCCTACAGCCCGCTGCGCGACGCGGACGGCGTCGTGCGTGGCGTGATGGACATCGCCACCGAGACCACGCAGCAGGTGGTCGACCAGCGACGCCTGGGCACCCTCGGCCTGCTCTCGACCGCGCTGCACGGACATCGCGACAGCCCTGCGGAGGTGGCCGAGGCCGCCACTGTGGTACTGGCGGCGAGCGCGGACGTCGAGCAGGCGCACCTCTACCTGGGGACGGAGCTCGTCTCCTCCACCGGCGACGGACCCTCGGCCCGCCCCACGGACGTCGACGACGTCCTGGGCGGCGGTCCGGGATCCTGGCGCGAGGGAACCCTGGTGGCGCCGCTCGGCGCACGGCGGGGCCGTCCCCCGCTCGGAGCGCTCGTCCTCGTCGGGAACCGCCGTCGTCCGCTCGACGACGCCCAGCACTCGTTCCTCGAGCTCCTGACCCGCACGACGGGTACGGCGCTCCTCGAGGCCGAGGAGCACCGTCGGGAGGTCGCCGAGGCCCGCTCGGTCAGCGACGCGCTCCAGCGCGCCATGGTGCCGTCTCCACCTGACTCGCCCCGCTGGTGCACCCGCTACCGACCGGCCGACGACACGCTGGACGTCGGAGGCGACTGGTTCGACGTCGTGGACCAGCCCGGCGGGACGTCCGGGCTGGTGGTGGGCGACTGCGTCGGCCACGGGGTGGAGGCCGCGGCGTGCATGGGCCGACTCAGCAGCGCGGGCCGTGCCGTGATGCTCGCCGGAGCAGGGCCCGCCCAGGCGCTGGAGACGATGGACGACTTCGCCCGGACCAATCCGGGCACCGAGTTCGCCACCGTCTTCTGCGGCGTCGTGGACCCCGTGCGCCGCGTCCTGGTGTACTCCAGCGCCGGGCACCCCCCGGCCCTCGTCGTCGCGGCAGACGGGTCGACCCGGTGGTTGGACCAGGCACGCGGCATGCCGCTGGCGGTCTCGCGCGAGCGGCGCGCGGAGCATGCCGAGCAGCTGCAGCCCGGGGACACCGTGCTCCTCTACACCGACGGACTCGTCGAACGCCGCGACGAGACCCTCGGCGCCGGTCTGGTGAGACTGGCTCGCGCCGCCGCGGCGGCCTGCGGCACGGCCACCCTGCAGGAGATCCCCGACCGGCTCCTGGTCGACGTCCCGGCAGGGGAGGCCCGCGACGACGTCGCCCTCGTGCTCTACCGGGTGCCGTGAGCGGCGCCGCGCGGTGCGCGACGGCACCGCGCGGCCGTCGTCCTACAGGTACTGGCCGGTCGAGCTCACCGTGTCGATCGTGCGCGGGGTGCCGTTCTCGCCCTTCTTGGTCACGATCGTGCGGATGAAGACGATGCGCTCACCCTTCTTGCCGCTGATGCGCGCCCAGTCGTCCGGGTTCGTGGTGTTGGGCAGGTCCTCGTTCTCGTGGAACTCGTCCACGCACGCCGAGAGCAGGTGCTCCACCCGGATGCCGCGCTTGCCCGTGGCCAGCAGGTCCTTGATCGCCGACTTCTTCGCGCGGTCGACGACGTTCTCGATCATCGCCCCGGAGTTGAAGTCCTTGAAGTACAGCGTCTCCTTGTCCCCGCTGGCGTAGGTCACCTCGAGGAACTGGTTCTCCTCGTCCTCGGCGTACATCCGCTCCACGACCGAGCGGATCATCGCCTGGACCGCCTCGGCACGATCGCCGCCGTGCTCGGCGACGTCGTCGTCGTTGATCGGCAGGTCGGCCGTGAGGTACTTGCCGAAGATCTCGGTGGCGCCCTCGGCGTCCGGCCGTTCGATCTTGATCTTCACGTCCAGGCGACCGGGACGCAGGATCGCCGGGTCGATCATGTCCTCCCGGTTCGACGCCCCGATGACGATGACGTTGTCCAGCCGCTCGACGCCGTCGATCTCGGCGAGGAGCTGCGGCACGATCGTGGTCTCCACGTCCGAGGAGAGCCCCGTCCCGCGCGTGCGGAACAGCGACTCCATCTCGTCGAAGAACACCACGACCGGCATGCCCTGCGTCGCCTTCTCCCGGGCCCGGGCGAAGATCAACCGGATGTGCCGTTCGGTCTCGCCGACGTACTTGTTCAGCAGCTCGGGCCCCTTGACGTTGAGGAAGAAGCTCTTCGCGCTCGGGTCCCCGCCACGCTTCTCCGCCACCATCTTCGCCAGCGACGCCGCCACCGCCTTGGCGATGAGTGTCTTGCCGCAGCCCGGCGGCCCGTACAGGAGCACCCCCCTTGGGCGGGCGCAGCCCGTGCTCACGGTAGAGGTCGGGGTGGGAGAAGGGCAGCTCGACGGCGTCGCGGATCTGCTCGATCTGCGGCCCCAGCCCGCCGATGTCCTCGTAGGCGATGTCCGGGACCTCCTCGAGGACGAGCTCCTCCACCTCGGACTTGGGCACCACCTCGAACACGAACCCGCTGCGCATGTCGACGGTCAGCGCGTCGCCCACCCGCAGCGGCGCGCCCAGTACCGAACCCGCCAGGCGGACGACCCGCTCCTCGTCCGCGCGACCGACGACCAGGACACGCTCGGCGTCGAGCACCTCCTTGATGGTCACCAGCTCACCGATGCGCTCGTAGCCACCCGCGGCGACGACGGTCATCGCCTCGTTCAGCTTGACCTCCTGACCCGGCGCCAGCGCGTCGAGGTCCAGCCCGGGGCTGGCCTGCACGTGCATCTTGCGACCGGACGAGACCACGTCGACGGAGCCGTCGTCGTGCGCCGCCAGGAACGTGGCGTACGTCCCGGGAGGCTTCGCCAGGTCGTCGATCTGCTTCTTGAGCTCGACGATCTGGTCCCGCGCGGCGCGCAGCGCCTCGGCGAGCCGCTCGTTCTTCGCCGCGAGCAGCGCCAGCTGCGCCTCGCGGCCCGACGGCGCGGTCTGGACCGGCTCCGGGCGGACAGGGTGGTCGGTCATCGCGTCCCCTCTCGTGCGGCCCGGGCGGCATCCTCCACCGGCGAGGAGGAACCCCCGAGACACAGCACACTAAGGGTCAACACCCCGATCGCGTCGGTCATTTCACGTTTCGGTCGCGGAGTTCACATGATCCAGACCTCGCCGTGACCGGCTTGTGACCTGCAGGCCGTCGCTCAGTCCTGCGGCGCCTGACCGACCTCCCGTCGGACCCGGCGCACCTTCTTGTCCGAGACCGGGCGCTCGCCGAGATCGTCCTCGGTCCACTCGGCGTCGGTCGTGCCCGGGTAGGCGCCCTTCGCGGGGCGCCGCTTGCGCTCGGGCGGGGCGACGCCGTCCGCCAGCCGCCGCGCGGTGACGAGGAAGCCCGTGTGGCCGATCATCCGGTGCTGCGGCCGCACGGCCAGCCCTTCGAGGTGCCAGCCGCGGACCATCGACTCCCACGCCGTCGGCTCGGCGAACCGGCCGTCGGCACGCAGGTCCTCCGCCGTCCGCGAGAGCTGGGTGGCCGTCGCCACGTAGCAGACCAGCACGCCGCCGGGCGCGAGCGTCCGTGCGACCGCGTCGACGTTCTCCCATGGCGCGAGCATGTCCAGCACGATCCTGTCGACGGTCCCCGGCTCGACGACGTCGGCCACGCGGTCGGCGAAGTCGCCGACGTGCAGGCGCCAGGCGGGGTGCTCGGTGCCGAAGAACGACTCGACGTTCCCTCGGGCGATCGCCGCGAAGTCCTCGCGGCGCTCGATCGAGTGCAGCTCGCCGGTGTCTCCGACCGCACGCAGCAGGGACAGCGTCAGCGCCCCGGACCCGACGCCCGCCTCGACGACCCGCGCGCCGGGGAAGATGTCGGCCATCTGGACGATCTGGCCGGCGTCCTTGGGGTAGACGACGGCGGCACCGCGGGGCATCGACAGCACGTAGTCGCTGAGCAGCGGCCGCAGCGCGAGGTACTCGATCCCGGCGGTGTTCGTCACCACCCAGCCTTCCGGCCGGCCGATGAGGTCCTCGTGACGGAAGTAGCCCTTGTGGGTGTGGAACGTCGCTCCCTCGGCGAGCGTGATGGTGTGCATCCGACCCTTGGGGTCGGTGAGCTGGACCTTGTCGCCGACGCGCAGCGGTCCGCGGCGTTCGTCGGCGCCGGTAGCGGCAGGAGAAGTCACGAGGGTCGAGTCTACTGATCACCCGGCGGTCGCACCGCCGTCGCCACCCGGGCGACGTCGAGCACCCCGGAGACCCGGCCGTCATCGAGCACCGGCACCAGCCGTGCACCCTGCGAGGTCCCGGCCAGGTGTCGCAGGAGATCCGGTCCGCCCTCGTCGGCGCCGACGGCCGATCCCGGCGCGAACGGCACCATCACCGCACCGACGGGCGTCGCGGCCGCCTGCGCGGGCGGGATGGCGGCGACGGCTCGCGGGTCGACCCAGCCGACCGGTGCTCCGGCGTCGTCGACGACCACCACGACGACGTCCCCCTCGGCGTCGACCGCCGCACGGGCGGCCTGCGCGGCGGGTGCACCGTCCTTGACGACGGCGGCGGGCACCGCCAGGGAGCGGACGGTGACGCCCGCGAGCCGCTCGCGCCGCCGGCCGGCCCGCATCGCCTCCGTGGCCCCCGACCAGAGGAACGCGCCGATCAGCGCCGCCCACATGACGGTCACCCAGGACGGCTGCCGCCCGGTCGCCAGCGGCCACGCCAGCGCACCGACGACCACCCCGACGCCCACGACGCGGCCGACCCAGCCGGCGACCAGGGTGCCCCGGGTGCGAGACCCGGTCGCCGCCCACACCGCGGACTCCAGCACCTGACCGCCGTCCAGCGGCAGCCCCGGGAGCAGGTTGAACGCCCCGACGAACGCGTTCGAGAAGGCTCCCGCGTACAGCAGCAGCGCCGGGACCGACGCCTGGGTCTGCGCCTGGAACCCGATCCAGAAGGCCACCGCGAGCGCGAGGTTGGTCAGCGGCCCCACCACGGCGACCAGCGCACTGTCCAGCGGGCGGGCGCCACCGCCGGAGTACGCGGTGTGGCCGCCCCACAGCGTCAGCGCGAGCTCGTCGACACGGTGCCCCCGCGACCGCGCGACCAGGGCGTGCGCGACCTCGTGGCAGAACACCGAGGCGAAGAGCAGCAGCACGAACGCGAACGAGACGACGATCACGCCGGTGGAGTCCATGCCGGGGGCGAAGGCACGCACGGTCGGTGCGAAGAGGACGGTCAGGACGACGGCGGCGAGGAACCACGACGGCGTCACCAGCACGGGGGCGCCGGCGACACGGCCGATCCGCCAGCCGGAGGAACGGGGAGGCACGGACCCAGGCTATCGGTGCGGACCTGTGGACGACGCGACGGCGGTGTGGGCGGCCCGCCGTAGGGTGGCGCGCATGACCACGACGGCGGACCCCACCCCGGCTCTCCCCCCGGCCCTCGCCGACGACGCCGCGGACTCCCCTGCCGAGCCGACGCCGCTGCGCACCTCGCGCCCTCCGGCGCTGTCCCCGTCCCGGGCGTCGGACTTCCTGCAGTGCCCGCTGCTGTTCCGCTTCCGGGCGGTGGACCGGCTGCCGGAGCCGCCGTCGTCGGCCGCGGCACGCGGCACCCTGGTGCACGCGGTGCTCGAGCGCCTCTACGACGCACCGCTGGGCGAGCGCACCCGCGAGGCGGCCCTCGACCTGCTGCCCGGCGAGTGGGACCGGCTGGTCGAGGCCGAGCCGCGCTACGCGCAGCTGTTCCAGCCCGACGGGGACGCCGCGGACCAGCCTCTCGGGTCGTGGCTGGACGGGGCGGGACGCCTGCTCGGCACCTACTTCACGCTCGAGGACCCGAACCGGCTGGAGCCCGAGGCGCGCGAGCTGTACGTCGAGAGCAAGCTGGACGACGGCCCCCTGCTGCGCGGGATCGTCGACCGGCTCGACGTGGCACCCGACGGCGCGATCCGGGTCGTGGACTACAAGTCGGGCCGCTCGCCACGCCCCGGCTTCGAGGGCAAGGCACTGTTCCAGATGCGGTTCTACGGACTGGTCGTCTGGCGCGAGCGGGGCGTGCTGCCCAAGATGCTGCAGCTCGTCTACCTCGGTGACGGCCAGGTGCTGCGCGCCGAGCCGAGCGAACGCGAGCTCGAGGTGACCGAGACGAAGATCCGCGGCGTGTGGGACGCGATCACGACCGCCGCGCGACGCGGCGAGTTCGTGCCCCGGCCGAGCAAGCTGTGCGGCTGGTGCGCCCACCAGGAGCGCTGCCCGGAGTTCGGCGGCACCACCCCACCCATCCCGGAGGGAGCGCTCCGCGCCCGGCTCGGCCTCGACGTCTGACGGCCGGGCCGGCCTCAGACCAGCTCGAGCACCTCGCCGGCCGCCAGCCGGCGCAGCACGACGAGGTCCACGTCGGCGAGGCTCGCGGCGCGGCTGAGCCCCTCGCGCGGCTCGACCGGCAGCACCGCCTCGACCCCGAGGGTGCGCGCACCGGATGCCATCGCGGAGCCGATCCCGGCCGGCGAGTCCTCGATGGCGACACAGTCCTCGGGACGGACACCGAGCCGGCGCGCCGCCACCAGGTAGGGCTCGGGGTCGGGCTTGCCCCGCGTGACCTGGTCGCCCGTGACGAGCGTGGCGAAGGCACCCGGCACGTGGGCGGTCACCGCCTCGGCCAGGACGGTGTAGCTCATGGTCACCAGGGCGCAGGGCACGCCCGCCTCGTCGAGCGCGGCGAGCAGCTCGCGGGCACCGGGGCGCCACGGGACGCCGTCGTTGACCTGGGCGGTCACCCTGGTCAGCAACCACGTGACGATCTCGGCCACCGGGAGGTCGACCCCGGCGTCCCGCAGCACGGCAGCCGAGACCTCCAGCGGGTTGCCGACGAGCTGGAGCGCCTGCGCGTGCGTCCAGGTCCCCCCGTGCGCGGCGACGAGCTCGTGCTCGGCGGCGATCCAGTACGGCTCGGTGTCGACGAGGGTGCCGTCCATGTCCCACAGGACGGCGGCGGGCAGCATGGTCGGCGAGGCAGAGGCAGGCACCGCACCATCGTACGGAGCCGTCGCCCGGCACCCCACCCAGCCCCCGGCCTGGTGACCGCGACCGCCCCCGGTGGGGCGCGCGGGCTGTATAGGCTTGCCAGATGAGCACGGAGCAGCCGGTCGGCCGCCACACCGCACGTCAGACCGTCATGATCGCTGCCTTCGAGGGCTGGAACGACGCCGGCAGTGCCGCGACGGGCGCCCTCGAGCACCTCTCGGAGGTGTGGGGATCGTCACTGCTGCGCGAGCTCGACCCGGAGGAGTACCACGACTTCCAGGTGAACCGCCCGGTCATGACCACCGCCCCGGACGGACGGCGCATCATCACCTGGCCGACCACCACCGTGTCCGTCGCCGACCTGCCCGACCGGCGGGTCGTCCTGGTCCACGGCATCGAGCCGTCGTTCCGCTGGAGGTCCTACTGCCGTGAGCTGCTGGACCTCGCCGAGGAGCTCGAGGTACAGACGGTGGTCACGCTCGGAGCGCTGCTCGCCGACGTCCCCCATACCCGGCCGATCCCTCTGACCGCCACCACCGAGAGCCCCGGCCTGCAAGCGGTCCTCGACGTCGAGCCGAGCACCTACGAGGGGCCGACCGGCATCGTCGGCGTGCTGCAGCACGAGGCGGCGGCACGCGACTTCCAGTCCGTCTCCCTGTGGGCGGCCATCCCCCACTACGTCGCGAACCCGCCGTCGCCGAAGGCGACGCTCGCCATCCTGGCGCGGGTCGAGGAGCTGCTCGCCGCGGCGGTGCCGCTCGGGGACCTGCCGGAGGACGCCGAGGCCTGGCAGCACGGCGTCGACGAGCTGGCCGGCGAGGACGCGGAGATCTCCGAGTACGTCCAGCAGCTCGAAGAGGCCAAGGACACCGCCGAGCTCCCCGAGGCGTCGGGCGACGCCATCGCCCGCGAGTTCGAGAGATACCTGCGCCGTCGCGACCACGGGCCCGGCCGGGGCAGCCCCGACAAGGGCTGAACCGGGACCCGTCCGCGAGCACCCGCGGACGGCCTCGTCAGAGCCGGACGCCCAGCAGGGCGTTCACGGCACGGGCCACGACCCCGGGCGCGCCCTCGTCGTCGTCCGCGGTGTCACGGCCCGGTGTCAGGGCGTGGTCCGCCCACGCGTCGACCGCGGCGAGCGCCCGCGGGGCGTCGAGGTCGTCGGCCAGCGCCGACCGCAGCTGCGCGAGCAGTGCGTCCGCCGCCGGAGCGCCGTTGCCCGACACGGCGGCGCGCCAGCGGTCCAGCCGCTCGCACCCCGCCTTGAGGATGATGTCGGTCCACTCCCACTCGCTGCGGTAGTGGTGCGCGAGGATGCCGAGCCGGACGGCCATCGGGTCGACGCCGTCGGCGCGCAGCGCGGACACCAGCACGAGGTTGCCGCGCGACTTGCTCATCTTGTGCCCCTGGTAGGCGACCAGCCCGGCGTGCACGTGCGCCGTCGGCGCAGCCTGCGGCCCGGCGAGCATCCGGGCGTGGGAGACGGACATCTCGTGATGGGGGAACAGCAGGTCGGATCCCCCGCCCTGGACGTCGAAGGGCAGGCCGAGGCCGTCACGAGCGATGACCGCGCACTCGACGTGCCAACCGGGCCGCCCGGTCCCGAGCACCCCGGCGTCCCACGCCGGCTCGCCGCTGCGCTCGCGGCGCCACAGGAGCGGGTCGAGAGGGCTTCTCTTGCCCTCGCGACCGGGGTCGCCGCCGCGCTCGGCGAAGAGCTCCGCCATCTCGGTCGCTCCGAGGCCGGAGACCGAGCCGAACGCCGGGTCCGCGGCGAGGTCGGCGTACACGTCACCGAGCTCGGGCGACGCGCCGCCCGCACCCGGCTCCAACGGCACCCGGTACGCGGTCCCGTCGGCGAGCATCTGCTCGACCGCACGGGCGATGGGCCCGACGTACTCCACCACGCCGGTCCACGGCTGCGGCGGGACGACACCGAGCGCCGTCATGTCCTCGGCGAAGAGCGCCGTCTGCTCGCGCGCGAGGTCGCGCCAGTCGACGCCCGTCGCCTGCGCACGCTCCAGCAGCGGGTCGTCGACGTCGGTGACGTTCGAGCAGTAGGTCACCCGCTTGCCGGCGTCCAGCCACGCCCTGTGCAGCAGGTCGAAGGCGACGTAGGTGGCAGCGTGCCCGAGGTGGGTGGCGTCGTACGGCGTCACCCCGCACACGAACGAACGCGCCGTGTCGCCCGGAGCCGGGTCGACGAGGACGTCCGAGGTCGAGTCGTGGACACGCACCACGGGGCGACGGCCGTCGGCCGGCGCGGGCAGCTCGGGGATCTGTGGGGAGGGCCAGGGATGCACGGTGCCAGGCTACCGGCGTCAGGCGGTGTGACCGGAGTTTGGTTCGAGCACCCCGGTCAGCAGCAGGACGACCACGAGTGCTGCCAGGGCGTAGCGGTAGTACACGAACGGCTTGTACGAGAAGTTGGACACGATCTTGAGGAAGCCGATCAGCACCACGTACCCCACGACGAACGCGATGACGGTGGCCAGGAGCGTCATCGCGACCCCCGCGGTACCCGGGGCGGCCACCCCGCGGGCAGCACGGGCCAGCTCGTAGGCCCCCGAGCCCATCACCGCCGGGATGGCGAGGAGGAACGAGTAGTCCGCGGCAGACTTGCGGGAGAAGCCCATCGCCAGGCCGGCGGTGATCGTGGCACCCGACCGTGAGACGCCCGGGATCAGCGCGAGGACCTGCGAGAACCCGAAGCCGGCAGCGCGCCGCGGCGTCATGTCGTCGAGCTCGAGCCGACGCGAGGAGTACGCGTCGGCGATCTGCAGCAGGACACCGAAGACGACCAGGCTCGCGACGGTGAACCACAGGTTGCGCATCGTGGTCTCGATGTGGTCGGCGAACAGCACGCCCGCCACGACGATCGGCACCGAGCCGATCGCGATGAACCAGGCCATCCGGGCGTCGAGGTCGTGCGCTCCCAGGCGCGCACGCCAGTCTGGGCCGTGGTCGCCCCGCAGCGACGTCCACCAGGCGACGCAGATGTCCCGGATCTTGCGCCGGTAGTAGAGCAGCACGGCGATCTCAGTGCCGATCTGCGTCACCGCCGTGAAGACCGCGCCGGGGTCGGCGCCACCGATCAGCTCGCCGACGATGCGCAGCTGCGCACTGGACGAGACGGGCAGGAACTCTGTGAAGCCCTGCACCAGGCCGAGGAGGATCGCTTCCCACGCACTCACGGGCGGCAACACTACCCGTGCCCAGGACCGTTCCGGCGCGGGACGCTCCTGGTCGCAGGGCGCGCCGGTAAGGTGCAGCGCATGGAACGACGGCAGGTGGGCACCTCGGGGCTGCGCGTCTCCTCCCTGGGGCTCGGGACCATGACCTGGGGCCGGGACACGGCCGTCGACGACGCCTCGGCCATCCTGCGGTCCTTCGTCGACGCGGGCGGGACGCTGGTCGACACCGCGGCCTCCTACGGTGACGGGGACGCCGAGCGCCTCCTCGGCGAGCAGCTCGCCGGCACCGTGGCGCGCGACGAGCTCGTGCTGTGCACCAAGGGAGGCGTGCGGCACGGGCCCGACGGACCACGTCGCGACGCGTCCCGCGGCGGTCTGCTCGCAGACCTCGACGGCTCGCTGGCGCGTCTCGGTGTCGACCACGTCGACCTCTTCCTGGTCGCCTGCCCCGACCCGACGACGCCGCTGGAGGAGACGATCTCGGCGCTGCGCCTCGCGGTCACCTCGGGCCGGACCCGGTACGTCGGCCTGTCGAACGTCCCGGCGTGGACGGCGGCACGTGCCGCCACCCTCCTGGAGGCGGCCGAAGGCATCGGCCTCACCGCCCTGCAGATGGAGTACTCGCTGCTGCAACGAGGCGTGGAGCGCGAGACCGTCCCCGCCTCCGCCTCGCTGGGTCTCGGGCTCCTCGCCTGGTCGCCGCTCGGGCGCGGGGTGCTGACCGGCAAGTACCGGCGGGCGGTCCCGGTCGGCTCTCGGGCCGCCTCGGACCACCTCGCCGGGTTCGTCGGGCAGTACCTGGAGGACGGTGACGCGGCGGCCGTCGTCGAGGCCGTCGCCACGGCTGCCGAAGGGCTGGGGCGGTCACCGCTGGAGGTCGCCCTGGCATGGCTGCTGGCGCGCCCGACCGTCGCCTCCGCCGTGGTGGGGGCACGCACTCCCGAACAGATCGCCGGGACGATCGGAGCGCTCGACCTGAGCCTGCCGGGCGAGGTGCACGCCGCACTGGACGACGTCTCGGCACTGGTACCCGGCTACCCCGAACGCTGGTAGCCGAGCGACTCAGCGTCCGTCGTCGTCGTCCTCGTCGTCGTCGCTCTCGTCGTCGTCGCTCTCGTCGTCGTCGCTCTCGTCGTCGTCGTCCTCGTCATCGTCCTCGTCGAGGTAGAAGGGGGTGACCTCGGTGTACACCTGCGCCAGGGCGTCCTCGTACACCTCGAAGGCGTCGGCGAGCACCTCGTAGGCGTCGTCGACGGCGGGGTCCTCGTCGCCGCGGCGCGAGGACACCGCGTGGTAGTGGCCTTCGAGAGCAGCGACGAAGCGGTCCAACGCGGCACGCGGGTCTGCGGTCATGCTCTGACGGTAGCGCCATGAGGGGCACAATGGGCACACGAAATCGCCGGACGGTCACCTGGGAGGCGAAGGCATGGCATCGACCTGGCGCAAGCACGGGCAGTACGAGTACCGCGTGGTCACGATCGACCGGGGCACGTCCGTGCCGGACGCACGCCGGATGCTCACCGACGAGGCGGAGTACGGGCGCTGGGAGCTGGCCCGCAGCCGCCTCTACCTGGGCGGCGAACGCCGGGTGTGGCTGCGGCGCAAGATCATCAAGGCGACCTCGACCCTGTGACGGACACGTCGTGACGGACACGTCGTGACGGAGACCTTCCGCAAGTCCCGGGAGGACGCCCCGCCCGGGTTCTTCGAGACCGAGGCGGCCGGTCTGCGCTGGCTCGCCGTCGACGGCGGACCCCGGGTCGCGCGGGTGCTCGACGTCGGTCCGGACCACCTCGGCCTGGAACGGCTCGCCCCCGCGAGCGCCACGCCGTCGGCCGCCCGGGCTCTCGGCCGGTCGTTGTCCGCGATGCACGACGCCGGAGCACCGGCGTTCGGTGCCCTCCCGCCGGGGGCCGCGACCGGCTTCTTCGGCCCGCTGGACGATCCCTTGGAAATGGTCGCCGGGTCCTGGTCCGACTGGCCCACGTTCTACGCCGAGGCACGGCTCCGGCCGGTCCTCGGGCAGGGGCGACGCCGCGGGGTCTTCGACGACGACGACGCCCACGCGTTCGCGAAGGTCTGCGAGCGCCTCCCCGAGCTCGCCGGCCCCGCCGAAGCTCCCGCGCGGCTGCACGGGGACCTGTGGTCGGGCAACGTGCTCTGGGCACCCGGCGCGGAGGGTGGTGGGGAGGCCGTGCTCATCGACCCGGCCGCGCACGGTGGACACCGCGAGGCGGACCTGGCGATGCTGGCGATGTTCGGCGCGCCGCACCTGGACCAGATCCTCGACGGGTACACCGAGGCACGCTCGCTGGCACCCGGGTGGCGGGGCCGCCTGGGACTGCACCAGCTCTATCCGCTGGCAGTGCACGCGGTGCTGTTCGGCGGTGGGTACGTGGAGACGACCCGCAGGCTCCTGGCCGACCTGGGGGCCTGACGGTCAACAGGTGGACAACAGCCGGTCCAGGACCCGGGTACCGAACCGGAGGGCGTCGGTGGGGACGCGCTCGTCGACACCGTGGAACATCCCGGCGAAGTCGAGGTCGCCGGGCAGCTGGAGCGGCGCGAAGCCGTAGCCGGTGATCCCCAACCGGGCCAGGGACTTGTTGTCGGTGCCGCCCGAGAGCGTGTAGGGCAGCACCGCTGCTCCCGGGTCCTCGGCATGCAGGGCGTCGACCATCGCGTCGACCAGTCCGCCGCTGAACGGCACCTCGAGCGAACGGTCGGTGTGGATCGGCTCGATCCGCACACGCGGACCGGCCAGCTCGCGCAGGACACCCATCGCCTCGGCGTCATGGCCGGGCACGGTGCGCATGTCGAGCGTCGCCGACGCCGTGCCCGGGATGACGTTGGCCTTGTACCCGGCGTCGAGCTGAGTCGGGTTGGTCGTGTGACGCACGGTGGCTCCGACGAACTTGGCGGCCGGCCCGAGGGCGGCGACGAGCGCGTCCACCTGCTCCGGGTCGGCGCCACCGGCGGGGTCGAAGGGCAGGCCCGTGAGGTCGGCCACCCCCCGCAGCAGCCGCTCCACCGTGGGGGTGAGCGTGTACGGCCAGGCGTGCTTGCCGATCCGCGCGACGGCCGCGGCGAGCTCGGTGACGGCGTTGTCCTGGTTCACCTGAGAGCCGTGCCCGGCCCGGCCGTCGGCCACCAGCCGCAACCAGGACAGGCCCTTCTCTGCGGTCTGGACCAGATACGCGCGCCGACCGCCCACGTCCACGGAGAACCCACCCACCTCGCTGATCGCCTCCGTGGCGCCCTCGAAGAGCTCCGGGTGGTGGTCGACCAGCCAGCGGGCACCGAGCACCCCGCCGGCCTCCTCGTCCGCGAACATCCCGATGACGACGTCACGCGCAGGACGCCGTCCCTCGCGGACCATCTGCCGCACGACCGCCAGGATCATCGCGTCCATGTCCTTCATGTCGACCGCGCCACGGCCCCACAGCATCCCGTCGATCTCCTCCCCCGCGAACGGGTCGACGGACCAGTCCGTCGCCGCAGCAGGCACGACGTCGGTGTGCCCGTGGAGCACCAGGGCCGGACGGCTCGGGTCGGCACCGGCGAGCCGAGCGACGACGGAGGTCCTGCCCGGCGACGACTCGTGCAGCACCGGCTCGAGGCCGACGTCGGCGAGCAACCCGGCGACGAGCTCGGCGGCCTTGCGCTCCCCCGGGCCCTCGTTCTGCCCGTAGTTCGAGGTGTCGATCCGCAGCAGGTCCTGACAGATGCCGACGACCTCGTCCTCCGCGGTGAGGTGGGGCGGGTCGGTTCGTGGAGAGGTCACGGGCCTACGGTACCCAGGCCACGGAAGGGCAGGAGCCGCGGCTACGCAGGCATCGTCGCGCCCGACGGCGAGGGCGAGGTCGGTGGGCTCGACGAGGACCGGGAGCCTGGACGCACCGGTCCCCTCGTCCTGCTGTTCTCGGACGACCTGAACGCGACGGCATCGGCAGTCACGCGAGCCGGTGGCCAGGTCGTTGCCGGACCGTACGAGTTCCCCGGTGGCCGACGCTTCCACTTCACCGACCCTGCCGGCAACGAGCTGGGAGTCTGGGCGACGCGCTGAGCCTGAGCCAGTGGATCCGGGTCAGGGCCTGAAACGTTTACGCGCCTGTCCGCAGCGGCTGCCGTCGGGCACTGTCGAGGCGACCTCGTCCGCACCGAGTGAAGGAGCTCGACATGCGAAGACTCGTAGCCCTGGCCGTCGCAGCGCTCGTCGGCGCCGCCGGTCTGGTGGTGGTGACCGACCCGCCCGAGGCCCAGGCCCACGGCGCGCAGGTGTTCCCCGGCAGCCGGCAGTACTTCTGCTGGCTGGACGGCACCGACCAGACCGGCAACATCGTCCCGCAGAACCCGGCGTGCGCCGACGCCGTCGCGGCCAGCGGCACCACGCCCTTGTACAACTGGTTCGGCAACCTCGACCCGGCCGGTGCCGGGCGGACCACCGGCTACATCCCGGACGGCCAGATCTGCTCCGGCGGGGACAACGGACCCTACGACTTCTCCCCCTACAACGCGATGCGCGACGACTGGCCGCGCACCCACCTCACCGCCGGTGACACCTACCAGTTCCAGCACAACAACTGGGCACACCATCCCGGGCACTTCGACGTGTACGTGACCGTCGAAGGATGGGACCCGAGCGCCCCGCTGTCCTGGGACGACCTGGAGCTGGTCCACACCGAGAACGACCCACCGCAGTCCGGTGGGCCCGGTGGTCTGGAGTACTACTTCTGGGACATCACCCTGCCCGCCGACCGCAGCGGCCAGCACCTGATCTTCACCCACTGGGTGCGTTCCGACAGCCCTGAGAACTTCTACAGCTGCTCGGACGTCGTGTTCGACGGCGGCAACGGTGAGGTCGTCGGCATCGGTGACGACCCCGGGCCCGTCGACCCGCAGCCCGAGGTCTGCCCTGACACCGCACCGGGTGTGCCCACGCCGCCCATGGCCTCGTCGATCACCGACACGTCCGCCCACATCATGTGGGGCCTGGCGCCAGGCTGCGTCACCGGCTTCGACGTTCTTGACTCCACCACCGGGGACGTCGTGGCCGCCACCGACGGGTCACCGATGATCGACCTGATCGACCTCGAACCGGAAACCTCGTACGAGGTGGCCGTGCGCTCGCGCAACGACCACCTGGGGACCACCTCGGCACTGACCGACGCGGTCGAGTTCACGACCCTCGCCACGGACTCGGAGCCCGTGGACCCGCCGCCCGCCGGGGACTGCGAGGTGGACTACTCCGCGCAGGCATGGGGCGCGGGCCAACGGGGCTACACCGCCTCGGTGACGATCACGAACAGCTCGGACGCTCCCGTCAACGGCTGGGAGGTCACCTTCGAGTACCCGGGCGGACAGACCGTGGACGTGCCCGGCTGGGGCGCTTCCCTCGCCCAGGACGGCACGGCGGTCACAGCGGTCCACCCCGCGTGGTCCAGCTCGATCGGCGCCGGGCAGTCGGTGACGTTCGGCTTCAACGGTGCCACGGCCACCGCCGGCGAGCACCCGGCGCCGAGCGACTTCACGCTGAACGGGACGGCCTGCACGAGCTGAACCGGCTGACCACGCCGGCCCGGTCCACCCACGACCGGGCCGGCGTCGTCGTGACCCGGACCGACCGGGTCACGGGCGCGGCGCCTCCGCGGGCCACGGCTCCACCGGTTCCCGCGGGTCCTCGGGCAGCAACGACGCCATCCACGAGTCGCGCAGCACACCGCGCTGGAGGCCGAACTGGCGCAACGTCCCCTCGGACCGGAACCCGAGCTTCCACGCCACGCGGCGCGAGGGCCAGTTGCCGACGTACGCCTGCCACTGCAGGCGTACGAGACCCAGGCCCTCCGGATCGAGCGCCCAGTCGGCGGCCAGGCGCGCGGCTGCCGTGGTCAGTCCACGGCCCCGGGCGTCGGGCGCGGTCCAGTACCCGATCTCGCCCGCCTGGTCCTCCCCCGGTGCTCCGACGGTCCGGGAGATGCCCATCATGGCCAGGACCGGTCCGTCGACCTCGC
Organism: Isoptericola halotolerans; assembly: GCF_013149785.1. GTDB lineage: Bacteria > Actinomycetota > Actinomycetes > Actinomycetales > Cellulomonadaceae > Isoptericola > Isoptericola halotolerans. Next base: position 455,067 of record NZ_JABEZU010000003.1, read on the forward strand.
CCGGCGGCCGGACCGCCCAGGTGAACATCATGTCGTTCGCCCAGCCGTCGGCCACCATCTGCGTGACGAACCCCTCGGCATCGGCCCGGGAGTAGGGCGACGGGACGGTGGTCCACGTGGCGATCTCCGGGTCGGCGCACACCTCGGCGACGCGGTCGACATCAGCAGGGGTCGGGGTGGACAGCGTGGCCTCGGGGCCGCGCAGGACGAAGGGTTCCATGCGCGCATCCTGCCAGGACGCCGTGCGCCGGGACGAGCGGATATCAGGCGCGCGGCGAGGACGGGCGAGGGTCGGTCGACTCCTGCTCCGCGGGGCTCTCTGCCGAGTCGGCCGTGGTGGGTGGGTCAGGGCTGGTCGCGGCCGCCCCGGTGGGCAGCGGGACCGGGGAGTCCCCGCGCAGCGTGGAGAAGACGGTCCACACCACCGCCACCAGCGGCACCGCGACGACGGCGCCGAGGATCCCGGCGAGCACCGTGCCCGACAGCACGGCCACCGCCACGACCACGGGGTGCAGCGCGACCTGCTTGCCCATGATCAGTGGCTGCAGCACGTGCCCCTCGAGCTGCCCGATGGCCGCGATGCCGAGCGTCACGATCAGAGCCGTGACGAAGCCCTGGGCTGCGAGGGCCACCACGGCGGCGATGATCATCGCCAGCGGCGCACCGATGATCGGGATGAACGCCCCGATCAGCACGAGGACGGCCAGCGGAGCAGCGAGCGGCACGCCCAGGATCTGCAGCAGGACGAAGGCGAGGACGCCGTCGATGAACGCGATGATGACGGTGCCACGGGCGAACCCGGAGAACGTGTACCACCCGGCACCCGCGGCGTCCCGCCACCGGCGACGCTGCCGTTCAGGCACCTGTCCGACGAACCATCTCCACATGCGGTCGCCCGAGTGCACGAAGAACACGGTGCAGAAGATCGCCAGGGCGATCACCATGAAGCCCTCGACGACCGACCCGGCGCGCTCCGCGGCCTGTCCGGCGATGTTCTGGGCGTTGTCGGCGAGCCACTGCTGCCCTGCGTCGACCCACTCGTTGAGCTGCGCGCCCGTGATCGACAGGCCGAAGGGCAGGTTCTGCAGGGAGTCGAGGATCTGGTCCACCCCGGTGTCGAACTCACCGGCCAAACGGGTCCACTGCCCCGCCACGGACGCGACGACATAGGTCAGCAGACCGCCGAAGACGATGACGCCGCTGAGCAGCGCCAGCAGGGTCGCCAGGGCCCGGGGCATGACCCGGGCGTACAGGTCGGCCAACGGCCGGAAGACTGACGTCAGCACCAGGGCAAGGAAGATCGCGACGAAGATGACCTGAACCTGAGCGGTCGCGTACACGACCAGCGCGACGGCCACGACCACGGCGACGAGCCGCCACGACCAGCCACCCGTCGTGCGCAACCACTGCGGGACGTCCTCCGTGGACTCGCTCACGACCACTCCCTCTGCCTCGGGTGCTGCCAGTGTGCTGCCCCGGAGGTCTCAGTGCACGGAGAACCCGCCGTCGACGTGGATCGACTGGCCCGTCACGTACGACGACGCCGCGCTCGCCAGGAAGACGGCGGGGCCTGCGAAGTCTGCGGGCAGCCCGTTGCGGCCCACGAGCGTCCGGTCCGCGAGCGCGGCGACCCGAGCAGGGTCGTCCTGCAGCCGCCGGTTGAGCGGCGTGAGGACGAACCCGGGCACGAGCGTGTTCGCGGTGACGCCGTGCGGCGACCAGGCCTCGGCCTGGGAGCGGGCCAGCGACTCGAGCCCGCCCTTGGACACGCCGTAGGCGCCGCTGGTGACGAAGGCGCGGTGTGCCTGCTGGGAGCTGACGTGGATCAGACGGCCGTAGCCTCGCTCCGCCATGCCGGGTCCGAACCGTTGTCCCAGCCAGAAGGGCGCCTCGAGGTTGACGGTCATCGTGGCGTCCCAGACGGCCTCGTCGATCTCGGCCATCGGCGGACGCAGGTTGATCCCGGCGCTGGAGACCACGACGTCCGGCTCACCGAAGGGCTCGACCACGTCGTCGCAGGCGGAGCGGATCCCGGCTCTCGTCGACAGGTCCCCGACCACCGCGGCGGCGCGGCACCCGGCGTCGGTGAGGTCGGTGACGGTGGCGTCCAGCGCCTGGCGGCCGCGAGCGAGAACGACGACGGCGGCACCCGCGTTGGCCAGCGCTGTGGCGATCGCGCGGCCGATCCCGGAGCTGCCGCCGGTCACCACGGCGGTGCGACCCTCCAACGAGAACAGGTCACCGAGAGAGCTCTGGCCGGTCACGCGCGTACCGCCCTGGTCCAGGGAGGAGGTGATGTCTGCGATCTCACACCACGATCCTTCCACGGCCGGCGGGCCGCAGCGCCCAGGTGAAGTCGTCAGCCCGGAACACGCGTTGCCGACACAGCCTCGTCAGCGCTGCAGGGCGGTCATCAGATCGGCCGCGCGGTGCGGCGCCGTGCTGAAGACGACGAGATGGGTCGCGGTACCGGTGGCGAGCACGGGGTGGAGCTGTGTGAGATCGGCGTCGGCTGCCGACACCGACATGCCGTCCGCGGCAGGAAGCGCGCTCGTATCGATCAGCTCGGCGGCGCCCAGGCCGCGCCAGATCGAACCCAGTCCCACCCGCGGGGACAGCGCGTCGGTGACCGTGATGTCCTCCGGCTCGGAGCCAGGCTCCAGGCGACGCAGAACCCCGGGAAGCCCGGACTCCAGCCCCCAGGTGACGTACTCGGTGAGAAACTCCACGGCCTCTGCACCAGCCTGCCGCACCGCTGACGTCGCCAGCAGCCGGCGCGCGCCGGACACCGCCTCCGCCTCGGCCAGCGCTTCGGGCACCTCGTCGGCGAGCTGCCGCACTGCCTCGTGGTCTTCTGCCTCGATCGGCGCGAGCGTCACCGCACGGGACACGGCGCGCAGCGCCGAGGCGTCGTCCGCACCGAGGGGGAGCACGCGCCACCCGATCTCACCCCCGAGGTTCACGGCAACGAGTTTCCCCTTCAGCGCGTCGAGGGCGTGCTCGGCGTCGAGACGCACCACGGTGCGGCGCGCGTCGACCTGCGAATAGCTGATGGCCCAGTGCCGAGCGGTCGCGATGACCTTCCGAGTATCCACGGGGAAACTCTCCCACCTTGTCCAGCGGCAGCGAAAACGCCTCGGTGGGTGTAGACCCTGGGGGGTCTTCGTCGCTGTCGTCGGGCGGTCCTCAGCGGCACGGCCGGTCCAGCGCACACGCACCGCGACGTGTCCCCCGTGTGCACTCCCCCGGTTCGCCAACGTCGAAGACCCACGGCGGTGGACCCGGGAGACACGACGCCGCTGCCTCGACGAGTGTCCGGAGGGGGACGTGAAACCCGCACGCACCGACTCGCGACACGACAGAAGGCCCCCCGGTTGTGGACCCGGGAGGCCTTCGTCGTCGCTGTCTCAACGAGTGTCCGGAGGGGGACTTGAACCCCCACGCCCGATAAAGGGCACTAGCACCTCAAGCTAGCGCGTCTGCCATTCCGCCACCCGGACAGGTGGACCGCCCCGAGCCCGTCGGCTCGTTTCGGTGCGGTGAAAAACATAGCACGGCAGGCGGCCCCACCTGCAAACGGGTCACGGTGGCACGGGTCACGTCCGGCCGACGACGACGGACCGGCCGGTGGATCGGCTAGCGTCCTGGCATGGTCGACGAACGAGAGATGGTCCGCGCCTTTCACCAGGCCTTCGACATCCCGGTCAACGACGGCCGACCCGAACTGGCGCTGCCCGACGACCGCCTCCGGCTGCGCTACCGCCTGGTGGCCGAGGAGTTCGCCGAGCTCACCGGGGCCGTCCTGGGCCCGGACGCCCGCGCCGTCGTCGAACGGGCCGTCGAGGCGGTGGTCGACGGGCCGACCGACGACGCCGATCTGGTCGCGACCGCCGACGCCACCGGCGACCTGCGGTACGTGCTGCACGGTCTCGAGCTGGAGTGCGGGATCCCCGGCGAGGAGGTCTTCGCCGCGATCCACGCCTCCAACATGGCCAAGCTCGGCCCGGACGGCGTGCCGGAGCGACGGGGCGACGGCAAGATCCTCAAGCCGACCGGGTGGCGGCCACCCGACGTCGCCGGCGTCCTCGCGGCCCACCAGCCGGACGACGTCGGCGGCCCCGTGTAGCGTTCCTCCGGCCCGGACCAAACGGTCATCGGGTGCAGACCGGACGAAGGAGCACGCGCACCATGATGGGTGGGCACCACGCCGCCTCGGGAGCAGCCGCCTGGGTGGCCGTCACCGCCACCACACCGATCGCGTTCGGCTGGTACCCGGTCTCGGACGTCGGCGTCATGACCGGCGCCCTGGTGTGCGCCGGCGCCGCGCTGCTGCCGGACGCCGACCACCACAACGGGACCATCTCGCACTCGTTGCCACCGGTGTCCGAAGGCGTGACGAAGTTCGTCTCGACGGTCGCCGGCGGCCACCGCAACGCGACGCACTCGATCGTCGGCATCGCGGTGTTCACCGCGGTCGCCTGGCTGGTGAGCTTCGTCACCGTGGAGACCGAACGGTTCGGGGAGGTGCTGATCGGCCCCGGGATCATGGCCGTGCTCCTCATCGCGTTCGCGGTCCGGGCGCTGAAGCTGACCGGCCAGCGCCGGTGGTGGACCTGGAGCCTGTCGGTCTCCCTGGCGGCGTTCGTCGCCGTCTTCGCGCCCGAGGAGTGGTACTGGATGCCGTTCTGCGTCGGGCTCGGCTGCGCCGTGCACGTCCTCGGCGACCTCGTCACCACCCGGGGCGTGCCGCTCCTGTGGCCGCTGAGGATCAGGTCCCCCCGCTGGGTGCGGCGGCACCGGTGGTTGCCGTTCGACGACATGTGGAGTCCGCGCGGGAACTTCTCGATGCCGCTGCTGGGCAACGCCGGGTCGTGGCGCGAGTGGGCGATCATGACGCCGGTGAGCGCGTACGCCGTGCTCGGCGTCGCCTGGGCGATGCTGAACCAGATGGGTTTCGACACGGCCGGCGCCTGGGACTCCGCCACCGAGATCGTCCTGTCGACCGGCGAGTCGCTGCTCGCCTCCTGAGCCGCGACCGGACACGGCGCCGGGCACAGAACCCCGGACACGGCGGAGGGAAAAACCCTGGACCGGCACCCGAGGCCGTGGAACCCTCGTCGTGAACGGCGCAGCAGGTGCGCCCGCAGGAAGGGAGGGCCGAAGCATGGACGACGTCGTCATGCACGCCCTGCCGCACACCTCGGCACGGGCCGCCACCACCGCCTGTTGAGGAGCCGCCGACGGCCGCTCCTCCCCTCTGCGAGGAGCCCACCCGTGCACCAGCACCTCCCTGATACACCCCTGACCTCCACCCCCGTGGTCGGTCCGGGTCCCGACCAACGCTGGTCCACCTGGACCTCCGTCACCAAGGGCCAGCGTGGCCCTGAGCCCCGACCCGGCTGGGTCGTCACGGCCGACGCCGCGCTCGACACCGAGCTCGGCGTCCTGAAGACGGGCAAGGAGGCCGACGTCTTTCTCGTCGAACGAGCCGTGCCCGACGACGCCCGTCAGCACAGCGTCCTGGCCGCCAAGCGGTACCGCGGGCGCGAGAACCGGCAGTTCCACCGGGACTCCACCTACACCGAGGGACGCCGTGCGCGACGCACCCGCGACCAGCGAGCCGTCGAGGACCGTCGATCGGCGTGGGGACGCACCGTCGCGGCCACCCAGTGGGCGGACGCCGAGTTCTCGGCGCTGTGCCGGCTGTGGGACGCGAGAGCCCCGGTCCCCTACCCCGTGCAGGTCGACGGCACCGAGCTGTTGCTGGAGTTCGTCGGCCACCGAGCGTCCGACGGCGCGTACGAGGCCGCCCCACGGCTGGCCCGGCTGCGGCCGGGCCGCGATGTCCTGGCCGACTGGTTCGACCAGCTGCGCCGGGCGATGAGCGTGCTCGCTCGGCTCGGTTGGGCGCACGGCGACCTGTCGCCGTACAACATCCTCGTCGACACGGCGGGCACGTCCGGCGCCCTCGACGGCGGACGGCTGGTCGTCATCGACCTGCCCCAGGTCGTGGACCTGGTGGCGAACCCGTTCGGGGCCGAGCTGCTGCACCGCGACTGCCGCAACGTCTGCGCATGGTTCGCCGCGCGCGGGCTGGAGGTCGACGCGGACGAGCTGTTCGCCGACGTCTTCTCCCAGGCGTGGTGAGGCCCCGACGCCGGCGCGACCGGGGCGGTCGTGCCGGCGTCGGGCACCGGTGAGGGGCCGGCGGCGGACCTGGTCAGGGCAGCGCGTGCCCGGACCAGCCCCGCTCCCGGGCTACCGCAGCGGCGTGAAGTCGCGGTCGGCGATGCGCGTCGGACGAGGCGCGGGTGCCGCGTACGGCTCGGCCAGCGTGTTCTCGACGCTGTTGAACACCAGGAAGATGTTCGAGCGCGGGAACGGCGTGATGTTGTTGCCCGACCCGTGCATGATGTTGCAGTCGAACCACAGCGCCGACCCCGCCGGACCCGTGAACTGGTCCACGCCGTACTTCCAGGCGAGCTCGGTGATGGCCTCCTCGCTCGGGACGCCGATCTTCTGCTCCTTGAGCGAGTCCTGGTGGTAGTTCTCCGGGGTCTCGCCCACGCACGGCACGTAGCTGCGGTGCGAGCCGGGCATCACCATCAGCCCGCCGTTGTAGGGATAGTTCGGCGTCAGGGCGATCGAGCAGCTCACCGCACGCGGGGCGGGCATGCCGTCCTCGGCGTGCCATGTCTCGAAGTCCGAGTGCCAGTAGAACCCGGTGCCCTTGTAGCCCGGCATGTAGTTCACCCGGGTCTGGTGCAGGTAGACGTCCGAGCCGAGGAGCTGGCGAGCCCGGTCCAGGAGGCGCGGGTCCCGGCTCAGCGCCTCGATCTGCTCGCTGATCCTCGTCACCTCGAAGATGGAGCGGACCTCCCCCGACACCTTCTCCCGCACGACCCGGGGGTCGCCCTGCAGGGATTCGTCGGAGGCGAGCCGTTCCAGCTCGGCGCTGTACTGCGTCACCTCACCGGGGGTGATGAAGTCCGGCAGGATGGTGAACCCGCGCTCGGAGTGCGCCTCCAGCGCGGCGGCGTCGAACGGGCCGTCGTCGTCCGTCCCCCACACCGTGGGGTGCTGACGTTCGATGATCTCGCCCGGGCGGGTCAGCCTGCTCGGGTAGAGGTCCGTCATGGTTTCCGTCGTGGCGGTCATGGGTCATCCCTTCTCCCGGATCGTCCCGGGGTCGCGGCGTCTCATGCTCGCGGCGTGCTCGTCGCCCGTCGGTCGATCAGGACCCGAGCACGCGCACGTGACCCATCGGAACGCGGAAGGGCACCCGGTAGCAAGTCGGCGGGCCGGGCGGGCGCGTCGACCGGTCAGCCGCCGACGCCCACGCTGTTGTCCGGAGCGCCGTCGCCGGGCGGCAGGTCACCGCGCTCGACCGGGCCGTCCGTGCCGAGCCCGGGGCCTCCGTCCCCCGGACCAGTCCCGGGGCCGCCGTCGCCGGTGCTCGACGGCGCGGGGGGCAGCAGCGTGTCCAGCTCCTCGGCGGTGGGGACGCGCACGGACTCCAGCGCCGTGCGCAGCACCTCGGGCTCCACCCCTGTGCCGGAGACCCGCACGATCGCGCCGTCCCGCTCGACGGCGTACTCCTGCGCGTCGCCGGCCGTGCGGTGGAACGCCTCGCCCTCCGCCGTGCACTCGACCGGGCCGTCCGCCTCCTCCCCGCCGGTGGTGAGCACCGGCAGGTCGGGACAGGTCTCCGCCGAGATCTCGCCCCTGAGGGTGGAGATCATGACCGCGTCCCCTGTCGAGGCGTCGGAGAGGACTGCGGAGTACCCGTCGGCGCCGTACGCACCGCCGGCGTGCGAGATCGCCTCCAGGCCGTCGACGTCGATCGTCAGCACGTACTCGGGCACCACGCCGTGGTACGCCGCACGCTCGGCGATCGTCGCCGGGTCGGCCGGTCCCGTCGAGGCGGCCGGTCCCGTCGAGGCGGTCGGGTCGGCCGACGACCCGCCGATCAGGTTCGCGCAGCCCGTCAGCGCCAGGACGGCGGCCGCCGTACAGCTCGTCCAGGCGGTCCGTCGTGAGCTCATGGTCCGCCATCCTGACAGGTCGGCGGGCGCGCGCCCCGTCAGTCGAGCGCGCGTCGCAGCCACCACCGCGGCAGCCTTCCGCTGGTGGCGGCGGTCTCCCCGACCTGCTCGAAGCCCTCGGACTCGAAGAGCGGGACGGTCCCGACGAACGCCGCGCTCACCGGGACCCGCGCACCGGGCGTGACCTCCACCGGGAACCCCTCGACGGCCCGCGCCCCCCGGGAACGCGCGTGATCGACCGCTCCGCGCAGCAGCGCGCGGGCCACGCCGCGGCGCCGGTACCCGACCCGCACCACGAAACACATGACGACCCAGGTCGTCGGCCAGCCCTCGGGTTCGCCGCGGGGCAGGACGCGCGAGCGCTGCAACGACCCGGCGGCCGAGCGAGGAGCGAGCCCGACCCAACCGACGGGGGTCGTCCCGGTCCCGCCGCCGGTGTCCTCCAGGTAGGCGAGGAGCCCCGGGGGCTCGTGCGCGCACAGCTCACGCAGGTGTCCCTCGCGCCCGTCGACCGACAGGCCGCGTGGCATGCGCCAGTGCAGGCACCAGCAGGCCTGTTCGCGTCCCCGCGAGTTGAGCAAGGTCGCCACGTCGTCGAACCGGCTCGCGGTCGCGGGTTCCACCCTCACCTCGACCATGCCTCGACACTACGACGGGACGCCGACACCGACAGAGCGAGGTGTCACGCCGCGGGTGCACCGGTGGGCATCTCGTGGTTCAATATAAGCACCTACTTATGGAAGGAACCTCATGAGCATCACCATCGACCCTGTCGCCACGGCAGGACTCGTCGCCCGCGAGGTCCGCAGCGGCGAGCGCGGTGGCGAACCCACCCGCATCACGGTCGCCCGACGCACCTACGCCGCTGAGCGTGACGACGTCTGGGACGCCGTCACCTCCGCGGAACGGCTCCCGCGCTGGTTCCTGCCCGTGGACGGCGACCTGGCACCCGGCGGGCGCTACCAGCTCGAGGGCAACGCGGGTGGCACCATCGAGCGGTGCGAGGCACCCGAGTCGTTCTCCGTCACGTGGGAGTTCGGTGGCGGCACGTCCTGGGTGACGGTCACGCTGCGCCCGCACGACGCCGGCACGCTCCTCGAGCTGGTCCACGAGTCACCGGTGCAGCCCGAGTTCTGGGAGCAGTACGGCCCGGGGGCCGGCGGCGTCGGCTGGGACCTCGCACTCATGGGCCTCGGTCTGCACCTCGCCACGGGGGCTGCCGGCGACCCGCGCGAGGCCGACGCCTGGAGCGTCTCGCCCGACGGCGTGGCATTCGTGCGAGCAGCGGCCACGGCGTGGGGCGAGGCGGCCGCCGCCGACGGGGACGACCCCGAGTCCGCGCGGGCGGCGGCCGAGCGCACCGTCGCCTTCTACACCACCGCACCCGAGGCGTGAGATGACCCGACCGGCGTCGGACCCGGTCTTCGCCGCCCTCGGCGACCCGGTGCGCCGACGGCTGCTGGAGCTCGTGCACCGTGCCGGCGAGCAGCCCGCGGGCGCACTGGTCGACGCGCTGCGGTCCGAGCGCGACATCTCGCAGCCGGCGGTCTCCCAGCACCTGCGGGTGCTGCGGGAGGCCCGGCTGGTGCAGGCGCGTGCCGAAGGCACCCGGCGGCTGTACGCCGTCGATCCTGTCGGGATCGACGCCGCCCGGAGCTGGCTCGTCACCTTCGCCGACCCGTTCTCGCAGCCTCTCGACGCGCTGGACACCGAGCTCGCCCGCGGCCGCCGCGACCGCCGTCGTGCCGCTGCGGCGAGCGACTCGGGTGGCACCTCGAGTGACACAGCAGGGACCGCTCCGGTCAGCGGAAGTCCCTCGACCGGGTCGCTACCGGGAGGTGCAGCGGGGCGAGGTGCTCGGCGAGCAGGTTGACGGCGCCGTCGGACCGTTCCACCTGCCCGCGCACCACCATGGCCGCCGCTCCCCGGGCCACGGTCCGGAACCGTCGCCACAGCCCGGGGGTGCAGATGACGTTGAGCAGCCCGGTCTCGTCCTCCAGGGACAGGAACGTCACCCCGCCGGCAGTGCCGGGCCGCTGGCGGTGGGTGACGACCCCACCGACGGCGACGCGACGCCCCGGCTCGGTCCGCATGGCTGCTGCGACCGTGAGCACCCCCTGACGGTCCAGCCCGTCCCGCACGTGCTCCAGCGGGGAGGTCGAACCCGGGGTGATCCCGGTGGCCCAGGTGTCGGCGACGTCGATCTCGAGGGGGGTCATGCCCGGCAGCGCCGGGGCCGACACCCCGACACTGACCCCCTCGAGCGTGTCCGGCCCCTCCTGGCCGAGCGCACCCGCGGCCCACAGCCCCTCGCGCCGGGTCACCCCGAGCGAGGTCAGCGCGCCGGCGGTGGCGAGCGCCTCCAGGCGCGCGGTGGACAGCTCCACCCGGCGCACCAGGTCGCGCAGGTCCCTGAACGGTCCGTGGGTGTCCCGCTCGGCGACCACCCGTTCGGCGACGTCGGTGCCCAGTCCTCGCACGGCCGCCAGCCCGAGCCGCACCGCCAGCCGGGCGTCGACGTCGAGCGGTGTCGCCCCGCTGCCGAGCATGCCCTCCGCACCGTCGACCATGCCGTGAGCGCCCGTCCCGCCCTCCGGACGGGCGCTCACGGCATGGTCGGCCGGGAACACGCCGGCGAGCGCCGCCGAGGCGTTGACGTCCGGACCCAGCACCCGCACCCCGTGGCGACGGGCGTCGGCCACCAGGGAAGCCGGGGAGTAGAACCCCATCGGCTGCGCGGCCAGCAGCCCCGCGAAGAACGCCTCGGGATGGTGCACCTTGAGCCACGAGCTGGCGTAGACCAGGAACGCGAAGGAGTACGCGTGCGACTCGGGGAAACCGAAGTCGGCGAACGCCTTGAGCTTGTCGTAGACCTCCTCGCGGACCTCGGGCGGCACCCCGCGCTCGGCCATCCCGGCGAACAGCCGCCCGCGCAGCGCCTCCATGCGTTCCACCGACCGTTTGGACCCCATGGCACGCCGGAGCTGGTCGGACTCGGCCGGGCTGAACCCCGCGACGTCGATCGCCATCTGCATGAGCTGCTCCTGGAACAGCGGCACCCCCAGGGTGCGCCGGAGCGACGGCTCCAGCAGGGGGTGCAGGTAGGTCACCTCCTGACGGCCCCGGGAGCGTTCGATGTACGGGTGCACGGAGTTCCCCTGGATCGGACCGGGCCGGATGAGGGCGACCTCGACGACGATGTCGTAGAACGTCCGGGGCCGCAGCCTCGGCAGGGTCGCCATCTGCGCACGGGACTCCACCTGGAACACCCCGACGGTGTCGGCCGTGCAGAGCAGGTCGTAGACCCTCGGGTCGTCCTGCGGCAGGGTGTGCAGCTCCAGCCGCTCCCCCGTGCGCTGCTCGACCGCCTCGAAGGCGTAGCGGATCGCCGTGAGCATGCCCAGGCCCAGCAGGTCGAACTTCACCAGGCCGGCGTCCGCGCAGTCCTCCTTGTCCCACTGCAGCACCGTGCGGCCCTCCATCCGGGCCCACTCGACCGGGCACACCTCGATGACGGGCCGGTCGCACATCACCATGCCCCCGGAGTGGATGCCCAGGTGCCTGGGAAGACGCAGCAGGCGCTCCGCGAGATCCAGCACGGGCGCCGGGATCTGCCCCTCCTGCTCGGCCGACGGCGGCACCTGCGCGGGCACGACGTCGTGGGAGTCGTCCGCCCGTCGCAGTCCGCCGTCCGGCCGGTCCTGGCCGGCGAGCGGGTCGACGACCCGGCCGGCCGCGGAGCCCCACTGGGCGGCCACCCGGGCCTTCTTCTCGTCCCGCCGGGTGACCGGCGCACCACCGGCCGCTCGGGCGTCACGAGCCGCCGCGTCCGCGGCCGGGCTGACCGGGTCAGGTCCCCGCAACGACCCCCAGCGCTCGATGGACTTGGACCAGGCGTCCTGCTGCCCGACGTCGTACCCGAGCGCGCGGGCGGCGTCGCGCACCGCCGAGCGCGGCCGGTAGGAGATGACGTTGGCCACCTGCGCGGCGTGCGTGCGCCCGAACCGGGCGTAGACGTGCTGGATGACCTCCTCACGGCGCCCCGACTCGATGTCGATGTCGATGTCCGGGGGTCCGTCCCGCTCGGGGGCGAGGAACCGTTCGAACAGCAGGCCGTGATGCACGGCGTCGACGGCGGTGATCCCCAGGGCATAGCAGACCGCGGAGTTGGCGGCGCTCCCCCGCCCCTGGCACAGGATGCCCTCGCGCCGGCAGAACTCGACCAGGTCGTAGACCACGAGGAAGTACCCCGGGAAGTTCAGGTCGGTGATGACGCGCAGCTCGTGGTCGATCTGCGCCCACGCCTTCGGCTCCCGCCCCGTGCTGCCGGGCCCGGGGCGCGGGCCGTACCTCTCGGTGGCCCCGCGACGCACCAGCTCACGCAACCAGCTCGCCTCGTCGTGCCCCGACGGCACCGGGTACGGCGGCAGCTCAGGGGCCACCAGGTGCAGGTCGAACGCGCACTCGGCGGCGAGCTCGGCGGCCGTCGGCACCGACCGCGGGTGCCGGTGGTGCAGCCGGGCCATCTCCGCACCCGAGCGCAGGTGCGCGGTCGGGGCCCCGGGCAGCCAGCCGTCCTGGTCGTCGAGGGAGGACCGGGCCCGCACGGCCGCGAGCGCCCCGGCGAGGTCCGCGTCGCGCGGGCGGGCGTAGTGCGCGGCCGTGGTGGCCACCAGCGGCAGCCCGGCATCTTGCGACAACGCGGCGAGCGCGGCGTGGCGGTCGGCGTCCCGGGGGTCGCCGGTGGCGGTGATCTCCACGGCGACGTTGTCGTGCCCGAAGACGGCGGCGAGCCGGTCGAGCTCGCGGCGCGCGGCGGACCACGGGTCGGGGCCAGCAGCTCCGACACCTCCTTCCAGGGCTCGCCGCACGGCCCCCTTGCGGCAGCCGGTGAGCACCAGCCACTGCCCGTCGGCCTCGGCCCCGAGACGGTCGAGGTCGTAGCGCGCCGCCCCCTTGACCCCGGCCTCGAGGTGGGCGGTGGCGATGGCGCGCGACAGGTTCCGGTAGCCGTCCGGGCCGCGGGCCAGCACGAGCAGGTGCGTGGCCCGCGGGTCCGGGACGCCGGTGGGTTCGTCGAGCACCGGCGCGCCGCCGGGCGTGGGGGCCGGCAGGTGCAGCTCGGCGCCGAACACGGTGGGCAGGCCGACGGCCCGCGCCGCCTCGGCGAAGCGGACGACGCCGTACAGCCCGTCGTGGTCGGTCAGGGCCAGGGCCTCCAGGCCGAGCCGGTCGGCCTCGGCGGCGAGCTCGGCCGGGTGGCTGGCGCCGTCGAGGAAGCTGAAGGCCGAGTGGGCGTGCAGCTCGGCGTACCGCTCCGTCTCAGTCATAGACGGCCTCCACCTGCCAGGCCCCGGCGACCTGGGCCAGCAGCAGCCCGCGCCCGTCGTCGAGCACCGCCTGCAGGTGCACCCGTCGGGTGCCGCCGTCAGGGGCCCACCATCGTTCGGCGAGCGGCCACGGTCCGGCCCAGCCGACGACCGCGTGCTCGCCGTCGTCCCAGCGCACCCAGGCCGGGTCGCCGCTGCGGGCGAGGCGGGCGTCGACGACGACGTCATCACCGGTCGCGTCGAGCAGACGGGCGGCGGTGGGTTCGGGCAGCACGGTGGCCGGGGCCGGGCTGGGCAGGGCCCCCGGCCACGGCCGGTCGGGGGGCCGCTCGACCACGGCGTCCTCGCCGTAGGGCACGAGCCGGACGCGGCTGCGCGGGTCACGCCCGCCGGCCCGCCGGACGGCGAGCACCCCGTCGCCGCCGAGCAGACCTTGCACGCGGTCCAGGGCCTGGCGGGCCCGGGCGTCCTGCCCGGCGTCAGCGCCCCACAGGGCGGGCTGGTGCGTGCCGGCGGGGGCGACGTCCTCCGCGGCGAGCGCGAGATGGACCAGGGGTGCGACCTCGGGCGACCCGTCGGTCCCGGTACGCCGGCGCGCGCCGTCGGTCAGCCAGCCCTCGAGCTGCCAGCGCACCCGGTCGGTGATCCGTGCGGCGGGCAGCCCCCCGGCCGCAGTGTCGGTGCGCCAGAGCCGCTCCAGCTCGCCCTCGGTGGTGCGGGCGGTGATGCGCAGTCGTCCGCAGGCCACCCCGTGGGCGACGAGCAGCGTGTGCAGCTCCTCGGCGAGCCGGCGGGCCGCGAACGCGGCGACGTCGACCCGGCCGGCGGGCGGGTCGAGCGCGGTGCCGACGGCCAGGTCGACCTCGGGGCGCCGTCGGGCGGGCGGACGCTCGTCCTCCCCACGGGCCAGGCGGTGCGCCCAGACGCCGAGGTCACCGAACCGGGCCGACACGCTCGCCGCGGGCAGGGCAGCCAGATCCCCGAGGGTGCGCAGCCCGAGGCGCCACCACAGCCCGACGGCGTCCCGGACGGCGGCGACCGCGCCCGGGTCGCACACGGCGTGCACGAGCTCGCCCACCGGGCGCCCGGCAAGGGCTGCTGCGGATCCTCCGGGAGGGACGACGGCGTCCTCGCGGGCCGCGAGCACCGCGGCGAGCAGGCCGTCGGCCACTCCCACCTGGCACTCGTGGCCCGCCTCGGCCGTCGCGGCGACGAGCCGTTCGGCCAGCACCCGCTCGGTGCCGTGGTACCTCGCCGCACCCTCGGCGGGCAGGAGCAGCAGGCCGGGGCGGGCGACCTCGAGCCCGGCCACGACGGTCTCGGCCCCGGCCGCCACGGGCTCGAAGGCCCGGGCGTCGCGTTCGTCGTCGGCCTCCAGCAGGACCAGCCCGGGACATGCCTCCTGCGCCTGCCGGCGGCGCATGCCGCGGCGCACCCCGGCGCTGCGCGCGACGGCGGAGGTCGCGACGACGCTGCGCCCCGCCGTCGTCCCGCCACGCGACGGCGCACCGAGGACGGCGGCGGGCACGTGCGCGTCGAGGCCGGCCTCCGCGAGCGCGGCGACGACCGGCCAGTCCGGCACCCAGAGCACGGCGGTGCGGGTGCTCCGGGTGCTGCTCCGCGTGCTCATGCGACCCTCAGGTCGCGACCCACGGCGAGGCGTGGGCCGACATCCTCGGCCGGTGACGGGAGATCCCCGCAGACGGGCACCTCGACGTCGATCTCCACGGGCCGGGCCGCCGCGCCGCGCCCGGTACGCAGCACCGACAGGGTGCGCCGACGCAGCCACCCGGCACCGGCGTCGGCACCCGACCAGGCCCCGCCGCGGGCGTCGAGCACGACGTGCGCGCCGGGCCACCGCTCGGTGGTGACCAGGACGGCGTCGCGCTGACGGGTGCGGGCGGCGAGCCGCCGGCGGTCGACGTCGGCCAGCGCGGCCCGCGGCCCGACGACGAGCACGTCCATGCCGTCGAGCAGCGCGGCGAGCACGGCGGGGGCGTCCGGGCCCGGGGCGGGGACGACGGCGGTGCGCTCCAGCGAGATGCCGACGTCGGCGGCGGCGAGCATCCCGACGGCGGGAGCCCCGACGAAGGCTACCCAGGCGCCGTCACGCGAGGCGGTGGCGAGCAGGGCGAGCAGCAGGCTCGTGGAGCCCTGCACGGTGAGGATGCCGCCGCTCGGCAGCCCTCCGGGCAGCAGAGGGGCGAGGGCGGGGTGCACCGTACGTGCCGGGGTCTCCGCGGGGATCTCTGGCACCACCCGCGTCTTCGGCGATTCGGTCCGTACCGTCCCGAGCGGTGGGCCGGCCGGCGCAGGGATGGCCGGCGCAGGGATGGCCGGCGCAGGGATGGCCGGCGCAGGGATGGCTGGCCGCATGCTGCGGGGCGGCTCCTGCTCCGCGGCGCGCAACGCGGCCAGCGCTCGCGAGTGCCGGTCGTCGTGGGCCGCCCGGGGCTCACGCACCTCGGGACGGGTCCCGGGGACGACGCTCATGCGGCCCCCTCCCGGCGGTCGAGCAGTCGGTCGGACCGCATGTTCGAACACTTGTTCGAACATGGGTTCAGTACACGCTCGCCCGCGGCTCGTGTCAACCGCGCTGCTCAGCGCCTCGCAGCACCTGCGACGCCGTCCGTTTCCCTGCATACCGCGCGGTCGGTATGCTAGGCGCACAGTCCACGACGAGGAGGTCGTACCGTGCAGATCACCGGCGCCGTGCTCGAACGCTGCGGGGCACCCGCACCCTGGGCCGACTCACGCCCGCTGACCGTCGGACCGCTCGAGCTCGACCCACCCGGCCCCGGCGAGATCGCCGTCCGCATCGAGGCCGCCGGGTTGTGCCACTCCGACCTGTCCGTCGTGGACGGCAACCGCGTGCGCCCCACCCCGATGCTGCTCGGCCACGAGGCCGCCGGCATCGTCGAGGCTGTCGGTGACGGCGTCCCTGACGACGCGGGGACCGATGTCGGCACCCGCGTGGTCATGACCTTCCTCCCGCGCTGCGGGCGGTGCGAGGCCTGCGGCACCGACGGTCGCCTGCCCTGCTCGGTCGGGTCGGCGGCCAACGCGGCCGGCGAGCTCGTCGGCGGCGTGCGACGGCTGCACCGCGACGGCGCCGACGTCCACCACCACCTGGGCGTGAGCGCCTTCGCCACCCACGCCGTCGTGTCGGCCACGTCCGTGGTCCCCGTGCCCGACGACGTCCCCGCAGACGTCGCGGCGCTGCTCGGCTGCGCCGTGCTCACCGGCGGCGGAGCGGTGCTCAACGCGGGCCGGCCCGCCCCGGGCCAGGCGGTCACCGTCGTCGGGCTCGGGGGCGTCGGGATGGCCGCGCTGCTGGTCGCCCGGGCGCTCGGCCACGAGGTGATCGGCATCGACACGATGCCCGCCAAGCTCGACCTCGCCCATGAGCTCGGCGCCCGCGCTCTGACCCCTGCCGAGGCTCTCGACGCCGGTCTGCGCGCCCCCGTCGTGGTGGAGGCGGCCGGGAACGCACGAGCCTTCGAGACCGCCTACGCCCTCACCGCTCCCGGCGGGACGACCGTCACCGTCGGGCTGCCCGGGCCGGACGCGCGAGCGAGCATCTCCCCGCTGAGCCTCACCGCGGAGGCACGCACCGTCATCGGCTCCTACCTCGGCTCGGCCGTGCCGAGCCGCGACATCCCCCGATACGTGGAACTCTGGCGAGCAGGACGCCTGCCGCTGGAACGACTCGTCTCGGCCCGCATCGGGCTGGACGAGCTGCCCCGCGCACTGGACCGCCTCGCCGCCGGCGAGGAGCTGCGCCAGCTGATCACCTTCGACGAGAGGAACCCCGCATGACCAGCACCACCCCCCGCGTCGCCGTCGTCACCGGCGGCGCCCGCGGCATCGGCGCCGCGACCGCAGCCCGGCTCGCGGCCGACGGGCACGCCGTGGCCGTGCTCGACCTGCTCGAGGACGTCGCCGCCGAGACCGCCGCGAAGCTCACCGCGGACGGCCACCGCGCGATCGGCGTCGGCGTCGACGTCGCCGACGAGGAGTCCGTCACCGCCGCCGTCGGGCGCGTGGTCGCTGAGCTCGGTGCGCCGACCATCCTGGTCAACAACGCCGGCATCCTGCGCGACAACCTGCTGTTCAAGATGTCCACCGACGACTGGGACGCCGTGCTCGGCGTGCACCTGCGCGGGGCGTTCCTGGTCACCCGCGCCGTGCAGAAGCACATGATCGACGCCGGCTGGGGCCGGATCGTCAACCTGTCCAGCACCTCGGCGCTCGGCAACCGCGGGCAGGCCAACTACGCCGCGGCCAAGGCCGGCATGCAGGGGTTCACCAAGACCCTCGCGATCGAGCTCGGCAAGTTCGGCGTCACCGCCAACGCCATCGCGCCCGGGGTGATCGCCACCGACATGATCGCCGAGACCGCCGAGCGCGTCGGCGTCCCCCTGGAGGACTTCCTGGCGCACATGGCCAAGGAGGTCCCGGTGGGCCGCGTCGGACAGCCGCAGGACATCGCCGCCGCGGCGTCGTTCTTCTGCTCGGAGGAGGCGTCCTTCACCAGCGGCCAGGTGCTGTACGTCGCCGGTGGGCCGAAGGCGTGAGCGCGGGGAGCCCCTGCCAAGGGACGCCGAGGAACGAGGTGTACCGCAGCGAGGCACCGCAGCGGTCACGCGAAAGGAGAACGGCATGAGCGGTGTCATCCGCGTCGAGAGCCCCGCAGCGCTTGCCGACGCCGTCGGGCAGCAGGCGACCGGCGAGTGGTTCACGATCGACCAGGACCGGATCGCCGCGTTCGCCGACGCCACCGAGGACCACCAGTGGATCCACCTGGACACCGAACGCGCGAAGGAGGGACCGTTCGGCACGACGATCGCGCACGGCTTCCTCACGCTGTCGCTGCTGCCGCGCCTCACCGGCGAGCTGATCGAGGTCGGCGCCGTCGCGATGGCGGTCAACTACGGGCTGGACCGGGTCCGGTTCCTCACACCGGTACCGTCCGGCGCCCGGGTACGCGCGACCACCGAGGTCACCGGGGCGGAGCCCACCGCCCAGGGCGTGCGGCTCGCCGCGACGGTGACCATCGAGATCGAGGGGGCCGGGAAGCCTGCGCTCGTCGCCGAGAGCCTGTCGCTGTACGTCCCGGCATAGCCAGGCAGTCCCCCGCCGAGCATGCGATGGCGGCCCGTCAGGAACGCCTGACGGGCCGCCATCGCATGCTCGACCGTCCTGAGGGCATGGTCGACACGCTGATCGGGTCGACCCGGGGTCCCCGGTCGCTGCACGTCCCGCAGCCCTCACCCTGAGCGCCGAACGTACTCGGCGGTACACACGGCGTGGTCGGCGCCGCCCGACTCCTGTCCGGCAGGATGGCCTCATGCCTGATGCGACGTCGCAGCCCCGTTCCCGCGCCCAGCGCATCACCGACACGCTGGCCATGCTGCAGAGCCCGGCCCGGGACGCCTGGGTCGCCTCGGCGTCGTCGGACGACGACGGCGCGGCGCACCCGTACCTGATCCCGCTGTCCCTG
The DNA here is from genome assembly GCF_013149785.1 of Isoptericola halotolerans. Lineage (GTDB taxonomy): Bacteria > Actinomycetota > Actinomycetes > Actinomycetales > Cellulomonadaceae > Isoptericola > Isoptericola halotolerans. The sequence goes on from NZ_JABEZU010000003.1 coordinate 473,945, forward strand.
GTCTGGTGGGACGAGCGGATCCTGCTCGCGCTCCCGGCGGCGTCCCGCACAGCACGCAGCATCGCCGCCACGTCGACGACACGACTCGCCCTGGGGCACACCCGGGACGTGGTGCTGGTCGACGCCGTCGCCGAGCAGACCGTGCCCGTGGCGGACGCGCCGGCGGACCTCGCCGAGGGATACGCCGACCAGGCCGACTGGGATCCGCGCAGCGATCCGGAGGGCTACGTCTACCTGGTCCTGCGGCCCCTGCGCATCCAGGCGTGGCGTGAGGTGGACGAGATGCCCGGGCGGACCGTCATGCGCGACGGCGCGTGGGTCACCTGACCCCAGGTTCGCCGAGCATGCGATGAGGGCCCGTCCGGTGATCCGGACGGGCCCTCATCGCATGCTCGGCGGGGCAGACGGCATGGTCGGCCGGGGCAGGGGCTGGGCTCAGAGCCGCTCGAGCACCATCGCCATGCCCTGGCCACCGCCGACGCACATGGTCTCCAGTCCGTAGCGACCGCCGGTCGTCTCGAGCCCGTTGAGCAGCGTCGTGGTGATCCGAGCGCCGGTCATGCCGAACGGGTGCCCGACGGCGATGGCCCCGCCGTGCACGTTGAGCTTGTCCTCGTCGATGCCCAGCTCGCGGGCCGACGGGATCACCTGGGCGGCGAACGCCTCGTTGATCTCCACCAGGTCCATGTCCTCGATCGCCAGGCCCGCGCGATCGAGGGCCTGGCGGCTGGCCTCCACGGGGCCGAGCCCCATGATCTCCGGGGACAGACCGGTGACACCGGTGGACACGATGCGGGCCAACGGCTGCAGACCGAGCTCGTCGACCACCCGGTCCGAGACGATGACGAGCGCCGCCGCGCCGTCGTTGAGCGGGCAGGCGTTGCCGGCCGTCACGGTGCCGTCGGGCCGGAACACCGGGTCGAGGCCGGCCAGCTTCTCGACGGTGGTGCCCGGGCGCGGGCCGTCGTCGGCGGCGACGACGGTGCCGTCCGGCAGCGTCACGGGCGTGATCTCGCGCGACCAGAAGCCGTCCGCGATCGCCTGCTCGGCACGCTGCTGGGAGCGGGCGGCGAACGCGTCCTGCTCGTCGCGGCCGATGCCGTGCACCGAGGCGAGGTTCTCCGCCGTCTGCCCCATGGCGATGTACGCGTCGGGGAGCTCGCCGTCGCCGCGCGGGTCGGCCCAGACCGGCGCTCCCCCGACGGCACGCTTGGCGGTGCGCTCCGTGGCCCCGGCGAACCGAGGGTTCTCCAGGTCCTGTCCCTCGATGTAGTCCGACGAGCCCTTGACCATACGGCTCACGGACTCGGCCCCGGCGGAGACGAAGACGTCACCCTCACCGGCCTTGATGGCGTGGAACGCCATGCGGGTGGACTGCACGCTGGACGAGCAGTAGCGCGTCACGGTGGTGCCGGGGACGCCGTCCAGCCCGAGCAGGACGGCGACGATCCGCCCCATGTTCATCCCCTGCTCGCCGCCGGGCAGGCCGCAGCCGAGGATCAGGTCGTCGATACGGTCCGGGTCGAGGGCGGGCACCTTGGCGAGCGCCGCCTCGACCATCTGCGCGGCGAGGTCGTCGGCGCGCATCTCGCGCAGCGATCCCTTGTAGGCCCGCCCGATCGGCGAACGGGCGGTGGCCACGATGTAGGCCTCGGTCATGATCTGGGTCCTTTCTCGGGTCTCACACGAGTTCGTGTCGCGCGAGTCTTCACACGAAGGCCGCGTGGCCGGTGATCGAGCGGCCCACGATGAGCTGGTTCATGTCCCGGGTGCCCTCGAAGGTGTAGACGGCCTCGGCGTCGGCGAAGTACCGCGCCACCCCGGTGTCGAGCGTGATCCCGTTGCCGCCGCAGACCTCGCGGCTCAGGGCGACGGTCTCGCGCATCCGGGTGGTGACGAACGCCTTGGCCAGGGCGGCGTGCTGGTCGCGCTGCGCACCCTCGTCCTGCATCTGGGCGAGGCGGACGCACATCGCGAGGCTGGCGGTGATGTTGCCGAGCGAGGTGGCGAGCTTGTCCTGGACGAGCTGGTAGGACGCGATCGGGTTGCCGAACTGCTCGCGTTCCTTGGTGTACCGCACGGCGGCCTCGTAGGCGCCGATCATGGTGCCGAGCGCCTGCCAGGAGACGCCGTCACGGGTCACGCGCAGCACGTTGGCCAGGTCCTTGAAGCCGTTGATCCCCTGCAGGCGGTCCGACTCGGCGATCTCGACGTTCTCGAGCGTGATGTCGGCGTTCTGCACGATGCGCAGCGACTGCTTGCGCTCGATCTTCGTGGCGGTGAAGCCGGGCGTGCCCTTGCGCACGATGAAGCCCTTGACCTGGTCGTCGGCGGTGTCCTTGGCCCAGACGACGACGACGTCGGCGAACGTCGCGTTGCCGATCCAGCGCTTGGCGCCGTTCAGCACCCAGGTGTCGCCGTGGCGGGTGGCGGTGGTGCGCAGACCGCGGGCGGTGTCGGACCCGGACAGCGGTTCGGTGAGGCCGAAGGCGCCGATGAGGTCGCCGCGCGCCATGGGCGGGAGCCACTGGGCGCGCTGCTCGGGCGAGCCGCCGAGGCCGATCGAGCTCATCGCCAGGCCGCTGGAGACACCGATGAAGGTGCAGAAGGAGGAGTCCACGCGGGCCAGCTCCATGCCGACCCAGCCCCGGAAGACCGCTGAGTTCTCGAACTGGGCGGTCTCCTCCCAGGCGGCGCCGACGGAGCCGAGCTCCGCGAACGGCTTGAAGAGGTGGACGGGGCACTCGGCGCGGTCCCAGTAGTCGTCCGCGAGCGGGCGCACCTCGCGCTCCATGAAGTCGCGGACGCGGCCGACGGCTTCCTGCTCGACAGGGGTGAGCTGGTGCTGGAAGCCGTAGAAGTCGACCTCCAGCTGCTCGGGTACCGCAAGAGCGGCGGCGGGGGTCGCCGGGGTGGTGAGAGTCATGGTGCTCCGATCGTCGTCGATCCGTGGCGTCAGTGTGCATCATTCTGCGAGATGTTGCACACCTCGCGCAACATCCGGCTAGGCTGCTGCGCATGCTCTCCCCGTCGAGCGACATCGCCACCGTGGGCCTGCGGGCCGCGCCGACCCGTCTGTCCGCGCGGCTCGTGCCCGGCGTCCACGCCGATGCGCTGCGCGCCTTCGAGCAGGCACGTGAGACCTTCGTCTCAGGTCACCGCATCGACATGGGCGGGCTCGCGACCGAGCTCGGCGTGGACCGCACGTCCGTCTTCCGCTGGGTCGGCAACCGCGACGCCCTGCTGTCGGAGGTGCTCTGGTCGCTCGCCGTGCCCACGCTGGTGCAGGCCGAGCGGGCAGCGTCGGAACCAGGGCCCGACGGCGCAACCCCGGTCGGCGCGGCGTACCTGGCCGCTCTCCTCAGCCACTTCGCCACCGACCTCATCGAGGCGGACTACTTCCGCACGTTCCTGAGCCGCGAGCCCGCCCGGGCGCTGCGCCTGCTGACCACCTCGGCGAGCCCCATCCAGCAGCGCTACGTCGCCACGGTCGAGCCGCTCGTGCGCGAGCACCTCGGCACCCGGCCGTTCGACGGCGCCATCGACCGGCATGCGCTCGCCTACCTGCTCGTCCGGGTCTCGGAGTCCTTCACCTACGCCGACCTCATCGCCGGCGAGCCGCCCAGCACCGACGCCGCGCGCTCCGCCTTCCGCCACCTGCTGCGCGTCTGAGCGCCCTCCGTTCGAGAGCACAGAGAGGACCCCTATGCCCATCGTCCGCCACCCCTTCGCCCTGCGCTGGAACGACAACGACCAGTACGGCCACGTCAACAACACCGTCTACTACCAGGCCATGGACACCGCCGTGAACACCTGGATGATCCGCGAGGCCGGCCTCGACCCCGCGGGAGACGTGCGCGGCTACTGCGTGGCGTCCTCGTGCGACTTCCGTTCCCCCGTCGCCTATCCCGACGACCTCGAGGTGGGCATCGGTGTCGGGCGCCTCGGCACGACCAGCCTGACGTGGGACCTGCAGATCCTGCGCGCCGGCGACGACACCCCGGTCGCCGAGGGGCGTTTCACGCACGTGTTCGTCGACGCCGCCACCCAGCGTCCGGTGCCCGTGCCGGCGCCGATCCGGGCCGCGGTCGAGGAGCACCTGCTCGAGAAGGTCACCTGACTCCCGGTCAGCGGCCGTCCCACCATCGCAGCAGGAGAGTCCCTGCGAGCGTGAGCCACGGCGAGGGCTCCCCCACCGGCACGTCGACCTCGAACCAGACCTCGCCGGGATGGCGGTGGTCGCGGGCCCAGGTGCCGTCCGCACGTCGCGCCGCACGGACCCGCTCGACCGCCTCCGACAACCGCTCGTCCGGCGCCTCACCGTCGTAGGACGCGGCGCGGCGGACGTAGTCGGCGGCGCGCAGGATGCTGTAGTGCCCGTGGGAGGGGTGCTCGAACCGCAGCACCCAGGGCGCGAACAGCTCCCCCGTGGACCGCCGCCGCATCAGTCCACGGGCGAGCAGGTACTCCTGACCTGTCCGACGCGCCTCGCGGGCTCGGGCGTCACCGCCGACCCTCTGCTCGTAGTCCAGCAGGCCGTCGAGCACGTTGAGCGTGGACCAGAACGACGAGACCGTCGCGCCCGCGACCCACTCGCAGTTCCAGCCGCCGTCGGCCATCCGCCCGTCGACCAGGCGGTCCAGGATGCCGGTCACGTCCACCCCGAGCCAGGCGCCGTTGGCCAGGGTGAAGGCGTTGATGCAGCAGTCGACCTCGCCGTCCCAGTAGGGCAGGTCGTCGTACTCCCAGCGGCAGTCCCGAGCGAGCATCGCCGGGGTGTCGTTGTCGCGGAGGACGGCGGCGTCCAGACCCCACTCGCGCAGCGCCACGAGGGACCAGGTGGTCGCCGTCCACGGCTGGGGCGGGTCCACCTCGGCGAGCTGGACGTCGAAGTACGCCCGGCCGCCCGGGAAGTACGCGCCACCCGCCCACCGGCCGTCGTCGTCCTGCAGCGCCAGGAGCCGCGCCCCGAAGCCCTCGGTCGCGACGCGCGCCCGCGTCGCACGCCATGTCGCCTCCGGGAGGGACAGCAGGTCGCGTTCCACCTGCCACCGCAGCGCGGGGTCGGAGTCCAGCAACCACTCCGTCGTACCGGTCATGCGGCGAGCGTACGGCGACGTCAGGCCGCACGCTCCGGGGAGGATGCCGGCGCGCTCGACCACATACCGACCGCGCGGTATGCTGCCAGGAGCCCCGGCACCGAGGCCGGGTCCGAGCGAGAGATGAGGTCGTCGATGACCGACGTGCCCGGCCTGGACACCGCGGGCCTGTCAGCCTGGATGGCGCGCGAGCACCCGGAGCTGGCCCCGCACCCGGACACCCCGCTGTCCGCCGAGGTCATCGCCGGGGGTCGCAGCAACCTGACGTACCGCGTCGACGGTGCGTCCCTGCCCCTGGTGCTGCGCCGCCCCCCGTTGGGTCACGTGCTGTCGAGCGCCCACGACATGCGCCGCGAGCACCGCGTGATCTCCGCGCTGGGAGCCAGTGACGTCCCCGTACCGGCGACCGTCGACGTCGTCGACGACACCACGCGCGGCGAGGTCACCGGGACCACGTTCTTCGTCATGGAGCGCGTGGAGGGCACCGTGCTCTCACGGCCCGAGCAGAACGCCGGCTTCACCACCTCGGGGCTGCACCACCTCGGCCTCACCCTCGCCCGGACCCTCGCGGACCTGCACCGGGTGGAACCCGCCGACGTCGGCCTGGCCGACTTCGGCCGCCCCGACGGCTACCTCGACCGTCAGCTCACCACCTGGCGGCGCCAGTACGACGCGTCGCGCTCGCGCGGGCTCCCCGCCCTGGACGAGCTGCAGGAACGGCTCACCAGCCATGTCCCGGACTCGGGCCGGACGGGCATCGTGCACGGTGACTACCGCCTCGACAACGTGCTCGTCGCCGGCACCCGGCAGCGGCCCACGATCGCGGCCGTCCTCGACTGGGAGATGGCCACGCTCGGCGACCCCCTCGTCGACCTCGGCCTGCTGGGTCTCTACTGGGACATCCGCTCGCTCTCGGCGGGAGCCGTCGCCGCGAGCGCCGTCGTCCCCGACGTCGGCTACCCGACGTTCGACGAGCTCGTCGACACCTACGCCGCCCGCACCGGGACGACGACGCCCGACCTGTGGTGGTACCGGGCCTTCGCCGCCTACAAGCTCGCGGTGATCCTCGAGGGGATCCACTACCGCTACCGTGCCGGCGAGACCGTCGGCGACGGGTTCGACACCATCGGCGACCTCGTCGCCCCGCTCGCCGCCGACGGTCTCGCCCGGGCGGCGGCCCGACCCAGGAGCACCTGATGGACTTCTCCCCCGACGACCGCACGAGCGAGCTGACCGACCAGGTCCGTGCGTTCCTGCACGACCACGTCCTGCCCGCCGAGCCCGTCCTGGACGCCCAGCTCGCCGCGACCCCCGACCAGTGGTCCTTCCGGCCCGTGGTCGACGAGCTCCGCGCGAAGGCCCGCGCCGAGGGCCTGTGGAACCTCTTCCTGCCGTCGCAGCGCGGCGCGGGCCTGACCAACCTGCAGTACGCACCGCTGGCCGAGCTCACCGGCTGGAGCACCCGCCTGGCACCGGTTGCGCTCAACTGCGCCGCCCCGGACACCGGGAACATGGAGCTCCTCACGGAGTTCGGCACCGCGGCGCAGCAGGAGCGCTGGCTCGCCCCGCTGCTCGAGGCCGAGATCCGCTCCGCGTTCTGCATGACCGAGCCCGACGTCGCCTCCTCGGACGCCTCCCAGATCGGCACGCGCATCCGTCGCGACGGCGACGAGTACGTGATCGACGGCCGCAAGTGGTGGTCGACCGGCGCCATGAGCCCCGACTGCCGGCTGCTCATCGTCATGGGCAAGACCGACCCGGCGGCGGCGAAGCACCAGCAGCAGTCGATGATGCTCGTGCCGCGGGAGACCCCCGGCGTCCGGATCGTCCGCCCGTTGACGGTCTTCGGGTACGACGACCGCGACCACGGCGGCCATGCCGAGATCGAGTTCGACGACGTCCGCGTGCCCGCCGAGAACCTGCTCGGCACCGAGGGCGGCGGCTTCGCGATGGCCCAGGCCCGGCTGGGCCCCGGCCGGATCCACCACTGCATGCGCGCCCTCGGCACGGCCGAGCGGGCGCTCGCGCTCGCGGGCGAGCGCGCGCGGAGCCGCTCCACGTTCGGTGTGCCGCTGTCCGAGCAGGGCGTGGTCCGCCAGTGGGTCGCCGAGGCGCGCGTCGAGCTGGAGGCGCTGCGCCTGCTCGTGCTCAAGACCGCCTGGCTGATGGACACCGTGGGCAACCGCCGGGCCATGACGGAGATCCAGGCCATCAAGATCGCAGTGCCCCGTGCCGTCCAGCAGATCCTCGACCGGGTGATGCAGGTCTTCGGCGCCGCCGGCCTCTCCGGCGACCAGCCGCTGGCCGAGATGTTCGCCGGCGCCCGCGCCCTGCGGATCGCGGACGGCCCGGACGAGGTGCATCTGGCCTCGCTGGGCCGACGTCAGCTGCGCGCCTGAACAGCCACCGCCGTACGGCACGACGGCCCGCCTCCCCGATCGGGAGGCGGGCCGTCGTGCCGTGCGGTTCAGGTCACTCGGAGGGCACACCGTCGTTGGTCAGCGGCACGTGCTGCGGCTCGACAGGCGTCACGGCACCGTCCGCCACACGGTAGGCCGCGCCCTCGACGAAGTCCTGCACGCCGGCGTCGACGACGGCGATCTGCACGCTGTCGTACGCGGCGTGGTTGTCCGCCGAGTAGGTCAGCGGGAAGCTCCCGTTGCCGACGAGCTCGCCGGACTCGATCACCTCGAGCAGCGCCTCCCGGGTGGGGTCCTCGCCCGCCTTGAGCAGGGCCTCGGCGAAGGTGTAGCCGACGCTCATGCCGTAGACGACGTTGCCGTCGAAGATCGCGCCGCCGTTGTACTCGGCGTTGATCTCCTCGAACAGCTCGGTCCACTCGTTGCCCGGCGCGTTCTGCAGGTAGTTGAGCGACACGAAGCCCTGCAGCAGCTGCGGTGCGACGTCCTCACCCAGGAGCTCCACCAGGGTCGGGTAGTCCCCGCCCGACGACGACGCACCCCACTGCGGGAAGTAGCCCATCTGGGCCGCGGTCCCCACCGACAGCGCTGTGAAGCCGTTGATGGTGGCGAGCAGGTTCACCTCGCAGCCCGCGGCCTGCATGGCACCGAGCTGCGCCGTGACGTCCTGGTTCGACGTCGAGTAGGTCTGGTACTCGCTGACGCCGTCCTCGCCGGTCGCGATCTTCACGCCGGCGAGGAAGGACTCGCCGAAGTCGTCGTCCTGGCCGAGCACGCAGACCACGGCGTCGGGGTCGGCGTCGAGGAAGTGCTGTGCGAGTGCCGCACCCTCGACGACGTAGTCGACGTTGAAGGCGAAGGTGTACGGGTACTCCTCGGGCTGGTTCCACAGCTCCGCGCCCGAGGCGACGAACAGGTCGGGTACCTCGTTCTGGTTGAGGAAGTCCAGCACCGAGGAGTGCGGGGGGGTCCCCAGCCCGTTGAGGAGCGCGAAGACCTCGTCCTGCTGGACGAGCTCGCGCACCACGGTCTGCGTGTTCGCCGGGTTGTACCCGTCGTCCTTGACGAGGTACTCGATGGTGCGCCCGTGGATGCCGCCGTTGTCGTTGAGGTAGTCGAAGTACGCCTTCGTCGCGGCGGAGATGCCGGCGTACCCCGACGCGGCCGGGCCGGTCAGCGGCTGATGGGTCCCGATGGTGATCGAGTCCTCCGCGACGCCGGGGGCGGCCTCGTCGGCTCCGCCGCAGGCGGACAGGACGAACCCGACGGCGACGGCACTCGATGCCGCCGCGACGGTGCGCACGCGGTGGCGTGCAGGGGTGGGAGTGGTCCGCATGGGAGTCACCTCTCTGTGAGCGATTGCGGTGCGGGCTGGTCGACCCGGGGTCGGAAGCGGTCGACCAGTGAGGAGAAGCGGCCGGAGAGGGCGTTCGAGAGCCCGCCCGGCCAGACGATCGTCACGAGGACGAGCAGCGCGCCGAAGACGAGGACGACCAGGTCTCCGGACAGTCGCTGCTCAAGCTCGGTGGACAGGCCCATGGCCCCGGTGGCCGTGTCGATGAGCCAGGGCAGCAGGACGACGAGGAAGGCTCCCACCGCCGCCCCCACCAGGCTGCCGAGACCACCGACGACGACGGCCACGAGCAGCAGCAGGGAGAAGTTGAGGTCGTAGGCGCCCGGGCTGACGTTCTGGGTGAGGACGGCCAGCACGGCGCCTCCCAGGCCCGCCGAGAGCGCGCCGACGACGAAGGCACCGGTCTTGACCCGTGCCGGTGAGACACCGGCGAGCTTCGCCGCCACCTCGTCGCCGTGCACGGCCCGCATGCGCATGCCGGTGCGCCCGGTGCGGATGATCGCCAGCGGCGTGACCGCCAGCAGCGCGATGACGACCGCGATCCAGGCGTGCCACTGCTCGACGCCGACCAGTGGCCGCAGCCCGTCGGGCACACCCACGAACGGCACCCGCATGCCCTGGTCGCCGCCCAGGCCGGGGATCTGCGAGGTGAAGGCCGGCAGCGCGATGACCAGCGCCAGCGTCAGTCCCGCGAGGTAGGGCCCCTTGAGCCTGGCGCCGGCCAGTCCCAGCAGGCCGCCGACCACCCCGGCCAGGGCGAGCGCCCCGAGGAGGCCGGCGAGCAGCGGGAGAGGCCCGCCGATCCCGGCGGCGGACATCGGTCCGGCGACCAGCGCATACCCGTAGCCGCCGGCCGCCATCAGGACGGCGTGGCCGAGCGAGAGCTGACCGGTCAGCCCGATGAGCAGCGTCAGGCCCGCCGTCGCGCAGAAGACGGCCGCGACGAAGGCCAGCTGATAGTTCTGGTAAGGGCTCAGGACGAAGGTGACGGCGACCGCGACCGCGGCCAGACCGATGCCGCGCAGGGCGATCTTCTGGATCCTGGACAGGTTCTTGATGGTCATGCCGCTCGGGCCTCCTTGACCGCGAAGATGCCGCCGGGTCGCACCAGCAGGACGAGCGTGAGCAGCGCGAGCACGGCGATCGGCGCCATCCCTGCTCCGAGGAACCCGGTCACGAGAGTGATGAGGACGCCGACGGCCACTCCCCCGACGATCGCGCCGACCGGCGAGTCGAGCCCGCCCAGGACGGCGACGGTGAAGGCGTGGACGAACAGGATGTCGGCGCTGTGGGCGTTGAGACCGAGCTCGGTGGGGATCAGCAGCAGCACTGCGACGGCCGCGACGGCCGACGACAGCATCCAGCCGATCGTCACCATCCGCGGTACCCGGATCCCGAGCAGCCGGGACACCTCCGGTGCGGTCGCCGCAGCGCGCAGCTGCAGGCCCAGCGTGGTGCGGTTGAACAGCACGGCCAGGGCCACGACGATGCCGAGGGCGAGCAGCAGCACGAACAGGTCGTACGGCGAGAGCACCGCGACGTCACCGACGTACAGCGGCTCACGGCTGAACGGCGCCCGCATGGGCACGTGCCGCGGGCCGAAGAGGATGCCGATCACGGAGTGCAGGATCATGACCAGCCCGATCGCGACGATCATGCCGGGCAGCGGGTTGTCGCGCGGCACGCGCCGGATCAGCCACCGTTCGACGGCGAACCCGACGAGCATGCCGGTCACGACGGCCGCGACCAGGGCGAGCCAGTACGAGCCGGTCCACGTGACGACGGCGTAGGCGACGTACACCGCCACGGTCGCCATGGCGGCCTGTGCGAAGTTCACGATGCGGGCGGCACGCCAGATGATGACGAGGGACAGGGCGAAGAGCGCGATGACGAGACCGCGCGCGAGGCCGGTGGCGAGGAGGAAGGCGAGACGGTCCATCAGAACCCCAGGTAGGCGTGCCGGAGGGCAGGGTCGGCGGCGATCTTCTCCGCCGGGGCGTCGGCGACGATCGCCCCGAGGGAGACGACGACGCCGCGGTCGGCGATCGACAGCGCGCTGGTGACGTTCTGCTCGGCGAGCAGCACCGTCAGGCCGGTCCGTTCGGCCGCGTCCCGCAGGATGGCGAACAGCTGGGCCACCACCCGCGGGGCGAGGCCGAGCGACGGCTCGTCGAGCAGCAGCACGCGAGGGCGGGCGATGAGCGCCCGGGCCAGCGCGAGCATCTGTCGTTCCCCGCCCGATAGCTGGTGCCCCAGACTGGCCCGCCGGCGCGCCAGCGGTTCGAACGTCTGGTACATCTCGTCCACGGCGGCCCTGCGCGCCTTGGTCCCCGGCAACCGCCAGAGGCCGCCGAGATGCAGGTTCTCGTCCACGGTCAGCTCGGTGACGATGCTGTGACCTTCGGGGACCTGGGCGAGACCACGGCGTGCGCGGTCCTCGACGGTGGTCTGCGTGACGTCCTCGCCATCGAGCCGGACCCGACCGCTGCGCGGCGCGACCAGACCGGAGACGGTCCGCAGAAGGGTCGTCTTGCCGGCACCGTTGGCGCCCAGCAGGGCGACGACCTGGCCGGGGGGCAGCCTGAGCTGCATGCCGTCGATGACCGGGGCCCCGGAGTACCCGACGACGAGACCTTCGACGGCCAGCATCGCTGGTGTCGTCCCGTGCGAGGTCACAGCCTCGGCGGCGCGTGCGTCGGCGGTCATGCGGCTGCCTCCAGCCCCAGGTACGCGGCTTCGACGGCCGGGTCGTGACGCACCTCGTCGGGGGTCCCGCACGCCACGACCCGGCCGAAGTCCAGGACCACCACGCGGTCCGCCACCTCCATCACGAAGTCGACGTGGTGCTCGACCAGGAGCACGGAGCACCCCTGACCGGCCAGCCCGCGGACGGTCTCGGCCAGGGCGTCGATGTCCTCGCTGCCCAGCCCGCCGGCAGGCTCGTCGAGCAGGAGCAGGCGAGGGTCGGTGACAAGGGCCCTCGCCAGCGCGACGCGCTTGCGCTCGGGATAGGGCAGGGAGGCCACAGGGCTGCGCGCGTGCTCGGCGAGCCCGAGCCGGGCCAGCGTCCGTCGCGCCTTGCCGAGCCTCTGCTCGGCACCGAGGTCGAGGCTCGACAGCGGCACGAGAAGGTTCTCGACGACGCTCATGGACTCGAACAGACCCAGTCCCTGCAGGGTGCGTGAGACCTTGCGGGCGGACAGCCCAGTGGTCGACGACGGCGCCGGCTCACCGTTGATCCGGATGGTTCCGGAGCGGGGCCGCAGCAGTGCGCAGACGGCGTTGAACACCGTCGTCTTGCCGGCGCCGTTGGGGCCGATCAGGGCGACCGTCTCGGCCTCGCCCACGGTGAAGCTGACATCGTCGAGAGCGGTGAGGCCGCCGAAGGCGACCGTCAGGCCGTCGATCTCGAGTCGGGGGATCGTGCTGGACATCGGCACCTCTTCGTGTCGGGTGCGTCAAACCCTAGCGCATAAACCGACTGGCCGGTATGTCATCTCGCCAGTTGTTGCACGGACGTGACGTGGAGTCGCTGGACGACGCACCAGCGCAGGGCCAGGCAGGTCCGCGCTCGACGGTTGGGCGCGCCTCATGGCTGTCGGGGAACCGCACGAGGAGGCGCTCCCCACCTCCCGCACGTGTGTCGCCGTGATGCTGGACGCGCTGTGGGAGCTGCGCCTGACCGGGGACCGGACGACGGCCGACACCACCGTCCGCGCCTTCCTCGAGGCGAGGTGGCCCCCACCCTGACGACATCGAGCCGACTCGATCAGCCCGCGGTCCGAGTCAGAGACGCCCGAGTGCGCGCCACGACCTCGTCGGACAGCGATCCCACGAGCTCGGAGATGACGACGGCACGCAGGCTCTCCCGCCAGGCGAGGTAGGCCTCGCGCATCTTCTGCGCCAGGAGGCATGGCTCGATGCACTCCTCGGGAGGCGCTGCTCCGCGGCCCTGCTGGCGGATCTCGTGGCAGGTGTAGGGGTCGGCCGACCCGCCGATGGCCTCGACCACGTCCAGGAGCGTGAGGCTCGAGGCGGAGCGAGCCAGCCTGAAACCGCCGCGGGGTCCGGTCGACGCAGACAGCACACCCGCGCGCACGAGGAGGGCGAGCTGTTTCGAGAGGTAGGGCGCGGGAAGCCCGAAGTGTTCGGCGAGCCGGCGGGCGCTGACCGCCTCGCTCGGCACCTGGGCCAACGCGGTCACGCTGTGCAAGGCCCACTCCGCACTCTCTGGCAGCTTCATCGTGCCATCCTACCTATTGCCACTATCATCGACCCTGGATATCCGTATTTGAGGAGGAGAGCCATGCGAGTAGCCGTCGTCGGTGCGACGGGGCGGATCGGGCGCCTGGTCCACAGCGCGCTGGAGCGCCATCACCACGATGTCGTACCGGTCAGCCGTGCGCGCGGCGTCGATGTCGTGACCGGGCAGGGCCTGAACGACGCGCTCACCGGCGTCGAGGTCGTCGTCGACGTGACCAACACGACCGTCACGGACGAGCGGGCAGCCGAGGACTTCTTCCGCACCGCCACGGAGCACCTGCTCACCGCCGAGCGTTCGGCAGGCGTCAGGCACCACGTCATCCTGTCGATCGCCGGGCTGTCCCGGGTCAGGGGCAACGCTCACTACGCGGGCAAGCGAGCGCAAGAAGCCGCCGTCGTGGCGGGCGACGTTCCGTGGACGATCGTGCCCGCGACACAGTTCCACGACTTCGCCGAGATGGTCGCCTCATGGACCGAGGAGAACGGCGTGGCTCTGGTCCCCCCGTTGCTCGTCCAGCCGGTGGCCCCATCCGACGTAGCGGAGATCCTCGCCCGCGTAGCCACCACCGATCCCCGGGGGCGGCACGTCGAGGTGGCCGGGCCCGGGCCCGAGGACCTCGTCGACATGGCGCGGCGCACCGTCGCCGCTCGCGGTCGTGATGTCCAGCTGATCCCGAGCTGGCACACGGGGATCTTCGGAGTGGAGATGGCTGGCGACGCCCTCCTCCCGTCCGAGAGCGCCCACATCGCCCCCACGTCGTTCGACGCCTGGCTCGCGGGCATCAGCCGCACGTGAGCGGACGCCCCCCGCGACGCCCCGGAGCATTGTCGCAGTTTCGCCCTACCCCAGGTGGCCACGGGGCGATCCGCTACGACGTCGACGAGGCGCTGCACTCGACCTGGGACTGCTGCGCGGACAGGTGACAGCGGTGGTCCGCGGGGAGCCGCGACCTGAGTGTGATCGCTCAGAGGTGCCCGACGCCGTTGATCATGCCGCCGTCGACGACGATCTCGGCCCCGGTGACGTACGCCGAGGACTCCCCGGCGAGGTAGAGCACCGTCCCGGTGAGGTCCTCCGCGCGTCCACCGCGGCGCAGCGGGATGGGCAGCCCGGACGGGTCGATCTTGGCGGTCATCTCCGTGTCGATGAACCCGGGGTGCACCGAGTTGACCCGGATGCCCGCCTCGCCGAGCTCGACCGCGAGCGACTTGGTCAGGCCCCGTACCCCGAACTTCGACGCGACGTAGCCGTGCAGGTGGGTGCTGCCCCGCATCCCCTCGACCGAGGAGATGTTGATGATCGATCCTCCCCCGCCGGCCTTCATCGCCGGCACGACCGCGCGGCACCCGAGGTACGTGCCGGTGAGGTTCACGGCGATCACGGCGTCCCACTTGGCGCGCGGGTAGTGCTCGATCGGGCCGGCGTTCGCGATCCCGGCGTTGTTGACCAGCACGTCCACACCACCCCAGGCCTCCACCGTGTCCGCGACGACCTCCTGCCACCGGTCCTCGTCGGTGACGTCGAGCGCGACGAAACGCGCCCGCTCACCCAGCTCGGCGGCCAGGGCGGAACCGGCGTCCTCGAGCAGGTCGGCGACGACCACGCGCGCACCGGCGTCGTGCAGCGCGCGGACGTAGGCAGCACCGATCCCCCGGGCCCCGCCCGTGACGACGGCGACCCGGTCGGTGAGATCGGCGAGACGACTGACCATGGCTCTCCTCCGCACAGCGCTCAGTCGGCGACGTGGACGACCAGGCGTCCCGTCGTCGAACCCTCGGCGAGCAGCGCGACGGCCTCGGGGGCCCGGTCGAACGGCACGACGTCCGCCACCACGGGACGCACCGCGCCCGCCTCGGCGAGCCGGGTGAGCTCGTCGTGCGCGGCGTCGACCAGCCCCGGGTCCCGCTGCTGGTAGAGCGCCCAGTGCAGGCCCAGCACCCCGTAGTTCTTCACCAGGGCGTGGTTCGCCCGGACCGGGGGGATCTCGCCGCTGGCGAACCCGACGACCACGATCCGCCCTTCGAAGGCGATGCACTTGGTCGAGGCCTCGAAGGAGGGGCCCCCGACCGGGTCGAAGACCACGTCGGCCCCCACGCCGCCCGTGAGCTCCTTGACCTGCGCGGCGACGTCCTGCGACCGCAGCAGCACGTGCTTCGCGCCGGCAGCCCGGGCGACGTCCGCCTTGGCCTCGCTGCCGACGACCCCGATCACCGTGGCGCCCGCGGCAGCACCGAGCTGACAGGCGGCGGTGCCCACACCCCCGGCCGCAGCGTGCACGAGAAGGCTCTCCCCGGCCGCGAGACCGGCACGACGGTGCAGCCCGAACCAGGCAGTCTGGTAGGCGATGGTCAGGGCAGCAGCCTGGGCGTCGTCGAGTGGCACGGGTGCGGGGCGGCACGACGCCGCCGGGAGCACGGCGTACTCGGACAGCACCCCGATGGCCGAGCCCACGACGCGCGTGCCGACGGCGAGCCGGTCGTCGTCGACCCCCTCGCCCACCGCGACCACGTCGCCGCACAGCTCGATGCCGGGGACGAACGGGAGCTCCGGACGCACCTGGTACTGGCCGCGGGCGAGCAGGACGTCGGGGAAGTTCACGGCCACGGCACGGGTGCGCAGGAGCACCTCGCCCGCTCCGGGCTCGGGGCGGGCGACCTCGTCGAGGCGCATGACCTCGGTCGGCTCGCCGTGATCGGTGACGCGCCAGGCGCGCATGGTCCGGGTCATCGGTCCTCCACGGTGATGCTGCGTAGGAAGAGGTCGGTCAGCTGCTGCGCGACCTCGGTCTTGGTCTCGGGTCCTGCCGGCGAGTACCAGTAGGACAGGTAGTGGACGTCGGAGAAGAAGTGCGCGATCAGCACCGACCGCGGGACGTCGGTCCGCAGGGCTCCCTCGTCCTGGCCGCGGGCGACGAGCGCGGCGAACTCGTCGTGGTACTCGCGCCGTCGACGCGTGACCTCCTTGCGGCGCGGCTCGGTCAGCATGTGCATGCTGCGGAAGAACACCGTGCCCTCGGGCAGCAGGTCGATCGACGTCTCCACGACATCGGTGCACACCGCCCGCAGGACGTCCGTCGTGGCACCGCCGCGCGCGACGATCTCCTCGAGGCGACGCTTCTGGAGCGACAGCATCCGGTCGTAGATCGCGAAGAGCAGATCGTCCTTGGACTGGAAGTAGTGGTACATGGCGCCCTTGGTGACGCCGGCGGCCTCGACGATCTGCTGGACGCTGGTGGTGGCATAGCCCTGGGTCGAGAAGAGGTCGAGTGCTGCCTTCAGGACCGAGTCGGCGACGTTGGTGGTCTTCATGGCCCCATCCTTCACCCGACGGGCGCGACGGACGCGCCACCGTCGATCCGGAGTGTCTGCCCGGTGACCCACGCGGCATCGTCGGACAGCAGGAACGCGATCGGCCCGGCGACGTCGTCGGGCACCCCGAGGCGGCCGAGCGGGTAGCCGGCCGCGACCTCCTCCTCGCGCGACTCGTACAACGCCCGCGAGAGCTTCGTCTTGACCACCGCCGGCGCCACGGCGTTGACGCGCAGCCGGGGCGCGAGCTCGTGGGCGAGCTGGGCGGTGAGGTTGATCAGCGCCGCCTTGGAGACGCCGTAGAAGGCGATGTTCGGGCTCGTGGAGGTTCCGGAGATCGAGGCGGTGTTGACGATCGAGGTCGTCAGGCCGGCCGCGACGGCGTCCCGCGTCCACTCCAGGGCTGCCACCACGTTGACGTCGACGATCTTGCGCACCACCGACGGCTCGATCTCCAGCACCGGCCCCCAGGCCGGGTTGATGCCGGCGTTGTTGACCAGGTGGTCCAGCCGACCGTGGCGCTCGGCGACGTGCGCGAAGACGTGCTCGCGGTGCGCGGCGTCGTCGACCTTCCCGGCGACGGCGGAGGCGTGCTCCGCGCCCAGGGACTCCACGGCCTCGTCGAGGGCCTCCTGCTTGCGGCCCGTCAGCACGACCCGGCCTCCCTCGGCGACCAAGCGGTGCGCGACCGCCAGACCGATGCCCCGGCTCGCCCCGGTGATGACCGTGACCTGCCCCGCGAACCTGCGCACCGCGCCACCTCTCGAACGTCGTCGTCCTCGACCCGGCACCGCGACGCGTCCTCGCGCCGCAGGACGTACCGCCCGGTCGGTTTGTTGTCCGCACGCTACCACGCACCGGGGTTTCTCGGCACCCTCCGCGCCCAGGGGACCCGCCCGACGGCGACGTTGCCCCGAGCCGTCGTCCGCAGCAGAGTGGGGCCATGGACCTCACGCGCCCGTTGCCCCCGGACCCCTACTCGCTCCCGCCCGTCCCGGCGACGTTCGTGGTGAGCTGCTTCGACCCCGACGCTCCGGCGCCGTCCGGCTACTGGCACGGGCACGCGCTCGACGTCCCGGCCTCGGTGACGAGCTTCGCCCGCGGCGCCGGCGCGCACGACGGAGCCGCACTGCCCGACGGAGCGTTCCAGCTCACCTCCGACGGCGGTCAGGTCGGCTTCGAGGGCGCCGGACCACCACCCGGGGACCACGCGCACCGCTACGTCTTCGCCGTGCACGCCCTGGACGTCGACTCGCTCGGCCTGACCACGGACAGCACCAACGCGCAGGCCGCGTTCAACGCCTACTTCCACACGATCGCACGCGCCACGCTGACCGGGACGTACCAGCGATGAGCGGGACGACGGACGAGCTGCCCACCCTCGGGGACCTCGCGTGGCACCCCGCGCTGGACCGCACCGACCTGCTGGCCGCACCGGTGGCCGCAGCCTTGCACGACTGGGCCGCCAGCGACGACCGGGTGCGCACCCAGGTGGCGGTGGCGCCCATCGACCCCGACCACGCGGACACCGCCACGCTCAACGACGTCCACGGCCTGCCGCCCGAGGCCTCTGCCAACTGCGTGGTGGTCGCCGGACGGCGCGGCGACGTCGAGCGCGTGGCGGCCTGCGTCGTGCCCGCCACGACCTCCGCGGACGTCAACACCCGGGTGCGCAAGCTGCTGGACGCCCGCAAGGCGTCGTTCCTGCCGACGGACCGCGCCACCAGCGAGTCCGGCATGGAGTACGGCGGCATCACCCCGGTCGGGCTCCCTGCCGGCTGGCGGGTGCTGGTCGACGAGCGCTTCGCGACGCCCGACGCCCTCGCGCTCATGGGCTCAGGGGTGCGGCGCTCCAAGCTGCTGATGCCGGGCGACCTGCTGTGCTCGGCGCCGTGGGTCGAGGTCGTGCCAGGGCTCGGCGTCGTGCGCGGTTGACCCCGGCGAAGTCCTGCCGCCTCAGCTCAGCACTCGGCGCGGCCGCGCCGCCAGTAGCCCATGAAGGCCACCGACTTGCGGTCCACGCCCTTGGTCCCGACCAGGTAGCGGCGGAGCGTCTTGATGACGCCGGCCTCGCCGGCGAACCAGGCGTACAGCACGGTGTCCTGCGCCAGCGGCTTGCCCGAGGCGTCGACCGGGACCTCCCAGAGGATCTCGTTGTCGATGTCGACATCCTCCAGCTCCCCGGCCGGCTCGCGGGCGCCGAGGGCGACGGGCTCGTCGTCGATCGATGCCCGCACACCCATCGCGAGCATCCGGTCGGCCGCCTCCTGGACGGCCGGCACGAGGCGATCACCGTGCTCGCCGTCCTCGCGGGCCAGCCAGGTGACCCGGACGCCGGCGGGTGCAGCGAGCGTCCAACGGTCCTCCCGGTGCGGGACCTCGAGGAAGACCTCACCGACCGCATCGGCGGGCAGCGCCTCGCAGATCGACGCGATCGCGGGCACCGCCGTCTCGTCACCGGCGAGCAGCAGGGCGTGGCTGGACCGCGGCGGGGCGAACTCCAGGCCGCCGTGAGCGCCGTCGTAGGCGGCGTTCGGACCCATGATCACCAGGGGCGAACCCGGTCGGGCTCCGTTCGCCCACCGCGACGCGGGTCCGGTGTCGCCGTGCAGGACGATGTCGACGTCGACCTCGCGCCGCTCCGGGCGCACCGCCCGCACCGTGTAGGTGCGCAGCGGGTTGCGACGCTCCTCGGGAAGGGCTCGCCACGACGTGAACCAGTCAGGGTTCTGCCGGTCGAGGTACTCCCAACCACCGCAGGGTGCGGGCAGCAGGAACTTGATCCGCTGGTCGCACCCGTTGTCGGCGAACTCGTGCAGGTCCGCACCGGTGAAGGTGATCCGGATGAACGAGGGACAGAGCCGCGTGACCCGCTGGACCTCGACGTCGAACATGCGCCACGGCTGCGGCGCGACGACGCCGGTCGGTTCGGTCTCGGTGGCGGCAGCAGCAGTCTCGGTCACGCAGGTCAGCCTAACCTCACCTGGCATGGTCAGGGCAACCTCCGTGACCGGGGTCACACCCCGGAAGCCTCCTGGCTGGCCCGCACCTGAGCCATGCGCCGCAGCGTGAGCACGATCGGGTCCGTGAGCAGGGTCCCGAGCACGACCTGCCGCAGCGCGGCCTCCGGTTCGGGACCGGCCGTGGTCAGGTCGGCAGCCGCGACGACGTCCGCCGCCGCCGCGAGCGAGCGGAGGTAGTCGCCCGGCAGGTCCACGCCCGCGGCGCCTGCGGCCCGGAGCTGCTCGGCCAGCCGGTCGACGAGCAGCGGGTCGTCGCACCAACCGCGTTCCGCCACGAGCTCGACGGCCCGATGCCGGGCCGCGTCCCACTCCTCGTCCTCGGACGGGACCCCGCCCTCCGCCGCGACCAGCGCACGGTGAGCGGACCCGAGCAGGTCGTGGCGCGATGCCGGCGGGTCGTCCAGCGCGGCGAGAACATCCCGCACGGCGCCGAGGCTCAGCCCGGCCGACTCCGTGAGCGCCCGCACGAGCCGCACCCGCGACACGTGGGTGTCGTCGTAGCTCGCCTGGGTGCGTGACGTAGCCCGCCCCGGCGGCAGGAGCCCTTCGCGCAGGTAGTACTTCAGCGTCGCCACCGAGACTCCCGTGGCTGCCGCCAACCCTGAGATCCGCATCCGTTCCCTCCGCTCTTGACATTGGAGACTAACACTCCCCAATAATGGGTAGTGGCACTATCCAGAACATGCAGGAGGAACCCCATGACCACCCTGATGACGCACCACCACGACGGCGCCCTCGCCGTGTTCCTCATCGGTGCACGGATCAACAAGTTCTGGCGGCCCGACGCCTGGGTCCCGACCTACGCCGCCATGGGGCCGATGCTCGCCGAGCTGCACCGCACCCCGGAGACCGGGTTCCTGGGCGCCCGCACGACCTTCGGCCTGCGCGGGCCCACGGTCATCCAGTACTGGCGCAGCGTCGAGGACATCTACCGGTACGCGAACGACGACGACCTTGCCCATCGGCCCGCCTGGATCGAGTTCCACCGGCGCGCCAGGAAGGCGCCCGGCGCGGTCGGGATCTGGCACGAGACCTACGCCGTCGGCGCGGGAGGGCACGAGTCCCTGTACGGGGACATGCCCCCGTTCGGGCTCGCCCGGGCCACCACACCCGTCCCCGCCCAGCACAAGGGACGGACGGCACGGGAACGCCTCAGGGCGTCCGGGTCGCCCAGAACGCCACCGCCGACGCCGCAGCCACGTTGAGCGAGTCGACGCCGTCGGCCATCGGGATCTTCACCACCATGTCGGCAGCGGCGACCGCACCGCGGGACAGACCGTGCCCCTCGGTGCCGAGAACCAGGGCCAGCCGCGTGGGAGCGTCCGCAACCAGGTCGTCGAGCGAGACGGCGTCGTCGGCCAGGGCCAGCGCCCCGACGGTGAACCCGTCCGCACGCAGCCCGTCCAGACCCTCGGGCCAGGTCTCCAACCGGGTCCACGGCACCTGGAACACCGCCCCCATGGAGACGCGCACGCTGCGCCGGTAGAGCGGGTCCGCGCACCGCGGCGAGACCAGCACCGCGTCGACACCCAGGGCGGCGGCCGAACGGAAGATCGCCCCGACGTTCGTATGGTCGACGATGTCCTCGAGCACCGCGACACGACGAGCACCAGCACCGCCCCGCGCGCCGGCGACGAGGTCGTGCACGCTGGGCAGCACCGGGCGGTGCATGGCCGCGAGCGCCCCACGGTGCAGGTGGAACCCCGTGATCGCCTCCAGCACCTGCTCGTCGGCGACGAACACGGGCGCCTCGGGGTGGGCATCGAGCACGTCGGCCATCGAGTCGAGCCACTTGTCGGCCATGAGGAACGACCGGGGCCGGTGCCCCGCCGCCAGCGCCCGCCGGATGACGTTCGAGGACTCGGCCATGAACAGGCCCTCGGCAGGCTCGCGCACGGTGCGCAGCTTGACGTCGGTCAGGCCGGTGTAGTCGTGCAGGCGCGGGTCGGACGGGTCGGCGACGCGGACGACGGCGGGGCGGGGTTCGGCGGGCGAGCTCACCCGGGGATTCTCTCAGCCCGCGAGCCGCACCCGCGTCGCCTGCTCCCCCGGCTCCGTGAGCGCGAAGGAGCCCGTGGCCCCGTCGGGCAGGCGCACCTCGTAGTCCCCGAGGAACCCGCCGACCCGCACCTGCCCGGCGTCGTCGGTGCGCAGGGTCGTGGGGGCGTGCCACCACTCGCCCTTGACCAGCGAGCGCAGCCGGTCGTAGGCCGGCTTCGGCGAGCCGTCGGCGCGCAGCAGACCGCCCGGAGCCCCGAGCCACATCCCGCGGTCACCCAGCCCCCAGTAGTTGACGACCTCCACGGCCGGGTGGCTGAGCAGCGTGCGGTAGTGCCGCTCGACCTCGTCGGCCTGGCGCTCCTCCCCCTCGGGCGTCGACGGCCAGGACTCCACCTGCCAGTCGTTGAGGTCCACGACGTGGGCGGGCATGATCTCGCCGGACAGCAGGGTGGTCTCGGTGAAGTGGATCGGGATGCCGTACCGCGCGAACCTGTCCAGGATGCGCAGCGTCTTCTCCTCGCCCCAGTAGCCCTGGTGCATGTGGGACTGCAGGCCGAGCCGGTCGATGCGGATGCCCGCCTCGAGCACCGCCTCGACGAGGCACTCGTACGCCGTCGACATGTCGAAGTCGTTGAGCAGCAGGGTGACGTCCGGGTTGGTGGCCCGTGCCTCCTCGACGGCCAGGCGGATCATCTCCACCCGACCCTTGAGCCGTGCCAGCGGGGTGATCGCGTTGTCCTCGGCAGTGAAGACGGGCATGATCACGGCCTCGTTGATCGCGTCCCAGGTGTCCACGAGCCCGGCGAAGCCGCCGACGTCGCGCCGGATACGTTCGCGCTGCAGCCGCTCGACCTCCTCGGGGGCCCGGCCGAGCAGCCAGCGCGGCTGGACCGTGTGCCACACCAGCGGGTGGCCCTTCACCGAGACGCCGCGATCGGCGAACCACCGGGCCGCGGCCAGCATCTCCTCGGTGCGGGGAGCGCCTTCCTCGGGTTCGAACGTGCCCCAGTAGAAGGGCAGGGTGGCGATGTTGAAGACGTCGAGCCAGCGGTTCGCGAAATCGTTGTCGTACGTCGCGTCGGAGGATCGGTCGTTCGCGTGGTCCACCAGCTCGAAGCCGATGCAGCCGAACCCGAAGGCGTGCGCGGTCTGGGCGACGACGACGTCGGTGTCGGCGAGCGGCGTGCCGTCCGGCGCGAGGACGGTCACCAGCTCATCGGCGCGCCGGTGCGCGAGCGTGGGGTCGGGGACGTGGTCGGTCGGTGCAGTGAAGAGAGTCACAGACCCATCGTGCCCCACCCGGCGTCAGGAGTGGTCGAACATCCGCACCGTGAGCTCACGCCACAGCTGCGTCCCCACACCACCGGGCGCCGCGTCGAACACGTGGGTCGCCGCGGGGAGGACCACGAGCTCGTGGGCGACGCCCGCGCCGGTCAGCACCCCGGCCAGCTCCTCGGCCCCGGCGGGTGGCACCAGGTGGTCCGACGCGCCGACCACCATCAGCGTCGGAGGTGCACCGGGGGTGACGTGCCCGGCCGGGGTGATCGCGGCGTACCGGTCCGGGTGCTGCTCCGGGGAACCGCCCGTGTACTGCTCGGCCAGCGACCGCCCGACGTCCCCCATCACGGGGTCGTCGTTGTCGTAGGCGCCCACCGGCGAGGCCACCGGGTACAGCGTGCTCACCGCCGAGACCGGAGGCACCGAGCCCTCGCACTCCGGGTCGAGGTCGCCCGACGCGGTGCGGTACGCGACCTCGAGCGCCAGGTTGCCACCCGCGGAGTCACCGGCCAGGAAGACACGGCCCGGGTCGCCGCCGTGATCGGCGGCGTGCTCGCCCACCCAGGCCAGGGCGCAGGCCACCTGCGGTTCGACGGCGTCCCAGCGGTGCCGCTCGTCGCTCGAGAGCGGGTAGTCGATGCTGACGGCCAGATAGCCCTGACCGGCGAACCAGGCCGCGTGCGACGCCGTCGTGCGCTGCGTCCGCTCCCCCGAGACCCAGCCGCCGCCGTGGACGAGGACCACGACCGGCGCAGGGCCGTCCGGCCCTCCCTCCGGCAGCCAGAGAGAGAGGTTCTGGGGGTCGCCCTCGTCGTCGCCGTACTGGGCGTCGACGTCCGGCGCGACGTCCCCCGGCGTGACCCGGAAGAGCTCGACGATCCGGATCCCGACGGCGTGCTCCTGCGCCACCCGGAGCTGCTGGGTCACCACCGCGAAAGACAGCCCGGCGGCCAGCAGCCCGCCGGCGACGGCCACGACCCGGGTCACGGAGCCACGGCGCATCAGCGCGACGGCCGCCGCCACGGTCACCGCGAGCCCGAGGACGACCATCCACGGCGCCCAGGCTGCCGCGTAGCCACCGACGTGCCCCCACCAGGGCACGGACGGCAGGAAGGCGCCGGCCGACACCACGGCGAGCAGCACCGCCAGGACGGCGAGGAGGCCGACGACGACGTTCGGGCGGCGACGGGTCGCGCCGCCGCCGTCCGTGGTTCCGGCGGCCGGACCTGCGGCGTGATGAGGTCGGTGGGCGGTCACGGGGGCCACTCTGGCACGGAGGTCCGCCCGAGCGCACCCGTCGTCGCCTACGCTTCCGGGCGTGCTGCGACACACCGTCACGATCCGCGACCGCTCCGACAGCGACCTGCCCGACCTCGTCGAGGCCCTCGGCGCGCAGCAACCCACCTCGGGCTACCCGCACCGGTGGCCGCTGCCGTTCGCCGCCGAGGAGTTCATCACCCGCCCTGCGGAGGAGCGCGCCTGGGTCGCCGAGCTCGACGGCCGGGCGCGCGGGCACGTCAGCGTCACGACGGTGCCGGACGACGAGCACGGTGCCCTGTGGTCGGCCGGCGCCGGACGTCCCGTGGCCGAGCTCGGGTGCGTCTCGGTGCTCTTCGTCCATCCCGAGGCCCAGGGCCACGGGGTCGGCGGTCGCCTGCTGGACGCCGCTACCGGGTGGATCCACCGCACCGGACGTACCCCCGTGCTCGACGTCGACGATCGCGACGGCGTGGCGCACGCCGTCTATCTGCGCCGGGGGTGGCAGGTCGTGGCAGAGGCACGGTTCGACTGGCAACGCGAGGACGCCCCGCCCGCTCGGCTCATGGTGCTGCCCGACCCCTGACCCCACGCACGACGAGGCCCCGCCGTCCGGAGCGGACGGCGGGGCCTCGAGGTGACAGCGGGTGCTCAGCTCACGGCTGCGGCGGCGGAGGCGTTCCCTGGTCGTCGGTGCCGAGCGTGCGGGGCTGCGGCGGCACCGGCGGTGCCGGCGGCTGCTCGCCGGCGGGCCGCTGACCACGTTCTGCACCGGGCTCGAACGGTGACCCGGAGCGGGTGCCCGAGCTCGTCGCGTCGGCCGTGGCGGCCTGGGCCTGACGGCGGGCCTCGGCGAGAGCCTCGCCCGGGTCCTGCAGGCCGGACTGGCCGAGCGCGGACTGCAGCGCACTGCTCACCCCGCCGTCGCTGTCGTCGTCGCCCGGCTCGGCGGGGATGCCCGGGGTGCCCGGGGTGCCGCCGAAGCCCTTCGCGATCGAACCCAGCGCCGCGGTGAACTCGGTGGGGACCACCCACAGCTTCGACGAGGACCCGTTGGCGATCTCCGGCAGCATCTGCAGGTACTGGTACGCCAGCAGCTTCGGGTCGGGGTTGCCCCGGTGGATGGCCTCGAAGACCTGCAGGATGGCGCGCGACTCACCCTCGGCCGTCAGGATCTGTGCCTGGGCGTCACCCTCGGCCTTGAGGATCTGCGACTGCTTCTCACCCTCGGCCGTGAGGATCGCGGACTGCTTGACACCCTCGGCCGTGAGGATCGCGGCGCGACGGTCACGCTCGGCGCGCATCTGCTGCTCCATCGCGCCCTGCACGGAGGCCGGCGGCTCGATCGACTTGAGCTCGACACGGTTCACGCGGACGCCCCAGCGCCCGGTGGCCTCGTCCAGCACACCACGGAGCTGGCCGTTGATCTGGTCACGGCTGGTCAGCGTCTGCTCGAGGTCCATCGAACCGACGACGTTACGCAGCGTCGTGACGGTGAGCTGCTCGATACCGCTGATGTAGTTCGCGATCTCGTACACGGCCGACTTGGGCTCGGTCACCTGGAAGTAGATCACCGTGTCGATGCTGACGACCAGGTTGTCCGAGGTGATCACCGGCTGCGGCGGGAAGGACACGACCTGCTCGCGCAGGTCGACGCCGGCACGCACCTTGTCGACGAAGGGGAACAGGAAGTTCAGGCCCGGCGCGAAGGTCTTGTTGTACCGACCCAGCCGCTCCACGATCAGGGCGGTCGCCTGCGGGACCACCCGGACCGCCTTGAAGAGGGTCACGATGACGAAGATGGCCAGCGCGATCAGGAAGATGTAAAGGACGATGGTTCCCGGTTCTGGTTCCACGAGCTCTCTTTCCGTTGTAGGCATCGTTCCGGGGACCGCGGCGCAGCGGTCGCCCCCGGACGGTCGATCAGGGCAGCAGGCCGGTCCCGCTGCTGTCAGGGTTCGAGCTCGGCGTGCCGGCAGGGGCGACGACGGCGGTCGCCCCGTCGATCGTCACCACACGGACCTCGACGCCCGCCGGGACACGGCCCGAGCTGTTGGGCAGGCCGTCGTCCACCAGGCGGGCGGACCACACCTCGCCGGCGAGCTTGACCCGCCCGCCGGTCTCGGTGACCTCCGCGACGACGACGGCGGTCCGGCCGACGTGCGCGGCGGCGTTCGTCTCGACGAGCGGGGTGCGCTGGCGCAGGTTCTGCACCAGCCACGGCCGCAGGAGGGCCAGCAGCAGGAGCGAGACGGTGCAGGCCACGATGATCTGCAACCACACCGGCCCCCCGGCTGCGGCCGTCGCCCCGCCGGCCAGCGCTCCGCCGGCCAGCATGATGAAGACCAGCTCCAGGGCGAACATCTCGATCACCGCGAGGACGAACGCCCCGATCAGCCACCAGAGCCAAGCATCCATCGGTTCCTCCGGTCTCGAGGTTCTCGGGAGCCCACGACCCCGAACAGGCCGCACGCACGGTCTTTTGCTCGAACTTTACCAACTCCGCGGCACGGCGGGTACGCCTACCGTCCGGCGGGTCGCGCCGCCCTGGCCAACCACCGACCGCCGCCGTGGGCCACGAGCAGATCCATGCCGAAGGCGCGTGAGAGGTTCTCGGACGTGAGGACCTCCTCGAGGGGTCCTGACGCCTCGACCTTGCCGTCACCGAGCAGCAGCAGGTGCGTGAAGCCCGGGGGGATCTCCTCGACGTGGTGGGTGACGACCACGAGCACCGGCGAGGACGGGTCCCCGGCGAGCTCCGCGAGCGCCCCGACGAGCTCCTCGCGCCCCGCCACGTCGAGCCCGGCGGCCGGCTCGTCCAGCAGCAGGACCTCGGGATCGGTCATCAGCGCCCGCGCGATCTGCACGCGCTTGCGCTCGCCCTCGCTGAGGGTGCCGTACCGCCGGTCGGCGAGGTCAGCGACGTCGAACGCCCCCAGCAGCGCCAGCGCCTGCTCGGTGTCCAGCTCCTCGTACTCCTCGCGCCAGCGTCCCGTGACCCCGTACGCGGCGGTCAGCACCACGTCGCGCACGCTCTCGTGGTGCGGGATCTTGTCGGCGAGGGCCGCCGAGGAGAAGCCGATGCGCGGACGCAGCTCGAAGACGTCGACCTTTCCGAGACGCTCACCCAGGAGGTCGGCCGTCCCCGACGTCGGGTGGGACCGCGCTGCGAGGATCTGCAGCAGGGTGGTCTTGCCGGCCCCGTTGGGGCCGAGCACGATCCAGCGCTCCCCCTCGGAGACGGTCCAGTCGACCGCGTCGACGATCGTGGAGGTTCCGCGTCGGACCGTGACGCCCTGCAGGTCGAGTACCGCGCTCATGGTGCCCGACCCTACCGGAGCGAGGACGACCACCGGACCGCCCGCGAGGCTCTGGCCACCCGGTCCACGAAGCGGCGCGACGGGCGCCGGTCCTGCTCCGGCGTCTATCGTGCGAAGCGTGAGCGAGTCGAACACCCTGCCCCGCAGCGTCGTCCTGGCGCTGTGGCTCCAGTCGCTCGGCGTCCCGCACGGCCTGGCGGTCCGGTCCGTCACCGACGACGACGAGCCGCACACCGTCGTCGGGCTGCCCGGCGCCGGGACGGGTCAGGTCACGCTCAAGGAGCTCGTCGCGACCTTCGCGGACGGACCTCGCGAGGTCTGCGCGGTGCTCCCTGCCCCGGGTGACCCCTCGGGCGTCCCCGCTCCGGCCGCAGCGGCAGCCACCGAGGCCGGTGAGTGCCTGCTGGTCAGCACCGCTGACGGTGCGTGGGCCGCCGTGCCTCGCATCACCGCCTTCGGCAGCACGTTCGAGACCGGTCACCTCGTCACGTGGGAGGTGGTCGAGGTCCCCCCGTGGTCCACCCTGGTGGCCGGGGCGCTGGGGTCGTTGGCGGACGCGGAGCGCGAGCTGCGCACCAGCCTCGTGACCGCCACCGAGGCCCTCGACGCCCTCGACGTGGCACGCTGGCGCGACGACGCCGCGGACGCCATCGAACGGGTGCGCAGCTCGACCACCGACCGCTGGCCCGTGCCGGACCTCGACGGGCGGCGAGCGAGGGTCATGCAGCTCGCCACCCGTCTGCTCGCCATCGTCGACCTCGCGACCGACGACGACGGCGCCGCGGTGAACCTGTGGCAGGTCGACCAGCGGTCGACGGCGCTGCGAGAGGTCGAGCGCACCGCCCGGCGCGCGCTCGGCGCCGCGACCTACGCCACCGTGCCCTGAGCCCTCACGGGCGCGCGAGCACCGAGCGGTACACGTCCATCGTCCGCTCGGCGATCGCCGTCCAGGCGAAGTGCTCCTCGGCGCGGCGCCGTCCTGCCGCCCCCATCGTGGCGGCGCGCTGCGGATCGTCGACGACGGCGGTGAGCGCGGCGGCCAGATCGCTCACCCACCGCTCGCGATCGAGCGGGGTCCCGGTGCCGTCGTCCGCCTGCTCGAGGGGGACGAGCACCCCCGTGACGCCGTCGTCGACCACCTCGGGGATCCCGCCGGTCGCCGTGGCCACGACGGGCAGGCCCACGGCCATCGCCTCGAGGTTGACGATCCCGAGGGGCTCGTAGACGGACGGGCACGCGAAGACCGTCGAGGCCGCGAGCACGGCGCACAGCTCCGGCCGGGGCAGCATCTCCTCGATCCACACCACGCCGGCGGCCGTGCCTCCACGTGCCTGGCGCAGGTCGTCGACCAGGGACCGGACCTCCGCCATGATCTCCGGGGTGTCCGGGGCTCCCGCGCACAGGATCACCTGGACCTCGCGCGGCAGCCGCGCCGCGGCTCGCAGGAAGTCGGGAAGCCCCTTCTGGCGCGTGATGCGCCCGACGAACACCACGGCCGGGCGCGCCGGGTCGATCCCGTGGTCCACCGCCACCCGGGCGATCTCCTCGTCGGACGGCCTGACCCAGCCGTCCAGGTCGATCCCGTTGTGCACCACGTGCACCCGCTCGGGGTCCAGCTCCGGGTAGCAGCGCAGGATGTCCGCTCGCATCCCCGCCGAGACGGCGACGATCCCGGACGCGCCCAGGTAGGCGGTGCGTTCGGCCCAGCTCGAGACGGCATACCCGCCACCCAGCTGCTCGGCCTTCCAGGGGCGCAGCGGCTCGAGCGAGTGGGCCGTGACCAGGTGCGGCACGCCGTGCAGCAACCCGCCGAGATGGCCGGCCATGTTCGCGTACCAGGTGTGCGAGTGCACGACGTCCGCGCCGGCGACGTCGTCCGCCATGGCCAGGTCCACGCCGAGCGTGCGCAGGGAGGCGTTGGCCCCGGACAGCGTGGCGGGCTCCTCGTACCCGGTGACACCGGCGGCGTCGGGCCGGGGGCCGTCGAAGCAGCGCACGCGCACGTCGGCATGCGGACGCAGCACGGCCGACAGCTCGGCGACGTGCACGCCGGCGCCGCCGTAGACGTGGGGCGGGAATTCTCGGGTCAGCAGGTCGATCCTCAGGGGGGAGCTCACGAGAGCCAACGTAGCGCTCACCGCCGCGTCGCGCGGCATGCGTGGCCCTGAGGTCCTAGGGTCAGGGCATGGCGTCGTCAAACCCCCGCGTCCTGGCCATCGTCCTCGCCGGCGGAGAGGGCAAGCGACTCATGCCGCTGACTGCCCAGCGCGCCAAACCCGCGGTCCCCTTCGGCGGCATCTACCGGCTCGTGGACTTCGCGCTGTCCAACATCATCAACTCCCGGTACCTCCAGGTCATCGTGCTGACGCAGTACAAGTCGCACTCGCTGGACCGGCACATCTCCAAGACCTGGCGCATGTCCCCGCTGCTCGGCAACTACGTGTCCTCGGTCCCGGCACAGCAGCGCGTCGGCAAGCACTGGTACCTCGGGTCCGCCGACGCCATCTACCAGTGCCTGAACATCATCGACGACGAGCGTCCCGACATCGTCGTCGTGGTCGGCGCGGACCACGTCTACCGCATGGACTTCTCGCAGATGGTGGACGCGCACGTCGAGTCCGGCGCGCGCGCCACCGTCGCTGCGATCCGCCAGCCGATCGCGCTCGCCGACCAGTTCGGCGTCATCGACGTCGAGCCCCAGGACCCGACGCGCATCCGCGACTTCCTGGAGAAGCCGGTCGCCCCGGTGGGGCTGCCGGACTCGCCCCGCGAGGTCCTGGCCTCCATGGGCAACTACGTCTTCGACGCCGACGCCCTGGTCGAGGCCGTCACGAAGGACGCCGCGGACCCCGACTCACGGCACGACATGGGCGGGGACATCGTCCCGGCGTTCGTCCGGGAGGGGACGGCCGGCGTCTACGACTTCATCCGCAACGAGGTGCCCGGCTCCACGGACCGCGACCGCGCCTACTGGCGCGACGTCGGCGCCATCGACGCCTACTTCGACGCCAACAAGGACCTCATCGCCGTCCAGCCGGTGTTCAACCTGTACAACGAGGACTGGCCTCTCTACACCGGGTACACGGGGCTCCCGCCGGCGAAGTTCGTGCACGCCGGGCCCGGCCGCCTGGGGCACGCCGCAGACTCGATCGTCTCACCTGGTGTCCTCGTCTCCGGTGCGACCGTCGCAGGGTCCATCCTGTCGCCGGGCGTGCACCTGCACTCCTGGGCGACGGTCACCGACTCCGTGGTGATGGACGGCGTCCAGGTGCACCGGCACGCCCAGGTGCACCGCGCCATCCTCGACAAGTTCGTGGTGGTGGACGAACGCGCCCGGATCGGGGTCGACCACGAGGAGGACCGGGCGCGCGGCTTCACCGTCACCGAGTCGGGGATCACCGTCGTCCCGAAGGGTTCTCACGTTGCCTGACCGCGCACCTGCCGCGCCGCTCCCGACCGACCTGTCCGTCCGCCGTCGTCGGCTCGTCGTGACCGACGTCGACTCGACGTTCCTGACCCAGGAGGTCATCGAGCTCATCGCCGAGCACGCCGGCACCCGCGACGAGGTCGCGGCCGCGACCGAGCGGGCCATGCGCGGCGAGCTCGACTTCGCCGCCTCCCTGCGGGAGCGGGTGGCCACGCTGGCAGGCGTCCCCGTGTCCGCGCTGGACGCGGTGCGCGAGGCCGTCGTCCTGACGCCCGGTGCCGCGGAGCTGGTCGCCGAGGTGCACCGCCGTGGCTGGGAGTTCGGACTCGTCTCCGGCGGCTTCGCCGAGATCCTTGCCCCCCTCGCCGCGGCGCACGGCATCACCCGCTGGCGGGCGAACGAGCTCGAGGTGACCGACGGCGTCCTGACGGGCAGGACCGTCGGCCCGGTCGTGGACCGGGCCTACAAGGAGGTCACCCTGCGCGAGTGGGCGTCCGAGCTGGGCCTGGACATGGCCGACACCGTCGCGGTGGGCGACGGCGCCAACGACCTCGACATGATCGGCGCCGCCGGCATCGGCATCGCCTTCGCCGCCAAGCCGCTCGTGCGCGCCGAGGCGCCGTACAGCATCGACGGACCGCGGCTCGACGAGGTGCTGCAGATCATCGACGACGTGGAGCTCGGCGAACGGCACGCACGTCCGGCGACCGACGGCGCGGAGGACACGCTCTCGAGGTGATGTCCAGGGACGTGGTTGGCGGACACGTCCCTGGACATCACACCTGGACCGCGCCCGGGAACAGCTGCCGGACGCGGTGCACGTCGTAGCGGTCGCCACCGCGCCACTGTCCCGCGGCGCCCCAGTCCGACCGAAGGTGCTCAGGGCGTTCGGCGCCGCGGGGGCGGAGCACCCGGGCGGTGCCCAGGATCTCCACGAACGCTCGGTGCTCGGCCACGGTGCCCGGCAGGACCGGCCTCAGCGCGCGGACCAGCCCGCCGGCCGTCGCCTCGGGGTCGAGGTCCTCGATCACGGCCAGGACCCGCTGCAGCAGGGTCCGGTCCTCCGCTGTCGGATCGTGCGCAGCAGTCCGCGCGAGCTGTTCGAGGTCGAACCGGGCGTACACCAGGTCGTCGTGCCGCACGCCGCCCCACTTCAACCGTTCGAAGCTGAGCACGTTGAGGTCGATGTCGCGGTCGACCTGTCGTGCCGTCAGCTGCCCGTCCGCGGGTGCGTCGCGGCAGGTCTCGCACACGACGTCGGAGCGGGTCACCGTCCCGCCGTCGTCGAGGCCTTCTCCCGCGACCACGGGTTGGAAGGCGTGGGGGGTCAGCCGCTCGACCATCGACCACGAGGCCAGTGCGGAGCGCCGGTCCAGCCGTCGTGACGACAGGCTGGCGACGAACCCGTTCGCGACCACGGATCCGAGCCCGGTGTCCCGGAGCCGCTGGATGCGCGACACGCTCTCGTCATGGGTCCAGGTCACCGGATCGAACATCACGCCATGATCCTTGGCGTAGGCGAGATCCTCCGGCGCCGTCTGCCGGTCACCGTCGTCGATCCACCCGTTCGACCAGTAGGTCCGGAACAAGATCCGCTTCGCCCTGGCATCCACCGACCATGAGTACCATCCGTGGGAAGGTTCGCGCGGCGGGCTCTCAGCTCGGGCGGCCGACCCGCAGCAGCGTCGCGGACTTCTTGGTCCACTCGGACCACGGCTGCTTGGCGGCGTGCAGCACCGAGTAGGTCGCCGTCGGGACCCCGACGCGCACCTGGGCCAGCGCGGCGTCGTCCGACGACTTGTCGGCCAGATAGGCGGCGGTCGCCGCCATCGTGGGCTCGTGACCGATGATCAGCAACGTCTTGACCTCGGGGGCCACGGAGCGGAGCAGCTCGAGCACGTCGCCGACGCTCGCCGCGTACAGCTCGTCGCGCACCTCGAAGTCCAGATGGCTGCGGCCCCCGTGGTTGCCGAGGTGTGCCCGAGCCAGCTCCCAGGTCTGCCGCGTGCGCAGAGCGGACGACACGAGCGTCAGGTCCGGGACGAGGCCCACCGAGGTCAGTGCCATACCGACCCGGCCGGCCTGCTTGCGTCCGTTGAGCGCCAGGGCCCGATCCACGTCCGGCACCGGCCCCGCGGCAGGTTCCGCCTTCGCATGCCGGAGCAGCACCAGCCGACGCCCCTTCTCCGGGACGTCGGCGGGGTGCTTCGGCTGCTTCACGATCGCTCGCTCACTGACCCATCGCGTGCACGCCACCGTCGACGTGCACGATCTCGCCCGTCGTCGCCGGGAACCAGTCGGACAGCAGCGCCACCACCGCGCGGGCGGCGGGCTCCGCCGTCGTCTGGTCCCACCCGAGGGGCGCGCGCCGGGGCCACGCGTCCTCCATCGCCTCGAAACCGGGGATGGACTTGGCCGCCGTGGTCCGGATCGGTCCGGCCGAGACCAGGTTCGCCCGGATCCCGGAGGGCCCGAGGTCGCGGGCGAGGTAGCGGTTGGCGGACTCGAGACCGGCCTTCGCCACCCCCATCCAGTCGTAGACCGGCCAGGCGAACCCGGCGTCGAAGGTCAGGCCGACGTAGGCGCCGCCGGAGGCCATGAGCGGCTGGGCCGCGGTGATCAGCGACTTGTACGAGAAGGTCGAGACCTGGACCGCGGTGGCGACGTCGTCCCACTCGGCGGCCAGGAAGTTGCCACCCATCACGCTCTGCGGCGCGAACCCGATGGAGTGGACGACGCCGTCGAGACGGTCGGTGTGCTCGCGCACCTGGTCCGCGAGGGAGTCCAGGTCCTCCGAGCTGGTCACGTCGAGCTGGACGACCGGTGCCGTCACGGGAAGTCGCTTCGCGAACGCCTGGGTGAGCTTCATCTGTCGCCCGAACGAGGTCAGGACGACCTCCGCGCCTTCCTCCTGCGCGAGCCGGGCGGCGTGGAACGCGATCGAGCTGTCCGTCAGGACGCCCGTGATGAGCAACTTCTTGCCGTCGAGCAGAGCCATGGTGACCTTTCAGTGAAGTTCTGGTGGGAGCGTATCGGGCCCTGAGCCCGTTGGACAGTTCAGTGACCCATGCCCAGACCGCCGTCGACGGGGACGACCGCGCCGGTCACGTACCCGGCGGCGTCCGACGCGAGGAACTCCACGACGCCGGCGACCTCGTCAGCAGTCGCGAAGCGGCCCGCAGGGATCGATGCCCGGTACTTCTTCTGCGTGTCCTCCGGCAGGGCGGCGGTCATGTCGGTCTCCACGAAGCCCGGTGCCACGACGTTGGCCGTGATGCCGCGACCGCCGAGCTCGCGGGAGATCGAGCGCGCCATGCCGACCAGCGCTGCCTTCGTCGAGGAGTAGTTGACCTGACCCGGTCCGCCGTAGAGGCCGACGACGGAACCGATCAGCACGATACGACCGGACCGAGCCCTGATCATCGCCTTGGAGGCCCGTCGCACGCAGCGGAACGTGCCGGTGAGGTTGACGTCGACGACCTGCTCGAACTCCTCGTCGCTCATCCGCATCAGGAGCTGGTCGCGGGTCACGCCCGCGTTGGCGACGAGCACGGTCGGAGCGCCCAGCCGGGCCTCGATCTCGCCGAAGGCGGTGTCGACGGCGGCACTGTCCGTGACGTCCGCCACGAACCCGTGGACGCCCTCCGGAAGGTCTCCGCCGCGATAGACGGTGGCGACGACGTCGCCCGCCGCGACGAAGCGCTCCGCGATCGCGCGACCGATACCGCGCGCGGCCCCGGTCACGACCACCACTCGACCGGTTGCTGCCTGTTCTCCCACGGGATGCTCCTCTCGACGACGGGCCGTCGCGACCCGGGTGCACGGTGGTGCGCCGGTGCGACCGTACCCCGCACCCCGACCGGTCCCGCGCTGACGAGGAGGCACAGGTCGCCGAACGGGTTTGTCGGTTTCCTCCAAAGACCGGAGCTCGCCGCGCCGGACGTAGACTGGTCGGGTGAGCACGTCCCGGCCCCACGAGGTCCCCTCGATCACGGGCGTCCCGGCCAGCCTCGCCGCGGACCAGAACCGGCGCCTGCGCCAGTACCTGTTCCAGATGGGTCTGCGCCTGGTGCTCATCCTCGCGGCTGCCCTGCTGGTCGAGGGCTGGCTCATGTGGGTCTGCTTCGCGGGCGCCGTCGTGCTCCCCTACTCGGCCGTCCTGCTCGCCAACGCCGGTCGGGACCGCAGCTCGCACGAGTCCTCCGGCGCGCCTCCGCTGGCGCCCCCGGAGATCGAGGCCACCGCCCCCGCGACCGAGGAGCCGCACATCCGCGTCGTCGACCACGTGGACGCACCGTCCAGCACCCCTGCCGACTCCCCCGCCGACCCCGAGGACCGCTGATGGACGTGCTCGGGCTGGGCGCCGACCCGGTGGACCCCGACGCACTGGTCTGCTCGGCCAAGGGCTGCCGGGCCGAGGCCCGGTGGGGGCTGCTGTGGAACAATCCGAAGCTCCACACCCCGGAACGCCGCAAGGTGTGGCTCGCCTGCGACGCCCACCGGGAACACCTCGAGCAGTTCCTGGGGATGCGGTCGTTCTGGCGCCAGACCGTCGCCGTCGAGGAACTGGAGCACGTGTGAGACGGACCCGTCGTCAGTGGGTCACGCTCGGGCTCGCCGCGGTACTGCTCGCCTCCCTGTGCGTGCTGGCAGCGTTCTGGCAGTGGCATCGCTACACCGACCGTGTCGAGCAGATCGCCCTCGTCGAGGCCAACTACACCGCAGAGCCGGTGCCGC
The DNA here is from genome assembly GCF_013149785.1 of Isoptericola halotolerans. Lineage (GTDB taxonomy): Bacteria > Actinomycetota > Actinomycetes > Actinomycetales > Cellulomonadaceae > Isoptericola > Isoptericola halotolerans. The sequence goes on from NZ_JABEZU010000003.1 coordinate 509,433, forward strand.
TGGCCGGCGTCGTCGGATCCCCCGGCGCCACGCTGGCTGCCGAGGACGAGTGGAGGCCCGTCGTCGTCGTCGGCGAGTACGTGCCGTCCGGGACGGTGCTGCTGCGCAACCGGCCGGTCAACGGGACGCCCGGGTTCCACCTGATCGTGCCCTTGCGCACGGTGCTCGACGGGCAGTCCGTGGTGTTCCTCGTCGATCGCGGCTTCGTGCCGCTCGGCGCTGACGCCGGCCAACCGGCGTCCGTCCCCGCTCCCCCGGTCGGCGAGATCGCCGTCACGGTCACCCTGCGCCCGGACGAACCGGCCGCGGACCGTGGCGCCGAGGCCGGGACGGTCTCGCGGATCAACAACGACCAGGTGCTCGCCGCCGCCGTGGACGGCGGGGCGAGCGTCGTCGCCGACGACGCCACGGTCGGCGCGTACGGCCAGATGCGTTCCGAGGACCCCGCGGCCGCGGAGGCCCTGGTCCCGGCACCGCGTCCGGACACCGACCCGGGGTCGCACCTCAGCTACGCGTTCCAGTGGGGGATCTTCGCGCTCGGCGCCGTCGGTGGCTTCGTCCTGCTGTGGCGGCGCGAGACCCGGGTCGCGAGCGTCACGGCCGGTGAGCTCATCGCGGCGGACGAGCCCGACGGCGCGTCACGACCCCGCCGTGAGCGCCGCGCGTCCCGCCGGACGGACGAGGAGCACGAGGACGCCCTCGTCGACGCGGTTCAGGCCGAGTAGTCGTCGCCCGAGCCTGCGGCTTCACCCCCGGCGAGCACCTCGTACCTCGGCCCTCACCGGCGCCGCGCCTCCGGCTCAGGCGAGGGACACCAGCTCGGCGTAGTCGTCCGACCAGAGGTCCTCGTCGCCGTCGGGGAGCAGCAGCACCCGCTCGGGGTTGAGCGCGTCCACCGCGCCGTCGTCGTGCGTGACCATGATGACGGCGCCCTCGTAGGTGTTCAAGGCCCCGAGGATCTCGGCCCGCGAGGCAGGGTCGAGGTTGTTGGTCGGCTCGTCCAGCAGCAGGACGTTCGCGCTGGAGACGACGAGCGTGGCCAGCGCGAGACGGGTCTTCTCACCACCGGAGAGGACGTGCGCCGGCTTGTCGGCGTCGTCCCCGCTGAAGAGGAACGAGCCGAGCGTGGTGCGCACCTGGGTGTCCGTCAGGTCGGGAGCGCTGTGCCGCAGGTTCTCCACGACGGTGGCGTCCATGTCGAGCATGTCGTGCTCCTGGGCGTAGTAGCCCATCTTGAGCCCGTGGCCGGGCAGCACCTCGCCCGTGTCGGGCGTCTCGACGCCGGCCAGGATCCGCAGCATCGTCGTCTTGCCCGCACCGTTGAGCCCGAGGATCACCACACGCGACCCGCGGTCGATCGCCAGGTCCACCCCGGCGAAGACCTCCAGCGACCCGTAGGTCTTGGACAGCCCGCGCGCCATGAGCGGCGTCTTGCCGCAGGGCGCCGGCTTCGGGAACCGCAGGGCGGCCACCTTGTCGCTCTGCCGCTCGCCCTCGGTGCCGGCGAGCATGCGCTCGGCACGCTTGATCATGTTCTGCGCGGCGGTCGCCTTGGTGGCCTTGGCCCGCATCTTGTTGGCCTGGGCCAGCAGCGTGCCGGCCTTCTTCTCGGCGTTCGCGCGCTCGCGGCGACGGCGGCGCTCGTCCTGCTCGCGCTGACCGACGTAGGCGTCCCAGCCGAGGCTGTACTGGTCCAGCTCGCCACGGTTGGCGTCCAGGTGGAAGACCTTGTTCACCGTCGCGCGCAGCAGCTCGACGTCGTGGGAGATCACGATGAAACCGCCCGAGTACGACCTGAGGTACTCACGCAGCCAGACGATCGAGTCGGCGTCGAGGTGGTTCGTGGGCTCGTCCAGCAGCAGCGTGTCGACGCCGGAGAACAGGATCCGCGCGAGCTCGATGCGGCGGCGCTGACCGCCGGAGAGCGTGTGCAGGGGCTGGGCGAGGATGCGGTCGTCGAGCGCCAGGTTGCTGGTGATCCGGTGCGCCTCCGACTCCGCGGAGTAGCCGCCGGCCGCGAGGAAGCGGGTCTCGAGCTTCGGGTAGCGCTCCATCGCCGCCTCCTGGACGACCGGGTCCTCGCTGGCCATCTCCTTCTCCGCCACCCGCATCTTCGCGACGATCTTGTCCAGGCCCCGGGCGCTGAGCACACGGTCCATCGCGACGACGTCGAGGTCGCCGGTGCGGGGGTCCTGCGGCAGGTAGCCGATCTCGTTGCCACGCGTGATCGTGCCGCCCGTCGGCAGGCTGTCGCCCGCGAGGGTCTTGGTGAGCGTGGTCTTGCCGGCGCCGTTGCGGCCGACGAGGCCGATGCGGTCGCCCGGAGCCACGCGGAACGTGGCCTCGTGCAGCAGGACGCGGGCGCCGAAGCGCAGCTCGACGCCGTGGGCGGTGATCAAGGCAGAGTGTCCTTCAGAAAGAGGGTGGGGGCTCCGGCGAGTCTAGTGGTCCCGTTCCTGGCTGGCGACGACTTACGTCACACGCGCGACGGAGCGGCCCTCCGGGTCGATAGGGTTCCCACCGTGCCCCCCGCCGAGGCCCGTGTGCCGCGTACGACGTCGACCGTCCTCGCCGTCGCCACGGTGCTCGCCGGCCTCGCGGCGCGAGCGCTGCTCCCCACCCCGGTCGGCGGACCGGTGGGCGACATGCTGTACGCGATGCTGCTCGTGTGGCTCGTCGCTCTCCTCCTCCCCCGCTCGCCGCGGCTCCTCACGTCCGCGATCGCCCTCGCGGTGTGCACGGCGATCGAGGTGTCGCACCTGACCGACGTGCCCGCCGGGATCCTCGAGCGTGTGCCCGCCGCGCGCTACGTGCTCGGCACGACCTTCGGGGCGGCGGACCTCGCGTGGTACGGCCTCGGTGCGTTCCTGGCCGGGGCTCTTCTCGTCGTGGTCTCCCCGCGGGCGGCGGCCGTCGACGACGCGCTGCGGCGCGTGCGTGCGGAGCCGGCCCCCGCCGTCGGGAGGCGCGTCGCCGCGGTCCTCGTACCGCTCGCCCTGGTGGGCACGGTGGTCGCCGCCGGTGCCGGCGTCGGACGCACGTTGTCGATCGAGGCCGAGGCCCTGGTCGCACAGGTCGATGCCGCGCGCGTCGTGCTCGACGACTCGGCCGATCGGGTCACCGACGACTCCGTCCGGTCGGCGCTGTCCGGGACGCTCGACGAGGCCGAGTCGGTGCTGAGTGCGACGCCGGTCCTCGAACGACGTCCCGGCGACGCCGTCGAGATCCGCGGACAGGTCGAGAGATCCGTCGCGGCGGTGCAGGAGTCCCGCCGAGCGTTCGCGATCACCGCGGCGACGGAGGCCCGAGGACCGCTCGCACCCGCGCGGCAGGCGGCCGCGACGGTGCTGGCGGCCACCGACGAGCTCGCCGACGAGGGACACGGCGCAGGCCGCCGGGTCCGGACGGCCCTGCGCGACGCCGTCGGCGCCACCGACGACCTGCTCGCGAGCAGTGGGCCCGACCGTCTGGACGGGATGGCGCTCGGCGAGCTGGAGCACCTCGCTGCCGACCTGGCCGCCCTCCGGGAGGAGGTCGTCGGGGCCACCACGGCACTGATGACCGCCCAGGACGCCGTCGTCTGCCCGGAGCCCGACCAGCTCTGGTTCCCCGAGGGCGGCCGACTCTCGGACGACGACCTCGCCCCGATCCCCTGGGCACCGCAGCACGCGGTGCGCGCCGATCTCGTCGACGGCCTGGTGGCTCTCGACGAGGCGTACCGGGCGGAGTTCGGGCAGCACCTCACGGTCAACTCCGCCTACCGCTCCTACGACGACCAGCTCGCGGTGCACGACCCGACGAACCCCAACCCGCTCGCCGCGCCGCCCGGCTGCTCGAACCACGGGCTGGGGACCGCCGTCGACGTCAGCATGGGGCCCGAGGGGTTCGACGGCGCCCGGTTCTCCTGGATGAAGGCCAACGCGGAGCAGTACGGCTGGACGCACCCGGACTGGGCCGGGCCCGGCGGACGGCTCCCGGAACCGTGGCACTGGGAGTCCGTGGAGACACCGGTCGCGTACTGACGGGCTCCGTCCGGCCGACGTCGGCGGGTCGCCCTACGGTGGAGTCGTGACCGAGCCGACTGCCTCGCCGTTCGTGGCGCTGCTGTGCGCGGTCAACGTCGGCGGCACCGGCCGACTGCCGATGAGCGACCTGCGCGATCTGTGCGCGTCGGTCGGGTTCGGCGCCGTCCGCACCTACATCGCCAGCGGGAACGTCGTGTTCACGGCCAGGCTCGGTGCCGACGGTGCGCGGACCGTCCTCGAGGACGCGCTGCGGGAGTACGCGGGCAAGCCCGTGGGCGCGTTGATCAGGACACCGGGCGAGCTGGCGCGCGTCCGGGACGCCAACCCTTTCGCCGGTGCCGTCCCGAGCCGGGTCGGAGTCACGTTCCTCGACGCCCCGCCCGAGACCGACACCGCGGAGCGTGCCGCCGGGGCGACCGGCGAGCAGATCGCGCTCGGCGCCCGGGAGATCTACGTCCACTACCCGGACGGGATGGGCCGCAGCCGGCTCCGACTCCCCCCGAGCGCCGGCCGCGCGACGACGCGCAACATGAACACGGTGACGAGGCTGGCCGCGCTCGCGGCGGAGGCGAGCTGATCGCCGACGACGGGCACTCTGACCTCGGTCACGGCGGGAAGGTGTGAGAATGATTCTCATCAACCGCCACCAGCCGACGGAGGAACCACCATGCAGAACGACGCCAGCACGGACGTCTACCAGGACCTCGGCGAGTTCCACGACCTCTTCATGGACGAGCCCTGGGCCGGGCTGCGCCCCGCGCTCACCACGGCGTTCGCGGACCTCGGCCCCCAGCACACGCTCCTCGACCTCGGTGCCGGAACCGGGCTCGGGACGCGCACGCTCGCCTCGGTGACCGGTGCGCAGATCGTGGCGATCGAGCCCTCGCGCACCATGCGGGCCGTGCTGACCGCCAGGGTCGCCGACGACGAGGACCTGTCGCGGCGGGTGACCGTGCGCGCCGGCCTGCTGCCCGGCGCCCTCGACGACGTCGTCGGCCGCGTCGACGGGTTCGTCGCGGCACACATGGTGGGCCACCTGTCGGAGGACGAGCGCAGCGCGACGTTCGCCCGGCTGCGATCCCTCATGACGCCCGAGGCCGTCGGTGTCATGACGATCGAGCCGGCGGGTGACGAAGGCCCCGCGGGCGAGGCCTTCGTCCAGGAACGTTGGGTCGGCTCGCTGCGCTACGTCGCGCGCTACCTGCCGGCGACGGACGAGCGCCGGTTCGTCAGCGAGTACGAGGTGCACGACGCCGAAAGGCTGCTGCGATCAGAGCGGTTCGTCGGGTCGTGGGAGAGGCTCAGCCCTGCCCGGCTCCGCCGCGAGCTGTCGGCGGCAGGCTTCGACGTCGAGCTGCACCAGCCCGGCGCCGCCCTGGTCCGGCTGATCGGGCGTACGTCGATGCCCGCATAGCTGCCTCCGGATGCACTGCGACCGACGAACCCGCCCGACTGTGATCTCCGCTCACCACGTGCGAGAGTGCTGCCGCACCAGGCTCTGCCCGTCCGTGCCGAGTCTGCGACACAGTCCGATCAGAACGAGCGCACACTGGCGTGCATCTGCTCCGGCGTCGTGGTGGTCGTGGTCCGGGATGTTCAGCGCTGTCGAGACATCGGGCAGCTTGTAGGAGGCAAGATCCAGCACCGACCTGGCGGTGTCGCGCGTGCAGAGCCAACGGGTGCGGGGAAGCACGATGCCGCAGGCCGCGCTCGCCTGCGTCAGGACCGAGCGGTCGAAGGCGGCGTTGTGCGCAACCAGCGCATCCGCGCCAGCGAACTCTGCGACCTTCGGATAGACGACGTCCCAGGTCGGCGCTCCGAGCACGGCTTGCGCCGTGATGCCGTGCACGGCCACGTTGTAGTGGTTGAACGACTGGACCCCGGAGGGGGGCTGGACCAGCGTCTCGAGCGTGTCCACGACGACGCCGTCCCGGACCTTGGCAAGGCCGACCGAGCACACAGACGCCCGCTTCGGGTTGGCCGTCTCGAAATCGATCGCGGTGAACGACAGACCCTCGAGAGCAATGTGCGACATGGTGGACATGATAGACAGCCCACCACCATCGACGCGGACGCTCGGTCGAGGCGCCGGTGCAGGTCAGCAGGCGGTACGATGCGGATCGTGCGTGATGACCTTGGCTTCGCTGTTCCCACCGCTCGTCGCGACCTGGCCAGCCTGAGGACTGCCCTCAAGGCGGTTCATCAAGGCATGCTGGTCACCGCAGCACTGCGCACCGCTGAACACGGACGGTTCAACGTCTCCGGTCGTGTACGTCGAGACCTGACCGACACCGCGTTCAAGGTGGGCTGGTGGGATCTGACGACGGGCAAGGGCACCGAGCCCGTCGCGGAACTGCAGAGTCTCGTCACGACGGACGCGGGCGATGCCCCGGCCGGGCCCGGCGTGGCCAAGGTCGACGACCTGCGCGACGTGGTCTCGACACTTGCCGCCGGTGACGTCGTCACTGCGGGCTTCGAGTTCGAGGGCTGTGGTGCGTTCACGATTTCCGGCGAGATCCGCCGCGACGAGGTCGGCACGAGGTGGGTCCTGGCGGGGCATCATCTGGGCCACGGCGACGCCCCCGCAGCACGCCTCCGTCGCCTTACGGTTGAGCGCAGGGCTCCAGCACTCGCCGCAGCGAGCGGCAGCGACGACCTGTCCGGCGACTGACCTCGCCGCCTCGAGGCGGGCACGGCACCTTCCGCAGACCTGAGGAGCCCCTCCGACCTGCGGCGGCAGGTCAGAGGGGCTGACTCGCAACCTCAGACGTTGAAGCCCAGCATCCGCAGCTGCTCACGACCGTCGTCCGTGATCTTCTCCGGACCCCACGGCGGCATCCACACCCAGTTGATCCGGTGACCGGTGACGAGTCCCTCGAGGGCCTGCGCGGACTGGTCCTCCAGGACGTCGGTCAGCGGGCACGCCGCCGACGTCAGCGTCATGTCGATGGTGGCGTGGTTGTTCTGGTCCACCTCGACGCCGTAGACCAGCCCGAGGTCGACGACGTTGATCCCGAGCTCGGGGTCGATGACGTCGCGCATCGCCTCCTCGACGTCCGCCGCGGTGGTCGCACCCGGTGTCGGGCCGGCCGGGGCCGGCGTGGCCGTCTCGGTCGTGTTCTCAGTCATCGGTTCCTCCGGTCGAGTCTGCCAGCGCGCCGCTGCGCGCCAGCGAGTCCTTCAGCGCTGCCCAGCCGAGCAGCGCGCACTTGATGCGGGCGGGGTACTGCGAGACGCCGGTGAACGCCTCGCCGTCGCCGAGGGCGTCGAGCGACGCCTCGTCGTCCAGCCCCTTGCCGCGCGATCCCATCAGGGCGTGGAACGCCTCGTCCAGGCGACGGACGTCGGCCAGGTTCCGACCGGTGACGAGCTCGGTCATCACCGAGACGGACGCCTGCGAGATGGAACAGCCCTCCCCCTCCCAGGAGACGCCCGACACCACGGTGTCGCGGCCGGGGCCGGGAGCGACGTCCACGCGCAGCGTGACCTCGTCCCCGCACGTCGGGTTCACCTGGTGCGACTCCCCACCGAGATGTCCCTCGACGGGCTCGGCCAGGCCACGGCCGTGCGGGTGCTTCGCATGGTCGAGGATGACCTGCTGGTACATCTGCTCCAACGAGCTGCTCATGGGTCCTCCTGACTCACTCTGCACCGAAGAACGCGCGCACACCCGTCAACGCTTCCCGGAACGCCGCGATCTCCTCGACGGTCGTGTAGACCGACGCCGAGGCCCGCGTCGTCGCCGCCACCCCGAAGCGCCGGTGCAGCGGTTGCGCGCAGTGGTGGCCGGTGCGCACCGCGATGCCGGAGTCGTCGAGCACCTGGGAGACGTCGTGGGCGTGCACACCGTCGACGACGAACGACACGACCGCGAGGCGGTCCTCCGCGTCCGTCGGCCCGACGACCCGTACGCCGGGGATCTCCGCCATGCGCAACAGCTCCGTGGCGAGCTCCTGCTCGTGCCGGGCCACCCGCGACATCCCGAGCTCACCGAGCCACTCGGCGGCCACTCCCATGCCCACGGCCTGGGCGACCATCTGCGTGCCCGCCTCGAAGCGCTGCGGCGGCGGGGCGTACGTGGTGGCCTCCATCGTGACGACCTCGACCATGGACCCACCGGTGGTGACGGGAGGCATGGCCTCGAGCAGCTCGCGGCGGGCGTACAGCGCGCCGACCCCGGTCGGGCCGAGCATCTTGTGGGCGCTGAACGCCGCGAAGTCGACGCCCAGGGCACGCACGTCCACCGGCAGGTGGGGCACCGACTGGCAGGCGTCGAGCACGGTGTACGCGCCGACCCGACGTGCGGCGTCGACCAGCTCCGCCACCGGCGCCACGGCACCGGTCACGTTCGACACGTGGCCGAAGGCCACGATCCGCGTGCGCTCGGTGATCACGGTCCCGAGGTCCGAGAGGTCGATCCGGCCGTCGTCGTCCACGCCGAGCCAACGCAGCACGGCGCCGGTGCGTGCACACAGCTCCTGCCACGGCACGAGGTTGGCGTGGTGCTCCGCCTCGGTGACCACGATCTCGTCACCGGGTGCCAGCCGGAACCGTACGGCCTCCGCTCCCCCACGACCGGCGGTGGCGTTCGAGAACGCGTAGGCCACGAGGTTGAGCGCCGCCGTCGCGCCCGGGGTCCAGACGATCTCGCCGTCGTCGGCCCCGACGAACGAGGCCACGGCGGAGCGCGCCGACTCGAACGCCTCCGTGGCCTCCTCGGCGAGCTGGTGGGCGCCGCGGTGCACGGCCGCGTTCCGCTGCTCGTAGAACTCGACCTCGGCCTCGAGCACCACGTTCGGCTTCTGGGAGGTCGCCGCGGAGTCCAGGTAGACCAGCGGCCGACCACCACGCACCGTGCGCCCGAGCAGCGGGAAGTCGGCCCGCACCGCGGCGAGCTCGCTCGCGGTGAGTCCGTCGTCGGCAGGCGCCGGGCGCACGGTGTCGGTGGTCATGAAGGTCTCCGTCAGGCCGACATCGTCGCGCCGGTACCCACGTACCGGTCGTAGCCCTCGGCCTCGAGACGCTCGGCGAGCTCGGGGCCGCCCTCCTCGGCGATCCGGCCGTCGACGAAGACGTGGACGAAGTCGGGCTTGATGTAGCGCAGGATGCGCGTGTAGTGCGTGATGAGCAGCACGCCGACGTCGGTGGTCTCCTTGGCCCGGTTCACGCCCTCGGAGACGACGCGCAGCGCGTCGACGTCCAGGCCGGAGTCGGTCTCGTCGAGGATCGCGAAGTGGGGCTTGAAGAGCTCCATCTGCAGGATCTCGTGGCGCTTCTTCTCACCGCCGGAGAAGCCCTCGTTGACGGAGCGCTCGGCGAAGGAGGAGTCGATGCGCAGGTTCTCCATCGCGCCCCTGACCTCCTTGCCCCAGGTGCGCAGGGCGGGGGCCTCGCCGGAGATGGCGGTCTTGGCGGTCCGCAGGAAGTTGGCCACGGACACACCGGGCACCTCCACGGGGTACTGCATGGCGAGGAAGAGGCCGGCGCGAGCGCGCTCGTCGACGCTCATCGCGAGGACGTCCTCGCCGTCGAGCGTGACGGTGCCGGAGGTGACCTCGTACTTGGGGTGGCCCGCGAGGGCGGAGGCGAGGGTCGACTTGCCGGAGCCGTTGGGGCCCATGATGGCGTGCGTCTCGCCGGAGGCGATGGTCAGGTCGACGCCGCGCAGGATCGGCTTCGGGCCTTCCTTGGTCTCGACGCTGACGTGCAGGTCGCGGATCTCCAGGGTGGGCATCAGGTGGTTCTCCAGGTCTTGTTCGAAAGTCTGTGGTTCAGGGAGGTCAGGACACGGCGGCGAGCGGGGCGTCGATGTCGACGAGCACCTTGTCGCCGTCCACGGTCACCGGGTAGACGGGCACCGGCCGGGTCGCAGGAAGCTGCAGCGGCTTGCCGGTGCGCAGGTCGAACTGCGAGCCGTGCAGCCAGCACTCGACCCGGCAGCCCTCGACCTCCCCGTCGGACAGCGAGACCGCCCCGTGGGAGCAGATGTCGCTGATCGCGTGAAAGTCACCGTCGGCGTCCCGGACGAGCGCGACCGGCACCATGGCACCGTCGGCGGCCTGGAGCTCGACGAGCTTGGCCTCCTCGGGCTCCAGGTCGGTCGTCGAGGCGACGATCTGCTGGGTCACGCCGTCACTCCGCCGCCGGGGCGCCGGTGATGACGCTCATCGACTTCTCGAGCTCGGCCTCGATCGAGGCGAGCAGCCGCTCCTCGACGGACGCGACCCCGATCTCGTCGATGAGCTCCGCGAAGAACCCCCGCACCACGAGGCGGCGCGCGTCCGTCTCGGGGATGCCGCGAGCCATGAGGTAGAAGAGCTGCTCGTCGTCGAACCTGCCGGTCGCCGACGCGTGGCCCGCTCCCGCGATCTCGCCGGTCTCGATCTCGAGGTTCGGCACCGAGTCGGCGCGCGCCCCGTCGGTCAGGACGAGGTTGCGGTTGAGCTCGTAGGTGTCGGTGTCCTCGGCCTCGGCCTGGATGAGGACGTCCCCGACCCACACGGTGTGAGCCCCTGAGCCCTGCAGCGCACCCTTGTAGGTGACCCGGGACTTGCAGCTCGGCACGCCGTGGTCCACGAAGAGGCGGTGCTCCTGGTGCTGGTCGGCGTCGGCGAAGTACAGGCCGACCATCTCGACCTCGCCGCCGGGGGCGGTGAACGTCGCGTCCGGGGTGATCCGCACGACGTCGCCGCCGAAGGTCACCACGACGTGCTTGAGCCTGGCGTCGCGCCCGACCGTGGAACGGTGCGCGGCCGCGTGGACGGCGCCGTCGGCCCAGTCCTGCACGGAGACCACGGTCAGCTGCGCGCCGTCCTCGACGACGACCTCGACCGTCTGGTTGAGGAGCGCGTCGCCGCGGTGGTCGATGACCACGACCGCCTCGGAGTGCCGCTCGGCGTGCACCAGCAGGTGCTGGGCGGTGGCGTCCTTCGAGACGCCGTCGATCCGCACCGAGGTGACGTCGGACGCGACGGCCTCGGCGGGCACGGTGACGACGGTGGCCTCGGTGACGGCGTTCCAGGCGCTGACCGCGGTGCGGTCGCCGGGCTTGCCGGCCTTCCCGAGGCGGGCGTCGTCACGGGCGACCGTCTCGACCTTGACCTCGGGCGCGGCCTCGACGGTCACGGTGACTCCGTCGGAGGCGAGCGTCTCGGCGAAGAGCGGCTGCAGCCGCGCGACCGGTGAGAAGCGCCATTCCTCCTCGCGGCCGGAGGGCACCGGGATGTCCGCGAGGTCGAAGGAGGTGACGCGCTCGGCACGGGAGCCGGCCGGGACCAGCCCGTGCGAGTGCGCGCCGTCGGCCACGGCGCGTGAGTGATCGGTGGTGGTGGCAGTCATATCAGCCGACGGACCCTTCCATCTGCAGCTCGATGAGGCGGTTGAGCTCGAGCGCGTACTCCATGGGCAGCTCGCGCGCGATGGGCTCGACGAACCCGCGCACGATCATGGCCATGGCCTCGGTCTCGTCCATTCCTCGGGACATGAGGTAGAACAGCTGGTCCTCGCTCACCTTGGACACCGTCGCCTCGTGCCCCATGGACACGTCGTCCTCGCGGACGTCGACGTACGGGTAGGTGTCGGACCGGGAGATCTGGTCGACGAGCAGCGCGTCGCACAGCACGTTGGAGGCGGAGGCCTCGGCGCCCTCGAGCACCTGGACCAGGCCGCGGTAGGACGTGCGCCCACCACCACGGGCCACCGACTTGGAGACGATGGAAGACGACGTGCGCGGCGCGGCGTGCACCATCTTGGCGCCGGCGTCCTGGTGCTGACCCTCGCCCGCGAAGGCGATCGACAGCGTCTCGCCGCGGGCGTGCTCGCCCATGAGGTAGATCGCCGGGTACTTCATGGTGACCTTGGAGCCGATGTTGCCGTCGACCCACTCCATCTGGGCACCGGCCTCGGCCGTGGCGCGCTTGGTCACGAGGTTGTACACGTTGTTCGACCAGTTCTGGATGGTCGTGTAGCGCACGCGGGCGTTCTTCTTGACGATGATCTCCACGACGGCGCTGTGCAGCGAGTCCGACGAGTAGATCGGCGCCGTGCAGCCCTCGACGTAGTGCACGTACGAGCCCTCGTCGGCGATGATCAGCGTCCGCTCGAACTGGCCCATGTTCTCGGTGTTGATCCGGAAGTAGGCCTGCAGGGGGATCTCGACGTGCACGCCCGGCGGGACGTAGACGAACGAGCCGCCCGACCAGACCGCCGAGTTCAGCGCGGAGAACTTGTTGTCGCCGGCCGGGATGACCGTGCCGAAGTACTCCGCGAACAGCTCGGGGTACTCGCGCAGGCCGGTGTCGGTGTCGACGAAGATGACGCCCTGCTCCTCCAGGTCCTCACGGATCTGGTGGTAGACGACCTCGGACTCGTACTGGGCCGCGACGCCGGCCACGAGGCGCTGCTTCTCCGCCTCGGGGATCCCGAGCTTGTCGTAGGTGGCCTTGATGTCCTCCGGCAGCTCCTCCCAGCTGGTGGCCTGCTTCTCGGTGGACCGCACGAAGTACTTGATCCGGTCGAAGTCGATCCCAGTGAGGTCGGCGCCCCAGCTCGGCATCGGCTTCTTGCCGAACAGGCGCAGTGCCTTGAGACGGGCCTTGAGCATCCACTCGGGCTCGTTCTTCAGGGCCGAGATGTTGCGCACGACCGCCTCGTCGAGGCCACGCTCGGCGATCGCGCCCGCCTCGTCGGTGTCGTGCCAGCCGTACTCGTACGCACCGATCGAGTCGATGATCTCCTCGTCGGAGGGCTTGTCGGCGTTCGGTGCCACTGCCGCCTGGGCGGCGGCGTCCTGGGTAGGAGCGCTCATCGTGATCCTTCCTGCGTGCCGCCGGAGCGGCTGGCGGGGGTGGGGGGAGTCAGCGGGATGTTCGTGACGCAGGCGTGCGCGCCGCCTGCGAGGGTGGCCAGTCGTTGGACGTGCGTGCCGAGCAGCTCGGAGAACGCGCGCGCCTCGGCCTCGCACAGCTCGGGGAAGTCCTCGGCGGCGTGCTGCACGGGGCAGTGCCCCTGGCACAGCTGGACGGTCGGGGCCACCGGGCCGACGACGGGACGCACCGACGAGGCGTAGCCGTCGGCGGCGAGCAGGTCGGCGAGCTGCGCGGCCCGCTCCTGGGGGTCGGTCGCGGTCAGCCGGGGGGCGTACCGACGCACCACGGCGTCGTTGCGCTCGGTGGCGAAGGCCTCGACGGCCTCGTCACCGGCCGTACGACGCAGGAACCGCATCGCCTGGGTGGCGAGCTCGCTGTCGTGGTCGCCGAGCTCGGCCTGCCCTGCGGTGCTCACGACGTAGTGGCGTGCGGGCCGCCCCCGTCGGGCGGGCACGGCGCCCGTGCCGCCCTCGTGCACCATGATCGTGCCGTCGTGCTCCAGGCCCGCCAGGTGCCGACGGACGGCCGCCTGGGTCAGGTTCAGCACGTCGGCGAGGCGACCGGCCGTGACCGGCCCCTCGGTGGCGACGAGCTCCAGCACACGACGGCGGGTCCCGTCGCCCTCCACGTGGGGGTGCGCGACGACGCCCTGGGCCTTCAAGGGGTCCGTGGTCCTCGTCATGTGCTCACCTCCCGTGCGTCGATATACAGAACATCCTTGTTGCGTAATCGAGGATGTCAAGCAAGGCATGCCTCACCGAACACGCAGCGCCGCAGGTCAGCGGGCCTCGTGCGACGCACGTCACACATGTTTCACAGGCTGTTCATGGACGGCTCGCCCGATCAGCCCTCGATGACCTCGCCGTCGATGACGTCCCCGTCCCCCGGGCCCGTGGAACCCATCGCGCGCAGCTTGACCCCGAGCGCGACCAGCGCGACGCCGATGACCACGGCGAAGATCCCGATGATCACGGACATCACCTCGATGGTCCCGCCGGGGTTCGTGAAGCACACGATCGCCAGGGCGACGAAGAGCAGGCCCGAGACCAGGGTCCACAACCAGGACGTCCCGCCACGCGTGCGGATCGCGAACGCCCCGAAGATCTGCAGCAGCCCGAAGACCAGGGCCCAGACCGCGATCAGCGCGAGGACCAGGCCCAGGGCGAGCTCGGGCAGGAACAGCAGCACCGCACCGAAGACGATGGCCACCACGCCGATGCCGACGCTCACCGATCCGGTCTGGCTCCCCCGGCGGCGCATCCCGTCGACGAGCGAGACCAGGCCGTCGACGATCACGAAGACCCCGAACACCTGGACCAGCAGACCCGGCGTCTTGTCCGGCAGCAGGATCGCCAGCAGCCCGAAGGCCACGGCCAGCACCCCACGGATCACCGGCCAGTACCAGATACGTCGCGCGAGCTGGGCGAGATCTGACGGCTGGGCGAAGGTGTAGAAGGTCATCGTCACTCCTGGTGTCTCGACGCGTCCGTAGAATCCTCTGGTGCCCACCACCGATACGCGACCCGGCGGCGCCGTCGACGTGCGCGGCCTGCGCAAGACCTACGGCGGCCGCGACGTCGTCGACGGCCTCGATCTGCAGGCTACCGCCGGAACGGTCACCGCGGTGCTCGGGCCCAACGGGGCCGGCAAGACCACCACCGTCGAGTGCTGTGAAGGGCTGCGCTCCCCCGACGGCGGGACGGTCCGCGTCCTGGGTCTGGACCCCGTGACGGACGCGGCCGCCCTGCGCCCCCGGGTCGGCGTGATGCTGCAGGACGGCGGGCTGCCCACCGGCGTGCGCGCGATGGAGATGCTGCGGCACGTCGCCCGCATGTATGCCGCCCCGCGGGACGTCGACGGGCTCGCCGAACGGCTCGGGCTGCCGGCCTTCGGCCGGACCACGGTGCGGCGCCTGTCCGGCGGGCAACGGCAGCGCCTGGCGCTGGCCGCCGCCGTCGTGGGCCGCCCGGAGGTCGTGTTCCTCGACGAACCGAGCGCGGGGATGGACCCCCAGTCGCGCCACGCGGTCTGGGACCTCGTGCGCGAGCTGCGCGCCGACGGCGTCGCGGTGGTCCTGACCACCCACCTGATGGACGAGGCGGAGGATCTCGCCGACGTCGTCCACGTCGTCGACCACGGTCGTGTCATCGCCTCGGGGAACGTGCCGGACCTGCTCTCGGACGGAACCGCCGGCCGGTCCCCGCGACTGCGCTTCGGGGCGCGACCAGGTCTCCCGGTCGCTGTGCTCGCCACGCACCTCGACGACGCCGCGCCCGACGGCGGATGGACCGTCACGGAGGACGAGCCCGGGGAGTACGTCGTCACCGGACCTGTGCATCCCACCACGCTCACGGCGCTGACCACGTGGCTCGCCCGGCACGACGTCCTGGCCACCCGCATCACCGTGGGGCGCCGCACGCTCGAAGACGTGTTCCTCGACCTCACCGGACGGCACCTGCGATGACCACCTCTCCCTCGGCCGACCCTGCACCCGCCCCGGCTCCGGCCCGACGCCGCATCGCCGCTCAGGCCTCGTTCGAGACCCGCGCGATCCTGCGCAACGGCGAGCAGCTCCTCGTCACCATCGTGGTGCCCGTGCTGCTGCTCGTCGGGCTCGTGCGCACCTCCGTCGTCGACCTCGACACCGGTGGCGTCGCGCGGGTGGACTTCGTGACCCCGGGGATCCTCGCCCTCGCCTGCGTGACGACCGCGTTCACCTCCCAGTCGATCGCCACGGCGTTCGACCGGCGCAACGGGGTGCTGCGCCTGCTGGCCACGACACCGCTCGGGCGCGGCGGGCTGCTGGCCGGGAAGATCCTCGGAGTGCTGTGCGTCGAGGTCGTGCAGGTCGTGGTGATCGGTGCCGTCGCGCTCTCCCTCGGCTGGCAGCCGTCCCTCGCGGGGATCCTGCCCGCCCTCGGGCTCGTCCTCCTGGGCACTGCGGCCTTCACCGCGCTGGCACTGCTGCTCGCCGGCACCCTGCGCGCCGAAGGCGTCCTCGCGGTGGCCAACCTCGTGCTGGTGCTGCTCGTCGTCGGCGGTGGCCTGATCATGGCGCCCTCCGAGCTGCCCGGACCGCTCTCGCACCTCGCCGCGTTCCTGCCCTCGGGCGCGCTCGGCGAAGGACTGCGCGGCGCCTTCCTCGGCACCGGCGTGCCGCCCCTGAGCATCGTCGTCCTGCTGGCCTGGACCGCGGCGTTCGGCGCCGGTGCCGGCAAGCTGTTCCGCTGGCACTGACCCCGGCGACGGTCCCGGGCGCCGCGCGTCCCCTCCACGAGGGCCAATGTCACAGCCGGTGGCCGTCGTCGCGGGCCGGTGGCGCTCCACCGGCCGCTACCGTGGTCCCGTGAGCACGTCAGCGCCCGCCGAACCCACCGGCACCTCGCCCGAGCACGACCGCACCACGGACGACCGGCCCGACCGGCTCGCCCGGTTCCGCGGCTGGACCCGGGCCGTCCTGGTCGCCAACGTCGTGGCCCAGATCGCCATCATCGTCACCGGGGGCGCGGTCAGGCTGACCGCCTCCGGGCTGGGGTGCTCCACGTGGCCGATGTGCGAGCCCGGCCAGTTCACCCCCGTCTTCCACGACGCGGCGACCTTCCACCCGTATGTCGAGTTCGGCAACCGGCTGATGACCGGGGTGCTGTCCGTCATCGCCGTCGCGGTCCTGCTCCTCGTGCTGACCGACCGCCGCCGGTCGGAGACCTACCGGGCGCTGGGCATCGTCCCCCTGGCCGGTGTCGCGCTGCAGGCCGTCATCGGCGGCATCGTCGTCCTGCTCGAGCTGCACCCGGGATGGGTGTCGCTGCACTTCGTCCTCTCGGCCGCCCTGGTGTGGGTCTCCGCCTACCTCTTGCACCGCCACGGTGAGGGGGACGGTGCGCCGGTACCGGTCGGGACACGATCGGTGCGGCGTGCGGGCAGCGTCCTCGGCCTGCTGACCGTCCCGATCGTGGTGCTCGGCGTGATCGTCACCGGTTCCGGCCCGCACTCCGGGGACGCCGACGTCGGCTACCGGCTCGCCGTGGACCCGCTCGCCTTCACGCGCGCGCACGCCTGGACCGTGTGGGTCTTCTGCGGCGTGCTCGCCGCACTGGTCGTGCTGTTGCACCGCCTGCCCGCCGACGGCGTCGTGCTGCGGGCGCGACGCGGCGCCTGGCTGCTCGTGGTGGTCACCCTCGCCCAGGGGGCGATCGGGTACACGCAGTACTTCACCGGCCTGCCCGCGCTGCTGGTGGGCTTCCACATGCTCGGCGCCGGGCTGCTGGTGTGGGCCGCGGCGAACGCGGTGCTGCGGCTGCGCACCCGGGCCTGACCGGCCCGACCGCGACCGGCCCCGCACGGCCGCGGCGTGTCAGGCACGCCGCGGTGTGTCAGGCCGGCAGGTTCCCCCGGCGGTACGGCCACGGCGCCTCCACGGGCCGCAGCGACGTCCAGCCGTCGGCACGGCTCGCGGCAGCCGCCAGGATGCCGACGACGGCCGACGGGTTGTGCAGCCCGCCGGCCAGGACGCGCCCCACCGCCTCGTCCAACGGCACCCAGCGCGTGACGATCTCCGACTCCTCGCCCGTACGCGTGTGACGGTCCGCGTGCGGGACCTCGCGGACGTCGCGGGCCAGGAAGACCCTCAGGGCCTCGTTGCTCGCCCCGGGGGTCGTGGCGAAGTCGACGAGCACGTCCCACCGGCCGGCAGCCAGGTCCGCCTCCTCCGCGAGCTCGCGCACCGCCGCCTCGACGGCAGGCTCGCCGTCGACGTCGAGCAGCCCGGCCGGGATCTCCCACATCTCCGCCCGGACCGGATGGCGGTACTGGCGCAGGAGCAGGACGCGCTCGTCGCCGTCGAGCACCACGACGGCGACGGCACCCGGGTGGTCGAGGTACTCCCTGGTGACGATGCCGGCCTCGCCGAGGTCGACGTCGTCACGGACCAGGTCGAAGATCCGGCCGTCGTGGACGGTGTTCCGTCCCACGACGGCACGGGACGCGACCCGGTCCTCGACCCGGTCCTCGTGCGGCGACCTTCCCGTCACGCCGTCGTGCCCTGCCGGGTCAGCGCCGCGGCCACCAGCCCGGCGAACAACGGGTGCGAGCGCGTGGGGCGTGACTTGAACTCCGGGTGCGCCTGCGTGCTCACGTAGTACGGGTGGACGTCGGCGGGCAGCTCCACGAACTCGACGAGCGTG
Organism: Isoptericola halotolerans; assembly: GCF_013149785.1. Classification (GTDB taxonomy): domain Bacteria; phylum Actinomycetota; class Actinomycetes; order Actinomycetales; family Cellulomonadaceae; genus Isoptericola; species Isoptericola halotolerans. The sequence goes on from NZ_JABEZU010000003.1 coordinate 527,508, forward strand.
CCGTCCGGCGAGGTGCCGGAGAACCGCAGCCCGGCCTCCTCGAGCTGGTCACGCACGGCGTTGTTCACCTCGTACCGGTGACGGTGGCGCTCGGTGACCGTCGTGGCCCCGTACGCCTGCGACACCACCGACCCCTCGGCCAGCGCCGCCGGGTAGTCACCCAGACGCATCGTGCCGCCGAGATCGCCGTCGCCGCCCACGATCGCGAGCTGCTCCGCCATCGTCGCGATGACGGGCGTCTTCGTGTCGGGCTCGAACTCCGTGGAGGACGCCTCCGTCAGACCGAGGACGTTGCGGGCGTACTCGATGACCATCGACTGCAGGCCGAGACAGATGCCGAGCGTCGGCACCAGGTTCTCGCGCGCCCAGCGCAGCGCGCCGATCTTGCCGTCGATACCACGCACCCCGAAGCCACCGGGTACCAGGACGGCGTCGACACCCTCGAGCGCATCCTGCGCGCCGGCCGGCGTGCTGCAGTCGTCGGCGGCCACCCAACGGATCGTCACCCGGGTGTCGTTGTCGAACCCGCCGGCGCGCAGCGCCTCGGTGACCGACAGGTAGGCGTCCGGCAGGTCGATGTACTTGCCGACCAGCGCGATCTCGACCTTGTGCTCCGGCTCGTGGACCCGCTCCAGCAACCTGTTCCAGCCACCCCACTCGACGTCGTGGAACGGCAGGTCGAGGCGCCGGACCACATAGGCGTCCAGGCCCTCGGAGTGAAGCACCCGCGGGATGTCGTAGATGCTCGGGGCGTCGGCGGCGTTGACGACGGCCTCGTTGTCGACGTCGCAGGACATCGCGATCTTGCGCTTGATGCTCTCGGGCACCACCCTGTCGGAGCGCAGCACGATCGCGTCGGGCTGGATGCCGATCGAGCGCAGGGCTGCGACGGAGTGCTGCGTGGGCTTCGTCTTGAGCTCACCGGAGGGACCGATGTACGGCACCAGCGACACGTGCAGGAAGAAGCAGTCGTCACGGCCGAGCTCGTGGCGCACCTGGCGCGCCGCCTCGAGGAACGGCTGGGACTCGATGTCGCCGACGGTGCCACCGATCTCGGTGATGATCACGTCGACCTCGGGCCCCGCCTGGTCGCGCATCCGCAGCTTGATCTCGTCGGTGATGTGCGGGATGACCTGCACCGTGTCGCCGAGGTACTCGCCGCGGCGCTCCCTGGCGATGACCCGCGAGTACACCTGACCGGTCGTGACGTTGGAGGACGCCGGCAGTTCGATGTCGAGGAACCGCTCGTAGTGCCCGATGTCCAGGTCGGTCTCGGCGCCGTCCTCGGTGACGAAGACCTCGCCGTGCTGGAAGGGGTTCATCGTGCCCGGATCCACGTTGAGGTAGGGATCGAGCTTCTGCATCGTGACCCGCAGCCCACGGGACCGCAGGAGGCGTCCGAGCGAGGACGCCGTCAGACCCTTGCCGAGGGAGGAGGCCACACCACCCGTCACGAAGATGTGGCGCGTCTGGTGCGTCGCACCGGCGCGGCTGGAGGAGCGGGAGGACGTTCGGTTCACGGTGTCAGCCACGGAACTCCATGCTATCCGAGAGAAGACGCCGCGGCGTCCCGGGCGCGCCCGCGGCGGCGTGGGATGCGGCACAGAGCAGTTCTCAGCGGCGCAGCAGCCGGCGCCCGACGGTCGCGAGGCGCGCGCGCACCGCCGTGTCGGTGAGTCCCGCCACGACCACGACCACGACCATCGCGACCGCACCCGCGAGCAGGCCCAGGCCGACGTCGGTCGCGAAGGCGCCCACCTCGAACGGGGTCTCGACCGGTGTCCCGTGCGCTCCCGTCGCCACCGCCCGGTCCACGACGGGGACGGGCCACCGCCCGGCCACCGCGCCCGCCGCCCCTGCGACGACGGCGACGGCGACGGTCCGAAGAACACCCGACAGCGCCGCAGCACCGACCGCGCGACGGACGGCCAGCAGCAGCGCCCCTCCTGCGACGGTCATCCCCACGGTCGTCGCACCACCGAGCCACGCCAGGACCTGCGTCTGCGTCGAACCGCTCGCCGGGACATGGTCGGCGAAGACGGGGATGGCGAGCATCACCCCGACGATGACCACCAGCCACCCGCCGGCGGTCGCGACGACGGCAGCCCTCGCCGCACCGACCGCGTACAGCAACCGTGAGAGCTGCAGGATCAGCGCGTACCCGAGCAGGCCGGGAGCCATCCAGGTCAGAGCGGCCGCCAGGCCGTCGGCGTCACCGTTCGCCACGCCGTCGAACACGTTCTGCACGAGCGGCGCCGCGGCCACCAGCGCGGCCGCTCCTGCCGCCGAGACCACCACCAGGACCCGGGTCGTGGACGACACCAGCCGCGCCAGGTCGTCGCGGCGACCCTGCGCGGCCAGCTCGGCGAACCGGGGGAAGGCGCTCGTCGCGATGGGGAACGCCAGCACCGCGTAGGGCAGGAAGTAGACGTTCTGGGCGTACAGGAAGATCGTCCACGTGCTGTCACCGCCCGCCTCGTTGCCGGCCTTCATCGTGGCGAGCAGGGCGAGCTGCTGGGCGACCAGCGCTCCGAGCCCCGCGGAGGCGAGCCGCGCCGCCCGACGCCCCTCGCCGGCGGGGAACCTCAAGGTGGGGCGCAGACGCAGCCCGGTCCGCAGCACGGGCACCACGAGCGGCAGCGCGAGGAACGCCACGCCTGCGGTCATCCCCCAGGCCAGCCAGCCCAGCGCTTGCGAGCTGAGCTCGGCCACGTCCTGCTGGTTGCCCTCGGCCAACGCACCGAAACGTGCGTAGACCCCGATGACCACGAGGCTCGAGACCAGCGGCGAGAAGGCCGGCCAGAAGAACCGGTTGTGCGCCTGGAGCATCCCGCCGAGGACCACGGCGACGCCGTACAACGGCACCTGCACCGCGAAGACACGCAGGAAGTCCGCGGCGACGGCGACGTTCACCGGGTCGTTGAGCCCGGTCAGACGGACGAGCGGGTCGGCGAGCAGCGCCACCAGTCCGCCCAGGGGCACCAGCACCACGAGAGTCCAGCCGAGCAGCGCGGAAGCGGTCCGGGACGCGTTGACGCGGTCCCCCCGCACGAGGAACCCTGACAGCAGGGGCACGACCGACCCGGCGAGCGCTCCGCCGGCAGCCACCTCGAACAGGACGTTCGGCAGGAAGTTCGCGGCATTGAGGGGACCGTCCACTCCCCCCGTCCCGACGTAGTGCGCCTGGGCGAGCCACCGACCGAACCCGACGACCCTGCTCGCCAGCGTCACGACGGTGATGAGCACCGCCGCGCCGGCGATCGTGGTGACGGCCCGCCGGCCGCCGGGCCGGCTCACCCCGCGGGATCCTCGCCAGGAGCGAGGGCGGCGCCGCCCTCCTCGACCTCGGCGGCCGCCGGGACGGGACGACGGCCTACCTGGTCCAGCGTGCGCAGCCACGGCGTCCGGTCGATCACCGCCGAGAAGCTGACCCGCTCGGACGCCAACGTCAGCCCCACGACCGCGGCCAGGGCCACGACGCGCACGGTGCGTGGGGCACCGAGCGCCCAGCAGGTCCCGACATAGGCGCCCAGGGCGTTCGCCCCACCGTCGCCGAGCATGTCCCGCTCCGCGAGGTCCTCGGGAGCGGCAGCAGCTGCCGCGCCGAGCAACGCTCCTGTCGCGCCACCACCGTGGGCCGCCGCGACGGGTGCCGCGAGCAAGGCCGAAGCCTTGAGCGCCCGCCCGGGCCTCAAGTCCAGCAGATTGACGAGGTTCGCTGCCCCGGCGATCAAGGCACCGTTCACCGCGACGTCGAGCGCTCGGCCGGCCCCGCCACCGTGCCGTGGCGTGCCCACGGCAGCAGCGGCCAGCGACGACGCACCGATGCCCACCACCTTCAGCCCGCCGGTGGTGAGCCGGCCACGGGCGAGCGCCCCCAGATGTCCGCGCAGGCCCTTCGTGCGCGTGGACGTGTCCTCCGCCAGATCGTCGAGCACCCCCAGCGCCCCCGCCCCGGCACACGCCAGCGCGACGGCGGTCCGGACCCGAGGGGGGCCTCCCGAGACCGCAGCCCCCGCGACCAGTCCGGCGGCCACCGCGGGCCCCTCCAGCATCGAGACAGGCTCACCGCCATGGTTGGTCCGCGTCCATCTCTCCGCGCCACCCGGCGGGCCTGCCTGCAGGACGCGCCGCGCAGCCGCCGTCACCGCTGCGGCGACCACCCCGGCAGCGGCGAACCGCCCGACGCCCATCAGGCGTCCCCGTCGTCGTCGACGCCGGCCTCGTCCTCGCTGTCACCGGCCCCGCTGTCACCGGCCTCGTCCTCGTCGTCAGGCAGCTCGACGACCGGCGGCACCACGACCGCGTCCGGCTCGAACCCGAAGTGCCCCCCTTCGTCGGCGAGCTGTGCCGCCGCCGCCAGCGGGACGTTCAGGCGCATCACGGCACGCTCGGTCCCGCTGATCGTCGTCACGAGCGCCGCGAGGTCCTCGTCGGCACGGACGTCGGCGACGATGCCTCCGTCCCCGGTCGTCGGTCCCGCCACCACGACGTCGTGCGCGCTCTCCTGCAGCCCCGCGACCAGGGCGACGACGTCGACGTCCTCGCCCTGCTCGCTCGCACCCGTCGTCGCGGCCTCCGTGACCGGTGCGCCACCGAGCAGGAGCACCACGTCAGCGGGCCCCGAGGGCTCGAACCGCGACTCGACGAGACCCACGCGCGACAAGAGCTCGTACAGCTCCACCGAGCGGTCGCTCCGCACCGAGTCGCCCTGCGCACCGGTCTCGGTCAACGCCAGGCCCAGGGCCGCACCGAGCACACCCGCGGTGGTCGTCTCCTCGTCGATCATGTCCTCGAGCTGCTCACGCTGCCCGTCGGCCACCGTGCCCCGCAGCACCGCGTCGTCCACCGAGGTCCACGACTCCGTCAACGACGCCTGGGCCACGATGCGGGCACCTGCGGCCTCCAGCTGGTTGACGATGTCGGCCTCGACAGCGTCCGTCACCTCCTCGGCGTCGACGACGGCGACGGTGACGCCGTCGAGCGAGCCGTCGACCAGCTCCGCCCCCGCGGCGAGCGCGTAGGCGTTCTGGTCCGACAGCTCGGACTCGGTCTCGAGGAGGCTCTCGCGCAGCTCCGTGCGCTCCGCCCGCAACGCCTCCACCTGGTCGGTGAGCTGGTCACCGATCGCGTTCTGCAACGGACCTGCTCCGAGGATGATGCCGACCGCGAGCGCGAGGAACACAGAGATCAGCGAGACGAGGTGGTAGCGGAAGTCGATCACGGCGTGCGGGTGCTCCTTGGTTCAGTGGTGGTCGCTGAGGTGTCAGCCGCCGAAGAGGCTACCGACCCACGAGACGATGTCGTCGAGCTGCGCACCCACCAGACCGAAAGCGGTCTGACCGGCCGCCGTCGACCACAACGCCGCGACGACGGCGGCCACGCCTGCCAGCGACAGCAGCGTCAGCTGCAGGTTCGAGATGCGGGTGCGGTACAGCCGCGAGACGCCCTTGGCGTCGACGAGCTTGCCGCCGACCCGCAGCCTGGTGAGGAAGGTGCTCGCCATGCCGGCCCGCCCCTTGTCGAGGAACTCGACGAGCGTGGCGTGCGTCCCGACCGCGACGATCAGCTCGGCGTCCTTGTCGTCGGCGAGCAACATGGCGATGTCCTCGCTGGTGCCTGTCGCCGGGAAGACCACCGGGTCGACGCCGAGCGCCCGCACCCGCTCGAGACCCGGGGCGTCCCCCGTGCGATAGGCGTGGACCACGATCTCCGCGCCACAGCTCAGCGCCTTGTCCGAGACCGAGTCCATGTCGCCGACGATCATGTCGGGACGCCACCCGGCGTCGAGGATCGCATCGGCACCGCCGTCGACGCCCACCAGCACCGGGCGGTTCTCCTGGATGTAGGACCGAAGCATCGCCAGGTCCTCTCGATAGTGATAGCCACGCACCACGATCAGGACGTGCCGTCCTGCGAACCGGGTGCGCACGTCCGGGACACCGACGCCGTCGAGCAGCAGGTCCCGCTCGCGCCGGAGGTACGTCATGGTGTTCTCGGCGAACCGCTCGATCTCGTCGGACAACCCGTCGCGAGCCTCTGCAAGCGCTGTCTCCACCGTCTCGGGCGTCTGCCGCGCGCCGGTCGCCCACGGCTTGCCCTCGACCAGCACCGTCGCGTCGTCGATCGTGACCCTGGCCCCCTCGGGCAGATCCATCACCGTAGCTCCGAGGCCGTCGACCAGCACGATGCCCGCCTCGAGCAGGATCCCCGGACCTGCGTTCGGGTAGCGGCCGGTGGTCGACGCCGCGGCGTTCAGCACCGCGGAGGGCCGTGCGGCCACCAGCGCCTCGGCGGCGACACGGTCGATGTCGGCATGGTCGATGACGGCGACGTCCCCGGCGGACAGCCGCTTGGTCAGGTCCTTCGTCCGCGCGCCGACACGCGCCGGACCGCAGTACTCGGACGCGTCGTCGTTGGTGTCAGGGGCACGCTCGGCCCGGCGCAGGGTCAGTCTCATCGGCCCTATCGTCCCACGGCCGAGGACTCGAGAAGCTCGAGCGCGTGCTGACGTGCGGTCTCGGACTCGTCCTGCCCGGACAGCATGCGGGCGAGCTCCCGGACCCGCTCGTCATCGTCGACGGCGCGGACGCCCGTGACGGTGGCGTCGCCGTCCACGGCGGACTTCGTCACCACCAGGTGGGTGTCACCGAACGCGGCCACCTGTGCGAGATGCGTCACGACGACCACCTGGGTGCTGCGCGCCAACGAGGCGAGCCGGCGACCGACCTCGACGGCGGCCCGCCCGCCGACCCCGGCGTCGACCTCGTCGAAGACGAAGGTGGGGAGGACCGAGCCGGCCTCGTCGTCGGAAGCCGTGGCGAGCGCCACCTCGACCGCCAGCATCACCCGCGAGAGCTCACCGCCCGAGGCTCCCTTGCCGAGAGGTCGGGCCGGCGCGCCAGGATGCGGCACGAGCAGGAACGCCACGTGGTCGGCACCGGCCGGGCCGGGGTCGGAGTCGGTCACCTCGATCTCCAGTCGTGCCCCGCGCATCGCCAGGCCCGACAGCTCGGCGGTGACCGCTTCGGAAAGCCGGACGGCGGCGGACCGGCGTCCGGCGGTGAGCCGGGCGGCGAGGCTCGCGACCTGCTCGTCGAGCTCCGCGACACGAGCGCGCATCGCCTCGACCCTGTCACCGCCGTCGTCCAGGTCGAGCAGCCGGAGCCCGGCGTCGGAGGCCCACTGCAGCGCCTCGTCGACCGTGCTGCCGTAGCTCCGGGTCAACGCCCCGAGCTCGGCGAGTCGGGTGTGCGCCGCCTCCAGCGCGGCAGGGTCGGCCTGGAGATCGGCGACATACCCCGACAGCTCCGTGGCGACGTCGCCGAGCAGGTAGCCCGCCTCCGCCAGGCGCTTCGCCTGCTCGCCGAGCGCCGGGTCGTCGGCGGCGGCCCCCTCGAGCGAACGCCGGGCCTGCTCCACCGCGTGCACCGCGGACCCTTCGGTCTCCATGTCCTCGCCGGCGACGGCGTCGTGCGCGATCTGAGCGGCCTGGCGCAGCTGCTCGGCGTTGCCCAGCCGCGCCACGAGCGCGCCGAGCTCGACGTCCTCGCCGGGCTGAGGGTCGACCCGTTCCACCTCGGCGAGCCCGAGCCGGAGGAGCTCGGCCTCCCGAGCCCGCTCGGCCGCCCGAGCGGTCAGGTCGTCGATCTCGGACTGCAGTCCCGCTCGCTCGGCCCATGCCGCGCGATGGTCGGCGAGCAGACCTGCGTGGGCGGCACCAGCGAACCGGTCCAAGGCTGTGCGCTGCTTGCCCGGTGTGCGCAGGCGCAGCTGCTCCGACTGGCCGTGGACGGTGACGAGGTCGGCCGCGATCTCGGCGAGGACACCCTGCGGGACACCACGGCCGCCGAGATGGGCGCGGGACCGACCTTGCGCGACGGTCCGCAGCACGACCACGGTGCCGTCGTCGTCGACCGCGCCCCCGGCGTCGTCGACCCGGTGCGCGGCCTGTGGGTGGCGGGTGAGGTCCCACCGGCCCTCCACCACGGCGCGCTCCGCACCTGGTCGGACGGCCCCGGGGTCAGCCTTGCCGCCCATCAGCAGGCCGAGACCGGTCAGCACCATGGTCTTGCCGGCACCGGTCTCTCCGGTGATGACCGTCAGTCCCGAGGCCAGCGGCACCCGTGCGGTCCGGATGACTCCGAGATCCTCGATCGCGATCTCCTCGAGCACCCTCATCCCTCCTTGTCGTGCTCGTCCGCGGCCGACCGGGCCGCACGGCGGGCTGCTGCGTCGTCCGCCGCCTCGCGCCACCCGATGACGGGCAGGTTGAACTTCGAGACGAGCCGGTCGCTGAAGGGGGCGTGCACCAGCCGTGCGAACCGCAACGGGTCCGTGCCACGGCGCACCTGGACCCGTGACCCCACCGGGAGATCGATGCTGCGACGCCCGTCGCACGTCAGCACGCCCGGCAGCGGGCTCCTGTCGAGCACGTCGATCGTGTACTCCGACCGTGGCCCGATGACGAGCGGCCGCGAGAACAGCGCGTGCGCGGACAACGGGACCAGCAGCACCGCGTCGACGTCCGGCCACAGGACGGGGCCTCCGGCGGAGAACGCGTGCGCCGTCGATCCTGTGGCCGTCGCGATCACCACGCCGTCGCACCCGAACGAGCTGACGGGACGGTCGTCGACGGCGACAGCCACCTCGATCATCCGGTCCCGCTGCGCCTTCTCCACCGTGGCCTCGTTCAACGCCCAGCCCGTGACCGGCTCGTCCTCCCCCGGACGGTGCACGACGACGTCGACGACGCTGCGCTCCTCCACCACGTACTCACGAGCCGCCACCCGCCGGACGGCGTCGTGCAGGTTCTCGCGCTCCGACTCGGCGAGGAAGCCCACGTGCCCCAGGTTGACGCCCAGCAGCGGCACGTCCGTGCCGTGGGTGAGTTCCGCCGCCCGCAGGATCGTGCCATCTCCACCGAGGACCATGACGATCTCGGACTCGCTCACGCCTTCCCTCGCCCGCGCGGCGGCCATCTCGTCACCGAAGGTCTCCGCGAGGTCGTCGTCGTGCAGAGCCACCTCGAAACCGGCTCTCTCCAGCTCGTCGACGGCCTCGGACATCGCCGCCACGGCCTGCGGACGTCCGCCGTGCGTGACGATCAGCACGCGACGGGTCATGCGGCACCTCCGTAGATGTCCGTCGGGACCAACGCGACGGGCGGGAGCATAGCGTCCGGCCGCCAGGCCACGGCGGTCCGCGCCGCGATCTCGAGCGCCTCGGTCGCGTGCGCGGCGAGATCGGTCGACGCTGCGCCGCTGCTGCTCACCCAGCAGAAGTACTCCCGGTTGCCGCTCGGCCCGGGCAACGCGCTCGGTACGACGGCGTGCACCGAGAGCCCGGCGGCCATCGCGGCCCGTCCGACGCCCACCACCGACTCGACGTGCAGTGCGAGGTCTCGGACCACGCCGCCACTGCCGAGACGGTCTCGCCCGACCTCGAACTGCGGTTTGACGAGCAGCAGCGCCTGCGAACCATCGGACATCACGCCCGAGAGCGCCGGCAGCACCAGCCGCAGGGAGATGAACGACAGGTCCCCGACCACCACGTCGGGTGCCGCGTCCAGGTCGTCGAGCGTCAGGTGCCGCACGTTGCAGCCTTCTCGCACCGTCACCCGGGGGTCCGCCCGCAGCGCGGGGACCATCTGGTCGTGGCCGACGTCGACCGCGGTGACATGTGCGGCGCCGCGCCGCAGCAGCACGTCCGTGAACCCGCCGGTCGAAGCACCGAGGTCGAGGCAGACCGCGCCGGGCACGCGATCGCTCACCACTCGTCCGTACGGGTCGCCGGCCAGCCCGTCGAGCGCCCCGGCCAGCTTCTCACCGGCGCGCGACGCGTAACCGGGTTCGTCGGGGTCGGCCTCGACGGTGACGTCTTGCCCGGGAGAGACCGGCGACGACGGCTTGCGCACCGCCGCGCCGTCCACGCGGACGCGGCCGGCCGCCACGAGAGCCGAGGCATGCTTGCGCGACCGGGCCAAGCCGCGCCGCACGAGCTCGGCGTCGGCACGCTGGGCCATCAGTCACCCGCCCCGTCGTCCGTCGCCCTGCTGTCGAGCTGCGCACTGAGCCCGTCGTACACAGCCTGGAACCGGGCGACGTGCTCGTCGGTCGGCAGATCGTCGAGACCGACGAGCGGCGCCAGCACGGAGTCAGAGGCGCGCTGCTCCTGCGCGTCGTGCGGCATGTCCCCTCCTCGCTGGTCGTCGGTCCGTGACCACGCTACCTGGTGGGTGCGACGGCCCCGCCGAGGCAGGGCCGTCGACCGGTCGGTCGACGTCTCAGGCCCCCAGGTCCGGTACCCCGGAGGGGTGGAGCGCAGCACCGGCGTCGGCCGCCGCCCAGGCCGCGGCGCACGCAGCCCGCACGCCGTCGATGCCGGACAGCTCCGAGCCGTCGAGCTCGAGCGTGCCGTCGACCACACGGGCGGCCCGCTCACCGCACCGCCACCAGCCGCCCTCGGAGAACGGTCGGGGGTGCGGCCCGAGCAACGCCCTCAGGTCGGCACCGATGTAGTGCGGACGCAGGCCCGGCTCAGCGAGGACGGCGTCCCGCGCGCTGGAGACCCCGGTCAGGACGTGCAGCCCCGGGTAGCCCCCGGCGCGCGCACCGGCGAGATCGGTGTCCAGGCGATCACCGATCACGAGCGGGCGCTGCGCGGCACGCCGCGCCACCGCCATGTCGTACATCGCCGGCGACGGCTTGCCGGCGCTCGCCGGCTGGACGCCGGTCGCCGCGACGACAGCACCGACCAACGCTCCGTTGCCCGGGGCGAAACCGCGGGCCGTCGGCAAGGACATGTCGCGGTTGCTGGCCACGAACCATGCGCCGCCGGCGACCGCGTAGGCGGCCTCGGCGAGGTCGCTCCAGCCGAGCTCGGGCGCGAACCCCTGCGCGACGGCCTCGGGGGCGTCGTCGGCCGAGGACACCACCTCGAAGCCGGCCTCCCGCACCGCCGTGACCAGGCCACGGCCACCGATCACCAAGACTCTCGCACCGGACGCGAGGCGAGTGGTGAGGACCTGCGCACACGCCTGTGCGGCCGTCATCACCTCGTCAGGTTCGGTGGGGATGGACAGGCTGCTGAGCTGGCTCGCGACGTCCTCGGGCTCACGCGACGCGTTGTTGGTCACGAACATCAGGCGCAACCCGCGGCGCCGCGCCTCGTCGAGGGACTCGGCTGCGTGAGCGATCGGCAGGTGTCCCTGGTAGGCAACACCGTCCAGGTCCACGAGCGCGAGATCGTGCGCGTCCGCCAGCGGGATCTCGCTGCCGAGAAGGCCTGCGGTCACGCCTCGTCCTCGTCGGTGTCCGCCGTCTCGTCGAAGACGTCGTAGACGACGTAGTCCTCGTCATCCTCCCCGGCACCGAGCGCACGTCCCAGGGCTTCGGGGTCGACACCGGCGAGCACCTCCGCCGCTGCCTCGGGACGACCGGCCGCCTCCAGCGCGACCGCCCGCGCCTGGAGGACTCGCAGCCCGAGATCCCCTTGGCGCTCGGATGCCGGGATGCGGTCGAGTGCCGTCAACGCCGCGTCATGGTCACCCAGGTCGCTCCGTGCGCCGCTGACCACGATGGCGAGCTCCGTCCGGGCCTCGGCCTCCAGGGTGGAGGCTTCCTCGGACTGCGCCAACGCGATCGCGCGCTCAGGGCGCCCCAGGCCACGTTCCGCGTCCGCCATGAGCGGCAGGTGCTCCGAGGAGCCGTTCAGACGCCGCACGGTGCGCAGCTCACGGAGCGCTTCCGCATACCGGCCGGTGCGATACGCCGCGATCCCTGCAGCCTCGCGTACCACGTCGATACGACCGGCACGTCGGACCGCCGCCTGCGCATGCAGGTACGCCTGCTCCGGATCAGTGTCGAGGAGGCGCCCGGCCATCACCAGGTGTGCGCCCACGCCCTCCGCGTTGTCCTTGCTGAGCCCGCGCAGACGAGCCCGCGCCTCCTTGTTGAGCTGGCGGGAGTCGACGCCCTCCGGGATCTCGGGGTCCGGCACGCGATCCGGGTCACGAGGGCGCTCCGGGCGATCCTTGCCCGACGCTCGCTGCTGACCGCCACGTGGGCCGTACGCTCCGCCGCGCGCCCCGCTGTGCCGGTCGTCGCGCCGACCCCGGTCACCACCGTGGGCACCGTCCCGACCTCCCTTGCCACCGCGGGCAGAGCCCGCACGACCGCCGCTGCGCTCACTCCCACGGGACTCCGACGCATCTCGACGAGGCCCCTCGCGCCGCGCGCCCTGCGCTCGCCCGCTCGCAGCACCCGGCTGGCCGTCCCGCTGGCGACGCGGTCCGCCCTCACCCGAGCTCGAGCGCTGCGGACGCCGGGATGCGCCGTCCTCGCGGTCACGACGGTCCTCGCGCGGCGTGTCGTTCACGGTCGTCCTCTCGTTCCAGGTCAGTGAGAGATTCTCCCACGTGTCGCCGGCAGGTGTGGTGGATGCAGTCAGGCCCCCCGCACCGTGTGGTGTGGGGGGCCTGGCTGTGAAGGGTGTCCGGCGGCGTCCTACTCTCCCACCCCGTCTCCAGGGCAGTACCATCGGCGCTGAAGGGCTGAGCTTCCGGGTTCGGTATGGGACCGGGC
>NZ_JABEZU010000004.1:0-85832 GCF_013149785.1 Isoptericola halotolerans
TCCAGTCCAAAGGAACCAAAAAGGTTCAAAATTTGGCATTGACTATCAAGCACACTGTTGAGTTCTCAAACAACCGACGCACACCATCCAGCACCAGAACAACCGCTCCGGCCCCATCCGGGGCAACCCCTCTAACTTAGCAGTTCCGATATCTCCCTGCAAATCGTCCGGATCTGTTTGATCCGTATGATTTCGGTTGATTCCGAACCCGCCCCACACTATCAGAACGCGCTCGGCGTCCTGATCCAGAAGGATGTGGTTTTCAGCTCCGGCCCGGCCACCGGTACCCAGCCTCGCGGCTGTCTCCTCGGTGTCCGTCGGCCCGTCGGGCTGACTCAGAGAACATTACAGAGGTCGGTCCCCGCGCGTCAACGCGGAGCGACGTGGCGCGCGCCACTCTCCTGACCTCCCCGTCCGGAGAAGCGCCGGAGCAGCCGCGCGCCCCACGTCCTCAGACGGAGCCGGTAGGAGCAGCGCCGACAGCCAGCCGCCGAGCGTCCTCGAACTCGGCCTCGATGTCCTGCCCGGGCGGCCGCGTCACCAGGCTCACGACGACGGCTGCGACCAGACCCACCGCGAACCCGGGCACGATCTCGTACAGCATGTCCGTCAGGAAGCTCTGCCCCCAGACGAAGGCGACGACGGCACCACCGACCATCCCTGCGAGCGCTCCCCACCGGTTCAACCGGCGCCAGTAGAGGCTCAGGAGGACGATCGGGCCGAACGCGGCGCCGAACCCGGCCCAGGCGAACCCGACCAGGTCGAGGATCGTCGTCGTGCGGTCCGTCGCGATGAGACCGGCGATGAGCGCCACGGCGAGTACCCCCGCTCGGCCGAGCATCACCTGCGTGGTCATCGACAGCTCTCGCTTGGTGGTCATCTTCACGAGGTCCTCCACCAGGGCGGACGACGAGACGATCAGCTGGGAGGAGATCGTGGACATGATCGCCGCCAGCACGGCAGCCAGGACGAGGCCGGCCACGACCGGGTGGAACAAGGTCTGCGCCAGGAACAGGAAGACCGTCTCCGGGTTCTCCAGCGTCAGCCCGTTGACGTTCATGTAGCCCACGCCGATCAGCCCCGTCATGACGGCCCCGACCGCGGTGACGATCATCCACGAGATACCGATCCGCCGCCCCACCTTGGCGTCGCTCGGCGAACGCATCGCCATGAACCTCACGATGATGTGCGGCTGCCCGAAGTATCCGAGGCCCCACGCCAGTGCCGAGATCACACCCGTCACCGACGCGCCGGCGACGAAGGACAGGTGGTCGGCCGCGGCCGAGGTGTCGGCTGCGAGGATCCCGTCACGCACGACGCTCCAGCCACCCAGGTCGACCACGGCCACGATCGGCACGGCGACCAGCGCCAGGAGCATGAGGATGCCCTGCGCCACGTCTGTCCACGTGGCGCCCAGGAACCCCCCGAACAGCGTGTAGGCCAGCGTCACGCCGCCGACGACCAGGAGCCCCGTCAGGTAGCTCATCCCGAACGAGCTCTCGAAGAACGTCCCGCCCGCGACCATGCCGGAGGAGACGTAGAACGTGAAGAACACGAGCACGATCGCGCCGGCGGCGATCCGCAGCAGCCGTGACGTGTCCTTGAGCCGGTTCTCGAAGAAGCTCGGGATCGTGATCGAGTTGTTCGAGACCTCCGTGTAGGCGCGCAGCCGCGGTGCCACGAACTTCCAGTTGAGCCAGGCGCCGATCGTCAGTCCGATCGCGATCCACGCCTCCACCAGGCCCGCGACGTAGATGGCGCCGGGCAGGCCCATCAGCAGCCAGCCGGACATGTCTGAGGCGCCGGCGCTCAGGGCCGCGACACCCGGTCTGAGCCGACGTCCGCCGAGCATGTAGTCGTCGAGGTCGTTCGTCCGCCGGAACGCGGCGTAGCCGATGCCCAGCATCAGGGCCAGGTAGGCCACGATCGCGATCGTCGTCCAGGTCTGATCGCTCATGCGATCACGCACCTCTCGTCCGTCGTGCAGCGTCTGACCCGCTCTGCATCCTCGCAGTGCGGGTCGTCCGCCGCATCGCTCGCGCCGGACCGGGGCCAGGCCTGTCTCGTCCGGTCACAGAGATCCTGGCACCGGACATCCTCGCTGCGGTGTCGCCCTACGGAGTTTCCCACGAGAAACGGCCCGATCCTCGACAGGATCGGGCCGTTCTGGGAAGTGCGCCCGGAGGGATTCGAACCCCCAACCTTCTGATCCGTAGTCAGATGCTCTATCCGTTGAGCTACGGGCGCATACCGTCCGATGCTGTCGCACCGGCCGACGAGAACATTACCGTGCTGGCTGCCGATCCCCAAACCGGGATCGACGATCGTGACCGACACCACGACGGTGGTGTCCACCCGCGACACAGAAAAGGCCCCGGGCGTCGAACACCGGAGCCTTCCTGGCGGAGACGGGGGGATTTGAACCCCCGAACGGGTTGCCCCGTTACCACCTTAGCAGGGTGGCGCACTAGACCAGACTATGCGACGTCTCCTCGCAGCGGCAGGAGCGAACCTGTGCTGCGCCGACCACAGTACCTGCCGGACGGCCCGCGGGGCAAAAGCCCTCGGGGACACGGCGCTGGTCTCGAGGTCTACCCGGTCGGCCCGGTGGGCCACCGACCCGGTACGGCGGAGGGCGGGGGATTCGAACCCCCGGTGCGGGGTTGCCGCACAACGGTTTTCAAGACCGTCACATTCGGCCGCTCTGTCAGCCCTCCCAGGCCCGGCAGTCTAGCCGGACGGAACATCACCGACGACGGCGCGGTCGGTCGATGGGCAAGCACCGACCGACCGTCGACCACCGAGGTCAGCTGGGCCCGCCGCCCGTGCGCAACTGTCGCATCGCCAGCTGCACCAGCGAGATGAGCGTCTGCTTGGTCGCCGCCCTCGATCGAGCGTCCGTGTAGAGCATCGGCACGTGGGCCGGGATCTGAAGTGCCTCGCGCACGTCCTCGAGCCGGTGCTTGGCCACGCCGTCGAAGCAGTTGACCCCCACCACGAACGGCACGCCCCGCTGCTCGAAGTAGTCGATCGCCGGGAAGCACTGCTCGAGACGATCCGTGTCGACCAGCACCACGGCACCGATCGCTCCGCGCACCAGGTCGTCCCACATGAACAGGAAGCGGTCCTGACCAGGGGTGCCGAACAGGTACAACCACAGGTTGCCGGGCAGGGACACCCGGCCGAAGTCCATCGCGACGGTCGTCGTCGTCTTGCGATCGGTCACGCCGCCGGCGTCGTCGACCCCGACGGAGTGCTCCGTCATCGCCGCCTCCGTGTTGAGCGGCTCGACGTCGGAGATGGATCCGATGAAGGTCGTCTTGCCGACGGCGAACCCGCCCGCCACGACGATCTTCGTCACCGTGGGTGCGGTGCTCCCGGACTCGGCAGCGGGGCGCGCGGCCGGAGCCGGCGCCTGACGGCCACCCTGATCGGCCTGCTGCGAGGTGTGGTCGACCGGAGCTGTCTGCTGTCCCACCGAGGAGCTCGGAGCGGCGGACGCGCTGACGCCGTGAGCCTGCGCCGGAGCGGCATGGGACGAGGGTGCCTGGGCCGCCGCGGACTGCGGAGCGCCGGCGGTGTGCGACGCCGCCGTCACACCTGCCTCGGTACGCGCGGCACCGCCGAGCACGCTCTGCCGGACCGGTCTGCCGTCGCCCGCACCGCGGAACGGAGAGGGACCACCGGCCGGGGCGCTCAGCCCGCCGGCGGGCCCGGAGACGGGCGCCCAGCTCGGGGACAGGCTGCCGGACCCGCCGGGCGACGGGCTGTCAGAGGGTGGAAATGCCATTGAGAACACTCTCCAAGACGCTCAGGGAAAGCCCCGAGTGGTTGCTGCCGTGGCCCGTGTGGACGTTGACCGGGGCCGAGGTGTGCACGGTGATGTGGCCCTCCTCCTGCATGTCCGCCACGAGGATGCGGACAACCCCGAGCGGAAGCTTCAGAAGGGCCGAGAGCTCGGCGATCGACACGTAGGTGTGTGCTGCGTGCTGCAGGATCGCGCGCTTCTCGGGGGTGAGGCCGAAGCTGCTGACTGCTCCTGGCATGACCTCGACCAGCGCCTCGAGAGGCAGGTCGGACATGGAGGAACGGACGCGGCCACCCGTGACCGCGTAGGGACGCACCGTGGAAGCCTCGTAGCCATCCGCGGAGTGCGAGCCCAGGGAACCGAACGGTGCGTGCGTCATCGTCTACCTCATCCAACCTGCGCTGAGCGCGTCGTGCCGTCGACGGGAAGGCTGCCCCGCATCTCGGAGATGAGCTGCGGCGTGAGCGTCGTCTCGGTGCGCGAGACGAGCAGCGCCATCTCGTAGCCGATCAGCCCGATGTCGCAGTTCGCCTCGGCGACCACAGCGAGGACCGACCCGTTCGAGACGTTCATCAAGAAGAGGTAGCCGTTGTCCATCTCGACGATGGACTGCCGCACGTTGCCACCGTTGAGCTGACGCGCGGCGCCACGGGTGAGGCTCGACATGCCCGAGACGATGGCGGCGAGCTGGTCGCCGCTGGTGCGGTCGAGGTGGTCCGACATGGCCATGAGCAGGCCGTCCGCCGAGACCACCAGCGTGTGGCGGCTGCCGGGGACGGTCCGGACGAAGTTGTCGAGAAGCCACCCGAAGTTGGTCGCTTCAGTACTGAGGGTCACGCTTCCTCCTCGTCAGGTGCGCTGAGTGCGCAGGTCACCGCTGCTGCGGAGACGATCCAGGGACATCATTCACGGTCAGGGGGTCATCCGTCGAGGCCCGTCACCCGGTTGCCTCGGATCGCCCGCGGGCTGTCGCCGACTGGAATGCCGACAACCGCGCGCGCAACTGTTCCGGATCACGGTCGATACGGGCCGTGAAGCGATCCGCCGAGGCGGGTCGATCAGCGGTCCGGCTCCGCCGTGTCAGGCCGTTCGCGGCCTCCGGAGCCACCGCGGTCGGTCGGTACGTCTGCTCCTCGTTGCTGGTCGTCACGTTCTCTTCCTGGAAGACCCCACGCTGCATGAGCGTGGACATCTCCTCGTACAGGACGGCCGAGGCCATCCACTCGGAGCGCGCCTCGACGGTGTCAGGCACGTACTGGGGGTCGAGGGGGTCGGCCTTGGCGTCGCCGGTGGAACGCAGCGGCAGCACCGACTCCCCGTAGGTCCGCCCGACCGACCGACCGTCGTCCGCCGTGGCGGCGAAGGACGGGGCCGCCGTCGGCCGCTGCTCCGCAGGAGGCGCGGCGACGGGAGACGGCTCGACCGGCTGCGGGAGGTCATAAGGGACGTCCTCGACCACCGGCGGCCGGTAGGCCACCGGAGCCCGAGGCGCCTCGGGCTCCGGGGCGAACGGTCGCGGGCCGGCCGTTGCGGGAGAGGCCGACCACTCGTCGACGTCGGCGGTCCGCCGCACCGCCGGCGACTCCGGCGCTGACGAGGCGGACTCCGACCCGACGGAGAGGGTCGGGGCCGTGAGCGGGTCGACGCCACCGGCCGAACCGACGAGCGGTGCGCCCTGCGCAGGAGAACCGTTCGTCACCGAGTCCACCGCGGCGGCGGCGGTCTGGTCGACCGCCGGCTTGCGTCCGAACAGACCACGCTTGCGCGAACCCTGCTGCGGGGTCTCCGCCCGCCGTGTGGGGAGGTCCGACATCAGGTCCTCGAAGGCCGGCAGGCTGGTGAAGCCCTCGTCCTCGGGCGCGTGAGCGGCGTTCGTCGGGACCTCGGTGCGCGGCTCGGCATCGGCAGCCGCGGGACGGGCAGGCTCGGCGTAGGGCACCGTCGGCCGGGCAGCCTCCGCAGCGGACGGGAAGTGCTGCACCGGCTCGGCAGCCGGCACCGGCTCGGCGGCCGGCACCGGCGCCCAGGCGTCGGCGACGGACGGCACCTGGACAGGCTCCGGGTCCGCTTCGGACGGGCTCAGGCCCGCCGGGACGTCGGCAGGGTCGTCCGTGACGGCATCGAGCTGGATCGTGCCCTCGGTGGCCGACTCCTCGAGTCGCTCCATGGAGCGGAAGCTCGAGAACAGCCCGGTGCGCTGCTCGGGCTCGATCGGCTCGGACGTGGGCTCTTCCAGCAGGGGCAGGGCGCCGGAGTGGGCGCTCGGTTCCGAAGAACCTCCCGCCGACCGCTGCCGGCTGGGCAGCGAGCCACCCGAGGCCGAGACCTCGGCCGGAGGGCTCCACGACCCGTCGTCCGCGGCAGCCTGAGCGGACTCGTCCATGTGCGGCGTCGAGAGGGGCGGGAGCACGATCGACTCCGTCGGCGACCCCTCGTCGGCGCGACGTCTGCGGGGCATGCCCGTCGCCGTCGTGCCGTCGGTGAGCGCGTCGAGGTCGACCGGGGCAGCCGTCGGAGGCTCCGGCTCGCGCAGGCCGAAGGCGGAGCGCGCAGGGGTGTTGTCGGTCGCCCGCGGTCGCGCGTCCGGCATCGCCATCGAGGACGTGCGGTCCGAGACCGCCGTGGTCTCGTCGGGGAACCGAGCGTCCGGCTCGTGGCGGTGCGACGCACCGGCCGGGCTCGACGCACCGGCCGGGCTGGAGGCACCGCGCGGGTCGGCGGGCACGGTGGCAGGCACGGCGTCGGCGAAGCCGGTCGGTGCGGGCTCCTGGCCGAACTGGGCGACGGCCTGCTGCGTCGACGTCGCCAGCGGGTCCGTCGGCTGCGGGAGCGGCATGGCGTCGTCGGACAGGAACAGCTCCGGCGGGAACACCACCGTCGCCGTCGTGCCCTTGCCGTCCGCGCCGGCGCGGAACTCCACCGCGGCGCGCAGACGGGCGGCAAGACGACCGACCACGAACAGGCCGAGCCGCTGGGCGCCCACCGCGTCGGAGGCGGTGGTCGAGGCGACCTTGGAGTTCGCCTCGGCGAGCTCGTCCGCCGACATTCCGAGGCCGTGGTCACGCACCGTGACGACCACACCACGCTCGTCGCGGGTGGTCGACACCTCGACCGGCGTGTGCGGCTCGGAGAACATCGTCGCGTTCTCGAGCAGCTCGGCGATGAGGTGCGCCGCGTTGAGGGCGTTGTGACCGAGCATGTGCGGATCGGTGTGGAGGCTGAGGCGCACCCGGTCGTAGAGCTCGATCTCGGAGGACGCCGTGCGGACGACGTCGGAGACCGGCATCGGGTTGCGCACCCGACGACCGGAGTCGATGCCCGCGAGGACCAGCAGGGACTCGGCGTTGCGGCGCATCCGGGTGGCGAGGTGGTCGAGGCGGAAGAGGTTCGACAGCGTGCCGGCGTCCTCCTCGGAGCGCTCGAGCTCGTCGAGGAACGCGAGCTGACGGTTCAGGAGCACCTGGTCGCGACGCGCCACGTTGACGAACATCTCGGCGATCGAGCCACGGAGCGCGGCCTGCTCTCGAGCGACCTCCATCGTGGTCTCGTTCACCTGGTTGAACGCGTTCGCCAGGCGACCGATCTCGTCGTCCGACTCGACGGGGATCTGCACCAGGTCGATGTCCGGGGACTGACCGGGGACGGCCATCTGCTCGACCATCTGGGGCAGGCGCTCACGCACGTCCGCCGTGGCCGTCGTGAGACGGCGCAGCGGCGTGACGATGCGGCGGGCGATGACGAGGGCGATGAGCAGCGACAGGAGCACGACGCCGAACGTGACGGCCAGCGTTCCGAGCGCCTGGGTCCGGGCGGCGGACGACTCGTCCTGCGCGTAGTCGACCGTCTCGGCGCGGACGTCGTCGCGCACCGGCTGCATCTCGTCGATCCAGGCCTGCGACAGCTCGGCCCAGTTCGCGGCGGACCGCTGGTTGAGGTTCGAGAAGTTGACGAACTGGAGCTGGAACCGCAGCTCCTGCAGCTCCTCGCTGTAGTCGGGCAGCTGGATGCCCAGGCCGAGGCGGTCGACCCGGTCCTGGGCGGCCGCACGCAGGTCGTCGGTGGTGTTCAGGGCCGTGACCATCTGGGCCATCAGGTCCGCGTTGCGGTCGTCGTCCTCGGCGTCGGCACGTGCCGCGTCGGCCAGCGCCAGCGCCACGACAGGCCGCTCGAAGGTGTTCGCGAGCATGACCTCGTCCATCGCCACGTAGGCGTTGAGGTGCTCCGCGAGCGACGAGTCCGTGGAGGCCGCGGACAGTGCCCGCGGCACGTCCAGCGCCCGGTCGATCAGCTCGTCGTACTGCGCCATCGCGGACGCCGCCGTGATCTGCCCGGAGAACACGTCCGTCTGCAAGGCGTCGACGGCCCGACGGTCCTCGATGGTCGAGTTGATGGCGTCGCGGACGTTGGTGCTCAGCAGGTCGGTGTCCAGGGCGCGCAGCGCGTCGTTGCGGGCGTCGATCGCCTCGTCGGTCTGCTCCTGGGCCTCGGCCAGCTGTTCCACAGCGCCCTCGACCTCGTTGAGCGCCGCGACCGACAGCGCACGCTCGGCCGCCATCGCGGTGCCGGCCCGGTCCTGCAGCTCGAGGCTGTCCACCAGGCCCGACGTCTGGTCGGCCTCGATCGCGTCCTGCAACGCGCCCCACGAGATGTACGTGGCGGCCAGCAGTAGGACGAAGATCGGCACGGCGAGTGTCGCAAGGATCTTCCCGCGAACGCCCAACCTGCGGAGCATGGGGACCTCTCTCCATCACTGATCGTTCGGAGCGCCCGGGAGACGTCCAGCCTCCCGGCTCCGATGTTCAACGCACCGATGGGAACGCTCTCGTCGCTCGGCACCGCGCGCGAGTAGCCTCCATGACTGTGCGAGCCGTCACGATATCGGGCGAAGGCCCTGCAGGGAAACTCACCACAACTGCCGTCAACCTACCGCAACCGGACAGCGGGGAGGTGCTGATCGACGTCGTCTCAAGTGGCGTCAACCGTGCTGACCTGCTACAACGCACCGGACTCTACCCTCCGCCGAAGGGTGCTCCCGAGTGGCCGGGACTCGAGATATCCGGTATGGTCCGCCGCCTCGGCGCAGGCGTGTCGTCCCGGCGTGTCGGCGATCGCGTGGTCGCACTGCTCGAAGGGGGCGGCTACGCGGACCAGGTGGTGGTCCGCGAGACCCAGACGCTCCCGGTCCCGGACGGCGTCGGGCTCGTCGAGGCCGCCGCGCTCCCCGAGGCCGCGTGCACAGCGTGGACGAACCTCGTCGACACCGGCCGGCTGCGCCGCGGGGAGACGCTGCTCGTGCAGGGAGGTTCCGGCGGGGTCGGCAGCCTCGCCGTCCAGCTCGGCGCCGCGCTCGGCGCACGGGTCGTCGCCACGGCCGGCGGCCCCGAGCGCGCCGCCCGCTGCCGCGAGCTGGGGGCGGGCGTCGTCGTCGACCACCGCAGCGAGGACGTCGTCGCCGCGGTCCGGCAGGCCACGGACGGCCGGGGGGCCGACATCGTGCTCGACGTGCTCGGTGGGGGCGGGCTCCAGGACAACGTCCGGCTGCTCGCCCCCGGGGGGCGGCTCGTCGTCATCGGCCTCCAGCAGGGCCGCACCGGCGAGCTGGACCTCGCCCGGCTGATGGCGAAGCGGGCAACCGTGACCGGCACGACGCTGCGCTCGCGCACGGCCCAGGAGAAGGCGGAGATCGTGGCCGCCGTCGGCCGCCACGTCTGGCCGATGGTCGCCGACGGGCGGCTGCGCCCCGTCGTCCACGCCCGCGTACCGCTCGACGAGGCGCAGACCGCCCACGACCTGCTCGAGTCCGGCGAGGTGTTCGGCAAGGTCCTGCTGGTCCCCTGACGCCGGGCTACTCCCTGCCGGAGGCCGTCATGACGATCGCCCCGGACACCAGGACCAGGCCCGCGAGCTCGGGCCACGACGGCACCTGCTGCAGGACGACGGCACCGACCACGGCCGCCGTGGCCGGCAGCATCGCCAGCAGCACCGAGAACGTCGCGGTGCCCACCCGCCGCAGCACGACCTGGTCCAGCACGTACGGCACGACGGACGAGCACACCGCGACCACGAGCAGGAAGCCGAGGAGGCGCAGGTCCGGGACGACCGTCGCGACCGACGCCCCGAAGAACGGCGCGAAGACCACCGCGCCGACGGCCATGCCGATCGCGAGCCCGTCGATCCCGGCGCCGCCCCCGGCGACCCGCTTGCCGAGCACGATGTACCCGGCCCAGCACCCGGCCGCGGCGAGCACCGCCACCAGCCCGACGACGACGTCCTCCCGCGGCAGGTCGCTCTCCAGCGTCACGCCCGCGAGCAGCACGACGCCCGTCGCGGCGACCACGATCGCGCCGCGCTCACGCCAGCCGCGCCCCGTGACCGCCGCGACGGCGATCGGGCCGACGAACTCGATCGCGACCGCCACCCCCAGCGGCAGGTGGTCGATCCCGACGTAGAAGACGATGTTCATCGCGGCCAGCGCGGTGCCGAAGAACCCTGCCACCACGACGTCGTGCCGCGTCCAGCGACGGCGCCACGGCCGGCGCCAGGCCAGCAGGACGACGGCGGCCAGCACGATCCGCCACCAGCTCACGGTGGGAGCGCCCAGACTGTCGAACAGCCCGACGGCGACCGCCGCACCCAGGTAGAGCGTCAGGCCCGAGACGACGAACAGGGCCGGGGCCGGAACCTTGTCCACGGCGCCCCGCGACGCCGGGGACGACGGCGGGCCGGGTGCTCCGGGCGGGACGGGCGAGGTGGCGTCGGGCACTCGGGGAGCCTACGCCCGAGTCCTTGCGCGGGCCGTCCACATCGCGGGAGATGTGGAGGAATCGCGGCGAGAACCTGGACGCGGCGTGATCGCATCCTCTAGGTTCGCCTGCGGTCGACACGCCCGTGACGACCCCATCGAGTCCCCAGGGGGAAGCATGTCCTTCGGCGAAGCCATCAAGACCGTGTTCAGCAAGTACGCCACCTTCTCGGGTCGCGCCCGCCGTTCCGAGTACTGGTTCTGGGCGCTGTTCATGGTGCTCGTCGCCATCGTGCTCTCGATCTTCGTCAGCGCCACGGGCGGCCTCGAGATCGACACCGCGACGATGACGCCGGTCTTCGGCGCCACCTACTTCGTGGCGACGCTCGTGAACCTCGCGCTCCTGCTGCCCACCATCGCCGTCACGGTCCGACGCCTCCACGACCAGGACAAGTCCGGCTTCTGGTACTTCATCGTCTTCGTGCCGTTCGTCGGTCCGATCATCCTGCTGGTCTTCATGTTCCTCGAGGGCACGCGCGGCCCGAACCAGTTCGGCCCCGACCCGAAGGCCGTCGACGCCGCCCCCCAGGTCCCCCAGGTCTGACCTGACGCACCCCGCTCCGGCTACCCGCCCGCACGGAGCGCGGTCCGGGCAGACGAGAGGCCCGCACGGTCGTCACTCCCGAAGTGGAGGGCGCGCAGCGCCCGTGAACGCGACCGTGCGGGCCTCTCGTCTGCCCGGACCGACTCGTCTACCCCTTGACCGCCCCCGCCAGCATCCCGCGGACGAAGTAGCGCTGCAGGGCGATGAAGACGACCAGCGGCACCACCATCGAGATGAACGCTCCGGCGGTGAGCAGGTGCCAGTCACCGCCGCGGGAACCGGCGAGCTCGGCCACCGCCACCGTCATCGGCTGGTACGGCCGCGCGGCGAACGTCAGGCCGACCAGCAGGTCGTTCCAGACCCACAGGAACTGGAAGATGCCGAACGACGCGATCGCCGGCACCAGGAGCGGGAAGAGCACCCGGAAGAAGATCTTCACGTGCCCGGCACCGTCGACGCGGGCCGCCTCGACGAGCGACGGCGGGATGTCCTTCATGAAGTTGTGCAGCAGGAAGATCGCCAGGGGCAGCGCGAAGATCGAGTGGGAGAACCACACGGTCCAGAACGAACCCCCGATGCCCCAGTCGTTGTAGTTGCTCAGCAGCGGCACGAGCGCCACCTGCAGCGGGACGACCTGGAGCGAGAACACCGCGACGAACAGGAAGTTCCGGCCCTTGAACGGGATCCACGCGAACGCGTAGGCCGCCAGGAGAGCCAGCGTGATCGGGATGATCACGGCCGGGATGGTGATGACGAACGAGTTGACGAAGAACGTCGACAGGTTCGAGCTGTTGCCGTAGAGCGCCTGGTTGTAGTTGTCGACCGTGAACTCGGCCTCGCCGGAGGCGATGTTCCCGAAGACCGTCCACCAGCCGCTGTTGCGGATGACCGTCTCGGGACGGAACGACGTGATGAGCAGGCCGACCGACGGGATGGTCCACAGGATGGCGATGAGGATCGCGATGCCGGAGGCCCACGGGGAGCTGAGCTTTCCCCTGGCCGCGATGGCCCGCCGCTCGGCCCGGGACATCTTGCGCGGCTTCTCCGGCGCGGTCTCCTTGTCGACGGCGTGCGACGGGAGCGGGGTGGGGGTGCTGGTCATCGGATCTCCTCCGCCATCCGCATCTGACGCACGTTGTACGCGATGATCGGGATCACGAGCACGAACAGCATCACGGCGAGCGCTGCGGCGAGCCCTTGGTTGTTCTGCCGGAAGGCCTGGGTGTAGAACTCGTTGGCCACGACCTGGGTGCCGAACTGACCGCCGGTCATGGTGCGGACGATGTCGAACGCCTTGAGCGTGGCCATGGCGATGGTGGTCAGCACGACCACCAGGGCGGGCCGGATGCTGGGCACCGTGATGTAGCGGAACATCTGCGTCCCCTGGAGCCCGTCGAGGCGTGCGGCCTCGGTGATGTCGTCCGGGATGGCCTTGATCGCCGCGGACAGCACCGTCATGGCGAAACCGGTCTGGATCCAGATCATCACCACGATGAGGAACGCGGTGTTCCACGGCTGCCCGATGAGGAACTGCTGAGGCGGCAGCCCGAGCCAGACGAGCACCTGGTTCAGCAGACCGATCTGCTGGATCCCGCCCTGGTCGGGCCGGAACTCGTAGACGAACTTCCAGATGATCGAGGCGCCGACCATGGAGATCGCCATGGGGATGAAGACCAGGGCCTTGGCGAGCTTCTCGAACCGGGTACGGTCCACCAGGACGGCGTAGACCAGGCCGATGAGCGTGCTGAGCAGCGGAGCGAGGATCACCCAGGCAGCCGTGACGATCAGGACCTTCTGGAACTGCGGCTCGGTGAACGCCCGCACATAGTTGTCGACGCCGACGAACTCGGTCGTGTTGCGGTTGAAGAACGAGTTCCACAGCGTGATGCCGGCCGGGCGCAGCAGCCCGAAGGCCAGGAACCCGAGCGGCAGGCCGACGAACCCCAGGGCCACCACCCAGCTGGGGACCCGCTTGGGTCGGTCGACGGCGAACAGGATCAGACTCATGACGGCGACGAAGAGCACGATGGCGACGACCATGACGGCGAACTTCTCGCCGGTCGTGCCGGGTGTCAGCAACCAGTCCACAGAACATCTCCTCCGGGAGTACGGCGGACCGGGTCCGTCGGCACGGACGCCGACGGACCCGGTCCGCACACCGTCATGGCCAGCTGTTCTCGATGCGGTCGACGACCTCCTGCGTGGAGGATCCGGTGACCCAGTTGACGATGCCGGTCCAGAAGGTGCCGGCACCGACCTCACCGGGCATCAGGTCCGAGGCGTCGAACGCCACCACGGCGGCCTCGTCCGAGATGGTCTCGTAGGCGAGCTGGTCGAACTCGGTCTGCAGGTTCGCCGGGTCGAGCCCGGTGTTCGCGCTGACCCAGCCGCCCTCGGGGGTCGCCAGCGCCTTCTCGTTCGCCCAGTCCGCGCTCGACAGGTACGTCTGGAAGGCCTGGACCTCCGGGCGCTCGTCGAAGGCCGCGACGAACTCGCCGCCACCGAGGACCGGCTTGACGTCGGTCTGGTCGGTCGGCAGGTAGAAGGCGAACACGTCGCCGCTCTCGCTCACCTCGGTACCGGACGGCCACTGCGTCTGGTAGAAGTTCGCGGCACGGTGCATCCAGCAGTTGCCGTCCAGGATCGGGAAGCCCGCGTCCGTCCACGGGGTGGTGGCGATGGAGTCGACCCCACCCAGGCCCGCGTTGACGTAGTCCGGGTTCTTGAGGATCTCCCCGGCGGCGTCGAAGGCCTCGACGATCTGCGGGTCGTTGAACGGGATCTCGTGGGTGTACCACTGCTCGTAGACGTCCGGTCCGGCGGTGCGGAGCACGACGTCCTCGATCCAGTCGGTGCCCGCCCAGCCGGTGGCGTCACCGGACTCGACGCCCACGCACCACGGCAGGGTCTCCTGCTCCGAGGCGATGGTCTCGGTGAGGTCCAGCATCTCGGTCCACGTCTGGGGGACCTCGTACCCGGCGTCGGCGAACATCGACGGCGAGTACCAGACGAACGACTTCGCGTTCGCACCGAGCGGTGCGCTGTAGAAGGTGCCGTCGACAGTGCCGTAGTCCTTCCACGTCTCGGAGAAGAACTCGTCGACGTTGGCCACGGTCGCGTCCGGGGCCGGGACGATGGCATCCGGGTAGTCGCTGACGATGGTGTTGAGCAGGCCGGGCTGCGGCAGGTACGCGATGTCGGGCGCGTTGCCGGCCTGGATACGGACGAGGAGCTGCGCCTCGAACTCGCGAGACCCCTCGTAGACGACCTCGACACCGGTGCACTCCTCGAACGCGTCGTAGGAGTCCTCCTGCGTCTGCTGCTCCGGCTCGACGATCGAGGTGTAGATGTTGACGGTGGTGCCCTCGAGGTCACCGAACTCGTCGTAGGCGGCACAGTCGATCGACGACTCCATGTCGCCACCCATGTCGTCGGGCTCGGCGACACCGCCCTCACCGTCGGGATCGCCGCAGGCCGCCAGGAGGAGCGCAAGGCTCGCGCCACCCGCGACCGCTGCCAGGCTACGGCGTCGTGACGCCGTCGTCCTTCTGGTCATGTCCAACCCTCCACTGCGTCGTGTGGTCGGTCCGGCGGCGTGGTCCGCCGTCGGACTCCGCAGGTCGGCTTTGTCCCGTCTTCGGCACAACCGACCTCTTTGTAAAGTTGAGCGCAAGTTTTCACGTCCCGCAACTGAGACAGCGGTCGCGCGCGGTTACGATGCGGTGACGATCCGGCCGCGTCCCCCGAACGACGAGGACTGCGCCGGACGTGGCACCCTTGGCGGCGGACAAGCACCGTCGGACCAGACCGGAAGGACCACCCATGATCGAGCTGAGGACCCCGCGGGAGATCGAGGAGATGCGGCCCGCGGGTCGCTTCGTCGCCGAGACGCTGCAGGCCGTCCGCGAGGCCGCGAAGCCCGGGGTCAACCTGCTCGAGCTCGACGAGCTGGCGCACCGCCGGATCAAGGAGCGTGGCGCCGAGTCCTGCTACATCGACTACCACCCCTCGTTCGGCGCCAGCCCGTTCGGGAAGGTCATCTGCACCTCCGTCAACGACGCGGTGCTCCATGGTCTCCCGCACGACTACGCGCTCGCCGACGGTGACCTGCTCACCCTCGACTTCGCGGTCGCCGTGGAGGGGTGGGTGTCCGACTCCGCCCTGTCGTTCGTCGTGGGCGAGTCGCCCTCCCCCGAGCGCGCCGAGGCCGACGCGAAGCTCATCCGCACCACCGAGGTCGCGCTCGCCGCCGGCATCGAGGCCGCGCAGCCCGGCAAGAAGGTCGGCGACATCTCCGCGGCCATCGCCGCCGTCGCCCGCGAGGCCGGCTACGCCATCAACACGGACTTCGGCGGGCACGGCGTGGGCCGCACCATGCACGGCGACCCGCACGTGCCCAACGACGGGCGGGCCGGCCGCGGCTTCCCCCTGCGCCCCGGCCTGGTCATCGCCATCGAGCCGTGGTTCCTCGAGACCACCGACGAGATCTACACCGACGACGACGGCTGGACCCTGCGCTCGGCCGACGGGTCCCGCGGCGCGCACAGCGAGCACACCATCGCCATCACCGAGGACGGCCCGATCGTCTTCACCGCCCGCGACTGACGCCTACAGCAGCGACTTCAGCAGCTGGGCGGCGCCGTCGTCCTCGATGGTGCCGGTGACCTCGTCGGCAGCGCCGCGGACCACGTCGTCGGCGTGGCCCATCGCCACGCCGCGCGCCGCCCAGCGCAGCATCTCCACGTCGTTGCGCCCGTCCCCCACCGCGACCGTCCGGTGCGGCTGGACGTGCGTGCGCCGTCGGACCTGCTCCAGCGCCGTCGCCTTGGAGACCCCCAACGGCGCGAGGTCCATCCAGGCGCTCCACCCCACCGCGTACGTGACGTCGTCGAGCCCCAGGTGCTCCACGAGCTCGTGGAACCGCTCGGAGGTGGACTCCGGGCTGCGCACGATCACACGCGTGACCTCGCTGGCCCACAGCTCCTCGAGCGGCACGACGACGTGCACGCCCTCCAGCTCGCCCTCCGGGAAGTGCTCGGTCATGCGGAAGCCGACGCCGAGGTCCTCGACGGCGTAGCGGGCGTCGGGCAGCTCGTGCCGCAGCAGGCTCAGCACCGGCTCCGGGTCGAACGTCACGACGTCCTCCGCGACCCAGCCGTGCGGCAGGGACGGGTCGAGCCGGACGGTCACCGCGCCGTTGGAGCAGACCATCCACCCCGTCGTGATCCCCAGGTGCGCGGCCACCGGCAGCATCGCGATGAGCGACCGCCCCGAGGCGAGCACCACCTCGTGGCCGGTGTCGCGGACCGCCGTCACGGCGTCGTGGACCGCGTCCGTCATGTCGCCGTCGTAGGACAGCAGCGTGCCGTCGATGTCGAGCGCGACCAGCATCCGGTCCATCGTCGGGGCCGCCACCTCAGCGCACCGGCTCGAAGACCTCGAGCCCGCCCAGGTACGGACGCAGACCCTCCGGCACCCGGACCGAACCGTCGGGCTGCTGGTGGTTCTCCAGGATCGCCACGATCCACCGGGTGGTGCCCAGCGTCCCGTTGAGCGTCGCCACCGTGCGCGTCCCGCTGTCGGTACGCTCGCGGACGTTCATCCGCCGGGCCTGGAACGTCGTGCAGTTCGACGTCGAGGTCAGCTCGAGGTAGCGCTCCTGGCTCGGCAGCCACGCCTCGCAGTCGAACTTGCGCGCCGCGCTCGTGCCCAGGTCGCCCGCCGCGGTGTCGATGACCCGGTAGGGCAGCTCGACCGCCGCCATCATGGCCTCCTCCCACGCGAGGAGCCGCTCGTGCTCGGCCGCGGCGTCGTCCACCGAGCAGTAGCTGAACATCTCCACCTTGTGGAACTGGTGGACGCGGATGATGCCCCGCACGTCCTTGCCGTGCGAGCCTGCCTCGCGACGGTAGCAGGCGCTCCAGCCCGCGTAGCGCTTCGGCCCGTCGGACAGGTCGAGGATCTCGTCGCCGTGGTAGCCCGCGAGCGCCACCTCGCTCGTGCCCACGAGGTAGAGGTCGTCGCGCTCCAGGCGGTAGATCTCGTCGGCGTGCTCGCCGAGGAACCCGGTGCCTCGCATCGTCTCCGGGGTGACGAGCGTCGGCGTGATCATCGGGGTGAACCCCTCCGCCAGCGCCTTGTCCATCGCGGCCTGCAGGATGGCGAGCTCCAGGCGTGCGCCGACACCGGTGAGGAAGTAGAACCGCGAGCCCGACACCTTGGCGCCCCGCATCGTGTCGATGGCGCGCAGACCCTCGCCGAGGTCGAGGTGGTCGCGCGGGGCGAACCCCTCGGCGGCGAAGTCGCGCGGGGTGCCGACCGTGCGCAGCGTGACGAAGTCCTCCTCGCCGCCCGCGGGAGCGCCCTCGACCACGTTGGGGATGCGGAAGAGCAGCGCGTCGAGCTCCGCCTCGGCGTCGTTCGCCGTCGCCTGGTGCTCCTTGACCTGCGCCGACAGCTCCTTGGTGCGTGTCAGCAGGGCCGTCTTCTCCTCGCCGGACGCCTGCGCGACCTGCTTGCCCAGGGACTTCTGCTCGGCGCGCAGCGACTCGAAGGCCACCAGGGAGCTGCGGCGTCGGGCGTCCGCGGCCAGCGCGGCGTCGACCAGGGTCGGGTCCGCACCACGGGCCTGCTGGCTCGCGCGGACGACGTCGGAGTGGTCACGCAGGAAGCGGATGTCGATCACGGCGCCAGCCTAACGGTCGACGTCGCGCAGCCCCGCGGCGCTCCGGGCCGCCTCGGCGCGTCGCGCCCCACCTCGCGCACCACGCCCCCGTTCCCCTTATGTTGCCCTCATGCCCTGGGAGCTCACAGTCGGAATCGCCGCGCTGGTCGTCGGTGTCGTCGCGCTCGTCGTGGCGCTGGTCGCCGTCCGGCGCAACCGCCGTCGGACCGCCGCCACCCCTGCGGCGGGCCGACGGGCCGCCACGTCCCCGACCGGGCCACGGATCGCCGTCGTGGTCAACCCCTCGAAGGAGAACACCGACCGCATCGTGGACGTCGCCCGGCGCGTCTGCACGGAGGCGGCGCTGCCGGAGCCCCGCTTCTACGAGACCACCGTCGACGACCCCGGCACGGGCCAGGCGCGCGCTGCCGTGTCCGAGGGAGCCGACATCGTCGTCGCGGCCGGCGGGGACGGCACCGTCCGCGCCGTCGCCGAGGCGCTGGCCGGCACCGACACCCCGATGGGCATCATCCCCGCCGGCACCGGGAACCTGCTGGCCCGCAACCTCGACATCCCCCTGGCCGACGTCGGCGAGGCGATGGCCGTGGTGATCGGCGGGCGCGACCGACGCATCGACGTCGGCCGCGCCCGGATCACCCCCGTCCCCGGCGACGGCACCCCGGACGACGCCGCCGCCGACCCCGCCCTGCCCCGCGGTGCATCCCGGGACGACGACGCCCCGGGGCCTGCCCACCTGTTCCTCGTCATCGCGGGCCTCGGCTTCGACGCCGCGATGGTCGCCGACACCGACGACCAGCTCAAGGCCCGCATGGGCTGGGTCGCCTACTTCCTCGCCGGGGCCCGGCACCTGCACGGCCGCCGCATGAAGGCACAGATCGCCCTCGACGACGAGACACCCGTCACAGCCCGGCTGCGCACGTTCCTGGTCGGCAACTGCGGACGGCTGCCCGGTGGCATCACCCTGCTGCCGGACGCCGTCATGGACGACGGCATCCTCGACGTCGCCGCGATCGACACCCGTGGCGGGCTCGCCGGCTGGGCGCAGCTCTTCGGCGAGGTCGTCGCCCAGGGCATGGGCGTGCAGAACGAGGCGAAGATCAAGATCGGCCGGATCGACCACGTGCGCGCCGTCCGCGTGCGGATCGACGTCGACGGCGGCGAGCAGGCACAGGTCGACGGCGACGTGCTCGGCAAGGCGTCGAGCCTCGAGTCCTGGGTGGAGCCCGGGGCGCTGGTGGTGCGCGCGCCCGCATAGGCTGGCGGGGTGCGTCTCCTCGTCCGTCAAGCCTCCGTCGTCGCCGCCCTGCTGGCTGCCCTGCTGCTGAGCCTGACCCCCACGGCCGCCCAGGCGGACGAGACCGAGTCCCCGACGCAGACACCGCTGGTCCTCGCCGGCGTGGCCGGCCTGCAGTGGTCGGACGTCGACGCCGCCCGCACCCCGAACCTGTGGCGGCTCGTCGACGGCGCCTCGGTCGCCTCCGTGTCGGTCCGCACCCTGACGCCCACCTGCCCGCTCGACGCCTGGCTGTCCCTGTCCGCCGGCAGCAGGGTCTCCGCCGCGACCGACGAGGACGCCCTGACCGACGACGCGGACGGCGACCTGTCCGGGGACGCCGTCGTCGTCGGCTGTGCGGACATGCCGCTGCTGCCCGCCACGGCCGAGCCCGTGCCCGTCACCGTGCCCGGGTGGTCCGGCCTCGTCGACGACGAGACGACCGGCCCGACCGCAGAGGCCGGCGCGCTGGGGGACCTCGCCGCCGCGGCCGGCGTGTGCACCACGGCAGCGGGGCCGGGCGCCGCGGTGGCGCTCGCCGACGCCTCGGGCGACGTCCCACGCTACGTGTCCCGGGCCGCGGACCTCACCGCCACGGACGTCGCCGACTGCCCGGTCGGCGTCGTCGACCTGGGCGAGCTCCCCGACGCCGCCGTCGACCGGACGGAGGCCGTCAGCACCCTCGACGAGACCGTCGGCTCGCTGAGCACGCTGCTGCCCGACGGCGGGCGGCTCGTCGTCGCCGGGATCTCCGACACCCCGAACGGCCCGGCCGACCTGCAGGTCGTGGTGGACTGGACCGCTCCCGGCGGCGCCGCCACCTGGTTGAGCTCCACCTCCGCACGCTGGCCCGGCGTCGTCGTCAGCGCCGACCTCGCCGCCACCGTCGCCGACGCGATCACCTCCAGCGCCACCCGCCCGCCGGAGCCGGACGAACCGACCGACGACGCCACCGACGAGCCGGCCGAGCACGAGGCGTCGGCGTTCACCGGCTCCGCCCTGGAACGCGGCGACGACCGCCGCCTGTCCGTGAGCCGCACCGTGGAGAACCGTCAGTACCTCGGTGTGCTCACCGAGGTGCTGCCCCTGATGACCCCCGTGCTGGTCGGGGTCCTGGCGCTCGCCGACGTCCTGGTCGTCGCCGGGCTGCTCCTCGCACGTCGCCGCACCCGGAGCACCGGTCCCGACGGTCCGGGCGCGCCGGGCACCACGGGACGCCGCCTGGCGCTCGGCGTGCTGCTCGTCGCCTCCAGCCTGCCCGTCGCCGCCACCCTCGCCACCCTCACGCGCTGGTGGGTGGGCGCCACGCCGGTCACCCTGCTCGCCGCCGCCCTCAGCGCCATCGCGCTCACGGCCGCGCTGGTCGCGTGGGCCCTGCGACTCGTCGTGCCACCCGGTCCGTGGCGCCTGCCGACCGCCCTCGCCGCGGTCACCTGGTGCGTGCTGACCCTCGACGGTCTCACCGGGACCACCCTGCAGCAGGGCTCCCTGCTCGGCCCGGCCCCCTCGCTGGGAGCCCGGTTCTACGGGTTCTCCAACTCCGTGTTCGCCGTGTACTCCGTGGCCGGGCTGGTGCTCGCCGCCGGGCTCGCGGCGCTGCTCCGCGACGCCGGGGCACGCCGACGCACCCGCGTCGCGGTGGCCGCCGCCGTCGGGCTGGCGACGACCGCCATCGACGGGCTGCCGCCCTTCGGCGCCGACCTCGGCGGGATCCTCGCCCTCGTCCCGGCGTTCGCGGTGCTCGTCGCCGGCGTGGCCGGATGGCGGCTGACCTGGCGGCGGGTGCTCGCCGTGGCGATCGGGACGGTCGCCGTCGTGGCCGTGGTCGCGGTGGTCGACTGGGCGATGCCCGGCCCCGCCACGCACCTGGGCGGCTTCGTGCAGTCGGTGCTCGACGGCGGCGCGTTCGCCGTGGTCGTCGGCAAGGCTGCCGGCGCGTGGGCGACGGTCGCGAACCCGGCCGGCGCGTTCGCCGTGGTGGTCTGCGCCGGCACCGCCTGGGCGGTGCTCGACCCCGCCCGCGCCCGCCTGCACGGCGTCGCCGCGGCCTACCGGGCCGACCCGCTGCTGCGCAAGACGGTCGTGTCCCTCGTGACCGTCGCCGTCGTCGGCACGGTGATGAACGACTCCGGGATCGTCGTCGCGGTCTACGTGCTGCTCGTCGCGACGCCGTTCCTCGTCGTCGGTCCGCTCGAGCACACCGACAGCTCCGCCGGCGGCACGAGCCCCACCGAGAGCGCCGACGGCACCACGGCACCCTCGGGCCGGCGGACCTCCGGCCCGCTGCTCGCCCGCACGCCCGCGGTCGCCGTCGGGGTCTGTGCCGGGCTGCTCGTGGCCCTGCTGCTCGGCGCCGCGGCCCTGCCCGCCCGCGGCCTGGCGAGCGCCGGCGACGTCGCCGCGACCGGTACCGAGGTCCTCGACGACGAACCCGTCGTCATCATCGGCACCGAGGGGCTGCGCTGGGCCGACGTGGCCCCCGCCGCCACCCCGACGCTGTGGGGCATGCTGCGCGACGGGGCGAGCGCCACCGGCGTCACGGCCGCCGTCACCGGACCCTCGGCGGACTGCCACGCCGCCGGCTGGCTCGGCCTGGGGTCCGGCCGCAGTCCCGTCACGGGGGAGTTCGTCGACGGCGTGTGGACCTGCGCCCCGTGGGACGTCACCGCGGCGACCGGGTCGGGAACCGCGGCCACGCAGGGCTCCGCGCAGGTCGAGGGCTGGGAAGGGCTGACGACGCTGCAGTCGGCCTCCGAGTTCCAGCCCCGGCTGGGGGTCCTGGGGGACGCGCTGGCCGAGGGCGACGTGTGCTCCACCGCCGTCGGCCCCGGCGCCGCCCTCGCCCTCGCCGGGACGGGCGGCGACGTGGACCGCTACCGCACGCTCGAGGCGGCGCTCGCCGAGCCCGGCGACGCGTTCTCCTGCGCCGTGACCATGGTCGACGCCGGGTCCGCGCCCTACCACCCCACCGGCGAGGGCAGCACGGCCCGGCCGGTGCCCGACGACGCCACGACCGACGCGGAGGCGCGCGCCGACGCGCTGCGCGCCGTCGACACCACGGTTCGCCGGGTGCTCTCCGTCGTGCCGGAGGACGCCACCGTCATGGTGCTCGACGTCGGCAACCCCGCACCGGTGCGACCCGCGCTC
Organism: Isoptericola halotolerans; assembly: GCF_013149785.1. Taxonomy (GTDB): domain Bacteria; phylum Actinomycetota; class Actinomycetes; order Actinomycetales; family Cellulomonadaceae; genus Isoptericola; species Isoptericola halotolerans. The sequence goes on from NZ_JABEZU010000004.1 coordinate 22,260, forward strand.
GGGGTCGGTGTCGTGCGGACCGACACGGACACGTCACCCGCCTACCTCACGACGTCCTCCACCCGGTGGCTGGGCGTGGTGCGGCTGCTGGACCTGCCGGTCACCCTGGTCGAGGCGTACGACCTGCCGCGGCCGACCGACTTCTCCGGCGCGCCCCTCACGCTCGCCGACGAGCGCCCCACCACGGTCACCGCCACCGCACGCGAGCTCGACTCGCTCACCACCCGTGACCACGCGCTGCGCGTGGTCACGGGCTCCATCACGGGGATCCCCGTCCTGGTGTCCCTGGCCGCGCTCGCCCTGGTCGTGCTGTGGCTGCCCCGCCTGCGACGCCGCTCCCCCCGTCCGGCACGGGTCTGGTCCCGCGCGCTGGACGTGCTGCTGCTGGCGTGCGCCTCCCTGCCGGCCGCCACCTTCCTCATGAGCACCTGGGGCTGGTGGCGGGGCGACAGCCCTGCCCTGGCGCTCTGGCTCTCCCTCGGCGTCAGCACCGCCCTGGTCTGCCTCGTGGCGGCGCTCGCCCCTCGCCGGCCGGTCTGGGCAGGGCCCACCGTGCTGGCGACCATCACGTTCGCCGTCCTGACGCTGGACGCCGTCCTGGGCACCCCGCTCCACCGCGGGAGCCCGCTCGGCGCCGCGCCGACCCTCGGCGGCAGGTTCTACGGCTTCGGCAACCCCACCTACTCCGTGTACGCCGTCGCCGCGGTGTTCTGCGCGGCCGGGATCGGGGCCGTGCTGGCCCGCCGTCTCGGCCGGGTCGCCGGGGGCGTGGTGGCGTCCGTCATCGGCCTGGTGGCGCTGGCGGTGAGCATCCTGCCCTCGCTCGGGGCCGACGTCGGCGGCGGGCTCGTGCTGCTCCCCGTCATGGTCGTGGTGGTGCTCGCCGTCGTCGGCGCCCGGATCACGTGGTCACGGCTCGCCGTCGCCGGTGGCGCCGGTGTGCTGCTGGTCGCGGTGATCGGCTACCTGGACTGGCTGCGACCCGTCGCCGAACGGACCCACCTCGGGGCGTTCGTGCAGTCCGCCGTGGACGGCACGGCGCTCGAGACGATCTGGCGCAAGGCCGGGTACGCCTGGCGGTCGCTGTCCGGCGGGTTCGACGCCTGGTTGGCGCTCGCCGTCCTGCTGCTGCTCGTCCTGGCCCTGTGGGGCCCGCACCGGTGGCGGCCACGCTGGCTGGTGCGCTCCGAGGCTGCGTGGCCGCTGCTGCGACCCGTGCTCATCGCCCTGCTGATCGCCGGGGTCGGTGGCGCCGTCGCCAACGACTACGGCATCCGGGTGGTGTCCCTCATGCTGTTCGCCGCCGTGCCCCTGGTGGGGCTGATCACGCTGCGGACCGACGACGCCGAGCCGGTCGACCGACGGTGAGGCGGGCCCGCAGCGTGGTCAGGTGCGGGCGCCGCGTCGGCCGATCTTGTCGACGACCCGTCGCACCTGGCGGGTGCCCACCGCGGCCATGACGTCGCGGTACTGCCCGGCGCGGTGCAGCTGACCCGCGAGGTCGTTCGACGACGGGCGGTGGCGCAGGTCGCACGGGACCTCGACGGCGACGTACCCCGCGCGCAGCAGGTCGATCGTCATGCCGGTCTCCACACCGAAGCCGTGCGCGAGCGGTGTGGCGGCCTCGAACGCCTCCCGCGTCAGGCAGCGCATGCCGGACAGCGGCTGCGTCGGGCTCCAGCCCGTGAGCCGCTGGATCGCACGGCGTGCAGCGCCGACCACGATGCCCCGACCGCCGGCGCCCTTCTGAGCGGGCAGCAACGCGATGGCCAGGTCGGCGACGCCCTCGCGGACCGGGCCGACCAGCGGCGCGGTGTTCACGGCGGTGTCACCGAGGTCGCCGTCGATGAAGAGCAGCAGCCGCTGCGGTCGGCCGTCGGCGTCGCGCATCGCGGCGACGGCGGCGCCCGTCTCCATGGCGGCGGCCTTGCCCCGGTTGTGGGAGTGCCGTACGACGACGGCGCCGGCGTCGCGCGCGACGTGCTGGGTGTCGTCCTCGGAGCCGTCGTCCACCACGAGCACGAGGTCGACGTGCGGGATGGCGCGCGCCGACCGCACGGTGGCCGCGATCCGCTCTGCCTCGTCCTTCGCCGGGATGACGACGGCGACCCGCTGCACGCTGCGCCCACCGCGGGCGGTGGGCGGGCGCGGGGTCTTGGCCACCGGCATCCTCGGGCGTCGGGCCCCCGCGTTCACCGGTCCGTCCCCGGGTGTCGTCTCACGGCCGGTCCGTGTTGCCCCGTGCTCCGCGTTCACAGCTCCCTGCCTGTGCGGCCGTCACAGCCACGATCGTCGATGTGATCCACGGCGTGACCCGCCGGGATCGGAAGTGCAAAGAACTTCCCTCAGAATCGTACTCCCCCGGTAGGCGACTTTCTGTGCATCCACGGGGCAGGTCGGCGATGGCCGGGTGAATTTTCTGTGGGGGTCAGCGCAGAGTGACCTGGCGGGAGACAATCCCGGCCCGCGCCCGACGCTCGTTGGCGTCCAGCGGCTCGTCGACGGACAGCGCCGCCTCGAACCGCCGCGACAGGTCCTGGACGGGCTCGGTCAGCTCCGCCGCCTCGGTGCCCCGCGGCAGCTCCCAGACGGGCACGACGAGCCCGCACGCCCGGAACATCCCCAGGAACTTCCCGCCGGCGAGACCGGACTCGCGCTTCGCGTGCAACCGGGCGATGGCGTCCACCACACGGTCCTCGTCCTCCGTGCGGGCCCACCGCAGGAACTCACGGCTCATCCGGCACCAGTAGGCGGACTCGACGCCCTCGACCTTGACCGTGGGGATCGTCTGCTCGGCGGCCTCCTCGAGGCCCTCCTTGATCTCGGCGGTCATCTCCGCCGACGAGTCGATCCAGTAGTCGTACCCCTCGTGGACCGTGACCTCGAACGGCACCGAGACGTCCAGCACGTCCTGCAGGCGCGGGGTGTCGGAGGTGACGTCGAGCTGCTCCGGCAGGATGCCGGTGCCGGGCTCGGCCTCGATCGCCGCGAGCAGCGCCGCCGCCAGCGACCGGCTCACGTCGTCGGCGCTGAGCACGCCCTGGACGGCGAGCAGCACGGTGCCGTCCTCGCGGTGCAGCGCGGACCAGCCGCCCGGCAGGACGGTGGCGACGACGACGTCGCGGCCACCGTGCGTGTCAACGGTGCGCGCCGGAGCGGTCGCCGAGGGCACGATCTCCCGCATCGAGACCCAGTCGGCCTCCCCCGGGAGACCTTCGAACGGACGCAGCACGAACTCAGCGGTCTTGGCCATGCGCCCGATCCTAACGGCCGAGCGCGTCAGGTGATGATCTCGTCGAAGCGCCGGGCCTCCTCGCCGTCCATCAGCCCGATCACGTTGCCGGCCGGGTCGGCGAACCAGGCACCGTCCCCGCCCATCATGAATCCTCGGACGATCCCTCGTTCGTCGTGGTCGAAGCTGTCGTACCGGAGCATCTCCACGCCCTTCGCCTCCAGCTCGTCCACCGCCGCGTCGACGTCGTCCACCGCCAGGTGGAAGATCGTGAACGTCGCAGGGACGTGGTCCTCCTTCGGGTAGACGAAGAACGCGCTCCCACCGTCGAGGTGCAGGACCAGGAACTGCTCGCCGACCGTCACCCGCGCCCCCAGCACGTCCTCGTAGAATCTCCGGGCCGCGTCCAGGTCGTCGACCGAGAAGCTCGCGAGCCCGCGCCGCGTGCTGATCATGAGGCACCTCCACGTGCCAGGGCGGACCCGGGGGCCGGAGGCCCGTACGGTGAGGGCTCCGCCTCCCCCCAGGATGCTCCCGCCGGACCGGTCCGGACGGGTGAAATCCGCATGGCATACCGTCGGTCCATGAACCGGCTCGCCGCGACGCTCCCCGTCGCCGACCTCCCTCGAGGAGCTGCGGTCCGCCGCCCGTCGCGCCGGGGTCGTGGGGCCGCTCGTGGACGCCCCGCTCGACCCGGCACGGGTCGCGGCGTCCTTCGCCTCGGACCGTCTCCTGCGGGTCGACGGCGAGCCCTGGGCCGGGTTCGCCCCGCACTCCGGGTTCTTCCCCACCTCCGACGGCTGGGTCCGCACCCATGCCAACTACCCGCACCACCGCCGTCGGCTGCTGCGGCTGCTCGGGCTCCCCGACGACGGCACGCGGGACGACCTCGCGGCACGCCTCGCCGAGCTCCCGGCACAGCAGGTCGAGGATGCGGCGGCCGACGGCGGGGCGATCGCCGTGCGGGTGCGCCCGGAGAGCGAGTGGCGGGCGAGCGCGCCCGGCCGGGCCGCCGCCGTCGGCCCCCTGGTGACCACGGCGCCACGACCGGACGGCCGGGCCGCCTCGGGGACCCCGCCCCTGGCCGGCGCGCGGGTGCTGGACCTGACGCGGGTGATCGCCGGGCCGGTCGGCACCCGCACGCTGGCGCTGCTCGGCGCCGACGTGCTGCGCGTCGACCCGCCGGAGCCGGCCGAGATCGGTGCCCAGCACCTCGACACCGGGCAGGGCAAGCGCTCGACCCTGCTCGACCTGCGCCGGCGCGACGACCACGCACGCGCCCAGGATCTGCTCGACGCCGCGGACGTCCTGGTCACCGGCTACCGGCCGGGTGCGATCGAGTCCCACGGTCTGCAGGTGCCGCCCGGCACGGTGCACGCGCGCGTCTCCGCCTGGGGCACCAGCGGCCCGTGGGCGGACCGGCGCGGGTTCGACTCGATCGTGCAGGCGGCCGGCGGCATCGCGCTGATCGAGTCCGCCGACGGCGTCACCCCGGGCGCCCTGCCCGCGCAGGCGCTCGACCATGCCACGGGGTACCTGCTCGCCGCCGGGGTCGTCGACGCCCTGACCGCGCGGTCGCACGACGGGGCCGGCCGGGACGTGGCAGTCTGCCTCGCCCGGACGGCCACCTGGCTCCTCGACGCCCCCGGTCGCACCCCGGACCACCCGCCGGCCGAGCCCCCGCCGTCGGACGCCACCGTGACCCACGGGCGGGTGCGGTACGCCCGCCCGGCGCTCCCGGTCGACGACTACCCGGCACCCGCCCGCCCCTGGGGCACCGACCCGCCTCTCTGGTGACCGAGGGGCCGGCGACTCAGAGGTGGTCGAGGCGCTGCAGGATCGCGCCCTCGCGCAGCGCCCACGGGCAGACCTCGACCTCGGCGACGCCCAGCGCGGCCATCGCCTCCTGGGCGACGACGGCGCCCGCCACGATCTGCAGCGCCCGTCCGGGGCCGATGCCGGGCAGCACCGTGCGGTCCACCGAGGACAGCCGGGCGAGGCGCGGCTCCCAGTCGGCCAGGTGGTCGTGCCGCATCCTCCACCGCTCCCCGGTGCCCATCACCTGGCGCGGCATCCCGGCCAGGCGGGCGAGCGAGCGGAACGTCTTCGACGTCGCCACCGCGTGGTCGGGGGCCGGGGCGCCCGCGACCGGGCCGACGGCGTCGCGGAGCACCGACCGTGCGTGCTTGCGGAGCTTCTCGACGTCACCGGGCTTCGGCGGGTCGGCGTCGAGCAGGAAGCGCCGCGTCATCCGGCCCGCGCCGAGCGGGACCGAGAGCGCGACGTCGGGGGTCTCGTCGACCCCGGTCGCGATCTCGAGGGACCCACCACCGATGTCGAGCAGCAGCAGCCTCCCGGCACCCCAGCCGTACCAGCGGCGGGCGGCCAGGAACGTCAGCCGGGCCTCCTCGTCGCCGGCGAGCACCTCGATGGGCACGCCGGCACGCTCCTCCAGGTCCGCGAGCACCTCGGCACCGTTGGTCGCCTCCCGCAGGGCGGACGTCGCCAGCGCCATCGTCTGCTCGATGCCGTGCTCACGGCCCGCCGCGGCAGCCGCCTCGACGGCACGTCGCAGCTCCTTGACGCCGGTCCTGGAGATCGAGCCGTCCGGCTCGACGTAGCGCATGAGCCGCACCGTCGTCTTGTGGCTGGCCTGCGGCACCGGCCGCGCACCGGCCCGGGCGTCCATGACGAGCAGATGGACGGTGTTGGAGCCGATGTCGATCACGCCGAGTCGCATGGCGTCACCCTAGAGCCCCGGACGCCGAACAGGAGTCTGGTCCCGCAATGACGCTCCTTTGCGGGACCAGACTCCTGTTCGACGCGGAAGGTCAGGCGAGTGCCTTGGCCTTCAGCGCCTCGAACTCCTCCGGCGTGATCGTGCCGTCGTCGAGCAGCTTCTTGGCCGAGGCGATGTGCTCGGCCGGCGAGCCGGCGACGGTCTTGATGTAGTCGTCGGTCGCTGCCTTGGCGTCCTGGGCGGCGGCGAGGTTGCGCTCGGCCATCCCGCGTCCGCGCGCGATGAGGTAGACGAGGGCCGTGATCATCGGGACGAAGATCAGTGCCACCACCCACAGCGCCTTCCACCATCCGTTGAGGTGCCGGTCACGGAAGAGATCCGTGAGGATCTGGAACAGGACGATGAGGTACGCCATGAACAGGAAGATCCACAGGAGGAACCAGACATAGCTCCAGAAACTGTCCATCGTGCACAACCTTTCGCGGCCGCTGAGAACAACCCGGGGCCGCAGGTACGACCCCCGACGCCCACGCTATCCACGAAAGCGCAGAACGGCCCGATATAGGCCGACATGCCTTTCTTCAGTCGGCGACACGGACCGCGCGCAACGAGCGCTCGGCCCCGGCGACGACCGCGGCCTCCGCCGCCCGAGCCTCGGCCAACGCCGTCGCCCGGACCGCGACGATGCGGTCGTGCAGGGCGGCGTGCACCCGGCGACGCACCGACCGGGCGACCTCGTCCCGGTCGGTGTCGGTCGGCACCTGCCCGTGCGGCACCAGCTCACCGGCCAGCCGGGCGAGCGCGTCGTCGACCCGGACGGCCACCTCGCGCTCCGCCTCGTCGAGCAACGCGATCACCGCCGCGTCCGCGGCCCGCCCGAGGCGTGTCTCCTCGAACCGCGACGCCGCCCCCTGCACCATCGCGCGCGCCTGGTCGACGACGGCGCGCTCGGTCGCCGGGGCGTGCGTGGTCAGCGAGGCGAGGTCGTACAGCAGGACACCCTCGACGTCCGCCACCGACGGGTCGACGTCCCGGTGCAGCGCCAGGTCCAGGATCACCAGGGCGTCCGACTCCGGCTCGTCCCCGGCCCGGGCTGCCGCACGGTCGCGGGCACGGGCCACCGACGCGGCGTCGAGGACGTAGGCCAGCGACGCCTCGGCTCCCGGCACGGTGTCGGCCGCAGCGCCCGGCCGGCGCCCTCGCGCACCGGAGCACGAGACCACCAGGTCCGCGTCCCCGAGGGCCTCGACCAGCGACTCCTGGTCCTGCCCGACGGCACCGATCGCGTGCGACGCCGCGAAGTCGGCCGCCCGTCCGGACTGCGAGTAGACGCGCACGTCGTCGCAACCCCGGGCCCGCAGCGCCGCGACCGACGCCCCCGCGTACGCCCCCGTACCGATGATCACGGCGCGGGCGACGGGGTAGGGCCGCAGCGACTCCCCCGCCAGGTCGAGGCCGACCGACACCAGCGACCGCCCGGCGGCACCCAGCGTCGTGGAGCGCCCGACCTGCTTGGAGGTGCGCGACGCCGTCTGGAACAGCAGCTCGAGCGTCTTGGACGTGGTGCCGTCCGCCCGCGACTCCGCGAGCGCCCGCTTCACCTGGCCGGCGATCTCCCGCTCGCCCACCACCATCGAGTCCAGGCCCGCGGCCACGGCGAACAGGTGCTCGGCCACCTCGGTCCCGGTGCGGACCGTGAAGGAGTCGGCGGCGACGTCGGCGGTCACGCCCGAGGACGCGGCGACGAGCTCGGCGACGTGCCGTGTCGCGTGACGCACGGTGTCGCCGTCGAGCGGCGCGTCGACGTCGAGGTAGAGCTCGAAGCGGTTGCAGGTCGAGATCACCACGGTGCCCTGCACGGGTCGGCAGGTACCCACGACCGTGCGACCCACGGACATCGAGCCGGTGGACAGCCGTTCGAGGGCGTCGAGGTCCAGCTCGTGGTGGGAGGCGGTGAGAGAGAGGAGAACCACAGTGCCCCCCACTTTATGATCTGCACCCCCTCGGGGCAGAATCGTTGACCGTGACATCCCCCACGGTGAACGTCAGCAACCTGCCCGCCCACCACCCCCTGGCCGACGGACGCACGACCACGTCCGCGCTGGTCAGCGCACTCCGAGGTGCCCGGCCCGCACGGACCCCTGTGTGGTTCATGCGTCAGGCGGGCCGGTCGCTGCCCGAGTACCGCGAGGTGCGACAGGGTGTCGGGATGCTCGAGTCGTGCCTGCGCCCGGACCTGGCCGCCGAGATCACCCTGCAGCCCGTGCGTCGTCACGGCGTCGACGCCGCGATCTTCTTCAGCGACATCGTCGTGCCGCTCAAGGTGGCCGGGGTGGGCGTCGAGATCGTCTCGGGCGTGGGACCGGTGATGGACCAGCCGTACCGGACGGCCGACGACGTCGCGCGGCTCGTGGAGCGCGACCTCGACGACGACGCCCTCGCACCGATCGCCGAGGCCGTCGGGCTCACCGTCGAGGGGCTGTCCGACGGGACCGACTCGACACCGCTCATCGGGTTCGGCGGGGCACCGTTCACCCTCGCGGCCTACCTCGTCGAGGGCCGCCCCTCGCGCGACCACCTCGCCGCACGCACCCTCATGCACGCCGAGCCCGAGACGTGGCGCCGCCTCACCGAGTGGACCGCGGACCTGACCGGGCGGTTCCTGCGCACCCAGGTCCTGGCCGGTGCGAGCGCCGTCCAGCTGTTCGACTCCTGGGCCGGGTCGCTGTCCCTCGCCGACTACCTCGCGCACGTGGCGCCGTCGTCGACCCGCGCGCTGCGGCACGTCGCGGACCTGCCGATGCCGGGCATCCACTTCGGCACCGGGACCGGCCACCTGCTCCCCGCCATGCGTGACGTGCTGCGCGAGGCCGGGCTGGCGCACGCCACGGTGGGGGTCGACTACCGCACGCCGCTGGACGAGGCGGTGGAGGTCCTGGGCGGCGACGTGCCCGTCCAGGGCAACATCGACCCGGCGTTGCTCGCCGCTCCGTGGGAGGTGCTGGAGGCCCACGTGCGCGACGTCGTCGAGCGCGGCCGGGCGGCCCCGGGGCACGTGGTGAACCTCGGCCACGGGGTGCCGCCCACCACCGACCCGGCCGTGCTCACGCGCGTCGTCGAGCTCGTCCACTCGCTGTGAGCCAGCAGGTCGACGCCGTCGTGGTCGGCGGCGGGATCGGTGGTCTGGTCGCCGCCCGCACGCTCATCGAGCGCGGCCTGCGCACCGTGGTCCTGGAGTCCTCCACGCGGCTCGGCGGCCCCGTGCGCGGCGGGGCGTTCGAGTCCGTGCCCCGCGTCCCGATCGACCTGGGCGCCGAGTCCTTCGCCGCCCGCGGCACCGCCGTCGGCGAGCTGGCCGACGAGCTCGGGCTCGACGTCGTCGCACCCGCGCCGCTGTCCGCCTGGGGCTACGCCGCCGGGAGCGCGTTCCCGCTGCCGAAGGCCGGCGTGCTCGGTATCCCCGCCGTGCCCTGGGCGGCAGACGTGCGCCGGGCCGTGGGCTGGGCGGGCGCGCTGCGGGCCTCCCTCGACCGCGTGCTGCCACGGTTCGTCGGGTCCGGGGCGGAGGACCTCGGCTCGCTGGCCCGTGCCCGGCTCGGGGTGCGCACCACCGAGAGGCTCGTCGCGCCCGTCGCCACCGGGGTGCACTCCGCCCCCCTGGACCGGCTCGACGTCGCGGCCGTGGCACCCGGCCTGCGCGACCGGTTCGCCGTCGAGGGCTCGCTCACCCGGGCGGTCGGTGCGCTGCGCGCGGCCGCCCCGGCCGGTTCCGCGGTGCGCGGGATCGACGGCGGGATGCACGCCGTCGTCGAGGCCCTGGCCGGGCAGATCGCGGCGAGCGCCGAGTTCTGGACCGACTCCCCCGTCACTGACGCCACCGGGCCCATCCACACCGCGCTGCGGCTCGGCCAGGAGGTCGTGGGCATCGAGCGGTCCGACGACGGCGGCTGGCTCGTGCGCTCCCGGGCCACCGCGGCGGGGGTCGCCGGGGGCCGAGGGTCGCTGCACACGGTCACCGCGCCGCGCCTCGTGGTGACCGCTCCCGGCGTCGGGCCGCTGCTGGAGCCGTGGACCGGCGTCGTCCCCGCGCCCGAGCCGGGCGCGGACGTGTGGCTCGTGACGCTGCTGCTGGACGCCCCCGCGCTGGACGAGGCCCCGCGCGGCTCGGGGGTGCTCGTGGCCCCGGGCGCGACCGCCGGCACCGAGCAGGTCCGCGCCAAGGCGCTCACGCACTCCACGGCCAAGTGGCCGTGGCTGGCCGCGCGTGTGCGGGCCGCCGCAGGCGAGGGGATGCACGTGGTGCGGCTCTCGTACGGGCGGATCGGTGAGGAGACCCGGCCGCCGGACGTCGCCGAGGCCGCCCGGGACGCGTCGGCACTGCTGGGCGTGCCCGTCGCGGACCGCGTGCAGGACCACCTGCGGCAGCGCTGGGACGGGGCCCTGCCCCCGCCGACCCCCGCCTACCGTGCGGACGTCACCGCGCTGAGCGCCGCCGTCGGACAGATCCCGGGCCTCGCCGTGACGGGCGGCTGGGTGGCCGGTACCGGGCTGGCCGCGATCGTGGCCCACGCCCAGGCGGCGGTCAACGGGCTGTGACCCCCTTCCCGCCGTCCCCTGCCGCGAAGTAGTACCTCCGGCGCTGCGGAAGTACCCCGCGGGTACTTCTCCGACGCCGGAGGTACTACTTCGCGGTGGGCACTCAGTCGTCGAGGTCGATCGTCCGCGTGATCCGCTCACCCGTGGAGGACGTGGCCACCACCTTGACCCGGTCGTCGTCGGCACCGAACGTCCGGCCGAGCGTCACGTTGCCGTTGCCGTTCGCCCGCTTGCTCGTCGTGGCGACCTTCTTGCCGTCGCGGTAGAACGTCGCCGTCCAGCGGGCGTTCTTCTTCGGGCCGTTGACCCGGAGCTGAGCCGTCACCCGGTCGTCGCCCGACTCCTGGACCGAGTAGCCGTAGCGGCTGCCCTTCGACCCCTTGCCGCTGCGGCACTCGAGGTCCTCGAGCTCGATCGTGCGGGCGGCGCGCTGCCCGCTGCTGGAGACGGCCACGAACCGGAAGCGGTCGTCGTCGTCGCCGCGCACGGTGCGGGCGACCGAGATGTTGCCCTGGCCGTTCGCGCGCTGGGTGGTCCGGAACGCCTTGTCGCCGTTGCGGTACACCGTCACCGTCCAGCGCTGGCCGGGCTTCTTGGCGTCGACCGACATCGCGGTCCGCACCCGGTCGTCGTCGCGCTCGGCGAGCGTGACCCGGTACTGGGCGTTCTTCGAGGCGTGCCCCGTGCAGCTCACGCGGTCGTCGTCGTCGGCGTGCGCCGCCGTCGCGCCCGCCCCCACACCTGCCAGCGCCAGGCACACGGCCGCCAGCGTTCCCACGATCCTCTTCGTCATCACAGGTTCTCCCGGTGAGAGTGCCGCGAGCGCAGGGTGCGCGGTGCGGCTCCGTGCCCCTCACTCTCCGGACGCTCCATGAGGGCGCCGTGGCAGCAGCGTGAGAGACCTCTCATGCTCCGGGCACCCTGCGGGTTGTCCCGCCCCCTGGTCTTCGCGAGACACTGGGACGGTGAGCACCCCCGGAACCGCACCGTTGCGCCTCGGCACCCGCGGCAGCGCCCTGGCGACCACCCAGTCCGGCCTGGTCGCGCGCCGGCTCGAGGAGCTCCTCGAGCGGCCGGTCGAGCTCGTCCGCATCAAGACCGAGGGCGACGTGAAGACGGGCTCGCTGGCGTCCCTGGGCGGCACCGGCGTGTTCGTCACCGCGCTGCGCGACGCCCTCGCCGGCGACCGCTGCGACGTCGCGGTGCACTCGCTCAAGGACCTGCCGACGACGCCGGCTCCCGGCCTGACGTACGTCACCCCGGAGCGCGAGGACCCCCGCGACGCGCTGTGCGCCCGCGACGGGCTCACCCTCGAGACCCTACCTCGCGGGGGCCGCGTCGGGACCGGCTCGCCCCGCCGGGCCGCCCAGCTGCGCGCCACCCGACCCGACCTCGACGTCGTGGACATCCGCGGCAACGTGGAGACCCGGCTCGCACGCGCGCTCGGCCCGGACGCCGACCTCGACGCCGTCGTGCTCGCCTTCGCCGGGCTGAGGCGCCTGGGCCGCACCGAGGTCGTCAGCGAGGTGCTCGACCCTCAGGTCGTCGCCCCCGCGCCCGGCCAGGGTGCGCTCGCGGTCGAGGCCCGCAGCACCGACCTGGCCGCCGGGGCGCTGGTCGAGGCGTTCGCCGCCCTGGACCACCGTCCCACCCGGCTCGCCGTCACCGCCGAGCGTGCCGTGCTCGCGCGCCTCGAGGCCGGGTGCGCCGCCCCGATCGGCGCCCACGCCCGCCTCGACGACAGCGCGCTCGTGCTGTCCGCCGCCGTGGCGTCGATCGACGGCACCGAGCAGCTCAAGCACACCGCGCGCGTCGAGGTCGCCCCGACCACGGCCCTCGCCGCCGACGACGACGCGTACGCCCTGGGTGTGCGGGTCGCCGAGCGGCTGCTCGCCGACGGCGCCGCCCGCCTCGCACCCCTGTCCCCGGCCGAGCCCGCCCCGCCCGAGCCCGTCCGCGTCCCGACGGGGACGGACGACCCGGAGGGCGCGTGACCGACCTGACCGGGAGCACCGTCCTGCTGCCGCGCTCCCCCGCCCGCGCCGCCGGGCTGGCGGAGCGGCTGCGCGCCGCCGGCGTCGCGGTGACGGTCGCCCCCGTCATCGAGCGGGCGCCCGCGGAGGACGCCGGTGCGCTCGCGGCCGCCGTCGCAGGGCTGGACGCCGGCCGCTACGCGTGGGCCGTCATCACCAGCGTCAACGCCGTCGACGCGCTCGTCGGCGCCGGGCGCCCCACGACTCTCGCCGACGCACCCGTCCGGTGGGCCGCCGTCGGCCCCGCGACCGTCCGCGCCCTGCACTCCATCGGCATCGAGCCGGCACTGGTCCCCGACGACGCCACGGCCGACGGCATCGTCGCTGCTTTCCCGCCGGCACCGAGCCGGCAGGACGTCGCGGAGGCGTCCGCACCCTCGACCGACACGACGACCGTCCTCCTCCCGCTCGGCGACCTCGCCCGCCCGACCCTGCGCGACGGCCTCACCGCGCTCGGCTGGACCCCCGACGTCGTGACCGCCTACCGCACCGTCCGCTCCGAGCTGCCGGCCGACGTCGTGCACGCCCGCTACGACGTCATCGTGGTCACGTCGGGCTCCGTCGCCCGCGAGATCGCCGCGCAGTACGGCGCCACGTCACCCGTCGTCGCCATCGGCCGCCCCTCCGCCGACGCCGCGCGCGAAGCCGGGCTGAGCGTCGCCGCCGTCGCCGACCGACCCACCGACGCCGCGCTCGCGGCCACCGTCACCACCGTCCTCAAGGAGCGCCCATGAGCACCTCGGGCATCGTGTACCGCCCGCGCCGACTGCGCACCACCCCGCGGATGCGCCGCCTCGTGGCCGAGCACCGGCTGCACCCCGGCGACCTCGTGCTGCCGCTGTTCGTCAAGGAGGGCATCGACGAGCCCGTCGCCATCTCCTCCATGCCCGGCCAGGTGCAGCACACCGAGGCCACGCTGCACGACGCCGTCGCCGCGGCCGCGCGCGCCGGTCTGGGCGGCGTCATGCTCTTCGGCATCCCGTCGGTGCGGGACGCCCTGGGCACCCAGGCCGCGGCCCCCGAGGGGATCCTGCAGCGCGGTACGCGCATCGCCCGCGAGGCCGTCGCTGCGGTCGAGGCCGAGCGGCCGGGCGGACGCCCCGGGCCGGTCGTCATGGTCGACACCTGCCTGGACGAGTTCACCGACCACGGGCACTGCGGTGTGCTCGCGTCCGACGGCACGGTCGACAACGACCTCACCCTGGACCGGTACGCCGCCATGGCCGTCGCCCAGGCGCGGGCCGGGGCGGAGGTGGTCGCGCCGTCGGGCATGATGGACGGCCAGGTCGCGATGATCCGCGACGCCCTGGACGACGCCGGGTTCGAGTCGGTGAGCATCCTCGCGTACAGCGCGAAGTACGCCAGCGCCTTCTACGGCCCGTTCCGCGAGGCCGTCGACTCAGCCCTGCAGGGCGACCGGCGGACCTACCAGATGGACGCGGCCAACGCCCGCGAGGGGCTGCGCGAGGCCGACCTCGACATCGCCGAGGGCGCGGACATGGTCATGGTCAAGCCCGCCGGGTCCTCGCTCGACGTGCTGCGCGGCGTCGCGGACCGGTCCGACGTGCCCGTGGCCGCGTACCAGGTGTCCGGCGAGTACGCGATGATCGAGGCGGCGGCCGCGAACGGCTGGATCGACCGCAGGTCCGCGGTGCTGGAGTCGGTGCTCGCGATCAAGCGCGCCGGCGCCGACGTCATCCTCACCTACTGGGCCCAGGAGATCGCCGCGTGGCTCGAGCGACCCTCCCCGCACGCGGCAGCAACCCCCACGGAAGGACCACGATGACGGACACGGCAGGCTTCGGGCACCTCGAGGCGGCACTGGTGAGCAGCACGCCCCCGGTCGACAACCACGAGGCGTTCGTGCGCGCCCAGCGCGCCATCCCCGGCGGCGTCAACTCGCCGGTCCGCGCCTACGGCTCGGTCGGCGGCGACCCGCGGTTCCTGGCGAGCGCGCGCGGCGCCTACGTCACCGACGTGGCGGGGCGCGAGTACGTGGACCTCGTCGGGTCGTGGGGTCCGGCGCTGCTGGGGCACGCGCACCCCGAGGTCGTGGCGGCCGTGCAGGAGGCTGCCGCACGAGGGCTGTCCTTCGGCGCACCGACCGTCGCCGAGGTGGAGCTCGCCGAGGAGGTCCGCCGGCGCGTCCCCGCCGCCGAGCGGGTCCGCCTGGTCTCCACCGGCACCGAGGCGACGATGACGGCGATCCGCCTCGCCCGCGGCGTCACCGGCCGACCTCTGGTCGTCAAGTTCGCCGGCTGCTACCACGGGCACGTCGACGCCCTGCTCGCCGAGGCGGGCTCCGGGCTCGCGACCCTCGCGATGCCGGGCACCGCGGGCGTGACCGAGGCCTCCGCCGCGGAGACGCTCGTGCTGCCGTACAACGACCTGGAGGCCGTCGAGGCGGCCTTCGCGACCCACGGTGAGCGGATCGCCGCAGTCATCACCGAGGCCGCACCCGCGAACATGGGCGTGGTGCCGCCGTCGGACGGGTTCAACGCCGGGCTGCGCCGGATCACCGCCGCGCACGGGGCGCTGCTGGTCCTCGACGAGGTCCTCACCGGGTTCCGGGTGTCCGAGGCCGGGTACTGGGGCTTCGAGAACGCCGGCCAGGCAGCCGAGGACGTCTGGACCCCGGACCTGTTCACCTTCGGCAAGGTGGTCGGCGGAGGCATGCCGGTGGCCGCGCTCGGCGGACCGGCCGCGATCATGGACCAGCTCGCACCGACCGGCCCGGTGTACCAGGCGGGCACCCTCTCCGGGAACCCGGTGGCGGTGGCGGCGGGCCTGACCACGCTGCGCCTGGCGGACGACGCCGTGTACGCGCGGGTCGCCGAGGCGGCCGACGCCGTGTCGCACGGGCTGGGCGAGGCGCTCGACGCCGAGGGGGTGCCGCACCGCATCCAGCGTGCCGGGTCGCTGTTCTCGGTGTTCTTCGGGGAGTCGGCGGCCCGCGACGGCGTGACCTCCTACGCCGACGCGCAGGCGCAGGACGTGTTCCGGCACGGGCCGTTCTTCCACGCGATGCTCGACGCCGGCGTCAACCTGCCGCCGTCCGTCTTCGAGGCGTGGTTCTGCTCGGCCGCCCACGACGACGACGCGGTGCACCGCATCCTCGAGGCGCTGCCGGCCGGCGCTCGGGCCGCTGCGGCGGCGACGGCGGGGTAGCCCCGGCTCCCGCGGGCCTTGGGCCGGGTGGACCTCAGGCCGCGATCGCCTTGTCGATCGTGCGTACGAGCTGCCGCACGACGTCGTGCCGGGAGACCTGCCTGCCGCGCAGGATCTCCCAAGCGTTGTAGAGCTGGGACCACACGATCCCCAGCACCCAGTCGTCGGTGAGCTCGGGGTCGATGGATCCGTCGGCGTGCCCCTTCCGGACGAGGGCCAGGATCGGGTCCTGGCCGTCCGGGTCGGGGATGCAGGTGGCGTCGATGGTCCCGCTGAAGATGACGGTCAGCAGGTCCCCGAGCTCCAGGTACTCCTGCGAGAGCCGCACGACGGCGGACCGGGCGGTGCCGTCCTCCGGCCGCGCGCACCGCGTCGCCTCCTCGAGCCGGTGACCGGCATGCTCCAGCAGTGCGTCGAGCAGGTCGGAACGCTCGGGGAAGTAGCGGTGCAGCGTCGTGCGCCCCACCCCGGCGGCGTCGGCGATCGTGCCGAGGGTCGCGGAGGGGTCGAGCGCGAGCTGGGCGAACGCGGCGTCGACGATGGCGGCGCGGGTGCGGGCCCGCGCGCCGCGGTGGGCAGGTTCCTGCGTGACGACCATGCGTGCACGGTACCTGGCTTCACTGTCAAGGATCAACTATTGACCACAGTGGAACATGCATGTTCCACTGTGGTCATGCCCGACACCCCCACCGCCACGTCCCCTCCTCGTTTCGAGCGGCTGCGCATCCTGCTCGGCTTCATCCGTCCGCACCGCCGCACCCTGGTCCTCGGCATGGCGCTCGGCATCGCGGCCACCGCCATGGGGCTGGCCACCCCCATGGTGACCAAGTGGGTGCTCGACTCCCTCGGCTCGGGGCAGTCCCTGGCCGCCCCGGTGCTCTGGCTGCTCGCACTGCTGCTGGTGGGCTCCGCCGTCGGGCTCGTCCAGTGGATCCTGCTCGGCACGCTCGCGGAGGACGTCGTCTACGACGCGCGAGAGTCGCTGGTGCGGCGGTACCTCCGCGCCCGCATCGGCGCCATCACCTCCCGGCCCCCCGGCGAGCTGGTCACCCGGGTCACCTCCGACACCCTGCTGCTGCGCGAGGCCACCTCGTCGAGCCTCGTGAGCCTGGTCAACGGCGCGATCGGCCTCATCGGCACCCTCGTGCTCATGGCCGTGCTCGACGTCGTCCTGCTGGGCTCCACCGTCGTGGCGATCATCGTCGTCGGGATCGCGATGGGCCTGCTCCTGCCGGGCATCGGGACGGCCCAGAAGCGCACCCAGGACGCCGTCGGCCGCCTCGGCGGCACCCTGGAGGGCACCGTGCGCGCCGTGCGCACGGTCAAGGTCAGCCGCGCCGAGGCGCGCCAGAGCGCCGCCATCCTCGACGACGCCCGGTCCGCCCGACGCCACGCCATCACCGCCGTGCGCACCGAGGCCGTCGCCTGGACCATCTCGTGGGGAGGCATCCAGCTCGCCATCATCGCCATCCTCGGCATCGGCGCCTGGCGGGTGTCCGAGGACCTGCTCGCCGTGTCCAGCCTCGTGGCGTTCCTGCTCTACGCGTTCAACATCGTCGGGCCGATCGGCGAGCTCACGCAGGCCTTCACCAACCTGCAGTCCGGCATCGCCGCCGCCGCACGGATCAGCGAGGTCCAGGCCATGGAGGTCGAGTCCGAGGAGGAGGACCCGACGGCCGCGACGGGCGAGCGGCCGACGCCGTCACCCGCGCTCGCCGTGGGAGCCACCGCACCTGCCGTGCTGCTCCTCGAGGGCGTCACCGCCCGCTACTCCCCCACCGCCGAGCCCGCGGTGCGGGACGTCAGCATCGCCGTGCCCCGGCACGGGCACGTGGCGGTCGTCGGGCCGTCCGGGGCGGGGAAGTCCACGCTGCTGTCGCTGCTGCTGCGGTTCCTCGAGCCCGAGTCCGGCCGGATCCTGCTGGACGGCACGCCCTACCCCGAGCTGTCCCACGCCGCCGTCCGGGGCCGGTTCGCCTACGTGGAGCAGGAGACACCCGTGGTCCCCGGGACCATCCGCGAGAACCTGCTGTTCAGCCACCCCGACGCCTCCGACGAGGCCCTCGCCGACGCCCTGCGCGCCGTCCGGCTCGACGGCGAGATCGACCGGCTCCCCGACGGGCTCGACACCTCGCTGGTCTCCAGCGCCGTCTCCGGCGGCCAGCGCCAGCGGATCGCCCTGGCCCGCGCCCTGCTGCGCCGCCCCGCCGTGCTCCTCCTGGACGAGGCGACCTCGCAGGTCGACGGCCTCACCGAGGCAGCCATCCACGACGCGATCCGCGCCCAGGCCCGTCACGGGGCCGTGGTCACGGTCGCGCACCGGCTGTCCACGGTGCTCGATGCCGACCAGATCGTCGTCATGGAGAACGGCACGGTGCGCGCCTCGGGAACCCACGACGAGCTGACCGCGAGCGACGAGCTCTACCGCGACCTGGTGGCCGCGCTGCGGATCTCGGTGGCGGGCTGACCGCCGGGCGGCGATTCCTGCCGGGTGCGAGCGCCCGTCACCGCTTGAATGGCGGGCACGGTGCCGTCCTGACCGCAGCACGGCAGCACGACCGGATCGCGCGACGACGCCGGGACGCCGGCGACGAGGAGTGGGTGCACATGAACAAGGCGCAGCTCGTGGAAGCGGTGGCTCAGCGGGCGGGCAGCACGCCCGCCGAGGCCCGGCGGCACGTCGACGCCGTCCTGGCCTCGATCATCGACGGCGTGGCGGCCGGGGAGCGGGTGTCCCTGCTCGGGTTCGGCACGTTCGCCGGGGTGGCACGACCGGCCCGGACCGCGCGCAACCCGCGCACGGGTGCCGCCGTCGAGGTGCCCGCCGCCGTGGTCCCGCGGTTCCGCGTCGGCGCGGGGTTCAAGGCTCGGGTGACCGAGGGCGACGCGACGCCGTCGGCGAGCACGAAGGTCTCACCGGCACGGGCCACGGCGAGCGAGAACGAACCTGCGGGCAGGTCGGCGACGAAGAAGGGCAAGAAGTCCGCGGGCGCCGGCTCGAAGTCCGGCTCGAAGAAGAAGGACTCGACGAAGGGCTCGGGCACGAAGACTTCCGCCAAGAAGAGCAAGAAGGGCAAGAAGTCGAAGAAGAAGTGACGCCCGCCCGTCAGCGCTCGGCGATCGCCTCGGTCAGCAACCGGACGGCCTTCGGGCCGACGCCGTGCAGGGCCAGCAGCTCGGCGAGCTCGGCGGGAAGCTCGTCGAGCGAGCGGTAGCCGGCGTGCAGCAGCGCGCCCGTCGCGGGCCGACCGATCTTCACACCGTCGAACACGGGGCCGGCGTCGTCCTCGGCCATCGTGGGCCCCTCTCGTCCGGTTCTCTCGTCCACCACCCAGGCTAGCGCTGTTGACAAGATACCCCCTGGGGGTATGGTGAAGAGATGAGCGAGCACCCGGCACCCCTCCCCGACCCCGCCTCCGGGCAGTCCGGGCACGACGGGCCCCACGGCTACGCCTCGGACAAGGCCGCCTACCTCAAGCGGATGCGCCGGATCGAGGGTCAGGTGCGAGGGATCGCCCGCATGATCGACGAGGACGTCTACTGCATCGACATCCTCACGCAGGTCTCCGCCGTGACGAAGGCCCTGCAGTCGGTCAGCCTGGCACTGGTCGAGGACCACCTGGGCCACTGCGTCGTCGACGCGGCCCGCGAGTCCGACGAGGCCGGCGCCTCGAAGGTCAAGGAGGCGTCCGCTGCGATCGGGCGCCTCGTCCGCAGCTGAGAAGGAGCACCCATGAGCACCGTCACCACCCTGGGCGTCACCGGCATGACGTGCGCCAACTGCGTCGCCCACGTCACCGACGACCTGCAGCAGGTCGACGGCGTCGAGCACGTCAGCATCGTGCTGAACGTCGGCGGCGAGTCCGAGGCCACCGTCTTCTCGAAGGAGCCCCTCGAGGAGCAGGCATTGCGCCACGCGGTCGACGAGGCCGGGTACGCCGTCACCTCCTACGACCTGCAGACCGACGCCCTCGCCGCTCAGCAGGCCGCACAGGCCCCCGCGCGGCAGGAGGCCCACGACTGCGCCTGCGGTCACGACGCACAGCCCGCCACGAAGACCTACGACCCCCAGGTCCCGCCGCGGCGCTGACCCGCCGCACCACACCGCGGACCGCCTGCCGACCCACGGACCCGACGCACCGCCGTCGTCCGTGCAGGCCCTCCGCGCCGCGCCGCACGGCAGCCCGCCCGACGCCCCGACCTCCGACGACCGCCGCCACGGTCCGTCGCCGGTGATCTCCACCCCGCACCGTCCCAGGAGTCACCCATGACCACCCCCACCCCCGATCGCGAGGTCGACCTCGCGATCCAGGGCATGACCTGCGCCTCGTGCGTCGCCCGCGTCGAGAAGAAGCTGACCCGGCTCCCCGGCGTCGACGCCACCGTGAACCTTCCCCTGGAGAGCGCCCACGTGCGGCTCCCCGAGGGCGTGACCGACGCCGACCTCGTGCAGGCCGTCGCCACCGCCGGCTACACCGCGACCGTCACCCGGTCGCGGGCGGCGGCACCGGACGGCGGCGGTTCCCCCACGGCCCCCGACCCGCACGCCGGGCACACGGACGACCACGCGAAGCACGCAGAGCACTCCGGGCAACCAGAGCACGCCGGCGGCCACGTCCACACCGAGTATCGCGGCGACGACCTGCGCCGGCGCCTGCGCGTCGCCGCCGTCCTCACCGTGCCCGTCGTGCTGCTGTCGATGATCCCGGCCTGGCAGTTCCCCGGCTGGCAGTGGGTCGTGGCGGCCCTGTCGCTGCCCGTGGTCACGTGGGGGGCGTGGCCGTTCCACGTCGCGGCAGCTCGGGCCGCACGCCACGGCGCCTCCACCATGGACACGCTGGTCTCCACCGGTGTGACCGCGGCGACGCTCTGGTCGCTGTGGGCGCTGCTGCTCGGGGGTGCCGGCGAGATCGGCATGACGATGCGCGCCTCGCTGGTGCCCAGCCGCGACCACGCCGGGATGCCGGAGCTGTACTTCGAGGTCGCCGCCGTGGTGGCGACCTTCCTGCTGGCCGGTCGCTACGCCGAGCACCGGTCCAAGCGGCGGGCGGGCGACGCGCTGCGCTCGCTGCTGGAGCTCAGCGCCAAGGAGGCGGAACGTGTCGTCACCGGTCCGGACGGCAGTCCCCTGACCAGGCAGGACGGCGGTCGCGTGACGGAGACGGTCCCGGTGTCCGCGCTGCGCGCCGGCGACCTGTTCACCGTGCGCCCGGGCGAGAAGGTCGCCACCGACGGCGAGGTCGTCGAGGGTGCTTCCGCCATCGACACCTCGCTCCTGACCGGCGAGCCCGTCCCCGTGGACGTGGCCCCGGGTGATGCCGTCACCGGAGCCACGGTGAACACCTCCGGCCACCTGCTGGTGCGCGCCACCCGGGTGGGCGAGGAGACCACGCTGGCCCAGATCGGGCGCCTGGTCTCGCGGGCGCAGACCGGCAAGGCTCCGGTGCAACGTCTCGCGGACCGCATCTCGGCGGTCTTCGTTCCCATCGCCTTCGCGATCGCCGTCCTGGCGCTGGCCGGCTGGCTGGTCGCGGGGGCCGGGGTGCAGTTCGCGTTCACCGCGGCCGTCGCGGTGCTGATCATCGCCTGCCCCTGCGCGCTCGGGCTCGCCACACCGACCGCCCTGCTCGTGGGGACCGGCCGCGGAGCGCAGCTCGGCATCCTCATCAAGGGACCCGAGATCCTGGAGTCCACCCGCCGCATCGACACCGTCGTGCTGGACAAGACCGGCACGGTGACCGCCGGAGCGATGGCGCTCGAGAGCGTGGTGCCGGCGCCCGGCGTCGACGCGGACGAGGCGCTGCGCCTCGCGGCAGCGGTCGAGGACCGCAGCGAGCACCCCGTCGCGCGGGCGATCGCCGACGGACGCGGGCGACCGGCCACCGACGCCCCCGGCCCGGCGTCCACGGGGGCCGACGGCGTCACGATCGGGACGCTCCAGGTCTTCGACTTCCGCTCCACGGCGGGCGGCGGAGTCGAGGCCGTCGTGCGCACGGCGCACTCCGGGCTGGGCGGCTCGTCCGACGGCGGCTCCGGCTCCGGCGGGTCCGGCGGCCTGGGCGCACGCCGGGTCATGGTCGGCAGGACGAGCTGGCTCGACGAGGCCGGGGTGCACGTGCCGGACGAGGTGCGCGACGCCGTCGGGCGGGCCGAGGACGACGGAGCGACCGCCGTCGTCGTCGCCTGGGACGGCTCCGCCCGGGCCGCGCTCGTGCTGCGCGACCCGGTGAAGCCGACCTCCGCCGAGGCCGTCGCCGAGCTGAAGTCCCTCGGGCTGCGCCCCGTGCTGCTCACGGGGGACTCCGAGGGCGCGGCGCGTGCCGCGGCCGCCGAGGTCGGGATCGACGACGTGATCGCCCGCGTCCTGCCGGCGGACAAGGCGGCGACGATCTCGCGCCTGCAGGGCGAGGGCCGGACGGTCGCGATGGTCGGCGACGGTGTGAACGACGCCGCGGCGCTGGCCACCGCGGACCTGGGGCTCGCGATGGGCACCGGGACGGACGTGGCGATCGAGGCGAGCGACATCACCCTCGTGCGCGGTGACCTGCGAGCGGCTGCCACCGCGGTGCGGCTGTCCCGGCACACCCTGCGGGTGATCAAGCAGAACCTGTTCTGGGCGTTCGCCTACAACGTGGCGGCGATCCCGCTGGCGGCCGCCGGGCTGCTCAACCCGATGATCGCGGGCGCGGCGATGGCGGCGTCGTCGGTGATCGTGGTGACCAACTCCCTGCGCCTGCGCCGCGCCGCCTGACCCACGTCGTGGGCGCGAATTCTGGCCCGTTCAATCCCTTTTGTGGGGATACGAAAGCACAGAATTCGCGCCCACAACGCTTGCTCAGCGGAAGCGGCGGCCCTCGTCGCGGCGGTACGCCCAGACGGCGAGGCCCGCGAAGAGCACCGTCCATCCGAGCAGCACCGGCCACGCCCACGGGTTCGCCTCCATACCCGTGAGCGCCTGGACCAGCAGGTCCCGGCCGGCACGCGTCGGGGTCGCCTGGGACAGGGTGTCCATCCAGTCGGGGAACATCATCGGCGGCAGGAACAGCCCGCCCGCGAACGCCAGCGGGAACAGGATCACCTGCACGACCGGCAACGCGGCCTTGGCCGTCAACGAGTAGCCGATGCCCATGCCCAGGAGAACGAACGGCACCGACGTCAGCAGGATCGTCCCGATGCCCGCGACCAGCTCCGGGACGGTGACCGAGGCTGCGGTGAACAGCCACGCCACGACGATGAGCGGGATCAGCCCGATCAGCGCGAAGGCCGCGCCGTTGCCCACCCGCGCCACCATGCGCGGCCCTGGCCCCGCCGGCAGCGAGCGCAGGAACGGGTCGAAGGGCAGTGCCCGGTCCTCGGCGACCCCGAGTCCGTACGTGAACAGGCTCGCCGAGCAGACGGCGAACAGCCCGAGACCGGCCACCGCCATCGTGGCGATCTGCGAGTCACCGGCCACCTCGGACTGCGGCACGACGAAGAAGAGCATCGCCAGCGAGGGGAACACCGCGTTCCCGATGACCGCGATCGGGACCCGGACGGTCTCGAGGAACTGGTAGCGCAGGTGCAGCCACGCCAGGCGGACCGGGCTGACGGTGGTCCCGGTGGTGCCCGACGGCGGCACGGGCGGTCGGGTGGTCGGGCGTGCGGCGGTCATCGGGTCGCTCCTTCCAGGGGGCTCTCGGCCGCGACCATCTCGGCGAACGCCTCCTCGAGGCTCGCGCCCCGGATCTCGAGGTCACGGAAGTCGACGTCGGCGCGCACCAGGTCGCGGACCAGCGCGTCGGCGTCGGGGGTGAACAGCTCCTGGCGCGTGCCGCCGTCGGCCCCCGTGCCGCCGACCTGCTCGACGCGCACGACGCCCGGCCAGGTGGACAGGTCGTCCGCGACGGTCAGGACGACCCGGCGCAGCGCCACCCGGCGCAGGATCGCGTCCAGCGAGTCGTCGGCACGCACCACGCCGTGGTCGATGACGACGACGCGCTCGGCGAGCGCCTGGACCTCCTCCAGGTAGTGGCTCGTCAGCAGCACCGTGCCGCCGCCCGCGTGGTACCGGCGGATCGCGTCCCACAGGGCCTGCCGAGCGCCGACGTCGAGGCCCGTGGTGGGCTCGTCGAGCAGGACGACGCGCGGGTTGCCGACGAGCGACAGGGCGACCGCGAGCCGCCGCTTCTGCCCGCCGGAGAGCGCCCCGGTCTGCTTGCGCGCCATCTCGGTGAGCCCGAACTGGTCCAGCAGCTCCCCGGTCGGGACCGGGCGGGGGAAGTGCCCGGCGACGAAGTCGACGACCTCCCGCACCTTCAGCGTGGCGGGCAGACCGGTCTCCTGCGGCGTGATGCCGAGACTGATCCGGCTGAGCGCGTCCCGCGGGTCGCCGCCCATCAGACGGACCGTCCCGACGTCGGGCCTGCGCTGGCCGCTGATCAGCGACAGCAGCGTGGACTTCCCGGCGCCGTTGGGGCCGAGCAGCCCGACGAGCTCACCGGCCCCCACGTCGAGGGAGACGTCGTCGAGCGCGACGACCTCGCCGAAGCGACGCGTCACCCCGTCGACCTCGATGACACTCATGTTCCTGCTCCCTTCAGCAGAGCGGTCAGGGTGGCCGTGTAGTCCTCGAAGGCGCGCCGGCCGGCCGTGGTCAGCGCGAGGTAGGTGACCGGCTTGCGGCCGGTGTGCGTCTTGGACACGCGCACGTAGCCCGCGTCCTCGAGCTTGCGCAGGTGGGTGGACAGGTTGCCCGCCGTCATCTCCAGAAGCTGCTGCAGCTTGGGGAACGCGATCTCCTCGGCGGGGGCGAGCGTGGCCAGCGTGGACACGACCCGCAGCCGCGCCGGGGCGTGGATGACGGTGTCGAGCTCATCCATCGACGGGCTCCTGGCCGACGGCGCCGCGCCCGCCGGGTTCGCAGGCTGCGGTGCGTCGTCGTCGGGCGGTCAGCACCGCCTCGATCCCGCACATGACGAGGAAGCCGCCACCGCCCGCGATCGCCATCACGAGGTAGGTGCCGGGCATCCCGGCGATCGTCGCGACACCTCCGGTGAGCAGGATCCACAGCCCGAGGACGAAGAGGCGGTTGTCCGGGAAGAACGTGCCGCCCGCGAGGTACATCAGACCGACGACGACGCAGGCGAGGGCGTTGGCGACCAGCGCGATGACGTCGTCGGAGGCCCCGGCGCGAGCGATGCCGGCGATGATGAACGGATAGGCGAGGAAGCCCAGCATCCAGGACCACCCGTACAGCGCACCGACGCGGCGGCTCGGCCCCCTGGTCCCTGAGCCCCGGCGGACGCTGTGCACGATCGTGATGACGATCGCCGCGATCAGCAGGGTGCCGAAGATCGGGAAGGCGGGTCCCGTGGGGGGTCCACCCTGGTCGCGCGCGTTCGTCCACAGCACGAGGTAGCCGACCCCCCAGGCGATCCCCCACACCAGGTAGAGCAGGCGCCCGTCCGGTTCGGTCCCCGCACGGGCACGGCGCTGCGACTCCTCGATCAGTCGGAGCGTCTCGGCAGGGTCGAGAACCTCCGGTTTCCTGGGCTCCGGGTGGTCGCGTGGGGAGCTCGACATCGTGGTTCCTCCGGTGGCATTCAGGTTTGCAATACAAACTAGTTTGTAGCGTGCCACGTCCGCACCTCGCGCACAACCCCTACGCTGGACGCCGTGCCCGACACCGCACCATCCCGGCCCGCCACCCCGTGGAGCCCGCCCGCACCCGCCGCACCGGCGCGCACGCCGCGCGAACGGCGTCGCACCGGCGCAGAGATCTGGATCGTCCTCGGCCTGAGCCTCGGTCAGAGCGCCGTCTACGCCCTGGTGAACATCGTGGCGCGCCTGACCGCCGAGACCTCGCTCGCCGACCAGAGCGCCACCCTCAACGCCTCGAGGTCCCCGCGCCCCTGGCTCGACCTGACGTACCAGCTCCTCGGGATCGGGTTCGCCCTCGTCCCCGTCGTCCTGGCGATCTACCTGCTCAGCGCCCGCGGCCCCGGGACGCTGCGCCGCATCGGGTTCGACGCCGCCCGGCCCGGTCGCGACACCGCGTGGGGCGTCGCGCTGGCGGCCGCGATCGGGCTCCCCGGGCTGGCGTTCTACGCCCTGGGCCGGGCCCTCGGCATCACCGTCAGCGTGCAGGCGAGCGCGCTCGACGCGCACTGGTGGACCGTGCCGGTCCTGATCCTCGCCGCGCTGCAGAACGGCCTGGTCGAGGAGGTGATCGCCGTCGCCTACCTCACCGAGCGCACCACGGACCTGGGCTGGACACGCCTCAAGATCATCGCCACCAGCGCCCTGCTGCGCGGCTCGTACCACCTGTACCAGGGCATCGGGCCGTTCCTCGGCAACGTGGTCATGGGCATCCTCTTCGCGTGGTTCTACACCTCGCGCTGGGGGCGCCACCGCGTCCTGCCGCTCGTCGTCGCGCACACGGTGCTCGACGTCGTCGCCTTCGTCGGGTACGCGCTGGTGCCCGCCGAGTGGCGCGCGGGCCTGGGGATCACCTGACGTTCACCCCCGCCCCGCGCCCCCTGCGGGTCACAGACTGCGCAGGGCCTCGCGCCGCTCGGCCTGCAGCTCGGGGTCCGGCACCGGCAGGGAGGCCAGCAGCCGGCGGGTGTACGCGTCCCGCGGCTGGTCCAGCACCTCGCTGCCCGGCCCCTCCTCGACGAGCCGCCCGCGGTAGAGCACCGCGATCCGGTCGGCGAGCAGGTCCACCACCGCCAGGTCGTGGGAGACGAACAGGCAGGCGAACCCGAGCTCGGCCTGCAGCTCGGCGAACAGCTCCAGGACGCGCGCCTGCACCGAGACGTCGAGCGCCGACGTCGGCTCGTCGGCCACCAGCAGCTCCGGGTCGAGGGCGAGCGCCCGCGCCAGCGACGCGCGCTGGCGCTGACCGCCCGAGAGCTCGTGCGGGTACCGGCTGCCGTACGAGCGCGGGAGCTGGACGGCCTCGAGCAGCTCGTCCACCCGCCCGCGCGCAGCCTCCGGGCTGCGCGCCCGACCGTGCACGACGAGCGGCTCCGCCACGCACTCCGCAATCGTCAGCAGGGGGTTGAACGACGCGGCCGGGTCCTGGAAGACGAACCCGAGGCGCGGCCGCACCCCGGCGAGGGCCTTGCCGCGCGCCCCGCGCATCTCGGTGCCGAAGACCCTCAGCGACCCGTCGGAGACGGGCTGCAGGCCGGCGATGGCCCGCGCGATCGTCGTCTTGCCCGATCCCGACTCCCCCACCAGCCCCAGCACCTCGCCAGGACGGATGCTCAACGAGACCTGGTCGACAGCGGTGAAGCCCGGGCGACGGAACCGGCCCGGGTAGGTGATCGTCAGGTCCGTCGCACTGACCACGGGGGCGCTCTCGGCCCACCCGTCAGGTCGGCCGGCCGCCCGGGCCTCCGCCCGTACCCGCCCCTCGCCCAGCCGCGGCACCGACCCGAGCAGGGCGCGCGTGTACTCGGCCTGCGGGTCCGCGAACAGCTCGGTGACCGGAGCCTGCTCCACGAGACGCCCCTGGTACATCACCGCGACGCGGTCCGCGAGGTCGGCGACGACGCCCATGTTGTGGGTGATGAGGACGATCGCGGTGCCGGTCTCGTCCCGCAACCGGCGCAGCAGGTCCAGGATCTCCGCCTGGACGGTGACGTCGAGGGCGGTGGTCGGCTCGTCCGCGACGATGAGGTCCGGCCCCAGCACCAGCGCCATCGCGATGACGACCCGCTGCTTCTGGCCCCCGGAGAACTGGTGCGGGTAGTGGTCCACCCGCTCCTCGGGATCCGGGATCCCCACCTGCCGCAACGCCTCGACCGCCCGGGACCGGGCCGCGCGGCGCGAGATCCTCTCGTGCGCGCGGACGCTCTCGGCGATCTGCCAGCCGACCGTGTACACCGGGTTGAGGACGGTGGACGGCTCCTGGAAGACCATCGCCACCTCGGTGCCGCGCAGCTGCCGCATCCGGGCCGCGGAGACCTGCACCACGTCCGTGCGGACACCCTGGGGCGACGTCAGCACCACGGCGCCCCGCGCCGTGGCCGTCTCCGGCAGCAGACCGAGCAGCGTCTTGGCCGTGACCGTCTTGCCGGACCCGGACTCGCCGACGACGGCGAGCACCTCGCCCGGCGCCACCTGCAGGCTGACGCCGTCCACCGCGCGCACCGACCCCTGGTCGGTGGCGAACGACACGGCCAGGTCGGTGATCTGTGCGACCGGCTCGCTCATCGCTCGTCCTCCTTCGTCGTGTCGGCCTGCACCGACGTCTCGGCGACGTCCCCCGCCACCTCCGCGGACGCGGTACGGGACCGCAGCCGCGGGTCGGCGAGGTCGTTCAACGACTCGCCCATGAGCGTCATGCCCATCGCGGCGATCACGATCGCCAGCCCCGGGAACATCGCCGTCCACCAGATGCCGGAGGTGACGTCCGCGACCGCACGCTGCAGGTCGTAGCCCCACTCCGCGGCCGCCGTCGGCTCGATGCCGAACCCGAGGAAGCCGAGGCCCGCCAGGGTGAGGATCGCCTCCGAGGCGTTGAGCGTGACGATGAGGGGCAGCGTGCGCACCGAGTTGCGCAGCACGTGGCGGGTCATGATCCGCCGGTGCGGGGTGCCCAGCACCCGGGCGGCGTCGACGAACGCCTCGGACTTGACCCGCACCACCTCGGACCGCACCACGCGGAAGTACTGCGGGATGAACACCACGGTGATCGACAGCGCGGCGGCCAGGATGCCGCCCCACATGCTCGACTGCCCCCCGGAGATCACGATCGCCAGCAGGATCGCCAGCAGCAGCGAGGGGAACGCGTAGATCGCGTCGGCCACCAGCACCAGCACCCGGTCCAGCCACCCGCCGAAGTACCCGGAGACCAGTCCCAGGAGCACACCGATGACCAGCGAGGCCGCCACCGCCACGACGACGACGAGGACGGCGGTCTGCGCACCCCAGATCACCCGGGAGAGCACGTCGTACCCACCCACGGTCGTGCCGAACCAGTGCTCGGCGCTGGGGGGCTGCTGCGTGCCGAAGCTGCCGGCCGCGTCGGAACGCTGCGACGGTCCGTACGGCGCGAGCAGCGGTGCGAGCGCGGCGAGCAGGACGAACGCCGTGGTGAGGCCGATGCCCGCCAGGAGCATGCCGCGCTGCAGGCCGACGCTCTGGCGCACCTGGCGCACCACCGGCGCCCGCCGCAGCCAGGCCCACCGGCCCCCCAGGTGCTCGGGCGCCGCGCCGGCGGTGCCGACGGACGAGATGGGGACGCTCATCAGTACCTCACTCTCGGGTCGATCAGCGCGGCGATCACGTCCACCAGGAAGTTCGTCACCGCCACGATCACCGCCATCAGCACGACGATGCCCTGCACCGCGACGAAGTCCCGCACGGTGAGGTACTGGGCGAGCTGGAAGCCCAGACCGCGCCACTCGAAGGTCGTCTCGGTCAGCACGGCTCCCACCAGCAGCATCGCCACCTGCATCCCGGCCACGGTGATGACCGGGATGAGCGCGGGCCGGGTGGCGTGGGCGGTGACGAGCCGGCGTTCGCGCACCCCGCGCGAACGGGCGGCGTCGACGTAGTCGGTGCCGAGGGTGGCGATCATGTTGGTCCGCACGAGCCGCAGGAACACCCCGGCCGTGAGCAGACCGAGCGCGACGGAGGGCAGCACGGCGTGGGAGAGCACGTCCTGCACCACCCACCACTGGCCGGTGCGGATCGCGTCCACCAGGTAGAACCCGGAGGACTCCCCGGCGAACCGCATCTCGATCTGCGCGGCGGTCGAGGCCCGGCCGGCCACGGGGAACCAGCCCAGCCCGACCGCGAAGATCAGCTTGAGCAGCAGGCCGGCGAAGAACACCGGGGTGGCGTAGGCCAGGATGGCGAGCACGCGCAGCCCGGCGTCGGGCCACCTGTCGCGGAAGTAGGCGGCGAGCATGCCCAGCGGCAGCCCGAGCACCACGGCGATCGCCACGGCGTACGCGGTGAGCTCGAGCGTCGCCCCGCCGTACAGGCCGAGCACCTCGATGACGGGCTGGTTGTCGCTGATGGTGGTGCCGAAGTCGCCGCGGACGATGCCGGTCAGGTACTCCCAGTACTGGACCAGCACGGGCCGGTCGTACCCGGCCTCCGTGATCCGGCGCTGCAGCTCGTCGGCGGAGAGGCGACCTCCCTGCGAGGCGGTGATGGGGTCACCGGTGGCTCGCATGAGCACGAACACGGTGGTGACCAGGATGAACACGGTCGGGATGATGAGCAGGAAGCGCACCAGGATGTAGCGTCCCAGTGCGCTTCCTGCCGTGGGTGTTGCGGCCACGAGTGCTGCGCTCAGCCCTTGCTCAGCGCGCCGTAGCGGAACTTGAACGAGCCGTCGAGGGTGTCCTCGGCCCCGGAGACGTCCAGCCCG
Source organism: Isoptericola halotolerans (assembly GCF_013149785.1). Lineage (GTDB taxonomy): Bacteria > Actinomycetota > Actinomycetes > Actinomycetales > Cellulomonadaceae > Isoptericola > Isoptericola halotolerans. The sequence continues at coordinate 52,400 of NZ_JABEZU010000004.1, forward strand.
GTGACCGCGACCTGCGCACCCTGCATGTACGGGATGGTCGACAGGTCGGCCGCGACGAGGTCCTGGATCTCCTCGAGCAGCGCGGTGCGCGCGTCCGGGTCGGTCTCGGTGGCCTGGGCGAGCAGCTTCTCGTCCACCTCAGGCTTCGAGTAGTGGTTGGCGAGGAAGTTGTCGGTCAGGAAGAACGGCGACAGGTAGTTCTCCGCGTCCGAGTAGTCCGGGAACCAGCCGAGCTGGAAGATCGGGTAGGCGTCCGCCGAGAAGTCCGAGGCGTAGGTGACCCACTCGGTGGACTGCAGGTCCACCTCGAACAGCCCGTCGGCCTGCAGCGCCTCCTGGATCACGGCGTACTCGTCACCCGACGACGGGCCGTACCGCTCGGCCACGTACTGGATGCTGAGGTCGACCGGGGTCTCGACGCCCGCGGCGTCGAGCACGTCGGCGGCCGCGGCCGCGTCGGGGGCCCCGGCGCCGTCGCCGTACATCTCCTTGAGGGACTCGGTCGCGCCGGTCACGCCCTCGGGGACGTAGGAGTACAGCGGCGTGAAGGTCCCCTTGTAGACGTCCTCGGAGATCGCGTCGCGGTCGATGAGGTGCGCCACCGCCTGCCGGACGGCGAGCGCCTTGTCCTCGTCGGCGTCGTCGGTCGTGGCACCGAAGGGCATGGTGTCGAAGTTGAAGACGAGGTAGCGGATCTCGCCGCCGGGCCCGTCGACGACCTGGACGGTGTCCTTGCCGCGCAGGTCCTCGACGTCCGTCGCGGACAGCGTGCGGAAGGCGACGTCGATGTTGCCCTGCTCCACGTCCAGCTTGAGGTTGGAGGAGTCGGTGTAGTAGCGGACGTTCACCGTCTCGGTGCGCGGCGCCTCGAGCACGCCGGCGTAGTCCGGGTTGGCCTGGTACTGGATCAGGTCGTTGATCGAGTACTGCGTGATCGTGTACTGCCCGGCGAAGGCGTTGCCGTCCACGATGTCCGAGTCCGCGGTGACGTCGTCGGCCGAGAACACCTCCTCGTCGACGATGACGCCGGCGGGCGAGGACAGGATCTGCGGGAAGATCTGGTCGTTCTCCTCCAGCAGGTTGAAGACGACGGTGCGGTCGTCGACGGCCTCGACGGAGTCGAGGTTGTACAGCAGGCTCGACGGACCGTCCGGGTGGGCGATCTCGACCTGGCGGTCGAAGGAGAACTTCACGTCGGAGGCCGTGAGGTCGTTGCCGTTGGCGAACGTCAGGCCCTCCTTCAGCACGACGGTGTACTCGGTCGGCGCGGTGAACTCCGCGGACTCGGCGATGTCGGGCTCGACGTCGGAGGTCCCGTAGGGAGAGTTGAGGAGGAACGGGTAGACCTGGTTCATCACGGCGAACGACCCGTTGTCGTACGAGCCGGCCGGGTCGATCGAGGTGATCTGCTCGGTGGTGCCGACGGTGACCGAGCCGGCGTCACCGCCCCCACCGCCGTTGCCCGAGCCGTTCTCCGAGCTGCCGGACCCGCCGGAGCAGGCCGTCAGCACGAGCGCGAGGCCCGCCGTCGATGCGACGGCCGCGAGCCGTCGGGAGGAGCGATTCGTCCTCATGGTGGTTCCCTTCTCGATTCGGCCAGCGGGTCGACCCCGGCCTGTCCACAGTGTGGACGTTTCTAGCACGGCAATAAGTCGCCCAGATCACATATCGACGTACCGGGCGAGACCGTGACCGCATCGTGACGTCAGCCACACCCCCTGGCCCCGAGGGTGGCGGCGTCCGGCACCCGAGCGTTTCGACCGGCTCAGCGAGGCTCCGCGACCTAGACTCGCGAGCATGTCCCGAGCGCGAGAGGAGGCCCCTGCGGGTCACGGCGCACCACGCCCCGTGGTGCACGAGGTCGGCACCTTCGCCGCGGACGAGCCGAACCCGCCGACCGGTGCCCTGCGGGCCCTGTTCTCCGTCGAGAGCGCGACCGACCGCGACGCCGGGCTCGTCCGCGTCGTCGACAACCCCGAGCAACGGGTCCGCAACCCCTCCGACCTGCTCGGACTCGTGCTCAGCGCGCTCGGTGTCGCCCTGGTGCTGGTGCTCTCGGTGGTCGCGCACGGCACCACCGAAGGGGTCACGCAGGACGTGCGCGCCTTCAACACGCTGCTCGGCGAGCTGCTCGTCTTCCCCGTGGCGGTGCTCGAGGGTCTCGTCACCCTCATCGTGCCGGTCGCGGTGCTCCTCGAGCTCGGCATGCGGCGGCTCGGTCGGCAGGTCGTCGAGTCGATCCTGGCGGCGATGCTCGGGCTCGTCCTCGGCGTGGCGGCCCTCCTGACCCTCTCCTGGCTCGGTAGCGACGAGCTCGTCCGCACCCTCTCCGTCTTCCGCGACGGGTCGTGGACGATCACGATCCCGGGCTACGTGGCCGCCATCGCCGGCCTGCTCACCACCGCCGGGCCGCGCACCCGCCGTCGGACGGTCCGCTGGTCCTGGAACCTGCTCTACGTGGCCCTCGTCGTCGCCCTCATCACCGGGCAGGCGGCGCTGCCGGGCGTGCTCGTGGCCCTCCTCCTGGGCCGTATCGCCGGCCAGACCGTCCAGTACGCCTCCGGCGTGCGCTCGGAACGCGCCTACGGCGGCGACCTCGTCACCGCGGTCCGGCACGCCGGCTTCCGTCCCACGGCCCTCGTCCGGGTCCGGGGAGTCTCCGCACAGGTCGACGACGACGGCACCGGCGACGGCACGAGCGTGCCGGACACCCGTGGCGGGTCGCTGCCCGACGACACCGTCACCCACGTCGACGCCGCCGGCGAGGTCACCGGGCGCACCACGCTGCGGGCGATGCTGCGCCACCGGTCGCGACCCGGCTCGCGGGGAGGCTGGCGCAACGACCCGGAGCTCCCCTCGTCGGGCGCCCTGGCCGACCCCGCCACCGTCGCGCTCACCCGCGCCGGCGACACGCGGGTCTACGCCATGTTCGCGCCCGGCGCCGACCGCCGCGACGTCGTCGTCCTCGACGGCGACCGGCACGTGGTGGGGATGCTGACCCGTGCCTGGCGGGCGCTGCGGCTGCGAGGGCTGGAGGGCCGCGCCCAGGTGTCGCTGAAGGCCGTGGCCGAGCGCACCGCGCTGCTGACCTACGCGGCGACCGCCGCCGGCGTGCGCACGCCCCGCCTGCTGGGCGTCGGGGAGGCCGCCGACTCGATCGTCCTCGTCACCGAGCACGCCGAGGGCGCCGTCTCCTGGCGCGACCTGACCGACGAGGACCTCGAGGGCCCCGCCGGCGACGAGGTCCTCGCCGCGGCCTGGGAACAGCTCCGCCGCGCCCACACCGCCGGGCTCACGCACCACGCGCTCACCCCCGACGTGCTGCTGGTGGGACGGGCCGACGACGGGACCGTGCAGGTCTGGCTCACCGGCTGGGAGCAGGGCGAGATCGCCTCCACCGCGCTGGGTCGTCGCCTGGACCTCACCCAGATGCTCGCCCTGCTCGCGCTGCACGTCGGACCCGCCCGCGCCGTGGCCTCCGCGGTGCGCGCGCTGCCCGACGCCGACGTGACCGCCGTCGGACCGTTGCTGCAGTCCGTCGCCCTGCCGCCGCCCACCCGGGTGGCCGTCCGCCAGCACAAGGGGCTGCTGGACGCGCTGCGCCAGGCGCTCGTCGAGCGCCTCCCCCAGGTCGACGTCCAGCCGCAGAACATCACGCGGTTCGGGACCCGCACGGTCGTGATGGTCACCCTGTTCCTCGTGGTGATCACCGCGCTGGTCACCACGATGAACCTCGACGAGATCACCGAGGCCGTCGGCCAGGCGAACCCGTGGTGGATCGTGGTGGCGTTCTGCCTCGGTGCGGTGACCTGGTTCGGTGCGGCGCTGACGTTCGTGGCGTTCTCACCGAAGCGGCTTCCGCTGTGGCGGGCGACGCTGACGCAGATGGCGGGCTCGTTCGTCGCGCTCGCCGCGCCCGCGGGGATCGGTCCCGCGGCGCTGAACCTGCGGATGCTCACGCGGCGCGGGGTCGCGGTGCCGATGGCGGTGGCGACCGTGGCCCTGGTCCAGGCGTCGCAGTTCGTGGTGACCGTCGTCCTGCTCGTGGTGCTGTCGATCTTCACCGGGTCGGGCGGTCTCATCGAGCTGCCGTCGATCACCGTGCTGCTCGCCATCGCCGGGGTCGCCGTGGCCGTGGTGACGACCCTGCTGATCCCGGCGGCCCGGCGATGGGCGTGGGAGAAGACCCGCCCGACCCTGGAACAGGTGTGGCCCCGTCTGTCGCAGATGCTCGGTCAGCCGCAGCGGCTGGTCCTCGGCGTCGGCGGCAACCTCATCATGTCGCTCGGCTACGTGCTGGCCTTCGACGCGGCGCTGGCGGCGTTCGGCCAGTCCCTGCGCCTCATCGACGTCGCGGTCATCTACCTGGTCGGCAACGCCCTCGGTGCGCTCGTGCCCACGCCCGGCGGTCTCGGTGGGGTCGAGGCGGCACTCACCGCGGGCCTGACGGCGGCCGGCGTCCCGGCGTCGATCGCGCTGTCCACGACGATCCTGTTCCGGCTCGTCACGTACTGGGGCCGCGTGCCCTTCGGATGGGTGGCGATGCGCTACCTGGAGCGCAAGGGCGACCTCTGACCGGGTAGAGACGCGAGGGCCCGCCGTCCGACAGCGGACGACGGGCCCTCGCGGCGCTGACCGAGGTCAGCGGGACGTCACTTGGCGACGGCCTTCTTCAGCAGCGAGCCGGCGCTGATCTTCACGCCGTAGCCCGCCGGGATCTGGATCTCCTCGCCGGTGCGCGGGTTGCGACCGGTACGGGCGGCACGCTCGACGCGCTCCACCGACAGCAGGCCCGTGAGCTTCACGGCCTCGCCCTTGCCGAGCGACTCGATCAGCACCTCCTGCAGGGCGTTGAGGGCGGCCTCGGCGTCCGACTTGGTCAGGTCGGCCTTGGCGGCGATGGCCGAGGCGAGCTCGGACTTGTTCAGCGACATGTGAATCCCTTCTCCGGATCACGACGTACGAGAACCGCACGTCGTCACGTTCTCGGTCGGTCCGGCGCGAACCGGTGGACCGGGAACACACTAAGGAACATCCGCAGGTTCCTGCGACTTTTGCGCCCTTCGGCGTGGCTCGCAGGACGTTGCGGACGGCCGGTCAGGCCTGCGGACCGTCCCGCAGGCCCTGCCCGGTGGTCTCGTGCAGGCGACGGCGCGACCGCACCACCAGCATCGCGGCGACGCCGATCAGCGCCACCAGAGCGGCACCGTAGACCAGGGGCATCGCCCCGGTCGAACCGTCGGTGGCGTCGGCGGCGGGCGTGACCTGCTCGGAGACGGTCTGCTCCGGCGCGGGCTGCCCGAGCGCCTCGGCGGAGGCGGCGTCGCCGGGCTCGGGCTCCTCGGGAGCGACGTCGGGCTGCGCCGCGACGACGTAGGAGTAGTCCCCCTCCACGGGGTGCCCGTCGGAGGAGACGACGCGCCACAGCACCTGGTGGTCCCCACCGACGGCCGGGGCGTCGAAGGTCGCGGTGACCTGCTCGCCGTCGACGGCGACGTCGGCCTCGACCTCGCCGTCGGGCGTGACCACCCGCACCTGCGTACCATCCGCGATGATCTCGGCGCTGAACGTGAGCGTCAGCGAGCCGACCGGGGCGTCGAGCTCGTCACCGTCGGCAGGATCGGAGGAGACGAGCTGGTCGTGCGCACCGGCCGACGACGCCCCGAGGACGGTCACCGCGGTGCCACCGACCACCGTCAGCAGCATCGCGAGCGCCACGATCGCCGCCACCACCCGGCCACGGTTCTTGCGCACCGGGGTCCAGTCGGGGCCGGACGGCCGGCGCGCGGCCGAGGGTCGGGGAGCAGGCTCGGAGCCCGCGGGTTTCTGCGCCACGGTGCGACCATAGCCGGGCGTGGCGGTCGGTCGCGAACCTCCGTGGCGCGAGATCAGGCACACTCGAGGGGTGGACTTCCGCAACGCCTACGCCCACGGCTTCGCCCGCGTCGCCGCCTGCACCGTGCCCGTGACGGTCGCCGACCCCGCCGCGAACGCCTCGGTGATCCTCGCCGAGGCGCGCGCCTGCCACGACGACGGAGTCGCCGTGGCGGTCTTCCCCGAGCTCTCCGTGTCGGGGTACGCGCTGGACGACCTGCACCTCGCCGACACCCTGCTGGAGGCCGTGGCGGACGCGCTCGAGCAGATCGTCGAGGCGAGCGCGGACCTGCGCCCGCTGCTCGTGGTGGGCGCCCCCGTGGAGGTGGACGGGCGCGTGCTCAACTGCGCCGTCGTCATCCAGGGCGGTCGCGTGCTGGGCGTCGCCCCGAAGTCCTACCTGCCCACGTACCGCGAGTTCTACGAGCACCGCTGGTTCGCCCCGGGCGCCGACCGGCGCGGCGGCACCCTCCGGCTGCCCTTCGCCGACGACGACGTCCCGTTCGGCCCCGACCTGCTGTTCCGCGCCGCGGACGTCGCCGGGCTGACCGTGCACGTCGAGGTCTGCGAGGACATGTGGGTCCCCGTGCCGCCGTCGGCCGAGGCGGCGCTGGCGGGCGCCACCGTGCTCCTCAACCTCTCGGCGAGCCCCATCACGATCGCGCGGGCCGAGGACCGCCGGCTCATGGTGCGCTCCGCGTCGTCACGCTGCCTGGCCGCCTACGTCTACGCCGCCGCCGCGCAGGGCGAGTCGACCACGGACCTGTCCTGGGACGGGCAGACGATGGTCTACGAGGCCGGTGACCTGCTGGCCGAGACCGAGCGCTTCCCCGACGGGCCCCGCCGCGCCGTCGCCGACGTCGACCTCGACCGGCTGCGCCAGGACCGGCTGCGCCAGGGCACCTTCGACGACAACCGGCGCGGTCTGGGCGAGCGGACCGCCGGGTTCCGTACCGTCGAGTGGTCGGTCCGGCCGCCGTCGGGCGACCTCGGGCTGCGCCGCGCGGTGGACCGCTTTCCGTTCGTGCCCGACGACGCCGCGCGCCTCGCGCTCGACTGCTACGAGGCCTACAACATCCAGGTGACCGGCCTGGAGAAGCGCCTGGTGTCGATCGGGCGGCCGAAGGTGATCGTCGGGGTCAGCGGCGGGCTCGACTCCACCCACGCGCTCGTCGTCGCGGCCCGGGCGATGGACCGCCTGGGCCGGCCCCGCACCGACGTCCACGCGATCACCATGCCCGGCTTCGCGACGTCGTCGGAGACGAAGGAGCGCGCCACCCGGCTGGCGACCTCGCTCGGGGTGCGGTTCGAGGAGCTCGACATCCGCCCGGCGGCCACCCAGATGCTGAAGGACCTCGACCACCCGGCCGGGGACGGCGAGCCCGTCTACGACGTGACGTTCGAGAACGTGCAGGCCGGCCTGCGCACCGACTACCTGTTCCGGCTCGCCAACCACCGCGGCGGCATCGTCCTGGGCACCGGCGACCTCTCGGAGCTCGCGCTCGGCTGGTGCACGTACGGCGTCGGCGACCAGATGTCGCACTACGCGGTCAACACCGGCGTGCCCAAGACGCTCATCCAGCACCTCATCCGCTGGGTGGCCGACTCCGAGGACTTCGGCACGGACACCGCCGACGTGCTGCGCGAGATCGTGGTGCAGGAGATCAGCCCCGAGCTCGTGCCCGTCGCGGCCGGCGAGGCCCCGCAGTCCACCGAGGCGTCCGTGGGCCCCTACGCCCTGCAGGACTTCACGCTGTACTGGACGCTGCGCCACGGGCTGCGGCCCAGCAAGATCGCCTTCCTCACCTGGCACGCCTGGCGGGACGCGGCGGTGGGCGCCTGGCCTCCGAACTACCCCCACGACGAACGGTCCACCTACGACCTCGCGACGATCCGCCGCTGGATGCTGGTGTTCTTCCAGCGGTTCTTCGGCTCGCAGTTCAAGCGGTCGGCGCTGCCCAACGGGCCGAAGGTCTCCCCCGGCGGCACGATGTCGCCGCGCGGCGACTGGCGGATGCCCTCGGACGCGTCGGCGGCGGCCTGGTTGCGCGAGATCGAGGAGAACGTCCCGGAGGAGTGAGGCTCGGGGAGGCATCATGGCGTGTCATGACCTCCACCACGCGGCCCGGCACCCCGGGCACCACCCGCAGCTCCGTCGCCGTCACCAACGGGTACGTCGTCCCCGTCGTCGGCGACCCGATCGACGGCGGGACCGTCCTGATCACCGACGGCGTCATCACCGCCGTCGGTGCGGACGTGGCCGTCCCCGACGGCGTGCGCACCCTCGACGCCGAGGGCCGCTGGGTGCTGCCCGGCTTCGTCGAGTCGCACGGCCACGTCGGCATCCACGAGGAGTCCGACGGCTGGGCCGGCGACGACACCAACGAGATGACCGACCCCAACGGTGCGGCCCTGCGGGCCCTGGACGCGATCAACGTGGAGGACGAGGGCTTCCGCGACGCGCTCGGCGGCGGTGTGACCTCGGTGGTCGTCAAGCCGGGCTCCGGCAACCCGATCGGTGGGCAGACGGTCGCGATCAAGACCTGGGGCGGGCGCACGGTCGACGAGCAGCTCCTCGCCGAGGCCGTCTCCGTGAAGTCCGCGCTCGGTGAGAACCCCAAGCGCGTCTACGGCGACAAGAAGCAGCTGCCGTCGACCCGGCTCGGGGTCGCCGCCGTCATCCGCACGGCGTTCGTCGAGGCCCAGCACTACGCGGCGGCCCGCGCCGCCGCCGCGACCCAGGGCGAGCCGTTCGCCCGCGACCTCGGCAAGGAGACGCTGGCGCGCGTGCTCGACGGCGAGCTCGTCTGGGACCAGCACGTCCACCGCGCGGACGACATCGCCACGGCGCTGCGGCTCGCCGACGAGTTCGGCTACCGGCTGGTGATCAACCACGGCACCGACGGCGCGGCCCTCGCCGACGTCCTGGCGGAGCGTGACGTCCCGGTCATCTTCGGCCCGATGTTCACCACGCGCACCAAGGTCGAGCTGCGCAACCGGGCGATCTCGAGCCTCGCGAGACTGGCCGAGGCCGGCGTGCGCGTCGCCATCACCACCGACCACCCCGTGGTCCCGATCCACTTCCTGGTGCACCAGGCGTCGCTGGCCGTCAAGGAGGGCCTCGACCGCCAGGTGGCGCTGGAGGCCCTGACGGTGAACCCGGCGTCGTTCCTCGGGCTGGGCGACCGCGTGGGAGCGCTGCGGCCGGGCCTGGACGGCGACGTCGTCGTCTGGTCGGGCGACCCTCTGGACGTCACCTCCCGTGCGGAGCACGTGCTCGTGACCGGCACCGAGGTCTACACGTGGGACGCCGCGGCCGACGGCGGACGGGGGGCCGGCCGGGTGGCCGAGCGGGGGGCGCGGTTCGCCGGCGCGTGATGCTCGGCACAGTCGCGCACCGCAGTTTGCCTGCTCAGGGCAACCTGTTGTCGAATCGTTTCATGCGCTCTGCTCTCGCCGCCGTCGCGGCCACCTCCGCCCTGCTGCTCATCGGGGCGTGCGCCGGCCCGGACACCACCGGACCGGAGGCCGAGGCCTCCCCCACCCCGGAGGCCTCCGCGACGTCGGAGAGCGTCGACGTCCTGACCACGTGCCGCGGCTACTACGACGGCGGCGAGCACTCGATCGACCATCGGGTCACGACGTGGGCCTCGGCGGTGGCCGACCCGGCGACCGACGAGAACCTGACGGAGCTCACCATCGTCCGCGACCGCCTCGACGCCCAGATCCGCTACGCCGAGACCGGTCCCGCCGCACTCCTGGAGTCTGTGCGGGCGCCGTTCGCCGCCTCCCTGGAGGGCGAGCCCGCGGACCCGGAGAACGTCGTCGAGGCGACGGACGCGGTCCAGCAGATGTGCACCGACGCGGGCTACCAGCGGTGAGCCTCTGTCCGGCACTTCGTGATCTGACCGGCAGTTCGAACTGCCGGTCAGATCACGAAGTGCCGGACAGATCGACCCGCGGCCCCGGCCCCGGCGTCGCGCCCGCCCCCACGCGCGTCCGCTCCACCGGAGCGTGACGCTCAGCACTTACCTCGTCCAGGGCTTGCCTGCACGACGCCCCAGCCTGTCGAATCGGCCCATGCGCGCCCGCTCTGCCGCCGCTGCGGCCCTTCCCCTCGTCCTCCTGGTCACCGCCTGTGCCGACCCGAACTCCGTCGCAGTGACGGACGTCTCCGCCTCGCCGGCCGTCGAGACGCACACCCCGGCCGAGAGCGTGACGCCCCGCGCCACGTGCAACGGCTACTACGTCGGCCGCAGCCACTCCCTGGACCGGAAGATCCGGAAGTGGACCACTGCCGTCGGGGAGCCCGCCACCCCCGAGGCGACGGCCGAGATCAGCATCATCCGGGACCGGCTCGCGGCGCAGATCCACGACGCCGAGGTCGGCCCGGCGGCGATCCTGCGCGGCGTCCACGAGCCCTTCGCCGCGTGGCTCGACGGCGGCACCGCCGACCCCGCGGAGATCGTCGAGGCCGCCGACGCGGTCCGCCGGATGTGCGACGAGATGGGCGTCGACTTCTGACCCACGGTCCGTCAGCGCCGCTCGAGGAACCTCTGCATCAACGGGCCCGCCGTCGTCGACCCACGGTCCCCGTCCTCGACGAACACCGCCACGGCGAGGTCGTCCGCGATCGCCAGCATCCACACGTGCTGCTGCGACCCGTCGCCGTACTGCGCCGTTCCGGTCTTGGCGCCGACGACGTCGGAGACGTCACCCAGCGACGACGCGCTGCCGTCGCTCACGACGCCGCCCATCAGGGCCAGCAGGTCCGCCGCCTCGTCCTGGGTGAGCCCGTCGCCCGCCGGGCCGTCGGCGTCGGCCTCGGCGTCGGCGTCGGCCTCGGCGGTGTCCTCTTCCCCGGTCACGTCCTGCTCACCCTCGGCGTCCTCACCCTCGGCATCCTCGGGCTCGACGGCGGCGTCGGCGTTCCGGACCAGCCGAGGCTCCACGCGCTCCCCGGCCGCGACGCTCGCGGCGACCGTCGCCATGCCCAGCGGGGAGGCGAGCACCTCTCCCTGACCGATGACCGACTCCGCGTGGCCCGTCTGCGAGGCCTCCTGCGGCACGGAACCGGAGTACCCGGCCGGCGTGGACGGACCGAGTCCCAGGTCCGCGGCGGCCTCGGCGAGCTCCGCCTGGTCGACCTGCCCGGCCGTGCCGATGAACGCGGTGTTGCACGAGTGCGCGAACGCCGTCGAGAACGACACCTCCCCGGTGGCCGAGGCGGGGTAGCCCGGCACGTTGGAGTAGGTCCGGCCGTCCACGGTGATCGACTCCGGGCACTCGACGTCGTCCTCGGGGAAGACGCCGGACCGCAGCAGCGCCAGCGCCGTCGCCACCTTGAACGTGGATCCCGGCGCGTACTGGCCGAGCGTCGCCGTCGACCAACCCTCGCTGCCGGGGCCGCTCGCCGCCGCGAGCACGTCCCCGGTGGAGGGCCGGATCGCGACGATCGCGCTCGCCGGCTCCACGCCGGACAGGACGCTCTCCGCGAGCACCTGCAGGTCGCGGTCGAGCGTCGTCTCGAGGTCGGCGCCGTCGGTGGCCTCGACCCGGAACAGCTCGCGGGGCTCCTCACCGTCCTCGGCGTCGGCCTCGGACGGGACGACCCGCACCAGGTACCCGTCGGTCCCGCGCAGCTGCGCGTCATGGGTGCGCTGCAGGCCGGACGTACCGACCACGTCCCCCGCGGCGATCGCGCCGTCGGACTCCTCGATGATCTCGGCCGTGGCCTCGCCCGCCCGGCCGAGGACCGGTGCCGCGAACGACGGCGTCGGTCCCAGCTCCATCGTGTCGGCGACGACGTTCACGCCGTCGATCTCCCGGGCGTCGTCCACCGAGAAGTCGGTGCCCGGGTCCTCCTGACGGACCGTGATCGCCTCCACGAACGCCTTGTCCCCGGCGGCGACCACCCGCGCGACGTAGTCGTCCGGGTCCGTCCAGATCAGCTTGCCCAGGTCGCGGGCTCTCGCCTCCCACTCCCCGGACTCGACGAACGTCTTGTCGATCCCCACCCGCCACACGTCCCGCTCGGTGACCAGCGGCTCGCCGTCGATGTCGAGGACGTCGCCCCGGTCCGGCCGCAGCCGCTCGACCTGGATCCGCTCGCCCGCGGCCAGGCCCGGCACCGCGAGGTCGGTGGCCCACTGCGTCTCCCAGGCCCCCGGCTCCTCGGAGTCCTCCGGCGGCGGAGCCCAGACCAGCTCCGTGGTCGTGGTGTACTCCCACGCCTGGTCCGCGCTGATCGGCCAGGTCCAGGCGAGCGTGACGTCCGCGCGCGGGGAGCCGTCGTCGGTCTCGGTCTCGGTGACCTCGGCGACGGCGACGGTCGGCTCGGCGCCCGCGGTCTCGGCCGCCTCGACGAGCGGTTCGGTCACCGCCACGAGGTGCGCCTGCGGGTCGGCCGAGGTGCTCGTGGCGAGCGGCACGCCGGCCAGGTCGCCGGCGGTCAGCGCCGCCGCCAGGGAGTCCGCCGCCTCCGACGCCGGTGGTCGGTCCGCTCCGGTGCACGCGGCCAGCGCCAGCACGGCGGCAGGGCTGAGCAGGGCGGTCAGGGTGATCGATGTCCGACGGCGCACCTGGTGAGAGTAGCGTCCCCGCCGCGCCGACTGAAGGGTTGCTACCGCGCGGCGGGGCCGAGCGCCGCGCCGAGACGACCGACCGCCTCGGTGAGAGTCTGTTCCGACGCCGCCAGGTTGAGGCGGAGCCACCCCCGCCCCCCGGCACCGAAGTGGCGTCCGTCGCCGAGCGCCACGCGGGCGGTGCGCAGCACGTGGTGGTGCGGGTCGGAGCCCTCGGGGACCGCCGCGCGCACGTCCAGCCACATCAGGTAGGTGGCCTCGCCGGGCAGGACCCGCACGGCGGGCGCGTGCTCGGCCAGCAGCCGCGTGACCAGCTCCCGGTTGCGCACGATCCCCGCCCGCACGGCGTCCAGCCACTCGTCACCGTCGGTGTAGGCCGCGGCGTGCGCGATCACCGCCAGGTGGTTGACGGCGTGCCCGGCGACCTCGGGGACGCGGCGCAGGTCGTCGGTCGCCGCCCGCCCGCCCACCGCCGTGGCGGCGCGCAGTCCCGCGAGGTTGAACGCCTTCGAGGCCGAGTGCACCGCGATCGCGCTCTCGCTGCCCGCGACCGACAGCAGCGGGGTGAAGTGCGTGCCGCCGTCGGGCACGAGGTCCGCGAACGTGAAGGGTGCGTGGATCTCGTCGGCGACCACCCGGACCCCGTACCGGTCCGCCAGCGCCAGGACGGCCTCGAGCTCGTCGCGGGTGTGGACGGTGCCGGTCGGGTTGTGCGGGCTGCACAGCAGCAGCACGGCACGTCGGCCCGACCCGGGCGGTCCACCCGACCGGCCGTGACCGCCGGCCCCGGTCGCCTCGCGGAACGCCGCCTCCAGCGTCGCGAGGTCCAGCCGGCCTGCCTCGTCGAGGGGCGCCTCCACGACCTGGCGCCCCTCGTGGCGGCTGTAGGCGTAGAAGGGCGGGTAGACGGGCGGTGTCACCACCACCGCGTCCCCGGGTGCCGTCAGGACCCTGACCACCTCGGTGATCGCGACCATGACGTCCGGCAGGGTGCGGCTGCTCGCCACGTCCGGCGCCCAGCCCCAGCGACGCTCGGCGAACGGGGCCAGGGCAGCGGCGTACCCGGTGCCGCGGTCGTAGCCGGTGTCCCCGATCTCGAGGGCGCGGGTCACGGCCTCGACGAGGAACGGCGCCTGCGGCACGTCCATCTCCGCGACGAACAGCGGCAGCACGTCCTCGGGGTACGTGCGCCACTTGACGGAGGTCCGACGGCGCAGGTCGGCCAGGGAGAGCTGGTCCAGGGGGTTGTCGGTCACCCCCTTGGTCTACCAGACGTCTCGGTGACCGCGACCGGTCAGACCTCGGCGGGGCGCACGACCTCCACCCACTGGTCGGCACGCAGACCCTCGGGACCCGACTCCAGGCCCGCCCAGGTCCGGGCGTCCTCGACCGTGGCCTGCAGCAGGTCCCGCAGGCGTGCGTCGATGTCGGGCACGTAGGCCTCGCTGATCCCCTGCACCGCCGTCGACACCACGGACGGTGCGGCGTCGCGCACGAACCGCTTCGGCTTGACGTGGGTGCCCGCGCAGAAGCGCCGCGCCCACTCGGCGGTCCTCGGTGCAGCCTCCAGCGCGGCCTCGCTCTGCGGGCTCAACGTGCCGTCCGGGCGCCCGTCGAGGACGTCGAGCATGCGCTCCGCCCCGAGCACGGCCACCGCCAGCGTCTGCTGCCGGTCGGCCGGGGCGACCGGCAGCGCCGTCTGCGCCGCCCGCAGCGCGATGCGCACGTCCCAGCGCGGGTCGTCGCTGGTCAGGCCGATGACCGACGGGATCATGGTCGCCAACCGCGGGCGGGCCTGGTCGGACGTGAGGTCGTTGACCGCCCGGGCCAGCATCGCCAGCAACGGATGCGTGCACTGCGGATGGTCGCTCCAGCGCTCCCCGGCGAGGAAGGACGCGAGCTCCATGAAGCACGCACCCTTCTTCGGGTTGCGGTGCTTTCCCCGCCCCAGCATGGGCAGGGCGTCGAACGTTCCAGCGGTTCCCACCACGAGTCCACCCCCGTATCGGTTCCTGCTCCCAGTGTGCGCGCGGTGTGACGCAGGTCGCAACGGGTGGGGCCGAAGAACCTCCGGCACGGGCGGCGCGGCGAGCGCCTCGATGACCCCCGATCGCACGCATCGGGGGGCATACTGGGTCAGTGCCCGAGACGCAGGTCCTGGGTTCGCTGCTCCGTGGCGCCCCGGACGAGGCCATCGCCGACGAGGTGTTCGACCGCATCGTGCGGCTCGTCCACCGCAACCTGGGCGTGCCCTCAGCCTGCTTCGTCGTCCTCGCCGACGGGCTCCAGTACCTGCCCGGGGCGGTGGGCATGCCCGCGGCGATCCAGCAGGAACGGGCCACGCGGCTCGCCGAGCCCGCGACGGCCCTCGTCGTGGCCGAGCGGTCGGCGTTCGTGATCGACGACACGGACAACGACCCTCGCTTCAGCCGCCGCTTCGTCGCTCAGGAGCTCGCGGCCCGCGCCGTCGCGGGCTACCCCGTCGAGGACGGCCGGGGCACCGTCGTCGGCGCGCTGTGGGCGATCGACACGACGCCCCGGCGGTGGACCGACGACGAGCTCGCCACCCTCGGCGACCTGGCGGCCTCCTGCTCCGGAGAGCTCCGGCTGCGTGCGGAGCGCGAACGGGCCCGTCGCGCCGAGCAGGTCGCCTTCCGCGCCCACCAGCGAGCGCAGTTCCTCCTCGGGCTCTCCGAGCAGTTCGCCGGGGTGACCACCCTCGAGGAGGTGGAGGAGACCATCGCCCAGGTGGTCGGCACCGGGATGGGGGCTCGCTGGTGCTCCCTCGCCCTCGTCGACGCCGACCGGCGGCACCTGCGCTACGTGACGGTCGGGCACCAGGAGCCCGGCTTCCCGGACGCCATGCGCTCGACCCGCCTCGACGCACCCCGGCCGGACACCGCCGTCGTCGCCGAGCGCCGGACCCTCTTCTACCGCGACCAGCAGGAGATGAGCGAGGCCTACCCGGCGATGGCCGGCGTGGGCCTCATGTCCGCGGGAGCCCGGTCCTTCCTGCCCGTCATGACCGACGACGACGTGATCGGCGTGGTCATCTGCGTGTGGGAGGAGACCCGGGAGCACGACGCCGGCACCGCGGCCCTGGAGACGACCCTCAGCCGGTACGTGGCGATGGCGCTGGAGCGGGTGGCGCTGCTCGAGGCCCGACGCCGGGTGGCGACGACGCTGCAGGAGTCCCTGCTCTCCGAGGCCCCGGACGTGGCGCACCTGGACATCGCCACGACGTACGCTCCCGCCGCCCGCACCGACCAGGTCGGCGGGGACTGGTACGACGCCGTGGTGCGCGACGAGCGCACGGCCGTGCTGACCATCGGGGACGTCACCGGCCACGACGTGAACGCCGCCGCCCAGATGGGCCAGCTCCGCTCGATGCTGCGAGCGCTCGCCTGGAGCCACGACGAGTCCCCCGCCGCGATGCTGTCGCGTCTCGACCGCGCCAACGCCACGCTCGGCCCGAACGCACTGGCGACCGCCGTCGTCGTGCGCCTCGACCACGACGAGCACCCGCAGGGGGACACCGGGCCCGACGGCACACCCGAGCGCGGGTACACCCTGACGTGGTCCGACGCCGGGCACCCGCACCCCCTCGTGCTGCGCCGCGACGGCACGGTCGAGCGGCTGGACGCCCGCACCGACATGCTGCTCGGCATCGACCCGGACACCGAGCGTCACGACCACGTCACGCGGCTGCTGCCCGGTGACACCCTCCTGCTCTACACCGACGGGCTCGTGGAACGGCGCGGTGTCATGGTCGCGGACCGCGTCTGCGACCTCGTCCAGGCGCTGGCGGACACCCACGGGGAGGCGACGGCGGCGCTGCCGCGGGCGCTCGTGCGACGGCTCGTGGGGCGGTCCCAGCGCGACGACGTCGCCGTGCTCGCGGCCCGTGCCCGCGTCCCGGCGCCCTCCGGGCCGCCCGGGGAGGACGGACCGGCCACGGCGGAGCGCAAGGTCGCCGAGGACCTCAGCGACCTCGGGCCTGCGCGCCGGTGGGTCGACGACGTGCTCGAGTCGTGCGACGTGGACGCCGAGCAGCGGCGCACGGCGATGCTGCTCGCCAGCGAGGTCCTCACCAACGCCCTCGAGCACGGGGCGGGGCCGATCGTGGCGACCGTCGAGGTGGACGACCGTCGCCTGCGCGTCGGGGTGCGGGACGGCTGCACGCGTCCGCCGGTGCTGCGCGCCCCGCAGCCGCAGGACCTCTCCGGCCGCGGCGTGCAGTTCCTCGAGAAGCTGGCCTCCCGGTGGGGGGTGCAGCAGCACCAGGTCGGCGACGTCGTCGGTCGGCACGCGGCCGTCGGTGCCGGCAAGACGGTGTGGTTCGAGATCGACCGGACGGCGCGCCCGCTGACCGGCACGGTCCCGGTGGTGCGGCGCTCGTCCCCCGCCACCAGCTCGGTGCCGCTGGTCGAGAGGGTGCTGCCGTGGACGCGCGACGAGGCGCGCCGTCGCCGGACCTGATCCGCGCGCGGGTGTCGGTACCTCGTCCTACCGTGGAGAGCATGACGCAGACCGTCACGGACCTGGGCGACGCGCCCGACGTCGGCGCACAGCTCGAGCAGTACCGCCGCGAGCTCACCGGCTACTGCTACCGCATGCTCGGCGGCGCGGGCGGCGCGGACGACGCCGTGCAGGAGACGATGCTGCGCGCCTGGCGTGGCTTCGACCGCTTCGAGGGGCGGTCGTCGCTGCGGTCCTGGCTGTACCGGATCGCGACCAACGTGTGCTTCGACGCGTTGGCGGCGTCCAAGCGGCGTGAGCGGCCGATGGGCATCGGAGGGCCGCAGCCGGCCGAGATCGAGTACTTCGGCGAGACCCTGGCCGAGGAACGCTGGGTGGAGCCGGTGCCCGACGACGCCGTGCTGCCCCGCGAGGGCGACCCGGCCGACATGGCGATCGGGCGGGAGTCGGTCCGGCTCGCCTTCGTCGCCGCGCTGCAGTACCTGCCCCCGCGGCAGCGGGCGGTGCTGCTCCTCCGCGAGGTCCTGCGGTGGTCGGCGGCCGAGACCGCCACGCTGCTGGGCACGACCGTCGCCTCGGTGAACAGCGCGTTGCAGCGCGCCCGCGCCACCCTCGGCGACCGCGCCCTGGACCGCGACGAGTCGCGCTGGGGCACGGTCGACGACGACCTCCTGGAGCGCTACCTCGACGCGTTCGAGCGCTACGACATGGAGGCGCTCGTCGGTCTGCTGCGCGAGGACGCCGTGCTCAACATGCCGCCGTACACCCTGTGGGTCTCGGGGCCCCGGGAGATCGCACGCTGGATGCTCGGGCCGGGGCACGAGTGTCGGGGGTCGCGGTGCCTGCGGGTGCGCGCCAACGGCTCGATGGCGTTCGGGCAGTACCGTGCTGCGCCCGACGGCGGGTGGACGCCCTGGGCGCTGGTGGTGCTGGAGGACGACGGCGCCGGCCGGGTCACGGGCATCACCGCGTTCCTCGACACGGCGACGTGGTTCCCGCGGTTCGGGCTGCCGGACCGACTGCCCACCGAACCGGCGACGTAGCGCCGGTCCGCGATGATGGGGCGGTGACCGCGACCCGTGCCCCGCACCGTGACCCGGCCCTGCTCGGGCTCGTCGCGCTCGGTGGCGCTGCCGGGTCGGCGGCGCGGTACGTGGTGGCCCTGGTGCTGCCGACACAGGCCGGGGGCTGGCCCTGGGCCACGTTCACGGTGAACCTGGTCGGTGCGTTCGCCCTGGGCTGGCTCCTCGAGGCGCTCGCACGGCACGGTCCTGAGACGGACCGGCGCCGTCGGCTGCGGCTGTTCGCCGGCACCGGTGTGCTCGGTGGGTTCACCACCTACTCGGCGCTGGCCCTGGACGTCGAGACGCTCCTGGCCGACGGACAGTGGCCGACGGCGGCGGCCTACGCCGGGGCGACGCTCCTGCTCGGGCTCGTCGCTGCGCTGCTGGGCGTGCTGCTCGGTCTGCGGGCGTCCGGCTCGGGCCGGCGGGCGCGAGGTGACCGATGAGCGGCACCGTGCACCCCTTGCTGGGTGCGCTGCTGGTCGGGGTCGGCGGCGGGCTGGGTGCGGCCGCCCGGTTCTGGGTCGCCGACGGCATCAAGGCCCGCCGTCCGAACGGCTTCCCGTGGGGGACCTGGATCGTCAACGCCGTCGGTTCCTTGCTGATCGGCCTGCTGACGGGCTGGCTCGTCCTCGCCGACGGGAACGAGCCGTGGCGGCTGCTGCTCGCGGTCGGCCTCTGCGGCGGCTTCACCACCTTCTCGACCGCGACCGTGGAGACGGTGACGATGTTCCGTGGCGGTCGGCACGTCGCGGCCGTGCTGCACTCGGTGAGCACGCTGGCCGTGTCGGTGCTCGCCGCCGTCGTCGGCATCGTCCTGACCAGCGCGCTCATGGGAGGGTGAGGACATGAAGCGCGCGCTGATCGTGGTCCTGGCGCTGCTCGGGACGGTGTCGGTCGCCTCCGGGCTGTCCGGGATCCTCCTCGGACCTGAGTTCGCACCGGGCGGCGGGCCGACGACCGCCAGCGTGGACAGCGAGTACCGGTTCACGAACGCCTTCTGGCTCGCCGGGGGCATCGCCCTGTGGTGGTCGCTGCGCCGGCCGGGTGAGCGGGCGTCGACGACGCGGGTGGTGCTGGCCGTCGCCTTCCTCGGCGGGCTGGCGCGACTGGTCTCGGTCGCGGCCGTCGGGTGGCCGCACCCGGTGTTCGTCGGGACACTGGCTCTCGAGCTCGTCGTCGTGCCCGTGATCGTCTGGTGGCACGTGCGGGTCTTCGACGGTGCTCGACGGCCCGGGGCCCGCACTCCGGTCCCTGACGGTTCCGCCTGAGAGGCTAGGCCCATGCGCCTGATGCTGCTAGACACCGCGTCGCTCTACTTCCGGGCCTACTTCGGCCTGCCCGGGTCCCTGCGCTCCCCCGACGGGCAGCCCGTCAACGCGGTGCGCGGCCTGCTCGACATGATCGCGTTCCTCGTCACCGAGCACCGGCCCGACCGGCTCGTGGCCTGCTGGGACGACGACTGGCGCCCCGCGTTCCGGGTGGACGCGATCAGCTCGTACAAGGAGCACCGGGTCGCCGAGCGACGCGACGACGGCCCCGACGTCGAGGAGGTCCCGGCCGACCTCGTCCCCCAGGTGCCCGTCATCGTGGAGGTGCTGGCCGCGCTCGGCATCGCACGGGTCGGTGCCCCGGGATTCGAGGCGGACGACGTGATCGGCACGCTGGTCGCCCGGGAGCTCGCCGCGGGTGCCGCACCCCGGGCCGACGACGGCGCACCCCCGGCCGCGCCGTCGGGCGCCGGCCCGCAGGTCGCCGTCGTCACGGGCGACCGCGACCTCTTCCAGCTCGTGGACGACGCCGCGGGGGTGGTGGTGCTCTACCCCGCCCGTGGGGTGCGCGACCCGGACGTCGTCGACCAGGCGCTCCTCGCGGAGAAGTACGGCGTGCCGACCGGCGACGCCTACGCCGAGATGGCCGTCCTGCGCGGCGACCCGTCCGACGGGCTCCCGGGAGTGCGCGGCATCGGCGAGAAGACGGCCGCGAAGCTGCTCGCGACGTTCGGCTCCCTGGACGGCGTGCTCGACGCCGCAGCGACCGGGGCGAAGGGGATCAGCCCCACCCAGCGGACGAGACTCGCCGAGGCGGCCGACTACCTGGCGGTGGCTCCCGCCGTCGTACAGGTCGCGGCGGACGCCCCGGTCGGAACGTTCGACGACACGCTGCCGGCTGCGCCGCGTGATCCAGCGGCGCTCGACGCGCTCGCCAGCCGTTGGGGCATCCGCTCCAGCGTGGACCGGGTGCTGACCGCACTGGACGCCGGTCCCAGCGCACCGAGGGTCACGTGACCTTCGAGATCTGTCGCATCGGGGTCGGAGCCCGTCGAACCCGTGCAGGCCGCCACAGTCACGAGCAGCGGAAACACCACCACGGTGCCGGCCCACCGATGCTCCCTTTCACTCACGTGCGTAGTCGCTGCACCAGGTTCCAGCAGGAACAAGGAGCACAGACCAACTCAGGGGCATGGAGCCGGTCGCGTGTCCACTGGTGTAGGTGACGGTGAGAGACGTCTGCAGCGCCTCGTCGAGATCATCCGCCCGCAGGGTGACGGCGACGAGGGCGCTGTGATGCGCCGGGATGGTGGCGCCCAGTTCGAACGTGCCGGGCGCGGGTAGCGGTCCGGTCCCCACGGTGGCGTCGGGCCAGTCCTCGTGGGCCAGTAGCCACTCGACGACCTCGACTCCCTCTGTGGCTGCGTCGATGCCGTCGATGGCAGCGTCATTCGCAGTGGTGTTCTCTATCGTCTCCCAGGCGAACGAGGCGAGCCCTTCCTCGCTGACCGGGATACACAGTTCGCCGCTTCCGTCCTCGGTGCCGATCGTTCTGAGGGGGTCCGCTGCGTCGAGCTGTCCGCACCCGGCGATCATCGCGAGGCACGGGAGCGCCACCAGGAGGCGATTCTTCAACGTGCCTTCATCACGACACGGGAGGGCTGCTCGCCTGGGGAACAGCGTTGCGCCAAGGATTCGCGCACATCGTCGTGTCGAAGCTCCAGGGGCCGCACCTGTCGTCACTGTAGGACGGAAACGCGGTAGGGACCGGCCCGAACCAGAGGTCTGTGAACCCGGCACACCAGCGTCAACGCATCCTGGAGAAACTGACATGTAGCAAAGGCCCTCAGCCGGCAAGACACGCAAGAGCTCCGGCGCGGCCGTCCGCGACGAGGGACCCGGGACGACCGGTTCAGCGCTGCAGGGCTGCGGCGGCG
This sequence comes from Isoptericola halotolerans, assembly GCF_013149785.1. Classification (GTDB taxonomy): domain Bacteria; phylum Actinomycetota; class Actinomycetes; order Actinomycetales; family Cellulomonadaceae; genus Isoptericola; species Isoptericola halotolerans. The sequence goes on from NZ_JABEZU010000004.1 coordinate 73,609, forward strand.
GCCGCCGCGACGTGCAGGTCGGTGACCTCGTACCCGGAGTCCCCTCCGCCGCCGGGCCCGCCGTCGTCGGACACCGTGCGCTTGGCGGACAGGTGCACGGCGTCGACACCGGTGGCTCGCAGCGCGGGGACGTCCTCGACACGGACGCCGCCGCCGGCCATGACCTGCACGGCTCCGCCGAGCGGGCCGTGCGCGTGCTCCGCGCAGGCCCGCAGCAGCTCGAGACCGTCGGCACAGCGGGCGGCGCCACCGGAGGTGAGGACGCGCGTCACCCCCGCCGCAGCGAGCACGTCGAGGGCGGCGAGCGGGTCGGCGAGGACGTCGAACGCGCGGTGGAACGTGACCTCGGCACCGTCCGCGGCAGCCACCAGCTCGCGCAGCGCGGCAGCGTCGACCTCGCCCGACGGGGCCAGCGCGCCGACGACGACGCCGTGGGCCCCGGCCTGCACGGCCGCGGCGACCTCGCGCACCTGCACGTCGAGCTCGCCAGCGGCCAGGACGAAACCGCCCGGCCGCGGGCGCACCAGCACGTGCACCTCCACAGCAGCGCCCGACGGCGGTGCGGCGGCACGCTCGACGGCGGCGGCCAGGAGCCCGGGGCCCGGGGTCACGCCGCCGGTCGCGCCGAGCGCGGTGCACAGCTCGACACGCAGCGCACCTACCGACGCCGCGACCTCGATGCCCGCGACGTCCTGCACCGCCAGCTCGAGCGCGACCGCGGCGCCCGTCGCCATCAGCCGGTGTTCTGCAGGCCGGCGCTCACACCGTTCACGGTGAGCAGCAGCAGATGACGCCAGCGGTCCTTGTACCCGCCGTCGACCCACTCGCCGTCGTCGACGGTGAGGCCCTCGCTGGCGCCCTGGGTGCGCAGCGCCCGCAGCGCGCGGACCTGGAGCAGGGAGAGCGCGTCGACGTACGGCGAGCGGAGCTGCACGGCCCGGCCGAGCACCCGCCGGCTGGCCAGCGGCCACTCGTTGCCGGTGATCTTCAGGACCCACTCGCGGGTGAGCCGCAGCTCCTCGAGCACCATGGCGGCGAGGTCGTCGCGGTCGCCGAGCGCCAGGTACTTCTCGGCGATGCGCTCGTCGGTCTTGGCCAGCGACATCTCGATGTTGTCCAGCAGCGTGCCGAACAGCGGCCACTCGCGGTAGGCGGCCCGCAGCTCGTCCAGGTCACCGAACTCGCGCAACGCCGTGCCCAGCCCGTACCAGCCGGCCAGGTTGATGCGGGCCTGCGACCAGGAGAACACCCACGGGATGGCTCGGAGGTCGTCCAGGGAGTTCACCGACAGGCCGCGCTTGGCCGGGCGCGAGCCGATCGGCAGCAGGCCGACCTCCTCCAGCGGGGTGACCTCCGCGAACCACTGCGGGAAGCCGTCGGACTTCACCAGCTCGTGGAACCGTGCCCGCGACGTCGCGTCGAGGGAGGAGGCGAGCGCGGAGAACCGGTCCGCGGTCGTCGCGTTGCGCTTCTCCGTCGACGGGGCCGAGGCGAGCAGCGTGGCCGCGGCGACCTGCTCGATGTGACGCGCGGCGATGGTCGGGTCGCCGTAGCGCGCCAGGATGACCTCGCCCTGCTCGGTGAGCTTGAACCGGCCGTCCACCGAGTGCGGGGGCTGGGCGAGCACCGCGCGGTTCGCCGGGCCACCCCCGCGGCCGAGCGCGCCGCCACGGCCGTGGAACTGGGTGAGGGTCAGGTTGTGCCGCTTCGCCCAGTCCGCGATCCGCGACTGCGCGGAGTGCAGGGCGAGCGTGGCCGCCACGGGACCGACGTCCTTGGACGAGTCGGAGTAGCCGAGCATGACCTCGACGCGCCGACCGTTCTCCGCGAGACGCTTCTGGACCTGCGGCATCTCGAGCATCGCCTCGAGGATGTCGACCGAGTTCTCCAGGTCCGCGAAGGTCTCGAACAGCGGGATCGCGTCGATGACCGGGGCGTCGTCGGAACCCTCGAAGGCCAGCTCCGCGAGCTGGTAGACGGCTGCCATGTGCTCGGGGGCCTGCGTGAACGAGACGATGTAGCGGCGGGCCGCCCGCTCGCCGAAGCGCTTCTGCACCGCACCGAGGGCGCGGAACGTGTCGAGCACCTCCCGGGTGCGGTCGCTCAGCTCGCCGTGGACGCCCTTCTCGGCGATCTCCTCCAGCGCCGCGGCGTGCACCTGGGAGTGCTGGCGGACCTCGATCTCGGCGAGGTGGAACCCGAAGGTCTGCACCTGCCACACGAGCTTCTGCAGGTCGCCGTAGGCCGCGCGCGGGGCGCCCGCCTCCACGAGGGAGGACTGCACGACGCGCAGGTCCGCCTCCAGCTCCTCGGGGCGCTGGTAGGCCAGGTCGGCGTCCCGGGTGCGGGTCGCGGCGATGCGGCCCGCGATCGCGAGGACCGCCGCGCGGTGCGGCTCGTTCGGGGAGTCCGCGGCCGCGGCCGTGGTCAGGTCGTCCGAGAGCTGGCGGAACCGCTGCCAGAGCGCCTTGAGGTCCGCCGACGACGGCGTGCTCGCCGCCTCGAGGGTCAGCTTGCGGCCCGTCGTGCGCGCGGCGCCCTCCAGCGCGGTGAGCGCGTGCTCGGCGGCCAGCGTGGCGGCCTGGCGCGTGACCTCGGCGGTGACGTTCGGGTTCCCGTCGCGGTCGCCGCCGATCCAGGAGCCCAGGTACACGAACGGCGTGGCGATCGGTGCCCGCGCGCCGGCCTCCCCGTCGAGCAGCCAGTCGTCGAGCCGGCGGTACACCTCGGGGAAGGTGCTGAACATGGTGGCGTCGAAGACGCCCATGGCGGTCTTGACCTCGTCGAGGACCGTCGGCTTCGACGCCCGGATCGGGGAGGTGCGCCACATGGTGTCGATCTCGGCGAGCATGCGGCGCTCGTTCTCGGTGCGCGACGTACCGCCGGGCCGCATCGTGTCGCGCTCGGCCAGCAGGGTGGAGATCCGGCGCACCGCGCCGGAGACTGCCCGACGACGGGCCTCGGTCGGGTGCGCCGTCAGGACCGGGCGGAACTCCAGCTCGCCGAGCCGCCGCACGGCCTCCTCACGGCCGACCTCCTCGGTGAGCTGCGTGAAGGCCGCGGGCAGGGACTCCTCGATCGCGGCGCCCGACTCGGACTCGCGCTGGTGCAGCACCCGCACCCGGTGGTACTCCTCCGCCAGGTTCGCCAGGTGGAAGTAGCACGTGAAGGCGCGGGCCACCTGCTCGGCGCGCTCCAGGCTGAACCCCGCGACCACGTCCGCGGCCTCCGCGAGGCTGACACCGCCGTCGTCGACGCCGTAGGCGCGGATCGTCAGCTCGCGCAGACGCTCGACGTCGTCGAGCAGGTCCTGTCCGCCGGCCTCACGCAGCACGGTGCCGAGCAGTCCGCCCAGGAGGCGGATGTCGTCGCGCAACGGGTCGGGCATCTCGTGCCGGGCGACGACGCGTTCGATCGCGCCCGTGCTCGGGCTCTGCTGTCCGTAGTTGTCGCTCACGACCTAGAGACTAAGCGGAACCCTGGTTGAGACATAGTTTGCGTCCGCCTTGCGGTCACCCGCCGGTCCGCCGGGCGCTCAGACGTCGGCGGAGGCCAGCGGATCCGTCCCGCCGACGACGGCGATCTCCAGACGGACGACGTCGGTGAGCTCCACCGCGGACGCCGCCCGCAGATCCTCGGCGCTGTCCCCCGACGCCCCCCAGGTCGCCGCGACCGTCCGGCCACCGGCGCGGTCGACCACGACCAGCTCGTACGTCAGCGACTCGTAGCCCTCGGGCACGCTCCCGTACCGGCAGCTCCACGCCAGGAGGGTGCCCCACGGACGTTCGGTGGCCGTGAGGCTGGCATGGACGTCCGTGGCACCGACCGGTTCGAGCTCGACCTCCACGTCTGCGGCCTCGGCGACGACGGGCGGGTCCACCGCCGCACCGCCGTCCACGGACATGCCCGTCAGGACGCCCCCGACGGCGAGCGCGGCGGCCGCGACCGCGGCGAGAGACCGACGGCGCACCCGCGCGCGGCGCGCCGAGCGGGCCAGCGTGCCCAGCGGGACGACGTCGGCCCTCGGTGTCGGGGGTGCCTCGTCCGGCAGGGCGATGGCCTGATCAGCCGGGAGCGTGCCGAGGATCCCCGGCACCCCGGCGATCTCACCGACCGCCTCGCGGCACGCCGCACAACCGGCGAGGTGCGCCTCGTACTCCCGCCGGTCGGCGGGGCCGAGCGCTCCCAGGACGTAGGCGGCGTCCCAGGTCAGGTAGGGGTCCGGTTCCCGGCCGGACGGCGTGGGTGCGGCGGTCATGACGTCACTCCTTTCTCCTGCAGGGCGAGGCGCAGTGCTCGCAACGCATAGTGCAGACGGGACTTCACGGTGCCGGCGGGCACGCTCAGCTCGGCGGCCAGCTCGGCCACGGTGCGGCCCCGGTAGTACGCGCCGACGACCACGGCACGATGCTCGGCGGAGAGCCCGACCAGCGCGTCGGCGACCAGCCACGCGTCGAGGACCGACTGGGTCGCATCGGGTTCGGGAACCTCCGGCACCTGGTCGGTGGTCCGCTCCCGGGCGTGCCGGGCGCTGCGCGCCTGGTCGACGACGAGGTGGCGGGCCACCGTGAAGAGCCAGGCACGCACCGACTCGCCCGAGCGTTCGAGCACCTCGGGGTGGCGCCAGAGCCGCAGCAGGGACTCCTGGACGATGTCCTGGGCGCCGGCGTCGTCCCGCACGAGCCGCGCGACGTAGCGGTACAGCGCCGCCGAGTGCTCGGTGTGGATCGCCTCGAGGAGCTGCTCGTCGGTGACCACGGACCGTCAGTCCCGCGGCTGGAGCTCGAGGGAGAACTCCACGCTGCCGGCGTCCTCCACCTCGACGAAGCCCAGCGACGGCGCCTCGACGCCGAAGTCCCCGAACGTCACCGGGACGCTGCCGACGACCTGCGCGCCGCCGTCGGCCACCGCGATCTGAGCCGTGACCGTGACCTCACGGGTGACGTCCCGCAGGGTCAGGTCACCGGTCAGGGCGACGTCGGACCCGGCCGCCTCGATCGGCACCGGCTCGGTGAGCTCGAAGCTCGCCGTCGGGTACGTGCCCACCTCCATGACGGTATCGCGGAAGTAGGCGTCCCGCGGCGGCTGGTCGGTGACGATCTGCGCGACGTCGACCTCGATCTCGGCCACGGTCACGACACCGTCGGCGACCGTGAGGGCACCGGTGACGTCGTCCGCCGCGGGATCGGTCCGTCCCGTGACGTCCACGTCCGCGCCCCGCAGCACCTCGTGCACGCGGTACCCGGCGTACGAACCGGGGGCGACCGCCCAGCCGCCGTCCAGGTCCGCCAGGACGTCGGCGTCCGTCACCTGCTCGGGGGCCGTGAGCGCCGGGGCGTCGTCCGCGCGGCTGTTCGCCCAGTCCGCGTACAGCCCGGGCCCGACGGTCACCACGACCGCGCCCCCGACCACCACGGCCGCCCCGACACCGATCGCCACCTTCACCGCTGTCCGCACGGTGCCACCTCGTCCCTGCTCGTCCCGGTAGGGCGCCACCCACGTCGAGGGCGCCTGTCGCTTCCCACGACGAGACAGCCCCCGCGGAGGTTCAATCCGTCCTCACGATGAACTCTGCACCGGCGTGTCCCGTCGTACCGGGAGCAGGCCCACCCGACCGAGGAGAAGAGAGACTCATGCGACGCACAGCCAGGATCACGACCGCACTGGCCACCGCCACGCTGCTCGCCGCGACGGCGGCATGCTCGGGGACGGAGGAGCCGGCGGGCGACGGCGCGACGGACACCACCGCGGAGGAACCGATGGACGCCGAGCCCATGGGTGACGCCGTCCTCGCCACCACGGACAGCGAGCTCGGGGAGATCGTCGTCGACGGCGAGGGCATGACCGTCTACTACTTCACCCCCGACGAGCCGGGCTCCGGGGTGAGCGTCTGCGAGGACGAGTGCCTGACGAACTGGCCGCCGGTCCACGCGCAGGACGAGGACCCGCAGGTCGACGGCGTCACCGCCGAGGTCGGCACGATCACGGGCAACGACGGCGAGCTGCAGGTCACGCTCGACGGGCGGCCGGTGTACCTGTTCGTGGGCGACGAGGCTCCGGGCGACGTCGCAGGCCAGGGCGTCGAAGACGTCTGGTGGGTCGTGGCGCCCGACGGCGCGGAGGTCACCGAGACCGCTGGGGCGGACTCCGGCTACTGACCGACGGCGGAGGCACCCTGCCACACCGTGTCGAACGGGGTGCGCCCGGCGACCCTCCCCCGGATCCCGGCGGTCACGACGCCCTTGGCGATCCGCACCGCCGACACGACGTCCGTGTCCTTCGCGAGCTCCGCGGTGATCGCAGCGGCGAACGTGCATCCGGCGCCCGAGACGCGCTCCTCGCCGATCTTCGGCGTCCTCAGGACGGTGACGTGCTCACCGTCGACCACGACGTCGACGGCGTCGGAACCGGGCAGCTCGACACCACCCTTGGCGACGACGTAGCGCGGGCCGGCGATGGTGTCGAGCTGGTCGTGGATGCGCCGTGCGGCCTCGATCAGGTCGTCGACCGACTCGACGGAGTCCATGCCCGCCAGGGTCTTCGACTCGAAGAGGTTCGGGGTGACGACCGTCGCCAGCGGCAGCACCTGCTCGCGCAGCGCGGTGTCCGTGTCCAGGGCGGCGCCCGGCTCCTGCCCCTTGCAGAGGAGTACCGGGTCCAGCACGACGTGCCGCCACGGTCGCGACGCCAGCGACCGTGCGACGACGTCGATCGTGGCCGTCGTCCCGAGCATGCCGACCTTCACGACGTCGAGGTCGTGCGTCGCCGTGGCCGCCTCGAACTGGTCGGCGATCACCTGCGGGTCCACCGGGACGAACCGGTGGGCCCATCCGTTCCTCGGGTCGAACGAGACGATGCAGGTCAGCGTGCCGACCCCGTAGGTGCCGAGCTGCTGGAACGTCTTGAGGTCCGCCTGGATGCCGGCGCCACCGGTCGCCTCGGACCCGGCGATGACATAGGCGAGGGGTGGGGTGCTGGGCATGCGTTCCAGCCTACGACCTGGCTCGTCCGCCGGACGTGGCCCGGCGGGCGCCTGGCGTCAGAGGGCGCCGAGGATCCGTTGCCGCGCCGTGTCCCGCTCGGTGTCGCTGATGGTGCCCGCGCGGTGCAGGCGGTCGACCTCCGCCAGGCGCTCCTCCGGCGCAGGTGCGGCCGTGGGTGCCGGCGCGGGCGCTGACGCCCCCGACACCTTGCTCGCCGGGTCGGGCGACGACGCGAGCCGCCGCGCCATGCGCACCTGGAGGTCCGTCTGCGGGTCGAGCGGGTCGACGCCGGCGTCGTGGAGGGTCTTCGCACGGCGCACGGCCATCACGATGCTGACGACGACTCCCACCACGATCAGGACAACCACCAGGGTGAAGACGCTGCCGAAGGGGTCACCTCCCCCGACGAGGCCGGGGCCGACGTCGTCGAACAAGAGGTCGTCGACGTGGAGCTCTTCCGGTCCCATGGTGGTCTCCTCCTCAGAAGGTGCCGAACAGAGTGGTCGAGCCCCTGCACGAGACGCTCCGGGCCGGTCGGTCGACTGCGGGAAAAATAGCAGCGCGATGTCGGAGCGGCCACCGACCGCGCCGCGGTGCACCGTCGGACCCTCGACCTACCCTGGTCCCATGAGCCTCAAGATCGGTGCCCACGTGAGCGTGACCGACACCGTCGCGGACGCGGCGGCCGTCGGCGCGGATGTCGTGCAGGTCTTCGTCTCGGACCCGCAGGCGTGGAAGGTGCCACCGCTCGAGGACGGCGAGGCCGAGGCGTTCCGCACCGCGACGGCGGAGGCCGGGCTCGACGTCTACGTGCACGCGCCCTACGTCATCAACGTCGCCTCGACGAACAACCGCATCCGGATCCCGAGCCGCAAGCTGCTCCAGCAGGTGATGTCCCGCGCCGGCGCGCTCGGGGCCCGGGGAGTGGTGGTGCACGGGGGCCACGTCACGGCCAAGGACGACCCGGCCAAGGGCTTCGACAACTGGCGCAAGGCGATCGACGCCCTCGAGACGGACGTGCCGGTGCTCATCGAGAACACCGCGGGCGGCGACCACTCGATGGCGCGGCGCCTCGAACGGATCGAGCAGATGTGGGCCGCGGTGCAGCAGGCCGACGGCGCCGAGAACGTGGGCTTCACGCTCGACACCTGCCACGCCTGGGCGGGTGGGCTCGACCTGGCCTCCGCCGTCGCCGACGTCCGGGCGATCACCGGCCGCATCGACCTGGTGCACGCCAACGACTCCCGGGACGCGGCCGGGTCGGGTGCCGACCGGCACACGAACTTCGGCGCGGGGACCATCCCGCCGGAGCTGCTGGTCGGCGTCGTCGCGGCAGCCGGGGCCCCGGTGGTGTGCGAGACGAAGGGTGACGTCGGCACCGACATCGCCTGGTTGCGCGAACGCCTCTGACCGCGCCGCGTCACCTCGCGGGGTCGGTCAGGGCGAGCCCGCGTCGTGGATCGCGATGGCCGCCTGCACCCGGTTCGCCGCACCCAGCTTGTCGAGGATGCGCGAGACGTGCGTCTTGACCGTCGGCACGCTCATGAACAGCTCCGCCGCGATCTCCGCGTTCGACCGGCCGCGCGCCAGCACGGCCGCGACCTCCCGCTCACGGTCGGTCAGCGCCGACATCCGGCGCCTCGCGGTGTGCCGCTCGGAGCCGTCCGGCCCGGCGGCACCACCACGCGAGACCTGCGCGATGAGCTGGTGCATGACCGACGGCGACAAGGTCGGCTCACCGGAGGCCGCCGCGCGCACGGCCGCGACGAGCCGGTCCGGCGGGGTGTCCTTCAGCAGGAAGCCCGCCGCCCCGGCCCGCAGCGCCTGCAGCACCATGTCGTCCGTGTCGAACGTCGTCAGCACGATGACGCGCGGCGGGTTCTCGGACTGGGAGACGATCCGGGTCGCCTCGATGCCGTCGGTCCGCGGCATCCGGATGTCCATGAGCACCACGTCCGGCCGCTCACGGCGCACCACCTCGACGCCCTCGGCACCGTCCCCGGCGTCGGCGACCACCTCCACCTCGGGAGCCCCGCCGAGGATCAGGCGGAGGCCCGCGCGGACCAGCGGGTCGTCGTCCACGACGACGACGGAGATGTGTGAGGTCATGGGTCCCACGGTAGCCAGGCCTGCATCACGAAGCGGCCGTCCGACTCCCCGGCGGACAGCGAGCCGCCCGCCAGGTCCGTCCGCTCGGACAGACCGATCAGCCCCAGCCCCGACGGCGGCGCTGCGGGTGCGACGTCGCGTCCGGCCACGGGAAGTCTCTCCGCGACCGTCGGGTTGGTCACCGTGATCCACAGCCCGCGTCCGCGAGCGCCGCGCAGCTCGACCGTCGCCGGCTGCTCGGGCGCGTGCTTGCGGACGTTGGTCAACGCCTCCTGGATGATCCGGTAGACCGTCCGGGAGACCGCCGTCGGCAGCGAGGCGAGGTAGACGCTGTCGGCCGCGAGGCGGACCGCGGTCCCGGCCTCCGAGGCCGACCGGACCAGCTCCGGCAGGTCCGCGAGCGTCGGTTGCGGGCCCTCGGGTGCGGGCTGTCCCGTGGCCTCGTCGTCCGACGACGGCCCGTCGAGCCCGCGCAGCACCCCGAGCACCTCGCGCAGCTCGCCGAGGGCCTCGTGCGCACTGTCCCGGACCAACGCGGCCGACTCCGCGACCTGCTCCGGCGGCAGATCGGTGCGGTAGGCCAGCGCACCGGCGTGCATGGCGACCAGGGACATCCGGTGGGCCAGGACGTCATGCATCTCCCGGGCGATCCGGGCGCGCTCGTTCGCCCGGGCCTCCGCGACACGGCTGGCCTGCTCACGCTCCGCCGTCGCGACCCGCTCGTGCAGGCTGCGCAGGTGCTCCCGGCGCAGCCCGATGTACGCCCCGATCCAGACGAGCAGGGCGTAGACGACGACGCTGCCGACCAACTCCACCAGCGTGCTCATCGGATCCACGGAGGGGTAGAGCTGCCCGTACGTCCAGCCTGCCGCCGAGAACACCAGGCCCACCAGCACGATGCGCCACCACCCGCGCCGGGTGGACAGCGACACCACGGCCAGGGTCGTAGGCCCCACCGCGAACGTCGACACCGCGGTGGCCGCACTCAGCAGAAGGGCGATCGTCGTCGGAGCCCGACGGCGCAGCAGGACGAGGCCCAGCGCCACCAGGCCGACCAGCAGGTCGAGCGCCAGCTGGTCGGGCGTGATCTGCCGCTGCCCGGTGTCCGCCTCCCACCCGACCGCCCCGACCACGACCACGCTGAACGCGAACGCCGCACCCAACCGCCACACCTCGGACCAGGCGCGGGCCACCCACGCACGCGTCCGGGTACGGTGCTGCGCGGCGTCCGGCTCGGCGGGCGGCGCGGCGCGGTACACGTCGTCAGGGGTGGGCACCTGACGAGCGTAGGTCTCCGCGACGCCGCGGGCATCCGTCGTCGGCCCGTCCTCGACGACGTCGACGTCCGCCGAAAGGATGACCCGGCTCCACCGTTCGGCGGCAGATCCCCTCCTTGCGGGCGATGCGCGCCCGCCCCCCGGGGCGTCAGGGTGGAGCCATGATCACCGTGGAGCACCTGACCAAGAGATACGGGCCGGTCCTGGCCGTGAACGACGTGTCGTTCACCGCGCAGCCGGGACTCGTGACCGGCTTCCTCGGGCCGAACGGCGCCGGCAAGTCGACCGCCATGCGCATGATGACCGGGCTGACGCCCCCGACCAGCGGGACCGCACGCATCCTCGGCAAGCCGTACGGCGCGCTCGCCAACCCCGGTCGACGGGTCGGGGTGCTGCTCGACGCCGCCGCCCAGCACGCCGGACGCACGGGACGCGAGACCCTCGCGCTCTCCGCGCTCCTCACCGGTGTGGGACGCCACCGCGTGGACGAGGTGCTCGACGTCGTCGGGCTCACCCCGGACGAGGCCGGGCGACGCGTGCGCACCTACTCGCTCGGGATGCGTCAGCGGCTGGGCATCGCGGGCGCGCTGCTCGGCGAGCCCGACGTGCTGATCCTCGACGAGCCGGCCAACGGGCTCGACCCCGCCGGCATCCGGTGGATGCGTGACCTGCTGCGCGACTTCGCGGCGGACGGCGGCACCGTGCTGCTGTCCTCCCACCTGCTCACCGAGATCGAGCAGGTCGCCGACCGGCTCGTCGTCATCGGCCGCGGACGGATCGTCGCCGAGGGCACCAAGGACGACCTGCTGCGTGCCGCCGGGACGTTCGTGCGCTCCACCGACGACGACGCCCTCGACGCCGCCTGCCGCGCTGCGGGCATCGAGGTCGCGCGCCAGCCCGGTGGCGGTTTCACCACGGCCGCCGACGCCGAGCAGGTCGCGCGGGCCGCCCTCGCGGCCGGTGTGCTCGTGACCGAGCTGCGGGACACCGGTTCCCGCGGGCTCGAGGAGCTGTTCCTCGAGCTCACCGCCGACGACGCCCGAGAGCAGGTGTCCGCATGACCACCCAGCAGGCAGAAGCGCCCACACGCTCCCGCACCGACCGCGCCGACCTCACACCGGTGCCCTTCACCCGGCTCGCCGCCTACGAGTGGCGCAAGCAGCTCGATACCCGGGCGGTGCGCTGGCTGTTCGTCATCATCGCCGTGCTCACCGCCGGCGTGCTCGCCGTCATGGCGCTGGTGGGGGACGGCAACGTCTCCTACGAGCAGTTCCTCTACAACACCTCAACACCGCTGACGATGCTGCTGCCGGTGGTCGCCATCCTGGCCACCACCGCCGAGTGGTCGCAGCGCACGGGCCTGACGACGTTCACCCTGGAACCGCGCCGGCTCCGCGTGGTCTGGGCGAAGCTCGTGACCGCCGTCGGCTCCGGCCTGGGCTTCTTCGTCGTCGCGATGGCGATCGCCGTGGTCGCGCACCTGGCCGTCATCGCCTACCGCGACGCGGACGCGTCGTGGGGGCTGGGCGCCATGACGGCCGGCATGCTGCTGATGCTCGTCGTCTGGATGGCCCAGGGTGTCGCGTTCGGCCTCGCGCTGATGAACACCCCCGCCGCGATCGTCGTCTACCTGGCGGTCCCCACGATCCTGAGCCCGCTCACCATGCTCGTCACGGCGTGGGAGAAGGTGTGGCCCTGGGTCGACCTGAACACCGCGAGCATGCCGCTGATCATGGGCGACTCGATGGGCGGCCAGGAGTGGGCGCAGCTGGTGGTCACGACCGGGATCTGGGTCGGCCTACCCCTGCTGATCGGCATCCTGCGGCTTCAGCGCGGCGAGATCAAGACCGCCTGA
>NZ_JABEZU010000004.1:85929-479066 GCF_013149785.1 Isoptericola halotolerans
TGAGCCGGACGTGCAGCGCAGGGTGAGGGCCGAGGGACGAGGCACTCGCCCGGAGCGGAACGGCAGGCTCCGGCAGGACCAGCACCGCCTGAGCCGGACGTGCAGCGCAGGGTGAGGGCCGAGGGACGAGGCACTCGCCCGGAGCGGAACGGCAGGCTCCGGCAGGACCAGCACCGCCTGAGCCGGAGGTTCACTCGCGGCGCATCTCCACGGCGATCTGATCGGCGTCGAGCAGGTCCAGGGCATGGTTGAGCAGGTCGGAGTCGTAGGTCCCCACGGACCGCGCCTCCAGGAGTGCCTCGCGCTGCGCTGCGATGACGGCGAGCCGGAGCTCGAAGAACTGGGCCGCCAGCTCTTCGGGGGTCGACTCCTCCTCGACCTGGTCCTGGTGCTCGCGCAGGACGATGTCCCGCACGCGCGCCACGATCGCAGGGGCATAGGCGGTGCCGTCGGGCCGGCGCAGGTCCGGGTCGTCGAGCATGACGCGCGACGCCGTGTCGTGGACGGCTCGCAACCCTTGGGTCCCCTCGGTGAACCGGGGAGGGGTGCTGCCGGCCAGCCCGAGGCGCCGCACGACCCACGGCAGCGTCCCTCCCTGCACGAGCAGCGTCCCGGCCGCGACCCCGAACGCCACGAGCACGAGGAGGGACCGCTGAGGGAAGTCGGCCGGGAGGGTCTGTGCGGCAGCCAGCGTCACCACGCCGCGCATCCCCGCCCAGACGAGCACGACCCCTTCACGGGGACCGAGAGGAGCGCTCGTCAGGTAGTCGATGTCGGCCAGCTTGCGGACCGCGCGTCGCTGGAACAGCGCTCGCCGGGTGGGCCGGCGAGCGTCCGGTCGGCGGCGCGGCGGGTCGTCGCCACGACGCCACTGCCCCTCGACGCGTCGGCGCATCCGTTCCACGTCGCGCTGCCGTCGCCGTTCGCCGATGTCCGGGGGCAGGCTCTCCGCGTAGGCGGCCACCACCGCGTCGACCGTCAGGCGGCCGCCGTCGGTCGCCTCCTGGTGCGCGTCCCAGCGCGCCCGCAGGGTGTTGACGACGTCACGGACCTGCTCGGCACGTCGGCGACGTCGTTCCAGCAGTGCGAGCAGCGGCAGCACGAACGCGGCGCGGACCAGCACGATCCCGACCGCGCCGATCGTGGCGACACCCAGGGCGAGGCCGAGCGAGCCGTGCTCGGCCCGGACGTCCTCCACGAGGGCGAACAGCTGCAGCCCCATGACCAGGAACAGGCCGCCCTCGAGCAGCACCTCGACGGTCCTCCAGTTCGACGCCTCGGAGATCCTGTCCTGGGGCCGCAGGTACCGGGCGGCGAGCGCGCTGGTGACCAGGCCGGCCGACACCGCCGCGACGATCCCGGAGGCGCCCAGCGCCTCGGCGGGCGCGTAGGCGGCGAACGGCACGACGAACGAGGCCGCCGTGGAGAGCGCCGCGTTCCGCAGCCGGGCCCGCACCCACAGCCCCAGCCGGCCGACGACGACGCCGCAGACGGCAGCGATCAGCACGGCCTGCAGGAAGTCGCCCAGGACGCTCCACACGGAGACGCTCGCCGCCGTCGCCGCGATCGCGGACCGCAGGAGCACCAGCGAGGTGGCGTCGTTGAGCAGTCCTTCGCCGTCGAGCATCACCACGACGCGTTGCGGCGCGCCCAGCTTCTTGATGATGGACGTCGCGACGGCGTCGGTCGGGCTGACGATCGCGCCGAGCGCGATACCCGCCGCGAGCCCGATCCCGGGGACGACGGCGGCGAAGACCGCACCGAGGATCACTGCTGACACGACGACGAGCAGCACCGACATCCCGCTGATCGCCGTGAAGTCACGGCGGAACTCCATCGCGGGGAACGCTGCTGCAGCGGCGTAGAGCAGCGCCGGCAGGACACCCGCGAGGATGAGCTCCGGGTCGATCTCGATGGCCGGCGTCATCGGCAGGACGCTGACGCCCACACCGACCAGCACGAGGATGAGGGGCGCGGCCACGCCGGCACGCGGGGCGAGGGCCGTGACGGCGATGATGATCACCACCGAGGCGACGGCCACGAGCATGACGTCCATGCCGTTCAACCTAGAGGGGTCGGCGCGTCGGCGCGGGCCGGACGCTAGCCCGACGGCCCGAGCCGGACCTCGTCGGGGTGCGTGAGCGGGGTCCACCCCGACGGCGTCCGACGCGAGACCGTCCGCGGCTCGAGGGGGCGCTCGGGCGCCGGTCCGGCGACGTCAGCGTCCACCAGGGGACCGAGGTCGAGGCCGGTGAGCGCCTCCACGTCCGCGACCGGCACCTGGAACGTCCGGAAGGGCCCCAACGGGGGGACTGCGCCGACCGCGAGCGCCCGGCCGGTCGCCGTGCTCAGCTCGGCGTCGGTCAGCAGCGGCGTCTGGTCGAGCACGAACGCGGCCGACCGCAGCACGGCCGGAGCGCCGTCGTCGGGCCCTGCGCCGTCGTCGGGCACCGCGGCCCACGCGACGACCTTCCAGAACTGCCGTGGGAGCGCGATCCCGCGGTAGACGGGGTCCGAGCCGAGGAACACGCATCCGGTGTGGACGACGATCCGGTGCCGCCGGGCCTCGGCGTAGGAGAGGACGTGGTCCTCGAGACCGTTCCACAGCTCCTTCGACTGGTTGAACCGGTCGACCTGGGGGGCGGCGTTGGTGTAGACGAAGGTCGCCTCGCCGGCGGCGCGGGCCTCCTCGACGGTGCCCCACATCGGGTCGAGGCGACGTACGAGGTGGCCGCGGTCCAGAGGGTTGTCCCGGTAGAGCCCGTTGCCGGCCTGCTCCTCCGGCGGTGCCTGGGCGTCGAGGCGCCAGGTGCCCGACCGCGGCAGCGGCTGCAGCGTCGCACCGTCGACGGTGCAGGCGGTGGCGGCTGCCAGCCGTCGGCGGGGGTCGAGCAGGATGCTGAAGCGGGGGTGGTCGAGGCGCCGGAGCTCGCGGTCGGCCGTGGGCAGCGGCGTGCGGAGCGCGGGGTCGGTACCGAGGAACTGGGCGTCA
This sequence comes from Isoptericola halotolerans, assembly GCF_013149785.1. GTDB lineage: Bacteria > Actinomycetota > Actinomycetes > Actinomycetales > Cellulomonadaceae > Isoptericola > Isoptericola halotolerans. The sequence continues at coordinate 88,922 of NZ_JABEZU010000004.1, forward strand.
TAGCCGGTCACGGGTCCGAGCCTGTCATGCACGACCGACAGGCCCGGCCGTCACGGACCCTCACGAGAACCCGGACAGTCCTGCCGGCCACCACCGCAGCAGGTGGCCCTCCACGGCCATGTCCACACCCCACCCGTCCTCGGGCAGGTCGGTCACCCAGAGGGTCTCACCCGTGCTCCCGTCGATCGCCTGCCACCGCGAGACCACCTGCGTGTCGGTGTACGTCGGCACGACGAGAGCCACGACGCTCCCGTCCGTGAACGCCGACTGCACCTGCCCGCCCCGCGCACCGGCCAGTGCCGCGTACGGCTCCAGCAGGTCCCCACGCACCCACCGCACGGCGCCCGTGCCCAGGTCGAGGCCCACCACCCGGTCACGTTCGTCGAGGACGACGGCGGTCTGCCCCGTCCGCGCGAGGTAGCTCGTGGCCGCCACGGTCGCCGACCACACACGCTCCCCGTCCGGGCCGACGGCGTGCGTCTCCCCGCCGCTCACGACCAGTCGCCGGTCGTCGGCCCGGCCGTCCGTGGCGCGCGGGTCCAGCAGCCTCCCCTCGACCGTGTAGCGGTGCACCCCCTCGGCATCCAGCACCTGGAACTCCCACGCGGAGCGGCCCCACGCACCCGCCGAGACCGCGAACCCCCCGTCCGCCAGGGGCCGCACCCGGCGGACGTCGTCACCGCCGGCCCCGTCCAGGGCGGTCAGGTCGAGCCGCTCGCCGTCCGGCGTGAAGTACGCCAGCACGCCGCACCCCGAGAACCCGACCAGCCGTCCGCTGACCATGTGCTCGACGTCTCCGCGCCGGTCCAGCTCGGCGTTCCGACCCGCCGTGGTCCAGCGCACGCACTGGCTGGAGTCCAGCACCGGACCGAACGCCACCACCTGCGACCACCGCTCGGCCCCCGTGGCAGCGTCCTCGGCCCGCACCTCGAGGTCGTAGCCGTCCTCGATGTCGCCCACCACCGTCAGGTTCGTCATCGGGTCGCCGCGCAGCTCGACGTCGACGTCCTCGGCGTCACCGACCCAGCTCGCCGCCAGCACCGTGCCGTCCGGCCCCGGCAGCACGACGTCGTGCTCCCCGTCGACGACGCGGTGGCCCAGCACCGTGCCGTCCGGGTCGACGGTCGTGACCATGACGTCACCCGAGACCGCCTGCCCGACGCAGACCACCTGGGTCGTCGGGGTCAGCTCCACGGTCTCCCCCCAGAAGGCGAGCCCCGGACCGCAGGTCACCGACCGGTCGAACAGGTCGACCGTCCAGCGACGCTGCCCGGTCGTCAGGTCGATCCCGAGGAGCTCGCCCTGCCGGTGCACCGCCGCCACGCCCCCGGCCACCGCGACCAGCCCGCCCGGGGTCCGCACCCCGACCTCGCCGTCCTCCAGCCGCCACCGCTCGGCCGGCGGGACGCCCAGGTCGAGGACTCCCCCGGCCGCGGCTCGCAGCTCCGCGGAACGCTGCCGGTCCACCACGCCGTCCACCACCACGACGGCGGTGAGCAGGGCGACGACCGCCACGACGGCCCCGAACCGCGTGCGGCGGGACAGCCGGCGCCAGCGACGCCACACCAGGGCCAGCACCCCCGGCCCCGGCGGCGGGGCCACCTCGGTGGGCTCTGCCTCGGCGGCCGGGACCGACCGGGCCGCAGGGGATCCACCGGCCTCGGTCCCGTCGTCGGGCACGAGGTCGAACGTGTAGGCCCCCTCGGGGGCACGACGCCGTCGCCCCACTCCTCGACGTTAGCGCGGAGCGAGGATGCTCACCGAGGTGACGGACGGTTCGTCCCCGCCGTCCCAGTCCTCCCAGCCCAGCTCGTGCTGCAGCACCACGTGACCGCCGACGGCCGCCACGAACGGTGTGGCCGTCGGGCCGAGCGACGTCCACGTGACGGCGCCCGAGGCCAGGTCCGCCGTGAGGAGCTCGCCCGCCGCTTCGCCGTCGTCTCCCACCGGGTAGGTCCGCAGGGCGACCGTCACCCGCTCGCCGTCGGTCACGGCCGACGTCGCCCAGGCAACCCTCGAGGTCTGACCGTCGAAGAACCTGACCCGCCAGCGTTCGCCGCCGTCCAGCGCGTCGACGGCCACCAGCTCCTCGTCGGTCACGACCACGACCACGTCGCCGACGTGGGCCAGCAGCTGAGACTCCCGCACGTCGGCCCGCCAGAGCTCCTCGCCCCCCGCGTCCAGACGGACGACCGCGTTGCCCTTCGTCGCCAGCACCGCGGGGTCGCCTCCGTCCAGCACCGCCGTCGGGTCGGTCAGCACCGTCCCCCGGGCAGCGACGAGGCGCACGCTCCCGTCCTCGGCCAGCAGCACCCTGCCCGGGCCGTCGTCCGCGGGCGCGAGCCAGCCGCCGCCCGGGTAGGGCACCGTCGAGGTCCCGACGTCGTCGCGCGACCCACCCGGGGCGACGCCGTCCGTCGTGCTCGCGCCGCCGACGCCGCACCACCGGTAGCCGACGACCGTCGGCGAGGCGACGACCTCTGTGCCTCCCATGACCTCGAGCCGGACCGGGGTCGCGGGGTCGAAGGAGGTCGACCAGCCCGCGGACAGGTCCCACGGGACGATGCACACCTCCAGGTTCTCCGCGGAGTGCTCACGGGTCGGCACCTCGAACCGGAGCTCACCGCTCACCGCGTCCTCCACCCGGACCGACGCCCGCCCGGTGACGATCCCCGCCACGGCGTCCTCCGCCTCCGCCACCGTCGCGTGGTCGAGGACGGCGGGCATCCCCGTGTCGTGCTCCACCACGAGCAGTCCGCCGTCGGCCGCAGGAGCGACCTCGACGTCCTCACCGCCGTACCCGGCCGCAGGCAGCGCCCGCTGCCCGACGACGTCGCCCGAGCCGTCGAGGACGGTCACGGAACGCCCGTCGTCGTCCCCGTGCACGCACGTGACCAGGTCGCTCGGCAAGACCCACTCGACGCTGCTCTCCCACCGCGGTGCCGGTCCGCAGCGCACGCCCGCGCCCAGGGTGACGCGCCACCGCTCGGCACCCGAGGCCACCTCCCGGGCGACGGCGTCCCGGCCGTCGACCAGCACGACGGCACCACCGGCGAGCACCGCGTGCACGCCGCCCTCGGCCTCGACGCGCCACATCTCGGCGAGCTCGCCGTCGAGCGACAGCACACCGCCCGGAGCCGCGCGGAGCTGCTCGTCGTGCCGGTGCGAGGCGACCGCGGCCCCGGCCACCACGCCGCCGACCAGCACCACCGCCACCCCGGCCGCGACGCCGGCGGTCAGGCGCCGCTGGTGGCGGGACGCCGCGCGCCACCGGTCGGCGACGCGTGTCGGCCACCGGGCGCGAGGTCCGGGCGCGGGGACGGTGGTGCCGGCGCCCGCGTCGTCCCGCTCCGTCGAGATGTCGAAGGCCACCAGGGCGGCCTCCCGACGCCGCGCGCCGCGACCACTCCTCACGAGCTGCTCCCCAGCCCGACGAGCGTCGCGTCCCAGGTCTCGACGTCGTCCACGACGACGTACTCGCTGTGGACGCCGAGCAGGTGGCCGTCCACGACGCGGACCCCACCGGCCAACGACTCGTGGCTCGACCGCCAGAGCTCGGTGCCGTCGTCCAGGCGCAGCGCGACGAGCTCGAGCCCGGTGCCCTCCCCCAGTGCGAGGAGGGCGACCTCCCCGTCCGTGGCGGCGCCGGACAACCACCCGGAGTACCCGACATGGTCGGCCTCGCTCTCGACGGACCATCGCACGTCCCCGGTCGTCAGGTCGACCGCGTCGAACGTCCCGTCCCCATGGTTCTGGACCACCGCCACGCCACCGGCCCGCACCGCGACCTGCGGGACCAGGACGCCGGCGACCCACAGCTCCTCCCCGCCCTCGTCGTAGGCCTGGAGTGCGTCGCCGGCGACCAGCCAGGGGCCGTCGACGTCGTCGACCGCCAGGGGATCGAGGAGGAGGCCGGGCAGGTCGCGCTCCGCACCGTCCACGGTCATGACCCGGGTCCCGTTGTCGGTGCCCTCGTACTGCTCACCGTCGACCGACCTACCGGAGAACCCGCCGGGGCTGCCGTCCGGGGCCACCGTGACCGTCACCCCGCACAGGTGGAGCTGGACCACGGAGGTCGACGCCCAGACATACGTCTCGAGCAACCACTCCGTCTCCCCCTCGGAGCCCAGCTCGGCCGAGCACCTCGCCAGGTCGTGCGCTGTGCGCAGCTCGGCCGTCGCCTCGCCACGCACCTCACCGGTGAGGGCGTCCTCCAGGCGCAGGACCGGGTCGTCCCACGTCCCCTCGGCCCGGCGTGCCTCCAGGGCGTCCGCCGCGTGCTGCGTGCCCTGCACGGTCAGGCTCTCGCGCCGGTGCTCCACGACGTAGACGGCACCGTCCGCGGCGGGACCGATCTCCGGCAGGCCGTCGGTCACCTGACGCTGGGGCCGGCTCCCACGGCCCACGGCACGCTCACCGAGGACCGTGCCGTCGGCGCTCAGCACCGCGGCGGTCCGCTCGTCCGCACCGTACAGGCAGGTCAGCCGGTCCACCGGGGCCAGGAACTCGGCAGGACGGTTGGGGCGCGGACCGCAGTCGACCGCCTCGCCCAGCGCGGTCCGCCACAGCTCCGAGCCGTCCGCCACGTCGATGCCGATCACGTCCCGGCCGTCGACCGTGGCGACGACGCCGCCCGGCAGCACCGCGAAGATCCCGGCGTCCGACTCGACCCGCCACGTCTCCTCGACCGGAGCCGACAGGTCCGCCACGCCGCCCGGCATCGAGGCCATGTGGGCGGCGTGGGCCGCCTCGGTCCGGGCGTCAACGAGGGCCACGCCGGCCGCGACCAGGACGGCGGTGACGGCGACGCCACCGACCAGCCCGACCTGGCCCCGACGCGACAGGCCCCGCCAGCGGCGACCCAGCGGTCCGGCGACCCGGGTGGCGAACCACCCGGGCGTCGCCTCGGCCGGCGCCCCCGTCGTCGGCCCGTCCTGCGTGACCGACCCGCCACCGTCGAGACCACCGCCGTCGACGTCACCGTCCGTCAGATCGATCTGCAGCGGGTCACGTCGTCGGGCCATGCGGCGCAATCTATCCCCACTGATCGACCTCAGGAAGCTCACCTCTCGGAGCGCAGCGCCTGCTTCCAGGAGATCCGCCCACCGGTCTGCATGAGCGCCCCGCGGAACGCCCGCTCGGAGACCAGGAGCGCCAGCACCGCGAAGGCCGCGAGGCCTGCGAGCGAGAGCACCGGCTCCCACCACGACGCGTCGCCGGAGAGCACGCGCACGGGCATCGCGACGACGTTCGCCACCGGGACGTACGACAGCACGGTGAGGAACGACCCCGAGGCGGTGAAGGTCAGGAAGTAGACGCCCATCACCAGCATCGTCATCGGCGTGGAGGTGTACTGCAGGTCCTCCGCCCGGCTGGCCAGCGCACCGGCCACCGCGTACAGGGCCGCCAGCGCCAGGAAGCCGACCGCGAAGAACACGACGAACCAGATCAGCGACGTCGACAGGGCGGGCAGCGCGATCGAGATCGGGCTGGCCGCCACGGCCGCGAGGCCGACACCGGCGAACAACAGGTTCTGCCCCACGGCGATCACCGAGCTGCCGATGATCTTGCCCGCCAACAGCTGCCGCAGCGGAACCGCCGTGGCGATGATCTCGACCAGCCGGGACTGCTTCTCCTCGACCACCGAGCTGGCGATCATGCTGCCTGACGTGATCGCGCCGGCGAAGAACAGGAAGGCCAGCGCGAAGCTCGCGAAGAACAACGCCTGATCACCCATCGCCTCCGGGTCCAGCGCCTCGGTCGTCAGCTCCGCACCCGCCGACAGCTCCGCCACGGTGGTGCCCGCCGCCTCGGCGTTCGCCGCCAGCACCTGCTGCTCGACGGCGGTGCCCAGCAGTCGGGAGACGACCCCGTCCGGTTCGCGCTCGCCGACCAGCACCCACCCGTCGTCGCCGGGGTGCAGCCACACGTCCGCCTCACCGCCGGACAGCGCGGCGCGGGCGGCGTCGTCGTCGGTCACCTCGAGCAGGTCGATCTCGGTGCCGGCGTCCTCGGTCGCGGCGAGCTCGGCCGCCGCCGTCACGGACGCGACCGCCGTGGCATCCGTGCCCGCCACCGCGACGGCGTAGGTGTCGACACGGCTGGACTGCCACGTGAAGAACGCTGCGAGCGCCGCGATCACCACGAGCGAGACCACGAGGCCGATGGCGAACGCCTTGTTCATCGCGCGGGTGACGATCTCGCGCTGCGCCACGAGCAGCCAGGCGCCCCGGGTGCCGTCGTCCCCCGTGCCGTCGGCGGTGGTCGCCAGGGTGCTCGATGTCGTCAGCGGCGTGGTCATGCCGTCACCTCACGGTAGATCTGGGCCAGGGAAGGCCGGACAGGGCTGAGCTCGCGGACCTGGCCGCGCTCGAGGGCCGTGGCGAGCAACCGCTGGGCGGTGGCGTCGTCGGCCAGCTCGAGCAGCGCCGTCGGGCCGTCGACGTCCACGGCGTGCACACCGGGGACCCCCCGGACCCAGCCGGCGTCCGAGTCGAGGACGAGCCGGTGGCGCAGGGTGCCCGCCTCCTGGAGCTCGGTGGGGGTGCCGTCGGCGACGACCCGCCCGGAGCGCAGGATGACCAGCCGCTCGCACAGCCGCTCGACGAGGTCGAGCTGATGGGAGCTGAACAGCACCGGGACACCGCGGGCCGTGTGCTCGCGCAGCAGGTCGACCATGCCGTCGACGGCGGCCGGGTCCAGGCCCGAGAACGGCTCGTCGAGGATGAGGGCCCGCGGTCGGCCCATCAGGGCCGCGGTGATCTGCACCCGCTGCTGGTTGCCGAGGCTGAGCTTCTCGACGTGGTCCTTGGCGCGGTCGGCGAGCCCGAGGCGGTCCAGGTGCTCCAGGGTCTCGCGCCGGGCGTCCGCCGTCGGGATCCCTCGGAGCCGGGCCAGGTAGACGAGCTGGTCGAGGGCGGGCTGCTTCGGGTACAGGCCGCGTTCTTCGGGCATGTACCCGAAGGAGCGCCGGTCCGCACGAGTGACGGGCCGTCCGCCGAAGCGCACCTCGCCGGAGGTGATCGCCAGGACGCCCATCATCATGCGCATCGTGGTGGTCTTGCCGGCACCGTTGGAGCCGACGAACCCGGTGAGCAGCCCTCCCGGGGCCCGGAAGGAGACGGCGTCGACGGCTCGGCGGTCGCCGAACGTTCTGGTCAGGTCGTGGACCTCGAGCGTGGTCATGGCACCGACGCTACGGAACCTCCCGCCGGAAGGGATCCGCCGCGGGGTGGACCGGGATGACTCCGCCTCGCGACGGACCGGCGGCGTCCGTCAGCGCAGCCGCTGCTGCGGGGACTCACCGATGAGCGACGGACGGGCGAGGTTGCCCGGCGACGGCCAGCCGTCACGCCGTGGAAGCTCACGCCTTCCGGGGTGGAAGGGTGAGTCGGCGCGGCGTCGGTGCACAGGCTGTGGATGGCGGCTGCGGGCTGTGGGTCCGCCACGCTGAGATGGTCCGCATGCCCACTCCTCGCCTCGTCGTGCCGACCCGGCTGCTCCTGAGGGCCCAGGTCCAGGAAGGGCTCGTCTCCGTCCGCCAGGCCCGGGCGGAGGGGATGACAGACGCACAGCTCCACCGACTCGTCCGCTCGCACCGGTGGCTCCGCGTCGCTCGCGGGGTCTACGACACCCGGGAGCCGGGCATCCTCGACCTCGACCCGTACGACCGACGACGACGGCGCGCCGCCGTGCTGGGAGCCCTGGCCCACCCCGGGTCGATCGTCACGGGGGTCGCCGCGCTGGTGCTGCACGGCGTGCAGGGCGCGCCGACGAGCGTCACCCCCGAGGTGACGATGCCGGACCGCACGGACCGGAAGGGGTCAGGTGCCGTGCGGGTCCGCCGTGTCACGACGAACGGGCACGTCGAGGTGCACGGGCTGCGCTCCGCCATGGTGGCGGACGCTCTCGTCCAGGCGGTGCCCACCGTCGGCCGGCGCCATGCCGTGGCTCTCATGGACTCGGCCCGGCAGCAGCGGCTGATCGACGCCGACGGGTTCGCCCTGGCCGCGCAGCTCGACCGGCGACGACCCGGCGGCGTGCGTCGCCGAGGGTGGTGGCAGGCGTCCCGGCGCCAGGCGGAGTCCCCGGCCGAGACGTGGGCGCGGTTGACCTGCACCGACCGGGGAGTCCGGCCGGACGTGCTGCAGCTCCCGGTGGACGACGCCTCGGGCCGGCAGGTCGCCCGGGTCGACCTCGCCTGGCTGCTGCCGGACGGCGGAGCGCTCCTCGTCGAGATCGACGGCCGAGACGTCCACGACCGTCCCGACGCCGTGCTGCGCGACCGCGACCGGCAGAACCGGCTCGCCGGCCGCCGCTCCCTCGTGCTGCGGTTCACCGGCAGGGAGGCGTGGGACGGCACCGCTGCCGCCCGGGTAGCCGCTGTCCTCGAGAAGGAACGCTGGCACCCGCAGCGGCCGCCCGCCACCTTCCGGTTCCGGCCGACGGGCTGAGAGGCTCGGCACCGGTGCTGCGGATCCTCACTCCTCAGGGACCGATGCCTGAGATCTCCCGGCGACGGGGGCGTCAGCCTGCGTGCCGGTGGACGTAGACGACGGCCTGCACCCGGTCGCGCAGGTGCAGCTTGGACAGCACGTTGGAGACGTGGGTCTTGACGGTCGCCTCACCGAGGAACAGCTCGGCGGCGATCTCGGCGTTCGACAGGCCCCGACCCACCAGGGTCAGGACCTCCAGCTCCCTGGGGGTCAGCAGGTCCGCACCCGGGGCCGACGGCGGCACCGCGGCCGGCTGCTCCGGCGCCGGCCGTCCGGTCGCCGACCGGAGGGCGGGCGAGTCGGCCGACCCCGCCGACACCATGCGGTCGACGACGCGCCGCGTCACCTGGGGCGACAGCAACGCCTGCCCCTCGGCGACCGTGCGGACGGCCTCGACGAGGTGCTCGGCGTCGGAGTTCTTCAGCAGGAACCCGGAGGCACCCGCCGCCAGGGCGTCGAACACGTAGTCGTCGGTGTCGAAGGTGGTGAGCACCAGCACCGGGGCCAGGTTCTCCGCGGCGATCCGTCGCGTCGCCTCGATGCCGTCCATCACGGGCATCTGGACGTCCATGAGGACGACGTCGGGGCGCAGCTCGCGGGCAGCCTCGACCGCCTCGGCACCGTCCGCGGCCTCGCCGACCACCTCGAGGTCGTCCTCCACCGAGAGGATGAGCCGGAACCCCGACCTGACCAGAGCCTGGTCGTCGACCAGCAGGACGGTCGTCATGACTCCTCCAGGGGCAGCGGCAGCCGGACGCGCACACGGTACCCGCCCATCACGCGCGGACCGATCTCCGCCACCCCGTGGTGCGTGGCGACCCGCTCACGGATGCCCACCAGCCCCAGCCCGGACCCGGAGGACCCCGGGCGGGCCCGGCCGTCGTCGACCACCTCGACCTCGGCGAAGCCTCCTCGGAACCGCTCGTCGTCCGGGACCGGTCGTCGGTCCACCCGGACGGTGATCCCGACCGCACGGGCCGTCGAGTGCTTGCGGACGTTCGCCAGGGCCTCCTGCGCGGTCCGGTACAGGCTGAGACCCAGCGCCCCCGGGACCGCGGGAACGCCGCCGGGCGGCTCGGAGACCAGCGTGACCGAGACGTCGAGGCCGTCGTCGGCCTCGGCCAGCCGGGCGATGTCGTCGACCCCCGGCTCCGGCGATCGGCCGCCCCCGGCCCCCGGGTCGTCACCGTCGTCGCCGATCTCCCGCAGCGTGCCGACCAGTCCGCGCATCTGCTCCACGGCGTCGCGCGAGGCGGCCTCGATGGTGGCGAGCGGCACCCGGGGATCCTGGGTGGCGGCGTCGCCCTTCGCCAGGAGCCGGCGGGCCGCCGACGCCTGGATCCCGATCACGGACACGTGGTGCGCGACGACGTCGTGCAGCTCGCGGGCGATCCGCAGCCTCTCCGAGACGACGGCACGGCGGCCGAGCTCGGCGGCCTGCCGCTCGATCGTGGTGGCCTGCTCGGTGAGCTGCGCCCGTCGTCGCGCCCCGTGCCAGGTGACCTGCCCCAGGGCGATCGCCCCGAAGAAGTAGGCGAAGTTCACCAGCCATGACTGGGCGACCATCGCGCCGAGGGGCGGGAAGAGTCCCGGCGGGTCGTCGAGCAGACCCTCGTTCTCGGCGAACTGCTGCATGCCGGAGCTGACGGCCATCTGCCAGAACAGCCAGCCGAACATGGCGACGAGGCTGGCCGTGACCACGATGATCATGGCTCGGCGGTCGCGCGCCCACGCCACGGCCGTGTACAGCGTCATGAAGTACACCACCTGCAGCACCTGGGTCATCACGACGTCCGGGACGGTCAGGCCGACGAGGAGGAAGTGGGCGTAGACGGTGGCGAGCACCGCCAACGGGTACCGGCGGCGGACCACGAGCGGCAGCGCTCCGGCGGCGGACAGCGTGTAGAGGAGCCAGGGCGGCTCGGGATCGCCCCAGAGGTACCCGGCCGAGCGGGCCAGCTCCATGCCTGCCACCGCCAGGACCGTGAGCCCCAGCCCGAGCCACACGTCTCGGCGGTAGGCAGCACGCGGGTCGGCAGGCAGGCGGTCGAAGTCGTCGTCGAGGCCGAACCACTCGGCGAGCACCTCGGTGGGGCGGGGTCGCGGCATCGGTCCAGCGTAGGGAACCCGCCCACGGCCCGGATCCCCCCGACGACGGAGATCCGGGTCCGACGGCGCGTCGAGCCTCGCCGGGTGGGGCGTCCGGGTTCGTGCCAGCCTGCGGGGATGACGGCCTTCTGGATCTGCCGCACCTGCGCCGTCGAGCACGCGGCGCCACCGGAGCTCTGCGCGATCTGCGCCGACGAGCGGCAGTGGGTGCCGGCGTCGGGCCAGGCCTGGACCTCGCTGGACGAGCTCGCCTCCGCGGGGCGGCGGATCGAGGTCCACGAGCTGGAGCCGAACCTGTTCGCGCTGGAGTCCGTTCCCGACGTGGGCATCGGGCAGCAGTCCAAGCTCGTGCGCACGGCACGCGGCGCGCTGCTGTGGGACCCGCTCGGTTTCGTGGACGACGACGGCGTCGCCGCGGTGCGCGACCTGGCCGGCCCGGCAGGGGTCGTCGCGGTGGTCGCGAGCCACCCGCACATGTTCGGGGTCCAGGTGGAGTGGAGCCGCCGGCTGGCCGGGGACGAGGATCCGATCCCGGTCCTCGTCGCCGAGGCCGACGTCGGCTGGGTGGCCCGGCCGGACCCCGCGATCCGGACGTGGTCCGGTGAGATCGAGGTGCTGCCCGGGGTCACGCTGAGCCAGCCGGGCGGGCACTTCCCGGGCTCCGCCGTCGTGCACTGGGCCGCCGGGGCCGACGGGCGGGGCGTGCTGCTCTCGGGGGACACGATCTTCGCCAACCCGGACCGCACGTCGGTGAGCTTCCTGCGCAGCTACCCGAACCGCATCCCGCTGTCGGGGGCGGTGGCACTGCGGGTCGCCGGTCACGTGGCCCGGAGGCCGTTCGACCGGCTGTACAACAACTTCGACGGTGTGATCCCCGAAGACGCGCGTGCCGCCGTGCTGAGATCAGCACGACGGCACGCGGCGTGGGTGCGAGGGGACTTCGATCACCTCACGTGATCGGTCGACCGGGGTCGACGATCAGTGGTCGTGGTCGTGGTCCTCGTCACCGTGGTCGTGGTCCTCGTCACCGTGGTCGTGGTCCTCGTGGTCCTCGTCCTCGTGCGCCTCGTCCTCGTGCGCCTCGTCCTCGTGACCGTGGTCGTGCTCGGCCGGGGGCTCGCCCAGGGCGCCGGAGATCTCGTTCGGCGCGACGTCCAGCTCACCGGTGGCCCACACCTCGCCGTCGATGATGTCCACCGCGTGGACGGCGTTGTTCGCCGGGTCGGTCACGTAGACCGAACCGTCGAGGGTGAAGACGGCCGGGCGCGGCTCCTGCCACTCCTCCGGCTCCTCCCACTCGTCGACCACGGGGATCGACGCGGTGATCTCGGCGGTCTCCGGGTCGATGACCTGCAGGGAACCGTCGGTGGTGAGCACGAGAGCCTCGCCGTCGTCGCCGCGGGCGAGCGAGCGGAAGGTGTACGAGCCCGGGAGCTCGACGAGCTCGAGGCTCGCGTCGCGGGTGTCGATCAGGCTGACCGTGGTGGGGCGCTCGAGGTCGGCGTCCGGGTCGGTCTTGTAGTCGCCGAGCATGATCGGCGACGTCTCGCTGCCGGCCTGGTTGCCGATACGGGAGTACTCGTCCGGGGTCTCGACCTTGGTGATCTCGCCGTCGGCGTAGATCAGGGCGCCGTCGGTGCAGCCGACGACGACGGCCTCACCCTGGGCGACGGCCTCGCCGTGCACGCCGGGGCACTCGTCGCTCGCAGCGATCTCCTCGCCGTCGGCGTCGAGCACGCGGATGCCGGTGCGCTCGTCCTCGTTGCCCTCGGTGACCAGCAGGGAGCCGTCGCTCAGCGGGACGGCCACACCGTGGTGGGCCTCGGCGAGCTGGACCTCCTCGACACCTTCCTGGGTGGCGATCTCGTCGGAGTCGACGAGCTGGATCAGACCGGTGCCGTCGTCGAAGAGCGCCGTGACGCCGTCGTGCACGACGGCATGACCCGGCGTCTCGGCGGCGTACACGACGTCCGTGAGCTGCGGCGACTTCGTGAAGTAGTGGTAGTGGTCGCCGTGGCCCTGACCGTAGGTGCCCGTGTCGAGGACCTGGAACCCGCCGGTGGTGGACACGAGGACGTGCTGGCCGTCGCCCGCCGGGTTGAGGCGGTTGAAGCCGGCGAGCTCGATGTCGGCGACCTCCTCGAGGGTCTGCGCGTCGAGGACCTTGATGCCTCCGTCGTAGGTCACGGCGAGGCGCGGGCTGCGCCCCTGGACCTCGGTCGCAGGCTCGTCGGTGGTCTCGTCGGCAGCGGGGGCCGACTCGGTGGGCTCGGCGGCCGGCTCGTCGGAGTCGGTGCCGCAGGCCGCGACGAGCGCGAGCGGCAGGGCGAGCGCGAGCGCGGTGGCCGCGCGGGAACGGAGTTTCATGGGTGACGTCTTTCCATCTCTGGCTGTCCGGGCGTGGCGCGCGGGCGCGGGCACCGGGGGACTCCTGCGCGGGAATGAGAACCGTTCGCAAGGAGTCCCTAGTGAAGCACGGCCCATAACGGTTATCAAACTCATGATGGCCGCGGGGCCGGTCAGTCGTTCTCGCGCTGCCAGCGGCCCGCTGCCAGGCTGACGATGAGCGCGACGAAGACCACCAGGTAGACCTGCCCGACGATGGCCTCGCTGGTCGCGAGCAGGCGGCCCAGCGGGGTCACCGCGGCAAGGTCCCCGTAGCCGAGCGTCGTGATCGTGGTCATGCTGAAGTACATGAACGACGTGGTCGGCTCGTCGGTGCCGAAGAAGGGCTCGGCGGAGTACGCGTCGACCGTGAGGAACGCGTAGTAGTACGCCAGCGAGATGAGCAGGTAGGCCGAGACCGCGCCGAGCAGCGTCGCCAGCGTGACGACCCGGTGCTGCACCAGCCGGCGCGCCACCACCACGGGGGCGAAGGCCGCGATGAGCAGCAGCAGCGGCGGTGCCGACGTCACGGAGTCCGACGTCTCCAGGACCAGCACCACCACCAGCGAGAGGACGACCAGCACCCCCAGGAAGACGTAGGCCCGACGACGCCAGCGGGTCCGCAGCCCCGACGCCCGCAGGGCCAGCCCGAGCGTCGCGCCCACCGCCAGGGTGGTCGCCAGTCCGGCGGCCTGAGCCCCGAACCGGCCGTCGGACGCACGGATGTCCACGAGGGACAGCAGGGCCACCGTCAGCGCCACCAGGACGAGCAGCACCCCGAACCGGTCGACCCAGCGCGAGCGCGGGTCCACGAACGGGTCGTCGTCGGGCACCGGCTGGCGCTTGCGCGAGAAGAAGCCTCGCGGCCCGCCCTCGGGTGGGGACGCCTCGGGGTCGGGACTCACGGCCGGTCCTGCACGACGTCCTCCTCGGGCTGGTCGGTCCCCATCGTGGCCGACCCCGACCCGGAGCGCTCGTCGGGAGTCGCCGCGGTGGCCGCGAGCGCCTCACCGCCCGGCACCGTGACCGCCGCGATGGCGGTGGTGATCGGGATGGCCAGCACCAGGCCGATCGAGCCGACCAACGTGCGCACGACCTCCTCGGCGATCTCCCCCGAGGTGATGGTCATCAGCGGCGTCTGGTCCAGCATCCACACCGTGAGCAGCAGCGGCAGCGCCGCCCCGACGTAGGCGAACGCGATCGTGTAGACGGTCGAGGCGATGTGGTCCCGCCCGATCCGCATCGCCCGGGCGAACAGCACCCGCCGCGGTGCGGTCGGCGCGAGGGATCTCAGCTCCCACACCGCCGAGGCCTGGGTGATGGTCACGTCGTTGAGCACACCCATCCCGGCCAGCACCAGCCCGCACAGGGCGATGCCGCGCAGGTCCACCGACGGGGCGATGATCGTGAGGTTCTGCGCCAGCTCGTCCGACGCCCCCGTGATGTGCGCGGCCCCGGTCGCCCACGCACCGATCGCCGCGGTGAGCCCCAGGCCCGCCAGGGTGCCGAGCAGCGCGACGGTGGTCCGGGCCGTCAGCCCGTGCGCGAGGTAGAGCACCGCCAGCATCACCGCCGACGACGTCACGAGAGCCACGGCCATCGCGCTCTCACCCGCGAGCAGGGCGGGGAACGTGAAGCCGACGAAGACGGCGAACGCCACCGCGAGCCCGGCGATGGCTGCCAGCCCGCGCCACCGCGCGACGAGCAGCACCACCAGCGCGTAGGCGGCTGCGAGGATCCCGAAGGGCACGTCGCGCTGATGGTCCATGAAGACGTACGGCGTCACCGTGTCGGCGAAGTCGCCGATGTACAGGGCGGTGACACGGTCGCCGGGCTCCAGCTCGAACCGGGGGTCGGCCTGCATGCCGGACGTCGCGCCGTCGGGCAGGCGGATCTCCACGTCTCCCGCCGTCGCGTCCTCCATCGTGGGCCACGAGTCGTCGCTGGTCTCCTCGAGCGGGCCGACGACGGTGACCACCACGAGCTCGCTGCCCTCGACGACGACGGGGATGCGCTCGGGGACGTCTGCGGTGGAGGGCCACAACGACCACAGCCCGAAGGCAGTGGCCACCAGGGCCGGCAGCACCAGCAGCGCCAGCACCAGGCGGGTGCGACGAGGCGCGGGCGGCACGGGGCCGCCGTGGGAGTGGCCGTGCGCGTGCACGTCGGGGAGGCTGCGCTGGGCGGCGTGGCGTGCGGAGCGGCGGGTCGAGACGTCGGTCACGGTCCGATGGTCGCACCCTCCTCGCGAAGTAGTACCTGCGGCGCTCCGGTAGTACCCGCGGGGTACTTCCGGAGCGCCGCAGGTACTACTTCGCGGGTGGGGCGCGGGAGGGGCGGCCCATACACTCCCCCGGTGACCGCATCTTCCTCCGCGCGTCCCAGCGGCACCGCCGTCGGCGTCGGTGCCGCCGTCGTGGGCGGCCTGTGCGCCGCGGCACAGGCCCGCGTGAACGGGTCGCTGGCCGAGCAGGTCGGCAGCGGCTTCGGCGCGGCCGTCGTCTCCTTCGGGTCCGGCCTGGTGCTCCTGACGGTCGCGCTGGCCTGCTGGCCCAGCGCGCGCGCCGCCGTCGGGCGCGTGGTGGCCGGGTTGCGCGACCGCCGCCTGCGCTGGTGGGAGGTGCTCGGCGGCACCGCCGGCGGGTTCTACGTCGCTGCCCAGGGGCTCACCGCCGCGACGCTCGGCGTGGCCCTGTTCATGGTGGCGGTGGTGGCCGGGCAGTCGACCAGCTCGCTGCTGGTCGACCGCCTCGGGCTGGCGCCGGGCGGGGTCCGGCTGGTGACGCTCGGGCGCGCGCTGGGACCGGTCCTCACCGTGGTCGCCGTCGCCGTCGCCGTGTCCGGGTCCGTCGGGACGGTGCCGTCCGTGGGCCTGGCCGTGATCCCCTTCCTGGCGGGGGCGTTCCAGTCGTGGCAGCAGGCGGTGAACGGACGCGTGCGAGGCGTGGCCGGGACCCCGGGCGACCGGTTCGCCGGTGTGGCCGCCGCGACGTTCGGCAACTTCCTGGTGGGGACGGTGGCACTGGCCGCGGCGTTCGGCGTCTCGGTCGCGGTGACCGGCCCGCCCACCGGCCCGCCCACCGGCCCGCTGCCCACCGACTGGCCGCTGGACCTCGTGCTGTACTCCGGAGGGCTGCTGGGCATCGTGTTCATCGCGATCCAGGCCGCCGTCGTGCACCGCATCGGGGTGCTGCTGCTGGCGCTCGGCATGATCGCCGGACAGATCGTCGGCGCGCTGCTGCTCGACGCCGCCGTCCCCGGTGTCGCCGCCCCCGGTCCGGCGATGTACGCGGGCGCGGGCCTGACCCTCCTGGCGGTGGCCGTCCCCGTCGTCGAGTCCCGGGTCCTGCGGCGTCGAGGGCGCTGACCTGCCACCCCTGACACCGACGTGCGAGATCTCGCGGTCCTGGGTCACGGTGGGGACACCGACACGGAGGAGGACCCATGGAAAGCGTCACCCAGTCCATCGACGTCGACGTCCCGGTGAGCATCGCGTACAACCAGTGGACGCAGTTCGAGGACTTCCCGCACTTCATGGAGGGCGTGGAGGAGGTCCGTCAGATCACCGACACCAGCACGCGCTGGAAGACGAAGGTCGGCGGCAAGGAGCTCGAGTTCGACGCCCGGATCACCGAGCAGCACCCGGACGAGCGCGTCGCCTGGACCAGCACCACCGGCCCGGACCACGCCGGGGTCGTGACGTTCCACCGGCTCGGCGACACGACGACGCGGGTCACCGTCCAGATGGACTGGGACCCGCAGGGCGCCGCCGAGAAGATCGGTGCGGCGTTCAACGTCGACGACCGCCGGGTCCAGGACGACCTGAAGAGGTTCAAGGCGTTCATCGAGTCGCGCGGCACCGAGACCGGGGCCTGGCGCGGCGACGTGAGCTGACCCACGACAGCCCGACGGCCGGTCACCAGGGTGCGGTCGACCTGTCCGTCGAGATGCTGCAGAGCGGCACCGACGGCCGGGTCGACGAGCTCGCCACGGACATCGGGGCGGGGCCGGCAGGCCGGGATCGGGCGCCTCCAGGATCTTCTCGACGGCCTGTGAGCGGCCGGCCCGACCGCACCGGGTGGCCTGCCCGCCGTGGCAGAATCCGACCATGGTCAGGGCGCACGCCGGCGAGCAGTCCCTGGCCGCAGCGGGTCTCGACCGTCCCGGGCCCGACCCGTCGTTCGACCGCTTCGCCCGCCTGGTCAACCGTCACCTCGGCGTCTCCACCGCCCTGGTGACCTTCGTGCTCCGCGACACCCAGCTCTACCCCGGTGCCCTGGGTCTGCCCGAGCCGCTGCAGACGGAACGGCGCTCCACGCTGCCGCACGCGATGTGCGCCGAGGTCGTGCGCACCGGCGGCCCGCTCAGCTTCGCGGACCTGACGACGGTGCCGGGCAGGCCGGCCCGCGACCTGGTGGACGACCTCGGCATCCGCGCCTACGCCGGGTTCCCCGTGTTCGACCGCGACGGCAGCGCGGTCGGGACGGTCTGCGCGATGAACGACCTGCCGCGCGAGTGGACCGACTCGGACCTCGACACGCTCGCCGACCTCGCCGAGGCGTGCTCGGCGGAGATCAGGCTGCGGCAGGAGAGACGCCGGGCGCAGGAGCTCCAGGAGCTGGCGCTCCAGGCCGGGCACCGGACCCAGCTCCTGCTCGAGATGACCGACCGGTTCTCGCGCGCGACCACGATCGTCGACCTCGTGGTGGCGTTGCGGGCCTTCTCCGCGCAGGCCGGTGCGGCCTGGTCCGGGCTCGGCCTGCTCGACGCGACCGGCTCGACGGTTCACCTCGTCAACGAGCTCGACGGCGTGCCGTTCCCCGAGCGTCTCCGGCTCGACGACCCGCTGCCGGGCCCGCAGGCGCTGCGGACCCGCACGCCCCTGTACTTCCCGGACGGGCGTGCTCTGCTGCAGGACTGGCCGGCGATGAGCCGCTGGGCCGCACCGAGCACCGGCGCCCTGGCCTTCCTGCCCCTCGTCGCGGACGACGCGCTGCGCGGGCTGGTGGTGCTGGCCTGGCCGGAGGCGCGGGAGGTCGACGCCGACACCCGCGAGACGTGCGCCGCCCTGGCGTCGTGCGTGGCCACCGGGCTGGACCGGGTCTACGTGCTCGAGGACCGGCACCGCGTGGCGGCCACGCTCCAGGCCGCGATGCTCACCGAGCTGCCGACGACGGCGGACCTGGAGCTCGCCGCCACGTACGCCACCGCGACAGGGACCGACCGGGTCGGCGGCGACTGGTACGACGCCGTCGTGCGTGACGACTACACCGTGCTCATGATCGGCGACGTGACCGGGCACGACATGCAGGCGGCGGCCCGGATGGGTCAGCTCCGCTCCATGCTGCGCACGCTGGCCTGGAGCCGGGACTCCTCGCCGGCCGCCCTGCTGCACCAGCTCGACCACGCCAACCACGGGCTGGCGCTGGAGGCCAGCGCCACGGTCCTGGTGGCCCGGCTCTGCCGGCGGTCCGACCCCCACGTGCTGACGTGGGCGTCGGCCGGCCACCCACCACCGCTGGTGCTCCGCAGGGACGGGGCCGTGGACGAGCTCGAGGGCCGACCCGACCTGCTGCTGGGCATCGACCGCGCCACCCACCGGACGGACCACACGGCGCACCTCGACCGTGGTGACACGCTCGTGCTGCACACCGACGGCCTGGTCGAGTCGCGCGGCGCCACCTACGCCCGCCGGGCGGCACAGCTCCGAACCACGCTGGCCGACCTGTCCCACCTGCCCGCCGCACGGCTCCCGCGCGCCCTCGTGGAGCGGATGGTGCCCGGGTCGCAGCGCGACGACGTCGCGGTGCTCGCAGCGCGGGTGCGCCGATAGCCGCCGGCCGGCACGGCGGACCTACGGGGCGGTGACGAAGATGTCGAACAGGTGCGGGTGGTGCCCGTGGACGAGCACCGCGAAGACGACGGCGTCGAAGAGCAGGTGCACCGCCAGCACGTAGGACAGCGACTTGTACCGGGCGAAGATCCACCCCTGCACCAACGCGAACGGGATGGTGAGCGCCGGCCCCCACTCGCGGTAGCCGAGCTCCCAGAGGAAGGACACGAACACCACCGCCTGCAGCACGTTGGCCGCCTGCATCGGGAAGTGCCGGCACAGCAGCGCGAAGATCGTGCAGATGAAGAACAGCTCGTCCCAGAGCCCGACGGCGTTGACGCCGACGAACAGCCGTGCGATGTCGTTGCTGCCCTCGAGCGGTGGCCAGTTGAGGTAGGCGCCCGAACCGAGGAAGTACGGCGGCAGGATCAGGTACCCGATCACGATGACCGCGCCGAGGTAGATCCACTGCCCTCGTGTCCACCGCCGTCCCGTGGCGACCGGGAAGCGCACCGCTCCCGCGCCGTCGTCGTCTCGCAGGACGAAGCGCGACAGCGCCCACGGCACCAGGACCGCCAGCGACAGCGCGACCGTGAACCGCATGATCCCGGCATCCGAGAGGTCCGCGGCGAGCGGGATCGCCGAGACGATCCCCATGCCCGCCGCGATCAGCGCGAGGTGCTTGCCCAGGGCGCGGTCCGCCCACAGGCCGAGGACGACACCGACCACGAGCGGCACGTAGCCCAGCGGGCGGGCGTGGACGGCGAAGAGCAGGACAGCGGAACCGCAGACGAGCACGGCGGCGGCGTAGCGGGCGACCATGAGGCGTCACCCTACCGACCGGCGAGCCCTCCACCACGACAGGCCCACCGCGGCACCGGCCACCAGGAGGGCGACCGCCAGCAGCGACCAGGGGACCGCCCACCCGCCGGCGGCACCTGTCGCCAGGGCCGTACCACCGCCACCGATGCCGACGACGACGCCGTCGACCCGGACGTCGGCCCCCGCCCGGAACAGCGGCCGCACCCCGGGCACCTCCACCGTGCGCTCGACGACCGCACCGGGCAGGACCTCCTCGAGCTCGGCCGTCGTGGACCGGGGGGCGCTGCTGCCCGGTCCGGTGACCGTGACGGCCTCTGTCGGCACGATCCGGGTGTCGCCCGTGTTCTCCAGGGTGTACGTCACGGTGGACGTCGCCGTCGCCAGCGGGTGCAGACCGGTCGGCGTGCTGACGGTGACGTCCTGCACGACCAGGCCCGGGCTGAGCTCGCCGGAGACGCGGGCATGGACCCGCAGCGCGAGCCGGCGGTCCACGGTGAGCGCGCCGTCGCCCGTCGCCTGTCGCAGCGAGGTCACCAGCCCGCCCGCATGGTCACCGGGTGTCGCGCCCTCGGGCACGACGAGGCGGAAGGGCACCCGCACCGTCTCCCCGGGATCCAGGGAGATCTCCCCTGCCGGCACGTCCAGCTCCAACCAGGTGCCGAGCCCCGTGGGCTCGGCGTCGGCGGGCAGGAGGTCGAGGTGCCCCTCGCGGGTGGTCGACGCGTCGGTGGCGTAGACGCTGAGGTCCAGCGACGTGGCCGACAGGTTGGTCACCAGGAGCCGGTCGGCGATCTCGGTGCCGGGATCGACCGTGTAGGCGTAGTTGGCGCGATCCGCACCGAGGGCGCCGACGGCGACCTGCGCGGGGTCGGGGCCCTTGCCGGGCGACAACGACCACGTCAGGTCGTCGGCGGTGTCGGCCGCCGCGGGCCCGGTCGGCACGGCGGCGCTCGCCCCGACGGCCACGAGGGCCGTCAGGGCGAGCGTCGTGAGCAGGCGTCGCACGGAGGGTCAGCCCACCGCGGTGAGCGTGAGCACACCGGTGTAGTCACCGGCCGGGGTGTCCAGCGGGATGCGCAGGGACAGCCCGGCGTCCACGACGGCGTCGTCGGACCCGGTCGCCCCGGTCCCGCTGGCCAGCGTGGACGTCTGGGTCAGGCCCAGGCCGGACCCCGCGACGACCGGCGACCCGGCGACGGCCGCGCCGGAAGTGACCTGGGGCGTCCAGCCGAGGGCCGCGCCGGAGAAGGAGCCCGAACCGCCGACGAACCTCCCCACGGCGCCGTTGATCGACCAGGTGCCGTCGGGGCGGGTGTCGGAGACGGTCACCTGGTGCAGGGCACCGGTGGCGGTGAAGGCGGTGTCGCCCGCCTGTGCGGTGCCGAGGTTCACGGCGCCGGCACCGTTGATGGTCCAGGAGAAGGAGCCGGGCTCGGGGTCGGGGTCGACGGGGTCGGTGGACCCGGGCACCTCGACGTCGACGCCGACCTCACCCTCGCCGTCGGCGGTGGGCTTGGCGAACCTCAGCGGGACGGCGGACTCCTGGGCGGCGTTGGGTGCGGCACCGCCCGCGGCGTAGGTGTACACACCGTAGGCGCCCGACACCGTGTCGTGCGTGGAGACCTCGAGGTCGACGGAGAAGGTGCCGTCGTCGTTCATCAGCACGAGCTGGTCGGCGACGTTCGGGAAGCCGTTCCGCACCTGGGTGTAGGACGGCTCGGGCAGCGCCCACTTCTGGCTGATCACGGTGCGCGCGGCCGAGGCAGCGCCGTCGGAGGGCTTCCAGGTCTCGGCGAACTTGCCGACCACGACGTAGACGCCGGTCGGCTGACCCACCGCTACCGGCTGGCGCGCCGAGATGTTCGCCGTGGGGTCGAAGCCGGAGCCCGTCACGGTGATCGTCGTGCTGGTCGCGGGGTCGAAGCCCTCGGTCTGCGACACCTGCACGGCGGGCGTCCAGGAGGCGGGGGCCTCGTCGAGCTCGGCGGTCAGCGTGAGGTTGTCCAACGGGTCGCCCGCAGCGTACAGCGGCAGCGCAGCGGCCCCGTCGGCGGTCGTGGTCAGGCCGGTCAACGAGACCCGGAGCGTGTCCCCGTCGAGGGTCGCGTCGACGGCGGAGGCCGTGGCGAACTCGACGTCCTCGCCGCCGTAGGTCCCCGCCTCCCAGTCGCCGAAGTCACCGGTGACGTCGGCCGTGACGTCGGCGACGACGGTCGCGTCGCCACCCGAGACGACGACGGACACGTTCTCGATCGTCACGTCGAAGTAGTGGCTCGGGAAGTGGAACGCGGCGCCGCCCGCCGACTCGACGACCAGGTCGTCGGCCGAGGTGTAGGAGCCGCCGGTGACCGGCAGCGTCCACGGCAACGTCTCGTTCGGGGTGGAGGTGTTCGACGTCGAGGCCGGCGTGGCGGACGTGTCGAACTGCCCGGGGGCGATGCGGGTGATCCGCTCGCCCATCGGCAGCGCCCCGATCGGCGGGAGCGCCGCCGTCTGGTTGCCGACGTAGCGGCGGAAGCTCTCCTTGTAGCCCCAGGAGACGTCACCGGTGCCGGTGACGACCTCGCGGGCCTCGGCGGCCTGCGCCGGTGCGACGGTCACCAGGGTGGCGCCCAGCCCGAGAGCGAGGACACCGAGCCCGGCGGCGAGACGACTGCGTGCCGGCGGACGGGGAGGGGTGGTCATGGTCATGCCTTCCGTTGGGGATCAGGCGGGGTGGGGGTCTGAGGGTGCGCGGTCACGTGAACGGCAGGACGAGCCAGCCACGGCGGAAGCCGAGGACGGTCGCCGCGGTGCCGGTGGCCAGCGCGGTGATGCCGTACGCGAGCAGCTCGCCGGTCGACGGGCCGTCGTCGGGCAGCTCGGGGACGAGGCCCTGCGTGCCGCCGCCGAGCGTGGCGGCCGCGCCGGCCGGGAAGAGCACGAACGGGTCCTCGACCGGTGGTGGGAACAGGCCTGGCGCACCGAGGGCACGGGTCGCTGCGACACCGTCCCGGGCGAGCCCGGCGGCCGGGCTCGTCGCGGGGGCGAGCACGTCCGCGCTCGGGACGGTGCCGGCCGGCCCCGGGGAGCCGTCTGTACCGGTCCCTGTCGCGTCGGGCCCGGTCGCGCCCGGCCCGACGGTCCCGCCGCCGGGTCCGGGGCCGCCGGGTCCGGGGCCGCCGGGGTCGTCGTCCGTGGGCGACCCGACGCTGCGGGAGGCGTCGAAGCTCACCGCGACGGGCGACGGGGGCTTGAAGCGGTCGCGGATCCCGCCCGAGGTGTACCAGTACGAGCTCAGGCCGGTCTCCTGCTGGAACGCGACGAAGTTCCGCGGGAACGCCCCCCAGCAGCGGTTCGTCTCGTCGCGCTGGAGCTGGTCGCCGGCGACGGACAGGACGTCGACACCGCACCAGTCCGGTGCGAGGGTTCCACCGAGGCCGGAGGCGTCGATCCGACCACCGGTGAACGTCGCCAACGAGACGCGGCGCTCGCGCAGCGGCACCCACTTCGTCTGGTCCGCCATGTCGGTGCCGAACCCGCCGACCACCGCGGTGAGGCGACCGTCGCCCCGCGCGTCGAGGACCAGCCGGGGGTCGGTGGCCCACCAGTAGCTCAGCCCGCCGTAGTAGACGACGCTGAAGGTGCCGCTCCACGAGACGTCGAGCGAGCCGTCGTCGTCGCGCACACCCTTGCCACCGACGACGACGACCTCGGCGCCGCTGGTGTTCTCGGCCGACATGCTCAGCGGGGTCCCGTCCGGGGCCTGGCAGCGCGTGGCGTAGCGCACCCGCGGCTCGTCGGCCGGCCCGGGCCGCACCACGCTGACCTTCCCGGCGGCAGCCCGGTAGAGCCCGGAGTCACCGGCACCCCACACGAAGCTGCCGCCCGCGTCGCCGTCGTCGCCCGGTCGCCCGGCCATGAGGAAGTTGCACCCGCCGTAGAAGTTCGCACCGACGGACTCGGGGTTGACGCTCCAGCGCAGCTCGGCGTTCGTCAGGGTCGCGGCGGTGGGCCGCTCGGGCACCGTCACGGTGACCGTGACGTCACCACCCGCGCGCTGCGGGGGGCCGAGGTCGTCGCCGTCGGACGCCGTCGCGGTCGAGGTCGCTCCCAGCGCGAGGCCGACCGCGAGCAGCACGGCACCGAGGCGTCCGGTGCGGGTCATGCCCGCTCCTCCTCGTCCGGGTCGGCCGACGCCTCGTTCAGGACGACCGCCGCCCGGCGCCGGCGCACGCCGGCGACGGCCGAGGTCACCACGACCACCAGGAGCAGCAGCAGCGCCGCCCCGGCCGCGAGCTCGGCACCCGAGTAGCCGGTGCCCCACGCCCCCGCGGCGGCCACGGTCCCGGTGCCCGCGGCGGAGGCCATGATCGCCGCCTCCTCGGCGGCGGCGTCCGCCGGGTCACGGGTCACGACGATCTCGACCTCTGGCTGCTTGCCGGACGACGCGCCGGTCACCTTGAGGACGTGGGTGCCGAGCCGCAGGTCGCCCGGCAGCTCCAGCAGCCCGGCGATCTCCCCGTGCGCACCGGCCGTGAGCGGACCGACGGCGAGCTCGCCGTCGTCGAGCACCGCCACGACCTGCTCCCCCGGCTCGAAGCCCTGGCCGGCGAAGCTCAGCACCCGCCCGGCCACGGCGGTCGCCTGGTCGAACCCGATGGTCGCGGGCCCGGACTCCTCGGCCGACGGCGACGCCGACGGGGCCGACCCCGTGCCGCCGGCATCCGCCGGCGCGTCCGGGAGGCCCGGGTCGCGGGTACTGCCGCCACCCGCACCGTCGGTCGTGCCGTCGGCAGCGCCGGTGCCGGTGCCGGTGCCGGTGCCGGTGCCGGTGCCGGTGCCGGTGCCGCCCGAACCGTTCCCCGAGCCCGCGCCGTCCCCCGCGTCGGTGCTTCCCGAGCCGCCGGAGCCTCCACCCGCACCGGAGCCGCCCGAGCCGAAGCTCACGGGGGTGAAGGTCTCGTTGGCCGCGTTCGCCACCCCGTGCGCCCCGATGGTGATCACCCCGCACTGCACCGCGGTGCAGTCGACCTGCACGGCACGCCCGGACCGGTCCATCGCGTCGAACCGCGGACCCGGGACGACGATCGAGGTCGACCAGCTGCCGTCCTTCGCGATCGTCCCCCCGTTGGCCTCGTCCGCGGTGCTGGATCCGGGATGGGCGACGAACCGCTGGTAGCCGGCGTTGTCGGCGGACTCCGAGTCCGGCACGTACCGCAGCGTCTCGCCCGACGTCCCCCCCTGGCTCGGCGCCCACGAACCGTCCGACACCCAGCCGAAGAGCACGTAGATACCGCCGAAGCCCTTCGGCACGGACTGGAAGCCTGCGCCGGACAGGCGCAACGTCGTCGGACCCGTGGCCGACGCACGCGCGCCGCCGTCGAGACCGGAGACGCTCACGCGTGCGGCGGCCTGCGCGGGCGTCGACCCGCCGGGGACGAGCGCCGGTGCGCCCACACCGAGGACGAGCACCAGGGCGACGGTCGCGGCCAGGCGTCTCATGACGCCACCTCCTGCCGTTCGTGGGATCCGTGACGTGGCAGCACCAGGAGAGCGCCCGTCACGGGGTGGGTGAGGACGTCGACGGTGTGGTCGTAGACGTCGGTGAGGAGAGCGGAGGTCAGGACGTCGGCCGGGGCGCCGTCGGCGACGACCGCCCCCCGGTGCAGGACGACGACGCGATCGGCCCAGGCGGCGGCGAGCGGCAGGTCGTGCAGGACGACGACGGCGGCACCACCGGCGTCGGCGTGGCGGCGGGCCTGGGCGAGCACCCGGGTCTGGTGCTTGACGTCCAGGGCCGCGGTCGGCTCGTCGAGGAGCAGCAACCGCGCCTCCTGGGCGAGCACGCGGGCGAGCGAGACACGGGCCTTCTCCCCGCCGGACAGGGTCGGGAAGCGACGCGCGGCGAGATGGGTGACGTCGGCCGCCGCGAGCGCCGCGGCCACCACGGCGTCGTCCCGGTCCGCCGACGAGCTGCCCTCCCACGGGGCGCGTCCCATCCGCACGACGTCCACGACGCGGAACGGGAAGGCGACGCGGTTCTCCTGCAGCAGCACCGCACGGCGGCGCGCGAGCTCGCCCGGGCGCACGGCGGCCAGCGGCTCGCCCTGCCAGGTGACCGTGCCGGCGTCGGGGGCGCGGTCGCCCGCCAGCACCGACAGCAGCGTGGACTTGCCCGCACCGTTCGGGCCGACGACGACGAGGACCTCGCCGGTGCGCACCGCGACGTCGACACCGTCGAGCAGCGTGGCGTCGCCGATGCGGACACCGGCGCCGCGGACGGTCAGCAGAGGGTTCACGCCCAGCCTCCGGCCTGGCGGCGGGTGCGGTACACGAGCCAGAGGAAGAACGGCCCGCCGACGAGCGCGGTGAGCATGCCGATCGGCAGCTCGGCGTAGGGCACGACGGTGCGGGCGACGAGGTCGGCGGCGAGCAGCAGCACGGCGCCGCCGAGGGCGCTGGCCGGCACCAGCACCCGGTGGCCGGGTCCGACGGCCATCCGCACGAGATGCGGCACGACGAGCCCGACGAACGAGATGATCCCGCAGAACGCGACGGCCGCGGCGGTGAGCATCGCGACGAGGACGACGGCGACGACGCGCAGCCGCTCGACGTCGACCCCGAGGTGCCGGGCGGGACGCTCGCCGAGCGCGAGCAGGTCGAGCCGGCGGGCCAGCACGATCGCGCCGACGAGGCCGAGCACCACCAGCGGGGCGACGATCGCGACGTACACCCAGCGGGTGCCGTTGAGGGAGCCGAGCTGCCAGAAGACGATCTCCTCGCGGGCCTGCGTGTCGCCGAGGAACGTGAACAGGGCCAGCCCGGCGCCGCAGACCGCGTTGACGGCGACCCCCGTGAGCACGAGGGTGACCACCTCGGTGCGGCCCCCGGCCCGGGCCATCGCGTAGACGACGAACGTGGCGACGAGCCCACCGACGAACGCTGCGGCCGCCGTCGTCCACGGGCCGAACGCCGTGAGGCCGAGGGCGATGGTCGCGGCGGCGGCGACCGCGGCCCCCGACGAGACGCCGACGACGCCGGGTTCGGCCAGCGGGTTGCCGAAGACGCCCTGCATGACGGCGCCTGCGGCGGCGAGCGCCGCGCCGACGAGGACCGCCATCACCACGCGGGGGAACCGGACCGTCCACAGGGCGGTGTACCCGTGGGGGTGGGCCGGCTCGGGACCGAGGTCGAGGCCCACGCCGCGGGCGAGCGCGCCGAGCACCTCGGAGGCCGGCACGTGCAGCTGGCCGGACCCCGCGGAGACGACGGCCAGCACCCCGAGCGTCACGGCCAGGACGGTGAAGAGCGCGGTGACCCGGCCGGTGCGAGCGGGCGGGAGCGGGCCCGGCGCCGGCGACGGGGCCGGAGCGGCGTCGGCCCGCTGCTGCTCGACGGCGGCGCTCACCCCAGGCTCCCGGGCGCGTAGAAGGCGCGGGCGAGCGAGTCGAGCACGCCGGTGGTGGCGGGGCCGAAGGCGAGCACCTGGCTGTCGGGCATGGCGACGACCCGGCGGTTCTCCCCCGCCGGCGTCTGGGCGAGGGCGGGCAGACGCTCGAGCAGACCGTCCACCCCCCCGACGGAGTCCAGGCCGCCGGACATCATGAGCAGCAGGTCCGGCTGGGCGGAGATGATCCCCTCGTCGTTGACCGGCCGCATGCCGGTCCACCCGATCTCCCCGGCGACGTCGACGGCGCCGAGCGCCTCGATGAGCGAGTCCGCGCCGGACCCGTCCCCGAAGAGGTAGTAGACGCCGGACTGGCCGCGGACGTAGAGGAAGGCGACGCGCAGCTTGTCGGCGTCGTCGTCCGGGGCGAGCGCGGCGACCTGGGCGACGGTGGCGTCGATCTGCGACTGCGTCCGCTCGGCCAGCTCGTCGCCGGCGTCGGCCATGCCCAGCGCGTCGGCGACGGCGCGGGTCAGGTCGGCGGCGTTCTCGGTGCTGCGGTGCGGGTCCAGGACGACGACGGGGATGCCGGCGTCGCGCATCTGCAGCACGACGTCCCACGGGCCGAGCGTGGTGTCGGTGAGGATGACGCTGGGCGCGAGGTCGAGGATCGCCTCGGCGGTGAGCTCGTGGCCGTTCGAGGTGACCTCGGGTCGGTCGAGGATCTCGGGGAACGTCGAGGACGTGTCCCGGCCGACGACGCTGTCCCCCAGGCCGAGCTCGAAGACCGTGCGCGAGAGCGTGCCGTACAGGTCGATGGCGAGGATGCGGCTGGTGTCGGTGACGGTGACCTCGGTGCCCTGCGCGTCGGTGACGGTGGCGGGCAGCGCGGGCTCGGGGTCCTCGCGGACCGGCTCGACGGGGGTGCCTGCCGCCTCGACCACGACCTCACCGGTCCAGGCCGTCGGGTCGCTGAGCACGTCGTCCCCGTCCGCCAGGTCGCCGAGGGCGGGGCCCGCGGCGACGGTGGTGGCGCCGTCGTCGTGCGTGGTGGCGCCGCAAGCGGTGAGGAGCCCGAGGACGACGACGGTGAGGCCGGCGGTCAGGGCGGAGGTTCCGGTGCGGCGTCGGGCCGGGGACATGCAGGGCTCCTTCGTGCGCACGTCAGGGTAGGCACACCTAAGTTAGATGAGGCTAGCCTTCGGCGCTAGGGTCCGGGCAGGGAAGAAGATGTGCGGCCCGTCACAGGGCCGCGCGAGAGAGGATCAGGCCGGGGCGCCCGGGTGGGCGGCGCCGAGCTCGACGAAGACCGCCCGGTTGAGCCGGAACGCCTCCTGCGCCTCCGCCACCGCGGCGGCGACCTCGACGGCGTCCAGGCCGAGCCCGTCGAGGCGCTCGCGGTAGACGTCCTTGAACGGCTTCGACTTCGGGATCTGCGGGAAGTCGTAGAACTCCAGGCCCGGCGCGCCCATGCCGTAGTGCCGCTGCATCATGCGCTGGATGATCTGTCCGCCGGAGAGGTCACCCAGGTAGCGCGTGTAGGCGTGGGCCGCGTACTCCGGGAGTCGGGTGCCCACCTCGCGCAACCGGGCCACGTAGACGTCCGCGGCCGGCAGGATGCGGATCTCGGTCCGCCACGACGAGCCGTAGAGGTGAGCCAGGTCCCGCTCGATGGCCGGGACCCTCGTCAGCTCGTCGAACACCAGGTCGGCACCCCGCGCGTCGCGTCGCACCACGGCGCTCGCCTCCTCCAGCGCGGTGTACACCGCGAGCTGCTGTGCGGCGAGGTCCGCGTAGGCCGCCACGTCGAGGCCCCCGGTCATGAGGCGCGACACGAAGCCCTCGGACTCGGCGTCCTGGTGCTCGGCACGGGTCCCCTCGCGCAGGAGCGCGGACAGCGGTGCCTCGGGAGCGAGGGTGGACATGACGGCCTCCAGAGGGTCGTGACGACCTGACAGATCGTCAGGACGTCGCCACCGTAGCACCTGGAGTTAGGGTTGCCTACCCTCCATCTCGAAGGGTGGAGGGCGCTCAGGAGCGCACGGCACCCAGGACCACGAGCACCGCACCCCAGAAGGTCAGCCCGAGGCCGACGGCGATCACCATGCCGTGCGGGCCGGGCGACGCCGCCCGTCGCGCGGTCCACACAGCCCGGCCCGCCACCACGACGCCGAGCACGATCAGGCCTGCCCCCCACCAGAACATGGCCCCATCGTCCGCGATAACGGTTGCCTGTGCATCCTGGGGCCTTTGCCCGGTTGATCCTGGTCGGACCGTCACACGCCTGATACACGCTCGAATGTTGCTCGCATCACACAAGCCGTATGTTGCGGAGTGACCTCCGACGTCGGCATCGCCACACCGAGGTGGCACCGCGTGGGAAGTCTCGTTCGACGGACCGAGACGAAGGGTGCGCTCACATGCGCTTACGGAACCACCAGTCCACGATCCGGCTCGCCGCCGCCACCTCAGGCGCCGCGCTGGTCATCACCACGCTCACCGCCACGGGAGCGGGCGCCGCGCCGCCCGACCCGGACGACCTCTCCCTCACCGGCAACCAGCCCGCCGCGACGGAGCGGCACGACGGGCCCAAGGCCCCCACCAGCGCGCTGGTGGAGACCTCCGAGAAGCTGCTCACGCTGAGCTCGAGCACGAAGGTCCCCGTCCTGGTCAAGTACGACTACGACGCCGTGGCCTCCTACGACGGGTCCGTCCCGGAGTACGAGGCGACCAGCCCGGCGGTCACCGGCGAGCCGCTGTCGGAGTCCGCTCCGGCGGAGAGGCGGTACCGCGCGTACGTCGAGGAGCAGGAGCGCTCGATCACCGCGGACGTCACCGACGCCGTCCCCGCCACCGAGGTCGTGGACACCTTCGACGTCGTCTACGGCGGGATCGCCGCCCTCGTCCCGGGCGACCGGATCCCCGAGCTGCTCGAGGTGCCCGGCGTCGTGGCCGTCCAGGAGAACACCCTGGAGCAGCCGCTGACGGACTCCAGCACCGACTTCATCGGCGCCCCCGCCGCGTACGACGCGCTCGGCACCGAGGAGCTGGCCGGCGACGGTCTCGTGCTGGGCAACATCGACACCGGGCTCTGGCCCGAGCACCCCTCGTTCGCCGACGACGGCGACCTCACGCCGTACGACGGCCCACCCGTGGCGTGTCAGTACGGGGACAACCCGCTCACCCCCGAGGACGACCCCTTCGAGTGCAACGACAAGCTGATCGGCGGCTACTCGTTCACGGGGCTGTACGACCTGCTCAACCCCGGGGAGTACCTGTACCAGGGCACGGCGCGCGACGCCGAGGGTCACGGCTCGCACACCTCGGGCACGACGGCGGGCAACGTCGTCGAGGACGTCCAGACCATCGGACCCGAGCTGGCCAGGATCCAGGGCGTCGCACCCGGCGCGAAGATCATCGAGTACAAGGCCCTCGGCCCGGGCGGCGGCTACACGTCCGACCTGGTCGCCGCCGTGCAGCAGGCGATCGTCGACGACGTCGACGCGATCAACTACTCGATCTC
Organism: Isoptericola halotolerans; assembly: GCF_013149785.1. Lineage (GTDB taxonomy): Bacteria > Actinomycetota > Actinomycetes > Actinomycetales > Cellulomonadaceae > Isoptericola > Isoptericola halotolerans. Next base: position 119,458 of record NZ_JABEZU010000004.1, read on the forward strand.
CGGTGGCAGCACCGTCACCGACCCGATCGAGATCGCCTTCCTCAACGCCTACGACGCCGGCATCTTCGTGGCGGCCTCGGCCGGCAACTCCGGCCCCACCGCCGCCACGTCGAACCACGTCAGCCCGTGGGTCACCACCGTGGCCGCCTCCACGCAGACGCGGGAGTTCTCCTCGACGCTCACGCTGACGGCCGACGACGGCGCCACGTTCACCGCCGAGGGCGCCTCCATCGTGGAGGGGGTCGAGGAGCCGCTGCCGGTGGTGCACGCCGCCGAGGAACCCTACTCCGACCCGATGTGCCTGGAGCCGGCGCCGGACGGCCTGTTCGAGGGCACGATCGTGCTCTGCGAGCGCGGTCAGAACGCCCGTGTGCTCAAGGGCTACAACGTGCTCCAGGGCGACGCCGCCGGCATGGTCCTGTACAACCCGACGCTCGCCGACGTCGCCACCGACAACCACTACCTGCCCACGGTGCACCTGCCCGACGGCTCCGAGATGACGGCGTGGCTCGCCGACCGCACGGGCGTGACCGCGTCGTTCACCGACGGCGCGCAGTCCGAGGGCCAGGGCGACGTCATCGCGGCGTTCTCCTCGCGCGGTCCGGCCGGTCCCGTCGTCAAGCCCGACATCACGGCACCCGGCGTGCAGATCCTCGCCGCCATGACGCCGACGCCGGAAGTCCCCGAGAGCGGCCCGTCCGGCCAGTACTACCAGTCGATCAACGGCACCTCGATGTCCGCGCCGCACGTCGCCGGCGTCGGGCTGCTGCTCCAGGCCGCCAACCCCGACTGGACTCCGGGCCAGATCAAGTCCGCCCTCATGACGCAGTCGACCACCGACGTCGTCAAGGAGGACCTGACCACCCCGGCCGACCCGTTCGACATGGGCGCCGGCCGGGTCGACGTCGAGGCCTCCCTGACGCCGCCGTTCACGATCAGCGACACCACGGAGAACTTCGCGGCCCTGACCTCGGACCCGGTCCGGGCCGTGGACCTCAACATCCCGTCGATCAACGCACCCACCCTGCCCGGACGGCTGACGACCACGCGCACGCTGGAGAACACCTCCGGCCGCAACCTGGTGGTCCGCCCGACGGCCGACGCTCCGCGGGGCACGTCGATCTCCTTCAGCCCCCGGGTCGCGACCGTCAAGCCGGGCCGGTCGGTGTCGTTCGACATCACGATCACCGACACCTCGGCCTCCGGCGAGCAGCAGTTCGCCGAGATCACGTTCCGCACCCAGCGGGGCGACGGCCATCTCCCGGTCGCCTGGGTCCCCACCCAGGGCAACGTGGACCTCGCGCAGTCCTGCGACGCGGACTCGGTCCGCCTCAAGGGCTCGGTGACCTGCACGGTCTCGGCGACCAACGAGTCGTTCAACGAGCAGGCGGTGTCGGTCACCACCACGGGTGAGGGCGCGCTGAAGGGCAAGCGGACCGAGACGGCGACCCTGGCGGCCGCCGAGCTGGGCGTGCCGAGCGTCGAGGTGCTCGACGACTCGGGCTTCCTCGATCTCGAGGGCTTCGGCATCGCACCGGAGTCGTTCGGCGACGAGACCCTGGAGAGCTACGACGTGCCCGCCTACGCCTACAACGGCCGCACGTACACGTCGATCGGCGTCAGCTCGAACGGCTACCTCGTGGCCGGGGGCGGGACGCAGGAGGACAGCAACTGCTGCGACCTGCCGGACGGCCCGTCACCGGCCCGCCCCAACTCGGTGCTCGCGCCGTTCTGGACGGACCTCAACAGCGTGGCCGGCGACGGCACCGCCGCGGAGGGCGTGCGGCTCGCCAGCCTCACCGACGGGGTGAGCTCGTGGCTGGTCGTGCAGTGGGACATGTACGTCTGGGGCACCCAGGACGCCCGCTCGTTCCAGGTCTGGATCGGCACCGGCGGCGAGCAGGACATCTGGTTCGAGTACGCGGAGCCGATGGCCGACCCGGGGCTGCCGTTCCTCGTCGGGGCGGAGAACGCCGCCGGTGAGGGCGACATGGTGGCCGAGGCGCCCGACGGCAGCACCCAGGTCGTGACCTCGACCGAGCCGACACCGGGCGGCAGCCTCACGTACGACGTGACGCTGCAGGCCAAGCGGCCCGGGGCGGGCACGGTCCGCACCGAGCTCGTCGCCGACGAGGTGCCCGGCACCACGATCGTCGAGACCCCCGTGAAGGTCACGGTGCGCAAGGGCTGACCGGCCGACGGCGACGCGGCCCCGTCGACCCGGGAACCACCCGGGCGGCGGGGCCGTCGTCGTGCGACCCGCCCTCCTCCCGCCGCGCTCGGCAGCTCCAGCTCCGATCGGTCGCTGCAGCGACCGATCGGGGTCGAAGCTGCCGACCGGAGCGGGCCGAGGCGACTTGTCTGAGCCACCTCAGACCTTCCCCCACCCGCCTGAGCCCCCCGTCTGAGGTACCCCCGCCCCCCAGGACTGGGCGACCGGACGATCCGCCGGGCACCGCCTCAGCACGAGTGTGGAGCCATGCCGGAACGACCGGTGGCACGGCGAGGGGACACGACGATGAACCTGCAGGGACCCGCACTCGAGGCAGAGCTGGCCTACCGTCGCGAACGTGCGGCCCTGGCCTACGGCACACCGACGACGTGGGCGCGGTGGCGGGCGTGGCGCGAAGCACGCCGTCAGGGACGCGAGCGCCGGCTGTCGGCCCGGGCGCGCGACGCCGTCGAACGCCTGGCCGACACGATCGACACCGTGGCAGACCGGACGGACGCCAGGGCATGGGAGATCCGCATGGCCCGCCGGACGACGGAGATCGAGGCAGGCCTGGCCACGCTGCGCGCGGCGCACGACCAGGCTCGCCGCGTGGCATGACACCTCTCACGTCCCTCGCGCCAACCGCTGGACACCCCCGCGGAGATCGCTCGGCCGATGTCGGTGTCCGGTGGGACGATGCTCAGGTGCGTCGGTCGTCCCAGATCCCCCTCATCTCGCGCGAGCACCAGGTCGCCGGGTTCCGCCGGTCCCTCGACCGCGCGGCCGCCGGCGAGCCCGGCGTGCTCGTGGTCGGCGGTGACGCGGGCGTGGGCAAGACCCGTCTGGTGACCCACCTCGCCGCGGTGGCCGCAGAGGCGGGAGGACGCGTCGTCGTCGCGCACTGCGTCGACCTCGGCGAGATCGGCATCCCCTACCTCCCTTTCACCGAGGCGCTCGGGCACCTGCAGCGGCCGGCCGGGGCCGAGGACGCCGACGACGTCGCCACCTGCGTCGCCGACATCGTCGCCGAGCGCCCCGCGCTCGCCCGGCTGCTCGACCCGGCCGGCCCGCGCACCGCCCAGGACGACCAGCACGCCGAACGGCTGCCGCTGCTGGACGGCGTCGCCAGCGCCCTGGCCGCAGCCGGCCGGCCCGGCGCCCCTCTCGTGCTGGTGATCGAGGACCTGCACTGGGCCGACCCGTCGACCCGGGACGTGCTGCGCTTCCTCGTGACCCGCCTGCGTGCCGAGCACCTGCTGCTCGTCCTGACGTACCGCAGCGACGACGTCGACCGTCGGCACCCGCTGCGCCCCCTCCTGGCCGAGCTGCACCGGTCCGAGCGCGTCGACCACGTCGAGCTGGAGCCCTTCACCGCCGCGGAGCTCCGGGACTTCACCACGGCGCTCAACGACGGCCCCCTGACCGAGTCCGACTTCGCGGAGGTGCTGCGGCGCTCGGAGGGCAACGCGTTCTTCGCCGAGGAGCTGGTCGCCGCCGGTCTGGCCTCCGGGACCCTGCCCTGGTCGCTCACCGACGTGCTGCACACGCGCATGCAGGACCTGGACCCCCCGGTGCAACAGCTCGTGCGGCTGGCGTCCGTCGCCGGCCGGCAGGTGCGCGAGGACCTCCTGCGCGCCGCTGCCGAGCGCACTCCCGGCCTCGACGCCGCCACGACGGCGGCCGCCCTGCGTGACACCGTCGCCCACCAGGTGCTCGCCGTCGAGGGCGTCAACCTGGCGTTCCGTCACGCCCTGCTCGCCGAGGCCCTGTACCTGGACCTCCTGCCCGGCGAGCGGACCGCGATGCACCTGTCCTACCTGGCGGCCCTGCTCGACTCACCCGACCTGGGCTCGGCCGCCGAGCGCGCCCACCACGCCCAGCAGGGCCACGACCTGCCGACGGCGCTCGCGGCGTCGTACGACGCGGCCGAGCGCGCCCGCGACCTGCTGGCACCCACCGAGGAGCTGCGCCACCTCGAGCAGGTGCTCTCGCTGTGGGAGTCGGTGCCCGACGCCGCCTCGCGCACCGGCACGGACCGTGTCGAGGTGGCCCTCGTCGCTGCCGGTGCGGCCTCGCGCGCCGGGCAGCCGACCCGCGCCGTCCAGCTCACGCGCGGCGCGATCGAGTCGCTCCAGGACGACCCGCAGCGTCAGGCGAGCCTGCGGCACGTCCTGGTCCGCTACCTGCTCGACATCGAGGAGGACGTGAGCGAGGCGTCGCGACAGATCGATCTCGCGTTGCAGGTGCTCCCGGCCGACCCCACGGAAGAGCTGGCCTCGACGCTCGCCGTCCGCGGGCGCATCGAGATGGTCCGTGACCAGGACGACGCCGCCCGCGACTTCCTGGAACGCGCCGTCGACGTCGCCCACCGCGCTCGTGCGCCGCACGCGGAGGCCGACGCCCTGGCCTCCCTGGCCGTCATCGAGGTGGGCGACCCGGAGACGGCGGCCCGGCTGATCGAGTCCGCGATGCACCGCGCGGTGGACGCGGGCAGCCTGACCGCCGAGATGCGCTGCCGGTACAACCTCGCCACGACGTGGTACTACGCGGGCCACCTGGACCGTGCGGCGGACCTGGTGGCCAGCGGGCTGGCCCGGGCGGAGGAGACCGCGACGACCCGCAGCTCCGTCGGGATCTCGATGCGGATGATCGCCGAGCTCCTGCGCTACGTGCGTGGTGACCTCTCGGCGCCCCCGCCACGCGACGGCATCCCGGCGCTGGAGGCCATGGTGATGGAGAGCGCCGGCCTGTACGCCGCCGTCGCGCGCGGCGACGACCAGGTCCTCGACCGGACGGAGGCGTTGCGCAAGGACTGGGACGTCGACGGGTTCGTCGCCCTCATCTCGGGCGGCTGCCGCATCGACGCCCTCACCTTCGCCGGGCGGTACGACGAGGCGGCCGCGCTCGCCGAGGCCGTCGTCGAGCATCTCGGTGCCGTGTGGAGCACGTACTTCCTGGGCCGCATCTGGATCTCGGCCCTGGCGCTGGCCGCGCTGGCCGACGCCGCCGAGGAGGCTGCCGTCGGAGGCACCGACCCGCGTCGCGAGGAACAGCGCCGCTCGGGCGACGAGCTGCTCGCGGTGGCCCGCGAGACGGCCGAGCGGGGCCGCCCCCGCGGTGGCGTCCTGGGGCCGGAGGGGCGCGCCTGGTTGCGCCGGGCCGAGGCGGAGCACGCGCGGCTCGTGGCCGCCACCGACGGCACGCCCGCCGACCCCGCCGTCTGGGAGTCCACCGTGCGCGAGTTCTCCTACGGCTACCGCTACGAGGTGGCGCGGTCGCGGTTCCGCTGGGCGCAGGCCCTGCGGGCCGCCGGTGATCGCGCGGCCGCCGAGCTGGAGGCTGCCGAGGCGCTGCGCGAGGCACGCGACATGGGTGCCGGTCCGTTGGCCGACGCCGTGCTCGCCTGGGCACGGCGCGCCCGGGTCGCGGTCCCGGGAGCTCGCCGGGAGACGTCCACGCTCACCGACCGGGAGGAGCAGGTGCTCGAGCTGGTGGCGCAGGGGCTGTCGAACCGGCAGATCGGCGAACGGCTCTACATCTCCACCAAGACCGTCAGCGTCCACGTCTCGAACGTCCTCGCCAAGCTGGGGGTCTCGGGTCGGGCGGAGGCTGTCGCCGTGGCCACCCGCCGCGGTCTGCTCACCGTCTGACCTGCGATCCCCGACACGGCGAAGGAGCCCTCTGTGAACGCGTTGCCCGACACGAAGCAGATGCTGCTGCACTACCTGCACGACGTCCGCGAGTCCCTGGTGTGGAAGACGCAGGGGCTCTCGGAGCGGGAGCTGCGCATGCCGCGCACCCCCACCGGGACCAACCTGCTCGGACTGATCAAGCACGCCGCGAGCGTCGAGGCCGGGTACTTCGGGGAGGTCTTCGGACGGCCCTGGCCGACGCCGGAGGAGCTGCCCACGGAGGCCCAGGTCGACGAGGACCCGAACGTGGACTTCTACGCGACGGCCGACGAGTCGGCGGAGCACATCATCGATCTCTACCGCCGCGTCGCGACGTTCGCCGACACCACCATCACCGAGCTGCCCCTGGACGCCCCGGGCCGCGTGCCGTGGTGGGGAGACAGGGGTGACGTCACCTTGCAGCGGATCGTCGTGCACGTCATCGACGACCTCAGCCGGCACGCGGGTCACGCGGACATCCTGCGCGAGGAGATCGACGGGGCCGTCGGGCTGATCCCGCGGGCCACGAACATCCCCGACATCGACCAGGCCGCCTACGTGACGAAGCTCCGAGCGCTCGCCGAGCAGTTCCCGGCGTCGTCGTCGCGGGGGCAGGGACAATAGGTCGGTGCAGTGCCCCCACTACGACGCCCGCCGGTGCCGGTCGTGCACCCTGATCGAGATCGACCGCCCCACGCAGGTGGCCGGCAAGGAGGCGCACGTCCGTGACCTGCTCGCGGCGCACGACGTCACGTGGCTCCCGGCCGTCACCGGTGCCGAGTCCGGGTTCCGCAACAAGGCGAAGATGGTGGTCACCGGGACCGTCGACGCACCGGTGCTCGGGATCGTCGGCCCGCCGGGCCCGTACGCCGGCCAGAGCGTCGACCTCACGGACTGCGGCCTCTACCCGCCCGCCCTGCAGGCGGCGTTCGGCCCGCTGGCGGAGCTGATCACCCGGGCACGCCTCCAGCCGTACGACCTCTCGCCCGCCGCGACGCCCGACCGCGACGGCCCGGGCACCTCCGCCCGCCGCCGCAAGGTCACCCCCCGCGACGCCGCCCGCCGCGGCGAGCTCAAGCACCTCCTGGTGACCCTCTCCCCGGACGGCGAGCTCATGGTCCGCCTCGTGCTGCGCTCCACCGAGGCCGTCGCCCGGATCCGCAAGCACCTGCCCTGGCTCCAGGCGGCGCTGCCGGGCCTGGCGGTACTGAGCGTCAACGTCCAGCCGGTCCATGCCGCGGTGCTCGAGGGCGAGCAGGAGATCGTGCTCACCGAGCGCGAGACGCTGCCGATGCGGGTCGACGGCATCACCCTGCACCTGCGCCCGCAGAGCTTCTTCCAGACCAACACCGAGGTGGCCGCAGCCCTGTACCGGCAGGCCCGGGCCTGGGTCGACGAGGTCGCCCCGGCGTCGCTGTGGGACCTGTACTGCGGGGTCGGTGGCTTCGCGCTGCACTGTGCAGCACCAGGCAGGTCGGTGACGGGCATCGAGATCTCGGCGGAGGCCGTGGCCTCGGCGACCACGACGGCGGGTGAGCTGGCCGCGCTGCCGGCGGACGCCGTCGTCGGCGGGCACGACGCCGCGTGGTGGCGCGCCGCGACGGCGAACCTCACCTTCGACGCGGGGGACGCGACGGGGTTCGCGCTCGGGACGGACGCCGACCCGGAACTCGTGGTGGTCAACCCGCCGCGACGCGGGATCGGGACGGACCTGGCGCGGCGGCTGGAGGCCTCGAACGCGCGGCACGTGCTGTACTCGAGCTGTCACGCGGTGACGCTCGCGCGCGACCTGGCCGAGATGCCGTCGCTGCGCCCCCGGCGGGCCGTGCTGCTCGACATGTTCCCGCAGACGGACCACTACGAGGTGCTGGTCCTCCTCGAGCGCTCGCGGGCGTAGGACGGGGCCGGTCGGGCCCGGTGTCGCGTCAGCCGTGGTCCCAGAGGACGAGGCGCGCGCCCGGCTCGGACCCCGGCTCGCCGCTCACCGTCACGTCGACCGCGCCGCGCCTGGCGTTGGCCGTCCAGACCCGCCAGTGGTCGCCCCACCCGAGCTCTGCCTTGGTGTAGCCCTCCACCGGCTCGACCGCGACGATCTCCGCGCCGTCGGTCGGCACCACACGGAACCAGCCGATCCCTCCCACCATCAGGGTGATCGTGTCGACCACCGGCTGCGGCTCCACCGGGGGGTCGGTCGGCGGGTCGGTCGGGGTGGTCGGCGGTGGGTCGGTCGGTGGCGGGCTGGTCACCGGCGCCGACGGCTCGGCCGGTCGCGTCGGCTCGACCGGTTCCTGCGTCGGCGGCTGCTCGGGCGCCGTCGCACCCGGCTCCGGGTCGCCGGCAGGATCGTCGGCAGGCTCGTCGGCGGACGGCGTGTCTGCCGCGGGATCGCGCTCCTGGTCGGGTTCCCGGACCGTCTGCGGCCGGGGGCCTGCGGGATCCTCCGCCGGTGGCGGGGCGGGATCGGACTCCGGCGTCTCCGTCGGCCCGGGCTGCGTCGGGTCGTCCGTCGGGTCGTCCGTCGGGCCAGGTTCCGACGGCGCGACCGACGGCGCAGCATCCGCCGCGGACGACGGCGGAACGGCGGGCTGCTCGGCGACCGACGGCGGGGCGGCCGGCGGCGACGGGTCGGCACCGGACCCGACGACGGCCACCGCGGCGACCGCCAGCGCTGCCGCCCCGACGCCGGCGGCGAGGCCGACCGGCCGGCCGAAGACCTGGCGCAGCCCGCGCAGGACCCACTCGCCGGCGGCGGTCGTCGCCGCCACGACAGTCCCCCACCACGCCAGCAGCCCGCCGCTCGACGCCGCGGCACCGGCCGCCCCCACGACGACCGGACCTGCGGCACCCGTGACCGCGAGCCCACCCACGAGCAACGGGGCGGTGTCCCGCAGCGCCCAGCTGGCGTGCCGCACGTCGATGAACGCCCGCATGCAGCCGGCGCACCCGAACAGGTGGTCCTCCAGCTCCTGCCGCCGTCCGGGGCCGAGGTGGTGACGCACGTAGTCGTGCAGGGCGCCGCGGGTCTGCATGCAGAGCTGCTGCCCGGCACCGCGGGCGTGGGCCGCGGTCAGCGCCCGGGCCAGACGGTCCTCGGCTGCCCGGAGCCGTCGGACGGCGGCCCGCACGTGGATCCCCGACTCGCGGGCGACGGTCTCGATCGGCCGCTCGAGCACGTGCTGGTCCCACAGGAGCTGCTGGTCGCCGTGCGGGAGGGTGGCCAGTGCGGTCCGCACGACGTCGGCGTCGACGCTCCCGGCCGCGCCGGGCGCCTCGTCCATGCCGCTCTCGGAGGCCTGCGTCGCGGCCCGCATGCGCCGGATCGCCTCGTCCGCCGCGCGACTGCTCGACGGGGCGGCACCCTCGTCGCTGGCGGTCATGCGGTCCCTCGTTCCGTGCGTTCACCTGGGCTCTCTCGGCGCGGAGCGCCGCACCGGCGCCATTGTGGCAGCGCACGGACGCCGGGCGGAAATCACCCGGCGCCCGTCGGCCCTGCTTGGAACGCAGGCTCCTCAGACCTGCGGCTGCAGCGCCTCCGCGGCGACCAGCGACCAGAGGTCCTTGGGGTCGGTCGGCTCGGCGATCAGGTCGACCTGCTGCAGGAGCTCGCCGGCAGCAGGGTCGGCGAGGACCGCGGCGTGGACGTAGCGCAGGGCGGTCCAGTCCTCGACGGCGAACCCGACGGAGTCGAACACGGTCACCTGGTCGCCGTTGGTCCGCCCGGGGGCGTCCCCGGTGAGGATCTGCCACAGCTCGGTGAGCTCGGAGTCCGCCGGGAGCTGCTGGATCTCGCCCTCGATGCGGGTCTGCGGCTCGTACTCGACGACGACGGCGGTCCCGGGCGCGGTGAGGATGCTCGCCTCGAGCTCGGTCTTGCCCGGGCAGTCACCACCGATGGCGTTGATGTGGACGCCGGGGGCGGCGTCGGCGAGCATCGCGTGGGTGAGCACCGTGGCGTTGCGCTTGTCCGCGGTGCAGGTGGTGATGACGTCGGCGCCGCGGACGGCGTCGGCGGCGCTGGTCGCGTCGTGCACCTCGAAGCCGAGGCTGCGGGCGTTGCGCACCAGCTTCTCGCGGGCGGCGGGGTCCACGTCCCAGGCACGGAGCCGGTTGATGCCCAGGGCGGAGCGCATCCCGAGCGCCTGGAACTCGGCCTGGCTGCCGGTGCCGATCAGTGCGAGCGTCCGGGAGTCCTTCCGGGCGAGCGTGCGCGCGGCGAGGGCCGACGTCGCGGCGGTGCGCAGCGCGGTGAGGAGCGTCATCTCCGCGACGAAGGTGGGGTAGCCGTTGTGCACGTCGGCCAGCACCCCGAACGCGGTGACGGTCTGGAAGCCACGCTGCGGGTTCACGGGGTGACCGTTGACGTACTTGAAGCCGTACGTCGCGCCGTCGGAGGTCGGCATGAGCTCGATGACGCCCTCCGCGGAGTGCGAGGCGATGCGGGGACGCTTGTCGAGGTCGGGCCAGCGACGGAAGTCGGCGGCGAGCGCGTCGGTGAGCTCGCCGATGATCCGCTCCGGGCCGCGCTCGGCGATCCAGCGGGCGGCGGCGGGGACGTCCAGCAGGTCGACGGTGGTCATGCGCGGGCCTCCTTCGCGCTCTGCGGGACGGTGGGGCTTGGTGCGGGGCGCAGCTCGAGGGTGCAGCACTTGACCGAGCCGCCTCCCTTGAGGAGCTCAGAGAGGTCGATGCCGACGGGCTCGAAGCCGCGCCCGCGCAGGGAGGCGTGCATGCCGGTGGCCCGGTCGGACAGGAACACGTGCCGGCCGTCGCTGACCGCGTTGAGGCCGAGGACGACGGCGTCCTCCTCCGTCGCCTCGATCGCGTCCGGGTAGCGCTCGCGCAGCACAGCCTGCGACTCCGGGGTGAAGGCCTCCGGGAAGAAGGCGATCTCGGCGCGGGTGCCGCCGTCGGACCTGGTGCCGGCCGGGCTGAGCACCGCGAGCGCGGTGTCGAGGTGGTAGAAGCGCGGGTCGACGAGCTCGAGCGTGACGACCTCGACGTCGAGCCGGGCGGCGACCTCGGCGTGCGCGGCGCGGGTGGTGCGGAAGCCGGTGCCGGCGAGCATGACCTCCCCGTCCCAGAGCAGGTCGCCCTCGCCCTCGTTGCGCTCGGCCGCCTGGCCGAGGCTGGTGACGCCGCGGGCCGGCCCGGAGGCGTTCAGCCAGGACTCGTAGGCGGTGCCCTCGGGCTGACGCTCGGGGTGGGTGAAGCGAGCGGCGAGCGCCTTGCCGCCGACGACGATGCCGCCGTTGGCCGCGTAGACCATGTCGGGCAGGCCGGGTACCGGGGAGATGACGTCGACGATGTGGCCGCGGCTCTCGTAGGCGGCCTTGAGCGCCTGCCACTGCACGACGGCGTGGCCGGCGTCGACGGGCACGGTGACGTCCATCCACGGGTTGATCGCGTACACCACGTCGAAGTGGACGGGCGGGCACATGAGGAAGCGGCGCGGGGTGGCCGTGCGCGCCCGGGTGGGCTGCAGGGCGGTCGCCGGAGGGGTGGCGGGTGTGAGCAACGTCATGGCGCGACGCTAGGGGGCGACTCGTTCCGCATCTTGTTACGAATCTTGCGTGCGAGCCCCAGGATCAGCATGATTCGTTACCCTTGTCACAACGAAGCGCCGCCCTGCTGGAGGAGACCGCCGTGGACGACATCAACCGCCGGATCGTGGGCCTCCTGCTGCGGGACGGGAGGGCCTCCTTCGCGGAGATCGGCGAGACCGTGGGGCTCTCGGCGCCGGCCGTGAAGCGCCGGGTCGACCGCATGCAGGCCCGTGGCGAGATCTCCGGCTTCACGGTGCGGGTCTCGCCGGAGCAGCTCGGCTGGCGCATCGAGGCCTACGTGGAGATCTTCTGCCGCGGGAACATCTCGCCCGCGGCGCTGGAGCGCGACTTCGGCTCGATCCCCGAGGTGGTCCGCGTGGACACCATCACCGGGGAGGCGGACGCCCTGGTGCAGATCATGGCGGACTCGATGGCGGACGTGGAGCGGATCGTCGAGTCGTTCCGGGTCGGGGCCCGGGTGGACAAGACCCGCACCGCGATCGTCATGTCCCGGGTCATCGACCGCCCGGTGCGCGCCGACTGACCCGAGCCCCACGTGTTGTGGGCGCGATTCCTGGGCCAGATATGCCCCCGCAAGGGGCATATCGGGCCAGGAATCGCGCCCACAACACTCGTGGTCGATCGGTGACTCAGGTCAGGGCTGGAGCGTCCAGGGGCCCCACGGCGAGGTGCCGGGCCGCTGGTTGCGGGTCCACCACTGCGCCTCGTAGAGCGAACCGTCGTGCTCGACGACGTCGCCGGCGGTGAAGATCCGCGACCGCGTCCACACGGCGGTGCCGTCAGCGGTCTCGGCGATCTCCTGCCACGAGCCCCAGGGCGAGGTGCCGGGCTTCTCCTGCGTCCACCACGACGCCTCGTACAGCGCCCCCTTGTGCGTCACCCGGTCGCCCGTCGTGTACACGGCGCCCCGCTCCCACTCGGCAGGGGACGACGAGCCGGCCTCGACGGTACCGACCACGATCTCGGTGCCGGTCGCCTCGCCGACCAGGCGGAGCGTGCCGGTCTCCGCCGGCAGGGTGAGCTCGACGGACGCCGTGCCCACCTCGTCGTACGGCGCGTTGCCGACGGTGGAGTCGACGGCGAAGCGCCCGAGCTCCGTGCCGTCCAGCGTCACCACGAGCTCGTCGTCCGTGATGTCGGCAGCGGTGGACATCGACCAGGACGAGACCTCGAACGCGACGTCGGTGCCTGCCGTGAGCTCCGAGCCCTCGGCGAACGACACCCCGACGGCCCGCTGGCTCGCGTCCACGGCGAGCGGCTCGTCGGCCGCGAACTCGGCCATGTAGTCGACGAAGGCCGACAGGTCGATCTTGCCGGTGTCGCGCGTCCCGCTGCCCTCGGCGAAGACGCGGAAGTTGTCGCCGCCCGAGGCGAGGAACGAGTTCACCGTCACCGAGTACGAGGCGTCGAGCTCGACGGCGTCGCCGTCGAGCCACATGCCGGTGATCCGGTCACCCTCGGCGCGCGCCGGGTCGTAGGTGTAGGTGAAGCCCTCGGAGACGCCGAGCCGCAGGAACGGCCGCGACGGGACGTTGCCGGCCGAGTCCCGCTGCCACTGCTGCTCGAGCGCGGTCTTGACCTGCTCGCCGGTGAGCTGCATGTTGACCAGGGTGTTGGCGAACGGCTGCACCGCGGCGGCCTGCTTGTACGTCACGGTCCGGGGGAAGTCTGCCGTGTTGTCGCCGGTGAGGTCGGCCCGCAGCCCGCCCGGGTTCATGAACGCGATCTGCGCGGCGCCCGACTCCTGCGGTGCGGTGGCCCAGCGCTGCACCTCGGCGACCAGGTTGCCGAGGGTGGACTCCCCACCGCGGTTCTCGGTGCGGACCGGGTTGCCCTGCGCGTCCGTGGCGGTGAGCTGGGCGCGGTTGAAGACCCCGGCCACCTCACCGAGGGGTGCGGCACCGAGCTCGTCGGCGACCTCGACGGCGTCCGCGACGATCTGCGCGACCTCGGGGTCGGCCGGGTAGTTGCCCAGCAGGGGCAGCACGTCGGTCTCCAGACCCAGGACCTCGCCGGAGTCCGGGTCCACCGAGAACACGATCTGGTTCAGGTTGATGCCGTACTCGCCGCCGGAGACCACCGGACGCTCGGTCACGGCCCGGTCGGCCCAGTCGGCCACCGGGACACGGCAGTCGTACTCGAGGTGGGTGTGGCCCGACATGATCGCGTCGACGTCGCCGTCGATGCGGGTGATCGTGTCGCCGAAGGTGCCCTCGGTGATGTTGGCGCAGTCGTCGACGGCGGCACCCTCGTGGATGAGCGCCACGACGAGGTCCACGCCCTGGGCGCGCAGCTCGTCGGCCTCGGCGTTGACGGCGTCGGCGATGTCGGTGAACTCCAGGCCCTCGATGCCGGCCGGGCTCACGAGGAACGGCATGTCCTCGGTGAGCGCGCCGACGAACCCGACCTCCACGCCGTCGATCTCCGTGACCCAGGACGGCGGGGTCGCGTGCTCGCCGGTGTCGGCGTCGACGATGTTGGCCGCGATGTACTGCCACTCCGCGCCGCCGTAGGGGTTGTCCTCGGCGTCGTAGGGGGCCATGATCCGGCCCGTCAGGTCGTCGAACCCGAGGTCGAGCTCGTGGTTGCCGACCGCCGAGACGTCGAGGCCCGCAGCGTTGAGGGCGTCGATCGTCGGCTTGTCCTGCTGGATGAACGACTCGAAGGTCGACGCCCCGAGGACGTCACCGGCCGAGGCGAACACCGTGTTCGGGTTCTCCGAGCGCAGCTGGTTCACGGCACCGGCGAGCACGGCGGCCCCGGCGGCGCCGCCGAAGGTGTCCTCGAGGATGCGGCCGTGGAAGTCGTTGGTCTGGAGGATCTGGATGTCGACCGGGTCGGCGGCCTGGGCAGGCAGCGCACCGACGGCGACACCCGCGAGCGCGAGGCCGAGCGTCGTGGCTCCGGCCACCTGCTTGCGCATGGTCTGCATGTGTGAGTTCTCCCACTGTTCGAGTTGGATGAAATCACAGTAGCCAGGCAGACCGACCGACGGGCACCGAGCGGGTAACGATCAGGGAAACTGCGGTCAGCGCTCCGGGTCTCCGGGGATCCGCGCCGGTGCGGTGAGGTGCCCCGTGCGGCGCAGCCACCACTCGACGAGCACCGTGGTGAACGGCGGGACGGCGGCGGCGAGCGCGACGAGCGTGCGCCAGATGCCCCAGCGGTACTGCACGGCCACGATCAGGGCCACCACCCCGTAGGCGACGAAGGCCCCGCCGTGCAGGCGCCCGAACAGCCAGACGCCGGCGTCGGTGGTGCCGGTGACGTGCTTGAGGAACATCCCCACCAGCAGGCCCGCCCAGGTGAACGCCTCGATCCAGGCGACGACGGCGAAGAGGCGGCCGAGGCCCGACAGCGGGGGTCGGGAGTCGGGTCGGGTCGCGGCGGGCCGGGCGGCAGCGGGCGCGGACATGCAGGGGTCCTTCCAGGGCGGGTGGGGTCACCGGGTCCAACGCCTGACCACCCGCCCCGGTTCCCGGCTCAGCGCTGCGCGGCCGGTCGCACCACGATCTCGTTGACGTCGACGTCGTCCGGCTGGGCGACCGCGAAGGCGACCGCTCGTGCCACGGCCCCCGCCGGGATGCTGGCCGCCCGGTAGGTCTCCATCGCCGACGCGGCGAGCGGGTCCGTGATGTGGTCTGCCAGCTCGCTCTCCACGACGCCCGGGGAGATCGTGGTGACTCGGATGCTCGGGTCGGACTCCTGACGGAGACCTTCCGTGAGTGCCCAGGCCGCGTACTTGGTGGCCGAGTAGACGGCCGAGGTGGGCACGACCTGGTGAGCGCCGATCGAGGCGACGGTCACCACGTGCCCGCCGCCCTGGGCCCGGAAGTGCGGCAGGACGGCCGCGACACCGTGCAGGAGGCCACGGACGTTGACGTCGAGCATGCGGTCCCACTCGTCGACCAGCAACGCGTCGAGCCGCGACAGGAGCATCACGCCGGCGTTGCCGACCAGCACGTCGAGGCGGCCCCGGTCCGCCACGACGGCGTCGACCACCGCGGCGAACGCCTCGCGGTCGGTCACGTCGAGCTCACGCGCCTCGGCGCTGTGCCCGTCGGCCTGCAGCTCGGCGACGACGGCGTCGAGGCGGTCGGTGCGCCGGGCGGCCAGGACCACGTGGTGGCCGGCGGTGGCGAGGGTGCGGGCGGTGGCCTCGCCGATGCCGCTGCTCGCACCGGTGACCAGGATCGTCAGGGATGTCGTGTGCTGTGTCATGTCCTCGACCCTGCCCGCCGCGGCGCCACCCCGGAAGGCCGCGCCGTTCCTGGGAGCAGCACACCCTCCCTGCACCGACCGGCCCGACCTACGCTCGGAACCATGACCGCGACCCCGCTCGGCGACTACCTGCGTGCCCGGCGCGACCAGGTGCGCCCCGACGACGTCGGGATCCCGACCGTCGGGGTCCGCCGCGTCCCCGGGCTGCGCCGCGAGGAGGTCGCGACGACGGCCGGCGTCAGCGTCGACTACTACGTCCGGCTGGAGCAGGGCCGCGAGCGCCACCCCTCCGCCGCGGTGCTGGACGCGCTGGCCCAGGCGCTGCAGCTCGACGACGACGCCCGCCTTCACCTGTACCGCCTCGCCGGTCTCGCTCCGGTCCCGGCGCGGACGACGTCACCGGAGCGGGTCGACCCGGGGCTGCTGGACCTGATGGAGCGGTGGCCGGACACCCCGGCCCTCGTCCTGGGACGCGCCCACGACGTGCTGGCGGCCAACGCCCTGGCGCGCGCGCTGTTCGGCGGGTTCCGTCCTGGCGCGAACCTGCTCGACACGGTGTTCCTCGACCCGGCCGCGCGCTCGTTCTACGTCGACTGGGAGCGGGCCGCCGCCGGCACGGTCGCCGGGTTCCGCCTCCTGCACGGCACCTTCCCGCACGACCCTCGCATCGCCGAGGTGCTGCGCACGGTCCTCGACCGGAGCCCTGAGCTGGCCGACCGGTGGGCCCGCCATGACGCCCGCGGCAAGAGCCACGAGACCAAGAGGCTGCACCACCCCGAGGTGGGCGAGCTGGCCCTGCGGATGCAGGCGTTCGACGTGCGCTCGGCCCCGGGCCAGCAGCTCGTCGTCTATCACGCCTCCGACGGGCCGGACGCCGAGGCACTCCGGCTGCTCGGCTCGCTGGCCGCCACCCGCAGCGCGGCCGCCAGCTCCGCCGTCGTCGTCACGGGCCGGTCGCAGACGAAGCCCCGGCACACGTAGGCGGCCGGGGCGCCGTCCACGACCGGGCGGTCCGCGAGCAGCGGCACCCCCGGTGCGTCGGGTGACCCGTGCACGACGACGGCGCCCGCGGCGGGCGAGCGGCGGGCGCTCCGTGCCAGCTCGGCCGCGTCGGGACCGGTGCCGACCACCGCGACCTGCAGGGGGCCGGCGGCCAGGGCCTCCGCGGCGGCGAGCGCCCAGCCGGTGAACCGCGGTGCCTGGCGGGCGAGCACCCCGGAGGCTGCCACGGCCTGCTCGGCCGCCCGGCGGTGGCGCGGCGAGCCGGTCAGCGCGGAGTAGGTGACGAGCGCGGCGGCGAGCGCCGACTGCCCGGACGGTTCGGGGCCGTCGCTGGGGTCGCGCGGGCGCACCACGAGCCGCTCCGCGTCGTCGGCGACGTCGTAGAAGCCGCCCTGGCCGGAGGTGTCGGCGAAGCGCTCCAGCGCCACGTCGAGGATCTCCCCCGCGGCGGCGAGCCAGCGCGGCTCCCCGGTCGCCTGGTGCAGGGCGAGCAACCCCTCGGCGAGGTCGCCGTGGTCGGCGGCCACCCCGGCCGGTGCCCCGACGACGCCGTCGCGCGAGGCCCGGCGCAACCGGCCGTCGACGACGTGCCGGTCGAGCAGCAGTTCCGCGCACGCACGGGCGGCGTCCACCCAGGTGGGTTCCTCGAACAGGGCGCCGGCGTCGGCCAGCGCCGCGACGGCCAGGCCGTTCCAGGCGGTCACGACCTTGTCGTCGCGGGCGGGCTGCGGGCGTGCCGCACGGGCGGCGAGCAACCGGGCGCGCACGGGCCCCCACCACGCGGGGTCCGGGTCCCGCGGGAGCTGGAGGGTCGACGTCCCGCCCTCGAAGGTTCCCGCCTCCGTGACCGCGAGGACCTCCGCGGCCCGCGCGCCGTCGTCGTCCCCGAGCACCTGGCGCAGCTGGTCGGGCGTCCAGGCGTAGGTGAGGCCCTCGACGCTGCGGCCGTCCACCACCGTGTCCGCGTCGAGCGCGGAGGCGAACCCACCCTCGGCGGTGCGCAGGTCGCGCAGGAGGAACT
This sequence comes from Isoptericola halotolerans, assembly GCF_013149785.1. GTDB lineage: Bacteria > Actinomycetota > Actinomycetes > Actinomycetales > Cellulomonadaceae > Isoptericola > Isoptericola halotolerans. The sequence continues at coordinate 137,149 of NZ_JABEZU010000004.1, forward strand.
CCGTGGTCTCGCGCACCACGCGCTCGGCGAGCGGCGACCCGGTGGTCCGCCACAGGTGCGCGTAGACGCGCAGGAGCTGGGCGTTGTCGTAGAGCATCTTCTCGAAGTGCGGCACCACCCAGCGCGCGTCGACGGAATAGCGCGCGAAGCCACCGGCGAGCTGGTCGTAGATCCCGCCGCGCGCCATCGCCTCGCAGGTCCGTTCGACGAGGGCCAGGGCTCCGGCGTCCCCGGTCCGGGCGTGGTGGCGCAGCAGGTGCTCGAGCGTCATCGACGGCGGGAACTTCGGCGCTCCGCCGAACCCGCCGTCGGCCCGGTCGGCGTCCCGGGCGAGCACGGCGACGGCCTCGGCGAGCGCGGTGTCGTCGAGCGGCGCACCGGGCAGCGGGCCCGTGGTGCGGGCGATCGCCTCGGTGACGGCGGCACCGTGCTGCACGACGGCGTCGCGCCCGTCGGCCCACGCGTCGCGGACCGCGCCCAGCACCCCGAGGAAGTGCTCGCGGGGGAAGTAGGTGCCGCAGTGGAACGCCTCGCCCTCGGGGGTGAGGAACGCCGTCATGGGCCAGCCGCCCTGGCCGGTCATGGCCTGGGTGGCCGCCATGTACACGGCGTCGACGTCGGGGCGTTCCTCGCGGTCGACCTTGATCGGCACGAAGCTCGCGTTGACGACGGCGGCGACGTCGTCGTCCTCGAAGGACTCGTGCGCCATGACGTGGCACCAGTGGCAGGCGGCGTACCCGACGGACAGCAGCACGGGCACGTCGCGGCGGCGCGCCTCGGCGAAGGCGTCCTCGCCCCACTGCCACCAGTCGACCGGGTTGTCGGCGTGCTGGCGCAGGTACGGGGAGGTGGCGTTGCGCAGACGGTCGGCCATGCCGTCAGCGTGTCACAGCACCCCGCGGGCGACGTACACGGTGTTGCTGGACCGCCCACCGGTGATCGGGTTGGCGAAGTCGACAGGGTGCGACGAGTGATCGGCGAACGCCCGGTCCAGCTCGGCCTCGAACGCGGCGTCGGGCGGGTCGTCCGACCACAGGGCGAACACGCCGGCGTCGGTGAGGTGGCGGGCCATCGCGCGCAGCCCGGCCGCGTCGTAGAACGCGGCGTGGCTCGGGTGCAGCACGTGCCGGGGGCTGTGGTCGATGTCGAGCAGGATCAGGTCGTGCCGCCGCTCCGGCTCCTGGCGCACCCGCGCGAAGAAGTCGCCCTGCACGAACCGGCAGCGCGGGTCGGTGGCCAGCCCGGCGGCGTCCGGCAGCAGCGCACGCCGGTGCCAGTCCAGGACCGGCCCCGAGTACTCCACGACCGTCACCTCGCCGACGCGCGGGTCCTCCAGCGCGGCGAGCGCGGTGTAGCCGAGCCCGAGGCCGCCGACCAGGACGTCGAGCGACGCACCCTCGGGTGCCTCGCTGCGGCCCAGGGCGAGGGTCGCGAGCTCGCGCTCGGCCACCGTGAAGAGGCTGGACATGAGGTACTCGTCACCGAGACGGACCTCGTACACGTCCACCTCGGCCGCCGGGTCGTACCGCCGTCGGAGGCTGATCTCCCCCATCGGCGTGGGCTGGAAGTCGAGCTCCTCGAAGCGCAGCGGCATGGCTCAGCGTCTCACGCGGCGGCTCAGGCCGGCGGACCGCCTTCCCAGGGGCGGGCGCCGATGACGGGCCGCCCGGCGGTGTAGTCCTGGCGCATCATCGGCGAGGAGATCATCATGTCCGCCGTGGTGACGTTGCACGCCATCGGCACGTTCCACACGGCCGCGAGCCGCAGCAGCGCCTTGACGTCCGGGTCGTGGGGCTGCGCCTCGAGCGGGTCCCAGAAGAAGATCAGCATGTCGATGTCGCCCTCGGCGATCTTCGCGCCGATCTGCTGGTCGCCGCCCACCGGGCCGGACAGCAGCCGGTGGACGGGCAGGCCCAGCTCGTACTCGAGCATGGTCCCGGTGGTACCCGTCGCCCAGAGCTCGTGCCCGGACAGGGTGCCCCGGTTGAACTCCGCCCAGCGCAGGAGCTCGACCTTCTTGTTGTCGTGCGCCACGAGGGCGATGCTGTGCCGAACGGTGTCCATGGAGCACTCCTCACCCGGGCGCTCGCCCGTCTGCCCACCATGCTTCCACGTCTCGTCCCGATCGCTCCGCAGGGTGCGCGACGCCGCGTCGGGTTAAGGTTCGTCACCGTGACCGAGGCGACCGCACCACAGCCTGCTCTCCTGCCCGTCAGGACGAGCCGCCTCGTGCTGCGCACGTACCGCGACGAGGACCTCGAGCCGCTGCTGGACTACTACGCGGACCCCGAGGTCGCGCGCTTCCTCCTCGAGGAGGCGTGGACGCGCGAGGACGCCGAGGCCCAGCTCGCGCTGCGTCGGCAGCGCACGGGGATCGAGGGACCGGCGTCTGCGCTGGCGCTCGTGGTCGAGCACGAGGGCACGGTCGTCGGCGACGTCGCCCTGTGGACGACGGGCGACACGGTGTCCCGCGGGGAGGTCGGCTGGGCGTTCCACCCGGGCTACGGCGGTCGCGGGTTCGCGACGGAGGCGCTGCGCTCCCTGCTCGGCATCGCGTTCGACAGGTACCGGATGCACCGGGTGGTGGCCCAGCTCGACGCCCGCAACGAGCCGTCGGCACGGCTGTGCGAGCGGGTCGGGATGCAGCGCGAGGGTCATCTGCGCGCGGACTGGTGGTCCAAGGGCGAATGGACCGACACCCTGGTGTACGGGATGCTCCAGCGGGAGTGGCAGCGCCCCTGACCTCGCCGGACGCCGCGCACTGTCAGGCAGGGTCGCGCCGTCAGGCGGAGTCGCGCCGGACCAACGACGTCGGCAGGGTCACCGCCGAGGGCTCCTCGCCCTCGACGACGCGCAGCAGCAGCCGCACCATCTCCGCGCTGATCCGCTCGTAGGGCTGACGCATCGTGGTCAGTGCCGGGTGGAGCTGCGCCGCGACGCCGTTGTCGTCGAACCCGGCCACGGCGACGTCGTCCGGGACGCGCCGCCCGGCGGCCGCCGCCGCGGTGAGGGCGCCCGCCGCCATGAGGTCGCTGTGGACGAACACCGCGTCGATGTCGGGGTGCTCCTGCAGCAGGCGGGCCATGCATCGCCGGCCGCTGTCGCGCGAGTAGTCGCCGTGCTCGACGAGGGCGGGGTCGAAGGCCTCCCCCAGCGCCTCGCGGTAGCCCTGGAGGCGCAGCACGCCGCCCGGGGTGTCCAGCGGGCCGGTGATCGTGGCGATCCGACGGCGCCCGGTGTCCAGGAGGTGCTTGGTCATCGTCCGGCCGCCGGAGAGGTCGTCGGCGGTGACGTAGGCGACCTGGTCCTCGTAGCCGAGCGGAACACCGCACGCCACCGTGGGGATGCCCAGGCCGAGCAGCTCGGCCAGCATCGGGTTCCCCTCGTGGGAGCTGATGAGGAGCACGCCGTCGACGTGCCCGGCCTCGACGTAGTGCGCCACCCGTCGGCGCTCCTCCGGCGTGCCGGCGACGAGCAGCACCATCGGCATCTCCCGCGTCGCGGCGGCCTGGGTGGCCCCGCGCAGCAGCAGGGAGAAGTTGGGGTCCTCGAACAGCAGGTGCTGCGGCTCGGTGAGCAGGAAGGCGATCGAGTTGGACCGGCCCGTGACGAGCGACCGGGCATGCTCGTTGGCGCGGTAGCCGGTGCGCTTGATCGCGGCGTCGACGGCGGCACGCGCCTCCGGGGAGACCCAGTGTCCGCCGTTGATGACGCGCGAGACGGTGCCGCGCGAGACGCCGGCGGCAGCGGCGACGTCCCGGATGGTCGGGCGCTTGCCGTTCTTGCGGGCCCGGCGGGCGTCGCTGCTGGTCGGGCCTTCCATGCCCCGGAGTCTAGCGTGCGGGCTGTGAACGCTCACAGCCCTGTCTCCCAGGGATGCGACGGGCTCAGCGGCGCGCGAGGCGGAACACCGGGATCACGCGCGAGGTCCTCTCCTCGTACTGCCGGAACCCGTCGGACAAGCGCTTGAACCGCTCGAACGCGGCGTCCCGCTCGGCGCCGACGAGCTCCTCGGCGCGCACCTCCACGGTCCCGTCGTCCGGCGTCTCGATGGACACCTCCGGGTGCGCGAGCAGGTTGTGATACCAGTCCGGGTTGGTGTCGGCGCCGGCCGCCGAGGCGGTGATCAACCAGGCGGAGCCGGACTCCCGGATCGTCGCGAGCGGGTTGACCCGCTCGGTGCCGCTCTTCGCGCCGTAGTGGTGCACGAGCACGAGCCCGCGCCCGAACCCCATCGTCGCCACGGTCCCGCCGTTCTCGCGGAACTCGTCGATGATCTGCTGGTTCCAGTCGGCCATGGGCCCAGTATCGACCGGTCACACCGGCCGTGCCAGACCGGGCGCGAAAGCCGACGGCACACGCATAGAATCGATTCGATGCCTGCCTCCGGTCCCACCGTCGACCCTCGCCGCGCCACGATCATCCTCGTCGCGCTGGCCGCCTCGACGTTCCTCTTCGTGACCGTGGAGTCCCTGCCCGCCGGACTGCTGACCCTCATGGCACCGGATCTCGACCGGCCGACCTCCCAGATCGGCCTGCTGGTCACCGCCTACGCGCTGGTGGTCCTGGTGGCGTCCGTCCCGCTGGCGCACGTCACCCGCAACATCCCGCGACGATGGGTGCTCTCGACCTGCGCGGGCATCGCCGCCGTCGCGACCCTGTGGGCCGCGGTGACGCCGTCGTACGAGCAGCTCATGGTCGCCCGGGTGGTGACCGCGCTCGCCCAGGCGCTGTTCTGGGTGGCCGTGGTGCCCGCCACCGCCGGGCTCTTCCCCCCGGGAGCGCGTGGCAAGGCCATGGCGCGGCTGGCGATCGGCAACTCGCTCGCCCCGGTGCTGGGCGTGCCGGCCGGGACCTGGCTCGGCGAGCTCACGTCCTGGCGGGTCACCTTCGTCGCCGTCGCCGTGCTGTCCACGGTGATCACCGTCATCGTCATCGCCCTGTTCCCGTCCGTGGCTCCCTCGGCCGGCGGCGCGAGCGAGGCACCGTTCCCCTCGACGCGCCGCTTCGTGTTCCTCATGGTGATCACCGTGCTGGTGGTGACCGGCGCGTTCGGGGTCATCACCTTCGTCACCCAGTACCTGCAGGACGTCACGGGCTACACCCAGTCCGACATCCCCGCGCTGCTCCTGCTGCAGGGCGGGGCCGGGGTGGTGGGCGCCGTCGTCGTCGGCCGGTTCCTCGACCGGCGGCCCGTCGGGGCGTTCCTCGTCGGGGCGTGCGTCCTGGTGGTGGCGCTGGCCGGGCTGTGGGTCGTCGGCGAGTCGAAGGTCGGGGCCGTCCTCTGCCTCGCCGCGTTCGGCTTCGCCTTCTCCACCGTGCCACCCGTGCTCTCGCACCGGGTGCTGCTCGTGTCACCGCGCGGGACCACCATGGGCCAGGCGATCGCGTCGTCGCTGTTCAACCTCGGCATCGCCGCCGGTTCCGGCCTCGGTGCCCTGCTCGTCGCCGCGGTCGACGTGCGGACCGTGCCGCTGGTCTCCGCGGGCGTGGTGCTGCTGGCGCTGCTGGTGGCACTGCTCGAGGAGCGGGTCTGCGAGCCGCTGGACTCGGTGGTGCGACGCGGGGTCGAGGAGGTCGTGGGCGGCCGGTCCGCGACGTAGCGCTCCCTGGCGCCGATCAGACACGCGCCGCGAGCGCAGCGATCTGGTCACGGACAGCACGCTCATGCAGGTACGAGGAGTGGTCGCAACGCACGGGAAGGCTGATCGCACCACGGGCGGCGCTCGCCGAGGAGGCCGCGACCACGCGGTCGTTCTCCCCGTCGAACAGCCCGTGGAAGAAGCTCGGGGAGACGCCCCACGAGTCGTCGCCCTCGCCGTCCGGCGCCACCGCGCCGGCCGCCGCGACGAACGACGGTCCCGGTGTCGCCCGCAGGCGCCCCAGACAGCTCGACCGCGGATGCATGTCCCGGATGCCCTCGGGCAGCTGGTGCCGCAGCTCGCGCAGCACCGCCCGGGTCAGACCGTCGACCACCGGCCCGGCGCTCGCACGCAGTGCGGCGAGGCCCGCCGCCAGCCCGCGGCGGCCTCGCTCCGCCACACCGATCAGCGGGGTGCCGTCGAACGGCGCGCCGAGCGTGAGCGTCTCCACCGCGACGCCGTCGTCCGCGAGCAGGATGCCGGCGTCGCGCGCGACCAGGCCGCCACGGGAGTGCCCGACCAGCAGGACCGACGTCGCCCCGAGCCTCCCGACGCCGGCGACGAGCGCCTCCACGCTCTCCCAGATCGGCAGCCAGGTGTCGTGCTCGAACCGCAGCACGGGCGCGGCGACCCCCGCGCCCCGGACTGCGGCCAGCACCGTCCCGGCCAACGGGATCGCACAGCCCATGGTGCCGTGCACGACGACGATCGCTCGACGGGCGGGGTCGGCGTCGTCCAGCTCTGGTGCCTCCACCACGACCTGCGGTTGGGCGCGACCGTGCAGCGCCAGCCGCGCGCCACGGCTCGGGTCGCGCGACCCGGTGAACGTCGTCGCGGACGAGCGCCCGAACAGCCTGCCCACCAGGTACCCGGCGCGCCCGAGGCGCGACATCCTGATCCGAACCCGTGGATCGGAGGGGTCGGCCGTCTCGTCCCCGTCGGTCACCGCCGTCCCCGAGCCGGCGTAGGTGCGCCAGTCGATGCCGACCTCGACGTCGTGCGGGCCCTCCCACCCGCGGATCGTCGCGGTGTCGAGGGCGTCCCGGAGGAACGCGCCGTCGAGGTCGACGTCCTCGGTCAGGTCCAGGACCACCTCCGAGACGCCGGGCGGCAGCACCGCGACGAAGGCGTCCGGCGAGCGGACGGTGACCGCGCTCCGGCCCGACTCGAGGTCGCGCAACCGGGTCCACAACCATCCTTCGTGATCGTCGACGTCGAACCAGAGCTCGTCGGATCGCTCCGTGTCATCCGGTATCGAGGCCGACGTGAACCGACCACTCTCCAGGCGGGTGGAGCCGAGCGGGCTCCATGTCTCAGGCGAGTCCCCGAGGACAACGTGCGAGGCGACCGCTTCCCGTGCGACACGTTCGGTCAGAGCCTCTGGCGGCTCACCAAACTCCGAGAACGTGCCGAGCTCACGGAGGATCCCGCCAGGTTCGCCGAGGAACCACTCCCGGTCCACCGCACCTGCGAGCACTCCTTCGCCGGGCATCCGAGACTCGTCCACGAGCCACAGCAGCGAGACGTCACGCCACTGCCCGTCGACCTGCGCGCTGATCCGGACCATGGCGTCTCCTCAACGTCGGGGCCTGTCCCAGGTGTACTGCACGAGGCGAAGCCGCGCACCGAGCAGGGGCCGAGTTCACCCGGTCGGCGCTCCGGCATCATGACCCTCATGGACGACGCCGCACGCTGCCCCTGCCCGACCGGCCTGCCGTACGGGGAGTGCTGCGGACCGCTGCACGCCGGCGCCCGGACGGCCGGGACCGCCGAGGCGCTCATGCGCTCGCGGTACGCCGCCTTCGCGGTGGGCGACACCCCCTACCTGCTGGCGACCTGGCACCCCTCCACCCGACCCTCGTCGCTGGAGCTGGACCCCGCGCAGCGGTGGCGCCGGCTCGACGTCCTGGCCACCCGCCGCGGCGGGCCGTTCGACGACGACGGCGAGGTCGAGTTCGTCGCGGTGTTCCGGATCGCGCCGGGGTCCGGCGAGGGGACGGCGGGGTCGGCGCAGGACGGGCGCGGCCGGCTGCACGAGGTGAGCCGGTTCGTGCGCGAGGGTGGCCGGTGGTTCTACGTGGACGGCGACGTCGGCTGAGCCGATCGGGACCGTGAGGCCGCCTCAGTCCCGACCGTACGTCTGCTCGCCACGCCAGAAGACGACGAACCCGCCCACGAGGGACACGACCGCCCACACGACGCCGAAGGCCCACAGGACGGGCTCCTGGACGAAGGCCTCCTCGTCCATCAGTGCGGAGCGGCCCAGGTAGAGGTAGACGGCGACCGGCTGGAGCTCCAGGACGGGCGCCACCCAGGACCCCACGGCGTCCGGCAGCCGCTCGGCGTAGTGCACCACCGGGAAGATGACGCCGGAGCCGTACATCACGAACCGCAGGACGAACGGGATGACGTTGTTCAGGTCGGGCATGACGGCGGCCAGGCGAGCCATGACGAACGCGACCCCCAGGGTGAACGTGCCCAGCAGCGCCACGGCGGGCAGGAGCAGGAGCCACTGCGGCGTGACCCGCACCGGGTCGACGCCGGGCAGCAGACCGGAGCCCAGCACCACCAGGCACATGACGCCCAGCGCCGGTGCGAGCGTCGCCAGGTGCGACGTGACGTTCGCGATCGGCAGGACGGCGCGGGGGAACCGCAGCGACCGCAGCAGGTCGACCCGGCGAGCGATCGACTGGGCACCGCCGTGGACGGACTGCTCCACGAACCGGAAGAGGAACACCCCGATCACGATGAAGGCGACGGTGTTCTCCACCCCGCGGCCCGTCCGCAGGATGATGCCGAAGATCAGCACGTAGACGGTGGCGTTGAGGACTGGGTTGAGCAGCGCCCAGAGCTGGCCCAGATAGGTGTGCTGGTTCCGGGAGTAGGCGGTGGCCGTGCCGAGGACGCGGATGAACGCGGCGCGGGACAGCACGTCTCGGGTGTAGGCCCACAGCGACGGGCGCACCCCGACCGGCCGCAGGCCGTGCCGGCGGGCGAGCTCCTGGCGCTGCGCCGAGGTCAGGGTGGGCACGAGCGGTGGCGGCGGGTCGAGGGTCTCGGCCGACGGCTCGAGGGTCTCGGCCGGCCGCTCGAGGGTCTCGGCCGGCCGCTCGAGGGTGCGGGTCATGCGGCGACGGTATCAGAACTCCTATTTAATTGATCGGCTTTATTGTCTATGACCGGCCGGGCACCGACGCCGCTCCCGGGTGGGTAGTTCTCTCCATGGACATCGCTTCCGCGCCGGTCGCCGAGTCGATACGGTCGACGTCAAGCCACCGACGACTTCAAGGGGACACCTCTGTGACCGACCAACCGACGCCACCGCAGCAACCGCAGTTCGGCCCGCCGACGCCGGCGGCCCCGGGCCCGGTCCCGCCGACCGGCGCCGACCCGCATGCCACCGTCCCCGGCCTCACCCCGGAGCCCCCGCGCCGGTCGCGCAAGGGGCTCGTGATCGGCGGCTCCATCGCCGCCGGGCTCCTCGTCCTCGGTGGCGCCGGCGCGGCCGCCTACGCCCTGCTCGACGGCGGCGGCGACCAGCCGGAGGCGGCTCTGCCCGCGGCCACGGCCGCCTACCTGCGCGTCGACCTCGACCCGTCCGCGCAGCAGAAGATCAACCTGCTGCGCCTGGCCGACCGGCTGCCGGACCTCAGCGAGGACCTGGGCGTCGAGATCTCCGAGGACTCCGACCTCAAGAAGGTCCTCGCCGAGGCGATCACCGCCAGCGGCGAGTGCGAGATCGACTACGACGAGCAGGTCGCGCCCTGGATCGGTGACCGCGGTGCGCTCGCCGCCGTCCCGGACGCCGACGGCGAGCCGCAGCCCGTCGGCGTGCTGGCCGTCACCGACGAGTCGGCCGCCCGCACCGCGATCGAGTCCGGCCTGGGGTGCGGCGAGACGCTGGACGCGAGCCAGGTCGCGTTCACCGCGGGGTACGTGGTCGTCACCGACGAGCTGGCCGCCGCCGACGTCGTCGCCGACGCCGAGGAGAGCTCCCTCGCCGACTCCGAGGCCTTCACGGCGGACATGGACGCGCTCGGCGACGCCGGGCTGGTGTCCTTCTGGGCCGACGCCGAGGCCATCATCGACTGGTCGCTCGCCAGCACCCCCGAGCTCACCGACGGCACGCTGCCCGACGAGTACCTCGACCAGCTGGACGGCTACACCACCATGGTCGGCGCGCTGCGCGCCAACCCCGACGGCATCGAGCTGGAGTTCCTCTCCGCCGGCGACGAGGCGACCCTCGCGCCGTACCGGGCGACCGGCGACTCGGTGACGGCCGCCCTGCCCGAGACGACGCTGGGCGCCTTCTCCGCGTCCGTCGCTCCCGGCGCCGTCGACGACGCGTGGGAGCAGTTCCGCGAGCTGTACGACTCCATGGCCGCCCTCGGCGGCGGGCTCGGCGGCGGCACGCTGATGTCGAGCACCGGGCCCGGCATCACCGCGCCCACCACCGTCGTGGACACCGACGTCGACCCGATGTACGACTACTGCCTGGACGCCGCCGAGGACATCTACGGCGTGAGCGGCGAGACTGCCACGGCCGACGAGCAGGCGCTGCTCGACATCTTCATGGAGGCCTGCACGGGCGTGTCGACCGACGAGTCGGCGACCGCCACCGACGATGCCGCGACGGATGAGCTGTGGGCCGACGACACCGCGACGGATGACCTGTGGGCGGACGACTCGTGGGGCGCCGACCCGTACGGACAGCCCGACTTCGACGGCATGATCGCGCTGCTCGAGACCGAGTACGACATCCGCCTGCCCGCCGACCTGAGCACGCTGTTCGGCGAGCAGATCGCTGTCGCCGTCGACTCCCGCGGTCTCGACTCGCTCGACACGGTCCAGGGCATCGACGACGTCTCCGTGGGCGTGCGCACCGTCGGGGACACCGACGCGCTGCAGGACCTCGCTGACCGGATCGACCGCCTGGTCGTCGAGTCCGGGATGGACCCGCTGGCGACCTCGCCCGCCGACGACGGCTTCGTCTTCGCCACGAACGACGCCTACGCCTCCGAGCTCGCCGGCGACGGCGGCCTGGGCTCGACGGACGTGTACCGCAGCGTCGTCACGGCCGAGGACGCGAGCAGCGTGCTGTACGTCGACCTCGACCAGCTCACCGACGTGCTGCGGCCCGTCCTCGAGTCGGAGCCGGAGGCCCTCGGCTACCTCGAGCCGTTCCGTGCGGTGGCGATGACCACCAGCGCCGACGACACGCACGCAAAGGCGACGTTCCGCGTCAGCTTCGACTGACGTCCGTCTCGACGGCTGTGGGGCGGGGTCTCGACGAGGCCCCGCCCCACAGTCTTGTGCAGCTGCGGGACACTGGTCCCATGGGCCGAGCCCTGGAGACCGACTACCTCGTCATCGGCGCGGGCGCCGCCGGGATGGCGTTCACCGACGCCGTGCTGGACCACAGCGACGCGCACGTCACGCTCGTCGACCGCCGTGACGCCGTCGGCGGCCACTGGCGCGACGCGTACCCGTTCGTCCGGCTGCACCAGGCGTCGCCGTTCTACGGGGTGGCGTCCACGCCGTTCGGCGGGGCGCTCCAGACCTCCGGCCCGGAGGCCGGCCTGCACGAGCGCGCCACCGGCGCCGAGGTCTGCGCCTACTACGAGCGCGTGCTGCACGAGCGGTTCGAGCCCAGCGGGCGGTTCACGTTCCTCGGGGGCCACGACGTGTCCGACGGCGGACGGGTGGTCGCGCTCGGTTCCGGCGCCGAGCGGGAGGTCCGTGTCCGACGGCGCGTCGTCGACGCGCGGTACCTGTCGCCGCGCATCCCCGCGCTGGAACCGCCACCCTTCGAGGTGTCCGACGACGTCACCTGCGTCCCCGTGGGCGAGCTGCCGTTCGTGGCGGAGTCGGCCCGGTCGTTCGTGGTGGTCGGGTCGGGGAAGACCGCGACCGATGCGATCGTCTGGCTGCTCGGGCGCGGGGTGTCGCCGGAGGAGGTCTGCTGGGTGCGGCCGCGCGATCCGTGGATGCTCGACCGCGCCGTCGTGCAGCCGGACCCGGCGGTGTTCCTCTCCATGGCGGCGTCCCTGATGGAGGCGGGGGCCGCGGCGGCGTCGGTGGACGAGTTCTTCCTGCGGCTCGAAGATGACGGCGTGATGCTGCGCCTCGACCCGGGTGTGGTGCCCACCATGGCGCGCGTGCCGACGCTGGCGCGGTGGGAGCTCGAGCTGCTGCGGACGGTGGAGAACGTGGTGCGGCGCGGGCACGTGCGTCGGGTGTCGCCGGGACGTGTGCTGCTCGACGGCGGGGACGTGCGGGTCGGTGCGGGCGCCGTCGTCGTCCACTGTGCTGCGCCGGGGCTGCGGCGTCGGGCCGCGCTGCCGATCTGGTCGGCCGGACGGATGGTGCTGCAACCCGTGCGCGCCGGGTTCCCGTGCTTCGGGGCGGCGCTGGTGGGGTATGTCGAGGCGACACGGCCGTCGTGGAGCGAGGCGGACTTGAATGCGCTGTGCCCGGCGACGCCGTACTTCTCGACGCCGGCCGAGTGGGTGGGGATACAGGCGGCCGGGGCGCGTGCTGTGGGAGCCTTCATGGCGGCTCCGGACGTGGCCGAATGGTCCCACTCGACGCCGCTCAACCCGACACGACTGACCGCTGGCGATCGCGAGCGGGACGAGGTGCGCGAGGCCATCGGGAGGTTGAAGGCGACCTCGGAGGCCGGGGTGCGGGGGATGGTGCGGCTCGGCCGGGCTTGAGGAGCGAGGCCGGCAACTGCTGCGGATTGGCGAGAATCGGCGTGCAGAACGGCGAGACCAAGTATGCAGATCGGCGAGAAGAAGCGTGCAGATTGGCGAGAACATGGATGACCTGGCGGTGGCGCGAGACTTCAGCTAAACCGTCGAGGAACTGAGCGGGGTTCCCACGCTCGTGTCGAGAGACGCGCGGCGACGCATCGCCCTCCTACACCCGTTCGAGCGGAACGGCGGTGGCCGAGCTCTCGACGTTCGCGCGGTTGCGCCACAGGTCGGGTTCGACCCGACCTTCAACCTGATCCGCAGTCCCATGCGGGCAACGGCTCGACTCCTCAGTGGAACGCGATGGAACTCGGGCCTGAGGGCTTGCGGCTCCGCTCTGCGACGGTCATGGCGACCCGGTCCGCCGCCTCTTGAGGACGCTCATGCTCCCACACACGGATGACCGCCCAGCCAGCCGCTTCCAGCACCGCATCGGTGTCCGCGTCCCGGGCGCGGTTGGCCGCGAGCTTGCCTACCCACCACTCGCTGTTCGCGGACGGCTCGGTGCCGTGGCCCGGGCAGCCATGCCAGAAGCATCCATCGACGAAGACTGCGACCCTGGCACGGGTGAAGGCGATGTCGATCGTCCGACGCCTCTGCCCAGGCACAGGCCACGCCACCCGGTAGCGCAGGCCTCGAGCATGCAGCACCCGACGCAGCGCGACCTCAGGTGCAGTGTCCTTGCGCTTCGCCCTGCTCATCCGCAGACTGACCTGCCTCGACGAGGCACCCGGATGCGGCGGGACATGCTGCGGCTTCATGGCGTTGGGGCGATCAGAGCAGCCGCTTGTGCGCGGCCTGCTCTCTGTACCGACGCTGACCAGCGGCTACCACCATCTCGAGCCTGTCGTCGGGTGTCTTGGGCGCGTCGGTGACGATCGCTCGGTAGAGCGCGCGTCCCGTCTCTGAGCGCTCCAGGATCGCTTTGTCGCGCTCAGCGTGTGCGCGCAGCACGTTCCATACCGCCCCGACGCTGACGCCGTTCCCAAGCTGCTTGTACGTCTGGGCTGCGGGCTGGCCGCCGAAGTCGAAGTTGTCCGGGAGACCTTGAAGCCTCGCCGCCTCACGCCACGCCAACCGGCGCCTAAGCGGACCCAGCACTGAGGTCTGGGTGATTGCGACGAGCGCCGGCAGGTGCGTCATCCGCTTCGCCCGGATTCCGGACGGCCTGAGTTGCATCGCGCAGTCCCACAACCGGGGTGTCTGTTGCGCCTGCCACTCGAGCTTGCGCCGCGACGGCGGGAACTCCTTGACAGGCCAGTTGTTCAGCCAGGCATCGAGTGCAACCCGGTGCTTCGTGTAGAACTCGGCGTTCTTCCGGAGGAAGTTCTCCTTCCACCGTGGCGTCCCCTCAGGGATCTCCAACGACGCGGCATCGACCCACGCGTCCACCCAGATGGGGAACCCGGGGAGCCTAGCCCCGTCACCGTCGGTGCGCCGGACCTCTGCCCACATGAGCTCCACGAAGTCGTTCCAAGCATCGATCCATTGAGTCTCCGCGGCCGAGAGCTCCAGATCCGGGGCGGCCTCGACGTCCCCCAGTGGAAGGTCGGTCGTCAGCAGCCACTCCTCGTCGCCTCGCTGCGAGATGTTCTCGATGACCGCAGGGACGCCGTCGGCTTCGCAGGCACTGTCCGGGTCGTACGTCGCCGTGATGAAGACGCGCTCTCGCACCTGAGGCCTGCCCCCTCGCTCGATCGGCAGCAGGTGCGGCGAGAACACTGTCGGCTTCGCGGACACACGGTAGCCAGCGTCACGCAGCTCCCGGATGATGACGTCCCACTCGTGGCCGTGTCGGGGCCCAGCGAGGTTCCGCACGTTCTCCAGGAGGACAACCGTGGGGCGGTGCTCGTGGATGATCCTCAGGATGTTCCAGAACAGAGTGCCGCGGGTCTCCTCCATCCCACGCTGGGCACCAGACTTGGAGAAGGGCTGACAGGGGAATCCGGCTGCGAGCAGGTCGTGCGGGGGGATGCTGACGACCTCATCGTTGGCGTCCTTGGTGATGTCACCGAGGGGCGAGTGACCCCAGTTCCGTTCATAGACCGCGGCAGCAGCAGGGTCGATCTCAACCGAGTACACACACTCGCCGCCGAACGCCTCGAGGGCCGCAGCGAAACCGCCGATGCCGGCGAAGAGGTCGATGTACCGGAACGATCGTCCTGCGGACACGTGGGCTCCCATGAGGACAGCTTGCCAGCTCGAACGCATGTGCGCAAGGGGCACCGCCGAGCCTGTGGAAAGAGCGGTCCATCGTACCGCGGCCACCGGTGCGAGCGGGGCGTCGCCGAAAAGCCACGCTGTCGAACCCATGCCGGGCGGGTCGCTGCCCGCCCGTCGGCAGTTGCGCTTGAACCGGGCAGCCACCTCCTCGATCGACACCTGTCGGCTGACCCGGCTTAGGCCACGCAACTCCGCGGTCGCGGCCCAAGTCAGGTTCATCACGACCGCACGCCGCTACCGCACCACCTGGGCCAAGACCGGAGCCCAGACTCTGCCCATCCGCAGAGCCCCTACCCGACTACCTCCGCGAAGCCCTCGACAAGATCGATCAGGCCGCCCGCTGAAGGGGACGCCACGATGGCCCAAGTCGGGCCCGGCTCGAGGCGATGCGCCCTAAGCAGGAACCTCGACCGACTCGCTGTAAATCAGGAAGTTGTCGATGTTGCGCTTGTTGATCATCACCTTGAGCGCGCGCGAAGCACCGTCCGGCTGCCTGCCCTGCTTGAAGCCTCCGAGCACGACGCCGAAGTTGGCCGCGTTGATCTCGAGCACCCTCATACGCTCGAACCTCACGGCCTCCTTGAAGCGGCGCGCGTACGAAAGTTCGTTGTAGCCCTTCTTCGCAACGTAGCCCTTGTCGCGCCGCCACTCGTTCCACGCGATGGTGGCCAGGTCGCCGTTGTCGCGGGAGTGCCAGGTCCGGTGCTCGTAGACGACGTACCAGAACCGGCCGTACTGCTCGATGCAGCGCTTGAGGTCCTCGGCGTCGTTGCCCGGCGACTCGTGCTTGACGATGTCGCTGGCCTTCAGGTCTCCGTAGAAGTCGAGCTTGCCCCGCTCGAGGAGGAGCAGGTCGTAGTCGAGCAGGCCCTTGCGCTTCTCCTTCTGGAACTGCACGAGGTCAGTGTGGCTGCCGGCCCGGGTGAACGCGTCCAGCCGGTACTCGAGGTAGAATCCCGGCCACTCGCCCTGGTTGCGGTCCTTCCACTGGGCCTCGTGCATCTGCTCCAGGGCCTCAATCCACTCCAGCCGGTCGCCGGTGAGGAACTCGCGGTTGAAGTTGGCGAAGACGTCGAGGTGCGGGTGCCGTTCCTCGGTCCGGGCGGCAAGGTAGCCGGCGAGAAGGTCCGCCCGGACGCTCGTGATGTGGTTGCCGGTCTTGTCCTCGCGGGAGAACTGGCCCAGCGTCTGCGCCTGGAAGAGGTCGTTCGTGTAGACCCAGGCCGAGGAGTTGTTGGCCTTGCGCTTGGCGTAGGTGTGCGGGTCGTAGTCGACGAAGATCGTGACGCCGTCGTAGTGGTAAATTCCGACGAAGTGCGGCGTCAGGCCCTCGGCAACCGCCTGCCGGTAGGCCACGGGCCAGGTCTGCGGGATCTGGATGCGCTTCTTAAACTCCGGGTGGGGGAAACCCATGTGGGTGATCTGCTTGTAGAGGATCACCACGTCGCCGAGGCGGGCCGCCGGCACGCCCGCGTACCTCCCGAAGGTCGCATCGGTAAGCGCCGCCAGCAGCAGTTCACGCTTCTGGATCGGCGACAGCTTCGTGTCGACGTCCTGGACCAGCGCGCCGCTCGGCGTGATCTGGTCGACGTTCAGAGTTCCCACGCGGGCTTTCCTACCAGTCGGTGGCTCATCCTGCCGTCGGACCGCGTCAGGTTGGTCCGCTCCAGATCGTAGCGGCTCCGCGTACTCTACCGTCATGGTGACCACGAATGCCGCGTCGCACATCACGCTGACCGTCGGGCAACTCGTCAGCGCCACGCAGCCGCAGTCCGGTGGGGCGAGCGGCATGCGCATCGAGATCCCCAGGTTCCAGCGCTCGCTCGTCTGGAGCGACGAGCAGCGCAAGACCTTGATCGAGTCGATCCACAAGGGCTACCCGATCGGGTCGCTGCTCCTTTACAAGCGTCCGAACCCAAAGGGCGACGAGGAGGTCTACCAAGTCGTAGACGGATTGCAGCGCACAAGCACGCTGGTCGCCTACGCGAACACCCCTCTCTCCTACGCCCCGATCGATGTGTTCCCTTCCGAGGTCATCAAGCAGGTCTCGGCCACGCTGGGGACAGACGTATCCCACGTCCAGCGCGCCATCACGGACTGGATGAAGGCGACGGAGAAGTTGACGAGCGCGGCCGGCTTCGCCTCGAACAAGTTGGCCAAGCGTCTGCTCGAGGCTCTCGAGCGCGAAGAGGACCAGGATCTCCTGGCTCAGTTGGAGTCCATTCTGGACGACGGACTCGATTTGCTGCGGAACGAAGTCGACATCACCGGTGTCCCGGTGGCGGTGGTGACCTACACGGGCGACGAGGCCGATCTGCCCGACATCTTCGAGCGGATCAACCAGCGCGGAACGAAACTGAACAAGTACGAAGTCTTCGCCGCGACCTGGATCTACAGCCCGACCAATGTTGCATCCGACGGAATCCGGGAGGCCATCAACTCGAAGTACAACTCGCTGCTCAGCCAGGGCTACTCAATCAATGGTCTGGAGAAGGACAGGTCCATCCAGGACTTCAACCTGTTCGAGTACCTCTTCGGCTTCGGCAAGGTGCTCGTGGGCTCCCACCCGTCGCTGTTCAGCGAGCCCGCCCAACCGGACCCCACGTCCACCGAGCCTGCGGCGTTCTCGCTCAGCTGTGTCGTCCTGGGAGAACAGCTCAGCGAGATGAAGCGGCTCCACCAGTTGATGCCGAAGGACTCGGATAGCCTCATCAACCCCAGCAAGATGGAGGAGGCACTCCTCAAGGCGGCCGAGGCGGTCCAGCAGTGGCTGGAACCCTTCATCGGACTGAAGCTAAACAGCCAGACCGCGAAGGTCGACCTCGCGCACGGCGAACTCCAGATCGTGTCGATGATCGCGAGGGCAGCCGTGGGTCGATGGGACACCCGCGGCGACTGGTCGGAGCTGCCTGACTGGAAGAAGGACTGGGACAACCTCAGGCTCTCGATGCGCCAGCACTACCTGATGGAGCTCATCGAGGAGACCTGGCGCGGTCCGATCTACAGCACGGCCTACAACCGCGTGTGGAAGGTGGCCGAGGGGACGTCGGACATCGAAGGACCGGCGCAGCACTACGCGCAGCCGATTGCGCATGCCACCTGGGAGAACGCGCTCAACGCGTGGTTCGACAAGCAGTTGGCGCGGGAGCAGCTGACCCGGCCCTACGTCCGCGCCCTGGATCGGGTCTTCCTCCGGTACGTCTACACGGGCCTCGTGTCGCACCTCGACGACAAGGACGTCACCTTCGAACTCGAGCACCTCTTCCCGGTATCACGCCTCAAGGATGAGATCCCGGTGGACTCGGCAGGCTGGCCCATCAGCTGTGTCGCCAACCTCGCCCTATTCAGCAAGGCGCTCAATCGGGAGAAGACCAGCCAGACGATCTCGGAGTACCTGAAACTGAACAAGTTGTCTGACGCCGAGCAGAAGCGGCTCGACACCTACATGTTGTGCAAGGTCGATCATGTCGACATTCCAAGCGACGGCCTCTCGCACGCGGAATACGTCGCCTTCCTCCAAACTCGCTGGGAGGCGATGAAGAGCAAACTCTTCGCCAACCTCGGTGTCACCGTCCCCGCTCCATAACAACCGCCTGCGTTTCGCACAGGGAGGCCGAGCGAAGGCGCAGGAGCTCCTGGGCCGGCTCACCGACCGGGAGCGGGAGATCGCCCGCCTCGTGGCCGAGGGCCTGACCAACGTGGAGATCGCCGGCCGGATGTTCCTCGGAGAGGCGACGGTGAAGACCCATCTGGCCAAGGCCTGCCAGAAGCTCGGCGTGAACCGGGTCCGCCTGGCACTGGTGGTCGACCGCGCGGGCTGACTCCGCGAGCATCCCGGCAGTGCCCGCACCTGTCGCACCCCACCGCTACCGTCGCCCCATGACCTACGCCAACGTCGGCACCCTGGGTGCCGCCCCCGGGAAGCGCGACGAGCTGGCCGCCCACCTCACCGCTCGCAGCCAGGAGCTGGCCGACGCCGGCTGCCTGCTCTACGAGGTCGGCGTCCACGACGACCACCCCGACACCGTCTACGTCGCCGAGCTGTGGACGTCGGCCGAGGCCCACCAGGCGTCACTCCGGCTCGCGAGCGTCCAGGCGTCCATCGCCGCAGCGAGGCCGCTGCTCTCCGGGGAGATGGGCGGGTTCGACTTCACCGTGGTCGGCTCCCCGCTGCGCGACTGAGCCGCCCTGGGTGGGCACGAAAGTCACCCGCTCCCCCGCGCGCGTCGGACGGAGACCCGGCGCAGACTCGTGGGCGGAGTGGCGCGCCACAGCGGGCGCACCACACGCTGCGGCCCTCGGACCGCGTCGCGCACCCGCGGCAGATCCGCGTCGAGCGCACCCGCGACCGTCTCGGCCGCGCCGACCCCCTGCGCATCCCAGGAGCCTTCCCATGCGTCGCATCCTGTCCTCCTGCACGGCCGTCGTGGCCGCGCTGGTCCTCGCTGCCGCCCCCGCGGCAGCCCACGGGTCCAAGGACTCTCGCCCTCCGTCGTCGTCGACCATCACCTCCGGGCTGGTCACCCCGCTGAGCCTCGCCGTGGGCCCCCGGGGCACCACGTTCGTCAGCCAGAACTTTGCCGGCCTGCTCACCGCGGTGGACCGCCGCGGCGAGACCTCGATCCTTCACGCCTCCGACGGCGCGGAGGTGGGCGGCGTCAGCTACAGCGGCGGCGTCGTCACCTTCGTCGAGTCCGGCGCCGACCACACGGTCCACCAGCTGCGCGTCGACAAGCGCGGGAACGCCCGTGGCGAGCCGAAGGTCATCGCCGACGTCGGCGCCTACGAGACGGCCAAGAACCCGGACGGCAAGGTCACGTACGGGTTCCGCACCGTGCCGGCGTCGTGCCTCGCCGAGCTGCCGCCCGAGTTCCCCGGGAGGTACACCGGCATCGTGGAGTCCCACCCGTACGCCACGACGTCGCACTGGGGCACCACCTTCGTGGCCGACGCCGCCGCCAACACGATCCTGTCGGTCGACCACAAGGGCAAGATCCGCACGGTCGCGGTGCTGCCGGCGCAGCCGGTGAAGATCACCGCCGCGGCGGCCGAGGCACAGGGCCTGCCGAGCTGCGTCGTCGGGCACAAGTACTGGTTCGAGCCGGTGCCCACCGACGTCGAGGTCGGCCCGCACGGACTGCTGTACGTCTCGCTGCTGCCGGGCGGGCCCGAGGACGAGTCTCTCGGGGCGCGCGGCTCCGTCGTCGTCGTCTCCCCGTGGACCGGCCGCGTGCGCACGGTGGCCGACGGCCTGCTCTCCCCCACCGGGATCGCCGTCGACCGCACGGGCACCGTCTACGTCGCCCAGCTGTTCGGCGGCGAGATCGCCAAGGTCCATCGGAAGGGCACCACCCCGATCGTGTCCGTCCCCCTGCCGGGCGACGTCGCGCTCGACGGTCGCAGCCTGCTCGCCACCGTCAACGTCCTCCCGGCGGACGAGACGAGCCCGCCCGCCGGCCAGCTCGTCCGGTACACGCTGCCCGGGCGACGCTGACGCCCTCCCGGTCCACGGCACCGACCACGAGCGCCGTGGACCCGGAGGCACTGTTCACGTGCGGTTGACGCCGCCGTCACGGTCCGGCGTTAGCGTGACGTCATGACGATGCGACGACGCACCCTGTCCGCCGCGACGGCGCTGACCGTGGCCCTGGCGGTCGCGTTCGCCCCGGCCGCCGTCGCGAACGGAAGCGCCCACAAGCCCGGCAAGGGGAACGGCAAGCACGAGACCCTGCGCGTCGCGACGTACAACCTGTCGCTGAACCGCGCGACGGAGGGCGAGCTGCAGGCAGACCTGTCCACCGGCGACGACGCCCAGGCGGCCACCGTCGCCGAGGTCATCCAGCGCACGGACCCGGACGTGGTGCTGCTCAACGAGTTCGACTTCGACGCCGCGGGCACCGCAGTCGACCTCTTCCGCGAGAACTACCTGGAGGTCGGCCAGGGCGGCGCCGAGCCGGTCACCTACCCGTACGCCTTCTCCGCGCCGTCGAACACCGGGATCCCCAGCGGCTTCGACCTCAACAACGACGGCGTGGTCGGCGGTGGCGACGACGCCTTCGGCTTCGGCGACTTCCCGGGCCAGTACGGGATGGTCGTGCTGTCCAAGCACCCGATCGTCACCGACGGCGTCCGCACCTTCCAGCACTTCCTGTGGAAGGACATGCCGGGCGCCATGCTCCCCGGCGACCCGGCCACCCCCGAGCCCGCCGACTGGTTCAGCCCGGAGGAGCTCGAGGTGGTCCGCCTGTCGAGCAAGTCGCACTGGGACGTGCCGATCCGGGTCGGGCGCCACACCGTGCACGTGCTCGCCTCGCACCCCACGCCGCCCACCTTCGACGGCCCCGAGGACCGCAACGGGCGCCGCAACCACGACGAGATCCGCTTCTGGGCGGACTACGTCACCCCCGGCAAGGCCTCCCGGTACATCTACGACGACGACGGCGGACGTGGCGGCCTGCACCCGGGCGCGCGCTTCGTGATCCTCGGCGACCAGAACGCCGACCCTCACGACGGCGACTCCGTCCCCGGTGCGATCGACCAGCTGCTGCGGCACCCGCGGATCGTCGACCCGTTGCCGGCGTCGGCCGGTGGCGTCGAGGCGGCGGCCCTCCAGGGCGGCGCCAACGACGACCACACCGGCGACCCCGCGTACGACACCGCCGACTTCGCGGACAGCGCGCCCGGCAACCTGCGCGTCGACTACGTGCTGCCGTCGAGGCACGGCCTGCGGGTGCACGACGCAGGGGTGTTCTGGCCCACGCAGGACGACCCGCTGTCGCGCCTGACCGGCACGTTCCCGTTCCCGAGCAGCGACCACCGGCTGGTCTGGGTCGACCTGTCGCTCTGACGGGCTTCTTAGCCGGTCGGGTCGATCCAGTACCGCCGCTTCGGCGCCTCGCCCTCGACGGGCCGGACGTCTTCCAGCATGCCGCCGCACGCCTCGATGACGGCGGCGGACCCGATGTTGTCGTCGTCGCAGGTCACCAGGACGCGGTCCACACCGGCGGCGGCGAGCCGGACGACCGACTGTCGGAGGATCTCGGTCGCGTGGCCGCGGCGGCGGTGCGCGGGCGCCACCCCGTAGCCGACGTGCCCGCCGATGGTCCGCAGGAAGTCGTTGAGCTCGTACCGGATCGACACCCGTCCCACCGGCTCGCCGTCGGCCTCGGCGACGAGGAACTCTGCCCGCACCCGACCCGGTGGCAGGTCGGTGCCCTCCGCCTCCCGGCGGGCCTGCTCGAGGATCTCGTCCCAGGTGCCGTCGGCCAGCAGGAACGTGAAGCCGTCGGCCGCGAGCTCGGTGTGCAGGCGGCGCAGCACGGTCTCGTCGTCGGTGCGTGGTGGGCGGAGCGTCAGCGGCATCCCCGGATCATGCCGTCCGGCGGGCCGACGGCGCACGTTCTTTCCGTGCGGTGGCCTGCGTTCACGCCCCGGCGGCCTCGGTCGCGTCGTCGAACTCCCGGCGCGCGCGGTCGATGCGCGCCTGGTGGGTGGTGACCCAGGCGAGGACGACGTCGACCGGTTCGCGCAGGGTCTTGCCGAGGTCGCTGATCCGGTACTCGACGGCGACCGGTCGGTCCGCGACGACGCGTCGCTCCACGATCCCGTTCCGTTCCAGCCGTCGCAGCGTGGCGGTGAGCGACTTCTGCGTGATCCCCGGGATCTCCCGGCGCAGCACGTTGAACCGGCACGGCCGTTCGCACAGCTGGTCGAGGATGCTGACGGACCACTTGTCGAGCACCTGGTCGAGCACGTCACGGTGCGAGGGGTCGATGCGCAGCGCGCCGGGTGGGGTGGCGGTGGTGTCGTCCACGAAACCTGGTCTCCTTGAAGTTTCTGCCGTGTACCAGGTATCCAGGGTATACCTTGCTTCCTCACCTCCAGGAGATCGCGATGACCGTTCACCTCATGACCCCCGACGGCATGCTGCAGCCCACGCCGTACCACCACGTCGCCGTCGGGACAGGCACCCGGCACGTCCACGTCGCCGGGCAGGTCGCCCTCGGGGCCGACGGCGCCCCGCTCGCCCCAGGCGACCTCGCCGGCCAGGTCGCGCACGCGCTGCGCGCCACGGCGCGCGGGCTCACCGGTGCGGTGGCGACGTTCGACGACGTGCTGCGGCTGACCTTCTACGTCACCGCGTGGGCGCCGGAGAAGATGGAGGCCTTCATGGCCGGCGTCGAGTCCGTCGCCGAGGAGATCGGTCTGCGCCTACCCATGCCACCGGCCTCGCTCCTCGGCGTGGAAGCCCTCTTCGCACCGGACGTCCTCGTCGAGGTGGAGGCCACCGCGATCCTCGACTGAGCACGCCCCCGTCCCTCGCCGCGCACCCGGCCGGACGGCCCTCTTCGCCCACCTGACCTGCCGACCATGCCGTCCCGACCGCCGAGCATGCGGTGACGGCCCGTCCACCCATGCGGACGGGCCGCCATGGCATGTTCGGCGCCGGAGTCGGCGGCCGGAGTCGGCGCCCGGAGGCGGAGGGGTCAGACGGCGCCGCCGTAGTGGGCCGCCAGCCGACGCATCCCCTCGTCGATGCTCACCCGCGGACGCCAGCGCAGCTCCGCCCATGTCGACCGCTGGTCGAACCAGTGGGCCGTGGAGAGCTGCTCGGCGAGGAACCTCGTCATCGGGGGCTCGTCGGCCCCGGGCCGCACCCCCCAGACCGCCTCGACCAGCCCGCCCGCACCCCGGGCCAGCTTCGCCGGGACGCGCCACCGCGGCGGCGCCACACCCCCGGCGCGGCAGATGCCGGTCAGCAGGTCCGCCACGGTGCGCGGCTCACCGTTGGTGAGCACGTACGCCCGCCCCCGCACGACCTCGGGGCTGTCCTGCAGCCGGTCGAGGGCGGCGACGATCCCCTCGGCCGCGTTGTCCACGTACGTGGTGTCGATGAGCGCCGCCCCGTGCCCCAGCAGCGGCAGGCGCCCCGACCGCGCCCGGTCGATGATCCGCTCGACGAGCTGGGTGTCCCCCGGCCCCCACACGGCATGCGGCCGCACCGCCACGACACGGAGGTCCCCAGGTTGCGAGCGTCTCTGTTCGTCAGGATTCAGCCCCGGGTTCCTGACGGACAGAGACGCTCGCGCCGAACCGTCGTCTCGTCGCGCAGCAGCGCCGTCCCGGGACAGCGCCAGCAGCTCGGAGGCCGCCTTGGTCCGCGCGTACTCGCCGCGTGCCCGCACCGGGTCGGCCGGCTCGGCACCCACGCCGACCAGCGACGACCCGGCGTGCGCCACCGACGGCGACGACACCTGCACGAACCGTCGCACTCCCGCCCGTTCGGCGGCGTCCAGCAGCACCTGGGTCCCGCCGACGTTCACCTGCTCGAACTCCGCCGGGTCACCGGCGAGCGACACCTTCGCCGCGAGGTGCACGACGGCGTCGACCCCGTCGAGCGCGCGCGCGACCACGGCGGGGTCGGTCACCGACCCCGCGACGCCCTCGGCACCGGCGACACCGGACGGACGGCGCTGCAGGGTGCGCACACCGTCCCCACGCTCCACGAGCACGCGGGCGACCGCACCGCCGAGCAGCCCGGACGCGCCCGTGACGAGCACGGTCACGGGGCGCCCACCCGGCCGCCGGCCAGCACCCCGTCCGCCCAGCGCGCCAGGCGCGCCCGGTCGATCTTGGAGTTGTGCCGCACGTCCGTGGGCATCTGCGGCACGACGAGCACCGCCGCGAGCGGCACCGACGACGTCGCGCGCACAGCCGCGCCCAGGCCCTCCGGCGCGAGCCCCGGCCGCCGGACGCCGTCGGCGAGCTCCAGCACCGCGACCGCCTGCTGCACGCCCGCCGGCCCGACACCGACCACGGCTGCCCGCCGCACGGCCGCGACCCGCTCGATCGTCTGCTCCGGACCCACCGGCGCCAGCGGCCCCTCGGCGGTGGTCAGCACGTGCGCGAGCCGGCCCTCGATCCACAGCCGCCCCTCGGCGTCCAGGTGCCCGACGTCCCCGGTCCGGTGCCAGCGCCCCGGCGGGGTGTCGCGCTCGGCGGCCCGGTCGGTGAGCCACAGCCGGTCGTAGCGCTGCTTGAGGTGGGGTGCGCTCACGAGCACCTCGCCCAGCACCCCGTGCACCTCCGGCCCCGACGACGGCGGCCCGGTCGCCGCGCCGTCGTCGTCCAGCGCGCTGACGGTCACCCCGCCGACCGCGGCGCCCATGATCGGCCGGCCCACGCACACGCCGTCGTCGGGGGCGGAGGCGGCCTCCCGGATGCCGTCGAGGTCGATGTCGGTGACGAGCAGGCACTCCGTCATCCCGTACGGGGTGTGCGCGCGGGCGTTCGGCATGAGGGCCTGCGCCGAGCCGAGCAGCTCGGCGCTGATCGGCGCGCCGGTGGACAGGAAGGTCTCCACACGCTCGAGGGCCTCACGGTCCGCGTCTCCCAGCGCGTCGGCCGTGGCGACCACGTTGAGGATCGCCGCCGGGGAGAGGAACACGATCCGGGCGTCCGAGGCGCGCACGGCGTCCGCCACCGCCCGCGCGGTGAGGGTGCGCGGCGCCGAGACGTCCATGTCCGGGGTGACCGACCGGGTCCCCAGGGCCGGTCCGAGCAGCGCGAACGGCGCGAACCCGGTGACCAGGCCGGACTCGGGGCGCACGGCGTAGTGCCCGGCGAGCACGTCGCGCAGGGCCGAGAGCTGGGCGTGGGTGTACACGACCCCCTTGGCAGGGCCGGTCGACCCGGACGTGAACAGCACCGCGGCCTCGTCCTGCGGGCCGGGCTCGGGCGGCAGCTCGTGGCCCTCGCCGGCGCGGGCCACGTCCACCAGCTCGTGGTGGACGCCGAGCGCCCGGCGCGTCACGGCGTCGAGCGGGTCGGCCGAGATCCGCACCCCCGGCCAGCCGCACGCCCGCGCGGCCGCGAGCGCCTTCGTCTGGCCGACCAGGTACTGCGGCCAGGCGCCTCGCTGGGCGCGGGTCAACCCCCGGACGCCGAGGCCGGCGTCGGCGACGACCACGACCGCCCCGATGCGCAGGCAGGCGTAGACGAGCGCGGTCAGGGTGGGGCCCGGCTGCACCAGCAGCGACACGCGGTCGCCGCGACGCACCCCGATGGAGTGCAGGCCCGCGGCGATGCGGCGCACCTGCCGGTCCAGGGCACGCCAGGTCACGGTGCCCGGCCCGGAGCCGGACATGTCGAGCACGGCGGACTCGGCGCGGGTCGCGGGGTCGGCGGCCCGCTCGTCGAGGCCGGTCCAGATCGGCCCCCGGCCCCCGAACCCCTCGGTGCCGAACAGGAGGTTGCGCCCGCTTTGCCCCTCCATACCGGGCACAGGTTCCTGTTCGGCACCCAGGGCGACGCCGCGCAGCCAGTCCAGCACGGGCGCCGCGTAGTCGACGTCCTCGGCGACCAGGTGGCCGGCCCCCTCGAACCGGTGCACCCGCGCCTGCGGGAGCCGGCCGATCAGATCATCCAGGTACCGGTCGGAGAACACCGGGTCGCGCGGACCCCACAGCAGCAGCGCCGGGACGTCCAGCGCCGCGACGCCGGTGGCGATGCGGTCCAGCTCCGGCCGGCTCGGGTGCTCGGCGTCGGCCGGGATGTCCGCCACGAAGCCCTCGATGCCGGCGCGGTCGTCCGCGGTCCGGTACGGCAGCCGGTAGGCGTCCGCGACGTCGGCGGGCAGCCGGGGGTGCGCCAGAGCCAGCGTGGTCTCGAGGAACGCGGGCGTGCTGCTCGTGCCCGCCCGGTGGACACCGGGCGCCAGAGCGAGTCGCAGCGGGGCGGGGATCGCCACCCCGTCCGGCTGGTGCACCGCGGTGTTGAGCAGCGCGACGCCGGTCAGCAGCTCCGGGTGGTCGACGGCCCAGCTGAGGGAGACCACCCCTCCCCAGTCGTGCCCGAGCGTCACCACCGGCCCGGACAGCCCCAGCTCGGCCGTGAACGCCCCGAGGTCCGCGACCCGCTCGGGCAGCGTACGGTGCCGGCCGCTGCGCGCGGACAGTCCCATCTCGAGCTGGTCGACGGCGACCACCCGCCACGCGCCGGGCACACCGCCCGGGCGCTCGCCGGTGGCAGCGGCCGCGACGACGGCTCGCTCGGTGGCCAGGTCCACGAGGTCCCGCCACAGGTAGGACCACGTCGGGTTGCCGTGCACGGCCAGCACCGTGCCGACCGGCTCGATCCCCCGGGCGGCGAGATCCGGGCCGTTGTCGAGGTAGTGCCACTCGTCGCCGCTCGCGGCGACCCCGGCGCCACCCGAGGCGCGAGCGCCCGCCGGGCTGCCGCCGTCGGGCACGCACAGCACGTGGCTGAACCGTGGGTCGAGGCCGGGCAGGCCGGGCGGTACCGTGCTGGCGCCGATCCTCACCACGCGAGCTCCATCATCGCCGTGTTGATCCCCGAACCCACTCCCATGAGCAGCACCCGGTCCCCGGAGCGCAACGACTCCTGCTCCTCGACGAGGGTGATGGGCACGGACGCCGGTCCCACGTTGCCGAGCCGACCGAACGTGGTCGGCACCGCCGACCGGTCGAGCCCGACGGCCTCCACGATCGCGTTCGTGTGCACCCGCGACACCTGGTGCGTGACGTAGCGGTCCATCGCGCCCCAGCTCCAGTCGGCCGTGGCGTCCTTCCAGGCGTCGACCACCAGCTCCAGCCCGCCCTCGAGCAGGCCCTGCGCGTCGGTGAACATCCCCTCCGTGCTGCCGACGCACAGCAGGTGGTGCTGCGTGGCGGCACGGGTCACGCCACCGAGCACCCGGTGCCCCTCGGCGTGCTCGTCCGCACGCCCGAGCACCGCCGCTGCCGACCCGGACCCGAGGGTCAGCGAGGCGAACTCGGCCATGAAGTCCTCGCGCCCGACGTCGTCCCGCAGCAGCCGCTCGACCGTGACGTCCTGGATGTCGTCGGCGTCCTCGCCCGCGACCACCATCGCGTACCGCACCTGGCCGGACTCGATCATGCCCGCCGCCAACGACATCCCGTTGATGAAACCGAGGCAGGCGTTCGCGACGTCGAAGTTCACGGCCGAGCTCGGCAGCCCCAGCCCGTGGTGCAGGCCCACGGCGACCGACGGCTCGAGGTGCTTGCGCGTCACGGACGTGTTGATGAGGAGACCGACGTCGTCCGGCTCGACGCCCGCGAGCTCCAACGCCTCGGTGCCCGCCGCGACGGTGGCGGCGTTCGCGTCCTCGCCCGGGCCCCAGTTGCGCCGTGCCTCCACCCCGGCGACCCGCTCGAGCAGCGTCGACGGCAGTCGCAGACGCTTCAGCGCCGGTGCGAGCCGCTCCTGGACGGATGCGGAGGTCGTGACCCGGGACGGCAGCCGGCTCGTCACGGACAGCAGCGCGACGTTGCCGAACCTGGTGGTGGCGTTTCCAGTCACTCGAGCTCCAGACATCCGGTCACCCAGGGGCACCGGTACGACGACGGATCACCGGCCCCTCGCACGGGTCCGGCATGGCGGGCGTGGCGACACCCGTCCTCGAGGTTAAGACGCTCAGGCGCTCCTTGCCGTTCCGACCACGGTGTGGGCCGCGACACGTCGCTCCTCCCCGACGGTGCCGACGCCCCCTCGAGGGTGCCTAACCTGTGCGGGTGACCAGCCTCCCTCCGTTCGCCTCCGACAACTACGCCGGCACCCACCCCGAGGTGCTCGCCGCGATCAACGCCGCGAACGACGGGTTCGCGGTCGCCTACGGCGACGACCCGTGGACCGCCCGGCTCGACGCCCGTGTCGCCGAGGTGTTCGGCGAGGGCGCGCTCGCCTTCCCGCTGATCAACGGCACCGGCGCGAACGTCGTCTCTCTCATGGCCCTCTCCGAGCGGTGGGGCGGCGTCGTGACCTCCGACGTCGCCCACGCCAACACCGACGAGAACGGCGCACCCGAACGGGTCGGTGGGCTCAAGATGCTGCCCTGCCCGTCGGTGGACGGGCGGATCGAGCCGTTCCACGTGGAACGGTGGGCCGGGCAGCGGCACGACGTGCACCGCGCGCACCCCGGCGTGCTGTCGCTGACGCAGTCCACCGAGCTCGGGACCGTCTACTCGGTGGCCGGGCTGCGGTCCCTGGTCGAGACCGCGCACGGCCTGGGCATGGCCGTGCACGTCGACGGCTCACGGCTCGCCAACGCCGCGGCCGCACTGGGGTGCTCCCTGCGCGCGCTGACCACCGACCTGGGGGTGGACGTCGTCTCCCTCGGCGCCGCGAAGATCGGCGGCATGATCGGCGAGGCGGTCGTGGTGCTCGCCCCCGCCGACGCACCGGACGTTTCCGGGTACGACGGCGGCGCGGTGCGGGAGCGGGCCGCGGCGGCAGTGCCGTTCCTGCGCAAGGCGACGATGCAGCTCGCCTCGAAGACACGCTTCGTCTCGGCGCAGATCCTTGCGCTGCTCGGGGAGCCAGGGACGCCCGTGGCTCCTGGGGACTCCGCCGGCGACGGCGCCGCGGAGGGCGGGACCGCCGTCGGGCAGGACGGGACCGCCGTCGAACCCCTGTGGTGGCGCAACGCGGCGCATGCCAACGCCATGGCCGCGCGGCTGCGGGACGGGCTCGACGCAGCCGGGGCGCTCGACCTCGCACCCGGCGGGGCTGCCGCACCCGCCGGGAGGGCCGCCGGCGGCGGCGTGCGCATCACGCGGCCCGTCGAGGCGAACGCGGTGTTCGCGACCCTCCCGCGGGCGGCGGCGGACCGGGTACGCGAGCAGGCACGGTTCTACGACTGGGCGCCGGGCGAGTCGGCGGACCGCGTCGAGGTGCGCTGGATGTGCTCGTGGGACACCCCGTCCGAGGCGGTGGACGCGTTCGTCGCAGCCGTGGCGGCCACCGTCGCGTGACTGATCGTCACTTCGTGTTCTGTCCGGCAGTCCGGACTGCCGGACAGAACACGAAGTGACGATCAGAACGAGGCGCCGGGCAGCGGGAGCAACGGGTTGACCCTCAGCGAGCCGCGCACCGCCGGGCGGAACGCCCTCAGCAGGGCGGCTGTCGCGGCCGCCGGGTCCGGGCCGTCCTTCGCGGTGAACCGCAGCGGCCGCACGCCGAGCCGCGCCGTGATGGCGTCCTCGCGCACCTTGTCCTCGAACCGCGCGTGGTCCGCGTCGTAGCCGGCGCCGAACGACCCGTCCACGTCCTTGACCCGGCCGTCGAACTCGACCAGCACCTTCTCCTCGGCCCAGCCCAGGTCCACGCGGTAGCGGCGTCCGTCCACCTCGACCGGGAGCTGCGTGCGTGGTCGGGGCAGCCCGGCGCGCAGTGCCAGGTAGCGGACCCACGTCTCCCAGGGCGACTCGGCACCGGCGTCGGCGTGCTCGAGGACCCATCGGGCGCGCGCCGTGCCGTTGCGGCGCCGCGGGCGGGCCCACAGATCCAGCGCTGCGGCCCGGTCCATACCCCTGCCAAGAGCCCAGTCCGCGACGACCAGGGCGTCCAGAGGATGGAGGGTCAGCGCGCAGTCCACGACGGTCCGGCGCAGCGTCGTCACGGGGAGAGCCCGCAGCACGACGTGCTCGTCCGGCACGCCCCGCCGTCGCACGATGTCGGCCGCGGCGCGGCTGCTCGGGCTGGACGGCACCAGCACGTGCACCCGCTGCGGCAGACGCCACAGCGGCGCACCCCACAGCAGCGCCGCGCTCTCGTGGCTGAACACGTGGCGAGCCCGGAGCTGACGGTGGACGGCGCGGAGCCGGTCGGTGGCGAGCCGACGAGCCGCCGCGTGCCTGTTCTGCTCCGGGCCGACCGGACGATAGGCGCCCCGGCGTACCCGCTCGAGGTCACCGTTCGCCGTGGCACGCCGCAGGACGTGGCGGTCGTGCTCGCGCGCGACGAGCAGGGTGTCCTCAGGGAGCATGGCGACAGGGTGCCGCAGCACGCACCACGAGCGTCGTCGGCCGACAAGATCTGTGGACGGCGCTCGTCTGTGGACAGCGATCTGTCCGGCAGTCCGTGTTCTGTCCGGCAGTCCGGACTGCCGGACAGAACACGGAGTGACGATCAGAAGGCCCGGACACCGATTCGGCCCGACGACGACGCGGCGTTACGGTCGTCCTGACAGGTTGCGCACCGACCCAGGAGCCTCCCATGACCGAGCACGACACCGGGTTCACCGCCACCGCGACGACCCATGTCGCCGAGCCTCCGGAACGGGTCTGGGCCGAGCTCGTGCACCCCGGCGCCCGGTGGATGCTGGGCGCCAACATCGAGACCGACTTCCGGCCCGGCAGCCCGATCACGTTCGAGGGGCACTTCTTCGGCCGGCAGTTCGCGGACAAGGGCGAGGTCATCGCCGTCGAGCGCCCCCGCCTGCTGCACTTCACCCACTTCTCGCCCCTGGGCGAGCTCCCCGACGCGCCGGAGAACTACCACGAGATCCGCATCACCCTCGTCGCGGACGACGGCGGCACGCAGGTGACGGTGGAGCAGGGCAACATCGACACGGCGGAGCACGCCCGCCGCTCCGAGCAGCACTGGCGAGAGGCCCTGACCACGCTCGCGCACCGGGACTCGACGCCGACGTCCGGCACATGATCGGCCGCTGGTCGAGGGCGGTCGCCGCGGCACTGACCTGTACGGTCCTGGCGGCGTGCAGCAGCCCGGGCCCGCCGACGACGGCCGCCCCCGAGCAGTCCCCGGCGACCAGCACGCCCGCCCCCACGCCGTCGCCCGCCCCCACGCCGTCGGCCGCCCCGAGCGGCCGGGGGACCCCCACGCCCGACGGCGGCAGCCCGGACCCGCAGGACCCCACGGGGTGGAGCGTCGAGGAGAAGGTGGGCCAGCTCCTGGTGGCCGGGACACCGGTCGACGCCCCGACGGTGAGCGACGCGACCCGCACCGCGATCGAGGACCACCACGTGGGCAACGTGTTCCTGCACGGCCGCAGCGAGGCGGGGGTGGACGCGACGTCGGCGCTCGTGGAGTCGGTGACCGGTCTCGTCCCGGACGGTGCTCCGCCGATGCTCGTGGCCACCGACCAGGAGGGCGGCTCCGTGCAGGTGCTCCGGGGGCCGGGGTTCTCGGACCTGCCGCCCGCGACCGAGCAGGCGGAGTGGGAGCCGGCCGAGCTCGAGGACGCCGCGGCCGGCTGGGGCGCCGAGCTCGCCGACGCCGGCATCAACCTGAACCTGGCGCCGGTGACGGACCTCGTCCCCGCGGACATCCAGTCGGCGAACGCACCGATCGGGTACTTTTCGCGCAACTACGGCAACACGCAGGAGTCGGTGGTGCGGTCTTCCACGGCGTTCTCGGCGGGCATGCAGGCGGCGGGCGTCGAACCGGTCGTCAAGCACTTCCCCGGGCTGGGCCACGTCACGCAGAACACCGACACCACCCAGCACGTCACGGACGACACGGTGACGGCGGACTCCCCGTCGGTCGAGGTGTTCGCCGATGCGATCGACGCGGGTGCCCGGTTCGTGATGCTGTCGAACGCCGTGTACACCCGGATCGACCCCGACAACCCCGCGACGTTCTCCCCCGCGGTGGTCGACCTGCTGCGGGACGACCTGGGCTTCGACGGCGTCGTGATCACCGACGACGTCTCCGCCGCCGCAGCCGTGACGACCCTCGCCCCGGCGGAGCGTGCGGTCGAGGCGGTGGCCGCCGGTGCGGACCTCGTGCTGGCGTCCGCGGACCCGACGGTCGTCCCGGCGATGGCGGACGCCCTGGTGGAGCGCGCCGAGCAGGACCCGCAGTTCGCGACGCAGGTGGACGACGCCGTCGCGCGGGTGCTGGCCGCGAAGGCCGGGCTGGGCGGGTAGGCAGCGAGCACGCCGCGAACGACGAACGCCTCCTCGCCCACCGAGCAGCGAGGCTCGGGGCGAGGAGGCGTCGGTGTCATGCGGTCAGACGCGCGGCGTGGCCGTGCTCTTGCCGCCGACCACCTGGCTGGTCGCCGGGACGAACACCCGGTACTTGACCCGCTTGCTGGTGGAGAACTTGTAGGTCGCCACGCCCTTCTTGTTGAGCTTGACGGTCTTCTTGGTCTTCCACTTGCCGCCGACCTTGTGCTGGATCTTCACCTTCTTGCCGGCGTAGGGCTTCCAGCCCTTGCTGACGGTGTACTTCTTCACGCCGACCTTGACGGTCTTCTTCTTGCCGTCGGCCTTGACCTGGACGACGTTGCCGTACTTGAGCTTGCCGTCGATCGCGGACTTCATCGTGAACTTGCCGCCGGAGACCTTGGTGTCCTTGTAGGTCTTGCCGGCGTACACGGTGCGGACGTTCTTGATCTGGAACGTGCCCCGGCCCCACGACGACTTCGCCAGGAGGTACTCGGTGAAGTTCTGACCACCCGAGTAGGCGTAGCCGAGGTCGATCTTGGAGGCGACCTTCTTGCTGCCCCGGTAGACGTCACCGTAGACGTCGACCCAGCCGTCGACCTTGCCGACCTTCTTCACCTTGGTGGTGATCTGGTAGTACTTCGTCTTCGAGTTGATGGCAGCGCCGCCGTAGCTGGGCTTGACCGTCACCGAGACGACGTCGATCGGCGTGCTCGGCGCAGCCGACGCGGGGGCGACGAGGCCACCGATGAGGAGAGACGTCGCTGCCACCGTGGTGGCAGCAACCTTGAGCAGTGCGCGCATGAAGTTCCTTCCAGGACATCCGGACGTCGTCGGCCGTGCTCCTGGCAGCGCCGCCATCGGCGAGGCACGAGACCTGACACGCGGGATCATAGCCACCTGAACAGAGCCTGGACGCGAACGTCCGCGCCCGCGCGTCGTCGGTCAGCTGTGCCCGCCCGCGGCCAGGAAGACGAGACCGGCCGCGATGGCACCGACCACGGTGCCGAAGCACAGCAGCGCACCGGCGAGCCGCAGCGGCGAGGGGCGTGCGATGACGACGGGACCCTTCGGGCCTGGCGCCGGGCCCGTGTCCCCGCGCGCCGGCTCGGCGCTCGCCTGCTCCGAGGTGCCGGCCACGAGACGCAGCCCGAGGGCGAACAGCGCCGGGATGCCGGCACCGACGATGACGCCGGCCACCACGACCTGGCCGAGCGAGCTCCACTCGATGAGTCCGTTCATGACCGTTCTCCGTCCGTACCGGTGCTGCCGTTCGTGGTGGTCGCAGAGATCGCCGGGGCGACGGACGGGGCCAGACGCTCCTCGACGACCGGGCCGACCTGCGGGTCACCGACCTCGCCGGTGGTGGGCACGGACGGCCGCAGCCGGGCGCCCTTCTCCTCGTCCCACTCCTCGTTGACGTTGCTGTGGTCGACCGGCGCACGGCGCGACGCGACCCAGATGGCCAGCGAGGTGCCGACCAGCAGCAGGAAGACGAGGAACGTACCGAGGAACCCGCCGATGACGTGCTGGACCCAGAAGCAGACCGCCCCGACGATGCCGGCGGCCGGGAGCGTCAGCCCCCAGGCGGCGAGCATCCGACCGGCCACGCCCCAGCGCACCTTCGCGCCGGGCATCCCGACGCCGGAGCCCAGGATCGACCCGGTGGCGACGTGGGTGGTGGACAGCGAGAACCCGAAGTGGCTCGAGAGCAGGATGACCGCGGCGGACGACGTCTCGGCGGCCATGCCCTGCCGGCTGTCGATCTCCACGAGTCCCTTGCCGAGGGTGCGGATGATGCGCCAGCCGCCCAGGTAGGTGCCCAGCGCCATGAAGAACGCGCACGAGAAGATCACCCAGAACGGCACGCTGGAGTCGGCAGGGACGGCACCGGCGGTGATGAGGGCCAGCAGGATGATGCCCATCGACTTCTGGGCGTCGTTGGTGCCGTGCGCGAGGGAGACGAGGGAGGCCGAGCCGATCTGCCCCCACCGGAAGCCCCGGTCCGTCACGGCCTGCGAGACGCCGCGGGTCAGGCGGGCGACCAGCCAGGTGCCGAGCCCGGCGACACCGATCGCGATGACCGGGGCGAGAAGGGCGGGCACCAGCACCTTGGACAGCACCCCGGACCAGATGACTCCGGCGGTACCGGCCGCGGCGAGGACGGAGCCGATGACACCGCCCACGAGGGCGTGCGACGAGCTGGACGGCAGCCCGAGCAACCAGGTGAGCAGGTTCCAGACGATGCCGCCGACGAGGCCCGCGAAGACCACCTCGAGGCTGATCGCACCGGCGTCGACGAGGCCCTTGGCGATGGTGGCTGCGACGGCCAGCGAGAGGAACGCACCGGCCATGTTGAGGACGGCGGACAGCAGGACGGCGACCTTGGGCCGCAGGGCTCGGGTCGCGATGGACGTCGCCATCGCGTTGCCGGTGTCATGGAAACCGTTCGTGAAGTCGAAGGCCAGTGCGGTCACGACGACGAGCACGAGGAGGAGTGTCTCGGTCACGGGCTCCATGGTGGGGCTCACCACGGGGCGCTGGCGGACGTGAGGTGACATCCAGGTGAACTGTTCGTCGAGAGTTCACCTGATGTTCATCGTGGGTTCGAAACTCTCCGCCGTGCTCTTCGAACGTCGCTCACCGGCTGTCGGCGAGCCCGAGCACGTCGAGGGTCCAGGCGTGCTCGAAGGCGATCTCCTCCCACCGCGCGTAGCGGCCCGAGACGCCGCCGTGCCCGGCCGACATCTCGATCTTCAGCAGCGCCGGCGCCCCCGCCGCACGCAGGCGGGCCACCCACTTCGCGGGCTCCACGTACAGCACCCGCGTGTCGTGCAGGGACGTGACCGCCAAGATCCGCGGGTAGTGCGAGGCGTCGTCGGGCACGTTCTCGTACGGGCTGTACGAGCGCATGTACTCGTACACCTCCGGATCCGCCAGCGGGTTGCCCCACTCCTCCCACTCCACGACCGTCAGCGGCAACGACGGGTCGAGGATCGAGGTGAGCGCGTCGACGAACGGCACCCCGGCGAGCACCCCCGCGAACATCTCCGGCGCCAGGTTCGCGACCGCGCCCATGAGCAGGCCGCCCGCGCTGCCGCCGTCGGCCACCATGCGCTCCGGCGAGGTCCACCCGGTCCCGACGAGGTGCTTGGCGCACGCCACGAAGTCCGTGAAGGTGTTGCGCTTGCGGTCGAGGCGGCCGTCCTCGTACCAGGAGCGGCCCATCTCCCCGCCACCACGGACGTGCGCGACGGCGAAGACCACCCCACGGTCGAGCAGCGACAGGCGCGGCACGCTGAAGTACGGGTCCATGCTGATCTCGTAGGCGCCGTAGCCGTAGAGCAGCAGCGGCGCCGGGTCGGCGCCGGTGCCGGCCGCGTCGAGCGTCACCGCGTCCCGCTTCCAGACCAGGGAGATCGGCACGCGGGTGCCGTCCTCGGCCGTGGCCCACTCGCGGCTCTGGGCGTAGTCGGCCGGGTCGTAGCCACCGAGGACCGGCTGGCGCTTGCGCAGCAGCAGCTCGCCGGTGGCGAGGTCGACGTCGTACACCGCGGACGGAGTGACGAACGACGTGTACTGCAGCCGCAGGACGGGCTGGTCGAACATCGCGTTGGGACCGAGGGCCGCGGTGTACAGCGGCTCGTCGAACGAGACCTCGTGGACCGCCCACCCGGCGGTGCTCATGACGGACCCGGCGGTGCCGCCGGCCTCGGCCGTCTCCGCGAGCGCGACGAGGCCGACGCGCGGGACGGCGTCACGCCGGTACCCGAGCGCGACGTGGCTGGCGAAGGCGTCGACCGACTCGAGACGCGCCTGCGGGTCGTGCGGCACGACGACGGTCGCGGCGGCCGGGTCGAGGGGTGCGGACGGCCCCTCCTCGCCCGGGCCGACCGGGACGTCGGTCACGACCAGCTCGAAGTTCTGCGCGCCGTCGTTGTGGAGGACCAGGAGCTTCTCTCCGACACCTCGGAACCAGGCGTGCTCGACCGTGTACTCGACGCCCTCGCGCCGCGTCCACACGGGGCGGAACTCGCCCGTCGGGTCGTCGGCCTCGAGGACCCACGACTCGCTCGTCGTCTTCGAGCCGAGCTCGATCTGCAGGAAGCGTTGCGACCGCGAGAGGCCCACCCCGACCCAGAACCGCTCGTCGGGCTCCTCGAAGACGAGGACGTCCTCGGAGGTGGGCGCGCCGACACGGTGCCGCCAGATGCGGTGCGGGCGCCACGCGTCGTCGACCGTCGGGTAGAAGACGTGCTCGCCGTCGGGCGTGATGACCGCCCCCGGGAAGGTGTTCTCGACCTCGTCGGGCAGGTCCTGGCCCGTGTCGAGGTCGCGGACGCGCAGCGTGTAGCGCTCGTCGCCCGTGGTGTCGATCGCGTACGCGAGACGGCGGCCGTCCGTCGGCGTGACGGCGAACGACCCGAGCGAGAAGAAGTCGTGACCCTCGGCCTCGACGTTCTGGTCGAGCAGCACCTGCTCGCCGTCGGGCACCCGGCCGGGCCCGATCTCCGGCGGCGTCCACTCGGCGACGTCGGCGCCGAAGCCCGCCGCGGGCACCCGTGCGTGGATCGGGTACTGCTTCCCCTCGATCGTG
Source organism: Isoptericola halotolerans (assembly GCF_013149785.1). Classification (GTDB taxonomy): domain Bacteria; phylum Actinomycetota; class Actinomycetes; order Actinomycetales; family Cellulomonadaceae; genus Isoptericola; species Isoptericola halotolerans. The sequence goes on from NZ_JABEZU010000004.1 coordinate 174,098, forward strand.
CGCGTGTAGTACCAGTACGCGCCCTGCCGGACCGGGACCGACAGGTCGGTCTCGAGCGTGCGGCCCTTGATCTCGGCGAAGACCTGCTCGCGCAGCGGGCCCAGGTGGGCGACCTGGGCGTGGGTCCAGGCGTTCTCGGCCTCGAGGTGCGCGACCACCTCGGGATCGTCCTTGGCGCGGAGCCATTCGTAGTCGTCGACGAACGTGTGACCGTGGTGGGTCCGTCCGACCGGGCGGCGCTCGGCAGCCGGTGCGGTCGGTGCGGGGTGGGTGGCACGGTCGGTCGGGGTCACGGGCTGGGCGGAGGTGACGTCGTCGGGCACGCGACCAGCGTACGGGGCGGGCGGGACAGCGCTGCTGCGCCCGCGTCGTCGACCTCCGGCCCTCGACTGATCACGTCTCTGCAACGGTTTGCTCAGCGCAGCCATCGAGATCCGCGCATCTGGCCTGATATCACCCGGTCCGGGAACAGCGGTGTGATCCGGAGGTGTCTTCCACGTCACACCACGCCGCTACACTTCCCGCACGTTCGCACCGCGTGTCGGTCAATGGGGGCTTCAGCATGCCTACATGGCCACGCCGGTGCGTCGCCGCCCCGGGGACGACCCGGGGCCTGACCATGACCCGACGGAGGACCCGTCCGATGACAGCGGACCGACCCACCATCACGAGCCGATGGAGCCGCCTGCTGGCGGCGCTCGCGCTCGTGCTCCTACCGGCGATGCTCGTCGCACCACCAGCGACGGCGAGCACCGACGACAGCCCCTGCGAGCCAGACAACTCCACACCGTGCATCGCCGTCCTGGTGCTGAACGCGGACAACGACCGCCTCGGCGACGTCGTGGTCACCGTGGCCGGTCAGGGCTTCAGCGCCGACCTGACCACGTCGGCCGACGACGCCGCGACGGTGGCAGCCCCGCAGGTGGGCACCTACACGGTGACCATCGACCCGGCCACGCTGCCCGACGACCAGCAGCTTCCCGAGGGCGCGGAGACCGAGCTGACCGTCACCGCGCAGAACGGCGCCACGGCACGCGCAGCCTTCCGCGTCGGACCCGGTGCCGTGGCGCCGGCCGCCCCGACCGCCGACGGCTCCGACGACGGCGTCGCGGGAGGGACCGGGGACGCACCTGCCACCGAGGACGGTGAAGGGGTCGGGGCCGCCCCCGAGGGCGACGCCTCCCAGCGCGCGCTCACCTTCGCGCAGGTCTGGCAGCAGATCGGCTCAGGTCTCCGGTTCGGGCTGCTGCTGGCGCTCGCGTCGATCGGGCTGAACCTGGTGTTCGGCACGACCGGCCTGTCGAACTTCGCGCACGGCGAGCAGTTCGCCCTCGGCGCCGCGGTCGGCTTCATCACCATCAACCAGATGGGGATGTCGATCTGGGTCGGTGGTCTCCTCACCCTCGCGGTCTGCGCCTTCACCGGTCTCGCGCAGGACTCCGCCATCTGGCGGCCTCTGCGCAAGCGCAACGTGCCGGTGATGCAGCTGATGATCGTCTCGATCGGACTCTCCATCACGCTGCAGTACGTGATCCAACTGATGATCGGCGGCGGTTCCGAGCGCATCCTGTCGCGCAACCCGCAGCCGCTCACCCTGGCCGGCATCACCCTGAGCACCGCCTCGTGGATGTCGATGGTCGTGGCGCTCGTCTGCGTCCTCGGCATCGCCTGGTTCCTCACCCGCACCCGCATCGGACGGGCCACGCGCGCCGTGTCGGACAACCCGGCCCTGGCCTCGGCCACCGGGATCGACCCCGACAAGATCATCCGGATCGTGTGGATCATGGCCACCGGTTTCGCCGCTCTGGCGGGCCTCATGTGGGGGGTGTCGTTCGGCTCCTTCAACTGGCAGCTCGGCGTGCAGCTCCTGCTGCTCATGTTCGCCGCGGTCACCCTCGGCGGGCTCGGCACGGCACTCGGCGCGTTCGTCGGGTCCCTGCTCATCGGACAGGTCGTCGAGCTGTCCAACCTCTTCATCCCCAGCGACCTGCGGTACGCCTCGGCGCTGGTGATCCTCATTCTCGTGCTGCTGTTCAGGCCGCAGGGGATTCTCGGCCGCCGCGAGCGGATCGGCTGAAGGGAGACCCATCATGGAAGAGTTCCTGCGCATCCTCACGCAGTCGCTGGGCGAGCTCCTCGCCCCGACGACGGCCGCCTACGCGATGGCCGCGATCGGCCTCAACCTGCACTTCGGGTACACCGGACTGCTCAACATGGGCCAGGCAGGCTTCATGCTGCTCGGCGCCTACGGCTTCGGCATCACCCTCGTGGCGGGCGGTCCCTTCTGGCTCGCGCTGCTGGTCGCCATCGCGGCCGGCGTGGTGTTCGCCCTCATCCTCGGTATGCCGACGTTGCAGCTACGCGGCGACTATCTCGCCATCGTCACCATCTCCGCAGCGGAGATCGTCCGCTGGTTCGGTCGTTCCACGCTCTGGCAGGAGTGGACCGGCGGTGCCTCCGGCCTGCAGGGCCGCTACTACAAGGAACCGTTCCAGGAGCTGTCGTTCCTGCCGGACGGACGGTTCGCGCTCGGTCCGCTGGAGTACATCAACACCGGCTCGGACTCGTGGTGGACGCGCATCGTCGCCTGGGGCCTCGTCGCCCTCGTGCTCGTCTTCGTGTGGCTCATCACCCGCAGCCCGTGGGGCCGGGTCCTCAAGGGCATCCGCGAGGACGAGGACGCCGTACGGGCACTGGGCAAGAACGTCTACTCCTACAAGCTGCAGGCGCTGGTCATCGGCGGCGCGATCGGAGCCCTCGGCGGCGTGATCTTCGCCCTGCCCGCAGCGATCGTGCCCGACTCGATGGGCCGCACCATGACGTTCTTCGTCTGGACGATCCTGCTGCTCGGTGGCGCAGCGACGGTCTTCGGACCGGTGCTGGGGTCGATGATCTTCTTCGCGGCCTACATGTTCATGCGCACCGGCATGCGGGCGCTGGCCGAGAACACCGGCGTGGGTGACGTCATCACGACCACCAACGTCGAGCAGATCGGCGGCATGCTCGTCGGTGTGACCCTGATGCTCCTGGTCATCTTCAGACCACAGGGCATCCTCGGGAACAAGAAGGAGCTGGCGTTCAATGTCCGATGACAAGACGGTGACCGCGGCCGCTCTGAGCGACCTGGCGACGGTCGCCCGCACCCCGGGTGCGGCCAAGCCGAACCCGATCCTCGTGGCCGACCACGTGACCCGCCGGTTCGGCGGCATGACGGCCGTCGACGTCGACCACCTCGAGGTGCAGGAGGGCGTCATCACGGCGCTCATCGGCCCCAACGGTGCCGGCAAGACGACGCTGTTCAACCTGCTCACCGGGTTCGACCGCCCCAACACGGGCGAGTGGAGCTTCCAGGGCAAGTCCCTGAGCGGCAAGGGCGGCGCCGCCGTGGCCAAGTCCGGCATGGTCCGCACGTTCCAGCTCACCAAGGCGCTGTCGCGCCTCACGGTGCTGCAGAACATGCTCCTGGCTTCGCCGTCGAACCCGGGCGAGAAGCTCGCGCTGTCCTGGCTGCCCTTCCTGTGGAAGAAGCACGAGGCCGAGACCACCGAGAAGGCGATGGAGATCCTCGCCCGGTTCAAGCTGGACGCCAAGGCCGCCGACTACGCCGGCTCCCTGTCCGGTGGTCAGCGCAAGCTCCTCGAGATGGCGCGTGCACTGATGACCGACCCGACGATCATCATGCTCGACGAGCCGATGGCCGGCGTGAACCCCGCCCTGGTGCAGTCGCTGCTCCATCACATCCAGGCGCTGCGCGACGAGGGCATGACCGTGCTCTTCGTGGAGCACGACATGCACGCCGTGCGACACATCTCGGACTGGGTGGTCGTCATGGCCGAAGGCCGGATCGTGGCCGAGGGGCCGCCCGACAGCGTCATGAAGGACCAGGCGGTCGTGGACGCCTACCTCGGCGCCCACCACGACACGGACCTCGGGGACGACTCGCTGCTCGACCCCGAGGTGCTGGCCCGGCTCGAGGCCGAGGAGGAGAAGCGATGAGCACCACCACCACCGACGCCGGCGAGAAGATGTCGGCCGCCGGCGTGCCCCAGAAGGACCTGCTCCTGCACGCCGACAACCTGGTCGCCGGCTACATCCCCGGGGTGAACATCCTCGAGGGCTGCTCGCTGGAGGTCGCCCAGGGCGAGCTCGTGGGGATCATCGGTCCCAACGGGGCCGGCAAGTCGACGCTGCTGAAGGCGCTCTTCGGCCTGGTGAAGATCCACTCCGGCACCGTCACGCTCCAGGGCAAGGACATCACCGGGATGAAGGCGAACCAGCTCGTCGCCAACGGCGTCGGGTTCGTCCCCCAGAACAACAACGTGTTCCCCTCGCTGACGGTCGAGGAGAACATGCGGATGGGTACCTACCTCAAGCCGAAGATCTTCACCGAGCGCTGGTCGTTCATCGGGGACCTGTTCCCGGTGCTGCACGACCGGCGCTCCCAGCGGGCGGGCGCCATGTCCGGCGGTGAGCGGCAGATGGTCGCGATGGCACGTGCGCTGATGATGAACCCGTCGGTGCTGCTCCTCGACGAGCCGTCCGCCGGGTTGTCGCCCGTGCGGCAGGACGAGACGTTCCTGCGGACCCGGATGATCAACAAGGCCGGGGTCTCGGTGATCATGGTCGAGCAGAACGCCCGCCGCTGCCTGCAGGTCTGCGACCGCGGCTACGTCCTGGACCAGGGCAAGGACGCGTACACCGGCACCGGACGCGAGCTGCAGGCCGACCCCAAGGTCATCTCGCTGTACCTCGGCACCCTCGCCGAGGACGTCGACGAGGCGGCCCAGTCGGCCGAGGTGGAGGCCGCCGAGGCCGAGCGCATCGAGGCCGCCGTCGAGGCGGAGGCCGAGGCGCAGGCGCTCGCGGAGGAGGCCGACAAGAAGGAGGAGAGCTGACGCGCACCGCGTGACGACAGCTCCTCGACGAGGACACGACGGCGGCGGGTGACCCGGGAGACCGGGACGCCCGCCGCCGTCGTCATGGCGTCGTCATCCTGGCGGTACGGGCAGGTCCTGGCGGGCGTGCACGGAGAGGATCACGCCGGGCGGGACCTCGTCGGTGTGGTCCAGCAGCACCTGGGCCGTGTCGCCCTCGACCGACAGGGCGGGGTTCTCGAAGTACTCCGTGTACGGGCTGCCCGTCGTCGGGAGGCGGCCGGAGGCGAAGGCCTCGAGATAGTGGTCACCGAGCGCCTGCGGGTCGTCACCGTGGACGCAGACCACGCTCTGCCCGCCCGAGCCCGGGTCCTCGGCCGGGCCGCCGAGCACGCCGACGGCGATCGGTGTGGCGGCCGTCGGTTCGAGCACCGCTGCCGTCGCGTCGCCCAGGCAGCCGCTCAGCGCGGCGATCGTCGGGTCGTCGGCCAGCGAGTCCCCGGAGGCGTCGACGACCAGGAGGTCGGCAGAGGTCCCTCCGAGCGCGACGGAGTCCTCGGTGACCCGCAGCTGCGGCGCGACGATCGCGATCCCGGCCACGCCGGACTGCCTGTCGGTCAGATCGAGCTCGTGCGTCAGCACCTCGTCCCCCGTCCAGCCGGCAGCAGTCGAGGCGTCCCGCACCGCGGCACCGTCGTGGCCGCCGGAGACGAGCGTCAGCGCACCGGTCGGGTAGCCGACGGTGAGGAGGCTGTCCGCCTCGAGAAGATCGACCTCGAGCTGCTCGGACAGCTCCCGCGTGTGCTGCCCGATGTCCGGCGCGCCGGCGAGGGAGGTCTGCCAGTGCTCCGTCGCCAGCTCGCCGAGCGCACCCGGGTCGCTGAACGCGATGAGCTCGGGGACGTCGTCACCGGCACCGACCCGTCCCAGGGCGTCGGCGAGCGGACCGTCTCCCGATGCCCCGCCGGAGCAGGCTGCCAGGGCCGTGACGAGCAGGAACGCAGAGGTGGCGGCGGCGGTGCGCGCAGGAGCAGGCATGCGGCGGACCCTAGCAAGGGGACCACAGGACGACTGCGGCCCGGTCACCTGGAGTGGTGACCGGGCCGCCGTCGGACCGCTGGAGCCGTGCGGCTCAGGCGGGACTACTCGATGGAACCCTCGATCTCACGCTCGAACGAGTACTCGTTCGACTCGTCGTAGGCGTAGATCCCGATGAAGGCGGACGACGGGTCGTTGGCCTCGTTGAGCGGACCGGCGCCCGACAGTCCGACGTACGTGATCTCCTCGCCGGCGTCGATCGCCGCGACGGCGTCCTCGAAGGTGCTGACCTCCGTGCCGCCCTCCGAACCGGACACGGCGCGGATGTTGTCGGCGATGGTGCGGCCGTCCGTGGCGCCGCCCTTGACCGCGGCGAGCGCCGCGAGCATCGTGGCGTCGTAGGACTCGGCAGAGTACGAGTAGTCGGCGAGCTCGCCACCCTCGTTCTCCGCGTACCACTCGTTGAGCCGCTCGCGGAAGTCCTCCTCGGCCTGAGCACCCGGGAGGGTGCCCTGGACGCCGGCCAGCGTGCCCTCGTCGAACTGGTCGCCGTAGTTGGACAGGTTGCCGTCGCAGAAGTACGTGGTCCCGTCGAAGTCCCAGCCCTGGGAGACGAGCTCGTTGACGATCGCCACGGTCTCCTCGAAGGCGATGACGACGATCGCGTCGGGCTCGGTGGCGAGAGCGGCCGTCACCTGGGCACCGAAGTTCGTCTCACCGGGCGGGAACTCCTCGCCGCCGCCCGAGGCGCCGTAGACGACCGACCCGCCGCCGGCCTCGATGGCCGACTGGGTGTGGTCGCGCAGACCTGTGCCGTAGGCCTCGTTCTGGACGAGCATCGCGACGTCCATGTGGCCGCCGTCGAGGACCAGGGAGCCGAGCGCCGCGCCCTGGACCGTGTCCGGCGGGGCGGTGCGGGCGAAGAAGTCGCCGTACCCGGAGAGGTCCGCCGCGGTGTTCGCGGGCGAGATCTGCATGACCTCGGCCTCGGCGAAGGTGTCCACGACCGAGAGCGAGACACCGGAGGAAGCCGCGCCGATGACGGCCGAGACGCCACGACCGATGAGGTCGGTGGCGGTCGAGCTGGCCACCGACGGGTCGGTGGTGTCGCCGGAGTCGCCCCACTCGACGCCGACGTCGTTGCCGAGCACGCCGCCCGCCGCGTTGATGTCGTCGATCGCCAGGCCCACGCCGGCGATCTCGGGCGGGCCGAGGAACGCGAGCGTGCCGGTGACCGGCAGGATGGTGCCGATCGTCAGGGGCTCGGCGTCCCCCATCGCCTCGTCGCTGGTCTCCTCGCCGGTCGACTCTTCAGGATCGCTGTCGGAGGCGCAGGCCGCGAGGCCCAGGCTGAGGACTGCGGCAAAGGCGATGCCCTTGGCAGCCGTCATGCGTCGATTCATGTGCTTCCCCTTCGGGGTCGGACTTCCTACGGCCACTCAATGCCGCATGTAGTGGCGCTGAACCTAACCCGATTGTGTGACGTGCATGTGTCAGATGTGCCACATCCGACCGATCGTGACGAACCTGTTATGTGTCTCACATCCGCGGCCCGACGAGCGGCCGCCGACCGTCCGTCAGGGGCTGATCCGGGTGACGACGATCGGTCGCGGGGTGCGCGCCGGGCGCTCTCGCTCGCTCGCCCCGAGGACCGAGACCGATCCCGGCTGCGCGTCGTCGAGCGCGAGGGTGAAGGCGTCGATGCCGGCGAGCTGCCGTGGAGCGGACATCGCCCTCCGGACGACGACGATGCCGGCTGAGCCTCCCGGCGGCGTGCCACCTGGACCGAGGTGAGGTCGAGCTCGGACCCGGCTGCCCCCACCGCGGCGGCGCCGGGGTCCGACCCCCAGGACGCGCGGCGAGCGGGTCGGGACGGCGACCCTCTGCCGGCGGCAGGCGTCCCCGCACGGCGCCCGCTGGAAGGTCCGGCGCACCTCGACCTGGTTCGCTGCGAGGACCGGCTGCGACGCGCTGACCAGCCTGTCGAGGTGCGCGGGCACGGAGCTCCCCGCCCGCCCGGCGCGCACCGCGCCCTGCGGCGGAGCCCCCCGAGCTCGCCGGGCGTCGTGAGGTAGACGTCCCTGCGCGGTGCCCGCCCGGTGGACGAGACGAGGTCGACGACGCCGGGGCTCAGGACCCGTCGGGACCTGTCGGACGCCCGCGGCGGCGACTCGCGGCCCTGGCCCGTCGCGGGGCCTCGTGGTCACGGGCAGCCCGTCCCGCGGGACCCGGAGGCACGGGGCCCGGCACCGTCGTCGCCCTCGCCGCCACTGCCCGCCGCGGTGCCCGCACGCCGGTGCTCGAAGTCGAGCGTCTGCTCCACGTCGGCCCGGGTGCCACCGTCCGGAAACCGGAAGACCCCGAGGCCGACCTGGGGGACCTGGACGCCGTCGTTCAGGGTGATACTGGGAACAGTCATGCACAACATCGTGTCTTGTGCTGGTGCGATGGCGCGCGCTCGCGTACGGTTGTGGCTGTTGCAGTGTGTTGCTCGTACCGGGACGGTTCTCCGTCCTGCGTCGGCGCGGACGCGTCGTCAGGATTGACGCGGTCCGCCGGCGGACCTTGGACTATCAGGATCAAGAGTTGGCGACGAACACCGTGATGTGCGCCCCCGACAAGCGGGGACGCCGACTCTTGAAGGAGTACCCATGGCCACCGGGACCGTGAAGTGGTTCAACAGCGAAAAGGGCTACGGCTTCATCGCCCCCGAGGACGGCACCGCTGACGTGTTCGTCCACTTCTCCGCCATCCAGTCGCAGGGCTACCGCTCGCTGGAAGAGGAGCAGAAGGTCGAGTTCGACGTCACGCAGGGCCCGAAGGGTCCGCAGGCGGAGAACGTCCGCCCGGTCTGATCGACCGAGTGACGGTCGCCTGAGGGCGACGCCTCTCGACAGGACGGCCCGCACCACCCGCCTCACGGCGGAGGGTGCGGGCCGTTCGTCGTTGTCAGCAGTGTGCGGGGACCGGCGGTCTGCCGGAACCCACGGTCGATGGGAACCGTCCACCGGCCCGGCTCGTTCTGGGGGGTATGGGCTTCCTCGACCGACTTCTCGGCAGGTCACGCGACGAGCGTTCCGACATCCCCGGCATGACCGGTGGCGCCGCACCACGCGGCTACCAGTCCCCCACGCAGGACTACGCACGATCCGCCTACCAGCAGCCGACGACGACGCACACCGTGCCGTCGACCCCGGCCGCCGGCCAGGCCCCGGGACGCCACCCGGACGACGTCGCCCTGGACCGCTACCGGTACCTGCTGCGGACGGCCCCGCCGGACGCCGTCGAGCAGGCCCATGCCGAGGCGTTCGCCCAGCTCTCCCCGGAGCAGCGTCGTCGGGTGCTGACGGAGGTCGGTGCCTCGCTCCCCGCGTCCGAACGCGCCACGTCCGACGACCCGCAGGCACTGGCACGGATGGCGACCCGGGCCGAGATGCGCAGCCCGGGCACCCTCGAGCGGTCGTTCGCCGGCTCGGGCGCCGGCCGCGCCGGCGCGCCGGGGTTCGGCAGCATGGTCGGCTCCAGCATGCTCGGGACCGTGGCCGGCGTGGTGATCGGCTCGGCCGTGGCGAACGCCCTGTTCGGTCCGATGTTCGGCGACCCGAGCACCCCGGTCGCCGAGGATGCCGCCGCGGGCGGCGAAGAGGCCATGGACGACGGCGGTGACGTCGGCGGTGACATCGGCGACGGCGGGGTCGCCGAGGCCGGCATGGCCGATGCCGGGGGCGCCGAGGCGGCAGGCGACGAAGGACTCTTCGGCGGGTTCTTCGGTGGCGACGGCGGTGGTGGTCTCTTCGGTGGGGACGGCGGCGGGTTCGACGGCGGCTTCGACTTCTGAGCTGTGCCGGGGTCGGCCGCGGGCTATCCCGCCCTCGTCGTCCCCGGCGGCGCCGGAGACCCCGCGAGGAGCCGCAGGAACGCCCCGAGCTGCTGCAGGTCACGCACCGAGGTCGGCAGGTAGTCGGTCAGTCGCGGTGAGCGGACCACGACCGCGCACCACTGGCCCCGCGAGACCGCGACGTTGACGCGGTTCCTGCTGAGCAGGAACCCCATCCCCCGCGGCACGTCCTCCGGGAGGACGCCGCCATCGACAGGATCGCCACGGGTGCCTCCTGGCCCTGGAACTTGTCGACCGTGCCGACCGGGACGTCGTCCAGCCCGGCTGCCCCCAGTGCCCGCCGGACGGCCCAGACCTGTGCGTTGTAGGCGGCGACCACGATGACGTCGGCAGCGCGCAGCTCGCGGGGTGCCTCGCCGAGTGCGCCGACCCAACCGCGCCCGAGCACCGCGCGCACCTGGTGCACCACCTCCTCGGCCTCCTCGACCGACGAGACCGCCCGACCCTCGTGCGGCACGAGCACCTCGTGCACCCCCGGGGCGATGCCGTCCAGCGACCGCCCGAGCGCGGTGGCGTGGGCGTGCAGCCGGCCGTCGTAGGCCAGCTCGGACACCCCGGCGCAGAGGTCGGGGTGCATGCGCCGCGAGGCCGGCAGGAAGTACCCGAGCCCCTCGGGCAGGGTCTCGTGCCCGTCGGCTAGCCACCCGAGCGCCGAGCCCGCGACGGCCGGGTCGGGGTGGGTGCCCTGGGACACCTGGGGCAGCTGCTGCGGGTCACCGAGAAGGAGCAGCCGCGTCGCCGCCCGCGCCACGGCGACGGTGTTCGCGATCGCGAACTGGCCGGCCTCGTCGACGACGAGCAGGTCCAGCCCGCCCTCGGGCCAGCGCTCGTGCGCGAAGTCCCAGGCCGTGCCGCCCACCACGCAGCCCTGCCCCGCCTCCTCGGCGCGGGCCGCGAAGGCCTGCAGCGCGTCGGGCTTCATCGGCTGCCAGGGCGGGTCGTCCGGGTCGCCCACGGACGCCTTCTTCGCGACCTGCTCGGCCGGGAGCCCCGCGCGGAGCACTCCCCCGAGCAGGTTGCCCACGACGGCGTGCGACTGTGCGACCACCCCGACCCGCCACCCGCTGCGGACCAGCGCGACGACGACGTGCGACGCCAGGTACGTCTTGCCCGTCCCGGGCGGGCCCTGCACCGCGAGGTACGAGCGGTCGAGGCGCCGGACCGCCTGCTCCACCGCCGCGACGACGTCGGGCTCCCCGTCGTCACCCCTCCGGGGCTCGGGGAGGCCCCCGGTGACCCGCGGCGCCCGGCGCTGGAGGAGGTCGGTCATCGGGCCGGCGGGCAGTCGGTCGGCCATCGGCACGCCGCCGTCGGCCCCGCTGCTCCATGCCTGGCACGCCGACGACGCCGCCTCGGCGATCGCCCGCTCCTGCGGCCCGGCCCGCACGAAGCCGTTGACGGACATCCCGGACGGCATCTCGGAGTGCCGGTCGTGGTTGCCGCCCACCGCCTCCCGGACCGTGAAGACGTCCCGTTCGCCGTCGCCGTCGGGCTCTCGGCGCACGCCGGTGATCTCGACCCGGCCGTGGCAGCCGCGCACCGCGCGGGGGCCGAGCTCACCGACCACCTCCGGACCGGGCGCCTCGTACAGCAGGAACGCGCCGACGCCGACGCGCAGCTCGGACCCCTCGACGGCCGGGCAGGTGAGCTCCAGGACGCGCGACGGCGTGCGCCGGCCGGGCTCCACCTCCCAGTCGCGCAGCACGCGGCCGGACTCCACCACCGTCGCCGAACGGCGCCCCGGCCACTCGTCCGGCGGCAGCTCCAGCCGCGCGAAGTGGGCGTGCCAGAACGGTTTGCCCTCGCGGCGGTGGTACCCCACCGCCGCGCCGAGGAGGCTCAGCGCCCGCACGGCGGCCACCTCGTCCGGGGCGTGCGGGTGAGCGTGCTCGACGGCGGTGCGCACGTCCGCCTCGAGGCGGTCCCGGGCGGCCCGCTCCTCGTCGACGGCGATCTCCTCCGGCACGGCGAGCGGGGCCGCCACGGGCACCTCGACGGGGCCGACCACCTCGTCGTGCGCCCAGCGCAGCCAGTCGAGCAGGCGGAGGGTGGACAGGCAGTCGTACCGGTTGTAGTCGAGGATCTCCGCACGGCGGGCCGCCGCCTCGTCGTGCGCCCCGGCGGACACCAGGTCGCAGTACTCGGCGTACTCCACGACGGACGTCGCGGCGTCGGTCACCCCCGAGCGTGCGGCCTCGGCGCCCATGTAGAGCGGCTCGAGCTTCTTGATCGACCGTGACCGGTGCGAGATCCGCAGTCCCGCGCGCACGGTGGCGTACAGGTCCACGAGCACCCCGGCCCGCAGGAGCTCGTCGACCTCCTCGTCGTACACCCCGTGCCGCGCCGCGATGGACAGCAGGTGCGTCCGCTCGTACGCGGCGTAGTGGTACACGTGCATGTCCGGCCACCTGCGGCGCCGGTCGGCCATCTCGTCCACGAACGCGACGAGCGCGCGCGCCTCGTCGGCGAGCGAGTCCGCCCACAGGGCATGGAACGCCGGCCGCCCCTCGGCGTCGAGGTCGCGCGTCACCCAGCCGAACAGGTAGTCGATACCGGACGCCGCGGGGGCGCCGAGGCCGTCCGACGGGGCCCACAGCGGGTCGCCCTCGAAGTCGAAGAACACGTCCCCCTCGCTGGGCGGGGGCAGCCGCTCGACCGCGCGCGGGTCCGTCAGCGCCCAGCGCAGCTCGGCGGGCCCGTCGTCCGTCTCGATCTTCACCGAGCCGTGCCCGGGCTCCGTCCCGAGCTGCAGCCCGGCCTGGAGGCGGAGCCCGGCGAACCGGTCGGCGCTCATCCCTCCCGGTGGCGAGGTCGCCGCGGCCAGCGCCTCCATCGTGGTGATCCCGGCCTCGCCCAGCCGCGCGCGCTGCGGCCCGTACACCCCGGCGACGAGCAGCACGTCGGAGTGCGCCTGTGCAGCCTCGTCGCAGTCCGGGCACTGTCCCAGCCGCCGGCAGGCGGTGTGTCCCGGTGCGTCCCACTCCACCGCGGAGCCCTCCGTCACGTGCCGTTCGACGACCTCCAGCAAGCGGTCGCGACGCGCCCGGAACACCGGCAGCACCTCCGCCAGCAGATGATCGGTGCGCACGCCGGTGCCGAGCACCAGGTGCGCGTGCTCGGTGGGGTCGACGCCGGCCGCGAGGAGCTGGTCCGCGTACGCCGCGAGCTGGAGCACCGCGCGGACCTTCTCCCGCCGTGCGAGCTTCGTGTCCCACACCGCGTAGCGCGCCCCCGCAGGAGACCGGCCGGCCAGCGTCCCGCCGTCGGACCCCGCGCCGTCGGGCCCCGCCGAGGCGCTGCGCACCAGGAAGTCGGCCCGCCCGTGGAAGCGCCCGTCGAAGAACGACGCCTGGTAGACGACGTCCGCGCCCCCGGCCAACGCCGCGAGCGTCCGCTCGTGCGCGGCCGCGAGGCTGCCGACGTCCAGGCGTCGCGGCGGCTCGATCGCCACCACGCCGCCGGGCCCGCCACCGCTCGCCCAGCCGAGCTGCTCGACGAAGCCCGCCAGCACCGACCGCTCGTGGGACTCCCCCAGCGCTGCCGTCCGTTCCAGCATCTCGTCACGCTCGCGCCGTCGGCCGGGCGCGCGGCCGAGCACCTCGTCCAGGCGTCGCAGCAGCGCGTGCTCGCACTCCGCGGCGACCACGAGGTCGCTGGCCGAGTGCACGAGCCGCGGCATGACGTCGGTCGTCGACGGCGCCCCGCCCGTGTCGCCCTCGCTCAGCAGGAACATGTCACAGGTCTACCAGCGCCCCCCGACATGGACCTCGGGACGCCCTGTCCGCCATAGTGGGTCCGCGCGATCACGAAGGAGCACCATGTCCGTGCGGTTCAACCCCCCTCCCGGCTGGCAGGTACCCCCGGGCTTCCGGCCCGAGGCCGGCTGGTCACCCGACCCCTCCTGGCCCCCGGCACCCCCCGGCTGGGAGTACTGGGTCGAGGAGCCGGCGGCGCCCGCCCCGTCGTACGCCCCGGCGTCGGCGTCACGGCCGGCACCTCAGGACGTCGGCGCGACGGCGGTGCTCGCCCCGGTCGCGACGCCACCGCGGCCCGTGCCGGCACCGACGGTCCCCCCGGCCCGTTCCGAGGCGCCCCCGCCACCGGCACCACCACCAGCGGCAGCACCTGCGGGCTCCCCGTCCGGCGGCCGGCCCGTCGCGCACCCGAGCGATCACCCGGTCGAGCAGCCGACGACGCCGGTGCCCCCGCTCGGTCGCCCCGCACCCGCACGCGGCGCGGAACCTCCTGCCCAGCGCAGCACCCGACGGCGGCGGACCCCCACCGCGGTGGTCGCCGGCGTGGCCGTCGCCTGCCTCGCCCTCGGCATCATCATGGGGGTCATGTTCTCGATGATGCAGACGTCCGACGCCCGGCAGGCCGTGGCGAACGCCGAGCGCGACGTCGCCGCGGCGCAGGCCCTCGAGGAACAGCTCAAGGCCGAGCGCAACGACCTCGAGGAGCGCCTCGAGGCCATGGACACCCGCGAGGCGGAGCTCCTCGAGCGGGAGAAGTCGGTCGACGAGCGGGACGCTGAGCTGACCAACCGGGAGAACGAGATCGCCGGCGCCGAGCAGCAGCGTCAGCAGGACGAGCAGCGCCGCCAGGAGGAGGAGCAGCGACAGCAGGAGGAACGAGACCAGGATCGGCGGGGGAACCGGGACGGCGGCTGGTGGTACTGGGACTGCGACAGCGCCCGGGCGGCCGGCGCCGCGCCGATCCACCAGGGGCAGCCGGGCTACCGCCACGGGCTCGACCCCAACGGCAACGGGATCGCCTGCGAGGACGGGGAGTAGGCCGCGTAAGGGACGCGCGGCCGACACCCCGAAGGTTCCACCGTCCGCACCTCCTCGACAGATCCGGGTGATCCCCGATGTGGTGCCCGGCTCGTCGCCCTACGGTGGGTCCGTGGTCGACGTCCTCGGAGCCCAGCTCTACGCCTGGTCCGCACTCATCGCGCTGCTGCTCTTCGCCCTTTTCGTCCGCCGGGTGATCGGTGTCCGCCTGGGCCTGCCGCGCACGCTGCTGGCCGCAGCCGTCGGCACGACCCTCGGACCGGCCCTCGTCACCAGCATGCTGCCGGTCCCGCCGGGGTCCGCCGACACCCTGGACCTCCTGCTCTACACGGCGCTGCTGTCCGTGGTGGCCCTGGTCGTGGCGATGTTCGCCCTGGCGACGATCGAGATGCTCGTCCCGAACGGCTCCCTGCCCGGTCCGGTGAGCACGGCGCGCGGGCTGCGGGGACGCCTGCGCCGCTCGCGCCGCTACCTGAGGATCCTGCGGGTCCTGGCCCAGCACGGGCTGGCCCGGTTCCTGCGCGGCGGTCGCCACCGTGGTGTCGCCACGCCGGAGGACCGCCGCGCCCTGGCTCGCTCGGTGCGGCGCGCGATGGAGGACGCCGGGGTCACGTTCGTCAAGCTGGGCCAGCAGCTCGGCACCCGGCGCGACATCCCGCCGGAGTTCGTGGCGGAGCTGTCCCGGCTCCAGGACGAGGCACACCCGCTGCCGTGGCCCGCGGTCGAGGCCGTGCTCGCCGCCGAGCTCGGCGCACCGCCGTCGCAGGTGTTCGCCTCGATCGATCCCGAGCCGCTCGCGTCGGCGTCGGTCGCCCAGGTGCACGTGGCGCGCACGACGGCGGGACGCGACGTCGTCGTCAAGGTCCAGCGCCCGGGCATCGCGTCCCAGGTCGCCGGCGACCTCGACATCCTGGACCGGCTGGCGCGGACCCTGACGGCGCGGACCGCCTGGGCCCGGCACCTCGGGCTGACGGACCTGGTGGCCGGGTTCGCGGCCGCGCTGCACGAGGAGCTGGACTTCCGCGTCGAGCGGGACAACCTCGCGACGGTCGCGGCAGGGCTCGAGGCGTCGGCAGGGATCGTGGTGCCCGCGGCCGAGCCGGACCTCTCGACGGCCCGCGTGCTGGTCATGGAACGGATGCCGGGCATACCGCTGGGTGCTGCGGAACCCGTGCTCGCCCGCCTGGGTGAGGACCGCCGTCGGGCGATCGCGGAGAACCTGCTGCACGTGGTGGTGGACCAGGTGGTGGTGCGGGGCGTGTTCCACGTGGACCTGCACCCCGGCAACCTGCTCGTCGCGGACGACGGCACCCTGGCGATGCTGGACCTGGGCTCGGTGGGACGGCTCGGCTCCCGTGCGCGCACGCAGCTCGCGCTCCTGCTCGCGGCGCTGTCCACCGCCGACTCCGTGGCCGTGACCGACGCGCTGCTCGAGGTGGTGGACCGCCCGGACGTCCTGGACGAGCACCGCCTCGAGCAGGAGGTCGGGGAGGTCCTCGCGCGGTTCACCGGACCATCGACGGTACAGGCGGCGCAGGCCGCCCAGGCCGCACCCGCGATGGCCGCGCTGTTCCAGCTCGTGGCACGGTACCGCCTCGGCATCCCGCCCCAGGTGGCGGCGGCGTTCCGCACGCTCGCCACCCTGGAGGGGACGTTGCAGGTCGTCTGCGGCGGCTACGACCTCATCGACGGCGCGCGGCGGTACGCCGGGCGGTCCGCCGCCCACGCGACGTCACCTCGCGAGCTGCGCTCCACCCTCGAGGCGGAGCTGCTGGGCCTGGTGCCGGTGCTGCGCCGGCTGCCGCGCCGGATCGACCGCATCACCGACGCCGTCGAGCACGGCAGGCTCCAGGTGAACGTGCGGCTCCTCGCCGACCCCGCCGACCGGCGGTTCGTCACCCGCCTGTGGCACCAGGCCCTGCTCGTGGTCCTCGCGTGCACGGCCGGCCTGATGGCCGTCGCGCTCTTCCTCGCGGCCCCCGGACCGATGGTGACCGACGTCGTCGGCATCTTCCACGTGCTGGCGACCGCCCTGCTCGCCGGATCCGTCATCCTCGTGATGCGGCTGCTCGTGGTGATCTTCCGCGGGGCCGACGACGGGCCGCCCTGACCGTCAGACTCCGGAGAGCGCGTCCACCCCGACGGTCGCCAGCACGCCGAACAGCACGCCCCACAGGATGATCGAGACGATCTGCCAGCCGATGACGGCGTTGCGCGAGGCGCCGAACGACACCATCGCGGCGGCGGTGATCTGGCTGGGCAGCAGCGTCTGGCCGAGCAGGCTCACGCCGGGGACCCCGAACCGGTCGAACCGCTGACGGAGCTTCGCCCGCTTCGGCGATTCCGGCTTGCCCCGCCCGGCGACGGCAGCGGTCCGGACGCGGGAGGTCGTCAGCACGAAGATCATCATGGAGATCACGTTCCCGACCACGGCGGCCGCCACCGCGACCACCGGGTTGAGCCCGGCGAGGATGCCGATCGCGGATCCCGCGTACGACTCGACGAAGGGGATCGCCCCGGCGAGCATCACTCCCACCCACTGCAGCAGCGGCGGCAGGGACTCGGTGAAGGACTGCAGGTTCTCGATCAACTCTCGGCGCTCCCGGGTAGTGGTTCGTGGATGTGACTCCATCCTCTGGCCGCCAGGGCGCCGGCGGCAGTGCCCCGGTGCACTGGTTCACGTGGCCCCGTCACGGCCCGGTGATGACATCTGTCACGACGGAGCTGCCCGGACTTCTGACGAGGTGGTGACGGTGCGCGCCCCGACGCCCGGGACCGACCCCGCGACCCGTCCGCCGCCCTAGGCTGGGCAGATGGTCCGGGTCCTCGTGGTCGACGACGACACCACCGTCGCCGACGTGGTGGTGGCGTACCTGGAGCGCGCCGGCATGACCGCCGAGCACGTCGCCGACGGCGCACAGGCGCTCGCCGTCGCCGCCGCCCGGCCGCCCGACGCCGTCGTCCTCGACCTCATGCTGCCCGGCCTGGACGGCCTCGAGGTCTGCCGCCGGTTGCGCACCGACCGGCCGGGCCTGCCCGTGCTCATGCTCACCGCCCGCGGGGAGGAGGACGACCGGGTCGCCGGGCTCGAGATCGGCGCGGACGACTACGTCACCAAGCCGTTCAGCCCGCGCGAGCTGACGTTGCGGGTGCAGTCGGTGCTGCGGCGCTCCGGTGCCGTGCCGGCCCCCGAGCCCGTCCCGCACCCGGCCGGCCCCGGCGACCCACCGCCCGTACCGCCGTCGGGCACCCTGCGCGACGGTGACCTCACGCTCGACGTCGCGGCCCACCGGCTGCTGCGCGGCGGCCGGGAGGTCGACCTCACCGCCCGGGAGTTCGACCTCCTGACCTGGTTCCTCGCCCGACCGGGCCAGGTGCACGACCGCGAGACGCTGCTGCGCGAGGTGTGGGGCTGGGAGTACGGCGACCGCTCCACCGTCACCGTCCACGTGCGCCGGCTGCGCGAGAAGGTGGAGGAGGACCCCTCCCGCCCGGCCCGGCTCGTGACGGTGTTCGGTGTCGGGTACCGCTGGGACGCCCGCACCGGGACAGGGTACTCCGGGGCCCCCGGGGGCCCGACGTGACGCCGCTCGCGGGCGTCGGCCTGGCGGCCGGGGTGGCGGCGGCCGTGGGTGCCCTCGGTGCCGCCGGGGTGGTCGCGACGGGTCGACGGCGCCCGGCGGTCGCGGCCGTCCTCGCTCCCCTGGTCGTGGTCGCCTCGGTCGCGGCGGGCGTCTACGCCAGCGCGCGGGCCATGTTCCTCTCGGAGACCGACTCCGCGACCGTCCTGTGGCTGCTGCTCGCCACCGTGCCGGTGGCGCTCGGGGTCGGGGCGGCCCTCGGGGTGCGCACGCACCGCCTCGCCGCCGAACGGACCGCAGCCCTGGCCGCCCGCGAGCGCGACCGGGAGGTCGAGGAACGACGTCGCGAGCTCGTCGCCTGGGTGTCCCACGACCTGCGCACGCCGCTCGCCGCGGTGCGCGCCCTGACCGAGGCGATGGAGGACGGGGTGACCCCGCCCGCCGACGCCGCCACAGGGATCCTCGCGGAGAACGGCCGCATGAGCGACATGGTGGACGACCTCCTCGCCCTGTCCCGCCTGCAGTCGGGGGCGTCCCCGCTGCGGCCCGAGCCGACGGACGTCGGCGACCTCGTCTCCGACACGCTGGCTGCGGCGGGCCCCCTCGCCGATGCCACCGGTGTCCGGCTCACCGGGGAGGTCGACCCCCAGACCGTCGCCGTCGTGGACGCCCGCGAGGTGGCCCGGGCGTTGGCGAACCTCGTGGGCAACGCCGTACAGCACACCCCCGCGGGCGGCACCGTCTCGGTGCAGGTGGAGGACCGGCCGGTCGGCGACGCACCCGGGGCGAGTGCCGTCGTCGTGCACGTGACCGACGGCTGCGGCGGTATCCCGGAGGCAGACCTGCCCCGGCTGTTCGAGGCGGGGTGGCGGGGCACCGCCGCGAGGACGCCCCGCTCGGGCGGTGCGGGGCTCGGCCTGTCCATCGTGCGGTCCGTCGCCGAGGCGCACGGCGGCCGGGTCGAGGCACGCAACGTGACGCCGGCCGACGGCGGTCCCGGCTGCCGCTTCACGCTCACCCTGCCGAGGTAGCGTCCGACGCCGCCGACCGTGCCCGGCGGGCGCTACCCGACGGGGACCTGCTCGGTCGTGCCGTCGGTGAACGTGACCTCGGCGCTCGCCGCGAGCGCCGAACCGCCCGGGGCCCACACGGCCCACCAGCCGCCGGCCACCGAGGCCTCGACCCGCTCGCCGGAGGTGAGGGTCAGCTCCACGGCCGCCACGTCGTCCCCGGCCTGGCCGAGCGCGGACGTCAGCGCGCCCTCGACCTGGTCGCCCTGCGACCAGGTGGCCGTGCCGCTCTGCTCGGTGGTGAGCTCGCGCGCCCCGGGTGCGCGCAGCTCGGGCACCACGGCGCTCGAGGTCACCACCTCCGGCTCCCCGCCGTCGGCGTCGGTGACGAAGCACTCGCCGTAGGCGTCCTCGCCCGCCACGACCACGTAGGTGTAGTCGCCGCGCACGTCCGTCAGGACCGGTGCGACCGCGACCTCCTGGACGTCGGGGCCGTCGGGTCCCTCGACGATCTCCGTGACCGTGCCACCGCACGGCTCGCTGCGCTGCGCCGCCTCCGCGTCGCCGACGGCGGCAGGCACCGGGGTCCACGAGGCGTACGCCGTCGGCGAGTCCAGCGTGACCGAGACGACCACCACGGCCACGGTGACGGCGGCCGCCGCGCTCGCGACGGCGGCGACCCGCCCCGGGCGGCGGGCCGGACGCCGCTCACCGGCCGGTGCGACCCGGGGCTGCGCCAGGATCTCGGCCAGGGCGTCGTCGTCGGCGCGGCCGGGCGCACGGAGGTCGCGGGCAGGGTCGAGCTCGGAGAGCTCGGCCAGCATCGGGGACTTCATCTCGCCTCCTGGAGCTTCTGCAGGACCTCGGCGGTCTCGCTCGGCACCTCGGAGAAGGCGAGCAGACGCTTGCGGGCGCGGGTGAGCCGGACGGAGAACGTGGTCGGTCGGCAGCCGAGCACCCGGGCGGCCTCGACGGCCGTCAGCCCGTCCCACGCGACCAGCGCGATGACCTCCCGGTCGCCGTCGGAGAGCAGCTCCCACGCCTGGCGCAGGTCGGCGCGGTCCGCCGCGACCTCGTCGGCGCCCTCGCGGGCAGGTTCGGGCTGCTGCTCCAGGCGGACGTTGAGCGCCCGCCAGCGGCCCTGCGTCCGCAGGTGCGTGGCGAGCACGTTGCGCGCCACGCCGAACAGCCACGGGCGAGCCTCGCCGTCACCACCCGGCACGCCGTCGAGCCGACGCCATGCCGTCAGGAACGCCTCGGAGACGACGTCGTCGACGAGCTCCGGCGCCACCCGGCGCGCGACGAACCGCGTGACCTGCTCGTGGTGCTCCACCCACAGCCCGGTCAGTCGCTCGTGCGCCTCGGCGTCGTCCACGCTCCACAGCCTTCCACCCATCACCCTGTTCATTGCCGGCAGGGACCCGTTTGCTACACGGTAGGGGAAGATCAGTTGCACCGGGCAGGCGGGCCGGTACGCTCGCACCCAACTCGTGCACGCCACCAGCACCCGACATCGACCTCGAGACGACGACGCTCGACAGGGCGAGGAGAACGACATGAGCCGACGCACCAACCGCCACCGTGCCGCCGTGAGCCTCGGTGCCGCCGCCCTGGTGCTCGGCCTCGCGGTCGCACCGACCTCCAGCGCCGTGGCGGTCGCCGAACCCGAGAACCTGCCGGGTGTCCCGGCGCCGGGCAGCCCCTCCTCCGTCTGGGAGTCCTGGGCGGCCGACGAACGGGCCGAGGCGGAGGCCACCGACTGGGAGGCCGACGCCGCCACCCGGGGATGCACCCTGGAGGACGTGCAGATCTCCGACGAGGTCGACGTCGACTACAACCGGGCCATGGGCGCTCCCGACGACCTGGCCACCTACCGGGTGGACCTCGTGGAGGACTGCTCCTCGGCCGAGGCCGAGCGCCTCATGGCCCCCCAGCAGAAGGCGTCGACCGACGTCTCCACGCTGGCCCTGTCGAGCGGCACGACCTGCCGCTCGACCAGCGGCCCGGGCACGGCCTGCGTGTACCTGAGCAGCGGGCGGGTGTACGCCTCGTGGAAGTACAGCGGGTCGGGCAGCGTCAGCGGGTTCCTGCGCGTCTACCAGATCCCGGCGTCCTCCTCGAGCTGCTACCGCGGCACCACCTGGCTGACGGGGCCCTCGGCGACGTGGAGCAGCGGGACGACCCGCAGCATCTCCAAGTCGAAGACGACGACCACCGGCTACTCGGCGCACATCTGGAAGAAGGTCGCGATCGGGCACACCGACTGGGGCTCGGTCTGCGCGCGTCTGTGATCACAGGACGTGGGCGAGGAACTCCTGCAGCCGGGGCTCGCTCGGTGAGTCCAGCACCTGGGCGGGCGGTCCCTGCTCGACGATCGCGCCGTCGTCCATGAACACGACGTGGTCGGCGACCTCGCGGGCGAACCCGATCTCGTGCGTGACCACCACCATCGTCATGCCGGACGCCGCGAGGTCCTTCATCACCGCGAGCACCTCGCCCACCAGCTCGGGGTCGAGCGCGGAGGTCGGCTCGTCGAACAGCATGAGGTCGGGGTCCATCGCCAGGGCCCGCGCGATCGCGACCCGCTGCTGCTGACCCCCGGAGAGCTGCACCGGGTAGTGGTCCACCCGGTCGGCGAGCCCGACCCGGTCGAGCAGCTCGAGCGCCCGCTCGCGCGCCGCCCGTCTCGACAGGCCGCGGACCTGGACCGGCGCCTCCATGACGTTCTCCAGCGCGGTCTGGTGACCGAACAGGTGGAACCGCTGGAAGACCATGCCGATGCGCGAACGCTGCGCGGCGATCCTGGTGGGGTGCAACCGGTGCAGCACACCCTTGGCGTCCTCGCGGTAGCCGAGCCGCTCGCCGTCGACGTGCACCGAGCCCGCGGTGATCTCCTCGAGCTCGTTGAAGCACCGCAGCAGGGTGGACTTGCCCGAGCCGGACGGCCCGAGCACCACGCAGACCGCGCCGCGCGGCACCTCGAGGTCGACACCGCGCAGCACGTGCAGGGCGTCGGCACCGTGGCCGAACACCTTGTGGAGGCCGCGCGCCTCCACCATCGGGGCGTCCGGCAGCCCGTCGGGCATCCCGTCCGACGGCGGGACGGTCGTCGCGCTCATGGGGTCACCTCCACGAAGGGGTCCTCGCGGGTCGTGCCCGCCCGCTGGATCGCCGCCTGACGACCGAGCCGCCCGCCGCCCGGGCCGCCGGTCCCGCTCGGGCGCGCCCGGCGGCGCCGGCCGCCCCCCGAACCCCCGGCCACCCCGCGCCCGTAGTGGCGCTCGAGGTGGTGCTGGCCGACCATGAGGACGGACGTGATGAGCAGGTACCACAGCGCCGCCACGATGAGCAGCGGGATGGGCTGGAACGTGCGGGAGCCGATGGCGCTCGTGGCGTAGGTGATCTCCAGCGTGAAGGGCACCGCGACCACCAGCGAGGTGGTCTTGAGCATGGAGATCGTCTCGTTGCCGGTGGGCGGCACGATGACGCGCATGGCCTGCGGCAGCACGATGCGGCGCAGGATCTTGCCCTCCTTCATCCCCAGGGCCCGCGCGGCCTCGGCCTGCCCGGCGTCGACCGAGCCCAGGCCCGCGCGCACGATCTCCGCGAGGTAGGCCGCCTCGTTGAGCGCCAGCCCGATCAGGGCCGCCCAGAACGCCGTGATCACGGTGCGGGTGTCGACGACGAGCAGCTCCGGGCCGAACGGCACGCCGAGGCTGAGCCGCGGGTACAGCACGGAGATCAGCCCCCAGAACACGAGCTGGGTGTAGATCGGGGTGCCGCGGAAGAACCAGATGTACACCCAGGACACCCAGCGCATCACCGGGTTGTCGCTGCGCCGCATCACCGCGAGCAGGACGGCCAGCACCACGGCGATCGCCATGGACCCGAAGGTCAGCACGAGCGTCCAGCCGACGCCGCGCACCACGTTGACGTCGCGCAGGTACAGCCAGACGGTGTCCCACCGGAAGTTCGGGTTGGTCACCAGGGCGTTGACGACCATGGCCGCCAGCACGAGGACCACGGCCCCGGAGATCCAGCGGCCGGGCCGCGGGACCGGCCGGGCACGCAGCGGCTCGGGCAGGGCGGTGCCGGGCCGCGCGGTCTCGGCGGGCACGTCAGACGCCGGGGTCGAGCTCGGCGGTGGCCAGCGCGCCGTCGGCGTTGCCCCACGCGTCGAGGATCTCGGTCAGCGTGCCGTCGTCCATGAGCTGCTGCAGCGCGCCCTGGACGGCCTCGGCGAGCTCGGTGTCGTCCTGCGCGACGACGACGCCGTAGGGCGCGGAGTCGGTGATGTCACCGAGCGTCTCGATGGCTCCGTCGGCCTGCGTCACGGCGTACGCGGTGACGGGCGAGTCGGCGTACATCGCCTGCACCTTGCCGCCGGCGAGGTTGGTGGTGACGTCGGCCTGCGAGTCGTACGGGAGGACCTCGACAGGCTCGCCACCGGCGGCCTCGCAGTCGGCGGAGGCGGTCTCCAGCGCGGCCTGCTGCACGGTGCCGGTCTGCACGCCGACGACGACGCCGCACAGGTCGTCCGTGTCGATCCCGTCCGGGTTGCCGGAGGCCACGGCGAACAGCGACCCGGCGTCGAAGTAGCTGACCATGTGGACCACCTGCAGGCGCTCCGCGTCGATGGTGAAGCCGGAGATGCCCACCTCGTACTTGGTGCCCACGGCCGGGATGATCGCGTCGAACGTGGAGGGCTCCACCTGCGACTCGAGGCCCAGGGTGGCGGCGATCGCGGCGGCGATGTCGACGTCGAACCCGACCGGGGTCACGCCGTCGGCGGCGACGAACTCGGCCGGGGCGTAGGAGAGCTCGGCGCCGACGGTGAGCACGCCGTCCGCGGCGACGTCGTCGGGCACGAGCGCGGCGAGCTCGGGGTCCGCCTCGATCCCGGAGACGTCGAAGCCCTGGGCCTCAGGGCTGCTCGACGCGTCGGCGGTGCCGCCCGCGGTGCTGCCGGAGGTGGACCCGAGGTCCTGCGAGGCGGTGGTGCAGCCGGCGAGCAGCGTGACGGCGGCGAGCGCGGACAGGGGCAGGGCGAGGCGAGCACGCATGACGGTCTCCGGGGGTCGCGGGAGGGGGACGACGCCGGTGCCCGGTCCGGGCGATCGACGTCTATGCAGGAGTATGCATACCTATTCCTCGCAGGACCAAACCAGTGCGGCATGACGTCGGTCACGCCGCACCGGCCCCCGACGGTCCGCGCCTACGTGTCGTGCTCGATGATCCCGGCGTCCTGGCGGTGGTCGTCCTGGCCTCCGGACGGCAGGTCGGTGCGTTCGGGGCGTGCCCGCAGCACGACGATGCTGACGATCAGGCCTCCCCAGATGATCAGCATGGCGACGATCATCATCAGGATCGCTTCGGTGCTCATCGGACGGACCCCTTCTGCTCGGTGCCGGCATCGACCGGCGGGTACGACGGCCAGGGCGCGAAGTCCTCGCGACCCCGCCACCGCGGCAGGGTGAACAGGACGGCGCCGAGCACCAGCAGGGCCACCGAGCCCCACCCGGCGAACAGCAGGTACGTGGTGTCGTAGCCCTCGTACGGCTCGCCGATCCTCGTGATGATGTACTGCACGAGCATCACGATGAGCATCACCGGGACGATCGCGCCGACGCAGGCGTACCACCACCGGCCCACCTGGACCGTCGAGACGGCGTTGAGGTGGTACCGCAACTCGGGTCCACGGCGGTAGACCCAGATGACGAACACGCACATGAAGATCGCCGAGGCGACGATGCCGATGTTGTTGACGAACGCGTCCACCGTGTCGAGCAGGATCAGGCCCGTCGTGGTGCTGAACCCGAGCACGGAGATCGTGCCGAGCACGAGACCCAGCCCGATCGTGGCCGCCCGGCGGGACAGCGCGAACTTCTCCTGCAGGGCGGCGGAGACCACCTGCAGGATCGAGACCAGCGACGTGAAGCCCGCCATCACCAGCGACCCGAAGAACAGCGCCCCGAAGAACGCGCCGCCCGGCATCTCGGTGACGATCGTCGGGAACGTGACGAAGGCGAGGAGCACCCCCTGGAAGTTGAGGTCGGCGACCGTCACACCCTGCTGCGAGGCGAGGAATCCCAGGGCGGAGAACACACCGATGCCGGCGAGCAGCTCGAACCCGGAGTTGGAGAACGCCACGACCAGGCCCGGGCCCGTCATGTTCGAGCGCCGACGGCGGTACGAGGCGTACGTGATCATGATGCCGAACGCCACGGAGAGCGAGAAGAAGATCTGCCCGTAGGCCGCGATCCACACCGACGGGTCGCCCAGCGCGCCCCAGTCGGGAGTGAACAGCACGTTCAGCCCGTCGACCGCCCCCTCGAGGAACAGCGAGCGCACCACCAGGACACCGAAGGCGACGATGAGCAGCGGGATGAAGATGACGTTGGCGCGCTGCACGCCCTTGACCACGCCGGCCGCCAGGACGGCGATCACGGCGACCCACACCAGCACGAGCGGGATGAGGACGGCGGCCACGAAGTCGAACGTCAGCCACGGGTCAGCGCCGCCGACGTCGGCGAGCTGCAGGTGCTCACCGACGAAGAACGCCGCGGCGTCGTCGCCCCAGTCCAGCCCGAACGAGTACACGAAGAAGCTCGCGGCCCAGGCGACCACGGCGGCGTAGTAGACGGCGATGAGCACGCAGATCATCACCTGGAACCAGCCGACGCTCTCCAGCCACCGCTTCACCCGGCGGAACGCCTGCGGGGCGCCGCCACGGAACCGGTGACCCAGCGCGTAGTCCAGGTAGAGGATCGGGATGCCCGCCGTCAGCAGCGCGACGAGATAGGGGACCATGAAGGCGCCCCCGCCGTTCTCGTACGCCACACCGGGGAACCGCCAGATGTTGCCCAGGCCCACGGCCGAGCCGATCGCGGACAGGATGAAGCCGACCTGTCCGGTGAACGCCTCGCGTGGCGCCGCCGTGCTGTTCGTTGTGCTCACGAGTCCCACACCCTCCGCGTTGATCGCCGTCGAGTCAAACCGCGTCACCTGCGATCATGCGCGATGCGGCACGCACAGGCAACGGCTCGGCACGGTGGTTCAGCCGAGCAGCCGGGCGAGATAGCCGCCCCGCAGCCGGCCGTCCGGGTCGAACCGGTCCGCGAGCGCCCGGAACTCCCCGAACCGCGGGTAGAGCGCGCCGACGTCGGCGGGGTCGAGCGCGAAGAGCTTGCCCCAGTGCGGGCGGGCGCCGAGCGGCAGCAGCGCGTCCTCGATGACGGGCAGCACCGCGGCGACCTCGGTGTCCCGCTGGTGCCACGTGAAGTGCAGCGCCACCGAGTCCTCGGGGAACGGGCTGAGCCAGAGGTCGTCCGCCGCGACGGTCCGGATCTCGCAGGTCTGCAGCAGCGGCGCGACCTGGGGTGCGAGGCGACGCATCTCCTCGATCGCCGCGACGGCGTGGCGGCGCGGCAGCAGGTACTCGGTCTGCAGCTCGGCACCCGACGACGGCGTGAACTCGAGCCGGAAGTGGCTGAGCCGTTCGTGCCAGGGCCCGGCCACCCCGAGCTGATCGGTGCAGGCGACGGGGTCGACGTCGGGCAGCGGGTGCATCGGCACGGTGGACCATCGCAGACCCTCGACGGGCTGCGGGCGCTGAGCGCCGGCGGGCGCGAGCGACTTGAACAGGACCTGTCGCACGGCCGGCTCGTCCCAGCTCGTGAACATGCTGACGGAGTACGCGGCGCCGGTCAGGGCGTCGAAGGAGTCGAGCACGGTGTCCCACGGCACGTCGACGGCGATGTCCTGGCGGACGTCGAAGGTCGGCATGGTCTCGAGCTCGACGCGGGTGACGATCCCGAGGGCGCCCAGGGAGACGACGGCACCGGGAAAGACCTCTGGGTCGTCGGCACGGGTGATCCGGCGCAGCTCGCCCCGGGTGGTCATGATCTCGAGGCCGACGACCGCGGCGGCGAGCGAGGGGTTGGTGTCGCCGGACCCGTGGGTGGCGGTGGCGACGGCCCCCGCGACCGAGATGTGCGGCAGCGACGCGAGGCTCGCCAGGGCGCGCCCCTGCAGCTGCAGCGCCCGGGAGAGCTCGCCGTAGCGCAGGCCGGCGTTCACGGAGACGACCCCCGTGTCGGGGTCGAGGTCCGCGGCCGGCCGGCCGTCGTCGAGCCGGTCGACCTGGATCTGCGTCCCGGTGGTGTCGGCGATGTCGTTGAAGGAGTGCCGCGAGCCCAGGGGGCGCACGGGCCCACCGTCGGCGAGCACCTCAGCGAGCTCGTCGAGGGTGGCCGGTCGCGCGAGCGCCTGCGCCGCGTAGTGGAGGTTCCCTGCCCAGTTCTGCACGCGCCTAGCCTGCCACGGCTCGCACCCGGTAGGCGGCGAGGTCGGTCGCTGCGTCGCGGACCGCGTCGTGCTCTGCCGGCGCCGGCTCACGCTGCCACTGGAGCTCGAGCTCGCCGTCGTGCGGGGCCCGGGCGGGCCAGCGCCACCGGGCGGCGAGGAGCCCGTCGACCGCGACGCTGTGGATGAAGGCCCCGATACGTCCGGGTGCGGGCGCCCGGGCGTCGGCCACCACGTCTCGCGTCTCCCGGTAGGAGCACAGCAGCTCGTCGTACCCGCACAGCAGGTCCACCACGGGGCCCGACGACGGTGCTGCAGCCCGCGGCCCGGGGGCGACCGGCCGGCGCGCGGCGTCGTCGTGCCCCGAGGGCGTGCTGAGCAGCGTGAGACCGTCCAGGTCGCCGGTGCCGGGGACCTCGACCACCTCGCCGGCGTCGAGCAGGTCGGCGAGCCCGCCGCGGAGCACCGTGAGCGTCAGGCCGCACCACTGGGCGAGGTCCTTGGCGGTGGCGTACCCGCGCCCGGGCAGGAATCGGCGCCAGAGCTCCCGGACGGCGTCGTCCGGGTCGAAGGTGCTGCCGAGCGGGCCGTAGCCCGCCGGGACGCGCTCGTCGAAGGCCGCGTACGTGTGGCGCCCGTCCGCCGTCGGGCCGCTGACGACCACCTGCCGCAGCTCGGCGTGCATGAGGATATGGGTGAGGGTGATGCCGGGGGCGTCCGCCGCGACGACCCCGCGGGCCACCAGCAGGGCGCCGAGCTGGGCGCGGGTGCGCGCACCGGCAGCGACCTCCTCGGCGACGGCGTCGATCGCGGCCGTCGGGTCGCCGAGGCCCCACTGCTTCTCCGTGGAGGCCATCGTGCGCGCGACGCGGGGCCCGGTGAGCTCGAGGAGCCAGCGGGCGTCGTCGGGCCGCACCAGGTGCCACGTGGGCCGCAGGACGTGCGTGCGCAGGAGCTCGCCGTCGTCGAGGGCGTCGAACCCCGTCTGCTCTCCGTGCCGCGACGCGGGGGCGATGCGTCGCGAGAGGCCCCACAGCGTCGGGCGCAGCTCCTGCCCCTGGACGGCGAGCAGGTGCCCGACGGCGGTGGGCAGGTCGGGCAGGGCGGGCTCCCGCAGGTGCTGGGCGTGCAGGCGCGCGGTGCGGACCGTGGCGGCGTCGACGCTCATGCCGCCACCCTTCCACGGTGTGGGCGTGATTTCTGGGCGAATTTTCCGGGCAAACCAGACTTCACGGGCCAGAAATCACGCCCACAACGCTCGGGGGTCAGGCGAGGGTGAGGCTGACCGTCGCGTAGGAGTGCGCCGGGAGGGTGACCTCGAGGCCGCGCTCGTGCGGGCGGATCGCCTCGAGAGCCACCGGCGCGACGGCGTCGGGCGCGTCCGGGGTGTTGTGCGTCGCCAGCTCCGGGGCGCTGAGCACCCGGCCGCTGTGCGCCGTGACCTCGCGCCCGCGCAGGTCGAGCACGACCGTCCGCTCCGCCGTCGCGTCCAGGTTGGTCAGCGAGACGAGCGCGGTGCCGCCGCGCGTGGAGGCCGACGCCGAGACCAGCGGCAGCTCGGCCTTCTCCCCGGCCCGGGTGGGCACGCCCTGCAGGTGGACGTCCAGGGAGTCGGCGTCGTGGTGGCCGGTGTTCATCTCGAACACGTGGTAGCTCGGGGTCCGCACCAGCGCCCCGGTCTCCGGGTCGGTGAGCAGCATCGCCTGCAGCACGTTGACGGTCTGGGCGATGTTGGCCATGACGACGCGATCGGCGTGCTGGTGGAAGGCGTCGAAGTGGACGCTCGCCACGAGGGCGTCGCGCAGGGTGTTCTGCTGGTACAGGAAGCCCGGGTTGGTGCCCGGCTCCACGTTCCACCAGGTGCCCCACTCGTCCACGACCAGGCCCACCCGCTTGGCCGGGTCGTAGCGGTCCATGACCTGGCCGTGCCGGGTGAGCAGGTGGTCCATGAACCGGGCCCGCTCCAGGGCGAGGTACCACTCGTCCTCGGTGAACTGCGTCGCGGCGCCCTTGTCCGCCCAGGGGCCCGTCATCGTGTAGTAGTGCAGCGAGATCGCCTGGAAGGGCCCGGCAGGGCGCTCCGACTCCTCCGGCTTGTCGAGCGCGTCGAACGACTGCATGAGGACCTCGGTCCAGTGCAGGTCGCCGTCCGAGGCGCCGGCGGCGATCCGGTAGACGTCGTTGCCCGCGTGGTTGCGCACGTACGTCGAGTACTGGCGCGCCAGCGAGGCGAACTGCTCCACGCGCAGGTTGCCGCCGCATCCCCAGGCCTCGTTGCCGATCCCGAAGTAGGGCACCTTCCACGGCTCGTCACGGCCGTTGGCCCGGCGCAGCGCCGCCATCGGCGAGTCGTCGGCGCGGGTGAGGTACTCGATCCACTCGCTCATCTCGGCCACGGAGCCGGAGCCCACGTTCCCGGCGATGTAGGCCTCGGTGCCGAGCAGCTCGCACAGGTCCATGAACTCGTGGGTGCCGAACGAGTTGTCCTCGACGACGTCACCCCAGTGCGAGTTGACCATCCGGGGGCGCTCGTCGCGCGGGCCGATCCCGTCACGCCAGTGGTAGTCGTCGGCGAAGCAGCCGCCGGGCCAGCGCAGGTTCGGGATGTTCAGCGCGCGCAGGGCCTCGACGACGTCGAGCCGGATGCCGCGCTCGTTCGGGACGTCGGAGTCCTCGCCGACGTAGAAGCCGCCGTAGATGCACCGGCCCAGGTGCTCGGCGAAGTGCCCGTAGACGTGCCGCGAGATCCGCGCGCCGGGGAGGTCGAGGTCGATGACAGCCGTTGTCTTCTCCATGGACGTGACTTTAACGATAAAATCTCGCCACGGAAAGGGGATCGATACCGTGACGTCCGTGAAGCCGACCATGAGCGACGTGGCGCGCGCCGCCGGCGTCTCCGCGATGACGGTCTCCAACGCCCTCACCGGACGACGACCGGTCAGCCCGGCGACCCGGGCCCGCGTCGAGCGCGCCGCCGCCGACCTCGGCTACGAGCTCAACCTCACCGCCCGCCACCTGCGCGCCGGCCGCACCGACACCGTCGCTCTCGTGGTGCCGCACTTCGACCACCCGTACTACGGCGAGCTCGCGGCCCGCATGGGGCGTCACCTCGCCGACCAGGGCCGTCACCTCGTCGTCGAGCAGAGCGGCGCGCGGCGCGAGGCCGAGCTCGCCGCGGTCGCCCCGGCCCGGTGGCAGCTCTACGACGGAGTGCTGCTGTCCGCCGTCGGCACGACGCCGGACGACCTCGCCGGCCTGCACACCTCCGTCCCGCTCGTGCTGCTCGGGGAGCAGCAGATGCCGGCCCGCTACGACCACGTCCGCATGGACAACGTGGCCGGGGCCCGGCTCGCCACCCGGCACCTGCTCGCCACCGGGTCGCGACGGGTGGCGATCGTCGGCGGTGCCGACCCGGACCGGGACGCCGGCATGCGCACCGCACGCACGCTGGGGTGGACCATGGCGCACACCGACACCGGGACCGCCCCGGCGCCCGAGCTGCTCGTCCGCACGGGCCCCGACCTCTCCGCGGGCCGCGACGCCGTCCGCCGCCTGCTCAGCGACGGCACCGACTTCGACGCCGTGTTCGCCGTCACCGACACCCTGGCCGTCGGCGTCCTCGCCGCCCTCGCCGAGGCCGGCCGGCGCGTGCCCGACGACGTGCAGGTCGTCGGG
Source organism: Isoptericola halotolerans (assembly GCF_013149785.1). Lineage (GTDB taxonomy): Bacteria > Actinomycetota > Actinomycetes > Actinomycetales > Cellulomonadaceae > Isoptericola > Isoptericola halotolerans. Next base: position 205,271 of record NZ_JABEZU010000004.1, read on the forward strand.
TTCGACAACCTCGCCTCGTCCGGGTTCACGGTGCCGGCGCTGACCACCGTGGACCCCGGACACGAGCAGATGGCCGTCGAGACGCTCCGGCTCCTCGACCAGGTCGTGGCCCGCGCAGCGTCCGGCGAGGCCGACGGCAGGTCGTCCGGCCCGGAGCACGTCACGGCGCCGGTGCGGCTCGTCGTGCGCGCCACCACCCGCTCGGCGTGAGCACCCCGGCATCGCGGACGGGTCGGACGAGGGCAGGTCAGGCGCCCGCGGGCTGCTCCTCGCGCACGACGGGGATGCGCCCCGCCATACCCACCATGTCCAGGACCTCGGTGACCGCCTCGGACGGCTCGAAGAGCTGCACCGGAGAACCGGTCTCCTGACCGAGCATGTAGATCTGCAGGATGAACGCCACACCCGAGGAGTCGAGGAACGTCACGTCGCGGACGTCCAGGACGATCGGGGCGGCGGTGCGACGCGCCACCACGGTGGACATCGCGTCGCTCGCCGCCTCGCGCAGCGCGGCGTCCACCTCACCCCAGAGGGTGACGTACGTGCCGTCCTCCTGCTGCTGGCAAGAGATTCCGGAGCCCGGATCGGGCTCGAGTTCTGTGGTGCGGTCCGTGTCCATGGGGTTGTCAGGCTCCCGTAGTGCCGTCGGCGGCCGATCGTGGCTCCCCTCCCCCGACGAAGGCCACGGGGTCGAGTGTTCACCCGCTGCGTCGATTCGTCCAGTGGAACCGACCGATCGTTGCCTGAGGTTCACCCGCCGGACTGCGGAACCGGCTCGGTGACGTCCGCGACCTGAGCACCCAGGACCCGCACGAGCTCGTCGGCGTCCAGGGTGGCGGAGACCCCGGGGCCGCCGGCCCCGATCGACACCGGCCCCGCGCCGACGACGGACCCGTCCGCCACCACCGGCCACGCCGTGGTCGCGCCGAACGGGGTGATCGTGCCCCGCACGTACCCCGTGACGTCCCGCGCGACCTCGGCGTCCGGCATCGACAGCCGGTTCACGCCGAGGAACGACCGGAGCCGCGCCCACGCGATGGCCCGTCCGCCCGGCACGAGCACGAACAAGAAGTCGTCCTCGCCACGACGGACCACCAGGGTCTTGAGCACCTGGTGCGGGGCGACCCCTCGCGCGACGGCCGCCTCCTCCAGGGACGCCACCGGGCCGTGGCGCGTGATCGCGAAGGCGACGCCCGACGCCTCGAGAGCGTCTCGGGCACGCTGCTCGGCCTCGGACCCGGCTCCCGGCCCACGGCGCCCGCCGGGGAGGTCACTCGTCACAGGGCCTCGGCGCCTTCCCTACTTCTTGAGCCCGGTCAGGCCCAGGACGCCGCCCAGGAGCCCCTTGGAGCCGCCGTCCTTCTCCTGTTCGTCCGGATCACCCTCGTCCTCCGAGGGTGACGGGGAAGGGCTCGGCGACGGCTTCGGCGTCCCGCTGGGGGACGGCGTGGGGGCCGGTTCGGTCGGCTTCGGCGACCCGCTCGGGGACGGCGTGGGGGCCGGTTCGGTCGGCTTCGGCGAGGTGCTCGGCGACGGCGAAGGGCTCGGGCTCGGCTTCGGCGAGGTGCTGGGCGACGGCGAAGGGCTCGGGCTCGGCTTCGGCGAGGTGCTCGGCTTCGGCTTCGGCTCGTCCTTCTTCTTGTCGGCCTTCTTGCCGTCCGACGTGCCGTTCTTCTTGCCGTCCGACTTCTTGTCCTTCGCGCCGTCGGCCTTCTTGCCGTCCGGCTTCTTGTCGGCCTTCTTCTTGTCCGAGGACTTGTCGGAGCTCTTGCCCTTGCCGTCCTTCGTGTCGGCCGACGCGCTCTGGCCCGCGCCGGCGCTCTTGCCGTTCGACCCCGTGCCGCCGGCCGCACCACCGGCGATGTCCGTGGTCGAGGAGGCACGGTCCGGCACGGGCCCGGCGGCGAAGAACTCGAAGTGCCACGGCTCGGGCTTGCTGCCGTCGAGACGGGCCCAGGTCGGGTTGTCCCATCCGTAGTCGGGCCCGTGGACCCGCAACCAGGCGTACTCGGCGGACCGGCCGCTGGAGATCGGGGTGGACAGGTCGACGGCCAGGCCCCAGCCGTGGTTCGACGTGCCCGGGACCGCGGCCAGGTGCGGCTTGGCGGCACGGACCGCGACCTGCCCGGCGAAGGAGCGGTACGAGTCGGTGATCGGGATGTTCGTCCCGAACCGTTCGCGGTAGGCCTCGTTGAGCGCCTCGAGCTGCAGGGCGGCGTCGCAGCGCAGCATGTGGCCCGGGGCCCACGGGAGGTCGCACAGCACCGAGGCCGGGATATGACCGTTGCTGTAGCCGGCCGTCGATGCCGCGTGCTGGTCCACCACGGAGCGCAGTGCCGCGGACAGCGAGTCGGCCGCGGCGGCCAGCGGCAACCCGTCGGCCGTGGCGGGGGTGCCGTCGTTCGTCACGAACGACCCGTCCGGGAGCTCGGTCACTGCACGGCGCACCTCGATGACGTACGTCGCGGCCGCAGGGTCGAGAAGCGTGGACAGGCGCATCGCCGCCACCACGACGTCGTCGAACGTCACGGCCTCGTGCAGGTGCTCGTGGCCCTCCTCGTCGTGCTCGTCCGGCACGGCGGGGACCTCGTCGGGCACGGCGGGAGCCTCGTCGGGCACAGCGGGGACATCGTCCGGCTCCGCACCCTCGGTCTCGCCGAGAAGCCCGACGCTCTCGAACGGGCGAGCGACCGGCAGGGCACCGTCCGCCGCGAGGAGCTCCTCCAGGGTGGGCAGCTCGAGTCGCGGCACCTCGATCGGCTCGACGGGCTCCGGCTCCGCCGTCGCCCGCGACCGGTCGGCGCCGTCGGCCTCCTGGTCGTCGGAGGGGTCCGCGTACTCCACCTGCGGCGTGCCGACGTCGACGGAGTCCTGCGGCCGCACCGAGCCGGTGTCGGCGTCGGCGTCGGTGGCGTCGACAGCCGGGGGCTCCGCCTGCGCGGGCGGGCGCAGCTCCTCGACCTCGAGGCCGTCGGTGTCGAGAGTCAGGTCGTGGTCGTGCGCGGGGTCAGGTTCCGCCGGGTCGATCTCGACGACGTCGTCACGGGCACCGCCGAGGCCGTCCCGGGGCTCGAGAGCCACCCGCTCCTGGGCGACGTAGATGCTCAGCAGCGAACCGAGCTCGGCCGCGGCCTGCTGGACCTCCGCGTCGAACGCGCGCCCGGACTCGAGGGCGGCCAGCTCCGCGCGCTCGATGATGTCGAGGATCTCTTCGACCGTCTGAGGGCCGGTGGGCGTCGCCGCGCCGACGACGCCCAGGACGACCGGGTCGGCCTCGACGGGAGCGGTGAACCCGGGGTGCTCGGCGAAGTCGTTCCACGGCAGGTCAGCCATCGAGCCGGCCATGATCCCCGCGACGAGGGCGAAGGCCGCGGAGCTCGCTCCCAGGGTGCGCAGCACCGGGTGGGCGTGCCCGGCCGGCGGGGCTGATCCCGCCCAGGCCTCGTCGACGGCGTCGCCGTCGTGTCCTCCCAGGTCACCGTTCTTGTCGAGCACCACGTGGAACCCCTCTGCCAGCTGCTGTGCTGCCGAACGCATCCTCGCACATCGACGTGCTGCGATGCTGCGGGCAACTTCCCCCTGCGGACCACTCTGCGGTACGCGGCCACGTCCCGCCACCCGTCCGGCGCACCATTCACCCCCTGTTCGCCCGCGCCACCGGCCGGGCACACTGGGCACCATGCTCCCTGCCTCCGCGTCGGCGCCACGGATCGACCTGAACAGCGACCTCGGCGAGGGGTTCGGCCGCTGGGAGCTGGGGGACGACGACCGCATGCTCGACGTCGTCTCCAGCGCCAACGTGGCCTGCGGTTTCCACGCCGGCGACCCCGCGACGATGCGGCGGACCGTCCGGGGTGCGGCCCGGCGCGGGGTGGCGATCGGGGCGCACGTGTCCTACCGGGACCTCGCGGGTTTCGGGCGTCGCGCGATGGACGTGCCGAGCGACGACCTGCGCGCCGACGTCGTCTACCAGCTCGGTGCGCTGCAGGCCTTCGCCACCGCCGAGGGAGCGCGGGTGCGGTACGTCAAGCCGCACGGGGCGCTCTACCACGCGGCGGCGACGGACGAACGGGTCGCCCGCGACGTGGCCGTGGCGGTCGCCGGGGTGGACCCGACGCTCGTCCTGCTGGGTCTGCCGGGCAGCGTCGCGCTGTCCGCCGCGGCCGAGGCAGGTCTGGCGACCGCCACAGAGGCCTTCGCCGACCGGGCGTACACCCCGGCCGGGACGCTCGTGCCGCGCGGTGAGCCCGGGTCCGTGCTCGACGACGCCGACGCCGTCGCCGCGCGTGTCCTGCGGCTCGTCACCACCGGGACCGTCACGGCGGTCGACGGCACGGAGGTCCGCGTGCCGGCGGACTCCGTGTGCGTGCACGGGGACACCCCGGGTGCCGTCGCCATGGCGCAGCGGGTCCGCGAGGTGCTGGCCGCGCAGGGCGTGGAGCTGCGACCGTTCGTCGAGACCGCATGAGCGGGAGTCCCCGCGACGGGTCACCACCCGGCGCACCCGCCCCCGGGGTGCGGGTGCGGCGAGCCCGCGACGACGTCCTGCTGGTCGAGGTCGCCGACCTCGCGGCCGCCACCGAGCTGCACCGGTCCCTGCGCTCGGACCCGCTCCCCGGCGTCGGGCACACCGTGCCCGGCGCCCGCACGGTGCTGGTCCCCTTCGACACCGGGGTCGTCGAGGCGTCGACCCTCGCGGCGGCTCTGCTGGCGCGGGCCGCGGCGCCGTCGGCCGGCGCCGACGACCCCGGGCGGCTCGTGGAGGTCCCGACGACCTACGACGGCGCGGATCTCGACGACGTCGCCGCCCACCTCGGGTGGAGCCGCGCCGAGGTGGTGCGCCGGCACGCCGCCGCGGGCTGGACCGTCGGCTTCATGGGGTTCGCCCCCGGTTTCGGGTACCTGGTGGGGGACGACCCGGGTCTCGTCGTGCCGCGGCGCCCGTCCCCGCGCACGCGTGTCCCCACGGGGTCGGTGGCGCTCGCCGGCGAGTACTCCGGCGTCTACCCGCGCGCGAGCCCCGGCGGGTGGCAGCTGGTCGGCCGCACCGACGTCGCTGCCTGGGACGTCCGGCGCGACCCGCCGTCCCTGTGGGTCCCCGGCGACCACGTCCGTTTCGTGGCGGTGCGGGAGTCGGTGCGAGGCGCCCGCGCGGTCGGCACGTCCGGCTCCGCTCGGCAGCTCGAGGTGCCGAACGGAGCCGGACGTGCCGAGCGGAGCGGGCTGGAGGTGGTGGACCCGGGGCTGCAGACCCTCGTCCAGGACCTCGGCCGCCCCGGGCACGGCGACCTCGGCGTCACGGCCTCCGGTGCCGCCGACCCGCGCAGCCTGCGCGCCGCCGCACGAGCCGTCGGGAACGCGGCCGAGGCCGCCTGCCTGGAGACGCTCGGCGGGCTGCGGCTCCGCGCGCACGGGCCGTGCGTCGTCGCCGTGACGGGCGCAACCGGCCCCCTGCTGGTGACGACCGGCGCCGGCACCGTCCGTGAGCCGGCACGCGGCCGACCGTTCCCCCTGGCCGACGGCGACGAACTGACCGTCGGGATGCCGCCGCGCGGCCTGCGGTCCTACGTGGCGCTGCGCGGGGGCCTCGACGTCCCCCCGGTGCTGGGGTCGCGCGCCACCGACGTGCTCGCCGTCCTCGGACCGGACCCCGCGCACCGCGGCACGTTCCTCCCCGCCGCCGGGGCGGCGTCGTCGGCCGTGGCGGTCGACGACGTCGGAGGGCCCGACCCGCAGGAGCTGCCCGCCCCGGGCGAGACGGTGACCCTGCGGGCCACGCTCGGCCCGCGCGACGACTGGTTCACCCCCGCAGCACGGCAGGTGCTCACCTCCCAGGTCTGGGAGGTCACGCCACGGTCCGACCGCATCGGGCTGCGCCTGGCCGGCGCCGTCCCGCTGGAGCGCGAGCCCGCCGCGCAGCACGCCGAGCTGCCGAGCGAGGGGTGCGTCACCGGAGCGCTGCAGGTCCCGCCCGACGGGCAGCCCGTCCTGCTCCTGACCGACCACCCGCTCACCGGGGGCTACCCCGTCGTCGCCGCGGTGTCGTCGAGGGACCTGTGGCGGCTCGGCCAGGTTCCCCCCGGGGCACGGCTGCGCTTCCGTGTGACGTGAGTGTGCGCAAGATCTCCACCAACTCTGTGGTGGCGACCACACACAAAGCACGACGCCCCAGGCAGGATAGGGCCCATGACGTCGATGACGACCAGCACCTCCACCGGTCGAGCACCGGGCCGCGCCGCCGCGGCAGGTCTGCTCGCCGTGACCCTCACCCTCGGCGCCTGCTCCGTGCCCGACGACGTCGAGCGGCACATCGCCGATGCCCAGGTCCAGGCCGAGAGCCTCGACGCCGACCTTCAGCAGCTCGCGGACCAGACCTCCGAGCTCACCTCCGGACTCGGGGAGGACGTCACGCACGCCGTCGACTCAGCACAGGCCGCCACCGACGAGGCGCTCACCGCGCTCGACAAGGCCGCCGACTCCTCGGACAGCGCGGTCGTGGCGCTCGCTGACGCCCAGGTCGCGCTCGAGGCAGCCTCTGCCGAGCTCCACCACGTGATCGAGCACGCCGACACGACCCCCGAGGTCGCCGCAGCCCTCACCGAGCTGCAGGAGCAGATCAACGCGCTGCGCGGGCAGACGGAGGACGCGAGCGAGTAGCGTCCCGACCCGGGCGCCCGGCTCGGCGCAGACCGACGGCCCCTGGCCCGTGGAGCGCATCCACGAGCCGGGGGCCGTCGGTCGTCGGCCCTAGGGCTTCGCCTTGGGCCCGATGGTGAACTCGACGACCGTCACGTTCCCCGCGACGTCGAGCACCTCGAGGACGTTCTGCCCCCGCTGCGCACCGAACCGGCCCGGCACCACGACGTCGAGGTCGTGGTCGGTCACGCCTGCCAGGTCGTGGACGGTCCCGTTGAGCGAGAACCGGTCCAGCCCCTCGCTGCTGTGCAGCGCGAACGACACCTTGCGGTACGTGCCGTCCTCGCCGACGGTGTACCGGGCACCGTCCTTGACCTCCACCGTCGGCGCCTCCGTGCCGCCGTCGGCGCCGTCGTTGGTGACGGACAGCACCAGCGGTGCCAGCGTGAGCTGGTCGAGGTTCGGGGCCCACCCGGTGGCGTTGCCGAGCGTGAGGGCGCCGTCGTCCGTCACGAGGTCGAGCGGGACGGTGTGCGTCCAGAACCCCTGCCACGAGTAGTTGTGGCGGTAGGCACCCCGGGTGGTGCCGCCCCCCTCCTCGCCGATGTCGAGGAACCGGGTGACCACGTCCGTGTTGTACGGGTGCCCGGTGTTGACCTCGGCGTTGGCGTAGCGGGCCACGAAGTTGTACGCGCCGGTCGGCACGTCGTCCGGACGCTGCCAGACGGCACGGCTGTCCGGGCCGCCGCCGAGCCAGCCGACCACCTCGCCGGAGACGTTCGTCGGCTCGGCGACCTCGTCGACCCGCGCACCGCCCTGCAGCTCCAGCGCCTCCTCGGCCTCGACCGTGACCACCGCGGTGTCGGCGTCCGTGGCGCGGACCGTGGTCACGGAGGTGAGGTCGACCGCGCCCTGCGCCCGCACCGTGACCTCGCTGATGCCCTGTGCCAGGTGGACGCGAGCCGTGGAGCTCCAGCGCCCTGCGCCCGTCGCCGCCAGGCCGTCGACCGCTCTGCGGTTCACCTCCAGCGAGAGGTCGGTGGCCTGCGACGACGCGTAGCCCACGGTGAGGTCGTGGTAGCCGGTCTCCCGGACGGCGACGTAGAAGGTGGCCGCGTCGCCCTCGTCCAGGCGCACGTCACCGGCGTCGGCCTGCCCGGCCGGCTCGCCGAACAGCACCGACCCGCCGTCCAGCCGGGCCAGGTGCGCGGGGTAGACCCCGGTGTCCGGGCCGTCGACCCGGGTCAGCTCGAACCTGTCGACGGTCACGTTCGATCCGGGCAGGGTCGTGGTCCCGTCGATGCTGGTGCGCCACGACAGCTCCCGCGTGCCCTCCTCCAGGTCGAGCAGCACCTCGGAGGCGCCGCGGTAGCGGGCGTTGAACCCGGCCTCGTGCTGGACGGTCGCGGCGTGCTCGCCGTCCACGAACAGCGCGTTGCGACCCGCCGTGGTCGTGCCGACCACCGCGCGCAGCCGGTAGGTGCCCGTGGTGGGCACGTCGACGTCCCAGGTCAGGGACGAGCTCGCGGAGGACAGGCCGCTCACGTCGTGCTGGCGCGACGCGGCGAACGTCCAGGCGTCGTCGGCCGGCTGGTGGTCGACCTGGACGCCCTGGAGCGTGGTGTCCTCCGCCTCGATGGTGGCGCGCCACGCCGTGGCGGGCTCGGGCTGCTCGGCCAGCGGCGGAGTGACGACCACCTGGAAGGCCGAGTGGCGGTCGTCGTGGGGGACGGCCACCTGGATCGTGCCGTCCTGCACCTCGACGCGCTCGGTGGCGACCACCGGCGGGTTCAGGGCAGCACCCTCCTGGCCCGACCACTCGGCCTCGCGCACCTGGACGTCCACCACGGCGCCGAAGACCTCCTCGTCGAGCCCGCTGATGTCCACCCGGACGTCCTTGCTGCCTCCGCCGAGCAGCACCGTCGCCTGCCGGCGCTCGGTGTCGAGGGTGGCCGTCGCCTGGAGCGTGTCGACGGCGTCCAGCGCGGGCGGGGTGACCTCGACGGTGTCGCCGGTGAGGTCGGCGTACCACTTGAGCAGCCACCACGCGCCGTTGGCCTCGTTGGTCCTGGCCATGTTGTCGTTCAGGTTCCCCGCGAACGTCCAGTAGGCCGTCTGCGCGTCGACCTTCTCGTCCTCGAACATCGAGATCCACTGCACGAGCTGACCGGGCACCGACATGTCCCGGCGCATCGCGTACTCGGTGATGTTGACCGGCAGCGGTCCGACCCCGACCTCCTGCTCGATCTGGCGGAACTCCGCCAGGTGGGACCGGAAGGTCGCGAGGTTGTCCACACCCAGCTCGTGCCAGGTCCAGATGTCCGGCAGCGTGTCGGTCTCCTTGCCGTGCTGGAGGATCTCTCGTGTGCTGCCCCCGTGCCACCAGGCGTCACCGGGCCCGGCGATGCGCGCCTCCGGGTAGATCTCCTTGATCGTCCGGTAGGCCGCGACCCAGTCCTCGAGGAAGTGGTCGCGCATCTCCGACCAGTTGCCGTACCAGTTGATGCCGTCCGGTTCGTTGAACGGCGTGAAGACGTACCCCTCCGGATACTCCGACTCCTCGACGATGTGGGTGACCACGGTGCGCACGATCTCGAGGTAGCTCTCGAAGTCCTCGGGACGCTGCCCACCGTTGTAGGGCCAGTCCGGGTAGTAGTCCTGGATGTTGACCATCAGGTACTCCCCGCCGTTCTCGAAGAACGAGCGCTCCACCTCCAGTGGGTCGCCGTTGGGGTGCTGCTCGCCGTACGGCGCCTTCTGCGTGACGTTCGTGGGGCGGGCGCCGGCGATGATCGCGTCCGTCGGGGCGCCGTCGTCGCCCAGCCCGTAGAGCATGCCGGACGCACCCCCCTGGACGGCACCCGTCGAGGTCGACAGGTCGACGCCGAGCACCTCGACGTCGGCGGCGGTCGCTGATCCTGAGGTGATGGCCACGAGACCCGTGGCTACCATCATCGCGGCGGTCGCGCCCGCAGCGGCGCGCCGCCAGGGCGGCGTCGGGCCCTGTCGATGGCTGCCCTGTCGGTGGCTGCTGTGTGCCGTGCTGCTGTGGTCCTGCATCGTCACTCCTTCGTGAGTCAGGGATCTGCTGGCGGTGGGACGGTCGGTGTCAGTCCTCGAGCAGGGCGTTGATCGAGTCGTTCGCGGCGGTGAGCGACGAGGCGTCGGTGTTGCCGAGGTAGATGTCCTCCAGCGCCACCGAGGCGATGGCGTTGACCTCGCCGGAGTGCAGGGTGATGGGGGCCAGGAAGGTCCGGCCCTCCTCCTCGTAGCTGAAGAACGCGGAGACGTCCCAGCCCTTCTCGTCGAACGCGGCCAGGGCGTTCTCGGCAGACCCGGGGATCGCCGGGAAGACGACGGCGTGCTCCGCGACGACGTCCTGGCACTCGCTGGAGCCGAGGTACTTCACCCACTCCCAGGCGGCCGCCTGCTTCGAGGAGGAGGCGCTGATGGAGTCGGCGACCCCGTTGAAGATCGAGGCGCGCTCGCCGGTCGGGCCGACGGGCCCGGGTGCGATGCCGACGTCGACGCCGTCCAGCTCCATGAACGAGCCGGTGGCCCAGGAGCCGTTCGTGCCCATGGCGACCTTGCCGGAGCCGAGCTGCGTCGGGGTCTCGTCGGAGAAGACGCCGGCGGAGGGCGCATAGCCCTTGTCGGCCAGGCCGTAGAACCAGTCGATCGCCTCCTGGAGCTGCGGGTCGTCGAACCGGTACTGCGTGCCCCACGGGTTGCTGTCGAGGTAGTCCCAGTCGAGGGAGCCGGTGAAGTTGGCCCACTGCATCTGCCCGGTCTCCTCGAAGTTCGGGTTGATGCCCATCCCGTACACCGCGACGCTGGAGGCGTCGAAGCCCTCCTCGTCACCGCGCACCCCGTTGGTGTCGACGGTGAGACGTGCCACGACGTCCTCGAACGTCCCGCCGTCCTGGGGGTTCCAGTCGGCCGTCCAGAGGTCCTCGGCAGTGAGCCCGGCGTCGGCCAGCATCTCGGTGTTGTAGAAGAAGGCGGTGGTGTCCCAGTCCTTGGGCAGCCCGTAGGTGGAGCCGTCCACGTACTGCCAGGGCTCGAGGAGGCCGTCGGCGTAGACACCGGTGTCGAACGCGTCGGCCTGGATCATCTCGTCCAGCGCGACGACCTGCCCCTGGGCGGCGAACTCGCCGTACTTGGACAGGTGGTCGACGAAGACGTCGGGGCCGGACCCGCCGACGAACGAGGCGGTGAGCTTGGTCCAGTAGTCGTCCCAGGCGAACTGCTCGATCTTGACCGAGACGTCCCCGGTCTCGGCGAAGTCCTCGGCGCACGCCTGGTAGGCGGGCAGCTGGTTGGAGTCCCAGAGCCAGTAGGTGATCTCGCCGGAGGCCTCGTCCCCGGCGGCGCCGTCGCCGCCGGAGCAGGCGCCGAGCGCCAGGACCAAGGATCCTGCCACGGCGAGGTGTGCGGTCTTTCGCATGGTCGTTCCCTTTCGCAGACATCCGCGTCGATGGTGCGGAGATGGTGGTGCGGGCACCGGGGTCACTTGATCCCGGTGAAGCCGATCGAGTTGACGATGCGCCGGGCGAAGAGCCCGAAGAGCAGGAGCATCGGGAGCGCGGCGAGCAGCGTCGCCGCCATGAGGCCGGCCCAGTCGGGGGCGGACTGCGGCGCCTGGGCGCGGAAGATGCCGAGCGCCAGGGTGAGGACGCGCGAGTCCTCGGACTGGCTGACCAGCAGCGGCCACAGGTAGTCGTTCCAGGCGGTCATGTACGTGAGGATCGCCAGGGTGGCCACCGCCGGGGACGCCATGGGCAGGATGATCGTGAAGAAGGTGCGGAACCGGCCGGCGCCGTCGAGCTTCGCGGCTTCCTCGACCTCCACGCTGATCCCCGCGAAGAACTGCCGCAGGAAGAACACCGCGAAGGGCGTCATGATCGTGGTGGGCAGCGCGATGCCGGCCAGGGTGTCGAGCAGGCCGAGGTCGCGGATCAGCAGGAAGTTCGGCAGCAGGGTGAAGATCACCGGCACCATGAGCCCGGCGAGGAACACGCTGTAGACGACGTCGCGTCCCGGCCAGCGCAGCCGCGCGAACGCGTAGGCGGCCATCGCGGAGAAGAAGATCTGCCCGGCGGTGACGAGCGTCGCCACCACGACGGAGTTCAGCAGGTACCGCGGGAAGTCGAGCGAGGCGCCCGAGCCGCCGTCGGCCAGGGACTCCGCCGGCGTCGCCAGGCCGAGCGCCCGGCGGAACCCCTCCGTGCTGAACCCGACCGGCAGCGGGTCGGCCGCCCCGCCGGGCAGCGCCGCGTTGGTCGACAGCGCCGTGCGCAGCATCCAGTAGAAGGGGAACAACGTCGCGAGCATGACCAGGACGAGCACGACCCAGCCGAGGACCCTGCCGAGGCCGGGACGGCGGAGGCGACGTCGTCGTCGGGGGGCGCTCGCCGGCGTCACGGTGCCGGTGCCGGGCGGTGCGGGCGCTGGTGCGGTGGTGGTCATCGGTGCCTCACGCCATGTCGTTCTGGTTGGCCCGGGTGGCCCGGAACTGGACGATGGAGATCGTCGCGAGGACGACCATGAGCGCCACGGACATCGCCGAGGCGTAGCCGAAGTCGTAGCCGCGGCTGAACGCGACCTCGTAGATGTAGTACTGGACGACGTTCGACGCGTTCGCGGGGCCGCCCTGGGTGGTGACGGAGACGGTGTCGAACACCTGGAACGAGCCGATCATCGTGACGATGAGGACGAGCCCGAGGTAGGGCCGCAGCAGCGGCATCGTGATCTCCCGGAACATCCGCAGCTCGGACGCGCCGTCGACGCGACCGGCCTCGTACAGGTTGGCGGGGATGGTCTGCAGGCCGGCGAAGACCAGCAGCGCGGTGTAGCCGAGGTGCCGCCACACGTTGACCATGGCGATCGTCGGGATGACCAGGGACTGGTCGCCGAAGAACATGACCCGGTCCCACCCGAGCCCTTCGACGACCTCGTTGACGAACCCGAGCTGGTAGTCGAGCAGCATCAGGAAGAGCATCGCCGCGACGACGTTCGAGACCAGGTAGGGCGTCAGGATGATGCCGCGCACGATCATCGACCGGGTCAGGCGGTGCATCAGGACGGCCACCAGGACCGCCAGGACGGTCTGGACGCCGATGTTGAGCACGACGTACCAGATCGTCACGCGGAACGCGTTCCAGAACACCGGGTCGGCGACCATGCGCTCGTAGTTCGCCAGACCGACGAACCCTCCCGGTTGGAACGCGGTGGAGTCGGTGAGGCTGAGCCAGATGCCTCGTAGGGTCGGCCACAGCAGGAAGGCGACGAACCCGACGGTCGCGGGCAGGATGAAGACCAGGGCGGCCGGCAGGTCTCCCAGGCCCTGGAGGCGCCGACGCCGCGTGCCCGGGGACGGGCGGGCCCGCCCGGTCGCTGCGGGGGCGGCGCTCACCGGTCCTCCTCCACGTGGATCAGCGCGGAGCGGTCCGGGTCCAGCGCCGGCACCTGGACCCCGACGCTGCCGAGCGTCGCCCCGGTGAGCCGCAGCCCGTGCTGCCACCAGGCCGGGTAGACCCGGGGGTCGCGCTGCGACGTCGCCCCCGGGCCGGCCGCCTCGACCCGGTAGGTGCGCGCCGGGTCGAGGCCGGGCAGCAGCACCCGGCCGGGCGGCCAGGTGACGTGCCGCTCCAGGACGGTGACGCAGTACAGGGCCTCGGACCGGTCCGGGCGGACCGCCCCGTGGAGCCACAGGTCGCCGCCCTCCAGGTGGCGCCGGACCGTCGTCCCGGTGTGCAGCAGGTCACGCACCTGCTGGTAGTACTCGACCCAGGCGCGCAGCTCGGCCCGCTCGTGCTCGCCCGCCTCCGCGAGGTCCCACTCGATGCCCAGGTGGCCGAACAGCGCCGTCGCGGCGCGGAACGACAGGTCCAGCCGGCGGCCGGTGGTGTGGGCGCGCTCGGCACCGACGTGACTGCCGACCAGCTCGGGCGGGAGCAGCTGGGCGGTCCAGCGCTGGATCTCCTGGCGCTCGTGCGCGTCGATGCAGTCCGAGGCCCACACCCGGTCGGTGCGCTCGAGGATCTCGAGGTCGACGCGGGCGCCCCCGGAGGAGCACGACTCGATCTCGAGCGCCGGGCGTGCGGCGCGCACCCGGTCCAGCAGCGCGTAGGCCGCCAGGGTCTGGGCGTGGACGCCGGCCCGTCCGGTGCGGGTCGAGCCGGCGTCCACGAGGTCGCGGTTGTGGTCCCACTTGACGAAGTCGACGCCCAGGTCCTCGACGACGGCCAGCACGCTGGTGAGCACGTGGTCGAACGCGCCGGGGTGGGTGAGGTCGAGCACCTGCTGGTGGCGGGCCTCGACGGGCAGCCGGCCGGGCACCTGGAGGAGCCACTCCGGGTGCGCCCTCGCGAGCTCGGAGTCGAGGTTGACCATCTCGGGCTCGAACCACAGGCCGAACTCCATGCCGAGCCCCTTGACGTGCTCGACCAGCTCCTTGAGACGCCCGGCACCCCACATCTCCTCCGAGACGTGCCAGTCACCCAGACCGGCGGTGTCGTCGCGGCGCGAGCCGAACCACCCGTCGTCGAGCACGAACCGTTCGACGCCGACGTCGGCGGCGTGGTCGGCGAGCTCCTTGAGCCGGTCCAGGTCGTGGTCGAAGTAGACGGCCTCCCACACGTTCATGACGACCGGACGCGGGGAGCGCGGGTGACCCGGCCGTGCGCGCAGGTGCCCGTGGAACCGGGCGGCGAGCCCGTCCAGGCCGTCGCCGTGGCCCGCGTAGAGACGTGGCGAGGAGTACGTCTCGCCGGGATCCAGCTCGATCTCGCCGGGCAGCAGCAGCTCTCCGCCGAGGAGCAGGCGCTCGCCGCCGAAGGTCCGCTCCGCGGCGACGTGGTGGTTGCCGCTGAACGCGACGTGCATCCCCCACACCTCGCCGTGGCCGAAGTCGAAACCGGGCCGGCCGGCCACGAGCAGGGTGGCGGCGTCGGCCCCGGTCCGCCCGTGCCGCCCTTCGCGCAGGTGGGTGCCGACGGTGAAGTCTCGCCGCTGCGGTACCCGCTCCTTGGCCCAGCGGCCGGCGAGGTCGAGCAGCTCGTCGGCCGAGGTCGGCACCGGCAGCGCCAGGCGCAGCGCGTCGACCGCGTAGGGCGTGCTCCCCCGGTTGGTCAGGTGCGCCCGCAGCCGCAGCAGGCCGGAGGCGAGGAGCTCGGTCTCGAGCACCAGGCGCAGCGCGGTCTCGGCGTCGTCGGCGGTGACGGTGACGGTCCCGCCCGCGTCGCGCCGATCGACGACGACGTCGACGGGCGTGAACCTCGGCGACCAGTCGCGGCCGGAACGATGGCCCTCGAGGCCGGGGCTGCCGGTCCAGCCGGTCCAGGGCTCGGGCAGCAGGGCGACAGGGGCGGGTTCGTCGACGCCGTTCGTCGCCAGCGGCGGCCGGGCGGCGTGCTCCAGCTCGGCGAGCGCGGCGTCGTCGAGCGGTCCCGGGTCGGCGCCCCAGTGCAGCACCGTGGGCAACCGGTCGGGCGGGAGGGAGAGCACCACGGCCGCCCCTGCGGCAGCCAGCCGCACCCTGGTGGGCCATCCACGTCCTGCGGCGGCAACGCCGTCCTGCGCCATCGGCATGCTCGACACTCGCGCCAACTCCCTTGTCGTCCCCGCCGCTCCGCGGGTTCTGCAAACGTTGGTCAGAGAGTAGACGGGCGGGAGCCGATTCTGCAAACGTTGGTCAGAACGCGTGCAGGAAGCCGCCGCTCACGGGAGGCCACGAGGTGCCGGCGCTGCGGCAGGACGGGGCCGTACGGGCAGGTCAGGGCGACAGGTAGATCAGGCAGACAGGCCAGGGCCCGGGACCGGCCGGGACGTCAGGCGCGAGGCGGGGCGGTGCTGTCCCGCACCACCAGCCGCGGCTTCGCCGAGGAGCTGCGGGGCTTCGTCCCCGTGCCGAGCCACTGCGACAGCAGCCCGAAGGTCCGCCGGCCCAGCTCCGGGAAGTCCTGCGCGACGGTGGTCAACGCCGGCATCCACATCCGTGCGAACGGCTGGTCGTCGAAGCCCACCACGCTCACGTCACCGGGCACGCCCCGGCCCGCCTCGGCCAGCGCACGCACGACGCCGATCGCCAGCTCGTCGTTGCCGCACAGCACGGCCGTGACCGACGGGTCCTTCGCGAGCTCACGGCCCGCCTCGTACCCCGAGTCGGGGTCGTAGCTCGCCTGGATCATCGGCGGCAGCGGCACGCCCGCGTCGTTCATCGCGGACCGCCAGCCCCAGCTGCGCCCGGCGCGCTCCCGGGTCGCCGGGATCGCGACGTGGTGCACCGTGCGGTGCCCGAGCGACAGCAGGTACTGCGTCGCCTCCCGTCCGCCGGCCTCGTCGTCCAGGAACGCGTGCGGCCGCGACCCGGCCCGGCGCCGCGCACCCGCGGCCGCCACCACCGGCAGGGACGCGGGGAGCGCGTCGAGCGTCGCGATGCCCAGGGTGTCGAACTCGACCACGATCGCGCCCGCCAACGGCTGCGAGAGCACCAGGTCGATCGCGCTCTTCATCGCTCCCGGGTCCTCGGACTCGATGACGCCGATCGTCACCACGAAGCCCTCGGCGCGCGCCGCCTCCTCGATGCCCTGCAGCGTGGCGGCGTAGCCGTAGCGCAGGGTGTTGCGCGCCAGCACCGCCACGGTGGAGCGCCGCCCGCTGACCAACGTCTGCGCCGCAGCGTTCGGGCGGTACCCGAGCTCCGCCACGGCGCTCTCCACCCGGTCGCGCAGCTTCTGGCTGACGGGGGTGCGCCCGGTCAGGACGCGCGAGACGGTCGAGACGCTGACACCTGCCCGCTCTGCGACGTCACTGAGCACAGGGGGCTGTTGTCCGGACCGAAGCACAGTCGAAGGGTATCCGCCGCGCCCCGCGCCCCGGAGCGCGCGCCCGCTCAGGCGAGCCACTCCCGGGCCGCGGCGACCAGCAGGTCGGCGCCGAGCTCGAGCGTGGGCTCGGGCACCGGCGCGAAGAACGGTGAGTGGTTCGGCGCCACCCCCTCGGGCAGGTTGCCCATGCTCGCGCCGGCGGCGTCGAACCCCTCGAACAGCGCGGCGTCGAACCCGCCCAGGTTCCAGTAGACCAGCGGCACCCCCGCAGCCGTCGCCAGCTCGCCGACGTCCTCCGAGCCGGCCACCGGCGGCAGCTCGATGACGACGGGACGCCCACCGGCGGCCTCGATCGTCGCGCGTCGGTCCTCCACCAGGCGCTCCAGGACGGCCCGGGTGCGGGCCGAGGCGTCCGGGTCGTTGACCATGGCGCCGAACCCCGAGATCGACTCGACCTCCGGCGGGTGCGGCGCGCCGGACGCCGCCGCCTCGGCGTCGACGATCCGGCGGATCGCGGCGAGGACCCTGTCCCGGACGCGCTCGTCGAAGGTGCGCACGTTGACCAGCAGCTCGGCACGGTCCGGGATGATGTTCGCCTGCGTCCCGGCACGGACGGAGCCGACGGTGACGACCGCCGCCTCGCGCGCACCGATCTCGCGCGACACGATGCCCTGCAGGCGCTGGATCGTGGCAGCGGCCATGAGCACCGGGTCGACGGTCCCCTCCGGGCTGGACCCGTGCCCGCCACTGCCGTGCAGGACGATCCGCAGCGAGTCGGCGGCGGCCATCGCGGTGCCCGGTGTGAGGTTCACGGTGCCCACGGGCAACGGCATCACGTGCTGGCCGAGCACGACGTCGGGGGTGCCGACGCGCTCGTAGAGGCCGTCGTCGACCATGGCTCGCGCGCCGGCACCGGCCTCTTCGGCCGGCTGGAAGAGCACCTGCAGCGTGCCGGCCCACTCGGCGCGACGTCCGGCGAGGTCGGCGGCGGCACCGAGGAGGCAGGTGACGTGCACGTCGTGGCCGCAGGCGTGCATCGTGGGCGACTCTCCGTCGGCCGTGGTCGCGGTGTCCGTCGACGCGTAGGGCAGGCCGGTGCGCTCGGCGACCGGCAGGCCGTCCATGTCCGCCCGGAGCAGCACGGTCGGGCCCTCACCGTTGGCCAGGACGCCGACGACGCCGGTGCCGCCGATCCCCTCGTGGACCGTGAAGCCGGACGCCCGCAGCCGGTCGGCGACGATCTCCGCGGTGCGGTGCTCGGCGAAGGCGAGCTCCGGATGGGCGTGCAGGTCGGTGTAGATCGCGGTCAGCTCGTCGGCTGTGAGAGCGCTCATCCGGCCATCTTGCCCAGGACGGGCGGGAGCTGCCGCACGAGCGTCTCTGTTCGTCAGGATTCCCCGGCCGATTCCTGACGAACAGGGACGCTCGCGACGGCGCGGCGCCCGTCGTCCGCCGTCGGCGAACTCGGAAATTGAGTCGGCACGACTCAAGTTATGCCCCTCAGCAGCACCCACCCCGAGGAGGAACCATGATCGCCACCCTGACCCGTCCCGCGTTCGCCGACGTCCGGATCCGGGACGCACGCCGTCTGCCGCTCGCACCCGCCGAGCGCCAGGCTGCCCCGGCCGACGTCTACCGCCAGGGCGAGGACCTCGTCGCCCGCTTCGACCTGCCGGGCATCGACCCGGCCGAGGACGTCACCGTCGAGCTCGAGGGCCGTCGGCTCGTCGTGCGCGGCGAGCGCCGGGACCACCGCGACGAGGACGCGGAGGGCCGCCGCTACTCCGAGGTCCGCCTCGGCGAGTTCCGACGCGTCGTCCCGCTCCCGAAGGCGGTCGACGGCGAGTCCGTGACCGCGGCCTACGACGCCGGCGTGCTCGCGGTGACGGTCACCGGCGTCTTCGCCGGCACGACGCCGCAGCGCATCGAGGTCACCACCGCGGCCTGACCGCGGTGACGAGCACACAGCGACGGGTGGTGGCGATCGATCGCCACCACCCGTCGCTGTGCGGGGCAAGCGGGGTCGATCTACTCCGTGATCTTCTCGACCTCGCCGAGAACGAACCCGCGCTCCCCTTCCTCCACGCAGGCGGTGACAGCGTCACCCCTGTGCTCGTGCAGGTCCTCGAGATCCTCACCTCCACCGAACACCGTGTCACCGACGGCCAGCTTCTCGCCGGACGACGTCGTGAGCTCTCCCTCGCCGGAGAGAGACACGTCCGCGGGCCAGACGACGACGCGGACCGTGCCGCTGCCGTCGGGGGGAGCGAGACCGAGGCATCCGGCCGGGCTCGTGGCGAGGACGCCCTCGAACGCCGCATCGCCTCCACCCAGGTCCGCCACCTGCACCAGAGCCGTGGTGCCGCCCTGCGTCTCGACCTTCACGTTGGACGCATACCCCGACACGGATTCACCCGATCCGCACCCGCTCAGCACGGCGCCCACGAGCAGCACGGCCGCCGCCGATACCGGGCGACGCGAGCTCATGCGAAGTACTGCGGGACGTCGATCGGTCCGCCGGCCGCCGCGAACTCCGCGTCGACGGCGGCACGCAGCGCCGGGTCGCACAGGTAGTCCAGCGCGACCTGGGCGAGCCCGGCCGCACCGTCGACGGCGGCGCGCTCGGCGTCCGGCCCGGCGGCGGCCTCCGCGAACTCGGCCGTGTGCAGCGCGACCCCCGGGGCCGACACCTGGATGAGGGGGTGGATCCCCGGCACCCGGAAGCTCACGTTGCCGAAGTCCGTGGAGGCGGCCAGCGTCTCGGAGACGACCCCTCCCGGCAGCACGTCGCGGCCGCGCGCCCGCTGCGCCGCCACCCACCGGCGGGTCAGCGCCTGGTTGGTCCGCACCGGCAACGACGGGTGCGCGCCGTCGTCCCAGTCGATCTGCACCTGCGTGCCCGTGATCAGTGCGGCGCCGCGGGCGACGTCGTCGAGCCGCCGCGACAGGTCCCGCAGCGTGTCCGGGTACTTCGAGCGGGCGTAGAGGTGCATCACCGCACGCTCGGTGATGATGCTGGGCCGGGTGCCGCCCTCGACGATCGTGGCGTGCACCCGGTCCGACGGCGGCATCTGCTGCCGCAGCAGCCCGATGCCCTGGTAGGCCAGCGTGGCGGCGTCCAGGGCGTTGCGACCCATGAACGGCTGGGCGGACGCGTGGGCGGCCCGGCCCGTGAAGGTCCAGGTCAGCAGGCGCCGGCCGAGCCACACCTGGTCGGCGACGTCCACCCCGTAGGGATGCACCATGATCGCGGCGTCGACGTCGTCGAACGCCCCGGCACGCGCCATGACCTCCTTGCCGCTGTGGCCCTCCTCGGCCGGTGTGCCGAGCAGCACCACCCGGCCCGACGGCGCGTCCGGGCCGCGCATCACGTCGCGCAGCGCCAGGAACGCCCCCACGCCGGTGGCGGCGATCACGTTGTGGCCGCAGGCGTGGCCGATGACGGGCAGCGCGTCGTACTCGGCGCAGATCGCGATCGTCGGCCCGGCGACCGGGCCGGGACCCGTCAGCTCCGCACGGAACGCCGTGTCGACGCCGTGCACCCCGAGCTGCACCTCGATGCCGTGCTCGGCGACGACGTCCACGAGCAGCCGGGCGCTCTCGTGCTCCTCGAACGCGGTCTCCGGGTTCGCGTGCAACGACTGCACGATCCGGGTCAGGTCGGGCGCGAGCGAGGCGACCCGCGACTCGACCGCGGCGCGCAGCGCGGCCGGAGCGCCGCCGTCGTCCACGGACCCGGGTTCCGCTGCCTGCGCCGCGAGCGCCACACGACGGCGTTCCTCGGTCTCGTCGACGACGTGGTCGAGGTAGGCGGTGCTGGGCGGGGGCGGACCATCCACAGACATGCGGCCATCGTACGGACGGCGCCGCACGGCACGACGTCTGCCGCCTCCGCGGTTGCCGGTCTGGCAAAGCAGTTTCCACGCTCGAGCGGGCGGGAGGAGCATGGGAGCGCCCGCACCCTCAGGAGACCCCATGCCCCACGAAGTCCGCCTGCTCGACGACGTCCGCCCGGACGAGTCCGCCCACGAGTTCCTGCCCGGCATGGCCCGCGGCTGGCTGATGCCCTGGTACGACCTGGTCGCCCGCTTCCGCGGCCTGGGCCGCCTGTACCGCCGGACGGTCGAGCTCGCTCAGGTCGGCCCCGGCCAGCGGGTGCTCGACGTCGGCTGCGGCACCGGCAACCTGACCCGCGAGGTGCTGCGCGCCGCGCCGGACGCCGTCGTCACCGGCCTCGACCCCGACGGCGACTCGCTGCGCCGCGCGGCCCGCAAGCTCCGCCGTCGTCGCGGGGGCGAGGTGACGCTGGTGCGCGGCTTCGCCCACCGGCTGCCCGTGCCGGACGCGAGCCAGGACCACGTGGTCTCGTCCCTGGCGCTGCACCACGTGCCGGCCGCCGAGAAGGAGCTCCTCGCCGCGGAGATCGCCCGGGTCCTGGCGCCGGGCGGACAGGTCACGATCGCGGACTTCGCCGGTGACCATGCGAGCGCGCACGGGCACCACGACGGAGACGACAGGGGCCACGAGCACGGCGCGAGCCACCGTCACGGACGGGGCGGCCACCAGCCCGGTCACGGACCGGGGAGCCGCACGCACGACGCCGACAACGCCGACGGGGGCATCGAGCGGCTGCTCACCGCCGCCGGCCTGGCCGACACGCGCACGGTGGAGCGCATGCCGCTGCTCGGCGACTCCGTGGTGTTCGTGCGCGCCCACAGGTGACCATGCCTCGGACTCAGGTCCGACTCCACGGATCGACGACCTCGGTGCCGCTGTCCGCGAAGTGCCGGACGTTGCGCGTCACGACCGCGGCCCCGTGCGCCCTGGCCACGGCGGCGATCATCGCGTCCAGGTCACCGGCCGGTCGCCCGGCCCGCTCCTGACGGCTCCGCACCACGGCGTACTCGACGGCAGCGGGCTGGTCGAACGGCAGCACCCGGTCGCGGAACCTCTCCGAGAGGATCGAGAGCACCGCTGCGTGGAGCGCTTCTCGCCGGCGTCCGGAAGGCAGCCGGGCCACACCGAAGAGCAGCTCACCCACCACCACGGACGTCGTCCACAGGTCGTCGTGCGACCTCAGCCATCGCAGGACGCCGGTATCGGGCGCTCGACGCGTCAGCTCCGAGAGAACGTTCGTGTCGAGGAGGTAGGTCACCCCTCGAGCTCCACGGCCGGTCGGGACGGCGCCTCGGGACGCCCCGGGAGCCAGTCGTCATCCCAGGCGGGATCCGCCCAGGCCTCGTGGAGGGCAGAGCGCGCGCGGTCGATCCAGTCGCCGCCTGCCGGCGCGTCGCGAGGCGGGCCGTCCTCCGGCGCCTCGCCCCGGCGGACGCCGATCGCGGGTGCCGTCACCGCGCCCGCGAGGATCGCGCGCACCTCGGCCTCCATCGACCGATGGTGCCTGCGCGCACGCTCCTTGATCTGCCGGTGCAGCTCGTCGTCGAGCCCTCGCACGGTGATCGTCATCGACATCACTACCTCCTTGACAGCAGAATGCTAGCACTCTGCGGGGAGTGCGGCTCAGTCCGGGTCGGTCGGGTCCAGCGGCTGGTCGGGGTCCAGGTTGACGGTCCCGCGCCGCCAGTAGCCCGCGACCGCGAGCTGGTCCGGGCGCGCGCCGGCCTCGTGCCGCAGGTAGCGGCGCACGGGGACCAGCTCGCCGGCCTCGCCGAGCGCGACGACGAGCTCGCCGTCGTCCACCCCGCCGAGGGACCGCACGGCCTCCTCGACCTGGCCGGGCCCGTCGGTGCGGTAGAGGATCTCGACGGCGGCGTGGCCGAGCTCGGACTCCACGAACGACTCGTCCACGTCGTCGCCGATCTCCACGACCGCCGTCACCGGGACGCCCGGACCCACGGCCGCCACCCAGCGCGCGGCGGCGGGCAGGCCGGTCTCGTCCACCACGACGATCAGGCGACGGATCCCCTCCGGGACGCCGAGGCTGCCGCGGGGCCCGGCGAGCACCACCTCGTCACCGACGGCAGCGCGCGCCGCCCAGGCCGACGCCGGCCCCTCGTCGCCGTGCAGCACCCAGTCGACGTCCAGCTCGGCGACCCCGTCGACCGTCCGCTGCGCGCGCACCGTGTAGTCGCGCGAGATCGACACGACACCGGTCGGGCGATGGAGGCCGCCGTCGGGTGCGATCGTCGGGGCGTGCAGCTCCCCGGTGGCCGGGTCGGGCAGGAAGACCTTGACGTGGTCCTCCGGCCCCGGCGCCCGGAGCGCCGCGAGGGACGACGGCGCCGCCGGGTCCGCGCCGTCGACGTCCCGGAAGGTGGTGCGGACCATCGACCCGGTGAGCCGGCGGACGTCGTGCACGCGCACTCGGCGCGGGATCAGGTCGAACGAGGTGCGGGAGCGGGTGAACATGGCCCGATCCCATCACGGGCACGGCGGCCCGTGAAGGGAGCCCTGGTGCGCGCGCCGCGCGTCCGGGAGACTGGGCCCATGACCGATCCCTACCAGCCGCCCCAGCCGTACTCGACACCGGGCTCGAACCCGGCCGAGGAACCCGGGACCACGCCGGGTCCCTCGCAGCCGTCGTCCGGCTACGGGCAGCAGCCCGGCGCCCAGCAGCCTCCGCAGCAGGGTTACGCCCCGGGATACGGGCAGCCCGGCTACCCTCAGCCGGGCTACCAGCCGGCGTACGCGCCGGACCCGCCCGGCAAGACGATGGGGATCATCGGCTTCGTGCTGGCGTTCATCTTCTCGCCGGCCGGGATCGTGGTGTCCGCGCTGGCGCTGTCCGACTCGAAGAAGGCCGGCTACGACAACGTCCTCGGCAAGTGGGGCCTGTGGCTGTCGATCATCTTCACGGGCCTGGGCGTGCTCATCGTCCTGGCCTACCTCGCGTTCGCCGTCGCCCTGTTCGGCACGGTGGTCTCGACGGTCAACTACTGACGCACGACGGGCGGGGCCCACGACGTGAGCCCGGCCCGTGGTGGTGGACGTCAGGCGAAGAACGCCCGCAGGTCCGCGACGACGTCGTCGGGGACCTCCAGGGCGGCGAAGTGCCCGCCGCGCGGGAACTCCGACCAGTGCTCGATGCGGGCGTTGTCCCGCTCGGCGAGGCTGCGGATCGTCTGGAAGTCGTCGGCGAAGACGGCCACCCCGATCCGCCCGGTGCTGACCACGGGCTCCGCCCCGGCACGCTGCTCGGCGTGGTACTGGCGCACCGCCGTGGCGTAGGAGTTGGTCAGCCAGTAGAGCGTCGCCTGGGCGAGCACCTGCTCGGGGCGCACCAGGGCCGTGCCGTTGCCGAAGCTCTCGAAGAGCTCGTGGTAGGCGAGCACCGCCACGGGTGAGTCCGCCAGCCCGGCGGCGATCGTCTGCGGCCGGGACGCGTTCATCACGTTGTACGCCCCCACGGACTGGAACCACTGCATGTGCTCCAGCGCGGCGAACTCCTTCGGGCCGAACCCGTCCATCTCGCCGTCGGCCCCGGACGGGAACGAGAAGAGCTGGAGCACGTGCGCCCCGCGGAAGCCCTCGGGGTCGACGACGGCGAGCTCGCGGCCGACGAGCGCGCCGTTGTCGCTGCCGTGCACGCCGTAGGAGTCGTAGCCGAGCCCGCGCATGAGGGTGTCGTAGGCCCGGGCCACCCGCGCCGTCGTCCAGCTCTCGCCGACCAGCGGGGTCGAGAACCCGAACCCGGGCACCGAGGGGATCACCAGGTGGAAGGCGTCCTCGGCGCGGCCGCCGTGGGCGACCGGGTCCACGAGCGGGTCGATCATGTCGAGGAAGTCGAGCACCGAGCCGGGGTAGGTGTGGGCCAGCAGCAGGGGCGTCGCGTCCGCGTGCTCGGAGCGGACGTGCAGGAAGTGGATCGGCTGGCCGTCGATCTCGGTGCGGAAGCCCGGGTAGGCACCGAGGCGGGCCTCGACGGCACGCCAGTCGAAGCTCTTCCACCGCTCGACCATGTCGCGCAGGTAGGACTCGGGCGTGCCGTACTCCCAGGAGTCGCCGGGGGCGGCCGGGGCGAAGCGGGTGCGCTCGAGCCGCTCGTGCAGGTCGTCCAGGTCGGCCTGGGGGACCTCGACGGCGAAGGGGCGGATCGTGAGCCCGGTGGTGGTGTCCATGACGGTTCTCCCGGTGTCGGTGCGGGGCAGGTGCCTCGCTGCTGTCTTCGACGATAGGAAAGGATCAGGAACACTTCGTTCCGTTATTCTCGACGTACCGTCACGGGTTCGAGGAGGTCACTCTGAGCACCACCGCGTCACGGCTCCTCGCCCTGCTCGGGCTCCTGCAGTCCCGTGCCGACTGGTCGGGCGCCGAGCTGGCCGCACGGCTCGACGTCACCGACCGCACCGTGCGCCACGACGTCGCCCGCCTGCGTGAGCTCGGCTACCCCGTCGACGCCGTCCGCGGGCCCGGTGGGCGCTACCGCCTCGGCGCCGGCGCACGGCTGCCCCCGCTGCTCCTCGACGACGACGAGGCCGTCGCGGTCGCCGTCGGGCTGCGGACCGCCACCGGCACCGCAGGGCTCGAGGAACCGGGGCGGTCCGCCCTGGCCAAGCTCGAGCAGGTCATGCCGGACCGCCTGCGCCGCCAGCTCACCGCGCTCCGCACGGCCAGCACGGCCGGACCGGCGAACACCGACTCGGACGTCGAGGACCCGGAGGTCGACCCCGGCGTCCTGCGCGACGTCGCCGCCGCGATCCGCGACCACCAGGGGCTGCGGGCCTTCTCCCGGGGCGAGCCCGTGGAGCTCGAGCCGTACCACCTCGTCGCCTGGCAGCGGCGCTGGTTCCTCGTCGGGCGCGACGTCCCCACCGGGACCTGGGCGCCCTACCGCGTGGACTGGCTCGAGCTGCGCACCCCTGGCGGGCGGCGTTTCACCCCGGCGCCGTTCCCCGGCGATCTCACCGAGTTCGTGGTCCGCGAGGTCGCCCGCACCGGGTGGGCCGTGCACGCCCGGATCGTCGTCGACGCCTCGGCCGAGGAGGTGCTGGCCCGGATCAACCCCGCCGTCGGCACCGTCGAGGCGCTGCCGGACGGCCGGTCGGTGCTGGTGACCGGCGGTGACAGCGTCGAGACCGTCGCCGTGTGGAGCGGCATGCTCGGGTTCGACTTCCACGTCACCGAGCCGCCGGAGCTGGTCGAGCACGTGCGCGTCCTGGCGGACCGCTACACGCGGGCCGCTCCCGCTGCGGGCTGACGGGACGGCTCGCGACGCGCCACCAGCCAGACCGCCGCCGCGCACACGAGCGCCCCCGGGACCGCGAGCAGCCCCGGCACCTGGCCGAGCTGCAGCCCTGCCCATGCCGCGGTGACCGGCGGCGTGAGGTAGAGCAGCGTGCTCGCGGCCTGCGGTCCGCTGCGCCGCAGCACCACGAGGTAGCAGCCGTACCCGCCGACCGTCGCCAGGACCACCAGCCACACGACGGCCACCCAGAAGGTGGGCGCACCCTCCGGCGGCGCCACCCGGCCGGTCACGGCCGCGATGGCGACGAGGGCGACTCCCGCCGCCAGGGTGTGCACGGCCAGGTCGCCGAGGAGGTCCCCGCCGTCGGGCGCCCGGCGCTCCAGGACCGTCCCCAGGGACATCGACAGCATGCCGCCGAGCGGGAGCAGGTACGCCCACCACGGCGCGGTCCCCTGTCCTACGTCGCCGAGGACGACGAGCAGCACGCCGAGGAGCCCGACGGCCAGCCCGAGGCGCTGGCCCGGCGACGTGCGCTCGCCCCAGGCCGCGTGCGCCAGGGCCGCGACGACCAGCGGCTGCAGCGCGGCGACGAGCGCGGCCGTCCCGGCGTCCACCCCGAGCCCGACGCCCCCGATGATCCCGCCGAGGTAGCCGGCCTGGGTCAGCAGGCCGACGACGACGGCGTGGCGCGTGCGACGGTGCGGCACGCGACCGCGGCGGGCGCGCAGCACGGCGAGGACCGCGAGCGCCAGCGCGCCGGCGAACAGGTACCGCCAGGCGAGCAGGGTCAGCGGTGAGGCGTCGCGCGTGCCGAGCTCCGCCCCGATGAAGCCGGAGCTCCAGAACACGACCAGCCCGACGGCTGCGACAGTGTCTCGTCTCATGGCCTCGACGCAACCATACCGGTCTGTATACTCGCAGTACCCTCTTCTCCGGGAGCGCACCATGACGACCATGTTCGAGACGCCGGCCCCGATCTTCGCCGAGCCCGAGCTCACCCCCGCCGGCCACGCCCTCCTCGACGCCGCCAGCGAGCTCTTCTACGCTCGCGGCATCCGCGCCGTCGGCGTCGACCTCGTCGCCCTCGAGGCGGGCACCACCAAGAAGACGCTCTACGACCGCTTCGGGTCCAAGGACCGGCTCGTCGCGCAGTACCTCACCCGCCGCGGCGCCCGCTGGCAGCACCACGTCCTGGAGCTGGTCGCGGCGCAGCCAGACCCCCGGCGACGCATCCTCACCGTCTTCGACGCGCTCGAGGCCTGGCACGCCGGCCAGGACCGCGGGTGCGCCTTCGTCAACGCCCACGCCGAGGTCGGCGCCGACGACGCCGCGACCCGCGACGTCGTCCGCCGCGAGAAGGACTGGATGCGCCGGCTCTTCGTCGCCCTCGCCGCCGGTGCCGGACTCACCGACCCGCAGACGGCCGGCGCGTCCGTCCACCTGGTCTACGAGGGGGCGCTGGTGCTCTCGACCGCCGGCGGCCGACCCGACGCGCTGACCGAGGCGCGCGCGACGGTGGAGGCACTGCTGGCAGCGTCGACGCCGGCCGCCGAATGAGCTTGCGCGGCCTTGCGAGAATGGGAGGCCGTGAGCACCGAGACCTCATCCACCCCGCAGCCCGCCGACGACGGCGGCGCACGCGGCGACCGCCGGGACCGGCGCGGCGGTGAGCAGCACGCCGGGAAGGACGGCGCCCGCCGCCGTCGCGGCCGCGGCGGCGGCGGGAAGTCGAGCCAGAGCAGGAACGGACGCGGCCCGGCGCGGGTGAGCCGCGACCAGCTCGACCGGGCAGCGGCAGCGCGTGCCGCCGTCGTCGTCCCCGACATCACCTACCCCGAGCAGCTCCCCGTCTCCGCACGGCGCGAGGACATCGCCGCCGCCATCGAGAAGCACCAGGTCGTGGTGGTCGCCGGCGAGACCGGCTCGGGCAAGACGACACAGCTGCCGAAGATCCTGCTGGACCTCGGCCGAGGGCGGGCCGGCCAGATCGGGCACACGCAGCCGCGGCGGATCGCGGCACGGTCGGTCGCCGAGCGGGTCGCCGAAGAACTGGGGACGGAGCTGGGCGGCGTCGTCGGCTACCAGGTGCGGTTCACCGACACCTCCAGCGCGGACACGCTGGTCAAGGTCATGACCGACGGCATCCTGCTCGCGCAGATCCAGCGCGACCCGGAGCTGCTCGCCTACGACACGATCATCATCGACGAGGCGCACGAGCGGTCGCTCAACATCGACTTCCTGCTCGGGTACCTGTCGCGGCTGCTGCCGCGCCGTCCCGACCTCAAGCTCATCGTCACCTCCGCGACGATCGACTCCGAACGGTTCGCGGCGCACTTCTCGCCCGCGCACCTGGCGGAGGTCGGCGGTGCGCCGGCCGCCGTCGTCGACGTCCTGCCCGACCACGCGCCGGTCATCGAGGTGACCGGACGCACCTACCCGGTCGAGATCCGCTACCGCCCGCTGTCGCCGGACAGCGACCCGGACGCCCCGGCGAAGAAGAAGGGTGAGGAGAAGGACCTCGTCACCGGCATCGTCGAGGCCTGCGACGAGCTCATGCGCGAGGGCCCCGGCGACATCCTCGTGTTCCTCTCCGGGGAGCGCGAGATCCACGACGCCGCCGACGCCCTCGAGGGCCACCTCAAGGAACGCGCCCGCGACCCCAAGCACCCCCAGCACGTGGAGATCCTCCCGCTGTACTCGCGGCTGTCCGCCGCCGAGCAGCACCGCGTCTTCCAGCAGCACTCCTCGCGCCGGATCGTGCTGTCCACGAACGTCGCCGAGACGTCGCTGACCGTGCCCGGCATCCACTACGTCGTCGACCCCGGCACCGCGCGCATCTCCCGCTACTCCAAGGCCACCAAGGTCCAGCGGCTGCCGATCGAGCCCGTCAGCCAGGCCAGCGCCAACCAGCGCTCCGGCCGCTCCGGCCGCGTGGCCGACGGCGTCGCGATCCGCCTCTACGCCGAGGACGACTTCGAGAGCCGGCCAGAGTTCACCGAGCCCGAGATCCTGCGCACCTCGCTCGCGTCGGTGCTGCTGCAGATGATCTCCGTCGGCGTCGTGGAGACGCCCGACGACGTCGCGAAGTTCCCGTTCGTCGAGCCCCCGGACACGCGGGCCGTGCGTGACGGCGTCCAGCTCCTCACCGAGCTCGGCGCCCTCGCCCGCCCGCAGCGCGACGGCTCCGCGACGCAGACCCGGCTCACCGACGTCGGCCGCACGCTCGCGCAGCTCCCCATGGACCCGCGGCTCGCCCGCATGATCATCGAGGGCTCACGGCGCGGGGTCGCCCGCGAGGTCTCGATCATCGCGGCGGCGCTGTCGATCCAGGACCCGCGCGAACGCCCGGCCGAGGCCCGGGAGCAGGCGGACCAGCAGCACGCACGGTTCCGCGACCCGTCGTCGGACTTCCTCGCCTACCTCAACCTGTGGGAGTACCTGCGCGAGCAGCAGCACGCGATGGGGTCCTCGGCGTTCCGCCGGCTGTGCAAGAGCGAGTACATCAACTTCCTGCGGGTCCGCGAGTGGCAGGACGTCGTCGCGCAGATCCGGCAGATGGGCAAGCCCCTCGGCATCGATCTCTCCTACCAGCCGACCACCGGCGGGCCGTCAGCGGCGGGGTCCGGTGCGCCGCCGTCGAGCCGTAGCGGAGGGCCCCCTGGGGCCCGTGAGCGAGGCAGCGCACCGGACCCCGCCGCTGACGACCATCGACAGGAGTGGGACGGCGACACCATCCACCGCTCGCTGCTCGCCGGGCTGCTCTCCCAGCTCGGCATGCAGGAGACCAACGAGGTCAAGGCGTCCTCCGTCGCCCACCTGCGCGGCGAGGCACGCGCCCGCGCGCTGCGGCAGGCCGCCAAGCGCGCCCGCAACGAGTACCTCGGGGCCCGCGGCGCCCGTTTCGCCATCTTCCCGGGCTCGCCGCTGAGCAAGAAGCCACCGGCCTGGATCATGGCCGGTGAGCTCGTGGAGACCTCCCGCCTGTGGGCCCGCGACGTCGCCCGCATCCAGCCCGAGTGGGCCGAGGAGCTCGCCGGCGGCCTCGCCCGGCGCACCTACGCCGACCCGCACTGGTCCACCAAGCAGGGCGCGGCCATGGCCACGGAGAAGGTGCTGCTGTACGGCGTGCCGATCGTCGCCGACCGCCCGGTCCTGTTCGCGAAGGTCGACCCGGAGGCCGCCCGGGAGATGTTCGTCCGGCACGCCCTCGTCGAGGGGAAGTGGACCACCCACCACCGGTTCTTCGCCGAGAACCGCCGCCTGCTCGCCGAGGCCGAGGAGCTCGAGGCCCGCTCCCGGCAGCGTGGCCTCATGGCCAGCGAGGACGACCTCTTCGCGTTCTACGACGAACGCGTGCCCGCGTCGGTGGTCAGCGCCCGGCACTTCGACACCTGGTGGAAGAAGGCCCAGCACGACGACCCCGACCTGCTGACCCTCACGCTCGACCAGCTCGTCGATTCTGCCGACACCGCTGCGCTTCCCGAGATGTTCCCCGAGACGTGGACGCAGGGTGAGATCACCCTGCCGCTCACCTACCAGTTCCAGCCCGGCACCGACGCCGACGGCGTCACCGTCCACGTCCCGCTGTCGATCCTCAACCGCGTGAGCCCCAGCGGGTTCGACTGGATGGTCCCCGGCCTGCTCGACGAGCTCTGCGTCGCCACCATCCGCTCGCTGCCCAAGACGGTGCGGCGCGAGCTCGTGCCCGCGCCCGACGTCGGTGCCGCCGTCGCCCGCTGGTTGCGCGAGAACACCCCGCAGTGGTCGGACATGGCCCGGGCCGGCGACATGGCCTCCCCGTTCCACGTCGAGTTCTCGCGCGCCGTGCGTGAGCTGCGCGACGTCGTCATCCCCGACGAGGTCTGGGACGCCGAGCGCGTCGAACGGCTGCCGGCTCACCTGCGCATGACGTTCCGGGTCGAAGAGCCCTCCGGTGCCGGCGCGTCGGGTGCGCCCGATGCCCCGGGCGACGGGCGGGGGCGCAAGGGCTCGAAGAAGAAGCGGTCGACGCGACCCGCTCCCGTCCCGCTCGACGAGTCCAAGGACCTGCTGTCGCTGCAGAAGCGGCTGGCCCCGCAGGCCGAGGCGGCCGTGCGGGCGGCCGTGAAGGGGGCGGTCGGGGTCGCGCTCGAGGAGGCGGCGCGGGCTGCTTCTGGTTCGGGGCCGGGCTCGGGGCCGTCGGGCGCGCAGGTCGGTGCGCCGCCTCGCTCACGGGCCCCGGGGGGCCCTCCGCTACGGCTTGACGGCGGCACACCGACCTCCGTGCCCGACGGCGGTGCGTCCGGTGCCGCTGGCGCATCCACTGACGCTGGGGTTGCGTCGAGCGGATCCGGCGCTGTGGTGGCGGAGGAGTCGGGGCTGACGGGGTGGCCCGCGTCGTTGGTCGGTGGGGTGCTGCCTCGGGTGGTGTCGACCGACCTCGGGGGCGGGGTCGTGGTGCAGGGGTATCCGGCGCTGGTCGAGGAGCCGGGCGCGAAGGGTGCGCCGTCGGTGGCGCTGCGCGTGCTCGCCGACGCGGCCGCGCAGGATGCGACCCACGAGGCCGGCGTGCGGCGGCTGCTGCTGTCCGAGACGGCGCTGGCGACCCCTCGCATCACCTCGCGGTGGACGTCCAAGCAGTCGCTGACGCTCGCGGCGGCGCCGTACCGGAACACCGAGGCGCTCGTCGCGGACCTTCAGCTGGCCGCGGTGGTGGCGCTGACCAGCCCGGACGGGGACAAGGCCCCCGGCACGCCGACCGGCGGACCGGTGGCTGTACAGGTACGGGACGCCGAGTCGTACAAGGAAGCCGTCGCGTTCGTGCGGCAGCACCTGGAGGACGAGGTGCACCGCGTCGTGGGGCACGTCGTCGCCGCCCTCAGCGCGTGGCGCACCGTCGAGAACGAGGTGCGCTCGTCGTCGTCCCTCGCGCTGCTCAACACGCTGCAGGACATCCGCGACCACGTGGCCGGGCTGATCCACACCGGGTTCGTCTCGGCGACCCCGCCGCGCCGGGTGCCGCACCTCGTGCGCTACCTGCGGGCGGCGTCGTACCGGCTGGAGAAGGCACAGTCGAACCCGCACCGCGATGCCGAGCTCGCCTGGAAGGTGCACGACGTCGCCGACGCGTACGAGCGGGCCCGGACCGCGTACGCGTCCGGTGCGGCCGACCCGGCGCGCGCCGCCGAGCTCGCCGAGGTGCGCTGGCTGCTCGAGGAGCTGCGCGTGTCGTTGTTCGCCCAGCAGCTCGGCACCGACGGCGCCGTCAGCGAGAAGCGGATCCGCAAGATCCTGACCCCCGGCGGCTGGTGAACGGGATCCCCCGCTCCGATCGGCAGCTTCGACTCCGGTCGGTCGCTCGAGTGACCGACCGGAGCTGGACGTGCCGAGCAGTCGTCTACCCAGCGGGCTCCAGCTCGCGCGGGGGCACGACCGCGGCGTCACGGACCACCCGGTCGCCCAGCGGCGCCTCCAGCTCGACGACGAACGGCGTCGGCGGGTTGGACGGGCACGTGAAGTTACCCTCTTGCAGCGTGACACCGATGACCAGGTCGATCGCATCATCGGTCGCCGCCAGCCTGTCGAGCACGATGCGTCCCTCGGCGTCCTGACCGCTGTTGCACGCGCGCTCGGTGACCAGCAGGTGGATCTCGGTCGCGGCAGGATCGAGCGGGTGGTCGGGATCCAGGGTGAGGTCCGCCTGACCGTACGCATCGGTCGGTTCCGCCGGCCCGGAGCGCAGCGCACAGCTGTTCGCCGAGGTCAGCATCCATCGTGGGCCGTCGACCCTCTCGATCGTGAGGAACTCGTGGGTACGGACGTCGCCGCCGCCGAGATCCTCCGGCTCGTCCAGCTCGCGCAGCAGCGCGACACGCTCCGGGGACTCCGTGACGATCGCCCACTCGGCGGGGTCGATCGGCGGGACCTCCGCGCCGTCCAGCGCGGCCCTGGCCTCGTCCCTCAGGTCGATCGCGGTCCGGAGGTCATCGATCGACTCGACCACGCCGGGCGGGACGGGCTCGCCGTCGCAGGTGAGCTCCTCGAACCGGTCCGCAGGCACGGTGGGTCCTGGCGCTGCCGGCGCCTTGCGCGCTTCCCCAGACCGGTCAGATCGTCACTTCGTGTTCTGACCGGCAGTCCGGACTGCCGGTCAGAACACGAACTGCCGGAGTGATCCGCGCGGGGAGGCCGTCTCAGGGTGACCCAGGGTCGGATCCGGGGGTCACCGGATACCGGGCCGCCGCCGTCGTGCCTACTGTCGAAGCATGAGCACTCCCCAGACCACACCGCGTCCCCAGAAGCTGTACCGACCCGGCAACGGCCGTGTGTTCGGCGGCGTGTGCGCCGGGATCGCCGACTACTTCGGGTGGAGCCGCGGACTCGTGCGCCTCCTCACGGCGCTGTCGGTCCTCATCCCCGGGCCGCAGGTCCTCGCGTACATCGTCTTCTGGATCCTCATGCCCGACGAGCGCAAGGCCTACGGCCACGCCTGAGGAACGCCTCAGCGGATCTCGGTGGGCGGGACCGCGTCCATGTCGGTGAAGTCCTGGTTCTCCCCCGCCATCGCCCACACGAACGCGTACGACGACGTCCCCACGCCCGAGTGCACCGACCAGCTCGGCGAGATGATCGCCTGGCGGTCCGCGACCACCAGGTGGCGCGTCTCGGTCGGCTCGCCGCACAGGTGCAGCACGCGCGCGTCCGCGTCGAGGTCGAAGTACAGGTAGCACTCGGTGCGGCGGTCGTGGGTGTGCGCGGGCATCGTGTTCCACATGGAACCGTCGTGCAGGCGCGTGACCCCCATGACCACCTGGCAGGACTGCACACCGTTGGCGTGGACGACCTGCTCCAGCGAGCGCCGGTTCGAGGTGACCTGGTCACCGAGCTCGAGGGTGTTCCCCTCGCCCGGCAGCGTCAGCACGGTCGGGTACGAGGTGTGCGCCGGCGCGCTGAACAGGTAGAACGCCGCGCCCTCGCCCGAGAACGACACGTCGCGCGTCCCGCTGCCGATGTACAGCACGGCGCAGTTCGGCAGCTCGTAGGTCTCGCCGTCGGCGGTCACGGTGCCCGTGGAGCCGACGTTGACGATCCCCACCTCGCGCCGCTGCAGGAAGTACTCCGCGCGCAGCTCGTCGGGGTTCGGCAGCGCGACCGGCTCGCCCGCCGGCAGCACGCCGCCGAGCACGATGCGGTCGTGGTGCGTGTAGACGGTCCGTGCCTCTCCGGGCACGAACAGGTCCTCCACGAGGAACTTGTCGCGCAGGCCCTGGGTCGTCAGGCCGGGGATCTCGGTGGGGTTGGTGGCGTAACGCTGGTCCATGGGTGATGCTCCTTCGGTCGGTTCTCAGCGCACGAGCCAGCCGCCGTCGACAGGGACGACGGCGCCGTGCACGTAGGCGGAGGCGGGCGAGGCGAGGTAGACGAAGATCCCGGCGAGGTCCTCGGGGGTGCCCCACCGGCCGGCGGGGATGCGCGCCGAGATCGACTGCTCGCGCGCCTCGTCCGCCCGGATCGGTGCGGTGTTGTCGGTGGCCATGTAGCCGGGCGCGACGGCGTTGACGTTGACGCCACGGCCCGCCCACTCGTTGGCGAGCGCCTTGGTCAGGCCGACGACGGCGTGCTTGGACGCCGCGTAGCCCGGCACGAGGATCCCGCCCTGGAAGGACAGCATCGAGGCGACGTTGATGATCCTCCCGGTCCCCCGCTCCAGCATCCCGCGACCCACGGCCCGTGAGAGGTGGAAGACGGCGTCGAGGTTGACGGCCAGCACGGTGTCCCAGTCCTCGGCCGGGTGCTCGGCGGCCGGGGCGCGCCGGATCGTGCCCGCGTTGTTGACGAGCACGTCCACCGGCCCCAGGGCACCCTCGACCTCGGCGACCGCCGCGTCGAGCTCGGCGGGAGTCGCGGTGGCCAGGTCCCGCCGCACGCTGAACGCCCGCCGGCCGAGGGCCTCGACGGCGGCGATCGTGTCGGTCGGCTCGCTGCGGTCCAGCAGTGCCACGTCGGCACCCGCCTCGGCGAGCGCCACGGCAGCGCCCTGCCCGAGGCCGCGGCTGGTGCCGGTGACCAGGGCGACCTTCCCGTCGAGCCGGAACTGGTCCAGGATCATGCGCTCTCTCCGTCCGTGCCGCCGTCGGCCGTGGTGGTGGGCCACCACGGCGAGACCCAGCCGGGCAGCGTGAGGCGGGTCAGCGCCTCGAGGTAGTAGTAGTCGCCCCACAGGCAGCCCTCGTCGACGCCCTTGCCCTTGGGGGCGTCGTAGACGGCGTGCAGCAGCAGCGCGTCCGAGTCGGCAGCGTCGGCCGGGGTGTACCCGGTCACGAGCGCGTCGAGCATCGCCCGGCCGGCCGCCTCGTAGCGCGCCGCCCGCGCGGCGTCGGACGACACCGAGGCGAGCTCGAGCAGCCCGCACGCCGCGATCGCTCCGGCCGAGGAGTCCCGCGGGGCGTCGGAGCCGTCGGTGTACACGAGGTCCCAGAAGGGCACGCCGTCGGCCGGCAGGTGGTCGAGGAGGTAGCCGGCGCAGCGCTCGGCGGCGCGCAACGACTCCGGGTCGCCGGAGGTGCGGTGGTGCAGCGCGAACCCGTAGATGCCCCACGCCTGGCCGCGGGCCCAGCAGGACTCGTCCCCGGCGCCCTGCTCGGTGCCGCCCCGCAGCGGCTCGCCCGACTCCGGGTCCCAGTAGAAGGTGTGGAAGGTCGAGTCGTCGTCGCGCAGCAGGTGGGTGCGCACCTGGACGACGTGCCGGGCGACGACGTCGGCGTACCGCGGGTCCCCGGTGGTCTCGGTGGCCCAGGTGAGCAGCGGCATGTTCATGAGGCTGTCGACGATGGTGCGGCCGCGCTGCGCGGGGTCCGACAGGTCGCCCCACGCCTGGATGATCCCGGCCGACGGCAGGAACCGTGTCATGAGGTGGTCGGCCGCGGCGAGCGCGGCGTCCCGTGCCGGTTCGTCACCGGCCAGCCGCCACGCGTTGACGCAGGACAGCGTGTACAGGAACCCGAGGTCGTGGGTGTCGAGGTCCTCGCCGGCGTGCACCCGGCGGGCGAAGTCGGCGGCGTGCGCGAGGGCCGCGGCCCGCAGCTCGGCGTCGCCGGTGAGCTCGACGGACAGCCACTGCATCCCCGGCCAGAAGCTCGTGGTCCAGTCGCGGTTGGCGCCCTCGGCGAACTCCGCGGTGGCGGGGCGCAACGGGTAGCGGTCGTCCCGCGTCGTGGAGTCGGGGTACAGCGCGCCGAAGGCGGCGGCGTTGCGCCGGACGGTCTTCACGGCAGCGTCGACGGCGGCGGCGAGGGTCTCGTCGCCGGGGCCTGCCGAGGAGACGGCGGGCTCGGCCGGGTCGGCCGGGTCACGGACGTCGATGGTGGGCATGGGTGGATCTCGCTTTCCGGCGTCGGGAGCCGTCGTGATGGTTCAGGAGGCGGGGGCCGGTGGCGTCACGGCGCGCAGCTGGGCCCGCAGCGCGTAGCGGTGGCTGCCCCACACCGCGAAGAGCAGCGGGGCGGCCGTCACACCGAGCCCGATGGCGGGGCGGGCGACGACGACGCCGGCGAGCAGGCCGAGCACCGCCAGCGCGGCCGCGCTGACGTACCACCGGCGCACGGCGACGAACAGGCTGACGCGCAGCAGGTCGCGCAGCCGGGTGCCGGGCAGCTCCGGGACCGCCACGAGCGCCACGACGGCCGTGGCGACGGCCAGGACGAGCAGCGTGACGAACACCGGGATGGCGAGCGCGCCGATGCGAGCACCCCAGACCGCAGCGACGTCCACCACCAGCACGACGACGACGGCGCTCGTCAGGGCACCGACCGCCAGGGAGCGGCGCAGGTGGTGCCGGTACGCCCGCGCGAAGGTGCGGACCGCCGTCGTCGACCCGTCGGCGGAGTGGGCGCCGAAGACGGCGAACGCGGCCACCAGGGCGGGTGCGGCGACGGGCGCGACCACCGCGAGGGCGGGCCACGACGTCGCCGGGTCGGTGGTCATCAGCAGGACCAGCAGGGGCAGGGTCGCCACCACCAGCAGGAGGTTCGTGGCCAGGCCGACGTAGACGAGGCCGAAGATCGACTCGTACGTCTCCGAGCCGACGCCCTTGCGGGGCGCCCCGGCGCGGGGGCTCCTCGCGCTCATCCTGCGCTCCCCTGTCCGAGCACTGCGGTGCCTCGCACCGGATGCACCTCGTTCCTCGGCGCCCCGGCGCGGGGGCTCCTCGCGCTCATCCTGCACTCCCCTGTCCGAGCACTGCGGTGCCTCGCACCGGATGCACCTCGTTCCTCGGCGCCCCGGCGCGGGGGCTCCTCGCGCTCATCCCTTGACCCCCGTCGTGGCGATGCCCTCGACGAAGAAGCGCTGGCCCAGCAGGAAGATCACGGCCACGGGGATGATGGACAGCACCGAGCCGGTCATGATCAGCGCGTGCTCGGCGTCG
Source organism: Isoptericola halotolerans (assembly GCF_013149785.1). Lineage (GTDB taxonomy): Bacteria > Actinomycetota > Actinomycetes > Actinomycetales > Cellulomonadaceae > Isoptericola > Isoptericola halotolerans. The sequence continues at coordinate 242,286 of NZ_JABEZU010000004.1, forward strand.
TACTGGCCGATGAAGGTCTGCAGCCCGAGCTGGATGGTCCGCAGCTCCGGGCTGCGCAGGTAGATGAGCGGGCCCAGGTAGTCGTTCCACGTGTTGACGAAGGTCAGCAGCGTGAGGCTGGCGATCGCCGGCACGGACAGCGGCATGATGATCCGCCACCAGATGCCGTACTCGCTCATCCCGTCGATCCGGGCCGCCTCGCTCAGCGACTCGGGGATCGAGACGAAGTACTGGCGCATGAGGAACACCGCGAAGGCGCCGAACGCCTGCAGGGCGATGATCGCCCAGAGCGTGTTGTTCAGGCCGATGTTCGACATGATGATGAACTGCGGGATCATGAACGCCTGCCACGGCACGGCCATGGTGCCGACGTAGGCCAGGAACAGCACGTCCCGCCCCGGGAACACGACCTTGGAGAACCCGTAGGCGGCGAAGCTGCCGGTGAGCACCTGCAGGAACGTGACCGTCACCGACAGGATGAGGGTGTTCTGCAGCCACGTCGACATGTCGGACGCCGTCCAGATGTCGAGGTAGTTCCGCCAGACCACGGGGTCGGGGATCCACTGGACCGGGATGGTGAACACCTGGTTGTTCGTCTTGAGCGACGAGATGATCATCCACACGAACGGCATCATGATGAGCGCCGCGGCGACGATGAGCGCGCCGTACCCGAGGACCTTCTTGACCGGGTCGGAGAGCTTGCGCGGCGGTCGGCGGTACCCCACCGCCGGGGTGACGTCCGTGGCCATCAGGCGTCCCTCCTCTTGTTCCACACGAACTGGAAGATCGTCACGGTGAGGCAGATCGCGAACAGCGAGACGGCCACCGCGGACGAGTAGCCGTACTGGCTCTCGACGAAGCCCTTGTCGAAGATGTACTGGCTGAGCACGAGCGTCGACTGCCCCGGTCCGCCGTCCGTCATGACGAGGATCAGGTCGAAGATCTTGAAGCTGCCGATGGTCAGCAGCACGGTGACGAAGAAGGTGGTCGGCCGCAGGCAGGGCAGCGTGACGTTCCGGAACCGGCTCCAGGCGCCGGCGCCGTCGACGCGGGCCGCCTCGTAGAGCTCGCCGGGCACGGTCTGCAGGCCGGCGAGGAACAGCAGCATGTAGTAGCCCATGTCACGCCAGACGCTGACGATGATGACCGCGGGCATCGACCAGTCGGCCGACGTCGTCCACCCGGGGGGGTTCTGCACACCCAGTGCGCCGAGGAACTGGTTGATCGGACCGAACTCGGGGCTGAACAGCATGTTCCACACGGCGGCGATCGCGACGATCGAGGTGATGTACGGCAGGAAGGCCACGGTGCGGAAGAACGCGACGCCCCGGAGCCGGCGGTTGAGCAGCAGGGCGAGCCCCAACGAGGAGACCAGGGTGAGCGGGATGTGGAACACCCCGTAGTACAGGGTGTTGAACAGCGCGGTGTGATAGCTGCCGTCCCCGAGCAGCCGCTGGAAGTTCTCCAGACCGACCCACTCGGCCGCGCCGAAGACGTTCCAGCTGGTGAATGACAGGTAGAACAGCGCGAGCACGGGGATGAGCGTCAGCAGCCCGAAGCCGAGGAAGTTCGGCAGGATGAAGCTCCAGCCGATGAGGGTGTTGCGCAGTGCGAGCCGGCTCCGCGACCGCCGCCGCGGTCGTGGCGGGGCGGGCACCGACGGGCCCGGCCCCCCGTGGGTCTGGTCGACAGCGGTCGTCGCCATGGTCACTCCTGTCTGGTCGCGAGTCGGCGGGTGCCGCCTCCCCGGAGCAGCGGGGCCCTCGCGGGGCCCCGCTGCGACGTCGGGATGGTCAGCCTGTGCTGTCTCAGCCGGTGCCGTACCGGCTGAGACAGCGGTTCCACTCCGGACGAGTGCCTCGTTCCTCGGCCCTCACCCGGTGCTTCACCTTCGGCTCAGCCGATGCCGGCCTCGTTGGCGGCGCGGTCGGACGCCTCGGCGAGCGCGTCCTCGATCGAGTCGGACTCGGACATGATCGCCGAGTGCGCGTCGCCCAGGATGTTCTGCACGACGGCGGTGGTCTCGGAGACCGGGTTCTCCGGCCGGGTGTCGTGGGTCGAGAAGGCGAACGCCGACAGGTCGTCGGTCGGGACGCCGTCGAGGGCGAAGTAGGTGTCCACCACGGTGTCGCTGAGCAGGGCCGGCGTGATGCCGATGCCGGCCAGCGCGTCGGCGCCACCCTCACCGGCGGCGAAGGAGAGGAACTCCTTGGCGGCGGAGATCTTGTCCTCGTCGATCGCCGGGTTGATGCCCAGGCCGGTCGGGTCGCCGAACGTCACCGGCGTGGCGTCGGTGCCGGTGGTGGAGGCGTCGGCCTGCGGGATCGGCGCCATGCCCCACTCGAACTCGTCGGCCTCGCCGGACTCCTGCTGGGCGATGAGCGTCGCGACGTACCAGGAACCCATGGGAAGCATCGCCGCCTCCTGGGTGCCGAACTGCGCCTGGTAGCTCAGCGAGTTGGTGGTGACGGTGCCGAAGGACTCCTGGGCGCCGGACTCCTGCAGGTCGAGGGAGCGCTCGTAGTACGGGGCCAGCCAGGAGTAGTCGCCGGTGTCGAGGGCGGCGCCCTCGGACTGGGCGAGGGCGAAGCCCTGCACCACGGACTGCCACGAGTGCTGGTAGGTGCCCTTGGCGTCGAGCTCGTCGGACAGCTCCTTGGCGGTGTCGACGTAGTCGTCCCAGGTCCAGGAGCCGTCGGGCTCGTCGATGCCGGCCTCGGCGAACAGGTCCTTGTTGTAGAACAGCAGCCAGGCGTCCTGGCGGTACGGCACGGCGTAGGAGGCGCCGTCCATCTCGTAGAAGTCGACGCCGCCCGTCGCGGGGTCGAGGCCGGCGGCGACGTCGGAGACGTCGAGGAGCTGCTGGCCGTCCGCGTAGGTGTAGAAGTTCCTGAGGTTCTTCTGCACGTAGATGTCGGGAGCGGTGCCGCCGGCGAGGTCGGCGATCATCTGGGTGTCGTAGTCGTCGCCCGCGCTGTACTCGGCGAGCTCGACGGTCACGTTCGGGTGCTCCTCGTTGAACGCGTCCGCCAGCGCCTGGAACTCGGGCGTGGTGGACAGGCTCCACCCGGCGAGGCTGAGGGTGACGGGCTCGTCGCCCATCTCCTCGGTGGTGCCCCCGTCACCGGTGGACGGGGTCTCGTCGGTCGTGTCGCCGCCGCACGCGGTGAGCGTGAGGGCGAGGGCGGCGGCCAGGCCGACCGCGGGGATCGTGCGCTTCATGGGTGCTCTCCTTCGAGTTCGCCCGTCCCGTCGTCGGGTGCGGGCCATGGTTTGTCAGGCGCGTCGGATCAGAGGTGTCGGTCGTCAGCCCAGGTGTGTCCGGGTGGTGAGGGCGTCGGGCCAGGTCACGACGGCGGTGTCACCGTCGATCGTGCAGGTGGCGGGCTGCTGCTCCCGAGCGTCACCGCGCAGCGTCACCAGCACGGCGACCCACGTTCCGGGGACGACGGGGCCGTCGAGCACGGGCACGGTGGAACGCTCGCCGAGCGGGCTCGCCCCGTGCCGCTCGACACGGGCCCCGGTCCAGTCCCCGACCAGCGGGTCGAGCCCGGAGACCAGCCCGTCGCCGTCGACGGTGGGCCAGCCGGAGACGCGCAGGGCGACCGGGGTGGCGCCGTCGTCGGCCACGTCCTCGACGCGCACGCACCGCACCTCCCACGGGCCGCGGACCAGCGAGACGGTGGTGATCGTTCCCGCCGAGGTGGTGGTGCCGTGCCGGCCGGAGCCGTGGTCACGCTGGCCGGGCTCCGGGTCGAGCCAGCGGGCCGTGGCCCGCGAGGCCGCCACGGCCACGCCGTCGCGCACCTCGGGAGCGCGCAGCACCTCGAACCCGGCGCGGTGGCTGGCCCGGCCGGCGGCGTCGAGGAGCGCCACCGACTGCTCGACGGGCGAGTCCCAGCTCTCCTCGTCGAGCCACGGGCTGGTGGCGGTCGAGTACCCGAGGCGCGCGTACAACGGTGAGTCCCCGACCTCGGCACCGGGCAGCGCGTGGTCGGTGCCGTGGTTGACCACGCGGACGACGCCGTCGGCCCGGGTACCGCTGACGATCCAACCGGGTGCCGCGACGGTGCGCAGCACGTCCCCGGTCTGGACGGGCAGCGGCTCGGCAGGCGCGGTCCACACGGGGTGCTCGGCGGGCAGCGCGAGGCCGAGCATCCCCTTGCTGGCCCAGTAGGGCGAGCCGGTGCCGGAGTAGGCCTGGGCGATGCGCGGCCAGGCGTGGTGCCAGCCCATGGTGAGCAGGCCGTCGTCGTCGGGAGCACCGCGCTCCGCGAAGTGACCGACGACGGCGCTCGCGGCGTGGCGCAGCCGGCCCGGTGAGTGCGAGGGGACCTCGGCCATCGCGCCGACCCAGAAGGGCGCGGCGGCGGCGAAGCGGTAGGCGAGCGAGCGACCCTGGACCAGCGGGGAGCCGTCGCCGCCGACCAGCGCGAGCGCGTCGGTGAGGAAGCGGTCGAGCTGGGCGACGTCGTGCTCGCGTCGCGGTGCGGCCAGGTCCTGGGCGCCGGCCATGCGCGCCCAGAGCGTCGGGTAGAGGTGCAGCGCCCAGCCGTTGTAGTGGTCGAACGACCGCTCCGCGCCGTCGGCGAGCCAGCCGTCGGCGCGGGCGAAGGTGTCGTGGGTGGCCAGGTCCTCGCGCATCTCGTCGAGGGAGTGCGGGCCGCCGACGCCGCGCAGGAAGGTCTGCACGACGAGGCGGAACCAGACCCAGTTGATGCGGGGGTAGGTGTCGTCCCCGACGGCCTCGGCGAGGTAGTCGACCACCTGCTCCTGGACGCGCGGGTCGAGCCGGTCCCAGACCCACGGGCGGGTCAGGTCGAGGATCAGCGCGATCGAGGCAGCCTCGACCTTGGCCTGCGCGTGCTCGGAGAGCCGCTGCCAGCGCTCCGGGGAGGCCGGGTCGGTGCCGGTGGCCAGCCCGGCGGCGAATCGTTCGGCGTACCCGTGCGGGTCCTCGCCGTCGTCCCCGGCGAGGCGGAATCCGGCGAGCAGGAAGGTGCGCGCGAAGCCCTCGAGGCCGTCGATCGCGCGGCCGTAGCCGCCCTCGGCACCGGGAAGGGTGACGAGGGACCCGCCGGGCGAGGTGAAGGGGGCGACGGCGGCGAGCATCCGGTCGGCGTGTGCCGCCCAGGCCCCGCGATCCCAGCTCGCTGGCTCCGGCATGTCGTCCTTCCTCGTCGAATGCGTGGGCCGCCTCGTAGCGCCCCTGCCCGATCCACTTCGATCGAACACGTTCGAAGTAAATAGGTCATCTTCTGGCCATGTCAACCACGTTGCTGTACTGTGATGATCGTTTCCGATCGTTTGGATCGTGACGCAGATCTCGATGAGGAGAGATGGGTACCGAGGAACGTTTCATCGGGCCGCTGGCGGCGGCCCTCGACCCCGTGGCCGGCACCGTGACGACGGCCGGCCTGCTGCGCGACCCCGGCGACGCCCTGCCCGTCGCCCCCGCGAACGACCGCAACGCCTGGGACCCGAGCGCCGGCGTCGCGCACGGTGCGACCGTCGAGGCCGTCGTGAGCCGGGCGCAGGCCGACCGCGGGTCCCCCTGGCCCCAGCCGCTGGCCAGCACCGCCGCCCGCGTGCACCACGACGGTGACCGGAACACGCACGAACAGCTCGTCTTCACCCGCCAGCACCGACTGTCCCGAGCCGTCCTCGCCGCAGCGACGACCCTCGACGACGCATGGGTCGACGAGGCCGCCGACGGGATCTGGCAGCTCTGCGAGCAGAGCTCGTGGTGCTGGCCCGCGCACGACGACACCCGCGCCCGCCACGGCTCCGTGCTGGCCACCGTCACCGACCCCTTCCTCGACCTCGGCGCCGGCGAGGTCGCCGCCCAGCTCGCCTGGGCCGACCACGTGCTCGCCGACCCGCTCGACGAGCGCTACCCCGGGCTGCGCCAGCGCGTCCGCCACGAGGTCCGGACCCGCGTCGTCGACCCGTTCCTGCGCCGCCGCGACTGGCACTGGCTCGGCCTCGACGGGCACGTGCACAACTGGAACCCGTGGATCCACGGCAACGTGCTCGTCGCCGGGCTCCGGCTGCTCGACGGCGCCGACGAGGCTGCCGACCGGGCCCGCGTCGTCGACCTCTGCGTCCAGGGCATCGACCGCTACGTCGCCGCCCTGCCGGTCGACGGCGCGATCGACGAGGGGTACGGGTACTGGTGGAACGGCGCGTGCCGCGCCCTGGAGGCCCTCGACGTCCTACGGCACGCCACCGGCGGCGCCCTCGACGCCCTCGACCCCGCCGTCGTCCCGCCCGCCCTGCGCGAGACCGTCGCGTTCCCGCACCGCATGCACCTCGGTGGCGACTGGTACCTCAGCGTCGCCGACGCGCAGGCCCGCACCACCGCCGTCCAGCCCTGGCACGCCCTGCACCGCGCGGCCCGGGCGGTGGGGGACGACGACGCCGCGGCCTACGCGGTCGCCCAGGCGGGCACGGGTGCGCCGTCCGTCCCGGGTGCGCTGTCCGGCACGGTCGCGCAGGAGGACGCGGGGCTGGGCCGCCTGCTGCGTTGCGTGACCGACACCCGCTGGCACGCCGCGCTCGACGCCGGCGCCACCGCCCCGCTCCCCCGGTCGTCCTGGTGGGCGTCCACCCAGGTGCTCGTCGTCCGTGAGCGCCCCGGGAGCGCCGACGGCCTGGCCCTGTCGGTCAAGGGCGGCCACAACGGCGAGGCCCACAACCACAACGACGTCGGCTCGGTGACGGTCGCCAGCGACGGCGTGCCCGTGGTGGTCGACGCGGGACGCCCCACCTACACGGCGCAGACGTTCGGCCCCGACCGGTACGACATCTGGACCATGCAGTCCTCCTGGCACTGCGTGCCGGAGGTCGCCGGGACGGCGCAGGGTGTGGGGGAGGAGTTCCGGGCGCGCGACGTCGAGCTGCTCGACGACCCGGCCGGCGACCCGCACGGGCTGGCGATGGACCTCGCCGCCGCCTACCTGGTGCCCGGCCTGCGCCGGTGGCGCCGCAGCGCCCGCCTCGATCGGTCCGGCGACGGCACGCGGGTCGTGATCGACGACGCCTGGGACCTCGGGGACACCGGCGCGCCGACGACGGTGCGGTTCCTGCTGGCGGGCGACGTCACGCTCGGTCCCGGTTCCGCGACCGTCAGGCCCCTGGACGGCGCCGCACCGGTCCGCCTGGAGTGGCCCGCGGGCGCCCGGGCCTCGCTGACCGTCCGGCCCCTCGACGACCCGCTGCTCAGCGACGTCTGGGGCGAACGCCTGACCCGGCTCGACCTCGACGTCTCGGACCGGCGCGAGGCGCGGGTGGTCATCACCCGCGAGCACGCCGCCCGGTCGACGACCACCTCGACGAAGGAGACCTTGTGAGCACCGAGAGCCCGCGCTCGCCGCTGCCCGCCGAACGACGTTCCCACCTGCTGCGCGTCCTGGAGCGTGACGGGGTGGTCCGCGTCGCCGACCTGACGGCCGAGCTGGAGGTCACCGCGGTGACCGTCCGCCGGGACATCGCCCAGCTCGAGCAGGAAGGGCTGCTGACCAGGGTGCACGGCGGCGCCGTCCCGGCCGACCCTGCGCGCGGGCTCCAGGGCCACGCGTCGGCCGCACCGCACGACGCCGCCGAGGCGATCGGGGTGCTCGTCCCCTCCCTGGACTACTACTGGCCCGGCGTCGTGCGCGGCATGGAGGCCGAGGCACGCAAGCACGGCCTGCGGATCGTCCTGCGCGGGTCGTCGTACGACACGACCGACGAGCGGCCCGCCCTGCGTCGCCTCGTCGACACCGACGGGGTGCGCGGGATCATCTGCGCCCCGCGCATCGACGGCTCGCATGCGCAGGACGTCGCCGAGTGGCTCGCCGCCGCCGACGTGCCGCACGTCCTCGTCGAGCGCGAGGCGGCCCGTGCCCCGCACCGGGACGCCCTGGAGGCGGTCGTCTCGGACCACGCCCTCGGGGCCCTCATGGCCGTCCACCACCTCGCCGACCAGGGCCACCGCCGGGTCGGCCTCGTGCTGTCGCGAGAGTCCCCGACGTCACGGAAGATCGCGGCGGGCTGGCGCGCCGCGTGCAACGACCTTGGGCTGACCAGCGACGAACACTTCGAGCGGCTCGCGCCGGACCGGAGCCGCCCCGAGTTCTCCGGCGTCATCGACGAGGTCATCTCGACAGCCCTCAGCTCCGGGACCACCGGCCTGCTGGTGCACTCCGACCCGGAGGCCTCCGCCGTCGCGCAGGGCGCCATGGACCGCGGGCTCGACGTGCCGGGCGACCTGTCCGTCGTGGCCTACGACGACGAGGTCGCGAACCTCTTCAGCCCGGCGATGACGGCAGTCCGCCCGCCGCGCGACGCCGTGGGCCACGCGGCCGTCGACCTGCTGGTCAAGCGCATCGCCGACCCGTCGCGGCCGGTGCACCGCATGGCGATCAGCCCGCGGCTCATGGTCCGCGAGTCCACCGGGCCGGCTCCCGGCTAAGCAGTGAGTCCGCTTGTCCGCGCTCGCACCTTCATCGCAGGCGCGGTCATGTACGTATCGGCGAGCCGGGTGCCGAGTCGGGCGTGGTGTCGTTGCGCAGACGCGACAAGTCTCATGCGAGTACGTCGCTTGCGACGGCAGGCGATAGCGCCAGCAAACTGTCTTCATGGAACAGAGCGGAACCACATCCGGGCAAGAGCGTCGAGAATCCACCAACCTAGAGCAAGGATCGCCGCAATAACTACAACGATGAGAAGGATGCGATACGCAATCTTCATCTTGGCCTACCACCGGGCATAAGATGCTCACTTCCTATAAATCTCAGAACGGCACCCAAAAAAAGCTTCACGTCGGCAATCTCAGCAGTGCAGGTATAGATCGGCACTTCGCCGATCCGGTGGGGCGCAGCCGAGGTCCCCGCTGATCGGAAGCGACCAAGCAAATTGATCCGCTTCGAGCGCCCCGACGTTGCCCAACGTTACGGGGCGCGCTGAGCGCGCGCCAGCGACGAGAAGGAGTACCAGGACCGGCACCAGACGAAGGGCTTAAGGGCCCGGCCCCGCGACCGTGGCGGTCGCGAGGCCGGGCCCTTGTGGACGTCAGGCGGGGCTCAGCCCTCGAACAGCGAGAGCGTCAGGGTGGACGAGTAGTCACCCGCCGGGGTGTCGGTGGGCACCCGCAGCGTGAGGTCCGCCTCGACGCCCCACGTGCCGGGCTCCGAGGCCCACGTCGAGACCAGCAGCTCCTGGCCCTGCAGGCCGACGGCGTCGGCACCCGAGCCGTCGGCGATCACCGAGGACACCGGCTCGCCGGCCGCCACGTCGCCACCCGGACCGGCCACCAGCCGCGGCGTCCACCCCAGGTACTCCGCGCCGAACGCGTCGGCCCCGTCCGACGTGAAGTCGGCCGCCTGCCCCACCACGGCCCAGTAGGAGCCCTCGGGGACCTGCTCGGCGGACCGGGTGTCGCTCACCGTCACCGTGGGCAGCGCCCCGGTGAACTGGCGGGCGTCGTCGTCCGAGCCGTCCTCGGCCAGCTCCACGGCGTCGTGCGCCGCGACCGACATCGCCAGTGTCCCGGGCGGCGACAGGTCCTCGATCGTGACCGACAGGTCCACGCCGTCGGAGTCGTCGTCCCCGGCGGCCGCGCTCGCGAGCCCGACCACCCCGGCCATCGCCAGGACGCTCACGCCGACGGCCATCCGCCGGGCGCCTGCATTCTTGTCCATCTCGTCCTTCTTCCTCGTCGAAGCTCGGGCCCGGGGGGCCGTGCCGGCCCCCCGGGCGTGGGTTCAGGAGCAGTCGGCCGCCTCGTGGTCCGCGTCGACCTCGACCGAGCGGCCGGCGTCGTCCGTGGCCGTGACCGACACGGACCCGGCGTCCACCTGGGCGGACCGGGTGGCGAACGACTGGTACCCGCTGTCACCCGGCTCCACCCCGGTGACCTCCCGGCTGCCGAACGCCGTCTCCAGCAGCAGGTCGACCGGGCCGTCGGACTCGTTGACCGCCCGGACGGCCACCATCACGCGCTTGCCCACGCACCGCGGCTCGGCCGACACCGAGACCGTCGGGCCGGCCTGGGGCTCGCCCGCCACGGCGAGCCAGCTCAGCACCGGCGCCTCGGTGCCGCCGTCGGCCGCGACGCTGAACGTCACCACGGCGTCCTCGGGGAGGTCGAGCGTCCCGCTGATCACGGCGGACCGACCGTTGCTGCCGTTCGGGAACGAGGCCGTGCCGAGCGGGACCGTCTGCTCGTCGCCGCCGGCCGTCGTCCAGGTGACCGAGGTCGCCAGGTCCCGCGACCGTCCGCTGCCCGGGTTCCACCACTCGGTGTGGCCGGACGAGACCTCGTAGCTGCCGGCGTCCAGGCTGAGCCGGTACTCGATCGCCTGGCCCGTGCCCGAGGAGTAGTAGCCGGTCTCGCGCGTCTTGTCATACGGGCTGGTGCCGACCGGTGCCTTGACCCCGTAGGACGCGACCCGGCCCCAGCCGGCGTCGGCCGACCACGCGGCGTCGGCCTGGTCGTTGAGCAGCCCCCCGCCGGTGGCGGCGGCGTGGTCGCGGACGGCCTCGTAGGCCTCGGCCGTGGGGACCAGCGGCGCCGCGGCGTCGACGAAGTAGACGACGCCCTCGGGAACGACCTCGACCACGGTCGAGACGCGCAACGACGGGTCGTTCACGAACGTGCCCTGCACGGTGACCATCGCATACGCCGTGTCGAAGTCGGCCGGTCGGACCAGCCAGTCGACCTCCGCGTCGATGGTCGTGCCGGCAGCGCTCGTCGCCCGGACGGTCTCGGGCAGCCCCACGGCCTGGCCCGCCACGACGACGGAGCGGGCCACCGGCTCGGCGACCGCGACGGGCCGCTCCTCGTCCGGCACCTCGGGCACCTCGGCGCCCCCGGTGAGCAGGTCCACGCCGTCGAGCCCGAGGGTGCCGGACACCACCCGTACCGTCACGGTGTGCTCGCCCTGCGGCAGGCCGCGCAGCCAGTAGGACGTCTGCCGTGCCCCGGTGGCACCCACCTGCTCGGTCCGCGGGGCACGGTCGTCCACCTGGACCTCGATGGTAGCCTGACCGGTCTCGCCGTACAGGTCGAACCCGGTGCCGTCGAGGTCGAACCGGACGGACTGGCCGGTCGCGACCAGGTGCCGGGTGCGGTTGTCGTGGGCGAAGCCCGACTGGCTGAAGGTGGCACCGTCGGGGTACTCGATGCGCGGGTCGGAGTCGTCGATCTTCTCCGAGGCCCAGGCATACCCGTCGATCGGGGTGACCTCGAGGTCGTCGTACCGCGTGTTGTAGTACCCGCTGACCAGCGAGATCCGACCGGTCATCACGGGGTTGGCGCCGGCGTCGACGTAGGTGGCGAGCTCCTCGCCGTCCACCGAGGCCGTGATGACGTTCTCGCGCGCCTCGACGCTCAGCGTGTGCCAGGACTCGGGGTCGAAGTCCTCGATGACCCCCTCCGCCACGGGCACGTCGAGCCGACGCAGCTGCCAGGAGCCGTCGTCGTGCACGTGCGCCGCGTAGGTCGCCTGGTCGCCGCCGCGGGCGTACAGCTGGCGGACGCCGAGCCCGGCGAAGTTGTCGAGGCCCGGGTCGCGCTCGACGAGATCGAGCCGGAAGTCGACCGACGCGGTGTAGTTGGCCCAGCGGTGCTCCCCGAGCACGGTCGTCGGCGCCGCCGTCGACGGGTTGTCCTGCGTGCCGTCACCCCAGACGTTCCACGTGAAACCCCTGTTCTCGGCGTGGTTCTGCTGCTGCAGCACGTTGCCCCGTGCACCGGAGGTCTCGACGACCTCGAAGGCCCCGTTCTGGTCCGCCGTGTAGCGCGCCGCCCCGCCCCGCCGTTCGACGTAGGACATCTCGGTGCCACCGACCACGGTGGTCGGGTAGTCGCTGTACTCGAAGTCGTCGCCGTAGGGCAGGGCGAGGATCTCGTCCTGCGCCTCGGGCGCGAAGTCGCCGGGCGTGTACTCCTCGGTGACGCCGCGCACCCCGTTCTCCAGGGTCGAGAGCGTGAGGATCGAGTACGGCTCCACGTGCACCCGGTAGACGTGGTGATCGGTGCCCTCGATCGTCTCCGAGCGCACCGGGTCGAGCCCGCCGACCTGCTGGAAGTGGTTCGCGTCGTACACCTGGCCGTCGTCCGGCCCGCGGGTCTGCCAGGCGTGCAGGGTGCGCGCCTCGCCGAGGTTGGCCACCTTCACCTCGAACCACCGGTCGTCGGCGGTGTTGTTGGCGTGCACCTGGCTGAAGTCCGGTGCGCCGTCGTCGGCGGCCGGGGTCCGCGCGGTCATCACGGTCCGGGTGGAGGTGTCGACGAGCGTGCCGCCGTCGCCCTTGGTGCCGTCGCCGCGGGTGGCGCCCTCGATGTACTCCCAGCCGTGGTCGATGAACTGGTGGAAGTGCCGCACGGTGCTGATGCCGATGCCGCCCTCCCAGTAGCCGGACCACGGGTCGGAGGCCCGGATCAGGTGCTTGGGCGAGTACTGGGTGCCCTCGTACATGGCGCTCACGGCCGGCTGGAACAGGAACGTCGTCATGTAGCCGGGGTGCTCCCCGGCGCCGTCCCAGCGGTAGGCGTTGATGAAGCGGTCGGCGATGTCGGCGGCGCTGGTGGCCCCGCCGACGCCGCCGCGCTCGGGCTCGGCGTGCAGCCGGTACTGCGGGTCGATCATGGGGGCGATCGCCTCGGAGTACAGGATCTGCATCCCGTGCTCCTTGTTGAGCGCGGTGACGTTGGGCCCGCCGACGATGTCGTAGTGGTAGCCGAGGGCGTCCACGTGGTCGAGCGCCTCCGGGTGGTTGAGGATCCGCCCGGCGATGGCGTCCCCCTCACGGTAGGAGTCCAGCGCCACGATCTTGATGTCGCGGTAGTCGAAGCGGGCGTCCTCGGCCTGCGCGTCGCGCTCGAGCCACTGGGCGAACTGCACCGTCCAGTCCAGCTCGGCAGCCTGCCACGAGCCACCGCGCACCTCGTTCTGCGAGGGGCTGACCCAGTCGAGCTCGACCCCGAAGGTGTCGTACGCGGCGTCGATCGTCTCCTTGTACCACTGGTACCGCTTGACCGGGTCGGTACCCGTCCAGGAGGGCTCGCCCCAGCGCAGCACCTCGGTCTCGATGTCCGGGTTGATGGTCAGCGCGTCGGCGATGAAGTGGAAGCCCGCCCCGCGCAGCACGTTGGCCGGCTCGTCCTCGGTGCGCTTGGTGGCCGGCTCGGTCCCCGAGGAGGTGTTGGTGTCGCTGCCCAGCTCGGCCTTGATGTGCATCAGGCCCGCGCCCTCGTCGGGGTCGAACAGCAGGTGCATGATCCGCCAGTAGGCGTCCGGGTTCTCCTCCTTGTAGTCGAGCAGGAGATTGCCGGTGTTGTTGCAGTTCACGGCGCCGAAGCCGCCGAAGGTGTTGAACGCGGTCCCGTCGTCGCGGCGGTCGACGTCCTCGCCGTCCACGACGATCTCGCGCCAGTCGATGCTGGGGTCATCAAGATCGACGGCGGTCGATGCCGTCGCGGGTGCCGGGAGGGCGGTCGCCGTGAGCGGGGCGAGCGCCCCACCGACGACGAGCGCCGCCGTCGTCGTGAGCGCTGCCAGGGTCCGCGGGCGTCGCCCACGGCGAGGAGGTGCGGTACTCGGTGGTGTCATCGCTGATCCTGTCGTCGTCGACGGGGGGTCATGAGCAGTCGGCCCCCGCATGGGTGGTGGGCACGACGGCGGTCCGGCCCGTCGGGTCGGTCACCGTCACCGTCACGGACCCGGCCTCGACCGAGGCCTGCCGGGTCGCGAACGTCTGGTAGGCGCTGGCACCGGGGGCGACGTCGGCGACGTCCCGCGTGCCGTAGGCAGAACCGAGAGTCACGTCGACCGGGCCGTCGGACGTGTTGACCGCCCGGACGGCCAGCAGCGCACGACCGCCGAGGCAGCGCACCTCGGCCTCCGTCGTCGCCTGCGGTCCGTCCCCGGTGGGGCCGGGCAGGACGATCTCGGGGATCTTCAGCCAGGACCCCGGGGTGTCGAACGTCAGCCGGACCCCGCTCGTGACGACGGGTTCGAAGGAGATCCTGGTCTGCGCCCCGGGCGCGGCGACAGTCCCGCTCGGCGAGCTGACCGGCCGCCAGGAGCCGTCGGCGTCCTGGTGCTCGACGCCCACCGACGCGATCGTGCCCTCGGTGCTCGTGAACCGCACGGACCCGACCCGGTGCCGGTCGGCCAGGGAGATCGTGAAGCTGACCCTGTCCTGCTTGCCCGAGCCGCTGGCCCAGGTGGACCAGGTGGTGGCGTGATCGCCGTCGCAGGCGGCCTGCGCCGGGAAGGTGCCGTAGTCGGTCTGGTGGAACGACGCGGAGACCGTCGTGCCGGGCTCGGTGCACAGGTTCGCCGGCCCGGTCACGTCGACGGTGGCGGTGACGTGGCGGCCGGCCAGCGGCCCGTCGCCGGCGACGTGGCCCTCCAGCGGGTACGTCCCCGGGGCGCTGAACGCCGCGTCGAGGCTCGCGGGGCTCCAGCGGGCGGTCAGGTCGTCGTACCGCACGCCGTCGACCACGACGTCGAAGGTCGGGTCGAAGTCGTCGCGGTCCTCCGTGCTCGCCTCGAGCTCCAGGGGGGCCACCGGCTCCAGGGGACGGAAGAGCGTCTCGTTGCGGGGGTCCCAGGGCCCGACGTTCTCGATCGTGAGGTCGCCGGTCTGCGAGTCCACCTGGACCGGCGCCCAGACGTACCGCGACCCCTGGCCCGCCGACCCCGTGCTCGGGTCGATCTTCCAGCGGTCGCCCATGTAGACGAAGTGCCCGGCCTCCTGGTCGAGGGTGATGACGAAGGTCGGCTGGGAGTCGAAGCACATCGCCGGGTCGGCGGTGCCGACGTCGTCGCGGTCGGCGGCGCCGACGCAGGGGTTGCCCAGCCGCTCCCACTGGCCGGTGGCCGGGTGCCCGTCGTGGTTGCCGACGACCGCCTCGGTCGGCGTGATCATCGAGCGCGAGCGGTACGCCACGACCGGGGTCGAGGCCCACCCGTCGGTGCCCGAGGTGATCATGTAGTACCAGCCGCCGGTCTTGAAGACGGCGGAGGCCTCGCGGCTGAAGTCCGGCAGCACCCGGTTCGAGAAGTCCTCGCCGAGCGTGGCGTCCGTGCCCTCGGCCAGCGGACCGGTGTACTCGGCGTTCAGGCGCGAGACGTACATCCACTTGTTCATCTCGGAGGAGTACACGGCGTACGCGTCGTCGGCCACGGGGTCGACGGCGTGCTCTCCCTCGTCCTGGAAGACCGTCATGTCGCGGGAGTCGCCCTCCCGCCCCGCCGGGGGTACGCCCTCGGCCCAGTTCATCTTCGTGGTGTTGACGAGCCTGAACGGGCCCCAGGGCGTGTCGGACGTCGCGAAGCCGATCTCGGCCCGCCCGTAGCGTGACCCGAGGTCGCGGTCGGCCGGGTCACCGCCGCCGTCGACCCAGCGGCGGAGCTCGGTGCTCGTCGCCAGCGGACCGTCGGCGTGGTAGATGATGACGAACTTGCTGGTCTTGGCGTTCCACAGCATCTTCGGACGCTCGACGATGTTGATGTTCCCGTTGAGCCGGTAGCTGGCGTTCGCCAGGTTGTCCTCGTCGTAGGAGGCCGCGACGCCGTTCGCCTCGTCGGCCCAGGTCTCGACGTAAGGGGCGACGAACGCCTTGGCCTCGTCGATCTGCTCCTGGGTCGACCCGTCGTCCGGGGCGGTCTTGTTCGCGACGTCCTTGAGCGCCTCGACCTTCGCCGGGTCGACCTGCACCTCGCCGTCCTCGACCGTCAGCGTGAAGTGCTGGTGGGTCGGCAGGACCCGGCCGAGGTCGTGCCAGGTCGCCAGGTCGGTCGACCAGTACCCCCGCACCCCGTCGACCGGTCGGGTGGCGTTCGTCTTGTCCTCCCCGTACCAGAGGTGGACGTCCTGGTCCTGGGTGCCGTCACCGGTGATGTCCAGGCCGACCTCGGCCTCCGAGACGGTGACGACGGAGCCGCCGTGCGCCATGATCGGGTGGCCGTCGGCGTCCGGCCAGGCCGTCCCGTCCGGGGCGGGCACCGTCGACCCGGGCTCCGTCGAGGCGGGGGCGGCCGCGGCGCCGGCCGTCGTCGCCAGCCCTGCGGTGACGACGAGGGCCGCGACGGTCAGGCAGGAGGCGCTCCACGCGCGCCGGGGGTGGTCGAGCACGGCAATCTCCTTCGATCGCTGGCGCCCCACCGTCACGAACGTCGGTGATCGTGGGTGGACGTCGACGGCCGACGTCCCCGCGGTGGCTGCGTGTGGGCTCGAACCTACGATCGGTCCTGGACCGATTCAACAGAACCGCTCAAAAAGGTCACGATCGCAAAGGAACGATCAGTTCGACGCACCCCGGGCGGCGGCAGCTCCCTCCGCGCGAGCCCGGGCGAGCTGCGCCGCGAGGTCCGCGCGCCGACGCCGACGCCGGTCCCGCTCCAGGAAGACGACGGTCAGCACCAGGAGCGCCAGCAGGAGCTGAGGGATCGGCAGGGCCCACGTCGTCACCGTGGTCGTGACCGGGTCCGGGGCGACCGCGAGCTCGTCGCCCTCCGCAGGGCGAGGCACCACGGTGACGGTCGTGCTGACCGGGCCGACCGGCCACACCCGGTCCAGGCTCGTCGACACCTGCCGCCCGCCGCCGGCGAGCATCTCGCCGACGGGCGTCTCCGCCCGCGCGTCGACCGCGGCGGCCTCGACCTCCACCTCGGCCGTGGCGTCCAGGCGGACGGTGCCCGTGTTCGTCACGTCCAG
This sequence comes from Isoptericola halotolerans, assembly GCF_013149785.1. Classification (GTDB taxonomy): domain Bacteria; phylum Actinomycetota; class Actinomycetes; order Actinomycetales; family Cellulomonadaceae; genus Isoptericola; species Isoptericola halotolerans. The sequence goes on from NZ_JABEZU010000004.1 coordinate 258,999, forward strand.
CGTGACGTCGAGGGTGCCGGGCTCGAACGGGTTCCAGGAGGGCTCGAAGGTGGCGCGCACCTGCGACACGTCGAGCGCGGCGACGACCTCCCCCGGCACGCGCAGGTCGACCCGCACCCCGACCCGGTGCTCGACGTCGACCTGGTTCTCGCTGCTCACCACCGAGGCCGCCACGCCGGCCGGGTGGTCGCCCGGGGTGGCGCCGGTGGGCACCTCGATCTCGACGGGCACGACGGCGGTGTCACCACCGTCCACGGTGACCTCGTCGGGCACGGCGATCCAGGACCCGCCGTCGGTGGCCGGCGTGCCCGAGGGGCGCATGTCGAACGAGCCGTTCGCGGTGAGGTAGCCGTCGTTCGCGCTCATCGCGAAGGTCACGGCCTTCTCCCCGTGGTTCGTCACGGCCACGTGCTCGAGCGTGCTCTGCCCGCCGTCGAGCTCCACGTCGATGACGCTGCGCCCGTCCGGCCCCGACGCGTCCGCCGGGACGACCGACCAGGTGATCTGGTCCGCCTCGGGCGACGGGGTCGCCGCCACGGCGGCGGGTGCGGGAACGAGCGCGGCGACGCCGCCCAGGGCGACGGCGACGAGGGCACGAGGGAGCACGAGCGGTCCTCCGGTTCGGCCGGGACGTCCACGTCCCGGGGTGCGGACGATCAGCCCCCGGCGGGCGAGGGCGTCACGGCCGAACGGTAGCCGCTCGCAGCGGGAAGGTGATGCCGGTGAGCCGTTCCGAGACCGTCCACAGGCGGGCTGCGAGTTCGCCGTCGGCGGCCTTCCTGGACCGGTTCACCAGCCCTGGCGCGCCGCGGCCCTGCAGGAACCCGGTCGGCCCGACATAGCTGTTGCCCGGGACGTCGGCCACGGCCGCGTAGAGCGTGGGCAGGGCACCGTCCTCGTCGCTCTGGGCCATCAGGTGGGCGATCCGCTGCTGGATCGCCTCGAGCCGGGGTCGCTCGCCCGGCGGGCGCAGCAGGTTCGTGGACGCCATGCCCGGGTGGGCGGCCGTCGCCAGCACCGGTGAGCCGATCGCCGTGAGTCGTCGTTGCAGCTCGGCCGTGAACAGCAGGTTGGCGAGCTTGGACTGCCCGTAGGCCCTGGTCGCCCGGTACGGCCGACGCTCCCAGTTGAGGTCGTCGAGGTCGATCGAGCCGGCCCGGTGCCCGTTGGACGACACCGTGACCACGCGCTCCCTGAGGGTCGGCAGGAGCAGGTTGGTCAGCGCGAAGTGCCCGAGGTGGTTGGTGCCGAACTGCAGCTCGAACCCGTCCGCGGTGCGCCCGAGCGGCGGGACCATCACGCCGGCGTTGTTGACGAGCAGGTCGACGGGCTCGTCGAGGCCGTCGGCGAACGTGCGGACCGACGCGAGGTCGGCAAGGTCGAGGCGGCGGACCTCGACGTCGCCGTCCATCGTCGCGGCAGCCTCGCGACCCCTGGCAGGGTCTCGCACGGCCAGCACGACCCGAGCTCCTCGAGCGGCGAGAGCACGGGCGGTCACGCGGCCGAGGCCGCTGTTGGCGCCGGTGACGACGGCGGTCCGGCCCGTCATGTCCGGGATGTCCGCGAGCGAGAAGGTAGCCATGTGGACGAATGTAGGCAGTGTCTACTCTGTTGTCAATGCCAACATCGCTTAGGATCGACCCGTGTCTGACGTGAGCGAGCGGGCGTACCACCACGGCCGGCTGCGATCCGCCCTGCTCGACGCCGCGATGCGCACCGTGCGGGAGGGTGGTGTCGATCAGCTCTCCCTGCGGGAGCTCGCCCGGGAGGTCGGCGTCAGCCATGCCGCCCCACGCCGCCACTTCCCCGATCGACAGGCTCTGCTCGACGCCCTGGCCGTCGCAGGCTTCGAGCGCCTGGACAACCGGCTGCGCACGGCAACCGCCGACGGCGCCGAGGACTTCACGTCACGCTTGAAGGCCACGGTCGCCGCGTACATCCGCTTCGCCACCGAGGACGCGGCACTGCTCGAGCTGATGTTCACCGGCAAGCACAGGCCGGGTGCGGATCAGGTCATGGCGGCCGCCGTGCCGTCCTTCACCCTGATGTACGAGCAGATCGCCCAGGGACAGGCCGCGGGCGAGCTCGCCCCCGGAGACGTCGAGCAGCTCGGCATCGTCCTGTTCGCCACGATGCAGGGCATCGCCACGCTGATCAACGGCGACATGGTGAAACCGGAGCTGCTCGACGACCTGGTGGACCGAGCGGTCGAACAGTTCGTGCGAGGAGCGCGTCCGGCACCACCGGAGATGCCCTAGCCGTCGGTACACCTGGCAGCCGACGGCGTCACCATCGCCGGGCCGGGTGGCCGCTCCGCACGTTAGCGTCGGAGGAGGACGCACCGCCCGACCACCGCGAGGAGCACCATGCGCATCGACCTCGAGCACGGCGACCTGACCACCTCCACCACCGACGCGATCGTCAACGCCGCGAACTCCACGCTGCTGGGCGGGGGCGGCGTCGACGGCGCCATCCACGCCGCGGCCGGGCCGCGGCTCCTGGACGCCTGCCGCGAGCTGCGCCGCACCACCCTGCCGGACGGCCTGGGCGTCGGCGACGCCGTCGTCACGCCGGGCTTCGACCTGCCGGCCGCGTGGGTCGTCCACACCGTCGGACCGAACCGGCACCGGGACGAGACCGACCCGGAGCTCCTCGCCTCGTGCTTCACCGCCTCGCTGGGGGCCGCCGCGGACGCCAAGGCCCGCAGCGTCGCGTTCCCCGCGGTGGGCGCCGGGGCGTACGGCTGGGACGTGGACGACGTCGCCCGCCTGGCGGTCGACGCCGTGCGGTCCTGGGACGCGGAGAACCTGGGCGCCGTCGACGAGGTCCGGTTCGTGCTCTCGAGCGCTGCTGCGCTGGAGGCCTTCGAGGAAGCATGCGGGCGCTGACCGTCGCTGTGGCGCTCTCCTGTTGCCCGTGAAAACATGCGCACCATCGCGCAGGGGGCACCTGACGAGAGATGGAGCACACGTGCGACGAGCAGTCATCACCGGGATCGGGGCGGTCTCGCCCCTGGGACTGACGGCCAGCGAGACCTGGGCCAGTCTGCGGGGCGGGGTGAACGGGGTGACGGCGCTCAAGGAACCCTGGGCCGACGCCCTGCCCGTGCACGTCGCGGCCCGCGTGGACGACGGGTTCGCCGACGCCCTGACGGTGCGCGAGGTGCGCCGGACGGACCGCGTCGCCCAGCTGACCCTGGTGGCCGGTCGCGCAGCCTGGGCGGACGCCGGAAGCCCGGACATCGAGCCCGAGCGGCTCGGCGTCGCCGTCGGCACCGCGAACGGCGGTTACGGGACGACCCTGGCCCAGCACGCCCTGCTCGACGACCGTGGGCACCGGGCCGTGTCGCCGCACGCCGTGACCATGGTGATGGCGAACAGCCCCGCCGCCTGGTTGTCGATCGACCTCGGTGCGAAGGCGGGGGCCCGCGCTCCGGTCACCGCCTGCGCGGCCGGCTCCGAGGCGATCGGCATGGGCCGGCAGGCCATCCTGGCCGGCGAGGCCGACATGTTCGTGTGCGGCGGGGTGGAGGCGAGCGTGCTCGACCTGGTCGTCTCCGCCTTCTCGCGGGCCCGGGCGATGTCCACGCAGGACGACCCCGAGACGGCGTCGCGCCCGTTCGACGCGAGCCGCGACGGGTTCGTCATGGGCGAGGGAAGCGTCATGGTCGTGCTGGAGGAGGAGTCGCACGCCCGCGCCCGGGGGGCACAGGTGCTCGCTGCGGTCGAGGGCTTCTCGCTCACCTCGGACGCTCACGACATCGTCGGCGGGGAGCCGTCGAACCAGGCCCGGACGATCGAGCTGGCCCTCCGCTCCGCCGATGTCGCGGCGTCGGACGTCGGCCTGGTGCACGCCCACGCGACGTCCACCCCGGCGGGCGACCTCAACGAGGTCCGTGCGCTGCGCTCGGTCGGGGTGACCGCGCCCGTGACGGCGACGAAGGCCTCCACGGGGCACCTGCTGGGCGGGTCGGGGCCGCTCGGGGTGCTGGCGGCGCTCGGCGCGATGCGCGACGGCGTCGTGCCGCCCACGCTCCACACCTGCGACCTGGACCCCGAGGCCGATCTGGACCTGGTCATCGAGTCGCGGCCGACGACGGCGGAGGTCGCTCTGGTCGACGCGTTCGGCTTCGGCGGCCACTCGGCCGCGCTGGTGCTCGCGCGCAGCTGAGCTGCGCGGCCAGGACGCACGAGCGTCTCTGTCCGTCAGGAATCAGTGGCTGATTCCTGACGGACAGAGACGCTCGTGGTGGGAGTGGTGTCAGGAAGTGGGCTTCCAGGGGCCCCACGGCGAGGCGCCCGGCTCCTGGTTGCGGGTCCACCACTGCGCCTCGAAGCGGTCGCCACCGTGCTCGACGACGTCACCGGCGGTGAAGATCCGCGACTCCGTCCAGACGGCGGTCCCGTCGGCCGTGACCGCGATCTCCTGCCACGGACCCCACGGTGAGGACCCCGGCTCCTGGTCCCGGGTCCACCAGGTCGCCTCCCACAGCGACCCGCCGAACGACACCTGGTCACCGGCGGTGTACGTCGCGGCGGCGTCCCAGGCGGGTGCCTGCGGCTCCTCCGACGAGCCCTCGACCGCAGCCAGCGGCGAGACGGTGATCCGGTCGACGATCGGTGCCTCGTCCGCCCTCAGCAGGTAGTCCGCGGGCCAGATCTCCGACGCGAGCGTCTCCCCGTCCCAGTTGGTCGCCTCTTCCGAGCGCCACTCGATCGAGTTCTCCCCCTCGTCGAGGTCGAGCACGATCGTCCGCTCCCAGAAGTTGTTCTCGTGGAGCGTCGGCACGAACATCACCCGGTCGGCGTCACCGCCGTTGACCGAGATGTCGGCGTGCCGGGCGACCGGGTTCGGGTTGTAGTGCGTCCCGTCCACCTGCTCCGGGTTGGAGAACCGGACGGCGACGGCGTGCGGACCGGCCGCGTCAGCCGTGACCTGGAACGTCAGCGTGCTGTCGTTGCCCGGCTCACCGCCGACGCCCGCGACGGCCTGACCACCCTCGGCCAGCGAGAGGTCGACGACGTGCGCGTCGCCGGCCAGCTCGGCGTCCTCGGCCTGGTGCTCCGTCGTCGGGAGCGCACCGGTGCCCTCGGCCACGGTGAGCCGGTCGACGACGGCGCCGTCGGCGCCACCGGTCACGACCACCTTGTTGACGCCACCGGCGAGGTGCACGGCGACCTCGTCGGCGTCGGCCAGGTCGAGCACGTCACGGCCGTTGACCGTGACCGTGCCGGACGCCGCGCCGAGCACGTCCACCCCGAGCGTCGCCTCGGCGTCCTGCTCGCCGTAGACCCAGAAGGTCACCGGCTCGCCGTCCGCCAGGGCCACGGAACCCGCACCGGAGACCTCGTCCGCACCGACGCCGTCGGGCGCCGTGTAAGCAGCCGTACCCTCGTGCGTCGCGTGCTCGGCCTCGTAGACCGCCGTGGCGGCCTCCGGGTCGGGCAACGACAGCGTGATGCGGTCGATCAGCGCGTCGCCCTGCGTCGCACCGGTCCCGTCGAGGCTCTGCGCCGCCAGCGAGATGGTGTGCGTCCCCTCGGTCAGCTCGACGGTCGTGTCGGCGTGGTCCCACACCACCCACTTGTAGCCGAGCGGCAGGAACAGCTCCTGCTCGTCGGCGCCGTCGACCCGCAGGAACACGTTGGTGGGTCCTTGGTCGGCGACCAGGTCGTGGGTGTTGAGGCTGTTCGCGAAGACGGACAGGTCGTACGTGCCGTCCGCCGGGACCGTGACCTCGAAGTCGAGAACGACGTCCGAGCCCGTGCGCAGACCGCCCACGTTGTGCCCGCCGGACGTGTAGAACTTGCCCACGTCGGCCGGTGAGCCCTCCGGGCCGTTGACCGAGTGCCCCGAGCCGGAGTGCGCGGCGTCCTCCGCCTCGTACGAGCCCGCCCACAGGGTGGGAGCGACCTGCGTGGTCTCACCGACCCCGGCGGGCGTCACGACGATCTCGTACGCCGACGACTCGTCCAGCAGCGGCAGGTCCCCGCCGTCGAAGTCCAGGGTCACCGTGCCGCCGTCGACGGCGGTGGTCCACTCGGCGAGGGTCCTCGGCGGTGCCGAGTCGCCGAGCTGGCCCGTCCACGGGATCTCCCGAGCGGTGACCCGGACGTCGTCCCCGAACACGTCGGCCGGTACGTTCACCAGGTCGACCGGTGCGGCGCCGTCGGCCCCGCCCAGGATCGTCCGGGACACCGCGCGGTCCTCGTCGAGCGAGGCGACGCCCTGCAGGGTGTAGTTCTCCCCGGGGAACGGCGGGGTGACCTCGACGGTGCGGCCGGTCATCTGCGAGTAGGCGTTGTACAGCCACCACTGCCCGTTGCCCCGGTTGGTCTGCACCGCGGAGTCGGACAGGTTGCCGTTGATGTTCCAGAACGCGATCATCGCGTCGACCTTGGAGTCCTCGATGGCGGACATCCACTGGATCATCTGGCCGGGGACCGACGTGTGGTAGTTGAACGCGTACTCGTTGACGTTGATCGGCAGCTCGGTGCCCTCGTAGTCCGTACCCTCGAACGCCGCCGCCTCCCAGTCACGGAACCGCTCCACCGAGTTGCGGATGTTCTGCGGGTGGCTCAGCTCGTGCCACGAGATGATGTCCGGCACGGTCCCCTCGGCCACGGCGTGGTCCATGAAGCCGCGCACCTCGTTGTACAGGATGCTCGTGTTCGGCCCGGAGATGCGCATGTCGGGGAACCGCTCCTTGATGGTGCGGTAGGTCTCGTCCCAGGCAGCGAAGTAGTCCGTGGGGTCGGTGCGCCACGAGGTGCCGTCCAGGCTCCACGGCCCGGTGCCGAACATGTTCCCCTCGGGCTCGTTGAACGGCTCCATGACGAGGTTGTCGCGGTACTCGGGCTCGAGCGACTCGATCATGTCGAGCTGCTCGTCGAGCACCCGGGCGTAGTCCGCGAGCTTCTCCTCGGGCGAGGCGTTCGGCGCGTCGGGGGACGGCCACTGGTAGGGGAACCCGCGGTACCAGTCGGTGACCCGCAGGTAGACGTCCCCGCCGGTGGTGTCGGCGAGCTGTCGGGTCACCTCGAGCGCGTCGGAGCCGGGGTGCTGGGCACCGTCCTGCGCCTTCGTCGCGATGGTCCGCACGCCCATGCCCTCGACGAGGTTGTTCGTCGGCATGCCCTCCGTGTACAGCCCGTACAGCAGCCCGGAGGCGCCGCCGTGGAACTCCCCGGTGTCGCTCCCGAGGTCGACCTCCAGACCACCGCGATGCACGGTCACCGTGGCCGTGACCGTCTGGCCGGCAGCCTCCCCGTCCACCGTGAAGGTCCCGGTCTGCGCGTACTGCGCCGGGTCGATCTCGTCCCACACGACCGCGACCGCGCGGTCGTAGCCGTCGGAGTAGCCGGCGCGGACGACGGCGGGCAGGTCGGGCGCGGCGGCGACGACGGTCCGCACCTCGAGCTGCTCCGTGGGCAGCGAGTCGAGCGTGGGAACCTCGTCGACGAGCCCGGCGACCTGCTCCCCGCTGAGAGCCGTGCGGTAGACCTGGAAGTCGTCGACCGCGCCGTCGAACAGCGGGTCCGGGTAGAACGAGCGGCCGATGTACCCGGCCGACGTCGCCCCACCGGTCAGCAGCTCCCCGGCCTGGAGGGGGGTGGGGGCGATCGCGACGGCGACGCCGTCGAGGTAGGTGGTGACGCTGCCCGCGGAGGTGTCGAGCGTGGTGGTGATGGTGGCCCACTCACCGGTCCGCAGCGCGCCGTACCCGGTGACCTGGGCCTCGCTGCCGCCACCACCGGTGGTCACGGCGGTACGGAGGTTCCCGTCGCCGTTGGACGGCGTGGTGAACAGGTAGCGGCTGGTGTTGCTCCCGAGGTCGAAGACCCGCTGCCAGGCGCCTCCGCCGTCCCAGCGGACCCGGGCGGAGACGGTCAGATCGCCGGCGCCCTCGAGCACCTCGCGCGGCAGGGTGACGTACCCGCCGTCCGTCCCGCCGGCGAGGTCGAGCGCCAGGTCGTCAGCCCCGGCCCCCTCGACGATCTCGGTGCTGCCGGAGATCGTGCCGTCGTGTCCGTTGCCGGAGGTGTCGGGGACGACGCCGTCGGCGACGTCGTCCATCGTGTAGTGCAGGTCGGGTGCCGGGACCTCGTCGGCCGCGGCGGGCAGCGCGGTGGCGCCTGCCCCGGCGCCGAGCGCCAGGACGGCGGACAGCGCGACGGCGGTCCGCCGCGGTCTGCCCCGTGAAGGTGTCGTGCTCGTCATCGAGTGCCTCCTTGGTGTTCGGTCTTCTCTGGGGGTCGCACACGGGCGGCGCTCGGTCGACGCCCTGGCCGGGCGCCGACCGAGCGCACTTCTCAGGCGTTCGTCAGCGACACCTGATGCCCTCGTACGGGTGGGTGGTCACGACGCCATCGGCCAGGACGGTCACCGATCCGGCGTCGAGCGTGGGAGCGCCCGCCGCGAAGGGCGTCTGCCAGGTCTTGCCGGGCTTCAGCACGTCGCGTGCTCTCGAGTCGCCCAGCAGGCTGACGGTCACGTCGGTGCGGGTGTCCGAGGCGTTGGTCGTCCGGACCACGACGAACGCCTGGGCGCCGCGGCACTGCGTCGCGACGGCAACGTCCACCGGGCTGGGGTCCACAGGGCCGGCGTCCACCGGCGTGAGCGTCCAGAACCGGTCGGCGGTCTCCTCGTCGGTCGCCGTGGTCCTGTCGCCGGCGCCGAGCCCGACCGTGATGATGCCGTCCGCCCCGTTGCCCGAGGAGTCCACCACCGTCGTGCCGCCGTCGGGCTCGTCGAAGGCGTAGGCGACCACGTCACCGTCAGCGGGCTGCCCCGCAGCCAGCTCGGAGACCTCGGCGGCGGACAGGGCCCGGCTGTGGATCGCGAAGTCGTCCAGGGCGCCGTCGAAGGTCGGGTCGTTGCCGTACTGCGACCTGCCGAGCCAGTTCCGTCCGTTCGAGGCACCCAGGTCGGCCGGTGAGATCGTGATCTGGTCGTTCGTCACGACGGCCTCGCCATCGATGTACAGCGTGCCGGTGGTCCCCGAGACGGTGACCGTCACCTGCGTCCACTCGTTCAACGGCAGGTTCTGCCCCGGGTAGTCGAGCCGCTGCTCGCCTCCTGCTCCACCGGTGGTGATGACGAACCGCGGCCCGCTCCCGGCGTTCAGGGTGAGGAACATGCTCGACCCCGATCCCGAGCCGATGTCGAAGACCCGCGCCCACGTCGGCAGCGCGGACGGCTTGACCCAGGTCGAGACCGACCAGTCGCCGTCGAGCCCGTCGACGACGCCGTCCGGCAACGTGACGTAGGAGTTCGTGCCGCACATGTCGAGCGCCGTCCCGAACCGTCCCGGCTGCCGCGGACCGGCGGGCGTGCAGTTCGACGTCGGGGTCCCGTCCGTCCACTGGACCACGGCTGCACCCGGCTCGGTGCTCATCTGGTCGACGGCGGCGGTCAGGCCGGTCGCGTAGTTGGCCAGCCGGACGTTGCCCTGGCCGTCGGGGACGAGCTGCCACAGCTGGTCCCCGCTACCGTCCTCCTCCTGAAGGACGGTAGGTGCGCCGTTGCCGATCGCCCCCGGCTGCGCGCCGAGGAGCAGTCCGCTGGCAGTGTCGATGACGGTGTACAGGCCTGAGCCGGCGTCACGGATCTCCCACGTGCTGCCCTGGCCGGCCGCGGCCTGGACGGCACCGCCGTCGCCCGAGCCGAGGGGCAGGCCGGAGTGGACGTTGTCCAGGCTGTACGTCCCCGCCAGGCTCTCGGCCTCCCCGGCCTCGGACACGACGACGTGGTAGCCGTACGCCGGGTTCATCACGACCGGGACGGTGATCGAACCGTCCTCGCCGACGGCATACGTCGTCTCCGAGACGGTGATCGGCCCCGCGGTGGGCGTGGTTCGCCCGTAGGACGGCGTGACCTCGAGCTTCACGTTGACGTCCTCACCGAGGGCGAGCTGGTCGAGACCGTTGACCTGGATCGAGGTCGGCCCGCTGTTTCCGCCCGCGATGACCCGCACCTCGTCCTTGGCGTCGTTCACCGACGCCGCGCCGTCCAACGGGCTCTCGTTCGACGGCGGGGTCGTGGTGACCATGTCCCCGACCATGTCGGCGTACCAGGTGTACAGCCAGTAGGCGCCGTTGGGTGCGCCGCCGCGCTCCACGAGCAGATCGCCCAGGGTTCCGGACTGGTTCCAGAAGGCGAGCTCGGCGCGGTCGATGCCGAATCGCTCGAACTTGGAGATGTACCCGACGAGCGGTCCGGGCAGTCCCACCTCCTGCGGGGAGGCGTACTCGGCGATGTCGATCGGCAGATCGGGCAGACCCAGCTCGTCGAGCATGGCACGCACGGACTCCACGTCGCCCTTGATCTTCGACGACCGGATCAGCTCGTGCCACTCGAGCACGTCGGGGACGGTGTCCGTCTCCTTCGCGAACTCGAGGAACTGCCGCATGTCGGTGATGTTGTCGGAGAAGCTCGGCCCCTGGATCGGCACGTCGGGTCCCAGCTCCTCGCGCAAGACGTTGTAGCTGAACTCCCACAGCTCCTCGAAGGTGCCGTTCTCCTCCAGCCAGGTGTGGTCCGACTCGTTCCACGGGGCATACGCCACGATGTTCGTCGCTCCGGACGCCTCGACGTCGGCCACGACGTCTCGGATGACGTCTTCCCAGGCCTTCCGGTCGGCGGTGTTCTCCCAGCTGAACTGGTACGGCCACCCGGGGTAGTAGTCGACGATCCGAACGACGATCCCCGCGTCGTGGCGGGCGGCCGTCTCCCACACCTTGAGCGTGTCGCCGGTCGGCTGCTGCCGACCGCCAGGCGGCATCTGGACGAACGTGTTCGGCTTGATCGGGGCGATGAGGTCGTCGGACGGCACACCCTCGTCGGCGATGCCGTAGAGCGAACCCGTCGCCACGTGGGAGACCTCACGGAACGGCTCGTCGGCGTCGACGACCAGCGTGGACTCCGGGCCCGGCTCAGCGGCCGCCGTCGTCGTGCTCAGGGCGGCGCCCACGGTGCCGAGGGCTACGGCGCTCGCGGCCGTCATGGCGGTCAACGCGGTCCGCCGACGCCAGGAAGGCGCCGGTGATCTTCTCGTCAGAGACATCTTCGTACTCCTCGTGTGAGGCGGACGGCACGGCGTCGTGCCCTCCGCAGACGTGATCGTTCGAATGTCGTCGATCTGCCCCCGGGCGTCCGGGGGGCCGTGCCTCCTCCCTCCTCGTCACTCGTCGTCGAACCGGTTCGCCCAGGGGCTGTGTCGAGTCGTCGCCAGGTCTCCTCGGATCCGTGGTCAGGTGGTCGGCAGGAACACGCGCATGGTCGACGGGCCGCGCTCGGCCCACCGGTGGTACGGCACGAGCGGGACGTCGATCGCGTCCGCCGGACCGCCGTCGGCCGCCGAGCCGGACGGGCCGGAGGTGAACGGCGGCAGCCCCGTGCCGCCGTCGGGCAGCGCGAGCCTGCGCACCCGCACCAGCGCGCCGTCGTCGTGCGCTCGCGCCCCGGCCGCCGCGTCGAGGCGGACCTCCTCCAGCGCGGCGCCGGCCGGCAGGTCCACCGACTCCAGGCACAGCACGAGCGGTCCGCGCTCCACGGCCACGGTGCCCCGCGCGGCGTCCACCCGCGGGTCCGGCCAGGTCAGGCGCGGCGAGACGGGCAGCTCGAGCACGACGACGTCGCCGACCGCGAGCGCCGCCACCTCGGCCCAGCCGGGCTCCACGGGTCGCGGCGCCGCGTCGCCCGTGCCCGCCGAGCCGGACGACGTCGCGAGCGTCGCGCCGTCGTCGGCCGTGGCACCGGCAGCCCAGTGCGGCACCCGCAGGCGCAGCGTCACGGGCCGGTCGGGGGTCTCGAGCACGGTGACCCGCACCGTCCCCGCCGCCGGGTAGTCGGTGTCGACCCGCAGCGCGAGCTCACCGTCGGCGACGGCGACCCGCAGGTCCCCTCTCGCGTACTGGGCGAGCGTGACGACGGACGCGCCGTCGGGGGCCTCCTCGACGAACGCGGCGTAGGTGTGCCACGACGCGAGCGTGCGTGCCACGTTCGTGGGACAGCAGGAGACGTCGAACCACGGGGCGCGGGCCCCGCCCTCGGCACGCGGGTTCACCGCGTCGGGCTGCATCCGTGCACCCTCCTCGCGCTGCTGCAGCGGGTTGGCGTAGAAGAACGCCCGGCCGTCGGTGCGCGGCGAGGTCGCGACCACGTTGAACAGGGTGCGTTCGACGAGGTCGGCGTACCGGACGTCGTCGGTGGCCAGCAGCAGCCGCCACGACACCATCACCGAGGCGATGCCCGCGCAGGTCTCGCAGTAGGCACGGTCCGGAGGCAGCTCGAAGTCGTCGCCGAACCCCTCGTCCTGGTGCCGCGAGCCCATGCCCCCGGTGAGGTAGGTGCGCCGCTCCACCGAGCGCGTCCACTGGCGTTCGACGGCGGCGCGCAGCTCGTCGTCCCCGGTGTCGACGGCGACGTCCACCGCGCCGGCCGCCAGGTACAGCGCGCGGACCGCGTGCCCGCGCCACACGTCCGCCTCGCGGACCGGGACGTCGTCCTGGAAGTAGGCCGGGCTCAGCAGCGCGATCGGGGCGAGCGTGCCGTGCCCGCGCCGCTCGACGAACAGCCGGGCCTGCTCGGTGTACCGGGGCTCGCCGAGCGCCCGGCCCAGCTCCGCGAGACCCACCTCGATCTCGGGGTGGCCGCAGATGCCGGCCCGGCCGTCCGCACCGAACTCCCGGCACACGTGGTCGGCGGCGCGGCGGGCGACCTCGACGAGCTGGTCCTCGCCGTGGGTGCGCACCCGGGCGACGGCCGCCTGCAGCAGGTGCCCGGTGCAGTACAGCTCGTGCCCGGTGGACAGGTCGGAGTACCGCGCGCCCTGCCCACCGTGGCCGTAGCAGGTGTTGAGGTAGCCGTCGTCGTCCTGGGCGGCCGCGACGCGCGTCACGACCTTCGTCCACAGGGCCTCGGTCGCGGGGTCGGCGGTCCGGCCCAGCTCCCAGGCCGCCGCCTCGAGCAGCTTGTAGACCTCGGAGTCCGAGAACTGCCAGCCGGGGCGCGGCGTGCCGGGGGTGCCGGCGGTGCCGTCAGCGACCCGGTCGAAGTTGGCGAGCCAGCCGAGCCGCTCCATCCAGTCGAGGCAGTGCGCGAGGGTCGCGCGGGCGTTCGTCTCCTGGAGCGCGCCCCAGAATCCGCCGTCCAGCCGCAGCTCGCCGATCCCGACGCCGCGCCGGCTGCCGCCGGGGGCGACCGGGCGAGCCTGCTCGCCGCTGGTGAGGAGGGTGTTCGTCACGAAGATGTCCTTGTCAGTCCTTGACGGCACCGGCGGTCACCCCCGCCGCGACGTAGCGCTGGGCGACGACGAGCAGGATGGACGCCGGGATCGAGGCGACGACGGCGGTCGCCATGATCGCGTTCCACTGCGTGGTGTTGTTGCCGATGTAGTTGTAGATGGAGAGCGTGATCGGGATGAGGTCGCCGTTGCGGTTGAGGGTCGAGGCGAAGATGAAGTCCGACCAGGCCCACAGGAACGCGAACAGCGAGACCGTGAGGATCGAGTTGCGGCTCATCGGCAGGACGATCGCCCGGAAGGTCCGCCAGGCGCCCGCCCCGTCCACCCGGGCGGCCTGCAGCAGCTCGCGCGGGATGCCGGACATGAACGCGGTGAACAGCAGCACGCCGAACGGCACCGCGATCGTGGAGTCCGCGATGATGAGGCCACCGACGCTGTTGAGCAGCCCGAGGCTGTTGTAGATGGCGTAGAAGCCCATGGCCATGACGACCGCCGGGATCATCTGCGCCACCAGCAGCAGGAAGTTCAGGGTGCGTCCGCCGCGCAGGTTGAGCAGCGCCAGCGCATAGCCGGCTGGTGCGGCGATGACGACGGTCAGCACCACGCAGCCCAGCCCGATCAGCAGGCTGGTCCCCAGGGCGGGCAGCTGCTGGGCGAAGACTGCCTCGTACCCCTCGAACGTGGGGTTCCAGGGGAACCAGTGCGGCGGGGAGGAGCGCAGGTCACGCGTCTCGGTGAACGAGACGTTCACCATCCAGTAGACGGGGAACAGCATCACGAGGGTGAAGAAGACGCCGAGTGCCGTCTTCCACCAGGCGCGCTGGGTGGTCATGAGGCCTCCTGTCGGCGCTGGAGCTGCAGGTGCAGGAACCCGAAGACGAGCGCGATGACGATGAGCAGGTTGCCGACCGCGGCCGCGGGCGAGAAGGACGGCATCCCCGTACCGAACGCCTCCCGGTAGGACCAGATGGCGAGCGTCGTCGAGGCGTCGCCGGGCCCACCGGTGGTCATCACCCAGATGACGTCGACGACCTTGAGCGTGTAGATCAGCCCGAGCAGGATGGTGATGGCCGAGACGGGCCGCAGCAGCGGGAAGGTGATGCTCCAGAACTGTCGCCAGGGGCCCGCGCCGTCCAGCGAGGACGCCTCGTAGACCTCGCCGGGGATGTTCTGCAGCCCCGAGTAGAGGATGACGAGGTTGAACGGGATACCGAGCCAGATGTTGGCGATGGTCACCGACAGCAGAGCGGTGTCCGGCGAGGTGAGCCAGTTGATCTGCTCGCCGCCGAACGCCTGGATCACCGAGTTCACGATGCCGTTGTCGCTGTTGAGCATCCACGCCCAGGTGGAGGCCGAGACGATGAGCGGCAGCAGCCACGGCACGAGGAACAGGGCACGCAGCACGTTCGACAGCCGGAAGCTCGACCGGAAGAAGACGGCCAGCGCGAGGCCGATCGCGAACTGGAAGACGATCGAGCCGATGGTGAACAGGGCGGTGTTGACCAGCGCCGTCGTGAACGTCGAGGAGCTGAAGACCTCGGCGTAGTTCTCGAGCCCGACGAACTCGGCGTCCCCCTGGACGAAGGCGCGGATCGTGTAGTCGTGCAGCGACAGGTCGATGTTGCGCCACAGCGGGTAGGCGTAGAACACCACGAGGTAGGTCAGGAGCGGTGCGGCGAAGCCCAGGGCCGTCCACTGGCTCGGGTTCAGCGTCCGTCGTCGTCGCCGGCCGTGCGGCACGGCGGGCCGGGTGCCCGCCGCGCCGCGCGGCTCCTCGCGCGACCCGACGACTGTCGGGGTGCTGCTCATGGTGCCGTCCTTCGTCGGTGGTGCGTCAGCTGCGAGCGGCCTCGGCGTCGGCCTGCGCGGTCTCCAGGGCCTCGGTCGGCGTGGCAGCGCCGGACAGGGCGTTCTGCACGGCCGTCCACAGGGCCTCGGAGATCTTCGGGTAGTCGGTGCCGAGGTTGTCGCTGGTGCGGCCCTTGGCGTTCTGCACGGCCTCGACCCACGGCTCGAGGTCGGCGTCCCCAGCGCTCTCGGCGAGCAGCTGCTCCTGGCCCTCCGCCGTCGGCGGGATGTAGTACGCGAAGGTGTTCGCCGTCTCGACGAAGCCCTCCGGCGTCGTCATGCACTCGACGATCTGGCGGGTGACGTCGTAGCGCGCGGTGTCGGACTGGACCGGCACCACGATGAACTCGCCGCCCGTCGGGGCCGGCGCGACGCCGCCGTCCTTGCCCGGGAGCTGGACGATGCCGGTCTCGAACTCGGCCTCCGCGGCGCTGTTGACCTGCCAGGTGCCGTTCTCCGCGAACGCGAAGTCGCCGGTGAGGAACTCCTCCCACACGGTGTTCTGGGAGTTGTTGATCACGGAGTTGGGGGCGTAGCCCTCGTCGAGCCAGCCCGTCCACAGCTCGAGGGCCTCGACGGCCTCGGGGGAGTCGAGCTGGCTCAGGTCCGCGCCGGCGCCCCAGAACCACGGCAGGAACTGGAAGGAGCCCTCCTCGGTGCCGATGCCGGCGAAGGTGATGCCGCGGTGGCCCGCGTCGTCGACCTGCGCGAGCGCGGCGGTCAGGGAGTCCCAGTCGGTGATCGAGGCCGGGTCGACGCCGGCCTCGTCCAGGATCTCGGCGTTGTAGTAGAGCGACAGCGTGTTGGCTCCGATGGGGATGCCGTACGCGTCGCCCTCGAGGACGCCGGCGTCGAGGAGGTTCGCGTCGATCGCCGAGGTGTCCAGGCCGAACTCGTCCACCGTGGTGAGCATGCCGGTCTCGGCGAGCGTGGACACTGCGGGGTTGTCGAGCAGGATGACGTCGGGCGAGGTGCCCTCCTGGGCGGCGAGCAGCGCCTGGTTGGTCAGCGCGGTGGTGTCGTACGCGGTGCGTTCGATCGTCACCCCCGCGTCCTCGCCGCACTGCTGCACGCGGCTCTCCCAGTCGGAGGAGCCCTCGTGCTGGGGGTACGGGTCCCACCAGGTGTAGGTGCCGCCGGCTGCTTCGCCGGTGGACTCGCCGGTGCCGCCGCCGCCGTCGTCGGACGAGCAGGCGGCGAGGACGCCGACGACGGCGAGCGCTGTCGTCGCCGCGAGCGTGGTGCGGGTGCGCCGGGTGGGGATCATGTGTTCCTCCTTGAACGGATATGACTGTCGAACCGGTTCGAAACGTGTCGTGCGAGAAGCACCGACGGGTCGGTGCGCGGAATCAGTCCCCTCGCGGGGCGGCCGTGCTGCCCCGGTCGATCAGCTCGGGCGAGACGAACCGCACCAGGTGCGGCTCGTCGGGTCCCGCCTGACCCTCGATGCGGCGCACGAGCTCGCGCACGGCCATGCGGCCGAGACGGTCGGGTGCGCTCTCGATCGAGGAGTACGGCAGGGAGAACGTGCGGGCGAACTCGTCCGAGTAGCGCCCGACGACGGACAGGTCGGCCGGCGCGGAGAGCTTGCGGTCGTGCAGCACGGTCGGCAGCGCCGCCGCGGCGGCCTCGTTGTTGATGAGCAGGCCCGTGGCGCGGGGATGGGCGTCCAGCAGCGCGTGCAGGTCGCGGCCGACGTCGGGCTGGTGCGCCGCGCCGAACGCGGCGTGCAGGGTGATGCCCCGGGCGCGCGCGGCCTCGACGGCGGCGTTCTGCAGCCGCCAGACGTAGGCGCCGCCGCGCTCGACGACGTGCTCCGGCTGCGACACGAGGACCAGCTCACGGTGGCCGAGGCGGTGCAGGTGCTCCACCATCGTGCGGCCGGCGTCCTCGAAGTCGAGGTCGAAGACGTCCACGCCGGTGCAGTCCGCGGGCAGCCCGACGAGCGCACCCGGCTGCGGGGCGTCGCGCAGGATGGGCAGGCGGTCGTCGTGCTCGGCCACGTTGAGCAGCACGATGCCGTCGACCATGCGCGAGTCGGTCATGCGGCGCAGTGCGTTCCGGCCGTCGGCCTCGGTGGACAGCAGGATGTCGTAGCCGAGCTCGCGGGCGGTGTTCGAGACCCCGAGCATGTACTGCAGCATCGCGGGGGCGAACTCGTCCTCGAGGAACTGGGCGAGCAGACCGATCACGCGGGTCTGCGAGGTGGCGAGGGCCCGCGCACCGGCGTTCGGGGTGTAGCCGAGCTCGCGGACGGCGTCCTCGACGCGGCGACGGACGTCGACGGAGATCGTGCGCTTGCCGGACAGCGCGTAGGACGCCGTGCTGCGCGAGACCCCCGCGACGCGGGCGACGTCCCCGATGGTGGCCACCGTGCCTCCTCGATCTCCGTTGAACTCTTGCGAACCGGTTCGACACTAACCTACGTGTTCCAGGTCACGCAAGGGGCGTGACACGACCGTGATCCAGCCGTTTTCCGCGGCAATCATCGAACCGATTCGCCTCTTTCAACGGACTCCGGCCTGACGAGCATGCGCCAGCGCGTCCGAGGGGTCGGCGGTCACGTCGAGGTGCAGAGCAGTACGCGCGTCCCGGCGATCGCCCCGGGGGCGCGAGCGCCACGCAGGAGGCCGACCGATGATCCGGCTCCTGATCGTCGACGACCACCCGATCGTCAGGGGCGGTCTGCGGGACACCTTCGCGGACGTCGAGGACGCCGTCGTGGTCGGGGAGGCCGCCTGCTGACGTGACGCCCCGGCCCTTGTCGGGCTGGTGCCTGGCACGCCTCGGTTCACCTGTCGCGGCACCTGTCCGAGAGGGCCTTGACCCCGACGCGACGTCATGGTTTGTACTCGGCTGAGTTGATCGACGGCTCAGAGAGGGAGAAGGACCATGACAGCTCCAGCACCGACATCACAGGCACCGAGGCTCGTCCCGCCGGGGGTGGAGTACCACCGGGTGCTGGCGGGAGAGAAGCGACGCATCGGCCGCGGCATCCTCGCCATCGCCCTGCTGTTCATCGGCATGTTCGGCGCGACCGCGTTGCTGAGCATCGTCGCCTCGTGGGCCGACGGGCTCCTGCGATCCGGAGGAGAGCCGGGCTCGATGTACACCTCGCCCGTGCTGCTCGCCTCGGGCCTGATCGGGGTCGCCCTGCTCATCCCGTTCAGCATGATCATCCAGCGCTGGCTCTACGGGGTGTCGCCCGCGTCGCTCCACTCGGTCGAGAGCCGCTTCCGTTTCGACCTGTTCGGGCGTGCGCTGGTGCTGATCGTGCCGCTCCTCGCGGTCGCGCTCTCCGTCACCGAGTTCGTGGAACCCGCCGGAACCGGCGTGTGGGACCGCCAGGACATCATCGGGGTGTTCCTCGTCGTCGTGCTCCTGGTGCCGCTCCAGGCCGCGGGTGAGGAGTACGGCCTCCGCGGGCTCGTCTTCCGCGTCGCGGGCAGCTGGGCTCGCGGTCGCACGGCGTCGCTCGTCATCGGCATCGCGATGTCTGCGCTGGTGTTCGCCGTGCTGCACCTCGCAGCCGACCCCTGGTGGAACGTCCTCTACGTCGTCGTGTCCGTCGCCACGGCACTCGTCACGTGGCGCACCGGAGGGATCGAGATCGCTGTCGTCATCCACAGCGTGTTCAACGTCCTCTACTTCAGCCTCGGGCTCGTGCCGCACGCCGACCTCGCCGACCGGTTCGACCGGTCCGTGGGTGCGATGACCCCGGCGCTGTTCGTGCCCGTGACCCTCGCCCTCGCCATCATCGTCGCGGTGGTCTGGGTTCGTACCCGGCGGTCAGGCCCGGTGACCACGCCGTCGACCTGAGTGGTGTCGCTGCGCGAGGGGTCCTCCCCTCGCGCAGCGGGACCGCCTCTGTCGGTCCCGTCCGGCAGGCTGTGCCCATGACCCAGGAGACGACGCCGGCCATCGTCGGACGCTGCTTCGGCGACGGCGACCCGCTCTACGCCGCGTACCACGACACGGAGTGGGGCCACCCCGTGCACGGCGAGGCCGAGCTCCTCGAACGGATCGCCCTGGAGGGCTTCCAGTCCGGGCTGTCCTGGCTGACCATCCTGCGCAAGCGCGACGCGTTCCGGGAGGTGTTCCACGGCTTCGCGCCCGAGCGGGTGGCGGCGATGACGCCCGACGACGTCGAGCGGCTCCTGGGCGACGCCCGCATCGTGCGCAACCGCGCCAAGGTCGAGGCCACCGTCTCCAACGGCCGCGCCGTCCTGGCTCTGCACGAGTCCGGCCGCACACTCGACGAGCTGTTCTGGTCCTTCGCTCCCCCGCCCCGGACAGAACGGCTCGCCACCTGGCAGGACGTCCCGGCGGCCACCGACGAGTCGAAGGCGCTGGCCAAGGCCCTCAAGAAGGAGGGCTTCCGGTTCTTCGGGCCGACGACGGCGTACGCGGCCATGCAGGCGTGCGGGCTGGTCGACGACCACCTCGCCACGTGCCCGACGGTCACCGGCGCGAGCCCGTCCGCGCCCGAGGGCCGGACGCTCTGAGCCGGCGGGGCTAAGCCGTCGCCGAAGGAGTCGAGCCCGCGGGCGCGGCATAGCGTGCGGCGATCGTGCGAGCGGCCTCGTCGACGGCGCGGAGCTGCTCGTCGTCGGTGATCGTCCAGGTCCCGTGCACGAGGCGCGGCCAGAAGATCGCGGACGCGATCATGCCGAGAAACTGGGCCGACGCAGTGTCCAGGTCCTCGATCCTGGCGGATCCCGCCTCGTGCTCCGCTCGGAGATAGCGTCCGAGGGCCGCGAGCACGGGCAACGTGCCGAAGTCGAAGGTGCGCTCACGCAGCTCGGGGAATCGTGGCGACTCGGCGATGACCACCCGCATCAGGGCGACCATGCGGGGGCGGGTCAACAGCTCCGCATACGCGCGACCCAGCGCCACCAGGCCTGCGTGGAGGTCCCCCGTCCGAGGGTCCGCGACCTCGGCGTCGGGCGGCCCGCCCGCTGTGAGCACCGTCGCCTCGAACAGCTCGGCCTTCGTCGGAAACTGCTTGAACAGGGTCGCCTTGGAGACGCCCGCGTCCTGGGCGACGCGTGCCAGCGACGTGCGGTCGTACCCGGACTCGAGGAACAGTCGCACCGCCGCGTCGAGGATCGCCGCGCGGTTCGTCGCGGCGACATCGCGGTGGTACGAGGGGAGCGGACGTGTCACTCGCCCAGTATGTCGACTCAGTAGTCACGAATCAGGATGAAGCGTTCAGCGGTTCCACGCAGTTGAGGTGAGTGATCTGGCACTGCGGGCCTCATCGGCCTCATGTGGGGTCTCGATGAAGACCCTGGGACGCGACGACCGCCCCGATGGGCCACGACCAGTGCCGGCGACGTCATCGCCAGGCTGGAGGCCGGCCGGCGTGCGGCGCGCAAGGCGTTACGCCCAGCACCCCAGCGGTCCTGGAGGCGAGTCGGTTGACTCACCTCATGGCAACCGGTACTTTCGGTAGAGGCAAGTCGCCTGACTCACCTCTACCGGAGGAGCAGATCATGGCCCGAGTGATCGTCCACGCAACGATGACCGTCGACGGGTTCATCGCGGACGCGGACGGCGGGGTCGACTGGATGTTCGGCCGACCCTCTGCTCCCGAGGACGACGACGTCGTCGAGAAGGTCGTCCGCCGCATCGGGGCCGTCGTCGGAGGAGCGAACACGACGCAGACCATCGTCGACGGCGAGATCCCCTACGGCGGCATGCTGAAGGTGCCGGTGTACCTCATGACCCGCACCGCGCACGAGCCGATCGAGCGGGACGGCATCACCTACACCTTCGTGGTCGACGACGTCGCGCGGGCGGTCGAGTCGGCCAAGCAGGCGGCGGGCGACAAGTGGGTCAGCCTGCTCGGAGGAAGCATCTCGCGGCAGTGCCTCCGGCTCGGACTCGTCGACGAGCTCCACCTCGACGTCGCACCGTTCCTGCTCGGTGAGGGCATCTCGCTCTTCGCCGGTCTGGGTCAGCGCATCGAGCTGGAACGCCTCGAGACGTCGGCCTTCGCGAGCGAGACCCACCTTCGCTACCGCGTCCTTCGCTCGGTGTACTGACTCGGCACGTTGTCGACGCGGTCGATGGGGCGTAGGCCGCCGATGCCGGTGTGGAGGTCGTCGAAACCCGAGGCCGCGTCGGCGGTGCGCGAGACACCCGTCTCAGCCGCGACGCGCCACCCGGGCGTCCTGCCGGTCACCTGACGAGGCCGGCCTCACCGCACCGGCGTCCGCTCGGGTGGCGGTCGTGCGAGCGGTCACACCTCGATGGCGAGCCGCGTGACGCGTCCGGCGTCGAGCTCGAACTGGTGCCGGAGGGTCACGACGCCGCCGGGGAAGTACGCGCAGGGCTCGCTCGAGCGGCACGAGGAACTCATCAGCCTCTGCGCGGCGCGAGACGCCGAGGGTGCCGCGGCGGTCGCCTCCCGGCTGTGGGAGGGCCTGCCGGCCGACCCGGCAGGCGACCGGCCGACAGCGGGCTAACCGTCCGCGTCGCCCGGAGCCACCTCGTGCCCCGGGCGGCCTCGCGTCCGGCGCTCCTGCTTCATCCGGGCCTCCCACAGGTGCCGCACCCCGCCTGCGAGCGCCTCGCGCGCACTGCGCTCGTGGTCGCGGAAGACCTGCCAGTACCCGTCGTCGTAGTCCTCGACGATCTGGAACGTCCACCGGCCGGGGAGCACGTTGCGCCCGACGAGGTCCTCGGAGATCCGGCGCGCGACGTCGTCGTGCCCCGCCTCGCGCAGCTTGTCCACCGCGTCGCCGAGGGCCAGGTCGGCCTCGCCGGTGAGCTGGTGGAACGTGTACAGGTGCCCGCGGGCACGCTCGACGGTCTCCAACGCCTCGCTCAGCATCCCGAGCGCCTCGACGGTCGCGTCCGTGACCCCCGCGGGGGTCTGGTGCTCGCCGTCGGGCAGGTCGGTGTCGCTCATCGCCGCATGCTAGGCACGGGAGCGACCTGCTCACCCGTCGGAGCGGCGGCCCGGCTCGTCGGTGCCGCGCAGCGCGGACCACGCGCCCGTCGACCAGAGTGCGGCGGCGATCAGCACCGCCTGGAACGGCAACCGCGCGAGCCGCTTGGCGTCGGTGTCCAGCCCGAACCCGTCCTTGCCCTCGAGCCACTGGGCGACGTTCCCGGGGAAGATCACCACGAAGAACGCCGCTGCCGCCAGCCCCACGGCGACCTTCCAGCGCGACAGCACCACCAGCGACCCGCCGAGGACGATCTCGACCACGCCCGAGGCCAGGACCGTGACGTCCTCGTCCACCGGCAACCAGCCGGGCACCTGAGCCTGGAACTCCCCGCGCGCCGTCGTCAGGTGCGACACGCCGGCACCCACGAGCGCCAGCCCGAGCACGATCCGCGTCAGCGTACGCGGCACGGAGGTACGAGGGGCGGGCCGGGTCAGCACGGAGAGATCCATGGCAGCGATGGTGGCACCGTGCGCGGAGGCCCGCGACCTGGTCTGATAGCGGCGTGGACGGCTCCGGAGGGGCCGGCACGCCCGGCCGTCCACGATCGGAGGAAGTCCGCATGATGACCCAGACACCGCACCCGTCGCAGCGGCCGCACCTGGCCGCCGTGATCGAGGACCGCTTCTACGACGTGGCCGGTTGGTTGCTCGCCCGTGCCGGCTGGCGGCCCTGGATCGAGGCCTACACCGGGTACGGGTCGCCGGAGCGGGTACGGGTGCTCGCCCGGGTGCTGCTGGCCCGGCCCGGCCGGGTCGCGGGGGACTCCGCGTCGCGGGCCGGGCGGCGCGGCTTCCGGCACTTCCTCACCGTGCCCGCCCCCCACCGCCGTGTCGAGGTGCAGGTCGGCGGGGCCCACGAGGTCGTCCTCACCGACCGCGCGGGCTACCTCGACGTCCAGGTGGACGTCCCGGCCGACCCGCCGTTGCCGCCCGGATGGCAGCGTGCGCGCCTGCGGGACGTCGGAGCGCCGCCGACGGCGGACGACGCGGCCGGGCGCGGCGCCGTCGGGCCCCGGAGCTCCGTCGACGCGCCGCTCCTCGTCATCGACGGGCAGACCCGGTTCGGCGTGGTCAGCGACATCGACGACACCACGATGGTCACGTCGGTGCCGCGCCCGCTGCTCGCCGCGTGGAACACGTTCGTGCGCCACTCCAGCGCACGGCGCGCGGTGCCGGGGATGCCCGAGCTCTACCGGGAGCTGCGCGACGCCCACCCCGAGAGCCCGTTCGTCTACGTCTCGACCGGCGCCTGGAACACCGCGGCGACGCTCCGGGCGTTCCTCGCCCGCAACGCCTATCCTCCGGGGCCGCTGCTGCTCACCGACTGGGGCCCCACGATGACCGGCTGGTTCCGCAGCGGGGAGGCCCACAAGGACGCGAGCCTCGCCCTCCTGATGGACTGGTTCCCGCACGTGCGGTGGCTGCTGGTCGGCGACGACGGCCAGCACGACACCGGCATCTACGCCCGCGCCGTCGAGCGGCGGCCCGGCCAGGTCGCAGCCGTCGCGATCCGCCGGCTCGGACGCACCGAGCACGTGCTCGCAGGCAACCCGCCCGACGGCGGCCCGGGGGCCGGGCCGGAGGGTGCGGCGCTCGAGGGCTCCGGACGGCGGTCCGCCGTGCCGACCGTCACCGGGACGGACGGCCACGAGCTCGCCGACCGGTTGCGCGACGTGCCCGGCGTGCTCCCCTCCCCCCGCGACCGTTAGGAACAGTAGCGAGACTCGACAGCGTGATCCGTGTCACCTTCGCAGGGCAACGAGGCAAACACGGAGGTGTCGACGATGACCACGCTCGAGGTGACCGAGGAACGAGCCCGCCGCTCGGCGGGCCCACGACCAGGAGCTGACGAGGAACACCTGCCGGGGGCGCGGCTGTGGATCGGGCGCGTCCTCGGCCCCGTCCTCGGGCTGGCCGCCTATCTCCTGCTGCCCCAGGACGCGGCGCTCACGGACGGCGCCCGCGCCACCGCCGCCGTCGCGATCACGATGGCCGTGTGGTGGATGACCGAGGCGCTGCCGCTCGCGGTCACCTCGCTGGTGCCCATCGTCGCGTTCCCCGTCGCCGGGGTCCTGTCCGTCAACGACGCCACGGCGCCCTACGCCTCACCGACGGTGTTCCTGTTCATGGGCGGGTTCATGCTCGCCCTCGCCATGCAGAAGTGGAACCTGCACAAGCGGATCGCGCTGGTGGTGATGCGAGCGATCGGGACCAAGCCACGCCAGCTCGTGCTCGGCGTCATGATCGCCACCGCGTTCCTGTCGATGTGGGTCAGCAACACCGCGACCACGTTGATGATGCTGCCCATCGGCATCAGCGTCCTCGCCCTGGTCGCGAGCCAGGACAAGGACACCCGCACGAACGATGCCGGCGCTGCCGGCCCTGCCGAGGGCAAGGGCCCCGTGTCCCAGATGTTCGGGGACAAGGACACCCGGAACTTCGCCGTCTGCCTGATGCTCTCCATCGCGTTCGCCGCGACCATCGGAGGCCTCGCGACCCTGATCGGCAGCCCGCCGAACCTCATCCTGGCCGGGTTCGCCGAGGAGAGCCTCGACATGACGATCGGGTTCGCGGACTGGATGAAGATCGGCGTCCCGCTGTCGGCCGTGTTCCTCGTGGTGGCCTGGCTCCTGCTGACGAGGGTCGTCTACCGGACCAGGCTGACCGACGTCGTCGGTGGGCGGGAGGTCATCGACGCCGAGCTCGCGAAGCTGGGCCGGATGTCGCGCGGCGAGTGGATCGTCGCGGCGGTCTTCACCACGACGGCGCTGCTGTGGGTGTTCCGCGACGTGCTCACCGACTCGGGGCTGCTGCCCTTCATGGAGCACGTCGACGACGCGATGATCGCCATCGCGGCCGCGGTCGTGCTGTTCCTCGTCCCCGCCTCGTCGAAGCAGGGCAAGCCCGTCATGACGCTGGACTGGCGCACCGCACAGTCCGGCATCCCGTGGGGCGTGCTGCTGCTCTTCGGCGGCGGCCTCTCCCTGGCCCGGGCCGTGCAGGAGACCGAGCTGAGCGGCTACATCGGCACCCAGCTCGACGGGCTGGGCGTCCTGCCGGCCGTGCTGCTCGTGGCGGCGGTGTGCCTGGTGGTCCTGGCCCTCACCGAGCTCACCAGCAACACCGCCACCGCGGCGACGTTCCTGCCCGTCCTCGCCGGTGTGGCGCTGGGCATCGGCATCGACCCGATGCTGCTGCTGGTCCCGGCAGCCTTCGCCGCCACCTGCAGCTTCATGCTGCCGGTGGGCACGCCCCCGAACGCGATCGTCTTCGGCTCCGGCTACGTCACGATGGGACAGATGCTGCGCGCCGGCGTCTGGCTCAACCTCATCGGCACGGTGCTGATCACCGGGGCGATGCTGCTGCTCGGCGGCTGGGCCCTGGGCATCACCGTCTGACGGTCGCGCCACGAGGCCTGGAACACTGAACCCATGCGCCGTCGCACGAGCCTGGCTCGACAGCTCTTCCTGCTGCAGGTCGGTGTGGTGGTGCTCCTGGTCGGTGCGGGGACGCTGGTCGCGTTCCTCGACGCGCAGCGCGTCAGCGAGGCCGGGGCCGAGCGCAGGGTGCTCACCCTGGCTCGGCCCTGGCCGAGCTGCCCGAGGTCCGCTCCGCACTGACCGAGGACGATCCGTCGGCGGCCCTCCAGCCGGTCGCCGAGTCGGTGCGCGAGGCCACCGGCACCGACTTCGTCGTGTTCATGGCCACCGACCGTACCCGCTACACCCACCCGGACCCGGACCAGATCGGCGAGGCGTTCCTCGGCACCGTGGGACCGGCCCTGGAGGGCGGCACGGTGACCGAGACCTACGAGGGCACGCTCGGCCCGTCGGTCCGGGCCGTGCTGCCGGTGCACGACGAGGAGGGCGAGGTCGCGGCGCTGCTCTCCATCGGCGTCCTGCGCACGCAGATCGGCCAGGAGCTCCTCGCGAGGGTCCCGGCCCTGCTGGGGGTGGCCGGTGCCGCGATCGCGGTCGCCGCGCTCGGCTCCTGGGCCATCAGCCGGCGGCTGGACCGGCAGACCCTGGGGCTCGGACCCGTGGAGATCACCCGCATGTACGAGCAGCACGACGCCGTGCTCCATGCGGTGCGGGAGGGCCTGCTGATCGTCGACCTCGACGGGAGGCTGTCGCTCGCCAACGACGAGGCCGCCCGTCTCCTCGACCTTCCCGAGGACGCGCAGGGACGGGACGTGGACGAGCTCGGGCTCGACGAGCCGTTGCGCTCCCTGCTGATCTCCGGCGAGCCGGTGAGCGACCGGCTGCTCGTGTACCGCGACCGGGTCCTCGTCGCCAGCTCGGAGCCGGCGACGAAGGACGGCACGGTGCTCGGTGTGGTCACCACGCTGCGCGACCACACCGAGCTCGAGACCCTGAACGACGAGCTCGACTCCGCCCGGGGGTTCGCCGAGGCGCTGCGCGCCCAGGCGCACGAGTCGGCGAACCGCCTGCACACCGTGGTGACGATGATCGAGCTCGGCCAGCCGGAGAAGGCGGTCGAGCTCGCCACCGTCGAGCTCGCCACCGCCCAGCAGCTCGCCGACCAGGTGGTCGGGTCGGTGGACGAGCCCGCCCTCGCCGCGCTGCTGCTCGGCAAGGCGGCGCAGGCCCACGAGAAGGGGGTCGAGCTGGTGGTCACCGACGACACCGAGGTGCGGGACGTCGACGTCCCGCCCCGCGACCTCGTCACCGTCGTCGGCAACCTCGTCGACAACGCCATCGACGCGGCGCTGGCCGCACCGCCACCGCGCCGGGTCACCGTCACGGCCCAGGGCCTGCAGGGCGGCCTGGTGCTCGAGGTCTCCGACTCCGGTGCCGGTGTGGACGCGGACCGGGTGGACGACATCTTCACCCGCGGATGGACCACCAAGGAAGCCGCCGGCGCCCGGGGTCAGGGCCTCGGCCTCGCGCTCGTCCGCCAGGTCATCGGCCGGCACGGGGGCAGCGTCGACGTGACGCACGACGGCGCGACGACGTTCACCGTGCGGCTGCCCGGCACGCGACCCGGAGGTGATGCGGCGTGACGATCAGGACGCTCGTCGTGGAGGACGACCCGCAGATCGCCGCGGCGCACGCCGAGTTCGTCACGCGCGTCCCCGGTTTCACCACTGCCGGCGTCGTGCACCGCGGCAAGGAGGCCTGGGAGTTCGTCGCGAGCCACGACGTCGACCTCGTCCTGCTGGACTTCTACCTCCCGGACATGACCGGGCTCGACGTCTGCCGGGGCCTGCGGGCGAAGGGCCACCTGGTCGACATCATCGCGGTCACCTCCGCCCGGGACATCCGCGTGGTCCGGTCGGTCGTGGCCTACGGCGTGGTCCAGTACCTGCTCAAGCCGTTCACGCTCGCCGCCTTCAAGGACAAGCTCGAGCGCTACGCCGCCTTCCGCGACCAGCTCACCGAGCACGGCACCGAGGCGGCCCAGCAGGACGTCGACCGCGCGTTCGCGGCGCTGCGAGGCGGCGGTCAGGCGGCGGTGCCGAAGGGCCTGAGCGAGGCCACGCTAGACGCCGTCGTGGACCTGTTGCGCGCGGCCGGCGAGGCGGGCCTGTCCGCCGCCGACCTGGGCGACCGGCTCGGCACCGCACGGGTGACGGCGCGCCGCTACCTCGAGCACCTCGCGCACCACGACCTCGCCGTCCGGGTCCCCCGGTACGGCGGGCCCGGGCGCCCGGAGCACATCTACCGCTGGCGCTCCTGAGCGCCGTCGGCCCAGGGATGTCGGAGCCGCCTGGGACGCTCGGCTCATGTCATCGAGAGACGTGATCGAGCAGCTCGCCGAGGTCATCGACGGTCACCGCTGGGAGGACCTGCCCGGTCTGCTCCACCCGGACTTCACCTGCCGGCTGGTGCACACCGGCGAGACGTTCGACCGCGTCGGGTGGGTGCGGCTCAACGCCGAGTACCCGGGGTTCGAGCGGTTCGAGCTGCTCGACTGCGTCGCCGAGGGCGACCGGGCGGTCTCGCGCGCCCACGTCACCGGGACGAGCGCCGGTGAGCGGCAGCACTTCGAGGTGGCGAGCTTCGTCACGGTGCACGACGGGCTCGTCACCGAGATGACGGAGGTGTGGACGGACGTCGACCAGACCCCGCCGCCGGGGTCCCGGCCGGAGTGACGGCGGAGGCCGCAGGCCCCTCCGCCCCCCTGCTCAGCGCAGCTCGGAGAACCGCCAGAAGCCGAAGTCCTCGATCGGCAGGTCGGTCACGTCCTTGAAGCCGGCCTCGTGGGCGTACCGCTCCAGCACAGGACGCCGCATCACCGTCCCGGTGCCGGCGCTGCCGGGGTGGCTGAGGCTGTCGGGCAGGCAGCACAACGTGCTGAACCCGTACAGCGCGCGCTGGACGAGGTCGGCGGGGGTGGTGAGCGCGTCGTCGGCGGCCTCGTCCATGACGACGACGAAGCCCCCGTCGGAGAGCGACCTGCGCACCGCGGTGAGCACCTCCACCGGGCGGGGCATGTCGTGCAGGCACTCGAAGAGAAACACGACGTCGTACGGACCACCCTCGACGTCCTCCCCGGCGCTGTGGACGAGCTCGACGTTCTCGACGCCCCGCTCCGCGGCGATGGTCCGGGCGCGCTCGACCGAAGGGCCGTCGACGTCGATGCCCACCACCCTGGCCTGCGGGTAGGCGCGTGCCAGCGCGACCGTCGACCAGCCGTACCCGCACCCGACGTCCGCCACGGCCGCCCCGGGCCGGCCGAGCGCCTCGTGCAGGTGCGGCACGCCGGCGAGCTCACCGGGCAGCACCTGCTCGAACCACGGCCGGTTCATGTCCGCCTGACCCTCGCGGGCGTCGTCGCCGAGCTGGTCCCACGACACCCCGCCGCCGTGGCGGTACGCCTCCACCAGGGCGGGGAGCTGGACCGCGGAGGCTGCGACGAGCCGGACGAACGGCGCGAGGAGATCGGTCGAGCGGACGTCGGTGAACACGGCGACACCCTCCGCGTCGAGGCCGAAGCGCGGGCCTGCCCCGCCGCCTCCGGACACCCCTCCGTCGTCGACGGTGAGGAATCCCGCCGCCGCCTGCTGCTCGCACCACTCCCGGGCGTAGCGCTCCTGGGTGTGCGTCCGCTCGGCGAGCTCGGCCGGGGTGAGCCGGCCGACCGCAGCCAGCTCGCGGTACCAGCCCAGCCGGTCCCCGAGGTAGATGCTGAGCCCTTCCATCATCGCGACGCCGGTCTCGAAGACCCGGTCGGCGAGGGGCGCGTCGATGCCCATCCTTCGATGGTGCGCCTCGTCCCGGCGCTCGCGACCGCGCCGCAGGGTGAATCTGCGCTCAGCCCCGCCCGCAGGTGCGGCACGTGCCACGCCGCCGCAGCCAGTAGGCGTAGGTGGCCGCACCGAGGGCGAGCGACCAGAGCGGCCACAGGAAGGCTGGTCCCACGGCAGCCCACGTCTCGGCGTCGAGCCCGAACAGTCCCTCGGACAGACCGATCGCGATCATGGACACCCCGGCGGGAAGCACGGCCACCGCGACGACGGTCGCGGGGACGACGGCGAGACCGACCGGGACCCGCTCGCCGGCGAGGCCCAGCGTCCAGCGGGGGAAGACGTCGCCCCAGCGCTGGTAGAGACCGAGCGTGAGCACCGCGCCCAGCAGGGCGAACGAGCCCAGCCCGACCGGCCCGAGCAGGTCCACCCCGCGCATCGACTCGACCTCCTCCCGCGAGAAGCCCAGCGGGATCCCCAGTGCCCACGCGATGCGGGTGAGGCCGTAGAACGCCGGGACGGCCGCAGCCACGAGCGCCGCGGTGCGGCCCCGTCGCAGCGCGGCTGCCGGCGTCGTCCACGCCGGGACCACGCCGTCGTGCCGGCGCCCGCACCGCTCGCACGCTCCTCTGCCGCGCCGCGCGGACCGGACCGTGGCCACCGCGAGCAGCACCGCGCCGCCCAGCGCCCCGGCCTGGAGCAGGAACGCCGGCTCCCCGTAGTAGCCGAGGGCCTCGCGCACCTCGGCGCTGAACGCCGACGTCACCACGAGCGCGGGCAGGTAGCCGAGACCGGCCAGGACCGTCGCGTCCACCAGGAGCAGGCAGGCCAGCAGGACGACGCTCGTGCCACCGACCAGGACGACGCGCGCGCCGCGCCCGGTCGGCCGCCCCGCACGCATCCACACCGCGAGCAGCGACCCGAGGGCTGCGAGCGCCACGACCCCACCGGCAAGGGTGGTAGCGGAGACGTCGCGGAGCAGCCCGTGGTTGATCGCCTCGGGTGCGGCGACCGCGGGGCCTACCGTCCCCCGCAGGACGAGGGCGAGGGCCAGGCCGGCGAGCCACCACAGGACGGCGAGGGTCTCGACCCGGCGGCCCCCTCGTGACGGGACCCTGGGTGGCGGGGCCCTGGGTGGCGGGACGCTGGGCGGTGAGGACCGGTGCGGTGCTTCGTTCGTGGTCATGCCTCGAGCCTCGCGGGAGCCGGAGGACGGCGGATCCCCCGCCGCGACCACTCCCCTCCCCCGGTCGGGGGAACGTCAGCCGGCCTGCACGAACCCCGAGGTGTACGCCCGGACCACGGCCTGGGTGCGGTCCCGGACGCCCAGCTTGCCCAGCACGTTGCCCACGTGGGTGCGCACCGTCTCGACACCGAGGTATAGCGCGGCCGCGATCTCGGCGTTCGACATCCCGTCCGCCATCAGCCGCAGCACCTCCCCCTCCCGCTCGGTGAGCCGGGCCGAGGCGAGCGCGTCGCCCGACGGCGGCCGTGCGGTGGCGAGGCGTCGCACGGCGTCGGGGAACAGCAGCGAGTCGCCCCGGGCGACCAGGTGCACGGCGGCCCGCGCGATCTCGTCGGGACGCGCTCGCTTCAGCAGGAACCCCTGCGCGCCCGCCTGGAGGGCGTCGAGCACGTGGTCGTCGTTCTCGAAGGTGGTCAGCACGAGCACCCGGGGCGTGGGCCCTCGTCGGGCGGGGTCGAGGAGGGCTCGCGTCGCGGCGATGCCGTCCACGCGCGGCATCCGCACGTCCATGAGCACCACGTCGGGCGTCGTGTCGGCGACGAGCCGCAGGACGCCCGTGCCGTCCTCGGCCTCCCCGACCACCCGGAGGCCCGGCTCGGCGTCGAGCACGACCCGCAGCCCGGCACGCACCAGCGGCTCGTCGTCGACGATCGCGACCCGCACCGGTCCTGCGCCGGTCGCTGCGCCGTCGCCGTCACCGTCACCGTGGAAGGACCTCACGTGGCGGATCCTCTCGCACCCAGCGGGAGGCGCGCCCGCACCGCCCACCGGTGCGCGCCGTCCCGGTCCCCCGGCGCCGCGACCGCCGGTTCGGGCCCAGCCGCGAGGTGGCCGTCGAGGAGACGCACCCGGTCGGCCATCCCGGGCAGGCCACGACCCCCGCCTGCCGCACGGCCCGCTGCGGCGCCGCCCACCGGCGTCGACGTCGCGGGCCGGACCGCGTTGAAGACCTCGATCTCCAACGCCTCGTCCTGCACCGCCAGAGCGACCTCGACCGTGGCGCCCGGCGCGTGCCGGACGGCGTTGGTCAGCGCCTCCTGCACGATGCGGTAGGCCTCCCGGGACACGGCCGCCGGCACGTCGGTCCGGTCCACCTGCGGGTCGGTGGACAGCACGGCGCTGGTCCCCGCGCGCCGTGCCTCCGCCACCAGGTCGGCCAGGTGGCGCAGGCCGCGCGCCGGTGGCGCCGGGACGGGGGTGCCGGTCGGTGGCGTGTCGGTGGACCCGGTGTGCGCTCGCAGCAGCCCGAGCACGTGGTCGAGGTCGGCCATCGCGGTGCGACCGGTCTCCTCGACGGCGGCGAGCGCCCGGCGGGCGGCCTCGGGGTCGGAGTCGATCTGGCGTGCGGCCGCGGCCGCCTGCAACGTGGTGATCGTCAGGGCGTGGCCCACCGAGTCGTGCAGCTCGCGGGCGAGCCGGCCCCGTTCGGCGGCACGGCGGGCGTCGGCCTCGAGCTCGGCGATGCGTGCCGACTGGTCGGGCCCGAGCAGGGGGACCGCCGCCTGCCGCAGCACCCGGCGGGCGAGCGCGACGAGGTACGGCAGCGCGAGCAGCAGGACGACCGCCAGCGCGACCCAGGCGACCGGGCTGTCACTGATCATCGGCACGGTGACGCGCAGGAAGTCCCGGTCGACCCCCACCGCGGAGAGCACGAGCTGGGTGGCCAGCGGCACCGCGAGCAGGAGGCCGACGGTGACGGCGGCACCGAGCACCAGGTGCAGGACGTACCAGGCGGCGCCCCGCCACCGGGTGGCGGGGCTCGGCCGGCCCGACGGCTCGGGGAGGTCGACGGCGTCCACGTCGAGGAAGGTCCGCACGGCCAGGACCTGGAGCGTGCGGACCGGCTCGAGGAACGGCGGTGTCCCGACGATCGCGGCGGACAGCAGGGCGAGGACGACGACGGCGGCGCGGGGCACCCCCGTGTCGGCGAGCATCTGCACGAATCCGACGACCAGCGTCAGGTAGGCGCCCGCGAGGACGCCGCCGATGATCAGGTAGACCCCGGCCCGCACGGTCGACGCGCTGGTCAGCGGGCGCAGGGCGCCCCGCGGTCCGGGGCGCCGTCGTCGGGCCGTGGGGGTCGCCATTCGGCCAGTCTGCCGAGCACGTCGGCGCAGCGCCTCCCCCGGTCGGGGGAACGTCTCAGGCGGCGAGCTGCTGGCCGCTCATCCGGTGGATCGACGTCATGACCTCGTCGGTGAGCCGGCGTCGCGCCTGGGCCGGCCGCGCGCCGGCCTCGATCTGCCGGGAGGGGTCGATCGGGGTGCCGAAGTCGACCCTGATCCCCCGGGTGAGCCGAGGTATCCGCTTGCCGACGGGCTGCACCTTGTCGGTGCCGCGCAGGGCGACCGGCACCACGGGTGCGGCGCCGGCGAGCGCCAGCCAGGCCACCCCGGTGTGGCCCTTCTGCAGCCGTCCGTCCCGGGACCGGGTGCCCTCGGGGTAGATGCCGAACGCGTCGCCGCGTCGGAGCACCTGCAGGGCGTCCTCGAGGGACCGCTGCCCGGCGCGCGGGTCCTCGCGGTCCACGGGGATGTGCCCCATGGTCGTGAAGAACCAGCGCGAGACGCGGCCCCGCACGCCCCGACCTGTCCAGTACTCCGCCTTGGCGATGAAGGTGACGTGCCGCGGCACCACCAGCGGCAGGATGATCGAGTCGATGAACGACAGGTGGTTGCTCGCGATGATGACGGGACCGCGACGGGGGATGTGGTGCAGGCCGGTGACCTGGGGACGCAGGAACACGTACACCAGGAGCGACAGCACGAGCTTGAGGATGCGGTACGTCACCGGCCCATTGTGCCCCCGGTCGCTGCCCGAGGCACCCCCCTCTCGGTTCAGCCGAGCGTGACGAGGTAGTCCTCGGCGTCGTCGTCCCAGGCCAGGGCGACGGCGTCGGCGGCAGCAGCAGCCTTGCAGAACTGCAGGAACCCGCCGTAGCCGAGCGCCTTCTCGGAGAAGTCGGGCCGGCGCTTGCGCACGTGGTTCTTCAGGCCGGAGAGCGCGGCGGTGCCACCCGCCTCCTGGACGACGGTGCGCAGCAGGTCGAACGCCTTGGCGCTGTCGGGCTGCTCGGGCAGCTCGACCACGGGGTCGCCGGAGGACGGCCCGTCGGTGAGGACGACGACGTCGCGGTCGGCGAGGTAGCGCAGGAACTCCCCGAAGGTGCGGAAGCCGTAGTCGGACTCGCTGAAGGTCGGCTCCTTGCGCACGAGCGTGCGCTTGAGCTGGGAGGCGGTGACGGAGCCGGAGGCCGACCCCTGCAGACCGGCGAGGGTCTGGGCGACCTTGACCTCCATGGTGGGCGGCTCGCCCGCGGGGGCGTCGTCGTCCTCGTCGTTGGCCGGCTCGGGCGCCCGGTCGGGCACGTCCACGGGTTCCGGGAGCGTGATCTCGGGCTTCTTGCGTCGCGTCCTGCCCGTCGTGCCGGACGCCGTGCCCGACGGCGCGTCGGCGGTGGCGTCGGCCGGGGTGGCCGCGGCGTCGGCCGGGGCACTGTCAGGCACGGGTGCGGTCTTGGCCCGGCCGGTGCTGGTGCCGGCGGTACGGGTGCCGGCACGGCCGGAGCCGGAGCGCTTCGTGGTGCTCTTCTTGGGCCGCGACTCGCTCTCGTCGGGGACGTCCACACCCTCGAGGCGGTCGTAGAAGAGGAACTCGTCGCAGGCGGAGGGCAGCAGGCGGGAGGTCGACTTCTCGACGCCGACGCCGATGACGCGCTTGTCGAGTTCGCGCAGCTTGTGCACCAGCGGGGAGAAGTCGGAGTCGCCTGTACACATGACGAAGGTCGAGATGTACTCCCGCTCGAAGGCCATCTCGATGGCGTCGACGACCATCTTGATGTCAGCAGCGTTCTTGCGCGAGGCGCCCATCCGCTGCGGCATCTCGATGAGCTCGACCTGGTGGCGGGTGAGCATCCGGCGGTCCTCGTCGAAGTACGACCAGTCCGCGTACGCGCGCCGCGTCACCACCCGGCCGCGCACCGCGAGGGCGTCGGCGATCGGCTGGAAGTCGAACTGCATGCCACCCAGGTGCTCCCGGGCGCCGAGCGCGAGGTTCTCGTAGTCGAGGAAGACGGCAAGGCGCTCTTCGGTGTCCATGCCCGCCAGCCTACGGGTGCGCGGGACACCCTGCGTGGTCCCGGGACCACCCATCCCGTCACAGCGCTCCGCCCAGATCCTCGCCGCGCTCCGCCCAGCCGACCGACCGGGCCCGCTGGAGGCCCCGGATCCCGACCGACCGTGTGGTCATACCACCAGGGAGGGAGACCCATGTACCAGGGAACCACCATCGGATCGGGCGGAGCGCTGGCCATGACCGGCGCGGCCGCCACCGTCTACGGGATCGTCGGAGCCTGGACGCTCGTCGTCGCAGGGCTCGCGCTGCTGACGATCGTGCGGGTCATGGCCCGGCGTCGCCGTGCGGTCCCCGAGCCGAGCCGGTGAGCCGCCGCTCGGCCCCGAGCACCGTCACCGTGCCGGCCGCTCGGTACCGAGCCCGCTCACCGCGAGCGCCTCGAGGGCCCGGTCGCGCAGGGCCCGGGCGCCTCGCAGCCGCAGGACCCGGTGGCCGGCGTCGTCGAGCAGGTCGCCGGCGCGGCGGAGGATCGACGTCCGCGACGCGATCTCATCATGCGGTCGCGGTTGTCCGTAGGGTGGTCGGTGCGTAGAGTCGGTCACGAAGCCATCCAGAGCGGCCGAGAGTCCTGGCTCGACGACGCCGCAGCAACCCGTTCTCCGACGGAAGCCTCCCGAGGACGAAGGTGCTCAACACCAGGCCCGATGGAGTGACGCATGGTCGCCGAGGCACTGACGTACCGCTACCGCCCGACGGTGAGCTTCGAGCTCATGCCGCCGCGGCGGCCCGAGGCTGCCCCGAAGTTCTGGGAGACGGCACGCCGGCTCGTCGCCACGAACCCCGACTTCGTCTCCGTGACCTACGGCGCCGGGGGCGGTGACCGCGCCACCGCGCGCCAGGTGGTGGCCACCCTCCTCGAGGGCACACCGGTGCTCCCCATCGCCCACCTGACCTGCGTGGGAGCCTCCCGCGAGGACGTCTCCGCCGTCGTCGACGAGTTCCTCGAGGCCGGCGTGCGCAGCTTCCTCGCCCTGCGCGGCGACCCCCCGCGCGACCAGCCCGACTGGCGGCCGCCGGCCGACGGCGTGCACTCCTCGATCGAGCTCGTCGCGCTGCTGCGCGAGGTCGAGGCCCGCCGCTGCGCCGTCGACCCCGCCGCGGCCGTCCGAGGAGCCGCACGCCCCCTGACGGTCGCCGTCGCGACGTTCCCCGACGGCAACCGCCAGGCCGGGACCACCCGCGCCCAGGAGGTGCACCGCCTGCTGGAGAAGCAGCAGGCCGGCGCCTCCTTCGCGATCACCCAGCTGTTCTACGCCGCGGACAGCTACACCGACTTCGTCACCGAGGCCCGCGCGGCCGGAGTGACGATCCCGATCCTCGCCGGGCTGATGCCCGCGACCGAGCCGCGCCGGCTCCGTCGCGTCGAGGAGCTCACCGGCGTCCCGGCGCCCCAGCACCTGCTGGACGCCCTGGACGCCCTGCCGGACCCGGAGGCGCAGCACGCCTACGGGACCGCGTTCGGCGTCGAGCTCGCGCAGCGCGTGCTCGATGCGGGCGCGCCCGGTCTGCACGTGTACACGTTCAACAAGTACCGACCCGCTCTGGACCTGCTCGAGGGTGTCCACCTCGGCGGTCGGACGCCGCACGGCGTCCCCGACCTGGCCAGAAGGCCGCTGGTACCGAGCATCCCGACACAGGCTCCCGCCGTCTGACCCGGCGCCGAGCAGGAGGTTGCGCCCGCAACGATCGACGAGAACGGGCACAACCTCCTGGTCGGCGACGAACACGGCGGGAAAACCGACACCAGGAGTGCTCATGACCACCACCGACACCACCTCGACCGGCACGCCGGCCGGCACCGCCTTCCCCGGCGGCACGATCCTCGGCTACCCCCGCGTGGGCCGGCGCCGCGAGCTCAAGCGCGCCGTCGAGGCGTACTGGGCCGGGCGCACCGACGTCGCCGAGCTCGAGGACACCGCCGCCGCGCTGCGCCGCGCCACCCTGCAGCGCCTCGTCCAGCTCGGGCTGGACCCGGACGACGGCTCCGTGCCCGGCTCCTTCTCCTTCTACGACCAGGTGCTCGACGTCGTCGCGCTGCTCGGCGCCGTCCCGGAGCGGTTCCGCGACCTCGTCGCCGACGACGGCGCGCTCGACCTGGCGGGCTACTTCACCGTCGCCCGGGGCCGCGGCGAGGACGCGCCGCTCGAGATGACCAAGTGGTTCGACACGAACTACCACTACCTGGTCCCCGAGATCAGCGAGTCCACACCGGTCTCGTTCGCCGGGGACCGCGTCGTGCGGGAGTTCGCCGAGGCCCGGGAGGCCGGGATCACCACCCGCCCGGTGCTCGTCGGACCGGTGACGTTCCTCGCCCTGTCCAAGGCCGCGGACGACGCCGGTGAGGGCTTCCACCCGCTCGACCGGCTCGACGACGTCGTCGCCGCGTACGCGGACCTGCTCCGGGCGCTGGCCGCGGCCGGGGTGCCGTGGGTGCAGCTCGACGAGCCCGTCCTCGTCTCGGACACCGTCGACGCACCCGCCGCCCGCATCGACGCCGCGATCACCAGCGCGTACGGGGCGTTGACCGACCTCGCCGTCGGCACCGAGCGTCCGGCCGTGCTCGTGGCCGCCCCGTTCGGCGGTCTGGCCACGGACACGTCGGACGGCTCCGTCCCGGCTCGCGACGGGCTGGCGCTGCTCGCGGGCACCGGCGTCGAGGCGATCGCGATCGACCTGGTCAAGGGGGCGGTCCCGACCGGCGACGGCACGGACGGCACGGTGCCCGGCCTGGGCAGCAAGACGCTCGTGGCGGGCGTCGTCGACGGCCACAACATCTGGCGCACGGACCTGGCCGCCCGGCTCGACACGCTCGACGCGCTGCGCCCGCTGGGCGCCGGTGCCCTCACGGTCGGCACGTCGACGTCCCTGCTGCACGTCCCGCACGACGTGGAGGACGAGACCTGGGAGGGCACGGCGGCCGACCGGGCCGGGCGGACCCCCGAGCTCCGACGCTGGCTGGCGTTCGCCGACCAGAAGGTCCGCGAGGTGACCGTGCTGGCCCGCGCCCTGAGCGACGGTCCGGACGCGGTCCGCGAGGACCTCGACGCGGCGAGCGCGGCCCTGGCCGAGCGCGCGGCCGCGGTCGGCGTCGTCGTCCCGGCCGTCCGCGAGCGCCTGGCCGCCCTGACCGACGCGGACTTCGCCCGGGGCGCGCACGACGAGCGGGTCGCCGCCCAGCGCGAGCGGCTCGGGCTGCCGCCGCTGCCGACGACCACCATCGGGTCCTTCCCGCAGACGTCCGAGATCCGCAAGGCGCGGTCGGCCTGGGCCAAGGGCGAGCTCGGCGACGAGGCGTACACCGCGGCGATGCGTGCCGAGATCGAGCGCGTGGTCCGGCTGCAGGAGGAGATCGGGCTGGACGTGCTGGTGCACGGCGAGCCGGAGCGCAACGACATGGTGCAGTACTTCGCGGAGCTGCTGGACGGGTTCGCGACGACGGACCTCGGGTGGGTGCAGTCGTACGGGTCGCGGTGCGTGCGTCCGCCGATCCTGTGGGGTGACGTCACCCGGCCGGCGCCGATGACGGTGGAGTGGACGCGCCACGCCCAGTCGCTCACGCCGCGCCCGGTGAAGGGGATGCTCACCGGCCCGGTGACGATCCTGGCGTGGTCGTTCGTGCGGGACGACCAGCCGCTGGCGGACACCGCGAACCAGGTGGCCCTCGCCCTGCGCGACGAGGTCCGTGACCTCGAGGCCGCCGGGACGGCCGTCGTGCAGGTGGACGAGCCGGCGCTGCGCGAGCTGCTGCCGCTGCGCCGTGCGGACCAGCCGGCCTACCTGGAGTGGTCGGTGGGGTCGTTCCGCCTGGCGACGGCGGGGGCGGCCGCCTCCACGCAGGTGCACACGCACCTGTGCTACTCGGAGTTCGGCGAGGTCATCGGGGCGATCGACGGCCTCGACGCGGACGTGACGTCCATCGAGGCGGCGCGCTCGCGCATGGAGGTCGTCCCCGAGCTGGACGCGGCCGGGTATGCGCGTGGCGTCGGGCCGGGCGTCTACGACATCCACTCCCCCCGCGTGCCGTCGGCCGCCGAGCTCACCGAGCTGCTCGGTCTCGCGGTGAGGTCGATCGACCCGGAGGTGGTGTGGGCGAACCCGGACTGCGGGCTCAAGACCCGGGCCTACGCCGAGGTGGAGCCGTCGCTGCGCCACCTGGTCGAGGCGGCACGGACGGTGCGCGCCGGGCTCTGACCACCCACCACCCACCCTCGGTGCCGAGCATGTGATGGGGGCCCGTCCGGTCAGCCGGACGGGCCCCCGTCGCATGTTCGGCGGTCCAGGGCGCCGGACGTATTCCATGGTCCGGGGCAACCGTCGTGTGTCACCATGGTGGACGGTCGTGCCGCAGTGGCGGGCCGGGACACCGAGTCGAGGAGCGAGAGATGCAGCGCGTCGTCGCGGGGAGCGGGGTGGCCGTCGAGGCCTGCTCGGGCACCCCGTCGACCCAGGCCGCCTGCCGCTGATCCGACACCGGATCGTGCGCGGAGGTGACCTGGCCCTGCCGTGCCCACCTCCGCCCGCACCACCGCCTGCCGAGCGCCGAGCCGCTGCGCTCGTCGCGCCGTCGACCCCGGGTGGTGCCCGCTCCTGAAGGCCGACCCATGAACCCCCTCACCGAACAGCAGATCCGCGCCAGCCTCGTCAACGCCACGCGCAGCGAGCGACAGCGGATGATCCTGCCCGACCTGGCGGCGATCCGCTGGGACCGTCTCGACTACCTCGGGTGGCGGGACCGCAAGCAGCCGCTCGCCGCCTACGCGGTCACCGAGCTCGACGGCGAACCCGTCGGCATCATCCTCCGCGCCCCGGAGACCAGCAGCCGCCGCGCCGCGATGTGCGCCTGGTGCGAGGACGTCGGCGACGGCAACGACACGTCGCTGTACGTCGCCCGGCGAGCCGGTGCCCCCGGTCGCAAGGGGAACACCATCGGGACCCTGATCTGCACGGACTTCCGTTGCTCGCGCAACGTTCGGCGCAGGCCCACCCTCGCCGAGTCCGGGGTCGACGACGACGCCGCACGCGCCACCGTCGTCGACCGTCGGATCGAGAGCCTGCGCGAACGCAGCCGGCGGTTCCTCGAGGAGGTGCGCAGCACCGCCTGACCGCGCCGTCGTCGGGGTGCTCTGTGCGTCGTCGACGATCTCCGCCGTCCAGCAGCTCGTCGCACGCCGACTGATCGAAAGTGTTTGTTTGAGATTGAGCCTGCCCTCGACGGGACTGCGGTGACCGCCTATGCACTACCGTGCGGAGCCAGTCGACACGGGCGACGTGATCTCCACCCGGTCGGCACGCGCACCGACGTGGTCGTCGCGCCGAAGCGGCTGCCATCTCGGTGAACCCACTCCCCTGCAACGACGCACGAGAGGTTCTGATGATGAACAAGCTCCTGTCCCGGCTCCTGGCGGGGCTGGCCGCGCTGGTCCTGCTGCCGGTCGCCGCGGTGACGGTGTCCGCCGCGCCGGCCGCCGCCGCCACCGAGGACTTCCGCGGGATGAACTGGGCGGTGCTGGGTGACAACTTCGTCACCGGCCCGCTCGTCCTGGACGGCCTCAGCAGCTCCGACAGCTACGCGGCCGTCGAGGCCAAGGCCAACGCCCTGTACGACGACATGGAGAGCACGCTCGGTGTGAACACCGTCCGCCTGCCGGTCAACACGCACACGGTCGGCTCGGGCTGGTGGAACAGCTACCGCGCCACCATCGACGCAGCGACCGACCGCGGCTGGAAGGTCATCCTGGCGTACTGGGAGGACGGCGCCGCCTCCGGTGGCCGCATCACCGACCTCGCCGCGTGGAACTCGATGTGGTCGCAGGTGACGTCGCAGTACGGCTCGAACAGCCTGGTGTACTTCGAGCCGATGAACGAGCCGCACGGCTACAGCTCGACCGCGTGGCGGAACCTCGCTGCCGACTGGCTCGACTACCACTACTCGGCCGTGCCGAGCCGGGTGCTGATCGGCGGGACAGGGTTCAGCCAGGACCTGCGTGACCTGTGCGACGACTCCCGGTTCGCGGACACGCTGTTCTCGTTCCATCACTACGCCTTCCTGTACGGCTCGCAGACCTACGACAGCTGGGTGAGCCACGTCCGCGAGAGGCTCGGCAGCTGCGCCTCACGCGCGGTCGTGACCGAGTACGGCGCCCCGATGAGCGACGGTCGCAACTACGCCGACGCCGGCAGCTCGGACAACTTCGTGCGCTATCTCCGCGCAGTGACCCAGGTCATGCGGGAGAACTCGATGGGCGGGACGTACTGGCCGGCGGTCGGCGGCAAGACGGGCCAGATCGGCTACGACTGGTACTCGATGTACGCCCTGAGCGGCAGCGGCACCGATCTCGGCCTCACGCTGCGCAACCAGTCCGGGGCAGACCGGTTGCGGTACGGGTGGGGCGACGACGTCTCGGGCGGCGGGCCCGGCGGCACGGTGACGCAGATCGTCAGCGAGGCGTCCGGCAAGTGCGTCGACGTGGTCTCCGCCTCCACGGCGGACGCCGCCGAGGTGGTCCAGTACACGTGCGGCAGCGGCTCGAACCAGCGGTTCGAGCTGCGAGACCTGGGCAACGGCTACCACCAGCTGGTCGCCCAGCACTCCGACAAGTGCCTCGACGTCACCGGCGGATCCATCGCCGACGGCGCGGCGATCATCCAGTACACCTGCGGCAGCGGCACCAACCAGCAGTGGGAGCTGCGCGCCGCCGGCAGCGGCCACGAGCTCGTCGCCCGCCACTCCGGCAAGTGCCTCGACCTGCCGAGCGGGTCGACGGCGAACGGTACCCGGCTGCAGCAGTACTCCTGCTGGGGCGGCGCCAACCAGCGCTGGACCGTCTGACTCTGCCGGACGCCGACGCTGGAGGCACGTGTTCGCCGAGAGCGAAAGCAGCCCCCTTGGCACTCTCGGGTCGAGAGTGCTAAATCAGGAGGTGTAGCCAGACGACGCCGGACGGACCGGCGCGTTGATCGCGGTCGGGGCCGCACCCCGTGGCCCCCGTCGAGGAGGTGATGCGCGATGGCTACCTACTGGGACCCGTTCCAGGAGATGGACCGACTCTTCGGGTCGCTCACCACGTCGAGGAACGCACCGGGCATGCCGATGGACCTGTTCCGCGACGGCGACCACTACGTCCTCGCCGCGGACCTGCCCGGGATCGACCCGGGCAGCATCGACGTCTCGTGCGAGGACCGCACCCTGACCATCCGGGCCGAGCGCACCCCACGCTCGGGCGAGGGCCAGTGGCTCCTGCGCGAGCGGCCCTCCGGCACCGTGGCGCGGCAGCTCACGCTGGGTCGCGGGCTGGCGCTCGACCAGATCAGCGCGTCCTACGCCGACGGCGTGCTGACGCTGACCATCCCGGTGGCCGAGGACGCGAAGCCGCGCCGCATCGAGGTCAGCCACCGGTCGGACCGCGAGGAGATCGAGGCCGGCACGAGCTGACGGGCACCACCGCCACGGAAGCGCCGAGGATCGGCGCCGGTGAGGGCTCAGCCCTTGCTGGCGCCGATCATCGGCAGCCCGAACGCCAGGCAGGTCGCCAGGATGCCGCCGGTGAACACGAACGGGGCGATCGCCGGGTCGGCGGTGGCGCCGATGCCGATGAGGACCAGGCCACCGAGGAACAGCACCATCGAGACGATCACGCGGCCGAGCATCGCGCCCGGGGCGTCGTTCTGCGGGGCCGGGTTCACTCTGAAGTCGCTCATGGGGCCAGCCTAGCCCGAGCGGCTCAGGGCAGCCGCGGCCGGCGGACGGCAGCACCCGCGCGCCCGGGGTCCAGCTCGACCGGGCTCACGAGCACCGCTGGGCCGCGGCGCAGCAGCCCGTCGGTCAGAGGCATGCAGCGCACCCCGCCCCGCCCGCGCATGGCGGCGTGCACCCCCGGTGCCAGCATCCGGTCCATCCAGGCGCACGGGTGCGCGGGTCGTCCCCCGCGCAGCGTCACGGAGTCGCTCCCGGCGCGGAGCGTCAGCTCGTGCCCGACCAGCGGGGCCAGCTCGGCGCCACGCAGCACGAC
This sequence comes from Isoptericola halotolerans, assembly GCF_013149785.1. GTDB lineage: Bacteria > Actinomycetota > Actinomycetes > Actinomycetales > Cellulomonadaceae > Isoptericola > Isoptericola halotolerans. The sequence continues at coordinate 301,650 of NZ_JABEZU010000004.1, forward strand.
GTTGCGCCGCGTGAGCACCGGGTCGAGCGGCCCGGTGCCGAGCTCACGGGCGATCTCCTCGAGCGCCTCGGCCGCGAAGAGGGTGACCGCGGCGTCCATGTGAGCGGCCTTGCCGAAGAACCGGTCGCCCACCAGCCCCTTGCCCGCCACGACCTCGACCGTGTCGGGCGCGGACGTCGGCACGTCGGCCGCGCCGTCCCGGGGGCGGCCGAAGTAGGCGTGCTCGGGCGACACGAGCAGGTGCTCGATCTCGACCGGGTACTCGAACGTCGTCACCCCTGAAGTCTGGCACCATGGCCCGCTCGCTAGGATCGCGGGATGCCTGAGCCCGGACTCCCCCGCCGCGTGCTGGTCGCCGGAACGTCCGGCGCCGGCAAGACCACGCTGGCGACGCGTCTGGCGGTGGCGCTCGACATCCCCCACACGGAGATCGACGCCCTGTTCCACGGCCCGGGGTGGACGCCCCGGGCCGAGTTCCTCGACGACGTCCGCACCCTGGTCGTCGGCGAGAGCTGGGTGACCGAGTGGCAGTACCGGACGGCCCGGCCGCTGCTGCTGGAGCGGGCGGAGCTGCTGGTCTGGCTCGACCTGCCGCTGCGGGTTCGGATGACGCAGGTGATCCGCCGCACGGTGCGCCGCCGTCGTCGTCGTACCGTGCTGTGGAACGGCAACATGGAGCCTCCGCTGCGCACCTTCTGGACCGATGCCGACCACATCGTGCGCTGGGCATGGCGGACGCGCCGCACGCTCGACGGCCTCGACGACCTGCTGGCCGAGCGGGCGCCGCACCTGCGGGTCGTGCGCCTGCGCAGCCACGCCGAGGCCGAGGAGTGGCTCGCGGCGGTGGCTGCGCGCGCGGGCCGAGGCAGAGCTCCCCTGCGTCGCGACGGCGCGGCGAACAGCTGACTCCGGGTCGCCCGTGGGCGGCGCGCCGCGACTCTCGTGGAGCACGTCAGGACGCGGACGGACCACCCGCCCCCTGCGCCGCTGCCAGGAGTCGGCTCAACCGGAGGGGATCGGCACCGCTCAGCTCGACGAGCCGATTCCAGACCCGCTCCGCGACGTCTCCCTCGGGAGTGCTGGTGCGCGGGTCGGGAGCGATCAGCACGGGTTCGCCGCGCGCTCCCCCGGCCGGCGCGTAGTACTCGCCGCCCGCTGCTTCCGGGTCCGTGAGCGCCCGCACGCCCGACCACGCCGCGGCATCCTTGCCCTGTGCCCACGGCGTGTACGGGTTGCGCCGGTAGGGCACGGTCTTGTCCCGGATGCCGGCCCGGCGCGGCGTGCGCGCATCCACCCCCACTCCCGGGCTCGTGACGATCGACGCGAGCGGGAGGCCCGCCGCTCGCAGTCGACGGTCCAGCTCGAACGCGAACACCTCGGTGGCCGTCTTCGCCTTCACGTAGGCGCCGATGCCGGTGCGCGGCGTCCGCTCGACGTCGGCCACGCTGGTGGGGAACTGCCGGACGAACCCGGTGGAGGCGTGGACGACACGGCGGGGGCGGTCCACGTCCTGGTCAGCGAGGACCGGCAACAGCCTGGCGACGAGTGCGACGTTCGCCACGGTGTGCGCGCCGAGCATCAGCGGCAGGCCGTCCTCGGTGCGCGCGCTGCGCGAGAAGTGCATCGGGCCGCCGTTGAGGAAGATGCCGTCCAGGCGGCGCAGCGACGCCAGCTGGTCGGCCGCCGCTCGCACCGACGCGAGCGACGTCAGGTCGATCGCGGTGTGGTGCGTGACCGCCCCGGGAGCCTGCTCGCGGATGGCCTCGCTCGCCCTCTGCAGCTTCTCCCGGGAGCGAGAAGCGAGCACGACCTCCGCACCGGCGGACGCGAGCTGCTCGGCGGCGAAGTAGCCGATGCCGCCAGTCGCGCCGGTGACCACGTAGACGCGGCCCGTCAGGTCGGGCAGTCGCTCTGGGTTCCAGTTCATGCGCTCTCCTTGAAACGGATGGATCATCCACTTGAAGGTAGCACAGACGGATGTTCCATCCGCTTTGCTAGGATGGCGGCGTGCCCGCCCTCAGAGCCGACGCCGCCCGCTCCCGCGCCCGGATCCTCGAGGCGGCGCGCGCGCTGCCTCCCGACGGCATCCGCCACAACGACCTCGCCCGCGACACAGGCCTCGGGGTCGGAACGGTGTACCGGCACTTCCCGACCGTGACGTCGCTCCTCGAAGCCCTCCACCGCGACGCGCTGGGCGAACTGGTCGCGGTCGCACGTGACGCGGCCAGCAGCCCCTCCCCCGGCAAGGCGTTCACCGACCTCGTGAAGACGGGTGCCGAGCTGCAGCTCTCGCGCGACGGGCTGCAGGCGGTGCTCGTCGCGAAGGACGTCTCCCCCGAGGTCCGCGCGCTGCGGGAGGAGCTGCTCGACCTGTCCGCCGTCGCGCTCGACGCCGCGGTCCGCGACGGGCAGGTCAGGCCGGACGTCTCGATCGAGCAGGTCCAGCGCCTCGTGTGCGGTGTCGAGCACGCCGTCCGCCTGGGCGATGGCCACGACCGCGACCTCTTGCTCGGCGTGATGATCGCTGGGCTCCGGCCCTGAGCACGCGACTGCCGGCGGCTGCGGCCTAGCCGAGCAGGTCGGCGAGCGTCTTGACGATCCGCACGTCGCCGTCGAGCCAGTCGACCTCCCACAGGGTGCCGGCGTCCAGCCAGCGCAGCTCGTCGTGCTCGACGAGGGGTTCCGGCTCGCCGGAGAGCAGCGTGGCGAACCACAGCCGCAGCACGTGGCGGTCGGTGATGATCCACCCACCGTCGTCCGGGCCGCGCAGCTCCGTGCCCAGCGCCACGGAGACTCCCAGCTCCTCGCGCAGCTCGCGGTGCAGCGCCTCGTGCGGCTCCTCCCCCGGCTCGGCCTTGCCGCCGGGGAACTCCCAGCGCCCGGCGATCTCGGCCGGGCGCGAGCGCCGGGCAGCGAGCAGCCGAGAGGGTCGTTCGAGCGAGTCGACGAGGGCGGCGGCCACGACGAGGCGACGGGTCATGGCCGCGAGTCTGCCATCAGGACACGACGATCCCAGGCCAGAAGAGACGTGTGCCCCGCCACCAACATCCCCCGAGTGGTGGCGGGGCCAGAGGTCTCAGCCGGTCAGGGCGTGCGCATCCCGACGGTCCGTGCCCAGGCGACGGCGTCCGCGCGGGTCGAGACCCCGAGCTTGCGGTAGACGCTGCGCACCTGTGACTTGACCGTGTTCCGCGTGACGAAAAGCTTGCTGGCGATCTGCTCGAGCGTGACTTCCTCGGAGAGGTTGGACAGCACGACCTGCTCACGGACCGTCAGGCCTGGGTCGAGGACCGGACGGTCCATCTCGATTGCACTCATCGTTCTTCCTCCATGACGGCCGCCGATCGCCACGATCGACTTGGGGATCTGCCGTCACGTATGGAGAGTGTCGAGGAACACGTTCATGACGCGCGCCACACGGATCGTGAGAGTGCAACCGCGGTCGGAGCGCTCCCACAGGGCCCTGCGCAGGGCTCCCGTGGGGGTGATTGCGCAGGCCAGACCGTTATCACGGTGTTGCGTGAAGCAACGAAAGTCCGATCATCACGATTTGGTCACGATCAACCAGCGTGCTGCGCGTACTCCTCCGCGGACAGCAGCTGCCCGGCCTCCGAGACCTCCACCTTGAACAGCCAGCCCGCACCGAACGGCTCGGCGTTGACCACGGCCGGGTCGTCGATCGCCGCCTGGTTGACCTCCACCACCGTGCCGGAGACGGGCGAGTACAGCTCGGAGACCGACTTGGTGGACTCGATCTCGCCGATGACGGTGCCCGCCTCAATCGTCGCGCCGACCTCCGGCAGCTCGAGGTACACGACGTCGCCGAGCGCCTCGGCGGCCACGGACGTCACGCCCACCGTCGCGGGGGACGCGTCGTCGACCCACTCGTGCTCGACGGAGTAGCGCAGGTTGTCGGGGAAGTCGGCCATGGTGGTGCTCCTGTCATGAGGGTGCGGCTCGGGGAACTCAGCAGATTCTGTCGGACAAAGGTGCCACGGGGTGGCGTCGAGCGCGTGCGGACGCCTCAGCCGCGGTCGCGGCGGTAGAACGGCAGCGGGACGACGACGAAGGGTTCCGCCCTCCCCCGCACGTCGACGGCCAGCTCGGTCCCCTCGGCGGACACCTCCGGCGTCACGTACGCCATCGCGACCGGGTGACCGAGCGTCGGCGACGGTGCCCCGGACGTCACGGTGCCGACCTGCAGGGCGGCGGCGACGTCGTCGGGCCGGGCCGGGTCCGGCTGCACGACGGCGTGTCCCGCGCGTGCCGGCCGCCGAGCGGTGCCGCGCAGCCCCACCAGCACCCGCGCCGGCGCGCTCTCCCGGCGTGCGGCCAGCGCGTCGCGCCCGACGAACTCGACCGGGGTGCCGTCGTCGGACACCTTGTCGAGCTTGACGATGCGCCCCATGCCCGCGTCGTACGGCGTCGTGGTCGTGTCGAGCTCGTGACCGTAGAGGGGCATACCGGCCTCGAGCCGCAGGGAGTCGCGCGCGGAGAGGCCGGCGGGAACCAGGCCCTGCGGCTCGCCGGCCGCGAGCAGCGCCCGCCACAGCGCCACGGCGTGCGGGGCCGCCACCCAGATCTCGAAGCCGTCCTCCCCGGTGTACCCGGTGCGGGCCACGAGGACCTCCTCGTCGCCGAACCGCATGCCCAGGCACGCGTAGTACTTCAGCTCGTCGAACGCGGCGCCGTCGGTGCCCTGCGCGTCCTGCAGCACCTCGCGGACGATCTCGGCCGCTCGAGGGCCCTGCACCGCGACCAGCGCCTGGGCGGCCGAGACGTCGCGCACCTGGACGTCGAACCCGGCCGCCCGCTCGAGCAGCGCGACAAGCACCGTCTCGGCGTTCGCGGCGTTGGCCACGACGAAGAACTCCTCGTCACCGGTGCGGTAGGCGATGAGGTCGTCCAGCACTCCCCCGTCAGCGGCGCAGATCATCGTGTACCGCGCCTTCCCCCGGCGCAGCGCGCTGAAGCTGCCGACCAGCGCGTGGTCCAGGAACCGTGCGGCCTGCGGCCCGGCGATGCTCAGCCCGCCCATGTGCGACAGGTCGAACAGCCCGGCGGCCTCGCGGACCGCACGGTGCTCGGCGAGGTCCGACGTGTACCGCAGCGGCATCTGCCAGCCGCCGAAGTCCGTCATCGACGCTCCGAGCGCCTCGTGCTCGGCGTGCAGCGGCGTCTTCTTCTCGGTCATGGCGTCCTCAGTTCTCACCGAGAGGCTCGGCGTAGGCGTCGATGGGCGGGCAGGAGCACTGCAGGTTGCGGTCCCCGTGCGCCTGGTCGATCCGGCGGACCGGGGGCCAGTACTTGCCACGGCGCAGGCTCGCGACCGGGTACGCACCGTCCTCGCGCGAGTACGGGCGTTCCCACGCGGCCCCGAGCAGCGACGACGCGGTGTGCGGGGCGTTACGCAGAGGGGAGTCCTCGACCGACCAGCGGCCGGCGGCGACGGCGTCGATCTCGCCGCGGATGGCGATCATCGCCTCCACGAACCGGTCGAGCTCGGCGAGGTCCTCGGACTCGGTCGGCTCGACCATGAGGGTGCCGGGCACGGGGAACGCCATCGTCGGGGCGTGGAAGCCGAAGTCGACCAGCCGCTTGGCGACGTCGTCGACCGTGACGCCGGTCTCGGCGGTGAGCCGGCGCAGGTCCAGGATGCACTCGTGGGCCACCAGGCCGTTCGCCCCGGCGTAGAGCACCGGGTAGTGGCCGCGGAGCCGGGAGGCCACGTAGTTCGCCGTGAGCACCGCGTTCTCGGTGGCTGCCGTCAGCCCGTCCGGGCCCATGAGCGCGAGGTAGGCGTAGGAGATCGGCAGGATGCCGGCCGAGCCGTGCGGCGCCGCGGACACCGGCGGCACTCCCCCGGCCGCCGCGTCGCCGCCGGCCGCCGTGCCCGACGGCGCGGGGTCGCCCGGCAGGAACGGCACCAGGTGCTCGGCGACCGCGACGGGGCCCACACCCGGACCGCCGCCACCGTGCGGGATGCAGAACGTCTTGTGCAGGTTGAGGTGCGACACGTCGCCGCCGAAGCGCCCCGGGCGGGCGAGCCCGACGAGCGCGTTGAGGTTCGCCCCGTCGATGTACACCTGACCGCCCGCGTCGTGTACAGCAGCGCACACCTCGCGGACGTGCTCCTCGTAGACCCCGTGCGTGGACGGGTACGTGATCATGATCCCGGCCACGTGGTCACCGTGCTGCGCGAGCTTGGCGTGCAGGTCGTCCAGCTCGATCTCGCCGTCGTCGGCCGTGGCCACCACCACCACCCGCAGCCCGGCGAGGGCCGCCGACGCGGCGTTCGTCCCGTGCGCCGACGCGGGGATCAGCACCAGGTCGCGGACCTCCTCGCCCCGGGAGGCGTGGAAGGCGCGGATGGCGAGCAGCCCCGCGAGCTCACCCTGCGAGCCCGCGTTGGGCTGCACCGACACCGCGGCGTACCCGGTGATCTCGGCGAGCTGACGCTCGAGAGTGCCGATCAGCTCCGCGTAGCCCTGCGCCTGGTCGGCGGGCACGTAGGGGTGCAGGTCGGCGAATCCCGGCCAGCTGATGGGCTCCATCTCCGCGGTGGCGTTGAGCTTCATGGTGCACGAGCCGAGCGGGATCATCGTGCGGTCCAGCGCCAGGTCCTTGTCGCTCAAGGACCGTAGGTAGCGCAGCATCGCCGTCTCCGACCGGTGCTGGTGGAACACCGGGTGCTGCAGGTACTCGGTCCCGCGCAGGAGCGCGTCGTCCAGGCCGACCCCTTCGGCCGCATCCGCCGGTGCGGCGCCGAACAGCCCGAGCAGCGCCACGACGTCCGCCTCGGTCGTCGTCTCGTCGCAGGCGATCTGTACATGGTCGCTGTCCGCCACGTACAGGTTGTACCCCGCCTCGACGGCGGCCGCACCGACCGCTGCGGCACGGCCCGGCACCGCCACCCGCACGGTGTCGAAGAACGCCCCGTGCTCGACCTCGGTGCCGGCGGCACGCAGCCCGCCCGCGAGCGCGACCGCCCGGCCGTGCACCCGCTCACCGATCGCCCGCAGACCGTCCGGACCGTGGTAGACCGCGTACATCGACGCCACGATCGCCAGCAGCGCCTGGGCCGTGCAGATGTTCGACGTCGCCCGCTCGCGGCGGATGTGCTGCTCGCGCGTCGCGAGGGCGAGCCGGTACGCGACCGCGCCGTCGGCGTCGACCGAGACCCCGACGAGCCGCCCGGGGAGCTGGCGCTCCAGACCCTTGCGCACCGCCATGAACGCCGCGTGCGGGCCGCCGTAGAAGAGCGGGACGCCGAACCGCTGCGCCGACCCCACGGCGATGTCCGCACCGAGCTCACCGGGGGAGACCAGCATCGTCAATGCCAGCAGGTCGGTGGCCATGGTGACCAGCGCGCCGCGCTCCTTCGCCTCGGCCACGACGCCCCGCGTGTCCAGCACGCGGCCCGACGCCCCCGCCTGCTGCACGACGACGCCCACCAGCCGGCCCGGAGGGAGCGTGCCGCCGTCCGCCTCGAACGCGGCGATCCCGGCGTCGAGGCCGTCCTCCAGCGAGAGCACGACGACCGGCAGCCCCACGGCCTCGGCACGGCCCTGGGTGACGGCGAGCGACTGGCCGAACAGCTCGGCGTCGAGCACCACGTACCCCTGCTTGGCCCGCGACGCCCGCCACATGAGGGCGACGGCCTCCGCGACGGCGGTCGCCTCGTCCAGCAGCGAGGCACCGGCGATCGCCAGGCCCGTCAGGTCCTCGACCACCTGCTGGAAGTTGAGCAGCGCCTCCAGACGGCCCTGGGAGATCTCCGGCTGGTACGGCGTGTACGCCGTGTACCAGGCGGGGGACTCGAGCACGTTGCGGCGGATCACCGGGGGAGTGAGGGTCGGGTAGTACCCCAGGCCGATCATCTGGCGCTTGACCTGGTTCTTCGCGGCGATCTGGCGCAGGTCGTCCAGCACCTCGGCCTCGCTGCGCGCGGCCGGCAGGTCGAGCGGCTCGCGCTCACGGATCGACGCGGGGACGGCGGCGTCGACGAGCGCGTCCAGGTCCGCGTAGCCGAGCTCGGCGAGCATCGCGCTCGTCTCGTGACCGCGCGGGCCGATGTGCCGGTCGGCGAAGAGGTCCGGGTCGAAGGGGGAGTGGGTCACGAGGAGCGCTCCGAGGGTCGGTGGAGGAGGACCCTCCCCGCTCTGTCATGGGACCTGAGAGTTTTGCCGGTCCGCCTCGCGGGGCGCGCCGACTTGCACCGTCGGTGGGCCGTCCGCCCCCAGGGCGTCCGACCACTTTTCAGAGTTGCCTCGCCGCGACGGTACGGGGGCCTGAGAGATTCCCGGGGAGGGTTTGCTCCTTCGGCGCCGGCCGGGGCCGGGCTCTCCCGACGCGGTTCGAGCGGCTATGCGGTTGTGCGGCCGCTGGGGCCGCGCGTCAGTCTACCCACGCGGTCCCGGGTGCCGGCCGCCGGCGGGTGCGGGGAGCCGTTCCCGCGAGCGGTCGGTCAGGAGGAAGACCGCCGGGCCGACCACCGGCACGGCCAGGACGATCAGGAACCACAGCACGCCAGCGACGCCGGTCGCCCAGGTGGAGGTCCACAGCTCCTTCAGCGCCCAGGCCGTCAACGCCAGCGCGGCGAGCGCGAGGACGGACCAGCCGACGTCGTAGGCGACCGGGGCGAACTGCGGCAGGGGGTCCACCCGACCAGCCTAGCGAGGCCCGGGTCCGCACGGTAGGACCGCCGCCCCACCTCAGCCGAGCTCGAGCTGGCGAGCGACGTCGACCATCGCGTCGACGACGGCCCGTACCGCCGGCCCGGGCTCGTGCCGGGTGGCTCGGTGGCGCACGATGACCCGTCGCGACCCGAGGCCCGGCATCGCGACCACGTCGACACCGTCGGGCAGCTCGCCGCTCTCGACGGCGAGCGCCGGCAGCATGGCGATGCCTTGCCCGGCGGCGACGAGCGCGAGCGCGGTGTCGAAGTCGAAGTAGGCGTGCCGCGGCTCGAGCGTGGCCCCCAGGGAGCGGCCGAGGCGGCGCAGGGCGCGGTCTGCGGCGGTCCCGCCGACGGCACCGACCCATGGCAGGTCGCGCAGGTCGTCGAGCCGTTCCGGCGTCGGCAGCGACACGGGCACCACGAGTCGCCAGGGCTCGTCGAGCAGCGGGATGTCGTGCGCACCGCGGGGGGCGGGGGCGTCGACGTCGCCGTCGTGCTCCAGCAGCACGACGTCGAGGTCCCCGGCCCGGAGCATCCGCACCGACTCGGCGGGCTCGTGCTCGCGGACGTCGATGGTGACCCCCGGGTGCTCCTCGGCGAGCGGTGCGAGCAGGGGCGCGACGACGGCGCGGATGGCGGACTGGAAGGCGCCGACCTTGACCGTTCCGGTGACGCCCTCGCCGAGGTTCGCGATCTCCTGGCGCGCCTCGAGGAGCTCGGCCTCGATGCGTTCGGCCACGTCGGCGAGCACGCGCCCGGCGGGGGTGAGGCTGACTCCGCGGGGGCCTCGGTCGAGCACGGGGAAGCCCTCCTCGGACTCCAGACGCGCGATTTGCTGAGACACGGCAGAGGGCGTCACGTGCAAAAGATCTGCCGCGGCGAGGACGCCTCCGGCACGGTGCACGGCAAGGAGGAAGGCAAGCCTTCGTGGGTCGGTAGCCATGTAGCAATACTAAGTTGGTTCTGCAGAAACATTCAATTGCGCTGAACGAGTTTCGTGTCGCACCATGGTCCACGGCGCCCGCCGGAGAACACTGCCCGAGGCCGGCGCACACCCCACCCATCCCCCGTGAGGAGGCTCGTATGTCGCCGTACCTGTTGTTCGTGGTCACTGTTCTTGGTTGGGTCGGCGCGATCGTCGGCCTCATCGCCTACCTCCAGGTCTCACGGGGTCGCTGGGCCCCGACCTCGCTGCCGTTCCAGCTCTCGAACCTCTGCGCCACGTCGCTGATGTTCCTCGTGGCCGCGGTGAACGGCGTCTGGCCCTCGGCGGCGGCGAACATCGCCTGGATGGTCATCGGTGCCCAGGCGCTGCTGGTGATCGCCCGCGCCCGCCGCGCGGCCCGCCCGACGACGGTCGAGCTCCCGCTCGTGGCGGAGGACGTGGCGATCACGCGCATCGACGTGACGCCCGCCGAGCCCGCGGTCGAGCGCTTCGCGGTCGCCGCCCCCGCACCCGTGCTCCGCTGATCGACTGATCCACGGGCGGGCGGCCCCGCTCAGAGGCTCTGCTGCCAGGCCACGATCCGGTCGACGGCACGCGTGACGACGTCCGGGGCGGCCGCGAACGACAGCCGCACCCAGTCGTGGCCGCGCTCGCCGTCGAAGTCCGTGCCCGGCGTGATCGCGACGTCCGCCTCGGCCAGCAGGCGGGCGCAGTACGTCACCGAGTCCAGACCGAACCGGGACACGTTCCCGTAGAGGTAGAAGGCGCCGTCGGCCGGCGCCACGGGCCGCCACCCCAGCTCGCCGACACGGTCCAGCAGCGCGGTGCGGGACGCCGCGTAGCGCTCCACGTTCTCGGCGGCGGCCGCGTAGCCCGCGGCGGAGAAGGCCGCGATCCCCGCGTGCTGGGCGAGCGCCGGGGGAGACAGGGCGACGTTGCCGGCCAGCGCGTCGACCGGCCCGACCAGCTCGTCGGGCAGCACCAACCACCCGAGCCGCCAGCCGGTCATCGCCCAGTACTTCGAGAACGAGTTCACGACGACGGCACCACGGTCGGTGTGCACGGCGGCCGTCGCCTGCTGGACGTCCTGGCTGTAGGCGATGCCGTGGTAGATCTCGTCACTGATGAGCCGCACCTCGTGCTCGGCACACCAGCGGGCGACGGCGTCGAGCTCGGCCGGGGCGATCATCGTCCCGGTCGGGTTCGCGGGGGAGGCGACGATCACACCGTCCAGCCCTCCGCCGTAGTAGGCCTCCATGAGCTGGGAGACCGTCGGCTGGTAGCGGGTCTCGGGCCCGCAGTCGAGCTCGACGACCTCGCAGCCGAGCGCCGCGAGGATGTTCTTGTACGCCGGGTAGCCGGGCCGGGCGAGCGCCACCCGGTCCCCGACGTCGAAGGCGGCCAGGAACGCGAGGACGAACGCTCCGCTGGAGCCGGTGGTGACGGCGATCCGCGCCGGGTCCACCTCGACGTCGTACCAGCGGGCGTAGTGCCCGGCGATCTCGGCGCGCAACGCGGGCACGCCCCGCGCCTCGGTGTAGCCGAGGTCGCCGCGCCGCAGCAGGTCGGCCGCACGTTCGCGGACGACGTCGGCGGCGCCGGTGGACGGCTCCCCGGCGCACAGGTTGAGCACGTCGTGGCCGGCGGCCCGGCGCGCGTTGGCCGCGGCGAGCACCTCCATGACCGCGAACGGCGGGACGTGGCTGCGGCGGGAGACCTTCATGGGGACCATGATGCCGCGCGCGGCGCGCTGAGCGAGCCGGTCAGCGCGGGCACTCCTTCGCGATCTTCTTCTCGAGGTAGCCCTCGATGTCGCGCAGCTCGTCGATGCGCGTGCGCACCTGGGAGAGCTGCGCACCCAGGACCGTCTTCTTCTCCTCGACGGTCATCGAGCCGTCGTCCCAGTGCCGCAGCCGCCCGGCCATCTCCCGCAGGGTGAACCCCACGAGCCGACCGAGCCTGATCAGCTGCAGCCGCTCGGAGGCGAGCGGGCTGAACGCACGGTAGCCGTTCGGTCGGCGAGCGACGTGGCGGTGGTCGAAGAGCCCCAGCTTCTCGTAGTGCCGGATCGTCGCCGGGGTCAGGCCGTGGAGCGTGGCGAGCTCGTTGATCGACATGGTTGACCTTGCAGCAGCTGCATGGTTCATGGTCGGCAGTGTCGCACGACACATCCCGACCAGGAGGTCCGATGAAAGAGCTCGCACCGACCCGTGCCGTGGCGCTGGCACTGAGCGCCGCCACCTTCGCCTTCTTGTTCATCCACGACACCTTCCGGCTGGACAACCTCTTCCTCGTCCCCGACCTGCTGCTGTGTCTCGTGCTCGTGATCGGGGCGCTGCTCCCTCGGCGATCGGCCCGGCCGGTGCTCCTCGCCGGCTTCGCTGCCGCCGCGGCGGTCTTCAGCGTCTCCGTCGCCTCCTACGCCGTGCGGGGAGACCTGGGGCTGGCGAGCCTCCTCGGCGTGGTCCTCAGCCTGGCGATGGTGGTGCTCCTGACCCGCGCGCTCGCCGTCGAGCAGAAGCCGTGACGCACACGAAGTCCCTGCCCCGCGCCGTGCGACGGGCGACACGGGTGTCGATGGCGGCGCTCGCCGCGCTGGTCGCCGCCGTGCTCGCACTCGTCCTCTTCTTCCCGCCTCCAGGCGGCTCGTTCCATCCCACCGCCTGGTCGCCCGGTCCCGGCTTCTCGGTCGACGAGGCGAAGGTCGACCGCGACCTCGCCGGGACGACGACGCCGTACGTCGGGGAAGCCGTCCGCGGCCCGGAGGACATCGAGATCGACGAGCACGGCCGTCCGTACACCGGGACCCAGGACGGCAAGATCGTCCGTGTGCTGCCCTCGGGCGACACCGAGGTCCTCGCCGAGGTGGGCGGGCGACCGCTCGGCCTCGCGTTCGGCCACGGGGGCGACCTGCTCGTCGCCAACCATGGGATCGGCCTGCAGAGCGTCTCGCCCCAGGGGGAGGTGGCTGTGCTCACGACCAGGGCCGGCGGACGTGCGATCCGCTCCGCGAACGACGTCGCGGTGGGCAGCGACGGCACGGTCTACCTCTCCGACTCGAACCCGAAGTACAACAGCACCGAGATCCCGGGCCTCGCCTCGTACTCGCTGTACGACTTCCTGGAAGGGCGCGCAGCCGGCCGGGTGATCGCGTACGACCCGACGTCCGGACAGAGCACCGAGCTCGTCACGGACCTCCACTTCCCCAACGGCATCCTGCTCAGCGAGGACGAGACCGCACTGCTGGTCACGGAGTCCACGCGCTACCGGATCAGCCGGCACTGGATCGCCGGGGACCGAGCCGGTGAACGGGAGACCTTCCTCGACGACGTCCCGGGCATCCTCGACGGCATCACCCGGGACGAATCAGGCCTGATCCACCTGCCCATGTACGACCGCGTCGACGCGCTCGACAGGTTCGTCCTGCCCGGCACGCTGCTCCGGCACGTCACGGTCCGGCTACCTCCCGCCGTCCTCGGTGCCCGGGAACCACTGTCGGGCTCCATCCTCACGGTCGACGCCGAGGGGGAGACGGTCCGTCAGCTCACCGGCTTCCACCCCGCCGTGTCGAACATCGCACTGCTGGACGGCGCGTACCTCCTGGGAACCCTCGAGGGTGCCGGCCTGCGCACCGTGACCGTCCCGCACCGCTCGAGCGCAGCAGCCGCAGGCAGCGGGCACACGACCTGCTCGTCCGCGCACCTCTGGGTACCGTGGCCGCATGGAAGCGCACCGGCGTGAGCGTCACCCCGTCGATCCGGGCGGCCAGGCCGCGGACCAGGACCCGGCCCGCCGGGCCGCGCAGTACCGCGTGGACCGCGAGATCGCTCGCGAGCAGGCCGGACAAGGACGGGACGGCGGTTCACCGGACGCCCTGGACGCACCGGACGCACCTCCACGCCGCCGGATGGACGACCGCGCCCTGTGGGTCGACACGGTCGTCGACCAGGCGATGCGTCGCGGCGAGTTCGACGACCTGCCCCTGCAGGGCAAGCCGCTGCCCGGCATCGGCGGCAGCCACGACCCCGACTGGTGGTTGAAGAACCTGGTCGAGCGCGAGCAGATCACCGGGCTGCTGCCCGCTGCGCAGCTGCGCGCGGAGCACTCCGCGATGGACGCGACGCTGGACCAGGAGCACGACGAGCAGCGCGTCCGGGAGATCGTCGCGGACTTCAACGCCCGGGTGATCGACGCGCGGCGCCAGCTCACCGGCGGTCCGCCGGTCGTCACCCCGACCCGTGACGTGGAGCGCGAGGTGTCCCGCTGGCGCCAGCGGCGTCGGTAGTCTCGCCCGCATGACCTGCACCGCCGCCGAGCTCGTGACGCGCACGACGTCGGCCCTCAGGCTGCGCGCCCGCCCGACGACGGTCGACGGGCTGGTCGCGGGCGACCCCTCCGCCGTCGTCCGGGGCGTGGCCGTGACCACCCTGGCCTCCCTGGAGGTCCTCGATCGGGCGGTGGCCGTCGGCGCGAACGTCGTGGTGACGCACGAGCCCCTCTTCTACGACCACCAGGGCGCCGCGACGGCGGACCTGGTCCGTGAGTCGGACCCCGTGCACGCCGCCAAGGCCGCGCTCGTCGCGGAGCACGGGCTGGTGGTGTGGCGGATGCACGACGCCTGGCACGACCGCCGTCCCGACGGCATCGACGACGGCACGGCCCGGGCGCTGGGCTGGACGCTGGACCCGCAGGGCGCGGCGACCGGCGTCGCCTGGTGCGACGTCCCGACGACGACGGTGGGCGCGCTGGCCCGGCACGTCGCCGACACGCTCGGCTCGACGCAGACGCGCTACGTGGGCGACCCGCACCGCACGGTGCGTCGCGTCGGCCTCGACCTCGGTTTCCGCGGGTTCGCGCGCAACCGCGCCCTGCTCGGGTCGGCCGGGATCGACGCCGTGGTGGTGGGGGAGGCGCACGAGTGGGAGACCGTCTCGTACGCCACGGACCGTGCCCGGCTGGGCGGCGCCGGCCTCGTCGTGGCCGGCCACCTGCCCAGCGAGCAGGCGGGGATGAGGCTGTTCGCCGACGAGCTGCGCGCCGTCGTGCCGGGCCTGCCGGTGGCCTTCCTGCCGACGCCGGACCTGCTGACGGCGGTGTGAGAAGCGCCCGCCGGGTCGCGCGCGCCCGGCGCGCGGCCTAGGTTTCCGGCATGCAGGAACCTCTCGTGGCACCCGGGCCGACGGCGGCACGCGGCTGGGAGCCCGACCTCCTGGAGGGCTACGAGCGACGCACCCTGGAGCTGGCGCCGGACTTCGAGGGGGACGTCGTCGCCACCCTGGTGCGGCCGCGCCGGGACGCACCACCGGCCGACGACGCGGGCGTCGACCTGGTGTACGTCCACGGCTGGACCGACTACTTCTTCCAGACCCACCTGGCGGACTTCTGGGAGGGTCTGGGTGTCCGGTTCCACGCGCTGGACCTGCGCAAGTACGGCCGGAGCCTGCGCCCGCACCACACGCCGGGCTTCGTCACGAGCCTGCGCACGTACGACGAGGACATCGAGGCGGCGCTGGCCGAGATCGGCCACGGCCCGCGCGACCGGACGGACCGACGGCTGGTGCTCATGGGGCACTCCACGGGCGGCCTCGTCCTCAGCCTCTGGACGCACCACCGGCCGGGCCGTGCGGACGCTCTGATCCTGAACAGCCCGTGGCTGGAGTTCCAGACGCGCAAGGTCGGCCGCCTCGTGCTGGAGCCGAGCATCCGGGCGCAGGCGGCCATCGCACCACGCAGCCACCTGGTGAACCTCGACCTCGGCTTCTACGCGCGCTCGATCTCCGCCCGGCACGACGGCGCGTGGGAGGTCGACCCCGCCTGGCGGCCCGACGACGGCTGGCGCACCACGCCTGCCTGGTTGGCGGCGATCTTCTCGGGCCACGACCGGGTCTCGCGGGGGCTGTCGATCGACGTGCCCGTCCTCGTGCTCCTCTCCGCCCGCTCGACGCCGCCGGTGCGGTGGTCGGACGAGATGATGCGCACCGACACCGTGCTCGACGTCGCCGGGGTGGCGGCGCGGGTGCCGCAGCTCGGCCCGCTCACCACCCTGGCCCGCATCGACGGTGCCCTGCACGACGTGACCCTGTCCGCACCCGAGGTGCGCGACGCGGTGTGGTTCGAGACCACCCGCTGGTTCCGCGCGTACGTCCCGCCGCTCCCGGCTCCCGAGCCGGCGCCGGGACCGCGGGGCTGGCGTCGCTGGTTCTCCGGGCGGTTCCCGGCTCGGACCCCCAGGGGCTAGCGGCCGTCGAGCACCGTCCGGACGTGCTCGACGATGCCGTCGGCGGCCGTCTCGATCTCGGCGAGGCAGTCCTCGAACCCGTCCTGGTCCCCGTACCAGGGGTCGTCGACGTCGAGCACGGACTCGTCGTCGCCCTCCGGGACGGTCGGGGCTGCCGGGTCGAACGACCTGTACATCCTGATGTCGGCGTCTGTACCGTTCGCGAGGCGCCGCAGGAACTGGACGTGCCGCGCGGTCATGGCGAGCACGAGGTCACGCTCGCCGAGCTGCTCGGCACGGACCCGCCGGGCGCGGTGCCCCTCACCCGTGGGGTAGCCGTGGGCGGCCAGCACCCGGCGCGCCCGCGGGTCCACCGGGTTGCCGTGCTCCTCGTCGCTGATCCCGGTCGAGTCGACCTGGACCTCCTCCAGGCCCGCCGCCGCGAGCCGGTCGCGGAGCACCACCTGGGCCATGGGGGACCGGCAGATGTTCCCGGTGCAGACGGTCATCACGCGAAAGGTCTCTGGGCTCACGCCCACATGCTCGCAGATCCCCGCCCGGGCGGGTCGGCAGCCCGCCGCGTAGCGTTGTTGCATGAGGTGGTCTGCGGACGGTCTGATCGCGGTGACGGGTGCGTCGGGACGGCTGGGCTCGCGTCTCGCGTTCCGGCTGGCCGCCGAAGGAGCGCACCAGCGTCTGGTGGTGCGCGACCCCACGCGGGTGCCACGCCTGGGTGACGGCCGTCCGCTGCCCGAGTGCGAGGTCGCCGTCGCCGACGGCTACGAGGACGTCGCGGGCATGCGAGCGGCGTTCGACGGGGTACCCACGGCCTTCCTCGTGAGCGCCCGCGAGTCCGCGGACCGGGTGGCCGTGCACACCGCGGCCATCGACGCCGCGGTCGCCGCCGGCGTCGAGCGCCTGGTGTACGTCTCGTTCGTCGGTGCCGCGCCGGACGCCACGTTCACCTTCGCCCGGCACCACTGGGCGACGGAGCAGCACCTGCGGCGCAGCGGGCTGCGGTGGACGATCCTGCGCGACAACCTGTACCACCAGGCGTTGGCGAGCTTCGTGGGTACCGACGACGTGATCCGCGGCCCGGCGGGTGACGGCCTGGTGGCCTCCGTGGCGCACGACGACGTCGCGGACGTCGCGACCGCGGTCCTCCTGGACGAGGACCCCCACCGGCACGACGGCGTGACGTACGACGTGACCGGGCCGATCGCCCTGAGCCTGACGCAGGTCGCGGCGCTGCTCACCCTGGCGACAGGACGCCAGATCCGGTACCACGCGGAGACCGTCGAGGAGGCGTACGCGTCCCGGGCAGGTCTCGGGGCCTCGGACGTCGAGCTCGAGGGGTGGGTGACGTCCTACACGGCCATCGCGGCCGGGGAGCTGGAGCACGTGTCGCACGACGTCTCGCGCCTGGTCGGGCGCCCGGCCCGCTCGTTCGAGCAGTGGATCGACGACTACCCGCTCGAGTGGCAGCACCTGGTGCACGGCGGTCGGGCGGGGCCGGGCTGAAGGGGCACCGTAATTCCCTTGGCACGCTCCGCCGTCGGGCATAGCGTCGTGCTCACCAACGAAGGGAGGTGATCCGAGAAGTGAAGACTCTTCGGACCAGCGAGGTGGTCGCGGGCTGAGTCCCGTGACCACCGGGACCCGCGGGTGCCGTGCCATCGTCCAGCACGGCGGGAGAAGACTCCGACCCGCGGGTCTTTCCGTGCCTGCTAGCCCTTGCCGCGCTCGCAGTAGTCGGAGATCGCGTCCGCGGCGACGTACTGCGTGACGGGGTCGGGCGAGGACGCGCAGTCCGCGACGTCCACCTCGAGCTCCTCGAACGAGATGACCGCCGCGTCCACCGCGTCGCTGCCGTCGCCGCAGGTGATCGTCACGTCGCCCGTGGTGCGCTCGGCGTAGGCGTAGAGCACGTGGGTGCCCTTGCCCACGTCGGCGAGCAGCCCGTCGGACTCGACGACGTCGGGCACCTCGGCCACGTCGACCAGCCCGCCCGCCACGGCGTCGCGCACCATCGCCTGCTGGTTCTCCGTCGCCCCGGACGTGGCGGTGGCGCCGGCGGACTCACCGCGGACCCACTCGCTGCGCACCGTGGTGGCGCCGTCGGCGGCGACCTTGACCACCTTCACCGCCGTGTAGAGGTCCTGCGAGCCCGGGCTGCCCTGCCACTCGACGGACACGCCGTCGCCACAGCTGCTCTCGACGGCGGGCGCCGTCTCGGCCGAGGCGCTCGGCGAGGCCGCGGCGTCCGTGCCGGGGCTGTCGGCCCCCGCGCACCCCGCCAGCAGCAGCACCGCACAGCCCGCCGTCGTCATCGTCCACCGTCGTCGGTCGAACATCGAACCTCCCGCATCGTTGCGCATCGCTGCCGCAACCTATCCGATGGAAAGCGCTTCACGACAGGGTGAAACCGCATCACGGCGACAACGATTCGGCAACGGTGTGACACCTGTCACCCCTTGAGCCCCGTGTGAGCGAGGCCCTGGACGAACTGCCGCTGCGCCACGAGGAACACCGCCAGCACCGGGATCACCGTCAGCGTCGTCGCCGCGAGCTGGACGTTCCACATCGGCCCGCCGTAGGCGTCGACGTACTGGGTCAGCGCCTGCGGCAGCGTGAAGTTCTCCCGGCTGGACAGGTACACGATGGGTTCCAGGTAGAGGTTCCAGGACTTGAGGAACGTGAAGATCGCGACGGCGGCCACCGCCGGGCGGGCCAGCGGGAACGCGATCCGCCAGAAGATGCCCCAGCGGCTCAGCCCGTCCATGCGCCCGGCCTCCTCCAGCTCGCGCGGCAGCCCGAGGAAGAACTGCCGCATGATGAACGTCGCGAGCACGCTCGGTGCCCCGAAGATCGGCACGACGATCAGCGGCCAGTGCGTGTCGATCAGGCCGAGGGTGTTGACCAGGCGGAACAGCGGCACGATCGTCACCTCGGCCGGCACCAGCATCCCGGCGAGCACCAGCACGAACAGCACGTTCGCGCCCGGGAAGGAGATCCGCGCGAACGCGTAGCCCGCGAGCGACGCCACCAGGATCGTGCCGGCCGTGACGAGCACGGCGATGTAGAGGCTGTTCCAGTACTGCTGGGCGAACGGCTGCAGGGCGAACACGTCGGCGTACGCGCCCCACGAGACGTCCTGCGGCCACAGCGTGGGCGGCACCCGCAGGATCTCGCTCATCGGCTTGAGGCTCGACGTCGCCATCCACCAGGTGGGGAAGACGAACGGGACGCTGAGCACCACCAGCAGCGCGACGAGCAGACCACGGACCGCCCGTGGCCGACGACGGCGCCGCGCGACCGGGACGTCACCGACGGCCGGCGGAGGTCCGGCGAGCGCCGGCGGGTCGTCGGTCGCCGGGCCGGCCACCGGTGCGGGGGAGACGTCAGACCTCATCGTGGACCCACCTCTTTCGCGTGCGCCACTGGATCAGGGTCAGGGCCAGCACGATGACGAACAGGAGCACGGAGATCGCGCTCGCGTAGCCGAACTCGTTGAAGCGGAAGGCCTGCTGGTACAGGTAGTAGACGAGCACCGTGGTGGAGTTCCCCGGCCCTCCGCCGGTGAGCACGTCGATCTGCGCGAAGACCTCCAGCGAGCCCACCACGGTGAGGATCGAGACCAGCAGCACCGTGGGGCTGATGAGCGGCAGAGTGATCGACCGGAACCGGCGCCACGCCCCGGCGCCGTCGATGCGCGCCGCCTCCTGGACCTCTTCCGGCACGCTCTGCAGCGCGGCGAGGAACAGGATCATGTTGAGGCCCACGTTCTTGAAGACCTGCACCACGATGACGGCGAGCATGGCGGTGGGACCGCTGCGCAGCCAGTTCGGCCCGTCGACGCCCAGGGCCGCGAGAAACCCGTTGATCCCGCCGTCGTCCTGCAGCAGGAAGCCCCACACGATGGTCCAGGCGACCAGGGAGACCACCACCGGCGAGAAGAAGAACGTGCGGAACGTCGTCGTGCCCGGCAGCCTCTGGTCGAGCAGCACCGCCAGGAGCAGGGCGAGCGACACGTTGAGCACCACGAGGCCGATCGAGAACCACAGGCTCGCCGCCAGCGCGTCGCGCAGCCCGGGGTCGGCGAGCATCCGCTCGTAGTTGGCGGTGCCGCTGAAGGTGAAGGTCCCCGCGAGGACGTTCCACTCGTGCAGCGAGTACCAGGCCACGGTGACCAGCGGCACGACGACGAACGCGATGGTGCCGAGCACCTGCGGGGCCACCATGGCGTAGCCCACCAGGCGGTCTCGCTCCGCCGCGGAGCCGCGGGTGCGCGAGGAGCGCACCCGCGGCCGCACGGCGACCGGTCCCGAGGTCACGACCCGGCCAGGATCGGGTCGATCGACGTGCACACGTCCGCGAGCACCGCCTCGACGTCCGCGCCCGCCGTCCACAGGGGGTCGAGCCCTGCGCGGACCGTGTCCTGCAGCTTGGCGAAGCTCGGGTGCGCCGGCTTGGTCACGGCGTCCTGGATGCCGTCGACGACGACCGCCTGCAGCTGCTCGTCGCTCAGCAGCGGGTTGGCCGCACCCAGGAGGTCCGCGGTGAGCAGCGACTCCCGCGGCGGCGGGAAGTACTGGGCGAGCTGCTCCGCGTGCTCCGGGTTGGTGAACCAGGCGAGGAAGTCGGCCGCGACGTCCGGGTTCTCCCCCTGGGCGAAGACGCCGATGCCCGCCTGCCCGATGACGTTCTGCCGGCCCTGCGGCCCGGCAGGCAGCGGCACGACGTCCCAGGCGAAGCTGTCGTCCAGCGCGGAGGCGCGAGAGATCTGCGTGATCGTCATGGCGGCGTCCCCGGCGAAGAAGTCGGCGGTCGTGCCCGGGCCGGGCATCGCGCCGTCGTCGAACGTGGCGTCGTGGATCCACGTCATCGCGTCGACCATCGCGGGGTCGGTGAAGGTGCAGGTGGCGCCGTCCTCGCTCCAGGGCGCGGCGCCCCACCCGTCCCAGACGGTCGAGAGGTTCTCCCACACCTTGTAGTCGAAGTCACGGACCACCAGGCCCTGCTTGCCGGACTCCTCGGCGGCCGCGGCGGCGACGTCCCGGGCGGCGTCGTACGTCCACTCCCCGTCCGCGACGAGATCGGCGGGCGAGTCCTGCCCGGCCGCCTCGACCTGGTCGGTGTTGACGAACATCGCGAACGGGCTGTTGGAGAACGGGTAGGCGAAGAGCCCGCCGTCCTGCTGCCACAGCGCCAGCGAGCTGTCGAGCAGGTCGTCGTAGGCGTAGCCCTCGGTGCCCTCGAGCACCGGACCGACGTCCACGAGCGCGCCGCTCTGCACGAACTCCGGCGCGTAGCTCTCGAGGATCCACGCGAGGTCGGGCGCGTTGCCGCCGGCGAGCCGGGTCGTGAGCGACGTCGTGTAGTCGTCGAAGGGGATCGCCTCGAACGTCACCTCGGAGACGAGGTCGGGGTTCTCGGCGACGTAGGCGTCGGCGATCGACTGGAAGAGGGCGAGCTGTACCTCGTCGGCCGTCCAGACGGTCATGGTCAGCGGGACCGGCTCGCTCGGGGTCTCGGGCTCGCCGGCGGCCTCGGGGTCGGACGAGCCGCAGGCCGTCAGGGCCAGGACCGCCGTGGTCGCGGCAGCCGCGGCGAGGCCGCGGCGTCGGGTGGTGTGCATCAGTGCTCCTTCGAACTGGATGGACGGTCAGTACGGATGGGCGCCGGACGCCCAGCGGATCTCGACGCCGGCGGCGACGAGCTCGTCCTGCAGCTCGGCGAGCAGGTCGGGCTTGGCGTGCACGTCGTGCGGCCGCACGCCGCGCTCGGTGCAGAACGCCGCGAGATGGCCGGCAGCCTCGCCGACGTTCCACTCCACGGGGTGCAGGCGGTAGCAGCCGTTGGTGATGTGCGTGGTGCCGATGTTCTTGGCGGCTGCCAGCAGGTTGGTGGTGCGCTCGGGCAGCAGCGCGCCCAGCGGGATCTCGAACGGGGTGGACGGCACGTCGATGTAGGTGTCGCCCCCGGTGGAGGGGTGCAGGTCGATGCGGTACATGCCCACGCCCACGCTGTCCTCGTAGCGGGTGGCACCGCGGTCCCCGCGCACCGCGAACGACACGTCGTTCTCCGTCACGGTGGTGACGGCGCGGATCCGCCGGCCCTCGCGGTGGTACGCCGCCTGCGCCAGGCCGTCGGCGGTGCCCATGACGTCGGGCCGCAGCCGCAGCCCCGGGAAACCCGTGCCCCCGTCGGGGCGCGGTGCCTCGGTCTGCATCCAGTACAGCATCGAGAGGCTGAGCTGCCGGGCGTCCTCGATCCGGGCGAGCTCGACGTCGCGGGGGACGTCGAGCACCGGCTCGAGGAAGTAGTCGATGGCCGGCCAGTTGACGAGGCAGACGTCGCTGCCCACCGCGCCCGGCTCGAGCTGGTCGCGCGCCAGGATGCGACGGAACGTCCACAGGTTCCCGTCGCCAGGGTCGCGCGACTGGTCGGCGACGACCGCTCCGGCGTCGTCGCCGGGGTTGGGCGTGAAGCTGCGGACGTCCATCGCGAGGGTGCGGGGGTTGGGCGCGTGCCACGAGAGCATCCGCTCTCCGTTCCACGGCCCGGGCCGGTAGGTGCTCCAGAAGTCGTAGCGCTCGGGCCGGTCGATGGTGTGGTCCCCGTCGGTGTGCTCGACGGCGAAGCAGACGCTGAGCGCCTGGACGTTCTGCGGCTGCGCCTCGGCCGGGGCGCTGGGCTCGCCGGTGACGTCCCGCGACTCGAACCCGGTGACGTACTCGGTGCCGGTCAGGGGCAGCAGCTCGCCGGTCTCGGTGGCGTCGAGCACGTAGCCGGCCGTGACCGTCGTGCGGGCGCCGTCGAGCACCGACTCCAGCGTCACGGCACGCACCGTGTCGCCGTCGACGTCGGCCGCGACCGGACGGACCCGCTCGAGCAGGGTGAGACGGCCCGACGCACGCCCGGGCAGCAGCATCTCCTCCAGGACACCGACGGCGACCCTCGGCTCGTGGCACAGCTTCGAGACCCAGCCCGCGCCGGGGTTGAGGGCGGTCTGCGCCCGTGCGGCGGCGGTCAACGGGTAGCGGCGGCGGTACACCTCGCGGATGCCGTCGCGCACGGCACGGTAGCGGCGGGTGACGCCGAAGTCCTCGACCCACGGGTGCTCGTCCGGCGGGACGCCCTGGGAGGTGAGCTGGCCGCCGATCCACGGGTGCTCCTCGGTGAGCACGACGCGGGCGCCGCGGTCCACGGCGGCGAGGGCTGCGGCGACGCCGCCGAGGCCGCCGCCGACGACGAGGACGTCGGTGGTGAGGTCGGTGTCGGGAGTGGGCACGGGTGCGGTCCGATCTGTCGAGGGGTGGTTCAGGGAACGAGGGGCTCGGCGTGGTGGGTCGGTGCGGCCACCGTGGCGCCCTCGACCTCCGTGCACTCCAGGAGCCGGTGCAGGTCGGCGTCCGGGACGTCGTCGGCCGCGATGAGACGCGAGAGCAGCAGCAGCGCCCGCGCACCCATCTCCTCGCGGGGGATCGCGAAGCCGGACCACTGCTGCGGGCGTCGCAGCCGGTGGTGCGGCTGACCGAGCAGCAGCACCGAGACGTCGCGCGGGACGTCCAGGCCGTGCCGGGCCAACGCGTCGTGCAGCTCCTCGGCGTCCCGCTCGGGCGACAGCACGACGGCGGTGAGCCGCTGCTCGACGACGGCCGCCACGACGGCGTCGGGCTCCTCCTCCGGCACGAGCCGGGCGCCGAGGCCCGCGTCGCGCAGGGCGTCGCGGTAGCCCTCCCAGCGGTCGGTGGTCGGCTGGTCGGTGCCCATCGCGCCGACGTAGCCGATGCGTCGGTGGCCGAGGGCGACGAGCCGTTCCACCACCCGCCGGGTGGCGCCGGTGTAGTCGGCCCCGACGTAGGGGAGCCGGCCGCCCTCGCTGGACCGCTTGCCGATGAACGCGAAGGGGTAGTTCGTGTCGAGCAGGTGCTGCAGCTCGCTGCGGTCCTCGTGCTGGCCGAGCAGCAGGCAGCCGTCGGCGATGCCGAGCCGCTGCCAGCCGTCGCGGGTCAGGCGTCGTCGCCCCTCGACCACCCGGGCGCTGGTGAACAGCAGGATGTCGATCCCGAGCTGTTCGGCCGCGTGCTCGATCCCCACGAGGAACGGTCCGTAGAAGTCCCGTCCGCCGCCCGGGAACGTCGCCTCGTAGGTGAAGACGCCGATGATCTGGTTGCGGCCCCCGGCGAGGCGCTGCGCGACGGGGTTGGCGGAGTAGCCGGTGATGCGGATCGCGTCGAGGACGCGCTGCCGGGTCTCGGCGCTGAGGCGGACGCCGGCGGGGAGCCGGTCGTTCAGCACGAACGACACGGTGGCCTGGCTGACACCGGCCATGGCGGCCACGTCGGCCTGCGTGATGCGGCGCTTCGGCATCCGATCCTCCTCGATCCGTCGACGGCGACGTGATCGGAAGTCTGCCTCGGCGCGAGGGGCGGGAACAAGACGATTATGCGCATTATTATCGGTCCCACGAAAGGGCCCTCAGCCGCAGCATCTCGCGGCTGAGGGCCCTTCCCGGCGCATTATCCGAGCGCCTGGCGTCGGTGGCGGTCAGACGCAGGCGCCCTCGTCCTGCCAGGGGCCCCACAGCGACGACCCGGGCTCCTGGCCACGGGTCCACCAGGCTGCCGCCCACCGGTGACCGTCGTGCACGACGACGTCACCCGCCCCGTGCACGGCGCTCGCCGTCCAGGCGACGCCGCAGCCGGTGGCCGCGCCCTGCTCGGCCCACGGCCCGTGGAGGCTCGCACCGGGTTCGTCGCCGCTGCTCCACCACAGCGCCTCCCAGGTGGCGTCGTCGTACGCGACCACGTCCCCGCCGACGTACACCGCCGTGGCGTCCCACGCGTCGCCGGGGGCGTCGCACGCGGCCGACTCGGCCGCCGTCGGCGTCCAGCGGAACCAGTCGAAGGTCGCCTCGATCTCCGGGGCCGCGGTAGCACCGCGCAGCGCCGAGACGCCGAGGCCGGTCGGCGCGAGCTCGGCGAGCGGCACCGCACGGCCGACCGGGACGAACTCCTGCCCGTCGACCGAGGCGCGGGCGAGGACGTCGGTGCCGTCGCTGGTCAGGCGAAGCCAGACCGTCGTCCCCGTGCCCGCCGGGACCGGAGGGGTGTCGATCGAGCTGTTGCGCTCCGAGCCGGCCTGCCGCCAGATGTACGAGAAGCGCAGCCCGTTCGTCCCGTACCCGTAGTCGAGCTTGGCGTAGGTGTCGCCGGAGGTGTGCAGGATCAGGCCGGCCTGCTGGAAGCGCTCACGCGGGTCGACGTCCACCTGGGTGGTGACCTCCCAGGGGCCCTCGGGGACCTGCTGCACCGGGAACGCGGCCCCCGCCACCCCGGAGCCGTACGTCGGGACCGTCAGTGCGCCGTCGGCCACGGCGTGCCGGGCGACGTCCGGGTTGACGACCTCCCAGCGCTCGTCGAGGGTGCTGCCGCCGAACTCGTCCGACGCCGCCCCGCTGCACTGCTCCCGCAAGGGGTCCGGGTCGGGCGGCGACGGCTCGACACGCGTGGCGTAGGCGATGGTGGCGCCGAGCCGGTCGCCCGACTCGTAGAACAGGTAGGTGTCCTCGCCGTCCGTGACGATCTCCGGCGCGGCGACCCGCCCGACGTCGTCGCCGATCCCGGAAGCACGGTGCAGCACCCGCTGCGGCCCGACCTCCGTGACCGTCGGGTCGACCGTGCGGGCATAGGTCACGCCCGAGGACCCGTGGTAGGTGATGTAGTCCTGGCCCTGCCACCGGAAGAGGTTGCCTCCCGAGACGTTGCGTCCGGTCTCGGCGTCGGGGACCACCACCGGGTCAGGGCGCACGTCCCAGGACCTGCCGTCGACCGACTCGGCCATCTTGATGCGGCGGATGTCGTCGGTGCGGTTCTGCATGTAGAACATGCCCCACCGGTACGCGGAGCCCGGGTCCGGGTGCGCGAAGACGCGGGCGTACGACGTCTCGGTGGTCCCCGGACCCCCGTCCGCGTTCGTCACCGCGACACCCGAGTCGTCGAACGTGACGCCGTCGTCCGAGCTCGCCCACCGCGTCGTGGAGTTCTCGCCGTGGAAGTACAGCAGCACCTCACCGGCGGCGTCGTCCCACACGGCGTCCGGCGAGGACACGTGGGAGACCCGGTCGTAGTGCGGCGGCCACTCGTTCGCGATGAGCGGGTTCTCGGCGTGCTCGGTCCACGGGCCGTCCAGGGAGTCCGCGTACATCAGCGCGATGCCACCCGGGGGGTCGTGCGGGGCGTAGTACAGGTACCACTCACCGAGCGGGTCGGTGAGGTGCTCGCCGGCGTGGAAGACGCTCGGGAAGATGAACTCGTCGGTCGGGTTGAAGATCATCTCGTCCTTGTCGATGATCCGGCCCGAGAACGCGAACTGCGGGAGCCGCGGCTCGTCGTCGTCCGCCGTCGTGGCGGGACCACCCGGAGCGGCGGTGGCCGCCGACGGCGCCACGAGAGCGCCGATCATCAGGACCGCTGTCGTGGCGAGCGCCGTGAACCGGCGTCCGCGTCGGGATCGTCGCTGTGTCACGTTGACCTCCGTCGGTGAGCGCGACGGCATCGTCGCCGTCGGCGCCGGGGCGTGCCCGGCACCGGCAGTCTCCGGAGGTCCTGCGACTCAGGTCAACGACATGATGCGCATTATTACTGCCGAGCCGGCGAGGGTCAGACCTCCGTCGACGGCCCAGGCCCTGCGGATTCGTACCGTGCCGCCCGCCTCTCGCCGACGGCCTTGAGCCTCCCGCCGTCGACGAGCCGCTTCAGGATGGTCCTGGCTTGTGGCGGTGAGGTCTGGCAGAGCTCGGCGGCGCGTCCACGAGTGATCGAGCCGAAGGCGCCGACGTGGTCAAGGATCGTTCGCTCCTGCTGCAACGGATCGACACCCCTGACCCGAACGTCGGCGTTCCGGTCTTCAGCACGGTCGTAGAAGCGTGCCGTCACGTGGTACCGACGGTTCCGACCGTCCCCACGGGCTTCGAGGATGCCCTGTTCGACGAGGCATGTCGCACCACCGAGCGCGCCCTGGCGAGGGACAGTCCTGGAGCGCTCGCCATCTCGGCGCCGCTGGCCGACCCCGCACCCTTCACCTCGTGGACCACCAGGAGCTCCGGGAGCTCGAGAGTTCGCTGTCGTTCGTCCTCCCACGCAAGGAGAAGACGCACGCGATCGAGGTCCGCAGTCCCGAGGGGGACCGTCACCGTCACGGAATCGGGAGTGCTCCGCGAGTAGTCGGGAGCGTCACGGCCGGCTCGCAACTGCTGCTCGAACATGCCGTTGACGCCCTTCCCCCGTCGCTCGACCGATCCGGCCCGCTTGAAAGCTGCGGCGAGCAGGGGACTGCGTGGCTATGCATCACTTTGAGTCGTGCGACGACTGCCCTGCGGGCAACTCATAACTCTTGAATCCACTGCCAGTCTGCTCGCCCCCCGGACACCGGCAACCAGCCGACGGTGACCCCCGCACGACGCATCACTGATGCGTGAACGGGTTCGACCGGTCGATCGTCGAGCCGGGGCCGGTGCTCCCGGCGTCCTTGCTGGCGGTCGACCCCGTCCCGGCACCGTTCGCCCTCGCGCGCTCCTGGCCGCGACGGACCACGCTCAGGATGGCGATCCCCGTGCCGGCGACGCACAGCCCGACCACACCGATGAAGATGCCGAAGGGGATGACGTCCAACGAGAGCAGCACCACCGCCGTCGCCAGGACGGCGCCCTCGACGAGCGCGATCACGAGGAAGCTCTTGGACAGGGCGTTGCCTGGAACGGCAGCCGGGCGCGGATCGTTCATCCCACGAGCATAGAGCGACGGACCGGACCCGGTGACGATGCCCGCCGCCCACCGCCACCACCGAGGAGCAGGCCATGACCACGACAGACAGCGCCGACGCCGGTGCCGTCCCCTTCGCGGAGGCCGGCCTCGAGCAGCAGCTGCTCGCCCGATGGGCCGACCGGACCCCCGACGACCTACCGGACCCCGCACAGATCGACCCGATGCTCGCGCAGCTCCGTGCGCTGCGCGACGAGTTCACGCGGCTGCAGCTCTACTACCAGTTCGGGATCGACGAGGTCTCGACGAAGGTCAACATCCTGCGCCAGGAGTTCGAGAGCATCCACGACTACAGCCCGATCGAGCATGTCCGCACCCGCCTGAAGTCGGCGGACAGCCTGCTCGCGAAGGCCGTGCGGCAGGGCACCGACCTGACGCTGCCGGCCGTCCGCGCGGAGATCCGCGACATCGCCGGCATCCGGATCACCTGCAGCTTCGTCTCCGACGTCTACTGGATCGCCGAGATGCTCTCCGCCCAGCAGGACCTGACCGTCCTCGCCACCAAGGACTACATCGCGGCGCCCAAGGCCAACGGCTACCGCTCGCTGCACCTCATCGTCGAGGTGCCGGTGTTCCTCTCCGCGGGCGTCGAGCACATCCCGGTCGAGCTGCAGATCCGCACCATCGCGATGGACTTCTGGGCGAGCACCGAGCACAAGCTCTTCTACAAGTACCGCAACGAGCTGCCGTCGCACCTGGCCGCGGAGATCGAGGACGCCGGTCGGGTGGCCGCCGAGCTCGACGAACGCATGGGGCGGCTGCGCGACGAGATCCGGCCGCGCGACCACGGCGTCCTGGACGCCCTGTAGGCCGTCGAGCCGACGGGGGCCTACCCGCCCAGCAGGACCAGCAGGTACACCGCGAGGGCCATGAGCACCAGTCCGACGAGGGCGACGACCCGGTCGGTCCGTGAGCCCCAGAACTGGACGACGAACGCGACGACGAACCACCCGGCGACCAGCGTCAGCGCGACCTGCGGGGTGGCGAAGAGCGCAAACATCACGAACTGCGCCACGAGGAACATGGCCGCCCCGACCGGTACCGCCGAGGCGTTCCAGGGGCTCGACACGCGCTGCTCACCGTTCATGGACCGCTCCAGACGTCCGGGCCGCTTCCGCCGACGAGCGGATCGCGGACACGCTGGCACACGGTCGTCGGTGCGGGCAAGAGAGCTCGCCGACGAGGTCCACCCCTACACCGTCCCGGGCGCCCATGCCCAGGGTGCGTCCAGGGTCAGGCTCAGGCAGATCCCTGATGTGCTGCCCCCACGCACGCTGGGTCAATGGAGCCATGAACCAGCCCGCACCGGCCGCGGTGGACCGCCGCCGGACCTGGAGCCTCACCGCGCTCACCCTGCTGTCGGTCACCGTCGCGGCCGTCGCCGTCACGCCGTACCTCGCCACGACACTCGCCGAGCTCGCTGCCGACGACGCCGGGCTGGCCGCCGGGTACGTCGACCGTCCGGTCGGCGTCCTGGTCGCGTTCTACCTCCACGTGGTGGCAGGCGGCATCGCCCTGCTGCTCAGCCCGTGGCAGCTCTGGCCGGGGCTTCGTCGTCGCCACCCGCGGCTGCACCGGTGGACGGGGCGGGCGATCCTGCCGGCCGTCGCCGTCGCCGGGCTGCCCGGGCTCGTCCTCGCCCCCGGCAACCAGGCCGGCACGGTCGGGACGCTCGGCTTCGGGGCGCTCGGCGTGCTGTGGCTCTGGACGTCGTGGCTCGGGTTCGCGGCGATCCGGCGGCACGACGTCGAGGCGCACCGGACGTGGATGACGCGCGCCTTCGCACTCACCTTCGCCGCGGTCACGCTCCGCGTCTGGACAGGGGTGCTGGTCGGCGCGCAGGAGCTGGCGCTGGGCGACTCGTTCGACGCCGGGACGGCGTTCGACCGTGCCTACGCCCTGGTGCCGTTCCTGTGCTGGGTGCCGAACCTGGCAGTGGCCGAGTGGCTGGTGCGCAGGCGACGCCGGCAGGGCGGTCGGGGCCACGAGGGACCGGTCAGGGAGGCCCTCGTGGCCCCGTAGGGAGGTGGTGGTCAGCCGCCGTAGGTCTCGAGCTCGGCGACCTTCGGGGTGCCGGTCGACCCGGTGATCTCGAAGTTGATCTTGCGCAGCGTCGTCGCGGGGAACGTGATCACACCGGCACCGCTGCCGGTGGCCAGCACCGCACCGGTGTCGTTGTTCACCACACGCCACGACCCGATGTTGCCGACGGCGTCCGCGGCCTCGCGGACGTTGATCGACGACACGGTGGTGTCGCTGCCCCACTTGACGGAGATCCGGCCGGTCGACCCCGAGGGCGACCAGAAGCTGCTCATGTCGCCGTCGCGCACGTCGCCGTAGCTGGTGCCGCTGGCCTTCGACGAGCCGTCCGAGCCGGCACCGATCGAGAGGTTGGTGCCGGTGGGCGGGTCGGTCGGCTCAGGGTCGGTCGGCTCAGGGTCCGGCGTCGGCTCGGTCGGGTCGGTCGGGTCGGGGTTCTGCGGGGTGCAGGAGCCGTCCGAGACCTGGTTCCCCTTGTTCGCCCCGGCGGTGGCCGCCAGCAGGTTCGGCACGCAGCTCGCGTCGTCGAGGTCGTAGGAGTAGGGGATGGCGACGGTGGTGGTCGACGTCGGGTTCGGTCCGGCAGGGTTGTTGTCGCTGCCGGGGCTGGACCAGGTGACGTTGTCGAAGATGTTGCCGTCGACCTCCCAGTCGCCGCCCTTGTCCGTGTAGAAGGTGCCGAGGACGTCCTTGGAGTCCTCGAAGTAGTTGTGGTCGACCTTGACCTGGGCGCCCACTCGCGAGTTGATGCCGGACTTGGTGATGCCCACGAAGTGGTTGTTGTACGTGTGGGCGGTCCCGGCGCGCAGCAGCGGGGCCCGGGAGTCGATGTTCTGGTACAGGTTGTGGTGGTACGTCACGGGGCCGTTGCCCGTGTCGCTGTCGCTGGAGCCGACGAGCCCGCCACGACCGGAGTTGCGCAGGATGCTGTACGAGAGGGTCACGTACCGCGTGTTGTTCTTCATGTCGAACAGCGCGTCGTAGCCGTCGTCCTCGCCGCCGGACGCCTCGAGGGTCACGTGGTCGACCCAGACGTTGCTGACGTCCTTCTCCATGCCGATGGCGTCGCCGCCGTTGGAGGTGGGCGAGCCGGACTTCTTGACGTTCCGCACGTGCACGTTCTGGATGATGATGTTGCTCGAGTCGCGGATGTGGATGCCGAGCTGGTCGAACAGGGCGCCGGCGCCGATGCCGACGAGCGTGACGTTGCTGATCTCCTTCAGCTCGATGACGTCGTCGGCGGTGTTGCAGCTGCTGCCGGAGACCTTGCTGGTGTTGCCGTGGTTGATCGTCCCTTCCACCTCGATGACGATCGGGGTGTCGCTCGCGGCGCGGTCGCACAGCGCGGCGTGGATCTGGGTACCGGTGGTGGCCCGGACGGTCTCGCCGCCGGCCCCGCCGGTGGTCCCGCCGTTCTGGGTGGCGAACCCGGTGGCGCTGCCGGTCGCGGCGTGCGCGTCGTGCGTCCACAGGGCGGTCACCCCCAGGGCGCCGGCCAGGGCCAGGGTGGCCCCCGCCGCCGTGAGTCGTGCTGCGGCTGTCTTCGTCATCGTTGCCTCACTTCGTCATCGAAATCGGGCGTTGCGGGTGGTGCGACGCGTCGCAGCGGACTTTCCGCCGTCGGGCAACGCTGCCCGGGGCGACGCGTGGCCTCATCGAGAGAGCCCCCGCGTGCCGTGGTCCGACGCTGGATCACGACACCCAGATGAGGTCGTTCACGGGGAACCGCTTTCTCACCATAGAGACCGGTTTCTCGCACCGCAAGTTCACCCACAGATTCACCCGCTGCCGAGTTGCCGGACGACGTGGGGGCTGATCAGGCGGCCCGCAACCGGTCCAGGGCGACCGGGAGGGCCGCCAGCACACCGATGTGCCCGTCCCGCGGCCGCAGCCACAGCTCGCCGGCGGGCGGCCCGGCGAGCAACCGCTCACCGTGGTGGCGGGGGACCACCCGGTCGGCGCCGCCCTGCACCACCAGCGTCGGCGCCGAGACGTCCGCGAGCGCCACGCCCCACGGGCGGACGAACGCGAGGTCGTCGTCCACGAGCCCGCCCGGCCACTCCCGCCCGGCGCGTGCGGCGTCGTCCCCGAGATCCGCCCAGGCGCCAGCGAGCACGGCGTAGTCGCCGTCCGTGAAGCTCGACGGCTCGAACTCGGCCGTCTCGGCGTACCGTTCGCGCGCCGCGGGACCGTCGAGCGCGGCGCGCAGGCCGCCGTCGTCGGCCATCCCGGTGAACCATGTCTCGGTGCCGTCGTACGGTGCGATCCCGGCCAGGGTCACCACGCCGGTCACGAGCTCGGGGCGCACGGCCGCCAGCGCGAGGGCGTGCGGGCCGCCCCCGGAGGCGCCGACGGCGACGCAGCGGGTCACCCCGAGCGCGTCGAGGGCGTGGGCGACGTCGGCGGCGGCATCCGCCACCGAACGTCCGGGCACGCGCGGGGAACCGCCGTAGCCGGGGCGAGCAGGTGACAGCACGCGCAACCCCCGCGCCTCGGCCGCGGCGAGCACCGGGGCGAGCAGAGCGCCGGACTGCGGCGACCCGTGGTGCCACACGACCACCGGGACGCTCCGCTCCTGGGCGCCCGGGGCGCTGTCGTGCACCACGAGGGGTCGCCCGTCGGGCAGGTCGATCGTGTGCGGGTCGGTCATCATGCGGTCCTCTCGTCGGACAGGTCGACCTCCGTCCGCGCGGGGACTCATCGGTGCCCCCCTGGGCCCGTGCCGGGCACCTCCCGTGGCAGTCTTCCTCAGGAGCACCCTGCACGCAGGCCCCGACCCCTGAGGAGAGAGCGTCCGTGCCATACCCCCGCAGACCGGCCCTGGCTGGCCTGGTCGTCCTGGCACTGGCGGCCTGCACGGCGGCCGAGCCGTCCGCAGCCGGACCGCCGACGGGCCCGACCGACGGTCCCACCGCGAGCCCCACCACCTCGGCTCCCGCGCCGAGCCCGACGGCGGACGGCGCACCCGCCGTCGACGACGCGATGGCGGCCCTCGAGGAGGAGTACGAGGCCCGCATCGGGGTCGCCGCGCTCGACACGGGCACCGGTGAGCGCGTCGAGCACCGGGCCGACGAGCGCTGGGGCTACGCCTCGACGATCAAGGTCTTCGTCGCGGCCGAGCTGCTGCGCACCACCACCGCCGAGCAGCGGGCCGAGCGGGTCACCTGGTCGGCGCAGGAGGTGGAGGTCGCCGGCTACTCCCCGGTGACCGGCGAGCACCTCGACGACGGCCTGACCCTCGACGAGCTGGCCGAGGCGGCCGTCCGCGAGAGCGACAACGCGGCCACCAACCTGCTCTTCGAGCGCATCGGCGGCCCCGACGGCCTGCGTGCGGCGTTCGAGCTGCTCGATGACACGACGACCGAGCCGGTGCGCACGGAGCCCGACCTGAACACGGTCGAGCCGGGCAGCACCGACGACACGACCACGCCGGCCGCGTTCACCGCCGACCTCGACACGATCCTGCACGGCGGGTGGCTCGCGCCGGAGGATGCCGACCTGCTCCTCGGGTGGATGACGGGCAACGCCACGGGCGACTCGCTGGTCCGCGCGGGTGCGCCGGAGGGCTGGACGGTCGCGGACAAGTCCGGGGGCGCGGGCGCGCTGCGCCACGACGTCGCCGTCGTCACGCCCCCGGGCCGTGACCCCGTCGTGGTGACGATCCTCACCGAGCGGGACGACCCGGACGCAGGCACGGACGACGAGCTGGTCGCACGGACCGCAGCCGCCGTCCTGGACCGGCTCAGCCAGCGGTCCGGGCGTCACGGCAGCTCGCGGGTCAGCGCCACCGGCGCCGGGTGCCGGTGGTCCTGCAGGTCGACGCGCCGCGTGCCGCAGTCGACGCAGCGCACGTACAGGACGTGACCGGTCGAGACCGGGTGGCTCGACTCGACGATCCAGCCGTGCTCGTGCGTGGCCGCCGTCGTCAGGTGCTGTTCGCCGTGGGTCTCGAGAGTCGTCATGCCACCCAGCGTGGTGTCATGGTCTTGTGCATCTCAACCCTTACGGCGAGTACGCGGTCCTGCTCGCCGCGTCGCTCGCCGACGACTGGCCCGCCGACCGCGACGGCATCGAGGCCCGCGCCCGCGAGTTCGGCATGACCATGGCCTTCCCCGTCGCACCCGACGACCACGCGCGCACCCGGCGCGTCGTCGACGACTGGCTCGCCGTCGTCGACGCCGACGACCCCGGCGAGCGGGCCCGCCTCCTCAACGCCCAGATGGCCGCCGCCGCCGCCTACCCGCGCCTCACCGACCACGACGGCGAGGGATGGCACCTGCACTACCGCGACGACGACCAGTCGCTGCCCCACGTGCTGCACGCCGTCATCAGCGTCGGCACGGCCCTGCACCTGACCACCCGCGGCATGCACCGCCTGCGCCGGTGCGAGGCAGGGACGGAACCTGGCGACCCGTGCACCGCCGTCGTCGTCGACGTCACCCGCAACGGACGACGGCGCTACTGCTCGGTCCGGTGCGCCAACCGGGCCGCCGTCCGCCGGCACCGGACCCGTGCACGCGCCGGGAACCGCGCCTCCGTCGACCTCCCCCGAGGCGACCAGCTCACCGAATCGCCAGCGATGACCGTGCGCTCCAGGCAACCCCCCACTACCGTGGCGCCATGACCGCCGGACCGGAACAGCAACGCACGGACGCCGCCGGCCACGAACGCACCGCGGTCATCGTCGAGGACGACGCCGAGATCCGGGCACTCCTCGACGAGGTCCTCACGCAGGCCGGGTTCGTGACGTACACCGCCGTCGACGGTCACAGCGGCGTGGAGCTCGTGACGCGCACGAACCCCCTGGTGACCACGCTCGACGTCTCCCTGCCCGACATCGACGGGTTCGAGGTGTGCCGCCGGATCCGCGCCGTGTCGAACACCTTCGTGGTCATGCTCACCGCCCGCACCGACGAGATCGACGCCCTCATGGGCCTCGACGCCGGCGCGGACGACTACCAGACCAAGCCGTTCCGCCCCCGCGAGCTCCGCGCCCGCATCGAGGCGATGCTGCGCCGCCAGCGCCGTGCCGACCCGCCGGGCGCCCTGTCGACCGGCTCCGCCCCGGACGGCGTCCCGGCGCCCGCACCGGCCCTGGCGCTGCCCCACGCCTCGGGCGCGACGGAGGCCTCGGCCATCGGCACCATCGACGGCCTCCTCGTCGACACAGCGGGCCGCACCGTCAGCGTGGACGGCGAGGAGGTGCACCTGACCCGCAGCGAGTTCGACCTCCTGGCCGCCCTCGCCCGCGCCCCGGGCCGCGTGCTGTCCAAGGACACGCTCGTCAGGGTCCTGTGGGGCGACGAGTACGACGCCGGCACCCTGGTCACCCCCGCCGACCGACGCAGCATCGAGGTCCACATGGCGAACCTGCGGCGCAAGATCGGTGACGACCCTTCCTCACCGCGCTGGATCCGCACGGTCCGCGGGGTCGGCTACCGCTTCGACCACCGGCCCTGACCGAGCGCGGCCCGCACCAGGGCCGCCGCCGTCTGCGCCTCGTCCATCACGTCGCGCGCCAGACTGCGGGCGGACGCCACGTCGTCGTCGCCCCGGCCCTCGTCCAGCGCCGCCTGGCAACGCCACGCAGCCTGGGCGAAGTCGTCCAGACCCAGCATCACCGCCGAGCTGTGCAGCGTCAGCAGCCGCACCCGCGCGGCCTCCCGGTCACCACGCGCCAACGCGTTGCGGCAGGAGGTCAGGCGGCGAGGGAGCAGCTCGAGCCAGATGGACGCGAACCGGTCCACCGCCGACTCGTCCCCCTCGAGCTCGTCGACCAGGCCCTGCCACGCCCGGGCCACGGCCGCGACGGGCTCGGGGCCGATCATGTCCGACGGGCGGTCGGCGCGCCCGGCGCGGCGGGACGTGACAGGCGTCGCGCGCGCAGGACGGTCATGTCGGACTCCAGGGTCGATCGGCGTCATCCCCTCGATCGTGGCCAACCCACCTCGCGGAGGGCTGCCGATCTCAGCAGGATTCGCTCAGGATCCGCTCAAGATCACCGCAGCAGCACCCCTGGTCAGCGACGACGCAGGTCCTGCACCGTCGCTCGCAGGCGGCCCAGGGCCGGGACACGCCGCGCGGAGCGCCCGTCACGCAGGAGGGACTCGAGGTCCCGGGCGGCC
The DNA here is from genome assembly GCF_013149785.1 of Isoptericola halotolerans. Classification (GTDB taxonomy): domain Bacteria; phylum Actinomycetota; class Actinomycetes; order Actinomycetales; family Cellulomonadaceae; genus Isoptericola; species Isoptericola halotolerans. Next base: position 337,486 of record NZ_JABEZU010000004.1, read on the forward strand.
TCGGCGAGCTCACCGTCACCGAACGTCCCGGCCGACCCGGCGATCGAGTGGCACAGCAGGACCGCCTCGTCACGCGCCGCGACGTCGAACAGGTCCTCGCCGGGCGGGACCAGGTCCAGGACACGGTCGGCACGTTCGAGGTTGCGCCGACGGGCGGCGGCGGCGAGGCGCGCCACCGCGTCGTCCATCGCGTCGCCCCCGGCACCGCTGCCGGGCGGTCCGGCGCTCATGACGACCAGCCGAGGACGTCGGCGAGCCGTCCGGGCAGACCGAGCGGGTCGAAGGGCTTGGTGATCACCCCGACCGCCCCCAGACCGTCGAGCCGGTCGATGTCCTGCGACCCCACCTTCGCGGTGAGGAAGACGACGGGCACCTCCCGCAGCTCGTCGATGGTGCGCATCCACGCCAGCACGGTCGGTCCGTCGAGGGTCGGCATCATGACGTCGAGCAGGACGACGTCCGGTCGTACCCGCAGCGCGAGCTCGACGCCGTCGGCGCCGTCGCCCGCGGTCTGCACGTCGTGCCCTCCGACGGCGGACAGGGCCAGGGCCGCGACCTCGCGGATCGACGGGTCGTCGTCGACGACCACCACGCACCGCCCGCTGCTTCCCACGTGCTCCGTCCCCCCCGGTGACCGGATGTCGTCGACCGTACCGCGCGCGCGCCCCGCGCGCCCGTCACACCACGTCAGGACGCCGTCGCCCGCCCGCGAGGACGCGCGTCGGGAGGGGTGGTCCCCTACGCTCGGGCCATGGGCGAGGCTCGAGGCGCGACAGCACGGGCGTACGGCGCCTTCCTGCGCTGGAGCTGGGCCACCGGGGCCGCCTTCCTCGTGATCGCCGTCATCCTCGCCGGACCCTTCGCTGCGTCCCTGCGCGAGATGACCTCCTGGACAGCCCTGGTGGTGGCCGCCATCCTGGCGTCGTTGAGCTGTGGCTGGCGTGCCGCCCGCTCGACGGGGCGCCGTCGCCGCGCCTGGGGGGCGCTCTCGCTCGGTGGCGCCGTCGGCCTCCTGGGCAACGTGTACGCCGGCGTCGTCGGCGACCCGGCGACGGGCGACATCGCCTACATCGCCGCGCTGCTGCTCGGCATCTTCGGCCTCGCCTCCTTCCCCACCGTGCGCCCGCGCGGCCAGGAGGTCGTGCGGATGCTGCTCGACGGCGTCGTGGTCGGCGGGTCCGTGCTGTACATCGCCGTCTTCGCCGTCGTCCTCGGCGAGCGCGACTTCTCCGCGGAACCGGCCCTGAGCGCCTACGTCCTGCCGGTGGTCGACGCGCTGCTCGCCACTCTCGCCGTGCTGGTCATGACCCGCTCCAGCGCCGGGGAACGGGTACCGCTGGCGCTCGTCGGTGGCGGGTTCGTGCTCTTCGCCGTCTCCGACGTCTCGTTCGCGCTCGTCTCCGCCACGGGCGGCTTCGCGTTCGGCAGCCCCGTGGACCTGGGCTGGGTCGGCGGGTACACCGCCATCGCCGTGGCCGCCCGGCACCCGGCGGCGTCCGGCAGCCCGGTCGACACCCGACGGCGGGACGGCTCGCCGGTGCTCGGGACCGTCGTGACGTTCCTGCTGTTCCTCGCCGCCGCGCTCGTCCGCGTCGTCCAGTCGGGGGCGAACTTCCCCTGGGTGGCGAACGCCCTGTGGATCGCCGTGCTGGTGGCCGTCGTGGCACGGCAGATCCTCGTGGTCGTGGACAACGAGTCGCTGCGCCACGGCCTCGAACGACGGGTCGAGGAACGCACCGCACAGCTGCGCGCGCTCGCCGGAGAACGCGAGCGCACCCTCGAGTCGGTCGCGGACGGCATCTACGGCGTCGACGCCGCGGGCCTGCTGACCTTCGTCAACGCCGCCGGAGCCCGAACCCTCGGCGCCACCCCGGACGACCTGATCGGGCGCTCCGCGCACGGGACGTTCCACGCGCCGAAGTCCGACGGAACACCGTTCTCGGCCGAGGGGTGCTACATCACCGAGGCGGTGCGTGACGGCGTCACCACCACCTCCGAGCAGGACGTCTACCGGCGCCTGGACGGCAAGGTCGTCCCGGTCGAGGTCACCGCCAGCCCGCTGCGCGACGACGGCGTGATCCGCGGTGCCGTCGTCGTCTTCCGCGACGTCACCGAGCGCCGCGAGCTGGAACGCATCAAGGACGAGTTCGTCTCCGTCGTCAGCCACGAGCTGCGCACCCCCCTCACGTCGATCCGTGGCGCGCTGGGTCTCCTGGACAGCGGCGTGCTGCAGGAGACGCCCGAGAGGGCACGCCGCATGGTCCACATCGCCCTGACCAGCAGCGAGCGCCTGGGCCGGCTGGTGGACGACATCCTCGACATCGAGCGCATGACCGCCGGCACGACACCGCTGGAGCTGGCCGACCACGCGGTGGACGAGCTGGTGGCCACCGCGGTGGAGCAGGTCGTGATCCTCGCGGAGAACGCCGGGATCACCCTCGAGCACGTACCGTCCGACGAGCACGTCAGGGCCGACGCCGACCGGATCGTGCAGACCCTCGTCAACCTGTTGTCCAACGCGGTCAAGTTCTCCCCGGCCGGCAGCACCGTGCGCACCAGCGCCGCCCCGGTCGGAGACATGATCGAGGTGCGCGTCGACGACCCGGGGCGTGGGATCCCGCCCGCGAAGCTGGAGGCCGTGTTCCGCCGCTTCGAGCAGGTCGACGCCTCCGACGCCCGCGAACGCGGCGGCACCGGGCTCGGCCTGCCCATCGCCCGCAGCATCGTCGACCGGCACGGCGGCCGGATCTGGGCCGTCAGCGACGGCGTGGGGACCGGGACGAGCGTGCGGTTCACGTTGCGGCGCGGCGGACGCTCCAGCGCTCGCCCCGGGACGGCACGACCCGGGAGCGCCCCCGCGGTGCGAGCCCCGCGGCCGACGGCGGTGCAGCGGGCCGGCGCGGACGGCCGGGACCGCCCCCGCGTGGTCGTCGTGGACGACGACCCGTACGTCGTGGAGGTGCTGAGCGCCCTGCTGGAGGACCGCGGGTACGAGGCCGTCGGCATCACCGACGGTCGTGCCGCCCTGGAGCTCGTCGCCGAGGAGCACCCCGCGGCGATCGTCCTCGACCTGGCGATGCCCGGTACGGACGGGGCGGAGGTGCTGGCCGAGCTGCGGCACGCCGCCGCGACGGCACGGGTCCCGGTCGTCGTGGTCTCGGGGACCGATCCGGCCGACGCCCGGGAGACGGCCGTGCTCGCCGACGGGTGGCTGGTCAAGCCCGTCGACCCGGCCCGGCTGCTGAGCACGGTGCGGGACGTGATCCGGCTGCGTCCCCACCACGAACGGATCCTGGTGGTCGAGGACGACGACGACCTGCGCGGGGTCGTGGCCTCGGTGCTCGAGGGCGGCGGGCTGATGGTCACCCAGGCACGCACGGCCGGCGAGGCCCACGAGGCGCTGTCCGTCGTGCGACCGGACCTGGTGGTGCTCGACCTGATGCTCCCGGACCGCCCCGGCCACGAGCTCGTGGAGGCGCTGCGGCGCGACGGCCGCCTGCAACGGGTACCGATCGTGGTCTACTCCGGTGCGCAGCTCGACGCGCGGGAGCGCGAGGACCTCCGTCGAAGCCGTACTGTCTTCCTGGCCAAGGAGCACGTGGCCCCGGAGCAGCTCCTCCACCCCGTGCTCGACCTCCTTGACGCCGTCGCCGGCCGACCCGGCGCCGATCCCCCCGACGACCCACCCTCGAGGACCTCATGACCGACCCTCTGACGATCCGTGTCAGCACCGGCACCGGCACCGGCCGGACCACCCTCGCGGCCTTCGACGCCGCCCTCGTCGCCGCCGGTGTCGGCGACTTCAACCTGGTCCGGCTGAGCTCGGTGGTCCCGCCGGGCAGCACGATCCTCGACGTGGACGCCGCAGGACAGCTGGCCGGGCAGCACGGCGACGCGCTCTTCTGCGTGTACGCCGAGGCCCACGCCTCCCTGCCGGGCCACGAGGCGTGGGCGGGCGTCGCCTGGTCACGGCGCGACGACGGCAGCGGCGCCGGCCTCTTCGTGGAGCACGAGGGCCCCTCGCACGAGCAGGTCGCGACCGACCTGACCCACAGCCTGGAGGACCTGTCGGCCACCCGCGGTGGCGCCTACCACCCCGAGGGCCGACGCGTCACCGGCATCACCTGCGACACGCTGCCGGTGTGCGCCGTCGTCGTCGCGACCTTCCGGCGCGCCGGGTGGGAAGGTCTGGCCGATGGCTGACGTCACGATCGAGCCCGTCGTCCAGGGGCCGGTCGCCGACCGCTTCTGGGAGCTGTACCTCGAGGCCTTCGAACCCCTGCGCACCCGTGCCGCCGCACGGCACGTGCTGCACCGCGAGGAGTTCGACGACGAGATGGCCGACCCCCGCATCCTCAAGCTGCTCGCCCACGACGACGCCGGCGAGTCGGTCGGGCTGACCACGCTCGCGACCGACCTCGCCGCCGTGCCGTGGGTCAGCCCGGAGTTCTTCGCCGCCCGGTACCCCGAGCACGCCGCCCGCGGAGCCGTCTGGTACGTCGGCTTCACCCTCGCCCACCCGGGGCGCCGGGCGACCCGCACCTTCATGGACATGATCGACGCGCTCGTCGCCCACCTGGCCGAGCACCGCGTGGTGTGCGCCTACGACGTCTCCCGGTTCAACGACGACGGCCTGCGGTTCGCCGACAACCTGCGCCGCCACCTCGAGCGCACCCAGGACGTCACCGTGGAGACGGTCGACCGGCAGACGTACTACGCGACGACGTTCCACTGATTCCCGTGACGCTGCCGTAGGCGCGCTGGTGGTGCACGAGCGGGTCCGACGACGGGCCCTCCAGCACCTCCGACACCTGCACGACGAACAGGTCGCTCGCCCCGACGTCGTGCACCGCGACGACCCGCCCCAGGAGGCTCCACCGGGCGCCGGGCACGTGCGGGCGGCCGGCACCCCCGGCGACGGTGCTCGCGTCCCAGCGCCCCGGGTCGCCCCGGCGCGCGTACCGGTCGGCGACATCCCCCTGCCCGGCGCCGAGCAGGTTCACCGAGATCTCCGGCGTCCGGCGCAGCGCCGCCAGCCGGGAGGAGCGGCGGTCGACGCAGAAGACCAGCAGCGGCGGGTCGAGCGACGCCGCGTTCACCGAGGTCACCGTCATCCCGCCCGTCCCGTCCGGCCCGGACCACAGGACCACCGAGACCGCCGCCGGCTGGTCGGCGAACACCGTGCGCAGCCCGGTCCCGAGGGAGACGAGCTCTTCCGGCGGGCTCGTCACGACGCGTCCACGAGCTGCCAGCCGGCCGCCTCCTGCTGCGTGGTCCACAGCCGTCGGTAGAGCCCGTCGACGGCGACGAGCTCGTCGTGGCGACCGCGCTGGACGACCCGGCCGCTCTCCAGGACGACGACGGCGTCGGCCTCGACGACGGAACGTAGCCGGTGCGCCACCACCACGACGGTGCGGGTCTCGGCGAGACGACGCAGCCCGGCGGTGATCGCCTCGTCGTGGACGGCGTCGAGCGAGGACGTCACCTCGTCGAGCACCAGCACCGGCGCCCCGGTGAGGACAGCGCGGGCCAGCGCCACCCGTTGCCGCTCGCCGCCGGAGAGCATCGAGCCGCGCGGCCCCACCGGGGCGTCCAGGCCACCGTCCCGGGTCGCGACCAGCTCGGTCAGCCCTGCCTGCCCGACGGCGTCGAGCAGCTCGGCCTCGCTCGCCCTCGGCCGGCCCACCTGCAGGTTGTGCCGCAGCGAGCCGTCCAGCAGCACGCAGTCCTGTGGGACGACCGCCACGAGGTCGAGCAGCTGGTCGGCGGAGAACCGGCGCACGTCCGTGCCGGCGACGGTGACGACGCCCTGCGTCGCGTCGGCCGTGCGGGCGACCAGCATGGCCAGCGTGGTCTTTCCCGCCCCCGAGGGCCCGACCAGGGCGGTCATCCCCGGAGCGGAGACCTCCAGGTCGACGTCCCGCACCGCCCACTCCGCGTCCGGGCCGTCGCCGTAGCGGTGCGAGACCCCCTGGAAGGCCACTGGCACGGCAGCACCCGGTCTACCGCCCGGCGCACCGTCGGGCAGCGGTACGCCGTCGTCCGCCGGAGCAGGCTGCCCGTGCCCGGCGTCCCGCGCCGCGGCGAACACCTCGTTGAGCTGCGCCAGGGAACGTCGGGTCATCCGCATCCCCGCGGCCAGCGCCGCGGCGGCGGAGACGGCGTCCACCACCCGCAGCCCCAGCACCAGCACCGCCAGCAGCTCGACGACACCCGTCGCGCCGTCCGCGAACCGCACCGCTGACACCCCGACCGCGACCAGGAAGACCGCCGTGGTGAGGAGCTCGTGCACCAGCACGGCGGGCACCGCCACCCGGATCAGCCGCCGGTCCGCGGCACGCTGCGCCACGAGGGTGTCGCCCAGCCGCCCGCGGTCCTGCGACAGCCTCCCGAAGGCGCGCAGCACCGGCTGCGCCCGGACGAACTCCAGGACGCGCTCCGCCGTCGTGTCGGCCAGGTGGTGCCGACCGCCGTCGGCCGCCGCCACCATCCGGTCGGTGAGCAGGATCGACGCCACGAGCAGCGGCGTGCCCGCGAGGAGGACCAGGCCCACGACCGGGTCGACGACGAGCAGCCCGCCCACCAGGACGACCGGGGCCACCACCGCCGTCACCAGCGGGCGCAGGAAGTGCGCGGGGACGTTCATCGTGGCGGTCACCGTCCCCCCGGCGAGCCGCGCCACCTCACCGGACCGGCCGCGACGGAACCAGGACCGGGGCAGCCGGTCGACCGCCGCGGCGAGGCGGGCCTGGAGCGCCCGGCCGATGTCGGCACCCACCAGGAACGCTCCCCGCTGGACCAGGACCGAGACCGCCGTGGCGGCCAGGGCCACCACGATGAGCACGACGAGGGCTCGCAGGGGATCTGCGGCCGACGGCACGAGCACGGCGCGCAGCAGGGGGACGAGGCACAGCAGGGCGCCCGCCTGCAGCCCCGCGGCGAGGACCATCCACCCCACGAGGCGCAGCACCGGCCCGCGGTGCTGCGGTCCGAGGGCCTGGAACATCTCGGCGATCATGAACGCGCCTCCATCGGTTCGGCGTCGGCACCGGTGGCGCCGTCGTGCCCGTGCGCACGCCAGAGCGCCGCGTAGCGCCCGGCGTCGTCGGTCAGCAGCTCGTCGTGCGTCCCGCGCTGGACCACGCGCCCGTCGTCCAGGACGACGATCTGGTCGACGTGACGGACGGTGGACAGGCGGTGCGCCACCACCACGACGGTGCGCCCGCGGGCCAGGTGCGACAGCGCCCGCTGCACGTGCGCCTCGGACTCGGCGTCGGCGTAGGCCGTCGCCTCGTCGAGGACGAGGACGGGGGTGTCGGCCAGCAGCGCCCGTGCGACGGAGATCCGCTGCGCCTCGCCCTGGGAGAACTCGACGTCGCGGCCGATCTCCGCGTCGTAGCCGCGCGGTTCCGCCAGGACCCGGTCGTGGATGCCGGCCGAGCGTGCCGCGGCGACCACGTCCTCGCGCCCGACGCCGGGGCGACCGCACGCGACGGCGTCGTGCACGCTGCCGCGCAGCAGGACGACGTCCTGGAAGACGAAGCCGACCCGTGCGTACAGCTGCTCCGTCGTCAGGTCGCGCAGGTCGACGCCACCGAGCGTGATGCGGCCGGAGTCGACGTCCTCGAACCGGGCCAGCAGCGCGGCCAGCGTCGACTTGCCCGCCCCCGAGGCGCCCACGACGGCGGTGACCGTCCCCGGCTCGCACCCGAACGACACCTCGTGCAGCACGGGGCGCTCGGCGTCGTAGCCGAACGTCACGTCCTCCAGCCGCAGGCCGTGACCGTCCGGCTCCGCCGTCGCCCGGCCCGGGGTCGGCATCGTGGGCAGGTCCAGGACCTCCTGCACCGACGCGGCGGCCGCCATGCCGCTGCGCAGCGCCGGGAGCCTCGTCCCGACCGTGCTCACCGGGGCGGTGCACAACGGTGCCAGCACGACCGCGGGCACCAGCACGGGCACGACCGCCGCGACGTCCGTCAGCCCCGCCGCGACGAGCCCGACGGCGGTGAGCACCACGACGAGGATCGCGGTGAGCGGCAGGGCGAGGACGAAGGCGACCGCCGTCGTCGTGCTGGTCTGCCCGACCCACGAGCGGAAGAAACCGTGGAAGTCCTCGCCGGCCTGCTCGAGCCGCCGTGCCTGACCGCCGCGGCGGGCGTAGAGACGCACCACGTCGATGCACTCCACCGTCTCGACCGCGGCCCCGTTGAGCTCTGCCATCCGGCGCCCGAACTCGGCCATCCGCTGCCCGGACCCGCGCATCGTGGCCTGGAACGTCCAGACCGCCACGACGACCAGCACGAGGAGCGGCAGCCCAAGGAGCGGCCGCGTGGCGAGCAGGTAGACGAGCACCGTCACCGGGACGGTCACGGCTCCCACGGCGTCGAGCAGCGCGTGCGCGACGAGGTGGTGCATCGACCCGGTGTCGTCCTGCACCGCCTTCTTGACCCGGCCGGCGTCGGTACCGGCGAACCAGCCGAGCCGCACCCGGGAGAGTCGGTCCACCAGACGCGCCCGCAGCGAGAGCTGCAGGTCGCTGTCGGCCAGGTGGCTGACCGTCGTCGCCGCCCCGACCAGCACCGCGGCGGCGAGCAGCGCCGCACCGGCCCAGCCGACGCTCGCCACGACCTCGGCACGGCCCACCGGAGACCCGCCCGTGGCCGCGTCGGCGGCCCGGGCGCCCAGCTCGGCCAGGACGATCAGCGCGACCGTCCCGACCACGCTCCCCGCCGCCTGCAGCACCGTCGCCGTGAGCAGCCTGCCCCGGACCGGCCCCAGTACCTGTCTCACAGCGCACCCTCCTCGATCTGTCCCGCGCCGAGCCGTGACAGCTCGGCCGCGACGGCGTCCACCGTGGGCTGCTGCAGGAAGGCACGGACCGTGTAGTCCACGTCCCACCGCCGGCCGGCCGCCTGGACGAAGCGCAGCGCGGCGAGGCTGTTGCCCCCGGCGGTGAAGAAGTTCGTCCGGTCGCCGTCGACGACGACCCCCACCTCGGCCCACAGCCTGGCGACCTCGCCGGCCAGCCCGACGAGCTCGGCCGGCTCGGCCGGCACCGCGCCGGGGTCGCGTCCGGCGCTGTGCCCGGCGGCGTGCCCGGCGAAGGTGGCGGCGAGCTCCGCGGCGACGGCGGCACGATCCAGCTTGCCGTTGGCTGTCAGCGGCAGCTCGTCGACGGCGACCACCCGCGCGGGGACGGCGGACGGCGGCAGGTCCTCGCGCAGCAGGTCGCGCAGCGCGGTCTCGTCGACCTGCGCCTCCGCTCCGGTGGTCACCATCGCCAGCAGCCGCGACCGGTCGTCGGCCAGGACGGCGACCCCTCTCTCGACTCCCGGGAGACGTTCCAGCGCCGCCTCGACCTCGCCGAGCTCGACCCGGTGCCCGCCCACCTTGACCTGGGCGTCGCACCGCCCGCAGAACTCCAGGGTGCCGTCCGGCCAGTAGCGGCCCAGGTCACCGGTCCGGTACCAGCGGCGTCCGGCGTCGACGACGAACTTCTCCGCCGTGAGCCCGGGGTCCCCGCAGTAGCCGCGGGCCAGGCCCGCGCCGCCGATCCACAGCTCGCCGACGACGCGGTCGGGCCGGTCGCGACGCAGGTCGTCGACGACCCGGAACTCCTGGTTGGACAGCGGGCGCCCGTACGGCACCGACGGCCAGTGCGGCTCGGCCCGGTCGAACGGCTGAGCGTTCGACCAGATGGCCGCCTCGGTGGCGCCGCCGAGGGCCAGCAGCCGGGCCTGCGGAGCCTGTGCCGCCGACCGCTCGGCCAGGTCCAGGCCCACCCAGTCGCCGGAGAGCAGCACCTGACGCAACGAGGCGAGCGAAGCGGACCCGTCGTGCCGCTCCGCCACGCCGAGCAGCAGGTCGTACAGCAGGGGGACGCTGTTCCACCACGTCACCCCGTGGAGGCTCACGAGCTCGGCCCAGCGCTCCGCGTCGCGCCGGTCGGCCTCGCTCGGCAGCACCAGCTCCGCGCCGACGGCAAGAGTGCCGAAGACGTCGAACACCGACAGGTCGAAGTCCAGCGCCGCCGAGCCGAGCACCACGTCGTCCGCGGTGAGGCCGCAGCGCTCGACCAGGTCGTCGACGGTGTTCGCCGCCGCGGCGTGCGTGATCTCCACCCCCTTCGGCTCCCCGGTCGAGCCGGAGGTGAAGATGACGTAGGCGACCTCGTGCGGGTCCCCGGCGTGGGGAGCGCCGAGCGGCTCCGCCCCCGTGAGGTCCTCGAGACCCTCGACCGTGTGCACGAGCCGGGCCGACGCCGCGATGCGGCCGACCCGCGCGGGCGGCTGGTCGACGCCGACCGGGACGTACGCCCCGCCGGCGGCCAGCACGGCGAGCGCCGCCAGCACCTGGTCGGGGCCCTTCGGCATCCGCACCCCGACGCGGTCACCCGGTCGGACCCCCCGGTCCCGCAGCGCCCCGGCGAGCTCGAGCACCCGCGGGCGCAGGTCGCGGTGGCTGACCGTGGTCCCGTCGGCCCCGCGCAGCGCGACCCCGTCGCGCCCGGTCGAGGCGTCCAGCACGGCCCCGTGCAGCGTGCGGGGCTCGCGCACCACGGCGGTGTCGTTGACCTCGTCACGCACGGCTCGCTGCCCGATCGGCAGCGTGTCCAGCACCCGGGCGACCCGCTCGACGACGGAGTCGTCGTCCTGGGTGCAGGCCGTGATCGCGTCGCGGTACAGCGAGAACATCGCGTCGACGACGCCGTCGGCGAAGAGCCCGACGACGGAGTCCCACGTGACGAGCAGACCGCCCTCGGACTCGGTCACCTGGTTGTCGAGGGTCACCTGCGGCGACTGGGAGATGCCGTGGACACGGCGCCCGAAGGACGGCGACATGTCCATGCCGACCCCCGGGCCCCCGACGCCGAGGCCGCTGGTGAACACCACCGGGACCGACTCGAGGCGGCCGTTGAGGCGGGTGAGCTCGCGCAGCAGCCACGAGGACTCCACCTCGCGGTGGTCCAGGTCCTCGGCGAGCCTGGCCTGCAGGGCGGTGGCCGCCTGCTGCCAGTCGGCGCCGTCGCCCGGTCGGTAGTCCGCGAGGGACACGGTGGTGAAGTCGCCGAGGACGCGGTAGATGTCGGGGTGCACCTCGCGCCGGTTGAACATGGTCAGCGTCACCGTCAGGTCAGCGCGGTCGCTCCACCGGCCGAGGACGTGCGCGTACAGCGCGAGCAGCACCGTCGACGGGGTCAGCCGCAGCCGGCGGGCGAGCTGTTGCAGGCGTCCCCAGTCCTGCGGGTCGAGGCGGTGCTGGCGGCGCTCGAACCGCGGTGCCGCCTCGTCCACGGTGCGGCTCAGCGGGAGGGTCGGCCCGGGCGGCAGCTCGGCGAGCCGCCGGCGCCAGTACTGCTGGTCGGCGTCGACGGCCGCCGGGTCGGGGCGGTGCTGCAGCACGTAGTCGCGGAAGGACAGCTCGATCGGGGCGAGCTCGGCGCCCGGGTCCCCGACGAGCAGGTCGAGCTCGGTGAAGAGCGTCATGATCGACAGGGCGTCGAACACGATGTAGTCGAGCCCGACCGCCAGGCGCTCCCCGTCCGGGTGACGGACGAGCTCGAGGTGCCACAGCGGCGGCCGGGACAGGTCGAGCATCTGGTGGGACCACTCGTCGCGCAGTCGTCCGAGCTCGGTCGCGGACCCCACCTCGCGGACGGGCAGCTCCCACTGCTCCCCACCGGGCAGCTCCGGGTGGATGGTCAGCATCCCGTCGGCGGCGACGCTCGTGCGCAGCATCTCGTGGCGCGCCACGAGCCGGCGCCAGGCGCCCTCGAGGGCGGCGACGTCGAACCCGCCGGGTGGGGGGTCGAACTCGGCGTACTGCCAGGTGCCGACCCCGCCCAGCGGCAGCGCCGGGTCCCGGCCGAGCAGGTAGGCCTGCTGGACGTCCGTGCCGGGGAAGGGCAGGTGCCGCTCCTCGGGTCGCGGCTCGACCGGCCGGACGACGCCGGACGCGACACCCCGCCCCGTGACGTGCCCGTCGCCTCCGGGGCCTTCGCCGGGCTCGACCGGCCAGGTCAGGGACGCCGCGTACTCCGCCAGGCTGGTGGCGCGCAGCAGCGCGGAGACGCGGGCGCCCTGCGCCCCCCGGCGGCGCAGCGCGGCCGTCGCGCGCGTGGCGAGCAGGGAGTCGCCTCCCAGGGAGAAGAAGTCGTCCCCGCAGCCGATCGGCCGCGGCGGGTCGAGCAGCTCGGCCCACACCTCGGCGACCTGCCGCTCCGAGGCGGTGCCGGGGGGCCTCCCGGCCGTCCCGCCGCCGCCCTGGTCGCCGTCGAGCGCCGCGTCGACCAGGGTCTCGACCGCGGAGCCGAGGACCTTGCCGTTGGCCGACAGGGGCAGCTCGGGGACGACGACCACGGGGTCGCAGACCATGTACCCCGGGACGGCCTCGGCCAACCCGGCGCGCAGATCCTGCGCGGACGGCCGCGGCTCGCGGGCGGCGACCACCGCCGCGAGGCGGGTCGCCCCCCGCCGGTGCACGGCCCGCACGGCGGCGTCAGTGACACCGGGCATCGCACGCAGGGCGGACTCGATCTCCCCGGGCTCGATGCGGTGGCCGAGCAGCTGCAGCTGCGCGTCGCGGCGGCCGTGGAACAGCAGCGTCCCGTCGTCGCGGTACGAGGCGAGGTCGCCGGTGCGGTACCAGCGCTCGCCGTCGACAGTCACGAACTTCTCCGCGGTGGCCTCCGGGCGCCCGCGGTACCCCTCGGCGAGCCCGGCACCGCCCATCCACAGCTCGCCGACCACCTCGTCGCGGCAGTCCTCGCCGCGGTCGTCGACCACCCGGCACCGGACGTTGTCCAGCGGCACGCCCCAGGGGACGCCGTCGGGCAGCGCGCCGGCGGGGGAGCCGATCTCCGCGACGGTCGAGTGGATCGCCGCCTCTGTCATCCCGCCGAGCGCCAGGAAGCGCCCGCGGGGCGCGACGGTGTGGAAGCGGTCGGCCAGGTCGGTGGGGACGAGGTCCCCGCCGAGCAGCGCGGCGCGCAGCGTCACGTCGGAGGTGTCCGACGGCGCGGCGGCCAGCAGCAGCCCGAGCAGCGCGGGCACGCTGTTCCACACGGTGACGCGGTGCTGCCCGATCAGCCGCCACCACGCCTCCGGGTCCCGGCGCTCGTCCTCGCCGACCAGCACGGCGGTGCCGCCCACGGCGAGGGGGGCGAACAGGTCGTAGACGCTGAGGTCGAACTCCAGCGCGGACAGCGCGAGCGTCGCGTCGTCCGGTCCGAGCCCGAGGTGCCGGTTGAGCGCCGCGATCGTGTTCATGGCGGCCGCGTGGCTGACCTCGACGCCCTTGGGCTCGCCGGTCGAGCCGGAGGTGAACAGGACGTAGGCCGGGCGGCTCCCCTCCGTGGCCGGGTCGCTGCGCGGCCCGCCGTCCGACCCGCCGTCCGACCCGTCCTGGGGGGCGGACGCGACGGCGTCGTCGTAGGTGGTGGCGTCGATCGTCGCGACGACGTCCCCGACGCGCCGCATCGTGGCCGCGCGCGCCGCCGGCTGGTCGACGCTGATCGGCAGGTACGTCGCGCCCGCCCGCAGCACGCCGAGCACGGCCACCGCCTGCGCGCGACCCTTCGGCAGCGTGACGGCGACGGTGCGCCCCGCGCCGACGGACCGCGCGCGCAACCACGCGGCCACCCCGGCGCTGGCCGCCGCCAGCTCGGCGTAGGTCATCGTGCCGTGCGCGTCGGCCACGGCCACCCGGTCCCGCCACGCGGGGTCCAGCTCGGCCACGGTCGTGTGCAGCAGCTGCGGGGGGTGGGCGACGGCGGTGTCGTTGACCCGGTCACGCACCTGCCGCGACGTCGCGGGCAGGCCGCCCGGCGCGGGCCGCTGCCACGCTCCGGGATCGGCCAGCAGGTCATCGATCAGGGAGCGGTAGAAGGCGAAGGCCGCGTCGGCGACACCGTCGCGCAGCACGTCGTCGCGGACGTCCCAGTTGACCAGGAGCCCGTCGCGGAACTCGGTGACCTGCGCGTCCAACCACACCTGAGGACCTTGGGAGATGATCCAGACGGGCTCGCCGAACGTCTCGCACACCGTCCGCTCGTAGAGCTCGCCCAGGCCGATCGCGCTGGTGTAGACCACGGGCGCCAGCACCGGCGCCCCGTCCTGCCGTGCCTTGTCCCGCAGGACCTCGACCCCCGGGTGGCTGCCGTGCGACACGGCCTGCGCGAGCCCGTCCGCGACCGCGCGGGTCCGGTCCGCCATCGTGGCGGGACGGCGCAGGTCGACCTCCAGGAGGACCGACGACGAGAAGTCGCCCACGAGCGCGCCGACGTCCGGGTGGATCTCGTCGCGGCCGAAGAGCGGCAGGTTGAGCACGAAGTGCCCGCTGCTGCTCCAGGCGCCCACCGTCTCCGCGAAGACGGTGGCCAGCACGGCCGCCGGGGTGACGCCGTGCTCGGCGGCCCGCCGCCCGAGCGTCTCGACCTGCTCCGGGCCGAGCCGGTGGTGCAGGCGACGGCTGCGCGCCGGGCGGTCGCCGGCCGCGGCAGCCACGGGGAGCTGCGGCCCGCCGGGCAGCGTGCCGAGGCGGCCACGCCAGTACTCCGCGTCGGCGCGGCGGTCGTCCGTGCGGTCGCGGTGCTCGGTGGCCAGGTAGTCGGCGAACCCCAGGCCGGGCTCCGGCCGGGCGGCCACCTGCTCGGGCTCGGCGTACGCCGCGCGCAGGTCCGCCAGCAGGATGCGCATGCTCAGGGCGTCGGCGGCGACCATGTCGAGGTCCAGGTGCAGCCGGGTCCGTCCGCCCGGCAGGAGGCTGAGCGCCACCATCAGCACCTGCCCGGCCGCGATGTCGAGGTGCTGGTGGGTGTAGCGGTCGCGCAGCTCGTCGAGCCGCGCGGCGACCGCCGCGTCGCCGAGTGAGCGCAGGTCGTGGACCTCGACGTCGCCGTTCGGGCTCGCCGCCGGCTCCCCGCCGACGGGCGTGGTGACGGCCAGCCCGTCGTCGCCGAACCGGGTGCGCAGCATGCCGTGGCGGGTGACGAGCACCGCGAGCGCCCGGCGCAGCCGGGCGGGGTCGACGTCGCGCCCGTCGAGCTCGACGTAGTAGTGCGCGGCGACGCCTCCCCAGGGCTGGTCCGGGTCGCGGCCGATCCAGTACGCGTGCTGCATGGTCGCCAACGGGTAGGGCTCGCCGTCGGGCACGCGCAGGACGTCGGTCCCGGGCGCGGCAGGGGCTGTCTCCTGCGGGGGCGTGACGATCCGGGACCACTCGCGCAGCGTGGGGGTGGCAGCCAGCTCGTCGAACCGGGCGCGGACGCCTTGGCGGCGCCAGCCGCCGATCAGCCGGATCAGGGCGAGGGAGTCGAGCCCGTGCGCGAAGAGGTTGTCGTCGTCGCCGGGAGTGCCGCCGGTGTCGGGGAGGGCGGCGGTGACGGTCTCGCGCAGCCACCGCGGCACGGCGGGCTGGTCGGTGAGGGTGGCGGGCTCGGTCATCGCAGCAGGGCTCCCGGTCGGTCGCGGTCGAGGGTGGGGTGCGCGGCGAGCCGGGTCACGGCCGGACGGCCTCGCGCAGGGCGGCCTTGTCGATCTTCGCGACGGCGGTCAGCGGGACGTCGTCGACGATGGTGAAGCTCTCGGGGATCTTGTAGGCGGCCAGGCCGCGCTCGCGCAGGTGCACGCTCAGGGCCGCCGCGTCGGGGGCGGGGCCGCCCGGCCGGGGGCGCACGGCCGCGGCCACCCGCTCGCCGTACAGCGGGTCCGGCACGCCGAAGACGGCCGCGATCTCGACCAGCGGGTGGGTCACGAGGTGACTCTCGACCTCGGCGGGGGCGACCTTCTCGCCGCCCCGGTTGATCTGTTCCTTGACCCGTCCGACGACGACGAGGTGGCCGGAGTCGAGCCGGCGCACGAGGTCGCCGGTGCGGTAGAAGCCGTCGGGGGTGAACGCGACGGCGTCGTGCTCGGCGGCCCGCCAGTACCCCCGCAGCGTGTACGGCCCGCGGGTGAGCAGCTCGCCCGGCTCACCGGGGGCCACGTCCCGGCCCTCGCCGTCGACGACGCGCACCTCGTCACCGGGCGACATCGGCACGCCCTGCGTGGTGGTGACGAGCTCGTCCGGGTCGTCCAGGCCCGTGTAGCAGATGAGCCCCTCGGCCATGCCGTAGACCTGCTGGAGCGTGGCGCCGAACGCCGGGCCGACCCTCGCCGCGACGTCGTCGGGCAGGCGTGCGGAGCCGACGTCGACGACCTGCACGCTCGAGGTGTCCCGGCCGCCGAAGCCGATCTCCTCGACGTACAGGCCCGCCAGGGGCGGGTTGAGCGTCAGGGACGTGACCCGCTCCGCCTCGACGAGGTCGAGCACGGTGTCCGGGCTGGGGTCTCGCGCCAGCACGACCGTGCCGCCCGCGCTCAGGGTCCCGAGCGCGCCGGGGCAGCACCAGGAATAGTTGAAGGCGACGGGCAGCGCAGCCAGGAACACCGTGTCTGGGCCCATCCCGCACCGTTCGGCGCTGAGCCGTGCGTTGTAGAGGTAGTCGTCGTGGGTGCGGGGGATGAGCTTGGGCAGCCCGGTGGTCCCGCCGGACAGCAGGAGCAGGGCGAGGTCGCGGCTGGAGACGGCGAGGTCGGGGACGGCAGGGTCGGCCGCGGCGAGCAGCCGGTCGTAGGCGACGGCGTCGCGATCGCCGACCTCACCCACGATGACGACCAGCGGCGCCTCCCGGCCGGCCCGGACGCGCGCGGCGGCGAGGTGGTCCGCCAGGGTGCGGTGGTCGAAGCCCTGGTGGACGTCGGTGGTGACGTAGGCGCGGGCGTCGGCGAGGTCCGTCAGGTGCTCGAGCTCCGCGGACCGGTGGGCGGGCATCGCATGGACGGGGACGGCCCCGAGGTGCTGCAGCGCGAACCAGGTCGTGAGGAACTCGGCCACGTTCGGCAGCTGGACGACGACCCGGTCGCCCCGCCGGACGCCGTGGTCGGCGAGCCCGCCGGCGACGGCGCGCGACTCGGCGACGAGGTCGGCGTAGGTGAGCCGGCGGCGGTGGTCGACGACGGCGACGTGCTCGGGGCGACGTGCCGCCCAGCGTCCCAGCGCGGCCGAGAAGGTCTCCCCGGCCCACCACCCGGCCTGGTGGTAACGCTCGGCGTCCTCGGCGGGCCAGCCCGGCCAGTCCTTGCTCACGACGGTCCTCTCCTCCCGGTGACAGGTGCGGCGCACCGTGGGGGCCGCATCCCCGGGGCAGCCTAGTCGATAATGATTACGAGAATGATTTTCAGTTAGAGTCACCACCACCACGACGACGGGAGTGTGAGCATCGTGTCGATCGCCGCAGCGATCACCGACCTGGCACAGGACGGTGTCGGCCTCTGGGCCGACGGGGAACAGCTTCGATTCCGGGCCCCGGCAGGCTCGCTCGACGCGGGTCGCAAGGCCTGGTTGACCGAGAACAAGGCGGAGGTGCTCGCCCACCTGCGCCACGTCGGCGCCACCCGCGAGACCCCGACGACGGCGCTCGCGAGCGCCGACCGCCCCGGCCCGGCCCTCGTCCCCGCCCCCGAGGACCGGCACCGACCCTTCCCCCTCACCGAGCTCCAGGCGGCCTACCTGCTCGGGCGCGGATCGGCGTTCGAGTACGGCGGCGTCGCCTGCCACGCCTACCTCGAGCTGCGGTACGACCGGCCCGAGCAGCGCGCCCGGCTGACCGACGGACGCCTCGACGTCGCATGGCGGGCCGTGGTGTCGGCGCACGACATGCTGCGCGCCGTCATCCACACCGACGGGTTCCAGAGCGTCCTGCCCGAGGTCACGGCGCCGGCGGTGCCCGTGCACCGGGGCGAGCTCGCCGACGAGGTCCGCGAGCGCCTCGAGCAGCGCGTCCCGCAGCCGGACCGCTGGCCGCTGATCGCCGTCGAGGTCACCGACCACGACGACCACACGCTCCTGCACCTGTCCGTCGACCTCGTCGTGCTCGACCACGCGAGCCTGCACCTGCTGGTCACCGAGCTCGAGGCGCGCCTCTTCGACGACGCCGCTCCCGAGCCGCCAGGATGCACGTTCCGCGACTACGTCGTCGCCCGGCGCGGCGAGCTGGACGGTCCGCAGCACGAGCGCGACCGGGCCTACTGGCAGGAGCGGCTCGCCACGCTGCCGCCCGCCCCCGAGCTGCCGCGCGCCGAGTGGGCCACCACGCCGCCGCCGGCCGGCCGGCCGTTCCGCCGCCACGCCACCCTCCTGGACCCCGTCCGCACGGCCACCCTGACCGAGCGCGCGCGGGAGGCGGGCCTGAGCCTGTCGACGGTCCTGCTGACCTGCTACGCCGAGGTCGTCGGACGCTGGAGCCGGCGCCCCGGGTTCACCGTCGTCATCCCCACGTTCACCCGGGAGATCGCCGGAGACACCCGGCCGCACCCCGACATCGACCGCGTGCTGGGCGACTTCACCGCCACCGAGCTGCTCGCGGTCGACACCGCCGGCCCCGCCACGCCCGTCGAGCGGGGCAGGAGGCTGCAGGCGCAGCTCCTGGAGGACCTCGCGCACCGCAGCTTCAGCGGCTCGCAGGTGCAGACCGAGCGCAGCCGCGACGACGGCAACCCCGAGCTGTTCCCCGTCGTCTTCACCTCGACCGTCGACCAGGACCTGCCGCCCACCGCGGGACGGGTCGCCCACGCCCGGACGCAGTCGCCGCAGGTCTGGCTCGACTGCCAGGTGATGCGCGACGGCGACGGCCTCGTGCTGTCCTGGGACGTGCGCGACGGCGTCCTGCCCGACGGCGTCACCGACGACATGTTCTCCGCCTGGGTCGACCTGGTCGACCGGCTCGTCGACGACCCTTCGACCTGGTCCGACCCGGACCCGGTCCGGCTCCCCGCCGCCGACCGGGCGCGACGCGAGGCCGCCAACGCCACCGACGCGCCGCTGCCGGACGGCCTGCTGCACGACGACGTGCTCACCGTGGCGCGCACCGCCCCGGACCGCACCGCCGTCGTCGGCGCCGACGGCTCGCTGACGTTCGGCGAGCTCGTGGGCCGCGCCCGCGGGGTCGCGCACGCACTCACCGCCGAGGGCGTCGCCCCGCAGGACCGGGTCGCGATCGTCATGGACAAGTGTCCCGAGCAGGTCGTGGCCGCGCTGGGCGTCCTGCTGGCCGGTGCGGTCTACGTGCCGGTCGAGACCACGTCCCCCGCCTCCCGGCGCGCCGCCATCGTCGCGGACGCCGGCGCGACCGCCGTGCTGACCGTCGCGGCGCTGCGCACCGCCGCGTCGCAGGGCGTGGACGTGCCCGTGGTCGCCGTCGACGAGGTACCGCCGCGCGACGACGCCCCGAGCACGAGCACCACGCCGGACGACCTCGCGTACGTCATCTACACCTCTGGCTCCACCGGGACGCCGAAGGGCGTCATGATCGCGCACCGCGCGGCCCGCAACACCTGCGTGGACGTCGACGAGAGGTTCGCCGTCGGTCCGCAGGACGCCGTCCTGGGGCTGGCCGGCCTCGGGTTCGACCTGTCGGTGTGGGACGTCTTCGGCGTCCTGGGTGCCGGGGGGCGCCTCGTGCTGCCCGCGGCGGACCGGCGCGGCGACGCCGCCCACTGGGCCGAGCTCGTCGAGCAGCACGGCGTGACCCTGTGGAACACGGTGCCCGGCCAGCTCCAGATGCTGTCCGACTACGCCCGTTCCTCCGGCGCCGCCCAGCTGCGCACGCTGCGCCTCGCGCTGCTGTCCGGCGACTGGATCCCGGTGACGCTGCCGGACCAGGTCCGTGAGCAGCTCCCCGGCCTGGAGGTCGTCAGCCTCGGTGGCGCCACGGAGGGCGCCATCTGGTCGATCTGGCACCCGGTCGGGGCCGTGGACCGCGAGCGCCCGAGCATCCCGTACGGCACCCCGCTGCGCAACCAGCGGTTCGCGGTGCGCGACCACCGCGGCCGGGACGCCCCCGCCTGGGTCCCCGGCGAGCTGGAGATCATCGGTGCGGGCGTCGCCGACGGCTACCTCGGCGACCCCGAGCGCACCGGCGAGCGGTTCGGCGTCGGAACCGACGGTCTGCGCACCTACCGCACCGGCGACGTCGGCCGGTGGGTGGGGGACGGCACCCTGGAGTTCCTGGGCCGCGAGGACTCCCAGGTCAAGATCCGCGGCTACCGGATCGAGCTGGCCGAGGTCGAGGCCGCGGTGCTGGACCACCCCGGCGTCGGGCAGGCCGCCGTCGTCGTGGACGACGAGCGCCGCCACCTGGTCGCCGCCGTCGAACCGGCCGCCCGCCCCGTGCCGGACCCCTCCGCCGAGCCCGCGGTGGCCTCGCTCCGGACCCGCCTGGTCACCCCCCGGGTCGACAGCGCGGCGGTCGCCGCCTCGGTGGAGGCCGCCGACCAGGTCGGCCTCGACGTCATCGTCACCACCCTCGCCCCGGCGCTGGGGGACGGTGCCGCGCTGACCGCCGAGGAGATCAGCGACCGGCTCGACGTCGCCCCCGAGATGCGGTCCGTGGTGCGCCGCTGGCTGCGCGTCCTGACGCGCCACGACCTCGCGTTCGCCGACGGACCCCGGCACCGCCTCGCCCCCGAGGCGTCCGACCGGCCCGTCGACCGGCACGCGGACGAGCTCGCCGCCCGTGCCGGCGCCGCCGGCTGGAGCACCGCCCTGCCGGAGCTCCTGGCGCGCTGCGGCAAGGAGATGCCCGCGCTGCTGCGCGGGGAACGGGACATCCGCTCGCTGCTGGTCGACGCCCCCGGCACCGGCGAGCAGGCCGGGACCGCCGTGATGGCCGCCGCCTACCGGCACAACCTCGCCGTCGCCGAGCTCACCGACGCCCTCGCCGTCGCGATCGGCGAGCAGTGTGCCCTGGTCGACGGCGCCACCGTCCTGGAGGTCGGCGCCGGGGCGGGCGACACCACCGAGGCCGTCGTCGCCGCGACGGCCAGCCTGGACGTGACGGTCGTGGCCACCGACGCCTCCCCGCTGGCCGCGGCCCGGCTCGCCGAGCGGTTCGACGGCGTCGAGCAGGTGCGCTGCGAACGGTTCGACCCCGACGTCGACCTGTCGGCGCAGGGCCGCGAGCCCTGCTCCGTCGACGTCGTGATCGCCGCCCACAGCCTGCACACGTGCCGCGACGTCCCGGCGGCGCTCGCCCGGCTCGTCGAGCTGCTCCGCCCCGGCGGATGGCTCGTGGTCGTGGACAACGTGCGCGACGACGACCCGGCGCTCGCCGTGTCGATGGAGCTGCTGGAGATGACGCACGGGCCGTTCGACGACCGGCGGGCGTCCTCGGACCGGCTGTTCCTGGACACCGCGGAGCTGCACGACGCCCTGGAGGCGGCCGGGGCGGTGCCCGTCGTCTCGGGACCGGCACCGGAGGACGGCCTGGCCACCGCCGGCCAGCACCTCGTGCTGGCCCGCGCCAAGCCCGACCGCACCCCGGTGCGCGCCGAGGACGTGGAGCGCTCGGTGCGCCGACGGCTGCCCGAGTACATGGTGCCCTCCCGGTGGCGGGTGCTGGACCGGTTGCCGACCACGGCCAACAGGAAGGTCGACCGCGCCGCCCTGCTGGCCCTGGCCGGCCCGCGCGCCACCGAGGCCGCGGCGGGTGCCGACGAGCCGATGTCCGTCATGGAGCGCCAGATCGCCGGCCTGTGGGCCGAGCTCCTGGGGCTCGACCACGTGGGCCGCGACGACGACTTCTTCGCCCTCGGCGGCGACTCGCTGCTGGTCGCGCGGTTCGTCGGTCTGCTGCGCGAGCGCGTCCCGGACGTCATCGCCGTGCAGTGGGAGGTCGTGCTGCGGCACATGCTGCGTCAGCCGACCGTGGCCCACCTGGCCCGGTACCTCACCGAGGTGTCCCGGGCGCAGGACCCCGCCGCCGCGGCCCCCACGGCCGTGCGCACCAGCCCGCTGGTGCCGCTGCACGGCTCGGGCGACGGCCCGACGACGGTGCTGGTCCACGCCGGCACCGGCACGGCGATGCCGTACCGGGCCCTCGTCACCGACATCCGCCGGCGCTCGGCAGGGACGTCCTCGATCGCGGCCCTGGAGATCTGCGACCTCGCAGCGTTCCAGGACGACGACCCGGACGGCCTCATCGAGCGGATCGCCGCGGACTACGCCGAGGCGCTGGTGTCCTCCGACCCCGGCGAGATCCACCTGGTCGGGTACTGCCTCGGCGGGCTGATCGCCACCGAGGTCGCCCGGCACCTCGCCGACCGCGGGCACGACGTGCGGTCCCTGACCGTCGTGTCGAGCCACAGCCCCGCGTTCCGGCTCGACGACGAGGTCCTGGCCGAGTACTCGTTCTCGGTCATGATGGGCATCGACCCGGCCGACCTCGGCTATCCGGGCGACGAGCTGCGCGTCGCGCAGGCGACCGACGAGGTGCTGCGCCGCTCCCCGGGGGTCATCCCCGACGGCGGGCTCGCCGCCCTCGACGGCGACTTCGCCGACGTCGGCGCCGCCTTCGGGGCCCTGGCGGAGCTGACCGTGGAGCAGCGCGTCGAGCGCATGTGCGAGGCCGTGCCGGCCGACGCCGGCATGTACTCGCCCGAGCACATGATGCGGCTGCTGCGCACGTTCCGGCAGTCCGTCTTCGCGATCTCGCGCTACCGCCCCGACCCCTACCTGGGCGACGTCACCTTCTGCCGGCACAGCGGCACGTACCCCTTTCCGGGCAGCAAGGAGGCCGTCACCGCCCAGTGGGAGCAGGTGGTGCTCGGCGACCTCGACATCCTCGACGTCGCCGGCGACCACTTCACGTGCCTGACGTCCGAGAACTCGGCCGGGATCGTGGAGATCCTGCAGCGCACGACCGACGGGGCGGTGCTGCGATGAGCGGGGCGCCGGGAACGACCGTGCCGACCGTCGCCGTCGTCGGGGCGACCGGTTCCATCGGCGGCGAGCTGGTGCGCCTGCTCGCGGCCGACCGTGGCGCCGCCACGACGGGCCCGCTGCGGCTGCGTCTGGGCGGGCGCCGGGCGGACGCCCTGCGCGCCACCGCCGCGGGGCTCACCGCGACCGCGAGCCACGGGCGCACGACCGTGGAGACGCAGGAGTGCGACCTGTGGGACGACAGGTCGCTGGCGGCGTTCTGCGCGGGGGCCGACGTCGTGGTGTCGGTGGCCGGCCCGACCTACCGGGTCGGTGGCCGGGTGGCGCTGGCCGCCGTCGCCGCCGGGGCCGGCTACGTCGACGTCGGGGGAGACGACCCGCTGCTCGAGTCGCTCGCCCGCCGGGCGCCCGGCGGGCCGGGGACACCGACCGTCGTGGCCTCCTCCGGTGCGCTGCCCGGGGCGTCGGCACTGCTGCCCCGGCACCTGGCCTCGCTGCTGCCGCAGGGCGACTCCCTGACCGCGCACGTCGGAGGCATGGAGTCCTGCTCGGCCACCGTCGCGGAGGACATGCTGCTCTCCCTGAGCCGGGGCGGCCCGGACGGCACCCCGTTCGGCACTCCCTCGGCGGCCTGGTTCGCCGGGGAGGTGCGGCAGCGGGCCCTCGAGGTCGCTCCCGCCCACCGGGTGCCCGGCGCCCGCGGCCCGGTGATCGGTCAGCCGTTCCTCAGCGCCGAGACGGCCCGCCTGGCGGCCGCGCTGGGGCTGCGCTCGGCGCAGTGGTGGAACCTGTGGCCCGACGGTCACGCCTGGTCGGTGCTGTCGACCCTGCCGGTCCTCCTGCAGGACCCGACCACCTCCACCCGCGACGTCGTCGGCTACCTGTGCCGCGCCGCCGAGCTCGACGTGCTGGGCCGCCGGCCGTGGTACCTGATGCGCTTCCGCCTGGAGCACACCGCGTCCGGGCGAGCGACGGTCGCCGAGCTGCGCACCGACTCCTCGTCGCTGGTCACCGCGCTGGTCGCCGCACGGGCGGTCCGCACGGTGCTCGCCCGGCCGCGGCTCGGCGCGGGGTTCGCCGCGGACCTCCTCGACCCCGCCGAGGTGGTCGCCGACCTGGAGAGCCATCCTCGGATCGACCTGCGGGTCGGCCCCGGGGACGCACCCGTGCTCGCACCGGTGGCCGCGGCGGCGCCGGTCGAGGAGGGGGCGCTGTGAGCCCGACGCCCCCGCGGTCGGTGGTCGTCTGCGGCAGCCGGTTCGGTCGCTTCTCCGCCGAGGCGGTCGACCGCCACCCCGGGCTGCGCCTGGTCGCGGTGCTCGGGCGCGGCTCTGCCGCCTCGCGCGCGCTCGCCGAGCGCCACGGCGTGCCGCTGGTCACCGCGGTGGCGGACTGCCCGCCCACCGACCTGGCCTGCGTGGCCGTCGGCTCGACCATCCAGGACGGTCCCGGCAGCGAGATCGCCACCGCATGGCTGGAGCGGGGCGTCCACGTCGTGCAGGAGCACCCGGTGCACCCTCGCGAGCTCGCCGACCTGCTGCGCACCGCGCGCCGCACCGGCACCTCCTACCGGATGAACCTGCACTACCGGTGGGTGGACCCCGCGCCGTCGTTCCTGGACTCCGCCGCCAGGCTGCGCGACCGCCAGGCGCCGCTCTTCGCCGACGTCGTCACCCCGGTGCACCTGCTGCTGCCCGTGCTCGACCTGCTCGCCGGAGCCCTCGGGGCCGCGCGGCCGGTCGTGGTGGGGGACGTGCTCACCGAGCAGGGCGGCTCGCCCTTCACCGTCCTGACCCTGTCGCTCGGCGGGGTGCCGGTGACGCTGCGCGTCCAGAACCAGCTGTGCCCCGGCGACCGGGACAACCACACGGTGTGCTGGCCGCGCCTCGCCGTCGGGTTCCCCGCGGGCGTGCTGACGCTGGCCGACCTGCACGGGCCCGTGGAGTGGGCGCCCCGCTGGCAGATCGGCGGCCGGGGCCCGCAGACGGCGACGGACGAGCCGACCGTGTCGACGACGGGCGCCCCGGGCACCTTCGACGAGGTCTTCTCCGAGCGGTGGCCTGCTGCGCTGGTGCGGGTGCTCGACGAGCTCTGCGAGGACGTCGACACCGGCCGCGACCCGCTGCGCGCCGCGGCGTGGACGATGTCCGTCGTCCAGCTGTGGCACCAGGTCGCCGAGGCGCTCGGCCCGCCCGAGGTCGTCGACGCCCGCCCGGTCGCGCTGCTGGGCACCGCCGCCGTCCTCGACCTGCCGGCCGGCGCCTCGACACCGGCCGCCACCTCCGCCCCGCCCGTGCCGCAAGCGCCGTCCGTGCCGGGAGCGCCGGACGCGGACGCTCCGGGCTGGGAGCCGTACGTCGACGAGGCCGAGTTCTTCGACCTGGCGGCCGCCGGCCACGTCGGCCCGGTCAGCGCACCCCTGGTCGTCGAGGCGCTGGCCGGCGCGCCGGTCGGCCCCGGCCGCCCGGTGGTCGAGATCGGCGCCGGGACCGGCCTGCTCACCGTGGTCGCGGCGTCGGCCCTGCCCGCGGACGTGCCGTGGTGGGCCGCCGAGCCGGCGGGGCCCATGCGTGCCGTGCTCATGGCCCGGGTGCTCGACCACGGCCTGGGGCGGCGCGTCACCGTGCTGCCCGACGACGCCGCCTCCGTGGCGCTGCCCGAGCGCGCCGGGGCGGTCCTGCTCTGCGGTGTCCTGGGCCACCTCGACGACCGCGAGCACGACCGCCTCTGGGCCCGGCTGGGCGAGCACCTCGCCCCCGGGGCACCCGTGGTGGTCGAGCTGATGCACCTCGCCACCCCGCAGCACGTCGACGAGGCCGAGCTCGCCACCCGGCAGGTCGGCCGGCACTCCTACCACTGGCGGTGGTCCGCGCGGCCCGACGGCCCCGACCACGTGCGGATGTCGAGCCGCTGGCAGGTCCGTACCCCGGACGGCCCGGACCGCGAGAGCACGGCGTCCCACCGGTGGCGCACCAGCTCCCTGGCCGACGTCGCCGCGGTCGCCGGACAGCACGGCTTCGCCCTCGACGCCGACCTGTCGCACCCCACGTCCACCCCGATGGCCGTCTTCCGGCTCACGCCCCAGGAGAGTCATGTCTGAGTCCCTCACCCGCCCCGACGCCCCGACCCGGGGCAACCGCTCCGGCCCGCAGGACCGGCTGGCGTTCCCGGTGCCGCGCTCGTGCCCGTTCTCCCCGCCCGAGGACTACGCGCGGCTGCGCGAGCACGACCCCGCCCCGCACGTGGAGATCTCCGGCGGGCGCCCCGCACGCCTGCTCACCCGGTACGAGGACGTGCGCCGGTTCCTCGCCGACCGCACCACCAGCGCCGACGCGCGCGACGAGGCCCTGCCCGCCCTGGGGCTCGGCGAGCGGGAGGCTGCCGCGAAGTCGCGGCCCTTCCTGCGCACCGACCCGCCGGACCACACCCGCCAGCGGCGGATCCTCCAGGCCCAGTTCACCGTGCGGCGCGTGGCCCGCATGGCCGACGGGATCCGCGAGCGCGCCGACCACCTCGTCGAGGCGCTCCGGCCCCGGGGCCGCGCCGACGTCGTGAGCGACTACGCCAACGTGGTGTCCACCTCGACCGTCCTGGGCCTGATGGGGCTGCCCGACGACGACCCCGACTTCTTCCGCGAGATCACCCGCATCTCCGGGGGGCGCCAGAGCACCGAGGCGGAGGTGACCGCCGCGCTCGGCACGCTGTTCGGCACGCTCGACGAGCACATCTCGCTGCGGTCGCAGGAACCGGGCGAGGATCTGCTGTCCGCCCTCGTGCAGAACCACCTGCTCACCGGCGAGGTGACCCGCCACGAGCTGCTGTCCACCGTCGGGAT
Organism: Isoptericola halotolerans; assembly: GCF_013149785.1. Lineage (GTDB taxonomy): Bacteria > Actinomycetota > Actinomycetes > Actinomycetales > Cellulomonadaceae > Isoptericola > Isoptericola halotolerans. The sequence goes on from NZ_JABEZU010000004.1 coordinate 364,079, forward strand.
CACGATCATCGCCGGCCGCGAGACCACCACGTCGATGATCGCGCTGAGCACCTGGAAGCTGCTGCAGGACCCGGCGGCCCGGGCCGTCGCCGAGGCCGGCGGCGAGGCCATGAAGCCGCTGGTCGAGGAGCTCCTGCGCCTGCTGAGCGTCGCCGACTCCATCCCCATCCGAGTGGCCGGCACCGACCACGAGATCGCCGGCTCCGCCGACCCGGTCCGCCAGGGCGAGGGCGTGATCTCCCTCCTCGCGGCGGCGAACCACGACCCCGCGGCCTTCCCCGACCCCGACCGGCTGTTCCCGGACCGGACGCCGAACCACCACCTGGCGTTCGGGTTCGGCATCCACCAGTGCATCGGTCAGCACCTGGCCCGCCTCGAGCTGCAGGTCGCCCTGCACAGCCTGTTCGCCGGGCTGCCCGGCCTGGAGCTCGCCGGTGACGACGTCGCGCTCAACAACGACGCCGCCACCTTCGGCATCGAGGAGCTGCCGGTCCGATGGTGAGCACCGCACCCCGCCCCTCCGTGCGCCGGTGGGTGCCCCGGCCCTCGGCCCCCGTCCGCCTCGTCTGCTTCCCCCACGCCGGCGGCGGCGCGACCGCCTACCGTGACTGGGCGTCCGCGCTCCCCGACACCGTCGAGGTGCTGTCCGTGCAGTACCCAGGCCGCGAGGACCGCTCCGCCGACCCCCTGCCCGCCTCCATGCCCGACCTCGTCGCCCAGCTCGCCGCGGACCTGCGCCCCTTCTGGGACCGCACCACCGTCGTGTTCGGGCACAGCATGGGCGCCGCGGTCGCCTACGAGACGGTGCGGGCGCTGCGCTCCGCAGCGCGCCCCGAGCCCGACCACCTGGTCGTCTCCGGACGGCGCGCCCCCGACCGTTTCCTCGGCGGGGACGTGCACCGAGGCGGCGAGGCCGCCCTGCGTGCCGAGCTCGAACGGCTCGGCGGCACCCCGCCGGAGGTCCTCGCCGACCCCGACCTGTCCGCCGTCATCCTGCGGTACGTCCACCACGACTACCGCCTCGTCGAGAACCACCACCCACAGCCCGGACCGCCCCTGGCCTGCCCGACGACGGTCGTGCTGGCCCAGGACGACCCGTTGCTGCGCGCCGAGCACGTCGCCGACTGGCACCGCCTCACCACCGGGCACACCGACGTCGTCGAGCTGCCCGGCGACCACTTCTACCTGGTACCGCACCGCGACGCGCTGCTGCGGGTGATCCTGGACCGCCTCGACCCGGCGCTGACCACCACCGGGGTCGGCCCGTGAGCTACGACCAGATCGCCGAGTTCTACGACCTCGTCGCCGCCCGGCAGTCGCTGAGCACCGGACCCGCCCTCGCCGACGTGCTGCGCGGCCTGCCGATGACGGACGCACCCGTCGTCGAGGTCGGGGCGGGGACCGGCCGGGTGACCCGGACGATCGCCGCGGCGATCGCGGACGTCGACATCCTCGCGGTGGAACCGTCGGCGCCGATGCGCGCCGTGCTCACCTCGCGCGCCTGGGCCGACCCCGACCTGCGGGCCCGGGTCACCGTCAGCGCCCGGTCGGCACCGGACCTCGACCTGCCCGGCCGCATCCTGTGCGCCGTCGTCTTCGGCGTGGCCGGCCACCTGGAGCGGCCCGAGCGCACCGAGCTGTGGCGGCGGCTGTCGCAACGCCTCGTGCCCGGCGGGTGCCTCGTGGTCGAGCTCATGGGGTCGGCCCGGGCGATGCCCCCGACCCGCACCGTGCACGAGACGGTCGGCCGCCTGACGTACGAGTGGTGGGTCTCGGCCGAGCCCGTGGGCGACGGCGTCGTGCGGCACGTCAACTGGTGGCGGGTCCTCGAGGGCGACCGGGTGTGCCGGGAGGTCGGCGACGAGCACCTGTGGCACGTCCTCGAACCGGAGGAGCTGGCGGCCGAGAGCGGGCTGCGCGCCCGCACGGTCGGCACCGGGGCGGACTCCCTCGTGGTCCTGGAGGCCTGAGTCCGTCGCTCCCTACCCCGGGACGTCGATCTCGGTGGTGCGGTGCGCCCACCGGGCCACCTCGTCCCGGTCGTGCGTGATGAGCACGACGGCGGTGCCGTCCGCCCGGAGCGCGTCGACCGCCTCCAGGACGGACGTCGCGGTCGCGGCGTCCAGCGCCGAGGTGATCTCGTCGCAGATCAGCACGGCCGGCCGGCAGGCCAGCGCACGGGCCACGGCGACGCGCTGGCGCTCGCCGCCGGAGAGCTCGCCGGCCCGGCGCGGGAGCATGTCATGGTGCAGCCGCACCGCCGCGAGCAGGCCGGCCGGCTCGTCGGCCAGCTCGTCCGCCGTCCGGGCCCGCCCGCCGGCGGCCAGGGCACGGCGCAGGGTCCGCCGCACCGTCTCGGCCGGGTTGAGCGAGCCGGTCGCGTCCTGGGGGACGAGCTGCACCGCGCGGCGCTGGTCGCCGCTGCGGGCGCCGAGCGTGGCGGGCAGCGGCCGGCCGTGCAGCTCGAGGGTTCCGCCGTCCCGGCGGTGCAGCCCGACCAGGACGCGCGCCAGCGTGCTCTTGCCCGCACCGGACGGCCCGACGACGGCGGCCGTCGTGCCGGCGGTCAGGCGCAGGTCCACCGGGGCCAGCGCCGGGCGGCCGCGGTGGCCCGCGCGCAGCCCGCGGGCCACGAGCACCTCGCGGGAGTGGTCGCCGTCGGTCCGCCGGACGGACTCCTCCGGGGTGGCGACGGCGGTCTCGCGCACCGCACCGGCCTCGACGTGCAGCACGCGGTCGGCGCTGCGCGCGAGCGCGGAGCGGTCGTGGGTGATGAGCAGCACCGAGCAGTCGGCGGCGCGCTCCGCGACGAGGCCGGCCAGCAGCTCGGCGCTGGCCGTGTCCAGGCCGGACGTCGGTTCGTCGAGGACGAGCAGCCGCGGGCGGTGGACGACGGCGAGCGCGAACGCCGCCCGGCGGACCTGCCCCCCGGAGAGCTGGTGGGGCAGGCGCCCGGCGGAGCCGTCAGGGAGCCCGAGCCGCTGCAGCGCGTCGTCGACGTCGGCACGGGTCAGCCGCCGGCCGCACCGGTGGGCGCGTTCGCGCAGCTGTGCCCCGATGCTCCACGCAGGGTTCAGCTCGACCGCCGGGTCCTGGCCCAGGTAGGCGACGACGTCGGTGCGCAGCGTCCGCCGGTCCGCGGGGGAGAACGGGTCGAGCCCGGCCACCCGCACCGTCCCGGCGTCGCGCCGCAGGCCCGGACGCAGGTGCCCGAGGAGCGTGGACGCCAGGGTGGTCTTGCCCGCGCCGCTGGCACCGACGAGGCCGACCACCTCGCCGTCGGCGATCCGCAACGAGGCCCCGTCGAGGATCCTGCGCCCGCCCGCGCTGACCGTCAGCCGGTCCACGGTCGCCAGGGCGTCCTGGTCGCGGGTCATGCGGTCACCCTCCCGAGGCGGGCGGCGGCCCGGTCCGCGACGACGGTGACGCCGACGATGAGCAGGACGAGCAGCGCGGAGGGGACGACGACGGCCCACGGGTTGAGCGAGATGCCCGGCAGGTTCTCCTGGACCATCAGCCCCCAGTCCGGCCACGGGGCGCCGCGGCCCAGCCCGAGGAACCCGGCGGTCGCGCTCAGGTGCAGGGCCGTGGTGAACCGCAGGCCCGTCTCGGCGGCGACCGGCGGTGCGAGGTTGGGCAGGACGTCGTGCAGCATCACCGTCCACCAGCGGTCCCCGCGCGCCCGGGCGACCTCGACGTACCCCGCCCCGGAGATCTGGCGGGCGACGGCCCGCAGGACCCTGGTGGAGTACGGCACGCTGACGACGGCGACGCCCACCATGAGCACGAGGTCGTCGCCGGGGAAGGCCGCGGCCAGCAGCAGCAGGACGAGCAGCCCCGGCATCACCCCGAGCGCGTCCACCCCCCGCATCACGACACCACCGGCCCGGGGGAAGAGCAGGGCGGGCAGGACCCCGAGCAGGACGGCCGCCACCACACCGATGACGGTGGCCCCGGCCGCGACGAGCACGAGACGGGCACCGCCGTGCAGCACTCGCAGGGCGACGTCGCGGCCGATGCCGTCCGTGCCGAGCAGCCGGCCGTCCACGCCCGGCGCGGTGTAGGGCAGACCGACCTGTGCCGTCGGCGACCCGGGCCACAGCGGACCGAGGAGCGCCAGCAACGCCACGGCGAGGAGCACGGCCAGTCCCAGCCCGCCCGCAGCCCTCCGCGTGCGGCGTCCGAGCGGGACGGGCACGGCGAGCCGTGGGCGGGCCGTCCGACGTCGTGTGCTCATCGTCGCTCCCGGGGGTCCACGAGGCCCGCGACGAGGTCACCGAGCAGCAGGCTGGCCAGTGCCAGGGCGGCGAGGACCAGAGTGATGCCCTGCACCATGACCAGGTCCTGACGACCGACGGCCTGCTGCAGCTCGAGTCCGATCCCGGGGTAGTTGAAGACGAGCTCCACCACGATCGACCCGCCGATGAGGCCACCGAACAGCACCGCGACGACCTGGATCACGGGCTGGACGGCGTTCGGCAGCACGTGGCGCACGGCCAGCGCCCCGCCGGTCACCCCGCGCAGGCGCGCCGCCTCGACGTAGCGGGTCGCCGCGACGCCCGCCGTCGTCGACCGCATCATGCGCGCCGACAGCCCGAAGCCCAGGGGGACCAGGCTGAGGACCGGCAGCACCATCGCGGCGGGGGCGTCCCACGGCCGCCCGCCGAGCGGGGCCGTGGAGACCTGCGGGAACCAGCCGAGCGTCGTGGCCAGCACGACGATGAGCAGCACCGTCATCACGAACTCAGGGATCGCGACGACGACGACGCTCAGCCCCGTCACGGCGCGGTCCGCGCGCCGCCCCGGCCGCATGCCCGCCAGGAGTCCGGCCGCGACGCCCAGCGGGGCCGCCACCAGCAGGGCGACCCCGGCCAGGACGACCGAGTTCGGCAGGCGCTCGCCGACGACGTCCGCCACGGGGCGACCGGAGATCGCACTGACCCCCAGATCGCCCCGCAGCGCACCGCCGAGCCACTCCAGGTACCGCTCCGGGGCGGGCCGATCCAGCCCGAGGTCCGCCCGCAGCCGGGCCACCTCCGCCGGGTCGGCGTCGGGGCCGGCGAGCCGGGCCGCGGCGTCGCCCGGCAGCACGTCCGTCACGGTGAAGATCACCGCGGACAGCAGCAGCAGGGTCGCCGCCGCCAGGAGCAGGCGGCCGAGGACCCACCCGACCCGGCCGGTCAGGAGGTCTGGAGTCATCGGAGAGGGCTCAGGACAGGGACGCCTCGGAGAAGTCCGGCCACGACCGCAGCACCACTCCCGAGACGGCGGCGGAGCTCGCGCTCACCGACGGCAGGAACACCGGCGTGATGCCGTTGCCCTCGTCCCACATCAGCTCCTGGGCCTCACGGGCCTTGGCGGCCCGCTCGTCCGCGTCGGCGGTGCCACGGGCGGCGAAGATCAGCTCGTCGATGTCGGGCCGGTCGAAGCCGAAGGCGCTCGGCGCGCCGGCGACGCGGGTCGAGGTGTACCCCGACAGCAGCGGGGTGGCCGGGCTGTAGCCCGCGGCGAAGTCGGCCGAGAAGTAGGACTCCATGTCGGAGTAGAGCTGGCCCTGGGGGAGGGAGTTGAGCTCCACCTCGACGCCGATCTCGGAGAGCTGCTGGGCCACGACGGTGGACACCTCGTTCATGCCCTCGATCTCGGAGCCCGTGGTGAGCGTGACACGCATACCCTCGGCCCCTGCCTTGCGCAGCAGGTCGCGGGCGGCCTCGGGGTCGTGCTCGCGCTGCGGGATGTCCGACGCGTAGTCCGGGAAGCCCTTGGCGGGCAGGTCGTTGCCGACCTCGGCGCGCCCGTACAGGACGGTGTCCACGATAGCCTGGCGGTCGATCGCCAGCTTGAAGGCGCGGCGCACGTCCACGTCCTCGAACGGCTCGTGGTTCATGTTCATCGCGAAGTTCAGGGCCGTCAGGTACGGCTCCTGGGTCGACTCGACCACGATGCTGTCGTCGCCCTCGAGCGTCCGGGCCCGCACCGGACCGATGTCGCCGGCGAAGTCGACGTCGCCGGACTGCAGCGCCGCGACGCGGGCGTCCGTGGCGGGGATCCCGCGCAGCTCCAGCCCGTCGAGGAGCGTGCCGCCGCCGTAGTAGTCGTCGAAGCGGGCCAGAGCGGTCCCCTCGCCGGGGACGAACTCCGTGATCTGGAACGGTCCGCAGCTCGGCGTCTCGACCGTGAACTCCTCGGTGCCCTCGCGGACGATGAAGCTGTTCTGGCAGAGCAGGAGGTGGCCGTCGGCGATGGGCTGCAGCGTCGGCAGCTCGAGGGTGAGGTCGTCGAGGACGCGGGCCGAGTCGAGGTCGAAGTTCTGCCCGACCGTCTGGAGGTAGGGCAGCGCGGGCAGGACCATCGGCAGCTGGAGGGAGTGCAGGACGTCGGCGGCCGTCAGCGTGCTCCCGTCGGTGAACTGCACGCCGGGCCGCAGCTTCACCGTGTAGGTCGACAGGTCGCCGGCCGCGGTGATCTGCTCCGCGACCCCGAGCCGGACGCCGTCCTCGCCGCTGGGGTCGAGCGAGCCGAGCTGGCCGTGCACCGAGCGCATCCGCACCGAGTCGAGGGTGGTGGGCCCGAGGAGGATGTTGAGGCTCTCCTGGGCACCTCCGCCGAGGAAGGCTGCGCGCAGCGTCCCGCCGGCGGTCCCTCCGCCGGCTGCGGTCGTCGCCGGGGCAGGGGAGGAGGAGGGGGAGCCGGAGATGGCGCAGCCGGCGAGGCCGGCCGCCAGTCCGAGGCCACCGGCGAGCAGCAGCCCGCGTCGGGTCAGCATCGCGTCGTTCATCGTGGATCGTGGTCCCATCTAGGTCGCATGAGCAGAGCTCGAGGCCGTGGGAACGACACGCAGCGCCCCGGCAGGGCACCGCCCGACCGCCTCGAGGGCGGCGGCGGCATCCTGAGCGGTCAGCTCGTCCTGAGCGGGCGGGAGCAGGATCACCCCGCCCAGCGTGTCGTCCTGGTCGAACAGGTCTGCCGCGACCAGCACGCAGTTCCCCGAGCCGATGCACCGGCTGCGGTCGACCACGAGTCTCGTTCCCACAGGCGGTCATGATAATCATTCCCAACTAGCGTTGACCAGTGCCCTCGGCAAAGTCCCACGCACCGAGACGATCCACGACGACGGGCGCGGCGAGGAGAGTGACGACCGCACCCCCCACCACCCCCCAGCGCCCGTGCAGCCGCGTGCGCCCGTCCGGGAGCGGCCGCGCGAGCTCCGCCGTCGCCGCGCCCTCCGCCGCGACGCGGACGTCGACGTCGTCGGGGTCCAGCCAGCCGTCGGTCAACGGGCTGAAGATCTTGAACGCCGACTCCTTGACGCTGAACACGACCGTGGTGCCCGGCGCCTCGGGTCGTGCCCATCCGTGCAGACGGCGGCGCTCCTGCGGGGTCAGGAGCATGTCGACGACGTCGTCGGGCAGTGGCACCGCCGCCTCGACATCGATCCCGACGCCCTGCCAGGCGGCCGCCGACCCGACGACCGCCGCGGCCACCCCCGTGCCGTGCGACATCGAACCGACGACGCCGGCCGGCCAGCGGGGTCGACGTCGCAGGTCGTGGAGGACCGGCGCCGCCGGACGGCCGAGGTCCCGCAGCGCGGCACGCGCGCAGCGCCGGGCCGAGGCGAACTGGGCGCGCCGGACAGGCACGGCGTCCGCGACGAGGGCACGCTCGGCGGGCAGCAGACCGTCGTCGACGATCCGGTCCGTCACCCAGGCCCGCAGCGTGCCGGTGCGCCCGCCCGGCAGCAGGGTCGGGTCGAGCCGCCTCACCCCCCGACGACGGCGTGCGCGCCCGTGCCGGCGAACCGGTCCGGCGCGAACGCCCCGACCGGCAACGACGTCCGGCCCTCGACGATCCCCTCGGCCACGGCCTCGCCGATGCCCGCCGAGTGCTTGAAGCCGTGCGCGTTGCAGCCGCCGGCCACCCAGACCTGCCGCCCGTCGTCGACGGGTCCGATCACGAACTGGCCGTCCCGGGTCCGGTCGTACGGGCAGGCGGCGCCCGTCACGCCCTCGGCGCGCACCCCGGGGAAGGCGACCGGTGCCCGCTCGAGCACCGGCGCCCAGTCCTGCGGAGCGAGCGGCCGCACCTCGCCGTCGGGCGGTAGCGGTGTCGCGGCCTCGACCCCGAGCTTGACGACCGTCGGGTCCGCGCCGGGGAGGACGCCGTGCCCCCACAGCACCCGCCCGTCGTCGAGCTCGCGCATGAAGACCGGCAGGTCGTCGACGCCCAGGCCGGCCGGGTCGTCGACCCGCAGGAACGTCATCGGCATGACGACGGTGCGCCAGCCCGCGGCCTGCACGAGGCCGGGTGCCAGGTCCGGCAGGAGGCCGGCGTTGCCGACGCCGGCGGCGAGCACGAGCACGTCCGCGTCGATCGTCCCGCCGTCGTCCGGCCCGTGCCCGGACCACTCGACCCGGACCCCGCCCGCGCGTCGTTCGGCCCGGCGCACCGTGACGCCGGTGCGGAGCCTGGCGCCGGCGTCGCGCGCCTGCTCGAGGGCCCCGCGGATCACCTGGTCGACGTCGAGGAGCGCGGCCTCCGGCTCGACGACGGCCAGGTGCCCGTCGGGCAGGGTGGCGTGGCCGGGGTACCGGCGTCGGACGTCCGCCGCCTCCAGCACCTCGACGGGCAGGCCGTGGAGCCTGGCGGCAAGCCGGGCTCCGCTGACCACGGGCCCGTCCGGAGGGCCCAGCAGCATGCCGCCGTCCGAGACTCGCAGGCGACGCCCGGAGCGGTCGGCGAGCCCGCGCCACAGCTCGTCGGAGCGCCGGGCCACCTCGACGAGGTCGGGGTGCTCCAGGCAGGCCGTGCGGAACATCCTCGTCGCCCCTCCGGACGAGCCGAAGCCGTGGGGAGGGGCGTGCCGGTCGAGCCCGACGACGTCGGCCCCGCGCCGCGCGAGGCGCCACGCGACGTGCGCACCCCAGGCACCGAGCCCGACGACGACCACCCGCACCGGGGCGCGGCTCACGCGGGCAGGGCCGGCGCCGCGTCCTGCGCGACGGGTGTCGTCACGGTGGCCCCGAGCCGAGGCGCGACCTCCTCGACGAGGAGGTCGAGCGCCCGGTGCGCCTTCACCGCGCCCAGGAGGCCGGGGTTGAGGTGCAGGCTGACGGTGACGTCCTCGCCGAACCACCGGCTGACGCGCCCGAGCTGGTCGGCGACGTCCTGCGGGGTGCCCGCCAGCACCGTGTCGTTGCCGAGGGCGCGGTCGAAGTCGTAGCCGCGGATCTTGTCGACGAGCTGCTCGTACCCGGCGTAGTCGGCGCTGCGGCGCGTCGACCACGAGGACACCGCGGTGGCCATGTGCTCGATGTAGTTGGCCTCCCACCGCCGACCGTCGGCGAGGGCGACCTCCCGGTCGTCGCCGAGGTAGCACGTGTACTTGATCTGCACGCGGCCCGGGCCGTGACCGGCCGACTCCCGCGCCTCGCGGTAGGCGGCGAGCATCTCCTGCAGCTGCGGACGGGGCGTCACGGTAGGCACGACCTGCAGGTGGTAGCCGGCCCGGCCCGCGGCGACGCACGAGTCGAGGCTGGTGGTGGAGGCGACGAAGACCGGCGGGTGCGGGGCCTGGTGGGGCCGCGGATAGACTGTCACCGGGTCGAAGGTGGCCCACGGCAGGTCGGAGGACACGTCCTCCTCGGTCCACAGCCGCACGACGGTCTCGACGTTGCGGGCGAACCGCACGCGGCTCTCGTCCATGGGCACACCGAACGCGTCGAACTCGGTGGGCAGGAACGCGCGGCCGAAGCCGACGTCGAGCCGTCCGTGAGAGAGCTGGTCGAGGAGTGCCAGGGACGCGGCGAGCCGGATCGGATGACCGAACGCGGCGACGACGGCACCGGTCGTCAGCCGGATGCGCTCGGTGCGGGCGGCGATCGCCGTGAGCAGGGTGACGGGGTCGGGGCTGTAGCCCCCGTACCCGCTGAGCTGGTGCTCGACGACCTGGACGTGCTCGAGGCCGAGCCGGTCCGCGTGGACCGAGAGCTCCATCACCTCGTCGTAGTAGTCGGCCGGCGTGCGCAGCGCCGGGTCGAAGACCGGGAAGAAGGTCAGGCCGAACTGCATCTCCACCTCCGCCTAATGGGAATGATTCTCGTTCTACAGTAGAGTACGGTCGACCGTCGTCAGGGGAGCCCATGACCATCTCGCAGAGCCACGCCACCGGCCGGCACTACCGCGTCGCGGCACCGCCGCGCGGCAGCGTGCTCGGCCAGGCGGAGATCGACGCGCTGACCGCGGTGCTGGAGGACGGCGCCAGCCTCAGCGCTGCGAGCCGGCGCGAAGAGTTCGAGGCCGAGCTCGCCGCCCTGGTCGGCTGCCGGCACGCCCTGACCGTCACCAGCGGCACCGTCGCCCTCGAGATCGCCATCCGCCTGCTCGACCTGCAGGCCGGCGACGAGGTCGTCGTCACGCCGCAGACCTTCCAGGCCACCGCCCAGCCGCTGCTCGACTCGCCCGCGACGGTCCGCTTCTGCGACGTCGACCCGGTCACCCTCAACCTCGACCCCGACGTCCTGGCCGGTCTGCTCACCGAGCGCACCCGCGCGGTGATCCTCGTGCACTACGGCGGCCGACCGGCGGCCATGCCGGCGATCACCGCCCTGGCCCACGCCCACGGTGCGCTGGTCGTCGAGGACTGCGCGCACGCCCTCGGTGCCTCGACCCCCGAGGGCGCACCCGGCTCGCTGGGTGACATCGGGTGCTTCAGCTTCCACTCCTCGAAGAACATCACCACCCTCGGCGAAGGTGGTCTCATCACGCTGCACGACGACGCCCTCGCCCACCGGGTGCGCCGCATCCGCGACAACCGCATCGACATCCGCCTCAGCGAGACCGACCGGTCGGCGCCCTTCACCGAGCTGCGGCCGTGGCTCATCTACGCCGACGAGCTCGACAACGGCGTCAGCGAGATCCGGCGCTCCGGCACCAACGCGACGCTCTCCGAGGCAGCCTGCGCGGTCGGGCTGGCCCAGCTCGAGAGGCTGCCGCGGATGATCGCCCGACGCGCCGCGATCGTGGACCGGCTCGACGCCGTCGTCGCCGACGTGCCGGGGTTCACCGTCCAGGGACCGACACCCGGCGTCCGCAGCGCGCACCACCTCTACACCGCGTTCTGCGAGCTCGGCGCGCCGGCGCGCCACCAGGTGCTCACCGACCTCGACCACGCCGGGGTCCAGGTCCAGCTGCGCTACGCACCGCTGCACCTCACCCCCGAGTGGCAGCTGCGCGGGCACCGCCGCGGCGAGTGCCCCGTCGCCGAGCGCGACTGGGACGAGCGGCACCTCAACCTTCCCTGCCAGCCCACCCTCACCGACGACCAGGTCGACGTCCTCGCCACCGAGCTCGACCGGGCGCTGCGCGCCGCGTCGTCCCGTTACGCCTGACCCCACCACCAGAACGCAGAAGGAGCCCACCCGTGCCATTCATCGAGGTCAAGATCTTCGAGGAGCGCCTCACCCCCGAGACCGAGGCAGCCCTGCTGACCGAGCTGTCGGGGGCCGTGGGGCGGACCCTGGGGCCCGACGCCGAGGCCAGCACCTGGGTGGTGCTGCACGGCACCCCCGCCCAGCGGTGGGCCGTCGCGGGCGAGGTCCAGGGCCGCGCCGACCGGGACGACGTCGGGGCACCGGCCTAGCGTTCGCCTCAGGAAGAGGTGAAGTCCTCCGGACGGGTGCGCAGCTTGGCGGCGATCCGGGCCAGCGCCCTCTGCTCGGTGGCCGTCAGCGGGTCGATGACGTGCTCACGCACGGACCGCAGGTGTGCCGGAGCCGCCTCGACCACCTTCGCGTAGCCCTGGTCCGTGAGCGCCGCGATGGTGCAGCGACGGTCGTCGGGGTCGGGGTACCGGTACGCCCAGCCGCGGGCCTCGAACCTCTTCAGGACGTTGGAGAGCCGGGGGAGCGACCCGTTGGAGAGGTAGGCGAGGTCGCTCATGACCAGACGGCGGTCCTCCGCCTCGGACATATGGCTCAGCGTCAGGTACTCGAAGAGGCTCAGGCCGGCCGCGCGCTGCACCGCCGAGTCCAGGCGACCGGGGAGCAGGAGCATCAGCGAGACGGCTCCGGTCCACGCCTCCTTCTCGCTGGGCGAGAGCCACCGCAGCTCACCGTCGACGGCCTCGTCGACCTGTTCGTCCTGGGTCGGCTCGGGCATGCCCCGACTCTAGATTACTTTCGGCATGAAGTGAACCGTGGTAGCTTCGTGTTGCCATTCAGTTCATGCGTGAAGTAAAGGAAGCGAGCGACCGATGACCGAGCCCCAGTTCTTCGTCACCCCCGGCTACGGTGACATGCTGCGCGAAAAGCTCCACTACCAGCAGGCCGTGCGGATCGGGGACACCGTCCATCTCTCCGGCCAGGGCGGCTGGGACGACGAGTTCCGCTTCCCCGACGACCTGCGGGACGAGATCGTCCAGGCCTTCGACAACGTCGAGCGGACCCTGGCATTGGCCGGCGCCACCTGGCGTGACGTCGTCGCCGTCGACAGCTTCCACGTCCCCACGTCGACCGACGAGATCGGCGACGAGCACACGTCCGTCATGGCCGAGCAGTTCCGGCTCCGGATGGGCGAGCGCGCACCCGTGTGGACCGAGATCGGCGTCGCCGCGCTCGGCGCCGTCGGGATGCGGGTCGAGATCCGGGTCACCGCCATCGCACCGCCCACCACCGACTCCTGAACCCCTCACCGACGGAGGTCTCAAGATGCGCATCCTGATCACCGGGGTCCGCGGCAAGACAGGTTCCGCGCTGGCCGACCGGCTGGCGCCGCGCGACGACGTCGAGCTCCGGGGCGGCAGCAGCGACCCCGCGCTCGTCGACCATGACGGCGTCGTCCCGGTCGAGCTCTCGTGGGACCGGCCGGACGGCTGGGCTCGCGCGAACGCCGGGGTGGATGCCGTCTTCGTCGTGGTCCCGCTCCGCGAAGACGCACCCGGCCTCGTCGCGTCCTTCCTGGCAACCACCCCGGCCTCGGCCCATGTCGTGCTGCTCTCCGAGCGCGACCCCGAGCACTCAGGGTCGCAGGGCTGGTCGGCGACGGTGGAGCGTGCCGTGCGCGAGAGCGGACGGTCGTGGACCATGCTGCGGCCAGGATGGTTCATGCAGGTCCTCACGGACCCACGCTTCGTCGGTGACGAGATCGCCGACGGCCGGTTCCCCTTCCCGCACGCGGACGCCCGCATGGCGTGGATCGACACGCGTGACATCGCCGAGGTCGCCGAGCTTGCGCTGACCGACCGCGAGCACGCAGGCCAGACCTACGAGCTGTCCGGCCCGGAAGCCGTACCGCCCGCCCGGACGGCGGCGCTCCTCTCGGCCGCGCTGGGCCGGGACGTCGACTACACCGAGCTCGGGACCGAGGAGTCCCTGGAGGGCCTGAGCGGGTTCGAGCGGGACCTGACCGCCCTGACCTACGAACGGGTGCGTGCCGGGGACTTCGCCGTCGTCACGGACGCCGTGTCCCACCTGACCAGGCGACCGGCACGCTCCCTGGAACGGTTCGTCGCGGACGCCGCAGCCGCAGGCGCCTGGTCGAGGACGCCCTGAGGCACCTCTGATCCCTGGTCCTCAGACGTCAGCCAGCAGCGCTCTCAGGATCTCGGCGTGCCGGCGCAGGAACCCACGCTCGTCGAGCCGCTTGCGGCGCAGCCAGCCGGAGACCTCGCTGTTGAGCTTGCTCGCGTTGCACGACCGGCACGCCGGGACGACGTTCGTCAACGTGTAGCGCCCGCCGCGGGAGATCGGCAGGACGCAGTCCTTCTGGAGGGCCGTCCCGCTCCCACCGCAGTAGGCGCAGCCGCCCCACGCCGAGACGAGAGCGGCCCACTGCGCCGCGCTGAGGTCGTTCTCGACCCGACCGAGCCGCCGTTGCCGACGTTTGGCGTAGCGAGCACGCGTCGCGGCCGAGGCGCCGCTGGGGAACCTTCGCCGGCCGCTCACAGGACGACGCTACCCCGACGACCGCTCCCAGCTCTCGCACCCGCCGGGGCTGTCTCTGCGCAAGCTCATGCCCGCCCCATCGCGCGCCGAGCATGCCCTGACCACCGTCGAACATGCCCTCAGCGCCCGTCCGTCCAACCAGACGGGCCCCCATGGCATGTTCGGCCACCACGACGGGGCTGGTGACGGCTTCCGGGGACGACGAAGCCCCCGACCGGATGAACCGGTCGGGGGCTTCGCAACCACGTGCGCGAGGGGGGAGTTGAACCCCCACGCCCTTTCGGGCACACGGACCTGAACCGTGCGCGTCTGCCTATTCCGCCACTCGCGCGTGCCGTTGGAGATTAGCACGCACCGGCCCTCGGATCCCAACCCGATCCGCCCCGGACGGCAGGGACCTGCGTCACACCGCGTACCGGCTCGACCCGCCGTCAGGGGCCCCGACGTGCCGTCACCTGCGCACCGTGACACGGTCGTGACCTCGGCACGCGGGTCTACCCGAGGGATTCGCACGAAATCCACAGGTTTCCGGGCGCGGGTGGTGCGCCCCTGCCTACGATCTGGATAGTCTGCCCGCGACAGGCACGGGCGGACGAGGGGAGGTGGCATGGGAGCGCTGGACCGCTTCGAGAAGAGCGTCGAACGGCTGATGAACAACGCGTTCGCCAAGGTCGGGCGCGGCGGCGAGGTCAAGGCGGTGGAGCTGGCGAGCAGGCTGCGTCGCGAGATCGACGACCGTGCCGCCGTCGTCGGCCACGACCGGACGGTCGCGCCGAACGAGTTCACCATCGAGCTGAGCCCGAACGACTTCGGTCAGGTGCAGTCGTGGGGCGCGGAGACGCTCGCGGACGAGCTCGCGACCAACCTCACCGAGTACGCGGCCTCGCAGCACTACGCGTTCGTCGGTCCGGTGAGCGTGACGTTCGAGGAGCACCAGGAGCTCTCGGGCGGCCGGTTCCAGCTGCGTTCGGCCACGGTGCGCGGCAACGTCGCGCCCGCGACGAACCCGGCGCCGAGCACCCGCCACCCCCTCATCGACATCGACGGGCAGCGCTACCTCCTGACCGGCCCCGTGACGGTCATCGGCCGTGACGCCGAGGCCGACATCGTCGTCGACGACCCGGGCGTCTCGCGCCGCCACCTGGAGATCCGCGTCGCGCCCGAGGGCGTCGTCGCGACGGACCTCGGGTCCACCAACGGCCTGTTCGTCGAGGGTCACCAGGTCCCGGCCGCGACTCTCCTGGACGGCAACACCATGACCATCGGTCGTACCCGGATCATGTTCTGGACCGGCACGTCGGCCGGCCGCCCCAACGAGGACTGGTGATCGACCGAGGATGAGCGAGCTGACGTTCACCCTGCTGCGGCTGGGATACCTGGTGCTGCTCTGGGTGTTCGTGCTCTCGGCGGTCGCGGTCCTGCGCCGCGACCTCGCCCTGCGTTCCCCTCGCTCGCGCAAGCGGTCCGACGACGGCGGCACACCTGCCGCTGCACCGGCGGCGGCCGGGAGCGGCTCGCCCGCACCGCGCAGCTCCGGTCCGTCCCGGCTGGTGGTCACCACCGGCCCGCTGGCCGGTACGACGCTGCCGCTGTCCACGTCGTCGATCCTCATCGGCCGCGCCCCGAGCTGCACCCTGGTCCTCGACGACGACTACTCGTCGTCCCGCCACGCCCGCATCTTCCCGCAGGGGGACCAGTGGTACGTCGAGGACCTCGGCTCGACGAACGGCACCTTCATCGGCGACCAGCAGGTCACCTCCCCGATCCACCTCGCACCGGGGGTCGGCGTGCAGATCGGCCGATCCGTCGTCGAGCTGCAGGGGTGACGCCCACGTGACCCTCGCCCTGAGGTACGCCGCGCGGTCCGACGTCGGGCTGGTGCGGCAGAACAACCAGGACTCCGCGTACGCGGGACCCAACCTCCTGGTGGTCGCGGACGGCATGGGCGGTCACGCGGGCGGCGACATCGCCTCCAGCCTCGCGATCGCCGCCCTGGCCCCGCTCGACCGCTCCGAGCACGGCCCGCAGGAGGCGCTGGCCGACCTGGAGCGGACCGTCGAGCAGGCCCGCCAGGACCTGGTGCACGCCTCCGAGGTCGACCCGGACCTCGCCGGGATGGGAACCACCGTCACCGCGCTGCTCCGCTCCGGCAACACCCTCGCGATGGCGCACCTGGGCGACTCGCGCGCCTACCTGCTGCGTGACGGCGTGCTCAACCAGGTGACGGTGGACCACACGTTCGTCCAGCACCTGGTCGACACCGGTCGCATCTCCCCGGACGAGGCCGAGACCCACCCGCAGCGCAACGTCGTCATGCGCGTCCTGGGGGACTTCGACGTCGATCTCACCCCGGACATGTCGGTGCGGGAGGCGCACCCGGGGGACCGCTGGCTGCTGTGCTCCGACGGCCTGTCGGGTTTCGTGCCCGTCGAGCAGCTCGCCGAGGTCCTCACCGAGTGCGAGTCTCCCGAGGAGGCCGCGGACCTGCTGCTCACGCTCGCGATGACGGCCGGCAGCACCGACAACATCACCGTCGTCGTCGCCGACGTCGTCGACCCGGACGAGGTCGGCACGACGGCGCCGACGACCTCGACGCAGGTCGTGGGCGCTGCCGCCGGTGAGATGTCCCCCGAGCTCGCCCGCCCGGCGCCGGACGCCCCCGCCGGCAGCGGCGAGGCGGGCGACGAGGACGACGAGGACGACGAGGAGCAGGACGAGGACGACGCCGGCCGGCGCCGCAAGCGGCCGTGGGTCGGCGTGCTCGTCACTCTCGTGGTCCTGGCAGGCCTCGGCTACGGCGGCTGGTGGGTCTACGGCTGGACGCAGGAGCAGTACTACGTCGGGGTCGCGGACGGCCAGGTCGCCGTGTACCAGGGCATCCCGCAGAGCGCGGGCCCGTTCGAGCTCTCGCAGCCCGTCGAGCTGACCGGCACGTCGGTCGACGAGCTCCCCGCCTACTGGAGCGAGCGCCTGGACGGCACGATCCGTGCGTCCTCGCAGGCTGACGCCCGGGAGCGCGCCGACCGCCTCATCGACGAGGCGCTTCCCTCACCCACACTCACGCCCGAACCCAGCGCCACAGCGTCCCCGTCCGCCACCCCGTCGCCGAGCCCGGCCACCGACTCCGACCCCGAGGCCGGGCCCGACTCCGCGGACGAGGAGGCCGAGGCGTGACGTCCGAGACCTCCACGGTGCAGCCTCGCCAGCGCCGTCCGCTGCGGCTCGCCGAGGTGTTCCTGCTGATCCTGGCGCTGGCCGGCGGCGTCGGCGGCTTCGCGATGGTCGGCCTGTCGATCCGCGGCGAGCTGCCCGACCAGTTCTGGTTCCGCAGCATGCTGCTCGGTCTGACGGCGCTGGTCGCCCACATCGTGCTGCGGCTGCGTGCCCCGTGGGCCGACCAGGTGATCCTGCCCGCGGTCGTGCTCCTCAACGGCATCGGTCTGTCGATGATCTGGCGGCTCGAGATCTCGGGATCCGTCGGCATGGCTCCCGCCAACGCCGCCGGCAACATGCAAGCCACGCTCCTGGGGGCGATCATCGCCTTCGCCCTGCTGTGGATCCTCAAGGACCACCGCTGGCTGCGCCGGTACACGTACACGGCGATGGTCGTGGGTCTGGTGATGATCGCCCTGCCGCTGATCCCCGGCGTCGGCCAGGAGATCAACGGTGCGCGCATCTGGGTCACCATCGGCGGCTCCTCCCTGCAGCCCGCCGAGTTCGCGAAGATCGCCTTCGCCGTCTTCTTCGCCGGCTACCTGGTGACGAACCGGGACACCCTGGCCCTGGCCGGGCCGAAGATCCTCGGGCTGCACCTCCCCCGGCTGCGCGACCTCGGTCCCATCCTGCTGGTCTGGGCGGCCTCCCTCGCCGTCCTCGTCCTGCAGCGTGACCTCGGGACGTCGCTGCTGTTCTTCGGGTTGTTCGTGGCGATGCTCTACCAGGCGACGGCTCGGTCGAGCTGGATGGTGCTGGGCCTGACGCTCTTCGCCGCGGGCGCGCTCGCCGCGGCCCGGGCGTTCCCGCACGTCGGTGCTCGGATCGACGTCTGGCTGCACCCGTTCGAACCGGCGCAGTACGACAGGGATCCCGGGGGGTCCTACCAGATCGTCCAGGGCCAGTTCTCGATGGCGAACGGTGGCCTGTTCGGCACAGGCTGGGGCGAGGGACGCCCGTTCCAGATCCCCTACGCCTTCTCGGACTTCATCTACGCGTCCATCGGCGAGGAGCTCGGCCTCACGGGGCTCGCCGCCATCCTGCTGACGTACCTGCTGATCGTGCAGCGTGGCCTCAAGTCGGCCCTCTCGGTGCGCGACGGCTTCGGCAAGCTGCTCGCCTGCGGTCTCGCGTTCGTCATGGCGCTGCAGGTGTTCGTGGTGGTCGGCGGCATCACGAGGGTCATCCCGTTGACGGGTCTGACGCTGCCGTTCATGGCGCAGGGCGGTTCCTCGCTGCTCGCGAACTGGCTCGTGATCGCTCTGCTGCTCCGGATATCCGACAGTGCTCGCCGCCCGTCCGACCTGCCCGTCCGGGGTCAGGTGTCGGCGGCACCGGCCGCGCCGGAGCCCGAACCGATCCTCGTGGGTTCGCCCGGGGCCGACGGCGGCACACCGGCGGACGGCACCCCTGCGGCCGGCAGCAACCTGCCGAGACGACGGATCGCCGACCGCGCGCCCACCGACGCCGCCGGCAGCACCGGCACCGCACAGACCGAGCACATCGGCACCGACGACCCCCCGCCGTACCGAGGAGGTGAGAGCACGTGAACACGACCACCCGCCGGCTGGCGAGCATCGTCATGGTCATGTTCCTCACGCTCCTCGTCTCCACGACGTGGATCCAGTTCTTCGCAGCCGACAGGCTCAACAGCGACCCCCGCAACGCGCGGGCGCTGTACGCGCAGTTCGGGACCGACCGCGGGCCGATCGTCGTCGACGGCGAGGCCGTGGCGAGCTCCGTGCCCAGCGACGACGAGTGGAACTACCAGCGCGAGTACGAGCGCGGCCGCCTCTACGCCCCGCTGACCGGGTACTACTCGCTCGTGAGCGGGACGTCCGGGATCGAACGGGCGGAGAACGACTTCCTCGCGGGCTCGGCCGACGCGCTGTGGGTCGAGCGCGTGCAGAACCTGCTCACCGGCTCGGACCCGCAGGGTTCCGCGGTGGAGCTGACGGTCGACGCGGCCGCCCAGGAGGCGGCGTGGGACGCCCTGGGTGACCAGCGGGGCGCCGTCGTCGCGCTGGAGCCGTCCACCGGCAAGATCCTCGCGATGGTCTCGAAGCCGACGTTCAACCCGAACGACCTCGCCACCCACAACACGGGCGAGGCGAACGAGGCCTACCTGAACCTGCTGAACGACGAGAACCAGCCGCTGCTGAGCCGGGCCACGGCCACCACCCAGCCGCCCGGGTCGACGTTCAAGCTGATCACGGCCGCGGCGGCCCTGGAGAGCGGGGACTACGCGCCGGACACCGTCGTCGACGCTCCGTCGACCTACACCCTGACCGGCACGAGGACGGACGTGGGCAACTTCGGCGGCACGTCGTGCGCGTCGTCGGGCCAGATGACGCTCGCCGACGCGATGCGCATCTCCTGCAACACCGCGTTCCTCGACCTCGGTGGCGACCTCGGTGCGGAGGCGATGAACGAGCAGGCGGAGAAGTTCGGCTTCGGCTCCGGCTACGACGTCCCCTTCTCCACCGCCGCCAGCCAGTACGACCCCGACCCGGACGAGATGTCCACCGCCCAGGTCGAGCTGTCCGGCATCGGTCAGGGCAGCGTGACGTCGACGCCGCTGCAGGTGGCGATGGTCTCCGCCGCGATCGCGAACGGGGGCGAGGTGATGGCGCCGTACTCCGTCGACACCATCCGCGACGCCGAGCTGCAGGTGGTCTCCGAGACGCGTCCCTCCAGCAACGGCCGCGCGATCTCCGAGGAGACGGCGTCCCAGCTCACGGACATGATGGTCAGCGTCGTGGAGGACGGCTCCGGCACCACCGCGCAGATCCCCGGGGTCACCGTGGCGGGCAAGACGGGCACGGCGCAGCACGGCGACAACTCCGCCCCTCCGCACGTGTGGTTCACCGGCTTCGCGCCGGCGGACGACCCGCAGGTGGCCGTCGCGGTGCTGGTGGAGGAGGGCGGGACCCTGGGAGGCTCGGCCACGGGCGGCCGGGTCGCGGCTCCCATCGCGAAGGCGGTCATCGAGGCGGTGCTGAACGGATGAGACCCTCGATCGGGCTCTCGCTGGGGGAGCGCTACCGCCTCACCCGCCAGATCGCCGTCGGCGGCATGGGCGAGGTCTGGGTGGCCGACGACGGCTACCTCGGCCGGGACGTCGCGGTCAAGGTGCTTCGCGAGGAGTTCACCGGCAACGAGGACTTCCTCAAGCGACTGCGTACCGAGGCGCGCAACAGCGCCGCCCTGTCGCACCCGAACATCGCGCAGATGTACGACTACGGCGAGCAGGACGGCGCCGGGTTCCTCGTCATGGAGCTGGTGCTGGGCGAGCCCCTCGCGGACCTGCTCGAACGCGAGCCCGTGGTCACGCCGCGCAAGCTGCTCCCCATCCTGTCGGCGACAGCCCGCGGCCTGCACCATGCCCACAAGGCCAAGGTGGTCCACCGGGACGTCAAGCCGGGCAACATCCTGCTGGAGCACGACGGTGGTGTGAAGATCACCGACTTCGGCGTTTCCCTGGCCGCGAACCAGGCGACGATGACGGCGACCGGCATGGTCATGGGCACCGCGCAGTACCTCTCGCCCGAGCAGGCCGTCGGCCAGCCCGCGACGGCCGCCTCGGACCTCTACGCGCTGGGGATCGTCGCCTACGAGGGCACGGTGGGCAAGCGTCCCTTCACCGGGTCGACGCCGGTGGACATCGCCGTCGCGCACGTCAACAACGCGGTGCCGCCCCTGCCGCCGACGGTCCATCCCGGGCTGAACGACGTCATCATGCGGATGCTCGCGAAGGACCCGAACAAGAGACCCTCCTCCGGCGCCGCGCTGGCCGACGAGCTGGACGCGCTCGCCCGCGAGATCGCCGAGGACCCGCTCGGCGCCCGTTCGCGCGCCGCTCGCCGTGCCGCCCGCACGGGACGCCCGGCACCGGTCCGGCACGCACGGCCCGACGACGCCGTCCCCCCTCCACGCTCGCTCGATCCGGTGGCGGCCGACGCGCCGGCCCGCGCGCCGTCGACCCCCGACTCCGTCCCGCCGGCGTCACCCCGCAGCTATCCCGCCCGCCGCGACCTGCGCTCGGGCGGCACCCAGCGGCCCACCCCGCCGCAGGGAGACCCTCGCACGCGGGCCGCGGCCCGCAGCGACGCGACCCGCACGACGGCGTCGCGCTCGTCGCGCAGCACCCCCACCCCCGTCCGCAGCTCGACGACGACGGGGCAGCGGCTCGGCCCGCTCGGTCGCCTCTCCTGGCCGCTGCTGGCCCTGCTCGGCCTGCTCGGCGTGCTGCTCGTCGCGACGCTCCTGAGCGGGGTGTTCGGCGGCGACGACGGCGATGCCGCCGCGCTGCCGCTCCTGGCAGGGAGTGCACTGATGACTCGACCCGCGCGCCGCCGGGCGATGACCGACCCCGACTCTGGGATGATGCTCCCGGACCCGTCGCACCCCGTCGGTGCGACAACGACCCAGAAGGACGTCTGAGTGGTGGACAACACGCCCCGAGTACTCGCGGGCCGGTACGAGGTCGGTGAGCTCATCGGCCGCGGTGGCATGGCCGAGGTGCACATCGGTCACGACACGCGCCTCGGCCGCACCGTCGCGATCAAGGTGCTGCGTTCCGACCTCGCCCGCGACCCGTCGTTCCTCGCCCGGTTCCGGCGCGAGGCGCAGTCGGCGGCCGCGCTGAACCACCCGGCGATCGTCGCGGTCTACGACACCGGCGAGGACACCTCCACCGACGCGACCGGGAACCAGGTCCACATCCCGTTCATCGTCATGGAGTACGTCGAGGGCCACACGGTCCGCGACATCCTGGCCGACGGTGCCGCCGTGCCCATCGAGGAGGCCGTGGAGATCACGGTCGGCATCCTCAGCGCGCTGGAGTACTCCCACCACGCGGGCATCGTGCACCGTGACATCAAGCCGGCCAACGTGATGATCACGCCGACGGGCGCGGTCAAGGTGATGGACTTCGGCATCGCGCGGGCGATGGCGGACTCCGCCGCCACCATGACCCAGGGGCAGGCCGTCATCGGCACCGCCCAGTACCTCTCGCCCGAGCAGGCTCGGGGCGAGCAGGTCGACGCCCGCAGCGACCTGTACTCCACCGGCTGCGTGCTCTTCGAGCTCCTCACCGGCCGGCCGCCGTTCGTCGGGGACTCCCCGGTGGCGCTGGCCTACCAGCACGTGGGTCAGGAGCCGCAGCGGCCCAGCGAGATCGCCAACGACGTCCCCGAGGTGCTCGACCGGATCACCCTCACCGCGCTCACGAAGGACCGCGACCAGCGGTACTCGTCGGCCGGCGAGTTCCGGTCGGACCTCGAGGCTGCGATGCGAGGCGGTCATGTCATGGCGCCGGGCCTCGGCGCGCTCGGGGCCGGTGCCGCCGCGGGGTACGCCGCCACGCAGGTGCTGGGCGACCCGAACGGCACCCAGGTGATGTCCCCGGCCGGCGAGCCCTCGCCGTGGGGTCAGACCGGCCTTCCGGCGGACCAGACGGCCGTCGGGACCCCCGCCGAGGCGGACGAGGAGGACAAGGGGAGCCGCAAGTGGCTCTGGTGGACCCTCATCGGCGTCGGTGTCCTGGCTCTGGCTGCCATCCTGTTCTTCTGGCTCAGCGGGGGAGAGGACGATCCCGACCTCGTCACGGTGCCCGAGCTCACGGCGAACATGAGCCGGACGGACGCCCAGCGCGCCATCGAGGACGTGGGGCTGGTCTACTCCGAGCGCGTCGAGGAGTCCGAGGAGCCCGAGAACACCCTGACCCGCTCCGATCCCGCCAGCGGTGAGGAGGTCGAGGCAGGCTCCCAGGTGGTCGTGTTCTTCTCCGGCGGACCGGAGACGTTCCCGATGCCCGACGTCACAGGGATGAGCCAACAGCAGGCCGAGAACGAGATCGAGGACGCAGGCCTCCAGGTCGGCAGCGTCGACGAGGAGGGCAGCGGATCGGTCTCCGAGGGCGACGTCATCTCCTCGGACCCGTCGCCCGGTGCCGCCGTCAACCCGGGGGACACCGTCGACCTCGTGATCTCGAACGGCCAGGTCCAGCTCCCGGACCTTCGCGGCATGACGCAGTCGGAGGCCGAGAGCCGCCTCGACGAGCTCGGGTTCAGCTCGACGATCACCACGCAGCCGGTCCAAGACCCGAACGACGTCGGACGGGTGGTCGACCAGTCGCCGAGCGCGGGATCCGTCCGCCAGGACACCCGCGTCGAGCTGACCATCGGTGGCGAACCCGAGATCGAGAGGGTCACGGTCCCCGACGTGGTCGGACGGACGGCCGACGACGCCGAGGAGATGCTGGGCGGCCAGACCAACCTCAGCGCGGTCCAGCGCACGGCATCCTCGGCCGACTACTGCCCCGGCTTCGTCTCCGCCCAGGACCCGCCGGCCGGGACGGAGCTCGACGAGGGCTCGAACGTCACGATCACCGTGTCGACGGGCGCGGAGGGCCAGGACTGCAGCGCCGGTGAGGCCACGCCGGCCCCGCCGCAGGACGACGAGGAGCCGGGCTTCGGCTTCGGCGGCGACGACGAGGACCCCGAGGACGACTGACACGTCCTCCCGCGCCGCGGGTGGCGCCGCTCAGCCCTGGTGGACGAGCGGCGCCATCCCGGCGGACCGTTCCACGGCGCCGGCGTCGCCGCACACGGCGAGCCAGTTGGCGAGCAGGCGGTGGCCGCCCTCGGTCAGCACCGACTCGGGGTGGAACTGCACCCCGTGCAGCGGCAGCTCACGGTGCTGGACGCCCATGACGACGTCGCCGCCCGTGGTGCAGGTGACCTCGAGCTCGTCGGGCACCGTGGCCGGCTCCACCGCGAGCGAGTGGTAGCGCGTCGCCGTGAAGGGTGAGCCCAGGCCGTCGAGGACGCCGACGCCCTGGTGCTCCACCTGGCTCGTCTTGCCGTGCATGAGCTCGGCCGCGTGCGACACGGTCGCCCCGTAGACCTCGGCGAGGGCCTGGTGCCCGAGGCAGACGCCCAGCATCGGGGTCGCCGACCGTGCGCAGGCCCGGATCACGTCCTCCGAGGATCCCGCCTGCTTCGGCGTGCCCGGTCCCGGCGAGACGAGGACGCCGTCGAAGGGCGTGCCGTCGTCGTGCCAGAACCGGCCGTCCGCGTCGGGCTCGGGCACGGCGTCGTTGCGCACCACGGTGGTGCGGGCCCCGAGCTGGTCGAGGTAGCCGACGATCGTGTAGACGAAGGAGTCGTAGTTGTCGACGACGAGGATGGAGGTCATGGGTGCGCCTCGACGGTGTTGTCGTTGATGGGGACGTACGTGGAGAGCCAGGGGAAGAACCACTCGAAGCAGACCCAGACGAGGGCCACGGCCATCACGAGCAGGAACAGCACCCGGAACCATGCGGGTCCTGGGAGGATACGCCACAGTCCGCCGTACATCAGGCCTCCTCGTCGCCGCTGCCGCGCACCTGGACGCCCGCCTCGATCAGCTCGATGGGGGTCCCTTCCTCGACCGGCGCCCAGTAGTCGAGCTCGCCGTAGACGATGAAGCGCTGGGCCGCCGAGTACATCGGGTGGCAGGCCGTCAACGTCAGGAGCCGGTCGGTGAGCTCGGGCACCGGCTCGCCGGGCATCAGGCCGGGCACCGGCGAGATGACCTCGACCTGGTTCGGCCAGACGATCTCGTCCGACGTCGTGCGGTAGACGTACCAGGTGGTCTCGGTGCGGAACACCAGCGGGTCGCCCTCCTGGAGCTCCGCGACCAGGTGGTACGGCTTGCCGTAGGTGGTGCGGTGCCCGGCCGTGGCGAAGTTGCCGACGTCGCCGGGCATGGCGGTGCCGGGGTAGTGCCCGGCACCGAGCCGGTCGAGCACCCGCTCCTTGTCGATTCCCTGCGCCACCGGGGTCACGTAGTCCGCTCCCCAGCGCGGCACGTACAGCTCGGCGAAGACCGTCTCGTCCGGCGGCTCCTCCATGACGGGAGGCTCGCCGCGGTGCTCGCCCGCGATCGCCGGACCGTCCTCGTCGTCGACGACGGACGGCGGCTCCGGCCACTCCAGCTCCGCGAGGATCTCGGTGTGCAGGCGTTCCGCCTGCACGTCCGTCCACCACAGCTGCCACACGACGAAGAGCCCGAGGAGCACCCCGGCCGTGATGAGCAGCTCGCCGAAGACGCCGACGACGCCGCTGACCACACCGCCACGGCGCTGCGGCCGCACGTGCCTCACGAGAAGACGTCCGTCCCGTCGGGGACGGTGGCGTACCGGAGCTCCTGGCCCCCCTCGTAGGCGGGCATCTCGATGACGTCGTGCTGCTGCATGTCGTAGCCCAGTCCGATCCACTCGACGTACTGCTGGTAGATCGCCACGCCCGGGGACGCGGCGAGCGCGGCCTGCAGGTCCTCGGGGTCACCGATGGCCTCGACGACGAAGGGAGGGGAGAAGACCTTCCCGTGCAGCAGGAGGATGTTGCCCGAGCACCGGAACGCGCTCGTCGACGTCACCCGTTCACCCTGGAGCGTCATCGCCTCCGCACCGCCCGCCCACAGGGCGTTGATGACGTGCTGGAGATCCTGCTGGTGCACCACCAGGTCGTCCGGGCGGACGTCGGGCTTCTCCAGCGCCGACAGCGGGGCGTCCTCGAGCGCGACGCTCACTCCCGCACCGGTCGCCGGCCAGGTCCCGGCCACGACGGACTCCCGGGCGCGCAGCTCCGGGTCGCGGCGCGGCACGTCGACGTCGATCGCCTCGCCCAGCCGGGTGACCTCATCGTCGAGGGCGCCGACCTGCTCGGCGAGACTCTCGACCCGTGCCGACTCGGCCGAGACCACCGAGGCAAGGTCTCCGGCGTGCCGGCTCTCCTGGTCGCCGGCGAGTCGGGCGCTGGCCGTGAAGAGCACACCGGAGAGCGCCAGCACGCAGGCCACGGACAGGCCCGAACGAAGCCGTGGTGACATCGCGGTTCCCCCTCCTGGTGCCGGTCCGGTACGACTGGCCACTACGCTAGACGAAAAATCCGACGTCGGCGGTCGAGGACGACCCTCGGACGTCGCACAGCATCCCGACAGGAGTCAGCCCGTGTCCGAGTCGCAGCCTGCCAAGAAGAAGTCAGACCTCGGGTCGAACCCGACACCCCGCAAGTCGACGGCCAACCCGCCGTGGCTCGTCCCCACGATGCTCGGTCTGATGCTCGCGGGCCTCGCCTGGATCGTCCTCTACTACCTGACGAGCCAGAACCTCGGGCTCCCGGTGCCGCAGCTGGGCAACTGGAACCTCCTGGTCGGGTTCGTCCTGATCATCGCAGGGTTCTCGCTGACCACACGCTGGAAGTGACACCTGCTGTACAAGTTCCGCCGGTGTGATTCCACACCTGTGCATATCTCTGGGGATAACTGGTACCGCAGCGGTCGTCAGAAGAACGCCGGGTAGTCGACGGTCGAGTACTTCCACACCGCCAGCGCGACGAGGACGACGCCGACGGCGGCGGGGAGCGCCCAGCCGACCAGCTTCTGCTTGTCACGTGGTGCCGCCGCATAGCCGGCGCCGATCGCGAGGCCGACGACGAGCCCTCCGACGTGCGCCTGCCAGGCGATGTTCGGCACGAGGAACGGCAGCGCCATGTTGATCGCGATGAGGACGACGATCTGACCGGCGTTGCGGCCCAGGCGGCGCAGCACCGGGATGATGGCGCCGAAGAGACCGAACACGGCACCCGAGGCGCCCACCACGGGCGTGAGCCAGCTCATGCTCAGCGGGTCGGCCAGCAGGAGCACGCCCACCGATCCGCCCAGCGCCGCGAGCAGGTACAGAGCGAGGAAGCGGCCGCGCCCGAACGCCTGCTCGAGGAACGGCCCGACGAGCCACAGGGCGTACATGTTGAACAGGATGTGCAGCGGCGTGGTCGAGTGCAGGAACGCCGCCGTGAGGAAGCGCCAGGGCTCCGCCTGCCCGACCGCCGGCGCGAAGGCCCACTGCTGGGTCCAGGCGCCACCGGTGGTCATCTGCAGCAGCCAGCTCACGACGCACAGGCCGATGATCGTCAGGGTGACGACGGGGCGCCCGCCGCGGACCGTGGCGCCGAACACGGTCCGGGCGCTGCGGGTCGACCGCGCCGCCTGGGCGACGCAGTCGACGCACTGCACACCGACCGGGGCCGGCCGCTGGCACTCGGGACAGGCCGGGCGGGCGCACCGCTGACACCGCACGTACGCCACCCGGTCGGGGTGACGCGGGCAGACCGGGGGAGCCTCGCCCTGACGATCGACGGGCGGCTGCTGCGGCGTGCTGATCGTGCGCTCCTCAGTCCTCGATCGTGACGCGCTCGATGACGATGTCCTCGACAGGGCGGTCGCCGGGGCGCACCTTCGTCGTGCCGATGGCGTCGACGACGGCGCGCGACTCGTCGTCGGCGACCTTGCCGAAGATGGAGTGCTTGCCGGTCAGCCAGGACGTCTCGGTCGTCGTGATGAAGAACTGCGACCCGTTCGTGCCCTCGGTGGCGCCGGTGACCGGGTTGCGGCGCTTGCCGGCGTTGGCCATGGCGAGCAGGTACTTCTCGTCGAAGGCGAGCTCGGGGTGGATCTCGTCGTCGAAGGTGTAGCCGGGCCCGCCGGTGCCGGTGCCCAGCGGGTCGCCGCCCTGGATCATGAAGTTGTCGATCACCCGGTGGAAGATCACGCCGTCGTACAGCGGGTCGTTGCGCTCGGCGCCCGTGCGCGGGTCGGTCCAGGTCTTGGTCCCCTGGGCGAGCCCGACGAAGTTCGCGACCGTCTTCGGCGCGTGGTTCGGGAAGAGCTCGAGGCGGATGTCACCGGCGGAGGTGTGGAGAGTTGCGAACATGCCCCCATCCTCTCACCGAGGACCCGGTTGACTGCCACCGGGCGTGTAGCGGTGCAGCGTGCCGCATCGAGTGGCACAGTGGTCGCATGGTGCAGACCCCGAAGATCGACTCCGCCAAGGTGAAGGACTCCGCAGCCGAGGTCACTGCCGCGCTCGTCGGCGCGGGATCCCGTGCCGCGGACAGTGCCAAGGACGCCGCGGGGCAGGCCAAGGACTGGGCTTCCCCGCGCGTCGACACGTTCATCGAGTGGCTCCGACCCCGCGTCGAGCAGGCATGGAACGAGAGCGTGCAGGCCGCCGCGCCACGTGTCGAGCAGGTCGCCGGCAGGACCGGCCCGCTCGTCGACAGCGCCCACGACAAGATCGTGGACGAGTACCTGCCGAAGATCGTCGACGTGTTCAACGAGGCCGCCAACCGGGCGGCGATGACCACCGAGGAAGCCACCAAGGCCGCCAAGAAGGCCGTCAAGGCCGCCGAGAAGTCGGCGCGCAAGGCACAGCGCCGGTCGCGTCGACGCAAGACGCTCGTGTGGACCGCGGTCATCGGTGGCGCCGCCGCGGCGGGCTACGCCTTCTACCGCCGGGCACAGCCGCAGAACGACCCCTGGGCCGAGCCGTGGGAGCAGTCCACCGCTCCCGACTTCGACGGGGTGGCGCGCGACGCGCGGCACGTCGTCGGTGACGCGGCCGAGGCCGTCGGGGAGGCGGCCGGAGCTGCCGTCGCCAAGGGCAAGGAGGCGTCGGAGAAGCTCTCGGGCAAGGCGGCCGAGGTGAAGGACGACGTCACCGAGGCCGTCCAGGACGTGAAGGAGAAGACGACGGCGCGCACGTCGCGTGCGCGCAGGTCGACCACCACGGCGGCGAAGGACGCCGTCTCCGACGCGGCCGACGCCGCGAAGAAGGCCACCGACGCCGCCGAGACGAAGGCGGACGAGGCCGTCGACGCGGCCGACGACGCCGCCAAGAAGGCGACCGACGACAAGAAGTAGCGTCACGACGACGCGTCGAGCACGACGAGAGCCTCCGCCCCGTCCGGGGCGGAGGCTCTCGTCGTCCTGCGGTGCCGGTGGGCGGAGTCGCACATCGTGGAGGTGGAGGCCGCCCGGGCCGCGTGCGACGACGCGGCACCCCTCCTCGCACGCCAGAGGCCCTCCACCACGACGGGAGAGGGCCTCTGGGACGAAGTTCTGTGGAGCCAAGGGGACTCGAACCCCTAACCCCCTGCTTGCAAAGCAGGTGCGCTACCAATTGCGCCATGGCCCCCGGGGGAGTGTCAGTCGAGGGAGTCGGTGACCTCGGTCCACAGGTCACGGTCGGCCGCGTCGGACGACACCCGGCGCCAGACCAGGTATCCCGCCGCAGCGGCGAGCAGGACGACGAACAGCTTCTTCATGCTGGACCTCCGCGTCTGCCAGGGAGTGGGGCTAGGAGGACTTGAACCTCCGACCTCTTCCTTATCAGGGAAGCGCTCTAACCGTCTGAGCTATAGCCCCTCCGCACGCGTCCGTAGAACGCGTGCAGCACGGAACATTACCGCACCCGGCGCCTGGTCCCCAAACCGCAGCAGGGTTGCCGCAGTGTGACGTCCATCGCGCCGGGAGCCGTCCCGTCAGTCGTCCGTCAGCGTCAGGTGCACACCACCGACGAGAGCCGCCGTGATGTTGTACAGGATCGCCATGATCGTGGCGAGGGCCGTGAACAGCACCATGTTGACCAGTGCGATCAACGTGGCCAGCGAGATCATCCGGTCGAACTCGACGAACTGCATGATGTCGATCGTCTGCGGCCCCATGGTCTCGACGAGGAAGTCCTGGATCACCGCGAACGTCCCGAAGGAGTTCAGCGAGTACCAGACGACGCCCGTGGCGACGACGATCATGATGCCGACCGCGACGGACAGCAGGAACGCGAGCTTCATGATCGACCAGGGGTCGACGCGCGAGACCGACAGACGCACGCGGCGAGGGCTGCCGACCTCGGCCGGAGCGGCCGGCTGAGCCTGCGGCTGCGCCGTGCCGGCGGCGTACTGCGCCCCGCCCGGTGATGCCTCGGGGGCCGCGGTGCCGTGCACCCCGCCTGCCGAGTAGTGCATCTCGGGGCGCGGACCGCTCTGCGTCGACGAGGCCGACGGCGCTGAGGTGCTCGGCGTGCCGGCGTTCGCGGCGTCGGGCGCGTCGGACCCCGTGCTCGACGACGCCGAGGTGGCGGACTGCACCTTCTTGGCCGCGCTGCGGGCGGCCGCCAGGGCGGCGGCGGCCGCCTTCACGGCACCCTCCTTGACGGTGGAGCCGTTCTCCGGCGGCGCGGCCGGGGAGGAGACGTCGGCCGGTGCCGGCGGGGGAGCCACCGAGGCCACCGGTGTCGCGGCCGGCACTCCGGACTGCGCAGCGGCGCCCGGCGCCGTCGAGCCGTTGGCGGTCGGAGCCGCCGGCACGGGGGGCATCTGCTGGGTGCTGTCCGCAGCCAGTGCCGTCGTCGTCCCCGTGCGCCCCGCCGTGTTGTCGCTGGCCATCAGCTGTTCCCGTCTCCGGTCTCGTCCTGCTCGGGCGTGGTCGCCGCAGCGGCCCCGGCCGGGCCGCCGTCAGCGGCCTGCTCTTCCACGCTAGCCGACACCTCGTCCTCGCGACGCTCGACGTTCCGGG
This sequence comes from Isoptericola halotolerans, assembly GCF_013149785.1. Taxonomy (GTDB): domain Bacteria; phylum Actinomycetota; class Actinomycetes; order Actinomycetales; family Cellulomonadaceae; genus Isoptericola; species Isoptericola halotolerans. The sequence goes on from NZ_JABEZU010000004.1 coordinate 394,633, forward strand.
CGACAGCGATGATGCGGTCCTTCTTGTCCGGCTTGGCGAAGGTGACCCCCTGGGTCGTGCGACCCGTGAGGTTCACCTCGTCCACCCGCGATCGGACGATCTTGCCACGCTCCATGATGACGAGGACCTCGGTGTCGGCATCTGTCACCAGAGCCCCCACGAGGTCTCCACGAGCCTCGACCAGGTTGGCGACCTTGATCCCGTAGCCGTTGCGTCCCTGGAGGCGGTAGTCGTCGATCCGCGTGCGCTTGGCGAAACCACCCTCGGTGACGACGAAGAGGTCCGTCCCCGGGGTGACGACGTCAGCGTTGAGCAGCTCGTCGCCGTCGCGGAACTTCATGCCCGTGACGCCCGACGTCGCGCGGCCCATCGGGCGGAGCGTGTCGTCGTCGGCGGGGAACCGGATCGACTGACCCTTGCGCGACACGAGGATGAGCTCGTCGTCCGCGTTGACCAGCCGGGCGGCGACCAGCGCGTCGGGCGTGCCGTCCTCGTCCTCGCGCAGGTTGATGGCGATGAGGCCGCCGCTGCGCGGGGAGTCGTAGTCGGTGAGCCGGGTCTTCTTCACCAGACCGCGGCGGGTCGCGAGCACGAGATACTCGGCGTCGTCGTAGTCACGCACCGCCAGGACCTGTGCGATCGACTCCTCCGGCTGCATCGCGAGCAGGTTGGCGACGTGCTGGCCCTTGGCGTCGCGCGCCTGCTCGGGCAGCTCGTAGCCCTTGACGCGGTACACGCGGCCCGCGTCCGTGAAGAACAGCAGCCAGTGGTGCGTCGTGGCCACGAAGAAGTGGTCGACGATGTCGTCCTGGCGCAACGTGGCGCCACGGACGCCCTTGCCGCCACGGCGCTGCGCCCGGTAGGAGTCGGTGCGGGTGCGCTTGGCGTACCCGCCCCGGGTGATCGTGACGACCACGTCCTCCTCCGGGATGAGGTCCTCGATCGACATGTCGCCGTCGTAGGGCAGGATCGTGGTGCGGCGCTCGTCGCCCCACTTCTCGGTGACCTCGTCGAGCTCGACCGACACGATCTCGCGCTGCCGCTCCGGCTTGGCGAGGATGTCCTCGTACTCGAGGATCTCGGCCTTGAGCTTGGCGTGCTCGTCGAGGATGTGCTGCCGCTCGAGCGCCGCCAGCCGCCGGAGCTGCAGCGCGAGGATCGCGTTCGCCTGCGTCTCGTCGATCCCGAGCAGCTCCATCAGCCCGGTGCGGGCCTCGTCGGCGTCGGGGGAGCGACGGATGAGGGCGATGACCTCGTCGAGCGCGTCGAGGGCCCGCAGGTAGCCCTCGTAGATGTGGATCTTGTCCTGCGCCTCGCGCAGCAGATAGGCGGTCCGCCGACGCACGACCTCGATCTGGTGCTGCGTCCAGTGCCGCACGAACGCGTCGAGGCTGAGCGTGCGGGGCACCTCGTCGACGAGGGCCAGCATGTTCGCGCTGAAGTTGTCCTGCAGCTGGGTGTGCTTGTACAGGTTGTTCAGCACGACCTTGGCGACGGCGTCGCGCTTGAGCACGATCACCAGACGCTGGCCGGTGCGGCCGGAGGTCTCGTCACGGATGTCCGCGATGCCGGCGATCTTGCCGTCGTTCACCAGGTCGGCGATCTTGGTGGCCAGGTTGTCCGGGTTCACCATGTAGGGCAGCTCGGTGATGACCAGGCAGATCCTGTTCTGGATCTCCTCGACGTTCACCACCGCGCGCATGGTGATGGAGCCACGACCGGTGCGGTACGCCTCCTCGATGCCCTTGGTGCCGAGGATCTGCGCCCCGGACGGGAAGTCCGGACCCTTGATGCGCTGCAGGAGCGCGGCCAGGAGCTCTTCCTTGGTGGCTTCCGGGTGGTCGAGGTGCCACTTGACGCCCTCCGCCACCTCGCGCAGGTTGTGCGGCGGGATGTTGGTGGCCATGCCGACGGCGATCCCCGCCGAGCCGTTGACCAGCAGGTTGGGGATCCGCGACGGCAGGACGACGGGCTCCTGGGTGCGGCCGTCGTAGTTGTCCTGGAAGTCGACGGTGTCCTTGTCGATGTCCCGGACCATCTCGAGGGCCAGGGGCGCCATGCGGCACTCCGTGTACCGCGGCGCGGCCGCCGGGTCGTTGCCGGGGGAGCCGAAGTTGCCCTGGCCGGCCACCAGCGGGTAGCGCAGCACCCAGTCCTGCACGAGGCGCACGAGGGTGTCGTAGATCGCGGTGTCGCCGTGCGGGTGGAACTTGCCCATCACGTCGCCGACGACGCGCGAGCACTTCGAGAAGGCACGGTCGGGCCGGTAGCCGCCGTCGTACATCGCGTACAGCACGCGGCGGTGCACCGGCTTGAGCCCGTCACGCACGTCGGGGAGCGCGCGCCCGACGATCACGCTCATCGCGTAGTCCAGGTACGACCGCTGCATCTCGAGCTGCAGGTCCACCTGCTCCACGCGGCCGTGCTGGATCGCGGGCAGCCCTCCGTCGGTGGGCACCGCGGAGGTGCCCTCGTTCTCGGGGCCGGGAGTCTCGTCCGTCACCGTGTCTCCGTTCCTTCCTGCGCCGCCCGGGCGCGGGTCCTGCCTCGATCAGTCCTGAAGCTTGTGTACAACTGCGTGTTCAATGCCTGTACACGCAGCTCCCGGTCAGATGTCGAGGAACCGGACGTCCTTGGCGTTGCGCTGGATGAAGCTGCGGCGGGACTCGACGTCCTCGCCCATCAGGACCGAGAAGATCTCGTCCGCCGCCGCGGCGTCGTCCATGGTGACCTGCAGCAACGTGCGGTGCTCCGGGTCCATCGTGGTGTCCCAGAGCTCGGTGTAGTCCATCTCGCCCAGACCCTTGTAGCGCTGGATCCCGTTCTCCTTCGGGATCCGCTTGCCCGCGGCGATCCCCTGCTGCAGGAACGCGTCGCGCTCCCGGTCGGAGTACACGTAGTCGTGCGGGGCGTTCGTCCACTTGAGCCTGTACAACGGCGGCTGGGCCAGGTACACGTGCCCGTGCTCGATGAGCGGGCGCATGTACCGGAACAGCAGGGTCAGCAGCAGGGTGCAGATGTGCTGGCCGTCGACGTCGGCGTCGGCCATGAGCACGATCTTGTGGTAGCGCAGCTTCACGAGGTCGAAGTCCTCGCCGATGCCCGTGCCGAACGCCGTGATCAGGGCCTGCACCTCGGCGTTCGACAGGGCCTTGTCGAGCCGCGCGCGCTCCACGTTGAGGATCTTGCCGCGCAGCGGCAGGATCGCCTGGTGGTGCGGGTCGCGGCCACGCACCGCCGAGCCGCCGGCCGAGTCACCCTCCACGATGTAGATCTCGCACTCTTCGGGACGGTTCGACTGGCAGTCCTTGAGCTTGCCGGGCATCCCGCCCGAGCTGAGGATGCCCTTGCGTCGGGTGGCCTCGCGCGCCTTGCGGGCAGCGATGCGTGCCTGCGACGCCGAGATCGCCTTGCGGATGATGTCGCGTGCCTCGTTCGGGTGCGAGTCGAACCAGTCGATCATCTTCTCGCGCACGACCCGCTGCACGAACGTCTTGGCCTCGGTGTTGCCGAGCTTCGTCTTCGTCTGTCCCTCGAACTGCGGCTCGCCGAGCTTGACGCTCAGGACGGCGGTGAGGCCCTCACGGATGTCGTCACCCGTCAGGTTCTCGTCCTTCTCCTTGAGGATCGCCTTGTCCCGGGCGTAGGAGTTCACGAGGGTGGTCATCGCCGCGCGGAAGCCCTCCTCGTGCGTACCACCCTCCGTCGTCGAGATCGTGTTGGCGAAGGTGTGCACCGACTCGCTGTAGGCGTTCGTCCACTGCAGCGCGATCTCCAGCGAGATCTTCGCCTCGGTGTCCTCCGACTCGATGTCGATGATCTCCGGGTGGATGATCTCCGAGCGCTTGGCAGCGTTGATGTGCTTGACGTAGTCGATCAGCCCGTTGTCGTACTTGTACGTGACCGTCCGCACCGCCCCCGTGGCGGACTCGGCGTCGTGCACCTCGTCGTCGGGGGACTCCGCCGCCGCCACGGCTGCCGCCGCGTCCGAGGCGTCCAGGGCCGCGATGACCTCGCTGGTGTCCAGGGCGCCGGTGATCTCGTCAGGGCCGGACACGTGCTCGGTACGCTCGTCCGTGAGCGTGATGCGCAGTCCCTTGTTGAGGAACGCGTACTGCTGGAACCGGGACCGCAGCGTCTCGAAGTCGTAGTCGGTGGTCTCGAAGATCGTGCCGTCGGCCCAGAACGTCTGTGTCGTGCCCGTCTCGTCCGTCGGCTCGAGCTTCTGCAGCTCACCGAGCGGGGCCCCGCCGTCCGAGAACTCCTGGCGCCACGCGAACCCGTCACGGCGGACCTCGGTGACCACCCGGGACGACAGGGCGTTGACCACCGAGATGCCGACGCCGTGCAGACCGCCCGACACCGCGTAGCCGCCACCGCCGAACTTGCCGCCGGCGTGCAGGATCGTCATGACGACCTCGACCGTCGGGCGCCCCTCCGTCGGGTGGATCGCCACCGGGATGCCTCGCCCGTTGTCCACCACACGCACGCCGCCGTCCGCGAGGAGCGTGACGTCGATGGTGTCCGCATGCCCCGCCAGGGCCTCGTCCACAGAGTTGTCCACAACCTCGTAGACGAGGTGGTGCAACCCTCGCGCGCCGGTGGACCCGATGTACATGCCGGGTCGCTTGCGTACTGCCTCGAGGCCCTCGAGGACGGTGATGTTCCCGGCGTCGTAGCTGCCGTCGGATCGCTGAGCCACAGGCTGTAGCACTCCTCGTCGTCCAGGCACGCGACGGGGTGTCCCGGACGAAGTCCGGGCCGCAGCACAAGGACAGGCACGGGTGTGCCGGCTGCGGGTCGGTGCCGTGCGCCACCGGAAGACCGTCGGAGCCTGAGCAGCCGACGACCGGCCCGGCTCGTCACGCACAGGTCGGTCGCGTCCAACTTCACAGGCCCGGATCACCGCCCGGGGACACCCGCCCAGTCTACCGGAGATCCGCAGGAAATCGCGGCGGTCGGGTGTTCGCGCGTGTGCCGTGCCACACGTTGTCCACAGGTTTCTCCACACCGACGCGGGAGTCGTCAGCCGAAGGTGTCGCCCGGCCCCGGTCCACGCACGGTACGACGTCCCCGGCGGAAGCTCGGGCCGGCCGGACCCAGCACCGTGACCTTCTCCACGACGCCCTCTCCGACCTCCTCGTCGAGCCGCCGCATCAGCGTCGGCACGAGCAGACGCACCTGCGTCGCCCACGCCGTGGAGTCCGCCCGGACCACCAGCACCTTGTCCTCGAACGTCTCCGGCGTGCAGTGGTCCGACACCTGGTCGCCCACCACCTCCCGCCATCGCCCGATCACGCCGCCGACCGAGACCTCCTCGTGCCAGCCCTTGTCACGCAGCAGCCGCGCCACCACGTCGGAGACCAGCCGCGGGTCCCGCGCGTTCGGGCCCTTGCCGGGATCCTTGCGCGGCTCGGCCAGCGCCGACCGGCGCGACGGCGAGCCCGGGCGCAGCCCCTTGGCGCGAGCCGCCGCCTTGGCCCTGTTCAACGCCTCCCGGGCCACCTCCGACGGCGGCGTCAGCTCCGTGCGCTCGACGACAGGACGCGGGTCCCGGTCCCGGCGCCCGCCCGGCGCGCCGTCATCCTCCGCCTCCGCTCCCTCGGCCTCGTCAGGGCGAGGCTCAGGCACGGCGCACCTGCCCCGGCGTGACCTCGAAGCGTGCTCCCATCAGCTCGCCCGGCACGTCCTGCGGCACGGCGGCCGTCACCAGCACCTGCCGCGCCGGGACCACCAGCTCCGCCAGCCGCTCCCGACGGCGCGTGTCCAGCTCGGCGAACACGTCGTCCAGCACCAGCACCGGGTCGGCGTCGGACCCGTGGTCGGGGTCCCAGAACACCCCGTCCGTCTCGATCGGGTCGACACCCCCGCCGAGCAGGCGGAACGTGGCCAGCCGCAGCGCCAGGGCCATCGACCACGACTCGCCGTGGCTCGCGTAACCCTTCGCCGGCAGCCCGCCCAGCGCCAGCGCCAGGTCGTCCCGGTGCGGCCCGACCAGGCTCTGGCCGCGCTCGATCTCCTGCGGGCGCTGCTCCTCGATCGCGGCCGCCAGGAGCTTCTCGAGCTCCTCGTTGCCCGGCACCAGACCGTCCGGCAGCACCGACGACCGGTAGGTCATCCGCGCCTCGCCGTCCGCGTCGCTGACCTGCTCGTACGCGGCGGCCAGCAGGGGCTGCGCGGCCCGGACGAGCGCGATGCGCCACGCGAGGACCTGACCACCCAGCTGTGCCGCCCGGGCGTCCCACACCTCCAGCGCCGACAGGTCGGGGCTCCGGCCCGCCGCGCGGTGCCCGCGCAACGACTTCAGCAGCGCGGAACGCTGCCGGATCACCCGTTCGTAGTCGGCCAGCACCCCCGCGGCCCGGGGGAGGAGCTGCACCACGAGCTGGTCGAGGAACCGCCGACGCCCCTCGGGGTCTCCTTTGACCAGCGCGAGGTCCTCCGGGGCGAACAACACCGTCCGCAGGATCCCCAGCACGTCCCGGGCCCGTCCGAGCTGCCCTCGGTTCACCCGGGCCCGGTTGGCCTTGCCCGCCGTGATCTCCAGCTCGACGGTCGACGCACGTTCACCGCGCACCACACGCGTGCGCACGACGGCGCGCTGGGCCCCGGCACGGATCAGGGGAGCGTCGTTCGCCACCCGGTGGCTGCCGAGCGTCGCGACGTACCCCAGGGCCTCCACCAGGTTCGTCTTGCCCCGCCCGTTGCGCCCGACGAAGGCGTTCGGGCCCGGCTCGAGCTCGACGTCGGCGGCCTCGTAGGACCGGAAGTCGAGCAGGGACAGGTGCGAGACGTACATGACTCCAGTGTCGCGCGAACTACTCGGCGGACGGCTTGGTGGCATGACCACCGAACTGCTGGCGCAGCGCCGCGACGGCCTTCATCGCCGGGGAGTCGTCCTGCCGGGAGGCGAACCGGGCGAACAGCGCCGCCGAGATCACCGGCAGCGGCACCGCGTTGTCGATCGCCTCGTCGACCGTCCAGCGGCCCTCTCCCGAGTCGGCCACCCAGTCGTCGATGGCAGCGAGCCGGGGGTCCTCCTCGAGCGCCTTCACCATGAGGTCGAGCAGCCAGGAGCGCACCACCGTGCCACGCTTCCACGCGCGCATCGTGCCGTGGACGTCGGTGACGACGTCGGTCTTCGCGGACAGCAGCTCGTAGCCCTCGGCGTAGGCCTGCATCAGGCCGTACTCGATGCCGTTGTGGACCATCTTCGCGAAGTGGCCGGCACCGACGTTGCCGGCGTGCACGAAGCCCTCGTCCCGTGGCCCCTCGGGGCGCAGGGCGTCGAACACCGGCATGAGCAGCTCGACGTGGGCGGCGTCGCCGCCGCACATCAGCCCGTACCCGTTCTCCAGGCCCCAGATGCCACCGGAGACGCCGACGTCGACGTAGCCGATCCCACGCTCGGCGAGCTCGGCGGCGCGCGCCTGGTCCTCCGGGTAGTGGGAGTTCCCTCCCTCGACGACGACGTCGCCGTCACCCAGCAGGCCGCCCAGCTCGGTCACGACCCCGCGGGTCGGCTCGCCCGCCGGGACCATGACCCAGACCACCCGGCGCGGGCCCGGCAGCGCCGCCACCAGGTCGGCGAGACTCTCGACGTCAGAGACCTCGGGCCGCGGGTCGTAGCCCGTGACCTCGATGCCGGCGCGGCGCAGACGCTCGCGCATGTTGTGGCCCATCTTGCCCAGACCGACCAGACCCATGTGGGAAACCATGTGGAGAACCTCCTGGAAAGGCAACGCTGCGAGCGTACGGTTCCCGGCGGGCCGCCGCACGGCCGCGGGGAGGGATCAGGACGAGAAGCGGATGGGGACCAACAGGTAGCGGTAGGCCGAGGAGTCCTCGCCGTCGAGCGACTCCTGCCCGGTGAACTCGACCGGCTTGTTCGGGTGCGTGAACGACATCCGGACGAAGTCCGTCCCCAGCGCACCGAGGCCGTCGAGCAGGAACTGGGGATTGAAGGCGACCTGGATGTCCTCGCCCACGAGGACCGCCTCGAGAGCCTCGGACGCCTGCGCGTCGTCGCCCTGACCGGCGTCCAGCACCACCTGTCCCTCGGAGAAGGCCAGCCGGATCGGCGTGTTGCGCTCGGCCACGAGCGCGACCCGCTTGGCGGCGTCGATCAGCGCCTGGGTGGGGACGACGGCGTGGATCGGCGTGGCGTCCGGGAACAGACGCCGCACGGCCGGATAGTCGCCGTCCACGAGCTGGGAGGTCGTGTGACGCCCTCCCGCCTCGAAACCGATGAGGTCGATGCCCTCGCCGGTGGACAGCCCGATGTTGACCTGACCGCCGCTGGTCCCGAGGGACTTGGCGACGTCGTTGAGGGTGCGGGCGCGCACGAGGGCCACGGCCGAGTAGCCCGGTGTGGCGGGGGTCCACGTCAGCTCGCGCAGCGCGAGCCGGTAGCGGTCGGTGGCGAGCAGGGTGATGCGCTCGCCCTCGATCTCCATCCGCACGCCGGTGAGCAGGGGGAGAGTGTCGTCCCGGCTGGCCGCCACGCTCACCTGGGCGACGGCGTGGGTGAGGGCTTCGCCGGTGACCGTGCCGGAGAGCTCGGGCATCGTCGGCAGCGCGGGGTAGTCCTCGACCGGCATGGTGAGCAGCGTGAACCGGGAGGCACCGCACGTCAGCGCCACCTTGTTGCCCTCGACCGTGACGTCCACCGGCTTGCTGGGCAGCGCCCGGGAGATCTCGGCGAGCAGTCGGCCGGACACCAGCACCGTCCCGGGCTCGGACACCTCGGCGGGGATCTGCGAGCGTGCGGAGACCTCGTAGTCGAAGCTCGCCAGGCCGATCGTGCCGGCGGTGTCGGCCTCGATGCGAACACCGGCGAGCACCGGTGCCGGCGGGCGTGTGGGGAGGGTGCGGGCCGTCCAAGTCACAGCCTCGGCCAGGACGTCGCGTTCAACCCGGAACTTCATCCCACTCCTCAGTGTTCTCGTGCGGTGCGACGACATGCCTGGCAGCAGCGTCGTCGTCCGTGCAAACCCTACCGTGCCGAGGCCCAGGAGGTCGGTCGCACGATCCGCCTCGATCAGCCTTCGAAGGCGTGTGGATCCCTGATGAGAGATAAACCGTTCATCGTCGTCGTAGGGGTTGTGGAAGATGGGGAAAAGCGGTGTCTGCGCAGGTCAGAGCGCCTGGAGCCCTGTGGAGGCCGCTGGGGGCGAACCTGTGGGCAACCGGCCGTGCCTGTGGGCGGCCGATTCTGTGCCCACAGCCGTCCACCGTTTTCCTGTCGTTCATCCACGGGTTCGACGGCGTGGTCCACAAGCATCCACAGATTTGTCCACAGGTGTGCACCTCTGGGTGCCGCGAATCGGGTGAGTTGTCCACTGTTGTCGTCCCCAGGGTGGGGACAGACCGGTCCCTGTGGCGAGTTCCCGGCGCCCGCGCTGTGGGCAACCCTGTGAACTCCAGTTCTCCACAGGCCTGTGGAGATGTGGATCAACCCCGGTGCTGCTGCTTGATGCGGCTGGTGAGCTCGGTGACCTGGTTGTACGTCGAACGACGCTCCGCCATCTGGCCGGCGATCTTCTTGTTCGCGTGCATGACCGTCGTGTGGTCCCGACCACCGAACTGCTGGCCGATCTTCGGCAGCGACAGGTCGGTCAGCTCGCGGCACAGGTACATGGCGATCTGACGTGCGGTGACCAGGACCCGGGAGCGCGACGTGCCGCACAGGTCGTCGATCGTCAGGCCGAAGTACGCGGCCGTCTGGGCGATGACCATCGCCGGCGTGATCTCGGTGGCCTGGTCGTCGTCGGTGATGAGGTCCTTGAGGACGATCTCGGTGAGGGCGAGGTCCACCTGTTGCTTGTTGAGGTTGGCGAAGGCCGTCACGCGGATGAGTGCGCCCTCGAGCTCGCGGATGTTCGTCGAGATGCGCGACCCGATGTAGCTGAGCACCTCCGCGGGCACGTCCAGGCGTTCGCTGGCGGCCTTCTTGCGCAGGATCGCGATGCGGGTCTCGAGGTCCGGGGGCTGGACGTCGGTGATCAGGCCCCACTCGAACCGGGACCGCAGGCGGTCCTCGAACCCGTCGAGCTGCTTCGGCGGGACGTCCGAGGTGATGACGACCTGCTTGTCGGCGTTGTGCAGCGCGTTGAAGGTGTGGAAGAACTCCTCCATCGTCTGTTCCTTGCCCTGCAGGAACTGGATGTCGTCGATGAGGAGGACGTCGACGTCGCGGTACCGGCGTTGGAACGCGCCGGTGCGGCCCTCGCCGATGCTGTTGATGAAGTCGTTGGTGAACTCCTCGGAGTTCACGTACCTGACCCGGACGTGCGGGTAGAGGTTGTGGGCGTAGTGGCCGATGGCGTGCAGGAGGTGCGTCTTGCCGAGTCCCGAGTCGCCGTAGATGAAGAGAGGGTTGTAGGCCTTGGCGGGCGCTTCGGCGACGGCGACGGCGGCCGCGTGGGCGAAGCGGTTGGAGGAACCGATGACGAAGGTCTCGAAGATGTACTTCGGGTTGAGCCGGGTCGGCTCGGCCGTTTCCTTGCGCGGGGGAGGGGTGGGACGCACGGCCTCCGAGCGTTCGCGCGCGGACGGCTCGGGGTCCTCCGGCGGCGGGGTGTAGTCCTGCGTGGGTCCGGTCAGCGACTCGTGGCTCAGCTCCGGATCCACCGTGATGCCGAACCGGATGTCACGTCCGAGCGTGGAGGACATCGCGGAGACCAGCTGGTCGCGCACGCTCGTCTCGAGGTAGTTGCGCGTCTGTTCGTGGGGGACCGCGATGAAGACCGTGTCCTCCAGGATCGCCATGGGCTTCGCCAGCTTGATGAAGGCCAGCTGCCGTTGGGTCATGTCCGATCGCGCCTCGAGAGTCGCCAGCGTCTGTGCCCAGACCTCGGTGATGTTGGTGTCGGGCTGGGGCACGGCTGTTCCTCCGGGCGGGGCGATGGGTGGTGCGGCGACGATGTCCACACAGTTTTCCACACCCTGTGGAACCTGTGGACATCCATGTGGACGACGGGCGGCAGACGCTCAGGGTGTCGTCGTCGTCACGCTGCGCCCGGTTGACCTGAGAGCCTCCGACGGCGTAACGTCGGACAGCCGTTCCAGGTACTTTCGCGCGCCCTCCTCCAGGGGGCGCGGCCTCGGGTCGGCCCGGTCGCCACACTGCCTGTGCGGGTGTCGACCTGCAACCTGACCGACATCGTCGAGGAACTGACGGTGTACCTCCCCGACGTTTCTTGGAGTACCTCGTGAGCAAGCGGACCTTCCAGCCGAACACCCGCCGTCGTGCGAAGACCCACGGCTTCCGGCTGCGTATGCGCACCCGTGCCGGCCGCGCGATCCTGGCGAACCGCCGTCGCAAGGGCCGCACCGAGCTCTCTGCCTGAGCCGTGCTCCCTGCGGCGCGTCGCATGCGCCGCTCCTTCGACTTCGAACGAGCGGTGCGCGGTGGCGCGCGCGCAGGGCGCTCGACGGTCGTCGTCCATCTGACGCGCGAGCCCGAACGGGCGGACGGGCCTTTGATCGGCCTGGTGGTCTCCAAGGCGGTCGGCAACGCCGTGCACCGCAACCTGGTCAAGCGCCGACTGCGAGGCGCGGCGGCGACGCCTGCTCGCGACCTGCCTGCGGACGCTCTGGTCGTGCTGCGCGCTCTGCCGGCCGCCGCCACAGCCGACTACGGCCGACTCGAGCGGGACGTCGACCGCGGTATCCACAAGGCACTGGCCCGAGCGACGGAGCGACGGTGAGAGACGGGGCGATCATCGGTCGCAGCCGAGCTCTGGTCAGCGCTGTCCCCACCGCCGTCCTGGTGGGAGCCATCCGTGTCTACCAGGCCGTCATCTCTCCGATGACGGGGCCGACGTGCAAGTACTACCCCTCCTGCTCGCAGTACGCCCTGGTGGCCGTTCGGAGGCACGGGCCGTTGCGGGGGAGCGGGCTCGCCCTCTGGCGGATCCTCCGGTGCAACCCTTGGAGCCTCGGCGGCGTCGATGACGTGCCGCCCGCTCGGGACCACGAGCATCGAGGCGCCCGCACGCACTGACTTCCCGGGAGCGCGCCACCCGGACCCGCATTCCGACAGAGGAGACAAATGGGCTTCTTCGATACCATCCTGTTCCCGATCCAATGGGTCGTGGCCTGGATCATGTACGGGTCCCACCAGCTGTTCACGACGCTCGGTTTCGAGGACGGGCCGGGGTTCGCCTGGGTGCTGTCCATCGTCGCCCTCGTGGTCGTCATCCGGATCGTGCTGATCCCGCTGTTCTTCAAGCAGATCAAGGCATCCCGAGGGATGCAGATGATGCAGCCCGAGCTGCAGGCGATCCAGAAGAAGTACAAGAACAAGAAGGACCCCTCGTCGAGGGAGGCCATGGGCCGAGAGACGATGGAGCTCTACCGGAAGCACGGCACCAACCCCATGGCGTCGTGCCTGCCGATCCTTCTGCAGTCGCCGATCTTCTTCGCGCTCTTCCGGGTGCTCTACAACCTGCGCCCGATCGCCGACGGTACCCAGGAACCGATCGGTCCCATCGACGCAGCCGTCGCCGGGGACATCGAGGAGTCCTCGCTGTTCGGTGCCCAGCTCTCGGACGTCTTCATGCAGACCGACGACTGGGGCGCGCGGATCACCATCCTCTTCCTCATCGTCGCGATGAGCGCGACGACGTTCTTCACGCAGCGCCAGCTGACGATGAAGAACATGCCGAAGGCCGCCCTCGAGGGCCCGATGGCGAACACGCAGAAGATGATGCTGTACGTCCTGCCGCTGATCTTCCTCGTCTCGGGAGTCAACTTCCCGGTCGGTGTGCTCATCTACTGGACGATCACGAACCTGTGGTCGATGGGTCAGCAGTTCTACACGATCAAGCGCATGCCGGCTCCCGGCTCCGAGGCCGAACGGATCCTCAACGAGAAGCGCGCGGCGAAGGCCGCCAAGAAGGGCATCGTGCTGGAGGAGCCCACCGAGATCGAGCCGCCCAAGCCGGTCGGCCAGCGTCAGCAGCCGGTGCGGAAGAACCGCAAGAAGAAGAAGAAGTGAGGTCTGCCATGACCAGCGAGCCCACGGTGGAAGATGGTCGCACCTTGACCGCGCGCCTCGAGGAAGAGGGGGAGATCGCGGCGGACTACCTCGAAGAGCTCCTTGACATCGCCGATCTCGACGGTGACATCGACCTGGACATCCATCACGACCGCGCGGCGGTCGAGGTGGTGTCGGAGGAGTCGCCGCGTTCGCTCGATGCGCTCGTCGGTCGTGACGGCGAGGTGCTCGAAGCGCTGCAGGAGCTCACGCGGCTCGCCGTGCAGGCGAAGACGGGAGAGCGGAGCCGTCTCATGCTGGACGTGGGGGGCTTCCGCGCAGGGCGGCGCGCGGAGCTGGAGTCACTGGCGGCGGAGACGATTCGCCGCGTGCAGGAGTCCGGTGAGACCGCTTCTCTCGAGCCGATGAACGCCTTCGAGCGGAAGGTCGTGCATGACGCGGTCGCGGCCGCGGGCCTCGTCAGCGACTCGGCGGGTACCGAGCCGCAGCGGTATGTCGTGGTACATCCCGGAGAAGCTCCCTCCGGCAGCTGAACGCAAGCGCGGGGAAGGACCTGCACTCGAGGGCCTGTTGTTTCACGTGAAACAACAGGCCCTCGACTGTGCTCGTGACAGGTAGATCCCTCGCCGACTGACGGCGGGGCAGTGACAGGATGGTGGTCATGGTGGACACGGACGAGACGATCGGCACGAGCCCCGCGGTGCGGGAGTACTTCGGAGAGCACTACGACTCGGTCGCGCGGTTCCACGCACGACTCCGGGACGAGGGAGAGCTGCGCGGGCTCATCGGTCCACGCGAGGTCGACCGCCTGTGGGAGCGCCACATCCTCAACTCCGCGGCCGTCGTCCCGTTCCTGACCGCAGCGCAGTCCGTGGCTGACATCGGCTCCGGAGCGGGCCTGCCAGGCATCGTGATCGCCATCCTCCGTCCGGATGCGACTGTGCATCTGATCGAGCCCATGGAGCGGCGCACGACCTGGCTGGAAGAGATCGTCGCGGACCTGGGCCTGTCGAACGTCTCGGTGAAGAGAGGCCGGGCCGAGGAGTACGACGGCGCCCTCGAGGTCGACGCGGTGACGTCCCGCGCCGTGGCGGCGCTCTCGAAGCTGGCGAGGATCAGCCTTCCGCTGGTGCGTCCCGGTGGAGAGCTGGTGGTGCTCAAGGGTCGCAACGTCGAGAAGGAGATCGAGCCGGCGCGTCAGGTGCTGCGGAAGCTCACGGTGGGAGATCCCGAGATCCTCGAGGGCCACACTGTCGACGGGATCGAGTCGACGACGATCCTGCGTGTTCGACGGCGATGATCCCCGGGATGCCGGGTCCCTGCTGATCAGACGTGTTTCACGTGAAACATCGCCGGATCTCACCGGCTCGGGTGGTGCGACGAGACGGGGACCAGAGAAGATGTGTGTCACCGACACGGGCGTAGGTGTCAGGCCGTAGAGTGAGCGCGGAACTGCATCGACGTGCGACGTGACGTGGAGGAACGATCCGTGAGCATGAGTCCCGACCATCCGGACGCACCGTCAGGGGCCGGCATCTGGAACTCTCCCGAAACCGCTCCTGGGGGTGTTTCACGTGAAACATCTGCGACAGCACCCCTGGGGGACGTCCCGTTCAGCGACGATCGTGACGTGCACCGGGAGGCTCTGAAGTCCTCGGTGCCCGATGTCGATGACGACACGCCGCTGGCAGCGCAGCTGGCTCTCGACGCCCGTCGTCGGATCGACCTCGACGGGCGCCGGTTCCCGCGGCCCGAGCACACTCGTATCGTCACGGTGGCGAACCAGAAGGGTGGGGTGGGCAAGACGACCACGACGGTCAATCTTGCCGCCGGCCTGGCCCGTGCAGGGCTGAAGGTGCTGGTCATCGACAACGACCCTCAGGGCAATGCGTCCACCGCGTTGGGTCTTGAGCACCGAGCGGGGACGCCGTCGATCTACGAGGTCCTCGTCGAGGACGCACCGATCGAGTCTGCCGTTCAGGCATGCCCCGACGTCGACGGCCTCTGGGGAGTGCCGGCGACCATCGACCTGTCGGGTGCGGAGATCGAGCTCGTGTCGCTCGTCTCCCGTGAGACACGCCTCCGGAAGGCGCTCGACCGCTACCTCGATGACCGGGTCGCCCGGGGAGAGGAGCGGATCGACTACGTGTTCGTGGACTGCCCCCCGAGTCTCGGACTCCTGACGGTGAACGCCTTCGTCACAGGGCGCGAGGTCCTGATCCCCATCCAGTGCGAGTACTACGCGCTCGAGGGTCTGAGCCAGCTCCTCAAGACGATCGAGCTCATCAAGGCCCACCTCAATCCGGAGCTGGTGGTCTCGACGATCCTGCTGACGATGTACGACGGGCGGACGAACTTGGCCCAGCAGGTGGCCGCGGAAGTGCGGCAGCACTTCCCCGACCAGACCCTCCGGACGACCGTGCCACGTTCGGTGAGGATCTCGGAGGCTCCGTCGTACGGGCAGACGGTCATGACGTACGATCCAGGATCGACCGGTGCACTGGCCTACCTGGAGGCAGCCCGCGAGGTCGCGGAGAACTCCGCTGAACGCGCTGACCTGCGATGATGCGCGTAGCATCGAGGCAGGACAGCGCATCGCGACCCGTCGTGGTCCGGGCGGGCGACGTGGAGATGAGCCGCGGCCCGCTCGCTGAGCGCCCGGTGGACAGACCCGCACACGGACGGAACCAGGAGGCTGGTGGATCATGAGCCAGAAGAAGCGAGGGCTCGGCCGTGGGCTGGGCGCCCTCATCCCGCAAGGTCCGCCGCAGGAGAAGCCGGTCGACGTCTTCTTCCCGCAGCGTGACGATGAGAGCAGCTCGCCTGGTGGCGTCCTGGTCGCGGAGGAGGAGTCGACGGGCAGCGCTTCTGACTCGGCGGCGTCTGCCGGCGGAGCAGGGGCGCCGGATCGATCGGGACGACGCAGCGCCTCATGGGACTCCGCGATCGCCGGTGGACGCCTCAGCATCAACGGGGGGAGCCGCACCAGCGACGACACCGCAGATCCGGTGGTGGCCCTGGCCGGGCTCGCCGATCAGTGGGAGGCCGAGTCGAAGGCGGTGCCTCCCGGTGACGCCGAGCTGATCGGCACGATCGAGATCAGTGAGCGCGACGCCCCGGACGATCTGGCCTCGGCGACGGAGCCGGCCGAGGTCTCCGACAGAGGGTCGGTCAGCGCTCAAGACTCCTCGGGCGAACGGGACGGGACCGCAGACCTGGTCCCGGTGCCCGGAGCGCAGTTCGCCGAGGTTCCCGTCGACCAGATCCGTCCGAACAGTCGCCAGCCGCGGAGCGTCTTCGACGAGGGCGAGCTCGATGAGCTCGTCGAGTCGATCCGTGAGATCGGCGTCCTGCAGCCCGTCGTCGTGCGGCCGGATCCTGACGCGTCTCTCGGGTTCGAGCTCATCATGGGTGAGCGACGGTGGCGCGCCTCCCAGGAGGCCGGGCTCGAGACGATCCCCGCGATCATCAGGTCGACCGACGACTCGGACATGCTGCGCGACGCTCTCCTGGAGAACCTCCATCGAGCGGCGCTCAACCCGCTGGAGGAAGCGGCGGCCTATCGGCAGCTGCTGGATGACTTCGGGTGCACCCACGAGGAGCTGGCCGGCAGGATCGCGCGGTCGCGCCCCCAGATCTCGAACACGCTGCGCCTTCTCAAGCTGCCCCCGCTGGTCCAGCGACGGGTAGCGGCCGGAGTCCTCTCCGCAGGTCATGCTCGAGCGTTGCTGGGCCTGTCCGACGGCGCAGAGATCGAGCGGCTCGCGCAACGGATCGTCTCCGAAGGGCTGTCCGTCCGGGCCACCGAGGAGGTCGTCGCGCTGATCTCGGAGGGTGCAGAGGAGAGGCGGTCACCACGGGCGCCACGTGCCGGACAGCGCAGCGAGGCGATGGACGAGCTGGCGTCACGCCTCTCGGACAAGTTCGAGACGCGCGTCAAGGTCGACCTCGGCAAGACGAAGGGCAAGGTCACCGTCGAGTTCGCCTCGGTCGAGGACCTCAACAGGATCCTGACGGTCATGGCACCGGACGACCCCGGGTTCGGACCGCGCTGAGCAGCGCGGGCCGGCCGGCCCGCTGCACGGACCGGGCTGCGGACTGCTGACGAGGGACAGGACCAGGGCCCAGCATGTTTCACGTGAAACATGCTGGGCCCTGGTCCTGTCCACGCCGGGGGAGTGGGGCCGACCCGCTCGGGACGCGAGAGCTACCGGGCAGATGCTCACGATGCCCTCGGAGGCCTCGCCTCCCAGGCCCCTGCTGCTCGCTCAGAAGCCGTGTGCAACGGATGTGGCGACGCTGGACGTGGAGGCAGCGCGACGTGTGCCGGTGACTACCGACGACGCCGACGTCCCCGGGCTCCTGGGTCGCACCGGTGGCGGCCCCGCCATGACGATGTCTGGTCAAGCCTCGAGCCCACCACTGAGGGTGAGGTGTGCGTGGGCGGCTTCGACGACCCTCCGGGCGTGGCCTTCGCCGTGTCCGCGCAGCGGGCGGGGAAGGCTGAACGAGCTCAGGACCCGTCGCGCTCACGGGGCCCGACGCGTCGCTTGTCGGGGCCCCGGAGAGGGCCGCACCGTTTCACGTGAAACAGTCGACCAGGTGACGCGTGAAGCGGGCTGTTTCACGTGAAACAGTGAACACGACGGAAGCGCCAGGCGTGCGGTCCTCGGCGCAGCCGCGCGGGGCCCGGGACAGAAGCCAGGACCTCGAGCGCGAGTGCTGGCCACGGCCCCAGGTGGCGGCCGGTCGATCCCGCGCGAGGACGACGAAGGCGGCACCGGTCCAGAGAACTGATGCCGCCTTCGGGGGACATGTCAGGCGAGGACGCCGTCGATCTCCTCGGCCAGTGCCCGCTTCGGACGGGCGCCGATGATCGACTTGACGACCTCTCCGCCCGAGTAGACGTTGAGGGTGGGGATCGAGGTGATGCCGTAGGCCATCGTGGTGGCCTGGTTGGCGTCGGTGTCGAGCTTGACGATCTTCACCTTGCCGGCGTACTCCTCGGACAGCTCTTCGAGGATGGGGGCGACCATGCGGCACGGGCCGCACCAGGTCGCCCAGAAGTCCACGAGAACGGGGACGTCCGACTCCAGGACCTCGGACTGGAAGGTGTCGTCGGTGACGGCGACAGTAGGCATGTGCGCTCCTTCGGTGTGCGGGATGTTCAGACGGCGTCGAGCGCGGCCGGCAGCTGCTCCGGGTCGGGAGCGGTGTCGAGGTCGGCCAGGTCGGCGAGGAAGTTCTGGGCGTCCAGTGCCGCGGCGCACCCTGAGCCGGCGGCCGTGATCGCCTGTCGGTAGGTGTGGTCGACGAGGTCGCCGCAGGCGAACACTCCGGCGATGTTGGTGCGGGTGGACCGACCCTCGGCGATCACGTATCCGTCGTCGTCGAGGTCGACCTGGCCGGACAGCAGCTCGCTGCGCGGGTCGTGCCCGATGGCGACGAACAGGCCGGTGACGTCCAGGTCGCGCTCGGCGCCGGTGACGGTGTCGCGCAGGCGGACGCCCGCCACCTTGTCCTCGCCCTCGATCCCGATGACCTCGCTGTTCCAGGCGAAGTCGATCTTCGGGTCGGCGAGAGCGCGGTCGGCCATGATCTTGGAAGCGCGCAGAGCGTCGCGACGGTGGATGACCGTGACCTTCGAGGCGAAACGGGTCAAGAAGGTCGCCTCCTCCATCGCGGAGTCACCCCCGCCGACCACGGCGATGTGCTGGTCGCGGAAGAAGAACCCGTCGCAGGTGGCGCACCACGAGACGCCGCGTCCGGAGAGCTGCTTCTCCTCGGGCAGGCCGAGCTCGCGGTAGGCGGAGCCGGTGGCGAGGATGACCGCGCGGGTGCGGAACGTCTCGCCGCCGCCGGTGACGACCGTCTTGACCGTGCCGGTGAGGTCCAGCGTCTCGGCGTCGTCCCACAGGACGCGCGCACCGAACTTCTTGGCCTGCTCCCGCATGGCGTCCATGAGGTCGGGCCCCTGGATACCCGGGGGGAAGCCCGGGAAGTTCTCCACCTCGGTGGTGTTCATCAGGGCGCCACCGGCCGTGACCGAGCCGGCGACGACGACGGGTGCGAGGCCGGCACGGGCGGCATAGATCGCAGCCGTGTAGCCGGCGGGGCCGGAACCGACGATGACGATGTCGTGCGCGGCGGCGTCCGGGCTGGCCGGGGGTGTCGGCTGGTCGGTCACATCTACTCCTGCGTCTCGGTTCGTGGCCGGTGCGGACCGGCATCAGGGGTCAACATCGCTCGAGCCGCCGATGTTCCGCGGCTCAGGACAGCGTGATCTCGTTCAGCTCGAGACGGTAGCGGTCGGCCTCGTCCGTCCCCGGCAGCTCGGTGATCCAGAGGACCAGGGAGTCGACGATCACCGTCTCCTCCAGCTCGATCGTCGTGTCCTCCGAGAACGAGCCCTCGGCGAGCAGGTCCCCGCCGGTGGGGTCGTCGAAGGTGGTGGACCGGAGCTGCCAGGCGCCACCCGAGCTGTTCGTGCTGAGCTCGACCTGCGACACGGGGGCCCGCTCGCGCAGCTCGACGCCGTACCCCGCGCCCTCCTTGAAGCCACCCCAGGCCGGGTTGTTGTGATAGGTCAGGGTGAACCAGAAGGTCGAGGGATCCGCGTCGTAGGCGTACTCCACGGCCTCAGGGTGCTCGCCGTCACCCGCCGGGTCGATCTGGTCCCCGGTCTCGATGATCGGCCGGACCTCGGGCGTCTCCGCCTCGGTCGGCTCCGGTTCGCCCTCCTCACCGTCACCGTCCTCGCCGTCGTCCGTGGTCTCGGCCGGCTGCTCGGACGTCTGTGCCTGGGGCGGCGGATCCAGGTTGATGGGCGTGAAGGCCTGGGTCATGGCCCAGATCGCCGCCAGGACGACGCCGACGAGCAGGACGCCGAGGACGATCGGCGTCGGGTTCACGCCCCGCTTCTGGGGAGCCGCCGTCGAGGCGAAGCCCCCGGTGCTCGGACTGGCCTCCGACGGAGGGGCGGCCTGGTTGACGACCGGAGGCTGACCCGGCGGACCGTAGCCCGCCGCGGGAGCGTAGGCGCCGCCCGTCTGGCCCGGGGGAGGCACCGGAGGCTGCGCCGGCACCGGAGGCTGCCCGTAGGCGGCCGTCTGCCCGTAGGGGCCGGCGGGCCCGGGCGGAGGAGTTGCTGCCTGAGTGGCCTGCTGCTGGCCGTAGGCCGCTCCCGCCACGCTGCCGGCCACCCCGGCGCGAGCGATGCGACCCGTGGACGGGCGCCGCACCGGCGGTGCAGGGGGCGGCGTCCCCGGGCGGCTGCCGGAGCCGGCCGGGCTGCCTGCGCCCAGGACGGACGAACGAACCGGACGTTCCGGCGGAGGCTGCACGAACTGGGGCAGAGCGGCCACGACGGACACCTGCCCCCAGGGCTCGAGCGCGGCCACGACCTCGGAGGGGTCCTCGGGTGCCGGGTGCGACCCGCCGAAGGTGCGCCGCACCAGGGCGTCGATCTCGGGGTCGACGTGCGGTACCAGCTCCGAGACGGGAACGACCCCGCCCTCCGCCCCGGTCCGGGCCGACAACGGCCGGACGGCGTCAGGGGCGATCCAGGGCACGTCCAGGCTGTCCGCCGCCCACCGGGCGGTCAGTGCGTAGTACCCGAGAGCCACCAGGCCGCGAGCGTCGGATGCCGCAGCCTCGGCATCCGTCGGGTCGATGCCGGCGAGGCCCGCGTCGATGCCGAGCCCGGTGACGACCACCCGGTGGCCGTCCACGCGGACGGCGTCGGGGCGCAGCGCGCAGTGGTGCACCCCTCGCTGCCGCGCTGCCTCGAGCGCCGTCGCCGCCTCACCCATGAGGGCTCGGGCCTGCTGGGCGTCGACCAGCCCGCGCGAGACGATCTGCGTCAGGGTCTCGCCGGAGAACGGCTCGGTGATGACGTAGGAACGCTCCCCGGCACCCAGGTCGGTGGCTCCGACGTCGAGGACCCGGCACAGCCGGGCGTCCGCCACGAGGGCGGCGCGACGTGCGGCGTCGAGCGCGGCAGGTGCCTGGGGTCCGTCGACGAACGTCACGCGGACCGGCCGGTCGAGGATCTGGTCGTGGGCTTCCCACGCCTCCGCCGACGCCAGGTCGGTGCTGGCAGGCCGGGTCAGCCGGTAACGATCGACCATGACGGTCCCGGGCTGGACGGTGCTCACCTGGACGCCTCCGTGGGGGTGTGGTGGGGGAGTGGTCTCCGGCCGGACGGGCCGGAGGTCCGTTCCATCGGACCATGGTAGAGGTCGGCGGCTCTCATGCGCCGCTCCTGCCGACACGCCGCAGGATCGGCGCGAGCGCGTCGTCGAGCTCGCGCACACGCAGCAGCTTCAGCACACCCAGGTAGGCGACGGCCATGACGAGACCGGCGGCGGCGGTGACCAGCACGGCGTGCGGCCACGAGGACGACGCCGAGCCGTCCAGGAGGCGGACGACCAGCCAGCCGAGCCCCCCGGCGACGGCGGCTCCCAGGGCGGCCCGGACGTAGAGCCGCAGGACGCGCCGCCCGTCCATGCCGTGCAGCTTGCGGCTCATGCCACGCACGCGCAGCAGCAGCGAGATCCAGGTCGACAGGGCGAACGCGCCCCCGGCGGCGACGGCCCACGCGGTGACGGGCAGCGTCATCGAGGCCACCCACAGCGCGGCGACGAGCGACGCCGTGGCGATGACCTGGATGACGAACACGCTCCGACCGTCCTCGAAGGCGAAGTACATGCGGCGCACCAGGACGGTCGCTCCCAGCGCGATCGCACCGAAGGCCATCGCCTGCAGCACGGGTGCCACGGCCTCCACCTGGGGCGCTGACGCCGACGGGAGCAGGGCCTTCGTGAGGGGGAACGCGAGCACGGCGAGCGCCGTCGCGGAGAAGACGGAGAACACGCCGGCGGAGCGGAGCCCCAGGGACATGTCGCGACGTACGCCGGGCAGGTCTCCCGCTGTGACGGCGGCGCTCATCCGGGGGAACAGGACCGTGACGATGGAGACGACCACGATCGAGTGCGGCAGCAGGTAGATCGTCATGGCGTTCGTGTAGGCGGCGTTGCCGGGGGCGACGTCGCCGGCCTGGACGGCGGCCTGGCCGGCCGCGCCGACGATGTTCGTCAGGTAGACGACACCGAGCTGTTCCAGCACGACGGCGCCCAGGGTCCAACCGACGACCTTGCCCGCCGACCGCAGGCCGATCCCGCGCAGCCCGAGCCGGAAGCCCCACCGGAACCCTGCCTTGCGCAGGGCGGGGACGAGGATGAGCGCCTGGGCGGCGATGCCAAGGGTCGCGGTGCCGGCCAGCAGGACCGTCTGCAGGGTGGTCCACCCGCCGATGTCGTTGATGCCGTCGGCAGGCGCGTCGCCGAACAGCAGCAGGAAGGCACCGAACCCGAGGAGAGACACGACGTTGTTGGCCACCGGTGCCCAGCCGT
Source organism: Isoptericola halotolerans (assembly GCF_013149785.1). GTDB lineage: Bacteria > Actinomycetota > Actinomycetes > Actinomycetales > Cellulomonadaceae > Isoptericola > Isoptericola halotolerans. The sequence goes on from NZ_JABEZU010000004.1 coordinate 417,049, forward strand.
AGGCCGCGAACCGACCGTGGGCGCTGAGGACCTGGCCCAGGAGCGTGTAGAGACCGTAGAAGAAGAGCTGGGGGAGGCACCAGTAGGCGAAGACGACGGCGAGCTGGCGTGCTTCGGGCGTCCAGCTGTCGCTGAGCGTCATGATGTGGACGACCACGGGCGCAGCGGCCACGAGGACGATCGTGCCCGACAGCAGGCCGAGCCCCGAGATCGTGAGGAGCTTGTCGAGACGCTCACGGGCGTTGGGCGCCTGCATGGACTTCATGATCTGCGGCACGAGCACGGCCTGGAGGAACCCGGCCGAGATCAGCGCGAACAGCATGTTCGGCAGCTTGTTGGCGATGTCGAAGGCGTTGGCGGCGGTGCCGACCGTCCCCACGCATGCCACCAGCAGCATGGTGCGCACCAGACCCGACGCGCGTGACGCCGTCGTGCCCAGGGACATGGCGAGGGACCCGCGTCCCAGACTGGCCTTGCGTACCCCGCGCTCGGGGTGGTCGGCGGTCATGCCTGGGGATCCTCCGGTGTGGACGGTGTCGGGCGGTAGGCGGGTGTCTCCTGCGTGGCGGCGCTCTGTGCGTCCTCGGCGGTGGTGCGGCTGTCCGAGCGGCCCCGTCGGACCGTACGCCAGATCCCGGCCACGAACAGCAGCCCCACCCCGACGGCCATGACCGAGGTCCCGACCGTCTCCCACCCGGCGCGGACCTGGACGGCGAACTCGGTCGGTGCGGTGACCGCGGCGCCGCTCGGCGCGATCACCTGCACCGCGAGGTTCACGTCACCGGAGCCGATCGCGCGGACCCTGACCTCGGCGTCCCGCGACTCGCCGGCGGGCACGACGATGGTGGGGGACGTCTCGACGACGAGGCGGGGGTCGTCCGGCTGCAGGGTGACCGTGACGGTGGCGTCCGTCGGCAGGTCGTTGCGCACGCGGACGGGCAGGTTCCCGGTGTCGCTGATGAGGAGGACGTCGGCGCGGCCGACCACCCGGATCCCCGAGCGGAGCTGGTCGGCGTTCGCCTGGGCGAGGTCGGCCGCGGACTCGCGACCCTCCCGGTCGGAGCGGTAGGCCACGGCCAGCGGGGCGACCAGGTCGCGGTCGACGCTGCCGGCGAGCTCTCGCGGGTCGGTGGCCACCGTGGCGAACGCCATGACGTCGTCGAGGTCGTCGACCAGGCTCTGGACCGCTCGGGGCCGCAGCTCGGCGTCGTCGACCACGCGGGCGTCCACGTCCGCGCGCGGCGCGTCCGACGGCGGCTGGTCGAGGACCTCCGTGAACGGGACGGGGTCCACCCACTCCTGACCGGAGAGGGCGGAGGTGATCGCCTGGTAGGCGTCCACGTCCGGGGCCCAGCCTCGTGGCATGGCGGCCACGACCGTGAGCGGGGTGCCCAGGTCGGCCGCGGAGGTGGCGAGCACGGCGGTGTCCGCCAGCAGCCGTTGGACGGCTGTGGTCGTCGCGGACGGACCGCCCGGTGACGTGGCCGCCGCCAGGGCCTCGCTCAGCGCCGCGTCGGCGACCACGACGGAGACGTCCCCGGAGGAGGTGGCCACCGTGTCGGTGGCCGACGCCCGGATGCCGGCATCGGGCTGGAGGCCGTCGGTGACCAGGACGTGCTGGGCCCCGGTGGAGCGCGAGGCAGCGAGCGTCTCGAGGTCCGCGGTTCCCTGGGGCCAGGCGATCGGCGGGCCCCAGGCGTCCGGGGCGGACCACGAGGTGGGCAGCAGGCCGCTCGGGTCGGTCACCGCCCGCAGCCCGCTGGGTTGCACGCCGGCGTGGGCGAGGGCCGCGAGGTCGGTGTCGTACGGGGGCAGGGTGACGACGTCCGCGACGCCGGGGCGTTGGAGCCGGGCGGCCCAGGAGCCGAGCTCGCCGTCGCCGGAGGCGGCGGCCGCCGCGACGACCGCCGGATCCACGGCGAGCGAGAGCCCTGCCTCGCTCGCGGCGGCGAGAAGCCGTGCGTCGGCACCGCCTTCCGCGACGCGGTCGAACAGGGCTGCGACCTGCTCCTCGGGTGCGGCCGGGTCCAGCGGCGGTCCCGTCACGGGGGCGACCACCGCGAGGGACAGCGGCGCCGGAGAGCTGCGGCCCGAACGCTCCGTGCCTCCGTCGGGGTCGTAGAGCAGGAACGAGTGCAGGACGTCGACGGGTGCGCCGTCGTCCAGGACCTCGACCGAGAGCTGGCGCGGGCCCCACGCCGCGTCGTCGCCGAGCTGGAGGGTCGAGATCCCCAGCTCGAACGTGACGTCGGTGGAACCACCGTCGGGGACGTCGTCGACGGGCAGGCTGAGCTGGCGCGCCGCGGTCCGTGTCGACGTGCCCTCGGCCCAGCTGGTCACCCCGGCGCGCGTCGAGACCTCCCGCCATCCGACGCCCAGGTCGGCGCGGAGCCCGCTCAGGTCGCTGCCGGAGTCGTTGGTGATGCGGACGGTGATGTCCTGGGTGCTGCCCGGCCCGACGACGGTCGGGGACATGTCGACGAGCTCGACCGTGACGCCGTCGTGCGCCGCGGCGATCGGCGCGGGGGCCGTCGTGAGGATGCCCGCGAGCACGAGGGTGGACACGACGAGGGCGAGGGCGCGGGGCAGGAGCGCCGCTGCACGGGGGAAGGTCACGCGGTGGCCCTCACTCGACGAGCTCGGGGCGGTGGGAGAGCGTCTGGATCGCCGTGAGGGCGAGGCGCTGCTCGTTCGGGTAGGCGAGACGCTCCGGGAGCTCGTCGAGCTGCACCCAGCACGCGTCCTCGGCCTCGCCGTCCGGGTCGCCGGCCGCCGAGATCACCCCGCCCTCGGAGCGCAGCAGGAAGTGGTGGACGACCTTGTGGACGCGACGGTCCTCCCCGCTGAACCAGTAGTCGATCATGCCGAGGGTGCCTCGGACGGTGCCGACGATCCCCGTCTCCTCGCGGATCTCGCGCACGGCCGCCTCCTCCGGCGTCTCGACGCCCTCGAGGTGTCCTTTCGGCAGGCACATCTCCAGGCGTCCGGCACGGTTGCGACGCAGGATCACGGCGGCCCGGTGCCCGGAGGGGTGTCGTTCGACGACGAGGCCACCGGCCGAGGTCTCGTCCACGACGGGCAGGTGGCCGGACTGGACGGGTCCCGCCCCGGGCGTGGCCTGGCTGCCGTGCAGGCGCGCAGGGTCGACCCGCAAGGGGTGCCCGCCGGGCGGGACGGGCACCGGGACGGACGGGCGCCCGTCGGGAGCGCCAGGCGCCGGTGCCGCAGAAGACATGGCCATACCCTACCGAGTTCGCCGGGGCACCCCGACGTCCCGGCGGGTCGGGCCGCGCTCCGGGCGACCTCACCGGGGCCCGGCGAGGTCGGTGACGCAATCCGGACAATTGGTCCGCTCCGCACGGTGATGCGGAACCGACGCGCGCGGGTCGGCGATCTGGGAGGATGGGACGTCGTGTCGACCCCCGCGAATCCTGCTCCCGCCCAGCTCCTGCGCCGGGCCCTGAGCGTGCTGACCCAGATGGCCCCTGCCGCCGTCGAGCTCGGCGAGATCTTTGCCGCCGCCGGGCACGAGCTGGCCCTCGTGGGCGGGCCGGTCCGGGACGCGTTCCTGGGCCGCGCGAGCGCCGACCTGGACTTCGCGACGTCCGCCTCGCCGGACGAGACGCAACGGATCCTCGCGCGCTGGGGCGACGCCCACTGGGACATCGGCAAGGAGTTCGGGACCATCGGTGCGCGCCGCCACGGCCGGGACGGAGCCGACGACGTGGTCGTGGAGGTGACGACGTACCGCACGGACGAGTACGACCCCGCCTCGCGCAAGCCGGTCGTGGCGTTCGGCGACTCGCTCGACGGGGACCTCTCCCGGCGTGACCTCACCGTCAACGCGATGGCGGTGCGGCTGCCCGACCTCACCTTCGTCGACCCGTTCGGCGGCCTGACCGACCTCGCCGCGAAGGTGCTCCGCACCCCGATCGCCCCCGAGCGGTCGTTCGACGACGACCCGCTGCGGATGCTCCGCGTCGCCCGGTTCGCCGCCCAGCTCGAGTTCGACGTCGAGCCGGCGACCCGGGCGGCGATCGTGGACATGGCGCCCCGGCTCGACATCGTCTCGGCCGAGCGAGTCCAGGCCGAGCTGGTCAAGCTGCTGTGCTCGCGGGCGCCTCGCGCCGGGCTCGAGGTGCTGGTGCAGACCGGCATGGCCGAGCACGTGCTGCCCGAGCTGCCCGCGCTGCGCCTGGAGATCGACGAGCACCACCGGCACAAGGACGTCTACGAGCACTCGCTGATCGTGCTCGACCAGGCCATCGCCCAGGAGACCGGGCCGAACGGCGCGGTCCCGGCGCCGGACCTCGTGCTCCGGCTGGCGGCGCTGCTGCACGACATCGGCAAGCCCCCGACACGTCGTTTCGAGCCGGGTGGCGGAGTCAGCTTCCACCACCATGAGGTCGTCGGCGCCAAGATGGTGGCCAAGCGTCTGCGTGCCCTGAAGTTCGAGAAGCAGGTCGTCAAGGACGTCGCCCGGCTCGTCGAGCTGCACCTGCGCTTCCACGGCTACGGCGACGGCTCCTGGTCGGACTCCGCGGTCCGCCGCTACGTGACCGACGCCGGGCCGCTGCTCGAGCGGCTGCACCGGCTCACCCGCGCCGACTGCACGACCCGGAACCGGCGCAAGGCCAAGCGTCTCGCCGACGCCTACACCGACCTCGAGGAGCGGATCGCGCGCCTGCGTGAGCAGGAGGAGATCGACTCGATCCGTCCCGACCTGGACGGCAAGCAGATCATGGCGATCCTGGGCATCCCGCCGGGACGCGACGTCGGCGCGGCCTACCAGCACCTGCTCGCGCTGCGCATGGAGCACGGCCCGCTCGGCGAGGAGCGCGCCACGGCGGAGCTGAGGTCCTGGTGGGAGGCCCGTCAGGACTGAACGGGCCTCCCCAGAGGTTCCGGCGCCGGGCCGTACGCCCGGCTCAGTGCGTGGCCGGGGCCGCCGGGGTCTCCGACTTGCGCAGCCGCGTGGCCAGCACCAGCGCCGCGACGACGACGACGGCCGCCACCGTGAAGGCGAGCTGTGCGCCTCCGGCGGTGGCTTCCGCCTCGGAGGCACCGCCGTCGACCAGCGTCACCTTGCGCAGCGTCAGCAGCGCCACGAACAGCGCGGTGCCGGCCGCCCCGGCGAGCTGCTGCACGGTCGTGATCGCCGCCGAGCCGTGGGAGTACAGCGTGGGCTTCAGACCACCGAGGGCCGAGGTGAACGTCGGCGTGAAGATGAACGCCAGGCCGAGGCTGAGCACGAGGTGGCCCGCGACGACGAGCCACAGGGGCGACGTCGGCGCGAGGCTCGCGAACAGCAGCATCGCGACACCGACGGCGGCGACGCCGGGGATCGCGAGCGGTCGGGGGCCCACACGGTCGTAGAGCCGACCGACGACCGGGCCGAGCAGACCCATGAGGAGGCCGCCGGGCAGCATCAGCAGGCCCGCGGTGAGCGCGTCCAGCCCCATCGCCCGCTGGAGGACCAGCGGGAGCCCGATGATCATGCCGAACATCGCGATCATGCTGACGGCCATGACCGCCAGCCCGATCGTGAAGCCCTGGGCGCGGAAGACACGCAGGTCGAGCAGCGCCGCGTCGGTGCGCTGCAGCACGATCTGACGCCACACGAACAGGCCCAGGATCATCGACCCCGCGACCAGGGGGACGGCGGGAGAGACCGCCATGGCGTGCTGCGCAGCCTCACCGAGGGCCGACAGCCCGTAGACCAGGCCGCCGAAGGCGCCGGCCGCGAGCACCACGGACAGCGGGTCGAGGCGGGTCCGTGCGCGGTTCGCGACGTCCCGGACGAGCAGCGCCCCGAGCAGCAGCGACAGCGCCGAGATCGGCAGCACCACCCAGAACACCTCGCGCCAGCCCAGCGAGGTGACGACGGCGCCGGAGACTGTCGGACCGAGCGCGGGCGCGACGGCGATCACGAGGGAGACGTTGCCCATCACCCGGCCGCGGCGGTGGGGCGGCACCGTGCTCATGACCGTCGTCATGAGCAGCGGCATCATGATCGCGGTGCCCGTGGCCTGGACCACGCGGGCGGCGACGAGCAGCCCGAAGACGGGTGCGATCGCCGCGAGGAAGGTCCCCGCGGTGAACAGGGACATCGCGAGGATGAACGCTCCGCGGGTGCCGAGGCGTTGCAGGAGCCAACCGGTGGTGGGGATGACCACGGCCATCGTCAGCAGGAAGCCGGTGGTCAGCCACTGGCCGGACGACTCCGTGATGCCGAACTCGTCCATGACGGCCGGGAGCGCGACGCCCATCGTGGTCTCGTTGAGGATGACGACGAACGCGGAGACCAGCAGCAGCGCGATGACCCGCACGTGCTCGCGCGGCAGGCGGTCCTCCTGCGGTGCGACGGGCCCGGGCGGAACCTCGGTGGTGCGTGCAGACATGTGTCCCCTCGGGCTCGGCGGATGTGGTGACCGCGGGCGACGCTGCGCACGGACTGACCTGTCAGGTCAAGGCGTCACCAGCGTGCGATATTCCGTGCGAGGGTGCGACTGATTTTCCGCTGCGGACTCATCGGTCCGCGCCAGGAGCGGTTCGGCCGCTGTCAGGCGGGGGTGTTGCGCACGACCAGGATGCAGGTGTCGTCCTCGGTACTGCCGTCCGCGCAGACCTCCACGATCGCGTCCCGCACCCCCGTGGCGTCCATCCCCGGCGTGATCTCCCCGGCACAGGTGCGCAGGTCGGCGAGCTGGGCGCGCAGCGACCGGTCACGGCGCTCCACGAGACCGTCCGTGAAGAGCACGAGCGACTCGCCGGGACACAGGACCGTCTCGGCCACGGGCACCGTGTCGTCGAGGTTCGAGACGCCGACGGGTGTCGTGAGCGCCCCGTCGAGGAGCTCCACGGTGCGGTCGGCCCGCAGGAGCAGCGGCGGTGGGTGACCGGCTCTCGTGTACGTGACCCGGCGGGAGCCCTCGTCGTCCGGCGGGTCGACGAGCGCGAACACGCAGGTCGCCATCCCGGCCATGCCCAGACCCTGCACGAGCTCGTCCATGGTCGCGACGACCTCGGCGGGTGACCGGCCGGACCACGCCTCGGACCGGATCACCGAACGGAGCTGGCCCATGGACGCCGCGGCGCGGATGTCGTGCCCGACGACGTCGCCCACCGAGACCGCGACCTGCCCGCTGGGCAGCGGGACGACGTCGTACCAGTCGCCGCCGACGTCGGCACCCGCCGACGCCGCCTCGTAGAGCGCGGCGCAGTCGAGGCCCGGTGCCTCGACGATCTCGGGCAGCATGCTGCGCTGGAGCGTGACCGCGGCGTCGTGCTCGCGCCGGTAGAGACGGGCGTTGTCCAGGGCCAGCCCGGACCGGGCCCCGAGGGCGACGATGTCGCGCACGTCGTCCTGCGGGAAGGCGTCGACGTCGTCGCTGCTGACGACGACCAGCACGCCGATGACACGGTCGCGGCCGCGCAGCGGGACGACGATCGCCGAGCCCAGGCCGAGCCGCTCCAGCGCGGCGAGCTCCTCGGGGCTGGTGCGCCGCGGCAGGCTCTCGACGTCCACCGGGAACGGGGCGGGGAGGGTGTTCGGGCCGTCGGCGCCCAGCACACGCTGGATGGCCCCGGACTCGAAGGCCCACCGCTGCGACCGTTCGAGCAGCGCGACGTCCGCGGACCGTGCCGCGTCCCGGGCCGCGACGTGCACGAGCCGAGGACGGTTGTGGTCGTCGACCACGACGACGGCGCACCAGGAGCCGAAGTGCGGCGCCACCAGGTCGGGCAGCAGGGCGGCACCCGCCTCCTCGTCGAAGAGGCTCACGAGCGCCTGGGTGATGTTGGCCAGCAGCGCCAGCCGCTCGTTCTGCCGGTGCACGGCGTCCAGCTCGAGCAGCTGGCGACGGTCGTCGTGCACCCGGTCGGTCACGTCCGTCTGGATCCCGACGTGGTGGGTGACCAGGCCGTCCTCGTCCAGCACCGGGGAGACGACGACCTGGTTCCAGAACGGGGTGCCGTCCTTGCGGTAGTTCAGCAGGGTCTCGCCGACGGCGTCACCCGCCTCCAGGGCGGCACGGATGCGGCCGACGGCTGCGGGATCGGTGCCGGCGCCCTGGAGGAACCGGCAGTTGCGCCCGACGACCTCGTCGGCGGTGTAGCCGGTCGCCAGGGTGAAGGCCGGGTTGACCCAGACGAGCGGGTCGTCCGGCAGGGACGGGTCCGAGATCGTGAAGCTCAGGTGGCTCGCGACGGCGGCCCGCATCTGCAGCCCGTCGGGCGGGGCGCTCGGCGACGCCGACTCCTGCAGCCCCGAGGTGGGCAGGATCACGAGGAGGGCACGGTCGACGAGATGCTCCGGCGCGCCGGCGAGGGGCAGACCCACCGCCCAGGAGACGCTGTCGTCACCGCGCCGGGTCGAACGGAGCGCGAGGCCGTGCCCGTGGCGCAGCGACGCCAGGATCGCCGGGGCCGGCGAGGTGGCGACGGTGGTCGCCGGGGTGATGCCGGCGGCGGTGCACCAGGAGGCGAAGGAGACCGGCAGGCCCAGACCCCTGGCCATCCGCACGGCGACCGGGTTGGCGTCCACCACTCGTTCGGTGGCCGTGTCGAGGAGCAGCACGGCCCCGCCGCTGGCGACCTCGACGGGGTCGGCGACGCCGGGCAACAGCCCTTCTGCGTCCAGGAGCGTGTCGGGGGTCGCCGAGCGTCGGTCGTCCATGTCGCCATCCCTCGCCCCGGTCCTGGCCGACGAAGCGGCACCCTCCTGTAGGTACTCATCATCCGGAGCGCGGACGCGCCTGTCCAGCGCGTGAACTGTGTGGTACCGCGCGGTGCCTCAGGATCGGGCGACGTCGGTCGGGCTGACCTCGGCCGGCGACCTCGCGCCACGGAACCCCATGAGCGCCGCCACCGCCAGGTAGGCCAGCGCCAGCAGCACGAAGAGCTCGCGCGACCAGCCGTCGTCGGGCACCGCGAACGCCGCGAGGACGGCTGCACCCACGAACGCCGCGTTGTACAGCACGTCGTAGAACGCGAAGGCGCGGCCGCGGTAGTCGTCGTGCGTGTCGCGCTGCACGATCGTGTCGACGGCGATCTTGGCGCTCTGCGCGGCCAGGCCCAGCAGGCCCGCCCCCACCAGGATCACCGTCCGTGAGGGCGTGGTGGCCAGCAGGAGCTGCGACGCCGCGGCGAGCAGCAGCATCCACACGATCCATCCCTGCGGGCCCGTGCGCCGTGACAGCACCGGGGTGATGACGACGGCGCCGGCACCGCCGATCCCGGTCATGGCGATGACCAGGGCGAAGTTCGCCAGGCCCGCCGAGGTGTCGCCCGGTTCGGCCAGCAGGTTCCGCGAGATGAGGATGGCGGCGATGAACACGACGCCGTACAGGAACCGGTGCGCCGCCATCACGAGCAGGCCCTGCCCCGGTGTCCGGCGAGCGACCAGGTACCGGGCGCCGTCCGTCAGGCCACGCGCCACGGCCACGACCTCGGCGCCGAGCCTCCCGCGGACCGGGTGCTCGGGACCGAGCTGGTCGCGCCCGAGGCGCAGCGCGAGCAGGGCCGCGACCCCGAAGACCACCGCCGCGCACACGAGCGCGGCGGCGTCGTGCATCCGGCCCGGAGGAAGTCCGAGACCGAGGAGGAACCCGACGCCACCGCCCAGGAAGAGCGCCCCCGCGCCCAGCGTCGGGGTCAGCGAGTTGGCCGTGAGCAGCAGCGGACCGTCCACGACGCGCGGCAGACCGGCGCTGAGAGCCGCCAGCAGGAAGCGGTTCACGCTCAGGGCCACCAACCCCAGCACGACGATCCAGACCTCGCCCGCACCGGCAAGACCGCCCGTGAGCATGATCGTCGCCATCGCGCCCGCCACGACGACGCGGACCGCGTTGCCCACGGCGAGCACCTGGCGACGGCGCCACCGGTCCAGCAGCACCCCGGCGAACGGGCCGACCAGGGTGAACGGCGCCAGCATGACGGCGAAGGCACCCGCGACGCCCGCCGCGGTCCCGGCGCGCTCGGGGGAGAAGAACAGCAGGGAGGCCAGCCCGACCTGGAACATGCCGTCACCGGCCTGGGACACCAGGCGGACGGCGAACAGCCGCCGGAAACCCGGCAGCCGCAGCAGGGCGACCAGGTCCCGCCCGGTCTCGGTGATGGCTCCCACAGCGGCCAGCCTTTCACGTCGGAAGGGCACCGCCGTCGGGCAGGCCGGGACGCAGCGTGCCCGACGGCGGATGTTCCGCCGTCGGGCACGGGTGCGGTGCGAGGCGCTCGCTCCAGGTCAGCGCTCCGGACTATCGCTCCAGCTGTCTGGTCGCGCTGCCCTTGCGCTCCGCTTCGGGCGAGTGCCTCGTTCCTCGGCCCTCACCCTTCGCTGCGCTCCAGGTCAGCGCTCCACGTCACCGCGGATGAAGGCCTCCAGGTGGCGGCGGCCCTCGGAGTCCTCCATCTGCACGGGCGGGGACTTCATGAAGTACGTCGAGGCCGACAGGATCGGTCCGCCGGTGCCGCGGTCCTTGGCGATCTTCGCGGCACGGATGGCGTCGATGATGATGCCGGCCGAGTTGGGGGAGTCCCACACCTCGAGCTTGTACTCCATGTTCAGCGGGGCACCGCCGAACGCGCGACCCTCGAGGCGCACGTACGCCCACTTGCGGTCGTCGAGCCAGGCGACGTAGTCCGACGGACCGATGTGGACGTTGCGGTCCTCCGTCTTGCCGGCGAGCGCGCCCGTCAGGTTCGAGGTGACGGCCTGCGTCTTGGAGACCTTCTTCGACTCGAGGCGGTCGCGCTGCAGCATGTTCTTGAAGTCCATGTTGCCGCCGACGTTGAGCTGGTACGTGCGGTCCAGCACCACGCCGCGGTCCTCGAACAGCTTGGCGAGCACGCGGTGCGTGATGGTCGCGCCGACCTGCGACTTGATGTCGTCGCCGACGATCGGCACACCGGCGTCCTCGAACTTCTTCGCCCACTCGGGGTCGGAGGCGATGAACACGGGCAGCGCGTTGACGAAGGCGACGCCCGCGTCGATGGCGCACTGCGCGTAGAACTTGTCGGCCTCCTCGGAACCCACCGGCAGGTAGGACACCAGGACGTCGACCTTCGCGTCCTTCAGCGTCTGCACGACGTCGACGGCCTCGCGGTCGGACTCGTCGATGGTCGCGGCGTAGTAGTCGCCGAGGCCGTCGAGGGTCGGGCCGCGCTGGACCATGACGCCCGTGGGCGGAACGTCCGCGATCTTGATGGTGTTGTTCTCCGAGGCGAGGATCGCCTCGGCCAGGTCGAAGCCGACCTTCTTCGCGTCGACGTCGAACGCCGCCACGAACTCGAGGTCGCTCACGTGGTAGTCGCCGAACTGCACGTGCATGAGACCCGGGACGGTGTCTGACGGGTCGGCGTCGCGGTAGTAGTGCACACCCTGGACCAGGGACGATGCACAGTTTCCGACGCCGACGATGGCAACGCGGACGGAGGTCATCCTCGCTCCTTGTTTCTCGGGGTCGGGACGTCGTGCGTCCCGACGGTCTTGTCGCGGCTGCTCGCGCGGTCGCGCTCGGTCATGATGAGCCCGTCGAGCCAGCGCACCTCGCGCTCGACCTGCTCCAACCCGTGCCGTTGCAGCTCGAGCGTGTACTCGTCGAGCCTCTCTCGGGTACGGGCTGCGGACTCCCGGACCGCCTCCAAGCGCTCGGTCAGCCGGGTGCGCCGGCCCTCGAGGATGCGGAGGCGGGTCTCGGCGTCCGTCTGCGCGAACAGCGCGAACCGGACGTCGAAGCTCTCGTCCTCCCAGGCCGCGGGACCCGAGGAGGCGAGAGTGGTCTGGAGGTGCTCCTTGCCGTCGGCAGTGAGCCGGTACACGATACGCCCGCGGCGCCCGGTCAGCGGCTTGCTGCCCGACGCCGGACGTCCGGTCGTCGTGGACGTGCCGGCGCGGGGGCCGGTCCGGACGGCGGTGGTCGGGTCGGGTTCGACGATCTCGATGAGACCCCTGGTCACCAGCGACTTCAGCGCCGGGTAGAGAGTGCCGTACGAGAAGGCCCGGAACGACCCGAGGAGCAGGTTGAGCCGCTTGCGCAGCTCGTAGCCGTGCAGCGGCGCGGCGCTGAGCAGGCCGAGGATGGCCGTCTCGAGGACGTTCGAGCGACTACGCACCCTGCTGTCCTCCTCCGCGTCGGGCTGCCCGGCAGGATCCGTCACCCGATCCTGTGGACTCGTTGTATCGAGTCGATACATCGTGAGGATAGGACGCATCACGCGACGAAGCCAACGGGACACACCTGTCCACCGTCGGGCGCCGAGATGTGAAGGCCTCGTGGAGCACGCCGTGGGGCCGTGGGGACGGTCGGCGTGGAACCGCGTCAGACCCGCCCGGTCTGGACATCCGCTCGGGTGGATCCCCTAGTGTTTCCTGTGGTCACTCGTGCCCGTTGGGGGCGGGACGGCTCCGAGGACCTCCGCGATCGAAAGGCAGGGACGTGGCGAGCAAGCGCAGGCGTCGCTTCTGGAACTACCCACGCCGTGGCAAGAACGTCGTGCAGCGCTGGCTGCCGTCGTGGCGTGTCGTCGTGGGCTGCATGCTCGGTGGCATCGCCCTCGGTGCGGGCCTCTTCTTCGCCGCGTGGACGTCCACGGAGATCCCGGACAACCTCGACGACGTCGAGAACCAGGCCACCACGGTCTACTACGGCAACGGCAACGAGGTCGGCTCGTACTCCACGATCAAGCGGGAGCTCGTCGACTACGACACCCTGCCCGCCTACGTGGGGGACGCCGTCGTCGCCTCCGAGGACGCCACCTTCTGGACCAACGGAGGCGTCGACTTCCGTGGCATCGCCCGTGCGGCGATGAACAACGTGACCGGGTCCGGCGGCCGGCAGGGCGCCTCCACCCTCACCCAGCAGTACGTCGAGCAGTACTACCTCGGCCGGACGCAGGACTACCTGGGCAAGGCCAAGGAAGCGATCATCGCGCTGAAGATCGCCCGTGACCAGTCCAAGGAGCTGGTGCTGGAGCGGTACCTCAACACCATCTACTTCGGGCGAGGGGCGTACGGCGTCCAGGCCGCCGCGCAGGCGTACTTCGAGAAGGACGCCGCCGACCTCACCTACTCCGAGGCGGCGATGCTGTCCGGCATCATCCCCTCGCCGGTCAACTACGACCCCTCCGTGCAGCTCGAGGTCGCGCAGAAGCGGTGGCAGCGCAGCATCAACCGCATGGCCGACCAGGGGTACATCACCGAGGAGGAGCGGCAGTCGGCCGAGTTCCCGGAGTTCGTGGAGAAGCAGGAGAACACCAACAGCCTCGGTGGCCAGAAGGGCTACGTCATGGCCGCGGTGAAGACCGAGCTGCTCAAGAACGGCCTGACCGAGGAGGAGTTGGAGACCAAGGGCCTGCAGATCTACACCACGATCAAGCCCAAGCTGCAGCGCGAGGCCGCTGACATCGTCAAGAACATGCCCGACGACGCCAGCAAGAAGGTGCGACCCTCCATCGTCTCCATCGACCCGTCCAACGGCGACATCGTCGCGCTGTACGGCGGGAAGAACTACATCAAGCAGTCGCTGAACACCGCGACGCAGGACACCGTGCAGGGCGGTTCGACGTTCAAGCCGTTCACGCTCATCGGGGCCCTCGAGGAGGGCTACGACCTCACCACGACGTTCGACGGGAACTCGCCGAAGGTGTTCCCCGGTGCCGACAACGGCAACGACTGGACGGTCAACAACTTCGGCGGCCAGAGCCTCGGCAGCAGCATCGACCTGGTCACCGCGACCGCCAACTCGGTGAACACCGCCTACGCCGAGCTCAACATGGAGGTCGGTCCGCAGAAGACGGTGGAGGTGGCGCACCGCCTCGGCATCCGCGAGTCGACCGACCTCCTGTCCAACAACGGCAACGTGCTCGGGACCGACTCCGTGTACCCCGTCGATCTCGCCTCGGCCTACGCGACCATCGCGGCCGAGGGCATGTACATCGAGCCGCACGTCGTGGATCGGGTGGAGCACCGCGACGGCACCGTGCGCTGGGAGCCCGACACGGTGGCCGAGAAGCGGTTCGAGCGGGACACGATGGCGGCCGCCACGTACGCGATGACCCAGGTCGTCGAGCAGGGTTCCGGCCGCGCCGCCCTGGACCTCACCGGGCCCGACGGCACCCGCCGTCCCGTGGCGGGCAAGACCGGTACCGCGAACGACAACGAGACGGCATGGTTCGCCGGGTACACCCCGCAGCTCGCCACCATCGTCAACGTGCGCCAGTACAAGAACGTCGACGTCGAGGAGGGCATCCTCGGCGGGAAGGAGCCGATCGACACGTTCGGCGGCTATCCCGAGATCACCGGTAGCACGTGGCCGGCTGCGGCGTGGACGGAGTTCATGCAGGTGGCGCTCGAGGGCGAGGAGATCGAGGAGTTCCCGACCTACACGCCGCCGACGCCCTCGTACTCGCCCTCCCCGACGCCGTCGGAGACGGAGGAGGAAGAGGTCGAGTGGGTCGAGCTGCCGGGCAACCTCGTCGGGATGAACGTCTCGCAGGCGACGAACCTGCTCGAGGGGCTGGACCTGCGGGTCGCCACCGAGGCCGTCAACGACGAGGCGTCGAAGGGCACCGTCCTGGAGGTCCGTAACGGCGGCGGGCGCGTCCCGGTCGGGTCCACGATCACCCTGGTGGTCTCCACCGGGAGGTCCGACGAGCCGCAGCAGGTCGCCGTCCCGAACGTCACCGGGCAGGCGCGGACCGCCGCGGAGCAGCAGCTCCGACGGGTCGGGCTGTCGTCGTCCACCACCGAGGAGTACAGCGACCGACCGGTCGGTGAGGTGCTGCGGACCGAGCCCGGCGCCGGTGCGGAGGTGGAGCCCGGTGCGACGGTGACGATCGTCGTCTCGCGGGGCCCGGAGCAGCAAGAGCCTCCCGAGCAGCCTGATCCCGGCCCGCCGGACGACGACGGCCCGGGCGACGGTCCCGGGAACGGTGGCGGTGGCGGTGGCGGCGAGGACGACGGGTGACCGACGCCACCTGACGGGCTCGCCGGCCTGACTTCCTGCCAGGGTGCCGGGAACGGTAGTCTGGTGGACTGGCCGTGCCTTCGATGGGCGCGGCCGACGCACGCAAGAACCCTCCTGCCACGGACAGACCGTGGCCGTCGAGACCAGAGGAGGTGGGTTGAACACATGCGTCAGTACGAACTGATGGTGATCCTGGACCCGGAGGTCGAGGAGCGCACCGTGGCCCCGTCGCTCGAGAAGCTGCTCACGGTCGTCAAGACCGAGGGCGGCACCGTCGACAACGTGGACATCTGGGGCCGTCGCCGTATGGCTTACGAGATCAACAAGCGGGCCGAGGGCATCTACGCCGTCGTGGACTTCACGTCGACGCCGGCCACCGCGAAGGAGCTGGACCGTCAGCTCGGCCTGAACGAGGCCGTGCTGCGTACGAAGATCCTGCGCCCCAGCGCTCGCTGAGTCTGCTGAACCGAAACACTCCCGGTCCCGTGCGTCCTCCCTGTGGGAGGCTCGTGGTGGGATCATCCCTGGACATCGAGGACAGCCGAATCTCGCGGACGAACGAAGGAGCTTGGCATGGCTGGTGAGACCGTCATCACGGTTGTTGGAAACCTGACTGCGGACCCGGAGCTGCGCTTCACCCCGTCGGGTGCTGCCGTCGCCAACTTCACGATCGCGTCCACGCCTCGCACGTTCGACAGGCAGTCGAACGAGTGGAAGGACGGAGAGGCGCTGTTCCTGCGCTGCTCCATCTGGCGCGAGGCTGCGGAGAACGTCGCCGAGTCGCTGACGAAGGGCATGCGCGTCATCGCGCAGGGCCGTCTGACGCAGCGCTCGTACGAGACCCGCGAGGGCGAGAAGCGCACCGTCGTCGAGCTGCAGGTGGACGAGATCGGCCCGTCGTTGAGGTTCGCCTCGGCCAAGGTCACTCGTGCCCAGCGCTCCGGCGGCGGTGGCGGATTCGGTGGTGGCGGCGGGGGCTACGGCGGTAACGCCGGTGCCCCCGGTGGCCAGCCCAGCGGTGGCCAGGGTGGCGGTTTCGGTTCTTCCGGTGGCGGTCAGCAGCAGAACGACCCCTGGGCCACGGCAGGCCCGGCGTCGTCCGGCGGCGGGTTCTCCGACGAGCCCCCGTTCTGATCGCCGCTCAACCCCAGATCATCCCCTGTCCCGGCGGTACGTACCGGCCGGGACGATCCTGAGTAAGGAGCACTCACCATGGCCAAGCCTGTGGTGCGCAAGCCCAAGAAGAAGGCCAACCCGCTCAAGGCGGCGAAGGTCGAGACGGTGGACTACAAGGACACCGCACTGCTGCGCAAGTTCATCTCCGACCGTGGCAAGATCCGCGCTCGTCGGGTCACCGGCGTCTCCGTGCAGGAGCAGCGCCAGATCGCCAAGGCCGTCAAGAATGCCCGCGAGATGGCCCTGCTGCCGTACTCGTCGTCGGCTCGCTGACCGGAAAGGATCCAGATCATGGCAAAGCTGATCCTGACCCACGAGGTCACCGGTCTCGGTGAGCCCGGGGACGTCGTCGAGGTGAAGGACGGGTACGCCCGTAACTTCCTCATCCCCCGCTCGCTGGCCACTCCGTGGACCAAGGGTGCCGAGTCGCAGGTCTCCGCGATCCGCAAGGCTCGCAAGTCCCGCGAGATCGCCACGCGTGAGGACGCGGAGGCTGCTGCAGCCTCGATCGAGGCGAAGTCGTACACCATCGAGGCGCACGCCGGTGAGTCCGGTCGTCTCTTCGGTGCGGTCACCACCGCCGACATCGCCGCCGCGGTCTCCGCCGCCGGTGGCCCGTCGGTCGACAAGCGCAAGATCGAGATCGGCCAGCCGATCAAGTCGACCGGTGAGCACGCCGTGTCGATCCGCCTCCACCCCGAGGTGTCGGCGAAGATCGAGCTCGCGGTCGTCGCCGGCTGACGCTGGTCCGACCACCCGAAGGCCTCGTCGCCGCTCGCACTGCGAGCGGCGACGAGGCCTTCTGCGTTCCCGTCCGGTCGGCACGTTCAGCTCCGATCGGTCGCTCCAGCTGCCGATCGGAGCTGAAAGTGCCGACCCGACGAGGGGCCTGTGGACGGCGTCGGCGGCAGACGACGGCGCCGGGCCATGCTGGCCGGCATGAGCACGTCCGAGATCCTCGTCGCCCGTGACCACGACGCCGCACTGCTGCGGGCCGCGCGCCGTCGAGGAGAGATCGAGCGGGTCAGGCGCGGTGCCTACCGTGCCGTGCCCGACGGCGGGACACGGCCCGGCGATGTCCCGCCCGGAGGCGGTGATGGTCTTGACGGCAGAGGGGCCGCCGGGGGTAGGTCATACCGTGCGGGGTGGTCGGCCGCGCGGGGCCTCGCCCTCGACCGGGCGCGAGCGGTCAGCGCTCAGCTGCGCGCGGTGCACTGGTGCAGCCATGCGACGGCGGCGATGCTCCATGACCTGCCGTTGTGGCGGCTGCCCTCGGCGGTGCACCTGGTGCAGGGGTACCGGGCGTCGTCCCGTGCGGCCGTGGACGTCCGGCGGCACCTCCTCGAGGTGCCGCCGGAGCACCGGACCCGGGTGCTCGACCTGCCGGCGACGACGTTGGCCCGGACGGTCGCGGACTGCGTGACCACGTTGCCGCCGCTCGAAGGGCTCGTCGTCGCCGATGCCGCGCTGGCCCGGGGTCTCGACGCGGAGGAGTCGGTCGCGATCGTGCAGGGCCGCCGCCAGGGTCGTCGTCGGGGCCTGCTGGTGCTGGGTCTCGCGGACCCAGGAGCGGAGAGCCCGTGGGAGACCTGGTTGCGCTACGTCGCGCACTGGACCGGGCTGCCGCGCCCACGGACGCAGGTCCCCGTGGAGACCCGCCTCGGCCGTCACCGCGTGGACCTGGGCTGGCCCGACCACGGTGTGCTGGCCGAGTTCGACGGGCTCGTAAAGTACAGGGCCGGTGCCTTCGGCGAGGCCTACGACCCCGAGCGCGCGCTCGTCGCCGAGAAACGCCGGGAGGACGCGATCGCGGAGCAGACCGGCTGCCGGCCCCTGCGTGTGACCTCGAAGGATGCCGCACGTCCGGAGTCGGTGTCACACCGGCTGCTCGCACGGTTCCCCGCGGACGTGCGGCGGGCCGTCCGACGGCCTGCGTTGCTCACGCGGCCGACGTGACGCCGTCGGGCGCTGCGGTCGGTACCTCCAGCTCCACTCGGCCGCTGCAGGTACCGATCGGAGCCGGACGTGCCGACCGCAGCTTGAGCGGCGGGTCGGTGCGGGCTCAGGTGCCCGTGACCATCCACCGGTCACCGCGGGCGCGCAACCCCGTGGTGAGCGCCCGGGCCAGCATGAAGACGCCGGCGAAGGACGCCCACAGCCAGGCCAGCCCGACCGGTCCCTCGGGCGCCCAGGCGCGGACCGCCAGCACGCACGGCACGTACAGCACCAGGGTGAGCATCCCCGCCCAGGCCAGGAAGCGACCGTCGCCCGCACCGATGAGGACGCCGTCGAGCACGAAGACCCAGCCGGCCATCGGCATGAACACGCCGCACGCCACGAGCCCCACGGTGATCGCGACACGCACGTCGGGGTCGGAGGAGAACAGCGGGGCGATCCACCAGCCCGACACCGCGAACAGCACGCCGATCACGGCCCCGGCGCCCACACCCCACTGCAGGCAGCGGCGCAGCACGGCCCGTACCCGCTCCAGGTCGCCCGACCCGAGCCCGAAGCCCACCAGCGCCTGCGCGGCGATGGCCAGCGCGTCGAGCGCGAACGCCGCCAGTCCCCACAGGCTGTTGACGACCTGGTGCCCGGCCAGCGTGACGGCACCGAGCGAGGTCGCGGTCCACACCGTCAGCAGGATCGCGAGACGCAGGGAGACCGTGCGGACGAGCAGCGGTGCACCGGCGACGGCGTTGGCCCAGATGCCCGCGTGGTGCGGCCGCAGCGACGCGTGGCGAGCGCGTGCCCCGGCGACCACGACGGCGGCGAGCACCACCGCCATCAGCAGCTGCGCCGTCGTCGTCGCCAGGGCTGAACCCGCGATCCCCATCCCCAGGCCGTAGACCAGCGCCACCGAACCGACGGCGTTGAACACCGCACCGCCCGACGCGACCCACAGGGGAGTGCGGGTGTCCTGCAGGCCGCGCAGCACGCCGGTCGTGGCCAGGACGAGGAGCATCCCCGGCAGCCCGGGGGCGGACCAGCGCAGGTAGGTCGTCGCGTGGGCGGCGACGTCGCCGGACGCGCCCAGGGCGGTGACGGCCCACGGCGCGGTCGTCCACAGGAGTGCGGCGAGGGCGATGCCGAGGCCGAGCGCGAGCCACATGCCGTCGACGCCGGACTGGAGGGCCTGGCGGTCCTGCCCGGCTCCGAGGCGACGGGCGACGGCGGCGGTGGTCGCGTAGGCGAGGAAGACGCACAGCCCGACCAGGGTGATGAGGACGGTCGAGGCGAGCGAGAGCCCGGCGAGCTGAGGGGTGCCGAGATGCCCGACGACGGCGCTGTCGACGAGCACGAACAACGGCTCGGCGACGAGCGCGCCGAGGGCCGGCAGGGCGAGCGCGAGGATCTCGCGGTCGATGCGGCGCAACTCACCACACCTTTCTTCTCTCCACAGGCTGGGTACGACGTCGGTGCAGGTCAGTGACCGATCCTGAGTTGTACACAGGAGATGTCCCCAGTTGTGCACAGGGTTGTCCACCATCGGTGCACAGGTCTGGGCAGTCTTCCACAGCCCTTTCCACAGTTGTGTCCACAGCGTCTTTTGCGCGCGGTCCCGGGCGCGCCTAGCGTCGTCCCGGGTGTCAGAGGGGGACTGTAGAACAAGGTCCTGAGGACCGGTCGATCTGCCCGGGTCGGACGTGGTGCCGGTGTGAGAGCCGGGGGAGGTGGAGACATGTCGATCGAGGAGCTCGAAGCGGGCTACGCACCGTCACGAGGAGGCTTCGACCGCACCCCTCCGCAGGACGTCGACGCCGAGATGAGCGTGCTCGGCGGCATGCTGCTGTCCAAGGACGCGATCGCCGACGTCATCGAGCAGATCCGCGGTGTCGACTTCTACCGCCCCGCGCACGAGGCGATCTACGACGCGATCATCGACCTGTACGGGCGCGGCGAGCCGGCCGACGCGATCACCGTGGTCGCCGAGCTGACCAAGCGCGGCGAGATCGGGCGGATCGGTGGCGCCTCCTACATCCACGACCTCATGGCCGGCGTGCCCACGGCCGCCAACGCCGGGTACTACGCGCGCATCGTGCACGAGCGGGCCGTGCTGCGCCGGCTGGTCGAGGCCGGCACCAAGATCGTCCAGCTCGGGTACGCGACCGACGGCGGCGACGTCGACACGGTCGTCAACAACGCCCAGGCCGAGATCTACGCCGTCACCGAGCGCAGGACCTCCGAGGACTACGCGCCGCTCGCCGACATCATCGGCGGCGCGATGGACGAGATCGAGGCCGCAGGCAACCGCGGCGAGGGCATGACCGGAGTCCCGACCGGGTTCGCCGACCTCGACCGGCTGACCAACGGCCTGCACCCCGGGCAGATGATCGTGGTCGCGGCGCGTCCGGCCATGGGCAAGGCGCTCGCTCTGGACACCCCGCTGCCGACGCCGACCGGCTGGACCACGATGGGCGACGTCGCCGTCGGGGACGAGCTGATCGCGGCCGACGGGACACCGACGCGGGTCGTACGCGCGACCGAGGTCATGACCGGCCGACCCTGCTACGAGGTCGTGTTCGACGACGGCACGACGATCGTCGCGGACGCCTGGCACGAGTGGGCGACCAGCACCCGAGCTCAGCGCCGGAAGGTGCGTGCGGGAACGACGCCTGAGAGCACGATCCACACGACCGAGGAGATTCTTGCGTCGCTCCGTTGCGCAACGGCTGACGGACGTGCGAATCACTCTGTTGCCACGACAGCTCCACTGCAGTTCCCTGAGGCCGACCTGCCTCTGGATCCATACGTACTCGGGGTGTGGCTGGGCGACGGACACGCTGCGTCCGCGAGGTTTACCTCGGAGGACCCCGAGATCGCGATGCGGATTGAAGGTCTCGGGTATGTGGTCGGGGAGCGCAAGAGCTCACCTGGCGCAGCCCGGCTGTACCAGATTCAGCTCCATGCGGACGAGCCGAACGCTGAACGGGCATGCGTAGTCTGCGGAGCGACATTCCTTCCGCGGACGTCGCAGGTCAAGACCTGCGGTCGTTCGTGCGGGGGTCGAGCTAAGACGGTTTCGGCGCCGACCGCGCCACCCACGTGTCCTGATTGCGGAGGACGGAGCTCCGGTCACCGACGATGCATGGAGTGCCACCAGGGACGAGGGTCGGTTGCCGGGATCCTTCGCGCGCTCGGTGTGCTCGGAAGCAAGCACATTCCGAACGCCTACCTGCGGGCGTCCGAGGCGCAGCGCAGAGCGCTGCTCGCCGGCCTGCTCGACACGGACGGCACGGTGAACCGGACCGGCAGTCCTCAGATCGCACTCACTGACCGACGCCTTGCCGAGAATGTGCGCGAACTTATCCACAGCCTGGGTTATCGCACTGGCTGGTGGGAGAAGAAGGTGGCAGGGCGGCGAGCGGAATCTTCTACGGCGTTCACTGTCACCTTCACAACCCATGACAATGTGTTCCATCTTGAGAGAAAGCGCTTGGTCCACAAGGAGCGTCGCCGCCACCCGACAGCCAAGCTCACGTCGCGCTTTGTTGTCGATGTTCGCCCGCTGCCGTCCGTCGCCGTGCGCTGTGTCGAGGTCGATCACCCCGACCATCTTTACCTCGCATCGCCGTCGATGATCCCGACCCACAACTCAACGCTAGCCATCGATATTGCACGGTCTGCGTCGATCAAGCACCAGAAGACGTCCGTGGTGTTCTCGCTCGAGATGAGCCGCAACGAGATCACGATGCGACTGCTGTCCGCCGAGGCGCGGGTGCACCTGCAGAAGCTGCGCAACGGCTCGCTCGGTGATGACGACTGGCAGAAGCTCGCCAAGGTCATGGGCAAGGTGTCCGAGGCGCCGCTGTTCATCGACGACTCGCCGAACATGTCGCTGACCGAGATCCGTGCCAAGTGTCGGCGCCTCAAGCAGAAGCACGACCTCGAGCTCGTGGTCATCGACTACCTGCAGCTCATGACGTCCGGCAAGAAGGTCGAGTCCCGTCAGCAGGAGGTCTCCGAGTTCTCGCGTGCGCTGAAGCTGCTGGCC
Source organism: Isoptericola halotolerans (assembly GCF_013149785.1). Lineage (GTDB taxonomy): Bacteria > Actinomycetota > Actinomycetes > Actinomycetales > Cellulomonadaceae > Isoptericola > Isoptericola halotolerans. The sequence continues at coordinate 439,186 of NZ_JABEZU010000004.1, forward strand.
AAGGAGATCGAGGTCCCGGTCATCGCGCTGTCGCAGCTGAACCGTGGACCGGAACAGCGACAGGACAAGAAGCCGGCGATGTCGGACCTTCGCGAGTCGGGCTCTATCGAACAAGATGCTGACATGGTTATCCTTCTTCATCGCGAGGATGCTTATGAGAAGGAGTCTCCTCGTGCGGGTGAGGCCGACTTGATTGTTGCCAAGCACCGAAACGGCCCGACAGATACGATTACGGTTGCATTCCAGGGCCATTATTCGCGGTTCGTGGATATGCAGGTGTAAGATGCGTTGTCTGTCGACGTGTAGGCCCCATTCGCCGAGCTGAACGCAAGAAGACCCCAGGAAGACCCGACCCGGACACTGCAGCGTGAACCACCCGGCTCACGAACCGGAACGCCGCCTCGATCCGGCGCCGCTGCTGATCCTTGACCCCGACGCGTTATCAGCCCCTACGGCATCGAGCCCCGCGACGGCCTACAGCTCGCGCGTGCCGGCGGCTACGGGCTGCTCTACCGTCCCGACGTGATCGAAGCCCTCACGAGATCCACCGCAACGGCGTCATCGACCTGCGATGGCTCACCAGCTGGGGCAACGACGCCCGCACTCACGTCGCACCCACCCTCGGCCTGGCCGACTTCCTGCACCTCGACACCCTCGACCAGACGCACACGATGGACGCATCCCTGAAGTTCGACGCCATCCGACGCCACATCGACACTGGCCGACGGTTCGCCTGGATCGACGACGACATCACTCCACCCGAACAACGCCGGCTCACGATGATCTACGGCTCAAACTGCCTGCTCCTGCGGCCGTCCTCGACCGTCGGAGTAGCCGCCGGCGACATCGCCGCCGTGCGGGACTTCCTGACGGCGCCATGATCACAGCACCCGGCCCATACCCGCCCCGGCCGACCCAGAGCCTGACCGTGGCGTTGTGGGCCGAGCTCGTCCTCGGCCCACCGGCGCCGATCCAGCGGGGATTGCACCGGTACGCAGCCTGTGGCGGCGACCCACGGTTCGGCGACGGTGACGAGGCCGCAGACCTTGAGGCTCAACGCGAGATCTGCTCCGAATGCCCAGTAGCGGCCAGCTGCCTGCGCGAAGCCCTCGAGACCGAGGAGTCCCGCTACGTCATCGCCGCCGAGATGCGCGCCGGACTGACCGCGCGACAACGAGACCGCCTACGCCGAGCACGGCGCCGTAGCCACTCCCGCGCGCTGGCCCCGCCAAAGCTCCCGGAACTCTCTGCAGCGAGCAGAAGCAGCTTCCTCGAGGCCGTCACCCAGGCCATCGACGACGGCAAGACGTACTCCGACGCGGTGCACACCCTCGGATACTCAGGGCGCGAAGGCCAGCTCTACCGGCGCCTCTGGCGCGCGAACCGCCTCGACCTGCACAGGCTGCTCCGCAGCAATCGAGACTCGTAGTGGCTGAGCAGCGTCTAGCGGCCAAGCCAAGCGGCCGTGACAGACCGCAACCCGCGGCTGCCTTGCTGAAGAGCAAACCGTGGATCCCTACCATCGCCTGCGGGGACCAATAGTAACGCTAGGCGTTACAATCGATCCATGAGTGGCGTTGCGGGACGGGTCGCGGTCGCGAGGATCGCGGCCGGCCAGTGGGGCCTGCTCACCACGGCGCAGGCGACGGCGGCCGGCGTGTCGCGAATGATGCTCTCGCGAATGGCCGAGTGGGGTGAGCTGGAGCGGGTCATGCACGGCGTGTACGCCACGCCGGCAGCGGTGGGGATGAGCTACTGGAGAAGCGCGCCGTATGGCTGTCGCTGGAACCCAGCCGACTCGCGTACGAGCGCCTGGCCGACACCCCGCAGGCTGGGGTCCTCTCGCACGCCACAGCAGCAGCACTTCACCACGCAGGGGACATACTCGATCGACAGGTCGAGGTGACACTGCCTTCTCGGTACCGGGCTCGACGCCCTGAAGTGCGAGCTCATCGCGGACGACTGCGCCGCGACGAGGTCACCCTGGTCGAGGGCCTTCCCGTCACGACGCCCGCGCGCACGGTGGCCGACCTGCTCGCCGACGATCACGACCGCGCCCACGTCGCCACAGTCGCAGCAGACATGCTCAAACGCGGCATCGTGACGGTGACTGAGCTCGACGGAACCCTCGACGAGATCACCCTGGAATGGGGGATAGGACGACTGGCGCCCGTGTCAGCGGCGCGGCCTAGCGTGCGGACATGAGACTTCGCCGGTGCACCTACTGTGAGAGCCAGGTCGACGTCGATGCTGGTCCCCACATCCACGACCCGAAGGAGTGTCAGGACTGCGGGGACGTGTTGCTCGCGTCTTCGTTCCCCCGTCATCCGTCGAGTCTTGACGGACGACGGCACCAGTGCGCGCGCTGCATCCGCCTGGCCCGCGATGTCGAGGCCGTGCAAGAGCACGTCCTCGACCAGGGAGAGCGCAAGAGGGAGAACGACCTGCTCCGCGAGCATGGATACGCGTGGCGGATCGGCAAGGACCGGGACCTGATCCTGTTGTCTCCATCTGGAACATGGGTCGACCGATCTCGCGCGTTGATCGAGGTCGGGGAACGGAGCGACGAACCGCAGTGGGTGGAGACGCATCCGCTCGACGAGTGGTAACCCCGTAGGGACCACGGCACGGTCGGATGTCACCTGGCAGCGCAAAGCAGCCCAGGCGCCCCAGGTCAGTTGTCACCCACCCATCCAGCGAGCTCTCGACTCGGAAGGCGTGCCCAAGGCGGACATGATTTGGGAGGATGCGACACGTGGCAAGCGAACATGTGAAGGTGGCGGTCGATGGGGACGACATGGTCCTTTGGAAGGAGGCCGCGACGCGGGTGCGGCTAGCTCAGGCCACGTTGGATCAGCTCGGGGACCCGGCTCCCGGAAGTGGACTTGCCCAGGATGACATGCGCTGCAACGGCCCATACATCTCCGACTCGGTCAGGGGCCATCTTGATGCTGCGCTCGACAACCTGACTTTGTGGGCGAACGTGGTGGCGCCGAGGGTGTTCATCAAGGACGTGCCAGTCGAGAACCCTCCCCGCCCGTACTTCACGCTCGCGCGTGCTGGGTTGGAGTCGGCAGCTCAAGCGGTCTGGCTCCTTAGCCCTCAAGAGCAGGATGAGCGCATTGCCCGGCATCTGAGGCTGGCGGTCAACGACCTCGAGGAGATGCGCCGTACCGCCCGGCTCGTCGATTCAAGCGCCGAGGAGGCTGTCAAGGAAAGGATCGTGGCTGTTCGAGACACGGCTGGGGGGCCAATCAAGGTGGCACCGAACTATCTCGACATGGTGCGCGCCGCTGCGAACCTCGGTGGCCTTGAGCCCGACGACGCTGAAGCGCTGTGGCGGACCGCGTCGGCCGCGGCCCACGGCAAACTCTGGTTCCTTGAAGCCACCTACAGCACCGACCTCGGCGAGGAGTTCTCGGCGGGCCGGTTCCGAGCGGTACGGCGACCCGATGCCGGAACGATCTCCACCGTGGTCACACTGGCCACGGAGGTCACCGAGCGTGCCGTCGTCCGATACGCGCTGATGCTGGGCGCCCCGTTGGAAAGGATCACCCAGCGCGCGGTCGAGCAATTGAGGAAGAACCTGCCCCGGACCGTGACTCCAGCACCAGAGTGACCCGGTCCGGTACGGGAACCACGCTCATTGAGCATGCCGGCGCCATGGACGCGGAAGCGATGAGTCGGAGGTTCACGTGGCTGCCATCGAACTCGTGGCTTGCTTGACTGCCTCGGGACCCGAACTCTCCGTCTAGCGCTTCTGCCACCCGGCCGGGCAAGTCGAACGTGATCCGAGCGGCGAGCCGTTCACGCCACATCAGCGCATCCGCGCGGGCAAGGCCCGGGACAGGATGGTCGGACTCGGTCAGCTGCAACGTCTCGATCCCGCTGACGTGGGCGAGGACGCACCCGGTGGTGGCGTCGTTTGGCTCGGCGAACATCGACAACGCGACTCGCGCCATCCGCTCACCCTGCATCGTCTCCGCCAGTGTCGCCATGATCGGTGTCCTCTCGGTCCCAGTTCACCAACGAGGTACACGCCCGCGCACCGAGAGGTTCCCTCTGTCAGAGCACGGTCGTAGGCTGGAGGGTGAGGCTGTTCTTCAGCTACGCGGGTCCTGTGAGACAGCGCCTTCGAGGGCACTCGGTCCATAGCCGCCTCCACGACGGAACACCGTCGCGCCATGACGAGGCTCCGCACATCTGTAGCACTCAGCGTCCGAGGCTACGGCGTACTCCGCTACGCACCCACCAACTTGCTTACCGACGCCATCCGCACCAGACGCGGCCTCAAATGGGTGTCCCCGCGATGCTCTTGGCCGTTCCTTATCTCTACGCCGCGACGATCTGCACCCCGATCGTCAACGAGGGCGGTCCCGGGTGCCTCTACCTGTTGGTCCTGCTGTTCGTCTGGAACGCCTTCAGGTTCCACTGGATCGGACCGGTCAGTCTCCTGCTCATGGCGAGCCCTGCTACTCGCGTCCGGAGAACGCATGCCTGAACCACGAGCGACGGTGGCGCGTCTCCGGGCATCGCCGGCCTCCTCGTGACAACCTAGACACTGGCGGAAGCTGGAGGTATGCACTGACAGGAGGGCTCGATGCGGCGCGTGAGAGTTGGTCGGCACGATGTCGGGGTTTCAGAGGTGCTTCCCTCCTACTGGCACTTGGCGGCTGAACGGCAGCACGTATATCACGCGAGGTTGCGTGGTGAACCTGGTCCGTGGACCGATGACGCTGTTCTCTTGAAATATCGCTTTACTAACGCCTATCGCGCCGCCGACCGCGTGTCACAAGATCTGATACGGGTCGCATACGAGGGTCCTCAGGACCCCGAGAACCTCGTCATGCGTGTTCTGCTATTTCGCTTCTTCAACAAGCCATCAACTTGGGACTCGCTGGAGTCTAGATTCGGCCAGATCACAACATCAACATTCGACGTCGATGCCTACAGCAAGGTTCTCGACGCAAAAATTGCGAGCGGCGACAGAGTCTACTCTGCGGCCTACATTGTTCCACCCCCGCCGTTCGGTGCGGCTCGGAAGCACCGCAACCATCTGTTGCTAATCGAGCATATGATGCGTTCCGGGGTTGCCGCACAGGTCGAGCATGCTGGTACTCTTCGCCAAGTGTTTGAGACGATTCTGGCCTTTCCTTCACTCGGCCCCTTCCTCTCGTACCAGCTAGCAATTGACCTCAACTACACCTCGGTGATCGACTTTGATGAGAACGACTTCGTAGTGCCCGGGCCGGGCGCACGCAGTGGCATCGCGAAATGCTTCCCGCAGCTCAACGGCGTTTCTGCGGAAGACGTCATCCGATGGATGGTCGACACGCAACAGGTACAGTTCGACCAAGAAGGGATCGAGTTCGACGACCTGTTTGGGCGGTCCTTGACACTCATCGACTGCCAGAATCTGTTCTGCGAGACCGACAAGTACGCGCGAGTGATGCATCCCAACGTGCGCGGAGTCGGAAACCGCAACAGGATCAAACAGCAGTTCGCACCTAAGGGTCCTCCGACAAGGCCCTTTTTCCCGCCAAAGTGGGGAATCAATCAACGGGTATCGGACCGGTCGAGCGCGCTCGCGACACCTACCTAGGCTGTCGGGCTCAGTGCTGCATACGTTGAGTTCGTCCGAGATATTCGCGTGCTGCGGCACCAAGTCTGCCGTTCCCAAGCCCGGCCAACTTCTCCTCTATAAGCTCCGCAGTGGCTCCACCCTGCGCCGCCCAATACAGATCAATCATCCGAATGTATGCGAGCAGGAGTGGGTCGGTGAGTTTGCAGTTGAGCACCGAAAGCTCTTGGCCAGACCGGATGCCGGCCTCCAGCCGCATCCACTCGTCCCACGCAGCAGACGTATCCTCCCAGTCTGTATCGAACTGCGGGTGTTCCGCCTCGCCTGACGTGGCCCGATTCGGTTGACTGGCTAAGAGACGTGAAGCCCTGTCGAAGTGGCGCGCGTAGAGATGCAGGGAGGAGCTAAAAAAAACCAGTCGGCCAGGCACGCAATTGAGCCACCGCGCCATCACCTCAAGCAGCAGTGTCCACTCGAAGGCGTTGATGCCGGAGAATCCCCACCATATGTCGGTGCTGCGCGCAGCAACGTGGAGGTCGAGACGCCCGTCCCTCATGAGGAAGTGAAGCCAGTTGTTGCACGGGATGTCCCGACTCTCAACGAAGTCGCGATCCGGATCGTAGATGCTGGCGACGGCCCGGCGCGAGAGTGGGTCTTCCCGGAGAATCTTCACGATCTCGACGAGTTGGTCTATGCCATTCCAGTTTCGAAGCCGCGGACCGTAACCAGCACGCCACGATAGGCCGTCGTCTGAGAAGTCGATCGCTCGCTCTAGATAGGCGCTGAGTAAGCTCAAGTCGTTTCGGCCCGCGATCACCCACATGCTCTCCGCGATCGAGGCAAAAACGTTGTTGTTTCGGTGGGGGAGTATCACGTAGCGGGACCGAATGTCGGATACCTCGACAAGCCGCGCCCGCAGCTCTCGGGTCCGCTCTCCGCGGACCTCAACAGGGTCTCCTGAGTCAACAACGGCGCGCAACTCGGCTAAGAAGGCTTGCTCCACACCTCGATAGACAGCCACTATGGCTTACCGATTCTGAACTCGGCCAGCAAGTCCGCGATCCAGAAGTGTCTCAGTCACAAAGGAGTATGTCTCTTCTTCGTCCGCCATCGGAACAACAACCGCGGACTCAGCATGTTCCTCCAAGAGTGCTCGATAGCCGGCCTGCACGCCCGGTGCGTTGTTCGAGTCGAGGTGGTGGGGTTCGAGGAATACAAAGACGATAGACGGCTTGATCGGTGACCAGATAGTGTCGATGAGTTCCCTGAAACTCGACTCCGGGAGTCCTGACTGCTTCACTGGTCCGCCGTACCAGCCGTAAGCGAGAGTGGACCACCACCAACGATCCAGAATCAGAGATTGCTTCTCCGCAGCTCTCTTGAGACCAGGCACAGACTCCGCATGGCACGCGAGGTGCGCTAGTTGCTGAGCGAGGCCGGACGTAGGCTTCTCGTCAGGGGTCTCGCCCTCCAGTGCTCTGTACACCCGTTCGGTGAACGTGGTGAAGCCGCTTGGCATGTGAGCGAACACTGTGGACCCAGTGTCGACTGAGCCTTGGAGGCGGTCGAGCTGCGTCGACTTACCGGTCTGATCGAGGCCCTCAAACACGATGACGGCACCCGAGCGGATGGTGAGACCAGCCTTGGCCATCATCAGCTCCTTCTCTCCACACAGCGTGGCTCCCGGGACGTGTCAGAGGTCACCCCTATGATCAGGCTATGGGACGGCACCGGGGTCACGAGGGAAGTGCGGCGGCGCGTCGCCCTGGCGACCCGTGGCGCGAGCTCCCTGACGCTGGCCGCGGCTACCTGTCTGTCTACTTCTCCGAGCCCCTCGCACGATGGCCAGTTCGGGAGATTACCCGACCTGCGGACAATAAGAGCGACCCAAACATTGAGACCGGAACCTACGGTCTGTTCTCTACGTGCGAGCCGTCCATGCGAAACCGGATCGTTCTCGATGGCGCGTCCACCATCTTCTTCCTCACGACACGTAAACCGCACCAGGGGAGAGTGATCTCCGGGTACTACCACGTTGGCTGGTACACGGAAGGTACTCAGGGTGCGGTCAACCGTGACTATGCCCTCGCCGCCGACAAGTTGCACTTCATCGACCCCATCCTTACGAGCGATCTGGCTGAGTCGCTGGCAGCCATCTGTTCCACGCGGTTCCGTACGATGAAGCCGATCGATATTGAGACTGTGGCGGCTCTTCGCCGGATATGCGATGAGCGCCCTGACCGCACGGCCGAATACTTGGGCGAGATCGAGCGGGTGGAAGCTTTTGCGCGTGCTCGATCCGGCTGCGCGTACCCTTCGTGGGGGCGGGAGGGTGGATTCAGCTGGTCAGACGCTCCCGACTACTACCAGACAGACGCTGAACTCTCGAAGGTGCCCAACAGTTCCAGGAACCGCAAGTGGCGATGCCGAGAGTGTGGATATCTCATTAAGAGCGGCGCGCTGCTGAAGAAGTGTCCGTTGTGCAAACAGATGGCAACGCTCGCTCCTGCCGAGGAGGGCGCATGACCCGTCGAGTCTTTATCAGTTACCAGCATGCCGATCAGATGAAAGCCCGTGGCTTGAACCTGATGACATACAACACGAACGTCAAGATTGACTTCACGGGGCGGCACCTGCTCGACCCGGTGAAGAGCCAGGACGCGGACTACATTAGCCGAAAGATCAAGGAACGGATCAAAGGGTCATCTGCGACGATCGTGCTCATCGGGAAGGAGACCTCCCAAAGCGAGTGGGTCGAGAAGGAGATCCAGTGGAGCAAGGAACAGGGAAAGGGCATCATTGGCATCCGCATCGACCCCGGCGCGCCAGTCCCTGAAGGGTTGACAGAGTACGGCGCTGAGATTCTCGACTGGAATACTCCGGCAGATGTCAACCAGTTTGACGATGCCATCGAGCGAGCGATCACTGCGACAAGTCGCGGCAGGTCAATGCCGACCAACACGATGAGCACGTGCACGCGATGAACGGCCACAGCAACTCCCACAGGCCAAGGAACATCAAGTTGCCCGTTATTCACGATGCGGCAAGCGACGCGTCTGGGCGCGGACAAACAACGTATGTTCGGCTAAGCGCCTCCCGGCTGGTTGCACTTCTAGTGGCAACGCTCGCCGCGGCGCTGGGCATCGCCATTGGAAGTTTTGACTTTTCTGGTCTTGTACTACTTCTCGCGTTCGTAGTAGCCGCACTAGCCGAACTAGCTTTGATCCGATTTCAGCCCGAACGCGACTGGTACGCCGGACGAGCGGTCGCCGAGTCTACGAAGACACTCGCGTGGCGGTTCGCCGTCCAGGGAGAGCCATTCGGCCCGAATCTCACTGAAGGTGATGCCGAGGCACTGCTTCGAACCCGAGTCAGCGAAGTTCTGCAACGTGGCAAGGACCGAATCAACGTAGGTCCTGGCGATGCCGTCCTCACCGACAGCATGCTTGAACTCCGCCGATCGCCATTCTCCGCACGCAGGGGCGCCTACCTCGAACACAGGACAGAAGAACAGCGCATCTGGTACTCGTCCAATGCACGGAAGAACGAAGTCCGCGCCACAACATGGCGTTATGCTCTTCTTCTTGGCGAACTGCTCGCGATCGTAGCTTCGGCTCTTTCCCTAGGGCGTGACGAGCCCTTCGACTTCGCCGGTATCGTCGCCGCGTTCGTTGCAGGGGGAGCCGCCTGGCTGGCGATCAGGCAACACTCCCAACTGACGTCCGCGTATCGAGTGGCGGCAGGTGAACTTGCTGTTCAAGCAGACGTTCTCCGTGGAGTGAGTGCTGAGGACTGGCCGCAGGCGGTGGCGGACGCTGAGGAGGCGATCAGTCGTGAGCACACGATGTGGCTGGCTACCCGTGGTGAGGAGCCGTTGCCGCCTCCCCACATAGGTAGGAATTGATCGAGTTTTCGGGCGCAACTGAACATTCTGGCTTGGGGGTATTACATGGCCCGTCACGTTTCGAGATTACGGTCGACAACTCCGGTCTGCGCGCGGCCAACTCGGCTTGCCGGGGGAGTTCGGGCAATGTGCCGCGATGCGCTCTGCGGCTTCACGTTGGCTAGCGTACGGGCCTCATGTTTCCTGTCTAGGACCACAAGGGGGACCAGACATCCTGCGACGCGTGGATTCAGGACAGAGCCCACTTGTAGCGACTGTCGGACCCGCGGCTGAAGGCCCTTGACCCGGTCTATCCAGACTCGCCTCGGGGTCTCATTCACGGTCCAGTCTGGGCACCGCGGGCTGGGTGCGTCACTCGTTGGGAGGCGCAGGCGACGTTGGCTGAGGGGGACCAAATGGGGACCAAAACTATGCAAGCCATGCATTTCGTGACGTGCGCTGCATGTACTGAGCCCGGACACAGGCGGATTCCAGCCTCGACGAGGCCGTCTGGACGCCTGGGGGATCAGGGCTGGGGCGTCGAACTGCTCGTCCTTATAGCGCGTCGCGTAGGCGTCGAAGACGCGGCGCTCGGCCAGGTTGCCTCCCAGCGTCGCCCGTAGGCGACCGTGTAGGTCTATGCCGACGTCGCGGGCCGAAACGCTACCGGCGACGCCCTGGCGCTCTCGCCACCACTCGATCAGGCTGCAGGACGCCAGTCCATCGGCAGGGATCGGCCGATCGTAGACGAGGCAGTACTCGCCATTGCGGACGAACTCGATCTCGTTGCGCACGGCATCGCGCAACACGAGCTCGGGCTTAGGACCGTTCGCGGCGAAGATCAGGTTCTTCGCCGGCGATCCGACACCTCCTCCGCGGTCGTACACAGAGCGCAGAGCGGTCAGGTCGGCGAGGGTGGCGTCGCTCAGATCGAGTTCCGCGACGATGCGGCGGGCGAGGGCCACGAGCCGGGGAAGCTCGCAGCCCTCGATGTAGGCCTGGATGACGTCGCGCTCGGTGTAGTCCCTGTCACTCGGCTAACGATCCGACACCGACCACGGCAGCTGCAGCTCCTCGCCGAGAACCGTCTCGAGGTCGCGCCGCGTGTTGGAGTCGATGAGTGCCTGTTCCTTGGCGGCCCGCAACGTACGCGACGACACCTTGGTCGGCACCTTCGAGGAGGCGAAGATCGCCGCATCGAAGAAGTTGAAGCCGCTCACAGGCCCATTGTCCCGCAGGCAGGAATCTGCATCGAGGGACGATCCAACCTACTTTGTGCGGCCATCGCGACACGCCCGAGATCGAGCAAGGTAGGCAGGCGTGTCCGTGCAATCTGCGCTGCACGTCGACAATTTTGTCGACGTGCAGCCTAGATTGCAAGATCCTCCATGTTTGTTACAAGGTCCCTCGGTGCGTGACGCTGGGCCGGCAGCTGTCGGCGTGGTGGGCGCTCGGTGGCTCATGGCGGAACGGCAGCGTGAAGCGGGGCGACCGGAGCGAGGACTCAAAGCGGGGTGACACTGGATCGTGCCTGCCTTTGACCCGGCGGAGTCGACTCCGCCGTTCGACTTCGTCCTGATGCAGAACGGAGCCGTGGGTCTCTACTGGGATCTCGCGGTACTGGATGGTGCGTGTACCAGGCTGTCGGCGCTCGGCTACCGCGTCGTCCGCATCGAGGCTGACGCATGGTGCGACGCGGCGTCCATGTTCGACGCCCTTGCCGTGGCGCTGGAATTCCCCGACTACTTCGGCAGGAACTTCGACGCTCTGAACGACTGCCTGTCCGACGTGGCAGCTGGGGATTATGGCGTGCCCGCCGATGCCACGGGTCTCGCGCTCGTGCTGACCGGCTATGACTCCTTCGCCGCGGCGGATCCCGTCGCAGCCCAGACCCTGGCTGGGTGCTTCGCGGACCAGTCGCGGACCGCCTCGTTGTTCGGCCGCCGGTTGGTTTGTCTGCTCCAGAGTGACGATCCGCGCTTCGCGCTCGCGCCGGTCTGTGCTCAGGCCGTCGCCTGGAACCCCGCAGAGTGGCTGGACTCTCAGCGAGGAGTCTGAGCTGAGCGCTTGCGATGAACCTCCCTCTTGAGCCACCGGGGCAGGCTCCAGGCGTAGGAACCCCCATCATCAGGGGGCCTTGACCACGTCCCAGCCACCACCGCCATGTGTCGCCCTGCGCACCTCATGCAGAAGCGCGTCGGACTGCCCGGCCGCGTCGCCGGCGGGAGTCGAGTGCCATCGACCTCGCAAGACGTGGAGACTTACCGGATGAGTGCACCACCGGAGAAGTTCTCAGTTCACGACGAGCCGGCCTGGCGCGAGCGCGCGAGCTTCATCGTCCATGCCGCACTGCCCGAGCAAGGACGCTACGAACAGCTGTGGTGCCGCCAGGTCAGCGACGACACCTTCGAAGTGTGCTGCATCCCGTTCTTCCTGTATGACGTTGCACTGGGAGACCTGGTGTAGACGGCTCCGCAGGCGGAGCGTGAGTACGTCGTGGCAGGAGTGCTGCGCCGATCCGGTCGCTACGTGTTCCGTGTCTACTTCGCGGGCCCGATGCTGGGGCACAGAGAGAGTGCGGTGGAGCAGCTGACCACGATGGGAAGCCTCCTTGAGTGGTCGTCGGCGAGCTCGCTAGCTGTGGACGCGCGCGATGCCACGCATGCTCAGGAGATCGCCACCTACCTGACTGAGCGGGAGAGCCAGGGCCACCTCGTCTACGAGACCGGAAGAAGCGCCTGACGCTCACCAGCTTGCCCGGCGAGCACATCAACAAGCCCGGCTGCCGCGAGGTTGGGCGGAACCCCGCTGTCGCGACCCTGACTGGCTACACCCTCATCTGCGTTGAGCCCGTTGACGAGGGCCTTCGCCCAGTCATCGATCAACTTGCCAATCTCAGGGTCGCGGCCCGGGTCCAGTGCTCGTGGCCCACGGTCGAGCGACGGGCCGGTTCGCGCGACGCAACTCCCGGCTGTCCTGTTCCGGCCCACGTAGCCGCTGCGCCTCCGCGGTCGTCCCACCGGGCGCGTGACCGTCGTCGATATCGGCCTGCCAGCTGCGTCGCGACCCACTGCACCGTCCCGTGCTCAGTCCCCAGCTGCGCCCGCAACGTGCGCACCAGCGGCACCGCTGCGGCCTTCTCCTCCGGGCTATACCGCCGCGCCTGCGGCTTCCCCAGCAATCTCAACCCCCTTGGAACCGTCGCAACTGACTTGACATGTGCGGGCAACACCATGCCGCACAGTATGGGGATAATGGCCACTCAGCTAGGCCAAGAAAAATACAGCACGAGCATCAAAGCCACATAAGCCAATAGTGCCACCGCCCCCACTACCAGGAGGATGGTCAATAGGATGTCAGCAATGCCGCGACGCTTACGCACTCTGCATCCAATCCTACATCTCTATACGAGGGATCAAGTCGATCACACCGCCGTCCAGGGCGAAGCGCAGAACGCATTCAAACGCTCTCGCGCAGACCTTAGCACCCTGCCCATTGGGATGGATAGATGTCATGCTCACCGCGAGAATCTCATCATGTGACTCATACTTGGTCATGCTGGCGCCATCGCCCTGCACCGGATCGTTGCCGCCGCACCCAGCAGTTCTCGCGCGGCGGTCGAGACGGTTGCTCAGCGGGCCGCGGAGGCCATCGCCTGACGGATGGCGGCGTCACGCTGACCGCGGCCGTAGCCGAGCGAGATGCCGGAAAAGACGGCGGCCAAGATCGCCACGAGGAGCGCGCCACCGGAGATCAGCACCGAAGCCAGGTCCATGACGCGAGGCTAACGGGCAGTACACCGCCGGCCGCTCCCTGCGAGAGATCGGCGAACTGACGGGACGCACACAGGCCGCCGTGCGTCGCGGCCTCGACCGCACAGGGACACCGCGCCGAGAGCGAGGCGCCCAGCGAATCAACGACGCGACGTAGGCGGACACGCCGGAAGACGTCCGCACAGCGGGGTGAACGGGTGCTGTTGCTCCAGCGATCAGTTCCGGTTGAGGCCGTGCTTCCGTGTGTCCAGGATGTGCTTGAAGTGACTCTCTGTCTGGTCGATCACGGGTGTCGGTGTCGCGGGGTCGAACACCCGCAGGATCGAGAACCGGAAGCTTGTCGGGTCGAGGCCGCGCAGCTCGACGTTGTCGCCGTGTCCGTTGGAGGCGTAGGCGCTCCAGCGCTGGCGGATGCTCTCGGCGCCGTCGGCTTTGCCGACGTACTGACGGCCGTCGCGCGTGTCGGTGATCAGGTAGATCCCCACCACGGAGGAGAGCGCGGTGCGCCACGCGGCATAGCGGTGCTCGCGCATCACAGCCTGAAGCTGCGCGTGATCGAGGACCAGTCGATCGAAGCCGGGGAACGGGACGGGCTGCGAGTCGGCGATCTCCACGACGGGGTAGCCGGCAGCTGTCGGGCCGTTGAGCCGCCAGGTTCGTGGTGATCGCCAGCCGATGACGAGGCGTTCCCTGAGGTCCTGCATGTGGTCGGACTGGGCCAGGTCGAATGTTCGTCGCTGGCCGTCGTTCGACGTCTCGCCGCGATGCTCGACGACCGACCACAGGCGAGCTCTGGTGCCGCCTTCGGGCACGAAGACGATCCAGTAGCGAGGCGGGTCGGCCGGGAACTGGCGCGGGTTCGAGGACTGGCTGGCCGTGTAGGCAAGGATCTCGTCGTCCGTCGAGTCCGCGTGGATGCCACTGGTCCCGGTGTCCTCGTGCTCCTTGACGTAGGCGTGGCGAATCACCAGGGCGTCGGCCGGGCTGATGCCGGAGCTGCGCAGGATGGGTTCGAGCGTCAGCGTCATCGGGGCCTCGTCTCCAATGTCCGGTGGTCAACGCACATCGACACCTCCGTCAACGTAGGCCGAGACCGTAACGCGACCGAACTTCTCATTGACGGACCGCCGACCGCATCGTCCGCCCCGACGATGTGCCGTCAGGGGTCTCACTTCGGCAGGAGAGTCTGCACCTGGTCCCGGATCTCCTGCACGACGGCGCCGACCGGGTGGGCGGCGTTGATCGTCGTGGCCATGCTGACGAACATGATCGCGGACACGATGTGGGCTCGTGCCGCAGCCTGCTGCGCGCTGGCCTGCCCGTCACGCAGCAGGACGGCGGCAATCGCCTCCTCGGTCCCTGCGACCAGGGCGAGGGCGTCGCGGTGGTGGGGTTCGGCAGGGTCGCCGAAGACGATCTCTCGCAGGTAGGTCCGCCCGTTGTCGACCTGTTTGCGGTTGCACTCCACGACGGGGCGGACGATCGCCATCACCGCGTCGATCGGGTCGGTGACGGCGGCAGCCGCGGCCTTGCCCTGCTCGAGCGCCTCGGCATAGGTCGAGTTCTGGACGAGCAGCAGCAGCTCGCCCTTCGTCTTGGCGTACAGGAACAGCGTGCCCGCACCGATGTCGGCCTTCTCGGCGATCTCCTGGGTGGTGACCTCGTCGACGCCCCGCTCGGCGAACAGCTTGCTCGCGGCGGCCACGATTCGTTCAAGCTTCACCTGCTTGTTCCGCTCGCGCCGTCCGACCGGCTGGGAGGTGTGTGGCATGGCTGCCCTCCTTCGTTGCTGAGCGGGCTCGGACGTGCCGGCGCTCATTCTTCCACGCCGGTCGGGGGCGTCCTGGTGTCGCAGAGCTCGGGATGGAGCGCCTCGACCGAACCGCCCTGGGCGGCTGTGACCAGCACGGTCGGCTCGTCGACACTCCTCGAAGCACGGGGCCGCGGCGCTGATCGTGGGGTGCAGGCCCCTCCGGATGTCCTGGTCCCGGGCGTCCGGTGCGGTCAGCGGCCGAGGAACTCGGCGCTCAGAGGGGCGAACTCCTGGTGGAACTGGAAGATGCCGCCGTGCCCGGAGTCGGGGTAGATGACGAGCTCGGAGTCCTTGATCCGGCGGTGCAGGTCCTCGGAGAGGACCGTGGGCACCATCCGGTCGTTGTCGCCGTTGGCGATCAGGGTGGGCTGCGTGAGCGTCGACAGGTCGGACGGGGCCGAGCGCCCGTACCTCTGGATCGCCTTGAGCTGGGTCCGGAACCCCTTCATCGAGATGTCCTTGTCGCGGTCGACCGTGCGCTCCTTGAGGCGGTTGACGAACGCGCGGGCGGCGGGCTTGCCGGCGGCGTTCCGCTTGAAGAACAGGAACTCCTTCGGGTCCTTCCGCGTCAGGGTCGCGCGCAGGATGTCGTAGTAGGTGGTGGCGACGATCGTGTCGATGTTCTTGCCGCCCCGGGGTCCGGTGCCGGTCAGGACGAGCTTGCGGACCAGGTCGGGGTGCTTGACCACGAGGTCCTGCGCGATCATGCCGCCCAGGGAGAAGGAGAAGATGTCGATCGTGTCGAAGCCGAGGGCCTTGATGAACGTGTAAGCATCGTCGGCCATGGCCTCGATGCTGTCGGGAACGGTGCCGGTGGAGGAGCCGACGCCGCGGTTGTCGAAGGTGATGACGTGACGGTTCGTCGCGATGGGGTCCACGATCCGGGGGTCCCAGTTGTCCAGCGTCGCGGCGAGGTGCACGAAGAACACCACGGGGATCCCACCCTTCGGACCGAGCTCACGGTAGGCGTAGGTGACGCCGCCGGCGGTGATGGTGCGGGTCGGGGCGTGCGCGTACGAGGTGACAACGGTTTTGTTCGACGTGTTGTCGGTGCTCATGATGTTCTCCTGATTCCTGGTCCTTCGACGGGTGCGAAGGGCTTTCAGACCCCGGTGATGACGGACTTGCCGCGGACGCCGCCCTTGCCGAGCGACTGCACGGCCTGCGCCGTCTCGTCGAAATCGAAGACCCGCCCGACGACGGGGCGCACCACGCCCTCGTCCACGAGGGCCGTGATCTGGCGGAGCTGCTCGCCGCTGGCGTGCATGAAGAGGAACTCGTAGGTCACCCCGAGCCTCTTCGCCTGCCGGCGGATCTTTCCGCTGAGCGCTGCCATGGCGAGGCGCATCACCGGGTTCAGGCCCTTCTCGCGGGCGAATGCGGGGTCGGGCGGCCCGACGATCCCGATCACCTTGCCGCCGGGACGCAGCACCCGCAGCGACTTCTCGAGGGTCTCCCCGCCGACGCTGTCCAGCACGAGGTCGTACCGGTCCAGGAGCTGCTCGAAGTCCTGGTTGCGGTAGTCGATGACGCTGTCGGCACCCAGCTCCCGGACGAAGTCGGCGTTGCCGGCGCTGGCCGTGGTGGCGACCGTGGCGCCGAGGTGCTTGGCGAGCTGGATCGCGATGGTTCCGACGCCACCGGCGCCGGCGTGGATCAGGACTCGCTGCCCCGGCTGCACGTTGCCCCTCTCGACGAGCGCCTGCCACGCGGTCAGGGCCACCAGCGGCAGCGAGCCCGCCTCTTCCAGGCTGACCGACGCGGGCTTGAGGGCCACCTCGGCCTCGGGTACGGCGATGCGCTCGGCGAAGGTTCCGATGCGGTCGATGCGGTCGAGGCGAGGCTGGGCGTACACCTGGTCGCCGGGCGCGAACCCCCGCACCTTGGCGCCGACGTCGATCACCGTTCCGGCGACGTCGCTGCCCATGACCTGCGGCAGCTCGTACCGGAGCAACGCCTTGTACGACCCCTGCCGGATCTTCTCGTCCACGACGTTGAGCCCGGCGGCCTGGACCTGGACGAGCACGTCGTGCTCACCGACCACGGGCTCGGGGACGTCCGCTTCCTGCAGCGGCTCCTTGTACTCATTGATGACAAACGCGCGCATGGTGGCTGTCCTTCTTGGTCTGGTGGTGTGGTGCTGGCTCGTGCCGATGACGGATGAGTGCAGCGGCGGGAACTAGCGGTGGAGGAAGTCGCACGCGGCGTCGACGAACTCCCGGCGGTACTGGAAGACGGCGCCTTGGCCGGAGTCCGTCACCCTCGCGCCGGGAAAGATGCCGGGCAAGCTCTGCGCCGCTCCTTGCTGCGACATATCGCCCTCCTGGGGATCTCGTCCCGCCCGGTGAGGCCGAGTGGGCTCAATCATGAGCGGCCTCAGAAATATTGTCAAGAGGGGGCCGCTTGGAGCATGGACGCAGGCCGACCGGGCGCCGCGAGCGGGCCCCGCAGGACAAGCGTGAGCGGATCTTGCTTGCGAGCCCGAGGGCTGCTCGCGCAGCGCGGCGCTCGAGCTGCTGATTGCGGGTCGCCGCGGCCTGACGTTCTGCCCCGCCGCGGCTGTTCGGCTTCCTGTCCAACGCCCAACCCGCACTGGCGGACCTGTCCGGCCTGCTCCTGCTGGAGCAGCACCTGACGCTGCACCAGCTGCTCGGCATCGGCATCGTGATCGCGGCCAACGTCCTCGCCGTCACCACCCTTCGACGCGGACGAAGATCACGGCGCTTGTGCTCGCCCGGTGCACGAGCGTGACGCCGTAGCGGATTTCGTCAGTGCTGACGGTGCCGTCGAGCAGATCGATCCGGGCCATGACGTCGGCCGGCTGACGGACGGAGTACAGCGGGGGCAGCGCCAACGCGGCCTCTGGTGTGTCGTGACGACCGTCCTGGGCGGCCCAGGGCGTCGATGAAGATCACGGGGTAGACCTCGTCCAGCGGGCGGGTCTGCCACTCGGCCATCTCCGCGACGACCTTGTCCGTGATCCGCGAGACGGTGTCCTTGGAGACGGACGCGCCGTAGACCTCGGCGAAGTGCGCGCTGATCTCCCCGGTCGTCAGCCCGCGCGCCGTCAAGGACAGCACCAGTTCGTCCACGCCGTTCAGGCGCCGCTGCCGCTTCTTGACGATCGCCGGCTCGAACGACCCGTCCCGGTCCCGGGGCACATCGATCTCGACCGGACCGATCTCGGTCAGGACCGTCTTGGACCGGGTGCCGTTGCGCTCGTTCGTGCCCGCTTTCGCCTCCCGCTGCCCGGGCGGGTAGTCCAGATGCTCGGTCAGCTCCTCGTCCAGCGCGGTCTCCAAGACCTGCTTCGTCAACCCGGCCAGCAGCCCGTCCGGGCCGACCAGATCGATCCCCGCCGCCTTCGCCTGCGCCACCAGCTGCTGCGCCAGTACCTGCTTCTCGTCCTCGTCGAGCGTCACGGGCTCGATGATCTCGGTCATCCTGCCTGCTTCCCGCCAAGCCTTCGCTCGGCGTGTCAGGCCGAGACCCACCCACCGTTAACCAGACAGACCCGCGGGACACACCAGAGCCTCCATCAGACCCGGGGCGCAACAGTCGCGCGCTGAAGTTCTCGACCGTGATGTCCCTCGTTGGCCACTGATGTTCCCACCATGGGCGGACCAGGGCGGCTACCGCAGGCTCTTGAGGTACTCCCTGTAGGTGTCGAGAACGTCGTCAGCGAAGAGGGCTCGTGGCCAGAGGATCCCAGTGATGAGGCCGAGTGCTTCTGAGTCTTCGACGGCGGGTCTGGCCATGGAGTGCGTTGCGTCGAAGTGCTCGACGCTCACGTCGGAACCGAGCAGGTCTTGGTAGGTGCTGGCGGTCTCGGTGACGTCGACGTTGCGGTCGTGTTCGCCCAGCATGAGGAGCACGGGCACGTTCTTGTCTGCCATCGCCACGAGGTCGTCGGTGGCGTCGGAGGTGTAGTTGAGTGAGACGAAGCTCCAGCGGCCGGCGTCCATCGGATCGGGGTCGTCGGTGGCCGCGCGATAGGTGTCGTAGTCGGCGTCCTGTTCGAGCAGGGTGCGTGTCTGATCGCTGACGGCGATGGCCTGTTCACGTTCGCGGGAGGTAGCGCCATCGTGGTCGAGTTCGGCGAGGAGGTTGTAGCGTCCTTGGCGCAGCCAGTTGATCGCGGGACCGACCGCGACGATCCCGTCAATGTCATCGCGAGAGACGGCCGCCTTCGGCAGAACCCAGCCTGCTTGGCTTGCGCCCCACAGCACGATCGTGTCGTTGGGTATGGCGGCCTGCCGCTGCGCCCAGTCGATCGCAGCTGACACTTCGTCCGCACGATCGTCCATGGTCTGATCGAGCCAGTCTCCGCCGGAGCCACCGACTCCGGGTTTGCTCCAGGTCAGCGTGGCGAACCCCGCGTCCGCGGCGGCTTCGAACCACGGAAGGTAGAGCCCGTCATGAGTCGCGCCGACGGGGCCATCACCGTGGACCACCACGACCAGTCCGCGTGCGGGCTCCTCGGCCGGGAGCGTGAGCACGGCTTCGAGCGCCCCGCCCGAGACCGGAATCGACAGGGCTTCCTGGCGCAAGCGGTAGTCGTTGCCGGCCAGCGTCACGCCCACTCCTCCGAGGGCGATCGCGACCACCACGGCAACCACGACGAACCACACTCGACGCTTACGTCTCGAAATATTCACGTTCGTAGTGTAGATGATACATTTCTCGATGTGGATGAGGTGTCGATCGGGATGGGCTTCGTGACCAGTGAGCGCGCAAGCGTCGGAGCGCTGTACTGGGGTGCGTTCGGAGAGAAGCTGGCCGCGGCGTTCCGTGACGTGGAGACCGGCGCGAGGGTCGTGACGGCGGGACTGCGTGCGGACCGGATGCTGGTGGCGAGGTTTGCGGGCAAGGTGGTGGGTGTGTGCGGCTACTACCAGGACGGTCGCGGCACAGCAGACCTGTCGTGGAGGCACCTGCGCGGGCACTTGTCTCGCACGGCGTCTGTGCGGGCGGTGGGTGTGCTCTCGCTGCTCAGCCGCCATGGGCGACCGGGTGTGCTCGTGCTCGACGGCATCTGCGTGAACGAGGCTCACCGTGGTCACGGGATCGGCTCGATGCTCTTGGACGCGGCGGTCGAGCTCGCACGTGAGCGCGGCGATAGGGCTGTTCAGCTGTCGGTGATCGATACGAACCCACGCGCTGCCGCGTTGTACCGGCGCCGAGGATTCACGACTGTCGACCGGGGCTCGCTCGGCCCGTTGCAGCACCTCTACGGTTTCGAGCACTACACGACGATGCGCAAGAAGACCGACGCGTGAGCGCCGTGCCCCTTCCGATCGCGCCGCGTACCGTGATCGAGGCGTTCCTACCCGCCGACGGGCAGGTGCCGTTGGATGTGGTGTTCGACACCGCGAATGCCGCAGGGATCGCTGACCAGCCCCTACGACTGGCCTTGCGCCGCATGGTCGCAGCCGGGGACATCGTCCAGGCCGGTCGAGGCCGCAGTGGCACGGCGGAGTTGACCCTTGCCGGTCGGCAGCGACTGGGCCGGGACCGCCTCGCCCTCCGGCTGGCCTTCGCCCAAGACCAAGGGCTCGCACCGTGGGACGGACGCTGGCGGCTGCTGGCGGTCAGCACGCCCGAGGCCGATCGCGCTGCACGCGACGCCCTACGCCGCCAGCTGGTCGACACCGGGGCTGCCGCGGTGTCGACCGGTTTGTATCTCAGCCCGCACAACCTGGCCGACATGCTCGATACCCACGAGCGCAGCCACCTCGTGCAGGCCACTGCGACCGGGGTGGACGTACGAGGCGTGACAGACCCGCAAGCGGTGACCGAGGCGCTGTGGCCCCGGGCCCGGATCATCGAGGCCTACGCCGTTGTGGACCAGGCGATCGAGCACGTCCAGCTCGCGATGGAAACCGGCGCCGAAGCCGCACTGGTGGGACAGCTGCACCTCGCTGAGGCGCTAGAACAGGCGATGCGATCTGACCCGCTCATCCCTCTCGAACTACGCACCGAGCCCTGGGCTCCCACACAGATTCGACGCAGGTGGCACGACGCTTGGGCTGCGCTGACACGAGACCTTGCAGGAGAACTCCTCTATCTCGGCTGGCTGCCCCAACGCCCCTAGAAGGAAATCGCAGACGAAGCAGAGAAGGCGCAGCTACTTTTTGCGTTCCCACGGGGTGGGGACTGCTGCACGGATAGGTGACACCTGGCCTGTGGTGCCTTCGGGTGCTGCTGGAAGGATGTGTCCCGTGCCCAGACCCCATCCCAAGGCGATGTCGTGGCCGTCGCCCGTCGTGGCGAGTCCACGGTCAAGCAGATCGCGAAGGACTTCGGCATCTCCGAGTCGTGCCTGCGCAACTGGATCCACGCCGCTGACGTCGAGGACGGCAGCCGGTCCGGCGTGACGAAGAGTGAGTCGGCCGAGCTGCGCGAAGCCAGGAAGCGGGTCCGCCTGCTGGAGCAGGAGAACGAGGTGCTGCGTCGCGCGGCGGCGTACTTCGCCCAGGCGCACCTGCCGGGAAGATGAGCTGCCCGCTCGTCCGAGAGCTCGCCGCTGACGGGATCCTCGTCGCGTGACGTGCCGGGTCCTGAACCTCGCCCGTCAGCCCTACTACCGGTGGCTCGCCAACCCGATCACCGATCGAGAGGTCGAGCAGGCCCACCTCGCCAACGCCCTGTTCGACGCCCACCGCGACGACCCGGAGTTCGGGTACCGGCTGCTGGCCAACGAGGCTCGCGACGCCGGCCACCGCGCGTGTGACAGGACCTTGCCCTCATCGGCATGGACAACAGCCCGTGACCGTCCCCCCGCTGACGACCATGGCGTACGACATCGCGCAGGTGACCGCCGTGTCGACCCGCGCGCTGCTCGCTCGGCTCGACAAGAACGGCGGCCCCGAGACGGCAGTCGGGCTGCAGGTGCAGCTCGTCGAGCGTGAGACGGCCTGAGCGGGTAGGCGGCTCGCGACCAGGTGCACAGTCCTCACAGAGCGGGAGTCAACCGTCCCTCGGGTATTCCCGGCGAGACGACCGAGAAGTCCGTCGCTGCCGACGGGTTGGAGCAGGCGCTGTTCGCTCGGCGACTGCGAGGACCGTACGGGAGTGCCTCGTACGGTCGAAGTCCGGTGTGGAACCGGGTCCTGATTCTCCGCCGCGACCCGTGCAACCTACTTTGCGCACCACGCGCGACACGCCCGAGTTCGCGCAAGGTAGGCAGGCGTGTCCGCGCAATCTGCGCTGCACGGCCTGACCTGGTTTCCCGGACAGCTTCGACCCGGCGGTCATCCAGGGGATGAACCAGCAGGCTGACGACTGGGCAGGGCGAGAGGTGCTCGAGCGTCTGACCGACGCGGCGATGCCGGCGTGGCCGCCGGCCAGTGGCTGAGCACCTCGCTCCACGGACCCCGGCGGAACCGCCCGTCTCTCCGCTTCAGCTACCGCTCAGCGCCGCGGTGGACTCACGGATGACGAGCTGGGTGGCGAGCTGGATGTGATGCGAGTCGGGCCGCTCCCCGCGTGACTGCTGCAGCAGGGTGCGCAGTGCGACGCGGCCCATGTCGATGATGGGCTGGCGCACGGTGGTCAGCGGCGGTGCGGTGGACAGGGCGGAGTAGGTGTCGTCGTAGCCGACCACCGAGAGGTCCTCGGGAACGCGCAGGCTGTGGCGGCGCGCTGCCTCGAGGACGCCGAGGGCGCTGGCGTCGCAGCCGGCGAAGATGGCGGTGGGCCGTTCGGGCAGGCCGAGCAGAGTGGTGGCCATCTCGAGCCCGGCGAGAAAGGTGAAGCCCTCCTCGAGGACCAGGGCCGGGTCGGCGGCGATGCCGTCGTCGGACAGTGCGCTGAGGTATCCCTGCAGCCGTTCGCGGGAGGCACCGGAGACGGGTGGGCCCCCGGCATAGGCGATGCGGCGGTGTCCGAGCCCGAGCAGGTGCTTGGTCGCCTGCAGGCCGCCGGTGAAGTTGGTGGACCCGACGGACACGACCTCGTCGTCGAGCGGGTTGAGCGGGTCGATCACCACGACGCTCAGTCCTGCCGCGCGCATCTGGTCGCGCTGGTCGGGCGTGAGCTCGGAGGTGACCACGATGACGCCGGCGCGACCCTGGGTGGCGAGCTGACGGATCCATCCGGGCGAGAGCGGGCCGTTGGGTCGGCCGCCCGCGCTGTCGAGGACGTCGACGATCACCTCGACGTCATGGGTGTGGCCTGCGGCGACGATGCCGTCCAGGACCTGCATCGAGTAGACGTTCACGAGCGTGTCGAAGACGACGTTCACCTTGCGCAGCGCGGTGGTCTCGCGCGGCCCGGTGCTGGGCACGTAGCCGAGCTGCTCGATGGCCTCCTCGACTCGACGGCGCGTCTCCGCGGAGATGTTCGGCCGGTGGTTGAGGACCTTCGAGGCGGTCGCCTTGGAGACGCCCGCGGCACGGGCGACTTGTTCGAGCGTCGGTCGCGACGCATTCGTCGTACTCACCACTGAGATCCCCTCGATCGTCGCCAGCACTCTCGTGTCGCCGAAACTGTTTCCGTCATTGTAGCCACACCAAAGCCTCAAACGGCGCTTGACAGCCGTACCGAGTCGTTCTAGCGTCCGAGAGTCAAGGAAACAGAGCGAAACTGTTTCCGAACTGTCGACGGTGGTGTCGGCGAGAGAGAGGACTCTGGCGATGAGGCTGAGCAACGGGCGGCGCACGAGCGCCGCGGTCGTCGCGGTGGCGGTGGCCGGACTGCTGGCAGCGTGCGGAGAGGGCACCCAGCCGGGGCAGGCCTCCGCGGGTACCACGGCATGGGCGCTGACCGGCGGTAGCGAGGAGATGTTCCGTGCGCAGTTCGACGCGTGGAACACCGAGAACCCTGACCAGGAGATCGCGGTCGATTGGTTTGCGAACGACGCGTACAAGGAGAAGATCCGCACCTCGGTGGGATCGGGCAACGCACCCACCCTGATCTACTCCTGGGCCGGCGGGACGCTGGCCGACTACGTCGCCAACGACAGCGTCGTCGACCTCACGGATGACACACGCGAGCTCACCGAGCGTCTGATCCCGTCGGTCGCGGCGAACGGCCAGGTGGACGGCAAGACCTACGCCGTGCCGAACACGCAGAGCCAGCCGGTCGTCCTGTACTACAACCAGGAGGTCCTGGACGCCGCCGGTGTCGAGGTGCCGACGACGTACGACGAGCTGCTCACCACGGCGGGCACCCTCAAGGACCAGGGCGTGATCCCCATCGCGCTGGCCGGGCAGAGCGTGTGGCCCGAGCTGATGTGGATCCAGTACCTCACCGACCGCATCGGCGGCCCGGAGGTCTTCCAGGCCGTGCTCGACGGCGAGGAGGGCGCGTGGTCCGACCCGGCGGTCATCGAGGCCACGACAAAGATCCAGGAGCTCGTGGACGCGGGCGCGTTCGGGGACAGCTTCGGCTCGGTCAACGCCGACCAGAACGCCGACACCGCGCTCGTGCACACCGGCAAGGCGGCGTTCATCCTGCAGGGAAGCTGGGTGTACCCGAACTTCCTCAACGACGCCCCGGAGCTCGTCGAGTCCGGCGGCCTGGGCTACACCACCTTCCCGGCGGTCGACGGCGGTGCGGGGGACCCGGCGAACGTCGTGGGCAACCCGTCGAACTTCTGGTCGGTCTCCGCGTCCGCCTCCGCGGAGGACCAGGCGACGGCGAAGTCCTTCGTCGCCTCCGAGGTGCTCAACGACGACGCCGTCGACGAGCTGCTCGCCATCGGCACGGTTCCGCCGATCAGCGGCCTCGAGGACAAGATCGAGCAGCAGGACGACGCGGACTACCTGTCGTTCGTCTACGGCATGGTGCGCGATGCCCCGCACTTCCAGCTCTCCTGGGACCAGGCCCTGCCGGCCGCGCAGTCCCAGGCCCTGCTGGACAACCTGAGCCAGCTGTTCCTGGGGCAGATCGACCCGCAGCAGTTCTCCGACGCGATGAACGCGACGCTGTGAGTGTCGCAACCAGCCCCGCAGCCCTGACGCAGACGCGCCAGGGCCGCGGGGCCCCCGGAAGCCGCGCGGCCGGCCCGTCGATCTGGATGGCCGGGCCCGCCCTGCTGCTGTTCGGCGTGTTCGCCGTGGTGCCGCTGCTGGGCGTGGTCGTCCTGTCGTTCATGAGCTGGGACGGCCTGGGCGCCCCGGTCTGGGCCGGCGCCGAGAACTGGGGCCGCACGCTCACCGACCCGGTGACGCAGAATGCCATGCGCCTCACCGTGGTCCTCAGCGTGGCGAGCTGGCTGTTCCAGGCACCGGTCTCGCTGCTGCTCGGCGTCTTCATGGCCGGCCGCCAGCGCTACCGGGCCGTGCTCTCGGTGCTGTACTTCCTGCCCCTGCTGTTCTCCGCGGCGGCCGTCGCGATCGCCTACCGGGCGCTGCTGGATCCCAACTTCGGGCTGGGCACCGCACTGGGCGTCTCGTGGCTGTCCCAGGACTGGATCGGCGACCCCGACCTGGCGCTGTGGGTGGTGCTGTTCGTCGTCTCCTGGTCGTTCGTGCCGTTCCACTCCCTGCTCTACCAGGGCGGCGTCCGGCAGATCCCGAAGTCGATGTACGAGGCGGCGCTGCTCGACGGCGCCGGCCGGGCGCAGCAGTTCTTCCACATCACCCTGCCGCAGCTGAAGTACACGATCGTGACGTCCTCGACGCTGATGATCGTCGGTTCCCTGACGTACTTCGACCTCATCTTCGTCCTGACCGGCGGGGGACCGGGCAACGCGACCCGCATCCTGCCGCTGGACATGTACCTGACCGGCTTCCGCAGCTACGACATGGGCAAGGCGAGCGTCATCGCCGTCGTCCTCGTCGCCGTCGGCCTCGCGGTCTCGATCGGGCTGAACCGGTTCTCGGGAGCGAACAAGATGGACTCGCAGATGGAGGGCGTCTGATGTCCGCACGCACCTCGCGCACCACGCCCAACGTACTGGGTGGCCTGGCCGGGTGGGTCTGGCTGGCGATCATCATCGTGCCGATCTACTACATCCTCGTCACGAGCCTGCGTCCCCAGGCCGACTACTACTCCGAGAACCCGCTCTCGTTGCCGACCAACCCGACCTTGGACGCCTACGGGCAGGTGCTGGCCAACGACTTCCTGCGCTACTTCGGCAACTCGGTGGTCGTCACCCTGGTCTCGGTCCTCGTGATCCTCGCGGTGAGCCTGATGGCGTCCTACGTCGTCGTGCGCTCCCGCCGCCGGTCGACGGCGCGGCTGTTCCAGGTCTTCCTGCTCGGCATCGCCATCCCGATCCAGGCCACGATCATCCCCGTCTACTACCTGATCGTGCAGCTCGGGCTGTACGACACCCTGTGGGCGATCATCCTTCCGTCGATCGCGTTCGCGATCCCGCTGTCGGTCCTCATCCTGACCAACTTCCTGCGCGACGTGCCGGCGGAGCTGTTCGAGTCGATGAGGGTGGACGGCGCGGGAGAGTGGCGCACCCTGTGGAGCCTCGCCCTGCCGCTGACCCGCCCGGCCGTCATGACGGTCGGCGTCTACAACGCCCTGCAGGTGTGGAACGGGTTCCTGTTCCCTCTGGTGCTCACCCAGAGCGCCGAGACCCGCGTGCTGCCGCTGTCCCTGTGGTCCTTCCAGGGCGAGTTCTCCGTGAACGTGCCGGCCGTGCTCGCCGCCGTCGTCCTGTCCGTCCTTCCCATCCTCGCCGCCTACATCGTGGGCCGCCGCCAGCTCGTGTCCGGCCTGACCGCCGGCTTCGGCAAGTAGCCGGCCGCCGCCGGCTCCCTTACTCAGCACTTCGAGGAGCTCCATGAACACCGTCCCGTCCACCGCCCTCCATGTCGCCACCACCGGGTCCGACGCCGCGGACGGCAGCGCGGACAGCCCGCTGCGCACCATCAACCGGGCCGCAGCCGTCGCACGACCGGGGGACACCGTCGTCGTGCACGGCGGGGAGTACCGCGAGTGGGTGACGCCGCCCCGTGGCGGGCTCAGCGACAGCCGGCGCATCACCTACGAGGCCGCGCCCGGCGAGCACGTGGTCATCAAGGGTTCGGAGCCGGTCACGGGATGGGAACGGGGTGGAGGGGACGTGTGGACGGTCGCGGTCCCCAACACCCTGTTCGGTGCGTTCAACCCGTACGCCGAGGAGATCGAGGGCGACTGGATCGTCTACCCGGAGAAGGACACGCCACGCAGGCACCTGGGCGACGTCTACCTGAACGGTCGGAGCTTCTACGAGGTGTCGAGCCTGTCGGAGGTCTTCGACCCACCGCTGCGCACCGAGATGATCGATGACTGGACCGGCGCCACCGACCTCGTTCGCGATCCCGAGCAGACGCGCCATGTCTGGTACGCCGAGGTCGGACCGGACCGGACGACGATCTGGGCGAACTTCCAGGACGCCGACCCCAACGCCGAGACGGTCGAGATCAACGTGCGCCGGTCGGTCTTCTACCCCACCGAGCAGCACATCGACTACATCACGGTGCGCGGCTTCGAGCTGGCCCACGCCGCGAGCCCATGGGCACCGCCCACCGCAGACCAGCCGGGCCTGATCGGGCCCAACTGGGCCAAGGGCTGGATCATCGAGGACAACGTCATCCACGACGCCAAGTGCTCGGCGATCTCGCTGGGCAAGGAGGCTTCCACCGGCAACAACTACGCCACGCTGCGGGGGGACAAGCCCGGCTACCAGTACCAGCTCGAGTCGGTGTTCACCGCACGCCAGATCGGTTGGGACCGCGAGCACGTCGGCTCGCACGTCGTGCGCCGCAACACCATCTACGACTGCGGCCAGAACGCCGTCGTGGGGCACCTCGGCTGCGTGTTCTCCACCATCGAGGACAACCACATCCACCACATCGGGACCAAGCGGGAGTTCTACGGGTACGAGATCGGCGGCATCAAGCTGCACGCCGCGATCGACGTCACCATCCGGCACAACCGCATCCACGACTGCACGCTGGGCACCTGGCTGGACTGGCAGACACAGGGCACCCGGGTCACCCGGAACCTGTTCCACGACAACAACCGCGACCTGTTCGTCGAGGTGAGCCACGGACCCTACCTGGTCGACCACAACGTCCTCGGCTCACGTGCGTCGCTGGAGGTTTTCAGCCAGGGTGGCGCCTTCGTCAACAACCTCGTGTGCGGCACCGTCTCGCTCGAGCCCGTCGTCGAGCGGCCCACGCCCTACCACGTGCCGCACAGCACTCAGGTCTCCGGCTATGCCGCCATCTTCGGTGGCGACGACCGCCACATCGGGAACGTCTTCCTCGGCGGCGACGCGCGCCACGCCTACGGGCCGACGGCGCGCGAGGGCCAGGTCGTCGGCTACGGCACCGCCGGGTACGACGGGCACCCGTCGTCGCTCAGTGACTATCTCGATCAGCTCGCCGATCCCTCCACCGGAGACCACGAACGGTTCATGAGCGCCAAGCAGCCGGTCTACATCCGGGACAACGTCTACGCCTCGGGCGCAGCACCGTACGAGGCGGAAGAGGGTGCGGTCGTCGTCGACGAACCGGACGTCTCGGTGGTCGTCGTGGAGGACGGCGACGGGGTCTACCTCGAGGCGACCCTGCCTCCAGGTTTCGACCGAGTGCGCACCAGGCCCGTGACGGGCAGGGACCTCGAGCGCGTCCGGCTCGTGGACGCGGAGTTCGAGGACCGCGACGGCAGTCCTGTCCAGGTCGACACCGACCTCGTCGGCACGCTCAAGCCCGCTACGGAGACCTACCCCGCCGGTCCGCTCGCCGCCCTCGCCTCGGGCGCATCGCGCATCCGGGTGTGGTGAGACGAGCGTCGCCGACGTCACCTGGGACCGCAGCACGGGTAGGTGACGGTGCGGCGGATCACCTCGGCCGGCTCGTGGGAATGTGCCCGCCACACGGTACTGCTGACCGAGAAGCACCGGGCCGCGTCGTGATGCTGGCACGGGTGCCTCCCCGGACGCGACCGAGATCGCGCAAGGTAGGCAGGCATGTCCACGCAACCTGGCTTTGTCGATCCTCCATCCACGCACTTCGAGGTCATGATGACCTCGGACTGGTGATTCCATGACCTGTCTGAAGGCGTGGGGTGTGCCACCATCCTGCGATGGCCGCTACTGACTCGATCCTTCCCGCACCACCGCTTCCTGGCGTCGTGCCTGCGCGAGCGCGCACTGTCTTCGTGGTGACGCACCCGGAGGCGACACACCACGTCGACGGATTGGTCGGTGGCCAGTTCGACTCGGAGCTGACGGCGAAGGGTCTCGACGACGCGGGTCGGATCGCTGCGGCGTTGGCCGGGAGGATCAGCGAGGAGCGCAGCCGGTCCGTGGTCTCGTCGGATCTGCGCCGGACGGCCCAGACGGCGACGGCGATCGGCGACGACCTGGGCGTCGAACCCCGTCTCGACAGGCGTCTGCGGGAGAAGTCGTACGGGGTGGCCGGTGGTCGTGAGCAGTCGTGGTTGGACGAACGGTTCGTCGCGCCGCCGGCGGTGGGGGACCGGCTGCGTCACCACGAGGGGGTCGAGGGGGCCGAGTCGCGCCTGGAGGTCGCGTGCCGGGTCTACGAGGCGATGTCCGAAGCCCTGGCACGCGACGTGGACGACCTGGTCGTCGTGACCCACGGTTTCGCGGCGACGTTCGTGGTTGCCGCGTGGATCGGGATGCCGATCGAGGCCACCGGTCACGTTGCCTTCCACGTGCGCTCGGGGAGCATCACGACTCTGCGTGAGGACGGCTTCTTCCACAACCGCGCCGTGGTGGCGGTGGGGGAGACCTCGCACCTCGTTGCCGACTGACGACCGTCGCCACGGCTACTGAGCTCCGACGTGCGGGCCGCACTCTCGGTCAATCGCCGACGCCCCGTGGCGCGTTCATGACCACGGTCCCAGGGGGGGTCGGCGTCGAGCAAGGTCAGGGAACGACGGCGTGCTCGGTGAACTGGCCGCAGGAGCGGAACCCCAGGCGGCGGTAGACCGGCTCACCGTCGGGTGACGCCTGCAGGACCGCGACGCGGTGACCGTTGTCGAGGGCCGTGCGGAGCGTCGCCCGGGTGATGGCGCCGCCGTAGCCCCGTCGACGGTGGGTGGCGAGGGTCGAGATGTTGTAGATGCCGGCGACTCCCGCATGGAGGAACACCTCGGCGGAACAGACCGGACGACCCTCGACGTAGCCGACCAGGTACCGGGCCGCACACTGCGTGGCCAGCGCCTGCGGCGCAGCCTGGGTGAAGAAGCGGCGGACCGTGTCTGCGGGCGGGTCCCAGTTCGCGGCCAGCACGGTGGCGTGGTCGGCGAGCTGCCCAGGTGTGGTGACCTGCTGGATGTCGAGGTCCTGGGCGCTGGGCGGCGCCAGGCTGTCGTCCAGCGTGGTCCACATCGCTGTCTCGTGCTCGGACGCAGGAAGGCCAGCCGCCGTCAGACGGGTGCTGAGGTCCGCTGGTGTTGAAGCGGGGCCCACCCACCAGGAGAAGGTGCGGCCGGTGCGAGCCAGTGCCCGAGCCGTCTCGGTGATGCGTACCGCGGCGTCGGTGACGGTGAAGCGGGCTGCGGCAACGATGTTGAAGGTGTCGTCGTCCAGCCCGCTGTCGGCGACCAGGAGGTCACCGCGTTCCGTCACGGTCGCACCAGCCATGCCTCTGTGCAGGTGACAGGCATGCTCTGCCAGGTTGCGCTCCATCCGGAGCGTCACGTCGGCCTCGTCGAGGAAGGGATCACTCATGGCAGAGGAGCCCAGCATGACCGCGGCAGGAACGCACGCGAATTGAGCCGCCCGGGCAGCAGCAGGTGCTGGGAGTGCTCGTCGCCAGCGACGCCCAAGGTCGCGCAGAGCATCCCTGAGCTGATGCGTGGTGCTCGAGCTGAACGGGTCTCATGATCGAGCGGGCGATGAGTTCCTGATCATGCTGTGCACCACGGGTCCGTCGCCGGTGTGGTGGGTGTCCGTCAGAGCAAAGCCGAGTCGTTCGTAGAACGTGACGTTGCGGGCGTCGGAGGTCTCGAGGGACACGCGCGGCGCACCTGTCTCGTCGAGATGCTGCAGTGCTGCGGTGGTGACGAGGGTCCCGAGGCCTGCACCCTGCTCTTCGGGGACGACACCGAGTGTGGCAAGAATCCATGCGTCTGAAGGGGACGCCGGGAGGTCGAGGTTCGCGACGGCGTGGAGTCGGGTGCCGTGGAGGTCTGCGATCCTCTCCTGGACCGTTGCGGGTGGGGTAGGAGCCGTGGGTGGCATGAGGGCCGTGACGGCGCGCACCTGTGAGTCGACGAGCACGACGCCGTGTTCCAGCGCCAGCTGCAGGTAGATCTCTTGGAGCTCGGCGAGCCGGTGGGTGTAGTCGTCGTTCGGGATCACCCACCTCGTCCAGGGATAGTCGCGGAATGCGGCGGCGAGCACGCTCACCGCGGCGGGGAGGTCGGCCTGCGTAGCGCGGCGTACGGAAGTCGTCACGAGGCATCGCCTTTCAAGGGAGTTCGGCTCGGTTGCTCGATCGCACCGGTGTCTGCGATCTCTTGCAGGGTGCGCACGTGCTGCGAGAAGGCCTCGCTGCCGTGGTCGGTGATGCGAACCCAGGTGCGAGTCCGCCGTCCGGCGGCCTCCTTACGGATCTCGACGAGGTCCGCGTCCGCCAGGGCAGTCAAGCTCTGGGAGAGGGAGGAGTCGCTCACCTCGACCAGGTCGGCGAGGAAGCGGAAGTCTGCGCTCTCGAGGTGTGCGAGGGCGGCGAGGACGGAGAAGCGGACGGGGGAGTGGATGAGGGAGTCCAGGTCCCTTCGCGGGTGGGTCATCGGCGCGCACTCGCGAACGCGCAGGCGGCGAACGGTGACGCGGCGACGACGCCGGCGGCGACCCACCATGAGGCCCCGGTCGCGCCGAGGAGCTGCAGGGCGGGGTCGAGCATGACGAAGTACAGGATCGCCCACGTCGCGACGGAGATCCCCATGTCGCGGATCCAGTGGCGTGGGGCGGCCTCATGGTTCCTCGCCACGGCGGACCACAGCAACGCAAGGACGACGGCGAAGACTCCGGTCGCCGGCCACCACGGCGCTCCGAGCACGTCGAGCGCGACGGTGTAGGTGAGGGCGGTGACGGCGTGCGCGAGGCTCAGCCAGGGGTACCAACGCGTCGCCCTGCGGGCGTGCGCCGCGACCGTGGCGACCTGGTGCAGCTGACGTTCGGCTTCATGAGGCGTCATCTCGTTGTCAGGCATGAAAGCACTTTAACATAGATAAAGTCACACCTCCCGAGTCATGCACGTCACCCCCGCCGAAGGGATATGCGCGCTCGTCTTCCTGCAGCCCTGAGCACCGGCGCGGGTCGGGAGGTCTGCGCGGGTTCCGCAAGGCAGCCCGGGTGCGAGCATCCTCCGAGGGGCACCACGGAAGGGTCGGCCATGAACGCGTCCTCGATGACGGGTCGTGTCCATGGTCATGACGACGACCTGGCCGCCCCGCGGGTCCGTCCGGAGGTCGGAAGGGCGCGCGCGCGCCACCTGACGACGGGTGGGAGACGGATTTTCGCCGGACCTGACGGCTACTCTCGGCCCATGCGCAGCGAGACCTTGCGAAGGACCGCCCGGGGCGTCGCCGTCGTCGCCGCGCTGCTCGCGGTCGCCGACGGCTTCCGGTGGGGCAACCGGTGGTACGTCTCGACGATGTTCGGTGGCGCCCGGAGCGGCAACGACCTGGCGGCCGAGAGGCTCGCGGGCGCCCACGGCGCGCTGGTCGCGTGCTTGTGCTGGCTGAGCCTGGCGATCGTCGCCGCCGTCGTCGGCTGGCAGCTCCGCGTCGTCCGCGCGTAGCCCGCCCGACGGCCCGCCCACCGTTTGTCAGCCAGGCCCGGCCGCCGCGGTGATGTGGCTGAGGACGCATACCCAGCGGTCCTCCCGTCGCACGAACACGTCGGTGGTCCACTCGTCGGCGTCGAGTCGTCGCCCGGCATGATGAGCGGTGTTGGTGACGCGCGCCGTGAGCACTGCCGTCTCACCCCAGACCCGGACCCTCGGGGCCGTGACGCGCTCCATGGCCGTGTGGGTCAGCTCCCCGGACCGGACCAGCGCCAGGAACTCCTCCCGTGCTGTGGTGCCCTGCTCGGAGACGATCACCCAGTCGTCCGCCATGAAGTCGGCGATCCGTCCGGCGTCGTTGGCGACGATCGCCCTGGACCACTCGTCACTGATCGCGACGATCTCTGCCGTCGGGCCATCGCTCGACC
Source organism: Isoptericola halotolerans (assembly GCF_013149785.1). GTDB lineage: Bacteria > Actinomycetota > Actinomycetes > Actinomycetales > Cellulomonadaceae > Isoptericola > Isoptericola halotolerans. Next base: position 472,378 of record NZ_JABEZU010000004.1, read on the forward strand.
CCGCCTCGCTCACGTCGTGGCCCATGCGTGCTCCTCCCGGCCTGGTCCTCACAGACTCTCACCGGGCGGGCGGGGTCGCCGAGGGTCTGGTGGCGCTGCGCGTGGCAGGTCGCCGCGCGACAAGATCCGGCGCACCATAGCGTCGGGACAGCCGTGCACCGCCGGAACCACCACGAGGAAGGACAGTCGATGGGTCTCTTCGGCCGCCGCAGACCGCCGACCACCCGCACGAGCACCGAGGTGCGACCGCCCGCACACGAGGTTCGTACCGAGGGGGGAGCGTCCCGGCTCTGGTCGGACGGTGTCGGCCGCGTCGCCACGCGGTCGCTGCAGGTCCTGGCGATCCTCACGGTGGTCTCCGTCTTCGTGTTCGTGGGCACGCGTCTGACGCTCGTGGTGATCCCGGTGCTCGTCGCGCTCGTGCTGGCGGCGGCGATCTCCCCGCTGGTCTCGTTCCAGCGGCGGCGCGGTGTGCCGTCGATCGTGGCGACGTGGACCTCGCTCCTGACGCTGGTCGTCCTGCTGGCGGCGGTCGTGTGGCTGGTCGTGCGTGCGGTCGTGGACCAGTGGGACGAGCTGCGCGACCAGGCGCTCGAGGGCTTCGACTCCCTGCAGTCCTACGTCCAGAACCTGCCCTTCGACATCTCCGAGGAACAGCTCGAGTCGGTGCGGGACTCCGCGGTGGACTTCCTGCAGTCGAGCGCCGTGGGGACCGGCGCCATCGCGGGCGTCTCCCAGACCGCCGACTTCGTGGCGGGCTTCTTCATCATGATCGTCGTGCTGTTCTTCTTCCTCAAGGACGGCCCGGCGATGTGGGAGTTCCTGCTGAGGCCGTTCGAGGGGGCGGGCTACGAGCGGGGGCACCGGGTCGGAGCCGCGACGATCAGCACCCTCGGCAACTACGTCCGCGGGACGGCGATCGTGGCGGCGGTCGACGCGATCGGCATCGGGATCGGGCTCGCGATCGTGGGTGTGCCGCTCGTCATCCCGCTGGCGGTGCTCGTCTTCCTGCTGGCGTTCATCCCCCTGGTCGGTGCGACGCTGGCGGGGATCCTGGCGGCTCTCGTGGCTCTCGTGGCGGTGGGCCCGGTCGAGGCGCTCATCGTGGTCGCGATCGTCGTCGGGGTGAACCAGCTCGAGGGCAACTTCCTCCAGCCGATCGTCATGGGCCGGACCCTGCGTCTGCACCCGCTGGTGATCCTCTTCGCGCTGACGACGGGCACGGTGCTCGTGGGCATCACGGGCGCCGTCCTGGCGGTGCCGATCGCCGCGTCGATCTGGCGGGCGATCCAGGTGTGGGACGGGCCCGACCAGCCGGCACGCTTCGCGCGGAAGAAACGTTCCGAGACCGTCTGACGAGGGGTTCGTTCCCCGTCCGGCCGAGGGGCACCAGAAGTCTAGGGAGGTCCCGCGCGCTCGCCGGCGCGATGCAGGACGAACCCTGCGTGGTGCAGGATGCCGCGGTGGTACTGGCCGAAGGCCCAGAAGCCGGTGTCGTCCAGGTAGGTGATGCGATCGTCGTCGAGCCAGAAGCTGCCGGTGTAGGCGTCGCGTCTGCCGCCCCGCGTCTCGCTGTAACGCCCGTCCGGGCTGAGGTACTGGGTCATGTCGCGGCGGGAGTCCGTCCATGCGCCCAGGCGGGGGGAGTCCCTGCTGAGGTCGTCCGTGCCTGCAGGACGCCGTGGTGCGCCGTGCCTGACCACCTGCTGCCCATGGACGACGACGGCCTCCAGGTCGCGAGGGCTGACGACCAGCATGCTCCGGATCGCCGAGACACCGACCGACCCCTGGATGACGGCGAAGGTCGCCGGACGACCAGGTGTGAGGTCGAAGCTGTCGTCCGGTGCCGGAGGGCTGGCCGCGAAGACCGTGTCGACGAGCAGGGGCACCACGGAGCACCCGGACGCCTCGATGATCGTCGTGTCGTCGCAGGAGACGTCGTCCTCGGCGATGACAGGGCCGCTGACCCGCAGGTCACCACGGTGGACCTTGCCCGGAGCGGTGTGGATCGTGGCGTCACGGACGAGCATGGTCGTCGGGCTCCTCCTCGGTCTCACCGCGGCGGGGGTCGCGGACGTCTCTGGCGACGAACCTACGCGGGTCCCGGTGACGTTGCCTGGTCCTGCTGCACCCAGGTTGACCAGGGCGGTCCGACCCGCCTCGTGGGTCGCGGCACCCCGCTCACGACCCCGTCCCGACGAGCAGGTCGACCGTGACCAGCACGTAGTCCTCGTCACGCAGGTCGTCGATGATCTTCGGCACGGCGTCGACGGTGGTCGGGTGGATGTCGTGCAGCAGCACGTTGCTGCCGTCCTTCACCCGGTCGCGCACGTCCCGGCGGATCTGCTGCGCGTCGCGGGTCCGCCAGTCGTCGCTGTCGAGGCTCCACAGGACGACGTCGAGCCCGGTGCGCGTCGCGAGGGTCCGGACACGGCCGTCGACGTCGCCGTACGGCGGGCGCAGCAGGAACGGTGTGGACCCGGTGGCGTCGGTGACGGCGTCCTGGGTGCGCCGGAGCTCGTCGCGCACCTCGGCGTCGTCGAGCGTGGTGAGCTGCGGGTGGCTCCACGAGTGGTTCGCCACCAGGTGACCGCCGTCGGCGACGGCGCGTGCGATCCCGGGACGGGCGGCGACGCTCTCACCCAGCAGGAAGAACGTGGCGGGGGCGTCCTTGCGCTCGAGGATCCGCAGCAGGCGCCGTGTGTCCGCGACGGGCCCGTCGTCGAAGGTCAGCGCGACGCACCTGTCCACGCGGCAGTCGACGCCGTCGTCGCGGGCGGCGGCGAGACGTCCGGTCCGGATGTCGGCCAGCCGGTCGGACCAGAGGGCCTCGGAGGTCTCGAGCAGGGTGTCGCGCAGGGAGAGGGCCTCGTCCGGGTCGACGGCGTCGGGCCCGGCGTCGAGGGCGGCCCCGGCCTCGGTGACCGCCTCGTCGAGCGGACGCAGGGTGCCCGCGCCGACCTGGCCGTCCAGGTCGCTCAGGGCGTCACGGCCCTCGACCGCGGCGGCCTGGAGCTCGTCGTACGCCCACTGCCGGCGCGCCTCGACGACGGCGGCGCTCGCCTCGTCGACGTCGGTGGCGGCGGCGTCGAGGTCGGCGGGCGCAGGGTCCGAACCGTCGACCGCCTCGACCTGTACCGCCGGGAGGGTCTCGGGGTGGAACGGGTTCGGGCGGGTGACCTCGTCGACGGTCCGTGTCACCTCCTGGTAGGTGACCTCGGTGTCGCGCAGCTCCTCGGCGTCGTCGAGCGCCGTGGCGAGCGTGTCCCGGACGTCGGGGTCGGGCACCTGGTCCTCGCTGGCCGCGAGGACCGACCGGGCCTCCTCGGTCGTGCGGTCGAGATCGTCGAGGCTGGACGTGTACGCGTCCTCGGCGCGGGCCTGGGACGCGGCCGCCTCCTCGGTGACGCGGGCGACCTCGGCCTCGTGCTCCGCCACCGCCCTGACCCAGGCCCGGTGCTCGACCGTCCCGACGGCGACGGCCGCGAGGACCAGGACGACGAGAACGACCCACCACCAGCGCACACCACGCCCGCGCTGCGGGGTGTGCTCGGCGGAAGATCCAGGAGAGGTGCTCACAGCACGATCTTCCGGGGAACCCGGTGCCACGGCTACCCCGGGACTAGACCTCGGTCGACTCCCAGTGCCACGGCTCGTACTTCGAACCCCCGGGACGCGCCCAGGCCGGGTTGACCCAGCCGAGCGCCGGCGCGTTCGCGTCCAGCCACGCCCAGCGGTCCCCGGCGTAGGTCTCCGGGCAGAGGTCGACGGCGAGGCCCCAGCCGTGGTTGGAGGTGCCGGGGGTGGCGGCGAGGTAGCCCTTGGCGGCCTTGGTGGCGACCTGCAGCTCGTAGGAGCGGTACCCGTCGGTGAGGCACATCGGCTCCCCGAACCGGGCCGTGTAGAGCTCGTTGAGCTCGGCCAGCGAGCGGGCGACGTCGGCGCGGACCAGCACGGTCCCGGGCCACGGCGCGCAGAGCTGGTCGCGGGGGATCCGGCCGTTGGACCACCCGGTCGTCACCTCGACGTCGCAGCCGGGCGGGTTCTCGGGTGCTTCCGGTGCCGGCTGGATGGCACGGTCCGTGCGGGGCAGCCGCTCGTCGCTGCGGGACACGCCCAGGGATCGGTCGACCGTCACGGCGGGCGGGTCCTCGACGGCCGGCCGGTCCGGCACGGCCGCGCGGACGGCGGCGGAGCTCACCGTGCGGGTGGTGGTGTCGGCGTCGGTGGTGGTGCCGGCGGGTTCCGCCTCGGCCAGGTAGGTACCGCCGGTGGTGAGCACCAGGGCGGCGGCGGCCGTGACGCTCAGCGTGACCCGCGGTCCGGCGGTGGAGCGACGGCGTGGCTTCTCCGCGAAGTGGCGGCCACGGGTGGCCTGACGCGTGCGCCGGGAGGGAGCCGGCGCGGCGGTGTCGCGCGCGTGCTTCATGCCGCGGCTCCCCGGGCCCGACGTCGGCGGTCGGTTCGCGCGTCGGCGGGCGGGCAGGGGTCGTCCATGAGGAATCTCCTGACGCCTGCGGGGTTAGCTGTCGGGTTCGGGTCGGAGACTGACCCGGCCGGCGGAGCCGGCTTCACCCCGAGGACGCGGTGCGCGCCCGAGAAGTGGGTCCCCCGTCCCTGTCGTGATCTGGGGAGCAACGGGTGGTGACAGGGCTCGGCGAGCCACCCGCGCACCTCGCTTCGCGAGATGGAGAGACCATATCCACTCCCGACCTCTTTGTCACGAAGACGTAACGACGATGTCGACCGGGCCTGCCTGCCGGCTCTCGGACCGCCACGAGAACCCGCACCGATGAGTCGTGGCCCCGCCAGGGATCTACCTCCAGAACGCTCGTGGTCCGACCGGGCCGGGGCGGTGCCGAGGGAGGGGCGTGCAGATGATGAGCGGCGACAGCGGCACGACGGGTGCCCGACGGCGATGGTGGTGCCTGGCCGTGGTGTGCCTGGCCATGTTCATGGGCGTGCTGGACTCCACGAGCGTGTACGCGGCCTTGCCGGAGATCGCCGCGGAGCTCGACTTCGCTCCGGCCGAGGTGCAGTGGGTGATCACCGCCTACGGCATGGCGATCGGCGGCCTGCTCCTGCTGGGCGGGCGGCTCGCGGACCGTCTGGGACGACGGCGGGTCTTCCTGGCCTCGGTGGGGCTGTTCGCGGTGGCGTCGTTGGCGTGCGGGCTGGCGGCCTCCAGCGAGCTGCTGATCGCTGCCAGGGCGCTCCAGGGCGTCGGTGCGGCCGTGATGACGCCCGCGGGACTCTCCCTCCTGATGGGCGTCTTCCCCGACGGGCCGGACCGCAACAAGGCGCTGGGCATCTGGGGCGGGCTGGGTGGCACCGGTGCCTCGGTGGGGTTGCTGCTGGGCGGCGTGCTCACGGACCGGGCCGGGTGGGAGTGGATCTTCCTCACCAACGTCCCGGTCTGCCTGCTCGTGCTCGCCGTGGGTCCGGCCCTGCTGCCCGAGGCCACGGCGCACCGGCAGCGGCTCGACCTGCCGGGCGCGGTCACGGCCACCGGCGGACTGGTGCTGCTGCTGCTCGCGCTCTTCCGGGTCGCCGAGCACGGGGTCGACACCCTCACGGTGCTCCTCCTCGCGGGAACGGTGGTGGCGGCGGCCCTCTTCGTCGTCGTCGAGCAGCGCAGCCCGGCGCCGTTGGTGCCGCTGCGGATCTTCGCCTCGCGCGCCCTGGTCGGGGGCAACGTCGTGATCCTGACCGCCGGCATCGCCGTCGACGGGTTGCTCATCGTCATGACTCTCTACGCTCAGCAGGTGCTGGGCTTCTCGGCGCTCCAGTTCGGCCTGACCATGGCGATCATGACCGTCACGTCCGTGCTGGGCGTGCTGGCCGGGCAGCACCTGGTGACGCGATCGGGGTTCCGGCTGGTCGCCCCCGGAGGCATGACCGTGCTGGCCGGGGCCCTCGTGCTGCTGAGCCGCCTCTCGTCCGACGGGACGCTGGTGCGGGACCTGCTGGCGGGCCTGGTGCTGTTCGGCGCCGGGATGGGTGCGGCGTTCGTCGCCGGGCAGATCGCCGCGCTGTCCGGCGTCGCGGACGGGGACGCCGGGCTGGCGGCCGGCCTGGAGGAGACCTCCTTCGCCGTCGGGACCACCCTGGGTGCGGCGCTGGCCTCGGCGGTCGTCGTCGGCTACGCGGTCCGGGACGCCGAGCCGACGACGACGGCACTGACGGACGGGTTCGCCGTGGCCCTGCTGGTGCTGGCCGGCGTGGCCACGATCGGTGCGGTGCTCGCGGTCACGCTGCTGGGTGCCGGGCGGCGGCACGAGCCGGTGCCCGAGTCCGTGGCGACGGCGGTCGGGCGGTGAGCGGCCTCGACCTGACGGCCGAGTTCCACCGGCGTACCCGGCCCGACCGGACCGAGCTGCTGGCGCTCGGGTACCGCTCCCGACCAGCCTGGGCGGTCCCGCGCAGCCCTGGCCTTCGTCGCCTTCTTCGACCCGCGGCTCTTCGCCCGATTCGGGCTCTCGGGCGCGACAAGGCCGCTCCGTGTGTGACGCTGGTCTCCGTTGACCTCAAGAGCGGTCGAGGTCCTAGGCTCGGAATGTCTGATCTCTACGGAAGGACCGATGCACGATGGCCGTCTACACGTTGCCTGACCTGCCCTACGACTACAGCGCCCTGGAGCCGCACATCAGCGGCAAGATCATGGAGCTGCACCACGACAAGCACCACGC
>NZ_JABEZU010000005.1 GCF_013149785.1 Isoptericola halotolerans
GCCCGGTCCCATACCGAACCCGGAAGCTCAGCCCTTCAGCGCCGATGGTACTGCCCTGGAGACGGGGTGGGAGAGTAGGACGCCGCCGGACACCCATTCACGAAGACCCCGCACCTTCTGGTGCGGGGTCTTCGTCGTCTCCGGAACGGCCTGCGTCCAGGAGCGAGGCCGGTCCACGAGCTCGGCGGCTCACTCGGTCACTGGTCACCCACCGCTGTCAGGGGCGTGAACGATGCCTGTGGGGGTATGCGCGACCACTAGACTGGCAGCCATGTCCACCATCTCCCGTGACGAGGTCGCGCGCGTCGCTGCCCTGGCGCGCATCGAGCTGCGCCCTGACGAGCTGGATCGGCTCGCCGGTGAGCTCGACGTGATCGTCGAGTCGATCGCCAAGGTGAGCGCGGTCGCGACCCCCGAGGTTCCTGCGACGAGCCACCCGTTGCCGCTGTCCAACATCTTCCGCGCGGACGAGCCGGTTCCTGCACTACCGGTCGAGGACGTGCTGGCCGGTGCCCCGGCCGCCGAGGACGGCCGATTCGCCGTGCCGCAGATCCTGGGGGAGGAGTGACATGACCGATCTGACCAGACTGTCTGCTGCCGTCCTGGCAGAGAAGCTGCGGGCCGGTGAGGTGACCAGTGTCGAGGTCACCCAGGCCTGCCTCGACCGCATCGCGGCCGTGGAGCCCGCCGTGCACGCCTATCTGCACGTGTCCGCGGACGAGGCTCTCGCCACGGCACGCGACGTCGACGCCCGCCGTGCCGCCGGCGAGGAGCTGCACCCGCTGGCCGGCGTGCCGATCGCCGTCAAGGACGTCGTCGTCACCCGGGGGATGCCGTCCACCGCCGGCTCGAAGATCCTCGAGGGCTGGGTGCCGCCGTACGACGCGACCCTGGTCGAGCGCATCCGCGCCGCGGGCATGCCGATCCTGGGCAAGACCAACATGGACGAGTTCGCCATGGGTTCCTCCACGGAGCACTCGGCATACGGGAACACCCACAACCCGTGGGACCTCGAGCGCATCCCGGGCGGCTCCGGCGGCGGGTCCGCCGCGGCGGTCGCGGCCTTCACCGCCCCGTTGGCGATCGGCACCGACACCGGTGGATCGATCCGTCAGCCGGGTGCGGTGACGGGCACCGTCGGCGTGAAGCCGACCTACGGTGGCGTCTCCCGCTACGGCCTCATCGCTCTCGCCTCGAGCCTCGACCAGGCCGGCCCGGTGACGCGTACGGTCCTCGACTCGGCGCTGCTGCACGAGCTGATCGGCGGGCACGACCCTCGCGACTCGACCTCGATCCCCGAGCCCTTGCCGGATCTCGTCGGAGCCGCTCGACGCGGCGCACAGGGCGACCTGTCCGGCGTCACCGTCGGCGTCGTCACCCAGCTGCAGGGCGAGGGGTACCAGCCCGGCGTGCAGGCACGCTTCGAGGAGTCGCTCGAGCTGCTCACGAAGGCCGGCGCGAAGGTCGTCGAGGTCTCCTGCCCGCACTTCGAGTACGCCCTGGCGGCCTACTACCTCATCCTGCCCGCCGAGGCGTCGAGCAACCTGGCGAAGTTCGACGGCATGCGGTTCGGCCTGCGGGTCGAGCCGGAGGACGGCCCGGTCACCGCCGAGCGCGTGATGGCGGCGACACGTGGTGCAGGGTTCGGTGACGAGGTCAAGCGACGCATCATCCTGGGCACCTACGCCCTGAGCGCCGGCTACTACGACGCCTACTACGGCAGCGCCCAGAAGGTGCGGACGCTGATCCAGCAGGACTTCGACGCGGCGTTCGAGCAGGCCGACGTCCTGGTGTCCCCGACGTCCCCGACGACGGCGTTCAAGCTCGGCGAGAAGCTCGACGACCCGTTGGCGATGTACCTCAACGACGTCGCCACCATCCCCGCGAACCTCGCGGGCATCCCGGGCATCTCGGTGCCGAACGGCCTCTCGGTCCCCCCGGAGGGCGGCGACGCGCTGCCCACAGGATTCCAGGTGCTCGCTCCCGCGAAGGCCGACGACCGCCTCTACCGCGTCGGCGCTGCCCTCGAGGCGGCGCTCGAGAGTCGCTGGGGCGGCCCGCTGCTCGACCGCGCCCCCGACCTCGGCTGACGGACCCACGAAGGAGATGACTGTGACCCAGATGGTCGACTACGCCGACGCGGTCCGCCGGTACGACCCCGTCCTCGGGATCGAGGTGCACGTCGAGCTCGGCACCCGCACCAAGATGTTCTGCGCCGCGGAGGTGGAGTTCGGCGGCGAGCCGAACACCCAGACGACGCCGGTGAGCCTCGGCCTGCCCGGCGCGCTGCCCGTGGTCAACGGCACGGCCGTGGAGTACGCGATCCGCATCGGCCTGGCGCTCAACTGCCAGATCGCCGAGTCCTGCCGCTTCGCCCGGAAGAACTACTTCTACCCGGACGTCCCGAAGAACTTCCAGACCTCCCAGTACGACGAGCCCATCGCCTTCGACGGCTGGCTCGACGTCGAGCTCGAGGACGGCACGGTGCACCGCGTCGAGATCGAGCGGGCGCACATGGAGGAGGACGCCGGCAAGAACACCCACGTCGGCGGGTCGACGGGGCGGATCCACGGCGCCGAGTACTCGCTCGTGGACTACAACCGCGCCGGCATCCCCCTGGTGGAGATCGTCACCAAGCCGATCACCGGCGTCGGTGACCGCGCACCGGAGGTCGCCCGCGCCTACGTGCAGGCGCTGCGGGACATCTTCCGCGCCCTGGACGTGTCCGAGGCCAAGATGGAGCGCGGCAACGTCCGTGCCGACGTGAACGTCTCGCTGCGTCCCACCCCGGAGTCGCCGCTCGGCACACGGACCGAGACCAAGAACGTCAACTCGTTCCGCTCGGTCGAGCGCGTGGTCCGCCACGAGATCTCGCGCCAGGCAGGAGCGCTCGACGCCGGCCGGACGATCGTGCAGGAGACGCGGCACTGGCACGAGGACACCGGCACGACGACGTCGGGCCGGGTGAAGTCCGACGCCGAGGACTACCGCTACTTCCCCGAGCCGGACCTCGTGCCCGTCGAGCCGTCCCGCGAGTGGGTCGAGGAGATCCGGGCGACGCTGCCGGAGCTGCCGCAGGCGCGCCGTCGTCGGCTGCAGACCGAGTGGGGCTACGCCGACGCCGAGATGCGGGACGTGGTCAACGCCGGGGCGATCGAGCTCATCGAGGCGACCGTCGCCGCCGGGTCGAGCCCGGCCGCCGCCCGCAAGTGGTGGATGGGCGAGCTGGCCCGCCGTGCCAAGCAGGACGAGCGCGAGCTGGCCGACCTGCCGATCACTCCGGCGCAGATCGGCGAGCTCCAGGGCCTGGTCGACTCCGGTCGGATCAACGACAAGATCGCCCGCCAGGTCCTCGACGGTGTGCTCGCCGGTGAGGGCGACCCGGAGGCGGTCGTCGTGGCCCGCGGGCTCGAGATCGTCTCCGACGACGGCGCGCTGCTGGCCGCCATCGACGAGGCGCTCGCCGCGCAGCCCGACGTCGTGGAGAAGGTGCGCGGAGGGAACCAGGGACCGGTCGGCGCGATCATCGGCGCGGTCATGAAGGCCACCCGGGGCCAGGCCGACGCCAAGCGCGTGCGTGAGCTCGTCCTGGAGAGGATCGGGGCGTGAGAGCACCCGTCCTGCACGGGGAGATGATGCGGCTGCGCCCGATCGAGGCGCGGGACGCGGACAAGCTCTGGGAGTCGCTGCACGACCCGGAGGGCATGCGCCTGACGGGGACGACGGCGACCTTCACCCGGGAGCAGATCGACGAGTGGGCCGCCACCGTCGCCGAGCAGGACGGTCGGTACGACTGGGCGATCACCCCCGGCGCCGTCCGGGACGGGGAGCTCGTCAGCGACGAGCTGATCGGCGAGATCGTCCTCAACGACCTCGACCCGGGCACCCGCGGCGCCAACCTGCGTCTGCAGATGCTGCCCGACTACCGCGGTCGCGGGTACGGGCGCGAGGCCATCGAGGAGGTGCTGCGGTTCGCCTTCGACGGCGTGCCCGGTGATCGCGGTCCCCGGCTGCACCGTGTCGGCCTCGACGTGCTGAGCATCAACCCGCGGGCCAAGGCGCTCTACGCGTCGCTGGGGTTCGTCGAGGAGGGCCGGCTGCGGGAGGTCTACCGCGACGGCGAGACCTGGGCCGACGCGATCGTGATGAGCGTGCTGGAGGACGAGTTCCGGGACCACCACCGCTGATCGTCGTCGCCCGGGTCCCCGCTCCTCAGCGGCGGGCCCGGGCGAAGTGGTCGAGGGCGACGCGTCGTTCGACGGCGTGGTCGACGATCGGCGCGGGGTAGCTCTCCGGCGGCTCGTCGAGCCGCCACGGCTCCTGGACCCGTGCCGCCGGGACGTCCCCCAGCTCGGGGACCCAGCGGCGGACGTACGCGCCGTCGGGGTCGAACTTCTTGCCCTGGGTCACCGGGTTGAAGATCCGGAAGTACGGCGCCGCGTCGTAGCCGGTGCCGGCGACCCACTGCCAGTTGAGCTGGTTCTGCGACACGTCACCGTCGACCAGGTGCTCCATGAAGTGCGCGGCCCCCCGTTGCCAGCGCACGTGCAGGTCCTTGACGAGGAACGACGCGACCACCATGCGCACCCGGTTGTGCATCCACCCGGTGGCCACCAGCTGGCGCATGCCCGCGTCGACGATCGGGTAGCCCGTCCGGCCCGCCACCCACGCCCGGAACCGTTCGTCCTCCCGGGTGCCCCGCGCCCACGACTCCTCCGGCACGACAGTCCGCAACGAGCGGGTGCGGGCGCCCGGCTGGTGGTGCAGGACGTCGGCGTGGAACTCCCGCCAGGCCAGCTCCGAGCGGAACGTCGTCACGTCGTCGGAGGGCGCGCCGTCGGACGCCGCGACAGCGAGGTCGGCGAGCAGGGTGCGCGGGTGGATCTCTCCCCAGCGCAGGTGCACCGACATGGCCGAGGTGCCGGCGAGGTCGGGTCGGTCCCGGTGCTCGGCGTAGCCGGCCAGCCCGTCGTCGAGGAACGTGTGCCACCGCCGTCGGGCGGCCTCCTCACCCGCGCGGGGCAGCCGCGCGTCGGTGGCCGGCGCCGTCGGCAGCTCGTCCGAGGCCAGGCGCGCCCACGGGATCGATCGCGGCCGGATCGCGGGCGCGCGCCAGCCGTGCTCCAGCCATGCCCGGCGGAACGGGGTGAACACCTGGTAGGGCGTTCCGGCGCCCGTGCGCACCCGGCCGGGGGAGACGGCGTAGGCGGAACCGGTCACGACCAGTCGGCGGTCGTCGTCGGCCAGCGTCTGCGTCACGGCGTCGTCGCGCTGCCGTCCGTACGGTTCGTGGCTCGCCGCCACGTGCACCTCGGTCGCCCCGATCTCGCGGGCCACCGCGGGCACCACCTCGCGTGGGTCCCCACGACGGACGACCAGCGCGCCGTCGCACGCGGAGTCGAGGGCGCTCAAGGACCCGAGCAGGTAGACGAGCCGGTTGTGCCCGGCGCGCGACCAGAGCGCGTCGTCCAGGACGTAGAGCCCGACGACGTCGCTCCCGTCCTGCCGGGCCGACTCCACGGCCGCGACCAGCGCAGGGTTGTCGGCGAGGCGCAGGTCGCGGCGGAACCACATCACGGTCGAAGGCACCCGACCACGGTAGATGCTCGGCGCCCCGGCGTCGGTCTGGGCGGTCTCGCCGTGGGTGGTGCGGCACGTCCGCGCCGCGGACGGGGCCGAGGGGTGCAGACCGCCGGGGCGTGACCTGGGCGCTCAGCGCAGCCAGGTCCGGGCACCCGGCACCGACGACGCGGCCCAGGCACGCCCGAGGCCCCAGGTGTCGCCCGCCCGGCTCAGCGCCAGGGCCGCCAGCAGAGCGGCGTACACCACGTGCTCGTCGACGACCGGGTTGTGCGAACCGGCGGCGAACGGCCAGGTCGACAGCCACAGCGAGAGCATGAGCAGCCCGCCCGCGACCGCGGCGGCCCGCATCCCGACGCCGAGGAGCAGGGCGAGCCCGGTCCCGAGCATGCCGACCATGAACAGCACGTCGGTGACGGATCCGGGCAACGCGGCGAAGACGCCGGACAGGGGTCCGGCGGCGTGCTCCAGGTAGCCCGCCGTCGGCGACGTCCCGGTGGTCAGCCAGGCCGACTCGGACGGAGTGGCGTAGCCGAGCCCGAAGGTCTTGTCGAGCACGGGCCAGAGGAAGACGATCGCGAGCAGGAGGCGGCAGCAGGCGAGGGCACGGCGTGCGGCGACGCCGCCGGGCGTGCCGCCGTCGGCGGCCGTGGGGCGGGTGCTGGTCGGCACGGAGGTCGTGGTCATCGTCGTGTCGTCCTCGTTCGTCTCGGTGGTTCGGACACTGCATCGTGGGCGGCGTGACACCGGGCTCGCCAGCGCCGGGCAAGAGGTGAAGCGTTTATGCAGCCCGGACGCCCACGAGGCGGGACGGGTGTGCCGGGTCGCCGTGCCACGGCGTACGCTGCGCGGGCGTGCCGCCTGCGGTACGTCGTCGCACCGGTACGAAGGAGCAGTGACATGAGCCGCCCCCTGCGCTCCCGCACATCCACCCACGGCCGCAACATGTCCGGCGCCCGCGCGCTGTGGCGCGCGACCGGCATGGGCTCGGAGGACTTCGGCAAGCCGATCATCGCGATCGCGAACTCCTACACGCAGTTCGTCCCGGGGCACGTGCACCTCAAGGACATGGGTGACCTCGTCGCGGGCGCCATCCAGGAGGCCGGTGGGGTCGCCAAGGAGTTCAACACCATCGCCGTGGACGACGGCATCGCGATGGGGCACGGCGGCATGCTGTACTCGCTGCCGAGCCGCGACCTCATCGCCGACTCCGTCGAGTACATGGTCAACGCGCACTGCGCGGACGCCCTGGTGTGCATCTCCAACTGCGACAAGATCACCCCGGGCATGCTCAATGCGGCGCTGCGGCTGAACATCCCGGTCATCTTCGTCTCGGGCGGGCCCATGGAGGCCGGCAAGGCGATCGTCGCCGACGGCATCGCGAAGACCAGCCTGAACCTCATCAACGCGATCAACTACTCCGCGGACGAGAACGTCTCCGACGAGGCGCTGGCCAAGGTCGAGGAGGCCGCGTGCCCGACCTGCGGGTCGTGCTCGGGGATGTTCACCGCCAACTCGATGAACTGCCTCACCGAGGCGCTCGGGCTCTCGCTGCCGGGCAACGGCTCGACCCTGGCCACGCACGCCGCGCGCAAGGAGCTGTTCCTCGAGGCGGGCCGGACCATCGTCGACCTGGCGAAGCGGTACTACGACGACGAGGACGACTCGGCGGCTCCGCGCGGCATCGCCACCAAGGCGGCGTTCCACAACGCGATGGCGCTCGACGTCGCGATGGGCGGCTCGACCAATACGGTGCTGCACGTCCTTGCGGCGGCGCAGGAGGGCGAGATCGACTTCACGCTCGCCGACATCGAGGACATCAGCCGCCGTGTGCCGTGCCTGAGCAAGGTGGCGCCGAACCACCCGGACTACCACATGGAGGACGTCCACCGGGCGGGCGGCATCCCCGCGCTGCTCGGTGAGCTGCGTCGTGCGGGCCTGCTCGACACCGACGTCACCACCGTGCACACGCCCACGCTCGAGGCGTGGCTGGACGACTGGGACATCCGCTCCGGCAAGGCGACCCCCGAGGCGCTCGAGCTGTTCCACGCCGCCCCGGGCGGGGTCCGCACCACGCAGGCGTTCTCCACGCAGAACCGCTGGGAATCCCTGGACACCGACGCCGCCGAGGGCTGCATCCGCGACCTCGAGCACGCCTACACCGTCGAGGGCGGGCTCGCGGTGCTGCGCGGCAACCTCGCCGAGGACGGCGCCGTGTTCAAGACGGCGGGCGTGGACCCGGACGTCTTCCACTTCGTGGGCAAGGCCCTCGTGTGCGAGTCGCAGGACGAGGCCGTGGAGAAGATCCTCACCAAGCAGGTCGAGCCGGGCCACGTCGTCGTCGTGCGCTACGAGGGTCCGGCCGGTGGCCCGGGCATGCAGGAGATGCTGTACCCGACCTCGTTCATCAAGGGCCGCGGGCTCGGCAAGGTCTGCGCCCTGATCACCGACGGGCGGTTCTCCGGCGGCTCCAGCGGCATCTCCATCGGGCACGTCTCCCCGGAGGCCGCTGCCGGCGGCGTCATCGGACTGGTCGAGGACGGCGACGAGATCGCCATCGACGTCGACTCGCGTTCCATCCACCTCAACGTGCCCGACGAGGTGCTCGCCGAGCGCCGGGCCAAGATGGAGGCCTCGGAGAACCCGTGGCAGCCGGTGGACCGCGACCGGTACGTCTCGCCCGCGCTGCAGGCCTATGCGGCCATGGCGACGTCCGCGGACCGCGGCGCCGTGCGGGACTTGAACCGGCTCTCTCGGTGAGCCTCGGCCAAGGCTTGATCTAGAGATGTAGCATGAATGCCGTGACAACGGGCTTCTCCGATGCTGACCTTGAACCGCTCTACACGCTCCGAGCGGAGGACATGCAAGCCTCCGATCTAGAGCGATGGACGGCGGTCGTTCCGGGCGACGAGTCCGTGCTCAGGAAGTTGACGGGTCCAGGGCCAAAGCTGTTGAAAGGCCCCCGGGGTAGCGGAAAGAGTACGTTCCTGAAGCGCGCGTATGCGCGCCTCTCGTCCAATAGTAGCGTGCTCGTAGCCTATATCAACTACTCAACACATCTGGCGCTAGAGCCTCTAATGCTCAATTCTGAGCAATCGCTGGAGCACTTCCGTCAATGGCTAGTGTACAAAGTGATTATCGGACTCGATGAAGCGCATGCCGACTCATCGCCGCCCCAGCTTCGGGAATTGGCAAAAGTAGGTCGATCCTATATAAACGAACTTGGCACCAAAACTGGGGAAGCCCCAAAGACTCAAATTCAACCGATGTCGCCCGCCGAGTTGTTGAATTTTATCGAGCGCTTGGCGCTAGACGAGGGGCGATCTCGAGTCGTTCTCTTGATGGACGATGCCGCTCACGCGTTCATGCAGCAGCAGCAGCGAGAATTTTTTGAGCTCTTCCGCGCATTGCGTTCAAGGACCGTAGCATGTAAAGCCGCAATATATCCCGGCGTGACTTCATATAGCCCATTCTTCAACGTTGGGCACGAGGCCGAGGAAATTGAGATATGGATCCGCCCTGATGGGCCTGACTATCTGCCAACTATGCGCGCGATATTCAAGGCACGATTCCCTGAGTCGATGCAGGAAGCGGTAAGGCAGGAACTGGTAGATATGGCCGCACACGCAGCCTTCGGTCTACCTAGGAACTTCCTGAATATTCTTTCCGATTCTCTGGGCGATCCAGATGACCGCGAGTTCGCCCCAAGTGCGCCCAGTTTGCGTCGTCTCCGAGTTGCGATTCAGGACAACGCCAACCGCGCTCGAGCTCTTTTCGCTGAGATCTCAAAGAAACTTCCACGCTACGCGAATTTTGTGGAAGTTGGATCTGAGGTTCAGAACAACATGGTGGACCAGATCCGCAAAACCAACATGCTTCGCTCGAGGGGACCCGCGAAGTACGTCGGAATTGCGATCGCCCAGCCTTGGGGTAGCGAACTGGGGCAAATAGTATCACTACTTGAGTACGCCGGATCTGTTCGTCGCATAGGAACGGTATCTCGCGGTGAGACTCGCTACGAGCGTGTTCAGATTCACACATCGATCCTATTTGCCGAGACTGCGCTTGGCCTTGGCCGCAACCTATCAGCTGAGGACGCGAATCGGGCACTTGCTCGACAGAGCGCTGATGACTTCGTGCGTCGGCAGGCCGACAGAATAATGACGCATGAACTCGTGGACAGGTGTCGGCTCAATCTATCCCCTTGCCCAGTTTGTCAAAGCCCGAGGGTTTCCGAAGATGCAGCGTTCTGCTATAAGTGCGGCGCGTCCCTTACTGTAGAGTCGGTTTATGCATCACTCTTGGCCGCAAAGGTCGAAGTTCTTGACCTTCCCGAGTTGAAGGTCCATCGAATTCAAGATGCAAATATCCGAACGGTGCAGGACGTTATTCTTGATGAGGGAGGATCGCGACTTAGGTCGGTCAAGAGTATTGGTGAGATATGGTCGGCTCGCATTAAGGCGCGAGCTGAAGAGTTTGTAACGTTGTGAGCAACCATGCAGTTCCTAGGTGCTGCCTGGCACCAAACGCGCCTGGTGGCGCTGATCATCTTCCTAGTCTCCGATCGGCATTCGCTACCGAACGGCCTGCGGACGAGGGAAGTAGTCCGATCGAACTATCTTTCGCTTCCATAAAGGCGATTCAAGACTTGGTTCATAGATCGTCGAGCGAATGGAGCCCGCATTACGGTTTGATTCTGGGCGCTTCGGCAGTTGCCGCTGCTGAAGACTATTTCAGATCGGTGCTTGTGGAGATTGCAAAGGCCTGCCCAACGGTGCGATCGCGTAGTCGAGACTTGGATGTGAAGATGTCCCACGTCCTCGACGGTTCGATCGATACAGCACTGCGGTCATCCTTGGACCAGGTTTCGTTCTCTAGCAATCGAGCAGTCCGTGAGTGGTCGAAGAAGTTATTGGGCACGAAGGTTAGTGGTGACTCGACTCTGGCAAGGCTACTCGACGAATTCGAACGTGTTTGCCATGTGAGGCATTGTGCGACACATGCTGGCGGCTATGTCGGCGAAGGTAATGCTCGTGTTCTCGGCGTCGAGGCGGGCCGGTGGATATCTCTTGATTCAGCGAATGCGGTATATGAGATTCTCAGCGTAGTTGTGGCTACAATACGCGCCTATAACCAGTTCGTGCTTGAGAGTGTACTTTCAGGCTGGCTGAACGATGGCATTCTGCTGGGTTCCTGGGGTCAAGACAAGAAGCTGTTTGAGAAAGTCTGGTCAGTGCTTCGTTGTAGGCAAGACATTGCCGCCGGTCGGGTTGGTTCGAGTGGGTATCCAGCGAATGGCTATCAAGCATATCGGGTTGTGCAAAGAGCGGCTTGTTCGCGCGCGGGAGGCGCATAGATGCCGCTGAACAGGCTGGGAGCGCTTGGGCAGTGATGTCGCGTCGCTGGCGTCGTTGCCGGAGTAGTTCCCTAGACTTGGCCTAGGCTCGGGCCATGAGCGCCGACGCCGGAACCACGCCCGACATCAAGCCCCGTTCCCGCCAGGTCACCGACGGTCTGGAGGCCACCGCGGCGCGCGGCATGCTCCGCGCCGTCGGGCTGGGCGACGACGACTTCGCCAAGCCGCAGATCGGGGTGGCGAGCTCGTGGAACGAGATCACCCCGTGCAACCTCTCGCTCGACCGGCTCGCCGGCGCCGTGAAGAACGGTGTGCACGCCGGCGGGGGGTACCCGCTGGAGTTCGGCACGATCTCCGTCTCGGACGGCATCTCGATGGGGCACGAGGGGATGCACTTCTCACTGGTCTCGCGTGACGTCATCGCCGACTCGGTCGAGACCGTGATGCAGGCCGAGCGTCTCGACGGCTCCGTGCTGCTGGCCGGCTGCGACAAGTCGCTGCCCGGCATGCTCATGGCGGCCGCGCGGCTGGACCTCGCGAGCGTCTTCCTCTACGCGGGCTCGATCATGCCGGGCTGGGTCAAGCTGTCGGACGGCACCGAGAAGGACGTCACGATCATCGACGCCTTCGAGGCCGTCGGGGCGTGCGCGCGCGGTCTGATGTCCCGCGAGGACGTGGACCGCATCGAGCGGGCGATCTGCCCGGGCGAGGGTGCCTGCGGCGGCATGTACACGGCCAACACGATGGCCTCGGCCGCCGAGGCGCTCGGCATGTCGCTGCCGGGGTCGGCCGCGCCTCCGTCGGCCGACCGTCGCCGGGACACGTTCGCGCACGCCTCCGGCGAGGCGGTCGTCGAGATGCTGCGCCGCGGCATCACCGCCCGCGACATCCTGACCAAGGAGGCGTTCGAGAACGCCATCGCCGTCGTCATGGCGTTCGGTGGCTCGACCAACGCCGTGCTGCACCTGCTCGCCATCGCGCACGAGGCCGAGGTCGACCTCACGCTCGACGACTTCGACCGGGTCGCGAGCCGGGTGCCGCACCTGGGAGACCTCAAGCCGTTCGGCCGGTACGTGATGAACGACGTCGACCGGATCGGTGGGGTCCCGGTCATCATGAAGGCGCTGCTCGACGCCGGCCTGCTGCACGGCGACTGCCTCACGGTCACCGGCCGTACCGTCGCCGAGAACCTCGCGGAGATCGACCCGCCCGACCCCGACGGCAAGATCCTGCGGGCGCTCTCCGAGCCGATCCACCCCACCGGCGGCATCACGATCCTGCACGGGTCGCTGGCCCCGGAGGGCGCCGTCGTCAAGAGCGCCGGGTTCGACTCCGACGTCTTCGAGGGGACGGCGCGGGTGTTCGAGCGGGAGCGGGCCGCGCTGGACGCGCTGGAGGACGGCACGATCACCGCGGGCGACGTCGTCGTCATCCGCTACGAGGGGCCCAAGGGAGGGCCCGGGATGCGCGAGATGCTCGCCATCACCGGCGCGATCAAGGGCGCCGGGCTCGGCAAGGACGTCCTGCTGATCACCGACGGCCGGTTCTCCGGGGGGACCACCGGGCTGTGCGTGGGGCACATCGCGCCCGAGGCGGTCGACGCCGGCCCGATCGCGTTCGTGCGCGACGGCGACCGCATCCGCCTGGACGTGGCCGCCAAGACGCTGGACGTGCTCGTCGACGACGAGGTGCTCGCCGCGCGCCGGGCCGAGGGCTGGTCGCCGGTGCCGCACGGCTACACGCGCGGGGTGCTCGCGAAGTACACGAAGCTGGTGCAGTCGGCCTCCCGGGGCGCCGTGCTCGGCTGAGCTGGAGAGGACGCCGCAGGGACGTTCCGCCTGGTGGCGGCGGTGGCCCGGTCGGTCGCGAGCATGAGAGCCTGCGGTCCGTGACCGCGACCCGCAAGCTCGTGCCCGCTGCCTCCCTCGTCGTCCTGGCGCTCCTGACGGGCGGGTGCGGCACCGACGTCGACGGCGGGGGAGCACCGGACGGCGGCTCGAGCCAGACCCCGGTCGCCGGTGCCGAGGCGTCGGCCGAGCCCAGCCCGGAACCGACGGCGGAGCCGGAGGTCGAGGAGCCCGAGGAGGAGCCCGCGCCGGAACGGCCGACCGCCCCGCCGGAGAAGTCCGTCGCCGCGGGCACGGTCGCGGAGGGCAGCGCCGCCACGGCCGAGGGGAAGGGTGACGCCGAGGTGACCTTCGAGCGTGACGGCGAGTTCGCCGTCGTCGTCGAGCTCGACTGCGCGCGCTGCGAGGGGCCCACGGTGCTGACCGGTCCTGACCGGATGACCCCCTTCGGCGAGGCGGACGGTGCGCTGACCGGCGAGTACCTCATGGACGTCTTCCAGGACAGCGAGCCCGAGCAGTCCCTGTGGGTCGCCGCCGACGGGCCGTGGAGCCTGCGGCTCTCGTCCTGGAACGACCTGACGCCCGAGCCGGGCCCGTGGTCCGGCAGCGGGTCGACGGTGATCTTCCTCGGCGGCGACGCCGAGACGGCGGAGGTCTCCTGGACGCCCGCCGGGGCGGGCGACTCCTTCCAGGGCCGCTACTTCGGCACCGAGGAGGCCGCGGCACGGATGTTCGGGGACAGCGAGGAGTTCACCGACGACATCGAGCTGGCCCAGCCCGGCGTCCTGGCGATCACCACCGACGGCGAGTGGAGCATCACCCCCGGCTGATTCGCTCGGTGCGGAGCGGAGCGGAGCGGAGCGGCGCGGCGCGGTGTCCGGACGGCGTGTGTCGGACGCCGGCCCTAGCGTGGAGCGCGGAGGTGTCATCATGAGCGACCAGATCACCCCGGCCGCCTTCCGGGCGGCCGAGGGCACGGACGAATGGCGGGTGCTCGCCGACCTGCGGGCGACGGCGGTCTTCCGCACCGGGAGCTTCACCACGGGTGTCCAGCTCGTCGAGGCGATCGGCGAGCTGGCCGAGGCCGCGAACCACCACCCCGACGTCGACCTGCGCTACGGGGCCGTGACGGTGCGGCTGACCTCGCACGACGTCGGCGGGCTGAGCGAGCGGGACGTGGCGCTCGCAGCGCGCATCTCGCAGGCCGCGCGCGAGCTCGACGTCCCGGCCGACCCGGGGGCCGCGACCGCGCTCACCCTCGGCATCGACGTGCTCGACGGGCCGGCCGTCCAGCCGTTCTGGCGGGCCGTCCTCGGCTACGAGGTGACCGGCAGGGTCGACCCCGACGACGCCGCCCCCGCCGTCGTGGACCCCTCGGGTGCGCTGCCGACGATCTGGTTCCAGCAGATGGACTCGCCACGCGAGCAGCGCAACCGGATCCACCTCGACGTCTACGTCGGCCACGACGTCGCCGAGCAGCGCGTCGCCGACGCCGTGGCGGCCGGCGGCAGGCTCGTCACCGACGAGTTCGCCCCCGCCTGGTGGGTCCTGGCCGACGTCGAGGGGAACGAGGCCTGCGTCTGCACCTGGCCGCCGTCCGACTGACCGGTGGACGGCCGGTCCGCGACGGGCGGACGCGGCTACCCTGTCGCGGGTGCCAGTCGCTCCGCCGCCGTCCGCCGCGGCCACGCCCCCCGAGACGTCGACGACGTCGGTGATCGCCGCCGTCGGGGTCCACCTGCCGGCTCGGACGCTCGACGTGCGTTCCGTCGAGCTCGAGCTCGCCGCGCGCAACCCCGGCGCCGTCCCCCGGGTGCCCATGGTGTCGCGGCTGACGGGGGTGCGCCGGGTGCACGTCCTGCCGGACTCCTGGGACGCGTCCGACCTCGCCGTCGCCGCCGCGGAGAAGCTCCTCGCCGCGGAAGGGCTGGCCGTCGACGACGTCGACCTGCTGCTGTTCGCCTCCGCCACCCAGGACATGATCGAGCCCGCGACGAGCCACATCGTCGCGGCGAAGCTCGGGATGCGGACGCCCGTCATGGACGTCAAGAACGCGTGCAACTCGGTGCTGAACGGGATCGAGGTCGCCGACGCGCTCATCGGCACCGGTCGGTACGGCACCGTCCTGGTCGCGTGCGGCGAGGCGCCGTCGCGGGGGGTCCGCCGGGACGTGCCCGACCGGGCGGCCTACCTGCTCTCGGCACCCGGCTACACGATGTCGGACGCCGGCGCGGCCGTCCTGGTGCGTCGTGCCACCGCGGACGAGGCGGGCGCGGTGGACGAGCGCGGGCGACCGGCGCCCCGCGGCATCCTCGCGAGCGCCTTCGGTGCGGACTCCACCCACTGGGACGTCGGGATGCTGCCGGGCGGCGGCACGGCCCACCCGCGCGACCCCGACAAGACGTACTTCGAGATCGACGGGTCGCGGCTGCGCGAGGCGTTCCTCGCGCTCGGCCCGGACGTGGTGCTGGAGGCGCTACGACGGGCGGGCGTCACCTGGGACGACGTCGCGCTCGTCGCGGTCCACCAGGTGGCCGTCGCCTACCTCGAGGACGTGCGCGTCGCGCTCGGCCTGCCGGCCGGCCGCACCCTCGTCACCGTCGCCGAGCACGGCAACGTCGCCTCGGCCATCCTGCCGCTGCAGCTGCGCACCGCGCTCGACACCGGACGGGTCGGCCCCGGGGACCTGGTGGTGCTCGTCGGCCTGGCGGGCGGCATCAGCATCGGTGCGACGGTGGTCCGGCTGTGAGCGGCTCGTCAGGGCCCTCGACGTCCCGTGCTCCCCGGCGGCTGGCCGTGGTGGTCCCGGCGCGCGACGAGGCGCACGGGATCGGCGCGACCCTGGCTGCGTTGCGCGACCAGCACGACACCGACTTCGACCTGGTGGTGGTGGACAACGGTTCGTCGGACGGGACCGGTGCGCTCGTGCGCGCCACGGCCGCGGACTGGGGCATGACCGCAGAAGGGCACCGGCGCCGCCGCCGACACGGGGATCCGGGCGGCGATCGCTGCCGGGGCGACGCACCTCGCGCGCACCGACGCCGACTGCCTGCCGGCCCCCGACTGGACGGTCCGGGTCCGGGCCGCGTTCGACGCGGGGCACGACCTCGTCGCCGGCCGCCTGGTGGCCCGCACCGACGACCTGCCGGTGTCCCGTGTCCAGCAGGCCGTGCTGGCGTCCGCCGTCGTCGTGGCCAGCACCTTCGGGAGGTTCCGGCCCGGCAACCAGGACCCTGCCTACCGCGGGCCCTACGTGATGGCACCGGGCTGCAACATGGCGATCACCGCCGCGCTGTACGAGGCGGCCGGCGGCTTCCCGCGCACCGCCATCGAGGACGTCCACGAGGACCGTGCCCTGGTCAACGCGGTGCGCCGCCTGACCACGCGCTACGGCGCGCACCGCGAGGTCGTCGTGCGCGCGTCGGCGCGCCGGGCCCACGCCTGGGGTCTGGTGCGCACCCTGGGCTGGTACGCCGACCACCGCTACCGGCCCGACGTCGTGGACATCCGATGACGGCGCTGCGGTGGGAGGAGCGCGTCCAGCGCGGCGCGCACCCCGTCGCGTACCCGGCCATCCGCGCGCTGCGCCGGCTCGGCCCGGTCGTCCGGGTCCCCGGCATCGGCGTGGTGGTGTCCGACGCCGCGACCGCGCGCGAGGTGCTGCTCGACACCGAGCACTTCTCCAAGGTCGGGCCCGGTGCGCCGTCGGACCTGTGGACGCCCGTGCTGGGCCCGTCCGTGCTGCTCAACATGGAGGGCGTCGACCACGCCCGCCTGCGCCGCACGCTGGCGAGCCTTTTCACCCAGCGGGCCGTGCGCGAGCTGGTCGCCGTGAGCGTGCCCGAGGCGCTGTCGAGCCTGCCGGGGCGCCTGCTGGCGGGGGAGCGGGTGGACCTCGCCGAGGAGACCGCCACCATCGCCGGCACGGTGATCTGCGCGATGACCGGTCTGCCTCCCACGGACTCCGCCGTCCGCGAGGCGATGGCCGCTGCCGGGTCCGTCGTCGGGCTCGTGCGCCTGCACCGCCACAGCCTGACCGCCTCCCAGGTGCGGCACGCCCGTGCGGTGCTGGCGCGGCTGTCGGCCCCGGCCCGGGCGGCCTACCGGGACGGCGACCCCACGACCGTCCCGGGCCGGATGCGCGAGCTGGGGCTGTCCGAGGACGAGGCCCTCGGCGCGGTGGGGGCCTTCGTGCTCACCGGCACCGAGACCATCCAGTCGTTCGTCCCCCGGCTGGTGGCGATCGCCGCGGACACCGGCTGGCTCGACCGGCTGCTCGACGCCGACCCGACGACCACCGACGGGGTGGCCCTGCGCGTCCGCGTCGTCGAGGAGGCGCTCCGCCTCACGGCGC
Organism: Isoptericola halotolerans; assembly: GCF_013149785.1. Classification (GTDB taxonomy): domain Bacteria; phylum Actinomycetota; class Actinomycetes; order Actinomycetales; family Cellulomonadaceae; genus Isoptericola; species Isoptericola halotolerans. Next base: position 17,138 of record NZ_JABEZU010000005.1, read on the forward strand.
CGACGCCGGCGATGCTCCGCTCCGTGCGCGCGGACGCCGCGGTGGGCGGGGTGCCCGTGCGCGCCGGGGACCGCGTCGTCATCGCGACGATCTCGTGCTGCCGCGACGCCGGCCCGTTCGACCCGACCTCCCCGGCCGACGCCGCGGTGCGGCACCTGTGGTTCGGCGCCGGTCCCCACTTCTGCCTCGGGATGCCGCTGGCGCTGGCGCAGGTCGACGCCGTGCTGGACGCCCTGCGGTCCGTCGCCGTGGCGGGGCGAGCGCTGCGGGTCGTCGACCGGTCGGTGGCGCGCGGTGTCCTCATCCCCGCCTACCGCTCGTTGACCGTGGAGGCCGCATGACCACCGGTGCCCACCTGCTCGACCCGATCCTCGCCCGCGGGGCCGCCGGGCACCCGGGGGCGGACGACGTCGCGCTGCGGCGGTGGACCCGGGGCGGACGACGCGGCACCCGGGTGCGCGAGGAGGTCGGCTACGCCGAGCTCGCACGACGTATCACCGCGACCGCCGCGGCGCTCGCCGCCGACGGGCTCGCCCCGGGCGACCGGACGCTGTTCTCGGTGCGCCCACGCCCGCAGGGTGTCGTGCTGGCACTGGGGACCGTCCGCGCCGGGGCGACCGTCGTGTTCGTCGACCCGGGGTCCACGCCCGAGCTGTTCGCCTCCCGCGTCGCGGCGGCGCGGCCGAGCCTGGCGATGACCGAGTCGCTGCTCTACGCCGTCTCCCGCGGCCCGCTGCGGCGGCTCGCCCGGTCCCGTGGCCTGCTGCTGCCCGACTACGCCACGTTGCCGGTGCGCCACGTCCACGCCGGGCTGCGGCTGCCGGGCGTGCCGTGGCGCTCGCGGGCGGCCGGTGGTCTGGCCCGCGGGGGCGGTGACACACGTGCGCTGCCGCCGCTCGAGCCGGACCGCGAGGCCCTCGTCGTCTTCACGTCGGGCACGACGGCGCAGCCGCGTGCCGTCGTGCACAGCGCCGGGTCGCTGCTGGCCGGCTGCGACCTGCTGCGCCAGGTCTTCGACCTCGTGCCCGGTGACGTGGTGCACACCGACCAGATGCTGCTGGGCATGCCCGCGCTGCTCGCCGGGGCGACCTGGTCCGTCCCCGCCGACCCGCCGGGCCGCGACGTGGTGACCTTCGGCCGGAGTCTCGCCGGCGTGGCGGGGACGTACCTGGTGCCGGCCGACGTCACCGCGCTGCTGGACGCCGTCGAGGACGGACGGGTGCCCGCCCGGGGCCCGCGGGTCGCGCTGGTCGGGGGCGCGCCGGTGACCCGTGCGCTGCTCGATCGTGCGACGCGGGTGCTGCCCGGCACCCGGTGGGTGGGCGTCTACGGGATGACGGAGATCCTGCCGGTCGCCGTCGTGGAGGCCGACGACAAGCTCGCGTTCGACGGTGACGGGGACCTGGTGGGTCACCTGCTCCCGGGTGTGGTCGGACGGCTGGTGCCGGTCGACGACGAGGCCGACGGCGTCGGTGAGCTCCTCCTCGGCGGGCCGTCGCTGATGGCGGGCTACCTCCACGACCTCGGCACGGACGCGAGCGCAGCCGGGCGCGCAGATGGCGCTGCCGTGCGCGCGACCGAGCACCGCACCGGCGATCTCGCCCGGTTCACGCCGGACGGCCGCGTGGTGCTCGTGGGGCGCACGCGCGACATGATCATCCGCGGCACGACGAACATCTACCCCGGCCTCTTCGAGCCGCGGGTGGCGGCGCTGGAGGGTGTCGGCGAGGCCGTGCTGGTGGGCGTGCCGCAGGACGACGGCGACGAGGTCGTCGTGCTGGTCGTCACGTCCTCGGGCATCGCCCCGCCGGGCCTCACCTCGTCGGCCAGGCCGCCCACGGACGTCCCGACGCAGGTGGTCCTGGACGCGGACCACCCCCTCGTCGAGACGGTGCGCGCCGCGCTGCCGGGCGTCGTCGACCACGACGCGTTGCCCGACGTCGTGCTGCACGCCTCGCACGTCCCCGTGGCGGGACGCAGCCGCAAGCCCGACCGGGCGGCCCTGACCCGCGCGACCGCTCCGTGGACAGGGGCTGCCGGTCGAGGGTGATCGTCTGCCAGGGTGTGCGGATGGGAAAGGTACACGAGCGCATCGACGACCGGCTGCGAGCCTTCATCGAGGCCCAGCACATGTTCTTCGTCGGCACGGCGCCGCTGGCGGCGGACGGGCGGGTCAGCGTGAGCCCGAAGGGCATCGGTGGCACGTTCGCGGTGCTCGACGACCACACCGTCGCCTACCTCGACGTGACGGCCTCGGGCGCCGAGACGATCGCCCACCTGCGCGAGAACGGTCGGGTCACCTTGATGTTCTGCGCCTTCGACGGCCCGCCGAACATCGTGCGGCTGCACGGCCGGGGCCGGGTGGTGAGCCTGTACGACGACGAGTACACGGACCTCGTGGAGCACTTCACCGAGCGGCGCGGGGCGCGGGCCGTCGTCGTGGTCGACGTCGAGCAGGTCTCCGACTCCTGCGGCTACGGCGTCCCGCTGTACGACCACGTGGGGGAGCGTGACCTGCTCCCTGCCTTCATGGACCGCAAGGGCGCCGACGGGCAGGCGGCATACCGGCGAGCCAAGAACAGGACCAGCATCGACGGGTTGCCGGCGTTCGACGACGACCCCGTACCGACCGAGGAGGCCACGGTGCCGCAGCCGTGACCGGCGTCACGCCTCGGACGCCCCGATGTCCATCATGCGGGACGCTCGGACCACGGCGTGACATCCGGTGCCCGACGGCGTAACGTGCGTCACGTGCAGACGATCATTCTCGTAGTACTTCCTGAGCGCGCCGGCTGAGGCCACGCACAGGCTTCGTCAGCGCGCTCACCCCTCGTCAGTCCCACGCACCGGGACCGGGGGGTTTTTCATTGCACGGATTCCTTGGAACGACCCCGATCGAGCGGCAGGAGAGACCCCATGGGCCAGCCGAACCCGACCCCAGCCCAGGTGGCTGCACGGACCACGCCCCGCGGTGTCGACCGCGTGGTCGGCGAGCAGGTCACCGGCGCCGAGTCGATCGTCCGGTCGCTCGAGGCCGTCGGGGTCGAGAACGTCTTCGGCATCCCGGGCGGTGCGATCCTGCCGACCTACGACCCCCTGATGGACTCGGCCAAGGTGCGCCACATCCTCGTGCGGCACGAGCAGGGCGGTGGGCACGCGGCGTCCGGCTACGCGCACGCCACCGGCAAGGTCGGCGTGACCATGGCGACGTCCGGACCGGGGGCGACCAACCTCGTCACCCCGATCGCCGACGCCAACATGGACTCCATCCCGATGGTCGCGATCACCGGGCAGGTGGCCGCGCCCGCCATCGGCACCGACGCCTTCCAGGAGGCGGACATCGTCGGCATCACCATGCCGGTCACCAAGCACTCCTACCTGGTCACCGACCCGGACGAGATCCCGCGCACCATCGCCGAGGCGTTCCACATCGCCTCGACCGGGCGCCCCGGCCCGGTGCTGGTCGACATCGCGAAGTCGGCGATGCAGGAGCGCACCACGTTCTCCTGGCCGCAGGAGCTGGCGCTGCCCGGCTACCACCCGGTGACCAAGCCGCACGCCAAGCAGGTGCGTGAAGCGGCCAGGTTGCTCGCCACGGCTCGACGCCCCGTGCTGTACGTCGGCGGCGGCGTCATCCGCTCGGGCGCCTCGGCGGCGCTGCGCCGGCTGGTGGACCTCTCCGGTGCCGCCGTCGTCACCACGCTCATGGCTCGTGGCTCGGTGCCCGACTCGCACCCCCAGCACCTGGGCATGCCCGGCATGCACGGCACCGTGCCGGCCGTGGCCGCCCTGCAGAAGGCCGACCTGGTCGTCGCGCTGGGCGCCCGGTTCGACGACCGTGTCACCGGCAAGCTGTCGAGCTTCGCCCCGCACGCCGCGATCGTCCACGCCGACATCGACCCGGCCGAGATCGGCAAGAACCGCGCCGTCGACGTCCCGATCGTCGGTGATCTGCGCGAGGTGATCGAGGAGCTGGTCCCCGCGCTGCAGACCGAGCAGGACCGTGTCGGCAAGCCCGACGTCGAGGCCTGGTGGCACCAGATCGACACGTGGCGCGAGACGTACCCGCTGGGCTTCTCCGCGACGGCCGACGGCCACCTCGCGCCACAGCACGTGATCTCCCGCCTCGGCGAGATCGCCGGACCCGACGCGATCTACGTCGCCGGCGTCGGCCAGCACCAGATGTGGGCCGCGCAGTTCATCCGGTACGAACGCCCCAACACGTGGATCAACTCCGGCGGACTGGGCACCATGGGCTACTCGGTGCCTGCGGCGATGGGGGCCAAGGTCGGCGAGCCCGACCGCGACGTGTGGGCGATCGACGGCGACGGCTGCTTCCAGATGACCAACCAGGAGCTCGCCACCTGCGCGATCAACGACATCCCGATCAAGGTGGCGCTGATCAACAACAGCTCGTTGGGCATGGTCCGCCAGTGGCAGACGCTGTTCTACAACCAGCGCTACTCCAACACCGACCTGCACACCGGCCACGGCACCGTCCGTATCCCCGACTTCGTCAAGCTGGCCGAGGCGTACGGCTGCGTCGGCATCCGCGTGGAGCACGAGTCGGAGGTCGACGACGCGATCAAGAGGGCGAACGAGATCGACGACCGTCCCGTGGTGGTCGACTTCAACGTCTCGCGCGACGCGATGGTCTGGCCGATGGTCGCCGCGGGCGTGAGCAACGACGACATCCAGTACGCGCGGGGCATCTCTCCCGCCTGGGACCGCGAAGACTGAGTGAGGACTGAACCATGTCGCGACACACCCTGTCCGTGCTGGTGGAGAACAAGCCCGGCGTCCTGACGCGGGTCGCCGGTCTCTTCGCCCGCCGCGCCTTCAACATCCACTCCCTCGCGGTCGGTCCGACCGAGCACCAGGAGATCTCGCGCATCACCGTCGTGGTGGACGTCGACGAGCACCCGCTGGAGCAGGTCACCAAGCAGCTCAACAAGCTCGTCCACGTGATCAAGATCGTCGAGCTCGACGCCGAGGTGTCCGTGCAGCGCGAGCTGCTCCTGGTGAAGGTCAAGGCAGACGCCTCGACCCGGTCCGGGGTGCTGGAGGTCGTGGAGCTCTTCCGTGCGCACGTCGTCGACGTCGTGCCGGACACGGTCGTGATCGAGGCGACCGGGACCGCCGCCAAGCTCGATGCCCTGCTGGCGTCGTTGGAGCCCTACGGCGTGCGTGAGATCGTCAAGTCCGGGACCCTCGCCGTCGGGCGCGGGTCGCGGTCCATCACCGACCGGGCCCTGGACCGGGTGCGCAGCGCCTGAGACGCTCGCGCCACCCGACGCCGCCGCTCGGCATCATCACCAGCACCATCAAACCCGACACCACCCCGACGTGAACCACCCGAGAAAGAGGAGCACCACCGTGGCCGAGATGTTCTACGAGGACGCCGCCGACCTGTCCATCATCCAGCAGCGCAAGGTCGCGGTCATCGGCTACGGCAGCCAGGGCCACGCCCACGCGCTCAACCTGCGCGACTCCGGCGTCGACGTCCGCGTCGGCCTGCGTGCCGGCTCGGCGTCGCAGCAGAAGGCCGAGAACGAGGGCCTCAAGGTCCTGCCCGTCGCGGACGCCGTCAAGGAGGCCGACGTCGTCGTGATCCTCGCGCCGGACCAGGTCCAGCGCGACCTCTACCGCGACGAGATCGCCCCGAACCTGACCGAGGGCACCGCCCTGGTCTTCGGCCACGGCTTCAACATCCGCTTCGGCTACATCAAGCCCGAGGCCGGCCACGACGTGCTCATGGTCGCCCCCAAGGGCCCGGGCCACCTCGTGCGCCGCGAGTACGTCGACGGCCGCGGCGTGCCGGTGATCGTCGCCGTCGAGCAGGACGCCTCGGGCTCTGCCTGGGACCTCGCGCTGTCGTACGCCGCCGGGATCGGCGGACTGCGTGCCGGTGGCATCAAGACCACCTTCACCGAGGAGACCGAGACCGACCTGTTCGGTGAGCAGGCCGTGCTGTGCGGCGGTGCTTCGCAGCTCGTGCAGTACGGGTTCGAGACCCTCACCGAGGCCGGCTACCAGCCCGAGGTCGCCTACTTCGAGGTGCTCCACGAGCTCAAGCTCATCGTCGACCTCATGGTCGAGGGCGGCATCGCCAAGCAGCGCTGGTCGGTCTCCGACACCGCCGAGTACGGCGACTACGTCTCCGGGCCCCGCGTCATCTCGCCCGAGGTCAAGGAGAACATGAAGGCCGTGCTCGCGGACATCCAGTCGGGTGCCTTCGCCGAGCGCTTCATCGCCGACCAGGACAACGGCGGCCAGGAGTTCAAGGAGCTCCGCGCCAAGGGCGAGGCGCACCCGATCGAGACCACCGGTCGCGAGCTGCGCAAGATGTTCGCCTGGATCAAGCCCGCTGACTCTGACTACCAGGAGGGCAGCGCCGCTCGCTGACGCCACCCCTGTCACGAGCGACGCGTGCGGCCGCCACCCCGACCCCGGGGCGGCGGCCGCACGTGCGTGCGCGGGGCCGCGCGCACGTCGTGCAGAGCGCGCGGCAAGCGCGCCGTCGACGCCGTGGCCTGGCAGGATGGCCGCATGACGCACGACGACGCGACCACGGGCCACCTCCCACCCACCGGAGGGCAGCCGAGCCACGACCCCGGCAGCGGTCTGCCGCCGCTCGACGACACGGTGCAGGCCGAGCGCATCACGCGGTTCTGGGACACGGCACGCCCGAGCGCCGGCAGGACGAGCCACGGGGGAGCGGTCGGCGAGCGCGCGGAGAACGTGGTGCCGCCGCCGGCGTGGGCCTTCGGCGACTCCCCGGACCTGGCCGACGGCCTGCTGGAGCTGGTCCTGGCGGGTACCAAGACGGCGACGGCGTCCCTCGTCGTCGAGTACGAGGAGTCGGCGGAGCAGATGCCGCGCAAGGGCGACCTCTCCATCCTGCTCGACGGTGCCGGCGACCCCCGTGCGTTGATCCGGACCACGCAGGTCGACGTCGTGCCGTTCGACCAGGTCACGGCGGAGCACGCCTGGGCCGAGGGGGAGGACGACCGGACGCTGGAGGCGTGGCGTGAGCAGCACGAGCGGTACTGGCGACGCACGCTGGCCGGCACGGCGCACGAGTTCGACCCGGCGCTGGAGGTCGTCTGCGAGCAGTTCAAGGTGCTCTACTCGGAATGAGACGACCGGCACCCGGGCCGGAGGGAGGGGACGACGATGTCGCTGCGGTGGTACTCGACGGTCGTGGAGTCCACGGATCCCCGCGCGCTGGCAGGCTGGTGGGCCGAGGCGCTCGGCTGGCAGTTCGCCCACGAGTCCGACGACGAGTGCGTGCTGGTGCCGCCCTGGGCGCGTGAGCTCGTCGAACAGCTCGAGTTCCACCGGGTGCCGCCCGGGATGGTGTTCGTCCGCGTCGAGCACGAGAAGTCGTCGAAGAACCGGCTGCACTGGGACTTCGCGCCGCACACGACCGACGACCGGGAGGCGGAGATCGACCGGCTCGTCGCGCTCGGTGCCACGGTGATCGACGTCGGTGCGCCGCCGGAGGCGAGCTGGACGGTCCTGGCCGACCCGGACGGCAACGAGTTCTGCGTGCTGTCCTCGCGGGAGTACTGACGCCCGCCTGGTTCACATCGTGGGACGAGTGTCCCGCATCCTGGCCGCGGATGCGTAGGATCTGTCCATGACGCGCAACATCGACCTGGCAGTGGTGGCAGGAGACGGCATCGGGACCGAGGTCGTCGAGCAAGGGCTCGCCGTCCTGGACGCGGCTGTCGCCGGATCCGACCTGAAGATCTCCACCACGGAGTTCGACCTGGGCGCGCGTCGCTGGCACGCCACCGGCGAGACGCTCACCGACACCGACCTGCAGCGGATCCGTGAGCACGACGCGATCCTGCTCGGCGCGATCGGTGACCCGTCGGTCCCGTCCGGCGTCCTGGAGCGCGGCCTGCTGCTCAAGCTGCGGTTCGCGCTCGACCACTACGTGAACCTGCGGCCCGGCAAGCTCTACCAGGGCGTCACCAGCCCGCTCGCCGCCCCGGGCGAGGTGGACTTCGTCGTCGTGCGCGAGGGCACCGAGGGTCCCTACGTCGGCAACGGCGGATCCGTGCGCACCGGCACGCCCCACGAGATCGCGACCGAGGTGTCGGTCAACACCGCCTTCGGCGTCGAGCGCGTCGTCCGCGACGCCTTCGCCCGGGCGCAGGCTCGTCCTCGCCAGCACCTGACCCTCGTGCACAAGCACAACGTGCTGGTCCACGCCGGACACCTGTGGCGGCGCACCGTCGAGGCCGTCAACGCCGACTTCCCCGACGTCACCACCGACTACCTGCACGTGGACGCGGCCACCATCTTCCTGACGACGAACCCGTCGCGGTTCGACGTGATCGTCACCGACAACCTCTTCGGTGACATCCTCACCGACCAGGCGGCCGCGATCACGGGCGGTATCGGCCTGGCCGCGTCGGCGAACATCAACCCGGACCGCACCGCGCCGTCGATGTTCGAGCCGGTGCACGGCTCGGCACCCGACATCGCCGGGCAGGGCAAGGCGGACCCCACTGCCACGGTGCTGTCGGTCTCGTTGCTGCTCGACCACCTCGGCCTCGCGGACGAGGCGCGCCGGGTGGAGGCGGCCGTGGCGGCCGACCTGGTCGGGCGCGGCGCCACGGTGCGCACGACGGCGGAGGTCGGTCGCGACCTCGCCGCCCGTGTAGCGGGCTGAGCACGGGCGCGATGCCAGGAGGGGCCGGAGGCCCCATCTCCTCGGATCGGACCGGTGCTCGTGTAGGCCACGGCGGTGGAGCCGTGGAAGACTGCAAGCGTCCGCACGTGAAAGGGTCCGCAGAGATGACCAGCACCGAAAGTCCCGCCATCCTCCCGGCCGAGCTGGAGGACCTCGTCGCCCTGTTCGACGTGGAGCCCTCCGACTCGCCGACTCCCGACGCCGAGCGCGAGGCAGCGCTCGCCGAGCCACGGTTCGGCACGGTCTTCACCGACCACATGGCACGGGTCACCTGGCACAAGGACTCCGGCTGGCTGAACCGCCGGATCGAGAAGTACGGCCCTCTCCAGCTCGACCCGGCGACCGCCGTCCTGCACTACGCGCAGGAGATCTTCGAGGGGATGAAGGCGTACAAGCACGACGACGGCTCGGTGTGGACCTTCCGACCGGACGCGAACGCGGCACGGTTCGCCCGCTCGGCCCACCGGCTCGCCCTGCCAGCCCTCTCGGTGGACGACTTCATCGGGTCGATCGCAGCCCTCGTGCGCACCGACCTCGCGTGGGTGCCGAGCGGCGTGGACTCCAGCCTGTACCTGCGGCCCTTCATGTTCGCCTCCGAGGCGTTCCTCGGGGTGCGGCCCGCCGCCGAGGTCGAGTACCTGTGCATCGCCTCGCCCGTCGGCCCGTACTTCGCCGGCGGCGTCAAGCCGGTGTCCATCTGGGTGGCGGAGGAGTACCACCGGGCCGGCCCGGGCGGGACGGGGGACGCGAAGTGCGGCGGGAACTACGCCGCCAGCCTCCTGCCGCAGACCCAGGCCCAGGAGAACGGCTGCGACCAGGTGTGCTTCCTCGACGCCGGCACGAACAGCTACCTGGAAGAGCTCGGCGGCATGAACGTCTTCGTCGTGATGGCCGACGGCAGCGTGCACACCCCTGAGCTCACCGGCTCCATCCTGGAGGGCGTGACCCGCTCGTCGATCCTCCAGCTCGCCGCCGACCGCGGACGCGACGTCGTCGAGCGCCGGATCCCGCTGGCCGAGATCGTGGCGGGACTGGCCGACGGCACGGTGCGCGAGGTCTTCGCCTGCGGCACCGCCGCCGTGGTCACCCCGATCGGCCGGCTGGCGGGCGGGACGTTCGACCACACCGTCGCCGACGGCGAGCCCGGTGAGCTGACGATGCAGATCCGTACCGAGCTCACCGACATCCAGTACGGCCGTGCCGACGACCGGCACGGCTGGATGCGTCGCCTGGCCTGAGGGAGGGCGGTGCGCCCGTGACGACGCAGGTCACGCTCGAGGAGCTGAACAGGACCACGCTGGCCCGGCAGCACCTGCTCGAGCGGGCCGCCGGGTCGGTCGCCGCGGTGGTCGGCGACGTCGGCGGCCTGCAGGCGCAGCACCCCGAGATGCCCTTCACCGCGCTGTGGTCACGGCGGTCGGGACCCGTCACCGACCTGAGCTCGGCGCTCACGGACCGGTCCGTCGTGCGAGCCACGGTCATGCGCTCGACGCTCCACCTGGTCCCCGCGACGCGCTGGGCCGACCTCGACGTCACGAGTGCCGCCGAGCGGCTGGCGACCTGGCGTCCCAGCGCGCGGAGGGCGGGCGTGGACCTCGTCGAGCTCAACGCCGCGGTCCGGGAGCACTGCCGGCACGTACCGCGCACCGTCGACGAGATCGAGGCGTTCGCCGCCACGCGCCACCCCGGTGTCGACGCGTCGGCCGCCGTGCCCGCCGGCGTGCGTCGCGCGTGGTGGCGCCTCGCCTCGGCGGGCGGCGGCCTCGTGCAGGTGCCACCCACCAGCATGCACGAGAGCCGCGGACCGGCTTCGTACGCCGAGGGGAGCACCTGGTGCGACCTCACCGACGACAGCGCCGACGTCGACCGGGCCCGGGTGCACGTCGTCGTCGGCTACCTCCGAGCCTTCGGACCCGCCGCCCGCGCGGACATCGCCCACGGCCTCGGCATCCGCCGGGCGACGCCGCTCAAGGCGGCGCTCGCCGAGATCGGGCCCCGCGTGCTCCGGGGGCCCGGCGGGGTGGAGCTGCTCGACGTGCCCGACGGCGAGGTGGTCGGCGCGGGCACACCCGCGCCGGTGCGCTTCCTGCCGCGGTGGGAGCACCTGCTGGTCGCGCTGAAGGATCGCGCGCGCCTCCTCGACGACGCCGGCCGTGCCGCGGTCTACCGCCGCAACGGCGACGTCCTGCCGACCTGGTGGGTCGGCGGTCGGGTCGCCGGCACCTGGTCCGTCGAGAGGGCGGGGGACCGTGCCGAGCTCGCGCTGAGCACCGCCGACGGCGTCGGACCGGTGCCGCGCGACGAGGTCGAGGCGGAAGGCCGCTCGCTGCTGACGTCCCTGGTCGACGACGCGAGCGAGCTCACGGTCAGGTGGGGGTGACCGCTCCGCGCAGGGTGCGGCCGAGCACGGCCCCGAGCATCGACGAGACCGCGAGGCCCAGGACGACCCACACGAGCGCCGTCATGGCGCCCGCGAGCGGGTCCGGGTTCCCGGCGAACGGGAGGACGGCGAGGATCACGGTCGTCAGCCCGACGAGCCACCCGAAGAACATCCGGGGCCGCGGAGCCACGACGACCAGCAGGTGCAGCACCACGGCCGCCAGCAGGGCGAAGACCGCCCCGGCACCCGCCCACGAGGCGTCGTCACCGGCGCCGATCGCGTCCGGCGGCGCGTACAGGCCGATGTCGAACACCTCGACGAAGATCACCGACGCCGCGAACCCGATCAGTGCGCACACCAGCACCGTCGCCGCTGCACCGGCCCAGTAGCGTCCTGCGTCGAGCCGGGGTCGTGCTGGTCCGGCAGGCTCGGCGGGCTCCCACGAAGCCTGGCCGGGAGGCGGGAAGACGCCGGGAGGCTGCTCGCCCGGGTGCACCGGTTCCTGACGCCGCGTCGGGTCCTGCGCACCGTAGGGTCGCTGGGGATCGCTCACCGTCGTCCTCCTCGTGTCGTCGACACCCCTAGCCGACCACATCCGCGGCCGTCTCACCTGCCAACACCCCGGTCCGGCGCGGATCGACGGGTCCAGGAGGCGGACGGCCGGTGACCTCAGGGGGCGGCTGTGGCACTATGTGAGGCATGACTCGCGTCCGGCAGGCTCACCACCTCTGCTCCTGCCGCATTAGTTAGCGCGTCCGGTTCACCTGACCGGACGCGCAGACCTTCCGTACCCGGGAGGTCTTTTTTGTTGTCCAGATCTGTTGCCCGCATCGAACCCCCACGGGAGCCACCGATGGCCGCCGCCCCGTTCCACGTGTACGACACCACCCTGCGCGACGGTGCGCAGCAGGAGGGGATGAACCTCTCCGTCGCGGACAAGCTGGCGATCGCGCCGCTGCTCGACGAGCTCGGGGTGGGCTTCATCGAGGGCGGCTGGCCGGGCGCGATCCCGAAGGACACCGAGTTCTTCCGCCGGGCCGCCAAGGAGATCGAGCTCCGGCACGCCGTCCTCGCGGCGTTCGGTTCGACCCGCAAGGCCTCGACCCGGGCGTGGGACGACCCGCAGGTCCGGGCGCTCGTGGACTCCGAGGCGCCGGTGGTCACCCTGGTCGCCAAGTCGGACGTCCGTCACGTCGAGCGAGCCCTGCGCACCACGCCGGACGAGGGCCTCGCGATGATCCGCGACACGGTGGAGTTCCTCGTCGGCGAGGGGCGCCGGGTGGTGGTGGACGCGGAGCACTTCTTCGACGGCTACCGGTTCGACCCGAGGTTCACGACGGCGGCCGTCCGGACGGCGTTCGAGGCCGGGGCCGAGGTGGTCGCGCTGTGCGACACGAACGGCGGCATGCTGCCGAACTGGGTCGGCGACATCGTCACCGAGCTGCGGGAGTCGCTGGGGATGGCGCACGGCCGGGACGCCCTGCCGGGCGAGAGCCTGCTCGGGATCCACGCGCACAACGACTCCGGCTGCGCGATCGCGAACACGCTCGCCGCCGTCGACGCGGGGTGCGCGCACGTCCAGGGCACCGTCAACGGGTACGGCGAGCGCACGGGCAACGTGGACCTGGTGGCGGTGGTGGCGAACCTGGCGCTCAAGAGCGGGGTCTCCACGCTGCCGGGTGACGGCCTGGCCGAGTCCACACGGATCGCGCACGCCGTCGCGGAGATCACCAACATCGCCCCGTACGCGCGCCAGCCCTACGTCGGTGCCAGCGCCTTCGCCCACAAGGCGGGGCTGCACGCCAGCGCGATCAAGATCGACCCGGACCTCTACCAGCACATCGACCCGACGGCTGTCGGCAACGACATGCGCATGCTCGTGTCCGACATGGCGGGGAGGGCCTCGATCGAGCTCAAGGGTCGCGAGCTCGGCTTCGACCTGGCCGGCCAGGCAGACCTGTTGACCCGTGTCACGAACCGGGTCAAGGAGGCCGAGGCGCAGGGCTACACGTTCGACGCCGCCGACGCCTCGTTCGAGCTGATCCTGCGCGAAGAGCTCACCGGCGACCGGCCGCACTACTTCCGGATCGAGTCCTGGCGCGCGATCGTGGAGACCTCCGGCGGTCGCAGGGGCGGGGAGCCGAACGCCGACCGCCGGGACGCCGAGGCGCTGGCCGAGGCCACCGTCAAGCTGCACGCCGGCGGCGAGCGCATCGTGGTCACGGGCGAGGGCAACGGGCCGGTCAACGCGCTCGACCAGGCGTTGCGGCACGCGCTGACCCGGGTGTACCCGCAGATCGACAGGTTCGACCTCGTTGACTTCAAGGTGCGCATCCTGGACGCCGAGCACGGTACCGACGCCACCACACGCGTCCTGGTGGAGACCACCGACGGCCACCGCACGTGGTCCACCGTCGGCGTCGGTCCCAACATCATCGAGGCGGCCTGGGAGGCGCTGATCGACGCTCATGTCTTCGGCCTGGTGCACGCCGGCGTCGAACCTCGCTGAGCGAGGGCCGGGCCCGCCGCGCCGGTCAGGTCGTGCCGGGCGCCATGCGGTGCTGCTGGACCGCGTCGTAGGTGTCCTTCAGGGCGGCGGACGTCTCGTCGTACCGGCGTTGGGCCACCCGCACGAACAGGAAGTCGACGACGGCGAGCTGGGCGATCCGGCTCGACAGCGCCCCCGAGCGGAACTGGGCCTCCCGCACGACCGTGCACAGCACCACGTCCGCGATGCTCGCCAGCGGCGAGGACGGGTCGTTGGTGACGGCGACGGTCGTCGCGCCCCGCGACCGGGCGAGGGTCAGGACCTGGTGGGCCTCGATGGTGCGACCGGTGTGGGACACCGCGAGGGCGACCGAGCCGGGGCCCAGCAGGGCGGCGGACTGGAGCTGCTGGTGCGAGTCCACCGGTGCCACGCAGACCAGGCCGATGCGAGCGAGCTTCTGGGCGAGGTCCTGGGCGGTGAGGCCGGAGGACCCGACGCCGTAGACGTCGACGCGGTGGGCGTCCGCGATCGCGGAGACCGCCCGCTCCAGCGCGTCGAGGTCGAGCATCCGCGCCGTCTCCTCGATGGTCCGTGCCTCGTGGAACGCGATCTTGGACACCACGTCGGTCGCGTCGTCGGTCAGCGTGATCTCGCCGGCGGCCACCCCGGAGCGTTCGTGCTCGGCGGCACGGCGGCTCGTCGTCCGGGCCAGGTCGATGCGGAACTGCGGGTACCCCTCGTAGCCGACGGATCGGCAGAAGCGCACGACGCTCGCCTGTGAGGCACCGGCAGTGCGGGCGAGCTCGCCGATGGTGGCGCCGACCGCCGCGGACGGGTCGGCCAGGACGGTCTCGGCGATCCGGCCCTCCGCCGGTCGCATCGCCGGCAGCATCTGCCGCAGGCGGACCAGCAGGTCGCGCGTCTCCGCTCGGTCGGGGGAGGGCTGAGTGGTGGTCACCGCCCCAGTGTGGCACCGGCGGTGGCGGGGCGCGGGCTACGGTGGAGGGGTGCACGGACAGTACAAGGTTCCTGGCGGAAAGTTCGTGACGGTCGACCTGGGCGTGGACGACGGCCGGTTGGTCGACGTCCGTCTCTCGGGCGACTTCTTCCTCGAGCCGGACGAGGCCCTCGGGGTGATCGACGCCGCGCTGACGGGCCTGCCCGAGACGTCGTCGACCCGTGACCTCGCCGGCGCGGTCGACCGCGCGCTCGAGCGGGCGCAGGAGACGGGGGAGCTGCCCGGTCCGGTGGCGCTGGTGGGCTTCGACGCGTGGGCGGTGGGCGTGGCGGTCCGCCGCGCGCTGGGCCTGGCCACGAGCTGGGAGGACCACAGCTTCGAGGTGCTGCGACCGGGTCCGTTGCCACCTCGCACGCTGGCGGCGCTGGACCAGGTGCTCACCGAGGAGCTGGCCGAGGGGCGCCGCGGCCCGACGTTGCGCTTCTGGGACTGGACGGAACGGGCCGTGTTCATCGGGTCGTTCCAGTCGTTGGCGAACGAGGTCGACCCGGTGGGCGTCGCGGCGCACGACGTCACGGTCGTGCGCAGGATCTCCGGCGGCGGTGCGATGTTCATGGAGGCGGGCAACTGCGTCACGTTCTCCCTGGTGGTCCCTGCGTCGCTGGTCGACGGGCTCAGCTTCGAGCAGTCGTACCGGTTCCTCGACGACTGGGTGATCGGCGCGCTGGGCGAGCTGGGCGTCGAGGCGTCCTTCGCCGGCATGAACGACGTGGCTTCCCCGGCAGGAAAGCTGGCCGGGTCGGCGCAGAAGCGGCTGGCCGGCGGCGCCGTGCTGCACCACATGACGATGGCGTACGACATCGACCACGACAAGATGCTCGAGGTGCTGCGGATCGGCCGCGAGAAGCTGTCCGACAAGGGCACGCGCAGCGCGAACAAGCGCGTCGACCCGTTGCGCTCGCAGACGGGGATGGCACGCGACGCGGTCGTCGACGCCTTCGAGAAGTACTTCCGGTCTCGCTACCGGACCCAGGACTCCGTGCTGCGTCCTGAGGAGCTGGAGCGGGCCGAGGACCTGGTCCGGACCAAGTTCGCCACCGAGGAGTGGATCCACCGGGTGCCCTGACCCGGAGGCCGTCCCAGGTCACTGCCAGGTCACGATCCGGGGAGGGGCTTCCCTCTGCCCATGTTTGGCATTATTCTCCTTGCGTACAACGACGTGTGAAACTCACTTTCATGGAGGACGCGATGCGGCGGCACTTCAGCACCCGGGCGACGACGGCAGCGACGGCGGCGGTGGTCGCGCTCGTCGCCGCGGGCTGTTCGGGACCCGACGGCGGCGGGGAGGGCGGCGGTGCGACCGACGCCGAGGGGCAGACCCTCGACGTCTGGATCATGCAGGGCACGAACCCCAGTGCGGACACCTTCTTCGACGAGGTCGGCGCCGCGTTCACGGCGCAGACCGGTGCCGAGCTCAACGTCGACTTCATCGAGTGGGCCGACGCGCACGACCGGTTCGTCACGTCGATCGCCGGCGGCACCACGCCCGACGTCGCCGAGACCGGCACCACCTGGACGCCGGAGTTTGCGGACGCGGGTGCGCTGGCACCCGTCGGCGACCACGTCACCCAGGCCGGGCTCGACGGCGACCTCGTCGAGGGCCTCGTCGACGCCGGGACCTACGAGGGCGAGCTCTACGGCATGCCCTGGTACGCCGGCGTGCGCGCGCTCGTCTACAACACGGAGATCTTCGACGACGCGGGGGTGGAGCCGCCGACGTCGTGGGCCGAGCTCGAGTCCGCCGCGCAGGCGATCCAGGACGAGCACCCCGACAAGATCGCCGTCGCCGTGCCGGGCGACGCCGAGTTCACGGTGTACCCGTGGGTGTGGGGCGCCGGAGGAGAGGTCGCCACCCTCGAGGGGGAGACGTGGACCTCACAGCTCGACAGCCCGGCCTCTCAGGACGGCCTGGCCTTCTGGACCGGGCTGGCCGAGCAGGGCCTGTCGTCCGCGGGCGCGACCACCTGGCGCGAGACCGACGTGCTCGACGCCTTCGCGGCGGGCGACGTCGGGATGGCGGTCATGGGCTCGTGGACCCCGGGCGCCATCCTCGAGGCCAACCCCGACATGGAGGGCAGGTTCGCCGCGGTACCGATCCCCGGGCAGGACGGCGGGATCGCCCCCTCGGTGCTCGGCGGGTCGCACCTGAGCATGTTCTCCACGTCCGAGAACCAGGACCTGGCCTTCGCGTTCATCGAGCTCATGACCACCGGGGAGTTCGCCGAGAAGTGGGGCGAGCAGGCCGGCTACTTCCCCGGCCAGACGTCCCTGCTGGACGAGACGCTGGAGAGCACGGACCCGTTGGTCGCTCCCTTCGCCGAGCAGTTCGTCGACGGCGGTGCCTCCGTCCCGGTCTCGCCGGCCTTCGGCGCGGTCCAGGCGCGCGCGACCACCTCGACGATGATGCAGTCCATCCTCTCCGGCAGCTCCGACGTCGCCACCGCCAGCCGGAGCGCGGCCGAGGAGATGACGAGCCTGCTGAACGGCGGCAGCTGACGCATGTCGTCCACCCTTCCCGTCACGGCGCCGGCGGAGCGTGGCACCACGTCCGCCGGCGCCGGTGGCCGGCGCGGCCGGTCCTGGGTCGCGCGGACCCGCCCCTGGTTGCTGCTGGCACCCGGCCTGGTCGTGCTCGTGGTGCTCATGCTGTGGCCGCTCGTGCGGGTCTTCCTGTTCTCCCTGCAGGACTACGGGCTGCCGCAGATCGTCTCGGGCGAGCAGGAGTGGAACGGCGTCGACAACTACGTCGAGGTCCTCACCTCCGCGCAGCTGTGGGCCGTCGTCCTGCCCAACACCATCGGCTTCGCCGCGCTGGCCGTCACCGCGACCGTCGCGCTGGGCACGGCCGTCGCCGTCCTCCTCGCCTCGCTCGGCACGCTGTGGCGCACCGTCGTGTCGAGCGCGATCATGGCCGCCTGGGCGATGCCCGCGGTGACCGGGACGTACGTGTGGATCTGGATCTTCGACGCCGACCGCGGGGTGTTCAACCACGTCCTGCAGACGCTCGGCCTCCAGGACCAGCCCGTCAACTGGTTCACCGACCGGTGGAGCTTCTACGCGATCGTGCTGCTCAACGTGGTGCACCACGGGTTCCCGTTCGTCGCCGTCACCGTCCTGGCGGGCCTGCTGGGCGTGCCCAAGGAGCTGCTCGAGGCGGCGGAGATCGACGGTGCCGGGGCCTGGCGCCGGTTCTTCTCGATCATCGTGCCGCAGCTGCGCCAGGTGTTCGCCGTGGTGATCATCATGTCGACCATCTGGGACTTCAAGGTGTTCGCGCAGGTCTATCTCATGCCGGGCGGAGCCGGGACCAACCGCGAGGTCCTCAACCTCGGGGTGTGGTCCTACGTGGAGTCGTTCGGCCAGAACCGCTACGGCTTCGGGTCGGCCATCGCCGTGCTGCTCACCGTGATGCTGCTCGCGATCACCGTGGTCTACGTCCGCACGATCCTCAAGGAGGACGAGCTGTGAGCATGCTCAGCGTCCGGCGTCCCACGCGCGCCGTGCAGGTCGGCAAGGGCGTCGCCGTCGTGCTCCTGCTGTTCTTCACGCTGTTCCCGGCGTACTGGATGCTCGTCAGCGCCCTGGACGCCCGCGCCGGGCTCGGGACGTCCTTCCTGCCTGCCGAGCCGACGCTGGACCACTTCCGGTTCGTCCTCACTGAGGGCGGCTTCGACGTCTTCCTGCGCAACTCCGCGGTCGTCGCGCTGGCCACCGTGCTCGTCTCGGCGCTGCTGGCCCTGCTCGCCGCGGTGGCCGTGGCACGCTTCAGGTTCCGGGGGCGGCTGCAGATCCTGCTCATGGTGCTGGTCGTCCAGATGGTGCCGCTCGAGGCGCTCGTCATCCCCCTGTTCGTCCAGGTGCGTGACCTGCAGCTCCTGGAGACCCTCCTCGGGCTCGTGGTCGTCTACGTCGCCCTCGCGCTGCCGTTCGGGATCTGGATGCTGCGCGGCTTCGTCGCGGCGGTGCCGGTGGAGCTCGAGGAGGCCGCCTACATCGACGGTGCCAGCTGGGGCCGGATGTTCCGCTCCGTCCTCTTCCCCCTGGTCGCCCCCGGCCTCGTGGCCACGAGCATCTTCAGCTTCATCACGGCATGGAACGAGTTCCTGTTCGCGATGACGCTGCTCGGCGGCGCGACCGACAGCTACACCGTGGCGATCGGGCTGCGGTCGTTCTTCGGGCAGTTCTCGAACCAGTGGGGCGCGATCATGGCCGCGTCCACGCTGATCACGGTCCCGGTGATGGTCTTCTTCATCCTGGTGCAGCGCCGCCTCGCCTCCGGGCTGACCGCAGGCGCGGTGAAGGGATGAGCGCGGTGGAGGGACCGGACGCCGTGCGGCGGGCGGTGCACGGCGTGCTCCTGCCCGGCTTCACGGGGACGACGCCGCCGCGCTGGCTGACGGCGGCGGCCCGGCAGGGCCTGGCCGGGGTCGTGCTGTTCGGGCACAACACGCCCGACGTCGAGACCACCGCGCAGCTGACCGAGACGTTGCGCGACAGCGCCCCGCACCTGCTCGTCGCCGTCGACGAGGAGGGCGGCGACGTCACCCGGCTGGAGGCCCGCACGGGATCGTCCGTGCCGGGGCCGGCGGCGCTGGGGGCCGTCGACGACGAGCTGCTCACCCAGGACGTCGGGGAGGCCCTCGGCCGGCTGCTGGCCGCCACGGGCATCGACCTCGACCTCGCGCCCGTGCTGGACGTGGACGTGCCGGGCAACCCTGTGATCGGTACCCGCGCCTACGGCGACGACGTGGACCGGGTCGAGCGGCACGGCGGGGCGTTCGTGCGCGGGCTGCACCGCGGCGGTGCCGGCGCCTGCGCCAAGCACTTCCCGGGCCACGGGAGCACGACGGTCGACTCCCACCTCGGGCTCCCCGTCGTGACCGCGGGTCTGGCGGAGCTCCGGCGCCGGGACCTCGTGCCCTTCGCCCGGCTCGTCGGCCGGGGCGACGACGGCCCCGACGCCCTCATGACGGCCCACGTGGTGGTGCCGGAGATCGGCCCCGGTCCGGCGTCGCTGGAGCCGGGCACCGTCGCCCTGGCACGAGGGCTCGGGTTCGACGGTCCCGTCGTCACCGACGCGCTCGACATGCGCGCCGTCTCCGACGGGACGCACGTCGGTGCGGCGGCGGTCCGTGCCGTGCAGGCCGGCGCCGACCTGCTGTGCCTCGGGACGACGGCGGGGCGCGACGACGAGGCCCTCTTCGAGGAGGCCGTGGGCGCCCTCGTGGCGGCCGTCGGGGACGGTCGCGTCAGCGTCGCGGCGCTCGCGGCGTCGGCCGCGCGGACCCGCGCGACGGTGTCCGCCATCCACGCCAGGCGCCGCCGGACAGGGGCGTCCGTGGGACCGCAGGCCGCGCGCGAAGCGCTGACCGCCCTGCAGGCGGTCGGGGCCCGGGCCGCACGGGCCGCGGTGCGGACGCTCGGACCGGCCGCGGCCGTCCGGACCGCGCCCGCCGTCGTCGACCTGCGCAGGCCGCCCCACCAGGCGGCGGGCGATCGTGGGCGGCACGTCCTCGAGGCGCTCGTGCGACGGTGGCCGGGGGCGCTCGTGCACGCCGTGGCCACCGACGACGCGCTCACCAGGCTGCTCGGTGAGCTGGACGCGCACGCCCGACGCCCGGTCGTGGTGGTGACCAGGGAGCTCGCGGCGGCGTCCGTGGAGGAGGCCCGGCTGGTCGCGCTGCGCGACCGGCGTCCCGACCTGGTCGTCGTGCACACCGGGGTGGCGGTCGACGCCTCGCGCTGGCTCGCCGCGGACCCGGCGCGGACCACCGTCGTCCTGACCCACGGCGCCGGCCGCGCGACCGCCGACGCCGCCGCCCAGATCGTCGCAGGAGGAACAGCATGCTGATCGCCGGAGTCATGACGGGGACGTCCGTGGACGGTCTCGACGTCGCGCTCGTCGACCTCGACCAGAGTCTCGTGGAGGGTCGTCCCGAGCTGGCGATGCACGTGAGGGCACGGCGCGAGGTGCCGTTCCCCGACGATCTGGCGCTCGACATCCTGCGCCTCCTCGAACCTCGCGACGTGCCGATGTCCCTGGCCAGCAGCGTCGACGCGCGGCTCGGGCAGGCGTGCGCGGACGCGGTCGCAGCGCTCTGCGCCGACACCGGGGTCACGTGCGACCTCGTGGTGATGCACGGGCAGACCGTCCGGCACGACGTCGCGCAGGGAGTGGTGACGGCCACCTGGCAGCTCGGCCAGCCGGCGTGGGTCGCCGAACGCACCGGCTGCCCGGTGCTGTCCGACGTCCGGTCGCGGGACGTGGCCGCCGGCGGGCAGGGTGCCCCGCTCGCGGGGGTCCTGGACCACCTGCTGCTCGCCGACGTCGTGGAGCCGACGGCGATGCTGAACCTGGGCGGGATCGCCAACCTCACGGTCGTCGCCCCCGGGCGGGAGACGATCGCCTTCGACTCCGGGCCGGCGAACGCGCTCGTGGACCTCATGGCCCGCCGGGTGACCGGCGACCCGCGGGGATTCGACCGTGACGGTCTGCTCGCCGCGCGCGGCGCGGTCGTCCCCGAGCTGCTCTTCGACCTGCTCCGCGAGCCCTACTACGCGCGGCCCGCACCGAAGTCGACCGGCAAGGAGCTCTTCCACGCCGAGTATCTCGACCACTTCCTCGGCCACCACCCCGGGGCCGATCCCTACGACGTCGTCGCCACGCTCACGCGGCTCACGGCGCGCACCGTCGCCGACGCCTGCCGGGCGCACGACGTCCGCGCCGTCGTCGCCTCGGGTGGCGGCACCCGCAACCCGGCGCTGACGGCCGCGCTGCGGGACGAGCTGGGCCCCGCGGTCCCGCTGCGGACCACCGACGAGGCCCTCGGGCTGCCCGAGGGCGCCAAGGAGGCGTGCCTCATGGCGCTCGTCGGCTGGCTGACGTGGCACGGGCTCCCGGCCACGTTGCCGAGCGTCACCGGAGCCTCCCACGCGACCGTCGCCGGTCGCCTCAGCCCCGGCGCAGCACCGCTGCGCCTCCCCGAGCCGCTGGACGTCGCCCCGGCGGCCCTGCGCGTCCGGTGACCTCGCGAACCACCACCCGTGAAGGAGAGATGACATGCTGCACACCGTCGACCTGGTGGTCATCGTGGCCTACCTGGCCGCCACCGCCTGGCTCGGGCTGAAGCTCAGCGGCAAGCAGAAGGGCCTGCGCGACTACTTCCTGGGCAGTCGCAAGCTGCCGTGGTGGGCCGTGTGCCTGTCGGTGGTGGCCACCGAGACCAGCGCGCTGACCGTCGTCGGCACACCGGTCATGAGCTTCCTCGGCAACATCTCGTTCCTGCAGATGGCCATCGGTTACCTGCTGGGCCGGATCGTCGTGGCGTTCCTCATGCTGCCCCGCTACTACGACGGCGAGATGGTCACGGCCTACGCCTACCTCGGCAAGAGGTTCGGGCAGAGCACCCAGACCACGGCCGGCGTGACGTTCCTGTTCACGCGACTGCTCGCGGACGGTGTGCGGGTGCTGGCCGCGGCGATCCCGCTCAAGCTGATCCTCGACGGGATGGGCATCCCGACGAACTACTTCACCATCATCGTCGTGCTGGCCGTGGTCACGATCGCCTACACGTTCATCGGGGGCATCAAGGCCGTCGTCTGGGTCGACGTCGCCCAGATGCTGCTGTACGTGCTCGGCGGGATCCTCGCGATCGTCGTCATCTCGGTGCAGACCGGCGGTGGCTGGCTCACCGACGCGGCCGAGGCGGGCAAGCTGCAGATGTTCGTCTTCTCCGGCAACCCGATCTCCGACCCGTCGTCGTTCATCCCGTCCGTGCTCGGTGGCGCCGTCTTCGCGATGGCCTCGCACGGTGCCGACCAGCTCGTGGTCCAGCGGCTGCTCGCCTGCCGCAGCAAGGTCGAGGCGCAGAAGGCGATCATCTGGTCCGGCGTCGTGGTGTTCTTCCAGTTCGCCGTGTTCCTGCTCGTGGGCCTGGCGCTGTGGGGCTACTACGACCAGCGGACCCCGGCCGACCTCGGGCTCGTCCGTGACGACGAGATCTTCCCGCTGTTCATCATCGAGGGGCTGCCCCAGGGGCTGTCCGGCCTGCTGCTCGCGGCGATCCTCGCCGCCGCGATGAGCACGCTGTCGTCCTCCCTGAGCGCGCTGTCCTCCTCCACCGTGACCGACGTGTACGCCAAGCTCAGACGGTCTCCCGTGACGGACGAGCAGGGACTGCGCGTCGGACGCTGGGCGACCATCGGCTGGGGGCTCGCGTTCATCGCCCCCGCGGTGTTCTTCCAGTCCGACGAGGGCAACATCGTGGTGCTGGCCCTCGGCATCGCCGGCATCACCTACGGCGGGCTCCTCGGCGCCTTCGTGTTCGGCATCTTCAACAAGCGGGCCCGGGCCAAGGACGCCAACATCGCGTTCGTCGCGGCGATCGGCGTCAACCTCTACTTCTTCGTCATGGAGAAGTACGTCACCGGCGAGATCTGGCTCGCCTGGCAGTGGTACCCGCTGCTGGGTGTCATCGTCACCTTCGCCGTCGGGGGCCTGCTCTCGCTGCGCCACCCGGCCGTCCCGGCGGACGAGCGTGCGACGGAGCGGGTCGGATGAGCGAGCGCACCGGCGACGTCCTGTCACCCACCGAGCAGAGCAACCCGCGCACCGAGAGCATCGACGCCGTCCCGACGGCCGAGGTGCTGCGGATGATCAACACCGAGGACCGGCGCGCCGTGGAGGCCGTCGCGGAGGTCCTGCCCGAGCTGGCGGCCGTCGTCGACCTCGCGGCCGAGCGCTTCCGGCGCGGGGGGACGGTGCACTACTTCGGCGCGGGGACGTCCGGCCGGCTCGGCGTCCTCGACGCGAGCGAGCTCCTGCCCACCTACAACCTCGAGCCCGGCCGCGTCGTCGGGCACATCGCGGGTGGTGCCGAGGCGCTCGTCAACGCGGTCGAGGACGCCGAGGACTCGGTCGTCGAGGGCCGCCGTGCCGCCGCAGGGCTGGGGCCCGACGACGTGGCGATCGGGCTCGCCGCCAGCGGTGGTACCCCGTACGTGGGGGGTGCGCTCCAGGCGGCGCGCGAGAACGGCGCGCACACCGTGCTCGTGTCCAGCAACCCGCACGCGCCGCTGGCCCGGCACGCCGACACGGACATCGTGCTGCGTACCGGCCCGGAGGCCGTCACGGGCTCCACCCGGCTCAAGGCCGGTACCGCCCAGAAGCTCGTCCTCAACAGCTTCTCGACGGCACTGATGATCGCCGTCGGGCGGACCTGGAAGAACCTCATGGTCTCCGTGGTGGCGACGAACGCCAAGCTGCGCGAGCGCACCGTGCGGATCCTGCAGGAGGCCACCGACCTCGAGGAGGACGCCGCGCGCGACCTGCTGGATCGCACCGGCGGTGAGCTCAAGCCGGCGATCGTCGTCGCGCTCGGTGGCGTCGGGGTCGACCGGGCGGTCGCGGCGCTCGCCGAGGGGTCGGGCTCCGTCCGCGCCGCGCTCGCCGCGCTGGGCGCCCCGGCGGGGGGTGCGGCCTCGTGACCGTGCTGGCTTTCGACGTCGGCGGCAGCGGTAGCCGGGTCGCGCTGGCGCGTCCCGGCGCCGTCCGTCTCGAGCTGTCCGGCGAGCGTGCCGCGGTCGGTGCCGACGGCAGCACCGTGCCCGCCGTCGTGCGTTCGCTGCTCGCCGCGGCCACCGCGGCGTGGCCCGACGAGATGCGCGCCGTGCGCGGGGTGGGGATCGGCGCGACCGGGCTGGGCAGCCTGGTGCGTTCCCCGGCAGACCTGGCCCGGGAGGTCGCGGGCGCCGTCGGTGCTCCGGCCGCCGCCGCCATCGACGCGGTGACCGCTCATCTCGGAGCGCTCGACGGCGCCGGGGGCGCCGTCGTCGTGCTGGGCACCGGGGCGATCGCGGTCGGGCACGGCGGGCCCGGCAGCGGTACCGGCTGGCGGCGCGTGGACGGATGGGGCCACCTGCTCGGCGACCGTGGCGGCGGTGCGTCCGTGGGCCTGGACGGGTTGCGGGTCGCGCTGGTCCACCACGACGGCGTCGACCCGCGCGGTGCGGCCCTCCTGGCCGCCGCCCGTCTCCGCTTCGGGGACCCGACGACCTGGCCGGGTCAGCTCTACACCCGGCCCGACCGAGCCGGCGTCCTGGCGCAGTTCGCCTCCGACGTCGTCGAGCTCGCCGCCCAGGGCGACCCGGCGGCGCACGGCATCGTCCACGAGGCGGGGGCCGACGCGGCGCGCAGCGTGGTGGCCGCGCTGGGGGACGACGTGCCCGCGCGTGTCGCGCTGAGCGGCGGCCTCGCCCGGGCGGGCGGGGCCCTGAGCAGCGGCTTCTCGACGACCGTGGCCGCGCTGCGCCCCGACGCCGAGGTGCGCCGGCCCTTGGGCGACCCGCTCGACGGCGCGCTGCTCCTGGCCCGGACGGTGGCCGAACACCGCGTCGTGCCCCAGGAAGGATGCTTGTGGACCTGATCGCCGACCTCGAACGTGCCCTCGGGCCGGATCAGGTGCTGCACCGTGCCCTCGACCGGCACGCGCGCGCCCACGACGCGTCGCACTACCTTCTCGTCCCGCAGGTGGTGGCGGTGGCGCGTGACGTCCACGCCGTGGCGGACACGTTCGCCGTGGCCGCTCGACACCACGTCCCCGTCACGCTGCGGTCGGGCGGTACGAGCCTCTCCGGCCAGTCGTCCGGTGCAGGGATCTTGCTGGACACCCGCCAGGGGTTTCGGCGTGTCGAGGTGCTCGACGACGGCGTCCGGGTCCGGGTGCAGCCCGGTGCCACCCTCCGGTCGGTGAACGCTCGGCTGGCTCGTCACGGTCGCGCCCTCGGACCCGATCCCGCGAGCGAGGTGGCCTGCACCGTCGGGGGCATCATCGCGAACAACTCCTCGGGGATGGCCGCGGGGACAGAGCACAACAGCTACCGGACCCTGGAGTCGATGACCGTCGTCCTCGCCTCCGGGACGGTCGTCGACACGGGCGCGGCCGACGCCTCCGAGCGGTTGCGTGCCGCCGAGCCCGCGCTGGTCGCCACGCTCGAGAGGTTGCGCGACGAGATCCGGGCCGACCCGGCGGCGGTGGCCGAGATCCGCGAGCGCTTCTCGCTGAAGAACACCATGGGCTACTCGGTCCAGGCCTTCTGCGACGCCACCGACCCGGCGGCCCTGCTCCAGCGCCTGCTCGTGGGCTCGGAGGGCACGCTCGGGTTCGTCGCCGAGGCCGTGTACTGCACGGTTCCGGTCCAGCCCAGCGTGGCGACAGGTCTGCTCGTGCTCGACTCGGTCGACCGTGCCGCCGAGGCGCTCCCGCACCTGGTCGCCACGGGGGCCGCCGCGCTCGAGCTGATGGACGCCACCTCCCTGCGCGTCGCGCAGCGCGCGGCGACCGTCCCCGCTGTGATCCGTGACCTCGACGTGGACCAGCACGCCGCGATCCTGGTCGAGTACCGCGGCCAGGACGACGACCAGCTGGCCGGGAGAGTTGCCGGCGCACGGGACGTCCTCGACCGGCTGCCCGCCGTCGTCCCCGTCGATCTCACCACCGAGCCGGCCGACCGGGCCGCGCTCTGGTCGGTCCGCAAGGGGCTCTACGCCGCGGTGGCGGGAGCCCGGCCGCCGGGGACCACCGCGCTGCTCGAGGACGTGGTGGTGCCCGTGGACCGACTGGCCCGGACGTGCCGGGAGCTCGCTGCCCAGCTGGCTGCGCACGGCTACCCGGACCCTGTGATCTTCGGGCACGCCAAGGACGGCAACCTGCACTTCATGCTGACTGACGACATGGAGGACGCGTCGTCGTCGGACCGGCTCGCCGCGTTCACCGAGGACCTGGTCGACCTCGTGCTGCGGCACGGCGGCAACCTCAAGGCCGAGCACGGCACAGGGCGCGCGATGGCACCGTTCGTCGGTCGGCAGTACTCACCGGCCCTCGTCACGGTCATGCGCGAGGTCAAGCGCGCGTTCGACCCGGCCGGAGTCCTGAACCCCGGTGTCGTGCTCACGGACGACCCGCGCGCTCACCTGAGGGACCTCAAGCCGGTGGACCGCGTCGACGCCGAGGTCGACCGGTGCGTGGAGTGCGGGTACTGCGAACCGGTGTGCCCGAGCCGTGACCTCACCCTGACCCCGCGGCAACGTATCGTCGCGCGCCGGGCGCGCGCTCGGGCGGAGGGCGTCGGGGACACCGCCCTCGTCGCGGAGATCGACGCCGAATACGGGTACGAGGGCGTCGACACCTGTGCGGCGGACGGCATGTGCGCGACGGCGTGCCCCGTCGGGATCGACACCGGCGCCCTCGTGAAGCGGCTGCGTTCCGAGGGGCGCGGCCGGGTGGAGCAGCGGGCGTGGCGGACCGCGGCCGCGCACTGGGGCGCGACGACGACGGCGGCCGGTGTCGCGCTG
The DNA here is from genome assembly GCF_013149785.1 of Isoptericola halotolerans. Lineage (GTDB taxonomy): Bacteria > Actinomycetota > Actinomycetes > Actinomycetales > Cellulomonadaceae > Isoptericola > Isoptericola halotolerans. Next base: position 44,083 of record NZ_JABEZU010000005.1, read on the forward strand.
GACGTGGCGTCGCGGCTGCCGGCCCCCTGGGTGGAGACAGCCAACCGCGCGGCTCGGACGGTGCTCGACGCCGACGACGTGCCGCGCTGGAGCCCTGACCTGCCGGCCGGCGGCCGCCGTCGCAGCAGGACGGCAGGGGGCCGGGGCGTGCCGGGGCCGGTCGCCGCCGTGTTCCTGCCGAGCTGCCAGGGGGCGATGTTCGCCCCGGCCGGCCCGGCGTCGGGAGAGGCGCCAGGGCGACCGGGGGAGGGTGTCCAGGCCGCGGTCGCGCGGCTGTGCGCGGCGGCGGGCGTCGGGCTGGTCGTGCCCGACGACCTCGACGACCTCTGCTGTGGCACCCCGTGGTCCTCGAAGGGCTACACGGAGGGCCATGCCGCGATGGCGGAACGCGTGCTGACGGCGGTCGGAGCGGCGCGCGAGACGGTGCGCGAGCGGACCGGGCAGGACGTCCCCGTCGTCGTCGACGCCACCTCCTGCACCGAGGGCGTCGCCGGGATCATGGCGACCGCGCGGGAGGCGGGGGACCCGCGGGCGGTCGACGTGGTCGACGCCGTGACGTTCGTCGCGGAGACGGTGCTGCCCCGGCTGCCCGTCGATCCGGACCGCAGGCTGTCCTCGCTCGTGCTCCACCCGACGTGCGCGTCCGCGCGCAGCGGGGTGGACGCGGACCTGCGTGCGGTGGCCGCTGCCGTGGCCCGCTCGGTGGAGGTCCCGGACGACTGGGGCTGCTGCGGCTTCGCGGGGGACCGGGGGATGCTGCACCCGGAGCTCACCGCCGCGGCGACGGCGGCCGAGGCCGCGGACGTCGAGCGGCTGGACGGCGACACGCACGCCTCGTGCAACCGCGCCTGCGAGCTGGCGATGACCCGGGCCACGGGCCGCTCGTACCGTCACCTGCTGGAGCTCGTCGCGGACGTGGTGCTGGACGCGCCACCCTGAGGCGGCGGCTCAGACCGTCGGGCGTGCCCCGAAGACTCCCGTCCCGACACGCACGATCGTCGCGCCCTCGGCCACGGCGAGCCCCAGGTCGCCGGACATCCCCATGGACAGCTCGCGGGCACCACCCGTGCCCGGGGCGCCGGAGGCCACGACGTCGTCGCGGATCGACCGCAGGCGAGCGAACCCGGCGCGGACCGCCGCCTCGTCGTCCGTGCGGGCGCCGATGGTCATGAACCCCGTGAGCTGCAGCCCGTCGAGCGCGGCGACGTGGAGGGCGAGCGCGCCGGCCTGCGCGGGCTCCGCGCCGGACTTGCTCTCCTCGCCCGAGACGTTGACCTGCACCATGACGTCGAGCGCGCGTCCGGCACGCACCGCCCGCAGGGCGAGCGCGTCCGCGAGGGCCGTGGTGTCGACCGTCTCCAGGCCGGTGACGGTCGGCAGCATCTGGTTGATCTTGTTGCGCTGCAGGTTGCCGATCATGTGCACCTCGACCCGGCCTGCCGCGACGAGGTCTGCGAGGGCCGGTGCCTTCGCCACGAGCTCCTGGACGCGGTTCTCACCGATCAGGACCGGGCCGTCGTCCCCGCGGGAGGCTGCCAGGTCGGTCGCGGCGGCGATCGCGGCGAGGACAGTGCCGGCGTCCTGCGTCTTGGTCGCGAGCAGCAGCCTGACCTCGCCGGGGTCCCGCCCGGCGGCGTGCGCGGCGTCGTCGACCCGGGCGCGCACCGTGGCGAGCCGGTCGTGGAGGGAGGGCATGGGGGCCAGTCTACGAAGGCCAGGGTGACGTCAGGGTCTCCCCGGATCCCGTCCGTGCGCCGTTGGTGGGACGATGGTGGCGTGAAGGCACTGCTCAACGTCATCTGGCTCGTCTTCGGCGGGCTGGTGCTCGCGCTCGGCTACGCCGCCGCGGGCATCATCTGCTGCATCCTCATCGTCACGATCCCGTGGGGCATCGCGTCCTTCCGGATCGCGGGGTACGCGCTGTGGCCGTTCGGGCGCACCGTGGTCGACAAGCCGGGCGCGGGGGGCTGGTCGGTGCTGGGCAACATCGTGTGGATCGTCGTCGCCGGCATCTGGCTGGCCATCAGCCACGTGCTGACGGCGATCGCCCAGGCGATCACGATCATCGGGATCCCGCTGGCCATCGCGAACCTCAAGATGATCCCCATCTCGCTGCTGCCGCTGGGCAAGGACATCGTGCCCAGCGACGCGCGGTACCCGACCTACCAGCGCGCCTGACGCCGTCTGGCGGGAACGGTCAGCGGGCCAGGGGTGCCGTCGTCCCGCGCGTCAGCCGCAGCAGGTCCGCGGGCGTCACCGAGACGTCCAGCCCACGGCGACCGCCGGAGACGTAGACGAGCTCGAAGGTCTCGGCCGAGTCGTCCAGCACGGTCCGGTGCCGGGCACGCTGGCCCAGGGGCGAGATGCCGCCCGCGACGTACCCGGTGGCCCGCTCCGCCCGTCCGACGTCCGCCATCGTCGCCCGCTTGGCGCCGACGGCGCGGGCCAGCGCCTTGAGGTCGAGCGTTCCCGTCACCGGCACGACGGCGACGACGAGGTCGCCGTCGACGTCGGCGACCAGCGTCTTGAACACCTGGGCTGCCGGCACGCCGAGGGCTGCCGCCGCCTCCTCGCCGTAGCTCAGGTCGCTCGACGGGTCGTGCTCGTACGGGTGCACACCGTGCGTCGCACCTGCGTCCTCCAGCGCGGTGAGGGCAGGGGTCGCTCCGCGCACGGTCTTCTTCCGGGCCACGACGGACAGTGTGCCCGATCTCGCAGCGCGGGAGCCGCCGTCGGGCCCGGTGTCGACCGGGCCGCGGCGTAGCGTGGGGGCGTGCTCACCCTCCTCGTCCTCGCGATCCTGGTCGGTGGAGTCCTCCAGAGGGTCACCGGGATGGGGTTCGGACTGGTGGCCGGCCCGTTCATCGTGCTCATCGTCGGACCGCTCGAGGGCGTGCTCTTCGTCAACCTGGCAGGAGCCATCGCCTCGTCGATCATCCTCGGACGTGTGGTGCGCGACGTGGAGTGGCGCAAGTTCGCCTGGCTGGTGGTGTCCTCGTTCGTCGTCACGGTGCCCGCCGCGCTGCTGCTGCGCGACGTGAGCGCGCCCGCCCTCGAGATCACCATCGGGCTGTTCATCATCGCCGCGATGACGCTCGCGGTCCTCACCACCCGCCTGCGCCGCGAGGGCCGGCACCCGGTGGACGGGTCGAGCGGCCTCCCGCTGGCACTGACCGGGACCGCCAGCGGGATCGGTTCGGTCGCGGCGGGGATCGGCGGGCCGCCCGTGGCGGTCTACGCCGTGCTCAGCGGCTGGGACCCCAAGCGCTTCGCGGCCACGGCACAACCGTTCTTCGCGGCGAACGCCGTCGCCGCGCTGGTCGCCAAGATCGTGCTGGCCGACGCCTCGTTCCCCTCGATGGAGCCCTGGCAGTGGGTGCTGCTCATGGTCGCGATCGTCGGGGGACTGGCGATCGGCGAGGTGCTCGCCCCGCGGGTGTCCGCCGAGGCCACCCGGCGCGTGCTCATCGTGCTCGCGTACGTGGGCGGCCTCGCGACGCTGGTCCGGGGCCTGACGGGACTGTGAGGACCGGTCCTCAGGGGCGGTGACTCGGCGGCCTTGCGGTCCGCCTCGGCCTGCTGCGGGCGCGCCTCGGCGTCGAGCCTGCCTGCCGAGGCCTCTCGTTCCCGCACCGTGCCGCGTTTCCGCCCGGCCTCGCGGCGTTCAGACGATCTGGCCCACGTGCTCGATCGTGACGACCGGTGCGCCGGCCTCGTCGCTCGCCGCGAGGTCGACCTGTGCGGTGATCGCCCAGTCGTGGTCCCCGTTCGTGTCGTCGAGCACCTGGCGCACCCACCACGTCCCGGTGGGGACGGTCCGTGCGTCCGACGGCGGGGCGCCGGAGGGGAGCTCGGCTCCCGGCTCGAGCATGGTCAGCAGCGACGAGGCGCGGGCGTTCGCCCCGAAGCCGATCGCGTCGTCGCCCTGCGTCTCGAAGAGGTCCTCGAGGGCGTCGGCCCACGCGTCGCCGTCCCACCCGGAGGCCTTGTCGAGGGCCTCGAGCGCGTCGTAGTCCTCACGGGCGGCCAGCTCGACATGGCGGAACATGGCGTTGCGCACCAGGCGGCGGAACGAGCGAGGGTTGCCGGTGACGGGTCGTGCGGGCGCCTCCGCCCCGGCCTCGGCGAGCTCGCCCTCCACGATGTCGTCGGCGTCGTCGTCGACCGGGTTCTGCAGCCGCTCCCACTCGTCGAGCAGGGAGGAGTCGACGCCGCGCACCAGCTCGCCGAGCCACTCGATCACCTCGTGGACGTCCTCGGTGCGGTGCTCCTCGGGGACCACCTGCCGGATCGCGCGGAACGCGTCGGCCAGGTAGCGCAGCACCACGCCCTCGGTCCGCTCCAGGCCGTAGATGCTGACGAGCTCGGCGAAGGTCATCGCCTGCTCGAGCATGTCGCGCACCACGGACTTCGGCGCGAGCTCGGCACCGGCCACCCACGGGTTGGTCTGCTTGTAGACCGCGAACGCCGGTTCGAGGAGCTCGGCGAGCGGCCGCGGCCAGGTGACCTCCTCCAGCAGCTCCATGCGCTCGTCGTACTCGATGCCCTCGGCCTTCATCTCGGCGACGGCCACGCCGCGGGCCTTGCGCTGCTGGCCGTAGAGGATCTGGCGCGGGTCGTCGAGGGTCGCCTCGATGACGGAGACGACGTCGAGGGCGTGCGTGGGGGAGTCGACGTCGAGCAGGTCCATGGCCGCCAGGGCGAACGGTGACAGGGGTGCGTTGAGCGCGAAGTCGCGCGGCAGGTCGACCTCGAGGCGGACGCTCGGGCGGTAGCCCGCCGGGCGCGAGGCGTCGGGGACGCGCACTCGCTCGACGACGCCGGCGACGCGCAGCGACCGGTAGATGCGCAGCGCCTGGCGCACGTGCGCGGCCTGCTGGGCGGCGGTGTCGTGGTTCGAGGTGAGCAGGTGCCGCATCGCCTCGACCGGGTCCACGGAGTCCGGGCCGGCTGCCGCGCGCTCGTCGCGGGTGCGGGCCAGGACGTTGAGGACCATGGCGTGGTTGACGGTGAACTGGCTGGCCAGCGGTTCCGGCGGTGCGTCGCGCAACCGCTCGAAGGTGGAGTCGGTCCAGTTCACCGATCCTGAGGGGGCCTTCTTGCGGACCAGCTTCTTGAGCTTCTTCGGGTCGTCGCCGGCCTTGGCGACAGCCTTGCGGTTCTCGATGACGTGGTCGGGCGCCATGACGAGCACCTCGCCGAGGGTGTCGAACCCGGCGCGGCCGGCGCGTCCCGCGATCTGGTGGAACTCACGCGCACTGAGGTGACGCATCCGTTCGCCGTCGAACTTGACCAGGGAGGTCATCAGCACGGTGCGGATGGGCACGTTGATGCCCACCCCCAGGGTGTCGGTGCCGCACACGACCTTGAGCAGCCCCCGCTGGGTCAGCCGTTCGACGAGCCGGCGGTACTTGGGCAGCATGCCGGCGTGGTGGACCCCCACGCCGGCGCGCAGGTACTTGCTGAGCACCTTGCCGAACCCGGTGCCGAACCGGAACGCGCCGATCTCGGTGGCGATGGCGGCCTTCTCCTCCTTGGAGGCGAGCTTGGTGCTCAGCAGCGCCTGCGCGCGGTCGACGGCGTCCTTCTGGGTGAAGTGGACGACGTAGACGGGAGCGCGGTGCGTCGTGACGAGCTCCTCGATGACCTCCGGCAGGGGCTCCTGGACGTAGGAGAAGGTCAGGGGGACCGGCCGTTCGGCGTCGGCGACCTCGGCCACGGGGCGGCCGGACCGCTCCTCGAGATCCTCGCGCAGCCGGGTGGTGTCCCCGAGCGTGGCGGACATCAGCAGGAGCTGGGTGTGCGGCAGCTCGAGCAGCGGCACCTGCCAGGCCCAGCCGCGCTGCGGGTCGCCGTAGTAGTGGAACTCGTCCATGACGACCTGGGCGATGAAGTCGTCGTCCCCGGGGGAGCCGGCACCTCGACGCAGGGCGAGGTTGGCGAGGATCTCCGCGGTGCAGCAGATGATCGGCGCGTCGGCGTTGACGGCGCTGTCGCCGGTCATCATCCCGACGTTGCGCGACCCGAAGGCGGCGACCAGGTCGAAGAACTTCTCGCTGACGAGCGCCTTGAGCGGGGCGGTGTAGTACGTCCGCCCGCCGTTCCCGGACCGCCGGGCGGCCAGGGCCGCGAACTGGGCCCCCATGGCCACCATCGACTTGCCGGACCCGGTCGGGGTGGCGAGGACGACGTGCGAGCCGGTCATGAGCTCCAGCAGCGCCTCCTCCTGGTGCGGGTAGAGGCTGCGACCGGTGGACGACGCCCACTCGCCGAACCCCTCGAACAGCACGTCCGGGTCGGGTGCCTTGCCCGTCGGGGCGGGCAGGTACGGCAGCAGGGTGCCGGCCGGCCGCGGTGCCGTCGTCGGGGTGGTCGAGGGGGCGTCGGTGGCAGTCATCGCGGCCATTCTCGCAGTCGTGCCGGGGCGTGACGACTGATCGGCATCTCGTGCTCGGATCGGCAGCTCGAGCTGCCGATCCGAGCACAAGATGCCGATCGGACGAGGTCAGACGGTCAGCAGGCGCCGAGGTCGCGCCAGACGCCCCACTCACCGGCGGACGCGGGGTCCTCGCCGCGGGTCCACCACGCGGCCTGGTACGTGCGGCCGTCGTGGGAGACCTGGTCACCGTTGAGGTAGACCGCGGCGGGGTCCCAGGCGGCGGCCTCGCACTCACCGGGCTCGGGATCCGGCTCAGGGTCCGGGTCCGGGTCGGATCCGGACCCGCCGCCCACCGTCACGTCGACGCAGGCGTAGAACGCCATCGGGGTGTCCGCGACGTTCCAGCGGGCGAGGATCGTGTGGTCACCCGCGGGCAGGCTGTCGAGCGTGTGCTCGACGACGGCACCCGGCTGTGCGCCGCCGTCGTCGAACGTCCGGTGCAGCACGCCGTCGACGAAGTACTCCCACGTGCTGGTGGCGTGCCTCGCGGTGAGCTGCCACCGCATCGTCACCGAGGAGTCGACGGCGGTGCGCGGCCAGGCCAGGGTCGCGTCGTCGAGCACGTCGAAGCCGCTGCCTCCCGAGCACTCCATGGAGCCCTTGGGCGCCTCGACGCTCTGCGGTTCGTACTGGATACCACCGCAGTCGAACGACACGGTGCCGTTCGCGCAGTGGTCCTGGCGGCTCGGCGGGTTGGTGACCCAGCCGTGGGCTGCGGCGGTCGGTGCCACGGCCAGGGGGGCGAGCAGCGCCACCAGGCCGGTGACGGCGGTGACCAGTGCTGTGCGCCATCGCATCAGACATCTCCTGTTCGTCGGGTCTCTGGACGGACCCGACGCTAGGCCGGGGCAACCACGGCGCACATCAGGTGAAACGCGTCAACCGTCGACGGCCGTACGGGATCTCGCGTACCGGCGAGCCGGTACGCGGGCAGGGGCGACGGGTTCAGCCCAGCTCCCACAGCTCGCGGTAGAAGGCGATCCGCTCCTGGTCGGGTGCCACGCCGTACGCGTCGAAGAGCGCGGCCTCGTGGTCGCCGACGTAGTTCCAGCCGAGGCTCATGCTCGCCACCGCGAGGTCCGCCCAGCGGTCGGCCACCCCGAGCGTCCCGAGGTCGACGTGACCGGCAGGGGTGGCGTCGTCGGCCACGAGCGTGTTGGGCGCACAGGCGTCGCCGTGACACACCACGGGGCGGTCCACCTCCGGGACCGGTCCGAGCGCCTCGCGATCCGCGTCGTCGAGCCGGCTGATGCGTTCCTCGGCGCTCCAGGTGAACGGGCAGTCGTCGACGGGCAGCGCGTCGTGCAGGGTGCGCAGGCCGGCGCCGATCGCCCGGGCGGCGTCGTCGGGCCGGTCGCGCCAGACCGGGTCGACGGCGGACCGCCCTGGCAGCCCGGTCGTGACGAGCCACGAGCCGTCGATGTCGCGGCCGCGGGAGAGCACCCGGGGGACGACGGCGTGGCGCGCCGCCCAGGCCAGTCGTTCGGCCTCGGCGTCGAGGTCGAGCTCGGGCGTGCCGGCCGCCACCCACTTGGCGTACCGCACGCTGCCGGGGCCGGAGAGCCGGAAGGTCAGGCCGCCGAGCTCGTTGCGCCAGACGGGCGTGACGTCGTCGTCGGCGGCGAGCCGCAGGATGGGTGGCGGGACCGTGACCGGCCCGGTGGGAGCGGCGGCGAGCGGACGGTCCATGCGGAGCATCATCGCCGACGTCGGGCGCTCGCGGCCAGGGTATTCGTCGTGCGGCGTGCCGCTGCGGCCTCTCCCTGCTGGACCACCACCACCCCGGCGAGCACGAGCGCACCGCCGGTGAGCTGCACCGGGCTCGGGAGCTGTCCGAGCAGGGCCCAGGCGAGCAGCACCGCGCTGAGCACCTCGAGCAGACCCATGAACGAGGAGGCTCGGGCGCCGAGCCGTCGCCCGGCGGCGATGCCGGTGACGTAGGCGACCCCTGCTGCCACGACACCCAGGACGGCGAGCGCCGACCACCACGGCAGGGTCGCGCCGCCGAGCGTCACGGGAGCGGTCGAGGCCGACATCGGGAGCAGCCCGACGGCGGCGAGCGCGCCGAGGGACAGCGTCCCGACGGTCAGTCCGCCGGCGGCGAGGCTCAGGGGCGGCAGGCCGGTGTCGGCGCGCGCGTTGAGCAGGAAGTACGCGGACGCCCCGATCATCGCGCCGAGCGCCCACGCGGTGCCGACGAGGGAGACGCGGGCCCCGGTGAGGTCCAGCACCAGCAGCAGGCCGACGAGGGCGAGGGCGACGCCGCCGAGCGTGGCCCGCGTCGGTCGCTGACCGCGGCGCAGCCACAGCCAGACGACGACGGCGGCCGGCGCGGAGTACTCGACGAGCAGCGCCGGGCCGACCTGCATGTGCTGCACGGCGACGAAGAAGCAGAACTGGGTGGCCGCCACGCCGAGCAGCCCGTAGGCGACGATCATCCGGGCGTTGCGTCGCACGACGTCCCAGCGCCCGTGCAGCGCCCTGATGCCGAGCGGCAGGACGACGAGCGCGCCGACCGCCATCCGCACGATGACGACGGCGCCCGGGCTCCAGCCGGTCTCGAACAGGGCGCCCGCCAGCGGTCCGGAGAGGCTGAAGGCGAGGGCCGAGACCACCGCGAGCAGCAGCCCGATGCGGGTCGCCGTGCTCCGTGAGCGCACCGCGTCAGGCGTCACTGATCTCATGGCTCGTGACGCTACGGGGGTCCTGATAATGTGTCAAGATGCCGTTCACTCATGACACGGCGGGTGCGCTCCAGTCGGCGACCGAGCTCGTCAACGCCGTCGAGCCGCCCGTCACCCTCGCCACGGTGGCCGACCTCGACGGGTTCTTCCGCAGGCACGGGTACACGGGCCGCCACGACGGCACCGAGGAAGAGCTGCGTGCCGTACTCGGCCTCGCCCCCCGCCTGCGTGATCTCCTCCTCGCCCCGCGGGACGACGTCGCCGGCCTCGTCAACGCCATGCTGTCGGAGGTCGGTGCGGTACCCCGCCTGGTGCGCCACGAGCACGAGGACTGGCACCTGCACGCGGTGGACGACGGCGCCCCGCTGGACCACCGGATCCTTGCCGAGACCGCGATGGCGATGGTCGACGTCGTCCGCTCCGACGAGATGTCCCGGCTCGCCGTGTGCGCCGACACCGGCTGCGACGGGATCGTGCTCGACCTCTCGCGCAACCGGTCCCGGCGGTACTGCTCGACCACCTGCACCAACCGCAACGCCCAGGCGGCGCACCGGGCGCGCCGGGCCGGTGCCTCCTGACGAGCGGGTGAAACCTGTGTGCTGTCCGTCGAGCGGGACGTCCCCGGGGTCAGATGGACACATCGGTGTTGACCCGGGGGAGAGTTCATGCGCACCAGCAGGATCATCCGAACGCTGACGGCCGGTCTGCTGGCTGCGGGACTGGTGGGCTGTTCACTACCCGAGGACGAGACCTCGGGGCCGTCGGCCACCGACACGGAAGAGGCCCTCGAGGAGCAGACGGTCGAGGAGCAGGTTGTCGACGACGTCGAGGAGCCGCGCGAGGAGCCGGACGAAGGCGCCGAGCCCGAGTCCGAGCCTGAGCCTGAGCCCGAGCCCGAGTCCGAGCCGGACGAGACCGTCGCCGAGCGCAACGCCCGCGAGAGCGCCGTGTCCTACCTGGACTACTCCGGGTTCTCGAAGTCGGGGCTGATCGAGCAGCTGGAGTTCGAGGGCTACTCGACGCAGGACGCGACCTACGGGGTGAACGCCCTGGACGTGAGCTGGAAGGAGCAGGCTGTGCGCAGCGCCGAGTCCTACCTGGACTACTCGACGTTCTCGCGGTCGGGGCTGATCGCCCAGCTCGAGTTCGAGGGCTACACGGCGGAACAGGCCGAGTACGGGGTCGACGCCGTCGGGCTCTGACCGCCCTGCCGCGGGTTCTCGAGGCAGCGCGGGTCTCAGTGCGGCTCAGGTCCCGTCGGCGAGCACGGTGTCGCACACCTCGAGCAGCCGCACGCGCAGGCCCTGCGCGCGTTCGGCGAACCCTCGCTGGCGGCGCACGTACTCCGCCTTGCCCTCCGGTGTCTCGATCGCCACCGCCTCGATGCCGTAGCCCGAGACGTCGTACGGGGAGGCCGCCATGTCGGTGTACCGGATGTCGCGCGCCAGCTCGAACGCGTCCAGCAGCAGCTCGCCGGGCACGGCAGGCCCCAGCTTCGACGCCCACTTGTACAGGTCCATGTTGGCGTGCAGGCAGCCCGGCTGCTCCATGGCGACCTGGCGCTCGCGGCTGGGCCGCAGCTCGTTGGCGTCGCGGGCCTCGGGGGCGAAGAACCGGTAGGCGTCGAAGTGCGAGCACCCGACGCGGTGGGACTCCACCACCCTGTCCGTGCCGTCGTGCCCGAGGCGCAGCGGCAGCGGGTGCCGGTGGTCGCGGCCCGCGGCGGCGTCCCGGTAGACCATGGCCCACTCGTGCAGCCCGAAGCAGCCGAACGTCCCGGCCCGGGACCCTGTCGCACCGACCAGCGCCCGCACGTACCGCACGGCCTCGCCCCGGTCCGCGAGGAACGCCTCGACGTCGAGCGTGACGCCCGTCGCGCCGTCGGGCAGCGGCGTGCCGCGGTACCAGCGCCAGCCGTGGCGCTCGTCGTCGGCCGGCGCGGGGACCACGGCGCCCACCCCGGCGTGCCAGCGCCGCAGGTGGCTCACCCGCGTCGGGTAGTACGTGAACAGGAAGTCCTCGATCGCGTGCTTCTCACCGCGGTCGCGGGCGGCCCGCCAGACCACCGTCAGGGCGTCGGCGCGCTCGGCGTGCGTGGCGGCCCGGTCGCGCCATCCGGGCACGACGACGGTGCGCGGCTCGCGCTCGGGAGCTGCCGTCGGGGCAGGGCTGGTCACCCTGCCAGCCTAGGCGGACGGACGTATCATGGAGGAGACGGGAGGTGGTGACCATGGCCACCATCGGAACGCAGTCGGACCTCGAGGCGGAGCAGGACGGCGTCAAGCCGACGCCGCACGTGCCTCAGGACACCTGGATCCAGCAGCACGGACCCGCCGTCGGGCTCCTCGTCGGGCTGTCGGCCGTGCTGTGGACGCTGCTGCAGTACGCGGGCTGACGGGAGCGCGGCGCCCGTGAGCCCGCTCTAGGGTGCCGGTATGCCGACTCTTCCCTTCCGCCAGGTCGACGTCTTCGGCGCGGCCCCGCTCGCCGGGAACCCGGTCGCCGTCGTGCACGGCGCCGACGACCTGGCCGACGAGCAGATGGCCGCGTTCGCGCGGTGGACCAACCTGTCCGAGACCACCTTCCTGAGCGAGCCGACCCGGCCCGGCGCCGACTACCGCGTCCGCATCTGGACGCCCGGCGGCGAGCTGCCGTTCGCCGGCCACCCGACGCTCGGCACGGCGCACGCCTGGCTGGAGTCCGGGGGTGTCCCGGCCTCCGACGTCGCTGTCGTGCAGGAGTGCGGTGTCGGGCTGGTGACCGTCGCCCGGTCCTCCGACCGGCTCGCGTTCGCCGGCCCGCCGTTGCTCCGCTCCGGCCCGGTGGCGGGCGACGACCTGGACCGCGTCGTGCGAGCCCTGTGCATCGCGCGCGACGACGTCGTGGACGCCGCGTGGGTCGACAACGGCCCGGGATGGGTCGCGGTGCGGCTGGCCGACGCCGACGCCGTCCTCGCGCTGGCCCCCGACCTCGGTGCGTTCGGCGGCCTGAAGATCGGGGCCGTGGGTCCGCACGCCCCCGGGGCCACCGACGCGGACGTCGAGGTGCGGGCCTTCGTGCCGGGCCTCGGCGTCCCGGAGGACCCCGTCACGGGCTCGCTCAACGCCGGGCTGGGGGAGTGGCTCGCCGGGTCGGTGCTGCCGGCCGGGTACGTCGCCTCGCAGGGCACCGTCCTCGGCCGGCGCGGTCGCGTCCACGTCCGACGTGACGAGGACGGGACGGTGTGGGTCGGCGGGGCGACGGTCACCACGGTGCGCGGTGACGTGAGCTTCTGAGCCTTCGGGCCCGGACGGCGGCTCGTGCGCCTCAGGCGGCCGGGCGGTCCTCGCGCGGTGGTGGGGCGGTGCGCCGCGCGACCGCCGCGAACACCCGCTCCAGCGGCCCGCGCCCGAGCGACGACCGCCACAGCGTCGCCACGACGAGAGTCACCAGCACCATGGCCAGCAACGGCCCGTTGGTCGTGGAGCCCACCAGGTCCCACCGCCAGATCGCGACGATCTGCAGCGAGTACACGGTCAGTGCCATCGCCCCGACGGCGGCCAGCGGGGCGAGCGCCCAGACGCCGACGCGCCCGACGTACAGGCACGTCCCCAGCACCGCCATGGCGAACCCGCCGGAGCCGAGCACCTCCAGGAACGTGTCGTCGTGGGGCCCGGCCTGGGCGAGGTGCCAGGCGGCGGACTCCGGCTCGAGCCGCGCCAGCCACCATGCCGAGACCAGGTAGCCGACCGCGGTGGCGCCGAGCCCGCCGAGCACGAGCCGGCGTCGCAGCCGGACCGAGCGCAGGTCGCAGCGCCCTATCGCCATCCCGGCGAGGACGTACGCCATCCACACCACCGCCGGGTAGTGGCCGGTCAGCAAGAAGTCGGTGAGGGCACCGGACCCGTCACGGGGTGGCCGCAGACCGGCGCTCGCCAGGAGCTCGGGGGCCCAGTACGCGACCGGTGGGCCGACGACGGCGACCACCGCAGCGGCGACGGCCAGACGTCGCGGGCCCCAGCGAAGGAAGGGCAGAGCCAGGACGAAGTAGGCCGCGTAGAAGCCGAGGATGAGCAGCACGCGGGTGCCGAGCAGGTCGAGCAGCCCGACGAGCGCGAGCAGGAGCACGGCCCGCACCAGCAGGCGGGCCCGGGCATGGACGAGCCGGTCCCCTGCCAGTGGTCGCGGCCCGCCGGTGACGACCCCCAGGGAGACCCCGGCGACCAGCGCGAACAGGATCGACGACCGGCCGTCCGCGACCTCGAGCCATGCCGCCGGTCCCTCGGCCACCCCCACGTGGGCCGCGAACATGCCCAGGACGGCGAGGCCTCGGGCGGCGTCGAGCCCTACCACGCGCCCCGGCCCGCCGCGCAGGCGCAGCCCGGCACGCTCCCACCAGGACGCGGCTGCACGCACCGCGGGGGGAGCGTGTCGGTCCGGTGCGCCGTCGTCGGAGGTCATGCGCCTGATGATCCCGCAGCGTCCGTCTCGTGAGAACAGCGTGTCCCGGCGCGGCGTGTTCACTAGGTTGTCCCCATGAGCGATCTCTCGATGGAGTCCGAGCCCGAGTTCCCGGAGGCACCGAGCTTCGGCAGCCCGGCCGACGGACCGAACGGGAGCGCCTCCGACGAGCCGCACGGCGCGGCGCTCTCCGACGCGATCGAGGCGCCGAGCTCCCACCAGACGGTGCCGAGCCAGGAGTCCGAGTCCTACACGCACGGTCACCACGAGTCGGTGCTGCGCGCCCACCGCGCCCGTACCGCGCAGAACTCCGCCGGATTCCTGCTGCCGCACCTGCGCGACGACATGCACGTGCTGGACGTCGGCTGCGGCCCCGGCACCGTCACCACGGACCTCGGTCGCATCGTCGCGGGCGGCCGGGTGGTGGGCGTGGACGCGTCCGAGACCGTGCTGGACGCGGCACGCTCGCACGCCGAGGCGATCGGTGCCCACAACGTCAGCTTCCAGCAGGCCAACGCGTACGAGCTGCCCTTCGACGACGACACCTTCGACGTCGTCTACGCCCACCAGCTGCTGCAGCACCTCTCGGACCCCGTGGCGGCGCTGCGGGAGATGAAGCGCGTCGCCAGGCCCGGCGGGCTCGTCGCCGTGCGCGACGCCGACTACGCCGCGATGGCCTGGTACCCGGAGTCGGCGGGGCTGACCGAGTGGAACACGCTCTACCACGAGGTCACCCACGCCTACGGGTTCGAGCCTGACGCCGGCCGCCGCCTCTTCTCGTGGGTCCTCGACGCCGGGTTCGACGTCGTCGGTACCGTGCCGAGCGCGTCGTCGTGGTGCTACGCGACGCCGACCGACCGCGAGTGGTGGGGCCAGCTCTGGGCCGAGCGTTGCGTCGAGTCGAACTTCGCCCGCCAGGCCGTCGAGTCCAACCTGGCGGACGACGTCGCCCTCGAGCAGCTCGCGCAGGACTGGCTCACCTGGGCGCACTCGCCGGACGGCTGGTTCGCCATCCTGCACGGCGAGGTCCTCGCCCGCGCCTGAAGGTCGCGCGCGTCGATCAGTTCGTGACGACGAGGGTCTCGTACGTCATGAAGCCCGGCTCCAGTTCGAGCTGCACGTCGTCGACGTCGGCGACCATGAACGCCGTCGTGTACGACAGGACCTTGCCCGGCTGGATCGACGAGCTCGCAAAGGTGTCGACGCCGTCGTCGTACACCAGCCCGGACTCGGAGCCCGCGGAGACCACGACCGGGAACAGCAGACTGGGCTCGAAGACCTCGTCGGTACCGTTGTCCACCGAGATCTCGAAGATCATCGGCGTGCCCTCGCCGTCGGCACCGACGGCGTACTCGCCCGGGGTGAACTCCTCGGGTCCCGACACGGTGATCGCCAGACCGTCGTCGTAGGTGAAGGTCTCGTCGAAGGAGACCACGCCGCCCATGCTCGCGCCCGAGGTGAGGTCGTCGAGGGCACCGGGGTCGACGCCGGCACCTTCGAGGCTCTGCTCGAGCTCGCGGAGCTGCTCGTCGTAGGTCGAGGAGAAGAACGCGGCGGTCGCCACCGTGATGAGCACCGAGGCCACGATCGCGACGACGGACAGCACCGTGCCGGTGATCGCCATCCCCTTGCCGCCGGCGGTGCCGCGCGACGACTGGACGACGGCCACGATGCCGAGGACGGCTCCGACCAGGCCGAGGACGGCCGACCCGATGTTGAGGAACGGGATCCAGCAGCCGAGCAGGGCGAGGATGCCGAGCACGAGGGCGGCGATCGCCAGCCCCTTCTTCTCGGAGGCCGGGCGCGGCTCCTGGTACCCGTACGGCCCCGGCGCCGGTGGCTGGCCGGGATGCGTGGGCGGACCCTCGTACCCGGTGTACGGCGCCGCGGGGGCGGTGTGGTCGACGTAGGGGACGGGCCGGTGGTGACCCGAGGCCTGCGGGTCGTACGGGGGCGTGCTCATGCGTCGTCCTTCGTCGGGGGAGGGAAGTGATGAGGCTATCGGGCGCGACACCGTCGTCGACCGACCGGATCGGGTGAAATGTCGCTCCTCACTGCTCCTCGACGTAGCCGCCCTCGCCGGTGTCGCCGTCGTACCGGAAGACCCCGTCCTCGAACGTCAGGTCGATGCTGCTGCCGAGAGGTTCCTGCGCCATGAGCAGCTCCTCGAGGTGCCGGGCGCGCTCGACGTACTCGTCGGCCGTCTGCTCGTCGACGCCGAACCGGGTGGCCAGCTCCATGTCTGTCATCAAGTAGAGGTAGGCCGACACGGCAGTCCGGTTGAACTCGTCGTCGGGGATCTGCTCCCACAGGTCGCCTGACTCACGCAGGAGCTTGACCTCGCTGATCCTCTGCTGCAGGAACAGCTCGACGTCGACCGCGGTGGCTCCGGGAGTCTCACCGTCCGTGTCGTCCGTGTTCGCGCCTTCACCGGGGGTGGGTGCTTCGATCGTGTCTTCGTCGACACCGGCCTCGTCGAGGCTCTGGGTGATCACCTCGGACCGATCCTGGACGGTCGTGCTGACGAACGCGTAGGTGGCGATCGAGATGGCGACGGCCAGGACGACGGCCACGGCGGACAGGATGGTGCCGGTGAGCGCCATCCCCCTGCCGCCGGCGTTGCCTCGTGAGGCCTGGACGATCGCGATGATGCCGAGGACGACGCCGACCAGTCCGAGGAGGGCCGAGCCGATGTTGAGGAACGGGATCCAGCAGCCCAGGAGTGCGACGATGCCGAGCACCAGTGCCGTGATCGCCAAGCCCTTCCTCTCCGACGCCGGACGCGGCTGCAGCGGATCGTGCGGGCCGCCGGTGTAGGGGCTAGGCCGGCCTGTCTGAGCGTCGAACGTCGGCGTGCTCATGCGGACTTCCTTCGTCACGGGGATCGAGCGACGAGGATACCGGGGAGTGGCATGCCGGCGGTGGGCCCGGGGCCACATGGTCGGCCCGGCAGCAGGCCCGTTAGCCTGGACCCGTGCGCATCGCGAGATTCACCACCGGCGACGACCCCCGCTTCGCCTTCGTGCAGACCGAGGGGGACACCACCTACCTGGCCGTGCTGAGCGGCGACCCGCTCTACATGCCGGCCATGCCGACGGGGGAGCGGGTCGAGCTGGGTGACGGCGTGCGCCTGCTCGCGCCCGTGATCCCGCGGTCCAAGGTCGTGGCCGTGGGTCGCAACTATCTGGACCACGTCCGCGAGATGGGCCACGAGCCGCCGACGGCGCCGCTGCTGTTCCTCAAGCCGAACACGTCCGTCGTGGGGCCCGACGACCCGATCGTGCTGCCCGACTGGACGCGCGAGGTCTCCTACGAGGCCGAGCTCGCCGTCGTGATCTCCAAGCTGTGCAAGGACGTGGAGCCGGAGAACGCGCGCGCCTACGTGCTCGGCTACACGGTCGCGAACGACGTCACCGCGCGTGACGTCCAGCGCACCGACGACCAGTGGGCCCGCGCCAAGGGGTTCGACTCCTCCTGCCCGCTGGGACCGTGGATCGAGACGGACCTGGACCCCGAGGACGTCGGGGTGCGCTCGCGCGTCAACGGCGAGCGCCGGCAGGACGGCCGCACGAGCGAGATGGTCTTCGACGTCGAGCACCTGGTGTCCTACGCCTCGAAGGCGATGACCCTGCTTCCCGGGGACGTGCTGCTCACCGGCACCCCGGCAGGCGTCGGCATCGTGGACCACGGCGACCGGGTCGAGTGCGAGGTCGAGGGGATCGGCGTGCTCGCCAACCCCGTGGTGCGGCGCGACTGAGACGGCCACCATGCCGGGGTGCTGCGAGCCGCAGGGCTACGACCGGGTCTTCGACGACCGGGAGGCCCGGCGTGCTGCGCGGCGCTACCGCCGATCCGGGCTGACGGTGCTGCCGCGGCGAACGGTCGAGCTGTACCGCGCGGGGGAGGTCTCTGGTGCGACCCTGCTGGAGGTGGGTGCCGGCATCGGCGACTTCACCGTGGAGATGATGCGGGCCGGCGTGGACCGTGCGACCTGCGTCGACCTGTCCGGCGCCTACGACCATGCCGCAGCCGAGCTTCTCACCGAGGCCGGACTGGCCGCCCGGGTGCAGCGGGTCGTGGGCGACCTGGCTGCGCAGCCCGACGCCGTCGAACCGGTCGACATCGTCGCCCTGCACAGCGTGGTGTGCTGCTACCCGGACGCGCGGCGTCTGCTGACGGCCGCGGCGTCACGAGCCAGGCGGTTCCTGGTGGTGTCCTTCCCGCGAGGCTGGTTGCGTCTCTGGGCTCCCGTGTCCAACATCTACCCGCGCCTGCGCGGCAGCGACTGGCGGTTCGTGGTGCATCCGCGCGAGACGATCCTGCAGGCCGCTGCCGATGCTGGGTTCGAGGTTCAGCGGATCGAGCGCCTCCGGGTCGACGAGCACGTGGTCCTCGTCCGGCTCGACGACACCGACCCCCGTCGGGCCACTACCCTGGACCCGTGAATCCCGCAGCAGCCTCTCCCGCACCCGCCTCGGCGGTCCGTGTCCGCTTCGCCCCGTCCCCGACGGGCATGTTCCACGTCGGCGGCGCCCGTTCGGCGCTGTTCAACTGGGCGGTCGCCAAGCAGACCGGCGGGACGTTCGTGCTGCGTATCGAGGACACCGACGCCTCGCGCAACAAGCCCGAGTGGGTGGACGGCATCCTGGCCGCGCACGCTGCGCTCGGCATGCACGCCGACGACCCCACCTTCGAGGGCCCCTACTTCCAGTCGGCCAACGTCGACAAGCACGGTGAAGCACTCGAGCGCCTGCTCGTGGCGGACCGCGCCTACTTCTGCGACTGCACGCGTGACGACGTCGCCGAGCGGACCGGCAACAAGCAGTCCGGCTACGACGGGTTCTGCCGCGTGCGCGGCCTGGAGCGGGCACCGGGTCGCGCCCTGCGCTTCCGCACCCCCGACGACGGCGAGACGCAGGTCGTCGACCTCATCCGCGGCAACCCGAGCTTCCCGAACGCCGCGATGGAGGACTTCGTCGTCGCGCGCGGCGACGGCTCGCCGGTGTTCCTGCTCGCGAACGTGGTCGACGACCTCGACGAGGGCATCACCCACGTGATCCGCGGCGAGGAGCACCTGCCGAACACCCCCAAGCAGCAGCTGCTGTGGGAGGCGCTCGGCGCCCAGCCGCCCGTGTGGGCGCACCTGCCGGTGATCGTCAACGAGAAGCGGCAGAAGCTCTCCAAGCGCCGCGACAAGGTGGCGCTCGAGGACTACCTCGCCGAGGGATACCTGCCGGCCGCGATGGTCAACTACCTCATGCTGCTGGGCTGGGCGCCCGGCAACGACGAGGAGATCCTGCCGTTCGACGAGATGATCTCCCGGTTCCGCATCGAGGACGTCAACTCCGCCTCGGCGTTCTTCGACCTCAAGAAGCTCGCCTCGTTCAACGGCGAGTACATCCGGGCGATGTCCGTCGAGGAGTTCGTCGCGGCCGTCGGTCCGTGGCTGCGGGCCCCGCGCGCACCCTGGGCCGAGGAGCAGTTCGACCCCGCCGCCTTCGCCGCTGTCGCGCCGCTCGCCCAGTCCCGGGTGGCGCTGCTCAGCGACATCACCAACAACGTCGACTTCCTGTTCCTCGACGCGCCCGCTGAGGACGAGAAGTCCTGGAACAAGGCCATGAAGCCGGGCGCCGTCGAGCTGCTCACCGACGTGCGGGGCGTTCTCGCTGCGCTCGAGCCGTGGGAGGCCGAGCCGCTCAAGGACGCGGTCGCGGCCACGGGCGAGCAGCACGGGCTCAAGCTCGGCAAGGCGCAGGCCCCCGTGCGGGTCGCCGTCACCGGCCGGACCATCGGGCTGCCGCTCTTCGAGTCGCTCGAGGTGCTCGGCCGCGAGCGCACCCTCGGCCGCATCGACGCCGCCCTGGCACGTCTCGCCGAGAACCCGCCGCAGGCCCCCGCCCAGTGACGGCCTTCGGGGCGGTCGGCGCCCGCGCCGACGGGGTGCTGCTGGACGCCGTCCTGCTGGACGTGGACGACACCCTCGTCGACACCCGGGGGGCGTTCGCCGCGGC
Source organism: Isoptericola halotolerans (assembly GCF_013149785.1). Classification (GTDB taxonomy): domain Bacteria; phylum Actinomycetota; class Actinomycetes; order Actinomycetales; family Cellulomonadaceae; genus Isoptericola; species Isoptericola halotolerans. Next base: position 63,657 of record NZ_JABEZU010000005.1, read on the forward strand.
GCTCGCGGCCGTCGCCGAGGCGCACCTGCCCGGTGACGTCGACCACGCCGCGGTGCTGGAGCACTGGCGCGGCGACCCCGCGGGCCACTACCGGTCCTACACCCGCGGTGAGACGGACCACCGCACCCAGCGACGGCTCCGCGCCGACCTGCTGCACCGGACGTTCGGTGGGGCGCCGGTGGGCGAGGACGCCTTCGACGCCTGGGACGAGCTGTTCTGGGGCACCTTCGAGCGGTCCTGGCGTGCGTTCGACGACGCCGCACCGTTCGTGGCCGGTCTGCGGGACGCGGGGCTGCGCGTCGGTGTGGTGACGAATGCCGCGGTGGCGCTGCAGGAGCGCAAGCTGGCCGCCGTCGGGCTGGACCTGCCGGTGCTGGTGGGCGTCGACACCCTCGGCTTCGGCAAGCCGCACCCGGACGTCTTCGTCGAGGGTGCCCGGCTCCTGGGCTCCGCGCCCGGGCGCACCGCCTACGTCGGTGACGAGCCGATGATCGACGCCCGCGCCGCGCACGACGCCGGGCTCCTCGGCGTGTGGCTCGACCGTCCGGGCGCTCGTCGCACCGACGAGCGCGACGTCGACGTGGCCCGGCTGCGCGAGGCCGGGATCGTCGTCGCGCCCGGTCTGGACGACGTCGCGGTGGCGTTCGGGCTCTGACGTCGCCCGGCTCGACGAGGCCGGGCTCAGCGAGTCAGGAGGAGCATGCCGCCCAGGGCGGTGCCGGTGACGACGACGGCGGAGGCTGCACCGAGCAGCAGCGGCCGGGCGCCGGTGCGGACCAGCCGGGGGACGTCGACGCCGAGCCCCAGCGCGAACATGGCCGCGACGAACAGCGTGGTGGTGACCTGCGCGGCGGCGTCGAGCGCAGCGGGCGGGACGAGCCCGAGACTGCGGGCCACGACCGCGGCGAGGAAGCCCAGCACGAAGCCGGGCACGGGCGGCGGGCGGGTGCTGTCGTCGTCCCTCGTGCGCTCCGAGGGTGCGACGCGTCGGGCCCGTACCGTCCCGGTCGCCGCCACCAGCGGCGCGAGGAGCGCGACCCGCGCGAGCTTGGCCACGGTGGCCGTCGCCAGCGCCGTCGTGCCCGCCAGGGTGCCTGCGGCGGCGACCACCTGGGCCACCTCCTGCACGCTCGCCCCGATCCACAGGCCGGCCTGCTCCGGGGTGAGGTCCAGGAGCCGGGCGAGCCACGGCAGCACGACGACGGCCGCCGTGCCGTAGAGCGCTACCAGCGCCAGCGCGACGGCCGGCGCGGCCGGGACGGCGTCGTCGTCGCGGGAGGCGCGGGGCGACCGGTCCAGGACCCCGGTCATGGCCGAGACCGCGGCGGCGCCGCAGATCGAGAACCCGGTCGCCACCAGCAGCGAGGTGTCCCGGTGGATGCCCAGGCGGCGGCCGAGCGCGAGCGTCGCGGTGAAGGTCACCACCACGGTGAGCACCACCACGGTCAGTCCGCGCACACCGAGTGCGAGGACGTCGCCGACGGCCAGCTGCAGGCCCAGCAGGACGACGCCGCCACGCAGCACGTGCCGCGCGACCCAGTCCGTGCCGGGGCCGACGGCGGCGGGGACCCCGGCCAGGTGGCGCTCTCGGCGGCCTCCGAGCAGCGAGCCGGCCGCCGCACCCACGAGGAGCGCGAGCACCAGCGGGGACAGCGACGGCACGGCCCGGGCCAGCAAGGGAGCGAGCCCGAGGAGCATCGTCGTCGCACCTGCGCAGAGCGCGAGCCCGGGGAGGAGTCGGGACATGTTGCCACCCTGGTTCCCGTCGAGGGTGGACGGTAGGCCGACACCTCGATCCATCCATAGACTCCTGCTATGGCAGAACGGACGTCGCTCACCGCGCTGGAGCTCCTCGTCGCCGTGGACACCCACGGGTCGATCAGCGCCGCCGCACGTGCTCTCGCGGTCTCCCAGCCCACGGCGTCCGCGGGGCTGCGCCGCCTCGAGCGCCGGCTCGGGCTCGACCTCGTGGCGCGGAGCGCTCGCGGGACGGCGCTCACGCCGACCGGCCAGGCGGTGGCCGGGTGGGCCCGCGACGTCGTGGCCGCCTCGGACCGCTTCGAGACGGCGGTGGTCGGGCTGCGTGCCGGTCCGGCGACGGCGTTGCGGGTGGCGGCCAGCCTGACGATCGCCGAGTACCTGGTGCCGCGGTGGCTGGCGGTGCTGGCGACCCAGGGGCACGCCGCGGACGTCGAGCTGGTGGTGCGCAACTCCAGCGACGTCATGGACATGGTGCTCGACGGCGGAGCCGAGCTCGGCTTCGTGGAGAGCCTCGGGGTCCGGCGCGGGCTCCGCAGCCGCACCGTCGCGCAGGACGAACTGGTTGCCGTCGTGGCCCCGGAGCACCCCTGGGCACGACGACGCTCCGTCCGCCCGAGTGAGCTGCTCGGTGAGCGTCTCGTCCTGCGGGAGGCCGGATCGGGGACGCGCGAGATCCTCGAGCGCGCCCTGGCGGGCGTGGGGGAGGCGATGCCCGAGCACCTGCCGACGCTGGGCTCGACGTCGGCGCTCAAGGCCGCCGTGCAGCACGGCGGCCAGGTCGCGGTCCTCTCAGGGCTGACGGTGGCCGACGACGTCGCAGCCGGCCGCCTGGTGGCCCTCGCGGTCGACGGTGCGGACCTCTCCCGGCACCTGCGGGTGGTCTGGCGCGACGGGACGGCGCCGTCGGCCGCCGCCCGCCGGCTCAGCGCCGTCGCGCGCGGTACGCCGTCGTGACGTAGGGCATGGCGACCTCGGTGGTCCCCGCGAGGTCGGGGTGGGTCACGACGAGGTCGTCCACACGCTGCAGGAGCTGTTCGCGCTGCTCGGGCGGCAGCGTCAGCAGGTAGCTTCGGGTGCCGGCGAGCGTCCGCAGGTCCGCGGTGGCGAGGCGGTACAACCAGCGGAACTCGGCGGCCTCGATCGGGTCGAAGGCGTCGCCGAGGGACGGCGGGTGGGCGCTCTGGTCGTTGTCGGGGCGGAGCGCGTCGCCCGCGTGCAGGATCTCTCCGAAGCGGCCGACCCAGTCGATACGTTCGTCGCGGTCGTTCCACACGACGGCGAGGGTGCCGCCCGGGCGCAGCACCCGGGCGAGCTCGGCGGCCGCCCGTGGTGGGTCGAACCAGTGCCAGGCCTGCCCGACGGTGACGGCGTCCACCGAGCCGTCCGGCAGGGGGATGTCCTCCGCCGTGCCGACGTGCGTGGTGACGCCGGGCAGGGTGGCGGTGAGCTCGTCCAGCATGGGACGGGAGGCGTCGACCGCCACGACGTCGTGGCCCCGGGAGACCAGCCGCCCCGTCAGCAGGCCGGTGCCGGCGGCGAGGTCGAGGACGCGGTCCGCGTCTCGCGGGACCATCCAGTCCACGGCCTCGGTCGGGTAGGTGGGGCGCACGCGGGCGTAGACGTCGGCGCCGGTCGAGAACGAGGCTGCGCGGTCCGAGTGCGAGTGCGGGTCGGGAGTCGACGGCATGGCAGCAGGGTCCCACGCCGGGGCTGTCCGCGTCATGAGGTCCGGCGCGGTGACGGTGACGCACCGCTGGTGGGACGTGACGAAGGGCACCGGGTCGCGGGTTTGGATCCAGGCGGTCGGTCCGGTAATGTTTCGCGTCGTTGGGCCGTACGGGATCGGCCGACGAAAGTCGGATATGTCCCGGTAGGTCCGGACACCATGGGGTATGGTGTAATTGGCAGCACGAGTGGTTCTGGTCCACTTAGTCTAGGTTCGAGTCCTGGTACCCCAGCGTAGATCTCGGCACGTTTCTTCAGGGTTTGGCTCTGAACGGGATGCGCTAGAGTTCTCACCGGCGAATCGGTGCCCTGCGGCTCCGAGGATCCATAGGCCCCCATCGTCTAGCGGCCTAGGACGCCGCCCTCTCACGGCGGTAACGCGGGTTCAAATCCCGCTGGGGGTACGCGTCACGATCCGTTCGCGGATCGTCGCAGCAGCTCCGGCGACGGAGCAACGTCCGGCCCCCATCGTCTAGCGGCCTAGGACGCCGCCCTCTCACGGCGGTAACGCGGGTTCAAATCCCGCTGGGGGTACAGATCGCACGAGGCCCGGTCCCGAGGGACCGGGCCTTTGTGGTTCCCAACGCCTCCCGGCTCGAGCGCTCAGAGGAACGGGTCGGGCACCGTCGGACCGGCCCCGCTGCTCGTCGGCGGTTCGTAGAGCGACTGCCGGCGCCGCGCCGGGAGCCATCGGCGCCGGGTCGGCGGGCGGTCCGCGTGATGGTCGCCCGGCTGCGGGAACGGCTCGACGTCGGCAGGGTCGGCGGCGCCGGTGGAGGTGTCGGCATCGGGTCGGGCCGGTGGCGAAGGTGGGTTCGTGGGCCCAGGTCGGTCGGCCCCCGCGGCGGGGACGGTGGGGAGCTCCGCGGTCGTCGGACGTGGCTCGCGCGGGCCGGTCGGCATGATCGCCGGGGGCGCGCTGGGCGGGGGCGCAGGCTTCGCGTCGGGCTTGGTCGGGAAGAAGATGGTGTCGGTGAGTCGGCGGTAGGTCACGTCCGGGTCGGGGACGTAGTCGATCCGGCTCAGGGCCTGGTCCTGCCCCGCCGACTCCATCACGAACCGCCCGTAGCCCAGCACCTGGCCGATGGGCGTGCGTGTGTAGCTCATGTCGGTGACCTTCGTCAGCGGCATCATCGCGACCTTGTGGACCACGAACCCGTAGGTGAGCAGGAGCCTCTTGTCGGTCGCGACGAACCACTGGTAGCGCCACTCGGCCCAGCGCAGCAGGAGCCGGCCCGCCGGGACGAGCCACAGCACCCAGACGCCCGGCGCACCGGTCGCCGACTGCAGCAGCGCGACCACGACGGTGGCCGCGAGCGTCGTCAGGACCGGCTCGAGCAGCGTGGCCCAGTGCAGGCGCGACGCGAACACGGGGCGCTCATGATCCAGGACATAGCGGCGCAGGTGGCGGTGGTTGCGCACCGCCCGGTCGGGCGACCTCATGACTACGACGTCAGGTTGGCGAGGAACTCCCCAAAGCTGGAGAACGCGTTGGCGATCACGTCCCAGATCGCCTTGATGATGTCCGCAGCCCGGTCCGGGCTCGTCACGATCGCATAGATCAGAAAGATCACGACGAGCCAGATCAGGAGGGTCTTGGCCTTGGCCGGCATCGGGTCCTCACGCCTCTCGGTCGGCGGGGCGGGGTCGCCTCGCTGGTCGGGAGCCTACTGACCAGCGGGGCGACCCCGCGACAACCGGTGCGGCGCGCCGTCACTCACCTGCGGGCCGTCACTCACCGGCGCGCTGCAGGACCTCCGTGAGGCGGTTCGCCGCGGCGACCACGGATGCGGAGTGCAGGCGGCCCGGCTGGCGGGTCAGCCGCTCGACCGGTCCGGAGACCGACACCGCCGCCACGATCCGCCCGGACGGGCCGCGGACCGGGGCGGAGACGGAGGCCACGCCCAGCTCGCGCTCGGAGACGGACTGCGCCCACCCGCGACGGCGGACGCCGGAGAGGATCGTCGCGGTGAAGACGGCTTCCCGCAGGCCGCGGTGGAGCCGGTCGGGCTCCTCCCAGGCGAGCAGGATCTGGGCGGCGGAGCCGGCGTGCATCGTCAGGGTGGCGCCCACGGGGATCGAGTCCCGCAGGCCGACCGGGCGCTCGGCGGCGGCCACGCAGACGCGGTGGTCCCCCTGGCGCCGGTAGAGCTGGGCGCTCTCGCCGGTGTGGTCGCGCAGGGCGGTGAGCACGGGGTTCGCCGCAGCGAGCAGCCGGTCCTCGCCCGCGGCGGTCGCGAGCTCGTTGAGGCGCGGGCCGAGCACGAACCGTCCCTGCATGTCACGGGCCACGAACCGGTGGTGCTCGAGCGCCACGGCGAGGCGATGGGCCGTCGGTCGCGCCAGCCCGGTCGAGGAGACCAGCTGCGCCAGGGTGGCGGGCCCGGCTTCCAGAGCGCCCAGAACGGACGCGGCCTTGTCCAGTACGCCGACTCCGCTAGTATCGTCCATAGGTCGATACTGACGTCTCGCTGAGTGAGATTGCAAGTCCTACGCAAACTCCGGTCGTGGACCAGGGCGTCAATGTCGCGCAAGCACAAGTCACGACAGCCACCCGCGGTGGCGGAACGAGGAGCTCGAGATGGCCGGCACGCTGGCAGAGAAGGTCTGGGAGGCGCACCTGGTGCGCCAGGGCGCCGACGGGGCACCGGACCTGCTCTACATCGACCTCCACCTCGTGCACGAGGTGACCAGCCCGCAGGCCTTCGAGGGTCTCCGCCTCGCCGGGCGGCCGGTCCGGCGGCCGGACCTCACGCTGGCGACCGAGGACCACAACACCCCCACGCTCGACATCGACCTGCCGATCGCGGACCTCACCAGCCGCACGCAGATCGACACGCTGCGCAACAACGCCAAGGAGTTCGGCGTCCGGATCCACTCGCTCGGCGACGCCGACCAGGGGATCGTGCACCAGGTCGGCCCCCAGCTCGGACTGACCATGCCCGGGTTGACCGTCGTGTGCGGCGACTCCCACACGTCCACCCACGGGGCGTTCGGTGCGCTGGCGTTCGGCATCGGCACCTCCGAGGTGGAGCACGTGCTGGCCACCCAGACGCTGCCGCTCGCGCCGTTCAAGACCATGGCGATCACGGTCGACGGCGAGCTGCCCCCGGGCGCGACCTCCAAGGACATCATCCTGGCGATCATCGCCAAGATCGGCACCGGCGGCGGTCAGGGCTACGTGCTCGAGTACCGCGGCGAGGCCATCCGCAGGCTCTCGATGGAGGCGCGGATGACCATCTGCAACATGTCCATCGAGGCGGGCGCCCGGGCCGGCATGATCGCCCCCGACGCGACCACGTTCGAGTACCTCAAGGGCCGCCCGCACGCGCCCGAGGGCGAGGACTGGGACGCTGCCGTCGAGTACTGGAAGACGCTGCGCAGCGACGACGACGCGGTGTTCGACGAGGAGGTCGTCCTGCGCGCCTCCGACCTCGAGCCGTTCGTCACCTGGGGCACCAACCCGGGTCAGGGCCTGCCGCTGTCCGCGAACGTCCCGGTCCCGACCGAGATCGCCGACGAGGGCGAGCGGGTCAGCGCCGAGCGTGCGCTGGAGTACATGGGCCTCGAGCCCGGCATGCCGCTGCGCGACGTCACGGTCGACACGGTCTTCATCGGCTCGTGCACCAACGGGCGCATCGAGGACCTGCGGTCGGTGGCCAAGGTGCTCCAGGGGCGCCGCAAGGCCGAGGACGTGCGCGTGCTCGTGGTCCCGGCGTCGGCCCGCGTGCGCCTGCAGGCCGAGGCCGAGGGCCTGGACGTCATCTTCAAGGAGTTCGGCGCCGAGTGGCGCAACGCCGGCTGCTCGATGTGCCTCGGCATGAACCCCGACCAGCTCACCCCGGGCGAGCGGGCGGCGTCGACGTCCAACCGCAACTTCGAGGGACGTCAGGGCAAGGGCGGGCGCACCCACCTCGTGTCCCCGCTGGTCGCCGCAGCCACCGCGATCCGCGGCACGCTGTCGTCGCTGGCCGACCTCGACCTGGACGACGACGTCGACCTGACCTCGTTCGACGGCACGCCGCTGGCCCCCCTGACCGCCCCGTCGTTCGTCTGAGCACCCAGCGTTTTCGAGGAGACCCCCCATGGAGAAGATCACCACCCACACCGGCGTCGGGGTGCCGCTGCGCCGCAGCAACGTCGACACCGACCAGATCATCCCCGCCGTGTACCTCAAGCGGGTGACGCGCACCGGGTTCGAGGACGCGCTCTTCGCGGCCTGGCGCGGCGACCCGTCGTTCGTGCTCAACCAGGACGCGTACAGGACCGGCTCGGTCCTCGTGGCCGGCCCGGACTTCGGCACTGGCTCGTCGCGCGAGCACGCCGTCTGGGCGCTCAAGGACTACGGTTTCCGCGTGGTGCTGGCCTCCCGGTTCGCGGACATCTTCCGCGGCAACTCCGGCAAGCAGGGCCTCGTGGCCGGCATGGTCGCCCAGGAGGACATCGAGCTGCTCTGGAAGATCCTCGAGGCCAAGCCTGGCACCGAGGTGACCGTGGACCTCGAGACCCGCACCGTGCACGCCGACGACGTCACCGTGCCGTTCCAGATCGACGAGTACACCCGCTGGCGTCTGATGGAGGGCCTGGACGACATCGGCCTGACCCTGCAGAACGAGGCGGACATCACCGCGTTCGAGGCCACGCGTGCTCCGTGGCGGCCGAAGACTCTGCCCGCCAAGCACCTGCCGAAGGTCGAGATCGAGCCGGCGCGACCGGTCAGCTGACCGCGCGGCCGTCGTCGAGGTCCCGGGCCTGAGCCCGGTCGCGCGGAGCGGCCAGGGCGCCACGGACGACGTCGAGCACGGCCTCGTCGGTGAGCCCGGCCGCGCGTGCCTCGGCGACGAGGTCGTGGGCGCGGGCCACCGTCTCGGCGGGTGGGGGGGCTGCGGCCCGCCCACCCGCCGCGGCGTTCCCGGGCGTGGCCGGGGCGACCACGGTGCCGGTGCGGCGCCGGGAGACGACGACCCCGCTCGCCTCGAGCTCGCGGTAGGCGCGCTGGACGGTGCCGACGGCGATCCCGAGGTCACGGGCGAGATCGCGAGAGGCAGGCAGCCGGGCGCCGGGCTGCAGCGTGCCGACGGCGACCGCCGCCGCCACCTGGGATCGGATCTGCTCGTAGACCGGGACGGGGGAGCCGAGCGCGACGACGACGTCGCTCATGCGGCGACGGCCTTCGTGGGCGAGGGCGCGACCGCCGGCCGGGGCCATGCCGCGAGGACCGCCGCGACGACAGCGGCGAGAGCGACCGCCGCGCCCACCACCGACAGGGCCACGCCCAGCGCGACGAGGCCGGCGTCGTCGGCGCCGTTGAGGACCAGCCCTCGGCCGCCGGACCGTACAGCGCTGCCGCTGACGGCCAGGGTGAGGCCGAGCGCGAGACCGAAGCACAGCTGGACGGCGCCGAGGAGCCGGGCGGCGCTGGTGGCCCGCACCGCGTCGTCAGCAGGGGGCGGGACGTCGTGCAGCGGTGGCCGTCGCGTGATGGTGCGCAGGGTGACCAGCGTCGCGGCGACGGCGACGGCGATCCCGAGCAGCATCGGGACGGCGTAGGGCCACCCCGGGTACGGGCCTGATGCGCCCTCCACGACCCCGCCGTCGGGGACCGTGGCGGGGCCGGTGGGGAAGGCGCGGCCGGTCGGATCGGCGGTGAGGCCGCAGACGACCAGGACCACCGCGAGGCCTCCCGCGGTCGCCAGCAGGAGGCTCAGGCGTACGCCTCCGAGCGACCGGACGGTCCGGCGGGCCAGCGGGGCCGAACGGACCTGCCCGCGAGGGCGGGGCCAGGTCCGCTCACCGACGGTACGGACGGAGCAGAACACCAGCGCGACGGCGAACGGGGCCATCGCCTGCAGGAGCCCAGGCGCCGGTGCCCACCCGGACCAGACGACCGGCTGGGCGACGAGCAGGACCGTGCTGACCACTGCGGCGCTCGTGGCGACCGTGGAGACCAGCAGCTCGTGGCGCCGGGCCGACCGCGCGGGTGCGCCGCCGTCGTCGTGAGCGCGCCGGACGAGCCAGAGCACGAGACCGACCAGGGCTGCGGGCAGGATCACCGCCACCATCGCGATCGCGACGACGCCACCTGCGAACATGTCGACCTCCTGGACGCGAAACCAATGAATCAATGCATTGAATCATTGGTTGCCTGCCCTGTCCAGGATCAGAGCGCGGGCGGTCCCTGGCGTGCACGTTCGAGAAGGCTCTCCGGCGTGGTGGTGGTCGGGTCCCACCAGGACTCGACCCACCACGTGGCCCCGGCCTCCGCGGCGGCGCGGGCCTGCTGCTGCGCGACGGCGCGGTCGGCGTCGAACCTTCCCTGCATGACGACGTCGTACGGCCCGGCGGCCTCCTGGTGCTCACCGATCCAGGCGACGAGGTCACGGACCTGGTCGGGGCCGGGCTCGGCGTCCTCGGGGGAGTCGCCGCCGCGCACCTGCGGCACCATGCCGTCCCAGCGCAGCGCGCGGTCGAGGCTGCGGCGTGGCGGGTGCTCCGCGTCCCAGACGGCCACCGGCCAGACCGGGACCCGACCGTGGACCGGGGGTACAGGGAAGCGGAAGGGGCCCGTGCCGGCCCACTCGCCGTCGTGCTCGAACGACTCCCCGGACCAGGACCGCTCGAGCCAGGCGAGGACCTCGTCCATCGCCCTGGCCCGGTCGCGCAGCGTCGCCGGTTGTCCCGCCACGGACGTGAACGCGCGGTCGAGCGATGCTCCGGTGCCCACCGGCAGCACGAGCCGTCCACCGGAGAGGTGATCCACCGTCAGGACCTGCTGGGCGAGCTCCCACGGCCGTCGCCGGGGGAGAGCGAACACCATCGCGCCCAGCGTGATCCGTTCGGTGACCGCAGCCACCGCCGCGAGCAGGCCGAACGGGTCCCAGGTGGGGTGGGCGCCGAAGCTGTCGTCGCCCAGGCTCACCCCGTCCCACGTGAAGAAGCCGTCCCAGCCGTGCGCCTCGCACTCCTGGGCGAGCCGCACCTGCTGCGCGGGGCTGCCGTAGCTCCCGATGAACCCGAACTTCATGGCCTCTACCTCTCGCTTCGTCGTCGTCGGTGACCGACGCTACGCACCACCTCCGACAGACCGTGGTCCTGCGGGACATAGGGTGACCGCGTGAACGACAAGCCGATCGTGGAGATGTGGACCGACGGGGCCTGCAAGGGCAACCCCGGGCTCGGGGGATGGGGAGCCCTGCTGAAGTCCGGTGGGCACACCAAGGAGCTCTACGGCGGGGAGGAGGTCACCACCAACAACCGCATGGAGCTCACCGCCGTCGTCGAGGCGCTGCGGGCGCTCAAGCAGCCCAGCGCCGTCACCGTGCACACCGACTCGTCCTACGTCATGAACGGCATGAAGACGTGGATCGCCGGGTGGAAGCGCAACGGGTGGATGACGTCGGCGAAGAAGCCCGTCAAGAACGTGGACCTGTGGCAGGCCCTCGACGCCGAGGTCGCCCGGCACCAGGTCGGCTGGGTGTGGGTCAAGGGGCACGCCGGTGACCCCGGCAACGAACGCGCCGACGCGCTGGCCAACCTCGGGGTGGACTCGGTGCGCTGAGACGTCGCCGGGCCGTCGCAGTGCCGTCGTCGGGAGGCGGTGCGACACAGATCACGCCGCAGCCGGGCGCGGGACCTCATAGGGTGGCCTCATGGCTTCCCACTACGACGTCGTCCTCCTCGGAGCTGGCCCCGGCGGCTATGTCGCCGCGATCCGTGCGGCCCAGCTCGGCAAGTCCGTCGCCATCATCGAGGAGAAGTACTGGGGTGGTGTCTGCCTCAACGTGGGCTGCATCCCCTCCAAGGCGCTGCTGCGCAACGCCGAGCTCGCGCACCTGTTCACCCACCAGGCCGACTTCTTCGGCATGTCCGGTGACGTGACGTTCGACTTCGGCAAGGCGTTCGACCGGTCCCGCGACGTCGCGGACGGCCGGACCAAGGGCGTCCACTTCCTCATGAAGAAGAACAAGATCACCGAGTACGACGGCCGCGGGACGTTCCGTGACGCCAACACGATCGAGGTGACGCTCAACAAGGGCGGCACCGAGACGGTGACGTTCGACAACGCGATCATCGCGACCGGCTCCAAGGTCCGCCTGCTGCCCGGCGTCGAGCTCTCCGACAACGTCGTGACGTACGAGAAGCAGATCATGACCCGCGAGCTGCCGAAGTCGATGGCCATCGTCGGCGCCGGCGCCATCGGCATGGAGTTCGCCTACGTCCTGAAGAACTACGGCGTGGACGTCACCATCATCGAGTTCCTCGACCGTGCGCTGCCCAACGAGGACGCCGACGTCTCCAAGGAGATCGCCAAGCAGTACAAGAAGCTCGGCGTCAAGATCCTCACCTCCACGGCCGTGCAGACCGTCGAGGACAAGGGCTCCTCCGTCACCGTCTCCTACAAGGGCGTCAAGGACGACAAGCCCGGCACCCTCGAGGTCGACAAGGTCCTCATGGCCGTCGGCTTCGCGCCCAACGTCGAGAACTTCGGCCTGGAGAACACCGGCGTGCAGCTCACCGAGCGCGGCGCCATCGCCATCGACGACCACATGCGCACCAACGTGCCGCACATCTTCGCCATCGGTGACGTCACCGCCAAGCTCATGCTCGCGCACGTCGCCGAGGCGCAGGGTGTCGTCGCCGCCGAGACCATCGGCGACGCCGAGACGATGACGCTGGGCGACTACCGCATGATGCCGCGCGCCACGTTCTGCCAGCCGCAGGTCGCCTCCTTCGGCCTCACCGAGGAGCAGGCCAAGAACGAGGGCTACGACGTCAAGGTCTCCACCTTCCCGTTCATGGCCAACGGCAAGGCGCACGGCCTCGGCGACCCCACCGGGTTCGTCAAGCTCGTCGCCGACGCCAAGTACAACGAGCTCCTCGGCGGCCACCTGATCGGTCCGGACGTCTCCGAGCTGCTGCCCGAGCTCACCCTCGCGCAGAAGTGGGACCTCACCGCCGACGAGGTCGCGCGCAACGTGCACACCCACCCGACGCTGTCGGAGTCCGTCCAGGAGGCCATCCACGGTCTCGCAGGGCACATGATCAACTTCTGATCACTGGGACGAACCGGACACGTCCGCGTGTCCTGACGAGAGGCCCTGGCTTGCACCATCGGTGCAGTTCAGGGCCTCTCTTCTTGCCTCGACATGGTGGACAACCGGGGTTGTCCGCGGAGGAATTCCTCGACAGAGGTGCCGTCGCTGTCGAGGTACACCTACGCCCAGGCCGGTGGGCGTCGGGCGAGGGGCTCGCACGGGCGGTCGGCTCGGTGTGCGGTTGAACAAGCTACCGAGGTTCGTGCCAGGTGGACTCGGCTGGGTCCCACGAGAGGCCAGCAGCCTGTCCCGTCAGCAAGGGGTCGGCGAACGCGAGGACGTCATCGAGCACAGGTGCGATGTCGGCCGGCAGGTGTGGTGAGCCTGAGCCGCGCAGCCAGCGGGACCAGCGCGGCTGAGCGAGCGGAGCGAACCCGTCGAGCACGTCGGCAAGCGGGTGCACCGTCGCCTTGCGGTAGCGCGCAACCTCGTCGATGGCGCGCATGACGTCGTCGGCGTTGACGGCGTGGTTCCTGGACAGGCTCCAAACGTCGCCGAAGTCGCGCCATCGAGTGTTGGCCAGACCGCGCTGGACGGCGGTGACGATCTTCTCGGCGTAGACCATGTGGATCGGGTAGCCACTCAGGATGATCGGCTCACCGCCACGCAGCCGTGGGACCGCGACGTCTGATGGCGCGGGCCAGATCGGGTCGCCGACGTTGACGTCGACGTGGAAGGGCAGGCGGGCCGTGGCCAAGCGTGCGTCGATGTGCACGCGCACACCCTGGTACTCGTCGTCCTCGCGGATCGCCTTCGCTCGCGCTGTCTCCGGCAGGAACTCGATTCCGTCGTCCTCTGGCAACACGGTCGCGGTGATCTTGGCCACGAGTGCTTTGACGGTCTCGACGTCGTTGGCGGTCTCGAGTGCCGCGAGGTCGATGTCCTTGGTGGGGCGGCGCGAGTCAAAGGCGGCGAGCAGCACGCCACCCTTGAGGACGAAGCGGTCGCGCTCGGAGCTCGCGGCCAGTCGCGCGAGGAACCCCTCGAGCACGTACAGCTGGTGCAGCTCCTGGGTGGGCCGCTTGGCCCGGCGGGCTTGATTCTGCAGGTCCAGGTAGGCATCTCCTGCTGGTGTGCCGTGCGTCGGTCGGGTCACAGCAGGATCTCCATCGTCCGTCGCAGTGGGGTCAGGGCGCGAGGGAAGTGGCGTGCCGTACGCAGCAGTTCCGACGGCTGGCCGCCGCTCCGAAGCCACCGCTTCAGGGCCTCGTTGGCGAGCTCGGGGCCCTCGATGTTCCGCATCCGGAACGCGTCGATGACGCTGCGCTCGGGCGAGTACAGCCCGATCGTCGACTCGTCGCCGATGTCCAGCAGACCCCTACCGATGGCGAATGTCTTGGTATCGAAGTGTCGCCAGCGAACCGGCGCCTCGGTGCTCGGAGTCCATGCCCCCCGAGGGATCGCGATGTCGATCTCGGCGGGGATGTCGTCGATGAGGTCGTGGTGAGCCAGGGCAGAGCGCAGGCAGAGGGTTGCGTCGGGAGCGCGGGAGGCGATCTCGATGAGGTCGTCGTCGCCCGCGAGGCCGCGCTTGCGGTACAGGCCACGGGCGATCGCGATGATCTGTCCGGCGTCGACGAGCTTGCGGAACTGCCGCTCGTTGAGCCGCTCCCGTGCCTGGGAGTAGCGGAACGTCGAGGGCAGGGCGGCGAGTATGTCCGTGGACACGGTCACCACCTCCGGAGGAAAACCTCTACACCAACATGTCTAATGTAACGATTTTCCTACAGCAAGTCGAGACTGGAACCGGCGTCGATGTCGCGCGGGCGATCTTGCCGCCGACGGCGATGAGCCGGGTGCTCGGCATCCCCGCGGGCACCGCGGTCAGGGCTGGTGCAGCGGGCGTGCTTCGTATCCAGCAGGCGCCGGGCGACACCGTGCGAGACGCCGCCAGGAGTCACACGTTGGGTCCATGAGCGAGAAGAGCTTCCGCCAGGGCGACGACGTCACCTGGTCGAGCCACGGGCAGACGGTGCACGGCGAGGTGGTCGAGAAGACCACCGAGGACACCGAGGCGACGGGCCGCACGGTCCGGGCGTCGAAGGGCGACCCGCAGTACCGCGTGCGCAGCGACAAGAGAGGCAAGGACGCGGTGCACGAGCCGTCGGCGCTGGAGGAGGAGCCGTGAGAGACGAGGTCGTGGACATGAGCCGGGGCCACGACCCGCTCGAGACTGAGCGGGTGGTGCGAGCGGACCGCTCGCACCACCCTGGCTCACTTGATGACGCGGATCTTCACCTGCTTGTGCCCGTCGACCACGCGCGGCAGGGGGTCTGACGTCCGGGTGCGCTCCAGCGCGGTCTTGCCGTCACCGATGCTGACGTCCATCCCGACCTCGTCGTTGCGCTGGTTGGTGCGCAGGGCGTTGCGGATGCCGTCGAAAGACCGCAGGCCGGAGAAGTCCTCCTTGTAGGCGTTGCCGCCCACCACCGCGACCGTGCCCCGTTCGCCCTTGAGCCTCTTCGGGATCTTGACCTCCTGGCGGAAGAACGTCTTGGTCGTGCCGTCCGACCCGACGAGCTGCGTCCGCAGCACGAGCGTCGAGCCCGCACGGACCTTCACCCGTTCGCCCGTCACGTCGACCCAGCGCCCGCCGGTGCGCTGCTGGATCTTCGCGACCCGGTAGCGGCGCTGGCTGTCGGACACCTTGACGTCGTTGGTCACCCCGGTCACCTTCACCCCCGAGAGCGACGAGAGCGTGAACACGACCTCGGCCAGGTCGAAGGCGCTGTCGAAGCCGATGTCGTACGCCGACCGGTACCGGTCGGCGTACCGCAGCGTGAACGGGCTCCCGCTGCGGGTCCCCTTGATCGTCCATGCCTGCGTCTGCGAGCCGGGGATCCACCCGTCGACCACACGGTCGTGGTTCGCCAGGCCGGCGTAGAGGGTGGCCTCCCCGAGGGCAGGCGGGTACAGCACCTGCGTGGTTCCCGTGCGGGTCCGCCCGTCGTAGGTCACCTTCGACGTGATCCGTGCCGCCGCGGGGGCGGCTCCGAAGGTCCCGGCGATCCCGGCCAGCCGGTCGTCGGTGATGGTGCCGCCGAGCGCGCCGAGGTTCGCCACCTTGAACGGCACGCCCAGCGGGTCCTTCTGGACGTAGACCGCGTCGGCGGCCGCGAGGCCGAGCCGGGTCTTGCCGCTGAAGGACATCGGGTGGCCGAACGCGACCACCCGCTTGTCGCAGACCGACGTGACGGTCCCGACCCCGGCAAAGGTGACGTCGCCGTGCGTGAGCACCGCGCCGATGTTCCCGCCGGCGACCACCGTGTCGACGCCGGCGGCGGCGCTGCCGGCCGATCGTCCGATCCGGTAGGAGTCCGCGCCCACCAGGGCCTTGCCGCTGAACGACCGGCCGGCGTCGCGCGCCCGGCCCAGGTCGACACCGCCGACGCCCATCGGCATCGGGAGCTGCCGCAGTCCCTGGGACGCCTGCGACGTCGTCACGTCCGTCTCGGCCGCGATCTTGCCTGCCAGCCTGGGGCCGACCGCCACCTTGGGCGCGGCCTTCGCCGCGCCCAGGTAGTCGTCCATGCTCTCGAAGGGCGTGATGCCGGCCACGGGGGAGCTGCCCCAGGCGAGGCCGTAGGCGACCGCACCGATGAGCCGCCCGTCCTCGGCGTACACCGGGGACCCGGACATGCCCTGCCAGATGCCGCCCGCGGCGTCGATGGCGGGGGAGTCCAGCTCGGCGACGATCATGTCGAGGCCCGGCCCGATGCCGTCCGCCAGCACACCGAGCACCTCACCCGTGAACTCCTGCGGCGTGGTCCCCTTGCTGACGGTGAGACCGCTGACCGGCGCCCCGCTCGTGAGCTGGGAGACCGGGAACGGCACGGCGCAGTCGGACGCGGGCGCCGCGGCGGCGGGCGGGCCGACGGCGACGAGCCCGGACAGCAGCAGGGCACCGACGGCGCCCGACGCGGCGAGCGGGACCGCACGGCGCCCGCGAGAGGCACGCGGCCTCGATGAACCAGCAGCGCCGGTGGTCCCCCCGGCACGGGGGTGGGACGACGCGGTGTGGTCGTCCCGGGCATCGATGTTCGTCATGGGCACAGCATCGTCCACGCCCGAGCTCGCCGGGTGAGCGCCACCGGGTGAAAAACGTGGGGGCTGGTCTGCAAGGATGGGCCGTCGACAGTCGCTCAGCGGACGAGGAGAACTCCACATGTCGGTACGTCGGCGGATCATCACCGGGACCGCGGCGAGCGCCGTCGTCGTCGGGGTCAGCATCGGCGCGTACGCGGCCCAGGCCCCCCGCCACGACGCCGGCGCGATCGCGGTGGTGGACACGGCCGGGGTGCTGTACGAACCCGAGCTGCTCGACGCCGTCGAGGCCATGCGGTTCTACGAGCCGACCGTCGTGGCGTTCTTCACGCACGACGGCGGCCCCGAGGCACGCCATGACGACTACGCGCTCAACGACGCCGTCCTGGAGCACGCCCGCGCGGCGCGCACGGACTGGCTCAGCGAGAATGAGCAGAAGTTCGCCGACGACCTGTTCATCTTCGCCGTCGACCCGGAGGGCCGGCTGGTCGGCACGTACTTCGGCGAGAACCGCACGGTGAGCGAGGACGCTCAGCTGGAGATCCAGGACGCGGCGAAGGACGACTTCCGACGTGGGCAGTGGACCGCCGGGGCGATCGCCGGCGCGCAGGCGGCGGCCGACCGGATGAACAGTCCCGCGATCCGCCGGCCGGCCGGCACGGCCGTAGCGTCCGTGGTGTCCCTCGCCACCGTGGTGGGATCCGGCATCTATGTCCTGGTGGGGATGAACCGTGCGAGCCGGAGCCGGCGTGCCCGTGCCGCCGGCGACCGCGCGATGGCCAACGTGGTGCGCGACTACGACGAGACCGAGCTGCACACGCACGTCATCCCCGCCGAGTCACGGTACGGCGGGGCGATGCTGGAACGGTTCGCGGGCTTCCAACGGGGGTTCCGGGAGCTGGTCGAGCTGGGGGACACCGCGCGCGCCGTCCCGGAGAGCGACTACGACTCCCGTCGCGTCCTGCAGACCCTCACCCACTACCAGGAGAAGGCCGACGAGCTCGACCAGCTCGACGACGTCATCGCCGACACGGCTGCCTTCCTCAACCGTGACGGTTCGTGGCCGGAGGTCTGGGCCCGGCAGACGGAACCGCTGCGTGACGACCTGGCGCAGGTGGAACCTCTGCTCGGCTCGACGGTCCCGAAGACGATGCGCGGGCTCGCCGAGGCGCAGCAGCTGCGAGAGCTCGCCACGCGCACCTCGGTGGCGCTGGACCGGATGCGTGAGGAGCTCGAGGACCGGTCGCTGTCCCCGGACAGCGCCCTGGACCGGCTGCGGGAGATGCGCGACGAGCTCAGCGGGCACCTGGACGCGCTGGCCGGTGCCGTGTCGCGCGAGTACAGCAAGGTCAAGGCTGAGCAGCAGATGATGGAGCGGGCCTTCCGCTCCGACGGCTACCGCCCTGCGCGCCGGTCGACGATCCTCGGGACCGTCGACCCTGCCTGGACGTGGTTCACCGTGAGCACCTTCCAGAGCGGCTTCGCCGCCGGGACGAGCAAGGTCGAGCAGTCCCGGTCCTCGTCCTCGTCCGGCGGGTCCACCTCCGGCTTCAGCAGCAGCAGCGGCGGGAGCTTCAGCGGCTCCGGGAGCTCCTCGCGGTTCTGACGAGCGTGCTCCCGCGTTCGATCAGGGCGACGGTGCCGACGACGTGCTCCGGCGGGGTGGCGGCCTCCTCCATCTGCTGACGCAGGAGGCGCAGGGCCTCGGCGACCATCGCGTCGTGGCCGGGATCGATGGTCGTCAGGCCCGGCGCGACGTGCTCGGAGATCCGCAGGTTGTCGAACCCGACAACCTGCACGTCGTCGGGCACGCTGCGGCCCACGTCGCGCAGCCCTGCCATGGCTCCGATCGCGATCTCGTCCGTGAGGCCGAGGACGCCGTCGATGTCGAGCCCGTCGGACACCCGTGCGGCGATCGCCGCCCGGGCCTCGGGCAGCGAGAAGGTCTCCACCGGGATGACCAGCGCCGGGTCCGGCTCCTGGTCTGCGGCCCGCAGCGCCGCCGCCCAGCCCTCGGTGCGTTGGGTGGCCACGTCCGGACGGTCCGACTCGAGCCGGCCGCCGAGCACGGCGATGCGCCGCGCTCCGCACGCGAGGAGATGATCGGTCGCCAGCCGTGCACCGGCGGTGTTGTTCATCTGGATGCGGTGGTACCGGTCGGGCACGTCCTGCTCGCCGAGGAGCACGATCGGCACGTCGGGATGCATGCGCTCGAGGTCGTCGTATCCGAGGCCGACGGCGCTGAGCAGCACGCCGTCGTACTGCTGGAGACGGGCCAGCGAGAGGGCGGAGAGCTCACGTTCGCGAACGGCGCCGGACTGCTCCACGACGAGGTGCAGACCCTCCGGCGCCAGGGCGTCCGAGACCCTGGACGCCAGCTCGCTGTAGTACTGGTGGTCGAAGCGCGGCACGATGAGGCTCACGGCGCCCGTCCGCCCGGTGCGGAGCCGGCGCGCGGTCAGGTTGATCTCGTACCCGAGCTCGTCGACGACCTCGAGGACCCGCAGGCGTGTGTCGGCACCGACGTTGGGCCGTCCGTTGAGCACGTTCGACACGGTCATCAGCGACACCCCGGCGGCCCGGGCCACGTCGCTCATCTGGGTCGTGCGTCTCTTCGCCACGACGAGACACTCTGCCAGGCCGGCGCCCGCCCGCGCACCTCTCGCTACGGAGCACCGACCGCGCTGACGCCCTCACCGGCCAGGGCGTGCGGGTAGGCCGGCTCGCGTCCCTGGAAGCTGAGGATGCTCGGGTTCTGGATCACCCCGTCGCGGATCTCGATCGCGCGGGTGATGGTGAGGCTCCGCGCCCACGCGTCCGGCCCGTCCAGCACCGTGCGCAGGAACGGCAGGAGCGCCTCGCTGATCTCCCAGGTGGCCGAGTTCCACAGGTAGGACGGCGTGTGGTCGACGGCGTAGTAGTGCACACCGTGACCGACGGTGAACATGGGGTCGTCGAACGTGGTGGGCACGGCCCACTCGAAGCCCATGCCCTCGTCGCACGAGACGTCGATGATCAGGCTGCCCGTGGCGAACTCGGCGAGGTCCTCGGTGCGCAGGTAGGTCAGCGGGGCGGCGACGTCCTGGAGCGTGCAGTTGACGACGATGTCGTGCGACGCCAGGAACGCTGGGAGCGAGACGTCACCGTCGTCGGTGCGGATCGTGGACAGGTAGGCGGCACCCTCGCTGGTGTGGAGCTGGGTGATGTGCGCGCTGTGGATCGGCGAGCCGACCGCCGCGGTACCCCGCTGCGTGAGCACCTGGATGTCATGGATGCCTTGCGCCTTGAGCGCGGTGACCGCGCCCCGGGCCGTCGCGCCGAAGCCGATGACGACGGCGCTGAGCCGCGGGCCGTAGTCCCCGGTCGAGCCGGTGAGGCTCAGGGCGTGCAGGACGGAGCTGTACCCGGCGAGCTCGTTGTTCTTGTGGAACACGTGCAGGCTGAAGTCACCCTGGCGGGTCCAGTGGTTCATCGCCTCGAAGGCGATCAGCGTGAGCCGGCGGTCGATCGCCAGCTGCGTCAGGCCGGCGTCCTGCACGCAGTGCGGCCATCCCCACAGCACGCGGCCGGCGGGGACGGCGCCCACGTCCGCCGCCTGCGGCTTGGGCAGGAGCAGCACGTCCGCGGCCTCGATCACCTCGGAGCGTTCCGCGACCCTGCCCACCCGCGACTCGACGTAGCCCGGAGCCAGGTGGAAGTCGGCCGCGTAGCCACGCTCGACGATCATCCGCGCCCGCAGGTCGGGGTCGATCCGGTCCAGGTGGTGGGGGTGGATCGGCAGCCGCCGCTCGTTCTCCATCGAGGAGCCGGCGAGCAGCCCCAGGGAGAGCAGGTCGTTGCTCGGTGCGGCGTCGTCCGACGCGGTGGAGCCAACAGCGGAAAGGTGAGTGGCGCCGGACATCCGGACTCCCATGATCGGGGAACCAGGGTCAGCTCCTGTCCGGAGTGTACGCCGGGCCGCGCGGCACATCGTCGCCCGTCACGGTACCGATCGACCCGCCGAGCGGCTCACCGGCCGGCGCGCGCGTCGAGCCAGGCGACGAGCTCGGGCCACAGCGTCTCGCGCAGGCCACGGCGGAAGAACCCCGTGTGCCCGATCGTCTCCACGCCGCCGTCTGCGGGGCTCCAGGTCCGTCGCTCGACCCGGGCGCGCGTCAGACGGTCGGTGATCGCGTCGATCTGCTCGGGTGTCGCCCACGGGTCGTCGGTGAAGCCGACGGCGAGCACGTCACCCTTGACGCGCGCGGCGTCCGCGGCGGCGCTCAGGGTGGGGTCGTCGAAGAAGTAGCCCGGCAGCCGCGACCAGCGGCTCCACTCGAGCATCGCCGCGGCGGGCATGTCCTCGCCGAGGCCCAGGCGACGGCCGGGCACGTAGCCCAGGACCTTCGCCGTCGCGGGCCCGAGGACCCGCAGGACCAGGCCGGCACGCGTCCGCTCGGCGCGGCCGGGGATCGTCGCCGTCACCCCGGCGTGCGACGCGACGGTGACGAACCCGGCCAGGCCTCGTGACCCGTGCCCGAGCGCCAGCGCGTGCCCGCCGATGCTGTGCCCCACCGCGAGCTGCGGCACGTCGCCGAACCGGGGTCGGACCCAGGCGGCGACCGCGGGGACGTCGTCGGCCATCCAGTCCCTCATGCGCAGGTTGCGGTGGTCGCGCGGGCTGCCGGACCGGCCGGTGCCGCGATAGTCGTAGGTCACGACGGCGTACCCGTGCATCGCGAGATGCTCGGCGAACGCCGCGTACAGACGTTCGGGCACCGCCGTCGCGGGGTGCAGGACGACGACGCCGCGAGGCGCCTCGTCGGCGGGGGTCCGGACGGTGCCGACGACCCAGCCGCCGGCCGGGATCTGGATCCGCAGCTCGTCGGTGGCGACCGCCGTGGCACCCTCGTTGCGCATGCCCAGGATCCTACGGCGCCGCCGTCCTCGTGCGGGCAGCGGGGGAGCGCCGTCGGCCGCACTCATCGAACACCCAGGCAGACCCCGTATCCTCAGCGGTCCTCACCGTCCAGCCCGCCGCGGAGGCCGCCCGTGACCCTGCTCGACCTCGTGCTCGTCGTCGTCCTCCTCCTCGCCCTGGGGGCGGGGGTCCGGCGTGGGTTCTTCGCCACGCTCGGTGGTCTCGTCGGTCTGGTCGTCGGGGGAGTGGCCGCGTTCCTCGTCGTCCCGCTGGTCGTCGACGCGCTGCCCACCGCGCAGTGGCGCGGGCCGACGACGGTGATCCTCGCGATCGTGATGCCGCTGCTCGGGGCGTCGATCGGTTCGAGCGTGGGCCACGGCCTGCGCCGCCAGGTCGACCGGACGCCGTTGCGGCCGATCGACCGTCTCCTCGGCGGGGTCGCGAGCCTGGTGGTCGCGGCCGTCGCGCTGTCGTTCGTCGGCACCGCCGTCAAGGCGACCGGCGCCCCGGTCGTCGCCTCCGCCGTCGCGTCGTCCTCGGTGCTGCGCACCATCGAGGACCTCACCCCGGCACCGCTGACCCGCACGCTCGCGCAGGCGCGCGGTGTGGTGCTCGACGACGGTCTGCCGCGCCTGGACGGCCTGCTCGCCCCGGGCCGCACCGCGGTCGCCCCCAGCGTCGACCTCGACGACCCCGCGCTGGAGGCGTCGGCCCAGTCCGTCGCGCGGGTCTGGGGCACCGCGTACGCGTGCGGTACCGGCATGACCGGTTCCGGGTTCGTCGCCGCAGCCGACCGGGTCGTCACCAACGCGCACGTCGTCGCCGGTGTCGAGCAGCCGCTCGTGGAGCTGCCCGGCCGGCCGGCGCGGGAGGGGCGCGTCGTCTACTTCGACCCGGAGGCGGACCTCGCGGTCGTCGCCGTCGACGGGCTCGATGCCGAACCGCTGACGATCGCCCCGTCGCTCGAGGTCGGGGACGCCGCCGTCGTCCAGGGCTACCCGTACGGCGGCCCGTTCACCTCGACGGGCGGTGAGGTGCTCGACGTCGGCGCCGTCCGCATCCCCGCGTCCGACGGCAGCGGGACGGCCGTGCGCGACATCTACGCGCTCGCCGCGGCCGTCCACGCCGGGAACTCCGGCGGTCCGGTCCTCTCGACCGACGGTGACGTCGTCGGGGTGGTCTTCGGGCGCTCGGAGTCCGACGACGACCTCGCCTACGGCGTCACCACCGCAGAGCTGATGCCGGTGGCGGCGCAGGCCCCCGAGCTGGACAGCGCGGTCACGCCGGGCCGCTGCGCCGCCTGAGCCGGGGTATATCGCCGTCGGGCACCTGATGGCTACACGGCACTTCGGCCCGTATCGGCGCGGCAAACTTGTCGAATCTCACAGTCTTGGCGACCGCTTTGCGCGGTCGGCCCTGGTCCGGTCGATATGCCCGCCCTGTGCTGACCGGCGGACCGCTACGGTCGCGCGCATGGGCAGACATTGCGAGTACGCGCGGCTGGCCGCCGCGGACCTGGACAGGGCGCGCGCGGACGCGGCGTGGGCCGCGGAGCTCCTCGACTCCCTCGCCGAGGAGTGGGTCGAGCTCGACCTCGAGCCCGAGGACGCACGCTACTTCAGCGTCGGCCGGGCGTGGGGCCCGCTGCACGCGCTGCTCGGCGAGCTGGCACCCGGGGTCGACGTGGTTCACGGCGGCACGCCCCTGGGGCTCGACGGCGGGCTCGGGCCGGTGCGCGCTCTCACGCCGAGCCAGGTGCGCCGCGCCGCCGAGGTGCTCGCGTCGGCATCCTTCGCGACCCTGGCCGGCCGCGACGACGCGACCCGGTTCTGCGACGGGGAGGACTGGCCCGATCACGCCGAGCACCCTGACGAGGAGCGTCTGCAGGTCCTCGGCGAGAGGTACGAGGAGCTCCGGCGCTTCTGCACGGCGGCGGCCGCCGCCGGTGACGGCGTCGTGCTCATGCTCAACTGAGCACGGCCCCGCCGACGTCCCTCATCCGTGCAGCGAGGAGAGCGCCTCGTCGTCGTGGGTGTTCTCCATCATGCCGAGCGCGTTGCCGAACGGGTCGACGACGGCAGCCGTGACACAGCCCGGACCGCCCTCGGTGGGCTCGTCGTGACCGACGGCTCCCAGCGCGACCAGGCGTGCGGACGACGCCTCTCGACATCGCCCGCCATCTCGCAGGCTGGGGCGAGGGAGCCGTGGTGGAGGGCCCGCCGGAGGTCCCTGCGGAGCTCGCCCGGATCGGCGCGGAGCTCGTGGCCCGGTACCCGGGAGACCGGGGCACCGCCGCCCGGGCAGGACGTCGCGATCCGGTGAAGACCCGCGCGTCCCCGCGCGAGTACGCGCTCGCGGCGTGAAGGTGTGGTGAACGTGAATACTGGGGGCGTGCCGGATGTTGGCACCGTCGGGCCGGCGGGGGCAGGATCGGTTCGCGCTGCGCACCACGCGCCACGCGAGCCGGGCGGGCCCGCACCGAGAGCAGCACCACCGTGCTGCAGATTCCGCGAGGACAGGACGACGACGAGCTATGACTGATCTGCTGTACGTGAACGGCGGGACGCCCCTGCAAGGCACCATCTCGGTGCGTGGCGCGAAGAACTTCGTCTCCAAGGCGATGGTGGCGTCGTTGCTGGGCGAGTCGGCGAGCGTGCTGCGCAACGTGCCGCAGATCCGGGACGTGGGTGTGGTCTCGGGGTTGCTGGACCTGCACGGGGTGAACGTCAAGTACGACCCCGACGCGGGGATCCTCGACCTGGACCCGTCGAACGTGGAGTCGGCGCACGTGGCGGACATCGACGCGCACGCGGGGTCCTCGCGGATCCCGATCCTGTTCTGCGGGCCGTTGCTGCACCGCTTGGGCGAGGCGTTCATCCCGGACCTGGGTGGCTGCCGGATCGGGGACCGGCCGATCGACTACCACCTGGACATCCTGCGCCAGTTCGGCGCCGTGGTGGACAAGCGCCCCAACGGGATCCACCTGCGGGCACCGCGACGGCTGCAGGGTACGAAGATCTCGTTGCCGTACCCGTCGGTGGGTGCCACGGAGCAGCTGCTGCTGACGGCGGTGCGGGCCGAGGGGATCACCGAGCTCTCGGGGGCGGCGACCGAGCCGGAGATCATGGACCTCATCGCGGTGCTGCAGAAGATGGGCGCCATCATCTCGGTGGACACCGACCGGGTGATCCGGATCGAGGGCGTGGACCGTCTCGAGGGGTACAACCACACGGCCCTGGGTGACCGGATCGAGGCGGCGTCGTGGGCGTCGGCGGCATTGGCGACCGGGGGCGACGTCACGATCAAGGGTGCCTCGCAGCCCGAGATGATGACGTTCCTGAACACGTTCCGCAAGGTCGGCGGGCAGTTCGACGTGCAGGACGACGGGATCCGGTTCTGGCACCCGGGCGGAGACCTGCGCCCGATCGTGCTGGAGACGGACGTGCACCCGGGGTTCATGACGGACTGGCAGCAGCCGCTGGTCGTGGCGCTGACGCAGGCCACCGGGCTGTCGATCGTCCACGAGACCGTGTACGAGAACCGATTCGGGTTCACCGAGGCGTTGCGGCAGATGGGCGCGACGATCCAGGTGTATAAGGAGTGCCTGGGCGGGGGCGACTGCCGTTTCGGGCAGCGCAACTTCCATCACTCCGCGGTGGTCTCGGGTCCGACGCCGCTGGCGGCGGCGGACATCGAGGTCCCGGACCTGCGCGGTGGGTTCTCCCACCTGATCGCGGCGCTGGCCGCCAAGGGCACCTCCACGGTGCGGGGCATCTCGCTGATCGACCGCGGCTACGAGTCGTTCCAGGACAAGCTCGTGGCGCTGGGCGCCGACGTCTCGCGCGACTGAGCCGAGGCCCCGACGGCGGTCCGTGCCGCCGTCGGGCAGGTAGGCTCTGTGGCCGTGCCCATCGCCAGACCTGAGTCGCGCCTCTATCGCCTCATCGCGAGGATCGTGCGACCGACCATGTTCTCGATGTGCCGCTACGAGTGGAGCGGCAGCGAGAACCTGCCCACCGAGGGCGGCTTCATCGCGGCGGCCAACCACGTCACCGAGCTGGACGCCCTGACGTTCGTGCACTACCTGTTCGACCAGGGCTTCGAGCCCCGCGTCCTGGCCAAGCGCAGCCTGTTCAGCGCCCCCGTGGTCGGAACCGCGCTGCGTGGCACGAACATGATCCCGGTGGACCGGGGCAGCGCGGCCGCCGCGCGCTCGCTGCAGCGCGCCGGCGAGGAGCTCGGCGACGGCGCCTGCGTCGCGATCTTCCCCGAGGGCACGCTGACGCGGGACCCGGACTGCTGGCCCATGGAGCCGAAGACCGGCCTCGCGCGGATCGCGCTGACGACCCGCCTCCCGGTGGTGCCGATCGCGCAGTGGGGGGCGGCCGACATCCTGCCGCGCTACGGCAAGCTGCCCCGCCCCTTCCCACGCAAGCGGGTGCAGGTCGTCGCCGGGCCCGCCGTCGACCTCTCCGACCTGTACGACCGGCCGCAGGACGCCGCCACGCTGCGCGAGGTGATGAACCGCGTCATGGACGCCATCACGGCGTTGCTCGCCGAGCTGCGGGACGAGCAGCCCCCTGCCCACCGATTCGACCTGCGCAAGCACCCTGACTACGAGGTGAAGAAGATGCACTACCCGCCGGTGGAGCGCCCGTGAGCGCCGTGCAGACCGCCGTCCTCGGCTCTGGCTCCTGGGGCACGACCTTCGCGATGGTCATGGCCGACGCCGGGTGCGACGTCACGCTCTGGGGCCGCGACGAGGCCGTCGTCGGCCAGGTCGCCGACGAGCGCCGCAACACCAAGTACCTCCCGGACGTCGAGCTGCCGGCGATGCGGGCGACGACGGACGCGGCGGCGGCGCTCGCCGGTGCGAGCGTCGTCGTGGTCGCGATCCCGTCCCAGGTGGCGCGCACGACCCTCGAAGGTCTGCGTGAGCACCTGGAGCCGGACGCCGTCGTCGTGTCGCTCATGAAGGGCATCGAGCTCAGCACCGACAAGCGCATGAGCCAGGTGATCGCCGAGGCGCTGGACATCTCGCTCGACCGCGTCGTCGTGGTCTCCGGACCGAACCTGGCCAAGGAGATCGCCGCGCGCCAGCCGACGGCGACCGTCGTCGCCTGCCCGGACGAGGGCAACGCCCGCCGGGTGGCGGAGGCGTGCTCGAACGCGTACTTCCGGCCGTACACGAACTCCGACGTCGTCGGGGTCGAGCTGTGCGGCGCGGTGAAGAACGTCATCGCGCTGGCGATCGGCATGGCACAGGGCCGCGGTTTCGGCTGGAACACCACGGCGACCGTCATCACCCGTGGCCTGGTCGAGATCACCCGACTCGGCCGGGCGCTGGGTGCCCAGGCGGAGACCTTCGCGGGCCTCGCCGGGATGGGCGACCTCGTGGCGACCTGCGCCTCGCCGCTGTCGCGCAACCACACCCTCGGCAAGCACGTCGGGCAGGGGATGTCCCTCGAGGACGCCCTGGTGGCCACCGGCACCACCGCCGAGGGCGTCAAGTCCTCACGATCGGTGCTGGAGCTGGCGCAGAAGCACGGCGTGGACATGCCGATCACCGCCGGGGTGGTCGCCGTGCTGCACGAGGGGCTCTCCGTCGACGAGATGGCCCGCGTGCTGCTGTCGCGGCCGCAGAAGTCCGAGAGCCTCGCCGAGTAGGGCTGTCCGGCGGTGAGCAAGGACCTGGCGGTGCGGATCCTGCTGTTCGTCGTCATGTCTGGATCGGGGGCGCTGCTCCTCTGGACGGCCCGTGCCGCTGCGTCCGGACGGCTGAGGCGTAACCAGTACGCCGGCATCCGTGTCCCGAGCACGATGGCGAGCGAGGAGGCCTGGCTGGCGGCTCATGTCCGTGCCAGGCGACCGACGATGTGCGCCGGGTACTCGTCCCTGGGCAGCGCGATGCTCGCCGTCCTGCCGGTCTCCGTTCCCGTCCTGGTCGTCGGCGTGCTCCTCGGGTGCTTCGCGATGCTCGGGTTCGTGCTCTACGGTGCCCGCGTCGGCAGCCGAGCCGCCGCAGAGGTGTCGAAGAGGCCCGGCTGAGCTTGAGGCCCGCCGCGGCCTGTCGTCGTGCACCCACATCGGTGGGGTGGGGTCAGCAGGTGGTGTGGCCGTGGGTGTCGTCGCAGACGAGGCGGGCGCGGGCTTCGGTGAGGGTGACGGGGTCGGTGGTGCTGGTGGTGGTGATGGTGCCGTCGATGGTGGTCCAGGTGCTGGTGCCGGTGATGCGGAAGTGGCCTTGCCAGGTGGTGGTCAAGGTGGTGGTGACGCCCTGGCGGTACCAGTTGCCGGCCTCGTCGCGGTGGGTACCGGGGTGGGTGTCGGGGTGGCCGAGGTGGGTGTAGGTGTGGCCGATCCAGGTGTGGTCGGGGGTGGGGGCGCCGTCGGTCCAGGGCTGGCCGGGGTCGGTGGTGGTCAGGGTGGCGCCGCCGGGGGTGTGGGGGTCGTCGAAGTTCCAGGTGTACTCGACGGGGTCGGCGCGGATCTGGACGGGGACGTCCAGGAGGGTGACGTCGACGATCTGGGGTTGGGTGGTGGCGTAGGCGGGGTAGTGGACGCCTGCCAGGAGGGGTTCGCGGGCTTGGAGGGTGGCTTCGGGGGTGGGGATGTGCATGGTGGCGAACTCGTGTCGGGCGTGGGGGGCGAGGTCGGTGGGGGTGATGCACTCGCGTCCGGAGAGGTGCTCGGGGTCGGTGTAGGTGCCGTCGTCGCGGACGCGTTCGACCCACAGGTCGGCGAGCTCGTACTCCTCGTCGGTGCAGGGGGCGCCTTGGATGGTGAGCTCGAGGGCCTCGTCGGGGCAGGTGTCCAGGGTGGTGGCGAGGTCGACGCCGTCCCAGGTCGCGGCGAGGTTGCAGGTGGTCAGGTCGGTGCGGAAGTAGCGGTCGCGGGGGCCGTCGTCCTGGCCCGAGGTCGCGGGGTTCTGCGCGGCGCCGTGCGCTCTGACATGCGCGGAGTTGTTCTCGTCGTCCACGTAGCCGCTGTAGCCGGAGGTAGTCGACGGGGAGAGCGGGGGCGTTGGTGGTGGGGGCGCTGTGCTGACGGCCAGGGCCGTGAGGAGCGCGACGGAACGGGCGATGCTCATGCGTCGTCACCATCGATGTGCTGAGAGCCGACGATGTTGACGATGACCCACTGATCACGCTGTCGGAGAACCTCGAAGCGTTGCTCGGCCTCGACGGCGTCGTCGGCGAAGACCTGGTCGCCAGCCTGATCGGTGATCACGACGGGTTCCACGGAGACCTTGATGTCCAATGGCCAAATGCCAGTGGCCTCGTCCTGCTCGTAGGTGTGCAGGATGTTGGCTGACATCTCCCCGCCTGTGAAGGTATCTCCGTTCTGGGCGATGTGTTGTGCCTGTTCGAGTCGCTTCGAACAAGTGCTGCACTCCGGGTGCGACATCGCTTCCCACTCGGTGGTGTCCCCGGTCTTCATGATGTAGTCGTCCAGGCTGAGGAAGTACACCGCCGCGGCCTCGGCGCCCTCGTACCCGTCGTCGTCCATCGCGGCGGGGCGTTCCGGGGCGACGACCACCGGCGTGGGCGACGGCGCCGGCGAGGACTCCGCCGCAGACACCGACGGGCTCGGCGCAGCCTCCGCCGTCGTGCCCGGGTCGGTGGCCGGCTCGGGGCCGGTGCAGCCGACGAGCAGCAGCGCGACCAGCGCGACCGCGCTCAGCGCAGGGACGGGACGAGGGATCGGGCGTTCCTTCACGGGTTCCTTCACGGAGTCCTTCACCAGGGAGTCGACGGCGACATCCCCGACACCGTAGCGAAACCCGCCCATCCCGGGCACGACCCTGTGGACAACGTCTCGCTCAGTGGAACGGCCTCTCGGCCACGTCGGCCGACGAGTCGGCCGCGTCGTCTCAGTGCCCGACGTCGATGACGAGCCGTGTCGGGTCGCTCAGGGTGAGCACGCGGAACGGGCGTGGTTCACCGTCGACGCCGACGAACGCCGTCGTCGTGCCCTCGAACACGAACCGGTAGACGACCTGCTCGACGGACTCGCCGGGTCCGGGGACCGGGTCGCCGCCGTACTCCTCGACGCCGGAGTCCATCGGCATGGCGGTCCCGGTGACGTCCACCTGCAGCACCGCCTCGCCGTCGACGTCCACCGGGTCGCCGCGTCCGGGCTCCAGCGCCTCGTCGACGTACTCGACCCGCCATCCGGGCGCACCCGTGCCCTCCAGGTCGAGCACGACGCGGTCGAAGTCGTCGTGGGCGCCGACCCGGACGTCCGTGACGGTGAGCATCGCGTCGTCGCTGGGCTCGCCGGTGTCCGCCGCTGTGCCGCCCTCGAAGGGTTCCTCCGGGTCCGCGGGGTTCTCCTCGTCGGAGGAGGCTTCGTCTGACGGGTTCTCGTCGGCGGGGGTCTCGGCCGGGGGAGCCTCGTCGGGCGAGGGCTCGTCCTCGGTCGGGCTCGCCTCCGTGGTCTCGGAGGTCCCGCTGCCGTAGCCCGGCAGGTCGGCTCCGCTGCCGCAGGCGCTGACCAGCACCAGGAGCGCGGCGGCCGCAAGGGCCTCGGACGTCCGACGGCGGTGCGGTGACGTGCCCACGGTGCCTCCCTGCTCGGCGTGGTCTGCTGGCTCCGAGCCTAGGCCTGGGACCGGTCGAGCGCCTGGGCGAGGTCCTGCCAGAGGTCCTCGACGTCCTCGACGCCGACCGAGAGTCGGACGAGGTCCTCGGGCACCGTCGGCGACTCGGTGGCGAAGCGGCGCCGGCGCTCCAGGGTCGACTCCACGCCACCGAGGGACGTCGCGGGCACCCACAGCCGCACGGCGTCGACGAGGGCGTCGGCGGCGGGGAGACCGCCGAGCGGACGCAGGCCGAGGACCGCGCCGAACGACGTCATCTGCTGGGCGGCCCGGCGGTGGCCGGGGTCGCTCGGCAGCGAGGGGTGACGGACCTCCGCGACGGCGGGG
The DNA here is from genome assembly GCF_013149785.1 of Isoptericola halotolerans. Classification (GTDB taxonomy): domain Bacteria; phylum Actinomycetota; class Actinomycetes; order Actinomycetales; family Cellulomonadaceae; genus Isoptericola; species Isoptericola halotolerans. The sequence continues at coordinate 94,111 of NZ_JABEZU010000005.1, forward strand.
TGGGCGGCGAGCCGCCGGGCGAGCTCGGCGGCGTTGGCGTTGGCGCGCTCGACGCGCAGGTGCAGGGTGCGCAGGCCGCGCAGCGCGAGGAACACCTCCATCGGCCCGGCGATCGCCCCGTGCAGGGTGCGGTAGGCCCGGATCCGCGCGGCGGTCGCGTCGTCGTTCGTCACGACGGCACCGAGGACGACGTCGGAGTGCCCGGCCAGGTACTTGGTCACGGAGTGGACGACGACGTCGGCGCCGAGCTCGAGGGGTCGCTGGCCGAGCGGGGTGGCGAACGTGTTGTCGACGACGGACCGCACGCCTCGCTCGCGGGCGGCCGCGAGGACGGCGGGCAGGTCGGCGACCTCGAGCATGGGGTTGGTGGGGGACTCGGCCATGAGCAGGTCGGCGCCGTCGAGCGCGGCGACGACGGCGTCGGTGTCGGCGATGTCGACGCGTCGCACTTCGACGCCGTGCCGGCGGGCGAGGTCGTCGAGGAAGCCGAGGGTGACCTGGTAGGCGTGGCGCGGGACGACCACCGCGCCCGACGGCGGCACGTCGGCGAGGGCGGCGGCGATCGCGGCCATCCCGGAGCCGAGGACGACGCCGTGCGTGCCTCCCTCGAGGGCCGCCAGCGTCTCCTCGAACGGTCCCCAGGTCTCGGTCCCGCCGCGCGTGTACAGCAGCTCGTCGCCGGGGACGCCCTGGGAGACGTAGGTCGAGCTGAGGACGACGGGAGGGTTGACGGGGCCGCCCTGGACGCGCGGGGGGCGCCCCGCGGCGACGGCGAGCGTGGCGGGGGCCAGGGAGGCGGGGTCGTGCGTCATGGCAGCAGGGTACGTGTGCCCCGGGCGACGGGGGCGCGGGGTCTCAGCCGTCCTGGCCGCGCAGCGCGGCCCGCACGGCGTCGCGGTACTCCTGGAGGTGCACCGCGGACCCGCCGCGAGCGTCGGTGACGGGGTGCTCCGCGGCGCGCCGCGGGTCCAGGATGCGGCGCAGACCGACGCGCAGCAGGCGCTGGTCGAGCTGGGTGACGCCGCCGAGCTCCAGCAGCGCTGCACCCTGATCCAGGGCGACGAGCAGCAGGGCGCGGTCGCGGTCGTCGAGCTCGTCGTCGTCCGTCGGTGCGGTGTTGTCGGCGTACAGGTCGACCATCCGCTGCATCCGCGTGGCCATCTGCTGTGCCAGCTCCGGGTCGCGGGCGGCGGTGGCGATGAACTCCAGGGTCGCGAGCGCAGACCCGCGCATGATGCTGTCGGTCTCGGTCTCGATCTCCGGGTCGAGCGGCGCGTGGACGTTCTCGATGCAGCAACCCGCGGCGTCACCGTCATCGCCCGGGCCGGGGGAGAGGGCGGCATCGAAGGGGTCCCAGGGGTCGTGCGCCGCGAGGGCGAGGTTGGCGTCGACGACGGCGAGGAACAGCTCGGCCTTGCCGGCGAAGTTGGAGTAGACGGCCCCCTTGGAGTAGCCGGCCTCTCTCGCGATCTCGTCGAGGCGGGCGCCGTGGTACCCGTCGCGGGCGAAGACGGCGCGCGCCGCTGCGACGAGCTCGTCACGGGTCCGCTGCTGGCGCTCGGCCCTGGTCATCGGCGCAGGGGTCATGGGTCTCACCCTAACCCTGGCCAAGACCAAGGGTATCGGGATACTGTCGGTATGCGGATACGGTGAGTATCCGAGAAGAGGAGAAGTCATGAGCGACGACGTCCTCGTCGTGGAGGGTGTGACCAAGCGGTTCGGCGCGGTCACGGCCAACGCGGCGATCAGCATCCGTGTGCGGGCCGGGGAGGTGGTGGGGCTCCTCGGGCACAACGGCGCCGGCAAGACCACCCTGGTCTCGCAGATCGTGGGCCTCCTGCGCCCGGACGCGGGGGAGATCCGTGTGGCCGGGGTCGACGCCGTGGCGCACCCTGGGACAGCGCGCAGGCTCGTGGCGCTCCAGGCACAGGGCCAGGTGCCGCTGGACGGGCTCACGCCCCGGACGGCGGTCGAGCTCGCGGGGCGCCTGCGTGGCCTCCCGCGCCGCGAGGCGCGCCGAGCCGCCGAGCGGCTCGCCGTCGAGCTCGACATCACCGAGTGGATCGACCAGCGGGCGCTGCCCGAGGGCCGCGGCCTGTCCGGCGGCGTGCGTCGCCTCGCCGGCTTCGCGATGACCGTCGCGGCCCCGGCACCGTTGGTCGTGCTCGACGAGCCGACCAACGACGTCGACGCCGCCCGCCGCCGGCGGCTGTGGGACGCGGTGCGCCGGCTCCGCGACCGCGGCGCCGGCGTCCTGCTGGTGACGCACAACGTGCTCGAGGCCGAGAAGGTCGTCGACGACCTCGTGGTCCTGGACCGCGGCCAGGTCGTGGCCGCCGGTTCGCCGGCACGGCTGGCCTCCGGGCTCGACGACGGTCTGCGGCTCGAGGTCACCCTGCCCCCGGGCGGCGACGACCCGACGCCCGACGTCCCGTTCGCGGTGCGACAGCGTGTCCGGGCGGGCCGGCGGGTGCTGCTGGTCGTCCCGGCGGACGAGGCCTCGCCCGCGGTGACCTGGGCGGCCTCGCTGCGCGACACCGGCGTCGTCGACGGCTACACCCTGGGTCCGGCGACGCTCGAGGACGCCTACCTGGCCCTGACCGAGAGCACCGGGGCTGCCGGTGACGAGCTGACCGAGGTGACCAGCCATGCGTGAACAGACTGCCGAGGCCCCCGCCGTGCCGACCGACGGCACGACCGCGCAACCGTCCGCGACGGTCGGGCCGTGGTCCTCCTACGCCTCGATGGTGCGGTGGAACGTCGCACAGGTCGGCAGCATGCTGCCGCTGGTGGTCGTCGTGCAGGCGGTGCTCGCCGCCGGGATCATCGTCGGCTTCGGGCTCGTCATCCCGGACATCGACCCCGCCACGGCGCTGTACCTGTCGACCGGGGCGCCGACCGTGCTCCTGATGGTCGTCGGTCTCGTGATCGTGCCTCAGGGCGTGGCGCGGGCGCGCACGGACGGCACCTTCGTCTTCCTGCGCACGCTGCCGGTGCCCCGTCTGACGCTGCTGCTCGCCGACCTGACCGTATGGCTCCTCGTCGCGCTCCCCAGCGTCGCCGTCGCCGTCCTCGTGGGCGAGCTGCGGTTCGACCTGGCCCTCTCCCCGGACTGGCCCGTGCTCCTCGTGGCGACCGTCCTGGTCACCGTCACGGCGACGTCGGTCGGTTACGCCGTCGCCGTGACGCTGCCACCGGTGCTCGCCCAGCTCGTCAGCCAGGTGCTGGTGTTCTTCGTCATGCTGTTCTCGCCGCTGACCTTTCCCGCCACGCAGCTGCCCGCCTGGTTCCGGACCGTGCACGAGTGGCTGCCCGTCCAGCCCGCGGGCGACCTGCTGCGGGCCGGCCTCGCGTCCGAGGTGTACAGCGCCGACGCGCGGGACGTCGCCGTGCTCGCGGTGTGGTGCGTGGTCGGGGTCCTGCTCAGCCTGCGCGCCCTGGTGCGCCGGGGCTGAACCGGTCCGGGCACACGGTGCCGCCTGACCGGGTTCAGCGCGGTTCGACCAGGCTCAGCGCGGTTCGACCAGCCGGGCGAGCAGCTCGACCAGCAGCCGTTCCGCCGTCGGTGCGGGCAGTGCCTCGACCGCTGCCAGCAGGGGTGCCATCGGCCCCACGCCCGGTCCGTCGTCGCCGATCCGGGACGTGTCGAGGCCGAGGCCTGCGAGCAGCGTCGCGGCCGTCTGCGAGCTCGGTGGCGTCGGAGGCGCGCCGGTGGCGGCGAGCCGACCGAGGGCGGCGTCCGGGGCAGGGCGTGGCGTCCCGCGGACCTCGTCGGCCGCCGCCACGAGGGCAGGCACCAGCTCGTCCAGTACCGACGCCGTCACGGGGGTCACCGTCAGGTGCGTGGTGTGGGGCAGCACGGTGCCGTCCGGCTGCCGGTGCGAGGGCTGGGCCTGGAGCACCCAGCCGTGCGCCGTGACGGCGTCCGCCCAGACGTGCGGGTCGACGCGACGTTCGGCACCGGCGGCGTCGTCGGACGCGACGGCGAGCAGCGGGCCGGTGGGGTGGCCCACCACGCGCAGCCCCTCGATCTGCCCGACGGCGTCGCGCAACGCCTCCGTCGCCTGCCGGGAGCGGTCGGCGAGCGTGGCGAGCCCGTCGCGGCCGAGCACCTGGGTGATCGCCCAGGCGGCGGCCAGGGGCCCGCCCGAGCGGGAACCGAGCATCGTCGGGTTCACCACGGGGTAGCCCGGCCACCGCGTGGTGGCGAAGTACTGGCCGCGCTGCCGGTCCCGGCCGCGATGGAGCAGCACCGAGACGCCCTTGGGGGCGTAGCCGTACTTGTGCAGGTCCACCGACAGGCTCGTCACGCCCGGCACCCGCAGGTCCCAGTCGGGCAGGTCCGGCCAGAACGGCAGCGCCATCCCGCCGATGCAGGCGTCCACGTGCACGGGCACCCCTTGTGCCGCCGCCGCCGCAGCGACGTCGGCGACCGGGTCCAGCGCGGCGTGCGGGTACGAGGGGGCCGAGACCACCACGAGCGCGACGTCGTCGGGACCGCCGTCGCCGTCGGTCCCGAGCCGTCCGGCCACCGCCTCGGCCGCCACCGCGCCGTCGGGCCGCACGGGAACGAGATCGAGCTCCAGGCCGAAGTAGTGCGCCGCCTTGTGGAACGCGGCGTGCGCCGTCGTCGGCGCGACGAGCCGCGGCCGGGCCGCGCCGGGTGCGAGGCCACGGGCGGCCAGCCAGGCGTCGCGTGCCGTCTTGACCGCGAGCAGGCAGCTCTCCGTGCCGCCGGAGGTCACCGTCCCGACGGCCTCCCCGTCCCCGGCCTGCCCGCCGCCCAGCAGGTCGCGGGTGAAGGCCACCAGGTCACGCTCGAGCGCTGCCACCGAGCCGAACGTCGTGGGGTCCAGCCCATTGACGGGCTGCATGAGACGGATCGCGGCGGCCGCCACCTCGTCCAGCGCGGGCACGCCCGAGTCGTACACGTAGCTGAGCACGTGCCCGCCGTGCGTGGGGGCGTCCCGCTCGCGCAGGGTGGCCAGCCGTGCCAGGACCTCGTCGGGCGCCTCGGCGAATCTCATGCGTGCTCCTCGTGGGTGGCCGCGGACCTCGCGGCGTCGACGTCTTCCTTGCGCAACGGGTAGCGGTGCAGCGCTGCCAGGCTCGCGGCGACGAGCACGGCCGGCAGCACCGAGAACGCGAGCACGATCCCGAGCACCGCCGCGTCCGGTTGCACCACGACCACGCCCGCTCGGGACTCGACGTAGCCGGTCACGGCGAGCGTCAGCGACAGCACCGTGGAACCGAGTGCGAACCCGGTCGTCTCGCCGGCCGTCCACACGCCTGAGAAGGTGCCCGCCCGCCCGGGTCCGCGGGAACGGGCGTCGTGCGCGACGACATCGGGCAGCATCGCCATCGGCAGCGACTGCAGGCCCGCGTACGCCGCCCCGGCCACCGCGACGACGGCGTACACCCACGCACCGGGCGACCAGGCCAGGCCCAGCAGCCCGAGCGCCGCCACGGTGAAGACGCCGGAGGCCATCCGGAAGGCTCGTTCCTTGCCGACCCGGTGGGCGACCGCGCCCCAGACCGGTGCGAAGACCACCGCCGGCGCGACGAGCGCCGCGAACAGGAACGTCACGGCGCCCTCGTCGCCGAGCACCCAGCGTGCGACGTACTGGGCGCCCGCCAGCATCGTGCCGGTCGCCAGCGCCTGCAGCACGAACGTCGCCAGCAGCGTGCGGAACGGCAGGCTCGTGCGCAGCAGGGCCACGGCGTCGCGGTAGGCGGCCGGGAGCCTGCGCCACGCGCCCGACGACGACGGCCCGGACGCCGTGGCAACCGGTGGCGCGGCGCTCGCGGCCGCAGCGCTCGGCCCTGGTCGAGACCGACGTCGTCGACCGGTTCGCTGCACCCCGGCGGCGACGAGCAGCGAGGCGCCGAGGACGAGCCCGGCCGCTGCCGCCATGAGCAGGTAGCCCGCGTGCTCGTCGGGGACGACCGAGCGCAGCGCCGGGGCTCCGCCCCCGAAGGCGAGGATCGCCACGGTCAGCACCACCACCCGGGCGGTGAGCAGGCGGGTGCGTTCCTCGTAGGAGTCGGTCAGCTCGGCCGGCAGAGCGATGTAGGGGACCTGGAACAGCGAGAACGCGGTGGCGGCGCACACGAAGGCGAGCAGGACCCACGCTCCGGCGGCCGCTGGTCCCCAGGTGGCGGGGACGGCGAAGGTGAGGACGAAGAAGATCGGCAGCAGCAGGCCCCCGGCAGCCATGAGGCGCCGCCGTGAACCGTGGCGGGCCTGCTCACGGTCGCTGACGGCGCCGATGACCGGATCGATGACGACGTCCCACACCTTGGCGGCGGTGACGATGAGCCCCGCCATGAGTGCGGCCACGCCGAGGGTGTCGGTGAGGTAGTAGACCAGCACGAGCCCGGGCAGGGTGCCGAAGCCACCCGTGCCGACCGACCCGACGGCGTAGCGGGCGACGGTGCCCCGGCTCAGAGTCATGCGGGGATCCTACGAGACGTGGAGTGACGCCCGTCACGGTCAGGGCTCGGCGCGTACCTCTCGACGCGTCGAGGACTTGCCGGTCGGGACGGGAGCGCCGGTGCGGACCGGGCGCAGGCCCGTCCAGAGCAGGTAGCCGATCATCCAGAACTCACCGACGGTGGCGGGGACGACGATCAGCTGGGAGAGCAGGTCCGCGCCCGGGGCGAGAAGGCTCAGGAACGCGTCGGCGATGTACCCGAGCCCGCCGACGAGGAGGATCGCGGCCATCGGGCGAGGCATGCCGGCCCGGCGGGCGAGCAGGCCCATCGGGATCAGCCACAGCCCGAAGAAGAGGGCACCCACGCCCCAGAGGTTGCCGGACAGCAGGTACATCAGCTGGCTGCCGGCCGGGTCCCCGGCGAGGGCGGCGTCGAGGGCGGCGCCCAGCGCGGCGGCGCTGGTCAGGATCGCGACGGCGTTGATGGTGCCGAACACCGCGAGCATCGCGGCCGCGAAGGAGTCCACGCGGCGGAAGAGGCGGAAGAACCACAGGGCGGTGAGCGTCTGGGCAGCCACGAGAGCGAGCTCGAGCGCGACGCCGAGCCGTGCGAGCGCCTCCTGGTCGACCAGGTTCGCGGCGGTGGTCGTCGCGTCGGTGGGGTCGAAGAGCATCGGGCGGATGATCAGGAAGGCCGGGATGCCGAAGACGGCGAGGGCGAGGTACAGCAGGCCGGTCGTGCGGGCCGTGGGCCGGGTGACGGACGGGTGCATGGGAAGCCCCTCTCTGGGTCTTACGCCATAAGGCTTACGGCGTAAGGGAACCATACGACGTAAGGTGGCCCGAGGGAAGAGGGGAGCACGGATGGCCGCCACGAAGTCGGTGACCCGGGAGCGGGTGCTCGCCGCGGGGGTCGCCCTGGCCGACGCCGAAGGTCTCGGGGCGCTGACGATGCGCGGCGTGGCCACCGCGCTCGGCATCGAGGCGATGTCGCTCTACCACCATCTGCCCGGCAAGAAGGAAGAGCTTCTCGACGGGCTGATCGACGTCGTCGCCGCCGAGATGGCGACCCAGGTCGGCGCGGCGGCCGAGACGGTCGCAGACCCGTCCGACGGTGCGTGGGTCGCCGAGGTCAGGTCGCGCTGCCTCGCAGCCCGGGAGGTCATGCTGCGCCACCCGTGGATGCCCCGCCTGCTCGGGTCACGGACGACGATCCGGCCCGGGGTCTTCCAGCTCTACGAGGACGTGCTCGGGGTCATGGTCCGTGGGGGGTGCTCCTACCGGCTGGCCCACCGTGCGATGCACGCGCTGGGCAGCATGGTCCTCGGGTTCTCCCAGGAGCTCTTCGGTCCCGGCGGCGGCGGCGAAGACACCTCGGAGGCTGAGACGGAGGCCATGGCGGCGGCGCTGCCGTACACGTCGGCCATGGTCGCCGCCGAGCTCCACGACGCCACCGACCCCATGCTCGGCTGGTGCGACAGCCAGACCGAGTTCGAGTTCACGCTGGGGCTGCTCCTGGACGGTCTGGAGCGGGCGCGACGCGCGGAGGCCGGCCGAGCGCCGGCCTCCGGAGAACCTCAGGCCTCGACGGGACCCAGCAGGGACTGAGCGACCAGTGCGTGCGCCGACTCGTCGTCGCTCGGGTGGAAGATGCCGGCCAGCACGTCGCGGTACAGGCGTCCGAGCTCGGAGCGGTTGAAGTACGTCGACCCGCCCGAGCAGCGGATCGCCTCGTCGACGACGTAGCGGGCGGTCTCGGTGGCGCGGACCTTGAGGCCCGCCGTGGCGCGGAACCAGCCGGCGCCGCGATCGGCTCGCCCGTCCGGCTCGCTGTCGATCTCCCCGGCGACCTGGTCGATCTGCAGCCAGACGCCGTCCATCGCGAGGGCTGCCGAGGCGATGCGCCGACGGATGTCCGGGTCCTGGGAGTACGTCGTGCCGCTCTTCATCGACGTACGCCGGCCCACGGTCTCGACCGCGAGCGCCAGCGCGCGGTCGGCGATACCGGTGTACACCGAGGCCAGCAGCACCTCGAAGCTGGTGAAGATGCCCAGGACGTAGGGGTCGAGGCTCGGCCCGGGGGCGATCCGACGCATCACGCGCTCGGCCGGGGCGTGGGCGCCGTCGAGCACCGTGGTGCACGACTGGGACGCCCGCATGCCGAGCGTGTCCCAGTCGTCCAGGATCTCGAACCCGCCCGCGTCGCGCGTGATGAACGCGTGCACGATGCGCGGGTCGTCCGGGTCGGTGGTGCTGTCCAGCCCCATGACGCCCAGGCGAGTCCAGCCGGGGGAGTTGGAGGTGAAGATCTTGCGGCCGTGGAAGGTAAAGCCGCCCGCGCCGTCGGGTCGCGCCTCGGTGCGCGAGCCCAGCAGCACCAGGTCGTTGCCCGCCTCGGAGTAGCCGAACCCGAAGACCTCGCCCGCCGCCGCCTCGGTGAGCAGCCAGTCGAGGGTGTCGTCCCCGCGCTCGTGCAGGTAGCGGGCGGCCCCCACCCAGACGTGATGCATGTTGACGGCCAGCGCCGTGGCCGGTGCGGCCCCGGCCAGCCGGGACTGCTCGTGGACCGCCTCGCGCAGGGTGAGCCCTGCGCCTCCGAGCGGGGACGGCACCATCGCCCCGAGGTAGCCGGAGCCCGCCAGGTCGGCCAGGTCGTCGGCGAAGAAGCTGTTCTCCCGGTCGTGGATCGCGGCGCGGCCGCGGACGGTCGCGAGCAGGTCGTCCGACAGCAGGCGACGGTCGGTGAGGGAAGCGGGGTCGGCAGCCATACCGCGATTCAACCATCCGGACGGCGACGGCCCTCGGCGAGCATACCGGCCGGTCGGTCTTTCGGCTACGCTGGCCCCAGAGCGGTCGACGTGGACCGCACCGACGAGAGGAGCCAACGTTGGCCATCCGCAGCCCCCAGGCAGACGTGGAGATCCCTGACGTCAGCCTGTACGACTTCCTGTTCGCCTCCCTGCAGGGTGCGGACCTCGAGCACCCCGCCCTCATCGACGGACCCAGCGGCGCGGTCACCACCTACGGCTCGCTCCGCGCCCAGGTCGACGCGATCGCCGGAGCCTTCGCAGCCCGCGGGCTCGGTGTCGGCGACGTGGTCGCCCTGCACAGCCCCAACGTCCCGGCGTTCGTCAGCGTCTTCCACGGCCTGCTCCGGGCCGGCGTCACCGTCACCACCATCAACGCACTGGCCTCCGGTCCGGAGGTCGGCAAGCAGATCAGCGCCTCCGGCGCCAAGTCGCTGGTGACCGTCTCACCGCTGCTCGCGCAGGCCGTCGAGGGAGCAGAGGCCGCAGGACTGGACCCCGACGACGTCGTCGTGCTCGACGGCGCCGAGGGACACCCGGGCCTGCGCGACCTCCTCGCCGCCGGTGCGCCCGCCCCCGAGGTCTCGTTCGACCCGGCCACCCACCTGGCCGTCCTGCCCTACTCCTCGGGCACCACCGGGCTGCCCAAGGGAGTGATGCTCACCCACCGGAACCTGGTCGCCAACGTCCTGCAGGCCGAGCCGTACATCCCGCTCACCCGCGACGACGTCATCCCGGCCGTGCTGCCGTTCTTCCACATCTACGGGGTCACCGCGCTGATGAACGGCGCGCTCTACCAGCGGTCGACCCTCGTGACCGTGCCGCGGTTCGACCTGCCGGAGTACCTCGGCCTGATCGAGAAGCACCGCGCCACGGTCCTCTTCGTCGCACCACCGATCGCGCTGGCACTGGCCAAGCACCCCCTCGCGCTGCAGGCGGACCTGTCCAGCGTCCGGCTCCTCAACTCGGGTGCCGCACCGTTCGACGCGCAGCTCGCGGCCCTCGTCGCGCAACGGCTTCCCGGAGCGCACGTGGGTCAGGGCTACGGGATGAGCGAGCTGTCTCCTATCTCCCACGTCATCCCGACCGGCCGCACGGACATCTCGCCCGGCTCCATCGGGCTGCTGGTCGCGAACATGCAGGCCAAGATCGTCGACCCGGCGACCGGGGAGGAGATCGAGCAGCCCGCCGAGGGGATGAGCGCACCGGGCGAGCTGCTCTGCGCCGGGCCGAACGTCATGGTCGGCTACCTGGGCAACGAGCAGGAGACGCGGGACACCATCACCGGCGACGGGTTCCTGCACACCGGCGACATCGTCACCGTGGACGCCGACGGCGTGTTCTACGTCGTCGACCGGCTCAAGGAGCTCATCAAGTACAAGGGGTACCAGGTGCCTCCCGCCGAGCTCGAGGCCCTGCTCGTGGCGCACCCGGAGATCGCCGACGCCGCCGTCGTCGGGGTGCCGGACGGCGAGGGCGAAGAGCTGCCCAAGGCGTTCGTCGTCCTGGCCGAGGGTGCCGACCTGTCCGCGCAGGACGTCATGGAGTACGTGGCCGCCAAGGTGGCCCCGTACAAGAAGATCCGGCTCGTGGAGTTCACGCACGCGATCCCCAAGTCCGCCGCGGGCAAGATCCTGCGCAAGGACCTCAAGACGGCGTGAACGGCTCCGTGCACGAGGGCGGGAGCGGTGGTCGGGGCAGGGGCCCGTTCCGGTAGGGTCGGGCCGATGTCCGAGACCACGCCTCCCGCCCTCGTGCGCAAGCCGCGCGTCGCCCTGCTGTTCGGCGGACGCTCCGGTGAGCACGCCATCTCCGCGGCCACCGCGGCCGGTGTGCTCGGTGCGATCGACCGTGACCGCTACGACGTCGTCCCGGTGGGGATCACCCGTGCGGGGCGCTGGGTCGTCGCCGAGGACCGGGCCGAGCGCTGGCAGATCAGCGACGGTCGCCTGCCCGAGGTGACGGCGGACGACGGGGCGGAGGTCGTGCTCTCCCTCACCTCCGGCGAGAGCACGCTGCGCGTCCTCGAGCCCGGGCAGGTGCCGGAACTGCTCGGCGAGGTCGACGTCGTCTTCCCCCTGCTGCACGGGCCCTTCGGCGAGGACGGGACGGTCCAGGGGCTGCTCGAGCTCGCCGACGTGCGCTACGTCGGGGCCGGGGTGCTGGCCTCCGCCGTGGGCATGGACAAGCACTTCATGAAGCTCGTGCTGGCCGGGCACGGTCTTCCCGTCGGGCCGTACGAGGTGCTGACGTCCCGCCAGTGGACGACGGACCCGTCGACCTGCCTCGCGCGCGTGGAGAGCCTCGGGATGCCGGTGTTCGTCAAGCCGGCCCGCGCGGGCTCCTCGCTCGGCATCACCCGGGTCGACGACCCCGCGGACCTGACCGCTGCCGTCGAGGCGGCCCGTGAGCACGACCCGAAGGTGGTCGTCGAGGCGGGGATCCAGGGCCGTGAGATCGAGTGCGCCGTGCTCGGCGGCCGTGGCGGCGCCGGCCCGCGAGCCTCGCTGCCCGGCGAGATCGTCGTCGACGACACGCACGCGTTCTACGACTTCGAGGCCAAGTACCTCGACGAGGCGCACGTCCAGCTCGACTGCCCGGCCGACCTGCCCGAGGCCGTCGTCGAGCAGATCCGCGAGCTCGCCGTGCGGACCTTCGAGGCGGTCGAGGCCGAGGGGCTGTCCCGCGTCGACGTCTTCGTGACGCCGGACGAGCAGGTGATCGTCAACGAGATCAACACCATGCCCGGGTTCACGCCGTTCTCGATGTACCCGCGGATGTGGCAGGCCACGGGTCTGAGCTACCCGGAGCTCGTCGACGAGCTGATCCAGCTCGCGCTCGAGCGGCCCACCGGACTACGCTGACCGCACGGCGTCGCGCACGGCCTCGCCCGCCCGCCCGACGCCGCAGGTGTCGGTGCCCGGTGGCAGGGTCGTGCCATGGACCAGAGACTCAGCCTGGTGACGCTGGTCGTCACCGACCTCGACGCGACGCGCCGCTTCTACCTCGACGGACTCGGGTGGGAGAGCTACCTGGACGTGTCCGGCGAGGTCCTCATGTTCCAGGTCGGGCCGCACCTCGTGCTCTCCCTGTGGGACGAGACAGCGGCGCTGGAGGAGATCGGGCCGGTCACGCGCGGGGGCACGCCTCCGATGACGCTGGCGCACAACGTCGCCGAGCCCGGACAGGTGGATACCGTGCTGGACGACGCCCGCCGGGCAGGTGCACCGACCGTCGGTGACGCCGTCGAGCGGGAGTGGGGCGGGTACTCGGGCTACTTCACCGATCCCGACGGCTTCCTGTGGGAGGTCGCGTACGCCCCGGGGGAGCTGGGTGAGCTCGTCGTCCCGTGACCGCCTCCTCGGGCCCCGTCAGGTGCACTCGGCGGTCGCGGGCACCTGCTCGACCGCCCGGGTCAGGTCGGTGATGAAGGACGTCGAGTGGTTCTCCGTGACCGCCGGCGGCACCGTGACCTCGACGGCGGGCTCGCGCCCGTACGTCGTGAACCGCCAGGTGCCGTCGTCCGCGCTCGCCACGATCCAGTCCACCGAGCCCTCCACCGAGTCGATGCGCTGGCAGTCCGCGGACGGCCCGGGCAGCGCCACCCCGCAGCGCAGCGTCACCGCTGCCCCCGGCTCGCCCCAGGCGGCCGTCGCCTGGGCGTTGGTGTTCGTCTTCTCCAGGTCGCCGGCGACGACGTCGGGCAGCGCGAGCATCACCGGGGCGCAGTCCGGGTTCGCGGCGTCGGCACCCGCCTCGACGCCGATCATCGGTGTGCAGGCGACCAGCAGGGCGACGGCGGGCACGCAGGGCAACGCACGGAGGCGACGGAGACGCACGGGTTCACGGTACCTGCCCGCCGTGCGCCGTCGGCCGGTTAGGGTGCGGTCGTGACCGACCCCACCCCCCGCGTGCGCGACCTCGACGAGTCCGAGCTCCTGGCCCTCATCTTCCCGCTCCTGCCCACGAGCGAGGGTGTCGACGTCGGCCCCGGCGACGACGCGGCGGTCGTCCGCGCGGGCGACGGCCGGGTGGTGGTCTCCACGGACGTCCTCGTCGAGGGCCGGCACTTCCGGCGCGACTGGTCCACCGGGTATGACGTCGGACACCGCGCAGCCATGCAGAACCTCGCCGACATCGCGGCGATGGGTGCCCGGACCACGTCCATGGTGGTGTCCCTCGTCATGCCCGAGGACCTGCCCGTCGACTGGGTGACCGGCTTCGCGCGTGGCCTGGCCGACGCGGCGACGCCGGCCGGCGCGGTGGTCGTGGGGGGAGACCTGTCCGGCGGCGACGCGGTCGTCGTCGCTGTCACCGTGCACGGTGACCTGCAGGGAAGGGCACCGGTGCTCCGGTCCGGTGCGCGCCCCGGGGACGTGGTCGCGCACGCCGGCGTGCTCGGCGCCTCGGCCGCCGGGCTGGCCCTGCTCACCGCGCACGCGGCCACCGCCGCCGACGGTGCACCCGGTGCACCCGGGCCGCTCGCCCCGTTCGTCGCCGCCTACCTGCGTCCGGGATCACCGCTCGCCGCCGGCCCGGCAGCCGCCGACGGCGGGGCCACGGCCATGCTGGACGTCTCGGACGGGTTGGTGCGCGACGCCGGACGGATCGCGCGCGCCAGCGGAGTGAGCATCGACCTGTCCAGCGGGTCGTTGTCCCGCGACGTCGCCGCGCTCGTGCCCGCCGCCGTCGAGCTGGCGATCGCCACGGACGATGCCGCCGGGGCGCACGCGGCCCACGACTGGGTGCTCTCCGGAGGGGAGGACCACGGGCTGCTCGCGACCTTCCCCGCCCAGGTCGCGGACCGCGACCTCCCGCCGGGGTTCCGCGAGATCGGCCGTGTCGTGGCCGCCGACGACGGTCCGCAGGTGCTGCTGGACGGGGACCGTCCGGAGGTGTCGCCCGGCTGGGACCACTTCCGGTCCTGAGCCGACCCTGCGCTCGCAGGCTCGCTGCGGGTCAGCGCTCGGTCCTGCTGGTCGCGCCGGCCCTGCGCTCGCAGGCTCGCTGCGGGTCAGCGCTCGGGCCCACGGGTGAAGCGGATCTCCGTGACCGGGACGTCCCCGTAGTCCTCGATCCGCTCGACGCCGTCGGGCTGGAAGCCGTGGCGGCGGTAGAAGTGGTGGGCGCGCTTGCTCTCGTCGAGCACCCACAGGGTCATCCGAACGGTGGGTGGCACGTCGGCCAGCACGGTGCGCATGAGGTCGCGGGCCACGCCGCGGCCCCAGGCCTCCGGGTCGAGGTAGATGGCGTAGAGCTCCAGGCAGCCGTCCTCGGCGTCCTCGTCGCGGGACGGGCCGTAGCTGGCGAACCCGAGTGTCCGTCCGTCCGCCTCTGCGACGATCGTCGAACCCTCGTCCGAGGAGAGCGCACGCTGCCACTCCTGCGCCCGTTCGGTGACGTCGAGGGAGTCGAGGTACGAGGCGGGCAGCACGTGGGAGTAGGCGCCGCGCCAGGACGTGAGGTGCACCTGGGCGATCGCGGTGGCGTCCTCGGACGTCGCCGACCGGATCACCACGTCGTTGTCGGTCTCGACCATCATGCAGTCAGCCTGCCACGTCCACCGCTGATCGCCTAGAGGTATTGGTGAACACTTCACGAACCCTTTGCTTTGCCGAGCGGTGAGGTCGACCAGCGCGACCGGTGAGGGCATTCCGGGACGACAAGACGCCCGCCGGGTGAACCCGACGGGCGTTCGTCAGTCGTGCGCCGTGCGGCGCACGACGCTGGCTCAGGCCTTGCGCTCGACCTTGCCGGCCTTGAGGCACGAGGTGCACACGTTCACGCGCTTGGGGGTGCCCGCGACGACGGCACGCACGCGCTGGATGTTCGGGTTCCAGCGCCGCTTGGTCCGGATGTGGGAGTGCGAGACGCTGTGCCCGAAGCCCGGGCCCTTGCCGCAGACGTCGCAGTTGGCAGCCACGGTTTCTCCTGAATCGTCGTGCACGTCTCGTGCCATGGCAGCGAGACGTGAGGTTCTTGATGGTCTGGGGGCGCCCGGAACACCGGGCAACCACACGAGGATAGCCGATGTCGAGGCCGGCCCTCAACAGCGCCGGCGTCGGGTTCGTCACCGCTACGGTGGTGGCGTGCATCAGCCCGAGCTCCTCGACGCCTCCGTCGTCCGCGTGTGGGCGCGTGTCGCCACCGATGCGCTCGCCCGGGCCCGCTCGGAGCTGGACGGGGTCAACGTCTTCCCCGTGGCCGACGGGGACACCGGTACCAACATGTATCTCACCCTGCGAGAGGCCGCCGCCGCCATCCACGACGCGGACGCCGGGGCGGGCGGGGCCAGGCTGCTCCGGCTGGGCGCGCGTGCCGCGCTGCTCCAGGCGCGCGGGAACTCGGGCGTGATCCTCAGCGAGTGGTTGCGCGGGCTGGCCCTCGCGGCGAGCCGTCGGGACCGCCTCGGGGTGGGGCTCGACGTCGCTGCACGATCGGCTCGCCAGGCGGTCGCCCACCCGGCGGCCGGCACGATCCTCACCGCGGCGGACTCCGCAGCAGCGGCAGCCCGCCACGCCGAGGCGGGGGGCATGGTCGGCCCGCTCGGCGCACCCGCCCGCCTCACGGTCCTCGACGCCGCTCGTCGCGGTGCCCGGGAGGCGGCGCTGCGCAGCGTCGGCACGCTCGCCCCGCTCCGGGCTGCCGGCGTGCTCGACGCCGGGGCCTGCGGGCTGCTGCTCGTCCTGGCCTCGCTCGCCGAGGCCCAGCGGCACGCCGTCGTGACCGACGCCGTCGTGTCGGAGGCGGGAGGCAGGATCGAGCCCGTGCTGCTCGACCTGGACCTGCGCGGCTACACGCCGCTCGACACCACCGAGGACGCCGCGCCCGCGGAGCCGGCCGAGCACGAGCACGCCGACGGGCTGAGCGACGAGGTGGAGCTGATGTTCGTCCTGCACCGTGCAGCGGCCGCCGCGGGGTTCCGTCCCGGCGCGGTGGCGGACGCCCTGCGGGCCGACCTCGACGAGGTGGGCAACTCGGTCGTCGTCGTCGGTGGCGGCACGGGTGACGCGACCGGGGAGGACGTCGAGTCCCTCTGGCAGGCGCACGTGCACACCCCGGACCTCGACGCCGCGCTGCACGTCACCCGCCGGTGGGCGGGACGGGGCGCCGTCTCGCGCGTCCATGTCCGCCACCTGGCCGTGCCACCCGCCGACTGGGCGGTGGTGACCACCACGTCGGCCCCTGCGCTGGCGGCGGAGCTCGCCTCGAGCGGGGCGGTGGTCCTCCTCGACCTCGACGTGCCGCCGACGCCGGAGGACATCGCGCACGGCGTCGTGGGCGCGGGCACGCCCCACGTGCTCGTCCTCGCCCCGGCGTCGGTGCTCGCCGGGACCGACCTGAACGAGCTCGTCATGACCCTCACCGGGAGCGACGCCACCGTCCAGGGCTCCGTGAGGCCGCCGGACGTCGTCGTCGTGCCGGCCGAGGACGACGTGCACCTGGTCGCCGCGGTCTCGGCGCTCGCCGGAGCGGTCGACGCGGCCGGGACCGGGCCCACGGACGTGCCGAGCGTGGTGCGGTCCGCGCTCGTCCGGCTGCGGGCGGCGCGGGTCCCGGCGGGGCACGCGGTCGAGGAGCTGGCGCGTCTCGTGGCCACGCTCGACGACGCACCCGGCATCGTCGCGGTACTGCCTGACCTGGACGTGCCCGAGCCGGCGGTCGACGCGCTCGTGGTGGAGGCCGAGGCGCTCGCCGTGGGTGCCGACGTCGTGGTGCTGCCCACCGGCCGGCCGGGCGGTCAGGTCGGCCTCGGCGTCGAGCCGCTGGAGGAGCTCGGCGACGAGAGCGCGATCGGGGCCCTCAGGGGAGAGGGCTGGTGACCGCCCGGCTGGCCGAGCCGCTCACCACGACGCTCGGCAAGCGGGCCGCCGGCCCGCTGGCGAAGATGGGCCTGGAGACCGTCGACGACCTCCTGCGGCACTACCCGCGCCGGTACGGCGACCCGGGTCGGATGACCGACATGGACCGGCTGCAGCTCGGCGAGCACGTGACGGTGATGGCGCGCGTGGCCAGCGCCACGGTGCGTCCGATGCGCAGCCGGGGCGGGGCCCTGCTGCAGGCCACGGTCACCGACGGGCGCCATGAGCTCAGCCTGACCTTCTTCGCCAAGCGTGCCGGGGCGCTGCGCCCGCACGAGGACAAGCTCCGCCCCGGGCGGTCGGGGCTGTTCACCGGGGTGGTCTCGGACTACCGCGGCAGCCGCCAGCTCACCCACCCGGACTACGTGCTGGTGGGGGTGGATGCCGACGACGACGAGGAGGCGATGGTCGAGGCCTCCCGGCCGATCCCGATCTACCCGGCCACGGCCTCGGTGCCGACCTGGCGCATCCAGCGGGCCGTGCGGACGGTGCTCGACCCGCTGACCGAGGACGACGTCGTCGACCCCGTCCCGGACGAGGTCCGGGCCCGGCTCGGGCTGCCGACCCGGCTCGACGCCCTGCGCGCGGTGCACGTACCCGACTCCGCCGAGCACTGGCAGCGCGGCCGTCGCCGCCTGCGGTTCGAGGAGGCCTTCGTGCTGCAGGCCGCCCTCGCGCAGCGCCGGGCCCGGGCCGCGTCCGAGGAGGCCACGGCACGCCCGCCGCGCGCCGCCGGCACGGGTGGCCTCCTCGCCGACTTCGACGCCGCGCTGCCGTTCGCCCTCACCGACGGGCAGCGCACCGTGGGCGACGAGCTGGCGGCCGAGCTCGCCCGGCCCCGCCCGATGCAACGCCTGCTGCAGGGAGAGGTCGGCTCCGGCAAGACCGTCGTCGCGCTGCGGGCGATGCTGCAGGTGGTCGACGCCGGCGGGCAGGCTGCGCTCCTGGCCCCCACGGAGGTGCTCGCCGCCCAGCACGCCCGCACCCTGCGCGCGCTGCTCGGCCCGCTGGCCGAGGGCGGGATGCTCGGTGGGGCCGCGCACGGCACCCGGGTGGCGCTGCTGACCGGGTCGCTCGGTGCGGCTGCCCGCAAGGAGGCGCTGCTGTCCGCGGCGAGCGGGGAGGCGGGGATCGTCGTCGGCACCCACGCCCTGCTGGGCGACAAGGTGCAGTTCGCGGATCTCGGCCTCGTGGTGGTCGACGAGCAGCACCGGTTCGGCGTCGAGCAGCGTGACGCCCTGCGGGACAAGGGGCGCGTGGCACCACACCTGCTGGTGATGACCGCGACCCCCATCCCGCGGACGGTCGCGATGACGGTCTTCGGGGACCTGACCACCTCGACGCTCACCGAGATCCCCGCGGGACGCTCCGGGATCGCCTCCCACGTGGTGCCCGCCGCCAACCCTCGCTGGATGGAGCGCGTGTGGGAGAAGGTCCGCGAGGAGGTCGACGCCGGACGGCGCGCCTACGTCGTGTGCCCGCGGATCCACCCGGACGACGACGTGCCCGGCGGCGGCCCGAAGGCGCCGCCCGAGCTCGAGGAGATGCCGGACCTCCTCGACCTCACCGACGGTGAGCCTGCCTCCGACCGGGCGCCGTTGCGCGCGGTGCTCGAGGTCGCCGACATGCTGCGCGGCACGCCGCGGCTCGACGGCGTGGAGATCGGGGTGCTGCACGGCCAGATGCCCCCCGGTGAGAAGGACGCTGCGATGTCCCGGTTCGCCTCCGGCGAGGCGCCGGTGCTGGTGTCCACGACGGTCGTCGAGGTGGGGGTCGACGTCCCCGAGGCCACGGTCATGGTCGTGCTCGACGCCGACCGGTTCGGGATCTCCCAGCTCCACCAGCTGCGCGGGCGGATCGGGCGCGGGGCGGATCCCGGGCTGTGCCTGCTGGTGTCCACCGCGCAGCCGGGCACACCGGCCGCGGCCCGGGTCGAGGCGCTGGCCGCGACGACCGACGGTTTCGAGCTGGCCACCCTCGACCTGGAGCTGCGTTCGGAGGGGGACGTGCTCGGCGCGGCGCAGTCCGGCCGGTCGAGCTCGCTGCGGCTGCTGCGCGTGGTCAAGGACGCCGACCTCATCGCGCAGGCCCGCGCCGAGGCCGCCGGCGTCGTCGAGGCCGATCCCGGGCTGGACGGACACCCGGTGCTGGCGCGCGCCATCGCGGCGCAGCTCGACGCGGAGCAGGAGGAGTACCTCGAGCGGGCATGAGCGTGGCGCCGTGCCAGGGTCGCCGCGGCTGGCTACGGTCGGCGCGTGAACACCGTGGCGGCCCGTGTGACCAGGGCAGGCCGTCCGCGCCCGCCGCGTGGCGCGCCGAAGCCGACCGGGGACGCGCCCCGGGGGACGACGGGAGCGTCGAGGTCGACCGGCCTGGTGGTGCTCGCCCTGGCCCTGGCTGTCCTGCTCGTCCTGCACGACCTGCTGCCGGCCGTGGGCGGGTTGCGAAGCCTCGTGGCGACCGCGCTGCCGTGGTGCGGCCTGGTGCTGGCAGGACTCGGCCTGCTGGCCGTGCTCCGGCGGACGGCGCTGGGGGGTCTGGCCGTGCTCTTCGCCACGGGGGTGTGGCTGTGGGTCTGCCTGCCCTTCCTCGCCCCGGCGGCGAGCGGCGGGGGCGACCTGGTCGTGGTGCTGCACAACGTCGCCGACACCAACACCGACCCAGCGTGGACGGCGAGGGTCCTGCTCGGCCCGGAGCCCGACGTCGTCACCCTGGTCGAGGTGACCCCGGAGCTCGCCGACGAGTTCGAGAGGTCGTTCGCGCAGGCTCTGCCCCACTCGGCGCTGCAGGGCACCGTCGGGGTGTGGTCGCGGCACCCCATCACCGACGCCGATCCGGTCGACCTGCGCCCACCGGGGGTGGACACCTCGTGGGACCGCGGGCTGCGCGTCGTCCTCGACACCCCCGGCGCACCCGGGCTGGCGGTGTACGCCGTGCACCTGCCCTCGGTCCGGCTGGGCGCCCAGGGGCTCACGTCGGGACCCCGCGACGACTCTCTGCGGATGCTCGGTGACGTGCTGGCCGCGGACGGCGCCCGGGCCGTCGTGGTCGGCGGCGACTTCAACACGGTGCTGGCCGACGGGGCCTTCGACCCGGTGCTGGCCCAGGTGGAGACGCCACCGGGCTCGCTCGGGTTCACGTTCCCCGCCCGGCTGCCGGCCGTCCGGATCGACCACGTCCTCGCCCGGGGCGCGGAGGTCACCGGGATCTCCACCCTGGGCCGGACCGCCAGCGACCACCTGCCCGTGGTCGCCGACGTCGTGCTGCCGCCCGGCTGAGCGACGGCGGCTACGCTCGGCGGCATGACCAGGATCGTCGCCGGGACCGTCGGCGGGCGCACCCTCGTGGTGCCGCCGTCGGGCACCCGCCCCACCAGCGAACGTGTCCGCGAAGCCCTCTTCTCGAGGCTGGAGCACGACGGCGTCGTCGACGGCGGCCGGGTGCTCGACCTGTTCGCCGGGTCCGGCGCGCTCGGCATCGAGGCGGCCAGCCGCGGCGCGGCGTCCGTGACGCTCGTGGAGTCCGCGCGCAAGGCGGCCGAGATCGCCCGCCGCAACGTGTCGGTGCTGGGGCTCGACGGCACGGTGCGCGTGCTCGCCGAGCCGGCGCAGCGCGTCTCCGCCCGCCTCGCGGCGGACGGGGGGACCGGCCGTGGCGCGTTCGACCTCGTGCTCCTCGACCCGCCGTACGACCTGGAGGACGCCGTGCTGGACGGCATCCTCGCCGATCTGGCGGCGCCGGGCGTCCTCGCTCCGGCTGCCGTCGTCGTCGTCGAGCGGGCCCGGCGCAGCGGGGCGCCGACCTGGCCGGACGGCCTCGTGCCCGTGACCACGAAGCGCTACGGCGACACCGCCGTGCACTATGCCGAACGGTCCGAGGGCGCCGACAGCGCCGACAGCACGGGGAGTCCTGCCCGGGCCTGACCGTGCCGGACTGCTCGACGTGGCGACCACTCCGGGGAGCCTCGACCGGAACGTGCGCCGGACGGGTTAGCGTCGGGGCGTGAGCATCGCTGTCTGTCCCGGGTCCTTCGACCCGATCACCCTCGGGCACCTCGACATCGTGCGGCGCGCCGCACGACTGTTCGACGTCGTCGTGGTCGGTGTCGCCCGCAACGCCTCCAAGTCGGCCCTGCTGACACCTCAAGAGCGGGTCGACCTCGTCCGCGCCGCTCTCGCCGAGGACCCGGAGCTGGAAGCGGTCCGGGTCGAGGAGGTCACCGGTCTGCTGGTCGACTTCTGCCGCCAGACCGGTGCCACCGCCGTCGTCAAGGGGTTGCGCGGCGGGGCGGACTTCGATGCCGAGCACCCGATGGCCCTGATGAACAGGCACCTGAGCGGTGTCGAGACCATCTACCTGCCCGCCGAGCAGCGTTACGCCCACGTGGCGTCGTCGCTGGTCAAGGACATCGCCCGCCACGGCGGGCCGATCGACGACCTCGTGCCGCGCGGTGCGGCCGAGGCGGTGCGCGCCGCCGTCGCGCACCGTGCGTGAGGAGCGCCACATGCCTGAGACCGAGACCCACAACCCCACCGCCGGGCTCCTGGAGATCATCGACGACCTCGCCGGGCTCATCGAGAACGCGCGGACGTCCCCGCTGTCGACCAACGTGAAGGTCGACCGTGACCAGGCGCTCGGCCTGGTGGAGGAGCTCCGCGACTCGTTGCCGACGCAGGTCGCGCGGGCGGACGACGTCCTGGCCGAGGCGGAGCGTGCCCTCGAGCACGCCCACCGCCAGGCCGAGGACGTGCTCGCGACGGCGCGTGCGCGGGCCATCGAGCTCGTGCAGGCCGAGCAGGTGGTCGTGCAGGCGGAGTCGCGAGCCGCCGAGATCCTCGCCGAGGCCGAGCGGCAGGCAGAGCAGCTGCGTACCGATGCCGACGAGTACTGCGACGGTCGGCTGGCGGACTTCGAGGCCGATCTCGGCAAGCTGGGCGCCCAGGTGCAGGCCGGGCGTGCGAAGCTCGCCGAGCGTCTGGCGAACGGCGCGCCCCGGGTCCGGTGGGACGCCGTCAGCGACCCGGACTGGCCGCAGGGTGGCGCACGCGGCGCCGAGCGGAGCGCCTGAGCGACGCCACGCGGCTCGCAGGGTCGGCACGTTGCGCAGGTCACGCCGTCGTCCCGTTGGCCGGGGCTGCTCGATCGCGTAGACTGGGTCGCTGACCCGCAGGGACCATCGAACCTGCGGACGCCTCATCGACACGTCGTCGACATCCCCTCGACCATCGCTGCACCTCACCGGTGCGCCCACCTCTCGGGAGACACACATCACGACCGACAAGCGTTCGCCGCTCGTGCTCGACACGCACGAGCTCTCGCGGCGTCCCGGCACCATGCGGGAGGTCGCGCGCGTCGTCGCCGCACCTGCCGACCTGGGCACGGCGGTCATCGGTGTGCCCGAGGGTGCCGACCTGACGCTCGGGCTGCGGCTCGAGTCCGTGATGGAGGGCGTGCTCGTCTCCGGCGTGGTGCGGGGCACCGCCGTGGGAGAGTGTGTGCGCTGCCTCGACGAGATCCGCGACGAGGTGACGGTGCGCGTCCAGGAGCTGTTCGTGTACCCGGAGCGGGCCCAGGCGGCCGACGAGTCCGGTGACGACGAGGCCGAGGACGAGCCCGAGCTGACCGACGACCTGGCGGACCTCGAGCCCGTGGTTCGGGATTCGCTCGTGACTGCACTACCATTTCAACCGCTGTGCCGGCAGGACTGCCCCGGCCTGTGCTCCGAGTGCGGAGCGCGGCTGGCGGACGACCCCGAGCACCATCATGACGTCGTCGACCCTCGCTGGGCGGCGCTGCAGACCATGCTCGAGGAGTCGAGCGTGTCCGACGAGACGAAAGAGAGCTGACCGTGGCTGTTCCGAAGCGCAAGATGTCGCGCAGCAACACCCGTGCGCGTCGTTCGCAGTGGAAGACCACCGCGGCGACCCTCACCACGTGCCCGAGCTGCAAGGGGCAGAAGCTGTCCCACACTGCGTGCCCGACCTGTGGCGCGTACAAGGGTCGTCAGTACGCGGAGGCGCTGCGTACCGAGCACGCCGGCTGAGATGCCTGCTACCGGCCCCACATCTTCTTCCGGGAG
The DNA here is from genome assembly GCF_013149785.1 of Isoptericola halotolerans. Classification (GTDB taxonomy): domain Bacteria; phylum Actinomycetota; class Actinomycetes; order Actinomycetales; family Cellulomonadaceae; genus Isoptericola; species Isoptericola halotolerans. The sequence goes on from NZ_JABEZU010000005.1 coordinate 117,293, forward strand.
TCCGGAGCCGCGTGAGCTTCTCGAGAAGCTCGGGGTCCATCTGGATCCCGAGCTTCTCGTGCTTGCCCTGACCCATCGTTCGTTCGCGCACGAGGCCGGTGGCATCCCCACGAACGAGCGGCTCGAGTTCCTCGGCGACACCGTCCTGGGTCTCGTCGTCACCGAGGCGCTGTACCGCCGCCATCCGGACAAGTCCGAGGGTGAGCTGGCGAAGATGCGCGCCGCCACGGTCTCGCAGCGCTCGCTCGCCGCCGTCGCCCGCCACCTGGAGCTGGGCCGCTACATCCTGCTCGGCAAGGGTGAGATGCGCACGCGCGGGTTCGACAAGGACTCGATCCTGTCGGACACCGTCGAGGCCCTGCTGGGTGCGACCTACCTCTCGCACGGTCTGGAGGTCGCTCGCGACCTGGTGCACCGCCTGGTCGACGAGACGCTGGACCACGCTGCCGACCTCGGCGCCGGGCTCGACTGGAAGACCTCCCTGCAGGAGGCGGCGGCCGGGCGAGGCTTCGACGTGCCCGTCTACTCCGTGACCGGCGAGGGGCCCGAGCACGCCCGACGGTTCGAGGCGCAGGTCGTCGCCGGTCCCGTCATGGGCATCGGTCGCGGCACCGCCAAGAAGCACGCGGAGCAGGCTGCCGCCGAGGAGGCCTACCGGGCGATCATGGCGCTGCCGGCCGACGGCGCGGAGCAGCCCGCCGGTGCCTGAGCTCCCCGAGGTCGAGACCGTCCGCGACGGGCTCGACCGCCTGGTCCTGGGCGCCCGGGTCACGGGCGCCGAGGTCTTTCGCGACTACTCGGTGCGGCGGCACGACGGCGGGCCCCTGAGCTTTGCGGACCAGCTCCGCGGGCAGCGCCTGGTGGGGGCGGCCCGCCGCGGCAAGTACCTGTGGCTGGCGCTGGAGGGCCCCGGGGGCCGGGTGTCCGCGGCGATGCTGGCCCACCTGGGGATGTCCGGCCAGCTCCTGGTCCGTGACCCCGCGGTCGCGGGGGAGTGGGCGCACCCCCACCTGAGGGTTCGGCTGCACCTGGAGTCGGCGCCGTCCGGGGCCCGCTATCTGGACTTCGTCGACCAGCGCACCTTCGGCCACCTGGCGGTGGCGGACCTGGCGCCGACGCCGGACGGCGCACCGGGAGGGTTCGGCTCACCGCTGGCGGCGCTCCCCGAACCTGTCGTCCACGTGGCGCGCGACCTGCTCGACCCCGCGCTCGACCGCGATGCGCTGGTCGACCGGGTGCGCCGTCGTCGGACCGGGATCAAGCGAGCCCTGCTGGACCAGACGACCGTCTCCGGCGTCGGCAACATCTATGCGGACGAGGCGTTGTGGCGGGCACGGGTGCACTTCGCCCGGGCGACGGACACGATGACCCGCCCGGTCGTGCGCCGGGTGCTCGACGCCGCCACCGAGGTCATGACCGAGGCGCTGGGGCAGGGCGGGACGAGCTTCGATGCGCTCTACGTCAACGTCAACGGGGAGTCCGGGTACTTCTCCCGGTCGTTGGCGGTCTACGGACAGGCGGGGGAGCCGTGCCCGCGCTGTGGCGGCCTGATCCGCCGAGAGTCGTTCATGAACCGCTCCTCGCACTTCTGCCCTCGGTGCCAGCGCAGACGCTAGCGTCGGCAGGGAGGGAGGGGTGAACCGATGTCCTTCGACGGCATGACCGTGGGAACCGTCGCCGATCTCGTCCGCGTGAGTGTCCGCACACTGCACCACTGGGACGAGATCGGGCTGGCCGTGCCCTCGGGGCGGACCTCCGCCGGCTACCGGAGCTACTCGCCGGACGATCTCGGGCGGGTCCACCGGGTGCTCGTCTACCGAGAGCTCGGTCTCTCGTTGGCATCGATCGCCGAGATCCTCGACGGCTCGGACACCGACGGGGTCGAGCAGCTCCGCGACCAGCAGCGCATGCTCGGGGAGCGGATCGCGCAGATGCAGCAGATGGCGTCCGCGGTCGACGCGCTCCTGGCGCGCAAGGAGTCGGGTGAGAGCCTCACGGCGCAGGAGCAGACGGAGATCTTCGGGCGGACGTGGCGCCAGGAGTGGTCGGTCGAGGCGCACGAACGGTGGGGCGGCACCGAGCAGTGGCGCCAGTTCGAGGAGAACGTGGCTGCTCTGTCCCCCGAGGAACGGACCGTGCTCCACGAGAGCGGTGCGGCCCTGTTCGCGGAGATGGCCGACGCGAGGAGAGCAGGTGTCGAGCCGTCCGGGGCTGCGGGGATCGCGTTCGCCGAGCGGCACCGGGCGTTGATGGGGTCGATGTGGGAGTGCTCGCCGTCGATGCACGTCCTCCTGGGGCGCATGTTCGTCGAGGATCCTCGGTTCCGCGCCAACCTCGACGAGACGGAGCCCGCGTTGAGCGAGTGGCTCCGCGACGCGATCTTCGCCGCCGCGCGGTCTCATGGCGTCGATCCGGTCACTGCGCGCTGGGAGTGAGAGTCCGGCGCTCTGACCTGGGGATTTGACCCTGACGCGACGTGAGGCCCGACCGTGTGGTCATGGCGTCCACCGAGCCCATCCTGATCCCTCCTCCTGCCGTCAGCGGACCCGCCCCGTTCATCGACACCGACCGGCATCCCGCGGTCCGACGCGTCGCGGACGTCCTGCGTTCCCGCGCACCCGTCCCCCGCACGATCGTCATCGACGACGCCGAGTGCATCGAGCAGGCCGTCGCAGCCGGCGTCAGGATCGAGGCGATCTACGCGACGCCCGACCGTGCGGCACGGGCGGAAGGTCTCCACGCGGGGGTGCCCCGGGCCGACCGGTTCACGGTCGGCGAGGATGTCCTGCGTCCGCTCTTGTCACGCGACAAGGCCTCGCGTCTGCTGGCTCTCGCGCGGGCGCCGAGACCCTCCTCCTGGGGTGAGGTCGCCGCTGCTCGTGGCGACGTGCTGGTGCTCGACGGGGTCCGGATCACGGGGAACGTCGGGGCGATCGTCCGCAGTGCGTGCGCCTTCGGCGCGGCCGCTGTGGTGCTGATCGACAGCGGGCTGCGCAGTGCCTACGACCGTCGCGTGATCCGCGCTAGCCGTGGCCTGGTGTTCGCGATGCCGGTGCTGTTGGCCGACCAGGGTGAGCTCGTGGAGTTCCTGCGGTCGGCAGACGTGCTGCTCGCGAGCCTGGCCGCGGACGCCGAGGAGCCTCTGGAAGGCATCGGGCGGCACCCCGACCGGATGGCGATCCTCCTGGGGTCGGAGCGGCGTGGCTCCTCCAGCTCGCTCGAGGCGCTCGCAGACCGCCGTTACGCGGTCTCGATGGCGCCCGGTATGGACTCGTTGAACGTGTCGGTCGCCGCGGCGCTCGCCTTGTATGAGCGCCGCCGGAAGCCCTGACGAGCCCGGTGCGTGACCTGGTCGTCCGTCATGCGTCGTCGGCGCCGAGGCTCCAGTCCACCAGGGCAGCGACCGAGGCCTCGTCGAGCCCTGCGGCTCCCGACTGTCGCAAGGCGTACTCGCCGAGGAGCGTGCGGTAGACGACGGCTGCCCGACGGCGGGGGTCCGGTGACCCGGCATCCTCGAGCAGCCGGGTGAGGTAGTCGGTGCGGGCGGCGTCGACGGCGCCGGCCGCGGTGCGCGCCCGCTCGTCCCGGGCGGCCCACGCGCGGACCCCGACGTCGAACCCGCGGTCGGCGTGGTGGAAGGACCGGCGCAGGAGCTCTCGGAGCCGGGCCTCGGGCTCGGTCCCGGTGTCCTCCACCGCGGCGATGACACCGGCGACACCCGCTCGCTGCCAGTGGTCGAGCACCGCCTCGAGCAGCGCGTCCCGGTTGGCGAAGTGCCAGTAGAAGCTCCCCTTGGACACGCCGAGGTCGGTCGCCAGGGGTTCGACGCGCACGCCGTCGACCCCGTCGGTGGCGAGCCGGCGTGCGGCGGCGCGGATCCAGTCGGAGGCGGAGAGCGAAGCCATCCCTTGACCATACGCCACCGTATGGATAGCGTGGCCATACGCCACCGTATGGAGGAAAGATGCTGCTCACCGCTGCTGTGCTGCTGATCGTCGTCGGGGTGCTGCACTCCGTCCTCGGCGAGCTGTTCGTCCTGCGGCCGCTCCTGGCCGCGCCCGGCTGGCGCGTCCGGCTGCCACGTCGGCACGCGGAGGGACTGCTGCGCGGTGCGTGGCACCTGACCTCGATCGCCTGGTGGGCAGCGGCCGGCGTGCTGCTCGGCGGGTCCGCGCCGGTCGTCGTCGGCGTCATGTGCCTGGCCTCCGCGGCGCTGTTCTTCGCGATCGTCCGCTGGCACCTGGCCTGGCCGCTGTTCACCGCTGCCGGTCTGCTGTCGCTCGCGGCGGTCGGCGCCGTGCCGGCAACGGTCTGGTGGCTGCTGGCCGGGCTCGCGGTCCTGGCGGCGACGGTCGCCGCCGGGTTCCACGTCGCCTGGGCCACCGGGGCCACCCTGGGCGCCGCCGACGTGCTCCCGCAGCGAGCGGGCTCCCGCGAGCGGCTCGCCGAGCCCGGCCCGCTGCCCACGCTCGCGGTCGCCGCGGCGCTGTCGGTCTACGTGGTGGTGGTCCTCGCGCTCGTTCTCGGGGCCGACGGCTGGTGGTGGACCTGGTGCGGCGTCGCGGCGCTGGCGATCCTCCTCGCACGCGTCGTCGGCGAGGGGCGCTACGTCGGCGTCCTCAAGCGCGTCCGCGACACGGGCTTCGCCCGCGCCGACGACCGACGCTGGACGCCCGCCGTCGCCCTGCTGGCGACCGGAATGGGGGCGTCGCTGGCGCTCGGGGCCTAGACCGCGCAGCCGGCAGGCCTTACGGGAGGAGTCCGGCCACCAGCGCGTCGACGACCTCGTCGGTCGGGGTGTCCGGATCGATGGGCGAGACGAGGCGGTCCAGCACGAGACCTTCGATCGCATAGTGGAAGAGCGCGATCTCGCGGCGGCCTCCGGGAAGCCCCGCTGCCTCGTTGAACGCGATGACGGCATCGAGGTCGGCTCGCTGCCAGTCGCCGAGCAGCCGAGCCAGCTCAGGGCGTCGGGCGGCCTCGAGGCGCAGCTCGTAGAGAGCGAGGGTCACCTCGCGCTGGGCTGTCAGCCGGCGCACGATGTCCCGGAGGTAGGCGGCGAAGAGCTCGCGGCTCGGCTGTGCGCCCGCTCTCGCCGCGAGGTCTGCTGGTGTCGGTGCGAGCCGCGTACCGATGCGCTCGAACAGTCCGGTGATGAGCGACTCCCGGTTGCGGAAGTAGTTCGTCGTGCAGATGTCGTGATTGGGGAACCCGTGCGTGAGCTGACCTACTTCGTCGCTGTCAGCACGGACGGATTCATCGCAGGTCCTTCCGACGAGTTCGACAGGTTCCTCGTCGACGGCGATCACGCCGCCGGGATCTGGCACAGGTACCGCGGCACGGCGCCCACCGAGCTCGCGGAGGCGGCGGGCCTCGCGGTCGACGACGGGCCCTTCGACACGGTCCTGATGGGCTGGAACACCTACGCGGTCGGGCTCCCGGCCCTCCCGAACCCCTATCGGCACCTGCGCCAGATCGTGTTCACCCGCGAGCACGAGGCCCCGCAAGGAGCCGAGGGAGTCGAGTTCACCGATCGCGATCCCGTCGAGGTCGTGCGTGAGCTGAAGGCCGAGGACGGCGCCGGCATCTGGCTCTGCGGCGGCGGCGGCCTCGCCGCGGCGCTCGCCGACGAGATCGACCGCCTCGCGCTCAAGCTCAACCCGGTGCTCTTCGGTGACGGCGTCCGCCTCTTCGGTGACCTGCCCTACCGCCCGACGGCGCTGCGGCCGCTGGCGATCACGCCGTACGAGTCCGGCGTGGTGCTCGCCGAGTACACGCGGGGCTGAACATCGAGCGGCGGCCGCTCGCCGCGCACGACACCTCTAGGATCGGTCGTCGAGCCACGTACCGACCGAGAAGGAGCACCCGTGCTGGACGTCGCCGACCTCAGCTCTGCCGTCACGTTCGTCGGGCCGGTCGCGGCGTCGTTCCTCACGACCCGCTACTGGACGGCGCACGAGGAGAAGGACCCCCGCCGGTTCGCGTGGTTCACGCTCTACGTCGCCGTGGTGCTGGTCCTGCTCCTCGTGGTGCTGGGGACCACCGAGCCCGACGGCCGGCTGCAGGCGGTCGGGTTCTTCTTCCTCGTGACCATCGCGGCGACCGCGCTGCAGGAGCGCCGCCACCTGCGCCAGCAGCAGCGCGGCCGGTGAGGCGGGCCGGGCTGCTCAGCGGGCGACGACGGCCTGGAGCTCCGCCGCGCCGCCGGACAGCCATCGGCGCACCTGCGCGGTGACGAAGGCCGCCGCCCCCTGTGGCCGACCGCCGGCGACGTGCGGGGTGAGGATCAGACCGGGGGCGTCCCAGAGCTCGGAGTCGGCGGGCAGCGGCTCCGTGGCGGTGACGTCCAGGGCGGCGCCGGCCAGGGCGCCGGACCGCAGTGCGGCCACCAGCGCCGGCTCGTCCACGGTGGCGCCCCGTCCCACGTTGACGAACCGGGCGTGGGCCGGCAGGAGGGACAGCACGGACGCGTCGAGCGCCTTGTCGGTCTCCGGCGTCGCAGGCAGCAGGGAGACGAGCACGTCCGCCGTCGGCAGCACCTCGGCCAGCCGGTCGCGGGAGACCACGGGGTGTCCGTGGCGCTCGCCGTCCGAGGACGCCACCCCCGTCACCCGCGCACCGAGCGCGGTGAGCAGCGGAGCCAGCTCCGCGGCGATCGAGCCGAACCCCCACACGACCACGTGCGCACCGTGCAGCGTGAACTCGGACTCCGAGCGTGCCTGCTCGCGCCCCAGGTCGCCGTCCCACGTGCGGCGGCGCTGCGCGTCCATGGTCCGGTCCAGCCGGCGCACGGACGCGAGGAGGAGGGCGAGCGTGTGCTCGGCGACCGTGGCGTCGTGCAGCCCTCTGCCCGAGGTGATCACCACCTCGGGTGCGAAGCCTGTGGCGAGCGCCTGGTCCGGTCCGGCGTTGAGGGTCTGGACCCAGCGCAGCCGGGACAGCCGGCGGGCCGCGTCGTCCATCACCCGCTGCGGGCTCGCCCACGTGACCAGCGCGTCGGCGTCGAGGTGCTCCTCCGGCACGTTCTCGCGCATCACGTAGGGGGCGACGTCGACCCCCTCGACGTCGATCGTCAGGTCGAACGGGACGTTGCTCGGCACGAGGATCTTCATGTCTCGGACGCTACCCGAGTCCTCGTGCCACGATGTGCCGCATGAACGCCTCGCACGCCCCGGTCCGGATCGCTGCCCGCTACGACGCCGTGGTCGTCGGTGGTGGGCACAACGGCCTGACCGCCGCCGCCTACCTCGCGCGGGCCGGCCGGTCCGTCCTGGTGCTCGAACGGCTCGACCACGTCGGCGGGGCCGCGGTCTCGGCCCCGGTCTTCGACGGCGTCGACGCGCGGCTCTCGCGGTACTCCTACCTGGTCTCCCTCATGCCGCGGCAGGTGGTCGACGAGCTCGGCCTGCGCCTGACGCTGCGGCGCCGGCGCTTCTCCTCCTACACCCCGGTCGGCGACGGCGGGCTGCTGGTCGACAACGGCTCCGACGACGCCACGCGCGCCTCGTTCGAGACCCTGGGTGCGGGCCGCGACCACGAGGCCTGGCAGGCGTTCTCCGCCCGGGTGGGCCGGCTGGCGCAGCGGCTGTTCCCCACCGTCACCGCCCCGCTCGTCTCGCGTGAGGAGGCCCGGGCGCTCGTCGACGACGACGAGACCTGGCGCGCCGTCGTCGAGCAGCCGTTGGGCGAGACGCTGCGGGCGACGTTCGCCTCCGACGTCGTGCGGGGTGTGGCCGCCACGGACGGCCTCATCGGGACCTTCGCGGACCTGGACGACACCGCCCTGCTCCAGAACCGCTGCTACCTCTATCACGTGATCGGCGGCGGCACAGGGGACTGGGACGTCCCCGTCGGCGGCATGGGCGCGGTCTCCGGCGCCCTGCACGACGCCGCTCGCGCCGCCGGGGCGACCGTCGTCACCGGGGCGCAGGTCACCGCCGTCGACCCGGGGACGGCGCGCTCCGACGCCGAGGTGTCCTGGACGGACGCCGACGGCGGCACCCACGCCGTGCGCGCCGGAGCGGTGGTCAGCGGGGCGGCTCCGTCGACCCTAGACACGCTGCTCGCCGCCGCCGGGGGCTCGCCGTCCGGGCGTGAGACCGCACAGGCCCCCGAGGGCGCCCAGCTCAAGGTCAACATGCTGCTGCGCCGCCTGCCCCGGCTGCGGGAGGGCATCGACCCCGTGGCGGCCTTCTCCGGGACGTTCCACGTCAACGAGTCGTACTCCCAGCTCCAGGCCGCGCACGCCCAGGCGGCCGCCGGCCAGGTCCCCGACCTGCCGCCGTGCGAGATCTACTGCCACTCGCTCACCGACGACTCGATCCTGGGCCCGGACCTGCGCGCGGCCGGGGCCCAGACACTCACGCTGTTCGGGCTGCACATGCCGGCGCGGCTCTTCCGCGACGACCCGGACGGGGCACGGGAGAGGGCGCTCGCGGCCACGCTGCGCTCGCTGGACTCGGTGCTGGCCGAGCCGATCCAGGACATCCTGTGGCGCGGGCCGGACGGGGCACCCTGCCTGGAGGCGCGCAGCCCCGTGGACCTGGAGGGCAGCGTGGGCCTGCCGGGTGGGCACATCTTCCACCGTGACCTGTCCTGGCCGTGGGCCGAGCCCGGGACGGCGGAGGCCGGGCCTGCGACCGGTCTGGACGCCCCGGGCACGTGGGGCGTCGAGACCCTCCACCCGCGGGTGCTGGTCGCCGGGGCGGGAGCGCGCCGGGGCGGTGGTGTCAGCGGGATCCCGGGGCGCTCCGCGGCGATGGCGCTGCTGGCCGGCTGACAGCGCAGGTCAGCGGATCTCGACCTGCAGCAGCCGTCGCACGGCGAGCGTCGTCGGCACCACGATCCAGAGCAAGGCCGAGGTGGCGACCTGTGCCCACTGCTCACCCGTGATCTCGGGGGCCGTGACGAAGCTCGCCGACCAGCTCAGGTCCCACCAGGCGCCGTTCTCGGCCCACCAGGTCCACAGCCCGGCCACGACGCTGGAGATCATCGGCACGACGAACATGAAACCGAGGTAGGCGACCATCGCCGGCGCCGTGCTGCGGATCGCGACACCGACGCCGAACCCGAACGCGACGACGAGCACGTTCGCGACGGCCAGCCGAAGCCCGAGGTCGAGGGGAAGGTCCCAGACGGCCTCGATCCCGCGCACCTGCGCGGCCGCCACGGTACCGATCGCGCTGAGGACGACGACGGTGAGCGTCGCCGCGAGGGTCACGACCAGGAGTGCCGCGGCCTTGGCCGCCACGACGCGGCCACGCCGGGGGACCAGGGCGAACGTCGTCAGCGCGGAGCGCTGGCTCCACTCGCTCGCCACCGACAGGACCGCGACCAGGGGCAGCAGCAGCTCCAGCGGCATCATGTTGGTCGTGGTGTGCATGCCGAAGGTGACCTCGGCGTCGCGACCCCAGAGAGTGACGCCGGTGACGACGACGAGCGTCAGGAGGGGCACGGACGCGAGCAGCCAGCGGCTGGCCCGGGTGTCGACGAGCTTGCGCACCTCGACGTCGACCAGGCGTGCCAGGGGGATCGGGGGGCGTCCGGTCGCCAGGCGTGGGGCGACCGCGCGGGTGTCCAGGGCGGGAGTGCTCATGCTGATGCTCCGTCCGTGAGGCCGGCGTGCCGCGCGGGGGAGTCCTCGCGCTGGTCCGCGGCGGTGAGCTCGAGGAACATGTCCTCCAGGCCATGACCGTCTGCGGACCGCAGCTCGGTGACCGGCAGACCGGCGCGGAACGCGACCAGCCCGGCGTCCGCGGGGTCGGCGTCGGTCGCCACCGCCCCGTCCGGGCGCACTGTCGCCTGGAACCCGGCGGTGGTGAGCGCCGCGGCGAGTCGTGCGCCGTCGTCGGACCTGACGAGGGTCCCGACGCCGGCGAGCAGCTCGGCCGTGGCACCGGACGCGACGATCCGGCCACGACCGATCATGACGATGTCGTCCGCGACCATCTCGATCTCGGACAGCAGGTGGCTGGACAGCAGCACCGTGCCGCCGTCGTCCGCGAAACCGCGCAGCAGGTCACGCATCCAGCGGATGCCCGCGGGGTCCAGGCCGTTCGCCGGCTCGTCCAGGACGAGCACCCTCGGGTCGCCCATCAGGGCGGTCGCGATGCCGAGCCGCTGCCGCATGCCGAGCGAGTAGTCGCGCACCCGGCGCTTGCCCTCGGCCCAGGTGAGCCCCACGAGGTCGAGCATCTCGTCGACGCGGATCGCGGGCAGGCCCATCGTGCGCTGGGCGAGGGCGAGGGTCTCGCGGCCGGTGCGGCCACCGTGCTGCGCCGAGGCGTCGAGCAGCACCCCGACGTCGAGCCCGGGGTTGGGCAGGTCCGTGTAGCGGTGGCCCAGCACCGTGGCCCGCCCGGCGGTGGGCCTGGCCAGGCCGGTGAGGACCCTCAGGGTGGTGGACTTGCCGGCGCCGTTCGGACCGAGGAACCCGGTCACGCGGCCGGGGAACGCGGTGAAGGAGACGTCGTCGACGGCGGCGAGGTCGCCGTACCGCTGGGTGAGCGAGTCGATCCTGATCATGCTGGTGACGCTACGGACGCGGCGCGGCCCCGACATCAGGGAGACCCCTGGTCGGCACCCTGGGGTCCACCTGGAGGGACCCTGAGCCCCCAGGGGGAGCGGCCTCCTGCGCGGCGGCCCAGCGGTACCCCGGCACGTCGCGCAGCAGCTCGTCGTGAGTGCCCCGCGCGACCACCCGTGCCGCCGCGCCGACCCCGCTGTCGTGCCCGAGCAGGAGCACCTCGTCGGCGACGGCGAGCGGTGAGAGCCGGTGGGAGGCGACGACCACCGCTCGTCCGGTGGACCGGGCGAGGGACGCCAGCGTCTCGACGAGGGCGTCCGCCGTGGCGGCGTCGAGGTGCTCGGCCGGCTCGTCGACCAGGAGCACGCGGTGCCGGGCGAGCAGCGCCCGGGCGACGAGGAGGCGTCGGCGCTCACCCCCGGAGACGGTCGTGCCGCCGGTGCCGAGCGGGGTGTCGAGGTCGTCGGGCAGGGCGGTCAGCCATCCCGTCAGTCCCACCGCGTCCAGGACCGCGCGGGCCTCGTCCGCCGTGAGGTCCGCGCGGGCCACCCGGAGGTTCTCGAGGACCGTGGTCCCGAACACGTGGCCGTCCTCGGCGACGAAGAGGCCACGGCCCGTCACCCGCCCGGCAGCCGGTCCGAGCATCCCCGCCGCGGTGAGCATCAGCGTGGACTTGCCGACGCCGGAGGGGCCGACCAGCGCCGCCACCGACCCGGGGCGCAGCACGAGGTCGGCGCCGCGGACGACGACGTCCCCGCCGGGCCAGGCGGCGTCGACGTCCGACAGCTCCAGCAGCGTGCTGGCGCCGTTCCCTGTGCCGTCCGCTGCGCCGTTCGACCGGCCGTCCTCGTGCCTCTCGGCGGGCTCCTCGACATCGAGGTCCGACGGCAGCAGCTCGAGCAGCCGTCGCGCCGCGGCGCGTGAGCGGCGCAGCTGTACCGCCGCGGCGGGCAGTGCGCTCGTCACCTCGAACACCGCGAGGGGGGTCAGGACGACGACCGCGAGCTCGGTGGCGGCGAGGTCGCCGGCCAACGCGGCGGGAACGCCGACCAGCAGGCACCCGAGCACGGCGAGAGTCTGGGCACCCGCCTCGATCGCGGCCGACGTGCCCGCGACCCGTGCGCCGTCGTCGGTCGTGGCGGCGAGCCGCGTCTCGGCCTCCCGGAGCGCGGCCCGACGCTGGTCCAGCGCACCCGCCACCCGGAGCTGCTGGCCGTTCTCGAGCAGGTCCAGCGTGCGGGCGGCGACGTCCCCGCGGGCGGCGGCACCGCGCAGCTCGACCGACCGGGAGGCCCGCGACGCCAACCACGGTGCGAGCACGCCGGTCAGCAGCAGGCAGGCCAGCAGCACGGCACCAGCGGCCGGGAGGAACGCACCCACCAGCACCATCGCACCGGTCCCGGCCACCACCGCGACGGCACCGGGGATCAGCGCACGCACGACGACGTCGCCCACGTCGTCGACGTCGCCGCCCACGCGGGCGAGGAGGTCACCCCGGTGCAGCGCCACGACGTCGGCCCCACCACGAGCGAGCCGGTCGTACAGGTTGGCCCGCAGCGCCGCCATCCCGCGCAGCGCGACGTCGTGCGAGGCGAGCCGCTCGAGGTAGCGGAAGAAGGCCCGCCCGGTGCCGAACGCGCGCACGCCGACCGCCGCCAGGGAGAGGACCAGGACGGGGGGCATCTGCGAGGCACGGGCGACGAGCCACGCCGCGGCGGCCGCCAGGCCGATCGCGCACACCAGCGTCAGGGTGCCGAGGGAGACGGCACGAGCCACGCGTCCCCAGCGGACCTCGAGCATCGGCAGGACGCGCACCAGGGGGTCGGTCACGACGGCACCACCTCTCGGGCCTCGACCTCGACGACCTGGTCGGCCACCTCCAGCAGGGAGGAGCGGTGCGCGACGACGACGACGGTCCGCCCGGCGTCACGCCACTGCCGCACGGTGTCCAGGACGACCTGCTCGCCGCGGGCGTCCAGGTGGGCGGTCGGCTCGTCGAGGACGACGACCGGCCGGTCCGCGGCACCCACGAGTGCCCGGGCCAGGGCCACGCGCTGACGCTGCCCGACGCTGAGCCCGGCGCCGTCGAGACCGACGGGTGTCCGCCAGCCGTCCGGCAGGTCGGCGAGGACCGTGTCCAGGCCGGTCGTCCGGGCGGCGGCCTCCAGCGCGGCCTGCGACACCTCGCGACCGTCGGTGACGACGTCGCGCACGGTGCCCGGGCCGATCGCGGGGCGCTGGGGGACCCAGACCACCTGGTCCCACCACCGGGCCGAGACCTCGGGCAGCGCGGCCGGCTCGGCGCCGGTCCGTTCCAGAGTGAGGGTGCCGGAGTCGGGGCGCAGCAGGCCGAGCATCAGCAGCACGAGGGTCGACTTGCCGGATCCGCTCGGGCCCCGCAGCGCCACCACGCGTCCGCCTCCCGGCGTGCCCGTGCCGAGCGTGATCCGCGCCGACAGGCGTGACGGTGCCTCGACGTCGCGGCCGGGAGCGCGGACCGTGACGTCGTCGAGCACGAGGGTCGTCCCGGCCGTGGGGGCGACGGGGGAGTCGGCGACGTCGTCCCGGACGGTCGGGACCGGCAGGTCGAGCACCTCGAACGCCCGTCGCGTGGCAGCGAGGCCGTCGGTGGAGGCGTGGAACTCCGAGCCCACGCGGCGCAGCGGCAGGAAGATCTCGGGGGCGAGCACGAGCACGACGAGCGCCGGGACGAGCTCGATGCCGCCGTGCACGAGCCGCAGGCCGACGCCGACGGCGATGATCGCGACGCACAGCGTGGTGAGCAGCTCCAGCACGGCGCCGGAGAGGAACGCGATGCGCAGCGTGCCCATGGTGGCGCGCCGTGACGCCTCCCCGAGCGACCGCACCCGCGCACCGGGGCCGACCGCGCGACCGTAGGCCCGCAGGGTGGGCAGCCCGGCGATCAGGTCGAGCACCTGGGACCCGAGCCGCTCGACGGTCGCCAGACGGCGCTCGGACGTGCCGGCCGTCATGGTGCCGATCAGCCACATGAAGAACGGCACGAGCGGCAACGTCGCCGCGGCGATCACCGCCGACACCCAGTCGAGCCCCAGGACCACCAGCACGGTGGCCGGGGTCACGAGCGCGGTGAGCAGCAGCTGCGGCAGGAACCGCACGAGGTAGGGCTCGAGGTCGGTGAGCCCTCGGGTGGCCAGGGTGGCGACGTCCGCGGGCGCCGCGCCCGACGGCGGTCGAGGGCCGAGCTCCACGGCGTGACCGACGACCTGCTCGCGCAGGTCGGCGACCACGGCCGTCGCCGCGCGACGACCGAACCGCTCCTGGGCCCAGGCCACCAGCGAGCGCCCGACGGCGGCGCCAGCGAGGACGCACAGCCACCCGGTGAGCGCGGCGCGGTCGAGCGTTCCGTCGGCGCCGGGACTCGTGGCGACGACGACGGGGGCGAGGGCGTGCGCGATCGCGAAGGCCTGCACCACGACCAGCGCGGCCTGCGCGGTGCCCAGCGCGGTGGTCAGCAGGACATAGCTGCGGGCGGCACGGACCTGGCGCAGCAACCGCGGGTCGAGGGGTCTCACCTCAGAACGCCGCGTCCTTGATCTTCTGCCAGGACAGCCCGGCGGGAGCCGGGATGTCCCGGGTGCTCAGCCGGCGCCGGAACACCCAGTAGGTCCAGGCCTGGTAGGCGATGACGACCGGCGTGAGGAACACGGCCACCCAGCTCATGACCGTGAGCGTGTAGTCGGTGGAGGATGCGTCGGCGACGCTGAGGGCCACGCCGCCGTCCACGGCCGGGATCACGTCGGGGTACATGGAGCCGAAGATGAGCACCACGGCCGCGACGATCGTGACCGCGGACAGGGTGAAGGCCGTGCCCTCGCGGCGGGCGCGGGTGGCGACGACGACGCCGGCGAGGCAACCGGCTGCCACGACCACTGCCCCCCAGGTCCACGGGACCGAGTAGGCGACCTGGGCCCAGACCGCCCAGCCGCCGGTGACGACGAGAGTGACGACCGACAGCCCGGACGCGAGCCTCGAGGCGCGACGGCGGATGTCACCGTCGGTCTTGAGCGCGACGAAGACCGCGCCGTGCAGCAGGAACAGGGTCGCCGTCGTCAGGCCGCCGAGCAGCGCGAAGGGGTTGAGCAGGGCCCAGAACCCGCCGACGTACTGGTGGTCGGCGTCGAGCAGCAGCCCGCGCACCAGGTTGCCGAAGGCCACGCCCCACATCACGGCGGGGATCCACGAGCCCGCCTGGATCGCGAGGTCGCAGCGGCGTGCCCAGGCGGCGTCGGCGATCTTGCCGCGGTACTCGAAGGCGACGCCTCGGGCCACGAGCCCGACCAGGATGATGAGCAGGGGCAGGTAGAAGCCCGAGAACATCGTCGCGTACCACTCGGGGAACGCGGCGAACGTCGCGCCGCCGGCGGTGAGCAGCCACACCTCGTTGCCGTCCCACACGGGACCGATGGTGTTGACCAGCACGCGCCGCTCCTTCTCCCGGTGCTCCTTGTCGCCGCGGGGCAGGATCGACATCAGCATGCCGACGCCGAAGTCGAACCCTTCGAGCACGAGGTAGCCGGTCCACAGCACGGCGATGATGACGAACCAGAGGATCGCGAGGTCCACGTCAGGTCTCCTGTCTTCTCAGGTTCGGTGTCAGTACGCGAAGGACAGCGGGCGGTCGGAGTCGTCGGGCTCCTGGGCCTCGGGCGACTCGTCCCGGACGGTCTGCGGCGCCCCCTCCACGGCGTACCGGTGCATGAGCCGGTACCAGACCACGGCGAGGACCGCGTAGATGACGGTGAGGACGATCATCGAGGTGAGGATGACGCCGGCCGGCACGGCGGTGGAGACGCCGCGCTCGGTGAGCAGCCGGATCTGGTCGATGCCGGTCGGGTTCGGCGCCACGACCCACGGCTGACGGCCCACCTCCGTGAAGATCCAGCCGAAGGAGCAGGCGATGAAGGGCGCGGGGATGGCGACGAGGCCGAGGCGTGACAGCCAGATGTTGTCGCTGACGCGCCCCTTGCGGGTGAACCACAGGGCAGCGAGCGCGAGCGCCACCGAGAACGCCGCGAAGCCGATCATCAGGCGGAACGACCAGTAGGTGATCGCCAGCGGCGGGGTGTAGGTGACGGCCTCGCCGTCGGCGGTGACGTCGCCGTAGCGCTCGGTGTACTCCTCCTGGACGTCGTAGACGCCCGGCAGGTACGACTCCTCGCCGGAGAAGTGCCCGGTGCCGAGGTAGCTGGTGACACCCGGCAACGAGATGAGGTGCCGGACGTCCTCGCAGCCGGCGTGCAGGGGGCCGATGGCGAGGATGGAGAACTCCGCCGACTCGGTGCCCTCGCACAGGGCCTCGGCGGAGGACATCTTGCCCGGCTGCTGCTCGTACATGAGCTTGCCCTGGACGTCGCCCGACCAGATGACACCGATGCCGGCCACGATCATCACCCACACCCCGACACGGACGGCGGGCCGGTAGACGGTGCGCGCCGTCTCGACGTGCTCTGGCTTCCGGCTGCGCACGAGCCGCACCATCCACCAGGTGGCGATCCCGGTGACGAAGGTGCCGGCGGTCAGGAACGCGGCGGAGATGGCGTGCGGGAACGCGGCGAGCAGGGTGTTGTTCGTCAGGACGGCCCAGATCGACTCCATCTCGGCCCGGCCGGTCTCGGGGTTGTAGACCGCGCCCACGGGGTGCTGCATCCAGGAGTTGGCGGCGAGGATGAAGAACGCCGAGAGGTTGGTGGCGAGGGCGAACAGCCAGATGGACGCCAGGTGGATCTTCTTGGACACGCGGTCCCAGCCGAAGATCCAGACGCCGAGGAAGACCGATTCGACGAAGAACGCGGCCAGCGCCTCCATGGCGAGCGGTGCGCCGAAGACGTCGCCGACGAACCGGGAGTACTCGCTCCAGGCCATGCCGAACTGGAACTCCTGCCAGATGCCGGTGACGACACCGAGCGCGAAGTTGATGAGCAGCAGCTTGCCGAAGAACTTGGTCAGGCGCAGCCACCGCTCCTTCTGCGTGATGACCCAGGCGGTCTGCATGCCGGCCACGATCGGTGCGAGCCCGATCGTCAGCGGGACGAAGATGAAGTGGTACACGGTGGTGATGGCGAACTGCCATCGGGCCAGGGCCAGAGCATCCACGGTGTGGACTCCTTCGGTGCGAGCCGGTGCAGGTGACCGCCCGGCAGCCGAACCACCGTCCTGAAGGTGTTGCTGCCGGGACGAGTGCGCAGGGCGAGAGCGGATCACGCTTGTGAAGACCTTCACGAACGTTCTCGTGAAGATCTTCACAAGTCAAGCCGGGCGGCCCTGATGTGAGCGGCGCCACGCCGGTGACGACGTCGCGGTCGGCGGCAGCAGCCAAGGGTGCGATACTGGTCGGCAGACCTTCGGGGCCACATCCCTCGGACGGTCGACAAGCTTGCAGCTCCCGCGTCCCGGACGCGGTGCCGCGGCCAGGCGTGAAGGGGCCTGGTCGTCGGCGGCCGCGAAGACGGGGGAGTCGCAGCCGAGACCGAGACTTTCCGTCCGGGCGGCGCGCTGAGCAGCGCTGCCACCCGGGACGACGACCGCCCGGGCGGCCGGCAGGTGTGGGCCGGTTCCCGGGAGCAGGAGCGCACTTCGTGACGTCCGACATCCCGACCGGCGACCAGGCCGCGACCGAGGGCACCTCGCCCCGTCGCGCGACCCGCCGTCGAGTCACTCGCCCTACCTCCGCCCCGCAGACCGACGGACCGGCGCCCATCGTCGTCCCTGCCGTGTCACCGGCGCCCGCAGACACTCCTGACGAGGCGCCGCCGGCAGCTCCCGAGCCCGCAGCTCCGACGGACGGTGGTGCCTCGTCGTCCGGGCGGCGTCCCCGACGCGCCGTCCGTCGGACCGCAGGTCCTGCCGTGAACCCGGCACAGGAAGCCGTGGCGGACGACAGCGCCGACAGCGTGGCGCGCGCCACCGTCGCGAGTCCCGACCCCGCCCCGGCGGGCGAGAAGATCACCCTTCCGCAGGGGTCGGTCGCGAAGGGCCAGGAGCCCTCGCTCTCCCTGGACGACATCGTGCTGCCCGGTACCTCGTCGGAGTCCGCCCAGGCCGAGCCTGCGAGGAAGCGGTCGAGGCGGTCGACGTCCGCCTCGCGCAAGACCGCGAAGCCTGAGACGGCCGAGAAGGCGGAGAAGGCTGGCGAGCCCGAGAAGGCCGCGAAGGCCGCGAAGGCTGAGACCGCCGAGAAGCCCGAGAAGGCTCCGACGACGTCGCGCCGCCGTGCCTCGAGGAAGCCGGTCGAGAAGCCCGACGAGTCGCAGGAGGTCGTCGCGACGACGGCGCAGGACGCTCCGGCGTCGGACGCGCCCGCGACCACGACGGACGACGCGTCCGCACCGGCCTCCGCGAGCACGTCCAGCGAGTCCGGAGCGCCTCGCGCGGCGACCACGGCCCTGCTGTTCCAGGCCCCGGAGATGTCTGGGCGCACCTCGCGCCGGGCGCAGGCCCCTGCCGGCCCGCCTGCCCAGCACGCCGACGACGGGTCCGCGGTGGCCCCGGAGGCTGCGCAGAGCGCACCGGCCCAGGCGGCGGACGACGGCGAGCCTGCCACCGCGAAGCGGCCGTCGCGACGGACGGGCTCGCGTCGTAGCACCCGGGCGGCCCAGGCGGCGGACGAGCCGGTCGCAGCCGAACCCGTGGCGGTCGAGGGCGCCGCCACGGCCGAGGCCGAGCCGCTCACGCTGAGCGAGGCCGAGGAGGCCGCGGTCTCCGAGCTCGAGATCATCGAGACGGAGCTCGAGTCGGAAGGTGTCGCGCTGCCCGAGCTGCGACCGGAGGACTTCGTCGAGGACGGCGACGAGACGGACATCCGGCCCCGTCGGCGACGTCGCCGTGGCGGCCGGGGCCGTCGCGGGGGCCGCAAGATCGACGCGCACGATCAGGACGACACCGAGGCGGAGAACTCGGCCGACGAGGCCGACGCGACCCCTGACGACGTCGAGGCGGCCGAGCCCGAGAGCCCGGCCCGCTCGCGCGAGCACGACGACCAGGATGCTCAGGTCGACGCGGACGCGGAGGACGCCGACCGGACGGAGGACGAGTCGTCCGGTTCGAGCCGACGTCGTCGCCGTCGCCGCCGGGGTGGTCGCAGCGGTGACCGCGAGGGCTCCCGCAAGGAGCGCGCCGAGGACGAGGTGACGGCCCTCAAGGGGTCGACCCGCCTGGAGGCGAAGCGTCAGCGTCGCCGTGACGGCCGGGACGCGGGCCGTCGCCGCCAGGTCATCACCGAGGCCGAGTTCCTCGCCCGTCGCGAGTCGGTCGAGCGATCGATGTTCGTGCGCGAGGAGGACGGCCGTACGCAGATCGCGGTGCTCGAGGACGGGGTGCTCGTCGAGCACTACGTCTCCCAGCAGGAACAGGCGTCGATGGTGGGCAACGTCTACCTCGGTCGCGTGCAGAACGTGCTGCCCTCCATGGAGGCGGCCTTCGTCGACGTGGGCAAGGGTCGCAACGCCGTGCTGTACGCCGGCGAGGTCAACTGGGACGCCGCCGGTGTCGAGGGTCAGCCCCGACGGATCGAGGAGGCCCTCAAGTCGGGCGACTCCGTCCTCGTGCAGGTGACCAAGGACCCCATCGGGCACAAGGGGGCACGGCTGACCTCCCAGGTGACCCTCGCGGGCCGGTACCTCGTGTTCGTGCCCGGCGGCGGGATGACCGGTATCAGCCGCAAGCTGCCCGACACCGAGCGCAGCCGTCTCAAGAAGATCCTGCGCGACGTCGTGCCCGAGGGCGCCGGTGTCATCGTGCGCACCGCGGCCGAGGGAGCCTCCGAGGACGAGCTGCGCGCCGACGTCGAGCGCCTGCAGTCGCAGTGGCAGGCCATCAGCGAGAAGGCGTCGAAGTCGTCGACGAGCGCGCCCAGCCTGCTGCAGGGCGAGCCCGACATGGCGATCCGCGTCGTGCGTGACATCTTCAACGACGACTTCACCTCGCTCGTGGTCCAGGGTGGGCACGCCTGGTCCGAGATCTCGTCCTACGTGGCCGAGCTCGCCCCGGACCTGCGCGAGCGGGTCTCGAAGTGGAACGAGCCGGGCGACGTCTTCGCCAAGCACCGCGTCGACGAGCAGCTCGCCAAGGGGATGGACCGCAAGGTCTGGCTGCCCTCGGGCGGGTCCTTGGTGATCGACCGGACCGAGGCGATGACGGTCGTCGACGTCAACACCGGCAAGTTCACCGGCTCGGGCGGCACGCTCGAGGAGACCGTCACGCGCAACAACCTGGAGGCGGCGGAAGAGATCGTCCGCCAGCTCCGGTTGCGGGACATCGGCGGCATCATCGTCATCGACTTCGTCGACATGGTGCTCGAGTCGAACCGCGACCTGGTCCTGCGCCGCCTCGTGGAGTGCCTCGGCCGGGACCGCACCAAGCACCAGGTGGCCGAGGTCACGTCGCTCGGCCTCGTCCAGATGACCCGCAAGCGTGTCGGGCAGGGTCTCGTCGAAGCGTTCTCCTCGACGTGCGAGCACTGCAAGGGCCGCGGCTTCATCGTGCACAGCGAACCGATCGAGCGAGGTGGCGGGGCGTCGTCCGGTTCCGGCGACGACTCCGGTGCCAAGCGCTCCCGGCGCAAGCGTGGCGCCAAGAAGGACGAGCCGCAGCAGGCGAGCCCTGAGATGGCCAAGCTCCCGGACGACAAGTCCGAAGCGCGCGAGGCGGTCAAGGCGACACTGGCCACGATCGCCGCAGCGGCCGCGCACGCCCACGACCACGAGGGCGAGCACGACGAGGGCTCGGCGGGCGTGGCGGATGGCTCACCGGAGCCGGCCGACACCTCCGAACGTGCTGAGCCGGTCACCGAGGGCACGGCGGCCGAGGTCGGCGCGGCGGTGGAGGCTGCGGTCGACGCGGTCCTGCCCGAGCCGGTCGCGGAGCGGACGTCCGCCGCGCAGCCCGAGGAGCCGGCCCCCGCGCCGGAGCCGGAGGTCGAGCCGGCCAAAGGAGCCGGGGCCGAAGAGGCTCCTGAGCAGGCTGGCGGCGAGGCTCCGCCGCTGACCGACACGCCCTGAGCATCGCGGCGACCGGGATGCTTGACTGGTCCGTATGGACGACGGTCGAGCTCCCGGTCGCCTCACGGTCGTCGGCGGCCCCATGTTCGCCGGCAAGACCGAGGAGCTGGTCCGCCGTGTGCGGCGGGCCCAGATCGCGGGACGCGGGACGCTGGTGGTCACGCACGACCTGGACAGCCGCTACGGTGCGGGCCGGGTGGCTTCCCACTCGGGCGTGGCCGTCGCGTCGCGGTCGGTGGACGACGCCCGGGCGATCCCGAGCATCCTGTCGCCGGACGTGCGTCTGCTCGCCGTCGACGAGGCGCAGTTCTTCGGTCCCGAGCTCGTACCGGTCGTCCTCGACCTGCTCGACGCGGGACTCGACGTCGTCGTCGCCGGTCTGACGGTGACGTTCGACGGTCGCCCGTTCGAACCGGTGCCCGCGCTCATGGCGCACGCCGAGACCGTCACCAGGCTGACCGCCGTCTGCAGCGTGTGCGGTGCAGACGCCGCGTACCACGTGCGTCTGCACCGCCGCGGCCCGGTGGGTGATCCCCTCGTGGCCGTCGAAGGACACGTCGGGGGGACGGAGTCCTACCAGGCGCGGTGCCGGGCGCACCGGGACCCCGGACCGGGGTCCGGGACGCCACCGGTTCAGTAGCCGCGCATCTCCTGCCGCAGGGGGCAGTCGAACGGGTCGCGGGCCGCGAGCCCCACCTGGTTCAGGTACCGGACGACGATCGCGTACGACGCGATCAGGCTCGTCTCGGTGTAGGGCAGGCCGTGGCGGGCGCAGTGGTCGCGGACCAGCAGGCGGGCCTTCGCCAGGCTCGGGCGCGGCATGCTCGGGAAGAGGTGGTGCTCCACCTGGTGGTTGAGGCCACCCATCAGCACGTTCATGAACCAGCCGCCACGGATGTTGCGGGACGTCAGCACCTGCTTGGACAGGAAGTCCATCTTGGCGCCGGCCGGCACCAGCTTCATGCCCTTGTGGTTGGGGGCGAACGAGGCGCCCATGTAGACCCCGAAGACGGCGAACTGCACACCGAGGAAGGCTGCTGCCAGCCCGAGCGGCATCATCCAGACGATGACGGCGACGTACAGGCTGAGGCGCACGGCGATCGTGACGATCTCGCGCCGACGGGCGCTGAGCGTCTTGGGGTCACCGGTCAGCAACGACCGGATCGACGTCACGTGCAGGTTGAGGCCCTCGAGGGTGAGCAGCGGGAAGAACAGCCAGCCCTGGCGACGCGTGATGTGGCGCAGCGGGCCACGGACCTCGGCGGCGGACTCCGGCGTGAACCGGATCGTGTCGGCCGCGATGTCCGGGTCCTTGCCCACCTGGTTGGGGTTGGCGTGGTGGCGGGTGTGCTTGGTCATCCACCACGAGTAGCTGATGCCGACCACGGCGTTGGCCAGCCAACGCCCGACGCGGTCGTTGACCGGCCCGCTCGCGAAGATCTGCCGGTGCGCGGCCTCGTGCGTGAGGAACGCGATCTGGGTCAGCACGATGCCGAGCGCCCCGGCCATCAGCAGCTGGAACCAGGAGTCCCCGAGCAGCACCATCCCCGTCACGATCCCGCCCAGCGCGAGCGTCACGCCGATGCCCATGGCGAGGTAGTACCCATAGGCCCTGCGCAGCAGACCGGCCTCGCGGACCTGCCCGGCGAGCTCGCTGTAGGAACTGGTGAAGCGCTCCGCAGCACGGGGCGGCGGGCGGGTCGCGTCGACGAGGGTCGGTGCGGAGGGGGGCATGCATACCTCGCAATGGTTCGGTGTCGACTTCCCAGCCGAGTCGGTGGGCAGTCGCCCGCGGATGAGCCGAGCCTACGGGACCGTAGGTTCCGAGGTCGCGACCCGGACGTGAAGGTCTCGCGGAGGTGTGATCCGCGGCACGGCCGAGACCGCCGAACTTCTGGGCGAGTGTTCTCACCCGTGAGCGGACGCGCCGGTACGGCGGGGTCTGCCTACCCTGCGAATGATCGGCCTGTCGTCCGATCGGGCCCGAGGTTCGGCGACCTCCCGGAAGAACGAGAGAGCTCATGAAGCGCAGGTGTGCATTGGTAGTCGCGGGTGCGCTGCTGCTCAGCGGTCTCGGAGCGGTCCCCGCGGACGCCGCGTCCAGCGGGCCGGGCGGCAGCGTCGACCATCCTGACGTGGTGCTGTACAAGGGGCAGCACAACAAGACCGTCAGGGTCTCCTACTCGGTGAAGAAGCCGACGAGTGCGCAGATCCGTGCATGCTTCGACGCGAAGAGCTATCCCGAGTACGGAGAGGTCTACGCGGGGTGGGGCGACTTCTACTGGAACTACGACCTCGAGTATCACGACCGCTACGGGAACGACGTCGGTGGCGGGCTGTTCCTCTACTCGAGCAAGTTCGCAGCCTCCGGCAAGGTGACGTCGCCCCGTTGGTACGACTGGGAGCCGTTCGGCAGGTACAAGGCCGTGGCGATCGTCCAGCGAGAGTTCGACGTCTACGGCGTCGACGAGGACGGCGACCGCTGGGACCACTATTGCCAGCTCCCGGACGTCCGGTACGCGGACATCTTCTCCTTCAAGCGAGCGTCGTACCTCCGGGTCGACGCGTCGCCCGAACCCGTCCGCAAGGGCGCTGTCGTCACGGTCAAGGGCACGCTCAAGTACTGGAACCCGGTCTCCGACTACGGCAAGGGCGCGATACGTCCGCTCCAGGGCAAGAAGGTGAAGGTGTACTTCGACCCGTCCGGACCTCGGGGGGCGACCTACCAGGGAAGTGCCACCGTCACGTCCAAGGGCACCTTCACCAAGCGTTTCACGCAGAAGAAGTCCGGTACGTGGATCGTCAAGTATGCCGGGTCGCAGACGCTGACGTCGGGCCGGGCGACGGACGCGGTCAGGGTGAAGTGACCTCTGGTCGTCGCGCTCGACGGGTCGTGACTCAGTCCTGGACCAGCGGGACGAAGTTGTAGCTGCCGTGCTCCGTGGTGCGGACCGCGCCGTCGGGCGACCGTTCGACCAGCAGCATCGCGTGACGCACCGGGATCACCATGCGTCCACTCGGCGCGAGCTGCTCGACGAGCTGACCGGGGAGCTCGTCCGGGGAGGCCGAGACCAGGATGCGCGGCCAGCCGCCCGCCCGCGGAGCCCCGAGCGCGCCCGGCCGGGCGGCCTCGATCCGCGCCCAGGGCATGCCGAGGCGCGCGAGGTTCGCACCGCCCCGCGCGACGAGCTCGGGGACGCGTTCGGTGCCGAGCACCTCTCCACCCGCCCCGACCAGGTGGGCCAGCAGTGCCGTCGTCCACCCCGAGCCGGCACCGACGTCCAGCACGGCGCCGCCGCGGGGCACACGGAGCATGGTGAGCATCGTGGCGACGGTGGACGGCTGAGAGCAGGTCTGCTCGTGGCCGATCGGCAGCGGACGGTCGTCGCCGGCAGCTCTGCGCTGCCCGCGGGGCAGGAAGCCTCGCCGGTCGACGGCATGCATCGCATCGGTGACAGCGACAGCGATGGCGTCCGCGTCGGCGGAGTCGGGTCCGGGTCCGCCGTGCGGCGGTGGTTCGGGCGTCACCGTGCCATCATCGGGCGACGTCGGTCTGGTCGCGATCGCCCGGCAGGCCGGGGCCGTGCCGCAGGTCACGTCCTGGAGCGGTGTGCGCCAGTTGATCGCAGCAGGTGGCGTCGCGTAGAGTGGTGCGTCGGCGCGCTCTCAGTGCGCCTGTCCCGTGTGCCCTCGGCGCACCGCACTCGACCGCTGCGGCGGTCCGAGTCCCAGATCAAGCCGGTGACCGACGTCGGGCGAGCACGCCAAGACCAGGAGAGATGAGCACAGCATGGTGTACGCGATCGTCAAGGCCGGTGGCCGTCAGGAGAAGGTGTCCGTGGGGGACATCGTCGTCATGGACCGGGTCGGGGCTTCGGCCGGCGACTCCGTCGAGCTGACCGCGATCCTGCTCGTGGACGGGGAGAAGGTGACCACCGACGCGGAGAAGCTCGCGAAGGTCAAGGTCACCGCCGAGGTCGTCCGGGACGTCAAGGGTCCGAAGATCTCCATCCAGAAGTACAAGAACAAGACCGGTTACAAGAAGCGCCAGGGTCACCGTCAGCAGCTGACCCGCCTGAAGGTCACCGGCATCAAGTGACCTCCGGCGGCTCCGGCCGCCAGGTCCCACCCTCTTCGTACTCTCTTCGTACTCTCAGAAAGCAGGACTGACATGGCACACAAGAAGGGCGCGAGCTCCTCGCGCAACGGTCGTGACTCGAACGCGAAGTCGCTCGGTGTGAAGCGCTACGGCGGCCAGGTCGTCGGCGCCGGCGAGAT
The DNA here is from genome assembly GCF_013149785.1 of Isoptericola halotolerans. Lineage (GTDB taxonomy): Bacteria > Actinomycetota > Actinomycetes > Actinomycetales > Cellulomonadaceae > Isoptericola > Isoptericola halotolerans. The sequence goes on from NZ_JABEZU010000005.1 coordinate 142,133, forward strand.
CATCGTCCGCCAGCGCGGTACCCACTTCCACCCCGGTGAGAACGTCGGGCGCGGCGGGGACGACACCCTCTTCGCCCTGGCCGCCGGCGAGGTCGCCTTCGCGACGCGTCGTGGCCGCAAGGTCGTCGACATCGTCGCCGCTGGCTGACGATACCGATCTGACCGCCTGGTACCGCCGCGCAGCGAACCGCTGCCGCACTTCCCACGAGGGGCGCACCGACTCGGGTGCGCCCCTCGTGCTGTTCCCCGCTTGCCGCTGAGAGGATCTACCCATGGCCAGCTTCGTCGATCGAGTGGTGCTGCACGCCTCCGGCGGTGACGGCGGGCACGGTGTCGCGTCCGTGCACCGTGAGAAGTTCAAGCCGCTCGGCGGTCCGGACGGCGGCAACGGCGGTGACGGCGGCAGCGTCCGGCTCGTCGTGGACGCCCAGACCACCACGCTGCTGGAGTACCACCACTCGCCGCACCGCCGGGCGCCGAAGGGCGGCCCGGGCCTGGGTGACGACAAGGACGGCGCCAAGGGCGACGACCTGGTCCTGCGCGTCCCGGACGGGACCGTCGTCAAGGACCGTGACGGCAACGTGCTGGCGGACCTGGTCGGCGACGGCACGGAGTACGTCATCGCCGAGGGCGGTCGCGGAGGTCTGGGCAACCGTGCCCTGGCCTCACCGAAGCGCAAGGCGCCCGGCTTCGCGCTCCTCGGCGAGCCCGGCGAGGAACGCGACGTCGTCCTCGAGCTCAAGTCGATCGCCGACGTCGCGCTCGTCGGCTTCCCGAGCGCCGGCAAGTCGTCGTTGATCGCCGCGGTGTCCGCAGCCCGGCCGAAGATCGCGGACTACCCGTTCACCACACTGGTGCCGAACCTCGGCGTCGTGCAGGCGGGCGACACCCGGTACACGATCGCCGACGTCCCCGGACTCATCCCGGGCGCCAGCAAGGGCAAGGGGCTGGGGCTGGAGTTCCTGCGGCACGTCGAGCGCACCGCGGTCATCGTGCACGTGCTCGACTGCGCCACGCTGGAGCCGGGGCGCGACCCGATCAGCGACCTGGAGGCGCTCGAGGCCGAGCTCGCCGCCTACGCGGGCGACCTGGGGATCGAGGGTGGACGGGTCCCGCTGACCGAGCGTCCGCAGCTCGTCGTGCTCAACAAGATCGACGTGCCCGAGGCGCGCGAGCTCGCGGACTTCGTGCGACCGGACCTGGAGGCTCGCGGCCTGCCGGTCTACGAGATCTCCACCGCCTCGCACGAGGGCCTGCGCCCCCTGACCTTCGCGCTCGGCGACATCGTGGCTCAGGCCAGGGCCGCGGCGCCGCCGCCCGAGCCGGCCCGCGTCGTCCTGAGGCCGAGGGCCGTCGACGACGCCGGGTTCACGGTCACGCGGCGCACCGACGGGTCCACGGGGCGCGACTACTTCCTCGTCGAGGGCCGCAAGCCGTGGCGGTGGGTGCGCCAGACCGACTTCAACAACGACGAGGCGGTCGGCTTCCTCGCCGACCGGCTGGCCAAGCTCGGCGTCGAGGACCGGCTCCTCAAGGCCGGTGCCGTCGCGGGCGACGAGGTGCGGATCGGCGACGACCGTGACGCCGTCGTCTTCGACTGGGAGCCCACCATGAGCACCGGTGCCGAGCTGCTCGGCGCCCGGGGGACCGACCTGCGCTTCGACGAGCCCTCGCGGCCGACGCGTGCGAGTAGGCGCCAGGAGCACAGCGAGCGGATGGACGCCAAGGCTGCGGCCCGCGAGGAGCTGTGGACCGAGCGCGAGTCGGGTCACTGGGCGGACCCCAGCGACGACTGACTCCCGTTGCGGCCATGATGGCCTCGTGAACGCGACTTCTCGCTCCGCCCTGCCTGCCGCCCGGCGCCTCGTCGTCAAGATCGGGTCGTCGTCCCTGACCCGACCGGACGGCCACCTCGACGTGGCCGCGCTGGGTGCCCTCGTGGACGTGCTGGCCGAGCGCCGGTCGCTGGGTCAGGAGGTGGTGCTGGTCACCTCCGGCGCCATCGCCGCGGGCATCGGCCCGGCGGGGCTGACTGCGCGGCCGCGAGACCTCGCGACGATGCAGGCCTGCGCCATGCTCGGACAGGGCGAGCTGGTGGCCCGGTACAGCGAGGCCTTCGCCGTGCACGGGCTACGGGTGGGGCAGGCGTTGCTGACGGCGGAGGACACCGTGCGCCGGGTCCGCTACCGCAACGCGCAGCGGTCCCTGGAGAAGCTGCTCGCACTCGGGGTGGTGCCGGTCGTCAACGAGAACGACGCGGTCACGATCGACGAGCTCCGCTTCGGCGACAACGACCGGCTCGCCGCTCTGGTATCGCACCTGGTGCGGGCCGACGCCATGGTGCTGCTGACGGACGTCGACGGTCTGCACGACGCCCCGCCCAGCCGGCCCGGTGCCCGGCGGATCTCGTACGTGGCGGACCTCGCCGACGTCGCCGGCGTCGAGGTCACGGCCCGGGGGAGCAGCGTCGGGACCGGGGGGATGGTCACCAAGCTGGAGTCGGTGCGGATCGCGACGGAGGCCGGTGTCCCCGTCGTCCTGACCGCGGCCGGGCACGTCGCCACGGCGCTGGCCGGCGGGGACGTCGGCACGTTCTTCGCCGCGGGTGGCAAGCGGACGACGGCGCGCCGGCTCTGGATCGCCCACGCGGCCCGTGCGGCGGGGCGCCTGCACCTGGACGCCGGGGCGGCCCGGGCGGTGCTCGGCGGACGGGCGTCCTTGCTGCCTGCCGGGATCACCCGGGTCGAGGGGCAGTTCGACGCGGGTGACCCGGTCGAGCTCGTCGCCCCAGACGGCACCGTCGTCGCCCGAGGGCTCGTGGCCTACGACGCCGCCGAGCTCCCGCCGCTGCTCGGGCGCTCCACGTACGAGCTGCGTGCGGACCTCGGTGAGGGGTACGACCGCGAGGTGGTGCACCGCGACGACCTCGTGCTCGAAGGACGGAACGGCCTGTCGTCGTCCGGCTCGGCGACGTAGTCTCGAGGGCATGACCACGACGTTCGATCCCACGCCTCCCAGGACACCCGGCACCGTGCAGCGACCGCAGCCGGACGCCGAGGTCGCGGTGGCGGTCCAGGACGTCGCCCGGCGCGCCCAGACCGCCTCGCGTGCGCTGGCCACGGCCAACCGTGCGACGAAGGACGCCGCGCTGCACGCGGTCGCCGACGCCCTCGTCGCGTCGTCGGCCGAGATCGTGGCAGCGAACGCCGACGACGTGGCCCGTGGCCGGGAGGGCGGCATGAGCGACGGTCTCCTCGACCGCCTCACCCTCACCCGGGAGCGCGTGGGCGCGATCGCCGACGCGCTGCGCGAGCTCGCGGCGCTGCCCGACCCGGTCGGCGAGGTGGTGCGCGGCAGCACGCTGCCCAACGGCCTGCGGGTGCGCCAGCTGCGCGTACCGATGGGCGTGGTCGGCATGATCTACGAGGCGCGACCGAACGTGACCGTCGACGCGGCCGGCCTGGCGCTGAAGTCCGGCAACGCGGTCATCCTGAGGGGTGGGAGCGCGGCGTCGTCGTCCAACACCGTGATCGTGGACGTGATGCGCCGTGCGCTGGAGGACCGCGGACTTCCCGGTGATCTCGTGCAGTCCATCGACCGGTTCGGACGGCCTGGCGGCGTCGCCCTGATGCAGGCCCGTGGCCTCGTCGACCTGCTGGTGCCCCGCGGTGGGGCGGACCTGATCCGGACGGTCGTGGAGCAGTCGACCGTGCCGGTCATCGAGACAGGGACGGGCAACGTGCACGTCTACGTCGACGCCACCGCCGACGTCCCGACGGCGGTCGAGATCGTCATGAACGCCAAGACCCAGCGCGTCGGCGTCTGCAACGCCGCCGAGACGCTGCTGGTGCACGTCGACGTCGCCGAGGCGTTCCTGCCGGCGGCGCTCGCCGCGCTCGGCGGAGCCGGCGTCGTGCTGCACGGTGACGAGGGCACGCGTGCCCATGCCCCGGAGAGCGTCGAGATCACCCCGGCCGCCGACGACGACTGGGCCACGGAGTACCTCGCGGCCGAGCTCGCCGTACGGGTGGTCGGGTCGTTGGACGAGGCGATCGACCACATCCGCACCTGGAGCTCCGGACACACCGAGGCGATCGTCACCCAGGACCTGGCCGCGTCCGAGCGGTTCGTGGCCGAGGTCGACTCGGCAGCGGTGATGGTGAACGCCTCGACGAGGTTCACCGACGGCGGCCAGCTGGGGATGGGCGCGGAGATCGGCATCTCGACCCAGAAGCTGCACGCGCGGGGGCCGATGGGGCTGGCCGAGCTGACCACGACCAAGTGGGTGGTGCACGGTGACGGCCACGTACGGCCCTGAGCGCCCGTCGTGAGAGACTGTGCCCCGACCTGACCCGACCACCCCTGAGGAGCCACCGTGCTGCACACCGCCGTCCAGGTAGCCGAGGAGGCTGCCGCGCACGCGTCGACCGGGATCTCGCCGATCATGCTCGGCGTGCTGTCCTTCGGTGGCTTCGTCGTCGCGCTCCTGGCGACGTTCGCCTTCCGCAACGCCAGCAACAAGCACTGACGCGGCCCGCCGAACGGTGAGCCAGCAGCGTCGTCCCCGCATCGGGGTGATGGGCGGGACCTTCGACCCCATCCACCACGGTCACCTCGTGGCGGCGAGCGAGGTGGCGGCGTTGCTCGATCTCGACGAGGTCGTCTTCGTCCCGACCGGCAAGCCCAGCTTCAAGCAGGACACCCAGGTGTCCCCGGCCGAGCACCGCTACCTCATGACGGTCATCGCCACGGCGTCCAACCCCCGGTTCACGGTGAGTCGGGTGGACATCGACCGGCCGGGTCTGACCTACACGGTCGACACGCTGCGCGATCTGCGTCAGGATCGTCCGGACGCCGACCTGTACTTCATCACGGGCGCGGACGCGATCGAACAGCTGTTGACGTGGAAGGACACGGGGTCGCTGTGGGAGATGGCTCATTTCGTGGCCGTCACCCGGCCTGGCCACCGGCTCACCGTCGAAGGCCTGCCTCCGGAGGGTGTCACGACGCTCGAGGTGCCCGCGCTCGCGATCTCGTCCACGGACTGCCGCCGGCGCGCGGAAGCGGGTCAGCCGGTCTGGTACCTGGTGCCGGACGGCGTCGTCCAGTACATCGCCAAGCACGGTCTGTATCGAGGTCTCGATGAGTGACAACACGTCCCGGCCGCTGACACGTCGGGAGATCCGCGAGCGCGAGCAGGCGGCTGCCGAGGCGGCCGCCCGTCAGTCCGCCCCGGGCGGCTCGGCACCGGTGCCCGGTGCCGGCCCGGCCGCCTTCGGTCGTGGCGTGCCCAGCGCATCCTCGCCGCCGCCCGCACCCCCCGGCACGGGCGCCGGTGCGCCGCCGTCGCGCCGGTCGTTGCGCGAGCAGCAGGCGCCGACGGCGAGCGCGGCGTCCGCCCCGGCACCGACCGTCCGTCCGCCGTCGACCTCCGGCGGTGTGCGAGGGCTCGACGAGACCGGCAGGCTCGCGCCCGTGCGCCGACCCGGTGACGGCGGCGCAGCTCCGTCGGCACCGGCTCCGGCCCCGGCACCGTCGTCGCCCACGAGGACCCCGACCCGCACCTCGATGCGGTCGCCGTCGCCCTTCGCCCCGTCGGCGACGAGCGCGCCGGACGCACCGCGCCCCTCCGCGGGTCCCACGGACCAGGGGCCGCGCTCGCCGTTCGGCGGGCCACCCTCCCGTGCGACCACGCCCGCGCCGGCAGGTGCCGAGCCCGTGCCGAACCCGTTCGACGGCGCTACCCCCAGCCGGCGCTCCGCCTACGGCTCGGGCGCCCCGGCTCCGACGAGGTCGCCGGCGACGCCGGCGCCGGCCGCGCCCATGCCGTCCCGGGGTGCGCCGGCGTGGCCCGGCACGCCGGCCCCGGCCGGCCCGTCGGCGCCGGACCCGGACGCGACCGCGGTGGCACCGCCGTTGCCCTGGGGCACGCCGGGCCCGGCCGCCGCGAGCTCGCGCTCGGCCGCCGAACCGGTCGGCGCACCGCAGGCACCGGTGCAGGACTCCGCCGCGTCACCCTTCGCGTCGGTGGTCGGCCACGGGCAGCCCGCGCGGGTCGATCTCGCTGACGACGTGGACGAGGACGAGGAGTGGGACGAGCCGGAGCCGTCGTACACCTGGCTGCACTACATCGTGCTCGTGGTCGTGGCGTTCGTCCTCGGCCTGCTGCTGTGGAACGTCTTGCTGGACGGACCGGACGACGAGAGCTTCGGGACCGAGGAGGCGTCCGTCTCCGTCGTGACGCCCCACGAGGGGAGGGCGCGATGACGGCCACGGACCGCGCGGTCGAGCTGGCGGTCGTCGCCGCGCGCGCTGCCTCGGACCGCAAGGCGCAGGAGATCATCGCGCTGGACGTCAGCGAGCAGCTCGTCCTCACCGACGTCTTCCTCATCGCCTCCGGGACGAACGAGCGTCAGGTCGTCGCCGTCGTCGACGCCGTCGAGGAGGCGATGCTCGCCGCGGGCGCGAAGGCGATCCGCCGGGAGGGCAAGGCCGAGGGACGGTGGGTGCTGCTCGACTTCGGCGACGTGGTCGTCCACGTGCAGCACGCCGAGGACCGCGTCTACTACGCGCTCGAGCGTCTCTGGAAGGACTGCCCCGAGGTCGTGCTGCCCGAGGACGCCCGGGGCGGCGACGGGGCGGCTGCCCGCGCGGAGTTCGGCGGTTCCTCGCCCGACGGCACGATCCACCTCTCCGGCGGGGTGTGACCCGGACATGACGGCTGGGACCATCGTGCTGCTGCGCCACGGACGAACCGCGTACAACGCGGCACTGCGTCTGCAGGGGCAGATCGACATCCCGTTGGACGAGGTGGGCAGGTGGCAGGCCGCCGAGGGTGCGTCAGCACTCCTGGCCTCCCACCGGGCGACGCGCATCGTCTCCTCGGACCTGGTGCGTGCCGTGGACACCGCGGGCGCGTACGCGCGGCTCGTCGGGGCACCGGTCGAGGTCGACGTCCGGCTGCGCGAGCGGTCGTTCGGCGACTGGGAAGGGCTCACGGCCGACGAGATGGCGGCCGGCTGGCCCGCCGAGCGCGACGAGTGGCGCCGTGGCGGCGAGCCGCAGGGCATCGGTGCGGAGACCAAGGTCGAGGTGGCGGCTCGCATGGTCGAGGCGGTGCTCGAGCACGCGGAGCGGCTCCAGGGTGACGAGAGTCTCGTGGTCGTCTCGCACGGCGCAGCGATCTCGTTGGCCATCACCGGCCTGCTCGGTCTGGACGCCGCCGGCTGGCGAGGCATCTCCGGCATGCACAACGTGCACTGGTCCCACCTGCACCGATCCGCTCCGGGAGCGGTCCCGGGGTGGCGTCTCGTGGCGCACAACGTGGGGGCCGGCTACCCGCTGGACCGCTGGCAGGCAGGCCCGCACGCGGATTTGGAGCCAGAGCCGAAGTCTGCCTAAGATATCTCCGTTCCCAAGGGGCGCAAGCCCCCAGGAAGTGCACGAACCACCCGAATCCGGCGTCCGCGTCAGGTTCACGGGGCTGTGGCGCAGCTGGTAGCGCATCTGCATGGCATGCAGAGGGTCAGGGGTTCGAGTCCCCTCAGCTCCACCAGAAGGATCATGAACGACGAAGGCCCTGCCGAGAGGCGGGGCCTTCGTCGTTCTCAGAACCGCCCCCACGTGCGGTCCTCAGGGCCGGGGCGCGCGTGGGAACCCGGTCCACCGCAGCGCCGCGGGCAGGTGGCTCTGGTCGTTGAACATCACCAGACCGGCCGGCTGACCCGGGCGGTGCTCGATGACGGTCAGCGCCGTGTTGGCGCTCTCGAGGCCGAGCCACCGTTGCGTGGGGGAGCCGAGCGCGTCGCGGACCAGCCAGGCGATCGGGTAGGCATGGGTGACGAGGACCTCGTGGGCGTCTCCTGGCCCGGCGGTCCCGACGGCGAAGCGGCGGGTCAGCGATCGCGAGACCTGTCGGCCCGCAGCGGCCTCGGCGGCGTCGAACCCGTCGAAGAACGGCCTCCACGCCGGCGGCATCTCGTCGTCCGCCGGGACGTCGGGGACGTGGTCGACCAGCTCTGGAGCCTCGGCCACCTCGACGCCGGGTCCGAGCCGTGCGGCGATCTCCTGGGCGCTGGTGGCCGCGCGGGGAAGCGGTGAGTGCCAGACGGCGTCGACGGGCAGGTGCGCGAGCCTGCTGCCGAGAAGGCGGGCCTGCTCGCGGCCGACGTCGGTGAGCTCTCCGAAGGGATCGGCGTGACCGTGCCGCGCGAGGTAGAGAAATCGGGTCGCCATGGGTCTCCCAGGGGTCAGGACGGCGCGAGGCGGACCGTGCCCGCCGTGCCGTCGACGGTGACAGGGCTCCCGTCGAGGATCGCGGTGGTGGCGCCGCGGACCCCCAGGGCAGCAGGGAGGCCCTGCTCGCGTGCCACGATCGCGGCGTGGCTGAGCGCTCCGCCGACCTCGGTGACGATGCCCGCCGCGACGCGGAACAGGGGCGTCCACGCCGGGTCGGTGTCGCGGCAGACCACGATGTCTCCGGGGCGCACCCGGGGGATGTCGGACGGACCGTGCAGCACGCGGGCCGTCCCGGAGGCCGTCCCGTGGGAGCCGGGCGTACCGGCCAGGAGCAGGCCCGGCGCGTCGGGGACGGTGATGCGCCACGAGGGCAGCGGCGCGGTGATCGGTCTGGCCTGGAGCAGCCGGAGCGTGCGGCCCGCGAGCGCCCACTCGACGTCCTGAGGTCGGCCGAGCTCGGCCGCGACCTGGTGACCGAGCTCGGTGAGCTCGCGGGCGGTGCCGTCGTCGAGGGTGGGGGTGGCCCGGTGGGCCGGGGGGACGGCCTGCGCCGTGAGGCCGCCGACGTGCCGGTCCCTGTCCACGCGTGTCGCCTTGCTGCCGAGGGCGCGGCGGACGGCGCCGTCGGGCGCCACCAGGTAGGTGTCCGGGGTGACCGTCCCGCCGACCGTGCTCGGACCCAGACCCCAGGACGCCTCGATCCGGGTGCTGCCGCCGGTGTGCGTGGGGGTGAACATCACGCCTGAGGTGTCGGCGTCGACCAGACGCTGCACCAGCACCGCCATGGCGGTGTCGTCCTGAGCGGCGCGACCGGAGGCTGCGGACGCCCAGCAGGTGCGGATCGCGTCCATGACCGCCGGCGCTCCCCGGACGGCGAGGACGGTCGTGTACCGGCCGGCGGCGGACGTGCCCGGGGCGTCTTCGTCGGTCGCCGATGATCGGACGGCGAGGAACGGGTCACCCATCGTCGCGAGGCGTCGGGCGACGTCCCTGCGCAGAGCGTCATGGACCAGCGGATCGTCGCCGGCCCCAGCGGCTCGGTGTGCTGCGAGAGGCACGACGAACCCGTCCGGCACGGGCAGGCCCGCACGGAGCAGCGTGGCCAGTGCGGCGGCCTTGTGGCCGCACGTCGAGGCGTCGGCGTGCGCCAGTGTGGTGAGCATGACCGGTTCAACAATCCGTTGACAATAATTTGTTGATTCTGCAGGATGTCACGCATGGAACGCAAGGACGACCTCGACCACGAGCCGGACGCCGACCAGCGGCAGGCTCGCCGGGAGCACCGTGCGCAGGAGCGGCTCTCCGCCCTGGCGACCGGGCGCCTCGAGCCCCGTCCGTGGAGGCCGCACCCTCTGCCGCCGGCCGCCGTGGAACTGGTGCAGCTGGCCCTGTGGCGGTCGTCCGACCTGGAGACCGAGGACCTGCTCGGTGCGCTCACGTTGCTACCTGCCGCCCGGGCGGAGGTCGACGGTCTCGAGAGCGGGCTGCTCTTCACGGCGCGCAGCGCGGGGCTGACGTGGGCACAGATCGCCGACGCGATGGGCTACAGGTCCCCCCAGGCCTGCCAGCAGCACTTCACGCGGCTCACCGCCCGGCACGGCGAACGCTCGTGAGCGCTCCGCCGACGGTGCTGCCGGTGCTGCATGCGGTGCGCCTGCTCGGCTTCGCCGATCTCCTCGAGGTCGCCGACCGTGCCGGCCTCGACCTCGAGGACACGGCCCGGGAGCTGCATGGCGCGGCCCTCCGCGGCTGGGTCCAGCACACCTCCTTCGCCGACCTCGACGGCTGGTCGCTGACCCAGGCCGGCAAGGCCGAGAACGAGCGGCTGCTCGCTCGTGAGCGCGTCGACGCCGACCTCCACGGAGTGATCGCGGCCGGTCACCGCGAGTTCCTCCCGCTCAACGCGCGGCTGCTGCAGGCCTGCACCGACTGGCAGCTCAGGCCCACCGGCTCCGGCCGGTGGGTGCCCAACGATCACACCGACCCCGAGCGGGACGGTCGTGTCCTGGGCGAGCTCGCAGCCCTCGCGACCGCCCTGGCGCCGTTGGTCCAGCGCCTGGCCGGCGTGCTCGAGCGGTTCGGCGGCTACGACGTCCGTTTCGCGGCGGCGCTGCGTCGTGCGCAGTCCGGCCGGAGCGAGTGGGTCGACGGCAGCGGTGTCGACTCCTGCCACCGCGTCTGGTCCCAGCTGCACGAGGACCTGCTCGCCACGCTGGGCATCGACCGCCGGGACGAGACCTGAGCTGCGTCCGGTCGACCCGACACGGGTCGGTCAGCCTTCGCGGATCGTCATCCGGGTGATGCTGTCGCCGTCGAGGTCGAAGGCGAAGCTGCTGCGACCGTTGGCGTGGTTGCTGCGCCAGTCGCCGACGACCGTGACGCTGCCGCCGTCGACGGTCACCTCCTCCGGCGTGAGGGTGCCACGGGCGCCGATGAACTCCTTGTCGCTCCATTCCTTGATCGCCTCGCGACCGGCGAAGAGGCGCCCCCAGTCGTCCACCACGCCGTCGGTGGTGAAGGCGTCGAGAAAGCCTGCCTCGTCGTGCCGGTTGACGGCGTCGACGAACGACGCCACGGGAGCGGGGATCTGCAGATCGGGCATGGTGGCCTCCTGGTGCCGCTGGATGTCGTCCCGACGCTACCGCCCGACGGCGGACCGCACCTGTCGCTCGCGGTTCTCCGCACATGTCACCGCGGTAAACCCTTGTCGGTATCTGTTGACAGCCCTCGGGGGGACACGTAGAAGTGGTTGATGGAGGCGTTCGAGAAGTGGGAATCCGAGATCCGCGGTTACAGCCGCACGTACCCGACGGTCTTCGCGTCGGCATCGAACGCCCGGCAGGTCGATGAGGCCGGGCGCAGCTATGTCGACTTCTTCGCCGGTGCGGGCGTCCTGAACTTCGGCCACAACAACCAGCGCATGAAGCGCGCGATGATCGAGTTCCTCGAGTCCGACGGCGTGGCGCACAGCCTGGACATGGCGACCACGACCAAGCGGGACTTCATGGAGAAGTTCGTCGAGACCGTCCTGGCACCGCGCGACATGACCATGAAGATGCAGTTCATGGGCCCGACGGGCACCAACGCCGTGGAAGCGGCCCTCAAGCTCGCCCGGCGCGTCACGGGCCGCCGCGACGTGGTGGCCTTCACGAACGGTTTCCACGGGATGACCCTCGGCGCGCTCGCGGCGACCGCCAACGACTACTTCCGCAACGCGGCGGGAGTGCCGCTGGACCACGTGGTACGGCTGCCCTTCGACACGGCGCCCGGGGGAGGGGTCCAGGCGGTCGCCGACTTCCGGGCCCTGCTGCTCGACGCGTCCAGCGGCTTCGTGCCGCCGGCGGCGTTCCTCGTCGAGACCATCCAGGCCGAGGGCGGCGTCCATGTCGCGAGCGCCGAGTGGCTGCGGGCGGTCCAGGACCTGGCGCACGAGGTCGGGGCGCTGTTCATCATCGACGACATCCAGGTCGGGTGCGGCCGTACCGGCAGCTACTTCAGCTTCGACGGCATGGGGCTGGACCCGGACATCGTCTGCCTGGCCAAGGGCATCGGCGGGTTCGGTACGCCGCTGGCGATGAACCTCAACAAGCCCGAGCACGACGCGCACTGGTCGCCCGGCGAGCACACCGGCACGTTCCGGGGGCAGGGTCTGTCCTTCGTGGCCGGGCGGGAAGCACTGGCCTACTTCGACGACGACGTGCTCATGGACGAGGTCGCCGCGAAGGGTGAGCGGATGGTCTCCGCCCTGCGAGCGATCGCCGACGACGTCGGCGGCGGTGTCAGCGTGCGCGGACGCGGCATGGTCCAGGGACTCGACGTCGTCGACGGGGCCGTGGCCAAGGCGGTCGTCGCCGACTGCTTCAGCAACGGCCTGCTCATCGGTGCCTGCGGCTCGGGCGGACGGGTGCTCAAGCTGATCCCGCCGCTGACGATCCCTGACGAGGACCTCGACGAGGGCCTGCAGATCCTTGACAAGGCCGTGCGACGCGCCATCTGACCGACCGACAGGAGCCCGGGATGAACCCACGCGACGACATGACGTTCCCGTTCGAGGAGTACGAGAGGCGCGTGGGCGAGCTGCGCCGACGGATGGCCGACCGGCTGCTCGACGCGGTGGTGATCACCGACCCGGAGAACCTCATGTACCTCACGGACTACCAGACCACGGGGTACTCGTTCTTCCAGGCGCTGGTCGTCCCGCTGGACGGCGAACCGTTCATGATCACGCGTGCGATGGAGGAGTCGAACGTCCACGCCCGCACCTGGGTGGAGAAGACCCGGCCGTACCCCGACACCGGTGACGCGATCCAGGGGCTCGTCCAGGCGATGCGGGAGTTCGGGCTGCACACCAAGGAGGTCGGGTACGAGCGCAACAGCTACTACTTCCCGGCCTACCACCAGGACTACATCCACGCGTCGTTCACCGAGGGACGCCTGCTCGACTGCTTCGGCATCGTCGAGGAGGGGCGGGTGTGCAAGTCGCCCGTCGAGATCGACATCATGCGCAAGGCCGCCCAGGCGACCGAGGCGGGGATGCGGGCCGGGCTCGAGGCGTGCGCGCCCGGGGTGACGGAGAACGAGATCGCCGCGGAGATCAGCTCGGCCATGTTCCGCGCCGGCGGCGAGTTCCCGGCCGTCATGCCGTACGTCACCTCGGGGCCCCGCAGCATGATCGGGCACGCCACCTGGGAGGGGCGCACGGTCCAGCCGGGCGAGCACGTCTTCCTGGAGGTCGGCGGGTGCTTCCGCCGCTACCACACGGCGATGATGCGTACCGCCGTCCTCGACGACCTGTCCGACTCCATGTTCGAGGCGCAGGAGCGGATGAAGCTGGCGCTCAGCGAGGTGGAGGCTGCGATCCGCCCCGGGCTGACCGTGTCCGACGCCGACAACATCGTGCGCAGCATCATCAGCGAGAACCGGGTGGGTGCCCGGTTGGTCACGCGGTCGGGCTACTCCATCGGCATCGCCTTCCCGCCGAGCTGGGACGAGGGCTACATCGTCAGCCTCAACCAGGGCAACCCCGCGATCCTGCGCGAGGGGATGACGTTCCACATCCTGCCGTGGATGTGGGGGGTGGACGGCGACAAGACCGTCGGCATCTCCGACACCGTCCACGTCACGGCGGACGGCTGCGAGTCCTTCTTCACCCTCGACAAGGACTTCACCGTCACCTCGGAGTCCTCCACGGGTGCGGTGCCGCAGGAGGGCGCCACACCGATCCGTCCCGAAGTCGCCTGAGAGGAGCACCATGCTCACTGTGATCGACCCCAGCACCGGCGAGGTCGTCCGCGAGGTCCCGCCCGCGGATGCCGCCAGGACGGAGGCCGTGCTGGCCGCCGCCGAGGCCGCCCGGAGCGCGTGGGCCGCCCGCGGGCTCGACGGGCGCGGCGAGGTGCTGCGAGCGGTGGCAGCCCGCCTGCGCGCCCAGGTCGAGGAGCTCGCCCCGGTGATGACCGAGGAGATGGGCAAGCCGATCCGCGAGGCCCGGGGCGAGGTGGAGAAGGCGGCCTGGTGCTTCGAGCACTACGCCGACCACGGAGCGCAGTACCTCGCACCGGAGACGATCGAGTCGGACGCCACCCACAGCTACGTCCAGCACCTGCCGCTGGGCACCGTGCTGGGCGTGCTGCCCTGGAACGCGCCCTTCTGGCTGGCGGCGCGGTTCGCCGCGCCGGCACTCATGGCGGGCAACACCTGCGTGATGAAGCACGACCCCCACGTGCCCGGGTGCGCCCGAGCCTTTGCCGAGGTGGTGGCTGCCGAGCTGGAGGCGGCCGGCGCGCCCGCCGGGGTGTTCGCCGACCTCCCGCTGGAGACCCCGGCGGTCGCCGACGTCATCCGGGACCGCCGCATCGACGCGGTCTCCTTCACGGGGTCGGCGAAGGGGGGCGCCGCCGTCGCGAGCGTCGCGGCCGGGGAGATCAAGCCGACGGTCCTGGAGCTCGGTGGCTCCGACCCCTGCCTCGTGCTGGCCGACGCCGACCTGGACGCCGCGGCCGACACCATCACGCTGTCCCGGATCATCAACGCCGGGCAGTCGTGCATCGCCGCCAAGCGCATCATCGTCGAGTCGTCGGTCTACGACGAGCTCGTCGAGCGTCTGCGCCTGCGGCTGGAGAAGCTGACCCTCGGTGACCCCCGTGCCGAGAGCACCGACGTCGGCCCGATCGCGCGCGCCGACCTGCGCGACGGGCTGCACCGGCAGGTGTCCGAGACGGTCGAGGCGGGCGCTCGGCTCCTGCTGGGCGGCGAGCTCCCGGACGGGCCGGGCTACTACTACCCGGTCACGCTGCTCGCCGACGTCACGGAGACGATGACCGCGTGCCGCGAGGAGACCTTCGGACCGGTGATGGTCGTCATGGAGGCAGCCGACGACGAGGCGGCGCTCGCGATGGCGAACGACACCGACTACGGTCTCGCCGCCTCGGTGTGGTCGACGTCGGAGCGCGGCGAGGCGATGGCGTCCCGCATCGCGGCGGGCCAGGTGGCGGTCAACGGCATCGTCAAGACCGACCCGCGCCTCCCCAGCGGGGGGATCAAGGGATCCGGGTACGGTCGGGAGCTCGGACCGCACGGGATCCGGGAGTTCGTCAACGCCCAGCAGGTGTGGGTGGGCCCTCGCCGGGGCTGAGCGCCGTCCGGGTGTCTGGCCCCGGGCGCACGAGCTCTCAGGGCTTGGGCACGCTCGTGACGGTGGTCAGCAGGAACACGGAGTCCTCGAGGGCGAGCACCGCGTGCCGGTCGTGCGTGAGCATGCGGAGCTCGCCGGCCGAGATCTCCTCGTGCCCGTCGGCCACCGTGACGCGCAGCCGGCCCTGCAGCGCGAGCATCGAGGCCG
This sequence comes from Isoptericola halotolerans, assembly GCF_013149785.1. Taxonomy (GTDB): domain Bacteria; phylum Actinomycetota; class Actinomycetes; order Actinomycetales; family Cellulomonadaceae; genus Isoptericola; species Isoptericola halotolerans. The sequence continues at coordinate 157,212 of NZ_JABEZU010000005.1, forward strand.
CCGGAGGCGCGTTGTGCTCGCCGAGCTCGGTGCCGGCGACGAGGGCGAGCACCGACTGCCGCAGCGTGCCGTCGTGCACCAGCACCTCGGCGCTGCGCCCGTTCTCGGCGGCGCGCGCCTTCGCCAGGTGGACCGCGGTCAGGGCCTCGAGGTTCGACATGTTCGCTCCGTTCGTCGTCGCTCTTGGATGCTATCGGCCTTCGGTGCGACACGGCAGCGCGACCGAGACCGCGTCTCGTCCACCCGGAGGTCCTCGTCCCCGGCCCGGGCAGCGGGTAGGTTGCAGGGGTTTCGACCGAAGGAGGTCCGAGCCCCGTGCAGATCGGTATCCCGCGTGAGCCGCGCCCCGGTGAGCGGCTCGTCGCCGGCACCCCCGCCACCGTCCGCCAGCTCGTCGCACTCGGCTACGACGTCGTCGTCGAGGACGGTGCCGGCGAGCGGGCCAACCTGCCGAACGTGGCGTACGTCGAGGCGGGCGCACGACTGGCCGGGCGCGAGCAGGTCTGGGCCGCTGACGTCGTCACCTGCGTCAACCCGCCGTCGGACGAGCTCGAGCTGCTCCGCCCGGGGGCGGTCCTGGTCTCCCAGCTCGCCCCGGCCGCACGGCCGGAGCGGATCGAGGCGTTGGCCGCGTGCCGGGTGACCGCGCTCGCGCTGGACGCCGTCCCCCGGATCTCCCGGGCCCAGGCGCTCGACGTGCTCTCCGCCCAGTCCAACGTGGCCGGGTACCGTGCGGTGGTGGAGGCGGCCGAGGAGTTCGGCGGCATGTTCACCGGCCAGGTCACGGCGGCCGGGACGACGCCGCCTGCCACGGTCTTCGTCATCGGGGCCGGGGTGGCGGGCCTCGCCGCGATCGGGACGGCGTCGTCGATGGGAGCCCAGGTCCGGGCGTTCGACGTCCGCCCCGAGGCCGCCGAGCAGATCGAGTCCCTCGGCGCCGTGGCGGTGGCGGGGCAGGGCGCCGCCCAGGAGGTCAGCGCCGACGGGTACGCGCGGGCGCTGACGGCCGACCAGGAGTCGGCGGCCCTGCGCACCTACGCCGCCGAGTCCGCAGCGGCCGACGTGGTCGTCACGACCGCTCTGGTCCGCGGTGCGGCACCGACCACGATCACCACCGAGATGGTCGCCGCGATGCGCCCCGGGTCGGTGGTCGTGGACCTCGCGGCCACGGGCGGCGGCAACTGCGAGCTCACCGTGCCGGGTGAGCGTGTGGTGAGCGACAACGGGGTCGTGGTGCTCGGCTACACCGACCTGCCCGGGCGGATGCCGCAGCACACCTCCCAGCTGTTCGGGACGAACGTCGTCAACCTCGTCTCCCTGATGACGCCGGCGAAGGACGGTCGTCTCGTGGTCGACCTCGACGACGTCGTCGTGCGGGCGATGACCCTCACTCGCGACGGTGAGGTGCTCTGGCCCCCGCCGCCGGTGCCGGTGTCGGCCGCACCGTCCCCGCCCGCCCCCGCGCCGGAGCCCGTCGGCCCGAGCCCTGCCGAGCAGGCCGCCGCGCACCGGTCCCGGTCACGGCGCAACGGCCTGCTGGCCGCCGCGGCCGCCGTGCTCGTCGGTCTGGCGGTCGCCGCCTCGCCCCCGGACACGATCGGCCACTTCACGGTGTTCGCCCTGGCGGTGGTGGTGGGCTTCTACGTCATCTCCGCGGTCACCCACGCCCTCCACACGCCCCTGATGGCACAGACCAACGCGATCAGCGGCATCATCCTGGTCGGCGCGCTGCTGCAGATCGGGGTCGACGACTGGGTGGTCACGTCCCTGGCGGTCGCCGCGGCCACGCTGGCGTCGATCAACGTCTTCGGTGGCTTCCTCGTCGCGAACCGCATGATCCGTATGTTCCGCAAGGGTGCGCCGGCCGGTGCCCCCACGGCGACGGAGGTGGCCCGGTGACGGCGCTGTCGGCCGTGCAGGCCACCTACGTGGTCGCGGCGGTGCTGTTCATCGCCTCGCTCGCCGGCCTCTCGCGGCAGGAGTCCGCCCGGCGCGGCAACGTGCTGGGCATCATCGGCATGGCACTCGCGCTCGTCGCGACCGTGGCCCTGGCGCTCGTGCAGTCGCAGCGTCCGTGGCAGGTGACGGCGGCCCTGATCCTCGGCGTGCTCGTCGTCGGCGCGACGATCGGCACCTGGCGGGTGCGCAGGGTCGAGATGACGCAGATGCCGGAGCTCATCGCGCTCCTGCACTCGTTCGTCGGTCTGGCCGCCGTGCTCGTCGGGTTCGGGTCGTACCTGTCGGCTCCGCGTTCCGGCACGGTGCACCTGGTGGAGGTGTTCCTCGGGGTGCTGATCGGGGCGGTGACGTTCACCGGTTCCGTCGTCGCGAACCTCAAGCTGTCCGCGCGGATGCGGTCGGCGCCGCTGCGCCTGCCCGGTCGCAACCTGATCAACCTCGGCCTCGTGGTGGCGTCGGCAGCCCTGCTCGCGTGGTTCCTGACGGCCACCGCTGCCGGGTCGGAGGCCACGGCACTGACCGCCCTGGTGCTCGTCGCGGTCGTGGCGCTCGTGCTGGGCTGGCACCTGGTCGCGTCGATCGGTGGTGGCGACATGCCCGTCGTCGTCTCGATGCTCAACTCCTACTCCGGCTGGGCGGCGGCCGCGGCGGGCTTCATGCTGGGCAACGACCTGCTCATCATCACCGGCGCGCTGGTCGGCTCCTCCGGAGCGATCCTGTCGTACATCATGTGCCGCGCGATGAACCGGTCGTTCGTCTCGGTGATCCTCGGGGGGTACGGCACCACGCCGGGTGCCGTCGACGCCGGGCCCGCGGGGGAGCACCGGGAGACGTTCGCGGCGGAGGTCGCCGCGCAGCTCACGGCGGCGTCGTCGGTCGTGATCGTGCCGGGGTACGGGATGGCGGTGGCCAAGGCCCAGTACCCGGTCGCGGACCTCACCGAGAAGCTCCGGTCCCGGGGCGTCCAGGTCCGGTTCGGGGTGCACCCGGTGGCCGGCCGCCTGCCGGGCCACATGAACGTGCTGCTCGCCGAGGCCAAGGTGCCCTACGACGTCGTCCTCGGCATGGACGAGATCAACGCCGACCTCCCCGACACCGACGTCGTGCTGGTGATCGGGGCCAACGACACCGTGAACCCGGCCGCCCAGGACGACCCTGCCTCACCGATCGCGGGCATGCCGGTGCTGGAGGTGTGGAAGGCGCGCGAGGTCGTCGTCTTCAAGCGGTCCATGGCTACCGGGTACGCGGGCGTGCAGAACCCGCTGTTCTTCCGGGAGAACACCGCGATGGTGTTCGGCGACGCGAAGGAGCAGGTGGACAGGATCATCACGTCTCTCTGAGCCCCCGCGAGGCGACGGGCTACCATCGGCGCATGCCTGGTGTGGACGACCCCCGCAACCCGCTGATCGCCGTCGTCGGGCCCGGTGCCGTGGGCGGTCTGGTCGCGGCCTTCCTGCAGCGGGCGCGGCACGACGTCGTCCTGGTCGGACGCGAGGGTACCGCCCGACGTGTCGCCGACCACGGCCTGGAGATCGTCACGGACCGCTGCGGGTCGTGGCACGCCCCGTTGCGGGCGACGACAGGGGTCCCGCACGGCGCCCGCGTGATCGTGGCGGTCAAGGCCGAGGGGGTCGCCGACGTCACGGCCCAGATCGCGGCCGCGGCGCCCCGCGAGGTCGTCTCGCTGCTCAACGGCGTGGAGCACATGGCCGCGCTGCGCGAGGCGATGCCGGCCGGGAGACCCGCCTCGTGGCGGCCTCCTACGCGGGGGAGACGCTGCGCACGGCAGCCGGCGACCACGGCGCGATGACCGTGCGCCATCGGGGCGACCTGCTGCGCATCACGGTGCCCGACGACGCCGCGGACCTGGGCGTGGTGCGGGCGCTGGGTGACACCGACATCGACCTGGTCACCGGTGGCACGGAGGCGGAGGTCCTGTGGTCCAAGCTGCGGTTCCTGGCTCCGCTGGCCCTGCTCACCTCCGCGCACCGCAGCGGGATCGGGGCGGGCCTGGCTGCCGACCCCGCTCTGGCCGACGGCGTGCTGACCGAGGTCGCGGCGGTCACGACGGCCGAGGGTGTCCCGACGTCGGCGGAGGACCTGCGGGCGATCCTGAGCGGCTTCCCGCCCACGATGCGGTCGTCGCTGCAGGCGGACCTGGCGGCCGGGCACCTCGGAGAGCTCGACGCGATCGGCGGGGCGGTGTCCCGGCGCGGTGCGGCGCACGGTCTCGCCACGCCGGTGGTCGACGCGATCGTCGCGCGGCTGCGGGCCGAGGTGGCCTGAGCCCCGCGAGAGGTTCAGGCCGGGTACGGCTCGGGTCAGGAGCGGCTCAGATGCGGCTGTCGGCCTGAGACTCGTAGACGCTGGCCGGCAGGACGCCGTCGACCGTCTGGTGCTGCGCCGCGGCGACCTGTGTCGCGGAGAGCTCCGTGGCGGCGTCGGAGGTGGTCTCGATCTCGCGGGCGTCGGCCGGGACACCGTCCAGGCTCGGCATCATCGCGGCGAGCTGGGGACGCCACGTGGCGAACCGGTCCGGGAAGCACCGGTCGAGCAGGTCCACCATCGCCGAGACGGCCGTGGACGCACCGGGGGAGGCGCCGAGCAACCCGGCGATCGAGCCGTCGGCGGCCGAGACGATCTCGGTACCGAACTGCAGGACGCCCTTGCCGTCGGCGTCGCGCTTGATCACCTGGACGCGCTGGCCCGCGGTGATCGTCTCCCAGTCCTTGGGGTGCGCGGTGGGCATGAACTGCTGCAGCGCGTGGAACTTGGTCTCGGGTGCGGCGACGACCTGGCCGACGAGGTACTGCGTGAGGTCGAGGTTCTTCAGGCCCGCGCCGAGCATCGAGGTGAGGTTGTGCGCTCGCAGCGAGGTGACGAGGCCCAGGTACTTGCCCTTCTTGAGGTACTTGGGGCTGAACCCTGCGTAGGGCCCGAACATCAGGTAGCTCTTGCCGTCAACGACGCGGGTGTCCAGGTGCGGCACGGACATCGGCGGGGCACCGACGTCGGCCTTGCCGTAGACCTTGGCCTGGTGCTGGGCGACGATCTCCGGGTTGTCGGTGCGCAGGAACTCGCCGGAGATCGGGAAGCCGCCGAAGCCCTTGATCTCGGGGATGCCGGCCGACTGGAGCAGCGGCAGGGCGCCCCCGCCCGCGCCGACGAACACGAAGCGGGCCTTGAGGGTCGACATCCGCTGGGGTGCGTTCCACGAGCGGTCCTTGACACGCAGGCGCCAGCCGCCGTCGCGGGTGCGCTTGAGCGACCTGACCTCGTGCTGGAGCTGCAGCTCTGCGCCACCTGCCACCAGCCCGTCGACGAGCTGACGGGTCAGGTTGCCGAAGTCGACGTCGGTGCCGGCGACGGAGCGGGTGGCGGCGATCGGCTCCTCGGTGTCGCGCTCGGTCGTGAGCAACGGCGCCCAGCGGTTGATCTCGGTGCGGTCCGTGGAGAACTCGAGGTCGCGGAAGAGCGGGTGCGCGCTGAGCGTGCTGTGCCGGCGGCGCAGGTAGTCGACGTTCTTCGCGCCCCGGACGAAGGTCATGTGGGGAGTGCGGCTGACGAAGGACGAGTCCGCGAGGCGGCCCGTGGCGAGCAGGTGGTGCCAGAGCTCGCGCGACGTCTGGAACTGCTCGTTGATCGACACCGCCTTGGAGATGTCGACGGTGCCGTCGGGCTTCTCCGGGGTGTAGTTGAGCTCGCACAGGGCGGCATGTCCGGTGCCGGCGTTGTTCCACGGGTTGGACGACTCGAGCGCGACGTCGTCGAGGCGCTCGATGATGCGGATCGACCACGTCGGCTCGACCTGCTGGATGAGCGTGCCGAGAGTGGCGCTCATGATGCCACCGCCGATGAGGACGACGTCGACGGCGTCGGTGGAGCCGTTGCTGGAGGCCGTTGCGCGCGTAGTCACCAGATCATGCTACGACGCTGGTGAAAAGTGTCACAAAGAATGAGAGCAAGGTCACAGGCTCCTGACCTGCAGTGATGTGGGTCACATCAGGGCCACAGGAACTCCTTGGTCCACCGCCGACCGCTCGTGTCCGGTCGGCAGTACCGGACCCGCGTCTGGCCGGTCCCGGCGCCGGAGCCCCAGAACTCCACGTCGCGCGGGCGCAGGCACCAGGCGGTCCAGGTCGGGGCGACGAGCTCGGGGTCGGCGCGGACCCGGTCGAGGGCGTCGGCCCACGCGGCACGATGCTCGCCCACGGCGGCGAGCGTCTCGCTCTGGCGGCCCACCAGTCCGGCCGCGCGCGAGGCGTCGGGCCGGGCGCGGAAGTCCGCCGCCCCGGCGTCGGGGTCCGAGACCGCGGTGCCGGTGACGCGCACCTGCCGACCCGTCTCCCGCCAGAGGAAGGTCAGGGCGGCGCGGGGGTCGGACGCCAGGTCGACGCCCTTGGGGCTCGTGGCGTGCCCCGCGAACCACCAGCCCTCAGGGGTCAGGTCCTTGAGGATCACCGTGCGGGCGTGCACCGCTCCGCGCCCGTCCGACGTCGACAGGGTCATCGCGTGCGGACCGGTCGCCCCGGCGGCGACCGTCTCCTCGAACCAGCTCTCGAAGAGCGCGTGCGGCGTCGCGGGGAGGTCGTCGAGATCCTCGACGTCCCAGGCCGTCAGGCCGTCAGGGAGCACGGGCAGCGCGCGCAGGCGCTCGCGGAAGCCGGTCACAGGTCCTCCTCGTCGATCGGGTGGTCCTGCGACGCTAGCGGACCGCTTGTGACCTCGGCCCGGTGGCGGAAGGATGTCAGCGACCCGCCCCTGGCCTCAGGAGGACCGCGATGACGTTCGAGCCCGGTGCGCAGCCGGCCCGCTCCACTCCCGACGGCGGCCGGATCGCCCGCAGGCCGGGCACCGGCCAGCTCGTGTCCGTCGCGTCGATGTTCCCGCCGGAGCCGGCGACGAGGAGCACGGGGCTGGTGGAGCGCCTCGACGGTCGTCGCACCCAGGTCGCGCTGCTCGCCGCCGCGCTGGTGCTCGCCCTCGTCGCCTCGCTCGGTGTGGCGCTGGTCTGGTCCGCGAACCGCAAGCTCGCCGGGGAGGTGGAGGTCGCGCTGGCCCAGGCGGAGTCGGCGCAGGCCGAGTCCGCGCAGCTGCGCGCCGCGCTGGAGGCCGGTCCCGACACGGAGACGGTCGACGCGCTGGCCGGACGGCTCGAGAGCGTCGAGGCCTGGACCGGGCTCCCCGCCGAGGGGACCACCGGCATGGCCGACCTGCAGACCCGGCTGCTCGAGGTGTCGAACGGGATCGACAGCCTGGAGTCGAACCTGCAGGACGGCCTCGGCACCGTGCGCACCGACCTCGCGAGCGTGCGCAACGACCTGCGGGCCGACCAGGACGCCACCACCGACACCGACATCGACGCCGTGCGCCAGGAGATCGGCGACCTCCGGGGTGCCGTGGACGGCATCCGCCAGGATGTCGGCGTCCTGTGCTGGGCGCTGGCCTACCGCACCGACGTCGCGGCGTCCTGCTGAGCGGCTCGGGCTCCAAGACCGTCCGGCCTCAGCACCACCAGGGGTCGAGGGCGTGCTTGCCGTGCGTCGTACCTGATGCGACCGCCCGGAGCACCGTGGGACCTTCGTGGAGGGGATGGACGTGTGGAGTGCAGGGGGCGTAGACACCCTGATCGATGAGTTCCTGGATCTCGTCCAGCAGACCCCGGAAGACGGGACGTGCTGCGTCGGCCAGGGCACCGAGGTGGAGCCCCTTGATCTGCACCGGGTGGGAGAACACCAGGTCATGGGTGGTGAGGCTCGCTTCTCCGGACGCGGCACCGAGGACCACGATGCGTCCGGTGAAGGGCTTGGTGACAGACAGGCTCGTCGCGAAGGTCTTCTTCCCGACGGACTCGAGGACCAGATCAACACCTCCGCTCCGGCGGATGATCTCCGCCGCCAGGTCGGGGCGGTCGGCATCGAGGACGGTGTCCACACCGAGCGATCGGACGATGCCGTGCTTCGCCGGTGAGGCGGTGGCGATCACCTGCGCACCGTAGTGGCGGGCGATTCTGACAGCGGCCTGTCCCACGCCACCTGCCGCCGCGTGGATGAGGACGACGTCACCGTGCGCGATCTCGCCCAGGGGCCTGAGTGCCGCCAGTGCGGTCGCCCAGTTCAGCACCAGACCCAGAGCCTCGGCGTCGCTCCAGCCCGACGGTACCGGGAGCACTCCCGCCGCGGCAGGCATCGTCATGTGCTCGGCGAACGCCCCACGCCCGGCTCCTATGACGTGTGTCCCTACCGGGTGGGGGTCCTCGACGTCGACCCCGGCGGCGATGATCTCGCCGGCCGCCTCGAAGCCCGCCACATAGGGAACCTCGGGCCCGCCCCCGTAGGTCCCTCGGCTCTGCATCACGTCCGCAAAGTTGACCCCGGCTGCCTCCACGCGGACCAGGTAGTCGCCCGGGCCGGGGGCGGTCGGTCGCGGGTAGTCGTCCTGGAGGGTGAGGCCGCTCGGTCCGCCGCGCGATCGTTGGACGAGGGCTCGCATCGTGTCGTTCTCGGTCGTCATGCCCGCACCGTAGAACCCTCCCTCGTACGTGAAGGTCAAGCCGATGTCATCGGCGGCCGTCGCGAGCCCGTGCGAGGAAGCCCTCGAGTGCCGACCGCCGGGCGACGAGCGCGGTGATGCGGTCGTCGAGCCGATCGCGATAGCGTCGAACCTCCGCGAGGAACTCGGCGGACGGCAGCTCCGGATCGACCCCGGGATCGTCTCCGGGGCGCGACAAGAGCGTCATGATCAGCCTCACGGACAGGCCTGACGCCAGCAAGGAGCGGATCACCCGGACCCGCTCGAGGGTGGAGGGGCAGTAGTCGCGGTACCCGTTGCTGCAACGGCCCGGGACGATCAGTCCTTCGCCTTCGTAGAAGCGCAGCGATCTGACGCTGACGCCGCTGGCCCTCGATGCCTCACCGATCCTCATGCCAGACGGCAACGAGTGCCGGCAGCGTCTTCTTCCATTGCATCATCGTCGTCGACTGCAGCACGTGGTCTCTCCTGTCGTGACCCGGCCGCCTCGCCACAGCTGGCGACCCGAGGCCCTGCGGTCCTGCCGCACGGATGGCCGGTGCCGCGCGGCCGCCGTAGCGTGACCGGCGTGGACACGCCCCTGCGGCGACGTGTGCTGATCGTCGCGATCCTCGCCTCGTTCGTCTCGTTCCTCGACGGCACCGTGGTGACCGTGGCGCTGCCTGCGATCGCCGAGGAGCTCGGCGGGCCGGGCGAGGCCGGGCTGACGCTCCAGCAGTGGGTCGTCGACGGGTACCTGGTGACCCTGGGGTCGTTCATCCTGCTCGCCGGGTCCCTGTCCGACGTGCATGGGCGACGCCGCATCCTGCGGGTCGGGCTCGTCGGCTTCGCCGTCGCCTCGGTGCTGTGCGCCGTGGCACCCACAGGGCCGGTCCTCGTCGTGGCACGCCTGCTGCAGGGGGTGGCCGGGGCGCTGCTGGTCCCGAGCTCGCTCGCGCTCATCATCTCGACGTTCGACGGCCCCGCCCAGGCGCGCGCGATCGGCACCTGGACGGCGTGGACCGGCACGGCGATGATCGTCGGCCCGTTCGTCGGCGGCGGCCTGGTCGACCTCGTCTCCTGGCGCTGGGTGTTCTGGATCAACCTGCCGGTGGTCGCGGTGACCCTGGTGCTGCTGCGGCGCGTGCCGCCGTCGGGCGTGGTCGCCGGACGGCGCATCGACCTGCTCGGCGCGGCGCTCGCAGCCCTCGGGCTGGCGGCCGCGGTGCTGGGGCTCATCGAGCAGATCTGGCCGATGGTGGGGGTCGGGGCGGTGCTGCTCGTGGCGTTCGTCGTCGTCGAGCGGCGGTCCGCCGACCCGATGCTGCCGTTGCGCCTGTTCCGGGTGCGCAACTTCGCGTGGGGCAACCTCGCCACGGCGGCCGTCTACGGCGCCCTGGCCTTCGGCGGCTTCGTGCTCACGTTGTTCCTGCAGCAGGTCGCCGGGTACTCCGCGACGGCCGCGGGGGTGGCCCAGCTGCCGACGACGTTCGCGATGCTCCTGCTCTCCACGCGCTTCGGCACCCTGGCCGGCCGCTACGGCGCCCGCTGGTTCATGACCGTCGGTCCGGTGGTCGCCGGGTGCGGTTTCCTGCTGATGCTCACCATGGATGCCGAGGCCACCTACGTCACGCAGGTGCTCCCCGGCATCCTGGTGTTCGGTCTGGGCCTGGCCGTCACCGTGGCGCCCCTGACCGCGGCGATCCTCGGGTCGGTGCCGTCGTCGGACGCGGGCATCGCCTCGGCCGTGAACAACGCGGTCTCCCGGGTGGCGGGGCTGGTGGTCATCGCCTTCGCGGGCGTGATCCTCGGCGGGGTGCTCGACGTGGCCTCCTTCCACCGTGCGCTGGTGGTCACCGCGGTGCTGCTCGTCGTCGGTGGCCTGGTGAGCATGGTGGGGATCCGCGACGATCGCACGCCGCGTACCGGCGGCTGATCCTTCTGCCGGTGGCAGAAGAGGCGTGCCGCGACGGCCCGGACGGTCCAGGGTGGCAGGCATGAGACTCCTGGTGCTGGGTGGTTCGGCGTTCCTGTCCCGGGCGGTCGCGGCCGAGGCGGTGGCCCGGGGGCACCACGTGACCGCCGTGAACCGGGGGAGGTCCGGCCCGGTGCCCGACGGCGTCCGGCACCTGCGTCTGGACCGTGCGGACCCGGTCCCGGTCGACGTCGCGGCCGAGGACGTCGACGCCGTCGTCGACGTGTCCGGCACGCCGTCGCACGTGCGGCGGGCCGTCGCCGCCTGGCCCGGCGCGCACTGGGTGCTGGTCTCGACGATCAACGTCTACGCCGACGACGCTGACCCGGCGGGACCGGGTGCGGGGAGGCTGCGCGACCCCGAGCCGGCGGACGTCGGTCCCGCGGGGCCGGAGACGTACGGCGCGATGAAGATCGCCTGCGAACAGCTGGTGCGCGACGGCGTCGCGAGCGCCGCCGTCGTCCGTCCCGGGCTGATCGTGGGTCCCGGAGACCCCACAGGGCGCTTCGCCTACTGGCCTGCGCGGATGCGGAGGGTGCTCGAGGACCCGCGGTCGGCGGACGTCCTGGCCCCCGGCCGGCCGGCCGATCCGGTGCAGGTGCTCGACGTCCGCGACCTCGCCACGTGGATCGTCGACCTCGCCGAGCGGCGCACGGTGGGGACGTACGACGCCGTGGGCCCGGTGACTCCGCTCGGGGAGGTGCTGGACGGTGTCGCCCGGGGCTGCGGTGCCTCGCCGCGCTGGCGATGGCTCGACGACGCGACCCTCGTCGCGCACGACGTGCGGCCCTGGGCGGGGGAGCGGTCGGTCCCGCTGTGGTTGCCTCGGCCGCGGTACGACGGGCTCGCGGCGCACGACGCCGCTCCCGCCCTGGCCGCCGGTCTGCGACCGCGGTCCGTCCAGGACACCGCCCGCGACGTCCTGGCGTGGCTGCGGGCCGACCCCACGGCGTCCGTGACGGGCCTGACGGTCGAGCAGGAGGACGAGATCCTCGGACGCGCCTGACGCGCGCCCGGCGCGGGGTGGTGCGGGTGAAAACGGGGGCGGACCTGGCGTTCTGCACCTCTCGAGGGGTGTCGGAGAGCCGGGGACGGTTACCGTCGAACGGTGACCGAGGACGAGATCACCGCCGGCGTGCAGCTCTGCCTGCCCGACGGCTCGTTGGACCCCGACGCCGTGGGCTGGACCCGCGAGCCCCTGCACGACACGTCGGGCATCGGCCGTGGGCGACGGCGGGGGCGCGACAAACGGTGGGAGTACTGGGGCATCATGACGCCGACGCACGTCGTCGCGGTGACGACCGCGGCGCTCGACTACGCGGCCCTGCACCAGGTGTACGTCCTGGAGCGCTCCACGGGGATCGAGACGGACGACGTGGTCGTCGCTCCGTTGTCGGGGACGGCCGAGCTGCCCGGCACCATCGGTGGCGGCGCGGTGCGGTCGCGCACGCGGCGCGTGGAGATCGCCGTGGACGACGCGCACCGGACCGCCGAGCCGGCCGAGCGCGGCGGGCACAGCGGGTACCGCCCCGCGACCCGCCTGCGGGCCCGGACCTCCAGGGTCGAGCTGGACGTCGTCATCGCCCGTCCGGCCACGCACGAGGTGCTGGGAGTCGTCGTCCCCTGGTCGTCGCGTCGTTTCCAGTACACCGTCAAGGACGTCGGGCGTCCCGTGCGCGGGTCGTTGCGTGTCGACGGCACGAGCCACGCGATCGCCGGGCCGGCGTGGGCGGTGCACGACCACGGTCGCGGCCGCTGGCCGTACTCGGTGTCGTGGCAGTGGGGCGTCGGCTTCGGCACGGTGCGCGACGCCGCGGGGCGGGAGCGCCGGGTCGGGCTGCAGCTCGGTGGGTCGTGGACGCGCCAGGGCCCGACGACGGAGAACGCCGTGTTCGTCGACGGCCGGCTGCACAAGATCCACGACGAGCTCGAGTGGTCCTTCGACCCGCACGCCTACCTGCGGCCCTGGCACGTGCGGGGTGAACGTCTGGACCTGTCGTTCGCACCCTTCTTCGACCGGGTGAGCCGGACGAACCTCGGTGTCGTCGCCTCGGCGACGGACCAGTGCTTCGGACGGTGGTCGGGGTGGGTCACGACAGACTCCGGCGAGCGGCTGGACGTCGGACGTCTGGAGGGGTGGGCCGAGGACGTCCGTCAGCGGTGGTGAGTCCTGGTCATCCGGACTGGTCCTCCGTCGGGTTGCACCGGGCCGCGAGCACGGCCACCAGCCCCACGTCGGGACGCCACGGTTCGAGGTTCCACGTCTCCTTGTCCGGCGCGCCGAGAGTGTGACAGGTGAGCTGGTCGCGCATGGTCGCCGTGTCGACGTCCGGGTCGGCCGCGACCAGCTCGGTCCACACGAGCTCCTCGCCCGCGGCCCCCGCGCCCCGTGCCCAGGCGGCGGGGGAGACGGCGAGGGAGCGGCCGCCCTCCCGGTCGCCCCAGTCGGTGCCCGCCACCGCTTGCGAGCCGAAGGTCGTGGTGGTGCGGCCCGGCGCGTCGGCGACGATCTGGACGCCTCCGTCCACCACCGCGAGGTCCGCCCCGTCGGACGGCGAGGTCAGGGCGGCGATCGCCGTGCCGTCGTCGTCGCGGACGGTCACCGTCCCGTCCGGGTGGAGGTCCAGGGTGCCGACGTCGGTGGTCAGGAGGGCCGGTGCGTCGGGACCGACGTCGACGGTCACGAGGACCGCCCCCGGTGCCGTGGCGACCTCGGGCGCCGACGTGGAGGAGACGACGAGCTCGACGTCACCGGACCGGACGTGCCTCGCTTCCTGGTCGACGGGGGTACCGGGCCGTGAGGGTTCCGAGGGCGTCGGCGAGGGGGCCGACGGCGACGGGGCGGCCGGAGCGGGCGGGTCGTCGGGCGTTGTCGTGGTCGTGCCCCCGGACGTGCAGGCGGTGAGACCCGCCGTGACGGTCAGCACGACCGCCAGCAGGGGCGAGACCTGGCGAGGGCGGTGACGGGAGCTCACCGCACCAGTCTGGGGCATGCGGGCGTCCGGTCGGTGAACGGCCCCTGGGCAAACGGGTGAGGTTCGCCTAACCTCACCGTATGAGTGCTTACAAGGGCCGCCGTCCGGTCGAGCCGCACGTGCTGGTCGCCGAGGTCGTCACGACCAAGCGCATGTCGCAGAACCTGGTCCGCGTCACCCTCGGTGGCCCGGGGATCGGTCAGCTCACCCTCGGCGGTCACGACCAGTGGTTCCGGCTCTTCCTGCCGCGGCCGGGCCAGGACGCCATGCGCCTGCCCACCCGCACCTCCAGCCTCGGCTGGTACGCGCAGTACCTCGTCACGCCGCGGTCGCAGCGCCCCTGGGTCCGCAGCTACACCATCCGGGGATCCCGGCCCGACCTGCACGAGATCGACGTGGACTTCGTGGTCCACGGCGCGGACGACGAGCCGCACGGGCCCGGGACAACGTTCGCCGAGACGGCCCGGCCGGGTGACAGCGTCGGCATCCTCGACCAGGGCATCGGCTACAACCCGCGCCACGAGCACGACTGGACGCTGCTCGTGGCGGACGAGTCGGGCCTGCCCGCCGTGGCAGGTGTCTGCGAGTCGCTGGCGGACGACGCCCGCGGCATCGCCGTCGTCGAGGTCCCCACCGCCGACGACAAGCAGGACTTTCGGGTCCCCGACGGGATCGAGCTGCTGTGGGTGGAGCGAGACCGCGCCGACCCGGCCGCCGTGCCCGGTGCGGCGGCGCTCGCCGTCGTGCGGGAGGCGCGCTTCCCGGCAGGGGCCGTGTACGCGTTCGCGGTCGGTGAGTCCGGACTCGCCACGGGGGTGCGACGGCACCTGGTGAACGACCGTGGGGTCCCCAAGGCGCACGTCGACTTCGTCGGCTACTGGCGCCACGGCAGGGCGGCGCAGAGCTGACCGTCGGCGCGCGCTCGCTCGACGTCCCCGGTCAGACGCGCACCACGATCTTGCCGCGCACGTGCCCGTCCTCGCTGGCCCGGTGGGCGTCGGCGGCGTCGGCCAGGTCGTAGGTCCGGGCGACCTCGACCCGCAGCGTGCCGGCGTCGAACATCGCGGTGAGGTCGTCCAGGTCCGCCGTGGAGGGCCGCACCCACACGTAGTGACCGCCGTGCTCGTCCCGGGCCGCAGGGTCCGTGATCGAGGTGATCGTGCCGCCGTCGGCCAGGACCTCCGCGGAGACCGCGACGGCGTCGCCACCCACGTAGTCCAGCGCGACGTCGACCCCGTCGGGCGCCAGGGCGCGCACCCGTTCGGCGAGCCCGTCACCGTAGGTCACGGGCTCCGCGCCGAGCGAGCGCAGGAACTCGTGGTTCGCCTCGCTCGCGGTGCCGATCACCCGTGCGCCGAGGGCCCGGGCGATCTGCACGGCGAAGCTGCCCACCCCACCCGCGGCGGCATGGACGAGCACCGTCTGGCCGTCGCGGACCCCGGACCGCCGGATCGACTGCAGGGCGGTCAGCCCGGTCAGGGGGACGGCGGCTGCCTCCTCGAACGACAGCGAGCGCGGCTTGCGCGCCAGCGTGCGCACGGGAGCGGCGACCTTCTCGGCGAACGTACCGCCGTGCACGACGTCGGTGCGGACGTAGCCGTAGACCTCGTCGCCCACCTGGTGCTCGGGGGTGTCCAGGCCGACCTGCTCCACGACCCCGGCCACGTCCCAGCCCGGGACCACCGGGAACTGCGCGTCCAGGAGCCCGTCGAGATAGCCCTGACGGACCTTCCAGTCGACAGGGTTCACGGAGGCGGCTCGGACCCCGACCACCACGACGTCGGGGCCCACGTGCGGGTCCGGCCGATCGGTGAGCTCGAGGACGTCGGCGTCGCCGTAGGTGCTGTAGGTGATGGCTCGCATACCCGGGGCAACCGTCCACCGCTCCGTCGCATTCCGGCCGTGCCCGCAGCACCTCACTCCACCCGGACGTCCTGCGGTCGCTTGTCCGCGCGCCGTCCTCGCCACACCGGGTGCCGCAGGCTCCCCGCGCCCGGGGTCCCGCCGGTCCAGCCGGCGTGCGCCACCTCGACGACCTCGGTGGGCTCGACCCAGCGGGCGCCTGCGGAATCGACGGCCGGGACGTCCGCGACGGCCGGGTCGGTGCGCTCTGCTGCCACCAGCACGTCCCGCAACGCGCGGCGCTCGGTGTCCCGGAACCCGGTGCCGACCCGTCCGATGAACCGCAGGCCGCCGTCGTCGGGCACGGCGAGGAGCAGGCCTCCCACCGACCGGGGGTCCTCCGTCGGCGTCCCGCTGCGCAACGGACGCCAGCCCACCACGACGGCCTCCTGCACGGCGACGTGCTTGGCCCGCAACCAGTCGCGGGAGCGGTGCCCGGCGGCGTACGGGGAGGTGCGCCGCTTCGCCAGCACTCCCTCCAGCCCGAGGCGCTGCGACTCGGCCATGGCCTCCTGCGCGCTGCCGGGTAGGACGTCCGGCACGTGCACCGGAGGACGGGGCGTCACCACCCGTGCCAGGATCGCCCGGCGCTCGTCGTACGGATGGTCGACGACGTCGATACCCGCCACACGCAGCACGTCGAAGAGCACCAGGTCCACGCCGACGCCGCGACGGGCCCGCTCCACGTCGCGCGGCCGGACCAGGTTGGCGCGCTGCTGCAGGCGCCGGAAGCTCGGCCGCCCCTGGGCGTCCAGCGCGACCACCTCGCCGTCCAGCACCATCGGCAGCTCGTCGTCCGGCACCATCGTGGCCAGTCCGGCGAGCTCGGGGAACGTGGCGGTGAGGTCGCGCCCCGAGCGGGAGGTGAGGCGCACGCGCGCGGGTGCGTCGCCGTCCTCGGCGGCCAGCACCTCGACGATCGCCCGGAACCCGTCCCACTTGGCCTCGAACGCCCACTCGTCGGCGCCCATCCGTGCCAGCTCCGCGGGCGAGGCGGTCGTGGCCAGCATCGGGCGAGGTGCGGGACCCGGCACAGCACCGGGCACAGCACCGGACGACGGCCGTGCCTCCTCACGCCCTGCCCCCGGTGACGTGGTGTCCGGCTCGCGGGCCGGGCCCTCGCCGTCGGGCTGGGCCTTCGTGCGGTGGATCAGCCAGCCGTTCTCGCTGCCGTCCCGTCCGCCGGTGTGGATCAGGGCGAGCCGGCGCGACCCGCGGCGCTCGCTGTGCAGGGTGACGATCACCTCCCTGCCCTCGCGCCACTTCTCGAGCTCGTAGGTCCCGGAGTCCCAGATCGTCACCTCCCCGGCGCCGTACTCGCCGGCGGGGATCGTGCCCTCGAAGCCCCCGTACTCCAGCGGATGGTCCTCCGTCTGTACCGCGAGGTGGTTCTGCGCAGGATCGGTCGGTTCGCCCCTGGGCAGCGCCCAGCTCACGAGGACGCCCTCGTGCTCCAGGCGGAAGTCCCAGTGCAGCCGCCGGGCGTGGTGCTCCTGGATGACGAACGACGGGCCGGTGGTGGTGCTCGCGGGGGCCGGTGTCGTTCCGGCCTCGCGCCCGGCTCCCGGCCCGAAGGGCTCCGGCGTCCTGCCCGGGTCACGCTTGGACCGGTAGGTCTCGAGCCGCTGGAAGGACGCGAGCCGCTCGGGTGTGGGTTCGAGGCGGGACAGGTGCCCCGTGAGCAACGGCGCCAGCAGGTCGCCGTCCCGTTCGAGCCGCTCGAGGACCTCGGCGTAGCCGAGCTGGGCCAGGTGCGGGTCGTCCAGCTCCTCCCACGTCCGCGGCGCCGCGACGGTCGGCTCGTCGCGCCCGCGCAACGAGTAGGGCGCGATCGTGGTCTTGGCCCCGTTGTTCTGCGACCAGTCGACCAGCACCTTGCCCGTGCGCAGCGACTTCTTCATGTCGCTGACCACCAGGTCGGGATGGGCGGACTCCAGGTGACGGGCGAGCTCCTTGGCGACGGCGGAGACGGCGTCGGACGTCAGCTCGCCGTGCGCCGCGGTGAGCGCCGCGTACAGGTGGATGCCCTGGGAGCCGCTGGTCACGGGCAGCGGCTCGAGGTCCATGCCCACGAGGATGTCGCGGGCCAGCCGGGCGACCTCGGCGCACTCGGGCAGGCCCGCGCCGGGACCCGGGTCGAGGTCGAGGACCAGGCGGTCCGGCGCCAGCGGCGCGCCGGTGCGCCCGAACTGCCACTGCGGGGTGTGGATCTCGAGGGTGGCCGTCTGGCCCAGCCACGTCAGCGTGGCCAGGTCGTCGACCAGCACGTAGTCGTTGGTGGAGGACGTGTGCCGGATGGTGCGCCGCGGGACCCACTCGGGGGTCGAGGCGTCGAGGTTCTTCTGGAAGAACATCTGGCCGGTCACACCGTTCGGCCAGCGTTTGCGCGTGGCCGGCCGGTGCGCGGCGTGCGCCACCAGCGCGGGCGCCACCTGGGCCAGGTAGTGCAGGACCTGGCCCTTCGTGGTGCCGGCGGCGGGGTAGAGCACCTTGTCCAGGTTGGTCAGCTGCAGCCGACGTCCCTCGACCGAGACGGTCTGCGACCGCCCGGCACGGGGGACGTCGGCTGTCATGCGCCCATGGTCGCCCGGGTGGCCGGGTGGTGCACACCGGGCCGCCCGGCCCTCACTCCCAGCGGAACCACAGGGCGGCGCCGGCTCCCGCCGCGACGGTGGCCGTCGCCATCCCCACCAGCGTCTGGCCCGGGACGGCCTGCCCGGCCCACGCCGCGCCGAGCGCGTCCACGGCAGCACCGAACGGCAGCACGCCGCCCACCTCGGCGAGCACGTCGGGCAGGTTCTCCCGCGGTCCGAACATGCCACCCACGGCGGCCATCGCGAAGAAGGCGATGAGCCCGAGCGCCAGCGCGGACTGGGGGGTGGGAGCGACCGCGGCGACGAGCATCCCGACGGCGTACATCGAGGCGACGGCGAGGCACAGCACACCGAGCGCCGCCCAGAGGTGTGCAGGCGGGTTGGCGTCGAAGGTCGTGAGGGCGAGCGTCAGGGCGATCGCGATGCCGAGGGCGATCTGGACGATCCCGACCGCGGCCTGGGCGACGAGCACCATCGCCGGCGAGGCCGGGGTGACACCGAGCCGCCGCAGGATGCCGGTGCGCCGGTACCCGGCCACGAAGCTCGGCATGTTGATGACCCCCACCGTGGCGATCACCAGGGTCAGGGTCATCGGCAGGACGTAGAGGTCGAACGCGGTGCGTCCTCCCGTCCCGGGGATCACCTCGTCGGTGTCGAACGCGATGCCGTTCATCACGAGGATGAGCAGCGGCATGCCGAGCGGGATGACCAGACCACCGGTGTCGCGGGCGACCATCTTCGCCTCGGCGACCGTCATGGCCAGCCACGCCCGGGCACCGGGACGGACCTCGGGCAGCTGGGGGATCAGGGTGTCGGTCATCGTGCGGCTCCCGTCAGGGTCAGGTAGGCCTCTTCGAGGCCGGCGTCCGCGGGCAGGCTGGCGTCGGTGACGAGGCCTGCGGGGGTGTTGTCGGCGATGACGCGCCCGGCGTCGAGCACGATCGCGCGGTCGCACAGCTTCTCCACCTCGTCCATGTGGTGGCTGACCAGCAGCACCGTGGTGCCGTCCTCGCGCAGGCCGCGCACCAGGTCGAGCATGCCGCGCCGGGCCTCGGGGTCCAGGCCGGTGGTGAGCTCGTCGAGGATCACCACCCGCGGGTTGCCCACCAGGGCCACCGCGATGGACACGCGCTGCATCTGCCCGCCGGAGAGCTTCTCGAAGCGGGTGTCGCGCCGGTCGGCCAGCCCCATGGCCTCGACGAGCTCGTCCGGGTCACGCCCCGTGGGGTAGAACGACCGGTGCAGCCGCACCAGCTCCCGCACGGTCAGCGCGTCGTGCAGCCGTGGCTGCTGCAGCTGGACGCCGAGCACGCCGCGCACCTTGGCCCGGTCCACCCTCGGGTCGTGCCCCAGGACGCGCACCGTACCGTCGTCCGCCGCGCGCAACCCGCTGACGAGGTCGACCGTGGTCGACTTGCCGGCCCCGTTGCGGCCGAGCAGCCCGACGATCTCGCCCACCTCGACGTGCAGGCTCACGTCGTCCACCGCGACGGTGGTCCGGCCGCGGCGCCGGTACTCCTTGTGCAGGTTCGTCGCTCGTATCGCTGTCATGGCCACGACGCTAGGAGCGGTGCCGCCGCGGGCGCGCGTGCCGCCGGTCATGACCGCCACCCGTGACTTCTGGCACGCCCGCACCGACCTGACCTGCCGTAGCGTGGAACGGTGCGACGACCAGGGGCAGACACGGTGGCAGGGCTGACGGTGCTCGGCGTGTGCGTGTGCGTCGTGCTGCTCGTCCCGTTGCTCGTCGAGGGGCCGGACCACCTGGTGGCTCCGTGGGTCTGGTGGACCACAGCGGTCACCTACCTGGCGTCGACCTTCTGGGTGATGGTGCAGAAGCCGCACGCCCGCGGGACGGTGGTCGGTGTCGCCGTCCAGACGGCGCTCGCGGGTGTGCTGATCATCGGGTGGCCGGGGGCCGGCTGGTTGCCGATCATCCTGGTGTTCGGGGCCGCGCTGAGCACCTACCTGGCGTCGTGGCGGGTGACGGCGGCGGTGATCGCCGTCAACACGGGCATCCTGCTGGTCGCCTCCGTGCTCGGCGCCCAGCAGCGGGGCGGGGATCTGCCGGTGGCGGAGCTCGTCCTCGGCGCCGGCCTGTACCTGCTCCTGCAGGTGTCCGCCGCTTTGGTCAGCGCCGCGCTGCAGCGTGAGCAGCGCATGCGTGTGGAGCTCTCCGTCGCGCACACGGAGCTTGCGGCGGCCACGGTGCTGCGCGACGAGATGAGCCGGGCGTCGGAACGGCTGCGGATCGCGCGCGAGCTGCACGACCTGCTCGGGCATCAGCTCGCGGTGCTGAGCCTGGAGCTGGAGTCGGCGACGCACCGCGCGGGCACGGCGCAGGCCGAGCACATCGAGCGGGCCCGCAGCACGGCGCGCGAGCTGCTCGGCGACGTGCGCGCCACCGTGGGGGAGCTGCGCCGCCGGGCGCCCGACTTGCGCGAGGCGCTGGACGCCGTCGCCGCCGCGGTGCCGCAGCCACGGATCGAGGTGTCCGTGGCCGACGACGTCGTCGCCGACGAGGAGCAGACCGCCGCCCTGATCCGGGTGGCGCAGGAGGCGGCGACGAACGCGGTCCGCCACGCCGAGGAGGCATCGGTGCTGACGATCGAGGTCACGGCGCGCGGGGAGGAGCTCACGCTGGTCGCACACGACGACGGGTACGCGGCCGGGCAGGTGACACCGGGCAACGGGTTGCGCGGGATCGTCGAGCGCACCGAGGCGCTCGGGGGCGCGGTGCGCTTCGACGGGTCACGGGGCTTCCGGCTCGAGGTGGCCATGCCGCAGCGGGTGCGCTCGTGACGGGCGGGCCGGGGGCAGGGCGCGACCTGCGCCTGGTGCTCGTCGACGACCAGACCCTGGTGCGCCACGGTATCCGGAGCCTGCTGGAGATCGCCGGTGGCCTCGAGGTGGTGGCCGAGGCGGACGACGGTGCCACCGGGGTGGACGCGGTGGTGGAGCATCGCCCGGACGTGGTGCTCCTCGACCTGCGCATGCCCGGGACGGACGGGCTGTGGGCGCTGGGTGAGCTGCGCCGTCGTGGGCTGGCGGTGCCGGTGCTGGTGCTGACGACCTTCGACGACGACGAGCTCGTCCTGGCCGCGCTGCGTGCCGGCGCCCAGGGCTACCTGCTGAAGGACGTCACCGTCGAGCAGCTCGCGGGTGCGGTGCGCACGCTGGCCGACGGTGGGACGCACGTCCAGCCGTCGGTGACCGCACGGCTGACGCGTGCGGTGAGGTCCGGGGTGCTGCCGGAGCAGGAACGCGAGGGGGTCGACGAGGCCTTCGTGCAGCCGTTGACCGAGCGGGAGACAGAGGTGCTGCGCCTCATGGCCGAGGGCTGCACGAACCGGGAGATCGCGGAGGTGCTGCACCTGGCGCCGGGCACGGTGAAGAACCACGTCTCGGCCGTGCTGCTCAAGCTGGACACCACCGACCGCACCAAGGCGGTGCTGCGGGCCCTGCACCACGGTCTGCTCCACTGAGCCGTGCTGTGGGCGGGAAATCTGGCCCGATACGCCCGGTGCGTACCCTTCTTAGGCCCAGATTTCCCGCCCACAACAGGGTGCTCAGCAGGTCTGGTTGCTGCTGTTGTTCCAGGTGATGTTGCTGACCCGCGTGTTGACCGCGCAGGGGGACTCGCGCAGCGTCACCCCGTTGAGCGTGAGGTTCGAGAACGTCACGTCCCGGGTGTTCGCGAACTCCGAGCGTGCCGCGATGCGGATGCCGCCCGGGCCGGACACGGTGCCGCCCTGGGAGGCGATGGTGACGTTGTAGCAGTTCTCGATGAGGATGGAGTCGCCGCCGGTGTTCGCGATGTCCACGCGCCCGATCTCCACCCCGCCGGACTGCGAGACGCAGAAGATGCCCCGGCCGCCGCCGCGGGCGACGACCTCGCCCACCCGGATGTTCGTGGGGTAGCTGTTCCCGACGGCACCGTTGCGGTTGGCCATCCGGAAGGCGGCGTACCCGGTGCCGGTCCCGGCCCCCTGCCCGTCGACCTTCCCGACGGTGGCGTTGACGGTGTCGTTGAGCAGCAGGCCCGCGTACCCGGTGTTGCGGGCGGTCACGGTGCCGATCGTCAGCCCGTCCACGCCGTAGGTCTCCACCCCGTGCGACCCGGTGCCGGAGACGTACACGTTGTCGACCCGGATGTTGCGGGCCTCGCGCACCGCGTCGTTGTCGCGGGAGTCGATCCGCAGCCCGTGCCCGCCGGACATCCGCAGATCGATCTGCCCGAGGTGGACGTCGGAGGAGGTCCGCACCCAGATCCCGAAGTAGGGCGCGCCGGTCAGCGACAGGTGCGGCACGGACACGTCGCGTGCGTGCCGGATGCGGATGGCGGCGTTGTTGGCGGTGGCCGAGCCGGTGACGTTGATCGTGCCGCAGACCTCCAGCGAGGTGTGGCTCGGCAGGTTGATCGACGTGGAGCCCGGCATCGAGCCGGACCCGCGGACGACGACGCGCTGCTGGGTGGTGCGCCCGGCGGTGAGCCCGCCGACGGCGGCGCGGACGGCCGCGACCATGTCGCTGCCCGTGTAGAGGGTGGTGCCGCCGCGACGGGCGGTCCAGGTGGAGCCGGACTGCACGGCCTCGGTGGTGAAGGAGCCGGCGCCGCACTCGGTCGACCCTCCACCACCGACCTGCACGAGGTCCCACACCTGGTTCGCCCCGCCCAGCGAGGTGAACTGGCTGAGCCGCGCGGCGGGCTCGCTGGACCACTCCCAGACCTCGAGCGCCTTGCCGCTGTGCCGGTTGAGGAGCTGGACGCCCCCGGAGGTGTCCACGGGACGCCACTGCTGGTTGGCGCCCGCGTTGTCGGTGTACTGGCGGATCTCGGCGCCGTCCGCGGTGGAGCGCTCCCAGACCTCGAGCGCCTTGCCGGAGTGGACCGACACGATGCGGTAGTGGCCGGACCCCGCGTCGACGAAGCGCCACCGCTGCCACGCGGCATCGGTGCGGTGCCACTGGATGATCTCGGCACCGTTGGCGGTCGAGGCGTTCAGCACGTCGGCCACGAGGCCGCTGTGCCGGTTGACCAGCACGTACTCGGCGGAGGTGTCGATGGTGGCGGCCCGGGCGGCGGGCGCGCCGACGACGGTCAGCGTCGCCACGGCGACCAGCAGGGCGGCGAGCGACGCCACCAGCCGTCGGGTGCTCCGCCACGGGGTGTTGCTCGGGAAAGCGATCGTTCGCACGTCGTGCTCCTTTGCATCGAAGGCGTGCCGCGCGGCCCCCTCGCCGCGGCTCTACAACGATGAATCTATGGGGAGACCGTCGCCGGAGGAAAGCGCTGTCTCAGCCCGTGGGACGATGGGCGGGTGCAGATCCCTCTGGTGTGGTCCCTCGTCCTGCTCGTCGCTGCGGTGTGGAACCTGGTGGTGTGGCCGCAGTTCTGGCGCAGGGTGACCAAGGACCCGCGTGCTCGCGACGAGGCCGGCCGTCCCACCCGCTTCTACACCGTGCACGCCGTCCTGGTGGTGGTCTCCGTGGTTCTGGCGCTGCTGGTCGGTGTCGTGGGAGTGCTCGGACTCGTCGCCTGAACGACCCGTCCTGCGCGGACGCGCGTTGCGCGTGACCATGGGGTCATGAGGGCGATCTGGAAGGGTGCCGTGACGTTCGGCCTCGTCAACGTCCCGGTGAAGCTGTACAGCGCCACGTCGGGTCATGACGTGCCGCTGCACCAGGTGCACGACGCGGACGGCGGCCGGATCCGCTACCGGCGGGTCTGCGAGCTCGACGGCGAGACGGTGCCGTACGAGCACATCGACAAGGCCTACGAGGACGGCGAGCAGGTCGTCGTCCTCACCAAGGAGGACTTCTCCGCGCTGCCGGCCGAGAGCAACCGCGAGATCGAGGTCGTCGAGTTCGTGCCCAGCGACCAGGTGGACCCGGTCCTGCTGGACCGCACCTACTACCTCGAGCCGGACTCCAAGAGCCCCAAGGCGTACGTGCTCCTGCGCCGCACGCTGGAGGAGACGGACCGCACCGCGATCGTGAAGTTCGCGCTGCGGCAGCGCACCCGGCTCGCGGCGCTCCGCGTCCGCGAGGAGGTCCTGACGCTGCAGACGCTGCTGTGGGCCGACGAGATCCGGGAGGCCGAGTTTCCCTCGCTGGACGGCTCGGTCTCGGTCTCGGACAAGGAGCTCGCGATGTCCGCCCAGCTCGTGTCGAGCTACGAGTCCGACTTCACCCCGGAGGACTACACCGACGAGTACCAGGTCCAGCTCCGGCAGCTCATCGACGCCAAGATCGAGAAGGGCGACACGATGGATCCGGCCGAGACCTTCGGGGAGAAGGAGGAGGGCGAGGGCGGCGAGGTCATCGACCTCATGGACGCGCTGCGGCGCAGCGTCGAGGGGGCCAAGAAGACGGGCTGAGGCTGGGGCAGACCTCTCGGCCAGTACGGACGGAAGGGCTGCCGAAGTCCGTTCTCATCGACGGCGGTCCATGGTGAATGGCGGCGACCCTGGGCTGCTTTCGTGCGCGCCATGCGGTGCGGCACCCTGGATCGCTCTCGGCTGCGAGGCGGTGCCCGACGGCGGCACACGGGCCCCGTACGGACGTTCGAGGGAAGCGTAGCGCCAGTGCGCGGCGC
Organism: Isoptericola halotolerans; assembly: GCF_013149785.1. Lineage (GTDB taxonomy): Bacteria > Actinomycetota > Actinomycetes > Actinomycetales > Cellulomonadaceae > Isoptericola > Isoptericola halotolerans. Next base: position 181,725 of record NZ_JABEZU010000005.1, read on the forward strand.
CATGGTGCAGACGGGCTGGAAGTGCGCCGCTCGTGGCTGCGCGAGCAGGCTCCGGTGATCGTCGACGCATCAGAGCCTGAACGCAACCTTGACGCGAGGTGGTCATCTCGTTACCTTCGCCTCCATCGAAGTGTCTGATTTATCGACGATGACCGGAGTGTGCAGTGCAGCACGTCATGGCTGGTTCACGGCAAGTGGGGGAGAAGGCCTCCTCTCGACGATGGAGGCCGGCCGTGGCGCTGGCGGTGGCGTTGGTCTTCGTCGCGACGGACGCCAGCGCGGACGTGGGCGAGCCGGAGGCCGCGGACAGGCCGTGGGTCGAGTCCGACACGGTGTCTGTCGGCGATGTCCTGGAGGACGCTGCCGAGGCGGTCCTCGATCTCATGCCGGATGTCGGTGACGAGGACCCGGGGTCACCCGAGGTGGACGATGCCGCCGAGGAGTGGGACGAGCCGATCGAGCCCCCGCAGTGCGTGCAGGAGGCGGCATCGCCCCCCCGAGGCGTTCTGGATCGCTGCGAGCTGTGGCCATGATGTGCTGATCCTGGATGAGCTGTCGCCGTGGGACACGGTCTACGCCACGCCGCAGGGACGGTTCGTGCGTGACACGACGGTCGTGGCGGAGCGGACCGATGTCAGCGGTGCCTGGGAGCCGGTGGATCCTCGCCTCGAGGTGGACGGTGAGGGTGGCCTGCGGGTGGTGTCGCCGGTGGTGGAGATGGAGCTGGCTGGCGCTACGGGTCCGGGCGAGTCGTTCGCATCGTTGGCGACGAAGGATGGTGATCTCGGCCTGGCTGTGACGGTCGGCCTGGGTGAGCCGACGGTCCAGGAGAATCGCGCGGTCTATCCGGTGCTGGACGCAGACGGTGCACTGATCGAGGACGCGGAGCTCGTGGTGCGCATCTCTCCTGACACGACCGGCTTGACCCCGGTGCTCGTGCTGGGCACACCGGGTGCCGCCGATGCTGTGCTGGCGATGGTCGGTGAGGACGGTCTGGGCTTCGAGATCTCGACTGGTCAAGGTTTGGAGCTGGTGCAGGTCGGTTCGGACGAGGTTGGCGTCACTGTTGTCGCTGAGGGAGAGGGTGCGGCGGCGCCGGTTCTGGAGGTGCTGCCTGCCTACCAGTGGGACTCGGCCGGAATTGGTCTCGGCTGGCAGTACGGTGCGCATATTGAGTCGGGCAAGTACTGGACACAACACTGATCTGCAAGATGATGGAATCGAGTTGAACTGTGGAACCTGTCGTGCTCGTAGCTAGCTTGGCAATGGTCATGTTTGGCATAGTTTGCCTGGCGTTCCGAAAAGCAATTGGCGCCAAACTCTACCAGATGTCGGACCGCTGGCTTCCTCGCCCGCTTGCAAAGTCGGTAAAAGAGGCGCCCATGGGTATCGATATGCAAAGGCGGACTGCGATCGTCGGGGCGGCATTCATGACAATAGGTATATTATCCATCGCGATGGATGGTCTATTTTCTTGAGGTTGGGATTCTGGTCTGATCCTTGGCTTGTGCGGAGTTCGTCTTTCCGGATAGGCTCGAAAGGCGACTGTTGCGCCCTGGGTTCAGTGGAGGCTCTGGTGTGTCCCGCGTTCGATGGAGTCGGATTACTGGATTCTTGTGCCACCTGACCCTGTAGGAGGGGCCTCGTGGGACGTCGTGGGTATCCGCCGGAGTTCCGGCGCAAGGTGTTGGACCTGCTCGAGTCGGGCCGCAAGGTCGCGGACGTGGCGGGCGATCTGGAGATCAGCGATCAGACGATCTACTCCTGGCGGCGCCAGGACCGCATCGACAAGGGCCTTGAGCCGGGCTTGACCAGTACGGAGCGGGCCGAGCTGACCGCGGCCAGGAAGCGGATCGCCGAGCTGGAGACCGAGTTGGCGATCCACCGGCGTGCGAGTGAGCGGCTGGGCAAGGTGGTGCCCCCAAAAGGCGGTTCGCAGCGATCGCGGTGATGGCCGACGAAGGCCTGCCGGTCCAGCCCGCGGCGCGGGTGCTGGGCTGTTCGGAGTCGGGCTACTACGCCTCGCGGGTGCGAGCACCATCGGCCCGCCGGGTGCGGCACGCTCTGCTGACCGAGACCATCCGCACCATCCACACCGCCTCGCGGGGTGTCTACGGCGCCCGGCGGGTGCACGCTGAGCTGACCAAGGGTCACGGCGTCCAGGTCTGGCACGGGACCGTGGAGATGCTCATGGCTCGTGCCGGGCTCAAGGGCGTGGGGCGGACGCCCGAAGTGGCGTCGGACCCGCCCGGACCTGATCTCGAACGACCTCGTCGATCGGCAGTTCGCCCGCGAGCGGGCGACGAGCTGTGGGTCACCGACATCACCGAGCACCCGACCAGGGAGGGCAAGGTGTATTGCACCGTCATGCTTGATGTGTGCTCGCGGCGAGTGGTCGGGTGGTCGATCGACTCGTCGCCCACCGCGGCGCTGGTCGCCAACGCGCTCGGCATGGCCATCGAGAACCGCCGGCCACCGGCCGGGACGATCATTCACTCCGACCACGGCGTCCAGTTCGGCTCCTGGGCCTTCACCACCCGGGCCAAGGAGTCCGGCCTGGTGCCCTCGATGGGATCGATCGGTGACTGCTACGACAATGCCGTCATCGAGAGCTTCTGGTCGCGCATGCAGGTCGAGCTCCTGAACCGACGCGGCTGGCGCACCCGCCTGGAGCTCGCCAACGCGATCTTCGAGTACCTCGAGATCTTCCACAACCGCCAGCGCCGGCACTCCGCCCTCGGCTGGCTGACACCCGTAGAGTTCGAGAACACAGCAACGATCACCGTGGCCTAGATTCCAGCAACCCGGCTCCACGAAAGCCGGGGCACACCACTCGGCCAACGCGTTGTCTCAGGAGTCGCCGACCGGTCCCGATCGAGGGGACCGCACCAATCTCGGCGAGGCGTTCGCCGTAGCGAATGCTCGTGCTCTGCCTGAGCCCAGGCGATTCCGAGCCGGAAGTTCCTGGCATTCGCGACGACCAGGTCTGCGGCGCCAGTGACGAAGACGCGCGCGGCGTTCTGCGCCATCGTCGTGGCGGCCACCACGCGCGGTGCTGGTCGTGGATGGCTTCTTCTCCCTGGGTCGGCATGGCCTGGGCGGTGGCGCCGGCGCCGCGGACCGGCTGGTGCGTGACGTCGGATCCGGGGGGCACGCCTCGGTGGTGCCCCCCCGCCGGGTCCAGGGCGCGGTAGCTGGTGACGGGTAGTACGGGCACCGCGCGGATCGGTCGATCCGTTCAGTCGGCGATGGCGATCCTGGACGTCGAGGATCTTGCGCACCGCAGGATTCTCGGAGCGGGTGAGGCGGCGGGCGATACCCCCGGGCGGCAGCTGGACCCCTGAGGCCTCGCCGCGCCTGACCTCAGCCCGCCGTCGTGCGGGGAGAGGCGGCCAGGCGTTCGACGATGTGCAGCAGCTCGTCGAGGTCGGGGGACTGGGCCCCGATCGAGCTGCGGTGGTAGAGGCCGTCGCTGATCAGCATGATCGCGTGGGCGGTCGGGGCGTCCTCGACCTCGACGGCGATGGCCTCGGTCCACGTGTCGTGGGCGGTGTCCAGGGCGCTGCGGGCGTGGGGCGCCGATCCCTGGGCCAGCTGGGAGACCGCACGGAAGGCGAGGTCGAGCTCTCCGCCCACGTCCAGCGAGCTGCGCAGCAGGTAGGCCACGGGGCCCTCGGGCGCGGCCTTCATGGTGGCGACGTCGGCGGCGATCAGCTCGTGGAGGTGCTGGACGAGCCCGTCGACCAGGGCGTCGCGGGTGGGGAAGTGGTAGAGCAGGCCGCCCTTGGAGACGCCGGCGCTCTCGGCGACGGCTTCCAGGGTGGCGGAACGCTCCCCGGAGGTGACGAGGATCTCGGCGAAGGCGTGCAGCACCTTGGCTCGGGCGGCAGGGGCGGGAGGCATGGTTGTCAGACTAGCGGTCGAGACGTTACTGTACCGTCTGGACGGTACAGAAGTTCGGCGCGCAGCGTCGCCCTGGCCGTCGATCGTCGTGAGAGGAACGTCGTGACCACCATCTCGGTGACGACACCGCAGCTCCAGGCCCCCGCCCCCTACCCCCGGCGCTGGGCCGCCCTCGTCGCACTCATGCTTCCGGTGCTGCTCGTGTCCGTGGACAACACCGTCCTGAGCTTTGCCCTGCCCCAGATCTCGGCCGACCTGCGGCCCACCGGCACCCAGCTGCTGTGGGTCGTCGACGTCTACCCGCTCGTCCTGGCCGGGCTGCTCGTCCCGATGGGCTCCCTGGCAGACCGGCTGGGCCGCCGTCGGCTGCTGCTGATCGGCTCCGTAGGCTTCGCCCTGGTCTCCGCCGTCGCGGCCTTCGCGCCGACCGCCGGCACCCTGGTCGCCTCCCGTGCCGCGCTCGGGTTCTTCGGCGCCATGCTCATGCCGTCGACGCTGTCGCTGCTGCGCAACGTGTTCGTCGACCGCGAGGAGCGCCGGCTGGCAATCGCCATCTGGGCCACCGGCTGGGCGGCCGGAGCAGCCCTGGGCCCGATCGTGGGCGGGCTCCTGCTCCAGCACTTCTGGTGGGGCTCGGTCTTCCTGCTGGCCGTGCCCGTGCTGGTGGTCTTCCTCGTGCTGGCACCGATCGTGCTGCCGGAGTCGAAGGACCCGGCCCCCGGCCCGCTCGACCCCGTGTCCGTCGCCCTGGCCATGGTCACGATGACCCCGCTGGTCTGGGCGATCAAGGAGACCGCCTCGTACGGCGTCACCCCGGCCGCGCTGGTGGCCGCCGGTGTCGGGCTCGCCAGCGGGTACGCCTTTGTGCGGCGCCAGCTGCGCCGCCCGGTGCCGATGCTCGACGTCCGGCTGTTCCGGGTGCCCGCCTTCAGCGGCGGCGTCGTGGTCAACCTGCTCAGCGTGTTCTCGCTGGTCGGCTTCCTGTTCTTCGTCTCCCAGGACCTGCAGCTCGTGCACGGGCTCGCGCCCGTCAACGCCGGTCTGGCCCTGCTGCCCGGGACCGTCGCGATGGTGGTCGCGGGGCTCGCGGTCGTCCGCGTGGTGCGCCGGCTGCCCGCCCAGCGGGTCGTGGCCACGGCCCTGTGCCTGTCCTCGCTCGGGTACCTGCTGGTGGCGCTCCTGGGAGGGTCCGGCGCGCTGGCCCCGCTGGTCGTGGCGTTCGTCGTGCTCTCCGTGGGCATCGGCGCCGCCGAGACGGTGAGCAACGACATGATCGTCTCGAGCGTGCCGGCCGCCAAGGCCGGAGCCGCGTCGGCGATCTCCGAGACGGCGTACGAGCTGGGTGCCGTCCTCGGCACGGCGGTGCTGGGGAGCATCCTCACGGCCTCGTACGCGGCGTCGGTGGTGGTCCCGGACGGTGTCTCGCCGGCCGACGCCGCCGCAGCGACCGAGACCCTCGGCGGTGCGACCGAGATCGCCGCGAGCCTGCCTGCCGCCACGGCGTCCGAGCTGCTGGCCTCGGCCCAGCAGGCGTTCGCCGGCGGTGTCGGGACGACGGCGACGATCGGGGTGGTCCTCACCCTCGTCGCGGCGGTCGTCGCCCTGCTCACGCTGCGTGAGACACGCCGCTGAGGTGAGCCGGGTTGTGGTGGGACCCCCTCGTCGGTGAAGGTGGGGCCACCATGCACGACAGACCCGTTCCTGCCCGCTGGCTGCGCTGGACCCTCGCAGCCCTCGCCGCCGTGATCGCCTGCGTGGGTTTCGGCATCACGACGGCGTCGGCCACCCTGAGCCTCGGCCCGCACGAGGCGGAGTACTCCGTGGACACCGACGGCCTGGTGGTCGTCGACCTCGGCCCGCTGGGGACCCTGGAGATCGACTCGCCGTTGCCCCTCGGGCTCGGCGTGGACGTCACCGTCAAGGAGATCCCGGCGGACCTGTCGGCCGTCGGCGCGTCGTCGACCCTGGACCGCTTGGTCGGGGACCTGGACGGCTACCTGCAGTTCTACGACAGCCCGCAGGTGACGATCGACGCGGTGACGGTGGCGCTGCTGGGTGACGCGGCCCGACGGGCCGGGCTCGCCCTCGTCGGGGTGGTGCTCGTGGGCTGGGGCGTGCGGGTGCTGCTGGGTGAAGCCCGGCGCCGCCAGCTCTCCGCCTCGCTCGCGCCGCGGACGTGGCAGCTCACCGCCGGCGTCGTCATCGTCGCGTTCGTCGGGACCACGCTCGTCTCGGCGGACGTCGACGGCCCACGCCAGGGCCGTCCTGCCTCGGCGGTGTTCGAGGGGACGGCCCTGGAGGGCGCGCGCATCACAGGTCGCCTCGCGGGTGTCATCGACACCTACGGTGGCCAGCTCGTGGCGCTCTACGACGAGAACGAAGCCTTCTACGAGGCCGCTCGGGCGGACCTGGGGCAGGCGTGGAACTCCTGGGAGATCCGGCATGCCGTGCGGACGAACCTGGGCGAGGAGCCGCCCGACCCGGTCAGCGGCGAGGACGGCGAGGGCATCGTGTCGATGCTGGTCGTCGCCGACCTGCACTGCAACACGGGCATGTCCACGGTGATCGAGGAGGCGGTGCAGCGTTCGGGTGCGGACGTGGTGCTCAACGCGGGGGACACCACGATGAACGGCACCGCCGTGGAGAAGGTCTGCGTCGACGCGTTCGCCTCCGCCGTCGGCGACGTGCCCATGGTCGTCGCGGACGGCAACCACGACTCCGTGATCACCTCCCAGCAGGAGGCAGCGCACGGCCAGACCATCCTCGACGGCGGGACGGTGGAGGTCGCGGGCGTACGGATCCTCGGTGACCGGGACGCTCTGGAGACCCGGATCGGCGAGGGCACGGCGGTGGCGCGCGAACGGACCCCTGGCGAGCAGGCTGCCGACCTGGCCGCCGCGGCCTGCGAGCAGGACCCCGACCTGCTGCTGGTCCACACCCCGGTGGTCGGGCTGCCGGCGCTCGACGCCGGGTGCGTCCCGCTGCAGGTCTCGGGGCACACCCACCAGCGTTTCGGGCCGGTGCAGGTGGGCCGTGGGATCCGCTACGTCTCGGCCAGCACGGCGGGCGCGGCGTCGGGCCAGCCCACCGTCGGACCGCTGCGTGGCACCGCGGAGATGACCCTGCTGCGCTTCGACACGACCACGCGCGAGTGGCTCGACGTCCAGGTCATCGCGGTCACGCCGTCGGGCGAGGCGACCGTCTACGACCGCGAACGGATGCCCGTCGTCGTCCCCCCGGTGGGCGAGCTGGAGGACGCCGTCCCACCGTTCTCGCCGCCGGACGGCGACGAGCAGGACGAGGAGCCCGCGCCGTCGGGGTCGCCCTCGCTCGACGGCCCGGTCGCGCCGTGAGGCTGGCTCCGGCGCGACCTCGGGGCGGGTGCCGCCGCGTAGGCTTTGAGCTGTGACCGACACCGAGACCTACCCGGCCGACCTCACGCCCGTGGCGCAGGACTACCTCAAGGCCGTGTGGTCCGCGCAGGAGTGGAGCGACGAGAGGGTCACGACGGGGCTGCTCGCCGACCGGCTCGGCGTCGGGCCGTCCACGGTCTCCGAGACGGTCCGACGACTCACGGTCCAGGGTCTGCTGGGTCACGAGCCGTACAGCGGGGTGTGGCTGACCGACCTCGGACGACGGCACGCGCTGACGATGGTGCGCCGCCACCGGTTGATCGAGACGTGGCTGGTGCGCGAGCTCGACTACACCTGGGACGAGGTGCACGACGAGGCCGAGGTGCTCGAGCACGCGGTCTCCGACCGCCTCGTCGAGAGGATCAGCGCCCGGCTCGGGCACCCCGACCGAGACCCGCACGGCGACCCGATCCCCACGGCGGACGGCCGGGTCGCGCGGCCCGACGCCGTCCTGCTCGCGGACCTCGCCGAGGGGGAGCGTGGTGTGGTCGCCCGGATCTCGGACGCCGACCCCGAGGCCCTGCGCTATCTCGCGAGTCTCGGGCTCGACCTGGACGTGGAGGTCTCCGTGGTCCGGCGGCGGGACTACGCCGGCACGCTGACGGTGGCGTGGACGGCCGCTGCCGGCGAGCCGGTCTCCGTCGACCTGGGTCACCTGGCAGCCTCGCGCATCCGGGTGGTTCGCGCGTAGGCTGGGCGCATCCCCGACGGCGTGCTCGCGATCACTGCGATGCGCCGTCGAATCGTTTCGAGCGCGCCTGACCCGTTTCGAGCACGCCTGACCCTCGAGGACCCCCGTGACCCTGGCTCCCTCCCGCCCTGCCGCGCACCGGCGCCTCACACCCGCCTCGTGGGCGCTCTTCGCGCTCGCCCTCGGCGGCTTCACGATCGGCACCACCGAGTTCGCCACCATGGGCATGCTGCCGCAGTTCGGGGCGGACCTGGGGGTCACCGACCCGGTGGCCGGGCACGCGGTCACCGCTTACGCCGTCGGCGTCGTGGTCGGCGCGCCGCTGCTGACCGTGGCTGCCGCACGGATGTCGCGGCGTCGGCTGCTGCTGTGGCTCATGGGCTTCTACACCGTGGCCAACGTGGTCTCCGCCGCGGCGCCGAGCATCGAGTGGCTGGTGGTCGGCCGCTTCCTCGCCGGCCTTCCCCACGGGGCGTTCTTCGGTGTCGGTGCGGCCGTCGGTGCCTCGGTCGCCGGCCCAGGGCGCCGGGGCCACGCGGTCGCGGTGATGATGACCGGGCTCACCGTCGCCAACGTCGTCGGCGTGCCGCTGTCCACCGCTGTCGGCCAGGAGTTCGGGTGGCGGGTGGCCTTCGTGCTCATCGGGCTGCTCGGCGGCGTCGCGCTGCTCGGGCTGTGGCGGTTCGTGCCCGAGCGAGGCCCGGTCGAGTCCAGCGTGCGTCAGGAGCTCGGTGCACTGGCCAACGGGCCGATGTGGGTCGCGTTCGGGGCCGGCGCGATCGGCTTCGGCGGCCTGTTCGCCGTCTACACCTACGTCGCGCCGACCGTCACCCAGGTCACCGGGATGACCGAGGGGGCCGTGCCGTGGGTGCTGGCCGCCATGGGCGTGGGCATGACGGTCGGGACCCTGGTGGGCGGGCGGCTCGCCGACCGCTCCGTGCCGGGGACGGTGATCGGCGGGTTCCTGGCCACGGCCGCCGCCCTCGTGCTCTTCGCCCTGACGGCCGAGTCGGTGATCGGCGCCGTCGCCGGGCTCTTCCTGCTCGGGGTGACCTCGCAGGTGCTCGGCCTGGCGATGCAGACCCGCCTCATGGACCTCTCGCCCCGGGCGGAGTCGCTCGGTGCCGCCCTGTGCCACTCGGCGCTCAACCTGGCCAACGCCGGCGGGGCGTTCTTCGGCGGGCTGGTCATCGCCGCGGGCTACGGCTACGTGGCTCCCGCGTGGACGGGACTGGTGCTGACGCTCGTCGGCCTGGTGATCGTGCTCGCCTCGATGCGGTCACGGGGGGCACCGGTACCGGTCTCAGTCTGACGGCACCCCTCGGCCGACCGATCAGGTCGGTCGTGCGCGGCCGGATCGGTACGCCACCGTGCCGATCCGGCCGCACGCTACCGACCTGATCGATGACTTCCCAGATGCCTTCCAGGACCGTGCGGTACCGTGCCCGCGTGACCGACACGACGGTGAGCAGCGGCGGCTCTCAGACGAGCCCTGACGGCCTCGATCTCGCGGATCCCTCGCCGGGCCTGCGACGGCTGTCCGCCCGGGCCTACGGCATCCTGCTGGTCCTGCTCGGCGCCGTCGGGCTCGGCGGTTCGCTCTGGTTGGCGATCGAGAAGATCCTCAAGCTGCAGGACCCGGAGCGGGTCGCCTCGTGCAGCATCAACCTGTTCCTCGACTGCGGCGCCGCCATGGACTCGTGGCAGGGGTCGCTCCTCGGGTTCCCGAACCCGTTCCTCGGCGTCGCGGCCTTCCCGGTGGTCGTCACCACCGGGGTCGTGCTGCTCACCGGGGCCCGCCTGCCGCGCTGGTACCACCTGAGCCTGCTGGCGGGCACCGCGCTCGGCCAGGTGCTCATCTTCTTCCTCATGTGGACGAGCTTCTACGCCCTGTACCGGCTGTGCCCGGCGTGCATGGTCGTGTGGGTCGCCATGTGGCCGCTGCTGTGGGTGCAGGTGGTGCGTGCGGTGCAGGAACGGCACCTGCGCGTCGGCGAGGGCCTGCGGCGCCTGGTGGTGGGCAACCGCTGGGTGATCCTGGCCATCGGCTACGTCGTCGCGGTCGCCTGGCTGCTGCTGGCCGTGGGGCCAGGCCTGATCGACTCGTTCTGAGGTCGGCGCCCCGACCACGGGCGGCTCCGGGACGACCGAAGAGCGGCAGGTCCGCCGGGCGGTGGCCGGTAGACTCCCCGGCGTGAGCACGCCAGACGCCGAGACGCCGCACCGCCCCTCCGAGCACGCCCACCGCTACACGCCTGCCCTCGCCCAGGTGATCGAGGAGCGCTGGCAGGACCGCTGGGACGAGCGCGGCACGTTCTACGCCGCGAACCCCACGGGCGGGCTCACGAGCGGCGACGGCGAGCACGCCGGCGACGGCAAGCCGTTCTTCATCATGGACATGTTCCCGTACCCGTCCGGCGCGGGGCTGCACGTCGGGCACCCCCTGGGCTTCATCGCCACGGACGTCGTCGGACGCTTCCGCAGGATGTGCGGCGACAACGTGCTGCACGCGATGGGCTTCGACGCCTTCGGCCTGCCGGCCGAGCAGTACGCCGTCCAGACCGGTGAGCACCCGCGCCTGGTCACCGAGCGCAACATGGTCACCTACCGGCGCCAGCTGCGTCGCATGGGGCTGGGGCACGACCCGCGGCGTTCCTTCGCCACCATCGACTCCGACTACGTGCGCTGGACCCAGTGGATCTTCCTGGAGATCTTCGACTCCTGGTACGACCCCGAGTTCGTGCGGCCCGACGGCGGGCTCGGCAAGGCGCGGCGCATCGCCGAGCTCGAGGCCGAGTACGCCGAGGGCACCCGTGCCGTGCCCGGTGGCCGCGCGTGGTCCACGCTGAGCGAGGGCGAGCAGCGCGACGTCCTGGACTCCCAGCGGCTGGCCTACGTGGACTCGTCCCCGGTGAACTGGTGCCCCGGTCTGGGCACGGTGCTCGCCAACGAGGAGGTCACGGCCGACGGCCGCTCCGAGCGCGGCAACTTCCCGGTGTTCACCAAGAACCTGCGCCAGTGGAAGATGCGGATCACCGCGTACGCCGACCGCCTGACGGACGACCTGGACCTCATCGACTGGCCGGACAAGGTCAAGGCGATGCAGAAGAACTGGATCGGCCGCTCCACCGGCGCGAACGTCCGGTTCCACGTCGTCGGTTCCGGTGACGCCGCCCGCGACGCCGCCGGTGCGGGGAGCGAGATCGAGGTCTTCACGACGCGGCCCGACACCCTGTTCGGGGCGACGTTCATGGTGGTCTCCCCGGAGCACCCGCTGCTGGACGAGGTCCCCGCGACCTGGCCCGACGGCACCCGTGCCGCGTGGACCGGCGGTCACACCAGCCCGGTGGACGCGGTCGCCGCCTACCGCGCCGAGGCCGCGGCCAAGACTGCCGTCGAGCGGCAGGCCGACGCCGGCAAGAAGACGGGCGTGTTCACCGGGCACCTGGCCGTCAACCCCGTCAACGGCGAGACCGTCCCGGTGTTCACCGCGGACTACGTCCTGATGGGCTATGGCACCGGGGCGATCATGGCCGTCCCGGGCGGCGACGAGCGCGACCACGCGTTCGCCGAGGCCTTCGATCTGCCGATCGTGCGCACGGTCGAGCCTGCCGGGGGTCTGCCCGAGGACCACCAGGGAGCCTGGACCGGCGACGGCGTCGCGGTGAACTCGTCCAACGACGAGATCTCGCTGGACGGCCTGGGCGTCGCGGAAGCCAAGTCGAAGATCATCGACTGGCTGGAGGCGCGGGGCTCCGGCGAGGGCACCACGACCTACCGGCTCAACGACTGGCTGTTCAGCCGTCAACGCTACTGGGGCGAGCCCTTCCCGATCCTGTGGGACGCGCAGGACCGCCCGGTGGCGGTGCCCGCCGACCGTCTGCCCGTGGACCTGCCGGAGGTGCCGGACTACTCACCGCGCACCTTCGCGCCGGACGACCGCGACTCCGAGCCGGAGGCGCCCCTGGGGCGCAACGACGACTGGGTGCACGTCACCCTTGACCTCGGCGACGGCCCCCAGCAGTACCGCCGGGACACCAACACCATGCCCAACTGGGCCGGATCCTGCTGGTACTACCTGCGCTACCTCGACCCGGCCTGGGGCTCGGAGGGGGCCGACGGCGCCACCGACGCGGCGCTGCCCGTGATCGACCCGGCCCTCGAGCGGTACTGGATGGGACCGCAGCACAACGACACGGCCGGCCCTGCCGGCGGCGTCGACCTGTACGTCGGCGGCGTCGAGCACGCGGTGCTGCACCTGCTGTACGCACGGTTCTGGCACAAGGTGCTCCACGACCTCGGGCATGTCAGCTCGCGCGAACCGTTCGGCAAGCTGTTCAACCAGGGCTACATCCAGGCCTACGCCTTCACCGACGAGCGCGGCTCCTACGTGCCGGCCGCGGAGGTCTCCGGCGACGAGCAGACCGGCTGGACCTACGACGGCGCACCGGTGCAGCGTGAGTACGGCAAGATGGGCAAGTCGTTGAAGAACGTCGTCACCCCGGACGACATGTACACCGAGTACGGGGCCGACACCTTCCGCGTCTACGAGATGGCCATGGGTCCGCTGGACCTGTCGCGCCCCTGGAACACCCGCGACGTCGTCGGCTCCCAGCGGTTCCTGCAGCGGCTGTGGCGCAACGTGGTCAGCGAGGACACCGGTGAGCCGGTGGTCTCGGACGACGAGCCCGGCCGCGAGACCCTGCGCGCCCTGCACCGCACCATCGCGGACGTCCGCGTCGAGATGGAGCAGATGCGGCCCAACACCGCGATCGCCAAGCTCATCACGTACAACAACCACCTCACCGGGCTGGACGTCGTCCCGCGTGCCGCCGTCGAGCCGCTTGTGCTCATGGTCGCCCCGATCGCCCCGCACATCGCCGAGGAGCTGTGGGCGCGGCTCGGGCACCCCGACTCGCTGGCCCGCGAGCCGTTCCCCACGGCCGACGAGCAGTACCTCGTCGCGGACACGGTCACGTGCGTGATCCAGGTCAAGGGCAAGGTGCGCGGACGTCTGGAGGTGGCCCCGGACATCTCCGAGGCGGACCTGCAGGCCGCCGCCCTGGACGAGCCCAACGTGCAGCGGGCGATCGACGGCGCCGAGATCCGCAAGGTGATCGTGCGCGCGCCGAAGCTCGTGAACATCGTCGTCTGAGCTGCGGGCTCGGTATGACGGAGGCGCGCGGACGCAACAAGACCCTCTGGGCAGGGTCGACGCTGCTGGGCATCGGGACCGTCGTCTGGCTGGCCGGTGCCGTGGCGACCGCACCCGACGTGGTGGCTGGAGCGCGGTTCGCCGTGGCGGTCGGCTGCGGGCTGCTCGCCGGAGCCGCCGCGCAGGGTATCGCCCGGGCACGCGGACGTCGGCTGCCCGTCCTCGCGGGCTGTGCGGTGACCGGGGTCGTGGCCGCCGCGGCGATGTACCCGGCGTCCGTGCTCGCTGCGGCCACGCTGCGATGAGCCTCGTCCCGGACCGGCCGGCAGCGGGCCTCTCGCCCCTGGCCGCGGCGCTCGCCGGTGTCGAGCAGGCCTTCGCCGCGCCCACGCTCGGCCTGCTGCACAAGGCCGAGGCCCCACTGGTCGTGGCGCTGCTGCGCTGCGTCTTCACCCCGGACCGGCCGACGGTCGCCACCGAGCAGCTGCACGTCGAGGTCGACGACCTGTTGGCCGGGCTGCGGTCGGCGGTGTCCGGCGCGGCCGAGACGCCTGCGCGCGGTGTCCCCGACGACCCGGCGCGGGTGCTGTGCACGCGGTGGGTGCGGGAGCGCTGGCTGGTGCGGTCTCTCGACGACACGGGCGCCGAGCGGTACCAGCTGTCCAGCTATGCGACCGAGGCGCTGGACGTCGTCGCCCGCACGCAGGGGACACGAGGACTGGTCAGCGAGTCGCGCATCCGCACGCTGCTGGTGACCGTCGAGGACCTGGCGCGGGACGCCCACCCCGACCGGGAGGCGCGGATGCGTGAGCTGCGCTCGCGCGTCGACGAGACGCAGGCAGAGCTCGAGCGCCTCGAGGCGGGCGGGCAGGTGGAGTCGGTGGCTCCGTCGCGCCTGGTCGAGCAGTACGACCACGTGCTGTCGCTCGTGCGCGAGCTGCCCGCCGACTTCGCCCGCGTCGCCGAGTCGATCGCCGTGCTGCAGCGCGAGATGGTCACGCGGCTGCGCCAGGACGAGCGCACCACCGGTGTCGTCGTCGCCGACTACCTGGACGCCTCGGAGAACCTGCTGGAGCGCACCCCGGAAGGCCGCGCGTTCGCCGGGGCGATGGAGCTGCTCGGCGACCCGGACCTGCTCGACGGGCTCGAGCGCCGGGTCGGCTCGATCCTCGCGCACCCGTTCGCGGCCGACCTCCCCGCCGAGCACCGGGCCGTGCTGGCGAGCCTGCGCTCCCAGCTGGTCGGTGCGATCGAGGTGGTGCTGGCCGCGCAGGCCCGGGCCTCGCGCACGGTCACCGCGCAGGTCCGCCACCACAACCCGCTGCGGGACCGGGAGCTGGACGACGCCCTGCGCGAGGCCACGGCGGCCATGGCCGACTGGTTCCCGTCGTCCGGGCGCGCAGCCCGGGTGGACCCGCTGCGCTGGTTCGAGCGGGCGCGCCCCGGCCGTCTGCGCACCGCCCTGCACGACCTGCGCCCGGAGACCCCGCCGGACGGTCTGGAGGACTGGGCCGACGATCCCGCCCCGAGCGACGAGATCGCCGACCTGCGCGCGATGGGAGGGCCCCAGCACGCCGCGATCCTGGCGCACCTGGGCACCCTGACCGGCCCGTCGAGCGTCGGCCAGGCGTTCGCCGCGGGCCCGCAGGACCTGCGTCGCCCGGTCGAGCTGCTCGGCTACCTCGACGTCGCGACCGACGGAGCCGCCGACGGCGGCACGTCGGGCGACGTCCCGGCGGACGACCTCGAGCAGGTCACGGCCGTGCGCGCCGACGGGACGGCCCGCGACTTCGTGCTGCCCCGCACCCCGATCAGGAGGACGGATGACTGACCTGGACACGGTCGAGGAGACCGGTGCCGCGGAGGTGACCGGAGACGAGGAGGCTGCGGCGTCGGGCACCTTCGTGGAGGCCGTCGCGGTCGAGGACGACGACCCGGGGCTGTTCCCGGGCGACACCGGTGTGCTGCCGTTCGGGGCCCGCCGGGTGCTGGCCCTCCTGCTCCAGCGGCGCTACCTCGCGGCCGCGGACCACCCTGTCGAGTGGAAGGCGCTGCTGAGCCACCAGCAGGTCATCTCCTCGCGCCTGCACGACCTGTTCGTCGAGCTGGTCGTGGACCGCGACTACGAGATCGCCTACAAGCGTCAGGTCCGGTCCGACGGGCTGACCATCCCCGTGCTGCTCAAGGACGAGCCGTACAAGCGCGTCGAGACGTTGCTCATGCTGTTCGTCCGCAACCGGTTCCGGCAGGAGCAGGGTGCGGGCCAGACCGCCGCCTACGTCGACACCGAGGAGATGGTCGACTACGCGCTCGGCTTCCTGGCGCACGACGAGACGAACCTCGCCGCCCGACGGCGCGAGATCGACAACGCGGTGGCGGCGCTGGCCCGTGAGCGTGTCCTCGACGAGGTCGTCACCGGCCGCTACCGCATCCTGCCGGTGGTCGAGATCCTGATGCCGGTCGACAGGCTGCGTGAGCTCACGAGGTGGCTGCACGGCGCCTCCGCCGAGACCGTCGAGCACGCCGCCGAGAGCCCCGAGGAGATCGACGAATGAGCGTCACGAACCCGGTGGGCGTCCGGATGACCGACTCGTTGTTCGGCCTCATCCCGGCGGCCTCCGACGGCCGCCAGTGGACCGCGACCTCGATGCAGCTCGTCAACTGGGGCGGTTACCACGGCCACCACGAGGTGCGCTTCTCACCGTCCGCGACGCTGCTTTCCGGGGCTTCCGGCTCCGGCAAGTCGACCCTGCTGGACGCCTACATCGCGCTGATGATGAGTCACACGACGCCGTTCAACGGCGCCTCGAACGGTGCCGCGGCGGGGCGTGCCCGAGGGCGCGAGCAGCGCAACGTGCTGTCGTACGCCCGCGGCAAGCTCGACGAGTCGCGGGCCGACGGAGCGACGAGCCGCGAGCAGGTGCTGCGCGGCGACGGGGCGGACACCTGGACGGCGATCGCGATGTCGTGGTCCGACCAGTCCGGCGGAGTCCTCACGGCGCTCCGCGCCTGGTACGTGCCCCGCGGCGCGACACGCAACGAGGAGTGCGTCGTGGTGCGGGCCACGGCCGACGGCGCGTTCGACCTGCGCGAGCTGGAGACTCTGGCGGCGGGCCGGTTCGCCCGGGCCGGTCTCACCGACGCCGGGCTGTCGCTGTACGACACCGACGTCGCGTTCGCCACGCGCCTGCACTCCGCGCTCGGCATCGGTGCGGCCGGGGACGGGCACAAGGCGATGCAGCTGCTGGGCCGCATCCAGGCGGGGCAGGCGATCACCACCGTCGACGCGCTGTACAAGGCGATGGTGCTCACCGAGCCGGAGACGGTCGAGGTGGCCGACCGCGCCGTCGAGCACTTCGACGAGCTGAGCGCGGTGCGCTCGGAGATGCTCACCGCGAACCGGCAGGTCGAGGTGCTGCGGCCGATGCGGGGTCTGCGCGAGCAGGTCGAGTCCGCACAGCGTGCGGTCGCTCTGCTGGAGACCCTGGGCGTGCCGGAGGGGCGGAAGGAGGCCGCGCCGGCCGGCCCCACGGTGTTCGGCGCCTGGCGTGACGGCCGTCGGCTCGCCCTGGTGCGGGCGGAGGAGGAGTCGAACCGGGCGGCGCACCGGGCCGCCGAGGAGCGTCGCGCGGCCGCGTCCGCCCGCATCGCCTCGACCGAGGCGGACCTGGAGGAGGTGCGGGCGTCGCTGCGCCACCAGGGCGGCGACGCCATCGAGTCGACGGAGCGGGAGATCCGCCGTCGGACCGAGACCCTGGAGGAGGTGCGGACCGCCAGGGCCGGTCTGGAGGCGCAGCTCGCGATCCTCCAGGAGGAGGTCTCCTCGGAGCGGGACCTCGGCCGGGTGCTGCGCCGGGCCCGTGACCTGGTCGACGACCGCACCCAGCGAGCAGGGGACCACGAGGAGCAGGTCTTCGCGGCCCGGCAGGCGGTGGCCGAGGCCGAGAAGCGCCTGGCCCGCCTCGAGCAGGAGCAGTCGTCGTTGGCAGGACGGCGGGGCAACGTCCCCGCCGAGGAGCACGCGGCACGCGTCGCGCTGGCCGAGGCGGCCGGGCTCACGGTGGACGAGCTGCCGTTCGTCGGCGAGCTGCTCGAGGTGCGCGGCGAGTACGAGCCGTGGCGCGACGCCGTCTCCCTCGCGCTCGGTGGCTTCGCGACGACGCTGCTCGTGGACGCCGACCGCCTCGCGGACTTCCGGGCGGCGATCGATGCCGTGCCCCTGCGGCGGCGTGTCCGGTTCGAGGGCGTGCCCACGGGCCTGCCGCTGGACGACGAGGCCGACCCCTCGACGCTGCCGGGGCGCCTCGAGGTCAAGGCCGGCCCGTTCGGTGGCTGGCTCGCCCGACGGCTCGCCGAGCGGTTCGGCTACGTCTGCGTCGACGACGCCTCCGAGCTCCGCGACCACCCCCGCGCGCTCACGCGCACCGGCCAGATGTCCGACGGCGCACGCGGCGCGCACGGGGGAGCGGGACGTCCGTCGGTGCTCGGCTTCTCGAACGGCCGCCGGCGCAGCCGCATCGAGACCGACGTCGACGCGGCGCAGGACGCGTTGCGCGACGCCGGTGCCGCGCTGGAAGGTGCGCGACTGCGGCAGGCGGCGCACACGGACGAGTTCGTGGCGGCCAGCCAGGTGTTGCGGGTGTCCTGGGAGGACGTGGACGTCGCGGGCGCCGAGCAGGCCGTGGCCGACCGTGTCGAGCGCCTGGTGGCGCTGCGGGACGGCTCGGACGCGGTCCGTGGCCTGGCCGAGGACGAGCAACGGCTGCGGTCCCGGCTGACCGAGCTGTACCGCGAGCGCGCCGACGCGGAGAACCGGGTGCGCGAGCTGGGCGAGCAGTGGGCAGCGATCACCGAGCTCGTCGACGGCGTCACGGACGCCGTGGAGAGGGCCGAGGAGGCCGGCGTGGCACCATCCCGGGCTCAGCGCGAGCGGCTGGACGCGGCCCTGACCGCGGTGTCGCCGTCGGAACCGGACACGCTCTCCCTGGCTGCGCTGGAGCAGGCGACGGCGGCCGTGGTGCGCGAGCTCGTCCGCGACCGCGACGAGGCCCTCGAGGCGGGACGGACAGCACGTGCGGCCCTGCGCGGCGTGTTCGAGCGGTTCTGCGACGCCTGGCCCAACCCGAACCTGGGGACGGACCCGGAGGAGTCCTACGACGACTTCGCGCGCATCCTCGACGAGATCGAGGACCAGCGCCTGTACCAGCTCGCCGAACGGTGGTCACGCACTCTGGGCCGTCTCAGCGGGCACGACCTGACCCTGCTCGGCAACGTGATGAACCGCTCCGTGGCGGAGATCCGTGAGCGGATGGAACCGGTCAACGCGATCCTGGGCACCCTGCCGTTCCGCGACGACGAGCACCGCCTGCGCATCACGGCCCAGGTGACCGAGGCGCGCGACGTGGTCTCGTTCCGCAGGCAGCTGCGTGACCTCGCGGCCGACCCCGGCGAGCAGACGCCCGGCGAGCGGCAGCGACGCTACGAGCGCATGGCCCGGCTGATCGACCGGATCCGTCCCGACTCCCCGGAGCGCCGACGTCTGGTGGACGTGCGCGAGCACGTGCGGATCAGTGCCGAGTGCGTGGACCTCGCGGGCCACCACGTCAGCGTCTACGACCACATCGCCGGCAAGTCCGGCGGCGAGTCGCAGGAGCTCGTGGCGTTCATCGTCGGGGCTGCGCTGCGCTACCAGCTCGGTGACGCCGGAGCCGAACGGCCCCGCTACGCACCGGTGTTCCTCGACGAGGCCTTCATCAAGGCCGACGCACGGTTCGCCGGGCGGGCCGTGGGCGCCTGGCGAGGGTTGGGCTTCCAGCTCGTCATCGGCGCGCCGCTGGACAAGGTCAGCGCGCTGGAGCCGCACGTCGACGTCGTGCTGCAGGCCGTCAAGGACGCCTCGGGCCGATCACGCCTGGTCACCCTCGTCGGGGTGTGAACGAGTCAGCCGATCGGCCAGACGAACCGCACCTTCACCGGCTTCTTGGTCACGGGCACGAAGCGCAGGCGACCGGTGCGTGCCTGGTCGGCGGGGATCGTGAGCTTGACGCCGCGCCAGCGCGTGGTGGAGGAGCGGGCGTCGACCGTCCCGAGGTACCGCTTACCGACGTAGACCTTCATCCGGCCGGAGCTCGGTCCCGTGCGGACCGAGACCCGCACGCCGCGCACGCCGCTGACGCGGGCGTCGGTCCGCGGCACCGCCTTGTTCCGCTTGCTGACGACGGCGAAGGGGTGTGTCCCCGCGCCGGAGTCCCGGACGATGGTCCGGTCATGGTCGAAGTCCTCCAGCGGCACCAACGGTGCCGACGTGCAGCGGCGCTTCGACCAGGCACTGACGTTGCCGGCCTGGTCACGGGCACGGACCCGGAGGCACATCTGCTCGCCGGGGTTGAGCACGACGCCGCGGTACCGGAGCCTGTCGGGGGAACGCCAGGCGCGGTTGTGGGGTCGGTGCCAGCGGCCGCCGGGAAACTTGACCTGGACCTGGTAGCCGCTGACGCGGCGGTCGTCGCGCGCCGCCGTCCACGTCGCACGGGGACGCCACTGCCTGGTTCCCGAGAAGTGGACCTTCTTCGGTGTGAGCCAGCGGTCGAGGGAGACCCGCGGAGCGCTCGGCGGCCTGGTGTCCGCGGCGGCGGACATCGGGGCGGCGACCACCAGTCCGGTCAGGGCCACGGCGAGGCTCAGGATGGCGCCGAGGAGGCGGTGTCGGGTGGTGCCGGTCACGGGATGCTGCTCCACGACGTCGGGGGCGGAGGACGGACGCACCATAGCGGGCGAGACGTGGGCCGCACCACACCTGAACGGCAGGCTACGGGCATGTTTCGGAGCGGCGTCGGTTCGTGGTGCCCCCGGGACACGACCGCACCGCCGTGGGTAGTGTCGGGCACGTGACCGAACCCACCCCCCTGATCGCCACGCCGGAGCACACCGTCGAGGGCTTCGTCCGCGAGTACCTGCGCGAGCTGAACTTCGCCCAGGGCACGATCCTCGAGCGGGCGAGCGTCAACGACCACTACCTCGCGCTCGCTCGCACCGTGCGCCACTACCTCATGGCGCGCTGGATCACCACGACGACGGAGCACTACCGACGCCAGCCCAAGGCGGTGGCCTACCTCTCGGCCGAGTACCTGCTGGGCCGTCAGCTCGACAACGCGCTCGTCGCGGCGGACCTCGAGGACATCGCGGCCGAGGCGCTCGCGTCCCTCGGCATCGACCTCGCCGACCTGCGCGAGGCGGAGGTCGAGCCCGGGCTCGGCAACGGCGGCCTCGGTCGACTCGCCGCCTGCTTCATCGACTCGCTCGCGACGATGTCCGTGCCGGCGATCGGCTACGGCATCCGGTACGAGTACGGCATCTTCCGTCAGACGTTCGTCGACGGCCGCCAGGTCGAGAAGCCCGACGAATGGTTGGTGGGTGGCGCTCCCTGGGAGTTCGCCCACCCGGAGCACGAGGTGACGGTGGGCTTCGGCGGGCACACCGAGCGGTACGTCGACGGCGAGGGCGACGACGCCGTCGAGCGCACCCGGTGGGTGCCCGGCTGGAAGGTGCTGGGCGTCCCCTACAACTACATGGTGCCGGGCTACCGGAACGGACGGGTCAACACCCTGCGCCTGTGGAGCTCGCGCGCGACCCACGCGTTCGACCTGAAGATCTTCAACCACGGCGACTACGCCGAAGCGGTGCGCTCCCGGACGTTCGCGGAGAACATCTCCAAGGTGCTCTACCCGGAGGACTCCACGCCGCAGGGCAAGGAGCTGCGCCTGCAGCAGCAGTACTTCTTCGTGGCGTGCTCGCTGCGCGACTTCATCAACCAGCTCCTGCCCGAGGACTTCGACCTGCACGACCTGCCGGAGCGGATCTGCTTCCAGCTCAACGACACCCACCCGGTGATCGCCGTGCCCGAGCTGATGCGCATCCTGGTCGACGAGGAGGGGTTCGACTGGGACGAGGCGTGGGAGGTCACCCGGCGCTGCTTCGCCTACACGTGCCACACCCTGCTGCCGGAGGCGCTGGAGGTGTGGCCGGTCGACGTGCTGGGCCGGCTCCTGCCCCGTCACCTGGAGATCATCTACCGCATCAACGACGAGTTCCTCGCTCGGGTGCGGGAGCACTCCGGGGACGACGAGCTGCTCGTGCGCCGGATGTCGATCATCGCGGAGCACCCGGCACGCAGCGTGCGCATGGCGCACCTCGCCACGGTGGCCGCGACCAAGGTCAACGGCGTCGCCGAGCTGCACTCCCAACTCCTGCGGGACAAGGTGCTGGCGGACTTCGCGCGGTTCTGGCCGGAGAAGTTCACCAACGTCACCAACGGCGTGACGCCGCGACGCTTCGTCCGGCTCGCGAACCCGGGGCTGTCGGGGCTGATCACCGAGGCCATCGGCGAGGGGTGGGTGACCGACCTCGACAGGCTGCGGGACCTGGAGCCGCTGGCGGACGACGCCGAGTTCCGTCGCCGGTTCCGTGAGGTCAAGGACGCGAACAAGCACCGGCTCGTGGACCTGCTGGCCCGTCGGGACGGGATCGAGATCGACCCCGGCACGATGCTCGACGTCATGGTCAAGCGGCTGCACGAGTACAAGCGCCAGACACTGAAGATCCTGCACGTCATCACGCTGTACGACCGGATCGTCTCGGGCGAGGTCGCCGTCGAGGACCTGGTGCCCCGCACGGTCGTCTTCGGGGCCAAGGCGGCGCCGGGTTACGTCATGGCCAAGGAGATCATCGCGCTGATCAACCACGTCGGTGCCGTGGTCGGCGCGCACCCCGAGGTCTCGAAGGTGCTGCGCGTCGCCTTCCCGGCGAACTACAACGTCACGGTCGCCGAGACCCTGGTCCCGGCCGCCGACCTGTCCGAGCAGATCTCTCTCGCCGGCAAGGAGGCCTCCGGCACGGGGAACATGAAGTTCGCGCTCAACGGCGCCCTGACGATCGGGACGGACGACGGCGCGAACGTCGAGATCCGCCAGCTCGTCGGTGACGACCACTTCTTCCTCTTCGGCCTGACCGAGCCGGAGGCCGCGGCGATGCAGGAGGCGGGCTACCGTCCGTCGTCGTACTACGAGAAGAACCGTTCGCTGCGGCGCGCGCTGGACCTCGTGGCCCACGGCGAGTTCTCCGGCGGCAACCGGTCGACCTTCGAACCGGTGGTGTCGAACCTGCTGGGGGAGGACCGCTTCATGGTGCTGGCCGACTTCCAGTCCTACCTGGACGCCCAGGAGCGCGTCGAGGCCGCCTACCGGGACCCGGACGCGTGGAGCCGTTCCGCGGTGCTCAACGTGGCGCGTTCGGGGTTCTTCTCCTCGGACCGTTCGATGCGCGACTACATGGACCGCATCTGGCACGCCGAGGTGCTGCCGCCCCTGTGACCCCCGGGGCCGACCCGCGCGAGGCGACGCCGTCGGGCAGAGGCCACGTCGTCGGGCACCGGAGCTGCCGGCGCCCGACGACGTGGCCCACCTACCCCCCTGTCAGGGACGGTGCCGGTGGGCGCGGTCCGTTCGGTGGTCTCGGGCACGCCCTGGTGCGTGCCTTCCTTCCTCCCGGGTGGTCGACCTCACCGGCGTCGACGACTGCTCGGTCGGGGTGCGTCTCTGCACCTGCGACGACCCGGTCCGCTGCGTGAGCGGTGGGCGTGGCATCGTCGGGCATGACAGGCACGCTAACCCGACCCGGTACGGTTCGCGCGCGGGAGGTGACACCGCGGGGCACCGCGCGGCGAGCCGCGATCGCTACACTCGCACCGATGCCTGAATCTCCCGCGGTGCGCGTCGTGACGGACTCGACCGCCTGCCTTCCCGCTGTCGACGACCCGGAGTACGCCGAGCTCTGGGACGGGCCGGGCCACGGCCCGCTCGTGGTGCCGCTGCACGTCGTCACGGAGGACGGCTCCCTGCGCGAGGGTGTGGACGTCAGCCCGCAGGACGTGGCCCTGCGCATCGCGGGCGGCGAGAGGCTCACGACGTCTCAACCGTCGACCGTCGAGCTCGCCGACGCCTACCGCGAGCTCGTCGAGCAGGGTGCACGGTCGGTGGTCTCGGTGCATCTGTCCGGTGAGCTGTCGGGCACCCTCGCCTCCGCTCGGCGGGCCGGCCAGCGGGCGATGGTGCCGGTGCGGGCCGTCGACTCGCGCACGGCCGCGATGGCGCTCGGCTACGCGGCGGTGGAGGCGGCCCGGTGCGCCGCTGCCGGCGGCGACACGGCACAGGTGGCGCAGCGTGCCGCCGACGTGGCCGCGTCGGCGCGGGCGGTCTTCCTCGTCGACTCCCTGGAGCACCTGCGGCGTGGTGGACGACTCTCGGCCCCGGCGGCGGCGCTCGGTACGGCGCTCGGGGTCCGGCCGATCCTCGGCCTGCGGGACGGGCGGGTGGAGCTGGTGCAGCGGGTGCGCACACGCAAGGCGGCGACGGCCCGACTGGTGGACCTGGCCGTCGACCGCGCACGGACGGCCACCCGGCCCGCCGTCGCCGTGCACCACCTCGGAGCGTCCGAGCGGGCCGAGGAGGTCGCCACGGTCCTGCACGACCGTCTGGGGCTGCGGCCGGTCGTCACCCCGGTCAGCGCGGTGCTCGGGGCTCACGTGGGCCCGGGTGCGCTCGCGGTGGTGGTGGTGGACCGCGGTGGCCACGTCTTCGACCTCGAACCGGGCGGGCCCTGGTAGGACGACCACTCGAGGCTGCCCACAGGTCGGAGCCGTCCCGAGGTCGTGTTCCGACGGCGCCGCACGGGGTACGGGGTTCCCTAGCCTCGCGCCGTGACCACCACCGACACGAGCCCCGGCCCTGAGGCGGCAGCACGCCTCGATGCCCTGCGTGCGGCCCTCGACGCCGCGCGCCCGCCGGCACCTGACTCGCCACCGGCGCCGGCACCGGCACCGACACCGGCACCGACGCCCGGACCCGGCGCGGACGAGCAGGAGGCCGAGCTCGTCGAGCGGCTGCGCTCTCGCCGCTCGGCCGGGCACGTCGCGGCGGCCTACAGCGCGGCGCACGGGCACCCTCTCGGCGCGGACGAGCAAGCGACGCGCAGCCGGTGGGCCCTGTCGGGACCCGCTGCGGTCGGTGCTTGCGCCGTGCTCCTGCTGATCGCCGTGGCCGTCCTCGCGCTGACCTCCTGGTCCACGGGGGGCGGCGAGGAGCTCGGCGTGGCGGTCGACGCGGTGCCGGCCGCGCAGGTGGACATGGAGCCCGAGGGTGACGTGGGCCTGCCGGCACACGAGGGCGCGTCGGTCGCGCCGGGGCCCGAGCCGGCCACCGACGGCCCCGCGGTGGTCGTGCACGTCGTCGGACAGGTCGCGGACCCGGGACTCGTCGACCTGCCGGGCGGTTCGCGGGTGGCGGACGCGCTGGAGGCGGCCGGTGGAGCCACCGACGACGCGGACCTCGCGGCGCTCAACCTGGCGCGTGCTGTCGTCGACGGGGAGCAGGTGTACGTCCCGGCGCCTGGCGAGGAGCCACCGGTGCCGCCGTCGGCGTCGTCGGCGTCGTCGGCACCGTCCGGTGAGGTCGGCCACGGCGGTCTCGTGCCGCTGAACACGGCGGGCACCGAGGAGCTGATGTCGCTCCCGGGGGTCGGCCCGGTCACCGCCGAGCGCATCGTCGCCTGGCGGGAGGAGAACGGGCCGTTCACGGCCGTGGAGGAGCTCACCGAGATCTCCGGGGTGGGACCGGCGCTGCTGGCCGACGTCCGCGACCTCGTCACGTGGTGAGTCGGGACCTGCGGCTGGCGCCGACGGCCCTCGTGGCGTGGGCGACCGCGTGGACGTCCACCGGTCCTCTCCGGGCGGACCTCGTCGTCGTCCTCGCCGCCCTGGCGGTGCTCACAGCGGTCGTCCTGCTGTTCTGCGAGCGAGGTGCAGGACCGGACCGAGCGCCGCTCCGGGGTCGAGGGGCAGGACGCCCGGCCGTCTCGCACCTGCTGCTCGTCGCGGGCTGCGTGGTCGCGGTCGGCGTCTCCGTGCACGTGCAGAGCGCTGCCCGAGGTCCGCTGCCGCAGCTGGCCGCGGAGAAGGCCGTGGCGACGCTGCACGGCACCGTCGCGTCCGAACCCCGGCCGGCGACGTTCGGTGACGGTCACCGCTACGTGCTGGCCGTCGACGAGGTCCGTGCCCGCGGTGCGGCGTCCGCGACGCGGGGCCACGTCGAGGTCACCGCACCGGGCTCGCCGCCGGGGTTCGGCGCGGACCTGGTTGCCGAGGTCCGTCTCGGACCGCCGGGGATCGGGGTCGGGACCGTGGCCTCGGCCACCGCGACCGCCGTGAGCACCTCGGCGCCACCCGGCCGCGTCCTGCAGGGCACGACCACGGTGCGGACCGCGCTCCTGGAGGTCACCGACGGACTGTCGCCACAGGCTCGCGGGCTCGTCCCCGGGGCATCTGTCGGGGACACCACCCGACTGCCCGACGAGATCCGCGACGCGATGAGGACCACCGGTCTGACCCACGTGACCGCCGTCTCCGGCAGCCACTTCGCGATCGTGCTGGCCGCCCTGACCGCCGCCTGCGTGCTGCTGCGCGTGCCGCGAGGAGCCCGCGTGCTGCTGCTCGTCGTCGGGGCCGTCGCCTTCGTGCTGCTCGTGCGGCCCGAGCCCAGCGTGCTGCGCGCCTCGTGGACCTGCGCCGTCGCCCTGCTGGCCCTGGCGCTGGGCAGGCCGTCGTCCGGGCCGCCCGCGCTCGCGGTGGCCTCGACGGTGCTGCTGGTCGTCGACCCCTGGATGTCGCGGTCCTTCGGGTTCGCCCTGTCCTGCTCGGCGACCGCGGGGATCATCCTGCTCACGGGCCCGTTGGCTCGGCGGCTCGCTCCGTGGTGCGGTCGTGCCCTCGCGTTCGCTCTGGCCGTGCCGCTGGCCGCGCAGGCGGCGTGCGGGCCGGTGCTCGTCCTGCTCGACCCCGCGGTGCCGCTGATGTCCGTGCCGGCGAACCTCCTGGCCACGCCTGCCCTGGTGCCCGCGACCGTCCTCGGACTGCTGGCCGCCGTCATCGCCCCCTGGTCACCAGGCCTCGCCGCCGTGGTGGCCTGGGTGGCCGGTGGTGCGACGGCCTGGATCGCCGGGGTCGCCCAGGTCTTCGCCGGCCTGCCTGGCGCACGACTGCCCTGGCTCGACGGGGTCGCGGGTGCGTTGCTGCTGGCGGCTGCCACGGCGGTCTGCCTCTGGCTGGTGCTGCGCAGACCGCCCGGGCGAGGCTGGCGACGACCGCCGGGAGAGCGGGCGCGGTCCGCAGGGCGTCGCCTGGCCCGCTCGGTGCGTCGTGCGTCGGTGCCGCAGCGCGTCCTGGTCGCGACCACGGCCGGGGTGCTGCTCGTGGCGGCCGGGTTCGTGGTCGGCAACCTGCCCGGTCCCGGGTCGTCGGGGGCCTCGGGCGACTGGCAGGTGGTGGCGTGCGACGTCGGCCAGGGCGACACCCTGGTCGTGCGCAGCGGGCCGCGGGCTGCCGTCGTGGTCGACGTCGGGCCGCCCGGCCCCGACGCGGCACGGTGCCTTCGGCGCCTCGGGGTCGACCAGATCGACCTGCTGGTCCTGAGCCATTTCCACACCGACCACGTCGGCGGGCTCGACGACGTCCTCGCGGGCCGCACGGTGACCTCGGCCCTCGTGTCGCCCCTGGACGAGCCGGCCGGGCCGGCGCGGCGGGCGCGCGACACGCTCGGCGCCGCGTCGGTGCCTGTGGCCGTCGCCGATCCCGGTCAGCGCGGCGTCGCGGGCTCCGCCTCCTGGGAGGTGCTGGGCGCCTACGCCGGCGGTGGTGCGAACGACGCGAGCGTCGCGCTGGCGGTGCGCACGGCCGCCGGGGTGGACGTCGTCGCCCTCGGTGACCTGGAGCTGGCCGGCCAGGAGGATCTCCTGCGGCGCCTCGTCGCTGCCGGTCTGCCCGCCGGCCCGGTGGAAGTGGTCAAGATGGCACACCACGGGTCGGCGTCGCAGTCGGCAGACCTCGCGGCCCTGCTCAGCCCTCGCGTGACGCTCGTCCCTGTCGGGGAGAACGACTACGGGCATCCCACGGACACGGCGCTGCGGCTCTACGAGTCGGTGGGTTCCCGGGTGGTGCGGACGGACGAGTGCGGCACGGTGTCGCTGGCTGTGCGCGACCGTGGCCTGGTGCTCGACTGTCCGCAGCGGTGAGGTCGGCCCCCGGACACCGGTGGCGCCGGCCGAGCCGGCGCCACCGACGCGTCACGATGAACCGCCGGGGGAAACGGTTCACGACATCCCGGGCAGGCCGTCTCGACCGGCCGCCCGAACCGCCTCCATCGTGCGTGCCCGGGCGACGTCAGCGCATCTGTCGATCGACGTATTCCTCGAGCACCCACCGCGCCACCTGGACCCGTGAACCGACCCCGAGCTTGGTCCGGATCCGTTCGACGTGCGTGCGGGCCGTGCCGGGGGAGATGACGAGCCGCGCGGCGATCTGCGGGTTCGTCATCCCCTCGGCCACGAGGTGTGCCACCTCGAGCTCGCGCGGCGTGAGCAGCCCGTCGCGGCGAGGCCGGGCGGCTCGCCGACCCAGCTCCACCACCTCGACGATGGACAGCGTCGACTCACCGTCGGCGTCCTCGGTGTCCGTGGGGTCGGGCGACCCCATGCGCCGTCGCATGGCGACGGCGGCCAGGCGGCAGTCCTCCGCGTCCCGCGGACGGCCGGTCGCGGCCAGGACGAGGGCGAGCTCGTCGACCAGTGGCGCCGCCTCGGCCAGGGCGTTGTAGCGTGCCAGGTCGTCCAGGCCCTGCAGCAGGAGGGAGGTCGCGCTCGTGATGTCGCCACGGCGGCGCGCGACGACGCCCAGGTGCCCCCGGACCCGCCCCACGAGCCAGACGGGCGGATGGACCAGGAAGATCTCGAGTGCCTCCTCCAGCAGCTCCGCCGCCGTGTCGTCCTGCCCGGCCGCGAGCTCGATCCCGCCGAGGTTGGCGCACCACAGGGCGTGCAGGCGTGGGTCGTCCTGCGGGTCGTACATGCCGCTGACCTCGTGGTAGGCCGCGCGTGCGTCGTCGAACCGGCCCTGTGCGGCGGCGACGTCGCCGTGCACCCCGAGGGCGAAGGGGAGCCAGGCGTGCGGACCGTCCCGACGGATCTGCTCCAACGAGTCCCGGGCGTGCACGGCGGCCTCGCCGAGCAGCCCCAGGAGACGTTCCTGGTCCGCGCGGAGGTACTCGATGACGGAACGGTCCGGCCCGTCGAGCGCGTCGAGCGCGCCGATGGTGCGGTCGAGCCCGAACCGGATGCGACCGGTGACACGCCAGAAGCGGATCGTGCTGGTGAGCAGACCGACGATCACCGGGGCGTCCCGCGCGGCGACGGCGCTGTCGATGGCCGCGACGACGTCGTCGTGCAGGTCCTCCAGCTCGGCGACCTGGTCCGGCGAGAAGTACCGCGAGCGGTGACGGTGGGAGGCGACCCGTTCCAGCACGGCGCGGCGGTGCGCGACCGCGAGGTCGGCGTCGGCCCCGTGGTCCTGCCCGGCCCGCGCGTGCTCGCGGACGACGGCGAGCATGCGGTACCGCGTCGTGCTCCCGGTGGTGTCGGCCTCCAGCAGCGAGTGGTCGACCAGCTCGCAGAGCGTCTCCGCCACTCGTTCCGGGGTGGTGCCGGGCGGCCCGACGGCGATGGCCGATGCCGCGTCGAAGCCTCCGACGAAGGTCCCGAGGCGGCGGTAGAGGCCGACGGCCTCGTCGGACAGCAACGCCAGGCTCCAGTCGAGCGACGCCGTCATGGTGCGCTGGTGAGCGGTGCCGCCGCGCAACGACGGCAGCCCGAGGCCCTGTGCCAGCCGGCCGTCGAGCTCGGCGGGGGTCATCGTGCGCAGGTGGGTGGCGACGAGCACCAGCGGCAGGGGGATCCCGTCGAGCCGGCGGCACACCGAGAGGAGATGGTGGCGCTCGGGTCCACCGACGTCGAGCCGGGCGCCGAGGGCGTTGGCTCGTGCGGCCAGCAGCCGGACGGCAGCGCCCGGCGCGCCGTCGTCGGTCACGGGCAGCGGCCCGAGGCTCAGTCGGTGTTCCCCGGGGACGTCCAGGGGCCGGCGGCTGGTGGCGATGATGGTCAGCTCGGGGCAGGTCGCGGCGACGACGCCGACGAGATGGGCGGCGGCATCGAGGACGTGCTCACAGTTGTCGAGGACGAGGAGCGACGGTCCGCGCTGCAGCTCGGCGGTGAGCACGTCGTGGGGGTCACCATGGGCGGACCGCAGGCCGACCGCGTGCAGGACGTGGACGACGACGTCCTCGGGGTGGTCGACGGCGGTGAGGTCGACCAGCCACCGGCGCCCGAACTGACCGGCGAGCCGGTGACCGGCCTCGACGGCGAGCGACGTCTTGCCGGACCCGCCGACGCCGGTGATCGTGAGCACGGAGTGCTCGGCCGCGTCGACGGCCCGCAGGACCTCCTCGATCTCCCTGTCACGGCCGACCAGCTCCGTCCTGCGGGGGGCGAAGGGCCTCGGGGCGAGTGCTGGGACGGTCATGGCCTCACCGCGTCAGCAGCGCGTGGAGGATGTCGAACCGCTGGTCCCAGGTCCAGGCGCCCCGTACCCAGTCGGGTCCGTCGGCACCCATCCGGCGCCGCCGGGCGGGATCGGCGAGCAGCTCGACGAGGCGGCGCGCCACGTCGTCGGGGTCCGTGCCGTCGACGACGAACCCGGTGACGCCGTCGCGCACGGCGTCGGGGGCGCCGCCGGAGCGGCCCACCACGACCGGCAGCCCGGCGGCCTGGGCCTCGAGGTAGACGATGCCGAGGCCTTCGACCTCCAGCCCGCCGCGGCGGCTGCGCGAGGGCATGGCGAACACGTCGGCGGCCGCGTAGAAGGCGGGCATCGCCGCGTGCGGGTGACCGCCGGCCATGACGACCCGGTCCGCCAGGTCGCGGTCCTGGACGAGCCGACGCAGGCGTGGCGCGTCGGGGCCGTCCCCGACGATCAGCAGCCGGGCGTCGGGGACGGCCCGCAGGACCGTCGGCAGGGCACGGACGAGCATGTCCTGCCCCTTGCGTTCCACGAGCCGTGCGGCGCACAGCACGACCGGGGCGTCGGGCGGGAAGCCGTACCGTGCGCGGACCTGCCGGCCGCCGACGGGATCGAGGTCGGCGAACGTCTCGGGGTCGACGCCGGGGGACAGGCGCACCGCGCGGGCGGCGGCCTCGGGACCGACGGCTCGTGCGAGCGTGCCGACCGTGCGGTCGGAGAGATAGGTGAGGTGGTCCGTGTCACGGCCGATGCGCCGGAGCGCGGCACGGGTGCCGGGTACGCGTGCCCACCAGAGCTCGTGCCCGTGGGTGGTGGCGACGATGCGGCGCACGCCGGTCCGACGGCGCAGCGCCGAGGCCATCAGCCCCAGCGGCGCGGCCGCCCCGAACCAGACCGAGTCGCACCCGAGCTCGTCGACGAGCCGCAGGACCTCGCGTGTCCGCGCGGGCGTGGGCAGCAGCATGCGCGTGTCGGCGCGCACCACGGGGTAGGGCAGGGTCCGGTCGAACGCCTCCTGGTCGGGGCTCGAGGAGGTGTGCACGACGATCTCGGA
Organism: Isoptericola halotolerans; assembly: GCF_013149785.1. Classification (GTDB taxonomy): domain Bacteria; phylum Actinomycetota; class Actinomycetes; order Actinomycetales; family Cellulomonadaceae; genus Isoptericola; species Isoptericola halotolerans. Next base: position 212,394 of record NZ_JABEZU010000005.1, read on the forward strand.
CGGGTCGAAGCGGGAGGTCATCGCGTGGACGAACGTCTCGATGCCGCCCTGGCGAGGAGGGAAGTCGTTGGTGACGACGAGGGTCCGGGGCACCGGTCCAGGCTAGCGGGCGCGGTGCGTGCCCCCGGTGACCGCCGCGTCAGGTCCTGGGGGACGGGTTTCACGTGACGTGCCCCACACGGTAGGGTCGGGAGCGTCCAATAGATGGAAGCGCTCTCACAGAGGAGTCAGCGTGAGACCCAGACAGCAACGACGCCGTCCGGTGGTCGCCGCCGTAGCCGCCCTCGCCCTCGCGGGCACCGTGGCGCCGCTCGCGGCCCAGGCCGACGACAACGACGTCCCCAACCTCGTCTCGAACGGCACCTTCGAGCCCCCGGTGGGCAACCAGTGGTGGGGGATCGACGACGACCAGGTGTCGGACGGCGAGCTCTGCCTCGACGTGCCCGACGCCGGCGCGTTCGGCAACTTCGTCAACATCGACCTCGTGCCCGAGGGGACATACGTCCTGGGGTTCACCGCCCGCGGTGACAACGAGATCGACGGGCTGCAGGTGACGGTGCAGTCGGACGGCGCGCAGGGCGACCCGGTCTACGACGTGCAGGAGAACTTCGCGGTCGGGCCCGACGCCGAGACGCTGGAGTGGTCCTTCACTGCCAGCGGAGATGCTGAGCGGGTCCAGTTCTCGCTCGGCGGCGCCGACGCCGCGGGAACGGTCTGCCTGTCCGACGTCTACCTCTCGCCGGTCGCCGAGCTGCTCACGAACCCGAGGTTCGAGGACGGGCTCGATCCCTGGTGGGTGGCCGGCGACGTCGAGCTCGCCGAGGTGGACGGCCGGATGTGCGGTGTCGTCCCCGGAGGCGGCAACCAGTGGGACGTCATCCTCGGCCAGGGCGGGATCGAGGTCGAGGCGGGCCGCCCCTACACGGTCACGCTGACGGCGAGCGCCCAGCCCCAGGCGTCCGCGCGCGTCATCATCCCGGACCCGGGCACGGACTGGCCGCCCCTGTACTCCGCAGACGTGACGCTGCGCCCGGACGGGCAGAGCTTCTCGGAGACGTTCGAGCTCGAGGCCGGTGCCGACACCGAGGTCCAGCTGCAGATGGGTGGCAACGCCGCAGACTTCGAGGTCTGCCTGGAGCTGTTCTCGTTGACGACAGGGGGCGAGGTCGCACAGTTCGAGCACGAGACGGGACCGCGCGTGCGCGTCAACCAGCTCGGCTACCTGCCGGACGGCCCGAAGAACGCGACGCTCGTGACCGACGAGTCCGAGCCGGTCGCCTGGCAGCTGCTGGACGCCTCCGACGCCGTGGTCGCCGCCGGGACGTCGGAGCCCGCAGGGTTCGATGCCTCGGCGGGCCTCGACGTGCACCGGATCGACTTCTCCGACGTCGCGGTGAGCGGCACGGGCTTCCGCCTGGCCGCAGACGGCGAGGAGTCGTACCCGTTCGACGTCGTCGCGTCGCTCTACGAGGGCCTGCGCACCGATGCGCTCAACGTCTACTACACGCAGCGCTCGGGCATCGAGATCACGCCGATCGAGGTGGACGGCGATCTCAGGAAGACCGAGTACGTGCGACCCGCAGGCCACGTCTCCGAGTTCGGCGGCGACGACGTCAACCAGGGGGACGTCGCCGTTCCCTGTCTGCCACCCACCGGCGCGGTGAACCACGAGGGTGCGCCGCAGCTCGGGGCGGACGCCCACTACGGCCCCGACGGCTGGCTCTGCCCCGAGGGGTACACCATCGACGCGGCCGGCGGCTGGTACGACGCCGGTGACCACGGCAAGTACGTCGTGAACTCGGGAATGTCCGTCTATCAGATGCTCGCGACCTACGAGCGCTCGCTGCACGCGGGCGTCGTGGCCGAGGGCGCGCTGGGCGACTCCACCCTGGTCATCCCGGAGCGGGACAACGGCGTGCCGGACATCCTGGACGAGGCGCGCTGGAACCTCGACTGGATGCTGACGATGCAGGTGGCGGACGGCACGGAGATGACGATCGGCGGCGAGGTGGTCGACGCCGGCGGGCTGGCGCACCACAAGCTGCACGACATCGCCTGGACGGGTCTGAACACGCTGCCGCACGAGGACCCGATGCCGCGCTACGTGCACCGGCCGTCCACGGCGGCGACGCTCAACCTGGCCGCCGCGGCGGCGCAGGGTGCTCGGTTGTACGCCGAGCACGACGCGGAGTACGCCGACGAGCTGCTGGATGCCGCGCTGCGTGCCTGGGAGGCCGCGGCGGCGCACCCGGAGATCTACGCGCCCGACACGAACGACCTCGACCCGAACCCGGGAGGCGGCCCGTACGACGACGTGAACCTCGGCGACGAGTTCTACTGGGCGGCTGCCCAGCTGTTCCTCACCACGGGTGCGGACGAGTTCGCCGAGGCGGTGCAGTCCTCGGAGTACCACGTCGGTGGTGCGCAGGGGGACATCTGGGACCAGGGAGGGTTCGGCTGGCAGTTCACCGCGGCGGCCGGCCGCCTCGACCTGGCGACGGTGCCCAACAACCTGCCGGGACGGGCTGAGGTCATCGCCTCGGTGATCGAGGGGGCCGACCAGTACGTGGCCACCCAGCAGGCCGAGCCGTTCGGCCACGCCTACAACCCGGGCAACTACGAGTGGGGCTCCGCGCACAGCGTGGCCAACAACGCGGCCGTGATCGCTACCGCGTACGACCTGACGGGCGAGGACGTCTACCGTGATGCAGCGCTGGAGACGTTCGACTACCTGCTGGGCCGCAACGCCATCAACAACTCCTACATCAAGGGGTACGGGACGCACTTCTCGCAGAACATGCACAGCCGCTGGTACGCGTCGGCCGATCGGCTGCCGCCCTACCCCGACGGCAAGCTGGCCGGTGGGCCGAACTCGGGCATCCAGGACCCGGTCGCCCAGGCGAACCTGCAGGGCTGCGCCCCGCAGGCCTGCTACATCGACCACCGCGACTCGTGGTCGACGAACGAGACGACGATCAACTGGAACGCCGCCCTGACCTGGTACGCCTCCTGGGCGGCCGACATGGGCGACGGATCGCCGACCTGGGAGCCGCCGGCACCGACCTGCGAGGTGTCGTACACCCAGCACGGCACCTGGCCCGGGGGAGGGGCCAACACCCAGGTGTGGGTGACGAACCTGGGGCCAGGGTCGATCGAGGGGTGGGAGCTGACCTTCGACCTGTCGGCGACCGAGACGATCGTCAACTCCTGGAGCGCCGACGTCAGCCAGGACGGCACGTCGGTCACCGCCCGCAACCTGCCGTGGAACGCGGTGCTCGCCGCGCCGCGTGACGATCCCGGCAAGGGGAAGGGCAAGGCCAAGGGCAAGGCTGCGGTCACGTTCGGGTTCATCTCCAGCGGCGCCGACGGCACCACGCCCGAGGTGTTCCACGTCAACGGGGTGCGCTGCGCGTCGAGCTGACTGCGAACCCGCCTGCCGGACCGGTCCGATGTCCGACCGGTCTGGCAGGCTGGGCCCGTGCCAACGACCTCGTCCCGTCCCCGCCCCGCACGCCGATCGAAGCCTGCGGCGAACACCAGACCGTGGGACGACCCCACGCTCGCCCCGGTCGTCCTGGTGCGCGGTCCGGAAGGGCTGCTGGCCGAGCGCGCCGTCGACGGCGTGATCGGCCTCGCCCGCTCGCGCGATCCCGACGTCGAGCGGGTCGAGCTGGAGGCCGCCGCGTACGTCGGCGGTCAGCTCACGGTCGCGGCGAGCCCGTCGTTGTTCGGGGAGGCCAAGGTCGTCGTGGTCCGCGGCGCGGAGGCGTGCACGGAGGACCTGGTCGCGGACATGGTCGACTACGTCGCCGCCCCGGACCCCGACGGCGTGGTGGTCGTGGTCCACGGCGGGGGCAACCGGGGCAAGCGCATGCTGGACGCGATCCTCGCCTCGGGCGCACCCGTGCTCCAGTGCGACGCCATCAGCCGTGACGCGGACAAGGTGTCGTTCGTCTCGGGCGAGCTGCGGGCTGCGCGACGGCGCGCGGAACCGGCGGCTGTGCGCGCGCTCGTGGACGCGCTCGGCAACGACCTGCGTGAGCTGGCGTCGGCGTGCGCCCAGCTCGTGGCCGACACCTCGGGCACGATCGGCGAGGCCACCGTCGACCGCTACTACGGCGGTCGGGTGGAGGCGACCGGGTTCAAGGTCGCCGACGCCGCGGTCGCCGGTGACGCCGGCGCGGCGGTGGCCCTGCTGCGGCACGCCCTGGACACGGGCGCGGACCCGGTGCCGGTGGTGGCCGCGCTGGCGTTGCGCCTGCGGACGCTCGCACGCGTGGCGGCGATCCGGGGCGGGTCGACGACGGCGCGTGAGCAGGGCCTGCAGGACTGGCAGGTCCGCAACGCCCAACGGGATCTCGCGCGCTGGACACCTGAGGGGCTGGCCGCCGCGATCACGGCGGTCGCGCAGGCGGACGCCGACGTCAAGGGCGGCGGGCGGGACCCGGTCTACGCCGTCGAGAAGGCGGTCCTGACCATCGCCCGGGCACGCGCGATGCGCTGAGCGCCTGTCGAGCGCCCGGGCGCGAGGCCCGTGGCGGCGGCTGGGGCACAGCACGAGGGCGCCGCTCCCGATCCGGGAGCGGCGCCCTCGTGAGGGCTTGCGTGGGCGTCAGAGCGAGTCGACAGCCTTCGCGAGGGCCGACTTGCGGTTCGCCGCCTGGTTGGTGTGGATGACACCCTTCGAGACGGCCTTGTCGAGCTTGCGCGACGCGGTCTGCAGGGCGGCCGTCGCGGCCTCCTTGTCGCCGGCGGCGACAGCGGTGCGCACCTTGCGCACGTGCGTCTTCAGCTCCGACTTGACGGACTTGTTGCGCAGACGAGCCTTCTCGTTCGTCTTGATGCGCTTGATCTGGGACTTGATGTTTGCCACTGGTGTACTTCCTGGTGTGTTCGCCTGACGGCGAGCGGATAGGTCGTAGAGGGCGGCCGCAGCTCCGGGACTGGGGTGGGGAACCCGTGGAGAGGAGCTGTGGCTGTGTCCGCCGACCTGGGCGGACACGCAGCGCACTAGATTACCAGGTCTGATCGCGTCTGACCATCGACGCCGGGATTCCCAGGGTCGCCGGGCATCAGCATGACGAGCCAGTACATCGCCCACGACGGACGGTGGCTTCGCATCCGGTCCTGCTCCTCCGGGGTGAGCCCGACCGCCCCGGCCAGCGCGTCCGGTGGGTACGTTCCAGCGATCCGTCCTGCGAGGTGCTCGACGGCGTCGGCGAGCCCGTAGGCAGGCTCGGTGCGACCGCCGTCCTCGACGTCGACCGGCTGACATCTGTGGCCGTCTCACCGGTGTCTTGGAGCCAGCGAGTGATCTCGTGGCGGAGCATGGCGGGGCCGAGCGGCCGTTCACCGATCTCGGAGGCAAGGGTGGTGTCGCGCGGCACGGCGTAGAGCGCACGCAGCGTCCGTCTCAGCGATGCGACCTGGGTACCGCCCTCCGAGGGAAGCCCCAGGCAACCTCTCCATCATGATCACGGGCGCGCGCTCCTCGACGTCACGCCGCAGCGGCCGAGAAGCGAAGCCGGGGGCATGGGTAGCGAGCATCGTCAGACACTTCCGCTCGCGGTCGGCCTCGCCACGCTCTCGGTAGGCGTAGCGCTCGCGGACGTCGGTGTCGCTGAACGTCAGGTCGTGGGTCCAGGTGACGGACGGTGAGACGTCCACTGCTACCTGGCCCTGTGCATCGCGGTGACGACCGAGTGGAAGCGCTTGTTGTCGAGCACCGCGCCTTCGCGCCGCACCTTGGCGGGATCGACGCGGACGACGCGGTCGAGGCGCACCTCGCTCGTTCGGCCCTGGCTGTCCCAGGGGCCCGAGCCGAGGTCCATCCAGATGCGTCCGTACCGGTCCTCTCGTGCGGCGCCCCGGTCGTGGTCCTTGCTCGTCAGCTGCAGCCCGAGGAGCCACGGCCCGTCACGCCCGACGAGCAGGACAGGACGGTCCTTGCCCTGGGTGTGGTCCTCCTCGAACGGGACCCAGGTCCACACGACCTCGCCCGGGTCCGGCCTCCCGTCGAGGTGCGGCGAGTAGACGGGCCGCACCACGCCGAGGAAGTCGCCCGGGTAGTCGCCGGCCGGGGGACGGGCCGGGGACCGTCGTCCTCCCGGCCGGGGACCGAACGCGGAGCCGAGCGCCCGTGACGCGGCGCGCAGCAGTGTGGTCCAACGGGGCGTTCTCACGCGGGCAGCCTAGCCTCGGGTGGTCGTCGCGGAATCCGGCCGAACTGCTATGCCGAGGCTACCTTGACCTCGACTCCCGCTGCCGTCAGCGCGTCCCGCAGATCCGCGGGTGGGTCTGCGTCGGTGACCAGGACGTCGGCACGGTCGAGCTCGGCGACCGTGGCGAACAGGCGTCGTCCGAACTTCGACGAGTCGGCGAGTACCACGACGCGTTCGGCGCGGTCCATCATGTCGCTCATCATCGACGCCTCGGTGACGTTGCTCGTGGAGAACCCGTCGGTCACCGAGACGGCACCGACGGCGATGAACGCCAGGTCGCACCGTATGTCGATCTCCGGGCCGTCCGACCAGGCGGCGAAGCGGACCGGGCCGAACGTCGCCTGCGCGCTGGGCCGGATCGCACCCCCGAGCACGTACAGGTCCCGGTAGACGCTGGGCGACATCTCGGCCGCGATCCTCAGGTTGTTGGTCGCGACCGTCAGCTCCCGGTGGTCCGACAGTGCGCGGGCGAGCGACAAGGTGGTGGAGCCGGCGTTGATCAGCAGCGCTGCGCCGTCACGGACGAGAGAGGCCGCCAGCACGCCGATGCGCTCCTTCGCGGCGGTCCGCAGTCGCAGGCGTACCTCGACGCCGGTGTCCGGCCGTGGCACGGCACTGGTGCTGACCGCACCGCCGTGTGTGCGGACGACGACGCCGTCGGCATCGAGGGCGTCGAGGTCGCGGCGGATCGTGTCGGCCGACACGTCGAACCGTTCGGCGAGCTGCGCGACAGTGACCTCGCCCGCCTGGGCGACGAACTCGGCGAGCTCGGCCTTGCGGCCAGCCGGGAGCCGACGTGCGCCGTTGCCAGGGTCTGGCGTGGGAGAAGGGGCCATGACACACACTTAGCACACCTGTGCCGTTTTATGCGACAGGTTGCGGTGACGAGGCCCATCTCGGCGGAATCTGGTGCTGATTTGTGCTGCTACATCCCCTTGACGGCGCCAAGGCGCCGCAGTACGTTGAGCAAACACGCATGAGAACGCAGAATGTCGCATGAAGCGGCATCTCGGAAGGAGTTGTCATGAGCAACGGTGCTCAGATCAGGCGGACGCTGGTGGCCGGACTCGGGGTCTCGGCCCTGGCGGTCGTGGCCGGATGCGGCAGTGACGGTTCGGCGCAGAGCGATGGCGGCGACGTCGTCCTCGAGTTCTCCCAGTGGTGGGAGCCGGAGCTGCCGGACGGGTATTTCCGTGGGCTGATGGACCAGTTCGAGGAGGAGAACCCAGGCATCACCGTCGAGCTGCTCTCCGGTCCGTACGCCTCGACGAAGGAGCAGGTGGTCGCTGGTGCCGCGGCAGGGACGATGTCGGACGTGGTCGGTCTCGACGGCGCCTGGGTCAACGACTTCGCGGGCCAAGGGTCGATCGCCGACCTGTCGGCCGTCATGGAGGAGGTCGGCTACGACACGTCGAACCTCGCTAGCGAGGTCCAGGTCGACGGCTCGACGTACATGATCCCCGTCGTCAACTTCGTCTACCCGATGTTCACGAACGACGACCTGCTCGCGGCGGCCGGGGTCGACGGCCCGCCGCAGACTCGTGGCGAGTTCGCCGACGCCGCCGAGAAGATCTCCGCGCTGGACGAGTCCACGCACGGTTGGGTGCTGCCGCTGTCGCTCGAGGCGCCGAACGGCGTCCAGAACGACGTGATGTCGTGGGTCTGGGCGTCCGGTGGATCCATGCTGTCCGACGGGCAGCCGGCGCTGACCGGCAACCCCGACGTCGCTGACGGTGCGCAGTTCGTCAAGGACCTGTGGGATGCCGGCGTCGTGGCGCCCGGTGCCTTCACGATGAAGGAGCAGGACAAGGTCGAGGAGTTCACGAACGGCCGGGTCGGCATGATGATCGACTCGCTCGCGCACGTGAACACCCTGCGGGACTCCAACCCGGACCTGAGCTTCAGCGTCTCGGCGCTCCCGGCCGAGGACGGGTACACGGGTGAGCGGGGCATCCCCTACGCGTCGTGGGGTATCGGCATCGCCGAGAACTCCGAGCACAAGGCCGAAGCCTTCAAGCTCATCGAGTTCCTCATGAGCGAGGGCCCGAACGCCGACCTCTCCGAGGCCGCGCACGCCTTCCCGGGTAACACCGAGTCCGTGCCCGACTTCGTCGAGGGCGACGAGGTGTTCTCCGCCGCGTTCGAGATCTACCAGGACGGTTACCCGGCGAACGAGTTCGTCGGCCTGCCGGTCGCCGAACAGCTCATGCGCGACCTCGGCGAGGAGTTCCAGAAGGCTCTCGACGGCCAGCAGACGGTGGACGAGGCCCTTGCCGCGGCGCAGGAGAAGTGGGAGGCGAAGTTCTAGCTCGGCGTCGTCCTGTCCGCGATCGTGCCGGGCGTCCTGCCCGGCACGATCTCAGCCCAAGGAGAAGTCAGGTGTCAACGACGCTGAGGCCTGCGGCCGCTTCGCGGCCCGCGGGGGAACCACCGCGGGGGCGGGCGGCACGCCGCACTCCCGCGCACCAGATCCGTCGCAGGCTCACACCCTACGGATTCCTGAGCCCTACCGGGGTGCTACTCATCATCCTGATGGCTACGCCGATCATCATGGTGGTCTGGTACTCGTTCATGGACGGCGTGATCACGAGCGACAACCCGGCGTTCGTCGGTTTCGACAACTATCTGGAGGTCCTCGCCAACCCGGTGTTCTACACCGCGGTGCGGAACACCTTCGTCTTCACCGGCATCTCCGTCGTCGCTCACTTCACGATCGGGCTCGCCTTCGCGCTGATGCTCAACTCACCGCTGCTCGGCGATCGGACGAAGGGGCTGTTCCGCGCCCTCTACGTCCTGCCGTGGTTGTTCACGGTCGCGATCGTGGCCGTGCTCTGGCGGCTCCTGCTCAACCCGAACGGCGTCGTCAACTACATCTTCGGGTCGCTCGGGCTCACCGATGGGCAGACCGAGTGGCTGGCGAACCCGTCGAGCGCCCTGCTCGCCGTCACGTTCATCAACATCTGGGCCGGCTACCCGTTCTTCATGATCAGTCTGCTGGCCGGTCTGCAGGGGATACCGCGCGACCTGTACGAGGCGGCACGTGTCGACGGAGCCGGTGCCTGGCAGCAGTTCCGGAACATCACGATCCCGCAGCTGCGACCGATCATCATCTCGATGGCGTTGCTCGACCTGATCTGGACCAGCCAGCAGTTCCCCCTGATCTGGATGACGACCGGTGGCGGGCCGATCAACGCCACGGAGGTGCTGTCCACCTTCACCTACAAGCTGGCCTTCACCAGCTACGACTTCTCGCTGGCGTCGGCCGCGGCCGTGATCGTGCTGCTGCTGTCGATGGTGCTGGCGTTCTTCTACGTGCGGCACCAGAAGGGGAGGGACTGACCATGGCTGTGACGACGGCCCCCACCGGCCGCCCTGACATCGATCTGAGGACGCCACCCCCGCAACGCGGGAAGAAGGCAGCGCTGCTGGCCGCGCTCGTGGTCGGTGCGTGCTTCTCCTCGCTGCCGGTCCTGTGGATGCTCTCCAGCTCCTTCAAGCCGAACCCTGAGATCTTCGCGTCGCCACCACGGCTCGTGAGCGAGACGTTCTCCCTGGACGCCTACGTCGCGATCCTCACGGACACGGTCAAGCTGCGGTTCTTCGCCAACAGCTACATCATCGCCTTGTCCGTGACGGTGCTGACGCTGACCGTCTCCGTGCTCGCCGCCTACGCGTTCAGCCGGTACGACTTCCGGGGCAAGAAGACGATCAACGTCGTCATCATCTCCGTCCAGGCCGTGCCGCCGATCACGTTGCTCATCCCCTATTTCGGGTTGGTCGTGGCGCTCCGCCTCTACAACACGTACCCCGGTCTGATCCTCACGTACATGGTCTTCACCCTGCCGTACGCGATCATCATGATGACCGGGTACTTCAACACGTTGCCCCGCGAGCTGGACGAGGCGGTCAAGGTCGACGGTGCCGGCCCGATGACCGCGCTGTGGCGCATCCTCGTGCCGATCTCCGTGCCTGGTCTCGTCTCCGTCGGCGTCTACACGTTCATGATCGCCTGGAACGAGTTTCTCTTCGCGCTGACGCTCACACGCACGGAGGACATGAGGACCGTGCCTATCGGGATCCAGCTCCTGATGGGGCAGCACTCGTACGAGTGGAACGAGATGATGGCGATGAGCATCCTCGGATGCGTTCCCGTCCTGGTTCTCTTCCTGCTCTTCCAGCGATTCTTCATCGGTGGGATGACGGCCGGCGCCGTCAAGGTCTGATTCAACGAAACAACAGGAAAGGCATCACCATGCTTATTGACGGACGCGCGCTGCTCGACGTCGCGAACGAGAACAACTTCGCCGTACCCGCCTTCAACATCAGCGACTGGGCCATGGGCAAAGGGATCTTCGAGATCTCGGAGGAGCGCGAGGCACCACTGATCGTGGCGATCCATCCCGACGAGGTCTCGCACCTCGGCCACGACCTGTTGCCTGCGCTCATCCAGCGTGCCCACCGGTCCAGCGTGCCGGTGACGATCCACTGGGATCACGGCGGCACCTACGAGCAGGCGCTCACGGCCATCCAGATCGGCTTCACCTCGGTGATGATCGATGCGTCGCTGCTCCCGTTCGAGGAGAACGTCGCCATCACGCGTCGCGTGGTCGAGTCTGCCCACGCGGTGGGCCTCTCCGTCGAGGGAGAGCTCGGCACCATCGGCAAGCTGGACGAGCAGGCCGAGGAGGGTGTGGCCGTCTCCGAGATCACCTACACGGAGCCGGCCGAGGCGGTGGAGTTCGTGGAACGGACCGGGGTGGACAGCCTGGCGGTGGCGGTGGGCACCGCGCACGGCCTCTACCCGAAGCACGTCAAGCCTGAGCTCAGGCTCGATCTGCTCCAGCAGATCAAGGCCGCGCTCCCGATCCCGCTCGTGCTGCACGGTGGCTCCGGCAACCCTGACACGGAGATCGGCCAGGCCGTCAAGCTGGGGATCAACAAGATCAACATCTCCAGCGACATCAAGGTCGTGTACCACCACGCGATGCGTGCCGTGCTGGAGGACGCCGGCGTGCGAGAGCCCAACGCCATCCAGCCGGCATGCGTCGCAGCGATGAAGGAGGTCGCCGCGCACAAGATCGACCTGTTCGACGCCGCAGGCAAGGCCTCGCTCTACCGCTGAAGGGACAGCACCCCACTATGAGTGCACGATTCGCCCTGGGGCTCGGTGGCACGGTCGACTACGAGGTCGTCTGGGACGCGCGCGTCCTGGAGGACCTCGCGGCCGAGCACGTTGTGACCCTCGCCGACCTGGACACCGGACGCGCCATCGGCGACGAGCGTGACCTGTTGTGCACCCTCCTGGCGTTCGTGCGTGACGGTGTCGGGGGAGAGCGGTTCGTCGCCTCCTCCGACATCATCACCGGGCTTGCGCGACACCTCGAGGTGCGCGTCACCCTGGGCGGTACCTGCGTCCGTGCCGCCATGGCCATGGACGCCGTCGGACTACCAGCCACGGTGCATCTCGTGAGCATCGACGACACGGTTCGCCGGCTGCTCCCGGCCTCGACGTCGTACCTGTGCAGTGCACGCGAGGACTCGCTCGATCCTCATCTCATCGTGCAGTTCGCACAGGGGGAACGTGTCCGGCTGGCCGACGGCGAGGTCGTCGCGCCGAGGTCGAACCGGATCATCTACGTCAACGACCCGCCGAACCGGGACCTCGTGATCGACGACGCCTGGGCGGACGAGGTCGCCGTCGCCGATGTCGTGCTGGTCTCCGGCTTCAACGTCATGCAGGAGCGGGAGCTCCTCGACGATCGGCTCGCCACCGTCCGCGCCGACCTGGAGCGCGTCCCGCAGCACGGCATCGTCTACTTCGAGGATGCCGGGTACCACCTGCCGGAGTTCTCCCGACGTGTGCGTGACGTGCTCGCCCCGGTCGTCGACGTCTGGGCGATGAACGAGGACGAGCTGGAGTGGTGGCTCGGCCGAGAGGTAGACCTGCTGGACGTCGACGACGTGCGCCAGGCGTTGCAGGAGCTGGCCGTCGCGGTGCCAGCACGTGTGCGCGTGCTGCACACGAAGAGCTGGGCGTTGGCGCACGGCCCGGGAGCGGGCCGGTTCCGGGAGTCGTTGCGCAGCGGGATCGTCATGGGCGCCACCCGGTACCTGGTCGGGGACGCGTTCTCGGCCCCCGACCTCGCGACGATGTGTGCCCGGCCCTGCGACCCGGTCGCTGTCGCTTTCTCGCAGGGCCTGACGGACGTGGTGCCCGACGTCGTCTGCGAGCCAGGCTACGACGTGGTCGCTGCGCGTCCGACGACGATCGGTCTCGGCGACACGTTCGTCGGCGGGTTCCTCACGGGGCTGGCCGGGAGCGACGCGGTTCGCCGCTGACGGCGACGTCGGCTCACCGTCCGTCGAACGACGGCTTCCGGTGCGCCAGGAACGCCTCGACGGCCTCACGGTGGTCCGCGCTGCGCCCGAGGGCGTCCTGCTCCGCGGCCTCGGCAGCGAGGGTCTTGGACAACGGACGGGTGGTGGCCGCCGCGACGAGACGTTTGGACGCCGCGTGGGCGAGGGGCGGGCCGGCCGCCAGCCGTGCGGCGAGCTCCTGCGCCGTCGGCAGCACGTCGTCGGCGGGCACCACGCGTCCCGCGACTCCCCACGCCACCGCGCTCGCGGCGTCGAAGGTCTCCCCGAGCAGGACGAGCTCCCGAGCGCGGGCCGCGCCGACCGCCCAGGTCAGGGTGGCGGACAGCCCGGTGTCGAAGGTCAGGCCGACACCGCCGAACGCCGTGCCGAGCACCGCGTCGTCCGCGAACACCCGCAGGTCGCACGCCAGGGCGATCCCGAGCCCGGCGCCGACGCACGCCCCGTGCACCGCTGCGACCACCGGCTGGGGCATCGTGGTGAGGGTCTGCGCGAGGGGGTTGTAGTGCTGCTCGACCGTCCGCTGGGTCGCCCACGCCCCCGACTCGAGGGACTGCACGTGCTCGCGCAGGTCCTGGCCGACGCAGAACGCGGGCCCCGCTCCCGCGAGGACGACGGCCCGGACCTCGGGGTCGGCCGCGATCTCGCGCAGAGCACCGAGCAGCTCTTCCTTGAGCGCCAGGTCGAGGGCGTTGCGGGCCTCGGGGCGGCGCAGCGTGAGCGTCGCGACGGCGTCCTCGCGCTCGACGGTGACGGTGGGTGGCACGGGCTCTCCTCACGGCGGGGCACGACGGCGGGCGGGGCGGCCCGGTGAGCCAGTCAAGCAGCGGCCGGGCACCCGGGCGAGCGAGACGCCGTCTCCGCCGATCGAGCGCCGTCGTGCCGGCTCACGGGACGATCCGGCCCGCCAGCGCGTCGTCGAGCGCCCCGCGGTCTCCGGTGATCTGCGCGTCCACCTCGTCCGGAGCGAGCCGCCCCCACAGGACCAGCGCCAGGTCCCGCGCGGTGGCGCGGAGGACGACGTCCGGAGAGTCCGCAGGGGCGTCGTGCTGCCGGTCGACGCCGTCGGCCGTGCCGAGCACCCAGGACCATCCGACGTCGAAGGCCTCGAGCCCGACGGCGGCGCGCAGCGGTGCAGCCCGTCCGAGCCGCACCTGGCGCGGGGCGAACAGCCGCACGACCTCGTCGACGGCGTCGGCCCAGACGTCCGCGGGCACGTCGAGCGGTGCGGTGTCGGCAACGGCTGCACCCGAGCCGAGCCGGGCGGCGCGCAGGTCGTGCAGGTGGACGAGTGTCTCGTGGGCCTGCCGGCGTCGCCAGAACGACGCCGGGCCGTTGCCGAGCAGCGTCCACGATGAGGCGTCCGGCCCCAGCGCGGCCAGCGTGTCGCGGATCTCGGCCGCCTGCGTCGCGTAGAAGGGCGCGAGGTCGAACGGTCCGCGGCCGAGCGGGGTCTCCTGCCGCCGGCGTGCCTGGCCGGCGGCCCAGTGGTGGATGCGCCCGAGGTGGGTGACGAGGTTCCGGACCCGCCACCGCCGGCACGCGGGGACCGGGGCGTTCGGGTCGGCGCCGTCGATGCCGGCCTGGAACGCGTCCTGCAGCCCCGCCAGCACCGTGAGGTGGTCGAGGTCGGGTCCGGCCCCGGTCCGGAGGCCTGAGACGGGGTCGACGACAGGTGCGGGCGTGGCCATGGCGTCACCGTAGGCGGCGGGGGTGGGCGGCGAGAAGGTGCCGGTCTGCCAGGTGTCGTCGAGGTGCTGCCGTCCGAGGTGGGCGAGGCATGGGAGAATGAGCGCGCCCATCCCGACCGGCCCCGACTGACGGAGCGAGACGCGTTGCCCATCCCGTCCCCCGCGCTGAGCGAGCGCATCCAGCCCAACGCCACCGCGCCCGAGCTGATCCGCAACTTCTGCATCATCGCGCACATCGACCACGGCAAGTCGACGCTCGCGGACCGCATGCTGCAGCTCACCGGCGTCGTCAAGGCGCGTGACGCCCGTGCGCAGTACCTCGATCGGATGGACATCGAGCGCGAGCGTGGCATCACCATCAAGTCGCAGGCCGTGCGCATGCCGTGGGCAGTGGCCGACGGCGCGGCCGACGACGCGGTGCTGACCCCGTACGCGCTCAACATGATCGACACCCCCGGGCACGTCGACTTCACCTACGAGGTCTCGCGCTCGCTCGCGGCCTGCGAGGGCGCGGTCCTCCTGGTCGACGCCGCGCAGGGCATCGAGGCGCAGACCCTCGCCAACCTCTACCTGGCGATGGAGAACGACCTGGAGATCGTCCCGGTCCTGAACAAGATCGACCTCCCGGCCGCCCAGCCGGAGAAGTACGCCGAGGAGCTGGCCAACCTCGTCGGCGGCGACCCCGCGGACGTGCTCAAGGTCTCCGGCAAGACGGGTGTGGGTGTCGAGGCGTTGCTGGACCGCATCGTCGCGCGGGTCCCTGCTCCCGTCGGTGACCCGGACGCCCCGGCCCGGGCCATGATCTTCGACTCCGTCTACGACACCTACCGCGGAGTGGTCACCTATGTCCGCGCGGTCGACGGCGACCTCAACCCGCGCGAGCGCATCCAGATGATGTCGACCCGGGCCACGCACGAGCTGCTCGAGATCGGCGTCATCTCGCCCGAGCCGATCAAGACCAACGGGCTCGGTGTCGGTGAGGTCGGGTATCTCATCACGGGCGTGAAGGACGTGCGCCAGTCGAAGGTGGGTGACACGGTCACCACCGTGAGCACGCCGGCCACCGAAGCGCTCGGCGGCTACGACGAGCCCCGGCCGATGGTCTTCTCGGGGCTGTACCCGGTGGACGGTTCCGACTACCCGACGCTGCGCGACGCGCTCGACAAGCTGAAGCTCAACGACGCGGCGCTGAACTACGAGCCGGAGACCTCCGTCGCTCTCGGCTTCGGCTTCCGTGTCGGGTTCCTCGGGCTGCTGCACCTGGAGATCGTGCGCGAGCGCCTGGAGCGGGAGTTCGACCTCGACCTGATCTCGACCGCGCCGAACGTCGTCTACGACGTCACGCTGGAGGACGGCACCGAGGTCAAGGTGACGAACCCGTCGGAGTTCCCGGGCGGCAAGATCAAGGAGGTCCGCGAGCCCGTCGTCAAGGCCACCGTGCTGGCGCCGAGCGAGTTCGTGGGCACGGTGATGGGTCTGTGCACCGACCGCCGCGGCACCATGCAGGGCATGGACTACCTGTCCGAGGACCGGGTCGAGCTGCGCTACACGCTGCCCCTGGCGGAGATCGTCTTCGACTTCTTCGACGCCCTGAAGTCCCGCACGCGGGGGTACGCCTCCCTGGACTACGAGCCCGTCGGCGACCAGGCGGCCGACCTCGTCAAGGTGGACATCCTGCTCCAGGGTGACCAGGTCGACGCGTTCAGCGCCATCGTGCACCGCGACGCCGCCTACGAGTACGGCGTGCGGATGACCGCGAAGCTCAAGGAGATCATCCCCCGCCAGCAGTTCGAGGTGCCGATCCAGGCGGCCGTCGGCGCCCGGGTGATCGCCCGCGAGACGGTGCGCGCGATCCGCAAGGACGTGCTCGCCAAGTGCTACGGCGGCGACATCTCCCGTAAGCGCAAGCTGCTCGAGAAGCAGAAGGAGGGCAAGAAGCGCATGAAGAACATCGGGTCGGTCGAGGTCCCGAAGGACGCCTTCATCACGGCGCTGTCCTCCGACGCCGGGGGCGGCAAGGAGACGAAGGACAAGAAGAAGTAGCGTGCCCGCCCTCCCTGACGGCGAACCGGTCCCGGCGGACGGCACCCTGCCGGCCTTCGTCGGCGATGGTGGTCCGTCCGACGGTGCCGAGCCGTCGCGCTCGCGGTTCGGCGTGTACGTCCACGTGCCGTTCTGCTCGGTGCGGTGCGGATACTGCGACTTCAACACCTACACGGCCTCGGAGCTCGGCGGTGGGGCCTCGCAGATGGCCTACGCGACGACGGCGCTGCGCGAGGTCGAGCTCGCCGCCCGCGTCCTGGACGACGCGGGCGTGGGCGGCCGGCCGGTCTCGACGGTGTTCTTCGGGGGAGGCACCCCCACCATGCTGCCGGCCACGGACCTCGCCCGGATCCTGACCGGTGTGCGTGAGGCGTGGGGGCTGACGCCCGGTGCTGAGGTCTCCACCGAGGCGAACCCCGACTCGGTCACGCCCGAGTCCCTGGGCGTGCTTGCCGAGGCAGGTTTTACCCGCGTGTCGTTCGGGATGCAGTCCGCGGTGCCGCACGTGCTGGCCACGCTGGAGCGCACGCACGACCCGGCACGCATCCCCGACGTCGTGCGCTGGGCGGGGGAGGCAGGCCTGGACGTCTCGCTCGACCTCATCTACGGCACGCCGGGGGAGTCGCTGGAGGACTGGCGCGCCTCGGTCGAGACCGCGCTGGCCACGGGCGTCGACCATGTCTCGGCCTATGCGCTCGTCGTCGAGGCCGGCACGAAGATGGCTGCCCAGGTGCGGCGCGGGCAGGTGCTGCTGCCGGACGAGGACGACCAGGCGGCCAAGTACGAGCTCGCCGACGACCTGCTCACGGAAGCCGGACTGGGCTGGTACGAGGTGAGCAACTGGTCGCGAGGGCCCGAGCACGCCTGCCGGCACAACCTCGCCTACTGGCGCGGTGACGACTGGTGGGGGGTCGGACCGGGCGCCCACTCCTTCGTCGGGGCGGCGCGAGCCGACGGTTCGTCCGACGGCCCGGCCGGTGTGCGCTGGTGGAACGTCAAGCACCCGCGGCGGTACGCGGCCCTGCTCGAGTCGGGATCCTCGCCCGGTGCCGGACGTGAGGTCCTCACCGCGGACGAGGCGTACCTGGAACGGGTGATGCTCGGTGTGAGGCTGTCCGACGGACTGGACCTGGCCGTCCTGCGCCCTGCCGGCCGGCGAGCGGTCGCGGGACTGGTGGCCACCGGTCTGCTCGATGGCCGGACCGCGGTCACGGGACGTGCGGTGCTCACCCGCAGGGGACGCCTGCTCGCGGACGCCGTCGTCCGCGAGCTGACGGAGTGAGCGAGGGGGCCCCGGACGGGACCCCCTCGCTCCGCTGTCACTTGACGAACGTGATCTTGAACGGGTAGCGGTACCACTCGTCCCGCGAGGCGGCTACCGCGCCGAGGATGCCGAAGATGACCGCGCAGGCCCACGCGGCGAAGAGGATCAGGCTGCCGATGAAGATCCAGATGGTCACCCATCCCACGACGTGCGCGATGAGCAGCGTGAGCTGGAAGTTCAGCGCTTCCTTGCCCTGGTCGTCGAGGCGCTGGCTGCGCTCGCGGAAGATCAGCCAGATGATCAGCGGCGCGATGAAACCGAGCACGATCCCACCGGCGTGCGCCAGGATCGACCAGGTCCTCTCGTCCGCGGGAGAGACGGGAGCCGGCGGGTACGGGCCGGCGGGCTGCTGGGGCGGGGGCTGCGCACCGGGCTGCTGGGCGGGCTGCTGCGGTTCCTGGGGGTCGGGGGTCGTGTCAGTCAACGAGGGACTCCGTGTGGTCGGGTCGGTCAGGATGCCGGACGCACGCTATCGGTGACCTGCCGTCACCCGCGCCCGACGTGACCAGGGAATGGGAAATTTCACCCGCTGTGCCACCGGGGTCACCGCACCAGACGCAGGGCGACCGGGTAGCGGTACGCCTCGTCGCGGTTGACCGTGACCGCCGCGACGATCGCCAGGGCGAGGGCGGTGATCCAGGCGGCGAGGAGCACGAGCCAGCCGATGAGGACGTTCGTCAGCAACCAGCCGACCAGGCTGACGAGGAGCAGGGTGATCTGGAAGTTCAGCGCCTCCTTGGCCTGGTCGGCCACGAAGGCGCTGCGGTCGCGCAGCACGAGCCAGATGACAAGCGGTGCCAGGAAGCCGACCGTCCCCGCGCTCAGCGCCAGCAGGACCAAGGGGCCGATGTGGGCGAGGATCGCCCAGGTCCGCTCGTCGGACCGCGACAGCGGGCGGGGCCCGTAGGGCTGGTCGGGCGGGGGGACCTGGGTCATGCCCTCATCGTGGCAGAGTCTGCGCCCGCTCCCCTGCCGGCCGCGCCGTCGGCCCGTTCCGGTGGCGCGGGGCGAGGAGTGGGCCGACAGTGGTGACGGTTGGTCCACCCACCAGGAGGAATGATGAGCGAGAACACTCCCACGCCCCCCGGACAGCCGGGGGACCCGTACGGTCAGCAACCGCCTCAGCAGCCCCCGGGGCGGCCGCAGCAGCCGTACCAGCAGCCCGAGCAGCCGTACCAGCAGCCGATCGGGGAGCGCCCCGTCGGCGAGGAACCGTTCTACGCCGGAGCGGCGTCGTCGGCGGCGGACGTGGCGCGCAACGACACCAAGGGCTTCTTCGGGGCGCTGTTCGACTACTCGTTCACGAACTACGTGACGCCGAAGGTCGTCAAGATCATCTACATCATCGTGACGATCCTCATCGCCTTCTGGTGGCTCATCGCGCTGATCGCCTCGTTCGTCACGCTCTTCTCCGACCAGTGGTACCTCGGGCTGATCGGCATCCTGTTCGGCTGGATCGTCGCGCTGGTCTACCTGGCGCTGTGGCGCATCGGCCTGGAGTTCGTCCAGGCCATCGTGTCGATCTCCGAGAAGGTCAACCTGTACGCCCGCCGCGACGGGATCATGTGATCACGCCGTCACGAAGTCGATGAGCTCCTCGACCCGGCCCAGCAGGGCCGGGTCGAGGTCTCGGAAGTCCCGCACGGTCCCCAGGATGCGCTGCCAGGCGCGACCCACGTCGGCCGGCCCCGCGGCGGGCCAGCCGAGCTCGCGCAGGATGCCGATCTTCCACTCGGTCCCGCGGTCGATCGTCGGCCAGCTCTCGAGCCCGACACGGGCCGGCTTCACGGCCTGCCACACGTCGACGTAGGGGTGGCCCAGCACCAGCACCGTGCCGTCAGGCACGCCCCGCAGGGCTGCCGTCGCGAGCCGCTGCTCCTTCGAGCCCGGCACGAGGTGGTCGACGAGCACGCCCACACGGCGCTCCGGGGAGGGTGCGAACTCGGCGAGCGCCTCGGCGAGGTTGTCCACGCCGTCGAGCATCTCGACGACCACCCCCTCGACGCGCAGGTCGTCACCCCACACCTTCTCGACGAGCTCGGCGTCGTGCTTGCCCTCCACCCAGATGCGCGATCCTCGCGCCACCCGTGCGCGCGCCCCGCGTACGGCCACGGACCCCGACGCCGTCCGCGTGGGTGCGGCCGGAGCCCGGGACGTCACGGGCGCCGTGAGCTCGACGGGCTGCCCGTCGACCCAGAACCCGGGCCCCAGGGGGAAGGAGCGGGTCCGTCCCTGCCGGTCCTCGAGCACGACCAGGTGCATGCCGCCCGACTTCTCGACGCGGACGACTGCGCCGACCCAGCCCGTCTGCACCTCTTCGACCACCAGGCCACGCTCGGCCGGCCGTGGCTGCGAGGTCGGACGTCGCCGGTGGTGGGCGGAGCCGTCCGGTGCGCCCGGTGAGCGGGTCGAGGCGGCGGCGAGGACGTCGTTTCCGTAGCGGTCGTGCACGCGGGCGAGCGTAGGCGGCGCCGGTGCCTGCGGCGATGACCGACACCCCGGCCCCGCGAAGTAGTACCTCCGGTCGTGGGGGGGGGGGCGGGGGGGGGGGGCCCCCCCCCCCCCGGGGGGGGGGGGGGGGGGGGGGGGGGGGGGGGGGCCCCCGCCCCCCCCCCCCCCCCCCCCCCCCCCCCCCCCCCGCGGGGGGGGGGGCCCCCCCCCCCCCGCCCCCCCCCCCACGACCGGAGGTACTACTTCGCGGTGGGGCCGGTGGGGGTCGAGGTGCGGACCAGGACGGCCGCCTCGGTCCGTGAGGCCGCGCCGAGCTTGCGCAGGATGGCCGAGACGTGCACCGAGGCAGTCTTGCGCGAGATGAAGAGCCTCTCGGCGACCTGCCCGTTGGTCAGGCCGTCCGCCACGAGATCCAGCACCTGGCGCTCGCGGTCGGTGAGGCTCCCGAGGCCCGACGGCGGTGCGTCGTTCCGCCTCGTGGGGCCGGTGTCGGACGGGCGGGCCGCCAGACCGGCGTCGTCCAGCAGGGAACCGGCGTGGTCGACCACGTACCCCGCGCCGATGTCCCGGCCGGCCTCGACCGCGCCCGTGAGCAGCTCTCGCGCGGCCTGCCTGTCCCCGGCGTCGAGCCGCGCCTGACCGTCGCGCCACAGGGCGTACGGGCGCAGGTGGGCCGGTGCGCCGTCGTCGAGCCCGAGGTCCGCGACGGCCGACCACGGTGCGTGGCCGAGCTCGGCCTCGAAGACCGACGACCACACCGGGTACGTGGGCCAGAACGAGGCGGCGTCGAGGGCGGCGCTGAACGGCGCGACGTCCACGTCCCGGCCCGCCCCGCGGGCGCGGGCGAGCGCACGGGCCGCGACGGCGAGCACGGGCAGGGCGTACGCGCCGTGCAGGAGCTCGGGATCGGTCGCCGGGGCGACGAGGTCGAGAGCGTCGTCGAGGTCGTCGCGGGCGAGCGCCAGCTCGGCGAGAGTCCCGCGGACCCGCGAGCGCACCTGTACCTCGAGCCGCTCGTGGCGCAGCCACACCCCGCGGTGGCGGCGCGCCATCGACTCCGCGGCGGCCGTGCCCCCGCGCCAGAGGGTGAGCCACGTCCAGCGTTCGGCGAGGTAGACGGCGTAGGTGCTCGGCTCGACCACGGTGGTCGCGTGCTCGTACCAGGCGTTCGCCTCGTCCCAGCGACCGAGCCCGATGAGGGCCTCGGTGACGTTGCCCTCGAGCATCGCGAAGCTCACCCGGCCGGCTCCGCGCTCGCGCGCCCGGTCGGCACCCTCGCGGGCGATGTCACGCGCCTCGGCGAAGCGGCCGAGCTTGATCCGCGTGTCCGAGGCGTTGGTGAAGTAGCGCGACAGGGGTGACCAGTCGTCCCCGGCGAGCCGGCGCGCCTCCTCGAGGTCGTCGATCGCGTCGAGGTCGCCGAGGGCGATCCTGGCCAGGGCGCGGGCGTTGACCAGGGAGGAGTGCGTCGAGGTGTCGCCGATCGCCCGCGCGGCCTCGATCCCGGCGTCGGCGGTGGCCACGGCCTCCTCGTTGCGGCCGGCGAGCATCTCGGTCCGGGCCTGCATGCGCAGCAGCGGGACCCGGGCGGCGGGCTCGTCGGGCGCGGTCTCGAGGGCCTCGCGCAACAGCACCAGGCCCGACGGGCTCCCGGTGCGCAGGGTGTGCACGGCGGCGAGCCCGAGCGCACGGGCCCGACCGCCCGGGTCGTCCGCGGGCCACTCGGCGTGCGCCTGCCGGGCCAGGGCGACCGCACGGCTCAGTCGGGTGGCGTCCTTCTGCTTGTCGGCGACGCGGAGCAGCAGCTCGTGGTGCGTGGTCCCCGAGACGGCCTCGGCGTCCGGCACCATGTCCCACAGCTCCAGCGCGCGCTCGCCGAGCGCCATCGCCGTCGACGTGGCGGCGTCGTACCCGGCGGCCTGCGCGCCCCGGACGGCGGCCGCCAGCGCGCGGTCCGGCACCCGTGCCCGCCACCAGTGGTCGGCGATCTCGGCCAGCCGGGGCACGGTGGCGGTCTGGACCGCGAGCGCCTCGGCATACGCCGCGTGCAGGCGGCGGCGCTCGGTCGGCAGCAGCTCGTCGTCGATCGCCTCACGCATGAGCGCGTGGCGGAACCGGTAGCCGTCGCGCTCAGCGACCAGGACGAGGGCGTCGACGGCTTCCCTCGCGGCGGGCTCGGCGGCGGTGAGCGCCTCGTCGCCGAGGACGGCCGCCAGGACGTCGTGGGCGGCCCGTGCCCCGGCGACGGAGACGAGCCGGCAGAACTCCTGGGCCGAGGCGGAGAGCTGGGAGTAGCGCAGCAGCATCACGTCGCGCAGGGTGCTCGGCATCTCCCGCCCGGCGCAGGAGGCGAGCTCCTCGACGTAGAACGGCACACCCTCGGAGCGCTCGACGAGGTCGGCCAGCCCGGCGGCGTCGAGCGCCGCGGACCGGCCGTCGTCGAGCACCGACCCGGCGAGCGTCGCGACCTCGGCGGCGCCGAGCCGCGGCACGTCGACGCGGGTGACGAGACGGGCGCGGTCGAGCTCGGCGAGGGTGCTGCGCAACGGATGACGGCGGTCGGTCTCGTCGGTGCGGTAGGTGGCCACGACGCACAGCGCCGTGTCGCGGGCCGATCTCGCCAGGCGTGCGACGACGGAGCGGGTGACGTCGTCGGACCAGTGCAGGTCCTCGAGCACCACCAGGACCGGTCGCTCGCCGGCGAGCGTCGTCAGCAGGTCGGTCAGCACGTCCGGGGCGCGCCCGCCGTCGACGTCCGGGCGCACGTCGACGAGGCCCGGCAGGATCACACCGAGGGCATCGGCGGCGGGTCCCGCCGCGGCGAGCGCGTCGGCGCGGCCGACGGCGTCGACGATCCCGCGCAGCACGCCGTCGACCCCAGCGTAGGGCACCGGGGCCGAACCCGAGTCCGCGCACTGACCCGTCAGCACGAGCGTGCCGTCCGGCACGCCGGCCAGCAGCTCGGTGACCAGCCGTGTCTTGCCGATCCCTGCCTCGCCCGCCACGACGACGACCGAACCGGCTCCGGCGAGTGCCGTGGACAGTGCGTCGCGCAGCGTCGCGAGCTCGGCGGCGCGACCGACCAGCCGCGAACGTCCTTGGGTCATGCCGACATCGTGCCAGGTCGCGGTGGTCGTGCCGACCGGCCCGGTGCGAGGCGCCAGGGCAGCCTCCGAGACCGCCGCCGGGTGGCCCGCTCCGGGGGCACGTCGTCGCGGGACGCCCGGTCGGCGAGGCGCTCGCGGGCCCGGCGGACCTGTTCGACGCGACGGACCAGCTCGGCCTCGCGGACCTGGTGCTCGGTGAGGTGGTCGAGATGCATGGTGGGCCTCCGTGAGCCTCGTCGACCGGGCCGGGCGGCCCGTCGGCACCAACCCTCGTCCGCTGAGGCACCGGCGCGGATCGGTCAGGTGCCCGGTCCTGGGACGTCTGTGGCAGCGCGGACGGCTCTGAGGTACCTCAGCGTGCGGCGGGAGCGGGTCGGGGTGGAGTGCGCGAGGACGCGTAGGATGGCACTCAGCGATCGAGAGTGCTAAGCCTTCGGGGCGGGGGACGCCCCGGTGGGCGGCACGGCCGGGTGCTCGGCGGAAGGAGGCGCAGGGACGTGAGCGAGGAACGACGGCTCGAGGTGCTGCGCGCCATCGTCGAGGACTACGTGACCACGCGTGAACCCGTGGGCTCGCGCGTGCTCACCGAACGCCACCGACTGGGTGTCTCGCCGGCGACCATCCGCAACGACATGGCCACGCTCGAGGAGGAGGGCTACATCGCCCAGCCGCACACGTCGGCCGGTCGTGTGCCCACCGACGCCGGCTACCGGCTCTTCGTCGACCGGCTCGCCGAGGTGCGGCCGTTGACGGTCCCCCAGAAGCGGGCCATCGAGACGTTCCTGTCCGAGGCCGTGGACCTCGACGACGTCGTGGTCCGGGCCGGGCGCCTCATCGCCCAGCTCACCGGCCAGGTCGCCGTCGTGCAGTACCCGTCGTTGCGACGGTCGGGGCTGCGTCACCTCGAGCTCGTCCCGGTGGCGGAGGACCGTCTGCTCGTCGTGGTCATCACCGACACCGGACGGGTCGAGCAGCGGTTCTGCGAGGTGCCTGCGGGCGCCGACGGGGCGACGGTGCTCGACGAGGCCACGCTCGCCGAGCTGCGCGCCCGCTTCAACGCCGCCGCCGCAGGCAAGCGGCTCGCCGAGCTGCCGGTGGCGTTCACGGCGGTGGTCGAGGCCGTCGGCCCGTCCGTGGCCGGGGTCGCCGGTGCCGTGGCCGACCTGGTCGTGGATACTCTCGGCCAGGAGGGCGAGGAGCGGATCGTGCTGGCCGGCACGGCGAACCTCGCCCGTTCGGAGTCGACGTTCGAGCAGGGGCTGAGCCCGGTGCTCGAGGCCCTCGAGGAGCAGGTGGTCCTGCTCGGGCTGCTCACCGAGATGTCGACCGACGGAGTCGGGGTCCGGATCGGGCACGAGAACCGGCTCGACGGGCTCACGGAGGCCTCCGTCGTCGTCTCCGACTACGGTTCCGGAGGAGACCCGGTCGCCAGCCTGGGCTCGATCGGTCCCACCCGCATGGACTACCCGGGCACCATCGCCTCCGTGCACGCCGTGGCCCGCTACCTGTCCCGCGTGCTGCCCGGCTGAGCCGCGCGGAACACCTGACCCGACTGCGTACGTCACCGAAGAGAGAACTGTGACCGACTACTACGAGATCCTGGGCGTCGAGCGTGAAGCGACGCCCGAGCAGATCAAGAAGGCCTACCGCAAGCTTGCCCGCGAGCTGCACCCGGACGTCGCGGGAGCCGCCGGCGAGGAGAGTTTCAAGGACGTCGCGCGCGCCTACGAGGTGCTGTCCAACAGGGAGAAGCGCGAGCAGTACGACAGGGGCGTCGACCCGACCGCACCGGGCGGCGCGGGCGGCGGCTTCGGGCAGGGGTTCGGCTTCCAGGACATCTTCGAGACGTTCTTCGGCGGCGGTCAGGCCTCCGGCCCGGTGCCCCGTGCCCGCCGCGGCCAGGACGCGCTGGTGCGCATGGACATCGACCTCGTCGAGGCCACGTTCGGCGCCAAGCGGGAGCTGCAGGTCGACACCGCCGTGGTGTGCGGGACATGCACCGGCAGCGGCTGCCGCCCCGGCACCGACCTGCGCACCTGCGACGTGTGCCACGGCCGTGGCAACGTGCAGCGCGTCGCCAGGTCGTTCCTCGGCCAGGTCATGACCACCGCCCCCTGCGCTGCCTGCCAGGGCTTCGGCACGGTCATCCCCGAGCCCTGCGCAGAGTGCTCGGGCGACGGCCGGGTGCGCTCGCGGCGCAGCCTGACGGTGAACGTGCCCGCAGGCGTGGACACCGGCACCCGCATCAAGCTCACCGCCCAGGGCGAGGTGGGCCCGGGTGGCGGCCCTGCGGGTGACCTCTACGTGGAGATCCGCGAGAAGGCGCACGAGGTCTTCGTGCGCCGTGGCGACGACCTGCACTGCACGCTCCCGGTCCCCATGACGGCCGCCGCGCTGGGCACGGTCCTCGAGCTCGACACCCTCGACGGCGCCGAGGAGATCGACCTGCGCCCGGGCACGCAGCCGGGGCAGATCATCACGCTCAAGGGCCTCGGTGTCGGGCACCTGCACGGCAACGGCCGTGGCGACCTGAACATCCACGTCGAGGTGCAGGTCCCCACCGGGCTGGACGACGACCAGTCCGGGCTGCTGCGCCGGCTCGCCGAGCTGCGTGGCGAGGAGCGGCCCGACCCGCGCCTCGTCGCCGCGCACCCGGGCGTGTTCTCGCGGCTCAAGGACAAGCTGAGCGGCCGCTGACGTGAGCGCGAGGAGCCCCCGCGGAGGTACGCCGAGGTACGAGGTGTGGCGGAGCGAGGCACCGCGGCGGTCGCGTGGGAGGTGTGCAGCGTGAGCGCGAGGAGCCCCCGCGGAGGTACGCCGAGGTACGAGGTGTGGCGGAGCGAGGCACCGCGGTGGTCGCGTGGGAGGTGTGCAGCGTGAGCGCGCCGGTCTTCCTCGCGGCCGACGACCTGACCGGGGTCCGGTCCGGTGACGCCTACGTCCTGGGCGGCGACGAAGGTCGTCATGCGGGCGTGGTGCAGCGCCGTGCCCCGGGAGAGACCGTGGACGTCGTCGACGGCGCGGGAACCCGCCTGCGTGGCGTCGTGACCTCGGTCGAGGGCACCGACGTGCACCTGCGCGTCGAGGCCCGCACCGACGAGCCCGCGCCGGACGTCGTCCTCACTCTCGTGCAGGCGCTCGCCAAGGGTGACCGCGACCACCTCGCGGTCGAGGCCGCCGTGGAGGTCGGGGTGGATGCCGTCGTGCCCTGGCAGGCCGACCGGAGCGTCGTCGTGTGGCGCGGGTCGCGAGCCGCCAAGTCGCGCGGGCGTTGGGAGTCCACCGTGCGATCCGCCGTGAAGCAGGCCCGCCGCGCGTGGCTGCCCGCCGTCGGCGAGCACCTCACGAGCCGGCAGCTCGCCGCGCGGACCCGCGACGTGGTCGACGCCGGCGGTGCCGTCGTCGTGCTCCACGAGGAGGCCACGACGGCGCTCGCGGAGGTCGTGCTGCCGGTGCCGGCCGAGACGGGGCCCGACGCCGTCGCGCCAGAGCTGTTCGTGGTGGTCGGTCCCGAGGGTGGTATCGGGTCCGACGAGCTGTCGGCCCTGCGCTCCGCCGGTGCCGTCGCCGCCCGCCTCGGTCCGCACGTGCTGCGCACCTCGACCGCGGGACCCGTCGCCGTCGCCCTCCTGAGCGAACGTCTGGGACGGTGGCGGTAGCGTGGAGCACATGAACGTCACCGCCGAGGCTGACTGCCTCTTCTGCCGGATCGTCGCCGGCGAGCTCCCCGCCGACGTCGTGGAGACGACCGAGCGCGTCGTGGCGTTCCGGGACATCGATCCGCAGGCGCCGGTCCACGTGCTCGTCGTGCCCAAGGAGCACCACGGGGACGTCTCCGTGCTCGCCGCCGCCGACCCGACGCTGCTCGCGGAGGTCGTGGAGGTCGCCGACACGGTGGCCCACGACCTCGCCGACGGTCAGTACCGGTTCATCTTCAACTCCGGCCCCCGAGCCGGCCAGAGCGTGTTCCACGTCCACGGGCACGTCGTGGCGGGCACCCAGCTCGGATGGAGCCCCGCCTGAGCATGTCGTCGACCTCCGCAGCCTCCGACCGCCCCGTGCGCTCGGCCACCCCCACCACGAAGCACACGTCCGAGCACCGCGTCGTCGTGCCCGCCCACGTGCCGATGGTCGCCCTGCTGGGCAGCCGCGACGCCGTGCTGCGTGCCGTCGAGGACGGCTTCCCCGGCGTCGACGTGCACGCCCGGGGAAACGAGATCTCGGTGCACGGGCCGGCACCAGAGGTCGCGATCGTCGCCCGTCTGCTCGACGAGCTGATCGAGGTGGTCGAGTCCGGGACGCCGCTGACCCCGGAGGTCGTCTCCCGATCCGTGGCGATGCTCGCCGGCACGCCGGCCCAGCGGCCGGCCGAGGTCCTGACCTTCGACATCCTGTCCAGCCGGGGCCGCACCATCCGGCCCAAGACCGTCGGGCAGAAGCACTACGTCGAGGCGATCGACGCCAACACGATCACGTTCGGCATCGGCCCGGCCGGCACGGGCAAGACGTACCTCGCGATGGCCAAGGCCGTCCAGGCGCTCCAGGCCAAGCGCGTCAACCGGATCATCCTGACCAGGCCGGCCGTGGAGGCGGGGGAGAAGCTCGGCTACCTCCCGGGAGGCCTGAGCGAGAAGATCGACCCGTACCTGCGCCCGCTGTACGACGCGTTGCACGACATGGTCGACCCCGACTCGATCCCCAAGCTCATCGAGTCCGCCACCATCGAGGTGGCACCCCTGGCCTACATGCGGGGCCGGTCGCTCAACGACTCGTTCATCATCCTCGACGAGGCGCAGAACACCTCTGCCGAGCAGATGAAGATGTTCCTGACCCGCCTCGGGTTCGGCTCGACGATGGTCATCACGGGCGACGCGACACAGGTCGACCTGCCGAACGGCACCACGTCGGGGTTGCGGGTGGTCGAGGACATCCTCACCGGGGTGGACGACGTGGAGTTCTGCCGCCTGACGAGCTCCGACGTCGTCCGTCACCGCCTCGTGAGCGACATCATCGACGCCTATGCGCGCTGGGACACAGCTCGTCCGGGTGGTGGCCCGGCGGACGGGCCGCCACGCGGGAGCCGTCACGAACGAGGGAGCCGTCGGTGAGCGTCGAGGTCAACAACGAGTCCGGTCACGAGCTCGACGAGGCCGAGTTCGCGGCGCTGGCCCGCTTCGCGCTGGACAGCCTCCACGTGCATCCCTCCAGCGAGCTGTCGATCCTGTTCGTCGACACGGCGACCATGACGGACCTGCACGTGCAGTGGATGGACGAGCCGGGACCCACCGACGTGCTCTCCTTCCCGATGGACGAGCTGCGGCCGGGGCGCGAGGGCGAGGAGACGCCGCCCGGGACGCTCGGTGACATCGTGCTGTGCCCGGACGTCGCGGTGCAGCAGGCGAAGGCCGCCGGCCACTCCACCGTCGAGGAGCTGCTGCTGCTCACCACGCACGGTGTCCTGCACCTCCTGGGGTACGACCACGCCGAGCCCGAGGAGGAGAAGGAGATGTTCGCGCTGCAGCGCCGGCTCCTGCTCACGTTCCTCGCGGGACGGTGACCGGGACGGTGGACGCACCGGACCCGGTGCTGTGGCTCGTCCTGCTGGTCTGCCTGGCCCTGTCCGCCGTGCTCAGCGCCGGGCAGACGGCGGTGCAACGGGTGACCAGGGCGTCCCTCGCGGAGGCGCTCGCCGAGGCGCTCAGCGAGGCGGACGCCGACGGCGCCGTCCCGGGCCCGGCGCGGACCGCCCGGTCCCGGCGCGTCCAGCGTGCGCAGCACCTGGCCGTCGACCCCGCTGTGCCCGTCTCGCTCGCCCTCGTGCGGGTCCTCGCCGAGTCGGTCAGCGTCGGCGCCCTGGCCGTCCTGCTGCTCGACTGGTTCGAGGTCTGGTGGGAGGCGTTGCTGGGGGTCGCCCTCGCGGGCCTGGTCGCGGGTGTGCTGCTGATGCGCCTGAGCCCGCGGACCTGGGCCCACCGCCACCCGGCCCGTGCGCTGATCCTTCTCGCCACACCTCTGTGGGTGGCGCACCGTTCCGTGGGCTGGGTGCCGCGGCGTCGGCTGCCCGGCGAGGCGGCGGTGCCGGAGGGTGAGGAGCTGCGCGACATGGCGGACCGGGTCCGCGAGAACGAGGCGATCGAGGCCCCGGAGCGAGAGCTGCTCCGCTCCGCGCTGGAGCTGGGTGGCACGCTGGCGCGCGAGGTCATGGTGCCCCGCCCCGACATGGTGACGGTCGGGTCGCGCACCACGCTCCACAAGGCGATGAGGCTGTTCCTGCGCTCCGGCTTCTCCCGGGTGCCTGTCGTGGGGCGGACGGTGGACGACCTGGTCGGGGTCGTCTATCTCAAGGACGTGGCTCGGTTGCTGGACGCCGACCCGTCCGCGGGGGACCGCCCCGTGGTCGACCACGTGCGCGCACCGGTGTTCGTGCCGGAGTCCAAGCCGGCGGACGACCTGCTGCGTGACATGCAGGCCCGTCGCTCGCACATCGCGATCGTCGTGGACGAGTACGGGGGAGTGGCGGGTCTCGTGACCGTCGAGGACATCATCGAGGAGCTGGTGGGCGAGCTCACGGACGAGCACGACACCGGATCGGAGCCGGTGCCCGAGGACCTCGGCGACGGCACCTGGAGGGTGCCGGCCCGGTGGCCGGTCGACGAGCTCGGCGAGCTGTTCGGGCTGCGTCTGGACGACGACGACGTCGACACCGCGGGCGGCCTGCTCGCCAAGCACCTCGGTAAGGTGCCTCTGACCGGTGCCCGCGCCGACGTCGGCCCGCTGCGGCTGGAGGCCGAGCGTGTCGAGGGGCGCCGCAAACAGCTCGCGAGCATCCTGGTGCGCAGGAGCGCACACCCAGCAGCGGACGACGTCGTCGTACCGCACGATCAGAAGGACGTTTCCGCATGACGCACGAGACCTTGCACCGATCAGGGTTCGCCTGCCTGGTGGGCCGGCCGAACGTCGGCAAGTCGACCCTCACGAACGCGCTCGTCGGGGAGAAGGTGGCGATCATGTCGGCGCGGCCGCAGACGACGCGGCACACCATCCGCGGGATCGTCCACCGCGAGGACGCCCAGCTGGTGCTGGTCGACACCCCCGGGCTGCACCGGCCGCGCACCCTGCTGGGCGAGCGGCTCAACACGCTGGTCCAGGACACCTTGAGCGAGGTGGACGTGGTGGCGTTCTGCCTGCCTGCCGACCAGAAGATCGGGCCGGGTGACAAGTACATCGCGAGCAGGCTGGCGCCGCTGATGCAGGGGCGCCGACCGGTGCCGGTGGTCGCGGTGGTGACGAAGTCCGACCTGGTCGACCGCGGTCGGCTCGCGGAGCACCTGGTCGCGGTCGACCAGCTCGCGACGTCGATGGACCTCGACTGGTCGGCCATCGTGCCGGTCTCTGCCAAGGGCGGCTACCAGGTCGCCGAGCTGACGGAGGTGCTGGTGGCGCACCTGCCGGAGGGACCCGACCTGTACCCGGACGGCGAGCTCACCGACGAGCCCGAGGAGACGATGATCGCCGAGCTGGTGCGCGAGGCGGCCCTCGAGGGCGTGCGTGACGAGCTGCCGCACTCCCTCGCGGTCTCCGTCGAGGAGATCGTCCCGCGGGAGGGTACCGGTGACGAGGGGAGCGGCGACGTGCCGGGCAGGCGCCCCCTGCTGGACGTGCGGGTGACCCTCTTTGTGGAGCGGGAGAGCCAGAAGGGCATCATCATCGGTCGTGGGGGCTCCCGACTGCGAGAGGTCGGGACGACGGCACGGGAGGGCATCGAGAAGCTGCTCGGTGCCCGCGTCTACCTCGACCTCCACGTGAAGGTCGCCAAGGACTGGCAGCGGGACCCCAAGCAGCTGCAGCGACTGGGGTTCTGACCCGGCAGGTCCCCGGTCGCCGGCGACCGGGGACCGGTAGCATCCGGTGAGTGGTGTTCCGGACGATCGCGACGAGCGCGGCGCTGCTGGTCGGGCTGGCCGTGGTCGGCGCGGTCGCGGGCCCGCAGTGGGACCCGCAGCCGGTCACCGAGCACGTGGTCCCGGCGACCACCGACACGACGATCGGCGGTGTGGACCCGGAGTCGGTCGGGACCGTCGGGGACCACGACGTGCGGGCCGAGACGGTGACGATCGACCTGGACGGCACCGTCGTGGACGGCCTGCTGCGCCGGCCGCTCCACGAGGACGGCAGCGTGCTGCCGGACCGGCCCGGGGTCGTGTTCGTCCACGGTGCCGGGACCGGACACGCGGCCCAGGCGTTCAGCGACACGGCGACGGACCTCGCCAGCGCCGGAGTCGTCACCCTGGTGCCTGACAAGCGTCTCGACACGTACTCGTTGCGCGATCGCGACTACGAGGCGATGGCGCGGGACTACGAGCACTCCGTCGAGCTGCTGCGCGGGGTCGAGGGAGTCGACCCCGCACGGGTCGGTGCGTACGGCGAGTCCGAGGGCGCGTGGATCGTGCCGGTCCTGCAGGTCGACGACCCGTCGATCGCGTTCACCGTCCTCACCTCCGCGCCGGTGGTCGCCCCGCGGGAGCAGGCGGCCTACGCGGCCGACAACTACCTGCGCAACACGGGTGTGCCCGACCAGGTGTTCCGCGCGATCCCCCGTGCCGTCGGCATGCAGTTCCCCGGTGGCGGCTTCGGCTACGCGGACTTCGACGTGAGCCCGTGGCTCGCGGCGCAGACGGCGCCGGTGCTGGTCGTCTACGGCACGGCGGACGCCTCGATGCCCGTCGAGCAGGGTGCCCAGCTGATCCTGACCGACACCGCGGCGGGTCCGGGCGACGCGCCGGTCACGGTCCGGTACTACGCAGGTGCGGACCACGGGATCCGGGTGCGCGACGACAGCCCGGTGGGCGGGACGGTCCGCTACCCGCTGCACCCCGACTTCGTCCGGGACCTCGCCGCCTGGGTCCAGGGCCAGCCCGGGACCGCCGACGCCGTCCCGCAGGTCGCCGGCGCCACGCCGGAGCAGCTCTTCCTCGCCGCCCCCGTGCCGCAGCCACGCTGGTGGGGCAGCGGGGACGTCGTCGTGGCGGCGGTCCTGGGCGGGGCCGGGCTCGTGGTGCTCGCCCTCGGGGCGTGGGTCGCGGTCGTGCTCGTCCGCCGGGTCTCCCGACGGCACGCCGGGCCGCGGCCCACCTTCGCACCCGGCGTCGGGCGGGCACTGGTGGCGCTCGGGGTGGGCTCCGTCACGACGACCGCTGCTCTGGCCGTGTACCTGCTGCTGGTCGCCCGGCTCGCGTTCGACTACCAGCGCAACGACGTGATCGTCCAGGGCGGCTGGGTCGCGGTCCGGCTGCTGGGCGTGCTCACGGTGGTCGCGGCCGCGGTGCTGCTGCAACGCGTGGCCGACGTACGCTCGTCCCGGCGGTCCTCCGGTAGCGTGCGCGTGGCCCGGGGCGGGGCACCCGCGCTCGTCGCGCTGTGCTGCGTCGTCGCGGGGTCCGTGTCGTTGCTGTTCACGCTCGCGTACTGGGGTGTGTACCAGCTGGGCCTGTGACGCGCCGCGGAGCCTGACCTGACGGGAAGGGCTCGCGTCAGGTAGAAACGACCCGACCGGTTCTTCGGTCGTCCACTCATGCAGGGAGTCAGTACCCATGTCCGACGTCGTCCATCCGAGGTCACCGTTCGCGGAGGTCCCGCCCCGCGACGTCGTGCGCGACGTCGTCGCCGTCGTCGCCCTCCTGCTGGCGCTCCCGCTGCCCTGGAACGTGCTCGACCGCGGCAGTGATCTCCTGTGGGTGGTGCTCACCACGGGGATCGCCGTCCTGGCCGTCTGCGCGCCGTACGCCCGCCGCGCCGGGGTCCTGCCGGAGGGATGGCGGGGAGTCGCCGAGCCGCGAGCCCGCCTCGTGGGCCTCGCGCCGTACGCGCTGGTCGTGCTGCTGCACCTCGTCCTCGACCTGCTGTCCGTGAACGGCGGCGGCGTCGGTGCCGGGCTCGCCCTCGGCCTCGCGGGCGCCGTGCTGGCCGCCGCGTTGCCGACCACGCGCGGGCTGCTGGCCTCGGCCGTGGTCGTCGCTGTCGTCGCGGTGGCCACCCCGGTGACCTCCGTCGTCGAGGGTCAGCCCTGGCCGATGGTGGTCGGCGCCGCCCTGGCCGCCCTGCTCGTGCTCGGCATCCTCTGGCTCACCGTGTGGTCCTTCCTGCACGACGACGACGCCGCGGGCATCGTGCTCGTCGCCGTCGGTGCGGCGGTGGCGCTGGAGCTCGCCCTGCTGGGAGGGAGCTCTCAGCACGGGTGGGTCGAGTCCCTGCACGGGAACCGCTACGGCCTGCTCCTGCTCCCCGTCGTGGCGGCCTTCGCCGTGCCGCCGGTCCTACGACAGGTCGCCGCCTCGGCGGGCGAGCCCGCCGGGACGAACGCCGCCCGGTGGGTGCGCGTGGCCGTGCGCGCCTTCGAGCTGATGATCGTCGTGGCGGGCTTCGTCACGCTCGTGGCGGTCGTCCGGCTGGTGGCCGCGGCGTCGGCGGACGTGCCCGGCTTCGGCTTCGGCGTCGAACCCGTGCTGCGCCTCATCGTCGGTGCGCTGGTGGTCGTGGTGGCGTTCCTGGCGCGACGAGCGCTGCTCCGGGACGCGCGTGCCGCGCACGCCACCGCGGTCGGTGCCGCGTGCATCGTGATCGTGCTCGGTCTGGTGATCCTCGTCGCCCGAGCCGGGATCGGCACGCGGTCGCACGTCGAGGAGCTGCTGCTCGCGCTCGCCCTGCCGGCGATCGTGCTCGGTGCGTTGCTGCTGCCGTCGTCGGTCCGCGAGCTCGTGGATGCGGAGGAGACCGACGCCGCACCCGTGGGCTCCGCCGACGGCCCCGGGGACGAAGTTGCCGCGGCCCACGGCAGCGGCTCGTTCTCCGCCGTCCCGCTCGGCCGGGTCGCGGCTCCGGCCCCGGACGCTGCCGGCGTCCACGAGCCTGCTGGGCAGGAGACCGCGGTGCACGAGCCGGTCGTGCAGGCGCCTGTGCAGGCGCCCGTGCAGGCGCCGGCGGGTGATGCCGGTTCGCGGTGGCGTGGGACCTGGGCGGTCGGCACGGACGCGACCCAGCAGATGGCCCCGGTCGAGGCCTCGGCACAGCCGCAAGCCTCCGTGCCGGAGCCGGCGCACACCCAGGTGCTGCCCCCGGTGGCGGACGTCCCGGGTGCGCGCTGGACACCCGAGCAGGCGCTCGATCCGTCGACCCCGTTGGCCGACCTCGCCCAGATCGTCCAGGAGGCCCCGCACCTGCGGCCTCACGTGGCCGCGAACCCGGCGACGTACCCGGCCCTGCTCGACTGGCTCGGCGCGCTGGGCGACCCGGCGGTGGACGCGGCACTGCGCACCCGGCGGTGAACGCGGACGTCGGGGTGACACACGACACGCACGGTGTACGGTGTGACTGTGCAGCACGTGGTGAGCCTCCTCCTTCCGTGCCGCGGCGGGGCCAACTGACGGGCCGGACCCTCGCCGCGGTGGTTCGTGGTGTGCCGGCCGAACTCGAGCCCCCCACCGAAGGACCCCACTGATGCAGAGCTCTTCACGTCCCACGGGTATCGCCGCTGCCAACCCCCAGCGCCCCTCCGGGATGCCGTACCACCGCTACGTGCCGTTCCACGAGCAGATCGTCGTCGACCTGCCGGACCGCACCTGGCCGGACCGCCGGATCGAGAAGGCGCCGCGCTGGTGCGCGGTCGACCTGCGTGACGGCAACCAGGCGCTGATCGAGCCGATGGACGCCGAGCGCAAGCTGCGCATGTTCGAGCTGCTCGTGGCGATGGGCTACAAGGAGATCGAGGTCGGTTTCCCCTCGGCGTCGCAGACCGACTTCGACTTCGTCCGCATGCTCATCGACTCGGGGCGCATCCCCGACGACGTCGTGATCCAGGTGCTGACCCAGTGCCGCGACCACCTCATCGAGCGCACCTACGACGCCATCCGCGGCGCGAAGCAGGCGATCGTCCACCTCTACAACTCGACGTCGATCCTCCAGCGCGAGGTGGTCTTCCGGACCGACATGGACGGCATCGTCGACATCGCCCTGCAGGGCGCACGGCTGTGCCGCAAGCTCGAGGAGACCGTCCCCGGGACCACGGTCTACTACGAGTACTCCCCGGAGTCCTACACGGGCACCGAGCTGGAGTTCGCGGTGAGGATCTGCAACGAGGTGCTCGACGTGCTGGAGCCGACGGAGGAACGTCCCGTCATCGTGAACCTGCCGGCCACCGTCGAGATGGCCACGCCGAACGTCTACGCGGACTCCATCGAGTGGATGAGCCGGAACCTGAGGTACCGCGAGAACGTGGTGCTCTCGCTGCACCCGCACAACGACCGCGGCACGGCTGTCGCCGCGGCCGAGCTGGGCTACCAGGCCGGCGCCGACCGTATCGAGGGCTGCCTGTTCGGCAACGGCGAGCGCACCGGCAACGTCGACCTGGTCACGCTCGGGATGAACCTGTTCGGCCAGGGCATCGACCCCCAGATCGACTTCACCGTGGGTGGCGGGATCGACGCGATCCGGCGCACGGTCGAGTACTGCAACCAGCTGCCGGTGCACGAGCGGCACCCGTACGTCGGGGACCTGGTGTTCACCGCGTTCTCCGGCTCTCACCAGGACGCGATCAACAAGGGCTTCGACCACATGGCCACCCGTGCACAGGCCGAGGGCAAGCCGGTGGACGACCTCACCTGGGGCGTGCCGTACCTGCCGATCGACCCCAAGGACCTGGGTCGCTCCTACGAGGCGGTCATCCGCGTCAACAGCCAGTCCGGCAAGGGTGGCGTGGCCTACCTGCTCAAGACCGAGCACCACCTGGAGCTGCCGCGCCGGCTGCAGATCGAGTTCTCGGCCGCCGTGCAGCGGCACACCGACACGGCCGGTACGGAGGTGACCGGCAGCGACATCTGGCGCATCTTCTCCGACGAGTACCTGCCGGTGGACGCGGCCTCTGGGCTGGAGCCGTGGGGCCGGCTGCGTCTGCGCGGTACCCGGACGTCGTCGGGGGAGGACGGGGCCACGCACCTCGAGGTCGACGTCGTGGACCGGGGGGAGGAGCACGCGCTCACCGGTACCGGCAACGGCCCGCTGGCGGCCTTCGTCGACGCCATCGCCCACGTCGGCCTGGACGTCCGGGTGCTGGACTACGCCGAGCACGCGCTCTCCGAGGGCGGCGACGCCTCGGCCGCGGCGTACGTCGAGTGCGCCGTCGGCGACGACGTCCTGTGGGGCGTGGGGATCGACCCGTCGATCACCACCGCCACGCTGAAGGCCGTCGTGTCGGCGGTGAACCGGGCCGAGCGCCGCTGACCCCGGTGTCGGGCACACCTGGGACAATGGTCGGGTGCCCCTGTACCGAGACGACGCGATCGTGCTGCGCACCCACAAGCTGGGCGAGGCCGACCGCATCATCACGCTGCTGACGCGCGAGCACGGCAAGGTCCGCGCCGTCGGTCGAGGGGTGCGACGCACCTCGTCGCGTTTCGGTGCGCGGCTGGAGCCCTTCATGGCGGTGGACGTCCAGCTCCACACGGGTCGGAGCCTCGACTCGGTCACGCAGGTCGAGACGGTCGGTGCGTACGCGGGGCCGATCAGCGCGGACTACGGCCTGTACACCGCGGGCGCCGCGATGCTGGAGGCCGCCGACCGCCTGGTCACCCACGAGCACGAGCCCGCCGTCCAGCAGTACTGGCTGCTGGCCGGCGGGCTGCGCGCCCTGGCGGGCCGCGCGCACGCCCCGGGACTCGTGCTGGACTCCTACCTGCTGCGGGCGCTGTCGGTGGCCGGGTGGGCGCCGTCGTTCGCCGACTGCGCGCGCTGCGGCGAACCCGGCCCGCACCACTCGTTCGCGGTCGGCCAGGGTGGTGCGGTGTGCTCCCGCTGCCGGCCACCGGGGTCGACGGCGCCCGCGCCGGAGACGTTCGTGCTGCTGTCGGCGCTGCTCGCCGGCGACTGGGACGTCGCCGACGCCGCCGAGCAGCGACACCGTGCGGAGGCGGCCGGGCTCGTGGCCGCCTACTCGCAGTTCTACCTCGAGCGCACCCTGCGCTCGCTGCGCATGATCGAGAGAGAGGCCTGATGCCCCGCGTCCCCCAGCAGTACGCCGAGCCCTACCCGCACCCGTCCGGCGCGACACCGCCGTCGATCCCTGCGGAGTTCGTCCCGCAGCACGTCGCGGTGGTCATGGACGGCAACGGCCGGTGGGCCAACGCCCGGGGGCTGCCCCGTGTCGAGGGGCACAAGCAGGGGGAGAAGTCCCTGCTGGACGTGGTGGCCGGTGCGGTCCAGATCGGTGTCAAGCACGTCTCGGCGTACGCGTTCAGCACGGAGAATTGGAAGCGGTCGCCGGACGAGGTGCGCTTCCTGATGAACTTCAACCGCGACGTGATCCGCCGACGGCGGGACGAGATGTCGTCGTGGGGCGTGCGGATCCGGTGGGCCGGGCGGCGGCCGAGGCTGTGGGGCTCGGTGATCAGGGAGCTGGAGGTCGCCGAGGAGATGACGAAGGACAACGACCGCTGCACGCTGACGATGTGCGTCAACTACGGCGGGCGGGCCGAGATCGCGGACGCCGCGGCGGCGATCGCCCGGGAGGCCGCCGCCGGGCGGCTCAACCCCGACCGGGTCAGCGAGAAGACGGTGCAGAAGTATCTCGACGAGCCGGACCTGCCGGACGTCGACCTGTTCCTGCGGTCCTCGGGTGAGCAGCGCACGAGCAACTTCATGATCTGGCAGGCGGCGTACGCGGAGCTGGTGTTCCTGCCCGAGCCGTGGCCGGACGTCGACCGGCGGCACCTGTGGCGCGCGGTGGAGGAGTTCGCCCGCCGCGACCGCCGGTACGGGGGCGCCGTCGACGCCGCAACCTCGTAGTGCCGAACAGGAGGTTGGGCCCGCTTTCCCTGGGGAAAGCGGGCCCAACCTCCTGTTCGGCACTGACCGGGGTGGGTCAGCCGCCGTAGATCTCGGCGAGCTGGTCGACGACCGACGGGACGCCGTCGGCCCAGTCGTACGACAGCGCCGTGGGCGGCGAGACGGAGGACACCGCGACGGGCTCGACGACCTTGACGATGTTGCCCTCGGCGATGGCGGGGACGGCCTGCAGCGCGGCCCCCTCTCCGAAGGTGTCGGCCTCCTCCTGGGTGTACGTGTACGCGATGACGAAGTCCGCCTCGAGTTTGTCCAGCTCCTCGTAGGACAGCGTGTAGAAGAAGCCGCCGTCCGAGGTGTCCAGCTCGTCCACGGAGGGGGCGGAGACGACGCCGAGGTTCTCGAGGATCGACACCCGGGGGTCGGCCGGGGTGTACACGTACACCAGGCCGTCGGAGGGCGAGTCGACGATCGCGGCGAAGGTCTTCCCCTCGATCTCCGGGTGCTCGGCGGCGAGGTCGGCGAGGTAGGTGTCGATGTCGGCCAGCACCTGGTCACCGGCGGCGGAGCGGCCGAGCGCCTCGGCGGTGAGGGTGATGATGTCGTCCCACGGGGTGATCCACGGGGCCTCGGGGTAGGCCACGACCGGCGCGATGTCGGAGAGCACGTCGTACTGCTCCTGCGTCAGGCCGGAGTACGGTGCGACGATCAGGTCCGGGTCGGCCTCGACGAACTCCTCGTAGGGCACGGCGGCGCCGCCCTCGGCGTCGGTGAAGATCACCGGGTGCTCGGCGCCCAGGGCGTCGTACTCCTCCTCGACCCAGGGCAGCAGCGCCTGCTCGCCGACGGTGAAGATCTGCTCGCCGACACCGACGGGCGCGACACCGACGGCCAGGGCCGCCTCGGTCGAGCCCCAGCCCCAGGTGGCCACCCGCTCGGGCGCTTCCTCGATGACGGTCTCGCCCAGCGCGTGGGTGATGGTGACGGGGAACTCGTCGGTCGCGTCGTCGTCGCCGGCGTCCTGGGTGGCCGTGGTCTCCTCGCCGGGCTCGGGGTCGGCCCCGGACGAGCATGCCGCCAGGGCGAGCGAGCCGACGGCAGCGAGGCCGACGGCGGTGGTCAAAGAACGGCGAAGACGCACGGGTACTCCTCGGTGTGCTCGCGCCGGGACGCGAGGTAGGTCAGTTGAGGAAAGGCTAACCTCACTGTGTCGGGATGTGGAACCCCGGGTCCCGCCTCGTGAGCAATCGGTCATGTGAGGTCACTCACGGGGCTCGGCGGAACCGTCCGGCGCGAGGGTGCCGTCCGCGCGGCGGTGCCGGCCGACCGGCACGATCATCGGAGTTCCGGAGACCGGGTCGGGCACCACCTTGGCATCGAGGCCGAAGGCCTCCAGCACGGTCGCCTCGTCGATGACGTCCGAGGGTGCGCCCTCGGCCACGACCCTGCCGGCACACATCACCACGAGGTGGTCGGCGTACCGGGCGGCGAGGTTGAGCTCGTGCAGCACCATGACGACCGTCGTGCCGCGCTCCCGGTTGAGGTCGTGCAGGAGATCGAGCAGCTCGACCTGGTGCGTGACGTCCAGGAAGGTGGTCGGCTCGTCCAGCAGCACCACGTCCGTCTCCTGCGCCAGGACCATCGCCACCCAGACGCGCTGACGCTGACCGCCGGACAGCTCGGCCACCGGCCGGTCGGCGAGGTCCGCCACCCCTGTCGCCTCCAGCGAACGCATGACCACGACGTCGTCGTCGCTGCTGTGCCGACCGAACCATCCCTGGTGCGGGTAGCGGCCGCGGCCGACCAGCTCCGCGACGCGGACGCCGTCCGGGGCGACCGACGACTGGGGGAGCACACCGACGAGGCGGGCGAGCTCCTTGCGCGGCAGGTTCGTCACGTCCCGGTCCCCGAGCGTGACGCGGCCCGCGATGAGCGGGTGCAGACGCGCCAGCCCGCGCAGCAGGGTGGACTTGCCGCAGGCGTTGGGTCCGACGACGGCGGTGACCCTCCCCTGGGGCAGGGTGAGGTCGAGCCCTTCGATGACCGGGCGTCCGTCGTAGCCGATCGACACGCCGTGCGCCGTCAGGTCGCCGGCCGAGGTGCGTGACCCCGGAGGGGCGTGGGGGACGTCGATCATGCGCGACTTCTCCTCTCGTGGGTGGCGAGGAGCCACAGCAGGTAGGGGGCGCCGACCAGGCCTGTCACGATGCCGGTCGGTGCGGACACGCCGAGCAGGCCGTGCTGGGCGACGATGTCTGCGGCCAGCACCAGCGTCGCGCCCGTGGCGACCGAGACCGACAGGGCGGGCCCGCCGTCGTCGACCAACCGGCGGGCGATCGCCGGGGCGACCAGCGCGACGAAGGCGAGCGGACCGACGGTCGCCGTGGCGAGGGCGACGAGAGCGACGGCGACCAGCAGCGTGGTGACACGGGCCGCGTCGGTCGCCACGCCGAGGCCGCGGGCGTGGTCGTCACCGAGCGCCAGCGGCCCTTGCCAGCGGGCGAGGGCGGCGACGGCCGCGGCGAGGACGACCAGGCCCACGCCGAGCACGGTCAGCGCTGGACCGCGGACGTCGGCGACGCTTCCCACGGTCCAGACCAGCGCCGTGGCGGCGTCACGCTGGTCGGCGCTCGCCAGCATCCAGGCGAGCAGCGAGGAGGCGAGGTAGGCGAACCCGACGCCGACCAGGACGAAGCGGATGGAGTGCAGGCCCTGACGCCAGGCGAAGAACCAGATGAGCACGGCGATGGTGGCAGCGCCCACGAACGCCCCGGCGGAGACGGCGGCACCGGTCAGGCCCAGGCCGAGGAGGACGGTGACGGCACCGAGGGAGGCCCCGCTGGCGATGCCGAGGATGTCCGGGCTGGCGAGCGGGTTGCGCAGGGTGGACTGGAAGAGCGCGCCCGCCAGCCCGAAGGCGGCCCCGGCGAGCAGCGCCGCGGCGACCCGGGGCAGCCGGAGGCGGTGGACGACGAAGAGGTCGCCCGCGTCACCGACACCGACGACGGCGAGCAGCGCCCGGCCCGGCGTGAGGGACGCTGCGCCGAGGGTCAGCCCGAGGGCGGCGAGGACCACGACGAGCGCGGCGAGCGAGCCGAGCACGAGGGCCAGGCGTCGGTGGCGGAGCGTGCGGAGGGAGGCGACGGTGGCCGGTGAGCTCATGTCAGACCCCTGCGACCTTCCGGCCGCGTGCGACCGCGACGAGCACGGGCGCGCCGATCGCCGCGGCGACCACACCGGCTTCGAGCTCGCTGCCGGGCAGCACGAGGCGACCGATCACGTCGGCGCCGAGCAGCATCACCGGCCCCAGGAGGGCGGAGAGAGCGAGGACCCAGCGGTAGTCGGTGCCGACGAGGCGGCGGGCGGCGTGGGGGACGGCGAGGCCGACCAGTGCGATCGGGCCGGCGAGCGCCGTGGCGGAGCCGGCCAGGAGCACGATCGTCAGGCCGGCCAGCGCACGGGTCATGCCCACCCGCTGCCCGAGGCCGCGGGCGACGTCGTCGCCGAGGGCGAGCATGTTGAGCCGGTGCGCAAGGCCCGCGGCGAGCACGGCGCCGGCCGCGATGATCGGCAGGACGACCGCCAGCGTCTCGAGACCCCGTCCTGTCAGCGAGCCGACGGCCCAGAAGCGGTAGAGGTTGAAGGCCTGCTGGTCGCGCAGCAGCACGAGGGTGATCATCGGCGTGATGAGGGCGGTGACCGTCGCGCCGACGAGGGCGAGCTTGACCGGTTGCCCCGCCCCGATGGAGAAGACGAGCGCCGCCGCGGCGGCGGCGCCGAGGAACGCGAACCACACGAACTGCGCCGGCGCGGTCAGGCCGAGCAGCCAGACCGCGCAGACGATCGCGAGCGACGCCCCGGAGTTCAGCCCGAGCAGGCCGGGGTCGGCGATCGGGTTGCGGGTGACGCCCTGGATGACCGCCCCGGCGACACCGAGGGCGAGGCCGGCGCAGACGCCGACCAGGGCGCGAGGTACGCGCTGGCCCAGGATGACCTGGTGGTCGACGTCCCCGGCGACGGGAGCCGTCAGTGCCTCCCAGACGACGGCCGGGGAGACCTCGCGCACGCCGAGCACGAGGCTGGCGACGACGACGAGCGTGAGCGCACCGAGGGCCACGACGCAGGCCGCGACCCGTCGCCGGGCGCGCGACGCCACCAGACGGGCCGCGTCCGAGGACGTGACCTGCGGTGAGGTAAGCATTGCCTTATCTTGTCACAGCGGTCCGGGTGATCCGGACCGCTGTCCGCGAGGAGCCGTCAGGCTCGATCGCTCGCCGGGTCCGCCAGGGCGGCGTCCTCGGTCCGGAGCCGGGACCGACGGCGGCGCACGAGCCAGGCGACGCCGGCCGCGGCGAACAGCAGCGCCACGGCCAGCGCGGCCGGGTGGACGAGGAAGAGCAGGATCGCCGCATAGACCACGGCCGTGCCGACCGTCGTCCAGACCGCGGCCCAGATGAGGCAGCCGAAGAAGAGCGCCACGAGGTAGCGGCCGAACGGCATCCGCAGGTATCCGGCGGCGAGGTTGACGATCGTCTGCACCCCGACGGTGAGGAAGGACACCGTGACCGCCGGCGGCCCCCAGCGGTGGATGCGGTCGACGATCTGGACCGCGCGGGGGGTCGCCAGCAGGTGCGCCACCCGGGTCCCGCCCATGCCGCGGGCGACGCCACGGCCGAGCCAGTACGTCCCCTGGGCGCGCGCCATGACGATGCAGAAGGCGATGACGTAGACGACCCAGTAGGGGAACCCGTCGAGCGTGAACACCCCGCGGTGCCCGCTCTCCCCGGTCGAGGCGACCACGACGACCGCGGCCGGGGTGATCGAGGCGAGGGTCATGAGCACATCATGCCCTGCTGAGGTATGGCTGGCCTAACCCTCGCGCGCGGCACGGCAGGCCGCGCACGTACCCCACAGCTCCACGGTGTGCTCGATGTCGGAGAAGCCCTGGGCCGCTGCGACGCGTGCCGCCCAGGACTCGACCGTGGGGCCGTCGATCTCCACGGCCGTACCGCAGGAGCGGC
This sequence comes from Isoptericola halotolerans, assembly GCF_013149785.1. Taxonomy (GTDB): domain Bacteria; phylum Actinomycetota; class Actinomycetes; order Actinomycetales; family Cellulomonadaceae; genus Isoptericola; species Isoptericola halotolerans. Next base: position 255,456 of record NZ_JABEZU010000005.1, read on the forward strand.
ACACCAGGTGGTGGTGGTGCTCGTCGCGCACGCAGCGCCGGTACAGGGCCTCGCCGTCCTCGGTGCGCAGCACGTCGACCTCGCCGCCGGCGGCGAGGGACTGGAGCGTCCGGTAGACGGTGGCGAGCCCGACGGCGTCACCGCGGTCACGCAGCAGCTCGTGGAGCTGCTGCGCGCTGCGGAACTCGTCGGTCGCGTCCAGCGCGCCGGCGACGGCGGCACGCTGCTTGGTCATGCGCAGCTGCTGGGTCATCTCTCGCACACTCCTTCGGTGCTGGTGGTGGTGGCGGCGACCTCGACCTCGACGTCGTCGGGGATGTCGGGGTGCGGGTCTCGCGCCGGCCGTCGACGGGTCAGCAGCGGGTGGAAGCCTGCCACGACCGCGTACACGGCGATGGCCAGGACCACGATGAGGGCACCGGGGGAGACCGGGTACCAGTAGGTGATGCTGAGCCCGACGACGCACACGACGACGCCGACCACCGAGCCTACCGCCATCGTGCGACGGAACGAGTGGGTGACGAGCTGGCCGATCGCCACCGGGACGATCATCAGCGCCGAGACGAGCAGCAGCCCCACGACCCGCATCGCGACGGTGACGGTGAGGGCGGCGAGCACGGCCACGGCCATGTTGAGCGCCCAGACCGGCAGGCCCGAGGAGATCGCGAACTCCTCGTCGTGGCTGACGGAGAACAGCGCCGGCCTCAGGCCGACGCCCACCAGGAGGATGAGTGCGCACAGCACCACGGTGAGGATCAGGTCGGTGGAGGTGACCGTCGAGATCGACCCGAACAGGTAGGCCATGAGGTTGCCGGAGGAGCCACCGGCGATGCCGATGATGAGCACGCCGCCGGCGATGCCCCCGTAGAACATGATCGCCAGCGCCAGGTCGCCGGAGGTGCGCCCACGCCGTCGGACGACCTCGATGAGCACGGAGCCGACGACGGCGGCCACGACGGCGCCGGGGATCGCGAGGACGTCGTTGGGCACCAGCCCCAGGCCCGCCCCGACGAGCCAGCCCAGCGCGACACCCGTCAGGGCGACGTGCCCGATGCCGTCGCCGAGGAGGGCGAGGCGCCGCTGCACGAGGTAGGTGCCGACCACCGGGGCGCTGACGCCGACGAGCAGGGCCGCGACGAGCGCCCGCTGCATCAGGGGGTCGGTGAACATCGAGCCGAGCTCGCCCATCACGGGTTCACCTCCGTCGGGCCGGTGCCGAGAGGGCCGTCGCCGAGCCCGACCTCGGCCGTCTGGAGAGGCAGCTCCGAGGTGTGCGGGTGCACGTGGTCGTGCTCGGGGATGTCGTGCGCGGCCCGTGCGCGGGGCGGGGCGCCGTCGTGCACCACGACACCGTGCCGGAGCACGACGGCGCGGGTGACGAGACCGGCGAGCTCGCCCAGCTCGTGGACCACGACGAGCACCGTGAGGCCGCTGTCGGCGAGCCGGGTCATCGTCGCCGCGAAGGCCTCCTGGCTGGCCCGGTCGACCCCGGCCACCGGCTCGTCGAGGACGAGGACCTCGGGCTCGCGCACCAGGGCGCGGGCGATGAGGACGCGCTGCTGCTGACCCCCGGAGAGCTGGCTGGTGGCGTCGTCGGCACGGTCGGCGAGGCCCACCTGGTCGAGAGCCTCGCGCACCAGGTGCCGCCACCCGCGCGGCAGCGCGAGGCGTCGACCGTGCAGCAGCCCGGAGGCGACGACCTCGGCCGCGGTCGAGGGGACGCCGGCGGCCGCGCTGACGCGCTGCGGGACGTAGCCGATGCGGTGCCAGGGCACCCCGTTGCCCAGCGGGTGGCCCAGGAGGCTCACCGTGCCGCGCGACGGGGGCAGGACACCGACGACGGTGCGCACCAGGGTGGACTTGCCGGACCCGTTGGCGCCCAGCAGGGCGACGACCTCTCCGGTGTCCACGCGCAGGTCCACCCCGCGCAGCACGTGGCTGGCACCCAGGTGGACGTGCACTCCCTGGGCGTCGATGACGGGTGTGGTCACGCGCAGCCCAGTCCTTCGGTGATCGCGGCGAGGTTGTCGTCCATGACAGAAATGTAGTCCGCGCCGGACTGCTCGGCCTCGGCGGACAGTCCCTCGAGCGGGTCGAGCAGGGCGGTCGTCACGCCGAGGTCGCCGGCGAGGGTCTCGGCGACCTTCGGGCTGGTGAGCGTCTCGGTGAAGATGGTCTGCACGTCGTTCCCGGCGACGACGGCCCCGATCTCGCGCAGGCGGGCCGGGGACGGCTCGGCCTCGGGGTCGAGGCCGGAGATGCCGATCTGCACGAGTCCGTACCGCTCGGCGAGGTAGCCGAAGGCGGCGTGGCTCGTCACGAGCGTCTCGCCCTGGCAGGGCTCGAGCGCCGTGGCGTACTCGGTGTCGAGGTCCTCCAGCGTCGCGACGAGTGACTCGGCGTTGGCGGTGTAGGTGGCGGCGTTGTCGAGGTCGGCGGCGCCGAGCTCCGCCGCGACCTCCTCGGCGACGGGGGCCAGCCGGGTCGGGTCGAGCCAGAAGTGCGGGTCGAGGTTCTCGTACCCACCCTCGTGCCCGTGGTCGTCGGCATGCTCCTCGTCGGCGTGCTCCTCCGCCGACTCGCCCTCGTGCTCGTCCCTGTGCTGCACCGACCCGGGGTGGGCCTCGAGGCCGCCGAGCGGGGCGGCGTCGACGACGTGCTCGGGCGCGCGGGCGTCCATGGCCTCGTCGACCGCGGGCTGGAACCCGGACTGGAAGACCACCAGGTCGGCGTCGCCGATGGCGCGCACCTGCGAGGGGGCGAGCTCCAGGGCGTGCGGGTCCGCGGCCTGGGGAGTCATGTTCTCGACGTTCACCAGGTCGCCGCCGACCTGCTCCGCGACGTACTGCAGGGGGTAGAACGAGGCGAGGACCTGCACCCCGTCCGCCTCGGAGCCGCCGCCGTCGGTGGAGCACGCCGTGAGCGCGAGCGTGACGGGCAGGGCGGCAGCGAGGGCGAGCAGGGGACGACGAGTCATGAGAACGATTCTCAGGCTTGGCGGGAAGGGAAGTCAAAGCGGTCGGCTAGGGCGTTCGTCACGCTACGCGCAGCTCTGCGGTGGTGCCGGACGCCTGGGCCGCGAGGCCTGCCCGGTAGGCTGAACCACTGGTGCCGGCGTCCGTTCGTCGGCGCTGTCCATGCACACCCGCCCCGCCGGAGCCACCTGCGGGGTCGACCTCAGGAGTGATCCGTGGCTGCATCCGCGACCGCCCAGCTCGACGCCGTCGTCTCCCTCGCCAAGCGGCGGGGGTTCGTCTTCCAGTCCGGTGAGATCTACGGCGGGTCCCGGTCCGCCTGGGACTACGGTCCGCTCGGCACGGAGCTCAAGGAGAACATCAAGCGTCAGTGGTGGCGGGCGATGACGCGCCGCCCCGACATCGTGGGCCTGGACTCCAGCATCATCCTGCCGCCGCAGGTCTGGCACGCCTCGGGCCACGTCGAGGTGTTCACGGACCCGTTGGTGGAGTCCCTGCACACGCACAAGCGGTACCGCGCCGATCACCTCATCGAGGCGTACGAGGCCAAGCACGGCCACCCGCCCGCCAACGGCCTGGCCGACGTCCGGGACCCGGAGACGGGTCAGCCTGGTGCGTGGACCGAGCCGCGGAACTTCTCGGGTCTGATGAAGACCTTCCTCGGTGCCGTCGACGACGACTCGGGCCTGCACTACCTGCGCCCGGAGACCGCGCAGGGGATCTTCGTGAACTTCGCCAACGTCGCTGCCGCCGCGCGCAAGAAGCCGCCCTTCGGCATCGCCCAGATCGGCAAGTCCTTCCGCAACGAGATCACGCCGGGGAACTTCATCTTCCGCACGCGGGAGTTCGAGCAGATGGAGATGGAGTTCTTCGTCGAGCCGGGGACCGACGCCGAGTGGCACCAGTACTGGATCGACGCGCGGATGGCCTGGTACACGGGCCTGGGTATCGCGCCGGAGAACCTGCGGGTGTACGAGCACCCTGCCGACAAGCTCTCCCACTACTCGACGCGCACGGTGGACATCGAGTACCGCTTCGGGTTCGTGGGGGGCGAGTGGGGTGAGCTGGAAGGCATCGCGAACCGCACGGACTTCGACCTCAAGACGCACTCGGAGCACTCGGGCAAGGACCTGCAGTACCGCGACCCGGTGACCAACGAGAAGTACTACCCGTACGTCATCGAGCCGGCCGCCGGTCTGACGCGTTCTCTCATGGCCTTCCTCGTGGAGGCCTACGCCGAGGACGAGGCGCCCAACACCAAGGGTGGGGTGGACAAGCGCACGGTGCTGCGCCTGGACAAGCGCCTGGCGCCGGTCAAGGCCGCTGTGCTGCCGCTGTCCAAGAGCGCCGACCTGCTGCCCACGGCAGAGAAGCTGGCCGCCGAGCTGAGCGAGCACTGGAACATCGACCACGACGTCACGCAGGCGATCGGCAAGCGGTACCGGCGTCAGGACGAGATCGGTACGCCGTACTGCGTCACCGTGGACTTCGACACGCTCGAGGACCAGGCCGTGACGATCCGCGACCGCGACACCATGGCTCAGGAGCGGGTGGCCCTCGACCAGGTCGCCGGCTACCTGGCCCAGCGGATGCCTGGCGTCTGACGTCGCTCCAGCACACGAGCGGGGGCCGTCCGGACGGACGGCCCCCGCTCTGCTCCCGCTGGTGAGCGGAGGTGCATCGAGATGAGGGTCAGGTCTTGGTCCGCCTCACCAGGGCCAGCACGAGGCTGACCACCAGGACAGCGACACCGATCCAGAGCAGAAAGATGCCGATTTCTGTGGCGACGCCGAGCACGACCAGTACGACGCCGATCAGGATCAGAATGAGCCAGAGTGGCATGTCGACCTCCTTCGTCAGTCACGAACAGTTGCCGTGACTCCTTGAACGTGTCACATCGACGGGTATGACGCACCCCGGCACTCATATCGGACAAAAGGCTCGTCGCCCGACGTGCCGGTTTACTCGGTCGACGATGGCGCCCCAGCGTCGGTCTGACACCGTTCCACCAGGATGGCGGTGCTCCGGGTCACAGGCACGCCGGCGCGCACGCTCGATTCGACGTGCGCGCCGGCGCCGCACAGAATGACCGGATGCTCAACGACTGGATCCTCACCGGTGGGGACGCGCTGTGGACCTGGATCGTCCTGCCCGTCGTGGCGGTGCTCGGCGTCTACTTCACGGTCCGGAGCGGTGTGGTGCAGCTGCGGCTGCTCCCGGAGATGTTCCGCACCCTGACCAACCCGGCCCCCAAGGGCCCGGACGGCCGAGCCCAGTCCGTCTCCGCGTTCGGCGCCTTCACCATCTCGGCGGCCTCGCGCGTCGGGGTGGGCAACATCGCCGGCGTCGGCACCGCGATCGCGGTGGGTGGTCCGGGCGCCGTCTTCTGGATGTGGCTGATGGCGTTCGTCGGCGGGGCGTCGGCGTTCGTCGAGTCCACGCTGGGGCAGCTGTTCAAGACGAGGGACGCCGACGGGTTCCGCGGCGGGCCGGCGTACTACATGCAGCGAGGGCTCAAGGCCCGATGGATGGGCATCCTGTTCGCCGTCATCCTCATCCTCTGCTTCCCGTTCGCCTTCTCGTCCCTGCAGGCGAACACGATCTCCGTCACCGTGGCCACGACCGCCGGCGTCGAGGGTGGTGGGCTCGCCTGGGGCGTCGGCATCCTCCTCGCGGTGCTCACCGGCCTGGTGATCTTCGGCGGGGTGCGACGCATCGCGCACGTGACGCAGGCGGTGGTCCCCACGATGGCGTTGGTCTATCTGCTCACGGGGCTGGTCGTCGTCGCCCTGAACGCCGAGCGCATCCCGGACGTCGTCGGCGCGATCTTCACCGACGCGTTCGGGTTCAACGAGGTGCTCGGTGCCACGCTCGGCACCGTCATCATGCAGGGGGTCAAGCGCGGGATGTTCTCCAACGAGGCGGGCCTCGGGTCGGCGCCGAACGCCGGTGCGACGGCCGCCGTGACGCACCCGGTCAAGCAGGGGCTGGTGCAGTCGCTGGGCGTCTACTTCGACACGTTCGTCGTGTGCTCGGTCACCGCGTTCATCATCCTGGTGACCGGGCCGGACCTGGCGAACGCCGCCCCCGGGATCACCCTGACCCAGGAGGCGCTCGTAGCGAGCCTCGGATCCTGGTCGAACGTCCTGCTCACCGTGATCATCTTCCTGCTCGCCTTCAGCTCCATCCTGGGCAACTACTACTACGGCGAGTCCAACATCGAGTTCATCACCACCTCCCGAGGCGTGCTGCAGGGCTACCGAGCCCTGGTGGTGCTCGCGATCCTCGGTGGCTCGGTCGCGTCCTCGGAGCTGATCTGGAACACCGCCGACGGCATCATGGGCCTCATGGCGCTCGTGAACCTCGTGGCGATCGCGCTGTTGTCCGGGATCGTGTGGAAGCTGCTCGCCGACTACCTCGCGCAGCGGCGCTCCGGTCTCGACCCGGTCTTCACCCGTGACCGGCTGCCCGAGGTGTCCGGCATCGAGTGCTGGGAGGACGAGCGCACGGTGACCGGTGTCACGCCGGTCGTCAAGGCGTAGCCCTCGGGTCCGCCCGGCGCGTTTGCGACAATGGCGGATGTGACTTCCATGCTCGAACCCGTCAGCACCCGCGTGCTGCCGCCGCTGCAGATCGGCCCGATCACCGTGGGAACGCCCGTGGTGCTCGCGCCGATGGCCGGCGTCACCAACCGCGCCTTCCGCACGCTGTGCCGCGAGGCGGGTCGTGCCACGGGCTTCGACCCGGGGCTGTACGTGGCGGAGATGGTCACGAGCCGTGCGCTGGTCGAGCGCAACGTCGAGGCGTTGCGCATCGTCACCTTCGGCGAGGACGAGTCGCCCCGCTCGGCGCAGGTCTACGGCGTCGACCCGGCCACCGTCGGAGCGGCGGTGCGGATCATCGCCTCCGAGGACCGGGCCGACCACGTCGACCTCAACTTCGGCTGCCCGGTCCCCAAGGTGACCCGCAAGGGCGGCGGCTCGGCGCTGCCCTGGAAGAAGCAGCTCTTCACCGACATCGTGCGCGCCGCCGTCGACGCCGCCGAGCCGTACGGCGTCCCGGTCACGGTCAAGATGCGCAAGGGCATCGACGACGACCACCTCACCTACCTCGACGCCGGGCGCACTGCCGAGTCCCTCGGGGTGGCCGCCGTCGCCCTGCACGCCCGCACGGCCGCGGAGCACTACTCCGGCACGGCGGACTGGACGGCCATCGCCCGGCTCAAGGAGGCCGTGACCACGGTCCCGGTGCTCGGCAACGGTGACGTCTGGGCCGCCGAGGACGCGCTGCGGATGGTGCGTGAGACGGGTGCCGACGGCGTCGTCGTCGGCCGCGGCTGCCAGGGGCGGCCGTGGCTGTTCGCCGACCTCGCCGCCGCCTTCAACGGTTCCGACCAGCGCGTGCGCCCCGGGCTGCGCGAGGTCGCCGAGACGATCTACCGCCACGGTGAGCTGATGATCGACTACTACGACGGCGACGAGTCCAAGGGCATGCGGGACCTGCGCAAGCACATGGCCTGGTACCTCAAGGGATACGCCGTCGGCGGTGAGACCCGCCGCGCGCTGGCGATGGTCTCCACGCTCGTCGAGCTGCGTGAGCACCTCGACGCGCTCGACCTCACGCTCGGCTATCCCGGGGCCGACGCCGAGGGGCCACGTGGCCGTGCCGGCTCGCCCAAGAAGCCCCACCTGCCCTACGGCTGGCTCGACTCGCGAGAGCTCGACGCCGAGTTCGAGGCCAAGCTGCGCGAGGCCGAGCTGAGCGTGTCGGGCGGCTGACGCCGTGGGGGCGCCCACCCGCGTCAGTCCAGGCGGGTGAACGTCGCCTCGTAGGCCCCGTCCGGCTCACGCTGGGTGAGGGTCGTCCCGTCGCAGGTGTAGAGCACGCCGTCAGCGGTGCCCGACGGCGGTCGGTAGGTCTCGGTGAACCCCGCCACGTCACGGTCCACCGTGACCGCGGAGTGATCGGTCGCGGTGAACTCCAGTGTGCCGTCGTCCGTGGCGAGCTGGTCCGTGGTGGTCCCGCTCCAGGTGTCCGTGATGGTGCCGACGCTCATCGCGCCGGTCACGGGGTCGGCGTCGTCGTAGGTGATGACCTGGCTGCCGTCGTCGTGGATCTCGAGCACGCGGCCGTCCCAGCCCGAGATGCCGACGTCTTCGCCCAGCAGGTCCCAGGTGTCGGTCATGGAGGTCTGCTCCCAGCGCCCCACGAGGCACGGGTCGATCGTGGCGCCGGTCGCGAGATCGGTCGCGGCAGGCGTGGCCGACGGCGACGGTGACGTCGACGGCGTCGTGCTCGGGGACGTCGTCGGCGTCCCACCGACGAGCGGCCAGCTCATCGCGAGCGCCGCCCCGGCACCGAGGACGAGGATCCCGGCGGCTGCGGCCACCAGGACCGGGCGGCCGCGGCGCCGCGGCGCGGCCTCGGCGGGTTCCGGCGTGGGCTCCGGTGCGGGGGCCCGTGGCACCTGGGTGTCGTCGGTGGGGGAGTCGTCGACCGGTTCGGGCGCGACGAACGGCACGTCGGCATGCCGGACGGTGCCCGGGCTCGGACGTGGACCGGGCAGGTGAGGGTGGGCGGCGAGGATCTCGGGGACGGTGGGCCGGTCCGCGGGTTCCTTCGCGAGGCAGGTCTCGACGAAGGGCCGCAGGAAGTCCGGACACTCGTCGAGGCGTGGCTCCTCGTGGACGACCCGGTAGTACATGATGTCGGGACGACCCTCGCCGAAGGGCCGTCGGCCGGTGGCGGCGAAGAAGGCCACGGCGCCGAGCGCCCAGACGTCGGTGGCGGCACTGGGCTCGTCGACCCTCGCCTGCTCGGGGGCCATGAACACGGGCGTGCCGAGCTGCATCCCCGTCATCGTCAGGGACGTCGAGTCCGCGGCGCGGGCGATCCCCATGTCGATCAGCCGGGGGCCGTCCGGTCCGAGGAGGACGTTGGCCGGCTTGATGTCACGGTGGACGAGGTCGGCGCGGTGGACGTCGTGGAGCGCGCCGGCGAGGTGCTCCACGAGCTGCCGCACCTGCACCTCGGCGAGCGGACCGACGTCGGCCACCTGTGCCGCGAGGGTGGGACCGGGGACGTACTCGGTGGCGAGCCAGGGAGCGGGTCCGTCGAGGTCGGCGTCGACGAGCGCAGCGGTGTAGCGACTGCGCACCCGCTGGGCGGCCGCGGCCTCCCGGCGGAACCTGGTGCGGAACTCGGGGTCCTGGGCGTACTCGGGGCGCACCACCTTGATCGCCACCTGCACGCCGGTGCCGGTCTCGCCGAGGTAGACCAGTCCCATGCCGCCGCGGCCGATCCTGCCCAGCACGCGCAGTGCCCCGAGGGTGCGGGGATCGGTCGGCGCGAGCGGTGTCACGCCGTCGGGCAGCGCTTCGCCGGGGCTGCTCTGGGACACGGGGCTCCTCCGGGGTGGTCGGACACCAGGAGGCTACCGACTCCGGGGCCGTGAGCGTTCATCCGCACGGCCCCGGCCGGGTCGGCAGGAGGGTGCCGACCCGGCCGTGGGTTGCCGAGGGCTCAGGCGCGCAGCCAGACGGTCGTGTCGGCCGGCAGCGCACCTTCGTCCAGCGGCCCGGAGGCCAGGAGCACGTCGGCCCCGGGCAGGGCGACCGGCGTGGACGACAGGTTGGCGACCACGGCGACGTCACGGTTGACGAACGCGACGACGTCGGGGGAGTCGGCCCAGGCGTCGAGCCAGGCGAGCCCGCCGTGCCCGAGGCCCTCCGCCCGGCGAGCGGCCAGCGCGGTGCGGTACAGCTCGAACGTGGAGCCGTCCACGCCGTACTGGGCGTCCGCCGCGTAGCGACGGTACGAGTCGGGCTGGGGGAGCCAGGTGGCCCCGGTCGGTCCGAAGCCGTAGCCCGGCGCGTCGGCCTCCCAGGGCAGGGGCACGCGGCAGCCGTCCCGGCCCGCCTCGGCGCCGTCGGTGCGGAAGTGGCCGGGGTCCTGGCGGACCTCGTTCGGCAGCGTCGTGTGCTCCGGGAGGCCGAGCTCCTCGCCCTGGTAGAGGTAGGCCGAGCCGGGCATGCCGAGCATGAGCAACGAGGCGGCCCGTGCCCGCCGCAGACCGAGCTCCTCGTCGGGCTGAGGGTCGGTGGCGAAGACACCGTTGGGCCGCGTCCCCGGGTCGGGCAGACCGAGGCGGGTGGCGTGCCGGACCACGTCGTGGTTGGACAGCACCCAGGTGGTCGGGGCGCCGACCTCGTCGTTGGCCTGGTACGAGGCCGCGATCACCCGGCGCAGTGCTGCCGCGTCCCACGCGGTGGTCAGGAAGGAGAAGTTGAAGGCCTGGTGCATCTCGTCCGGACGCACGTAGCGGGCGAGGCGGGACAGCGGCTCGACCCAGGCCTCCGCCACGAGGCAGCGGTCGCCGTCGTAGGCGGCGAGCACCTGGTGCCACGAGCGGTAGATCTCGTGCACGCCGTCCTGGTCGAACATCGGGCCCTGGTTGCCGGCGCCCGTGGAGCCGTCCTCGGGTGCGCCGGGGTCGGTGGGCTGCTCGTCGCTGCTGCCCTCCACCATCGACACCTGACCGTGCCAGTCGGGCAGGCCGTCCGCCTTGACCATGCCGTGGGCGACGTCCACGCGGAAGCCGTCGACGCCCCGGTCGAGCCAGAAGCGCAGCACGTCCTCGAACTCGGCGCGTACCTCGGTGTGGTTCCAGTCGAGGTCGGGCTGCGAGGAGTCGAAGAGGTGCAGGTACCACTGGCCGTCCGGGACGCGGGTCCAGGCGGCGCCGCCGAAGATCGACTGCCAGTTGTTCGGCGGCTCGTCACCGCCGGGCCCCTTGCCGTCCCGGAAGATGTACCGGGCACGCTCGGCGGAGCCGGGGGCGGCGGCGAGCGCCTGCTGGAACCAGACGTGCTGGTCGGAGGTGTGGTTCGGGACCAGGTCCACGATGACCCGCATGCCGCGCTCGTGAGCGCCGGCGAGCATCGCGTCGAAGTCGTCGAGGGTGCCGAACAGCGGGTCGACGTCACGGTAGTCGGCGACGTCGTAGCCGGCGTCCTTCTGCGGGGACCGGTAGAACGGGGAGAGCCAGACGGCGTCGATGCCCAGGGTGCGCAGGTGGTCCAGGCGCGCGGTGATCCCCGGGATGTCCCCGATCCCGTCACCGTCGCCGTCGGCGAACGACCGCGGGTAGACCTGGTAGATCACGGCGTCGCGCCACCACTCCCGGGCGGTGTCGGACCCGACGTGCACGGTGGCGTCCGCGGCGAGCGCCGGCATGTTCGGGATGGTCGGCTCGGTGGTGGCCATGGGGGTCCTCGAGGATTCGGCGAGTAGGTACGGCGGTCGAGTGTATGCGTTGCTGCAAGATTTTCACGAAGGGCTGCCGGGGCGTCCGGGCGTGTCCTGCTCGCCGCCCAGCCTGCGCGGCTCGCGGGCGGGCCGCAAACCGGCCGGTGACGTGCCCGACGGGTGGGGTGGGGCCGGGGCAAGCCCGTCAGACGCGGGGAACGACGCCCGTCGACCCGCGCACGACCAGCTCGGGTGCGAACAGCAGCTCGGTCCGCGGAGCCCGGTCGCCGCCGATCTCCGTCAGCAGCGCGCTGACGGCCGCGTGGGCCATGGCCTCGACGGGCTGGCGCACGGTGGTCAGCGGCGGCTCGGTGAACGCGATCAGCGGGGCGTCGTCGTATCCCACGACCGAGACGTCCGTGGGCACGCGCAGGCCGCGCGAGCGTGCCGCCCGCACGACGCCGAGCGCCATGAGGTCGGAGCCGCACACCACGGCCGTGTGCGCGGAGGCGAAGAGCTCCGCACCGGCGGCCTGCCCGCCCTCCAGCGTGTACAGCGTGCTGGTGACGTGCTCGCGGGCCTCGCGCTCGTCGGCCGCGAGCCCGTGACGGACCAGGGCGGCGGTGAACGCGGCGAGCTTGCGCTGGGCGGGGACGTAGCGTTCCGGGCCGATCGCGAGGCCGATCCGGCGGTGGCCGAGCGTGGTCAGGTGCTGGACGGCGACGTCGACGCTGGCGGTGTCGTCGGGAGAGACGAAGGGGGCGTCGATCCCTGGCGCGTAGCCGTTGACGAGCACGATGGGGATGCCCTGGCCCCGCAGCAGCTCGTACCGGGTGTGGTCCGCGCGGGTGTCCGCGTGCAGGCCGGAGATGAAGACGATGCCGTCGACGGAGTGGTCCACGAGCGTGGAGACGTACTCGTCCTCCGTGGTGCCGCCGGGGGCCTGGGTGCACAGCAGCGGGGTGTACCCGTGCTGGGACAGGATCGACTCGACCGCCTGGGCGAAGGCGGGGAAGACGGGGTTGGTGAGCTCGGGCACGACGAGGCCGACGAGGCCGGCGGAGCGGGCCCGCAGTGCCGAGGGTCGTTCGTAGCCCAGGACGTCCAGGGCTGCCAGGACGGACTGACGGGTCGAGCTGGCGACCCCCGGTTTGCCGTTGAGCACGCGCGAGACCGTCGCGGTGGAGACGCCGGCCTGTTCGGCCAGGTCGCTCAGTCGGGTTCGCACGCCGCCGATGGTAGGGGACAACGGACCTCCTCGTCCTGGGCGCCCGGTGCGTGGACGCGCGGTATGACGCCGTGTTGCAGAAACGTTATTGCAAGACCTTGCAAAAACTGATCGTACCTCTTAGGTTCGTCCCTCAGCAGGGCCCACCGGGTGCGTAGCTCACCGGGCCGACCGACTCATGCTGGGAGTACCACGATGCGACGGAGCATCCTTCTTGCCTCCGCCCTGGTCACCACGCTCGCCCTCACGGCGTGCGGGACCGACGACACGGGCGAGGCGGCAGCGGACGAGAGTGCCGCCGCCGACGAGACCACCGAGCCCGCCGGCGACGGCGGCACGCTCACGGTCTGGGTCGACGAGACCCGCCAGGACGCCGTGGCGGCCGCTGCCGAGGCGTTCGAGTCCGAGACGGGTGCGGAGGTCGAGCTCGTCCTCAAGCCCTTCGAGGACATCCGCGCGGACTTCATCGCGCAGGTCCCCACCGGCGAGGGTCCCGACGTGACCGTCGGCGCCCACGACTGGCTCGGCGAGCTCATCACCAACGGTGTCGTCGCCCCCGTCGAGCTCGGTGACACCGCCGCGGAGTTCGAGGAGGTCGCCGTCCAGGCGTTCACCGCCGACGGCCAGGTCTACGGCCTGCCGTACGCGATCGAGAACATCGCGTTGATCCGCAACACCGAGCTCGCGGACTCCGCGCCGGCCACCTGGGACGACGCGATCGCCGCCGGCGAGGACGCCGGGACGAAGTTCCCCTTCCTCATCCAGTCCGACGGGGAGAACGGTGACCCGTACACCTACTACCCCTTCCAGACGTCGTTCGGCGCCCCCGTCTTCGAGCAGAACGCCGACGGTTCCTACACCCCCGAGCTCGCCATGGGTGGCGAGAACGGCGAGGCCTACGCCCAGTGGCTCGCCGACCAGGGCGAGGCCGGCAACCTGACGATCGACACCACCTACGACATCTCCGTCGAGGCCTTCGCCAACGGCGAGTCGCCGTTCATCGTGGGTGGCCCGTGGATGCTCGAGCAGTTCGCCGACCTCGACCTCGCCATCGACCCGGTCCCCGCAGCAGGGGACGAGGCGGCGCAGCCGTTCGTGGGCGTCCAGGGCTTCTACGTCAGCGCCCGCAGCGAGAACGCCCTGCTCGCCAACGACTTCCTCGTCAACTTCCTGTCCACGGAGGAGGCGCAGACCGCGCTCTTCGAGGCGGGTGGCCGTCCGCCGGCCCTCACCGCCGCCGCCGACGCGGCGTCGTCCGACCCCATCGTCGCGGGCTTCCGTGAGGTCGGCGCCGACGCCGTGCCGATGCCGTCGATCCCGGAGATGGGCTCGGTCTGGGCCTTCTGGGGTGTCACCGAGGCGGGCATCATCTCGGGCAAGGCCGAACCGGCCGAGGCCTGGAACAAGATGATCTCGGACATCGAAGGGGCCCTCGGCTCCTGACGTACCAGCACACGACGGGCCGTGGCGGCACGCCACGGCCCGTCGTGCGACCTCGGAAGGCACTGCGATGACCGATCTGCAGCACCCCGGCGCCCCGCGCGCCACCGTCGAGCGCCCGGGCCCGGGCGCCGGCTCCACGCTCCCGCCGGAGCCGTCCCGCGGACGCCGGGTCCGTCCCGACGAGTCCCCGGCGCGCCGTCTCGGGCCCGGGTTCCTCGCCAAGCTCGCGATGATGGCCGTCGTCGACGCGTTCGGCGTCTACGTGGTCTGGTCGGCGTGGGTGGCCGAGGCGTGGGTCATCCTCGGGGCGATGCTCGCCATGCTCGCGGTGGCCAACTGGGTGTACTTCTCCCGGCGCACGGTGCCGCTGAAGTACGTGCTGCCCGGCCTGATCTTCCTGTTCACCTTCCAGATCTTCACGATCGCGTACACCGGGTGGGTGGCGTTCACCAACTACGGTGACGGCCACAACTCCACCAAGGACGACGCGATCACCGCCCTGCTCGCGCAGAACGAGCGTCGCGTCGAGGACTCGCCCAGCCTGCCGCTGACCGTCGTCACCGACGGTGACGAGCTCGGGTTCGCCGTCGTCCGGCCGGACGGCACGACGGCGGCCGGCAGCGCGGACACGGCGCTCGCTCCCGTCGACGCCACCGTCGACGAGGGCCGCATCACCGCCGTCGACGGCTGGGAGGTGCTGGACCGCCAGGAGATCCTCGAGAGGCAGGGCGAGGTCACCACCCTGCGGGTGCCCGCCTCCGAGGACCCGAACGACGGATCGGTCCGCACCCAGGACGCACGCACCGGGTACCTCTTCACCCCGGCGCTCGTCTACGACGAGGTCGCCGACACGATGACGGACACCACGACCGGGGCCGTCTACGCCCCCAACGACGAGGGCCAGTTCGAGGCGGCGGACGGCTCCACCCTGCAGGTGGGCTGGCGGGTGTTCATCGGCTTCGACAACTTCACCACGGCGTTCAGCGACTCGCGGTACGCCGGGCCCTTCTTCCAGGTCGTCGTGTGGACCTTCGTGTTCGCCTTCACGTCGGTCGCCACCACGTTCCTGCTCGGGATGTTCCTGGCGACCGCCTTCAACGCCCCGATCCGCGGGCGCAGGGTCTACCGCACGCTGCTGATCCTGCCGTACGCCATCCCGGGGTTCGTCGCCCCGCTGCTGTGGTCCGGCCTGCTCAACCGCAGCTTCGGGTTCGTCAACCAGGTGCTCCTCGGAGGGGCGGCGGTCCCGTGGCTCACCGACCCGTTGCTGGCGAAGTTCTCGATCATCGCCGTCAACCTGTGGCTCGGCTTCCCCTACATGTTCCTCATCTGCACCGGGGCGCTGCAGTCCTTGCCGACCGACGTGATGGAGGCCGCGAAGATCGACGGCGCCGGCCGGTTGCGCACCTGGCGCTCGGTGACGCTGCCGCTGCTGCTGGTCTCGACGACGCCGCTGCTCATCTCGAGCTTCGCCTTCAACTTCAACAACTTCGCGCTGATCTACATGCTCACGGGGGGCGGGCCGCGGTTCGCCGACGCCTCCGTGCCGCTGGGTCACACCGACATCCTCATCACGATGGTGTACGCCGTGGCCGGCCTGGACGGCAGCGCGCCCAAGAACTTCGGGCTCGCCAGTGCGCTGTCGATCGTCATCTTCGTGATCATCGCGACGATCTCGGCCATCGCCTTCAAGCGGACCCGCTCGCTCGAGGAGATCAACTGACATGACCGCCACCATCCTCCCCGAGGGGCGCGCCACCGGTCGTCCGTCGCCGCCCGCCGCCCGCCGTCGGACACCGGGCCGCTGGTTCGCGGACACCGGCTGGCGCCACCTCGTCGGTGTCGTGTTCGTCGTGTACGCGGTCTTCCCGATCGTCTACGTGCTGTCCGCGTCCCTGTCCGCCGGCGGGACCCTGACGGGCTCCAACCAGCTCTTCGACACGATCAGCGGCGACAACTACGCGGCGCTGGCCGGCACGAGGTTCTGGTCGTGGTTCGCCAACTCGGTCCAGGTGGCCGTGGTGACGTCGATCGGCACCGTGCTCATGGGCGCCGCCGCGGCGTACGCGTTCAGCCGGTTCCGCTTCGAGGGGCGCCGCGCGGGGCTGACGACCCTGCTGATCGTGCAGATGTTCCCGCAGATGCTCGCGTTCGTGGCGATCTTCCTGCTGCTGATCAGCCTCGGTGAGGTCGTGCCGGCCCTGGGCCTGAACTCCAAGGTGGCGCTCGTGTGCGTCTACCTGGGTGGCGCCCTGGGGGTGAACACGTTCCTGATGTACGGGTTCTTCAACACGATCCCGCGCGAGCTGGACGAGGCGGCGAAGATCGACGGCGCGACGCACGCCCAGACGTACTGGACGATCATCCTGCGCCTGGTCACCCCGATCCTCGCGGTCGTGGCGCTGCTGTCCATCATCGCGACGTTCGGCGAGTTCGTCATCGCCCGCGTGCTGCTGCAGTCGGAGTCGAACTGGACCCTCGCGGTGGGGCTCTACTCCTGGGTGTCCAGCCTGCTCGAGGCGAACTGGGGCCTCTTCGCGGCGGGAGCGGTGATCTCCACGATCCCGATCCTCGTGCTGTTCCTGTTCCTGCAGAAGTTCATCGTCGGCGGGCTGACGGCCGGATCGGTGAAGGGCTGAGGAACGTCCTGCCGGGCTGTGGCGGGGCTCACACCGTGCCTCTAGCCTGGGCGCATGACCGATGACACGCGCAGCTACTCCCCGGACCTGCGGCGCCTGACCGACGCCGCCGACGACTCGTTCTCCGTGCGCCGTGCGTACGGTGAGCCCTACGAGCACCAGGGTCATCTCATCGTCCCCGTCGCCAAGGTGTGGGGAGGCATCGGGACCGGCTCCGGCGGCGGTGCCGGGACCGGCGCGGGCCACGGCTCGGGTCAGGGGACGGGCACCGGCAAGGGCTCCGGTCACCTGGCCGGCTGGTCGAGGTCCTTCCAGGCCGGGTCACGGTCGGAGACCGCGGGCGGCGACGCGGGCGACGACTCTGCCAACGGCTCCGACGCCGGTGACGCCTCCGGCGACGCCCAGGGAGAGATCCGCGGCGAGACCCACGGGGAGGGCTCCGGCGAGGGTGGTGGCGGCGGCGGTGGCTACGGTCTGCAGGTGAAGCCGCTCGGCGTCTACGTCGTGTCGGCCGAGGGAGCCCGCTGGCAGCCCGTGCTGGACCTGAACAAGGCGATCCTCGGCGGACAGATCGTCGGGATCGCGATCGCGCTCGCCGCCGGGTGGGCGATCGGCCGCCGCCGCTGACCGGCTCCTGAGGGCCTCGGTCGGCGCGGGGGCCGCCGACCGAGAGGATCTCATGCATCGCATCCGTGCCGTGACCAACCTGCTCGACCAGCCGCACCACGACGGGTCGGCGCTGCACGTCCCGGAGGGGACCCCGACGCTCGGCGACCGTGTCCCCGTCCGGGTCCGCGTGCCGCAGGCCGCCGGTGTCGACCGGGTGTGGTTGCGGACGGTCCGCGACGGCGAGCCGCGGCTCTCCGAGGCGGTGCGCGACGGTGACACCCCGGGCGGCGAGGCGTCGTTCGTCACCGAGGTGGACGTGCACAACCCGGTGACCCCCTACCGGTTCCTGCTCGACGGGTCGGGCGGCTACCGCTGGCTCGACGGACGCGGGGTGCACGACCGCGACGTGCCCGACGCCGGCAGCTTCCGCCTCACGACGCACGCCCCCGCCCCGGCCTGGCTGGGGGACGGCCTGGTCTACCAGGTCTTCCCCGACCGTTTCGCGCGCTCGGGCGCGGCGAGCGACCGGGCGGTGCCGGACTGGGCGGCCCCGGCGGCGTGGGACGACGAGCCCGCCGGTGACGGGGTGCTCGCCGGGACCCAGCTCTACGGCGGCGACCTCGACGGCATCACCGAGCACCTCGACCACCTGGTGGCGCTCGGCGTGGGCACGGTCTACCTGACCCCGGTGTTCCCCGGACGCTCCAACCACCGGTACGACGCCTCCACCTTCGACCACGTCGACCCGCTGCTCGGCGGGGACGAGGCCTACGCGCGGCTCTCGGCGGCCGTGCACGCCCGGGGCATGCGGCTGATGGGCGACATCACCACCAACCACACCGGGCAGGAGCACGAGTGGTTCGCCCGCGCGCTGGCCGACCCGACGTCGCCCGAGCGCGGCATGTACGTGTGGGACGAGCCCGGACGGCCCGACGTCGCGACGACGCCCGACGGCGCGGGGTACGCCGCGTGGCTGGGCTTCGGTTCCCTGCCGAAGCTCGACTGGTCCTCACCCGAGACCTGGCGCCGCCTGGTCACCGGCGACCGGGCCCCGATCACGCGCTACCTCCGCGAGCCGTTCGGCCTGGACGGGTGGCGCGTCGACGTGGCGAACATGACCGGCCGGTGGGGGAGCGCGGACCGGGCGCACGACGTCGCACGCGAGCTGCGTGCCGCCGTCGTCGGGGAGCGCCCGGACGCGGGGCTGATCGCCGAGCACTTCCACGACGCGACGCACGACCTGCTGGCCGGTGGCTGGCACGCCAACATGAACTACACGGGTTTCACGCGCCCGGCCTGGTCGTGGCTCGCCCAGCACGGCTCGCCCGTGGCGGCGCACGGGCTGCCGGTGGCCGGTGTCCGGCGTCCGGGCTCGGCCATGGTCGCGGCGATGCGCGACTTCGACGCCGCGGTCCCGTGGTCGGTCACCGCACGGCAGTGGAACCTGCTCGGTTCGCACGACACGCCGCGGCTGGCGACCGTCGTCGGTTCGGCCGAGCTGGTCGAGGTCGCCGCGACGCTGCTGTTCACCTACCCCGGCACACCCGTCGTCTTCGCCGGCGACGAGGTCGGCGCCACGGGGGACAACGGCGAGCACGCCCGGACCACCATGGCCTGGGACCAGGGCGCTCGCGGGGGCGGGCCGCGCTGGGACGCCGCGACCCTGGACGTGTACCGGCGGCTGTCGGCCGTGCGGAGAGGATCGTCGGCGCTGCGCGACGGCGGCCTGCGGTGGGCCGTGGTGACCGAGGACGCCGTGGTGTTCCTGCGCGAGTCGCCGACGGAGCGCGTGCTGGTGGTGCTGGCCCGCGGGCCCTGGGCGGGTGCGGTGCTGCCCGGCCACCTGGTGGCACCGGGCGCGTCGCCCGAACCGCTGTACGGGCAGGTCGAGGTGCGCGCGACGGAGGCCGGGATCGTCGTGCCGGGGGACGGCCCCGGAGTCGGGGTGCACCGGCTCGCCTGACACCCTCCCTGCAGCAGCAGCGCTGTGGCAGCATCGGGGCGTGGCCACCGAGCAGATCGCGATCATCTCCGACGTCCACGGCAACCTCACCGCCCTCGAGACGGTCCTCGCCGACATCGCCTCCCGGGGGGTCGGACGCATCGTCAACCTCGGTGACGACGTCGGCAAGGGCCCGCGCGGCAGCGCCGTCGTGGACCGCACCGAGCAGGTCTGCGAGGTCAACGTCCGCGGCAACTGGGACGACTTCCTGCCGCAGATCCCCGACGACGGCGCCGCGGAGCTGGTCTGGTGGCGCGACGAGCTGCGCCCCGACCAGCGCGAGAGGATCCGGCGTCGTCCCCTGAGCCACGACCTGCAGCTCTCCGGGCGTCGCGTCCGGCTCTTCCACGCCTCGGCGGCCAGCGTCCACGTCCGGGTGCACGTCGACCACACCCGCGAGGAGTTCGCCGGCATGTTCGCCGCCACCGAGCTCACCGGGCCCGGTCCCGCACCGGACGTGGTCGGCTACGGCGACGTGCATGCCGCGTACCAGCGCACCCGCCGGGGGCGCACGCTGTTCAACGCGGGCAGCGTCGGCAACGCCCTCGACGAGCCGAGCGCGAGCTACGCGATCCTCGAGGGCGTCCCCGGGCCCGACCCCGCGCCGTTCGGGCTGCAGGTGGTCCGCCTGCCCTACGACATCGACGCCGAGCTCGCCGCCACGCGTGACGCCGGCATGCCCCAGTACTCCGCCTGGGAGCAGGAGCTGCGCACCGCCGTCTACCGCGCGTTGACACCGTGAGCCTCGTCGGTGACGCTGAGTAGGCTGCTCCCCGTGCAGACCTTCTCGCAGGACGCGTTCGACCCGACCGTGGTCGGGAGCGGGCCGCGCCCCGCTCCTGGCGAGGAGGGCACGACCTCGTACACCGACGCCGACACAGAGCGCTGGGCGACCGAGCCGCCCAAGTCCAAGCACCGCACCCCCTTCGAGCGGGACCGCGCCCGGGTGGTGCACTCCTCGGGGCTGCGCCGCCTCGGCGCCAAGACCCAGGTGCTCACCCCCGGCAGCGACGACTTCGTGCGCACCCGGCTCACCCACTCCCTCGAGGTCGCCCAGGTGGGGCGCGAGATGGGGCGCGCACTGGGGTGCGACCCGGACCTCGTCGACACGGCCTGCCTCACGCACGACCTCGGCCACCCGCCGTTCGGGCACAACGGCGAACGGGCGCTCGCGGACCTCGCGGCGGACATCGGCGGCTTCGAGGGCAACGCCCAGACACTGCGGCTCCTCACCCGGCTCGAGCCGAAGATCATCGCCGACGACGGCGCCCCGCGCGGCCTGAACCTGACGCGCGCCTCGCTCGACGCGAGCGTGAAGTACCCGTGGCGGCTCGGCGAGGGGCCGGCGCGGCCGGACGGTCGCGCCACCCACAAGTTCGGCGTGTACCCCGACGACGCCCCGGTGTTCGCCTGGCTGCGTCAGGGGGCGCCGCGCGGTGGGGTGCGATGCATGGAGGCGCAGGTCATGGACCTCGCCGACGACATCAGCTACTCGGTGCACGACGTCGAGGACGCGGTGGTCGGCGGGCGTGTCGACCTGCGCCTCCTCGACGACGAGGCCGAGCGCGCCCGCGTGGTCGAGCACGTGCGGTCCTGGTACGGCGACTGGCACGACCCCGAGGCGCTCGACGCCGCCCTGTGCCGGCTGCGGGACACCGGCTACCTGGTCACCGACTTCGACGGGTCACGGCGCGCGCTCGCCGCGCTCAAGGACGCCACGAGCCAGCTCATCGGTCGGTTCAGCGGAGCGGCCCAGCGGGCCACCCGCGAGCTGTACGGCGAGGGTCCGCTGACGCGGTACTCCGCACGGCTGGTGGTGCCGCCGGAGACCGCGGACGAGATCCTCGCCCTCAAGGGTGTCGCGGTCACCTACGTCATGGCGCCGCGGGAGTCCGAACCGGTCTACGGTGCGCAGCGCGCCATCGTCACCGAGCTGGTGGAGGTGCTCCTCGACCGGGCGCCGGTGGCGCTCGAACCGGCTTTCGCCGCGGACTGGGAGCACGCCGCCGACGACGGCGCTCGGCTGCGTGTCGTCATCGACCAGGTCGCCTCCCTCACCGACGTCTCGGCGATGCAGCTCCACGCGCGGCTGCTGGGCCGGGACGACTGAGACGGCCACCCTGACCGGCCGCCCGGGCATAGACTCCCCTGCGTGGCAGGGCTGATCAAGCGCGAGGACGTGGAGGCGGTACGCGAGCGCGCGAGGATCGAGGAGATCGTCTCGGCGCACGTCACCCTCAAGTCCGCCGGCGTCGGATCCATGAAGGGCCTCTGCCCCTTCCACGACGAGCGCTCACCCTCGTTCCACGTGCGTCCCGGCGTCGGGCGGTGGCACTGCTTCGGCTGCGGCGAGGGCGGGGACGTCATCTCCTTCGTGCAGAAGATCGACGGCATGGGGTTCACCGACGCCGTGGAGCACCTCGCCGACCGCGTCGGGGTGCAGCTGCGCTACGAGGACTCCCGCACCGGGGCCGCCGCCTCGCGGGGGCCCCGGGAAGAACCGGGACGCCGGCAGCGGCTGATCGAGGCGCACCGGGTCGCCGCGGAGTTCTACGCCGAGCAGCTCTTCGCGCCGAACGCGCAGGCCGCCCGTGCCTTCCTCGCCGAGCGCAGCTTCGGCCGGGACGACGCGGAGACGTTCGGCCTCGGGTTCGCGCCGACCGGGTGGGACGCCCTGATGCGCCACCTGCAGGGCCGCGGCTTCACCCAGCCCGAGCTCGTCGCCTCCGGGCTCGTGAGCCAGGGGCAGCGTGGCGTCTACGACCGTTTCCGCGGCCGGCTGGTCTGGCCGATCCGGGACGTGACGGGCGCCGTCATCGGGTTCGGCGCACGCAAGCTCTTCGACTCCGACCAGGGCCCCAAGTACCTCAACACCCCCGAGACCAGCCTGTACAAGAAGGCCCAGGTGCTCTACGGGATCGACCTCGCCAAGCGTGCGATCGCGCAGTCCAAGCGGGTGGTGATCGTCGAGGGGTACACCGACGTGATGGCCGCGCACCTGTCCGGCGTGGAGGTCGCCGTCGCCACGTGCGGCACGGCCTTCGGCGCCGACCACGCCAAGGTGGTGCGGCGGCTGCTGGGGGACACCACCGCCGGCGGCGGGCTGCAGCTCGCCTCCGGGGCCTCGCTCGGCGGCGAGATCATCTTCACGTTCGACGGTGACGCCGCGGGGCAGAAGGCCGCCATGCGGGCCTTCGGCGAGGACCAGAGGTTCCACGCCCAGACGTTCGTGGCGGTCGAGCCGAGCGGCATGGACCCGTGCGACCTGCGCATGGCGCGAGGTCCGGAAGCGGTCAAGGCGCTCGTGGACGGCCGGGTGCCGCTCTTCGAGTTCGTCATCCGCACCACCCTGGACGGCTTCGACCTGGAGACCGTCGAGGGGCGGGTCGGCGCGCTGCGCACGGCTGCCCCGCTCGTGGCCGGCATCCGCGACCGCTCCATGCAGATGGGCTACAGCCGCTCGCTCGCGCGATGGATCGGCCTCGACCCGGAGGAGGTGCGCCGGGAGGTCGGACGCGCCTCCTCCCGGTCGGGCCCCGCCCGACGGGGCGACGAGCGTGACGTGCGCGGCCCGCGGGACGACGCTCCGGCGTCGGGCCCGGACGGCGGGCCGGGAAGCCCCGTCCTCACCGCACCGGACCCGCGCGACCCCGTCGCCCGCATCGAACGGCTCGCGCTGGTCGTCACGCTGCAGTACCCGCAGCACGTCCCGGCGCTGTTCGACACCCTCGACGAGGACGCCTTCGCCACCCCCGCGTGGCGGGCGGTGCACGCCGCGGTCCGGGCGGCCGGGGGAGTGGCGAGCGGACGCGACGTCGCCGGCAGCCGCTGGGTGGAGGCCGTCGTCGACGAGGCGGGCGACGCCGTCGGCCCGCTGGTGACCGAGCTCGCGGTCGCGCCGGTGCCCGAGGACCGCGAGAACGTCATCGCGGCGTACGTGGCCGACGTCGTGCGCAAGGTGATGGACCTCGGCCTCACCCGCCGGATCGCGGACGCCAAGAGCCGGGTGCAGCGCCTCGACCCCGCCCGGGACGCCGACGCCTACGGTGCCGCGTTCGCGCAGCTCGTGGCCATCGAGAGGGAGCGTCGCGAGCTGCGCGAGAGCGTGTGATGCCGGTCCGGTCGCGGGCCCCGGCACTCGTGGGCACGATGGGCGCACCCGACATCGCTCGACAGAGGAGGCCCAGATGTCTGCTGCCAAGCACGTGCCCACCTACACCGTGCCGTCGCTGACGCCCGAGGACGGCGCCAAGGTCGCCGAGATCCTGCAGGACCGGCTGAACTCGCTGACCGACCTGCACCTGACGCTCAAGCACGTCCACTGGAACGTGGTGGGCCCGCACTTCATCGCGGTGCACGAGATGCTCGACCCGCAGGTGGACGCGGTGCGGCTCATGGCCGACGACGTCGCCGAGCGCATCGCGACGCTCGGGGCGGAGCCGCACGGCACCCCGGGAGCGCTCGTCGCGTCCCGGACCTGGGAGGACTACCACCTGGGTCGGGCCACGACGACCGAGCACCTCGGTGCGCTCGACGAGGTGTACAAGGGCGTCATCAGTGCTCACCGCGCCGCCGCGGACGCCACGGCCGAGCTCGACGACGTCACCAACGACCTGCTGATCGGCAACCTGCGCGAGCTGGAGCAGTTCCACTGGTTCGTGCGCGCCCACCTGGAGTCGGCGACCGGGCGGCTGTCCACCGCGGACGCGACCACCGAGCTCGGGGCGGCACGCGACGCGCGCGAGGCGGAGCAGCGCGGCTGACCCTGCCTCACGCCGCGCGGGTCGGGGTGGCCTCGGCCGACCCCGTCCCCGCGCGGCGTTCTCGTGCCTGGTCCCGGTCGGCGGGCATGAGCGTCGCCACCAGCAGGAGGACCGCCGCGCAGGCCGCGAGCACGATGAACACGACGTGCATCGCCGACATCAGCCCCGGACCCTCGGGCACGCCGTCGGCTCCGACGGTCGTGCGGGAGTTGACGATCGCACCGCACACCGCGACACCGACGGCGGAACCCAGCGACCGGGCGAACATGGTGGTGCCGGTCACGGCGCCTCGCTCCGTGAACGTCGCGGCCGACTGAGCGGCGATGAGAGTGGGGACCGCCGTCAGCCCCATACCGAGACCCACGAGGAAGCACACGCCCGCGACGGCGACGACGGCGCTGGAGGCGCCCAGCAGCAGGGCGAGGGCTGTCCCGGTGAGCACCAGGGTCGCACCGGTCATCGCGGTCAGCCGGAACCCGAGCCGCAGGTAGAGGCGGCCGGCGTTGGTCGCGGACAACGGCCAGCCCACCATCATCGCCGCCAGGGTGAAACCCGCCACGAGCGGACCGACCCCGAGCACGCCCTGGGCGTAGATCGGGATGTAGGTGGCCAGCCCCAGCACGATGACCCCCACCAGGAGGGAGGCTGCCGTGGGGACGGCGATCACCCGGCGTCGCAGGATGCCCAGGTCGATGATCGGGTGCCGGGCGCGGCGGGCGCGCACCACGAACCCCGCCAGGAGCGCGACGGCGGCGGCGAAGAGCACGAGGGAAGCGGGCGATCCCCAGGCCCAGGTGCTGCCACCCTCCAGCAGGCCCAGGAGCAGGGCGGTGCTGCCGCTCGCCAGCAGCCCGGCGCCCAGGTAGTCGATGGGTTCGCGCGCACCGTCGCGGGGCGACTCGTGGTAGCGGCGCAGCAGCATCCAGGCGGCGAGCGCGCACAGCGGGACGTTGACGAAGAAGATCCAGCGCCAGCTGACGAACTCGGAGAAGACACCGCCCAGCGTGGGCCCGACGACGGAGGAGATCGCCCACACCGACGCCAGGTAGCCCTGGGTCCTGGCCCGCTCCTCGAGCGTGTAGATGTCCGCCGCGATGGTCAGCGACGTCGGCATGACGGCGCCCGCACCGAGGCCCTGCAGCACCCGGCCGGCGATCAGGACGCCCATCGAGGGTGCCGCGCCGCACACCACCGAGCCGAGGAAGAACAGGGCCACGCCCCCCAGCATCATCCGCCGGCGGCCGAGCACGTCCGCCAGGCGCCCGGCCAGCGGGGTGCCGACGGCCTGCGCCAGGAGGTACGTGGAGAAGAGCCACGGGAGCTGTTCGAACCCGCCGACCTCGCGTGCGATGGTGGCCGACGCCGTCGCGATGATCGTCGCGTCCAGGGCGACGAGCGCGGTGGACAGCATGAGCGCGAGCAGGACGGGTCCCCGTGCGGATCGCAGCCCGACCGACGTGATGGAGGTCACGTCTCAGGTCAAGTCCCCGACCGGGCCCCGGTATTCCGGGGCAACTTCTCCCGCCTGCGCTGCGGGACCGCCGCGGGGGTGGCGAGGAACGACTCAGCCCCCGACCTGTCGAGCAGGCCGAGGGCTGGTTCCGGGGGCTCCCGCGACTGGACTTGAACCAGTGACCGTCCGATTAACAGTCGGATGCTCTGCCAGCTGAGCTACGCGGGATCGTCGGGCCAGGCGTTCCAGCGGACCGCCGGGCCGGGAAAAACAATACCAGGTTCACCCCGGTAGTCCGCACGCGCCCCGGAGCCTGGACTCCGTGGCGTTCACCACGGCCGCGACGGTCGGGTCCGCCAGGTCGACCCCGTCGCCGGCGACGGCCTGCGAGAAGAGCGAACCGTCCAGCCGGCGGCGCACCGCGAGGCGGACGCGACCGCCGGGGACGTCCACCGTCTCGGCCAGCACCACGGACCACAGGACGCGCTCGTGCAGCACGGCCGGCAGGTTGGTGGTCCGCGGGTCGTGCAGGCGCAGCCGCAGGTCGGGGGCGGCGTCCACCCAGACGATCGAGAGCACCGAGCGCTCGGGGTCGAATGCCGCACGGTCCACGTCGCACCAGGGGCGTCGCAGGGTGACGCGCGCGCCCTCGCCGGACACCACCGCGAGGCCCGCCGTGGTGGCGACGGCGTGATCACCGTCCGCGAGCTCGGCGCCCGCCAGGAGCCGCTCGGCCCCCTGGGCGGCCACGGCACGGCGAACGGTGGGGGGGAGCTGGCGTCGGCGCGAGAACATGGGGGCCACGCTAGCGGCAGACGTCCGGCCCGAGCCCGGATGCGAGCATGGGCGACCGCTCGTAGCGTCATGAATCCCCGTAGATGGAGGTTCATGATGGGATTCGCCGACAAGGCCAAGCACTCCGCGGAAGAAGCCGCCGGCAAGATCAAGGAAGCGACGGGCAAGGCCTCCGACGACGAGAAGCTCGAGGCCGAGGGACAGGCCGACCAGTCCAAGGCCAACCTGAAGAAGGCCGGTGACAACGTCAAGGACGCCTTCGGCAAGTAGGCTCCGACGCTCTTCGAGGGCGGGTGCCGCCGTGTGCGGCGCCCGCCCTCTGTCGTGCCCCGAAGGGCCCGCGCCGCCGCACGACTCGCTGCGGTGCCCCGTGCGGGACTTGAACCCGCGACCGATCGATTATGAGTCGACTGCTCTGACCAGCTGAGCTAACGGGGCGCGGCGCGAGCCTACCGGAACCGTCTTGTCGCGCCGGTGTGACGTACTGCCGTCAGGCGTCCGGATGCCGCAGGTCACGGCGTCGGCGTGGGAGAATGTCGCCTATGGCGATGCGAGAGATCCGGGTGGTGCCCGACCCTGTCCTGCGCACGGCGTGCGACGAGATCACGACGATCGACGACCGTGTCCGCGGGCTCGTGGACGACCTGCTCGAGACCGTCGACGCGGACGGGCGTGCCGGGCTCGCTGCCAACCAGATCGGCGTCAACCTGAGGGCCTTCTCCTGGAACGTCGACGACGAGATCGGCTACGTGCTCAACCCGCGGCTCGTGGACGTCTCGGAGGAGATCCAGGATGGCGACGAGGGTTGCCTGTCCGTCCCTGGCCTCTACTACCCGACCACGCGCGCGTGGTACGCACGGGTCGAGGGGATCGACCTCGACGGCAACCCCGTGGTCGTGGAGGGCACCGAGCTCATGGCTCGCTGCCTGCAGCACGAGTGCGACCATCTGGACGGCAAGCTCTACCTCGACCGGCTCGAGCGCGGCATCCGCAAGAAGGCGATGAGGGAGCTGCGAGAGCGCCTCTGAGGTGCCTCAAATGTCCGGGTCCCCCTCGCGGGTGCCGCCAGGGTCCGGCAAGATATGGGCAGAAGCAACACGACACGCCGTAGCGATGCGCTGACCAGCAGATTCTCGGGCACTGAGGACGTAGGGGAAGACGGACCTCGGAACCCAGGGAGGACAAGATGGCTGGCGCAATCACCCACGGTGTGCTCTTCGTGCACTCAGCGCCGCGCGCGCTCTGCCCCCACCTCGAGTGGGCGGCAGGAAACGTGCTGGGCGGGGACGTCTCGCTCGACTGGTCACCCCAGCCTGCGGCCAGGGGTCTCTACCGCGCCGAGTACCCCTGGCAGGGCCCCCAGGGGACAGGTGCCCGGCTGGCGTCCGCCCTGCGCGGGTGGGACCACCTGCGCTACGAGGTCACCGAGGACGCCAGCCACGGCGCCGACGGTGCCCGCTGGTCGCACACGCCGGACCTGGGCCTCTTCCACGCGATGACGGACGTGCACGGCAACGTCGTCGTCCCCGAGGACCGGGTGCGCAGCGCGATGGAGAACCACCAGGACCCCCACGCCCTGCGCGCGGCGATGGACCTGGTGCTCGGCAGCGCCTGGGACGACGAGCTCGAGGCCTTCCGGTACGCCGGTGCCGGAGCACCGGTGCGTTGGCTGCACCGGGTGGGCTGAGACGGCACCAGCGGTGACCTGCCGACCGCGCTGACGTGCCGCCCCTGTCGGGCGGCGCGTCAGCGGTGGGCGAGCTCGCCGGGGACGTCGATCGCCTCCGGGCCAGCGGCGCTCTCCGGCGGGGGAGCCGGACGTCGTCGGAGGCGTTCGGCCAGCGGTGCGGTCCGCCGCCGGACGGAACGCTCCATGGCGGCGAACGTGGTGTCGCGCACGAACAGGCAGTCGCCCGCCATGATGAACAGCGAGAAGAACGGCAGGCCCATCGCCACGGCGATCCCGATGTGCATGGCGAAGACGCCGAGGATCGCGATGACCCGAGTCCACCGCTGCAGGAGCATCAGCGGGAAGAACAGCTGGATGAAGACCGAGAAGTAGGTCACGGCAGCGACCATGTACGGGTTCGCCACGAGCAGGTCCGCCAGCCACGGCCACGGCCGGTAGTGCGAGAGCTGCAGCGGGTAGTAGACGGCCGTGCCGTCCTGCCAGCGCAGGCCCTGCGCCTTGTACAGGCCGGACGCGACGTAGATGAGGCAGATCTGCGCCCCTGCCATGACGATCGCGAAGTTGTGCAGCAGCGTCCCGAGCTGGACGGCGCGGGCGTTCGCGACGTCGGAACCGAACCGACCGAACGGCCGCGCCACGCCCCAGCGGGCCAGGTCACGCGCCCGACGGCGTGCGTCCAGCGACCATCTGCCGCCCAGGTCGGCGAAGCACAGGTAGAGCAGGAGGATGCGGAAGATGTTGTCGCTCTGGTCGCCGGTCAGCGGGTTCGACTCGAGAAGGCTGACCCACAGCACCAGGAACACGGGAACGACCCACCGGCTGCGCCATCCGATCGTGACCAGAGCTGCGAGGACGACCATCAGGCCGTAGGCGAGGGTCAGCTGGGTCGAACCCAGCCCGCCGGCGAAGACGGTGAAGGGCGCCTCGAAACCGCCGTTGTCGTCCAGCGGAGCAGCCCACCGGGCGGCCTCGCCCCACAGGTACTCACGGTTCGGGATGTGCGCCAGTAGGAAGACCAGCGCACCACCACCGAAGGCGATCCGCACCAGGGCGCTGCCGTACGTCGCACGACGGCGGTCGCTCACCCAGTCCAGTGCGCGTTCGCCGAGCTCTGTCGCGGGTCGGATCGCCTGCGTGACGCTCATCCCTGGAACCTCGCGATCGCATCGCCGAACGCGTCGGAGTCCTGACGCGGGAACTCGTACATCGGACGTCGCCCGAACGTGTAGATCGTCGGGTCCGAAGGCGGAGCACCGCGCTGCAGGAACGGCGTCGCCCGCTGCCGGACGACGCGGAACTGGACGTACACCGGATCGAGGTCGGTCACGGTCGCTCGCACGTACTCGGTGGCGTAGGCGGCCATGACCTTGTCGTACTGGAGTGCGAGGTTGCGCCGCGCTGCCGGGGAAGCGCCGTCGGCGTCCTCGAGAGCCTCTGCCAGACGCAGCCAGGCATCCTGGTGGTAGTGGTTCCCCAGCGATGCGAGCTCCGCGTCCGAGAGCTTGTTGAACTGTGCGTACGCGCGGGCGGCGAGCATGCGGGTGGGCCGGCTTCCGCGGTTCGGCAGCAGGTGGTGCGTGAAGTTGGCGGTGATCTCGAGGTCCGTGACGTCCACCCAGGGGCTCGGCTCGAGGTCCGCGTCGAACGCCCGCACCTCGAGCGAGTTCTCGACGTTGATCGGTGTCGGGGCGAACAATGACCAGTTCTGCTGGAACACCGGGTCCATGGCCGACTCGAGCGGTTCATCCACCGCCCGGCTGAAGGCGTTCTCCGGCGCGATCCACAAGAATGTCGCGGCCGTATGAGCAGCGACCACCAACCCCAGGACTCCCGCGACGACCGCTACCCACGCCGGCTTCCTGGTCCGCGTCTCGGTCACATTCTCCCCTGAGCTCTTCATCGGGCGGTGAGGACCCGACGACCCGGCGCGACGTGTGTCGCGCCGGGTCGCCGGGTCATGGTGCGGTGGCCGGACTCAGTCGGTCACCGACTGCGAGCGACGCTTCGCCGCACGGAGGGCCACGGTACCCGCACCGGTCAGGAGGAACGCGAGCGCAAGATACATCGCGATCTCCGAACCGGTCTTCGGGAGCGTGCCTCCGGTCCCGCCGGTGGTGACGGTGGTCGTGCCTCCCGGGGAGGCGCTACCACCGTTGCTACCGGGGGAACCAGGGGAACCGGCCGCGTCGGACGGGGTCAGGTAGACCTCGAACGCCGCGACGACCGAGTCGCCCACGTCGACGCTGGTGGCGGTACCCGTGTGCGGGCCCACCTCGAAGTCGGCCGGGACGACGAACGTCCAGCTGACCTCACCGTCGTCGTTCGCGGTCTGGACCGTGAGGTTGAGCGGCTCGGAGTTGATCCGCGCCTGGACCTCTTCGCCAGGCTCGAAGCCCCCGGCGTTGAAGGTCTGCTCCTCGCCACGCTGGACCCGCTCCTCGTCGAAGTCGGCCGTCAGCATGCGCTCGTCCTCGTCACCGTCGACCTCAACGCCGTCGACCTCGACACCGTCAACTTCAACGCCGTCGACCTCGACACCGTCAACTTCAACGCCGTCGACCTCGACACCGTCAACTTCAACGCCGTCGACCTCGACACCGTCGACCTCAACGCCGTCGACCTCGACACCGTCGACCTCGACACCGTCGACCTCGACACCGTCGACCTCAACGCCGTCGACCTCGACACCGTCGACCTCGACACCGTCGACCTCGACACCGTCGACCTCGACACCGTCGACCTCGACACCGTCGACCTCGACACCGTCGACCTCAACGCCGTCGACCTCGACACCGTCAACTTCAACGCCGTCAACTTCAACGCCGTCGACCTCGACACCGTCAACTTCAACGCCGTCAACTTCAACGCCGTCGACCTCGACACCGTCGACCTCGACACCGTCAACTTCAACGCCGTCGACCTCAACGCCGTCGACCTCGACACCGTCAACTTCAACGCCGTCAACTTCAACGCCGTCGACCTCGACGCCGTCGACCTCGACACCGTCAACTTCAACGCCGTCGACCTCGACACCGTCGACCTCGACGCCGTCGACCTCGACACCGTCGACCTCAACGCCGTCGACCTCGACACCGTCGACCTCGACACCGTCAACTTCAACGCCGTCGACCTCGACACCGTCAACTTCGACACCGTCAACTTCAACACCGTCGACCTCGACACCGTCGACCTCGACACCGTCGACCTCAACGCCGTCGACCTCGACACCGTCAACTTCAACACCGTCGACCTCGGTGCCCTCATCCACGATGCTCAGGGGAGCTTCTGCTTCCTGGCCGGTGGTGTCGTCGATGCCGACCGCGGTGTAGTCGCCCTCGGGGGTGCCCTCGGGGATCTCCACCGGGGTGGTGAAGTTGCCCTCAGCGTCCGTGGGCACGTCGGGAACCGTCGCGATGACGGTGCCCTCGGAGTCGCGGATCTCCACCGTGACGGTCGAGTCCGGGGTGTAGCCGGTGCCCTCCACGGTGACCGTGTCGCCGGGCTCGGCGACGTCGGGCGTGACGGTGACGGCCAGGTCGAGCTGGGCCTCCACGGCGCGCACCGTGGACGAGGCCAGCGTGACCTGAGCGAGCGGGCCGGCCGGAACCAGCGTCAGAGTGAGCGCCCGCTGCGTGAACGACTCCGTACCCGTCGGGTCGTGGGGATCGACGTCGCCCGGCTGCTCCTGCACGTTGGCCACGAGGCTGACGAGCTCGTTCAGCGCCTCGAAGGCCGGCGACAGCGTGGTCAGCAGCGGGTCGGTCACCTCGGACGTGATGGTGCCCGCGAGCGTGCTCACCACACCCGTCGGTCCGAACAGCACGTCGTTGAGCGGCCCGGCGAGGCCGTTCACCAGGTCGCCCAGAGGCAGGACCAGCGGGATACCGGAGAGCGAGATGCTGATCGTCGCGTCACCCGGGTCGACCGTGCCAGCCACGACGTCCCCGAGGGTCGTGTCGAGGATGATGTTCAGGTCGAGCAGATCGGGCGTGAGCGGCAGCGGGTTCGGTACGTTCGCCTGGACGCTGACGAGCAGGTTCGCCGACCGCAGGGCCGTGTCGACGGCGTCGACGAGAGCCAGCGTCAGGTCGTCGAGAGCTGCGCTCAAGCCCGCGAGGATCGCGTTGATCGTCTCGTCGGACAGGACCTCGGTGTTCGGGTCCAGGCCGTTGAGCGATCCGTCGCCACCCAGGATCGTGTCCAGGTCGACGAAGACGGTGCCGTCGGCGACGTTGAGGATCACGCCCTCCTCGCCGAAGTTCTGCGCGAAGACCGGCGCGAGTGCGGCCTCGAGGTCGAGGTCGATGACGACCTCCGGCTCAAGGTCGGCGCCCAGGATGCCCAGGACCGGGTCGAGGACACCGAGAGCGTTGAGTGCACCCGCGAGAAGCCCGTCAGGCCCCACGAGCGAGTCGACAGCCGTCTGGACCACCGGTACGACGTCGTCGTAGACGAGCGACGAGACGTCGGAGACCGCGGGGCTCTCCATCCCGAACGTCGCGCCGGCGATCTGGTACTCCCCGGTCGGGTCGCCACCGGCAGGCCATGTCGCGCTGCTGGAGAGCGCACCCAGTTCGAGCTCGAGCTCGGAGAGGATCCCGTCGAGCCCGGCGTCTCCGAGCAATGGTGTCAACGACACGCTCGCGTCGGAGGGGAACTCGGCCGAGCCACCGACCTCGATCGCGCCCTGATCGCTGACGGCACCGGAGGCGGCCGTCGCGCCGTCCGCATCGGCGGCGGCGTACTGGTTCACCGCGCCGAGCTCGATGAGCCCGTTCTCGCCGAGCAGCGACAGGCCGCCACCCAGGTCGACCACGAGTGCGTTGAGCACCTCGGCGGCCAGCGGGTTGGTCTCGAGCTCGCTCCCGGAGGGGAACTCGGCGAGGGCACCTTCGACGGTCGCGAGGTCGTCCAGGTTGATACCCCCGGCGCTTCCACCGAGGAACTTGCCGAGCGCCTCGCTGTCATCCGTCGGTACCGCGTGAGCAGCAGGGACACCGGCCAGCGCGGCCGCTCCCGCCATTCCCGCCGCGACGGCGAAGGCCGCTGCGCCCCTGCGGCGCGCGCGTCTCCGCCGTCGTGTTGGTGGTGGGTTCGCCGGTTCTCGGCTGGCGATGCCGTCGTGCAGGCGCGATGCGGCCATGAGTGCCCCCCTAAAGGCGGTGAGTTGCCGAGCAATAGTCGCTTGCGGCACTCACGCTAGGTGAGGTATCTCACTTTCGCGACCGGGGGAGACTTCACCCGCAGTTTTCACCCGGTCGGCGTCAGGGGCCTGAAATCAGGCGTTCGCGACCGCCAGCGCGACGTTGTGGCCCCCGAAACCGAAGGAGTTGTTGATCGCCACGACGTCGCCGTCGGGCAGCGCCGACGGGGTGTCACGGACCAGCGGGACCTGGAGCTCCGGGTCGGGGTTGACCACGTTGATGGTCGGGGGAGCGAGCCGCTCGTGCACCGCCTTGACGGTGAACAGCGTCTCCAGGGCGCCTGCCCCGCCGAGCAGGTGCCCCGTCATCGACTTCGTCGCCGAGAGCTGGACGTGGTCGGCGTCGGCACCCAGCAGCGACCGGATCGAGCGGGTCTCCGTCAGGTCCCCGACCTTGGTGGAGGTGGCGTGCGCGTTGACGTGCACGACGTCCGCGCCCGTCGCGTCGGCGTCGGCCAGAGCACGGCGCATCGCCGCGACCTGGCCCTTGCCGTCGGGGTCGGGGGACGTGATGTGGTAGGCGTCGGAGGAGAGACCCACCCCGGCGAGACGGGCGTACACCCTGGCGTTGCGGGCCGCGGCGTGCTCCGCACTCTCGAGGACGACGACGGCGGCGCCCTCACCGATGACGAACCCGTCGCGGTCGACGTCGTACGGGCGCGAGGCGCCGGCCGGGTCGTCATTGCGCAGCGAGAGGGTGCGCGACGCGGCGAAGGCCGCGATCGGCATGGGGTGGATCGTTGCCTCGGTGCCGCCGCAGACCACGACGTCGGCCCGCCCGGCACGGATCATGTCGATGCCGTAGCCGATCGCCTCGGCGCCCGAGGCGCACGCGGAGACCAGCGAGTGCGCGCCGGCCTGCGCGCCGAACTCCAGGGACACGTACGCCACGGGGGAGTTGGGCATGAGCATCGGGACGGTCATCGGCAGCACGCGCCGCGCGCCACGCTCACGCAGGGTGTCCCAGCCGTCCAGGGTGGTCCAGATCCCTCCGATGCCGGAGGACACCACGGCGCCGAGCCGCTCGCCGTCGACCTCGGGTGCGCCGGCGTCCTGCCATGCCTCGCGGGCCGCGATCATCGCGTACTGCGTGGACGGGTCCATACGCTTGATCTCCGGGCGCGGGAGGACGTCCTCCGGCTTGACCTTGATGGTCGCCGCGAACGTGACGGGGATGCCGTACTTCTCCGCCCAGTCGTTGTCCATGGTCCGCGCACCCGACTCGCCGGCCAGCGCAGCCGACCACGTGCTGGGCACGTCCCCGCCGAGCGGGGTGGTGGCGCCGAGGCCGGTGACGACGACGTCGCGTGAGGCAGCTGCGGTCATGGTGGAGCTCCTGGGTTCGGTGGGGATGGTGCGAGGGGCCGCGCGGGCGGGCCGGGAGGGCCTGCCCGCGCGGCGACGCGGTGCGTCGTCGGTCAGGCCTCAGGCCTGGGCGCCCTCGATGTACTTCACGGCGTCGCCGACGGTGGCGAGGTTCTTGACCTCGTCGTCCGGGATGCGCACGCCGAACTTGTCCTCGGCGTGGGTGACGATCGTCATCATCGACAGCGAGTCGATGTCGAGGTCGTCGGTGAAGGACTTCTCGGCGACGACGGCGTCCGTCGGCAGACCGGTCTCCTCGGCGACGATCTCTGCGAGGCCCTCGAGGATCTCGGAAGCGGTGTGAGCCATGGGGTGCGTCTCTCCTTGTACGTGGTGCCGGCCGTCCGGCACCGGGTCGGGGTGTGGCAGTGCGATTCTCGCGCACCACCGGGTTCGGACTCTACGGGGCGTGGCTACGGGAGCACGACCACCTGGGCGGCGTAGACGAGCCCTGCGCCGAACCCGATCTGCAGGGCGAGGTCGCCCGAGCGGGCCTTCCCCTCGGTGAGCAGCCGTTCGGTGGCGAGCGGGATCGACGCCGCCGAGGTGTTCCCGGAGTCGGCGATGTCGCGGGCGACGACCACGTGCTCGGGCAGCCCGAGCTGCTTGACCATCTGGTCGATGATCCGCATGTTCGCCTGGTGCGGCACGAACACCTGGATGTCGTCCGGCTCGACGCCCGCCTCGGCCATGGCCTTGGCCGCGATGGGCGCCATCTGGAAGCTCGCCCACTTGAAGACGGTCTGCCCGTCCTGACGCAGCGTGGGCATGCCGAGGGAGCCGTCGGCCGCGAGCTCCCGCAGGGAGTGCGTCTGACGGATCGCCTGTGCCTTGGAGCCGTCCGAGCCCCAGACCGTGGGTCCGATGCCGGGGGTGTCCGAGGCGCCCACCACGGCGGCGCCGGCGCCGTCCCCGAGCAGGAACGAGATGGTCCGGTCGGTCGGGTCGACGATGTCGCTCAGCTTCTCCGCGCCGATCACCAGGACGTTGCGTGCCGCCCCGGAGCGCACGAGGGCGTCCGCCTGGCCGATGCCGTACGCGTACCCGGCGCACGCCGCCGAGATGTCGTAGGCCGCGGCAGGGGTCGCGCCGAGGCGGTCCGCCAGGACCGCCGCGCCCGACGGGGTCTGGTGGAAGTAGGTGATCGTGGACAGGATCACCGCGTCGATGTCCGCGCCGGTCAGACCGGCGTCGTCGAGCGCCTTGCGGGCCGCGGCCTCGGCGAGGTCGAGCACGTCGACGTCGGCCGTGGCACGGCGTCGCGTGACGATGCCGGTGCGCTGGCGGATCCACTCGTCGGAGGAGTCGATCGGCCCGGCCACGTCGTCGTTGGTGACGGTCTCGCTGCCGCGCTCCGCGGCCACCGAGAGCAGCCGCGAGTACCGGACGGGCTCGGCCTGGCGCAGCGCCTTGCGGGTCACGCCGCCGCCCCGACCACGGAGTGGCGGGCGACGAGGTCACGGGCGGCCTCGACGTCGTCGGGCGACTTCACGGCGACCGACTCGACGCCCTTGAGCGCCCGCTTGGCCAGCCCGGTCAGGACGCCGCCGGGGGCGAGCTCGAGGATGCCCGTGACCCCCCGCTCGGCCAGCGTCTCCTGGCACCGGTCCCAGCGGACCGGTGCGGTGACCTGGGCGGTGAGGCGGGTCAGCACGTCGGTCGACCGGCCGTGGCCGTGCGCGCCCTCTCCGAGCCGTGAGTAGTCCTCGCCGTCGGCGTTGCTGAGCAGCGGCAGCCGCGGGTCGGTCGCGAGCCAGGTGGTGGCGACCTTCTCGAAGGACGCGCGCGCGGGCTCCATGAAGGGGGTGTGGAACGCCCCGGCGACCGGCAGCGGGATCACCCGGGTGCGCGCCGGCGGGTTCTCGGCCAGAGCGGCGAGACGTTCGGTGTCCCCGGCGGCGACGACCTGCCCACCGCCGTTGACGTTGGCCGGGAAGAGCCCGGCGGCCTCGATCGCGGCCAGGACCTCGTCGGGGTCGCCGCCGACGACGGCGCTCATCCCGGACGGACCGGCCGCGGCCGCGTCGGCCATGGCCCGGGCGCGGTGCGAGACGAGGCCGACGGCGCCGGCGTCGTCGAGCACCCCGGCGACGGCCGCGGCGGAGAGCTCGCCGACCGAGTGCCCGGCGGTGACGTCGACGACATCGGGGGTGGCCCGTCCGTCGAGGATCGCGCGCAGCGCGAGGAGCGAGGCCGAGACGATGAGCGGCTGGGCGACGGCCGTGTCACGGATGGTGTCCGCGTCCGACGTGGTCCCGTGGAGCGTGAGGTCGCTGCCCGCGGCGGCGGAGAACGAGTCGAGCAGGTCGGCGGTGCCGGGCAGCTCCAGCCAGGGGCTGAGCATCCCGGGGGTCTGAGAGCCCTGTCCAGGGCAGACGACGGCGAGCACGTGACCACGGTGCCACCTGCGGCGCCTCGGGGAGCGTGGCGACCCGTACCAACCTCACCAGGGCCGGTTGTGGGAATCGTCAACGCGCCCCGCACGCTCAGTCCTCGACGTCGACCTGCCCGAGGGCGAGAGCGATCTGCAGGACGAACGACTCACGGGCGTCGAGCGGGTCCCAGCCGGTGATCTCCGAGACCTTGCGCAGCCGGTAGCGGACGGTGTTGGGGTGGACGTACAGGCGCCGGGCGGCCGCTTCCAGGGAGCGGCCCGTGCCGAGGTAGGCCGACAGGGTGTCCAGCACGGAACCGGTGGCCTCCTGCAGCGGGCGGTAGGCCTGGGCCACCAGGATCCTGCGCGCCGTCCGGTCACCTGTCAGGACGCGCTCGGGCAGCAGGTCGTCGGCCGGGACCGGACGCGGGGCCTGGGGCCAGGCCGGCGCGGCCGCCAGGCCCGCCAGGGCGGCGCGGGCCGACGCCGGAGTCTCGGTGATGCTCGCCACCACGGGGCCGAAGACCACCGGTCCGGGGCCGAACCGACCCAGCAGCGAACCGGCCGCCGCCTGCAGGTCGTTCTCGCCGCCGAGCACGAGCACGAGCCGGTCCCCGTGGATGCCCACGAGGGTGTCGCCGGCAGCCCGGCGGGCAGCCCGCCGCAGGTCCGCGGTGCCGACGTCGTCGAGCCCCGACGTCGCCTCGCCGACGACCACCAGCGCCTGACCGCGCCCGCTCCACCCCAGGGCCGACACCCGCGACCGCAGGGCGTCGTCGGTGTCGCCCCGCACGATGGCGTCGACCACCAGGGCCTCCAGCCGGGCGTCCCAGGC
Organism: Isoptericola halotolerans; assembly: GCF_013149785.1. Taxonomy (GTDB): domain Bacteria; phylum Actinomycetota; class Actinomycetes; order Actinomycetales; family Cellulomonadaceae; genus Isoptericola; species Isoptericola halotolerans. Next base: position 293,077 of record NZ_JABEZU010000005.1, read on the forward strand.
GCCCCGCACCTCGGCGGCGCGGGCGTAGACCTCGGCCGCGGAGAAGGCGACCTCGCGCGAGTACCGCAGGACGGCCTCGCGCAGCTCGCGCTCGTAGCCGGGCGAGGCGATCTGGTCCGAGTGCGACTCGACGACGTCCACCATGAGGCGCACGAGCTGCAGCGTGTGCTGCAGCGAGATCGAGCGGGTCAGCTCCGGGGGAGCCGCGGCGAACATCTCACCGACGCCGTGCGGAGTCTGCTTCGGGTCGGCGAACCAGGTGGCGAACGCGTTGATGCCGGTCTGGGCGACGAGCGCGACGTAGGACCGGTCCTCGGCGGGGAGCTGGCGGTACCAGACCACCTCCTCGTCGAGGCGGCGCATGGCTGCGGCGGTGAGCAGCCCGAGGCCTTCGCGGACGCGCTGGACGTTCTCGTCGCGCGAGACGGTCGAGGTCGACATGCGTCGAGGATAGAGCCATCGTTGTGGGGAGTGCACAAACGTCTCGCCACGGCGGGCGCCGACAGTTCTCGACCGACCTCGACGGCGGTCACCCGATATGGTCGTGGTATGGCTCTCATGCCCCGACTACGCCAGCTGCTGCGCCGGCAACGCTCGACGTCGCGCGTCGGCACCCGGCGCCCCAGCGAGACCCGTCGCTACGGCGACACCGTGCACGAGGACGCGCTGCGCGCGATGCTGCACGACGACCCCAACGATGCCCCTGCCTTCGAGGCCCTGGCCGAGCTGGTGCGCCGGCGAGCGGTGGAGCCTTCGACCGAGGACCCGCTCACCGCGCCGGAGGAGGAGGCCGACCGGCAGCAGGACGCGGACCTCGCGGTCTGGTCCCTGGCCGAGGAGCTCGCCGGGCACCCCAAGGCGTGGCGGCCGCTGCTCGAGCTCGGCAGGCTGTCCGTGGCGGAGGACCCTGAGGGCGCCGCACGCCGGTTCGCCACCGCCGCCGAGCGGGACAGGTCGGGTGCTGCCCTCGCGGAGAGCCTGCAGGTCCTGCGTGACGCCGGCATGCCGGTGGAGGCGCTCGGCCTGGGGATCGGCCACTGGCGCGTGCGGGAGCAGACGCCGGAGGTGGGCCGCCAGCTCGTGCTCGCGGCGCTGGAGGCGGAGCGGGTCTTCGAGGCCAAGCAGCACCTGTCCACCCTCGCCGAGCACCCGGACTCCTCCGCCGTGGCAGCGATGCGGGCAGAGCTCGAGCAGGCCGTCGCCGCGGCGGAGGCCACCGACCTGTCGCCCGGCTCGCCGCGGTAGACCCGCGCTCGGGCGACGCGCCCCGGACGACGGCGGCCCCCGCACCGGTGGATCGGTGCGGGGGCCGCCGTGTGCCGTGGTCAGGCGGTCAGCTGTCGCCGCCCACCGAGCCGGACGTGCCGGCCGTGACGTCCGTGAGGCGGTACTTCTCGACGGCCTGGGCCACGACCTCGCGGGGCACCTCGCCACGACGGGCGAGCTGCTGCAGCGTCTTGACGACCATCGACGGGCCGTCGATGAGGAAGTGCCGGCGGGCAGCGGCGCGGGTGTCGGAGAACCCGAAGCCGTCGGCACCCAGCACCGCGTAGTCGCCCGGGACCCAGGCACGGATCTGGTCGGGGACCAGGTGGTCGTAGTCGCTGGAGGCGACGAACGGACCGGAGGCGTCGGAGAGCTTCTGCGTCACGTAGGGGACCCGCGGCTCGGACGCCGGGTCGATCAGCGCGTCCTTCTCGGCCGCGAGCGCGTCGCGGCGCAGCTCGTTCCAGCTCGTCACCGACCACACGTCCGCCGAGACACCCCAGTCGTCGCGCAGCAGCTGCTGCGCCTCGAGCGCCCACGGCACACCCACGCCCGACGCGAGGAGCTGGGCCTTGGGACCCTCGCCCTGCTCGACCGAGATGCGGTGGATGCCGCGCAGGATGCCGTCGACGTCCACGTCCTCGGACTCGGCCGGCTGGACCATCGGCTCGTTGTACACCGTGAGGTAGTACATGACGTTCTGGTCCCGGCCGTCCGACCCGTCGCCGTACATGCGCTCGATGCCGTCCCGCACGATGTGCCGGATCTCGTAGCCGTAGGCGGGGTCGTACTGCACGATGGCGCTGTTCGTCCCGGCCAGCAGCGGCGAGTGGCCGTCGGCGTGCTGCAGGCCCTCGCCGGTCAGCGTGGTGCGTCCCGCCGTCGCGCCGATGATGAAACCGCGCGTGAGCTGGTCGCCGGCCGCCCAGAACTGGTCGCCCGTGCGCTGGAAGCCGAACATCGAGTAGAAGATGTAGAACGGCACCATGTGCTCGCCGTGGGTGGCGTACGACGTGCCGACCGCCTGGAACGCGGCGGCCGAGCCGGCCTCGTTGATGCCGGTGTGCATGATCTGCCCGGCCTCGGACTCCTTGTAGCTCAGCATGAGCTCGCGGTCCACGGCGAGGTAGTTCTGGCCGGCGGTGTTGAAGATCTTCGCGCTCGGGAAGATCGCGTCCAGGCCGAAGGTGCGCGCCTCGTCCGGGATGATCGGCACGACGCGCGGCCCGATCTCCTTGTCCTTGATGAGGTCCTTGAGCAGGCGCACGAACGCCATGGTGGAGGCGACCTCCTGCGTGCCCGACCCCTTCTTGAGCAGCTCGTACGTCTTCGGCTCCGGCAGGGTGACCGGCTTCGGCGTGGAGCGGCGCTCGGGGACGAAGCCGCCGAGCTGGCGGCGGCGCTCGAGCATGTACTGCACGGCGTCGTCGTCCATGCCGGGGTGGAAGTACGGCGGCAGGTTCGGCTCGGCGTCGATCTGCTCGTCCGACAGCGGGATGTGCAGCGTGTCGCGCAGCACCTTGAGGTCGGTGTTCTTGACCTTCTTCATCTGGTGCGTGGCGTTGCGGCCCGCGAACCCGGAGCCCAGGGCGTAGCCCTTGACCGTCTGGGCGAGGATGACGGTCGGCTGGCCGGTGTGGGCGCGGGCGGCGGCGTACGCGGCGTAGATCTTGCGGTAGTCGTGCCCGCCGCGCTTCATGTTCCAGATGTCGTCGTCGGTCATCTTCTCGACGAGGGCCTTGGTGCGCGGGTCGCGACCGAAGAAGTGCTCGCGGATGAACGCACCGGACTCGGCCCGGTAGGTCTGGAAGTCGCCGTCCGGCGTGGAGTTCATGAGGTTGACCAGGGCGCGGTCCTTGTCCGCGTTGAGCAGCGCGTCCCACTCGCGGCCCCAGACGACCTTGATGACGTTCCAGCCGGCACCGCGGAACTGCGCCTCGAGCTCCTGCATGATCTTGCCGTTGCCGCGCACCGGGCCGTCGAGGCGCTGCAGGTTGCAGTTGACCACGAAGGTGAGGTTGTCGAGCCCCTGGTGGGCGGCGTGCTGGATGAGGCCGCGCGACTCCGGCTCGTCCATCTCGCCGTCGCCGAGGAACGCCCAGACGTCCTGCTGGCTGGTGTCCTTGATCCCGCGGTTGTGCAGGTACCTGTTGGTCCAGGCCTGGTAGATGGCCGACGCGGGGCCGAGGCCCATCGAGACCGTCGGGAACTCCCAGAAGTCCGGCATGAGGCGCGGGTGCGGGTAGGACGGCAGGCCGCCACCCGCATGCGACTTCTCCTGGCGGAACCCGTCGAGCTGGTCCGCGGAGAGCCGGCCCTCGAGGTAGGCGCGGGAGTACATGCCGGGCGAGGAGTGCCCCTGGAAGTACACCTGGTCGCCGCCGCCGGCGTGGTCCTTGCCGCGGAAGAAGTGGTTGAGGCCGACCTCGGTGAGGGTCGCCACGGACGCGTAGGAGGAGATGTGCCCGCCGACGGAAAGGCCCGGACGCTGCGCGCGGGTCACCATGACAGCGGCGTTCCAGCGGTTCCAGGAACGGTACTTCCGCTCCAGCGCCTCGTCACCCGGGAAGTAGGGCTCCTCGTGAACGCCGATGGTGTTGACGTACGGGGTCGCCACCGACGTGGGGATCTGCACGCTGCGCTCACGGGCGCGCCGCAGGAGATTGAGCATGACGTAGCGGGCCCGCGGGCCGCCCTTGTCGTCGATCAGACCGTCGAGGGACTCCACCCACTCCGAGGTCTCGGACGGGTCGATGTCCGGCACAGCGCTGAGCAGACCGTCGATCAGCGGTCCGGTCTCGTCGTACGAAGCCACCAGCAACCTCTCTCTTCTGCGGGCTGCCGCCGTGGACCGGCGACCGCTCGTGTCAGGCGTCCCGTGCAGGGTCGGCCGCGTCGCCGGGGTCGCGACGGCGCGGGTCACCCACGGGTGGTCACTACTCATTGTGTCCTGACTTTCTCCGCCCGGACACCAGGTGGCGGTCAAGAATCCGTGATCTACGTCATGGTGAGGAGTCCGCAGTCGGTCGAAGGTGGGAGCGGGGCCGGTGGACCGGCGCGCATCACGGCTCCGCGTGCACTACCTTGACGCTCACAGGCGCACCGCAGGGTGCGCCTGACGACGACGGAAGGAACGTAGGTCCACGTGGGACAGCAGGCGGACAACCCGGCCGAGCGCTTCGGGTTCACCACCGGTCAGGTCGTGCAGGAGTTCGGGTGGGACGACGACGTGGACGAGCCTCTGCGTGACGCGCTCGAGGGCGTCATCGGCGGCGAGCTCGTGGACGAGGACTACGACGACGTGATCGACGGCGTCGTCGTGTGGTGGCGCAAGGAGGACGGCGACCTGACGGACATGCTGGTGGACGTCCAGACGGCGCTCGACGACGGTGGCAACGTCTGGCTGCTCACCCGCAAGCCGCGTCGTGAGGGCCACGTGGCGCACGACGAGATCATGGAGGCCGCCAGCACGGCCGGCCTGCACGCGACCAGCACCTTCGCGGCCGGCGAGGACTGGTCCGCCACGCGGCTGGCGGCCAGCGGCCGGTAGACCCGATGGACGGCACCGCCCCGCGCGCCGGCGACCCGGCTCCGGACCTCACGCTGCCCGACACGCACGGTACGCCCACGCACCTCGCCGACCTTCGCGGCGAGAGCGTGCTCGTGGTGTTCTTCCCGTTCGCCTTCTCCGGGACCTGCACCGGGGAGCTGCGCGAGCTGCACGAGAACGTCGAGGACTTCGAGGCTGCCGGTGTGCGCCTCCTGGCGGTCTCGACCGACCCGGTGTTCGCGCTCAAGGCGTGGCACGAGGTCGAGGGGTTCGGGTTCGACCTGCTCAGCGACTTCTGGCCGCACGGCGCCGCCGCGCGTGCCTACGGGATCTTCGACGAGTCCTCCGGGCACGCCCTCCGTGGCTCCTTCCTGATCGACGCTGACGGCATCGTGCGCTGGTCGGTGGTCCGCCCGCGCGGCCGCCGACGTGACCTCGAGGACTACCGGGCGGCGCTCGCGGAGCTGTGAGCCCACCGGCGCGGTAGGCGCGCCGCCGTCGAGCCTGTCGGCGGGCATCGTTCGAGCCGGGCCCCGGGGCCCGGTATCCTTTCCTGCGCTGCCGGGGTCGCCGCCCCCGGGGTAGCGAGGGCCTGTAGCTCAGTTGGTCAGAGCGCCACGTTTACACCGTGGATGTCGGGGGTTCGAGTCCCTCCGGGCCCACCACGTGCGAGGACGCGCTCCGTCCTGCCGTGTCGCTTCGGCAAGCACGGCTCGTCAGGCGAGGCGGCGGGCGTGCGACTCACGATCGGCCGAGGGCTCGCCCTCGTGGGTGGCCAGGAACGCCTCGTGCAGCGCTGCGCTGGTGAGCGGGCGTACGACGGCGTCCTCGACTTCGCCTGGTCGTTCTCGGCTGTGTCGCGCTCGCGGCCTTCCCTCTGTCCCCGCTCGCGGCGGGGGGACCTCTGGCCTCGTGAACCAGGACCAACGGCCCTGTCCGGACACGGGTGTCCCTGCCACGGTGGAACCACCAGCTGATCCTCCGGCGCCGGTGGAGCGCCACCTCGAGCAGAGAGCCGAGCATCATGTCCGCACTGGTGGTCTACGAGTCCAGCTTCGGCAACACCGCCCTCGTGGCACGTGCCGTCGGCGACGGGATCGCCGAACGCATGCCGGTGCGCGTGCGGTCGGTCGACAGCATCGGCGATGCGGGGGTCGACGGAGCAGACCTGGTCGTCATCGGTGGTCCCACCCATGCCTTCGGCATGAGCAGGCCCCAGACACGGCAGGACGCGCGGGAGCGGCTGGGCGACCAGCCGACGGCGTCACCGGGGATCCGGGAGTGGATCGACGGGCTCCGCCCGGACCAGGAGATCGCTCTCTACGCGACCTTCGACACCCGCGTGGAGAAGGTGCGTCATCTGCCCGGCTCGGCGGCGCACTCCGCGGCGCGGGCGCTCCGTCGCGACGGGCATCGCATCCTCGACCGCGGTGCGTCGTTCTACGTCGCCGGCCTCGAGGGTCCCTTGCTGCCGCACGAACGGGAGCGGGCACGCGAGTGGGGCGAGCTGCTGGCGCACCGGGCGCAGCAGATGCTGGCGCGGGCCTGACGGTCGCGAGGCCCTCACGCAGCGCGCCGGACGAGCGCCGCGAGGTGCGCGTTGCGCTGCCGGATCAGCCGACGCAGGGAGGGGACCAGCACCAGTCGCTCGGCGAGGTGCCCGAGCATCGGGGAGGCGACGGTGATGGTGTCCGTCATGCGCGTCGCGCCGGCGTCGTCGGTGAACTCGTGCTCGTGGACGAAGCTGCCGAAAGGGCCCGACACCTGCTCGTCGACGAACCGCCGCGGCCGGTCCAGCGCTGTGACCTGCACGGTCATGCGGAACCAGATGCCGAGGTGTCGTGCTCGCCACGTGACGGTCTCACCCAGCCCGATGCTGCCGCGGACGACGCCCGCGACCGCGCGCTCGCTGGACGCCGCCATGGAGTCGACGTGCGCGTCGATGCTCAGCGAGGCGTCGAAGAGCGCCTCGGGCGCGCACGGGCACCGGGTGACGATCTCGAAGGTCGTGGGCACCGGTGCATCGTGGCACACGACGTGACGTCGGGGGCGTTCCGCCGTCGAAGCCGTTCTGGCATACTCGCGGCATGCAACGTCGCAGGTGGTCGAGCCGTGCTCGGACGAGATGGTCATGGTCGCCCGTCGGCGACGCGCCATCATGGCCAGACCCAGGCCCAGACCGCGTGCGTGAGCGCGCGATCAGCGGGGACGGCCGACCATGAGCGCGGCTCCCTGGCACCGGTACTACCCGGACGGCACCTCGCCCGAGATCGACGAGCTGGCAGCCCGCCACGTGCCGGAGCTGTTGGGTGCCTCCGCCGCCGAGGACCCCGCGGCGGTCGCCTTCACCCAGTGCATGCCCAACGGCATGAACGGCTCGCTCCGCTACAGCGAGGTCGAGCGGCTCTCCGACCAGTTCGCGGTGTACCTGCGGGAGGTCGTCGGGCTGGTGGCCGGGGACCGTGTCGCGGTGCAGCTGCCCAACTGCCTCAGCTATCCGGTGGTGGCCTTCGGGATCCTCAAGGCCGGTTGTGTGCTGGTCAACACCAACCCCCTGTACACGGCGTCGGAGATGACGCACCAGTTCAGCGACTCCGGGGCCCGGGCGCTGGTCATCATCGACATGTTCGCGGACCGGCTGCCGAAGGCGCTCGCCTCGACCGGCATCGAGACCGTGGTCACGGTCCGGATCTCGGAGTTCTTCCCTGCCGTCGTCGCCGGCATCATCCGTGCCACCCAGCGCTACTGGAGCCGGTCCCTCCCACCCGTGAGCGTCGCGCACACGCCTCTGCGCGACGCCCTGGAGGCCGGCCGCGAGCGGATCGACGAGGGCGCCGCAGGCCCCGCGGCGTATCTCGAAGGGGTCGGACCCGACACGCTGGCCGTGCTGCAGTACACGGGCGGCACCACCGGCGTCTCCAAGGGGGCGATGCTGTCGCACGGGAATCTGGTGGCCAACACCGCTCAGATGCTCGCGATGTGCGGCACCCATCTGCGCCGTGGCGAGGAGACCGTGCTCACCGCGCTGCCGCTGTACCACGTGTTCGCCTTCACGGTGAATCTCATCGGCTTCTACCACATGCGAGGAAGGAACATCCTCGTCCCGTCCCCCCGACCTCCCAGCAACCTCAAGCGGGCCTTCGAGAACTACCGGATCACCTGGCTCACCGGCGTCAACACGCTGTTCAACGCGTTGCTCAACGAGCGATGGTTCCTCGACTACCCGCCCCGCAGCCTGCGGGCCTCGGCCGCCGGCGGCATGGCGCTGCACCAGCCGGTCGCCGAGCGTTGGCGCGAGGTCACCGGCACCCCCATCGTGGAGGGGTACGGCCTGACAGAGACCTCCCCGGTGCTGACCTTCAACCCGCTCGGTGGCACCGTCAAGGACGGCACGATCGGTATCCCCGTGCCCTCGACGACCGTCCGCTGCATCGACGACGCGGGCAACGTGCTTCCCGCGGGCGAGCCGGGAGAGCTGGTGGCACGGGGGCCACAGATCATGCAGGGGTACTGGCAGCGTGCTGACGAGACCGAGCACGCGCTGGTCGACGGCTGGCTGCACACCGGGGACATCGGCGAGATGGACGACGACGGCTACTTCCGGATCGTCGACCGCAAGAAGGACATGGTGCTGGTCAGCGGTTTCAACGTGTACCCCAACGAGGTCGAGGAGTGCATCGCGGCCATGCCGACCGTGCGTGAGGCGGGCGTGATCGGAGTGCCCGACCCGAAGACGGGAGAGGCGGTGCGTGCCTATGTCGTCGCCGATGATCCCGCACCGTCGCCGGACGAGATCGTCGCGCACTGCCGCGAGAGCTTGGCGGCCTACAAGGTGCCGCGGAGCATCGAGTTCCGCGACGAGCTGCCCAAGAGCCCGATCGGCAAGATCCTGCGCAAGGAGCTGCGCACCGACCCCGGACCTGCCACGACGTCGACGAACGACCCCGGCTCCGAGGAGGCGTCACCGCGATGAGCACGCCGCTGCACACGCTCGCCACCCAGGTGGTACCCCCTGCGGACCACGAGGTGGTCACCCAGTTCGAGCAGGTCATCCTGATCGTGCTGGTCTTCGTGATCATGTTCGGCCTCGGTGCGGGCCTGACACCGCGAGACTTCACCTCCGCGCTCCGCCGCCCCTGGGGCCTGATCATCGCGTGGCTCACCCAGTTCGGGATCATGCCGTTGCTCGCCTTCCTCCTGGTGCTCGGGTTGATCCTGCAGCTGCCGAGCGAGGTCGCCGCCCCCCTGGCCCTGGGCGCCCTGCTGATGGGCGCCGTGCCGGCCGGGACCACGTCGAACATCTTCACCTACTTCTCCAAGGGCAACCTCGGCCTGAGCGTCATGATGACGACCAACTCGACGTTGTGGGCCCTGCTCATGACGCCGCTGATGCTGTACCTGTACGGCACGCGGTTCATGCCGGCCGGTCTGGACCTGCAGATACCGATCGCCAACATCATCATCACGCTCGTGGTCATGCTGGTGCCCGTGGCGCTGGCCATGGTGATCCGCCGCTACTACCCCAACGTCGGTGCGGTGATGGAGCTGATGGGGGGCTTCTTCGGGCTGTTCTTCATCGTCTTCCTCGTGGTGACCTGGGTGCCCCGCAACTGGGTGCTGCTGTCGGGGACCTCGTGGCAGGTCTACGCGGTGACGATCTGCCTGGGTCTCTTCGGCATCGCGGTGGCGTACGGGATCGCGCGTGCGATCAAGATGCACCCGAAGGACGCACGGACCGTCGGGCTCGAGACCGGTATCCAGAACGGCCCGCTCGCCATCGCGATCATCCTGCTCAGCTTTCCTGCCAGCCCACAGCTGGGCCTGCTGCTGCTCGTGCCCGCGCTGTACTCGTTGTTCATCGTGATCGTGGCGACTTTCGTCACCCTGTACTTCCGTCGCGCCAACCTCGCCGAGGAGCAGAAGATCCCGAGCCTGCTGTGAGCACTCCGGCGTCACCCAGCGTGCGCTGCTGGGCGTACTGACAGCTAGGGCGCGGCGCCACCCTCGACCGGGGAGCCGTCGTCCACCGAGCCGTCACCGGGCGGTTCGGGCGCCGGGTCGGCCGTGGGTTCGGCCGTGGGTTCGGGCTCGGGTTCCGGCTCCGGCTCCGGTTCGGGCTCGGGTTCCGGTTCGGGTTCCGGTTCTGGTTCCGGTTCGGGCTCGGCGGTCGGCGTCGGGGTCGGGTCCTCGGTCACGTCCTGGGTGGGGGACGGGCTCGGCTCCGGTTCGGGCTCGGGTTCCGGTTCGGGTTCCGGTTCGGGCGCCGGGGCGGGGCGCGTCTCCGGCTCGGGCGGCGGGGCCGACGTGGGCTCCTGCGTGGGCGACGCCGTCGGCGAGGGCGACAGGCTCGGCACGACCGGGACGACGGGACCGTCGTCGTCGGTGTCCCGCAGCGACCAGAACGCGAAGGCTCCGGCGGCGACCACCAGGACCAGCGCGAGGACGAGGAGCAGCACCCGTCGACGGCGTGACGGAGTCTCGGGCGACGGCTCGTCCGGGGCGACGGTTGCCGCACCGACCGCGCCCGCTGCTGCCCCCGCCACGACGGTCGGCGTGGGCACGCCGTCGGCGGGGGTGGACGGAACGTCCGCCACGACCGTCGGCGCAGGCTCTCCCTCGGCCGGTGTGGTCGTCGGCTCGACCGCGCCGAGCTGGCGCGTGCGCTGGAGCTCGTCGCCGTCGCCCGCGGCCGCCGCCGCTGCGGCGGCCGCGACCCCCGCCGCTCCGACGACCGCGGTGCGGTTCGGGTCGTCCTCCGCGATCTGCCCCAGGGTCATCGTCTCGTCCGAGCCGGTGGCGGCGGCCGTGGTGGCGACCGCCCCCGCGCCCAGGATGGTCGCGGCGGCCGCGCGCATCTCCGCGGCGGAGTCGAACCGTCGTGCCGGGTCCTTGGCCATGGCCTGGGACACGAGACGGTCCACCGTCACCGGCACCGCGGCCCGGCGTGCGGACGGTGCGGGCACCGGTGCACCGACGTGGGCGCGGAGCACGTCGGCGGGCCGGGGACGCTCGAACGGCGCGTGACCGGTCAGCGCGAAGTACGCCAGCGCCCCGACGGAGTAGAGGTCGCTGCGTGCGTCGAGCGGTCGTCCTTGCGCCTGCTCGGGCGACATCCCGGTGACCGAGCCCGCGACGAGCTCGCCGTCTCCGTCGCCTCCGCCGGGGGCGGTCAGGCCGAGGTCGAGCAACCCGACCGTCAGCGCCCCGTCGTCGTGTCGCTCGGCGACGACGTTGCGTGGGCTGACGTCGCGGTGCACCAGGCCGGCGGCATGGACCGCTGCCAGCGCGTCGAGCAGCCCGTCGACCAGGGCGAGCGCCTCACGCCACGGCATGCCACGTCCGGCGGCCAGCTCGGACAAGAGGGTGCCGGGGAGGCGGCGGGTCAGCACCCAGGGCACGTCCGCTCCCGCGACCTCGTCCTCCCCGGTGTCGAGGACCTTCGACACGCCCGGATGGTCGATCAGCTCCGACGCCGCGATCTCGCGGGCCAGGGCGGCGCGGGCCGACTCGTCGTCGACCAGGTGCGGGTGCAGGACCTTGACCAGGAGCGCCGGTCCGGGCTCCGTATCGTCGGACGGACGGGCGTCGGAGGTGCCGTCGCCCGGGTCCCCGTCCGCCGCGGAGAGCCGCGAGGCCTCGTAGACGGTATAGGTGCCTCCCGTGCCGAGGATGGCCCCCAGCACGTACTTCCCGCCGATGACCACCTGGCCGGCCGGCGGCTCGTCGGTCGGCCCGGTCGGTGTCATGCCGCGCACGGTCGGCGGGCCGAGGTGTCGACGCGGTCCGTGCACCGCGGCACGGTGGTTCGGGTCATCTCAGTCATCTCAGTCATCAGCCATCACAGGATAGGCGGTGGGGGCCCGCGGTGCGGCAGGTGTCGGAGTCGAGAGCTACTTTCGCCCCATGGACCTCCGTATCGAAGCGCTGACGCCGGAAAACCTCGAGGCCGTCCTGGCCCTGCCTCCGCAGTCGGGAGATGACGAGCCGGTCGCGCCCACGGCGTGGTCGGTCGCCGAGGCCTACGTGCAGCCGACGGCGTGGCCCCGAGCGATCACCGCGGACGGCGCCGTGGTCGGATTCGTCATGGCCAACTGGAGCCCTGACGAGTCGGAACCGGCCTTTCGCGCGGGCATCTGGCGGATGAACGTCGCCGCGGACGCACGCCGCCGGGGGATCGGCAGGTTCGCCGTCGAGCAGGTGGCTGCTGAGGCCCGTCGGCGGGGCGTGGACAGGATCACGGTGCTGTGGGACGCGGACCACCCCCGGAGCCCGGAGGGTTTCTACCTCCGGTGCGGCTTCCGGCCGGTCGGCGAGCTGTTCGGCCAGCGTCTCGGAGAGCTCAGGGTGTGAGGCGACCGACCGGCGTCGCGGAGGTCTCCGCGCCCCGGGAGGAGAGCGCCCGCAGCGCCCGCTCGGCCGGTCCCCGACGCCCGCCCCGTGCGAGACCGACGGCGACGGCGAGCGTGACCAGCCATGTCGCCACCGCGAGGAGCGCGGCCTGCCACTGGTCGAGCACGCCCCCGAGTCCGAGGCCCCAGGCGCACAGCAGCGGCGCGAAGATCACCGACTGCAGCAGGTAGCTCGTCAAGGATCGCTGGCCGACGGCGGTCAGGGCCGCGGTGAACCCGCGCGGAGCAGTCCCGGACGGCACGCGCAGAGCGAACAGTGCGAACAGTGCCGCGTAGCCCAGTGCCGCGCCGAGGCCGGTGGCCAGGTGCAGCACCACGGGCGCCCACTCGGGTGCTTCCCACGTGCCCAGGTGGACCAGCAGCGACGGCACGGCACCGGCCCAGCCGACGGCGATGCCGACGACGGCGGTCAGCGCCAGCGCCCGGCGGTGCGCGGCGGGCTCCTCGAGGATCCGCACCCGTGCGCAGGCGATGCCGAGCAGCACGGCCACGGGCACGACCAGGCCGAAGATGCCCTGGGTGACGGTCAAGGGCAGCCAGAACAGCAGGCGCGGCAGGATCGAGGCGAGGTAGGGCGTGGTGCCGGCGAGGTCCGGGTTCGCGCTGCCGGGGACCTCGGCGAGCTCCGGGGGGACCACGGCGCCCAGCGCGAGCGTGCCCAGAGCGGCGAGGAGCAGGACACCGGTGAGCGTCGCGGCCCAGATCAGCAGGGTGCGCGTCGTGCGTCGCAGGAAGAGCCAGACCACGACGAGTCCTACGAGTCCGTAGGCGCCGAGCACGTCACCGAACCAGAGCAGGGCGGCGTGGACCGCACCGAAGGCGATCATCCATCCGTGCCGGCGTTGCAGCCTCCGTCGCGCCGTGCGTTCGTCGACGCCGGCAGAACGTTGGCGGGCGAACGACTGCCAGATGCCGTAGCCGAAGAGGAAGGCGAAGAGCGGGTAGCTGCGGCCGTCGACCGCGACGATCGCCACGGACTGCCAGACGGCGTCGAGCGTCGTGGAGGGCTCGCGGTGCGCGCTGGTCAGGGAGGTCTCGGTCCCGTAGAGGAACCAGGGGACGTTGGCCAGTGCGATGAGCAGCAGCATGAGGCCGCGGGCGAGGTCGGGTGCGACGGCTCGCGTCCCGGGCGTGCTGCGGACGGGGGTGGGGGCGGTCATCGTGCTCCTTCAGGGTCCTGGTGGTGGGCGAGGGCGCTGGCCGAGAGGCGTCCCACGATGGCAGGCGCCTCGTGGACCAGACGGTCGTCGAGCGCCTCGATCATGAACAGCGCGAAGTCGACGCGGCGGGTGAGGTTGCTCGCGAGCACCGGGTCGCCGACGTGCCGGCTCCAGACGGGCAGCCCCTGGCTCGGTCCCTCCTCGAGGTCGCTGCCGCGTACCACCGTCCAGCGGCGCTCGCTGGCGAAGATGCGTCGGCACGCCTCGACCTGGTCGTCGATCTCGACGGCGCGCACGGCCTTCGCCAACCAGGTCATCAGGCGCACCGTGGCCAGGAAGCGCCGGGAGTAGCTGTCCTGGCCGTCTCGCGTGATGTGCCAGCCGCACGAGAAGATCAGCCGGGCGTCGGGAGCGGCGTGGTCGAGCACGGCCTGCGCGGTGCCGGAGGCGTACTGCTGGACCCCCCACGGGGCGAGGACCGTCAGCACGCCGTCGCAGCCTGCGGCGGCTCGGCGGATCACGTCGGGATCGTTCGTGGGGCCGGGGACGATGGTGATCCGGTCGGCGAACCGGTCGAGCTTCGGCACGCTGCGCTCGCGGCAGACACCCACCACCTCCCAGCCCCGGTCGAGGGCGTGCTGGACCAGGTACTGGCCGAGCTTGCCCGATGCCCCCACGATGCAGACCTTCGTCGTCATGCTCATGCGTGCTCCCTCGTCCGGCCGGTGGCTTACGTTGTAAGTACAGTAGGCTTACTGTGTAAGTAGAGTCAAGGGGGCGAGCGTGTGAGCAGCGGGACGACCGGCGAGGCGGGGCGCAGGGCGCCGCTCGATCGCGCGCGGGTGGTCGAGACGGCGGTGGCGCTGGCCGATGCGAAGGGCATCGGCGGTGTCACGATGCGCGCCGTCGCCGGCGGGCTGGGTGTCGAGGCGATGTCCTTGTACAACCATGTCCGCAACCGGGACGACCTGCTCGACGGCATGGTCGACACGGTCTTTGCCGAGATCGAGCTCCCGCCGGCGGACAGCGCCTGGCGCGAGGCGATGCGCCGTCGTGCCGACTCGGCTCGGAGGGTGCTCCGTCGCCACCCCTGGGCCGTCGCGCTGCTCGACTCCCGCAGTCCCGGGGCGGCGACCCTGCGTCACCACGAGGCGGTCCTCGGGGTGCTGCGGACCGGCGGGTTCTCGGTCGAAGCCGCGGTGCGGGCGTTCTTCGTCGTGGACAGCTACGTCTACGGCGCCGTGCTGCAGGAGGTGGGCCTGCCGTTCGGCGGCCAGGAAGGGCTCGAGCAGGTCGTCGACGACGTCGCGGACCGGCTGGACGTCGCGAGCCATCCCCGCCTGGTCGAGGTCGCGACCGGGTACGCCAGCCAGCAGGGCTACGACTTCGTCGAGGCGTTCGATGCCGGGCTCACGCTGATCCTCGGCGCGCTGCACCCGGACGAGGGCTGAGCGGGGGCCACCAGGTCCCGCTATCCGAGACGATTTCCTCCACCCGCAGGCGTCATGGTTAGGTAAGGCTAACCAACTGCACGGAGGTACGGGTGAGCGCCCCGAACGAGCCAGGACCCTGGCTGCACGCCGCAGACGTGTCCATCACGTACGGCGGCGACGACGTCGTCCGCGAGGCCGAGATCGTCCTGAGCCCCGGGCGTGTGACAGCACTGGTCGGGCCGAACGGTTCGGGCAAGTCCACCCTGCTGCGCGGGATCGCCCGGCTGCAGCGGCTCCGGACCGGCACGGTGACACTGCGCGACGGACGCCCTGCCGGGGACCTGGACGCCCGCTCGTTCGCCCGCGAGGTCGCGATGCTCTCCCAGAGCCGCCCGACGCCGGTCGGGGTCACCGTGCGCGACGCCGTCGAGTTCGGTCGCCACCCGCACCGCTCGCGGTGGCGTGGGCACGACCCGCAGGGAGCCGAGCGCGTCGAGCATGCCCTGCGGCTGACGCGGCTGACCGACCGCGCCTCCGACATGATCGACGAGCTCTCCGGCGGGCAGCTCCAGCGGGTGTGGATCGCCAGCGCGCTGGCCCAGGACACGGATGTCCTGCTCCTCGACGAGCCCACGAACCACCTCGACCTGCGGTACCAGGTGGAGGTGCTCGAGCTGGTCCGCGAGCTGGCGGACGACCACGGCATCGCCGTCGGCGCCGTGCTGCACGACCTGAACCAGGCCGCTGCGCTCGCCGACCGGGTGGTCGTGCTGAGCCGCGGTCGCGTCGTCGCGGACGGTCCGCCCGCTCGGGCGATGCGCAGCGAGCTTCTCAGCGAGGTCTTCGAGATCGACGTCGTCGTCGACCACGGGACCGAGGACGACGTGCCCCGAGTGCACGTACCGCGGCAGCTGCTGCGACGACGGGCCGCGACGGCGAACGCCTGACCGGTCCCGACCAGGAGGAGAAGGACGAATGAGAACTGCACGTGCACTGGTGGCCGCGTTGACGGTGGGCCTGACGCTCACCGCCTGCGGGACCACCGACGACCCCGCCGGCACCGCGCCCGGGACGGACACCGAGACATCCGCCGCGACCGGACCCGTCACGGTGACCGACGCCCGCGGCGAGGAGGTCGTGCTGCCCGACGGCCCGGCCGAGCGTGTGGTCGCCCTGGAGTGGAACCAGGCCGAGATGGTGACGACCCTCGGTGTCGACCTGATCGGCATGTCCGACCCTGCGGGCTACGAGAGCTGGGTGGGAGCGGGCGCACCTCTGCGGACCGACCCCGAGGACGTCGGCGTGCGTCGGGAACCCAGCATCGAGGCCGTCGCAGACCTCGAACCCGACCTGATCATCGGCGCCTCGGGCTCCGTGCCCGACGAGGCGATGGAGCAGATGGAGCGGATCGCCCCCGTGGTCGTCATGGGCAGCGCCGACGTGTCCGACCCGCTCGGCACGGTGCGTGACGAGCTCGCCACCGTCGCGACCCTCCTGGGCAAGGAGGCCGAGGCGGAGGCGTTGCTGGACGACCTCGACGAGACCCTCGCCGCCAACGCCGCGAAGATCGAGGAGGCGGGCCTCGCCGGCACGCCCGTGGTGCTCACCTCGCCGTACGCCGAGGGTGCCAACCTCTCGATCCGCATGCACGGCCCGCGCACGGCCGTGCATGCGGTCGCCGACGAGATGGGTCTGACGGCCGCGTGGGAGGACCCGGGCGACGACGCGTTCGGGCTGTCGTACACGGACCTGGAAGGGCTGACGGGTCTGCCTGACGACACCCGCTTCCTCTACTGGGGCAACGACGGGGACGAGGAGGACGTCGTCGAGGCCGAGATGGCCGGCAACCCGCTGTGGGAGGACCTCGCGTTCGTCGCGGACGGTGAGGTGCACCGCGCCGCGGTCGGCATCTGGGCGTACGGCGGCCCGGCCTCGATGATCGCGTGGAGCGACGACCTCGTGCAGATCCTGGGGGCCTGAGCATGAGCCACGACGGCGCCACCACCACGCTCGAACGTCCCGTCGCCGGACCGGTCGGCGTGCCGACCCCACCCGACAAGGTCGGGGGCGGGCGCTGGAAGGCGCCGGCCGCCGTCGGGCTGATCGTGGCGTGGCTGGTGGTCGCCGTCGTGGTGCACCTGACCCAGGGGACGGCCGGACTGACCGTCCCCGAGCTCTGGCAGGTCGTCACCGGCTCGGGGACGGACCAGGGCGCGCTCGTCGTCGCACAGTCCCGCGTCCCGCGCCTGCTCGCCGCCCTGGTGGTCGGGGCGGCGCTGGGCGCCGCGGGGGCGGCCATGCAAGGGGTCGCCCGCAACCCGCTCGCCTCCCCGGACACCACCGCGGTGAACGCCGGCGCCTACCTGGCACTGACGGTCGTGGCGGTGGCCGGGGTGCCGCTCGGCATCCTGTCCGGGGCCGCGGTGGCGTTCGTGGGCGGCCTGCTCGCCGCGGCCACCGTGATCGCGATCTCCTCCGGGTCGAGCGTCTCGGCCATCCGGCTGGTCCTCGCCGGGTCGGCCCTGACCCTCGGCATCTCCGCGATCACCTCCGTGCTGCTGCTGCTCTTCCCGTGGGAGACCCAGGGCATGTTCGCCTGGGGCGCCGGGTCCCTCGCCCAGAACGGCGCGCAGACCGTCACGATGCTGGCGCCCGTGGTGGTGGTCGGCCTGCTGGTCCTCGTGCTGCTGGGCCGGCGGCTCGACCTGCTCCAGCTCGGCGACGACGCCGCCCGCTCGCTCGGAGTCTCCGTCGGACGCACCCGGCTCGGGCTCGTCGCCGTCTCGGTGCTGCTGGCGACGACGGCGGTCAGCGCGGCCGGGCCGATCGGCTTCGTCGGCCTCTGCGCACCCGTGCTGGTGCGCATGCTGGCCCGCGCCGTGCCTGCGCTGCGCCGGCACCGGGTGCTCGTCCCCGTCAGCGCGCTCGCGGGGGTCGCCCTGGTGCTGTCCGCCGACGTGTTCGTCCGCGCGGTGTTCGGTGCGGTCTCGGGCGTCACCCTGCCGACGGGTGTGATCACCTCGATCATCGGTGCGGTGTTCCTGGTCGTGCTCGCGCAGCGCATGCGCAGCGGCCTCACGGGTGACGCGCTCGCCTCGTTGCGCGGCGGGGTGCGGAGCCGCCGGGCGGCGCGCGTCGTGCTGGTCGTCGCCGCGGTCTCGCTCGTCGGCGCGGTGGTCGCCGGCGTCCTGCTCGGGGACCGCACCGTGCTGCTCGGCGACGTCACCAACTGGCTCCGGGGCCTGGCCTCGGTGCGCGTCGAGATCATCCTGGAGACGCGGGTGCCCCGGGTGCTGGCGGCGCTGCTCGCCGGGATGGCGCTCGCCCTGGCCGGCGCGCTCGTGCAGGCCGTGACGCGCAACCCCCTGGCCGACCCTGGCATCCTCGGGATCTCGGCGTCGGCGGGTCTGGGCGCGGTCGTGACGATCGTGACGTTCTCCACCGTCTCCTTCGCCCAGACGCTCGCCGGTGCCCTCGTCGGGGCCACGGTGGCGACGTTGGCGATCTTCGCCCTGGGCGCCCGGGGCAGTGCCGACCAGGGTCGGATGGTGCTGGTCGGCGTCGGGGTGGGTGCGGCGGCGAGCGCCCTGACCACGCTGCTCCTGGTGCGTACCGACCCGTGGAACCAGAACGCTGCGATCACCTGGCTCGGCGGTTCGACCTACGGGGCGATGCTCCCTCACCTGGTGCCGCTGCTGGTGGTCCTGCTGGTGGCGGGCGTCGTGCTGGTGCCGCTGCACCGCGACCTCGACCTGCTCCAGTGGGACGAGACGACGCCGCGGGTCCTGGGGGTCCGGGTGCCGCAGGTGCGCCGCGTCGTCGTGGCGCTGGCCGTGCTGCTGACCGCCGCCGCGACAGCGTGCGTGGGCGTGATCGCGTTCGTCGGCCTCGTGGCGCCGCACGCCGCCCGCCTGCTCGTGGGCAAGCGCCACGCCGCGATGCTGCCCCTGGCGGTGTTGCTGGGCGGGCTCCTCGTGGTGTGTGCGGACGTGGTCGGGCGGACGGTGATCGCCCCGGCTCAGATCCCGGCGGGCCTGGTGTCCGCGGTGATCGGCACGCCGTACTTCGTCTGGTTGCTGTGGCGGATGCGGGCCCGCGCCTGACGCCGCCGCAGCAGGCGGGTCTCGTGTCGGTGCCTGCGGGCAGGATGGGCGGGTGCACCTCGTCCTGGCCGCCCAGCCCGCAGACGCCGCCGTCACGGGCCCCGACCCGGGAAGCGGCAGCGGACCGGTCTGTGCCGTGCGGGTCCTCGACGAGCGCGCGCGGCAGGGACCGACGCCCGCCGAGGTGGTCACCCGCGACGGGCTCGCGACGCTCGTGCACGAGGCCGAGAGTTCGACGAGCCCGCCGCGGTGGACGTGGGACGACACCAACCGCTGGTACCCGGCGCTCCTGACGGCGGGGGAGCGGGTCGAGCGCTGCCGTGACCTGCGGCTCGCCCACCGCATCCTGCGCGTCTCGAGCCTCGCGGCGACCTCGGACCTGGCCACGTCCTCGCCGAGCGGCTGGGACGCCCTGGAGCACTCGCCGGTCGGGGGAGCCGCCGTGGTGGGCGTGCTGCGCGCTCCCCAGGAGGAGTCGCTGTTCGACCTCGCCGCGGCCCCGCGCGCCGAACGCGAACGGGCCCGCGAGAAAGGGGTGCCGCCGTCGGGCGCAGGTGCCGACGCCGGCCTGGACCCCGTGGCCGAGCTGGCCGTCCAGGAGGCCGCCGTCACCGGGTCCACCGCACCGGGCCGGCTGCGCCTGCTGCTCGCCGCCGAGTCCGCCGGGGCGCTCGCCGCGGCCGAGATGCACCACGCCGGGCTGCCGTGGCGCACCGACGTCCACGACGCGGTCCTCACCGAGACGCTCGGACCGCGTCCGGCGCCCGGCCGCCGCCCCGAGCGGCTCGAGGCGCTCGCGGTCCGCATCCGGGCCGCCCTCGACGCCCCGGACAGCCTCAACCCCGACTCCCACCCGGACCTGCTGCGCGCCATGGAGTACGCGGGGGTGGGCGCGCGGAGCCTGCGGAAGTGGGAGCTGGAGAGGATCGACCACCCCGTGGTGGAACCGCTGCTGGAGTACAAGAGCCTGTACCGCCTCTACACGGCCAACGGGTGGTCCTGGCTGGACCAGTGGGTCCGCGACGGGAGGTTCCGCACCGACTACGTCGTCGGCGGCGTGGTGACAGGCCGATGGTCTGCCAGCGGCGGTGGGGCGCTGCAGCTGCCCCGCGGGGTGCGCCGTGCCGTCCAGGCCGATCCGGGGTGGGTGCTCGTCGTCGCCGACGCCGCCCAGCTCGAGCCGCGGGTGCTCGCCGGTCTCGCCGCCGACGAGACCATGGCCGCGGCGGGCGCGGGCGGGGACATGTACGCGGGGATCGTCGCCACCGGGGCGGTGGAGACGCGGGAGCACGCGAAGGTCGGGATGCTCGGCGCGATGTACGGCGGGACGACCGGCGTCAGCGGGCAGGTGCTGCCCCGGCTGTCCCGGGCCTTCCCGCGGGCGATGGGGCTCGTGGAGGACGCCGCCCGGACCGGCGAGCGGGGCGGCTCCGTGACGACCTGGCTCGGGCGCACCTCGCCGCCACCAGGCCAGGCGTGGGACGCGGCGCAGTCCGGGGCGCTCGGCGACGGCGCCCCGGCCGACGCCGCGAGCCTGGCCCGCTCCTCGGCCCGCGCCTGGGGGCGCTTCACGCGCAACTTCGTGGTGCAGGGCACGGCGGCGGAGTGGGCGCTGTGCTGGATCGCCGCGATCCGCCGACGCCTGTGGCGCCTGCCGACCGCCGCACAGCCGAACCACGGGCCCGCCCCGTTCGCGGACCGGGCGCACCTGGTGTTCTTCGTGCACGACGAGGTCGTGGTGCACGCGCCGGCGGCGCTCGCGGAGGACGTCGCCCGTGAGGTCCGCGAGGCGGCCGAGGAGGCCGGGCGGCTGCTCTTCGGGGACTTCCCCGTGTCGTTCCCGCTCACCGTCGCCACGGTCGACTCGTACGCCGACGCCAAGTGACGTCGGTATCGTCGGGCGCATGAGCGCACCCACGCTGGCCGACGTCGTCACGGTCCTGGAGGACCTCTACCCGCCGTCGACGGCCGAGGGCTGGGACGCCGTGGGACTGGTGGCCGGGGACCCGCAGCGCGAGGTGCGCAAGGTGCTGTTCGCCGTCGACCCCGTGGCCGACGTCGTGGACGAGGCGGTCGAGTGGGGTGCCGACCTGCTGGTGACGCACCACCCGCTGTTCCTCAAGCCGGTCACGTCCGTGGCCGCCACCACCTTCAAGGGAGCCGTGGTGCACCGTCTCCTGGCGGCCGGGTGCGCGCTGCACGTGGCGCACACCAACGCCGACTCCGCGCCTCGCGGGGTCGCCGACGCCCTGGCGGACCTCGTCGGCATCACCGACCGGAGTCCCCTGGTGGCGCGCGTCGACGACGCCGACCGAGGGATCGGGCGTGTCGGCCCTCTCGAACGGCCGACGACGCTGCGCGAGTTCGCCCACCGGGTCGCCGACGTGCTGCCCGCCACAGCGCAGGGGGTCCGGGTGGCCGGCGACCTCGACGCCGAGATCACCACCGCGGCGGTCGTCGGCGGGTCGGGGGACTCGCTGTTCGACGCCGTCCGGGCCGCCGCCGTCGACGTCTACGTCACCGCCGACCTGCGGCACCACCCGGCCTCCGAGCTGCGGGAGCGGGCCGCCTTCGAGGAAGGCGGGGGCGCGACGTCGGACGGCGGCCGACCGTTCCTCGTGGACGTCGCCCACTTCGCCTCCGAGTGGCCCTGGCTGGCCTACGCCGCCGCCGACCTCGAGGAGCGACTGGGAGACGGTACGGTGACCACCAGAGTCAGCACCCTGGTGACGGACCCCTGGACGACCCGGGTCGCGAGCACGGGTCGCTGACCGTCATCTGAAGAGCTGCACGAGAGGACCCACCCATGGCTACCGCACCCGTCGAGGACCAGCGTCGCCTGCTCGAGGTCCAGGCCCTCGACACCAGGCTCCAGCAGCTCGCGCACCAGCGCAGGAACCACCCCACGCTGGCGACGCTGGCCGAGCTCGACGAGCGCATGCGGGACCTGCACGGCTCCCTGGTCGACTCGCGGACCGCCGTCGCGGATCTCGAGCGTGAGGTCACCAAGGCCGAGCGGGACGTGGAGCAGGTCCGCCAGCGCGCGACCCGCGACCAGCAGAAGCTCGACTCCGGGGCGCTCGGCGCCAAGGACGCGACCGCCGTGCTGAGCGAGCTCGAGTCGCTGGCCCGGCGACAGAACGTGCTGGAGGACGCCGAGCTGGAACTCATGGAGCGCCTCGAGGCGCACCAGGAGGCGCTGTCGAAGGTCGAGGCCGCGCACGGTGAGCTCGTCGCCGCCCAGGAGAAGGTGACGGCGGAGCGTGACGCGGCGTTCGCCGAGATCGACGGCGCCGCCCGGCAGGTCACGACCGCGCGGGAGTCCGCGGCCGCAGGCCTCGACGCCGCCCTGGTGACTCTCTACGACCGGTTGCGCTCGCAGCTCGGCACGGGTGCGGCCGCGCTCAACGGCAACCGCTGCGAGGGGTGCCGTCTCGAGCTGAACCCCGGTGACCTCGCCGCGGCCAAGAACGCCGCGCCCGAGCAGGTCGTCCGTTGCGAGGAGTGCGGCCGGATCCTCGTGCGGGTCACCGCTGCGTGATGCACAGGCCTGCCCCGGGCGCGCTGGCCCGGTACGACGGCGCGGTCCCGGCGACCGTGGTCCTGGTGCGCCACGGCGTGACGCCGCTGACCGAGGTCGGGGCGCTCTCCGGCGGGGACGTGCCCGGTCCGTCGCTCACGACGGCCGGTCAGAGGCAGGCGGCCCAGGCCGCTGACGCCGTGTTCCGCATCGGCAAGGACCTGTGGCCGGACGTGGCCCGGCCGGACGCACTCGTCGCTTCCCCCACCGTGCGCACCCAGGAGACCGCCACGGCGGTCGGACGACGGATCGGTGCCCGGGTGCGGACCGACGAGCGCTTCGCCGAGATCCGCTTCGGCGAGTGGGAGGGCCTCGTCCCCGAGCAGGTCCAGGAGCGATGGCCCGGCGACCTGCTGCGCTGGGTGACCGAGGGGACCTTCGCCCCGCCCGGCGGGGAGTCGTACGCCGACCTCGCGACCCGGGTGCAACCTGCCCTCGACGACGTCGTGGCGGGCGCCGAGGGCAGCACCTCCGTCGTCGTGGCGCATGCCGCGGTGATCCGGGCCCTGGTGGGACTGGCGCTCGACGCCCCGCCGAGCTCCTGGGGTCGCGTGCGCATCCCGCCGTGCTCCCTGTCGGTGCTGAGGTTCTGGCCCGACGGAGGCCGCGAGGTCTCTGCCGTCGGGTACCCGGCCGCCGACTGAACCGGGTCGCCGTCAGGCGATGACGAGCTCCAGCACGCGCGGTCCGCTGCGAGCGGGCGCCTCACCGAGCGTCGCCTCGATCATGCGGTAGCTCAGGCCGGTACCGACCTCGGTGCCGATCACCTCGCCGTCGAGCTCGCGGGCGGTCGCGAGGAGCCCTTCCGCCGACGACGGCGCCTCGCCCGCACGGCGCAGGAGGTGGCCCGTGAGCACGCCTCGGGTGTGCTTGGCGTTGTGCGAGACGACGGTGCGCCTCCCTTCGGCCTCCCGCACGACGCGGACGGTGACCCACTCGGCGGCGTGGGGCCCCGTCGTCGCGGGCTTCCAGGCGGCGAGGTAGGCGGCCGAGCGGCAGTCGACGACGACGTCCCCGGCGGCGCGCTCGTCCAGCGCCGCCGTCAGGTGAGGCCGCCAGGCCGTGGCGAGCTTGCCGACGGCGGGCAGGTCGACCCCCATGGACAACCGGTAGGCCGGGATCCGGTCCGTCGGCCTGACGACGCCCCACAGGGCGGAGAAGATGCGGACCGTGTCGCGGGCGAGGTCCGCCGCCGGGCCGGTCAGATCGGTCAGGCCCGCCGCGGCGTAGAGCACGCCGGTGTAGACGTCGCCCGCGGGCGCGGCCGGCGCGCTGCGCAGGCCGGCGTTGCGGGAGACCTCGTCGGCCAGCGTCGCGCCCACCTTGAGGACGTCGGTGGCGTCCTGCCTCGCGCTGACGGTCGCCAGGGCGTCCAGGGCGGCCTCCCGCTGCGCGGTGAGCCCCGGGGCGGTGAGGCTCGACAGGTCGACCGGGGCGCCGTCGTCGGGGGCGGGCGTCTTGCCCTCGGAGGGCGGCAGGCAGATCAGCACCCGGACACCCTAGGGGAGCGAGCCCGAGAACCGTGCGTCCGTAGGGTGTCCCCATGGCGCAGGTGAAGATCTACGGGAACCGGCCGGTGTGGGGCGAGCGGCGCGCGGAGGTGTCCGAGGCCGTGCACGCCGCGGTGGTCGGGGCGTGGCAGCTCCCCGCGGACAAGCGGTTCCACCGCTTCGTGCTGCTCGAGGACGGCGACCTGGTCGCCCCGCGCTCCGACGCGTACCTCGTCATCGAGATCCTGTGCTTCTCCGGGCGTTCCATCGACGCGAAGAAGGCCCTGGTCCGGGCGATGTACGACGACGTCGCACCTGCGCTGGGGCTGGCCGCCGACGACCTGGAGGTGGTGATCATGGAGAGCCCCCGCGAGAACTGGGGAATCCGCGGGCACTCCGGTGACGAGCTGGGGCTGACCTACCGGGTGGACGTCTGACGGCAGGTATCCTTGCGGGGCGGACGAGTCGGTCGGACGGTCGCGTCGTCGTTGCTCCTCGGGGTGGCGACGCCGAGGAACGTCCGGGCTCCGAAGGGCAAGGTGGTGGCTAACAGCCACCCGGGGTGACCCGCGGGACAGTGCCACAGAAAGCAGACCGCCTGCACGCCTCGGCGAGCAGGTAAGGGTGAAACGGTGGTGTAAGAGACCACCAGCGCGGCCGGTGACGGTCGCGGCTCGGTAAACCCCACCTGGAGCAAGGTCAGACAGGCTGTGTCTGAGGGCGGCCCGCCCGATTCTCTGACGAGAAGCGCAGCCGGGTAGACCGCTGGAGCCCTGCGGCAACGCAGGGCCTAGATGGATGACCGTCGCCCGTGTCGGGGAGACCCGGCGCGGGAACAGAACCCGGCGTACAGACCGGCTCGTCCGCCTCGCACGGTCTGTACCGCGGCTCGATGCCGCTGGGGGTGGCCCAGTCCGCAGAGCGTCCGCAGTGTCTGCCGGGGGCTCGGCTCCTGGCCGTCGCGACGCAGTGCGCGGAGGTAGCGGCGCCGGTAGACGCGCTGTGCGACCAGGATCAGCGGGAACAGCGCCCGCCAAGCGCCCTGCCCGGCGCGCGTCAGTGAACGCAGTGTCAGGGTCACGGTCCCGTCGGTGTCGCGCTCGACGATGAACGCCTCCTCGCCGGCGACGGGGTGGCCCTCGAGCGTGCCGTAGGCGAGTGCGACCCGTCGGTCGGTGCTGATCGTCCCGACGACCTCGACAGGCTCGCGCACCCGAAGCGGACCGACACGTGCGACGAGCCAGGAGCGCTCCCCGCGGTGTGCGGGGTGTCCGGGTGCGAGCCGCGGATCGACGGTGAACCCGCTGCGGGTCTTGACCTCCCACGAGAGGACGGCCGCCGAGGCGGACTGCCAGAGGTTCTCGCCGGTGCCCAGCCGGACCGTGCGTTCGTGTGCGCGCCAGCCGCCGGGTGGCCGCCACTTCACGCTGCCGGGCGCCGTGCCGCCGACGACGTCGTAGCTGAGCTCGCGTCGGCGCAGTCGGTGTTCCGCGAGCGTCACGAGATCTCCGGCGTCTCCGCCGGCTCGCCCGATGGTGGACCTCACCGCGTGCTCCTCGGCCGGGGTGAGCGCGAAGGCGGTGCTGGTGCCGGTGTCGTCCGCGTTCCAGATGGGCGCCCCTCGGGTGCTGAGTCCCGTGCACGCGATGCTGAACGGCGCGAGCGCGAGGGCGATGTCGAGGTCCTCCTGGAGGCCGGGGTCCAGGGCGAGGGAGGTGCTGGCGCGGCGCTTCGCCGTGAGGCGCCGCTCGGCCAGCCGGACGGCCTCGCGGACGTCCGTCGGCCACGCCTCGTCCGAGAGGACGTCGACCTCGATGCTGGCCAGACGGCTCCGCGCTGCCACCAGCGCGCCCCTGATCGCCGCTTCGGTGGTCGCACGGTCGGCGCCGTCACCCACGCAGAACCAGCGTGCGCCGGTGTCGTCCGTCGTCGGTTGCACGCGGCACATCCTGCCGCACTGCCCGGGACGGCGGCGCCGCCTCGGCGGCTATACCGTCCTGTCATGGGAGTGCTCACCGTCCGCCCGGCCGACGAGGTGCCGTTCGACGACGTCCAGACGGTGCTCGGCCGGTCGGCCGCGGGCCAGTGCCAGTGCCAGCGTCAGGTGCTCGGCGACGGCCTCTGGTGGCACATGCCCGTGGAGGAGCGCAGGATGCGGCTCGCGGACCAGGTCGGCGGGGACGGTCCCGCACCCGGCGGGATCGTCGCGTTCGACGACGACGAGCCGGTCGGGTGGGTCGCCGTCGGGCCGCGCCCGACGTACCGCCGGTACTACGGCCGCAGCCCGGTGGTGTGGTCGGGCCGCGACGAGGACCGCGAGGACGACTCCGTGTGGGCCGTGGCCTGCTTCGTGGTCCGCGCGGGGTCCCGGGGTCAGGGGCTGACCTACGAGCTCGCGCAGGCGGCCGTCGACCTGTCGCGGTCGCGGGGTGCCACGGCGCTGGAGGGCTACCCGATCGTCGCGCGGGACGGGGGAGAGGTCGTCTGGGACGAGGCGAGCGTCGGTACGCCCCAGGTGTTCGCCGCAGCGGGCCTGGAGACGATCAGTGCGCCCACGCCACGGCGCCGGGTCATGCGGATCGACTTCTGAGTCCCGGGCCTGGAGGGTGCTCAGGGCGCCTCGATCCCGGGCCGGCAAGTGAAGATTTGGTCAAGTCTGTCTCACCGGGTCTTCTCCGCCGGGGAGTCCTGGTGTAAGTTGGCGCCATCGCGACAACGTGGTCGCGTGTCCTGATCGCCGGTGCCGCACCGTGGCACGCAGGGGGCGTTGACTCCAGGGACGAAGGTGTGACAGTGGCTCTCACCAGTGAGGTACGGGTCGGCGGGATCGCTCTGACCGAGCACCCGTCGGTGAGCGTTGTGACGATGTGGGGCGAGATCGACATCGCCCTGCGCAACCAGGCCTCGGCAGCACTTGCCGGGGCGTTCCAGCGAGACCTGCCCATCGTCGTGGACACGTCCGCCGTGACGTTCATCGACTCGGCGGGCATCGCCTTCCTCGTCCAGATCTGCCGCATCGGGCAGGACGAGGGTCTCAAGGTCTCGCTGCACGATCCTCCCGCCGCCATCCGTCAGACGCTGCGCACGCTCGAGCTCGACTCGCTCGTCGCACGCTGACCGACCGGTGCCGACCACGCGATCGCGTGGTCGGCACCGCCATGTCCGGACCGTCGGGCGGACCGGTCAGTGCGGCCTCGCCGCCAGCGACGCCGCACCGACGATGCCGGCTCGGTTGCGCAGGTTCGCGGGGATGATGTCGGCCCGCAGGTCGAGCAGCGGCAGGAACTTCTCGTGGTGCTTGCTGACCCCGCCGCCGACGACGATCAGGTCGGGGGAGAGCAGCATCTCCACCGTCTCGAAGTAGCGCTGGAGCCTCTTCGCCCACTTCTCCCAGCTCAGGTCCTCGCGGTCCCGGGCCGAGTCGGCGGCCTTGTGCTCGGCGTCGTGCCCGTCGATCTCCAGATGTCCCAGCTCGGTGTTGGGCACGAGCGCGCCGTCGACCAGCAGCGCCGACCCGATTCCGGTGCCGAGGGTCGCCACGAGCACCACGCCCTCGCGCCCCTGCGCCGCCCCGTACCGCTGCTCGCCGACGCCGGCCGCGTCGGCGTCGTTGACCGCCACGGCCTCGTGACCGGTCGCCTCACGCACGAGCGCAGGCAGGTCCACGCCCTTCCACGACTTGTGCAGGTTCGCGATGAAGCGGACGACGCCGTGGTCCAGCGGGGCGGGGAAGGCGACGCCGACCGGGGCGTCGTCGGGCAGGTCGAAGCCGTCGACGAGCTCACCGAGGATCTCTCCCACGGCCTCCGGTGTCGACTTCTCGGGCGTGCGGATCCGTTGCCGCTCGGCGGTGAACTCCCCGGTCGACAGGTCGACCGGGGCGCCCTTGATCCCGGACCCGCCGACGTCGATGCCGAACGCCACCCGGTGCTCTCGTTGCTCAGCCATGGGCACCATCTTGGTGCAGGATCGAGTCATGAGCGAGAACAGCCCACGTCAGGTGACGTACTGGTACAACACCAGGACCGGCGAGGTCGAGGAGTCGGACCGCAAGTCGTCCTGGAAACACCGCATGGGGCCCTACCCCACCCGGGAGGAGGCCGCGCGCGCCCTCGACACCGCGTCGAGCCGCAACGAGGACTGGGAGGAGGAAGACGCCGACTGGCGCGACCAGGGGTGAGGGGCGACCGTCACTGCCCGAACGAGTGCTCCGCCGCGGGGAAGGCGCCCGAGCGCACCTCGTCGGCGAAGTCCGCTGCCGCCTGCTGCAGCGCACGCCCCAGCTCTGCGTAGCGACGGGCGAACCGTGGTGACCAGTCCGTCATCCCGGCCATGTCGGTCCACACCAGCACCTGGCCGTCGACGTGCGTGCCGGCGCCGATCCCGATCGTGGGGATCTGCAGGAACTCGGTGATCCTCTCCGCGACCTCCACCGGGACCATCTCCAGCACGACGGCCACCGCCCCGGCCTCCTGGACGGCCAGGGCGTCCTGGCTCAGCTCCTCGGCGCCGTCGTCCCCGCGGCCCTGCACCCGGGGACCGCCCAGGGAGTTCTCCGCCTGCGGCGTGTAACCGAGGTGACCGACCACCGGGATACCGGCGTCGGTGATCGCGCGGATCTGAGCCGCCGTCCGCCGTCCGCCCTCGAGCTTGACCGCGGACGCGCCGGTCTCCTTCATCACCCGGACGGCCGAGGCGAGAGCCTGTTCCGGCCCGGACTCGTAGGTGCCGAAGGGCAGGTCGACGACGACGAAGGCGCGCCGCGTCGCCGAGGCGACCGCGCGTCCCGCGCGGACCATGTCGTCCAGCGTGACCGGCAGCGTGGTGGCGTGCCCCAGCATCGTGTTGCCGATCGAGTCGCCCACCAGGAGCGTGTCGATGCCTGCGGCGTCGAACAGGGCCGCGGTGGGCGCGTCGTAGGCGGTGAGCATCGTGATCCGCTCGCCCCGCTCCTTGGCCTGCCGCAGGTGGTGGACCCGTACGCGCCGCGCGCCACCGGCGATGCCGGCGGCCGCGTCACCGTCAGGGGTGACCGACCTCACACCGGCTCCGGAAGGGCTCTGGGGGGAAGGGTCCTGGCTCGTGGTTGCCATGGTCGATAGCGTAGGCGACAGCCGGGTGGGACCTCGTCTCGCGTCCGGTCGACGGCGCCGGAGCGGTGCGTCACCCACGGTTAACAGGTATCGGGCAGGATGGGGTCATGGACAGGCAGCAGGAGTTCGTTCTCCGCACGGTCGAGGAGCGCGACATCCGCTTCATCCGTCTCTGGTTCACCGACGTGCTGGGGGTGCTCAAGTCGGTCGCGGTCGCACCTGCCGAGCTCGAGCAGGCCTTCGTCGAGGGCATCGGGTTCGACGGCAGCTCGATCGAGGGGCTGACGCGGGTCTACGAGGCGGACATGATCGCCAAGCCCGACCCGACCACCTTCCAGGTGCTGCCCTGGCGTGGCGAGCGCCACGGCACGGGACGGATGTTCTGCGACATCCTGACGCCGGAGGGCGAGCCGTCTCTCGCCGACTCGCGCAACGTCCTCAAGCGGCAGCTC
Source organism: Isoptericola halotolerans (assembly GCF_013149785.1). Classification (GTDB taxonomy): domain Bacteria; phylum Actinomycetota; class Actinomycetes; order Actinomycetales; family Cellulomonadaceae; genus Isoptericola; species Isoptericola halotolerans. The sequence continues at coordinate 322,613 of NZ_JABEZU010000005.1, forward strand.
GCCAAGGCCAGCGACAAGGGCTTCACCTTCTACACGCATCCCGAGGTGGAGTTCTACCTCTTCAACCAGATGTCCTCCAGCGACCAGCCGCTCCAGCCGGTGGACGACGGCGGCTACTTCGACCACCTGGCCCGTGGCAGCACGCACGACTTCCGCCGTGCCGCCATCACCATGCTCGAGTCGATGGGCATCTCGGTGGAGTTCTCCCACCACGAGGCCGGTCCGGGGCAGAACGAGATCGACCTGCGCTACGCCGATGCGCTGACGACCGCCGACAACCTCATGACCTTCCGCACGGTGGTCAAGGAGGTGGCGCTCGAGCAGGGAGTGTTCGCGTCGTTCATGCCCAAGCCGCTGGCCGACCAGCCGGGCTCGGGCATGCACACGCACATGTCGCTCTTCGAGGAGGACCACAACGCCTTCCACGAGCCGGGCGCGCAGTTCGAGCTGTCCAAGACCGGGCGTCAGTTCATCGCCGGGCTCCTCGTGCACGCCGGCGAGATCACCGCGGTGACGAACCAGCACGTGAACTCGTACAAGCGGCTCTGGGGCGGCGCCGAGGCGCCCAGCTACATCTGCTGGGGGCACAACAACCGGTCCGCGCTCGTGCGCGTGCCGATGTACAAGCCGGGCAAGGGCAACTCCTCGCGGGTCGAGTACCGGGCGCTGGACTCCGCCGCCAACCCCTACCTGGCGTTCGCCGTGCTGCTGGCGGCCGGTCTCAAGGGCATCGAGGAGGGCTACGAGCTCCCGGAGGCCACCGAGGACGACGTCTGGGAGCTGACCGGTTCCGAGCGCCGCGCGCTCGGTATCGCCCCGCTGCCGGACTCGCTCGACGAGGCCATCGAGCTCATGGAGTCCTCCGAGCTCGTGGCCGAGACGCTCGGCGAGCACGTCTTCGACTACGTGCTGCGCAACAAGCGCAACGAGTGGGACGCCTACCGCGCACAGGTCACGCCGTACGAGCTGCGGACCTCGCTGCAGTTCCTCTGATCCGTGGTGAGGCCCGGGGCGGCTAGGGTCGGGACGTGAGCTCGACGACGTCCGGCACCGGCAGACGCGAGACCCTGACCCGAAGGCTCCTTCGGGCAGGTTTCGCCGACCTCACGCGATCGGCCTCGCTGTGGGCCGACGACGACCTTCAGCGGCGCCTGCCGCCGGACGGCGGGGAGTCGTTGCTGCAGACCCTCGGCGCCACGGCCGACCCCGACCTCGCCCTGCTCCAGCTCGTCCGCCTCGCGGGCGCTCCCGGCGCCGGCGACCGCGTCGACCACCTGCTGTCCGCCGGGCCGGGCGGTCCCGAGGCCGCCACCCGCACGCGGCTGCTGGCCGTGCTGGGGGCGTCATCCGCCCTGGGCGACGAGATCGTGCGGCGACCCGGTCTCCTCGACTCCCTCGCAGGGGAGGAGTCGGACATCGGCACCGACCCGGCTGCCGTCCGTGCCGAGCTGCTGCGGGCCGTCGGAGCCGACCCGGCGGCTGACGACCCCGTGGCCGCAGCAGACCCCGCCCCGGGCACGGACGAGACCCCGGCGTGGGCCGACGTCGCCGCCCGCACCTCCACCGACGCGCTGCGGCGGGCCTACCGCGCGCGCCTGCTACGGATCGCCGCCACGGACCTGACCGCCACCGACCCGCTCGTGCTGCTGCCCGCCGTCGCCGCCGCGCTGGCCGACCTCGCCTCCGCCGCGCTGGAGGCGGCCCTCGCCGTCGCGCGGTGCCACCAGCCGGACCACGGCGCCGGCGTGCGCCTCGCGGTGATCGGCATGGGCAAGACCGGCGGCCGCGAGCTCAACTACATCTCCGACGTCGACGTCGTCTACGTCTGCGAACCCGCCCGCACGGCGGACGGCACCGCGGTGATGGAGGAGTCGGCCGCCATGCGCGTCGGTGCGCAGCTCGCCGCCCGCTTGCAGAAGGTGTGCGGCGGCACCTCGGCCGAGCCGGCGCTGTGGGAGGTCGACGCCGCGCTGCGACCCGAGGGCAAGCAGGGTCCGCTCGTCCGGTCGCTCGAGAGCCACGTCGCCTACTACGAGCGCTGGGCCCAGACGTGGGAGTTCCAGGCGCTGCTCAAGGCGAGGCACGTCGCCGGTGACGCGGAGCTCGGGGCCGCCTACCGGGAGGCCGTCGACCCCTTCGTGTGGGCGGCCGTGAACCGCGACCACTTCGTCGAGGACGCCCAGGCGATGCGTCGGCGCGTGGAGGAGCACGTCCCTGTCGCCGAGGCGGACCGCCAGATCAAGCTCGGCAAGGGCGGCCTGCGCGACGTCGAGTTCACCGTCCAGCTGCTCCAGCTCGTGCACGGACGCACCGCGGAGTCCATCCACGCCGCCAACACTCTCGCGGCGCTGGACGCCCTCGCCCACGCGGGGTTCGTGGGTCGCGAGCACGCCGCGCGGATGGGGGAGTGCTACCGCTTCCTGCGTTCGCTCGAGCACCGGGTCCAGCTCTTCCGGCTGCGCCGCACGCACCTGCTGCCCACCTCGGAGGAGGACCTGCGTCGTCTGGCCCGGTCCCTGGGTCTGCGAGGACAGGGTGCCGACGACCTGATGCGTCTCTGGCGGGACACCCGCCGCGAGGTCAGAGCGTTGCACGAGGCCGTCTTCTACCGGCCGTTGCTGCCCGCCTGGGCACAGCTGTCCGACGACGAGCTGTCGCTCGCGCCGGACGCCGCCAGGGCACGCTTCTCCGCCGTCGGCTATCGCGATCCCGACGGGGCGATGCGTCATGTCGTGGCCCTCACCGAGGGGACCTCGCGACGGGCGGCGCTGCAGCGTCAGCTCCTGCCGGTGATGCTGGGTTGGTTCGCCGAGGGAGCGGACCCCGACGCAGGGCTCCTCGCCTTCCGCAAGCTCTCCGAGTCGCTGGGTGCCACGCCCTGGTATCTGCGCCTCCTGCGGGACTCCGGCAACGCCGCCTATCACCTCGCCCACCTGCTGGCGTCCTCCCGCTACCTCGCGGACGCCCTGGCGCGGTCACCGGAGTCGGTGCAGTGGCTCGCGGACACCTCGCGACTGGAGCCCCGCGGCCCCCAGCGCCTCGCCGCCGAGGCCGACGCCGTGCTCGCCCGGGTCGACGACCCCGGGCCGGCGGCGACGAAGCTGCGTGCCCTGCGGCGCCGGGAGCTGGCACGCACCGGCGCCGGCGAGGTGCTCGGTGTGCTCGACCCGGTCCAGGCGCAGGCCGCGATCTCCGACGCCGCCGACATGGTCCTGCTCGGTGGGCTGCGGGTCGCGGAGTACGCCGCGCGGTCGGAGCTGGGTCTCGGGACCGACGCTGCTGCGAACCCGACCCGGATGCTCGTGGTGGCCATGGGGCGCATCGGCGGTCGGGAGATGGGCTACGGCTCGGACGCCGACGTGATGTTCGTGCACGACCCGGTGCCCGGCGCCGACGCCGCGCTGGCGAAGGACTTCGCCGTGCGCACGGCGCGCACCCTGCAGAAGATGCTCTCCGCCGTCGGCACCGAACCGAACCTGCCCGTCGACGCGGACCTGCGGCCCGAGGGACGTCAGGGGGCGCTCGTGCGCACCTTCGACTCCTACGTGGAGTACTACGCGCGGTGGATCGACGTGTGGGAGCAGCAAGCCCTGCTGCGGGCGCGGCCGCTCGCCGGAGCCCTCGGGGGGGACGCCGAGCTGGCCGGACGCTTCACGGACCTGGTCGACCGGTACCGCTACCCCTCCGGTGGGCTGCCGGATCCCGCGCTGCGCGAGGTGCGACGCATCAAGGCCCGTGTCGAGGCCGAGCGGCTGCCGCGCGGCGCCGACCCGACCCGGCACCTGAAGCTCGGTCGCGGCGGGGTCTCGGACGTCGAGTGGGCCGCCCAGCTCCTGCAGCTCCAGCACGCGCACGAGGTCCCCGGCCTGCGGGTGACCGAGACGGTGGCGGCGCTCGACGCCGCGGAGTCCGCGGGTCTGCTCGACGCGTTGGACGCGGAGTGGCTGCGTGAGGCGTGGGTGCTGGCCTCGCGTCTGCGCTCCGCGCTCGTGCTGTGGTCCGGCAAGGTCGGCGGCCCCCGGGGCGACGTGCTGCCCGCCGACGCCTGGGCGCTGTCGGGGCTGGCCAACCTGCTCGGCGACGTCGAGAGCGGCGGTGAGCTGGAGGAGCTCTACCTGCGGACGTCTCGGCGGGCTCGGACGGTCATGGAGCGCGTCGTCTACGGCGAGGACTGAGAGCGTTCAGTCCTCCGTGGCCAGGGTCAGGGCGGCCAGCCGGTTCCCGGCGTACCAGGTCCCGACCACGAGCACGGCCACGATCAGTCCGCAGGCCAGGCCCAGCCCGACGTCGGCCGCGACCACCCCGGCCGGGGCGATCGCGTCGGTGATCGACAGCGCCCACTGCTGGATGCTGAGGTTGCGCGCACCGGGGACGAAGCTGCCCACCAGGCTCTCCCAGATCAGGGCGTAGACGAGCCCGATGATGACGGCGTGCCGGGTGAGGAGCGTCAGGAGCAGGAACAGCACGGCGTAGACGGCCCCGGCAGCCAGCGCTCCGACCCCGAACGCCAGGACCGTCTGCGCCCCGGTGCCCAGGATCACGGCCGCGAGCACCGTGGGAAGCACGGCCAGGGCGACCACGGCGCCGACCGCCACCACGAGCTTGCTCTGCACGATCGTGTGCCTCGACACCGGCTTGGCCAGCAGGTGCACGACCGAGCCGTCGTCGATCTCGGGGGCGATCGCCCCGGTGCCGACGATCAGCCCGAACAGCGGCAGGAACGTCGAGAAGACGATCGTGCGCAGGACCGTCGCGCCGTCGGCGGGTGACCCGGGAGCGAGCAGACGCGTCGCGACGGCGATCACGAGGATGAGGGCGGCCAGGGCGCCGAGGAGCCAGAGGCGTCGCCCGCCGAGCATCCCCTGGGCGGTCAGTCGGATGATGGTGCGGTTCACGGTGGCTTGGCTCCTAGTTCTCGACGAGGTAGGAGAAGACGCTCTCCAACGACTCGTCGGCCGGCGAGACCTCGAACAGGCGGACGTCCGCGTCGCGGGCGACCCGGGGGAGCAGCTCGGCGAAACGGAGGAACTCCCGGGCCTGGACGCGCAGCACGCCGTCCTCCAGGCTGACGCCGGCCGTGGACGGGTCGGCCACCAGGGCCGAGGCGAGCACCCGGTCGTCGCTCGAGACGACGGTGTACTGGTGGGGTCGGTCGGTCATCAGGCGCCGGATCTCGCGGTAGTCGCCCGACGCCGCGTACCGGCCGGCGACGACCACCTCGATCTGGTGGGCGAGCTGCTCGACCTCCTCGAGGATGTGGGAGCTGAACAGCACCGTGCGGCCCTCGGCCCCCATGCGGCGCAGCAGCTCGATCAGGTGCAGGCGCTGGCGCGGGTCCATCCCGTTGAACGGCTCGTCCAGGAGCAGCACGGTCGGGTCGTGCACCAGGGCGGAGGCCATCTTGACGCGCTGCTTCATGCCCTTGGAGTACTCGCCGACCTTGCGGTCCTGGGCGTCCTGCATCGCGACGGTCTCCAGCGCGCGTCGCGCTGCCGCCCCCGGGTCGTCGAGACCGTGCAGCTCGGCGCTCGCGACGACGAGCTGGCGCCCGGTGAGGTAGTCGTACGTGGCCTCGCGCTCCGTGACGATGCCGAGGACCCGGTAGGCCTCCGGGTTCTTCCAGGTGGCCGTCCCGTCGAGCGTCACGGTCCCGGCGGACGGAGGTAGGAACCCGGCGAGCATGTTGATCAGGGTCGACTTCCCGGCGCCGTTGGGCCCCAGGAGCCCGGTGATGCCGGGGCCGATCGACATCGAGACGTCGTTGACCGCCACGACGTTGCCGAACCAGCGGGAGCACTCTTCGATCCGCAGGGTGGCCATCAGACCTTCACCTTCCGGTAGCGACGGTTCAGGACCACGTAGCCGAGGGCCACGACGGCCAGCGAGGTCAGCAGGAACGCCGCGCCGGCGAGGTCGTTCGGCGGCCCCGCCGGCGTCGACGTGGTGACACCGAAGGCCCAGACCTGGACCCCGTCGACCAGCGTCATGGGTGAGAAGAGCCCGACCCACCCGGCGGTGGTGGGGTCGTCCGCGTCGAAGGCGATCACGCCCTGCATGCTGCTGACGATCGAGTAGCTCAGGACGAGCACGGTGACGATCGCGGCGATCCCGAAGCCTCGCCGGGACGTGAGCGACGCGATGACCAGCGACACGCTCGACAGGACGGCGGCGTACAGCAGCGCTCCCAGCAGCGCCTGGGCGACGTCCGCCGTCTCGCTCGCGGCGTCGAACCCGGCCGCGAGCGAACCGAGGTACATCACCAGCAGGGGAGCGGCGAGCAGGAGGAAGACGGCGGTGGTCAGGGCGGTGAGCTTGGCGCGCACGTAGTCGGCCCGCGCGAGCGGCCGCGCGAGGTACAGCGGCAGCGAGTGGAACCGCAGGTCGAGGGAGACGGACTGCGGGGCCGCGACCGCGACGAAGATCGCCAGCGCCGCCTGCAGGATCATCGCGTAACGGGTGTAGGGGACCACCGGACCGGAGAGCTGGCCCATCTGCTCGCCGACGACGGCGACGACGGCGAGCACGACGGCGGGCAGCAGCATGACCACGGCCATGCCCATCGGGATCACCTTGGACCGTGCGGCGCGGCCCAGCCCGAACGCACCCCGCAGGCCGTGGGTGTAGAGGGCCAGGGTGATCGCGCGTCGCGAGAGACGTTCGCCGTCGTAGCCCCGGTAGCCGATGTTGTGGATGACGCCTGCGGGCGCGCTGTCAGGAGATGACACGGGTGGCCTCCTCGTCGAACACCTCGGCGATGTGGTGGCGGCGCGGTGCGAGGCGCACCAGCCCGAGCTCCTGGTCCGCGACGACGTCTCGGACCTTGTCGTACGTCTCGTCGTCCTCGAGGGCGACCAGCAGCAGCAGGCCGTCCCGGACCACCTCGAGCCCGGCGTCCGCCAGCGCCACGAGGGCGTCGTCAGGGTCGGCGAGGACCTCCAGGGCGAGCCGGTCGCTGGACCGCGTGAAGTCGGCCACCGTCGACGAGCGCAGGAGGGTGCCGCCGTCGATGATCACCACGCCGTCGCAGATGCGCTCCAGCTCGCCCAGCAGGTGGGACGTGACGAGCACGGAGATGCCGAAGTCGGTGTGGATGCGCCGCACCAGCGACAGCATCTCGTCGCGTCCGGCCGGGTCGAGGCCGTTGGTCGGCTCGTCGAGGAAGACCACGTCAGGGTCGTGCACCAGCGCCTGTGCGAGCTTGACCCGCTGCTTCATGCCGGTGGAGTAGCCGCCGATCGGCCGGTAGCGCTCCTCGTAGAGCCCGACGTGGCGCAGGGTGTCGGCGGCGCGCTCGCGGGCCGCCGACGTCGGCAGCCCGGACATGCGCGCCAGGTGGACGACCAGCTCGGTCGCCGACATGTCGCCCGGCAGGCAGTCGTGCTCGGGCATGTACCCGACCCGGCTGCGCAGGGCGAGCCCGTCGGACACGATGTCGTGCCCCAGGACGGTCGCGGTACCCGACGTCGCCTCGGTCAGTCCCAGCAGGATCTTGAGCAGGGTCGACTTGCCCGCGCCGTTGGCACCGACCAGTCCCGTCACGCCGTCGCCGATGTCGATGGTCAGCGCGTCGAGCGCGGTGACCCGGGGGTACCTCTTGGTGAGTCGTTCCGTGGAGATGACTGGCACGCGCCTCACGCTAGCGACGGGGACCCGCCGCGGATAGGCCTTCGGGCGTGGACCAGGGAGCTTTCAGGGTGAACCCTGACGAGGACGGACCGAAGGGATGACAGCGGGACCGTCCGGACGGATGACCGGCGGCAGCGCGATCCACCCCTCGGTACGAGCCTCCTGGACGGCGTCGGGTGGCACGGGGTCGCAGCGGTCGAGCAGCACGAGGCCCGCCACGAGCGCGCAGACGACGGCGTCGAGGACGTCGTCGTGCTCGCGGCAGACGTTCTCGTGGCCGCCGAGATCGAGCCAGGGGAGCGCCGTGGCGAGACCCTCGACGAGCTTGGCGCGGACGGCTTGAGCCTCCGTGGTCCTGCCCTTGTAGCTCCGGAACGGCAGCTGCCAGATCTTCAGTGCCGCGGCCGGGTAGGTCTCGACGACGGCTCCTGATCCTCCGGTCCGGTCGACGGCGGTCCCGGCCTCGACGAGTCGGGACAGCAGGGCCGCGCACCGCATGGCGGTGGACCCGATCCGCTCGGCGGAGACGCTGAGCGGCCTGACACCTGCCTTCCGGACGACGTGCCGGTCGGTCGCCCGCAGCAGGAGGGGGGCGCGGGTGGGCGGCACGTCGAGGTCGAGGCCGCCGTCGCGGTGCGCGACGACGTAGTCGACGAACGCCGTCGGCCAGCCCAGCGGGCAGTCGATGCCGGTCCTGTCCGCGTGATCGATCAGCTCCACGAGGGAGTCGTCGTCCGCACCGAGCGAGGCGCTCGCCAGACGGGCGCCGTGGGTGTACCACTCGATCGTCGCGACGCCGGTCTTGCGGGGGTCGGTCGAGAGGTCGATGCCGCCGGATCGCATCCTGCCGATCGTAGTACCGGGAGTGATGGGGCCGCAGGAGGGAGGCTCGCCGACGAAGCGAGGCGCGGACATCCTCACGGTGCCGACCGTGCCGGCACCGTGAGGACCTCCATGCTGCTCGTCGGTCAGGCGCGTTCCACGGGCATCCAGATCTCGCACGTGGCGCTCGTGAAGTCCTCGTCGTGCTCCAGGACCGCCACGATCGACGGGCCGGGGCGCAGCCGCCACGGGTTCGACGGGAACCACTCCGACGCGGTGGCCGCGTAGGCCTCCTGCAGCGCCCGCGGGTGCGGTCCCTGGGTCGTGAACACCGCCCAGCTCCCGGCGGCCACGAAGAGGACGTCCAGGTCCTGCGGCACCGGCGTGCCGGCGGTCACCGCCACGCCGTGCAGGTAGGTCAGCTCGGTGCCCTCCGGGCTGTCCTGCTCCAGCTCGTCGCTGATCTGCAGGATGCCGGCGGGGGAGGTGTTGCCCGACTCCTTGAGCCGCAGGTGCTCCTCCGTCGGGATCGCGGCGATGTGCTCCTGGATGTGAGGGTTGATGCCCTCGTGGACGAGCGGCACCCGGGCGGCGTGGCCGACGAGGCGCAGGTCGGGTCGTTCGATGAGTCGGACGTGCATGGGCGTGTTCCCTTCGACGGTCAGGCGGAACCTGAGCTGCTGTTGACCGCGGAAGGGACCCCCGGCGCGGCGTGCGTCGCTGAGACCGAGGCCGTGGACGGCACGGAACGCGCGGCCGAACGCCTCGGTCGAGCCATAGCCGTACCTGACCGCGAGCGTCAGCAGATCGTCGGCCGACTCCGCCACGTCGGCGGCGGCGAGCATCATCCGACGACGGCGGACGTACTCCGAGACGGGCATGCCCGCCAGCGACGAGAACATCCGACGCAGGTGGTGCTCCGTGGTGCCGTGCTCGGCTGCCACTCTGGCGACGTCCACCTGCTCGGCCGCCGCCTCCTCGACGGCGTCCACCAGGTGGTTCAGCGCTGCGAACATCGCGAGCCTCCTTCCAGGGACAAGCCTCCAGGAGCCGGAGGCGTCCGCGCCCGACCGTCGCGGACCGGCTCGATCATCGCAGGAACGACGAAGGCCCCGGCGGGTGCCGGGGCCTTCGTGGTGACGCGACAGCGTCGGGTCCTGCTCCTACGACCGATCAGATGTCGTAGTAGAGCTCGAACTCGTGGGGGTGCGGGCGCAGACGGATCGGGTCGATCTCGTTGGTGCGCTTGTAGTCGATCCAGGTGGCGATGATGTCCTCGGAGAAGACGTCGCCCTGGGTGAGGAACTCGTGGTCGGCCTCGAGGTTGTCGAGGGCCTCACCGAGGGAGGCAGGGACCTGGGCGATCTCCGCGTGCTCCTCGGGCGGGAGCTCGTACAGGTCCTTGTCGACCGGCGCCGGGGGCTCGATGCGGTTCTTGATGCCGTCGATGCCCGCGAGGAGCTGGGCGGCGAACGCCAGATACGGGTTGGCCGAGGGGTCCGGCACGCGGAACTCGACGCGCTTGGCCTTCGGCGAGTTGCCCGTGACCGGGATACGGATGCACGCGGAGCGGTTGCGCGCCGAGTAGACCAGGTTGACCGGGGCCTCGTAGCCGGGCACCAGACGGTGGTACGAGTTGGCCGACGGGTTGGTGAACGCCAGCAGCGACGGCGCGTGCTTGAGCAGGCCGCCGATGTACCAGCGGGCCATGTCGGACAGGCCGCCGTAGCCCTTCTCGTCGTAGAACAGCGGCTCGCCGTCCAGCCACAGGGACTGGTGGGAGTGCATGCCCGAGCCGTTGTCGCCGAAGATCGGCTTCGGCATGAAGGTCACGGACTTGCCGGCCTGCCAGGCGACGTTCTTGACGACGTACTTGAACTTCATCAGGTCGTCGGCGGAGTGCAGCAGGGTGTTGAACTTGTAGTTGATCTCCTGCTGGCCGGCGGTGCCCACCTCGTGGTGCGCGCGCTCGACGTCGAGACCGACCTGGGCCAGCGCGGCGCAGATCTCGTCCCGCAGGTCCGCGAACTGGTCGTTCGGGGAGACGGGGAAGTAGCCGCCCTTGTACCGGGTCTTGTACCCGAGGTTGCCGCCCTCCTCCTCGCGCCCGGTGTTCCAGGCCGCCTCGACGGAGTCGATCTGGTAGAAGCTCGAGTTCGCCGACGTCGCGAAGCGGACGTCGTCGAAGATGTAGAACTCGGCCTCGGGGGCGAAGAACGCGGTGTCCGCGATGCCGGTGGAGCGCAGGTACGCCTCGGCCTTGGCGGCGATCGTGCGCGGGTCGCGACCGTAGGGCTCGTCCGTGAACGGGTCCACGATCGAGAAGTTCATGATGAGCGTCTTGCGCTTGCGGAACGGGTCGAGGTACGCCGTCGTGACGTCCGGGACCAGCTTCATGTCCGACTCGTGGATCGCCTGGAAGCCTCGGATCGAGGAGCCGTCGAACATCAGGCCCTCGGTGAAGGAGTCCTCGTCGAACTGCCCGACGGGGATGTTGAAGTGCTGCATCACGCCCGGCAGGTCGATGAACCGGACGTCGATGAACTCCACCCCCTCGTTGCGGGTGAAGGCGATTGCCTCCTCGGCATTGGTGAACATGCAGGCTCTCCTTGGTGAGACGGTGCCAGGTCGCTCGGCGCCCTTGACGCTAGGGCTGCAGGGTTACCCTTGCATAGCGCCGATGTTTCGACCGTGTTACGTGACCACCCGGTGACCGCGCGTAGGCTGATGACATGGCTTCACGTGGCGATCTTGGGTCGTGGTTGACCGGTGGCAGCGTCCCGACAGGTGAGACCGGCGGGCGCGACCGGCTCGGTCTGCCTGCCTCGGGCGCCGGTTCGCGGGCTCCGCTCGGGCGCCGGGTGGTCGCGCTGTGCGTCGACTGGGCCCTGGCCGAGGCGATCAGCTTCGGCTTCTTCGGGCGAGACCCGATGGTGACCCTGGCGATCTTCGCGGTGATGAACCTGATCCTGGTGTCGTCCGTCGGGTCGACGATCGGCCACCGGTTGCTCGGTCTCCAGGTGCGCAGGCTCGGTGTCGAGGGGCCGCACCTGGTCGGCTTCGGCCGCGGCACGGTCCGCACCCTGCTGCTGTGCCTGGTGATCCCGCCGGTCGTCTGGGACGCCGACGGTCGCGGCATGCACGACAGAGCGGCCGGCACGGTCATCGTGCGTCGATGACGGTACCGGCCGCTCGTGGTCGTCCTGGAAGCCTGCGTCGTCCCGGAGGCGTGCGCCGTGCGGTCAGCGCCCGCGCATTCCCTTGCGGTCCGGGCGGGCCTTCATCGGGTCGACGCCCTTGGGCACCGGCAGGCGCACCCCACCGAGCGCCTTGAGGCGCTTGCCGACCTCGGCGGACTCGGCACGCGTGAGCTTCTTCTTCAGCTTCTGGACCTTGCGGGCCACCTTGGGCAGCGGGATCTGCCCCTCGGCGTTACCCACCTGCAGCAGGGTGATCGGCACGTTCGGCAGCACGCGTGCGGTACGACGGCGCTCGTCGTCCAGCATGCGCTGCACGCGGTGCGCCGGGCCCTCGGAGACGAGGACGACGCCCGGCCGGCCGATGCCGCGGAACACGAGGTCCTGCTGCCGGCTGACCGCCACGGGCTCGTCGTCGAAGTTCCAGCCGCCGCGCACGGTGCCGAGCGCGGCGCGCACGGCACCGGGCTGTCCCTCGATCTGCGTGTAGGCCGCGCGCTCCGCCTTGCGGGTCAGGACGAACATCGCGCCCAGCAGGGAGAACGGCAGGCCGATCACGGTCGCGTAGATCGGGTGCCCGGTGAGGAAACCGACGAGCAGCGAGAGCGCGAGGATGCCGCAGAAGACCGCGAGCATGATCCAGGTGACGAGCGGGTCCTGCCGCCGCGTCATCTTGTAGGCGGCCCATACCTGGTGGTACCACCGCTGCTTCTTGGGCTTCTTCTGCTTCTTCGTGGGCGCGTCGGCGGAGTCGCCGGCGCCGGACTTGGTGCGGGCCATGGTCGTTGAGTCTACTGGGCGCGGGAGGCCACGAGGCTCGCGGCCTCCTGACGTGCGGTCGTCGGTTCGGTCAGGTGCGCCAGCGCCTCGGGGACGGCTTCGCCGCGGTGGGTCATCGCCTGACCCCAGAGGCGTCCGGCGCGGTACGAGGACCGCACGAGCGGGCCGGCCATGACCCCGAGGAACCCGACCGCCTCGGCGTGCTCGCTCAGCTCGACGAACTCCTCCGGCCGCACCCAGCGGTCCACCGGGTGGTGGCGCAGCGAGGGGCGCAGGTACTGGGTGATGGTGATGAGGTCGCAGCCGGCGTCGTGCAGGTCCTCGAGCGCCTGCTTGACCTCGTCGATGGTCTCGCCCATGCCGAGGATGAGGTTGGACTTGGTGACCAGGCCGGCCTCGCGGGCGCGGGTCAGCACCGACAGCGAGCGCTCGTAGCGGAACGCCGGCCGGATCTGCTTGAAGATTCGCGGGACGGTCTCGACGTTGTGGGCGAGCACCTCGGGTCGCGACTCGTTGACCTGGTCGAGGAGCTCGGGGATCGCGTTGAAGTCCGGGATGAGCAGCTCGACGCCGGTGCCCGGGTTGAGAGCGTGGATCTGGCGCACGGTCTCGGCGTAGAGCCAGGCGCCGCCGTCGGCCAGGTCGTCGCGGGCGACGCCGGTGATCGTCGAGTACTTCAGGCCCATCTCGCGCACGGACTCGGCCACGCGCCGGGGCTCGTCGGCATCGAAGTCCGCGGGCTTGCCGGTGTCGATCTGGCAGAAGTCGCACCGGCGGGTGCACTGGTCGCCGCCGATGAGGAAGGTGGCCTCGCGGTCCTCCCAGCACTCGAAGATGTTGGGACAGCCCGCCTCCTCGCACACGGTGTGCAGCCCACCGCCCTTGACGAGGCTCTTGAGCTCCTTGTACTCGGGACCCATGACGGCGCGCGTCTTGATCCAGTCGGGCTTCTTCTCGATGGGGGTGGTGGCGTTGCGGGCCTCGACCCGCAGCATGCGGCGGCCCTCAGGTGCGATGGTCACGACGTCGGTCCCTTCGTAGACGGCACTCAGCCTACGGCGGAGCCCGCGGGGGTGGGGCGGATGTCTTGCGAGGTGGCCGTGACTTCCGTCACCAGGGGGGCGAGGTGCTCCTGCAGGGCCGCCGCCAGCAGCGGGCGGATCTCCTCGACGGTCACGGCCCGGCCCGCCTCGGCGGACAGCGAGGTTACGTCGGCGTCGTCGATCCCGCACGGCACGATGGCGTCGAAGGCCGTCAGGTCGGCGTCGCAGTTCAGCGCGAGGCCGTGCATGGTCACGCCGCGGGCCACGCGGGCCCCGATCGCGCAGACCTTGCGCGCGCGGCGCGGTGCCGCGCCCTCGTACCCGGCCCGGACGCCGTCGTCGGCGGCGAACCAGACACCGGAGCGACCCTCCACCCGGACCGTGCTCAGGCCGAGAGCGGCGCACACGGCCATCACCGCCGTCTCGAGGGTGCGCACGTACTGCACGACGTCGACGGGCGAGCGCAGCGCGACGATCGGGTAGGCGACGAGCTGGCCGGGGCCGTGCCAGGTGATCTTGCCGCCGCGGTCGACGTCGACCACCTCGGTACCGTCGGTGGGGTACTCGTCGCGCCGGGTGCGCCGGCCGGCCGTGTAGACGCTGTCGTGCTCGAGCAGGTAGGTCACGCCCGGGGAGCCGCCGCGGACGGACTCGTGCGTGCGTCGTTGCAGGTCCCAGGCCTCGCGGTAGTCCGTGCGGCCCGGCAGCGTGACGACGTCCATGCTGGCAGGCTACTCCGCCGGCGAGCTACCGCGCTGGCGGGGTCGCGTCCGGGCGGCCCGCCTGCACCATGGTGACCAGCAGCTCACGGAACGCCTGGGCCTGGTCGTCGTCCAGCCCGCGGACGGTGAGGTCCTCGGCGGGCTGGCGCTGCCCGGCCTCGGCGGCGGCCCGGCGCCCGGCCTCCGTGACCGCCACGGCCCGACGACGGCGGTCGCGCGGGTCGGTGGAGCGCGTGACGTACCCGGAGCGCTCAAGCCGGGCGACGACCTTGCTCATGGTCTGCTCGGTGACCCCGGAGAGCTCGGCGAGCTCGCGCTGGGTGCGGGGGCCCTTGAACAGGTGCAGGAGCACAGGGAACCCGGCATGGTTGAGCTCCCAGCCCGCCAGGTGGTCGTTCCACTCGTGCTCGATGCGGCGCACGAGGGTGAACAGCAGCCGCCCGGTGGGCCAGTCGGCAGGTTCCTCGCTCGTCGGGTCTGTCACTTGCCCAGGATGCCCTTCCGGTGGAGAATGCTCAACATGCTGAGTAATAGGTGGACGGGTGTCGTCCGTGGTCTCGTCATTCTGGCAGCAATCGGCGTGTGGCTGGCGGTCGGGGCGTTCGGGGGGCAGGCGCAGGGCCAGCTCAGCAGCGTCCAGACCAACGACGCGGCAGCCTTCCTGCCCGCCAGCGCCGAGTCCACCGAGGCGGCCGGGCTCGCCGCGCAGTTCAGCGACGACGAGACGCTGCCGGCGCTCGTGGTCGCCGAGACGAGCGACGGTGCACCGATCACCGACGCCCAGCTCGGCGCGGTGCAGGCCTTCGCCGAGGCCGTGCCCGACGCGCCGCTGGAGGGCACCAGCGGCGAGGAGCCCGCCACCATCGGGGACGCCAGCACGGCGGACCCCGTCGTCGTCCCCTCCGAGGACGGCCAGGCCGCGCTCGTGGTCGTCTCCCTGGACGCCCAGCTCGCCGAGCAGGACGCCGGGACCGAGGAGTCCAGCGTCTCCGGGCTGGCGATCGACGCCCTGCGCTCCCTGGCGGCGGCCGACGCCGCGCAGGACGGGCTCGCCGGCGTCGGCCTCGACGCGTGGGTCACCGGTCCCGCCGGGTTCGTCGCGGACCTGGTCAACGCCTTCGGAGCCATCGACACGGTGCTGCTCCTCGTGGCGCTCGGCGCCGTGCTCGTCATCCTCGCGCTCGTCTACCGCTCGCCGGTGCTGCCGTTCGTCGTCATCTTCAACGCCGTGCTCGCCCTGTCCCTCGCGGGCCTGGTGGTCTACCACCTGGCCGCGAACGACGTCCTGACGCTCAACGGGCAGTCCCAGGGCATCCTGTCGATCCTGGTGGTCGGAGCGTCCGTCGACTACGCGCTGCTCGTGGTCGCCCGGTACCGCGAGGAGCTGCTGACCGTCCGTTCGCCCTACACCGCGCTGCGCCGCGCCGTCCGGGCCTCGATCGAACCGATCTCCGCCAGCGCCGGGACCGTCGTCGCCGGGCTGCTCTGCCTGCTGCTGTCCGACCTGTCCTCCAACCGCAGCCTCGGACCCGTCGCCGCGATCGGCATCGTCGCGGCCTTCCTGTCCGCCCTGACGCTGCTGCCCGCTCTGCTGCTCGTCGGCGGCCGCCGCGCCCGCTGGGTGTTCTGGCCCCGCGTGCCGCAGGTGGCCGCGGACGACGCGGAGCCCGTGCCCGCCACGGTCGCCGCCGCCGAGGTGCACGACGCCGACACCACCGTCGCGATCGCCGGTCACGGCGTGTGGTCGAAGGTCGCCGCCTTCGTCGGGCGTCCCGCCCGCTCCGTCTGGATCGTCACCGCCCTCGTGCTCGCCGCCGCGGCGGCGTTCGTGCCGACCTTCGACGCCGACGGCACGGGCGACTCCGAGGTGTTCCTCACCCAGGTCGACTCGGTCGACGGCGAGGAGGCCCTGACCCGCCACTTCGAGGGGGTCTCCGCGCAGCCGGTCACCGTCGTCGCCCCGGAGGGCGACCTCGACGCCGTCCTGGACGCCGCCGAGGGCACCGACGGGGTCTCCGCGGCCACGCCGGTCACCGACCAGCCGGCCGCCGCGCCCGGCGCGCCACCCCAGGGCGACCCCCTGGTGGTCGACGGCCTCGTGCGCGTCGACGTCACGACCTCGGCGCCCTCCGACAGCCAGGAGGCCGTCGAGACGGTCTCCGCCCTGCGCGGCACCGTCGGCGACGTCTCGCCCGAGGCGCTCGTCGGCGGAGCGGCGGCGGAGCGGCTGGACACCCAGCTGGCAGGCCAGCGCGACCTGCAGCTGATCGTGCCGGTGGTGCTCGTCGTCGTCCTGCTGATCCTCATGCTGCTGCTGCGCTCGGTCCTGGCCGCCGTGCTGCTCATGGCGGCGAACGTGCTCTCGTTCGGGGCCGCGCTCGGCGTCGCGGCGATCCTGTTCAACCACGTGTTCGACTTCCCCGGCGCGGACCCCTCGGTCCCGCTGTACGCCTTCTGCTTCCTGGTCGCGCTCGGCGTGGACTACTCGATCTTCCTCATGACGCGGGTGCGCGAGGAGAGCCTGCGGTTCGGCACCCGGCAGGGCGTGCTGCGCGGCCTGGCCGTCACCGGGTCGGTCATCACCTCGGCCGGCGTCGTGCTGGCGGCGACGTTCGCGGCCCTCGGCGTGATCCCGCTGCTCTTCCTGGCCCAGCTCGCCTTCATCGTGGCGTTCGGCGTGCTCGTCGACACGCTCGTGGTGCGCAGCCTGCTGGTGCCCGCGCTGGTCCACGACGTCGGCGACCGCGTGTGGTGGCCCTCACGGCTGGCGCGGCACACGGCGCGCTGACCGGCCGACCCGGCCGTCGTCGGGCACGATGGTCTTCATGGTGGATCACGGGGACACGGCAGGACCGGCAGACGGCGTGACGACGGACGACGCGAGGTCCTACCCGCCGCTGCGCCTGGCGATCGTCGGGTACGGGGGAGCGGGGCGCGAGATCCACGCCCGGCTCGCCGCCGAGGCCGGGCACACGGTCTCGGCCGTGCTGACCCGGGACTCCGGTCGACGCAACCAGGCAGCGGGTGACTGGCCCGGTGCCCGCCTGGTCGGCGACCTCGGCGAGCTGATCGAGCTGCGCTCCCGCTACGACGCCGTGGTGCTGGCGAGCCCGACGGCGCTCCACGCCGAGCAGGCCGCCACGCTCGCCCGCGCCGGGGTGCCGTTCGTGCTGGACAAGCCGATCGGGGTCGACGCCCATGAGGCGCGGGCCGTCGTGGCGGAGGCCGCGGCCACCGGCACCCCCGTCACCGTGTTCCAGAACCGTCGTTGGGACCCCGAGCAGCGCACCCTCGTGGAGCTGCTGGGACGGGGCGGCCTCGGTGACGTGCACACCTTCGAGCGTCGCTGGGAGCGCTGGCGTCCGGTACCGCGGCGACGGTGGAAGGAGAACGACACCGCGGGCGGCGGGCTCCTGCTCGACCTGGGACCGCACCTCGTCGACTCCGCCACCCAGCTCTTCGGGCGGGTCACCAGCGTGTGGGCGCAGACCCGGGCCCTGACGACGCCGACCGAGGACGACGTCTTCCTGGTGCTCACCCACGAACCCGGCGGCGGGACCGCAGCCAGCCCGCACGCCGTCGTCTCGCGGCTGTGGGCCGGTTCCGTCGTCGGCGCCCCCGGACCTCGCACGCGAGTGCTCGGCACGGCCGGCGCCTACCTGGTGACCACCTTCGAGCAGGACGCGTCCCCGCTCGAACGCTTCGACGACGACGCCCCGGCGGGCACGCACGGGTGGCTCACCCGTGGACGCGACCGCGAGCCCGTCCCCGTGGCGCAGGGTTCGCACGTCGACTTCTACCGCGCGCTGCCGGCCTGGCTCGCCGGTGACGCCCCGGCCCCGGTCGACCCCGCGGACGCGGTGCGTACCGCCGAGGTGCTCGACGCCGCCCGGACGTCCGCCCGCGAGGGGCGGCAGATCACCCTCTGACCGCGGCCTGTGGACGACCGCAGCGCAGCAGGCCCCGCTCGGTGTTCGATGGACCCGTGCCGACCGACGACGTCCTGACCATCCCCACCGACGCCGCCGCACGGACCGCGCTCCTGCGGCGGCTGAAGGCGCTCGCGGCCGTCGACCACCCGTGCGTCGAACCCGTCCGGGCCGCCGTGGAGAGCCCGGACGGGCGACTCGTCGTGCCACGGGAGGCAGGCTCGGGGACGGCGCTGTCGGTCGTGCTCGCCGTGCGTGACCGGTGCGACGCCGCCGAGGCTGCCGGCGTCGCGGTCGCGGTGGCGCGAGGGCTCGCCGCCCTGCACAGCGCGGGCGTCGTGCACGGACCGTTGGAGGCGGGCGACGTGGTGGTGGCGCCCGACGGGCGCCCTCGCCTCCGCCCCCGCCTCGACGCGGCCGTCGGCCACGTGTCCGAGGCCGACGACGTGCATGCGCTCGCCCGACTCGTCGACGCCGTCGTGGCCGACCCGGACGCGGACGCCACCGTGGCGCTGCGTGCCGCGCTCGCCCCGGCGCTCTCCGGTGACGCCGGGGTGCGGCCCGAGGCCGGCACCCTCGCTGCCCGGGTCGACGACGCGGTGCCGCCCGGACCCGTGCGGCTGCCCGAGCCGGCCGTGCTCGCCGCCGCGGAGCTGGGCCGGGCAGGCGGGAGCCGGAGCGCGCAACGCGTCCCGGTAGCCCGGCACCGCCCTGCGCGGCGGGCAGGGCAGGAGCGGGCGACGACGGGCAGCCGACGAGGACGAGGCCGTGGGCGGCGTTCGGCGAGACGGACCGGGTTCGCCAGGTCCGCGATCGCTGCCGCCGCCGTCCTGGTCACCACCGTGGTGGTCGTGGTGGTCGCGGTGCACGTCGGTGGCCCCGAGCAGCATCGGCCGACGGCGTCGGCCCGTCCGCCGGCCGTCGCGAGCGTCCACCCGGGCGCCACGACGGCGGAGGACGGCGCCCAGGCGGCGACCGTCACCGAGCGGGAGGACCCGGCCGGGGCGGCCGCCGAGCTGACGCTTCGACGCGTCGAGCTGCTCGCCGGGGCTCGCCCCCTGGAGGAGGTCGTGCTGGCAGGATCCCCCGCCGAGGAGGAGGCCGGTGTCCGTCTGGAACAGGTCAGGGCCTCGCGGGTCGAGGTCGACGGCGCGCGGGTGACGGTCCTGGAGTCTCGCGTGCACAGCTCGGACGGACAGGCCGCCGAGGTCTCCGTCCGGTACGTCGTCGAGCAGCACGAGCAGACGGCTGACGGGCGGACCACCGTCGTCCCGGCGGACGGCCCCCTCACGGCGACGCTGCACCTGGCCTGGACGGACGAGGGATGGCGCGTCGCGGAGGTGGCCTGACGCACCGAGGGCGGGTGCCCGCGGGGAGTGCTCGACTCCCTGCGGGCACCCGCCCTCGGTGGTGCTCCGGTCAGGTCAGAGACCGACCTCGGACTCGAACGCACCCTCTTCGATGCGGTTCTTGATCGCGGCGAGGAAGCGGGCGGCGTCGGCCCCGTCGACCAGCCGGTGGTCGTACGACAGGAACAGGTAGGCCATCTGCCGGATGGCGATGGTCTCCTCGCCGTCCGGGCCCGTCACCACGACGGGCTTCTTCGTGATGGTGCCGGTGCCGAGGATGGCGACCTGGCCGACGGGCACGATCGGGGTGTCGATCAGGGCGCCGCCCGACCCGGTGTTCGTGATGGTGAAGGTGGCGCCGCTCAGGTCGTCCGGACCGACCTTGTTGCCCCGCGTGCGGGCCGCGAGGTCGCCGATCTGCCGGGCGATGCCCGCCAGGTTCAGGTCACCGGCGTTCTTGATGACCGGCACGATCAGCCCGCGCTCGGTGTCGACGGCCAGGCCGACGTTCTCCGATCCGTGGTAGGTGACCTCACCCTTGTCGGTGTCGATCGAGGCGTTGATCTTCGGGAACGCCTTGAGCGCCTCGACGGCGGCCAGCGTGTAGAAGGGCAGGAACGTCAGGTTCGCGCCCTCACGCGCCTTGAACGACTCCTTGGCGGCCTTGCGCAGCCTGGCGACCTTCGTGACGTCGACCTCGACCACCGTGGTGAGCTGGGCCTGTGTCTGCATGGCCTCGAGCATGCGGTCCGCCACGACCTTGCGCAGCCGCGACATCTTCTCGGTGGTGCCGCGCAGCGGCGAGACCTCCGGCACGGTCGGCTTCTTCGGGGCGGACGACGGCGCACCGGACGCGGCGGGCGCCGGTGCGGGCGCGGCAGCCTTCTCGGCAGCCGCGAGGACGTCCTCCTTGCGGACCCGGCCACCGACCCCGGTGCCCTGGACCGTCGAGACGTCCACGCCCTTCTCCGCGGCGAGCTTGCGCACCAGCGGGGTGAGGTAGGAGCCCTTGCCGCCGGCTGCGGCGGCCGGCGACCCGGTGGTCTTGGCCGGCTCCGGCGACGCGGCGCTCTTCGCCGGCTCCGGGGACGACGCGGCCGGAGCGGGCGCCGGCGTCGAGGGGGCGGGAGCAGGGGCGGGAGACTCCGCTGCGGGCGAGGACGGCGCCGGCTCGGGAGCCCCGGCCGGCTCGGGAGCCTTGGCGGGCGCCGGCTCGGCCTTCTCGGCGGGAGCGGCACCGGAACCGACGAGCGCCAGCACCGCGCCGACCTCGACCGTCTCGTCCTCGTCCACGACGATCTTCTGCAGGGTGCCCGCGACGGGGGAGGGGATCTCGGTGTCGACCTTGTCGGTGGAGACCTCGAGCAGCGCCTCGTCGACCTCGACCGAGTCGCCGACGGACTTGAGCCAGCGCGTGACGGTGCCCTCGGTGACGGACTCGCCCAGCGCGGGCAGGGTCACCTCGGTGCCCTCGCCGTCACCGGAACCGGACTCCGCGGGAGCCGGAGAGGACTCGGCCGCGGGCTCGGGAGCCTTCTCCGGCTCCGGCTCCGGCTCCGGCTCCGGAGCCTTCTCCGGCTCCGGCTCGGGGGCGGACTCGGCCGGCGCGGCGGTCTCGCCGCCGCCGGACCCGTCACCGATGACGGCGAGCGTGGCGCCGACCTCGACGGTCTCGTCCTCCTCGGCGAGGATCTGCTCCAGCACGCCCGCGACGGGCGAGGGGATCTCGGTGTCGACCTTGTCGGTGGAGACCTCGAGCAGTGGCTCGTCGACCTCCACGGGGTCGCCGACGGCCTTGAGCCAGCGGGTGACGGTTCCTTCGGTGACGGACTCGCCGAGTGCCGGCAGCTGCACGTTCTCAGACATGACCTGTGGAGTCTCCTTCGATCAGTGGGTCAGGCGACGTGCCGAGGCCGGCCGACCGGTGATCCGGTCGAAACCTCTCCGGTTGCCGCGCTCCTGGTTCACTGCGCCTCATCTTGTCACTTCCTGGGGGTGGGCCCCAATCGTGGCCACCCTGCGAGAACTGTGACGCTCGGTACATCTGCCCCGCACCGGTCAGCTTTGGTGTCGTCGCAGGCCATCGTGTCGTCTCCTGGGTGATCGCGCTCACTCACAGCGCGCGGAGGTACCCTCGCGACATGTCGTTGAGGTCTGCGATGGACCGCCTGCTCGGCCGGTCCACCCCGTCGTCGTCCGCCACCGCCCCGTCCGGGGGAGGGCGCGCGGCCGCTGTGTCGCACCTGCAGGAGTTCGTCGGCACGCGCGTCGGGGTGGAGGCGTACGTCGAGCCACCGAACGCCCAGACGCCGGCCACCGTGCTGCTGGTGGCCACCGACGGCGAGTGGACCCGCCGTCGTGTCCCGGACGAGCGCACCGGGTTCGACGTCGCCCGCTCGCTGGGGGTGCCCGTGTACAACGTGCGCTTCACGGGCTACCCCCAGCGGATGCGGGACTGGAACTCTGCTCAGCGGGCGGAGCGTCGTCGGGGCTCGGGCCGGTCCTGAACCGCGGCCGGCCCTGACCCTCAGGCGGTGGCGCGTCCCTCGAGGAACCCGAGCAGGGTGCGCACGCCGACGCCGGTTCCCCCGACCGGTGTGTAGCCGTGCGGTGCCTTCTCGTTGTACGAGGGGCCCGCGATGTCGAGGTGCGCCCAGGGGGTGTCACCGACGAACTCGGCCAGGAAGTGCCCGGCGAACAGCATGCCGCCGGCTCGGTCGGAGGCCGCGTTGACCATGTCGGCGACGTTCGACTTCAGCCCTGCCTTGAGCTCGGCGGGCAACGGCATCGGCCAGAAGGGCTCGCCGACGGTGTCGGCGGCAGCCTTGACCTCGTCCCGTACCGCGTCGGTGCCCATGACCGCCGAGGTGCGGTTCCCGAGCGCCACCATCTGGGCGCCGGTCAGGGTGGCGATGTCCAGCACGGCGTCGTGCCCGTCCTCGACGGCGGCCACGAGCCCGTCCGCCATCACGAGGCGGCCCTCGGCGTCGGTGTTGGTGATCTCCACCGTCTTGCCACCTCGCATGGTCACGACGTCGGACGGGCGCTGGGCCGTGGAGCTGGGCATGTTCTCGGCGAGGCACAGGTACCCGGTGACGGCGACGGGCAGCCCGAGTCGCGCGGCCGCGACGACGGTGTGGAGCACCGCCGCGGCACCGGCCATGTCCGACTTCATGGTGAGCATGCCCGCGGGGGGCTTGAGCGAGATGCCGCCGGTGTCGAACGTGATGCCCTTGCCGACGATCGCCACCCTGCTCGTCGCCTTGGACGGCGCGTAGGTGAGCTTCACCAGGCGAGGGCCTCGCGACGAACCCTGCCCGACGCCGGCGATGCCGCCGTAGCCGCCCGCGACGAGCTGCTTGTCGTCCAGCACCGTGACCTTGACGCCCTTGGCGCCGAGCTCCTTGACGGTGGTCTTGGCCGCGTCGGCGAACGCCGCGGGGAAGAGGTCGTTGGGCGGGCAGTTCACCAGGTCGCGGGTGCCCTGGACGGCCGTGGCGAGCACCTCGGCGCGTGCCACGGCGGCCTTGGCGCGCGCCGAGCGGTACATGCTCGTCGCCACCTGGAGCCGGGAGACGGGTGTGAGCTTGGCGGCGGCCTTCTCGTCGCGGTACGCGGTGTAGGCGTACGCACCGAGCAGCGCGCCCTCGGCGACCGCTCCGAGCTCGGCCTCGTCGACGGCCGGCAGCGCGACGACGGCGTCCGCGGCCCCGGCCAGGGTCCGCACCGCGGCCCCGGCAGCGGTCCGCAGCGTCTCGTGGGCGAACGTGCCGTCGGCCTCGCGCTCGCCGAGGCCCGTCAGGACCAGCACGTCGGCAGCGATGTCGGCGCCCGCGGGCACCGTGCGCACCTCCTGCAGCGCGCCGGTCACGCCGAGGCGTGGTGCGAGGGACTCGAGCTGTTCGACGAGCCGGGCGGGAAGCTGGTCCGCCACGACGGCCACGCCGTCGGAGGTGGAGCAGGTCCCGACGACGAGCGCGTCGGCAGCGATGGTGGACGGTTTCTTGCCGGTCAGAGTGAGGTCAGCCACGCGGACCAGGTTAACGCGGTGACCGACGCCTGGGCGTCGGGAGGCTGCCGGTAGTCTGCGGACGTGGTCCTTCCCCTGTTCGTGCTGTCCGTCGCGCTGTGCCTCGCGCTCGCCGGGTGGGCGGCGTGGTTCGCCGCGCGCGACCGCGCCGTCATCCTCCGCCAGCTCTTCGGGGCCGGTGCCGTCGAGGCCGTCCTGGTCGTCCAGGCGGTCGTCGCGGTCGTGCTCCAGGTCCAGGGACATGCCGTCGACGGCGCGCTCTTCTGGGGATACCTGCTCACCGCCGCGCTCCTGCTGCCGCTCGCCGCCGTGTGGGCCTTCGCCGAGCGCAGCCGATGGTCCTCGGTGGTGCTCTGCGTCGCCTCGCTCACCGTGGCGTTCCTCCAGTGGCGCCTCTGGATCATCTGGGGAGCGAGCTGATGGTCACGCCGGGGCGGGCGCCTTCGCCCGGGACGACCGGTCACGGCTTCGGCCGGCTGCTGGTGGCCGTGTACGGCATCCTGGCGTTCGCCGCCCTGGGGCGGTCCACCTACCAGGTCGCCACCAAGCTGGCCGAGGCGCCGGCGGCCTACCTGCTCTCCCTGCTCGCTGCGGTGGTCTACGCCGTGGCGACCCTGGCGCTGGCGCGCGGTGGCCGAGGCCGGTGGCGCACGGTCGCCTGGTGCGCCGTCGTCGTCGAGGCCGCCGGCGTCCTCGTCGTCGGTGGTGTGTCCGTCACCGCGCCGGAGCTCTTCGTCGAGCACACCGTCTGGTCGGCTTTCGGGCAGGGGTACGGCTACGTGCCGCTCGTGCTGCCCTTCGTCGGCCTCTGGTGGCTCTGGCACACTCGCCCTGGACAGGAACGACCTGTGACCGCCCCGGACGACTCGACGGAGGCTCGATGACCCCGTACTCCCTGCTCTTCCACGGCGTCTTCCGGCGCATGGATCCTGAGCGCGCACACGTGCTGGCGTTCCGTGCGATCGAGGCGGCCGGCAGGTTGCCTGTCCTGTGCGACGTGGTGCAGGGGGCGCTGGCCCCCTACCTGGGGCGCGGGTCCGGAGGACCGGGCAGCGTCGAGGTGCTGGGCCGGACGGTCCCGGCGCCGTTCGGCCTCGCCGGCGGGTTCGACAAGAACGCCCGTGCCGTCCGGGGACTGACGATGCTCGGCTTCGGCTTCGTCGAGGTCGGCACCGTCACACCGCGCCCCCAGCCCGGGAACGAGACCCCCCGCATGTGGCGCGAGCTCGACCTGCGCGGCGTGCGCAACCGGATGGGGTTCAACAACGACGGCGCCCTGGAGATGGCGGAACGCCTGCGTCGGCTGCGGTCGTCGGCCGCGGGCCGGGCCGCCGTCGTCGGTGTCAACATCGGCAAGAACAAGACCACGTCGGCCGAGGACGCCGCCGTCGACTACGCCATGTGCGCCCGGCTGCTGGCCCCGCACGCCGACTACCTGGTGGTCAACGTCTCCTCGCCGAACACGCCCGGCCTGCGCGACCTGCAGACCACCGCGGAGCTGCGGCCGATCCTCGCCGCCGCCCGGCAGGCGGCCGACGAGGCGACCTCGACGGCCGGCGTACGTCGCACCCCGCTGCTCGTCAAGATCGCTCCGGACCTGGCCGACGCCGACGTGGACGCGGTCGCGGACCTGGCCCTCGAGCTGGGGCTCGACGGCGTCGTGGCCGTGAACACCACCATCGGCCACGACCGTGGCCCCGGCGGGCTCTCCGGCCCCGCGTTGCTGCCCCGGGGCCTGGAGGTCGTCGGCCGGCTGCGCGCCCGCCTCGGACCGGACCCGGTCGTCATCGGTGTCGGGGGAGTGACCCACGCCGACGACGTCCGCGCGTACCTGCGCGCCGGGGCCGACCTGGTGCAGGGCTACACCTCGTTCGTCTACGAGGGCCCGCTGTGGCCCTCGCGGCTCAACCGGGCGCTGACCCGCTCGGCCGGTTCGGTCAGCGCCGGGCGCGTCGAGTGATCCGGCCCCGGTGGGAGTGGGCGCTCGCAGACCAGGAGGGACGGCGTCTCGAACCGTCCCTGAGCCCGGTCTTCACCACCCAGTACGACGCCGAGCAATGGTTGGGTGAGCACTGGCGCAGGCTCGCCGGGGCGGGCGCCGTCTCGGCGACGTTGCTCCACGACGGCGCCCAGGCGACCCCGGTGATCGAGCTCCGCATTCCCTGAGCGGCCTCCCCGGCACCTCATCCGGTGATGCGGCGCCAGGCGCGTTCGAGCCGGTCGACGGCGTCGGTCAGCTTCTCCGCAGGGCTGGTGTAGATCAGCCGGACGCGGTCCTGCGCCGAACCGTCCGGGGTGAACTGGGGCCCGGCACCGATCCGCAGGCCCTCGGCGACGGCGGCGCCGGCGAGGGCCTGGGCGGCGGGCCGACCGATCCCCGTCCAGACGCAGAGCCCGCCCGCGGGGGAGGGCACGTCCCAGTCGGGGAAGCGGTGACGGACCAGACCGACCAGGTGGTCCCGCCGGCCACGAAGGTCCGCGACCCGGGCGGGCAGTATCTCGGCGCGCTCGGCCAGCAGCTCGACGACGGTGAGCTGCTCGAGCACGGGAGTGGCGATGTCGAGGGCCTGTCGGATCCGGGCCAGGCGCTGGACGAGCTGAGGGTCGGCACGGACCCAGCCGATGCGCAGCCCGCCCCAGAACGACTTGGACGCCGAGCCCACCGAGACCAGCCGGCTGTCGGTGCCGTCGCCGCAGAACGGCCCAGGGACCGTCCCGCCGTCGAGGTCGAGGTCGGTGAGCGTCTCGTCACCGATGACGGTCACGCCGTACCGGTCGGTCAGGCGTGCGACCGTGTCGCGCTCCTCCGCGCTCAGGGTGCGCCCGGTCGGGTTGTGGAAGTCGGGCACGAGGTAGGCCAGCCGGGCGCGGGTACGGTGCACGGCCGACGCCAACGACTCGACGTCTCCCACCGGCACGCCGATGACGCGTCCGCCGGCACGCTGCAGCGCCTCGATCGCGTGGTAGTACGTGGGGGACTCGACCACCACGGGTTCGGCGCGGCCGACGAGCGTCGTGGCGAGCAGGGCGATGGCCTGCTGGCCGCCGGTGGTCACCAGCACCTGGTCGGGGGTGGTGGGGACGCCTCGTGCTGTGTAGCGCTCGGCGACGGCCTCTCGCAGGACGTCGAGCCCGAGGTGCGAGTAGCCGCCGGTGCCGAGGTAGGCGGGCAGCATCTCCAGGGCACGCTGGTACGCGCCGTGCAGGGCGTCCGGGGCGGACGGCGTGGCCTGCGACATCTCGATCGGTCCGGACCGGTCGGACAGCGGCGGGAGGGGTCCGTCGCCGGCCGGCGCCTGGGGGCGCACCGGGAGGCCGGCCGACCGGGGCAGGACCGCCACCGTCCCGGAGCCGACCTGGCTGGTGGCGAAACCGAGCTCGCGCAGCCTGTCGTAGGCGGCCGACGTCGTCGTCCGCGAGACCCCGAGCGCCCGGGCGAGCTCGCGTTCGCTGGGCAGTCTCGTCAGCGGTGCCAGCGAGCCCGACAGGACGGCGGCGCGCAGGCCGTCGGCCAGAGCGAGGTAGGCCGGGCCCGCGGCGTGCCAGAGGCCCAGCAGCCGGGCTGCAGCCGGGGCCGACAGGGTCCGGACGGCCACGGGCGGAGGCGCGGACAGGCTCATGGATCCACTGTTGCGTGATTGGCCATGGATTGCAATGCCAATAGGGGTGAAGGTGGAAGCATGACCGCTCCTGCTCCCGCCCGGATGACCACTCGCCCGGGTACGTCGCACACCGTCGTCGTCTCCGGTCTGTCGCCGGTCCGCCGAGGTCTCCAGCTCGTCCTCGGCCTGCTCGCCTTCACGTTCTCGATGGCGATGCTCCTGCACGCCGGGCAGGGCGCCATGCCGTGGGACGTGCTGCACCAGGGGATCGTGCGCACGACGGGCTGGTCGTTCGGTGTCACCGTGGCCGTCACGTCGCTGCTGGTGCTGGCGGCCTGGGTCCCGCTGAGGCAGCGACCGGGGATCGGGACCGTCGCGAACGTCGTGATCATCGCCGTCGCGATCGAACCCAGCCTGCGACTGCTCGAGGCGGTGCTGCCGGCCCCTGGCCCGGTGGCGCGCGTCGTCCTCGCGCTCGGTGGGATCGTCCTCAACGGGGTCGCCACCGCCGCCTATGTCGGGGTGCGCCTGGGCCCCGGTCCGCGCGACGGGCTGCTGACCGGCCTGGTGTCACGCACCGGCTGGTCGGTCCGCGCGATCAAGACCGGCATCGAGGTGGCGGTCGTCGCGGTCGGCTGGCTGCTCGGTGGGACGGTCGGCTGGGCCACCGTGGCCTTCGCGCTCGGGGTGGGGGTCGTGGTCCAGGCGTCCGCACGGTGGCGCCGGCTCGTTCCCGACGGGCTGGCTGGTCCCCGGGTAGCGGCCATGCCGGGCACGGCCGCTGCTGCGACGTCGTCCCCCCGCTCGGGAGTGGTTCGCGACGAGGAGAGCCGCGAGGAGCGTGTGCGTCGTCGGGCCCGGGAGATCGCCCGCGCGCTCGACGCGTTCGGTGAGCACGGCCGCACCCTCTGACACCACCACGACGAGAACGAGCGTCTCTGTTCGTCAGGAATCAGCTCCCGATTCCTGACGAACAGAGACGCTCGCGAGTGGCGCTCGGCGTCAGGCGACGCGGGTCTTCGGCATCCCCTCGAGGGTCTTGCCCGCGTCCCGCTCGACGACGTCCCCGAGGACGTCGTCGATCTTCGCCAGGAGCTCGGCGGGGATCGTCACGCCGGAGGCCTTGACGTTCTCCGCGACCTGCTCCGGGCGGGAGGCGCCCACCAGCGCGGCGGCGACGTTGTCGTTCTGCAGCACCCAGGCGACGGAGAGCTGCGCCATCGACAGGTCGAGCTCCTCCGCGACCGGGCGCAGGCGCTGGACGCGCTCGAGGACGTCGTCGTGCATGAACCGCTGGATCATCTTCGCGCCGCCCTTGTCGTCCGTCGCGCGGGACCCGGCGGGGAGCTCCTTGCCCGGCACGTACTTCCCGGACAGCACGCCCTGGGCCATCGGTGACCAGACGATCTGGGAGATGCCGGTCTCCTGCGAGGCCGGCACGACCTCGTCCTCGATGACGCGCCACAGCATCGAGTACTGCGGCTGGGACGAGATGAGCTGGAAGCCGAGCTCCTTGGCCAGGGCCGCCCCGGCGCGGATCTGGTCCGCCGTCCACTCCGAGACGCCGATGTAGAGGGCCTTGCCCTGGCGGACGATGTCGGCGAACGCCTGCATCGTCTCCTCGAGCGGGGTCTCGACGTCGTACCGGTGCGCCTGGTAGAGGTCGACGTAGTCGGTGCCGAGCCGCTGCAGGGAGCCGTTGATCGACTCCATGACGTGCTTGCGCGACAGGCCGGTGTCGTTCGGGCCCCCGGGCCCCGTGGGCCAGTAGACCTTGGTGAAGATCTCGAGCGACTCGCGGCGCTGGCCCTTCAGGGCGTCGCCGAGGACCTGCTCCGCCTTGGTGTTCGCGTAGACGTCCGCGGTGTCGAACGAGGTGATCCCCGCGTCGAGGGCCGCGTGAACGCACTGCGTCGCGACGTCGTTCTCGACCTGGGAGCCGTGGGTGAGCCAGTTGCCGTAGGTGATCTCGGTGATCTTGAGACCGCTGTTGCCGAGGTACCGGTAGTTGACCATGTCAGCACCCTACGCCGACGATCAGATCGATTCGACCCTGCGCCCGCGCTGCGGGGAACGGCGCCGGGCGCCTCTTACTCGGGCCAGACCCCGTGCTTCTTGTGCAGGGGCTTGGGCAGGCGCGAACGGCGGAGCTGGAACGCGCGCATCACCGCGTACATCATCGTCCCGCGCGGCACGTCGTAGACCTTGTTCCCGTCGGCGCCGGCCGTGCCGAACTTGTCCCGCAGGCGGCGCTTGAGGCGCTGCCACATGATGACGGCGTCGAGCACCGTGATCAGGACCACCATGTAGAGCCCGATGAGGACGAGCGCACCGAGGGTCGGGCTCTGCATCACCAGCAGGTTGAGGAAGATGAAGGCGAAGGCCACCGGGAGGAAGAACTCGCCGAGGTTCCAGCGCGCGTCGACGTGGTCGCGCACGTACCGACGCACCGGCCCCTTGTCGCGCGGGGGCATGAAGCGCTCGTCACCGGTCTGCATGGCCTTGAACTCGCGCTGCCGATCCTCGCGGACCTTCTCCTTGCTGGCCTTGCGCGCCGCCCTGCGGTCGTTCGGGACCAGGGGCCGCTGGTTCTTCGCGGCCGCCTCCCGCCGCTTCGGGGTCGGTCGGCCCTTGCCGGACCGTGTGATCGCGGGGTCGTCGGTGACCGGGCTGTCGGCGGAACCGGTCGCGGCGGAGTCGGCGGTGTCAGGCTTGCGGAAGATCACGCCCCCAGGGTAGTCGAGCGGGGGAGCCGGGCGGTACGCGGGTAGCGTGGGGACGTGAACCACACCGAGACGGACGTGGCCGCCCTGCGCGCCCACGTCGACGAGCTGTTCCCTGCCATCCGGGCGGACCTCGAGGCACTGGTCCGGATCCCGAGCGTCTCTGCGGCGGCCTTCGACCAGGCCCACGTCGCATCCAGCGCCGACGCCGTGGCCGCCCTGATGCGCGAGGTCGGACTGCCGGACGTCCGCGTGCTGCGCGCCGAGCGCCCGGACGGGACGCCGGGAGCCCCCGCGGTCGTCGCGCGACGTCCCGCCCGCGAGGGAGAGCCGACGGTGCTGCTCTACGCCCACCACGACGTGCAGCCGCCCGGGGATGCCGCGACCTGGGAGACCGACCCGTTCGAGCCGACGCAGGTCGGTGAGCGGCTGTTCGGCCGCGGCGCGGCGGACGACAAGGCCGGGATCATGGCGCACGTCGGCGCGCTGCGCGCCCTGGCCGCGCTCGGGGACGACCTCGGCGTGGGCGTCACCGTCTTCGCCGAGGGCGAGGAGGAGTCCGGTTCCCCGAGCTTCGCGCAGTTCCTCGCCGATCATCGCGACCTGCTCGCCGCCGACGTCATCGTGGTCGCGGACTCCACGAACTGGAAGGTCGGCGTCCCTGCGCTGACCACCTCCCTGCGCGGGCTGGTCGACGGCGTCGTCACGGTCGAGGTGCTGGAGCACGCCGTGCACTCCGGGATGTTCGGAGGACCGGTCCTGGACGCCAACCTGCTGCTCGCCCGACTGCTCACCACGCTGCACGACGCCGAGGGCAACGTCGCCGTCCGCGGTCTCGCCAGCGCCGGCGAGCCGGAGGTCGACTACGCCGAGGCGGACTTCCGCTCCGACGCGTCGGTGCTCGACGGCGTCGAGCTCGCCGGTGCGGGCACCATCGCCGGACGGCTGTGGACCAAGCCGGCGATCGCCGTCATCGGCATCGACGCGACCTCGGTGGCCCACGCCTCGAACACTCTCGCGCCACGCAGCGCCGCGAAGCTGTCGGTGCGCATCCCGCCCGGCACCGAGCCGCAGGACGCCGAGGACGCTCTGCGCACCCACCTGGAGGAGCACGCGCCGTTCGGGGCGCGGGTCACCTGGGCGCCGGGGGAGAAGGGCAGGGCGTTCGGCGCCCCGGCCGACTCCGCGGCCATGCGGGCCGCTCGCAACGCGTTCGCCGCCGCCTGGGGAACCGCACCGGTCGACATCGGCGTCGGCGGCTCGATCCCGTTCATCGCCGACCTTCTCGAGGCGTTCCCCGAGGCCGCGGTGCTCGTCACCGGCGTCGAGGACCCGGACTCCCGTGCGCACGGGGCCAACGAGTCCGTGCACCTGGGCGAGCTGCGCAAGGTCGTCCTGGCCGAGGCGCTGCTGCTGCGCGAGGTGGCGCGCTCCCTCTGATGCGCTCCGGTCGGCAGGTCCGGCACGGGTCGGCAGCTCGAGCGACCGATCCGAACGGGACGTGCCGACCGGGCGAGGGCGGTCAGGCCCGACCGGCCTCGCGGTGCGCGACGTCGACCGACCGGGCCCAGGCGGCGACGTCGTCGGGCAGCGCGGGGCTCTGCACGGGACCGTGCTTCCCCAGCAGCGCGACGACGTCGGCCGGGTCGATGCGGGAACCGTCCTTGCCGAGGAACCTGCCGGCGACCCAGCCCCGGGCCGCGAAGGAGTCCCGGCACGTGAACACCTGCTCGATGTAGACCACCCGGGCGTCCCAGCCCAGCACGCGGGTGCTGATCTCGACGCGGTCGAACAGCTGAAGCGAGCGCTTGTAGGTCATGGTCGAGGCCGCCACGACGGGGTACCAGCCCTGGGTCTTGAGCAGCGGGTAGCCACCCAGGTCGGCGATGAGGTTCGAGCGGGCGACGTCCATCATCTGCAGGTACGAGCCGTTGTTGACGTGGAGGTACAGGTCCATGTCGCCCGGGTGCACGCGCAGCACGGTCGTGGACGCGTCGAGCAGGCCGCGGCCCGGGACGGGCTTGCGGGGGAGCAGGGACGCCTTGGCGAGCTGGATCATCCTCGTCATGGCGCCACGATATGTCAGCGACGCGCGGTATCAGGTATCGACGGACCGGTTCGGCGACGTCACGCGGGCGAGCCGTGGTCGTACTGCAGCGCGTGGCGCACCGCTGCGGCCGCGGTGCTCGAGTCCAGTCGTTCCACGAGGTGCAGGGCCATGTCGATGCCGGCGGACACCCCCGCGGAGGTGACCACGTCGCCGTCGTCGACGAACCGGGCCTCGGTGTCGACCACGGTGCTGGGGTCGATCCGTGCCAGCTCGTCGTAGTGGTCGTGATGGGTCGTGACGGGTCGGCCCCCGAGGAGGCCCGCGGCGGCCAGCACCAGCGCCCCGGTGCAGACGCTGGCGAGCACCGGTGTCTGCCGCCGCACGGCACGCAGCCACTCCAGGTGGTCCGGGTCGTCGAGCAGGGCGCGGGTGCCCCACCCGCCGGGGTGGACGAGCAGGTGCAGGGGGCCGACGTCGTCCGCCGACCGGCTGGGGAGCATCCGCAGCCCGCCGGACAGGCGCACACCGTCCCCCGTGCTCGAGAAGGTGTCGACGGACGGCCTGAGGTCCGAGCGTTCGGACCAGGCGGTGAAGACCTCGAAGGGGCCCACCACGTCGAGCTCGTCGGCGTCGTCGAACACGACGATCCCGACCTGCAGGCCCCCGTCGGTGCTCATCGCCAGGTCATCGCCCTTCCGTACCGCCCGCCGGGGACATCAGATCCCCGGCAGCGCCAGCATCTGGTCGAGGGCCACCTGGGCCCAGTGCGCGTCGTCGGCGTCCACGACGATGCGGTTGACCACGCGCCCCTCGACGAGCGACTCCATCGCCCAGACGAGGTGCGGCAGGTCGATGCGGTTCATCGTCGAGCAGAAGCAGACGGTCGAGTCGAGGTAGTGCACCTGCTTGTCCGGGTGGGCGGCAGCGACACGACGCACGAGGTTGAGCTCGGTGCCGATCGCCCACGACGAGCCGGGCTCCGCGTTCTCCAGCGCCTTGATGATGTACTCCGTCGAGCCCACCATGTCCGCGGCCGTGACCACCTCGTGCTTGCACTCGGGGTGCACCAGCACGTTGACCCCGGGGACGGCTGCCCGGATGTCGGCGACGTTGCGCTCCGAGAAGCGGCCGTGGACCGAGCAGTGACCGCGCCACAGGATCATCCGGGCGTCGCGCAGCTCCTGGGCGGTCAGCCCGCCACCGGGCTTGCGGGGGTCGAACACCACGCAGTCGTCCAGGCCGAGGCCGAGCTGGAGCACCGCGGTGTTGCGGCCCAGGTGCTGGTCCGGCATGAACAGCACCTTGCCGGTGCCGTCGACGCCGCCGACCTTGTCGAAGGCCCAGCGCAGCGCCACCTGGGCGTTCGACGAGGTGCACACGGTGCCGCCGTGCCGACCGGTGAACGCCTTGATCGCAGCGGTCGAGTTCATGTACGTGACCGGGATCGTGTCGGCCGCCACGCCGGCGTCCTCCAGCACGGCCCAGGCCTCCTCGACCTGCGAGATCTCGGCCATGTCCGCCATCGAGCAGCCGGCCGCCATGTCGGGCAGCACCACCTGCTGGCTGTCGGCGGTGAGGATGTCCGCGGACTCGGCCATGAAGTGGACTCCGCAGAAGATGACGAACTCCGCCTCGGGGCGTGCCGCAGCCTCCCGCGCGAGCTTGAAGGAGTCGCCGGTGACGTCCGCGAAGTCGATGACCTCGTCGCGCTGGTAGTGGTGCCCCAGGACGAAGGCACGCTCGCCGAGCGCGGCCCGTGCAGCGCGTGCCCGTTCGACCAGGTCGGGGTCCGACGGCGAGGGGAGGCTGCCCGTGCACTCGACGCCGCGTTCGGACGCGAGGTCGCGCCCCTGACCGAGCAGGAGCAGCGGGGACGGTGCCGGCTCGACGAAGGGGGACGTCTCGTTCAGCAGGGTGCTCACGCGCTCATCTTCCCACGACGCGAAGATGTGCCACGATCGGTGCGTGCACGCGCTCATCGTCGCCGCGTCCGGCGCCCCGTCCCCTGACCGTCCCGGTGACGTGGCGGGTTCCGAGGGGCCGCAGGGGGCGGCCGCCCTGGCCGCCGCGTGGACCGGCGCCGCGCCCCGGTGCGCGACCGAGCCCTTGGTGGTCCCCGTCGCAAGGCCGGCTGCGCCACCGTCGCCGGGCGCACCGGCACCCGCCGGGGTCTTCGTCCCGACGTCGGCGCTCGGCCTGTCGAGCGTCGGCCTGCCCCCGGTTCCGCCGCACGTCGCCCTGATGGCGGAACGCGCGGCCGACGCCGACCTCGTCGTCGTGCACGTGCGGACGCTCGACGGGTCGGCGCTGCACGACGGGCCGGTGGCGGACGCGGCGCGTGCCGCCGCCCCGCACGCCGTCCCGGTCGTGGTGCTCGCCGGGCGGTCGGAGGTGTCGCGGCGCGAGCTCGCCGCCGCCGGGGTCGCCGGCGTCCACGAGGTGGGCGACCCGTGGGATCCTTCAGCCGTCCGGCGTGCTGCACGCACCTGGGCACCCCCGTGGTCCGCCGTGTGACGTGAGTCATCGACCCGTCACGATTCCGGCGTAGGATCGGGAACAGCCGCACCGGCCAACCTGTTGGAGGAAGCATGACCGACACCACCGAGATCGCCACGCACGGCGTCGAGCTCTCCGAGGTCGCCGCGAACAAGGTTCGCACCCTCCTCGAGCAGGAGGGCCGTGACGACCTGCGTCTGCGCGTCGCCGTCCAGCCCGGCGGCTGCTCCGGCCTCATCTACCAGCTGTACTTCGACGAGCGCCTGCTCGACGGGGACGCGCTGCGCGACTACGACGGCGTCGAGGTCGTCGTGGACCGCATGAGCGTCCCGTACCTCGACGGTGCGAAGATCGACTTCGCCGACACCATCGAGAAGCAGGGCTTCACCATCGACAACCCGAACGCGGGCGAGTCCTGCGCCTGCGGCGGTTCCTTCGGCTGAGCCGCGACCCGAGTCAGTCCCCGAGGCGGACGGTCAGGGCCCACCAGGGTCCTCCGTCCGCCTCTGGTGTGTCGTGGACCTCCTGGGCCACCATGCTGTGCCCGCGCAGCCGCGCCCAGGCAGGGACGTCGTGGCGGGCCGCGGGATCGGTGGACAGGACGGTCACCTCGCTGCCGGCCGGGAGCTCCTTGGCGCGGGCCGCGAGCCGGATGACGGGCAGCGGGCAGCGCAGCCCCCGTGCGTCGACGACCGTGCCGGGGCCGTGGTCGCTCACAGGCCCTGCACCCCGAGCATGTCGCGGACACGGTCGACGGCCCCGGGCAGGACCTGGAGGAACCGGTCCACATCCTCCCGCGCCGTCGACCGGTCCAGGGCGATCCGCACGTTCCCGTGGGTGAGGACGCCCATCGCGGCCAGGACGTGCGACGGCTCGAGCGTGCTGGCCGTGCACGCTGAGCCGGAGCCGACGGCGAAGCCGGCGCGGTCGAGCTCCGTGACGAGGGCCTCGCCGTCGACGTAGAGGAACGAGAACGTCACCACGTGCGGCAGCCGTTCCACCGGGTCGCCGACGACCTCGACATCGCGGATCTGCGAGACCCGGTCGCGGATGTGCTCGACGAGCTCTCGACGTCGACGGTCGGCGTCGACGCGGTCCTCGACCACCGCCTGCAGGGCCACCGCCGCCGCGAACACGGCCGGGACGCTGACCCCACCGGGCGCCCACGGCTCCGGGCCCTCCGGTCCGGTGGCGACGGTCCGGGTGCGATGCCGCACGGCGCTGATGCCGACGCCGGCGGGGCCGCCCCAGTCGGCCGGGTCGGCCGCCAGGACGTCCCAGGCCGGGCCGACGGCGGTGTGCCCGAGGCTCGCGCCCGCGTCCACCAGGAGGGGCACCCCTGCAGCGAGTGCCGCCTCGTGGACGGCGTCCACCGGCTGCAGCGTGCCGACCTCTCCGTTGGCGTGCTGCAGGGCCGCCATCGCGACGCCCTCGTGCCGCAGCGCCCCGGCGAACGCCTCGGCGTCCACCCTCCCGAGGCTGTCGACGTCGACGGACACTCGTCGCCCGCCCGGAGCGGCAGCGTGCTCGGCGGCGTGGAGCACGGCGGCTCTCTCGACGGCGCTCACCACGACGTCGCTGCCGTGGCGCCTCCGGGCCCGGGCGACGTGTGCGACGGCGGTGTGCAGCGCCGCGGTGTGCGAGGGCGTGAACCGGACCTCCTCCGTCCGTGCGCCGAGCACCTGTGCCACCGCCTCGCGGGCGCCGTCCACCAGGGCGGCGGCGCGACGACCCTCGGTGTGGAGGCGCCGGGGGTCCGCCCAGCCGTCGTCGAGGGCCTGGAGGAACGCCTGGCGGGCGAGGGGGTGCCACGGGGCGCGGCTGCCGTTGTCGAGGTGGATCCGCCCGGCGGCAGGGGTGGGGTGTGTCACACGTGGCCCTTCGGTGCTGTGCTGAGACGGTGCGGGGTGCGCATGCCCATGATGCCGCGGCCGTCGGGGCGGTCGCCACGAGGCGCACGTTCTGACACGCCTCAGAACCCTGTCGCGAACAGCGCGGATGGCGACACGATGCGGTGGTGCCGTCACGTAGGAACGGGGCGCTTCTGGCGTCGAAAGAGTGAAGGTCGCGCTAGGCTGCTCCCATCGAGGACGAAGGTCCTACCCGTGCGCCCCGAGTCAGGGCGCAGCGGTCGGACAAGACGTGAAAGGCCTCCCTTGCACCCGAAGAGCCCCACTCGCACCCGGCGGGCCCTGGCGTTGCGCGCGACAGCCGTCGCCGTCGCCGTCGTGGCACTCGCCTCCGGCTGCGCCGACGATGCTGCCCAGCGTGGATACCTCCCCGGATACAGCGACGGGGAGGTGACCAACCAGACCGGGCGCATCACCGACCTGTGGGTCGGATCCTGGATCGCCGCGCTCGCCGTCGGTGTCATCACCTGGGGGCTGATGCTGTGGTGCGTCGCCGCTTACCGCAAGCGCCGTGACGACCACCGGCTGCCGGTGCAGACCCGCTATCACATGCCGCTCGAGATCATGTACACGATCGTCCCCACGCTCATGGTCCTGGTGCTGTTCTTCTACACCAACCGCGACATGACCGCGATTCTGGACACGACGTCCGAAGAGCCCGACGTCAGCATCCAGGTCATCGGCAAGCAGTGGAGCTGGGACTTCAACTACCTCGACGACGACGTGTACGAGACCGGGCAGCAGCTGCTCGACCCGGGGTCCCAGACCGCCGAGGACGAGATCGACGGCGAGCCCGGCACCTCGCAGAACCTGCCCACGCTGTACCTGCCCGTCGGGGAGCGCGTCGAGTTCATCGTCGACTCCCGCGACGTCATCCACTCGTTCTGGATCCCCGCGTTCCTGTTCAAGATGGACATGATCCCGGGTCGCACCAACAGCTTCCAGGTCGTGCCCGAACGCGAGGGGACCTACGCCGGCAAGTGCGCCGAGCTCTGCGGCGAGTTCCACTCCGGGATGCTGTTCAACGTCCAGGTCGTCGACCGCGCCGAGTACGACGCCCAGATGGCAGAGCTGGCGGCCAGGGGGCAGACCGGCGAGCTCGGTCTCGAGCTCAACCGCCAGCAGCACGGTGAGTTCACCGTCGAAGAAACCACACCGGAGGTCGAGGGCTGATGGCCACCACCGAGACCGCTCAAGGGGCCGAGGTCGTACCCGGCCTGCGCCCGGAGCGCCAGACCCTTGGCCGCACGGTCGTCAAGTGGATCACCTCCACGGACCACAAGACGATCGGGTACATGTACCTGATCACGTCGTTCTTCTGGTTCGCCGTGGGAGGCCTCCTCGCCCTGCTCATCCGCGCGGAGCTCTTCGCGCCCGGCATGCAGATCCTGCAGAGCAAGGAGCAGTACAACCAGCTCTTCACCATGCACGGCACGATCATGCTGCTGCTCTTCGCGACCCCGCTCTTCGCCGGGTTCGCGAACGTCATCATGCCGTTGCAGATCGGTGCGCCGGACGTCGCGTTCCCGCGACTGAACATGCTCGCGTACTGGCTCTTCCTCTTCGGCGGTCTCATCGCGGCCGGCGGCTTCTTCACCCCGCAGGGGGCGGCGTCGTTCGGATGGTTCGCCTACGCACCGCTGTCGAACACGACGTTCAGCCCAGGGCTGGGTGGTGACCTCTGGGTCTTCGGGCTGGCGCTCGGAGGGTTCGGGACCATCCTGGGCGCGGTCAACTTCATCACGACGATCATCTGCATGCGTGCCCCGGGCATGACCATGTTCCGGATGCCGATCTTCACCTGGAACACCCTGGTCACGAGCCTGCTGGTCCTCATGGCGTTCCCGCCGCTGGCTTCCGCCCTGTTCGCCCTCGGCGCCGACCGCCGCTTCAACGCGCAGGTCTTCAACCCCGACAACGGGGGAGCGGTGCTGTGGCAGCACCTGTTCTGGTTCTTCGGGCACCCCGAGGTGTACATCATCGCGCTGCCGTTCTTCGGCATCGTCTCGGAGATCTTCCCGGTCTTCAGTCGCAAGCCGATCTTCGGCTACAAGGGCCTCGTCTACGCGACGATCGCCATCGCCGCGCTGTCGGTCACGGTGTGGGCGCACCACATGTACGTCACCGGCGCGGTGCTGCTGCCCTTCTTCGCCTTCATGACGATGCTGATCGCCGTCCCGACCGGTGTGAAGTTCTTCAACTGGATCGGCACGCTGTGGCGCGGGAAGCTCACGTTCGAGACACCGATGCTCTGGTCCATCGGCTTCCTGGTGACGTTCCTCTTCGGTGGGCTGACCGGCATCATCCTGTCGAGCCCGGCGCTGGACTTC
Source organism: Isoptericola halotolerans (assembly GCF_013149785.1). GTDB lineage: Bacteria > Actinomycetota > Actinomycetes > Actinomycetales > Cellulomonadaceae > Isoptericola > Isoptericola halotolerans. The sequence goes on from NZ_JABEZU010000005.1 coordinate 361,222, forward strand.
CATCTCTCGGACTCCTACTTCGTGGTCGCGCACTTCCACTACGTGGTGTTCGGGACCGTCGTGTTCGCCATGTTCGCCGGCTTCTACTTCTGGTGGCCCAAGTTCACCGGGACGATGCTCGACGAGCGTCTCGGCAAGATCCACTTCTGGATCCTGTTCATCGGCTTCCACATGACGTTCCTCGTGCAGCACTGGCTGGGCGTGGAAGGCATGGCGCGGCGGTACGCCGACTACATGCCCAACGAGGGATTCACCTGGGAGAACCAGCTCTCGACGGTGGGCGCCTTCATCCTGGCTGCCTCCACGCTGCCGTTCTTCTGGAACGTCTACTCCACGTGGCGCAACGCCCCCAAGGTCGAGGTCGACGACCCCTGGGGCTACGGCCGCTCGCTCGAGTGGGCCACCTCCTGCCCGCCGCCGCGGCACAACTTCACGTCGCTGCCGCGCATCCGGTCCGAGTCGCCGGCCTTCGACCTGCACCACCCTGAGGTCGCCGCCATGGAGGACCCGCACGTCAACCAGGACGGTCTCGAGCAGGTGTACGGCGGCGCTGACCGTCGAGGTCAGGCGCAGCTGGTCGAGGAACGTCAGATCAACGACTACCCGGAGAAGCACCAGTCGCCGACAGCGGTCGACGGGCCCGAGGACGAGGAGACGACCAAGTGAAGATCGAGATCCGCCTCTTCATCTGGCTGGCGCCCTTCTTCGTCGTGGTGGGCGTGCTCTACGGAGTCTTCAGCGGCTGGAACGAGCCGGTCGGGTACCTCGGCATCCCGCTCGTCGGTGGCCTCATGGCGATGATCGGTGCCTACCTGGCGCTGCAGGCGCGCCACATCGATCCGCGTCCCGAGGACGACGAGCAGGGCGAGATCGATCAGGGCGCCGGCGACCAGGGCGTGTACGCCCCGTGGTCGTGGTGGCCGCTGGTGGTCGGCGCGGGCTCGGCGGTCGCGTTCCTCGGCCTCGCGGTCGGCTGGTGGGTCTTCTACATCAGCCTGATCCTCGGTGTGATCGGTCTGATCGGCTGGGTGTTCGAGTTCAGTCGAGGGCAGCACGCGCACTGACGCCGCTGCCGCAGACGCACACAGGGGCCCGCATCCTCACCGGAGGATGCGGGCCCCTGTCGTCGTGCTCGCGGTTCAGGCCGGGACGATGAGTCCGGCGGTCTGGGTGCGGGCGCGCTCGAGGCGGGCGGCGACGTCGCGCCAGTTGGCGATGTTCCAGAACGCCTTGA
>NZ_JABEZU010000006.1 GCF_013149785.1 Isoptericola halotolerans
GGGTGTCCGGCGGCGTCCTACTCTCCCACCCCGTCTCCAGGGCAGTACCATCGGCGCTGAAGGGCTGAGCTTCCGGGTTCGGTATGGGACCGGGCGTTTCCCCTTCGCTGTGACCGCCGTAACGTTATCGAGTTGTTCGGGTGCCCGCCGCCGCCCTGGGTCAAGGAGGGGGTGGTGGGTGGTGGTGCCCGTTTCTCGGGAACCGCACAGTGGACGCGTGCATAGCAGAAGTGTGTTGAAGTTGTTGGCTTATTAGTACCGGTCAGCTGCGACAGTCTTTGGTCCTGTCTTCCACTTCCGGCCTATCTACCCAGTGGTCTAGCTGGGTGCCTTCACCCCACGAGGGGGATGGAAACCTCATCTTGAAGCAGGCTTCCCGCTTAGATGCTTTCAGCGGTTATCCCTTCCGAACGTAGCGAACCAGCGGTGCTCCTGGCGGAACAACTGGCATACCAGAGGTTCGTCCGTCCCGGTCCTCTCGTACTAGGGACAGCCCTTCTCAAGTTTCCTGCGCGCGCAGCGGATAGGGACCGAACTGTCTCACGACGTTCTAAACCCAGCTCGCGTGCCGCTTTAATGGGCGAACAGCCCAACCCTTGGGACCTACTCCAGCCCCAGGATGCGACGAGCCGACATCGAGGTGCCAAACCATCCCGTCGATATGGACTCTTGGGGAAGATCAGCCTGTTATCCCCGGGGTACCTTTTATCCGTTGAGCGACGGCGCTTCCACAAGCCACCGCCGGATCACTAGTTCCGACTTTCGTCCCTGCTCGACCTGTCGGTCTCACAGTCAAGCTCCCTTGTGCACTTGCACTCGACACCTGATTGCCAACCAGGCTGAGGGAACCTTTGAGCGCCTCCGTTACATTTTGGGAGGCAACCGCCCCAGTTAAACTACCCACCAGGCACTGTCCCTGATCCGGATCACGGACCGAGGTTAGATGGTCGATGCGGTCAGAGTGGTATTTCAACGGCGACTCCACTCGCGCTGGCGCGCGGGCTTCATAGTCTCCCACCTATCCTACACAAACCGCACCGAACACCAATACCAAGCTATAGTAAAGGTCCCGGGGTCTTTCCGTCCTGCTGCGCGTAACGAGCATCTTTACTCGTAGTGCAATTTCGCCGAGTTCGCGGTTGAGACAGCGGAGAAGTCGTTACGCCATTCGTGCAGGTCGGAACTTACCCGACAAGGAATTTCGCTACCTTAGGATGGTTATAGTTACCACCGCCGTTTACTGGGGCTTAAATTCTGGGCTTCGCCCCGAAGGGCTGACCCGTCCTCTTAACCTTCCAGCACCGGGCAGGCGTCAGTCCGTATACATCGTCTTGCGACTTCGCACGGACCTGTGTTTTTAGTAAACAGTCGCTTCTCCCTGGTCTCTGCGGCCCTTGCTGCCGTCACCCGCGAGGGGTTGGACAGTTCGGGCCCCCCTTCTCCCGAAGTTACGGGGGCATTTTGCCGAGTTCCTTAACCACGATTATCTCGATCGCCTTGGTATTCTCTACCTGACCACCTGAGTCGGTTTGGGGTACGGGCGGCTAGAACCTCGCGTCGAGGCTTTTCTTGGCAGCTGAGGATCACCCGTTTCCCGCATGTGCGGTCACTGTCAGTTCTCACCGTACGTGCTTCGCGGATTTGCCTACGAAGCCGGCTACAACCTTGGACGTGGTCTACCATCGCCACGCCGGGCTACCTTCCTGCGTCACCCCTGTTAATACGCTTACCTACTACCGGTTCGGGTCCCACGCCGTTGTACCGGTGTCACCCGAAGGTGACGGTGGTACTCGGGGGTGGTTAGCATCACCGGGCTCGGTATGGGCGGTTCTTCGCCGGTAGGAGAATATCAACTCCTTGTCCATCGACTACGCCTGTCGGCCTCGCCTTAGGTCCCGACTTACCCAGGGCGGATTAACCTGGCCCTGGAACCCTTGGTCATTCGGCGGACGGGTTTCTCACCCGTCTTTCGCTACTCATGCCTGCATTCTCACTCGTGTAGTCTCCACCACTAGGTCACCCTGCGGCTTCACTGCCCACACGACGCTCCCCTACCCACCCACACACCTGAACACCCACCCCGAAGGGAAGATGCTGGGTAAAGTGTGAGTGCCACGGCTTCGGCGGTGTACTTGAGCCCCGCTACATTGTCGGCGCGGAATCACTTGACCAGTGAGCTATTACGCACTCTTTCAAGGGTGGCTGCTTCTAAGCCAACCTCCTGGTTGTCTGTGCAACTCCACATCCTTTCCCACTGAGCACACGCTTAGGGGCCTTAGCCGGTGGTCTGGGCTGTTTCCCTCTCGACTACGAAGCTTATCCCCCGCAGTCTCACTGCCACGCTCTGGCTTACCGGCATTCGGAGTTTGGTTGACGTCAGTAACCTGGTGAGGCCCATCGGCCATCCAGTAGCTCTACCTCCGGCAAGGAACGCGTGACGCTGCACCTAAATGCATTTCGGGGAGAACCAGCTATCACGAAGTTTGATTGGCCTTTCACCCCTAACCACAGGTCATCCCCTCAGTTTTCAACCTAAGTGGGTTCGGTCCTCCACGCCGTCTTACCGGCGCTTCAACCTGCCCATGGCTAGATCACTTCGCTTCGGGTCTAGACCCGGCGACTGAATCGCCCTGTTCGGACTCGCTTTCGCTACGGCTTCCCCACACGGGTTAACCTCGCCACCGAGCACTAACTCGCAGGCTCATTCTTCAAAAGGCACGCCGTCACCCCTGCTAAGGAGGCTCCGACGGATTGTAGGCACACGGTTTCAGGTACTATTTCACTCCCCTCCCGGGGTACTTTTCACCTTTCCCTCACGGTACTTGTCCGCTATCGGTCACTAGGTAGTATTTAGGCTTAGCAAGTGGTCTTGCCAGATTCACACGAGATTTCACGGGCCCCGTGCTACTTGGGATCCCCTTCACCAGGCCGCACCATTTCGTCTACGGGACTCACACCCTCTACGGTCCGCCTTTCAATGCGGTTCGACTATGACACGACTTTCTTACTGGTCCGGACCATGTCAGTGATCCACGAAAGGTCCCACAACCCCGTACACGCAACGCCTGACAGCTTGACACGCATACGGTTTGGCCTCATCCGCTTTCGCTCGCCACTACTCACGGAATATCTCTTCCTGCCGGTACTGAGATGTTTCACTTCCCGGCGTTCCCTCCTGCACCCTATGAATTCAGATACAGGTAACCGCACATGACTGCGGCTGGGTTCCCCCATTCGGACATCCTCGGATCACAGCTCGTTTGCCAGCTCCCCGAGGCTTAACGCAGGCTACCACGTCCTTCTTCGGCTCCTAGTGCCAAGGCATCCACCATGTGCCCTTCTAAACTTCGAAACACACTACAAATATGCTACAGAAATCCAAGAATAATACTTGAACATCTGGGATGCTCGCGTCCACTGTGCAGTTCTCAAGCAACGGACGGTCCCGCCGGCCACCAGGCCCACCCGACCCCCAGCACACCCCGCAACCAAGCGAAGCGACCGAAGCGGTATGAAGACCCGACCAACGACCCGTATCCATCAAGGTCACCCGACCAAACATGGCCGGTTGCCTCAGGACCCAACAGTGTGCTCACACGACCCACCCCCACGACACCGGCACGTTCCCACCCACCACCGAAGCAGCAAGGCGTACTAGCACCGGCACGCACCAGGCGCACCGCAAACAGTCAATGTTCCACCCAGAGCAACCACCAGACACACGTTCGGTGCCTACAGCGGCTGTGCATGACCACCCACCCCGAAGAGCGGACAGTATGTGCTCCTTAGAAAGGAGGTGATCCAGCCGCACCTTCCGGTACGGCTACCTTGTTACGACTTAGTCCCAATCGCCAGTCCCACCTTCGACCACTCCCCCCGGAAAACCGGTTGGGCCATGAGCTTCGGGTGTTACCAACTTTCGTGACTTGACGGGCGGTGTGTACAAGGCCCGGGAACGTATTCACCGCAGCGTTGCTGATCTGCGATTACTAGCGACTCCGACTTCATGGGGTCGAGTTGCAGACCCCAATCCGAACTGAGACCGGCTTTTTGGGATTCGCTCCACCTTACGGTATCGCAGCCCTCTGTACCGGCCATTGTAGCATGCGTGAAGCCCAAGACATAAGGGGCATGATGATTTGACGTCATCCCCGCCTTCCTCCGAGTTGACCCCGGCAGTCTCCCATGAGTCCCCGGCATAACCCGCTGGCAACATGGGACGAGGGTTGCGCTCGTTGCGGGACTTAACCCAACATCTCACGACACGAGCTGACGACAACCATGCACCACCTGTGCACCGACCTTGCGGAACCACCATCTCTGGCAGCGTCCGGTGCATGTCAAGCCTTGGTAAGGTTCTTCGCGTTGCATCGAATTAATCCGCATGCTCCGCCGCTTGTGCGGGCCCCCGTCAATTCCTTTGAGTTTTAGCCTTGCGGCCGTACTCCCCAGGCGGGGCACTTAATGCGTTAGCTGCGGCACGGAACTCGTGGAATGAGCCCCACACCTAGTGCCCAACGTTTACGGCATGGACTACCAGGGTATCTAATCCTGTTCGCTCCCCATGCTTTCGCTCCTCAGCGTCAGTTGCGGCCCAGAGACCTGCCTTCGCCATCGGTGTTCCTCCTGATATCTGCGCATTCCACCGCTACACCAGGAATTCCAGTCTCCCCTACCGCACTCTAGTCTGCCCGTACCCGATGCAAGCCCGAGGTTGAGCCTCGGGTTTTCACACCAGACGCGACAGACCGCCTACGAGCTCTTTACGCCCAATAATTCCGGACAACGCTTGCGCCCTACGTATTACCGCGGCTGCTGGCACGTAGTTAGCCGGCGCTTCTTCTGCAGGTACCGTCCACCCGAAGGCCTTCTTCCCTGCTGAAAGAGGTTTACAACCCGAAGGCCGTCATCCCTCACGCGGCGTCGCTGCATCAGGCTTTCGCCCATTGTGCAATATTCCCCACTGCTGCCTCCCGTAGGAGTCTGGGCCGTGTCTCAGTCCCAGTGTGGCCGGTCGCCCTCTCAGGCCGGCTACCCGTCGACGCCTTGGTAGGCCATTACCCCACCAACAAGCTGATAGGCCGCGAGCCCATCCCCCACCGAAAAACTTTCCAACACCCACCATGCGGAAGGTGCTCATATCCGGTATTAGACCCCGTTTCCAAGGCTTATCCCGAAGTGGAGGGCAGGTTGCTCACGTGTTACTCACCCGTTCGCCACTGATCCACCCAGCAAGCTGGGCTTCACCGTTCGACTTGCATGTGTTAAGCACGCCGCCAGCGTTCGTCCTGAGCCAGGATCAAACTCTCCGTAAAAGAGAGAAAACAACCAACGACCCCCAA